>NZ_CP109532.1:5000-3117500 GCF_045040155.1 Micromonospora sp. NBC_01405 | reverse complement strand
CTCAGCGCCGGCTTGCCTGTCCCGCGCTCCGGCCTCCAGGTCTTTCGCCCTGTTTCGTCCGTTCCGCGCTGGCAGAGAGAAAGTTACGCGTCCGGAGTTTGATCGTCAAATCGGCGCGCAGCGGCCCGCGTCACACCATCTGCGATCAAGAATACCGGCAGCTCACGGTCGGTTGGTCGGGCGACGGGCCGCTCGCCAGCCCCGTACGCCCAAGACACCCACAGTCGTGCCGATCGCCAGTGACGCCGCGATCAGCAGTGCGTGCACCCACAGGAAGCCGGTCGGTGTCCCCTCGCCCACCGTCCCGCCCGCCCAGGAGCGCGGGTCGTTCCAGATGGCGACGGCGAACCGGGGCCAGATCACCCAGGTCCAGACGCCGACCCCGACAAGGAAGAGGGTCCACCCACGTGACAGCACCATGGCTGGCGAGTATGCCAGCGTGATCGGCGATCGGCGGGAGCACCGGCGGTACCGGGATACGCCGCGCGGCAGGTCAAGGGCCGGGTACCGGCGCCGGCCCGCAGCCCGACACCGCCGGGGGCCCGGGACACGGTTTCGACACGCGACCGGGTCGGCGCCTGCTTGCTGCTTGCCGTGACCAGTCGCTGCCGTAACGCCACCCCGTCGCGCCGCAGGGCGTCCCGGCCGGGTCGATGCGCCCGACGGCCGCACCAGTACGCGTACGTCCGGATCCGGTCGGTGGCCGAGCGGAGCGGACTCTGGTGTTCCACCAGTTCGCCGGTTACCTGCCCGGTAGCCACGGCGTTCAACGCCGTCTACGAGCGCTGCCCCGTGCTGCGGACGGAAGGGCCGGTCCGGGGCGGCCGGTGTTGTTGTGCGGGCTGACCGCCCGGGTGCCGTGGCAGGGCCTGGACCTGCTGGGCCCCGCACCCCGGAGCGGAGGTGAGGCCGCCTCCGTAGCGCTGGAGCGAGGCCGCCTCCTCTTGGCCGCCGGCCATCTCGGCGGCGGCGAGGAAGAGCACGGGGGCGGCGACCCTGGTCTGGGTCGTCGCAGTGCCGATCCTCGGCGCCGACGTGTCCGTTCCCAAGCAGTACGGCTCGGACGAGAAGATCGACCTGGCCCTCGGTGCGGTGATCTTCGCGTCGCTCTTCGCCGGCCTCGCCGGCTGGGCCTCGCTCGCGGTGCTGGAGAAGATCACCAAGCGTCGGGGGGCCTCATCTGGACCGCCGTCGCGACCATCGTCTTCCTCGTCACCCTGCCCTGGCAGATGCCCGGCTTCAGCACCGCCAACCAGCTCACGCTGGCCCTGCTGCACATCGCGGTCGCGGCCGTGCTGATTCCGGCGTTGCCACGGGCGGCCCGGCTCGACTGACCGGATTGACCTCTACCGCTGTTGAGGTCGGAGACTGAGCAGATGACGATCGGAGATGCCAAGGTCCAGGTGGACATGGTGTTGGACCTCATTTGCGTGCACTCGTACATCGGGTACGCCCGACTGGCCCGGGCCGCCGAGCGGTTTCGGGCCGGGGGAGGCGAGGTGGAGATCCGCTTCGCCCCCTTCGAGCTTGCGCCCGGCGTGCCCACCGAGGGGATGCCACTGATCGAGGCGCTCACCCAGAGCTTCGGCGAGAAGACGGTGCAGCAGTTGGGTTACCTCGTCACCGAGGCGGTGAAGGACGGGCTGGAACTCCACTACGACCGGGCCATCGCCACCGGGACGTTCGGGGCGCACCGGCTCGTCGCCCAGGCCGCCCACCAGGGCCGGGGAGAGGCGATGGTGGAGCGGCTGTTCCGCGCGCACTTCACCGACGGGTTGAACATCGGCGACGCCGGGACGCTGGCCCGGCTGGCCGCCGAGGTCGGCGTCACCCCCGACGACTCCGGTACCGAGGAGGTTCGCGCCGCGCTGCGTCTCGTACGAGAGGCCGGGATCACCAGTGTGCCGCTCTTCCGGATCGAGGGTGCCCCGCCGATGTTCGGCGAACAGCCGGAGGAGGTGTTGTTCGCGGCGCTGACGGCCCCGAGCCGGGCCGGATCGGTGATTCCGTCGAGCGAGCCGGACGCGGACGGGGTACGCAACAGCCCCCTGCCCGACGTGCAGAACCACGTGCAGCGGTACCTGGCCACCGACGGGGCCGACGGTCACGACTACCACGGCTTCCCGACGCTGCTGCTGACCACGCGGGGGCGGCGCACGGGCCGGCAGATCCGCACGCCGCTGATCTACGGCCGGGACGGCGACCGGGTTGTCCTGGTCGCCTCCAACGGTGCCTCGCCGAGGAACCCGAACTGGTACCAGAACCTCTTGGCGGACTCGAAGGTCAGGGTCCAGGTGCGCGCGGACAAGTTCGCCGCGGCGGGCCGGCTCGCCACCCCCGAGGAGCGACCGCGCCTGTGGGAGCTGATGGCAAAAATCTTTCCCAAGTACGACGAGTACGCCGCCGAGACGACCCGGGACATTCCGGTGGTCGTCCTGGAGCCCCACCGGGACTGACCTCGGCCCGGGGCGGCCCATGTCCAGTCGAACAGCTCGGCGGCCGAGACGCCGGAGGTTTTCCACGCCGGGCCGACCAGGTCCAGGTCCGGATAGTCACGAAAGCCGGCACCAGTGGACGAAGCGGGCCAGGCGAGCGGAAGTTCAATGGGAAGGCGCGAAGGAAGAGGCCGACCGCGCGCCGCAAGGACACCCGCGAACGTATCCAGGCCGTCGCCGAGCCGGTCCTCGACGTCGCCTCCGGACTGCTCGCCCAGGGGCCGGTCGGCGGGCCGCCACCCGGCCCCGATGCCCCATCCGACGGCAGGGGACACCACGATGACTGACCAACGCCCCGACCAGTCCGAACTCACCGTCGGACAGCTCGCCTCCCGCAGCGGGGTGAGCGTCTCAGCCCTGCACTTCTACGAGCGCCAGGGCCTGATCAGCAGCCGACGCACCACCGGCAACCAGCGTCGCTACCCCCGCGACGCGCTGCGCCGGGTGGCGCTGGTCCGCATCGCCCAGCGCCTGATCGAACCGGTCGGCACCGGGCGGAACGACGTCACCGCCGGCTGACCGGCTCCTGCGGTCCGACATCGTCCCAGTGCGTCAGGAGGTCGCCGGCGAGGGCGTCCGGCCAGCTGCGGAGGCCAGGATGGCTGCCACCACCTGCTCCGCCGCGTCCTGGCTGCTCTGGTGGTGCCCCGCCTCCGGGCCGAGCACCCGCCACGGATGGTCACAGATGCGGCAGCGGACACCCCGGGGGGCCCGGCGGACAGCGGGGGCGGCGGCTGATCGGTACGGTCGATGTACCGACCTCTTCGCCGCCCCCGATCGAGAGAAGCCCGCCGTGTCGCACGTCGAAAAGATCACCGGTGAGCTGCGGACACTGACCACCGGCGTCGAGCGTGCACAGGGGCTGGCCGCCGCCGCCCACAAGCAGGCGCAGGAGGTGGCCCTGCGTGCCGCCGCCGCCGGCTTCGCCGCCGTCGCGGCCGGCATGACCCGGGTACAGGCCGCGGTCTCGGAAATCCAGGGCGTCCTGAACGGGCTGGCCACATCCCTGGGCGAGGCGACGAAGACCACGGCGGCGGTCCCCCACCGGGCCACCCCGCAGGAGACCATCACCGGGCTCACCCCCGTGCGGAACGCCGTCGACGGTGTCCGCGACACCACGACCAGGGCCATCGGCCAGCTCGGCGAGACCCGGCAACTCGCCACCATGGTGCTCCAGGGCGGGCAACCCGGTCCGATGCTGTCGGCCCTGGAGAGCATCAGGCAGGTCCTGACACTGGTCGTCCAACGCACCGGCGCCACCCGCCAGTCCGTCGAGGCGGCCATCGCCGAGGCACGACAGCTCGGTTCCTCTGGAAACTGACCGGGGCCGGCGGCCCGGCACCGGCCGGCCCCGTCCCTTCCCGCGCCAGGGCCCGGCCTCAGCCGCCACCGCGAGCGGGCGCCTCACCCGGACACGCGGGGACGCCGCGCCCCAGTTGCCACGCTCCTAGCCCCTGGCCCGGCCCTGTCCGCCGCTCAACTACCCAGCAGGCGATACCCGAAGTGGATGATCCACACATCGGAGTCCGCGAAGTCCGCCGGCCGTTGCTGCTGCACCGACACCAGGCGAAGCAGGTCCGGCGACGGAACGCCGTGCTGATTCCTGGGGCCTACGAGTCGCAGAGTCGTGATGAGGCCACAGGGCTCGCCGGGGGCCTGCTGCCACATGTCCTCGTACTTCGACTCGGCGAGCATCTCGAGCGGGCCGGTGCCGTCCAGATCGAGAATCGCCACGGACCCGCCGCCCACCGACCGCGCCACCCACCAGCCTTCCCCGACGCCCCCCGCCTGGCCGCCGAGCCTGCCGACGAGCGGATAGAAAATCTATGCCGAACCAACTAGACATTCTCGGTGGTGCGGGATACTCTTACTCCCGTCGAGAACAGAGGGTCACCAAAGACGCAGACGGACCGCCCGGCCGTGAGGTCACGACGGGCAGCGAGGAACGGGAGTGGTTTCACCGCTCCTCACGAACGGCGATAGAAGCACGCCAGCCCTGACGTGATTGTGCGACGGGGCACCGCAGGTGGGGCCAGGCAGTCTCAGGGCTCCAGCTGATGTTCGCCGCACCTGTACGGGGCCAGAAGTCGCGTGGGCTCCGACACCGGCGGACCGCACGTCAGCAAGGGAAAGAGGAAACAGAGGAAAGGGAGGGCCGTACACCGTTGGATCGCCCGCCGCCGGCCGTCAACCCAGGCCGGGCGGACACCGCAGTTTCCATCGAAGAGAGGTGGTCTCCGGTCACGCTTATGCGATCCTCGCACCCAAAGCCCTCAGTTGCGGCTGGTGCGGATACGACGAGCCGACGGTCATGTCGGCAGATGGTGTTCTGACCCATAACCCTGGGCCCCGGCGCGTGAGCGCCGGGGCCCTCGACGTGGAGGTGGCATGGGGCAAAACCCCGATGACATGTTCGGCGACGAGGACTACCCCGCCTACACCATTGGTCGGGCCGCGGAGATACTCGGCGCCTCGCAGGACTTCCTGCGCCGTTTGGACGAGGCGAAACTGATCGCCCCCCACCGCTCCGCCGGCGGGCACCGCCGATACTCCCGATACCAGCTACGCCTGGCCGCCCGGGCCCGCGAGATGGTCGACCAGGGCACCGCCTTGGAGGCCGCCTGTCGGATCATCATCCTCGAAGACCAACTCGAGGAAGCCCTGCGGCAGAACGAGACGCGGAAGCATCGTGGGACGAGACAGCACGACTGACCGCCGCGCCCTCGCGTGAAGTCGTCGGCGGGCCGCTGGTGCCGCAGGACAGGGCAGCCGCCAGGCCCGGTGGTCCGGGCACCGCCATTCGAGCGGCCGGCCGTGCCCGAAAGCGGCTGGTCGCCGGCGCGTGTAGCGTCCGACCATGGGCAGCGGCGGGACGGACGACGCCGGTACGGGAACGGACGCCTCTCGTATCGGAGGCGAAGTGACGTTATTGTCGGAATCGGTGACCGCTGCAAGGGTGACCGGGTTGCGACACGCGGTCGCCGCGGCGGCTCACTCGGCAGGTCTGGTGGACCACGGGTTGGAGGACTTCGTCTTGGCGGTACACGAGTTGGTCACCAACGCGGTGCGCCACGGCGGGGGCAGCGGTGAGGTACGGCTGTCGCAGCACCATGACATGCTCACCTGCGAAGTCAGCGATCACGGGCCCGGCCTGGATGAGGTGGCCGTCGCCCTACCTGCGCCGGGGGAGGTAGGCCATCGGGGCCTGTGGCTGGCCCAGCAGCTCACCGGGGGGCTGATGATCGTCACCGCCGGCCAGGGAACCAGCGCCTCGGTGACGGCGCGGCTCCCCACCCGGTCGGCCGTAGGTGAGGAACAGTGACGATGCCCCCGGAGCAGACCTGGCACTGGCGCGTCGACGCCAGCGCCCGCCGCAGGGTCCTGACGCTGTTCGGTGAGATCGACATGTCGGGAGCCAATCGACTCGACGGTCTGCTGCACGAGACGATCTCCCAGGCCGGGGCGGTCGAGGTGGACCTGGAGCGGGTGACCTTCATCGACTCCATCGTGCTCAGCATTCTGGTCGGCGCGCACCACCACGCGGCCGACATGGGCGTGGACCTCATCCTGGTCAACGCCGCCGGACAGGTCCGCCGGGTCCTCGACATGACCGGCATCATGCAGCTTCTCGGCAGTCCCGCCGGACCGTCGCCGGTCGCGACCTGACCGCGTAACTCGCCGCAGCCGGAGCGCATGCCGTCCGGCGTCAGGCGTGGAGGCCGGCCCAGCCCGGCACCCATACCTCGGTCGGGGTGACCGCCGTGATGCCACCAGGTGCCGGCGGAGTGCGGTGAGGGTGGGGCGCGAGTCGCCGGCGTACTGCTCCTGGCCACCCCGTTCCTGCTCCCCGCCGCGCCGACGCGCTGTCGCCGCCGGGGCAGGGGCTCACAGTATTGGCGGCTGTTTCGGGGCGAGCCGCACCTTGCCGGGGATATGCACCGCGGAGCGTGGCTCGTCGCCCAGCCCACTACCGCTTCACCGTGAGCCGACCAGGCCGGCGACCGGACGACCGCAACCCGATCACAACCGGTCCACAGCCGCCGGTGCCTAGAAATGGGTCAGTCCCCGACGGGAAGTTCCCGGGACCGGTGCAAAGGAGAACGACATGTTGAAGACCACGAAGGCCCGCCGGATCGGGGCGATGCTGGGGGCCGCCGCGGCGGTGGCGGCGCTCAGCGCGGCGGCGGGTCCGGCGCCCGCCGTCGCCGGCGTCGATGCCGAGGTCGGTTCCGCGGGTGCCTACAAGATCGCTGACGTGACCGCGCTGGCGCCGGGTTCGAGCACCTCCGGAGGGTGGAACAACACGCCCACCACCCGGTACTACAACGTGGACGTCCGGCCGGTCGCCACCACCGTGACCCAGAGCTGCCAGCTCGAGGTGACCCGGCAGTGGCGCAAGCAGAACTGGAACGCCGACAACACCCGTGAGCTCGAAATCTACTGGACGGTCAAGAACGTCGGTTCCTACACCTGCGACGGCGACGTCTACCTCTCCTGGGTCAGCAACTGACCGAGCACGCCCGACCGGGCCCCGGCCAGCCGCCGGGGCCCGGCCCGTCAGCCACTGGGCACGGTTTGCCGCCCGGTGGGCACCAGCTCGCGGAGGCGGGCCGGCAGTTCCTCCAGCCGGTACGACTCGCCGCGCGCCCAGGCGGCGTAGAAGGCCCGCTCGGTCAGCGCCAGACGGACCCGGTCGAGGGTGGCCACGTGTACGGCGTGTTCCTGCGCCGGCACCGGCGCCCCGATCGCGGCACGGGTGGCGCTGGCCGCACCGAGCAACTCGACCGCCGCCGGATGCCGGTTGTCGGCGGCGAGGACGGCGGCGAGCGCCTCCAGCAGGCTGGCACCGCGCCACCGGTCACCGACCGCACAGTGCAACTCCAGGCTGCCCCGGAGCAGTCCGGCCGCCCGCCACCGGTCGCCGTCGCGGGCCTCGACCAGGCCGACGATGTTCAGTGCCCAGGCGATGCCTTCCTGGAAGTCGAACTCCCGGAACCGGCACAACGCGTCCTCGGCCAGCCAGCGGGCGCGGGCGTCCTGCCCCCGGTGGTACGCCACGGCGGCCAGGTGGACCCGGGCGGACGCGATCCCCTCGGGATCAGCGAGCTGGTGGAACTCCGCCAGGGCCGCCTCGATGAGCGGTTCGGCCCGGTCCAGCTCGGCGCCGAGCCAGGCGGTGAAGCCGGTCATCAGCAACGTGTCCGCGATCCCACGCCGGTTGTCGACGAGCCGGTGGACGGCCAGCGCCTCGGCGTACCGGGCCAGCGACCGGTCCAGCCGGCCCTGTTCCCGATCGACCGAGCCGAGCAGGCTCAGCGCCCGAGCGGACCCGCTGTCGTCGGCGAGCTGCCGGTGCACCTCCAGCGCCCGCTCACCGTGCCCGGTGGCGGCGACGTAGTCGCATTCGAAGAGGGCCAGGTACGCCGCGGAGAGGCAGGCCCTGGCCAGCTCGGGTGCGGGCGCGTCGTCGGTGCCGGTGAGCGCGTCGGCGAGCCACCGCCGGCCCTCCCGGTACCGGCCGCGCAGATGGCAGTACCGCCCCAGGCCGGCGGCGAGCCGGAGCTGTTCGGAGCGGGAGCCGTGCCGCCGGTGCCACTCCTGCGCGGCGACCAGGTTGTCGTGCTCCACCGCGAGCCGGTCCAGCAGCGCCTCCAGTTCCGGGCCGTGCAGTTGCCGGTCGACCTCCTCGGCCAGCCGCCGGTAGTGCACGGCGTGGCACCGGTACGCCTCGGCGGACTCCACCGCGGATTCGGCGAGCCGCTCGGTGGCGTAGTGCCGGATCGTCTCCAGCAGCCGGTAGCGGGCCCGGTCCCGGCGGCGGTCGGTCACCACCAGCGACCTGGCGACCAGGTCACCGAGCACGTCGATGGCCTCCTCGGCCGGGCCGGGCGCCACCGCCTCGACCGCGTCGAGGGTTCCGCCGCCCCGGAACACCGCGAGCCGGCGGAACCACCGCTGCCGGGCCGGGCTGAGCAGGTGGTAGCTCCAGGCCATGGCGGCGTCGAGGGCGGACGGCCGGCCGGCACCACCCGGGCCGGTGCGGAGCAGCCCGGGTTCACGCAGCCGGTCGGCGATCTCCGGGAGGGTGAGCACCGACGTGCGGGTGGCGGCCAGCTCGATCGCCAGTGGCAGCCCGTCGAGCCCGGCGCAGATCGCCACCAGCGCGTCGGCGTCGGCGTCCCGCAGGTCGCGCACGACCGGCACGGCCGCCCGGTCGAGAAAGAGCCGGACCGCGTCGTAGCGGCGGGCCTCGGCGAGGCTGCCGGTGAACGGGCCGGTCGGTACCGCCAGCGGAGCCACCGGGAACGCCCGCTCCCCCGGCAGGCCGAGGGTCTCCCGGCTGGTCGCCAGGACCCGTAGCTGCGGGCAGCGGCTCAGCAGGGTACCGACCAGCGCCGCGCAGGCGGTGGCGAGGTGCTCACAGTTGTCGAGCACCAGCAGCAGCCGGGCCCGGCGTAGCTGCCGCGCCATCGCGTCGACGGGCGACGGATCGCCCTGGTCCGGCAGGCCGAGGGCGGTGCCCACGGTGCCCGCCAGCCGGTCCGGGTCGGCGAGCCCGGCGAGTTCCACGAACCGGACCACCGGGTCGTCCCCGGCGCTGAGTTCCGCGGCGACCGCGAGGGCCAACCGGGTCTTGCCGCACCCCCCGATGCCGGTGAGGGTGACCAGCCGGTGGTCGGCGAGGAGCGCGCCGACCTCGGCCACCTCGGCCCGGCGGCCGATCAGTCGGGTCAGTGGTGCCGGCAGCGGTGGGCCGGCGACGGTCGGCCAGCCGGACGGGCCGACTCCGTCCGGTGCCGGATCCGCCGCCGCCCGGCCCGCGTCGCCGCCAGCCGGTCGGTCGGGGGCCGGTCGGTCGGGGGCCGGTCCGACGGGCGCGACGCTCTCCCCGGCCAGGACGGCAGCCTCCACCTCGCGTAGCCGCCGGCCCGGCTCGATGCCGAGCTGCGCCACCAGGACACCCCGGGCCCGCCGGTACGCGGTCAGCGCGTCGGCCCGTCGACCGGCCAGGTGCAGCGCGGTCATCAACAGTTCCCAGAGCCGTTCCCGCAGGGGTTCCCGGGCGACCAGGGTCTCCAGCTCGGCGGCGACCCGGGCGTGCTCGCCGAGCGCCAGCTCGGCGGCGCAGAGATCCTCCACGGCGTTCCACCGGGCCTCGTGCAGGGTGGCCGCCTCGGCCCGGGCCCACTCGCCGATCGGGCAGTCGGCCAGGGCGTCGCCCCGCCACAACCGCAGGCCGGCCCGGAGCAGTTCGGCCGCCTCGGTGATCGCACCGGAGCGCAGGGCCCGGTTGCCCCGTCGGGCCAGTGCCTCGAAGCGCCGCGCGTCGGTCTCGCCTGCGGCCAGGGCGTACCCGGGTGGTCGGGTGGTGATCAGCTCGGGCAGGCCGGCGGCGGTCAGCGCCCGGCGCAGATGGGCCACGTGGGCGTGCAGCGTCTTGGTCGCCGAGGCGGGCGGTTCCTCGCCCCAGATACCGTCGATCAACTGGGCCCGGGAGACGACGTCCGGGGCGCGCAGGGCCAGCAGCCCGAGCAGGGTCCGCTGCCGGGGCCCACCCAGCCCGACCCGGCCCCCGGCACCCGTGGTCACCTCCAGTGGCCCGAGCAACCGGACCTCCGCCACTACCGTCGGCCCAACCTCTGCGGCCATCGCGCCCCCTCCCCCGGGAGGAGGAGAGCACGACGGGGCGCCGCAGGCAAAGCGGCCGTCCGGAATCCGTCCGACGTCGCCCGCGGCGCCGGGCGGTCAGCCGAGGGCAGGTCCCCCGGTCAGCGGACGACCTCGCAGCCGGAGGCGGTACCGCCACCCGGACCGAGTTCGCAGACGTCCCGCCCGACCGGGCCGAGCACGAGGGGCGACTGGTCGCCGAAGACAGTGTCGGCCCCGGCCTCACCGAGGATGAGGTCGTCCCCACCGCCGCCGACGAGCGTGTCGTCCCCCGCACCACCGACCAGGACGTCCGACCCGCCGGTGCCGACGAGCCGGTCGGCACCGCCGCCGCCGACGATCTTCTCGACGTCGGCGCGGATGGTGTCACCCTCCAGCGCCGCACCGTCGTCCCCGGCCACGCCGTCCGCGTCGGCGCTGACCGATGTCGCGTGGTCGGCGTAGGTGACGGTGTCGGTGCCGGTGCCGCCGGACATCAGGTCGGCCCCCGCTCCGCCGAGCAGGATGTCGGCGTTGCCGAGACCGTAGAGCCGGTCGTCGCCACTGCCGCCGTCGATGGTGTCGCCGGCCTCGCTGCCGTACACGACGTCGTCGCCGTCCATGCCGTAGACCGCCGTGCCGCGAACCCCCTGCAGGTCGACCAGGTCGTCGCCGGCCCCCAGGTCGATCCTGGCAAGCATCACGGCGGCCGTGACGTGCACCTCGTCGGCCAGGTCCCCGGTCCAGATCGCGACGGTCACCGCCCCGGTCACCTGGCAGGTCACCCGGTTGCTGGTGACCGACACGCAGCCGACGCCCGGCACCACCGGCGACCCGGTGTCGGTGACCGCGACACCGCCGGCGACCGACTCCGCCGTCACGTCGTTGGCGACACCCGTCGGGGTGACGTAGGACACCGTCGATCCGCTCACCTGCACCGTGCCGCCCGAGGCGTGGGCCGGGGCCACGGCCCAGAGCAGGTGTGCCACACCCACCGTCAGTGACATGCCGGCACCGAGCGCGATCCTGCGCAGCTTCTCGGACAATTCAGCCTCCAACTTTCTTCCCCCGGCGATTCCCCGCCGGTGCCGTGGAGTGAACCAGCCGGCGGTTGTGATCCGGTTGCGGTCCGCAGCCGGGCCGACGGCAGCAATGCCGCGCCGAGGGCATCTTCCACCTGTCAGGAAATTGCTACTAAAATGTGGGACATGAACTCCGCCGTCTACACCCACGGACACCACGAGTCGGTGCTGCGCTCACACCGCTGGCGCACCGCCGCCAACTCGGCCGGCCATCTCCTGCCGGTCCTGCGGCCCGGGCTGACCGTGCTGGATGTCGGCTGCGGGCCGGGCACCATCACCGCCGACCTGGCGGCCCTGGTGGCAGCCCCGGACGGGACCGGGCGGGTCACCGCCGTCGAGATCACCACCGGGGCACTGGAACTGGCCCGGGCCGAGATCGGGGCCCGGCGGCAGAGAAACGTCGACTTCGCGGTCGGCGACATGCACGCGCTCCCCTTCCCGGACGACTCCTTCGACATCGTGCACGCCCACCAGGTGCTGCAGCACGTCGGTGATCCGGTCCGGGCGCTGCGCGAGCTGCGCCGGGTCTGCCGGCCGGGCGGGCACATCGCGGTACGCGACAGCGACTACGGGGCGTTCACCTGGCATCCGCGCCGACCCGAACTCGACGAGTGGCTGGCGCTCTACCAACGGCTGGCCCGGGCCAACGGTGGCGAGCCGGACGCCGGGCGCCAACTGCTCTCCTGGGCGCACGCCGCCGGGCTGACCGACGTCACGGCGACGTCGAGCACGTGGTGTTTCGCGACCCCGCAGGACCGGGCCTGGTGGGGTGACCTGTGGGCGGAGCGGGTGGTCGACTCGGCGCTGGGGCACCAGGCCCTCGCCGCGGGAGTCGACCCGGAAGCGCTGGCGCGGATCGCGGCCGGCTGGCGGGCCTGGGCCGCCGAGCCGGACGGCTGGCTCTCGATCCTGCACGGCGAGCTGCTGGCCCGGCCCTGAGCGCCGGCCCGCGGCGGTGCCGAGTGCCCCGCCGTCGACCGCCACCACCGTCGTCAGGCCACGCGGAGCCGAACCATTCAGGAGCGGCGGAACAGCACGCTCGGCACGCCCTCGATCATCTCCTTGGCGAACCGGGCCGGGGTCATCGGGCTACCGATGTCGCCGGCCAGCGCCGCCACGTCCACCACCTGCTCGACTGGCCGGGCGGTCCCGGCGCGCGTGATCCGGTGCCATTCCACGGGGACACCGCGTCCCTTCTTCGGCTTGCCCGCGTCGTCGCGCAGCAGCTTGCACCAGCCGGTCGGGGCGTGCGGGTCGTGGTCGACGCCGAAGTGCAGGGTCTCCGGTCGCAGGTGCAGGTGCAGCGTGCTGACGTCCCCCACGAACAGGCAGAGCAGCACGTTCTCGCTCAACCGCCGGGCAGGCAACGCGGTCACCGGGGTCAGGCCGGTCAGGTCGCCGTTCTCCGGCACCGACACGTCGTACCCGTCGATCAGCATGCCGGGAAAGCCGCTGACCAGTGCGGAGCGGATCAGGAAGCCGCTGACCATCGGATAGCGCTGAGCGCCCAGGTCGGCGAGGTGTTCCCGGTCGTAGGCGACGTCCCCCTCGGTGACCCGGCCGAGGCTGAGCGCGCCGTCGAGCAGACACCTGATCCACCACGGGTCGAGGTGGAAGAAGCGCAGCGACTCCGCCGGCAGCATCCGCTCATCGGGTACCAGGTAGTTGAACGGCACGTCGGTGAGGCGGTTGAGGTCGGCGAGCCAGGTGCCGACGACCTCGGGCGGGGTCGGGTCGGCGGCGCCGATGGCGCGCAGCACGGGTACCGGGGTGACCTGCCCGTCGGCGTGGTGCGCCCGCCGGCGGGCCTGCCGCCAGTTCCCGTACGCGGTCGAGAACCGCTTGCTGCGCAACGCGAGCAGCCGTCCGAGCTGCCACGCCGAGGCGTACGAAACGTCGATCATGCCGTTGTCCGGGTCGACCCGGAGCAGCGCGTCGGCGGCCCGGACCGGCAGCAGGTCGGTCGGGCCGGGGCCGGCGGAGCGCTGTGGGCTGAGCGGCCCGTGGTACCAGGAGACGGTCCGCTCGGCCTGGCGCAGGCGGTGCGGGAGCGGGACGAATCCCCGGGTGAGGTACGGATCGACGGAGGGCCGCCCACGGGCGGGCAGGCTCACCGTGGCCGGGGTGCGGTCCAGCGACTCGGCGATGCCGACGAAGCCGGGTCCGTCCTGGACGCAGGCGAACCGCCAGCTCTTCAAGGAGATCAGGTGGACCACATCACCGGTGCCGAGGTCGAATGTGCCGTCGCGGTACCGGCCGGCCACCGATACGAGATGCGCGGTGCTGGTCCGCCCCGCCCTCGGCAACCGGGCGCTCAGCACCGCCGCCAACTCGGCACCGTCGGCACGGCCGGCCACCACCTTCTGCCGCACATGGGTGAGCAGGGACAGTTCGGCGGCGGTCGGGATCAGTTCCGCCAGCCGGTCGCGCGGCACGCCGAGCACCACCGCACGGTCGTCGTCGCGCTGCCCGACCATCGGCGGTTCGTCGCCGAACTCGGGCAGCGCGGCGATCTCGGCCAGGGTGAGCACCGTCGTGTCGACCTGGTCGTCCTCGTCGAAAAGCAGCAGCGCCAGCCAGGGCAGGTCGGAGGTGTCGTCGCCGCCGGCCTGTTCCCAGGGCAGCGTGCCCCGGCCCAGCAGCACGTGCGGCAGCACGTTCGCGTGGTCGCCCAGGCTGCCCTCCGGCGGGAAGACCGACATCACGTCCTCCGGGGCCAGGGCCCGGTGGTCGCCCGCGACGACGAACCGCCTGCTGACGGCCCGCACCCCTCTGGCCTGGCCACGGATGGTCAGGTCCTGCCGGACCGTCACGGTGTAGGTGCCGTCGCGTAGTTGCGGCGCGGGCCGGTGGGTGGAGACGAAGCGGGTCTCGTTGGTCATGCCGTTTCCCTTCACTGCCCGATCAGTTTGCCGACCAGCGGCGCGACGAGGAACGCGGCGGCGGTACGGCCGCCGACCGTTATCTGCTCGTCGATGCCGAGGTCTGCCAGCAGGGTGTCGCGTCCGGTGCTGCCGAGTGCGCGGTCGACGGCGTCCCGGCCCTGTTCCGTGGCGGGGCGGAAGACCTTCCCGTCCACCAGGTCGAAGGCTTGGTCGATCTGTTCCATGCTGTATCCGGCCTGGCTGTCCGGGATGCTCTGCGGCGGGTCCACGGCGGGTAGCACCGGGGCGATCGGCGTGATCGCGAAGCCGGCGAGGCTGTCCGCGATCAGCGGGTCGGGGTCGGCCCGGGTGGTGACCGACTCCCCCCACAGCGCGCGGGGAACCCGCTTGGGCACGGGCTCGAAGGCGAACAGGTTCGTCACGTCGGTGCTGCCGTCCCGGGTGATGGTGACGGCGTGGGTCGAGCCGAACTGGGTCGCGGGTACGTCCATCGGCGCGATTCCGAAGGTGGCGGCCGGTACGGCGCCGTCGATCCGACCGGCCCCGACGTCGTACGTCTTGGCCGGCACCACGGAATCGGTGACCAGGGTGAACTTGCGCGGGCTGAGCACCCAGTCGACGTCTCCGTCCCCGGCGCGGACCAGCCCGTCCCGCACCGCGAGGGTGCAGATCGGCTGCTCGGCGGAGTCGGCTGGCAGGAACGCGGCCTGGAACGCCGGCCAGTCGATCGGCGCCGGGCGTTGGTCGGCGCCGGCGCCGAACGAGACCTCGAAGCTGATGATGGACAGGTGCACCCGGGCCCGGCCGGAGAACTCCGGCCCCCAGATGGAGAGGTCGGCGCCGACGTCGACGGAGAGGGTGTGGGTGCCGAAGAAGTGGTATGTGTACCGCACCCCGATGCCGACGTACAGGCTCGCCTCGTAGTGGTACGGCTGCCAGCCGATCAGGAAGTCGACCCCGGCGGTGAACCACGCGCTGAGGTTGCCGCTGTTCCAGGTGGCGGCGAGGTGCCCGCCGGCCATCAGCACCGATGGGGTGAGCGCGAAGTAGGCGTCCCCCTTGACCGACACCTCACTGTCGATCTGCCAGTTGAAGCCCAGCCGGGGCACCACCGGATAGTGGGCCGGTGGGACGAAGCCGGGGCGGTAGCCGCCGACGGTCACCACGAAGTCGCCGCCGTGCGTGCCGCTGAACCAGCTGTAGAAGGCGAAGCCGCCGCTGAGATGGCAGTCGCGGGAGAACAGGTACGAGGCCGAGGTGAGCTGTGCGGCCACGCCGAGAAAGCCCTCGTCCGGGATGAAGCTGGCCTTGACCGCCATCTGGATCTCGGCGATCGGCGGCACGTCCGGCGCGGCCGGCACCTTCATGGTCGACAGGCCGAGGATGTCGATCTCGAAGCGCTGGCCGAACATGAGGGTCAGCAGCGCGAACGAGTCGATCTGCTTGAACGAGGTGAACCTGATCCCGACCGCGAGGAACTGGTCTCCCTCGGACGGGGTGAGGTACGGGCGCAGGGTGCTCAACTCGGTCATCGGGTCCGCAGCCGATGCGGAGCTGTCCGACATCACCTTGCTGACCAGCGGGAAATGGGCGATCTGGTCGATCGCCGGGACGCGTAGCCGGCGGTTGTAGCCGAATCCGGCGGCGATTCCGGTGACGTAGAAGAAGGCCGGGCCGCCGATCGGGTAGTCCAGGAAGGCGTACACGAACAGCGAGGGGTATCCGCCGACGTAGGCGTACGCGCCGAGCGCGGAGACGGTCAGCTCGCGAATGGTCAGCAGGGCCGAGCCCTCGTACTCGTCGTACGGCTGGCCGTCGGTGCCGGTGAGCGGGACGCGGAGCAGGCCGGCGCTGACCGCGAGCGGGCCGTTGCGGTAGTCCAGCCCGAGCCCGTGCAGGTCGAACTCGGGCGCGAAGTCGTTCAGCGGCGAGCCGACCGCCAACCCGTCCAGGGCGAAGGTCAGGCCGCCCAGGGAGATGCTCGCGTCGAGCAGGAACCAGAGCTTCTGGCGTTCGTACTGGAAACCCACCCGGTTGAGGTGCAGCGGCCCGAAGGTGCGCTGCAGGGTGAGCCACTGCGTGTTGCCGGCGGTGACCACGGGCTGGCCGCCGACCGGTGCGGGCGGGGCGGCCGGCGGGTTGCCGCCCGGCGCCGGGGACACCGGCAGGGCGAGTGGGTACGGGTCGCCGCCGAGGTTGAGCTTCGCGCCGACGGTGATCCCGGCGGGCAGGGCCGACCCGTCGCCGGCGGTGGCGGGCAGCCGGGTGATCCCGGCCGGTAGCAGGGCGTTGACCGCGGCCACGTCGGCGGCGGTGAACGCCGTGCCGGCGACGATGATCTGAAGGTCGTCCACTCCGGCCCGTTGGCCATCGGGCAGTTCGCGGCCGACCAGCGGCAGTTGCGCGAGGTCGAGCGACGCGCCGAGGTCCAGGCCGAACAGCACCCTGCCCGGCCGCGCGGGGCTGCCGTCGGTCGCCGGGCGGGCCTGGTCCAGAAAGACGAACGCGTCCTTCAGCTCGATCTCCAGGCTGTCCGGTATCAGCGGGGCGAGTGCCGGACAGGCGTCAAGGACCGGCGCGAGCAGGGTGGCGATCTTCTGGGCGGTCCGTTTCGGCTGTGCGCTGTACGCGGCCAGCAGGGACAGCGCGCCCTCGGTGCGGGCGAAGTCGACCTCGAAGTGCAGATCCCCGATCACCACCGTGGCGTGGGACCGGATCTCCGACGGACCGCTGTCCCGGGCGGTCACGCCGATGACCAGGGTCAGGTCGAGGTTGCCGGTGTCGCTGACCGGGAACCGGGTGTGACAGGTGAAGGTGAAGTTGCCCCGGGTGTCGAAGCGGATCAGCAGCTCGTCGATCAGCAGATCCCGTACGGCGGCGGGCAGGGTGAAGGCGTCGAACGTGGTGCCCAGGTCGGTGTGCAGGTCCGACACCCGAAGCTGTTGTCCCGGCCCGGTGGTGCCGGTGAAGACCCAGACGCCACTGCTGTCCGGCCGGCTCGCCTCGATCAGCAGTTGCGCGCCGCCGAGCGTGAGGCCGGCCCTGATCGACCCGGTGTACCCGCTGGCGTCCTTGGCGATGGTGGCGCTGAGCTGCTGGAAGGCGACCGGCCCGAGGACGAACTCGTCGTCCTCCACGGTCAGCTCCAGCTCGTACGAGCCCTCCTGCGGGTACGCGATGAGGCCGAGCTCGGTGACCACCACGTCCGGGAATCCCTCGGCGGTGCCGAAGAAGTGCTCGAACAGCCGCTTGAGCTCGATCGTCTCGCCGTCGCCGAGGTGCCCGCCGAACCGGAATCCGGGTAGCTGGGCGGTCAGGTCGAACCGGACCCCGGCCAGCACGAGGTGACCGGCGACCGCGATGTGCCGCAGGGCCCCGGCGTGCGGGTCGAAGCCGATCCGAACCCCGTCGATGCCGATCTCGCCGAGGCCGACCGCGGCCAGGCCGGCGCGGACCGAATCCTGCAGGCTCTGCCCGCCGATCAGCCCGGCGAGGTCGGCCAGGCTCGGCAGCACGCCGTCGGCCGGGACGATGTCGAGTTCCCACGGGCCGCCGGAGCCGAAGCCCAGGGTGACCGTGAACTCGCGACCGATGTGCAGGGTGGCGTGCAGCGATGCGCCGAACCCGACCTGGGAGAAGCTGTTCGGCACGGCGGCGTGGGTGGCGATCAGGGTCACCCCGATGGACCGCAACACGAACCGGTCGGTGACCACCGGCCAGTCGACCGCGCTGTCCAGGGTCAGCACGAGCGAGGTCAGCGGGGCCTCGCCGAGCCGGGTGAGCAGTTCGAGGTCGTTGACCGCGAGGCCGGTGGCGAACCGGGTGTCCGGTGGCAGGCCGGTGGTGCCGGCCGACCCGCTGACCAGGGCGAGCAGGTCGGCGAGATCCTGCGGCGGGTGGTCGCCGGCTCGGAGCGTGCTGGCGAGCACGCCGTCCGGAGTGAGCGCACCGGTGACCGGCAGCGCCAACACGCCGACCCGCAGGGTGGCGTCGACGGTGACGCCGACCTGGGCCGGGCGGCCGGCGGCGGCCCGGGTGACGGTCAGTACGAACGTGCCGGCGTGGAAGGCGTCGACGGCGAACGCACTGACCGGCCAGGCGGTTCCGACCTGGCCGGTGACGGTCAGGCGCTGCGGCCAGGCCGTGTCCGCCAGGTCGAACCGTGTCCCGGTGAGCACGGCCCGCCCTTGGGGCAGGCCGGCCAGGAAGCCGGCCAGCGTCGGATCGCCCAGCAGGTCCGGCGCGAGGGCCAGCTTGCCCTGGTCGACCTGGGATTCCAGCCGGGTCTTCAGCTCGGCCAGCGAAAGGCTGGTGATGTCCATCTGTAGCCCTTCAGTGGTGGGTGATGACTCGTTGGCCGGCCCCGCCCATCGCGTTGCGGTCGTAGAAGGTGACCGTGAACCGGCCGCCGCCCGGCGCCGCCGCGATCACCGCCGCGTTGGCAGCGGCACCGGCGGCGGCGGCGGGTCCGCCCGCGACGCCGGCCAGGGTCGCCGCCGCCTGGGTGGCGGTCTGGGCCAGGGCCGGCACCATCGCCGCAGCGGCCAACGCCAGGTCGCAGACGAGCCCGCCGGCCGCGGCGGCGACCGCGGCCGGGGCTGCGGCGGCGCCGGCACCGGTGGCCGCGGCGTAGACCGCCGGAAGGACCGCGGCCATGCCGCCGGCCAGCGTGGCGACGGCGATACCGGCGGCCGCGGCCGGGGCGGCGGCGCCGGCGGCGCCGAGCCCACCGAGCACGCCGGTGATGACTGTGTTGACCAGGGCCGCGCGCGGGCCGGTGGCGACCAGCCGGTGTATCGCGTTGGGCACCAGCGCCGCGGGCAGCACGACACCGGTCACGGCCGCCGTGGCGATGATCGTCTCCGCCAGCGAGACGGCCCACAACCCGAGCGCGTCCCGGTCGGCCTGCACCTGGGAGACATCGACCCGGAGGTTGCCCTGGGCCACCGGGGGTATCTGGCTGCCGGCGGTGTGCGAGGTCGGCCCGCCGCGTGACTGCGGCGGCACCAGCGGCGTGCCCCGGACCTGGTAGCCGGTCAGGTAGCTCGGCACCGCCCGCCCGGGAGCGGCCGGTGCCGGCGGCGCCGGAGTGGCCCCGGCGTACCCCTCCAGGATGCCGACGGTCCGGTCGGCCGGGTGGGAGAACTGGTTCCTGGTGCCGCAGGAGATCAGCACGACCTCCGGTCGCATCCGGTCCACGAAGGCGCGAGTGGTCGCGGTGTTGGCGCCGTGGTGGCTGGCCTTGACGATGTGCACCCGTTGGGCCACCGAGTCCACCGGGTTGAGGTACGCCGAGACGCTCTGCTCCTGCATCGCCTCGATGTCCCCGCCGATGTAGTACCGGAAGTTGCCGAACCGGACCTCGAAGGCGAGGCTCTTCTCGTTCTTGGTCTGCTCGGGCGGGGTGAGCATGCCGCCGCTGCGGTAGGTGGCGGTCGCGGCGCCGTTGCGGACGAACCGGTTCGCCGCGATGCAGGTGACGGTCGGTGGCTGCGCGGCCGGCGTGGGCGAGTTCAGCGGCTCGCCGGCCGCGTCGGTCCACAGAATCTCCCGGCCGACCAGCCAGTACGGGTGCCACCAGTTCGCGAGGGTGAACGGAGCGATCACGGCTCCGCCCGGCGCGACCAGCGCTGGCGGTGGCGCGATCGCCGCGTTCCCCCCCAACGGGACCGGCACGCCCCCGCCGAACATGACCGGTGGGGTCCGCACGCCGGGCACCGGCCCGGCGAACAGCCACTGTGCCGCACGCTGCTTGTGCACCGGTGTCGTGTCGCTGGACACGTTGCGGGTCACCCGGGTACGGGCCGTCCCCGGTCTCGCGATCGCGTTGACATAGAGCAGGTAGGGATCCTCGTCGGCGTTGACCGGCTCGCCCTGGTCGAAGATGAGCACGTTGTCGTAGAGCTGCGTGTTGCGCCGCGCCAGCAGCCCCCTGACACCTCCCATGTGGTCCGCGTCGTAGTGGGTCACCACCATCACGTCGAGGTCATCGGTGCCGTTGGCGAACTCGGGCACGGCGGCGGTCAGGTAGCCGTCTATCCGGGTGGCGTGGCCGAGCCGGCCGCCGTCGATCAGCACGGTCCGGATCTGTGCGGCGTGCCCGCCGCCGCCGACGCCGTCGTCGCGGGCGACGATCAGGGTCGAGTCGCCCGATCCGACCAGATCGATGTGGTGGATCTCCAGGCTCCAGGTCATCGGTGCCGCTCCCTCCGGTGCCCCACGCGACTCACGACTTGCCGAGCATGTAGCGGGCGAGCACCTTGTAGACGCTGTTGGTGGCGAAACCGCTCTGGCTGATCTGGGCCTGGATGTCGTTGCCGACGGCGACGACGCCGGCGTTGTAGATGCTCCGCGCGCCGGTCTTGCGGTACGGCTGGGCCAGCACCTCGATCTTCGGAGCCTCGGTCCACTCCCGGTAGACGACGTACTCGACCCGGGTCAACAGGCGATGGGTGTTCGAGTTGGCGTCGTGTATCAGCACCGTCAGCTCCAGCCACGACGTGCAGTGGTTGGTCAGGTTGTAGAGCTGGTGGCTGCGACTGTCGCCGTCGTTCATCCGGCCGTTGAACAGCATCGTCATCAGGCCGACCGGTGCGCCGTCCGCGCTGATGTTCGTCGAGCCGTGCACGGTCAGCCGGGAACGCGGGTCGGCGTGCCCGAGCGCCATGTTGCCGTCCGGGTTCAGGTGGATCGCGTCGACGATCTTCCCCTGGTTCTGGGTGCGCAGGCGCATGCCCAGCGACGTCCGGCCCGAGTCGTCCCGGGCCTGCACGAACGTCGTACCGTCGCGGCCGTCGCCGTCGTAGGAGTAGAGCCGGACGTCGCCGTGCCCGTAGTAGCCGCCGTCCACGTGCAGCTTGGCCTTCGGGTTCGGGGCACCGACCCCGACGTTGCCGGCCGGTTGCAGGATCACGTGGTCGTCCGGGTCGTTGCTGGTCCCGACGATCAGCCGGGCGCTCTCGCCGGCACCGCCGGTCGCCGCAGCATCCTGGTACTGGATGAAGCCGTAGTCGCTGCCCCGGTTGACCCGGCTGCGGAACACGATGCTGCTGGCGCCGCCGCCGTTGTCGTGGTCGATCAGCAACGAGCCGCTGTTCGGGCCGTGCCCGGTGCCGGTCGTCTCCTGTACGTGCAGCGGGGCGGCCGGGCTGCTGGTGCCCACGCCGACGTACGACCCGTTGGCCACCAGCGGGCCCTTGACCACCGGACAGATGAACTGGCCGTCCTGGTAGCCGGGAACGTTCTCGTAGCGCAGGTAGAGGTTGGCCGGCCCGGAGGGCAGGGAGGAGCGGATCCGGGCCAGCGGGATCTCCACGATCTCCCGCAGGTCCAGGCTGGTCTTGCTGATCGGGGTCAGGACCAGCTCGGTCGCCTCGCCCTCGACCGAGGAGCGTTCCACCTGCCAGCCCGTGCGTACCGCGGCGTTCGCCGGGATGTCGACGTCCTTCAGGTCGCTTCCGGTGCCCAGCGCCCACGGCCGGTCCAGGGTGGCCCGGGTGGTCGGCTCGTGGTCGAAGGCGATGCGCAACCGGGTCGGGCTCTGGCTGGTGTCGCGCGGGGCGAGCGGGATCGGCCCGTCGGCGGCCAGGTTGGCCACGTGCAGCACCAGCATCGACTCGGAGCGGCTGTCGTTGAGCACGCAGTTGCCGCCGGTGAAGCCGGCGTGCAGCGGGATCTCCGGCTTGCCGAGCCGGTTGACGATCTTCAGGATGCGCCGGCGGTGGCCCTCCAACGCGGTGGTCTGGCCGGCGTACCGCAACTGCCGGTAGTGCAACTCCACCCGGGTGGCGCGGGTGCCGCCGGCCACGTCCGCGATCGCGTGTTCGAGGGTGAGGTGCCAGGTCCGGCCCTGCTCCAGGGTGCGGCCCTTGCTGCTGGCCAGGTAGAAGACCACGGTCTGGCTCTCGGACACCGGCTTGCTGATCTGCCACCCGTCGGCGGCGAGCCGGACCAGTTGTTGCGGCTTGGCCGGATCGAGGCAGGACGCGGCCAGCGTGCCGGCCCGGAACCGCAGCGCCAGGTGGTGGTTCGTCGCGGTCGGCGCGGTGGTGATCGGACCCAGCAGGACCGGCTGGTCGGCGCTGTTGGTGATCTCCAGGAAGAGCTGGTGGCCGGTCGGGTCGCTGTCGATCGGCAGCACCGTCTCGTCGTCGCCGTCGAGCAGGTCGAAGACGAGCGGGTGGCTGCGCCGGACCGAGGTGACGGCGGCCTGGTCCGCCGCCATGCCGCGCTGGATCGCCTCGGCGGGCAGCGCCGCCCGGAAGATCCGCAGGTGGGCCAGGCTGCCCTTGAACCGGTAGCCGGACGCCGCACCGTCGAGGTCGCCGGCGAGCAGCAGCGGGGAGATGTTGACCACCGGGGCGCCACCGGTCGGACCGGTCGCGGCGAGCACGCCGTTGATGTACGTGGTCGCGGTCGTACCGTCGTTGGTGATCGCGACGTGGTTCCACGCGTTCCAGGCGATGCTGTTCGGCGGGGTGTCCGGGGCGCCGGTGTTCCAGTTGCCGCCGGCATTGAACCGGTGGTGGATGTGACCGGCGCGGTTCAGCCAGATGTTGAAGTTGCGGCCGGGCTTGCCGACGATGCCCTGCCAGGGCGTGGCTGGCGGGCCGTCGGGCTTGAGCCAGATCGAGACGGTGTACGTGCCGAGCCGCAACGCCTCGGCCTCGGGCATGGTCAGCATCTCGTTCGTTCCGTCGAACCGCAAAGACCGTCCGAAGACCTCGTCGAGCACGGTCGAGGGGGTGCCGGTCGCGCGGGCGGCGAGGGTGGAGCCGGCGGCGTCCACCGCCGCGTTGTCGCGCAGTTCGTCCAGCGGCAGGTGCAGTACGAGTTTCGCCAGGTCGATCTGCATGAGCTGGCGGATCTGGTCCTCGGTCAGCGCCCGCCGGTAGATCCGCAGCGAACCGATCCGGCCCTGGAAGTATGCGCCGGTCTTCCGGCCGCCGATCCACGCGCCGGTCAGGTTCACCTCGGCCGTCTTCCCGTACTGCCGGGTCTCGGTGAGCTTGCCGTCGACGTACAGGGAGATCCGCTGGTCCCGGCGGCTGTAGGTGACCGCCAGGTGGTACCAGCGGTTCGCCGTGAACGCGTACCCGAAGACCTGGTCCCCCGGCTCGCCTCCGGTCAGGTTCACCTTCAACCTGGTACTGACGAACTCGATCAGGAGGTTGCCGGTCGGCCAGTCGGCGCAGGCGAGCACCGTGCGGGTCCGGTCCAGCGCGTCAGCGCGGACCCACAGCTGGACGGTCACCGCGTCGGCACGACCCAACGGCGGGATCTCCACATAGTCGGTGGTCCCGTTGAACTGGTAGCACCGGCCCAGGGTCGGATCGTCCACCGGCTGCGACGTGCCCCGGGCCGTACCGTTGTTGCCGTTGCCGGAGCTGTCGACGACCGTGCGCTTGTCGTCCTGGGTGAGGGTCAGGTGCAGGGCCAGCCCGCGGTCCAGAGCGGTCATCGTGTCCTCGCATCGTCGCTGCGCGCCCGCGCTGGGCGGAGGGTGAGCCAGCCTTCCCGGATCTCCTGGGGGCCGGTGAACAGGGCGTCGGCGCGCATCGCGGCGATGCCCGACTGGTACAGGTCGAAGATCAGCCCGATCCGCGCGGCGAGCCCGGCGAACGGTCCGTCCAGGTCCGGCGGCTCGGCCCGGTTCTCGGCCGGGGCGTCCACCACGGCGCCCGGTCGCTGGTCGGCCGGCACGATCCTGGCCCGGACCGGTTCGCCGTCCAGCGGCGTCAGCCAACCGGTCTCCGGCCGGACCAGGTGAGCCCAGACGTCCGCCGCTGCCGGCAGCGCCGCGCCGAGCCGGGCCTGGGTGACCGGAGCGGCCGGCGCCGCACCGGTCGCCTGGTCGATGCCGAGTACCCGGTCGGCCCACTGCTCCAGGCCGGCGAAGTCACCGGGCAGCGCGGCGCTCTTGCGCTGCGCCGGCGCCAGCACGGTCGCACCGCCCGCGCCGGCCGGCACCAGCCACCGGGTCTGCGGGTCGAGCAGTTCGGTCCACAGCGCCGCCGCGGTGGGGAAGTGGGCCAGGAAGGCGGTCCGGGTGATGGTGGCGTCGGCCTCGGTCTCGACCCACACCGGCCCGTTCGGCGCCGGCTCGGGCGCCAGCCAGGACCAGCGGTACCCCGGCTCCTCGCCGAGCGAGATCCGGACCTGGTCACGCGGGGTGATCAGCGGCGCGGTCAGGAAGGTGACCTCGATCGCGGCCAGCGCGGCGGTGAACTGGTCCGGCGGGATGTCGATCACCTTGGTGGGCAGTACGCCGCTGCTCGCGTGCACCTTGCCCCGGGGATCGACCAGCAGGGTCAGCTCCTCGGGCGGGTCGTCGATCGCCTGCCCGACGAGGGCGGCCGGGCTGTCGTACGGCACGATCCGGGCATGGTCGGACGGCTCGTCCAGCGCGGCGTAGAACGTGTTGTCGGCGTACCCGTCCCCGGTCTCCTTCCAGAAGCCCAGCAGGCCGTCGTCGAACTGGTCCCGGGCGCCGATCCGGACCGGGAACCGGACCCGGGTGAAACCCTGCGAGTCCCGGGTACCCCGGCGCAGGTCCTGGTCGAAGGAGGGCCAGCTCTGGCTGACCGCCGGTAGCCCGCACAGCTCCAGGTTCACCCTCGCCCGGACCACCGCGACCGGGCGACCGAACAGCAGCCCGAGGCCCTGCTGCTGGGCGGCGCTCTCCGGGGCGACGGCGTCCAGCGCCGACTCGATCACCTCCAGGAACTTCGCCAGGAAGCCGACCTGCCCGGTGTCCGGCGCGCCCGGCGCCCGGGTGAGCTGGGCGGCGACCCGGCGCAGGTGCGGGTTCATCCCGGCGAAGGCCGGGTCGTGGACCTGTGCGGGGCTCACCGGGGCAGTCGCGCCCGGCGCCGGCTCCCAGCTCGCGGACTGGTCCACCTGCCCCAGGGCCGCGCCGCTCCGGTCGTAGAACATCAGGCTGTCGTCGAGATGGTTGGGCAGGATCCAGCCGCAGATCGGGGTGCTGACCGCGTGCGCACCGGCCTCGACGTGGTCGGCATCGGCCGCCAGCCAGCGCAGGTTCAGCCGGGCCGGCTGGACCAGCCGGGGCGGCAGCCCGATCCAGGTGGTGTTGTCCGGCTCGGCCAGCGGCTCCGGCCGGACCAGCCGGTCCCAGGTGAGGTCGCGTACCTGCCCGAAGCTGTCCACCAGGCGCAGCCGGCGGATCTGGAGCGCGCCGGCCCGGATCGGGTTGAAGTCGTCCATCGGCATCGGCGCGCTGTGGTTGCCGCGCTGCACCGCCGCCCGTACCCGGCTGGTGAAGTCCGCGTCGTCGGCGAAGGCCAGCGGGTCGGCGACCGGTAGCTGCATGGTCTGCCGGTGGGCCAGCAGCGCCTCATTGAACCCGCTCAGCGCCTGCGACAGCGCGGCGAAGTCGGGGCCGAGCCGCCGGTACGCGGCCACCACGTTGGCGACCGGGTCGTCCGGCCCGTCCGGGCGGTACCGCTGGGCGTACCAGGTCACCACCTGGTCGATGTCCTGGAGCAGGAAGTCGGCGGTCCGGTCCTCCTCGGCGATCTGCACCGCGGCGAAGAACTGCTCGTGATCGCGGTGCAGCACCAGGTCGACCAGGTACCGGCCGATGACCGTGCGCATCTGCTCGGCGGCGAACGAGGTGAGAATGCTGCTGCCTTGGTAGAACCGGGCGCCGACCGCGAGGTGCTGCCGGTCGTCGCGCAGGGCCAGCTCGACCGAGTCGCCGTCCAGGTGGTAGTTGGTGTTGATGTAGTCCGGGTCGTACGCGCCGTCGCGGTTGACCTGCTCGGCCCGGGGGAAGAACTCCACCTCCCAGTCCAGCAGCACCGGATGCCAGGGCTGCCGCCGCCAGAGCGCGAAGCCGACCGTCCCGTGCCCGGCGGACACCGCACCGGCGAGCTCCCGCCACACCGCGTCGACGGCCTGCCAGAGCGCCTCCGGTTCGGCGAAGTCCACCTCGGGCAGCAGGCGGGTGTCGAGCATGTCGTCCGGTCGCAACCGGTGGTCCTGGCCGTAGCGGGTGGAGGGGCGTACCGCGTCCCCGGCCAGCAGCAGCACCGGCTCGGTGGGCTGGTAGTAGCGCGGGCCGGCCACCTTACGCAGCGTGTAGCCGGCCCGGTCCGTGCCGGTGACCCGCTCGGCCAGGCTCCGGCGGATCTGTCCGGCGGCCTGGTGCCGCTGCTGGTCGAGCCGGGCGGCGGCGACCACCTGCTCGTCCAGCGTCGCGAGATCCGACTCGATCAGCACCCGGACCGTGTCGGCGTCCGGGTAGTCGTCCACCTCGTCGTGCGGCGGGTAGCTGCACAGCAGGTACTTGTACCAGTCGGAGAAGATCTGGCGGCGGGTCGACTCGATCCGCTGCCGGGTCCGGTCGTACGCGTCCTGGAGGTGGTTCAGCTCGGTGAGCGCGGCGGAGATGTCCGGCGGCAGGTCGGCGAGATCCTGCTCGGCCGCGGCGTCGGCGGTGCCGGCCGCGAGCTGCGAGCTGACCGTCCAGCGGGACTCGCCGTCGACCGGCCGGAAGGTCCGCTCGTGGTACGCCTCGGCGAGCTTCGCGTTGGTGTCCAGCACCCGCTGCTGCGCCCCGGTCAGCTCCAGCACCGCGGCGAGCTGCCGCTCGACGGCGGCGGCCTGGTCCGGCCCGGCCGCGTCCGCGTCCGCCAGGTACGCGGCGAGCGCCTCGGCACCGCTGTTGCCGACCGCCAGGGTCAGGCCGGGAGCCTCGGTGGCGTTCGTCGGGGCGAACCGCAGCCGGGCGTGACAGGCGACCCGCTCGGGCGGAATGTTCCCGAGCACGGTGATGGCGGCGTCGTCCAGCAGTTGCCCGACCCGCTCCGCCGCGTCCTGGAACGGCGTGCTCAGCAACCGTCCCGCACGCCAGCTGGTGATCGTGGCCAGCGCCGTCTGGTTGTCCACCGGTGCCAGCCAGTCCCTGGCCAGCAGCTCCCGCCAGAGCGGATCGGGATCCGTGGATATTGCACGCAATAGGTCCTTGGTAACGGTGACCCGGGGGGTCCAGCCGTATTCCTCGGCCAGTCCCTCGAGCAGCGGACCGGGCGCGACCGTAGCCGGCGAGGCCAGTTCGAGTTCGGTGGCGAGTTGGCGGACCAGTCGCCCGACACAGTCGTTACCGGACGCCCGGTACCAGCCGATCACGTCATACTGCAGATCCGGGCCGAGTGATCCCGGCTCGGGATCGTGAAAACCGAACACGCTGTGGCAGTTTGGATAGATGGCGGCAAAGGCGGGGTGTCCGTATCCGGCTGCGGTCAGCTTGTCGAGATATTCTGGCGCCCGCCCGGCATCGCGGTCCGGATCGAGCCACTGGGCCAGCGGCATGGACCGCCCCAGGAACCGGAACGGATGGATTTCGGAATCGTCCAGATGGGCAGGCACGGGGAAGGCTATGGCGCCCGACAATGCTCCCTCACCGGCTGGGTGCAGGTAGTCGCTCTCCACCACCCAGCGCCGCTCGACCACGCTGTCTCCGCTGGCGGCAAGCCTGCTGCGGGTTACCAGCCAGCGGGTTGGCACGGCAGGGAAGTCGGTGCCGTCCGCTGTGTGTCCCCCCTTCGTCAAGGCGTCCGGCAGCGCCCAGTGCAGATGCACGCCGGCCTTGAGAATGAGGTTCTGGTCATGGAACGGCGTCGCGACAATCGATTCGCTCAGGTAGGCGACCTCGGGATTGATGTCGCGAGTTCCGTCGAAATAGGGCAGTTTTGAGAAGTCTGCTGCGCCCTCGGTGACCGCGAGATCTCCGGTGAGATGCAGTGCATCAAGATGAATCGGGACAAGCAGTGCCGACCCCATACCACTCCGTTCGGGTTGTGGGATGCGGAATGACGTGGGAATGCCGCACGGCGCGAACGGCGGACAGGCGCTCGCGGCCCCCGAACCCTAGCGAGTGACGACGCTGCACAGGAAGCCCTGCGTGCTGTCCAGGAACTGACGTACGTCTGATTTTCCGAGATGCCGAATCAGCCCCGTCGATTGGTCCCGGGGCGGAAAATCATCGGAGCGCGGTCGGCCGAGCCGAGGTGGTGCCGCGTTCGAGCAGGGTAGGCGCGGTCCTGGTCCATTCGGGTCGATGGGCAGCGGTGGATCGGCCGTGTCTGCCAACGGCGACCGCCGGTCCGTGTCGGCCGGCAGTCCGTGCCGGCCATCGATGAGTCGGAAACCTGACCCGGGCCGGAACACCCTGGATCGCCGCCCCGCGCTGTCAGGCCTGGCTCCTTCTCCGCACACGGCCAGGCGGGCACCGGATGGAACATGTACAAGATCGTCGTCTGAGCTGGCCCAGACGACCGCCCGCGGACGCCATCACGCGACGGGGGCGGTTCGTCATATCAAGCTCAAGACCGCGGCGCTCGGTGAGACGGTCTCCGGCGACGACGCCAACGAGAGTGCCCTTCTCTACCTGGCAGGCTCCGCTGACCAACACGACGCGGGCGTCCGCCAGCGCGGCGTTGACCTGCGCTGCGGCACGGCGCGGAATCAGGCGTAGCGTGGGCATAACCCCATATAGCGGATTTCGGTTAGCGAGGGTTTGGCTTTGCACCCGCCCTGGGCTGCGGGCGCGGTTGCGTCGTGTAGTGCTGCCACCCCGGGCCGGGAGTCCAGCTGGACTCCCGGCCCGGGGTGGCAGCTCGGCCAAGCATCGGCTGAGGGACCGCGTTCTGCAGAAGGCGATCAGAACACCATCGTGAGCAGGTCGGCGAACAGCTCCTGTTCGTCGATCTCGAGCCCGCGGTTCGTGAACCACGTGGCCATGTTGTGGCAGTCGCGCATCAGGAAGTCCATGCCCTTCGGGTTGCCGACGATGTCGACGACCTGGGGCAGGTCGATCATCACGATCCGCTCGGCCTGCGCGAGGACGTTGTACGGCGAGAGGTCGCCGTGCGCGAGCCCCGCCCGGGCCAGTTCACGCATGCCGTTGCGGAGCTGCTCGAAGTACACACCGAGCAGCTCCTTCGACGGCCGGACCTGGGCGAGCCGGGGCGCGGCACCGTCCTCGCCGTCGTCGATGAACTCCATCAGCAGCTCGGTGCCGTCCACCTGCACGGGATACGGCACCGGGACGCCGGCCTTCCACAACAGGTTGAGGGCGTCCCATTCGGCGTACGCCCAATGAGCGGCCGCGACACTGCGGCCGTGAGAGGTCTTTTTCGCCATCGCCCGGCTGTCGCGGCTGTTGCGGGTACGGCGGCCTTCGACGTACGACGTACTGCGGTGGAAGGACCGGTGTTCCTCGGTGCGGTACCGTTTCGCGGCCAGCAGCGAGGACTTCGCCGGGTTGTCGCCGATGGCTTCGACGGCCCGTTCGAGCAGGAAGACGTCGGCTTCCTTGCCGGTTTTGAGGACGCCGAGTTCAGTATCGATCGCAGCCTGTTCCGTGACGACCCACGAGGGGCGTGGTTCCGGGCCGCGAGAGCCGCGCTCGACGTCCAGCCAGGTGGACCACCGCTGATCCGGGCCCAGCTTCTCGTCGACCGAATGGAACTTGAAGACGAAGGCCTCGGCCGGATCTGGTTGCGGCTCGTCACCGCCGAAATCGGACCTGCGGGAGTCGAGGCCGGAGTAGGTATCAGAGAGTTCGTACTCGGAAGACAACGGGTGTGCTCCTGAACAAAGAGGTGGGACTGATGCGGACATGCCGCAGCACAGTGATGGCCATCCGTCAGCCCTCCTTAGTCCAGGCAGCGTTCGCCGCCGCTCGATCAACCCAGCATGCCCGCCCGTTCCGGACCCCGCAACGTATTTACCGGAACTGGGACCGCGCGGTCGCGGCTCAGCCGGAGCTCCTGCATCGGCTTCGCGGACCGGCAGTACAGGCAGCACGTGCTCCCTGTACTGCCGGTCAGGCCATGCCGCCGTAGAGCCGTGGCGTCGGGGCGGTGATCCAGCGCGCCTCCGAGCCATACAGGAAGGCGACCAGCGGCACGATGTCGTCGATCTCGCCGTGGCGGTTGCCCGCCATCCAGTTCTTCGCGCCGGCTACCGGCGGCCGCATGTGACCTGCGATTGAGGGTTCCGACGTAGGTGAGCAGAGGATCGGTCGCAGAGCATCAACCGAGAGTTCAAGGATACGATTCATGGACATGGCACAGAGCACGCGCACCGTATCTGGAGACTTCGACCTGACGATGGACGAGCTGCGCGTCGTGGCGCGTTACGTGGTTCGGCATGCCGAGGACGTCCTGTCGGCCTTCGAGCTGGCCGTCCCCGATGATCCGCGCCCCCGTGCGGCGATCGACGCGGCTTGGGCGTTCATCTACGGCGCCAATAGGACGAAATTGCAGCGTGTTACGTCCCTCGAGGCTCATCGAGCCGCCCGGTCCGCCCCCTCCGAGGCTGCGGGACTGGCTGCGCGATCCGCCGGCGACGCCGCATCGGCCGCATACCTGCACCCCATTGCCAGGGCCAGCCAGGTCGGCCACATCCTGCGAGCCTCGGCAAGCGCTGCGCGCATCGGGGAGATCGAGGCGGGCGGTGACCCCGCGATCGGGGATGCCCTGCTGGAACGGTCACGGCAGCGTGCGACACCGGTGCTCATCGACGTTCTCAGCCGCTACCCCCTCGCGACAGGCGGCAGCAATCGTGTCGCCCAGTTGATGAGCACACTGGACCGTTCCCTGCGGCAGGCGGCTGACCGACCACCAGGGCACCCAGCGCGTGGGGGGGACTCTCACTGACGCCGCGCGGAGGAGACTGCCGCGTCGGCGGCTGTCAGGGCGACGGTCCCGCCCCGTGCTCTCGCATCATCGGCCGCTGACCCTCGACGGCCGGCGGCTGGGCCGATCGGCCACCGGTGCCGCCTGACCGTCCCTGATCGAAAAAGCGGGTCTCGTCGATGCAGCCGCCCGTGCGATCCTTCCTCCACGGGCGCTCGTCATGTTGCCCGCCATCATCACGGGGAGGACCGGCATGCGTGCCCACGCGCGCGCTTCTCGGCGCTTTTTGTCAACTGCCATGGCCCTTGCGATCTGCTGCGGGACGGTGGTCGGCGCGAACGCCGCCCCGGCCGCCGCCGATGTCGGCGGGCCGACCGAACTGACCGCCGCCGGCCAGGCGTGCGCCACGCAGGCGCCCGGGCCCTACCTGAGCCCGGACCGTCTGAACGACGCCCACGCCGTGGTGCTTCAGGGCTCCTGGACCGATGCGCCCCAGAGCGCCGACCCGCAGGCCGACTTCCAGGTGTGGGACGTCACCAGGCCGGACGAGCCGCAGCAGTGGCGCGACGGGGTCGACCAGCGCAACAACCGGGTCTACATCCAGCTCGAGGACCCCGCCCGCCAGCTCGACGGCGTCACGTACGCGTGGCGGGTCCGCGTCCTCGACGGTGCGGCCACGTCGCCGTGGAGTGACACCTGCTACTTCACGCTCGACCGCACCGGCGGTCCGGCAACGGCTGTCGCCTCGACGAAGTACCCGTCCGGGGACTGGGACAACGCCGGCGGTGCGGTCGGCACCCCCGGGGACTTCATCTTCACCTCGGCCTCCGACGACACCGTGAGCTACCGCTACCGGTTCTACTCAGGGGAGGCCGGTGGCGACGACGACTACTCGACGGTGCCGGCGACGAGCATCGGTGGCCCGGCGACCGTCGCCTGGACGCCGAAGGGCGCCAGCTACCACTCGGTGACCGTGTACGCCGTCGACCGCGCCGGGAACAGGTCCGACCAGACGGTCTACGAGTTCTGGGTACGGGAGACGCGGCCCGCCGTTTTCTCCGCCGCGTATCCGGACTGGACCACCAACCTGGACTACGGCGTCGGCGTACCCGGAGCGTTCGAGCTCACCACCAACGTCCCGGGCACGGAGTCGTTCGCCTGGCGCATCGACGGCGACGGCCCGTCCGGCTCGGTCGCGGCCGACGCCGACGGCAAGGCCACCGCGATGATCGCCCCGACCCGGGCCGGCCGGCAGACCGTGTACGTGCGCAGCGTCACCAGCGACGGCGCGACGCACCCGGAGCGGGCCTACACGTTCGTCGTCGACAACGCGCCCAGGGTCACCGGCGACGTCGACCGGAGCGTCATCATCGGGTCGTCCCTCCGGTTCCACCTGGCCCCGCGCATGCCCGACGTCGAGTCCTACCTCTACTGGCGACGCGACTACAACGGGAACGAGCCCGACCAGAAGACCGTCCTGCCGGCCGGCGCGGACGGCACCGCGGACCTGACCTGGACCGCCACCAACGAGAACATGAACACGCAGGCGCTACTGGTGCAGAGCCGCAGCGCCGACGGCACCCTGTCGGAGCCCCGGTTCATCTCAATCTCGGTACAGGACGCCAGGCCGTACGTGACCCGCAGCGGCGGCGACGTGCTGGGGTCGACGGCCACCTTCACGGCACGCACCGAGATGGCGAACGTCGCGGAGTACGAGGTGCTCCTCAACCACGACCCCGCCACCCGGCAGGTGCTGCCGGCCGCCGCCGACGGCACGGTGACGTTCCAGTACACGCTCACCAAGCGCGGCTACACCGCCGTCACCGTGGTCGCCCGGAACGCGGCCGGCGTGCGGACGGGCGAGGGCGGCGTCTCCTGGTCGGTCACCGACTCCCCGGTGGTCGTCTCCACCGACTTCCCCTCGTCGGGCTCCGGCAGGATCGCGCCGGGCACCTTCACCTTCAAGCCGCGGCAGCCCGGCGCGGTGAAGTACGCGTACCGGGTCTCCGGTGCCGAGGACACCGTCGCGGCGGCGGCGGCGGACGGCACGGCGACGATCACCTGGACGCCGCCGGACTCCGGCTACCACACGCTCTACGTGAGGAGCCTGACGACGGAAGGCGTCGAGTCGTTGCAGACCTCCTACTCCTTCTACGTGGCACCCGACCCGCTCACCGTGACGTCGGTGTCGCCGGCGTCGGTCGCGGCCGGCGGCGTGCGCACGATCACCGTCACCGGCACCGGATTCCACCAGGAGGACCAGGTCACTGTCACCCCGACGGGTGGCGCGGCGCTGACCGCGACGGTGCGGAGCGTCTCCGCCGACCACCGGACTCTCACCGTCGAGGTGGACCTGACGTCCGCCGCCGTGGGCAAGGCGTCCGTCTCGGTGCGGCCCAACGACTGGAGCGATGCGGTGTCGCTCGCCGACGCCTTCTCGATCACCGGTTCACAGGCCATCCGGTCGGTGACCCCGCCGACCATCACCGGCACGGTGGCCGTGGGGGCAACGGTCCGCGCCTCGACCGGGCAGTGGAGTCCGGCCGCCACGGCGTACACCTACCAGTGGGCGGCCAACGGCACCGCGATCAGCGGGGCGACCGGCTCGACGTACGTGGTCCCGGCGTCCCGGCTGGGCAAGCGGCTGACCGTGACGGTCACCGCGACCAAGCCCGGCTACTCGCCGGCGCAGGCGACGTCGAAGGCCACCGTACCGGTCGCCAAGGGCGCGGCGCCGCAGGCCACGGTGAAGCCGACCATCACCGGTACGGCACGGGTCGGCCAGACCGTGCAGGCGACCACCGGCACCTGGACGCCGTCCGCCGACTCGTACCGCTACGAGTGGCGGGTGGGCGGGGTGCTGTCCGGCACGACGACGAAGACGCTGAAGCTGACGGCCGCGATGCGCGACAAGACGGTCACCGTGACCGTGGTCGCGGTGAAGGCGGGCCACGCCGACGGCCGCGCCACCAGCGCACCGGTGACCGTCCGCGCATAGCACGGCAGACCGGCCGGTGCGCCACCTCGCCGATCCGTCCCGCGGGACGGCGAGAGGGCGCGCCGGCCCGGTCCGGGCGACGATTCTCCGGGTGGGCGGCTCAGGTCTCGATGATGTTGTATGGGGTTCCCCCGCACGGCCTGGCATCGCGCGACGCTCATCAGCCAGGCCCGTCCTGAGGACGGGCGCCAGGCGATTCCACCTGCGGTGGGAGGGAACGATGATGAGGTTGCTACCGCGAGAACGCCAATCACAATCCAGGCTGGTGGGCATCACGATCGCGGCGGTCCTGCTGGGGATGGGGGTACATGCCAGCGGAGAGGAGAAGTCACCGGTCACACAAGGGGATCTTCAGGCCTGGCATTCGAGGATGGTGAAGGTACCGCGGCCGTCGGCGCAGGGGTGCTTCACCGCGGCCTATCCCGAACTGGTGTGGCAGGAGACCGGGTGTGTGGCCCCGCCGTCGGCCCCGATGGCCCCGAACCTCGAACAGGCTCCGCGGCGGGACGTGGGTGGCGGGATCGGGATCGTGACGGGAAGGCCTACGGGGGCCGGTCCCATCACTCGCGCATACGGCAGCTTCGAGAAGGTGAACCAGCAGAACCTGTTGAGCGTGACCAGCGTCCCGCCCGCTGCCCTGCCCGGGGAGCCACCCAGCGGGCCGACGATGCCGGGCAGCTACTCGTTCCAGCTCAACACCAACCACCTCCGGGTCCAGGAATGCAACGGTTCACCGACCGCTGGGCTGTGTCGGGGCTGGAAGCAGTTCGTGTTCGCCAACGACGGCACCAAGGGTGGCAATCCCAATCCCGATCCCAGTCCCAGCAGGCTCTACGTCGAGTACTGGCTGCTGCACTACAACCCGGACCCGAGCCAGGGCCAGCGATGCCCGTCAGGGTGGACCGAGGTGCCGGACGACGCGGAGATCCACTGCTCGCGGAAGACCGAAGCGATCGAGCTTCCCTACCTACCGATCCAGAGCATAGCGAGGCCGGCCCTGCGACTGGACGGCTCGATCACGAAGGCAGCCAACGGGCAGGAAACCGACACCGCTACCTTCAACGATGGGTTGGGAAGAATCTACTCGTCTACGGGGCTGGGTATCCTCCACGTCCTACCACCGAATCCTCAGGAGCCCGGGTCGGAGTGGACCCAGGTCGAGTTCAACGTGTTCGGCTGCGGTCGCGGCTCCACGGCCAGGTTCAATCCTGAGGCGAGCTTCAACGTCCGCACGACGATCGAGGACGGCAGCCCGGTCAAGCCCGACTGCCAGAACTTCGGTTTCAGCAGTGAGAGGAACAACCTCAACTTCGGACCTCGGGGCTCGGTCCCGTCGAGCCCGGCTCCAGCCGTCGTCATCAACGAGTCGGTCCAGGGTCCGGCGCCGGCATCGGCCTGCCGCATCGCCGCGATCATCGGCGACACCCACCAGTACACGTTCGGCGGTCTGTTCTACGACTTCCAGGCCACCGGCGACTTTGTCGAGGCACAGGCCGGTTCCACGTTCGAGGTGCAGACCCGCAAGGTGTCCGGTGCCCCGAACTGGCCCAACACCTCAGTCAACCGGTCGGTCGCCCTGCGGATGGGCAACTCGAGGCTGGCGCTGTGCGACGGGACGCGTCTGGTGGTGAACGGCACCACCACCAGCCTGCCGACCGGCGAGTCACTGCTGCTGCCCAACGGGGTGGCGATCGATCGCGTCAACAACGTGTACACCTTCAAGGACCCGTCGGGCAACAGCGTCCGCGCCACCGTCAACACCGGGTACCTCGACCTGGGCGTCGGCGTCGGGCCCGGGGCAACGACGGTGCGCGGCCTGCTGGGCAACCCCAATGACGATCCCCGCTACCTTGAGGCCAAGGACGGCAGCGTCCTGCGCGTTCCGCTCTCCCATGCCGACCTCTACGGCAGGTTCGGCAGCAGTTGGCGGGTCAGCCCTTCCGCCACCCTGCTGCAACCCTGCACCACCGTCGCCGTGGGTAACCCGACGGCGCCGTTCTACGCCGGCAACCTCAACTCGAACACCCGCATGATGGCGCAGGAGCTCTGCCGTATCAGGCAGGTCACCACGCAGTGGCTGGACACGTGCGCCCTGGATGTCGCCGTGCTCGGCGCGTCCGCCGCCACTGTCTATGTCGGACTTCAGCGACCGGAGGTCGACGCCAACCCCGTGCAACCGCCGGCCTGCGTACCTGGAAACACCCATCCGACCTGCCCGACACCGACGTGTTCCCCAGTGGGATGTGGCAGGGCCGGCGGGTAACCCAGCCTCCACGGAACGTGCGATCTCCGGGGATGATCCACCAACCCGGGCATCCCCGGAGATCTCGCTGTCAGGTGCGGGTGCCTGCGTTGTCGAGGGCGGCGAGACAGGTGCGGATCTGGCGGGCTTCGGGGGTGCCGAGCTCGGTGTAGATGGTCAGGGCGTGCTGGTAGTGGTCACGGGCCCGATCGCGCTGGTCGAGGGCGCGGTGTGCGCTGGCAAGCCCGGCCTGGGCCCGGGCCCGCTGGTCCCGGGCGCCGATCTCGGCGGCGATGGCGTGGGCGGCGGTGTGATGGGTGAGCGCGTCGGTGGCGTGGCCGGCGGCGAGCGTGGCCTCGCCGAGCCCGTTGAGCGCCCATGCTGCGCCGTGCCTGTCGCCGGTCATCTGCAGGATCGTAAGGGCCTGCTGGTGATGCCGGGCTGCCTCGGCGGGCTGTTCGAGGTGGCGGTGGAGGGTGCCCAGCCCGTCCAGGGTCCAGGCTTCGCCGTTGCGATGACCGGCCTGACGGAACAGGACGAGCGCCTGGGCGAGGTTCTCAGCAGCCGCCTCGTACCGGCCAGATCGCGTGTCGACCTCCGCGAGGTTGGCCAGCGACACCGCCTCGCCGGCCTGGTCTCCGCTCTGTCGGTACAGGGTGAGCGCCTGTCGGAGGTGCGTGGCGGCCCTGCGGTAGTGGCCCAGCCGCTGTTCGACGTCGCCGAGGTTGCTCAACGCGCGGGCTTGACCAATCTGGTCCCCGGCCCGCAGGTGCGCGGTCCGGGCCTGCGCGAAGTGGGCGGCGGCCTTGCGGTAGTGGCCCAGCCGCTGTTCGGCGACGCCGAGGTTGGTCTGCGTCCGGGCCTGCCCGAACCCGTGCCCGGTCTGGCTGAACAGGTGCAGGGCCGCTGTGAAGTGTTCGACGGCAGACTCGTACCGGCCGACCCAGAGGTGGGCCACGCCGAGGTCGGTCAGGGCGTGGGCTTGCTCGGTGACATCGCCGGTGTGCCTGGCCGCGTCGTGGGCGTGACTGTGGACCGTGACGGCATCGCTGCCATGGCCACCGGCGAAGTAGCGGTACAGGATGCGGGAGAGACGGGTCGTGTGGGTGGGCCAGCCGTGGCTCGCGGTGTGGGCCGCGACGGTGACCAGGGTAGGCCGTTCGATGTCGAGCCAGGCGAGAGCGCTGTCCGGGTCGGCCAGCTCGGGGGCGGGTGTGCCGGTCGGGGGAATGTGGGGGCGAAGATGCGCCTGGGCGGGGTGGAGGGCGTTCATCGCGGCGGCGGCCGTGGCGAGATAGTGGTCGAACAGGCGGGTCAGAGCTTCCCGGCGGTCGGCGGGGCGGACCTCGTCGTGCGCGCGGGTGATGGCGAATGCCCGGACGAGGTCGTGCAACGTGTACCGGCCCGAGGCGGACTGCTGGAGGAGGTGGTCGCGGCACAGGTGGTCCAGGTGGGCGCGGGTGGTGTCCAAGTCGGCGTCGGTCAGGGCGGCGGCAGCGTAGGCGTCGCTGTCCTGCCCGGGGTGCAGCGCCAGCAGCCGCAGCAGCCGGCGCTGATCGGCGGGCAGGTGATGGTAGGAGAGGTCGAGGGCGAGTTCGACGCCGGTTTCCAGGCGTCGCTGGTGGTGGCGTTCGTCGAGCCGGTCGGCGTGGTCGGTGAGCGTCCAGCCGGATGTGGCCCGCATGTGTCCGGTGGTCAGATCGAGGGCCAGCGGGAGATAGCCGCAGCGCCGTGCGATGCGTGCCGCCGCGGCGGGATCGTCGCCCGTGGGGACATGGCTGACGACCTGGGCAAGATAGTCGACGGCCTCGTGCGCGGCGAACACGTCGACCACCAGGTGCGTGGCTGGGCGCAGGTCGGACAGGATTCGCCGGCTGGTGATAAGGGTGAGACAGCCGGGAACCTCGGGGAGGAGCGGCCGGACCTGGTCGACGTCGGCGGCGTTGTCCAGCACGATCAGGGTACGGGTGCCGGTGAGCTGGTCACGGTAGACCGCCGTGCGGGCGTGGAGATCGTGGGGGATCTGGTGGGCCGGTACGCCGAGCAGGCGCAGGAAGCCGTCCAGGACGGCAGCCGGGTCCGCGGGAGGTCGGGCGGGGTCGGGGTGAAATCCGCGCAAGTTGACGAAGAGTGTCCGATCGAAGCGGTGTTCCCGGATCAGGAGGTGTCCGGCGTGGATGGCAAGCTGGGTTTTGCCGACCCCGGCCATCCCCTCGATCGCCGAGACCGCCATCGCCCCGTTGGTGTGTCGGTTGTGGCTGAGGGCGTGACGGAGCTGGTCGAGTTCGGTGGCACGGCCGGTGAACCCGATCAGGTCGGGCGGCAGCCGGTCCTGGACCCGTACCACCGTGGCGGCCTGGGCCGCCCCGCCGACCACTCGTAGCGCCTGGCGCCACTGGTGCACGTACCCCTCGTCCGGGTGCAGTGCCTGCACGACCGCGGTGACGAGGTCGATGTTCAGCCGTCGCCGACCGGGCTTGAAACAGTCCACGACCGTGGGCCGCTTGGTCAACTCGCTGGCCGGGCGACCGGCGGCCCGCCACGCGTTGTTGATCCGGTTGGTGATCCGTTCGTAGGACGGGTTCCCGGCCCAGACCTTCAGGGACCTCAACGCCGCAATGAGCTCATCGAGCGTGCGAGCCCGACCCGGGTCCGGCATCAAGACGGACGCATCGTCCGCTCGGGTAGCGGTCATCGATCAATCTCAAGCATTCATCGGCATGAAGGAATGTAGCTCATCGTATCCGAAAGAACGCGTTGCGCGTCCCCGGGTGGTGGTGTTCAGTGGTGGGGACTCGCCGCCAGCACCTTCTGAACGGTGTTCGGCGCCCCACCGGCACCCTGATCCACTCCGACCACGGGGCCCAGTTTCACGTCATGGGCCTTCACCCGCCGGGTCCAGGAAGCCGGCCTGGCTCCGTCGATGGGGACGATCGGCGACTGCTACGACAACGGCATGATCGAGTCGTTCTGGGGCCGGATGCAGACCGAACTGCTCAACCGCAGGCGCGGGCGCACCCGCATCGAACTGGCCAACGCGATCTTCGAGTACCTGGAGATCTTCCACAACCGGCAACGCCGCCACAGCTCACTGGGCATGCTCACCCCAATCGAGTATGAAAGGCTCCACCCGATTGTCCTGTCCGTCGCATGACGCCAACCAACACGGCTCCGAGAAACCCGGGGAACATCAATTGCGGCGGCGGCGAGCGGGCTGCGGCAGTGGGCCGAGGCAGACGGCGAGGATCTTGTGCGCTGCCGAAGCGGTGGGCGGAATTATCAGGCTCGCAGGCGGGCGATCTCGCTGCGGGCGTGCTCCACTCCCTCGCTGTCGTAACCACGGGCGGCCGCGATCTCCTGAGCGAGATCGTTCGCAGCCGCCAGGATGTGTTTGGCCCTCTGCCGCTCGTGGTGACCGTGCTGCGACTTCCGGTAGGCCCGGCGGGTCCGCCAGCCGCCTGCCGCAGCCGTGACCTCGGCGTCGGTGAGCAGGCCGGAGTCGCTCTCCGGGGCGAGGATCTCGCGCAGCCATGCCTGTTCCTGCGGGACCGCGAGCCGGAACGCGAGCCAGAGCAGCAGCAGGTCGACGACCGGCAGGATCACGACCATCAGGGCGATGACGCCGAAGCCGCCGGCGGCGGTGTAGCCGAGCGAACCGAGGTTGTCCCAGAAGCCGTGCGCGGCCATCGCGGCGATGATCAGCAGCAGGCCGCGCAGCCTGTGCGGGCGCGGTCCGCGGCCGAGCAGCCACATGATTCCGGAACAGAAGACCGCGCTGAACAACACGTGCCCGACCAGGCCGGTCAGGCTGCGGACCAGGAAGATGTTCCAAGCGGACCCGACCTGGTCGGCGCCGAAGCTACCGATCGTGCTGTTGTAGGCGTACAGGACGTCTTCGATGATCTGGAAGCCGAGCCCAGCGTAGGCGCCGATGATCAGGCCGTCGAACGGGCTGCGGACCAGCTTCGGGGCCAGTCCGATCAGCAGGATCAGCGCGAGTCCTTTGCCGATCTCCTCGTTGATCGGGGCGGTCAGGCCGGCGCCCCAGTCGCTGACCCAGGCCGACCCGAACGCCTTGCCGTACAGCGAGAGGAATGCGCCGTTGGCAGGCAGCGAAATCCAGAATGTAGCTGCGGCACCGCCCCAGACGAATGCGGCGAGTAGCAGTTTGCCGGGCAGCCGGGTGTAGCGGTTGTGGTAGGCGAGAAGGATCAGCCAGGGGACGGCGTAGGCGGCGAACGCGAGCACGCCGACGCCGAGGCCGGTTCCGTACGCGCCGGCACCCGGCCCGAAGTAGCGGATCAGCTCGTAGATGCCGCCAGCGACGCCCAGCGCGTACACCCAGAAGCAGAGGTTGCGGGGCTGGAGGAGTCGGAACGGAGAGCCCCAGCCGGAGGCGTCCAGCGCGGTCGCCTGCTGATCGGTCACGGTCACGGCTGCTCCTCCAGGGTGACGCTCCGGAGCAGCGCGTCGATCTGCGTGGCGTGGGCGGCCAGCTGGTTGCCGGTGCCGGTCATCGAGATCGAGATGCCGCGGCCGTCGGTGAGGGTGTACGCCGCGAGGATGCCGTCGCCGGAGGTGCTCGAGAAGTCCTCGCCGACGCCGGTGATGCCGCCGGCGGCCGTGATCGTGGTGCGGTTGCTGGTTACGGTGAACTCCGGCCGGTTGCCGGCCTGGGTGTTGTTGCGATTCAGCTGGTCCAGCAGTGCGTTCGCGTCGCCGGAGAATTTCGCGACCTGGATCTGCGCGCTGACGCCGCCCGTGCTGAACGAGGCGGTCGCCGAGCCGCGCCGGGCTGCACCGTGTTGGCCCCGACCAGGATCCCGTCACCGAGTTGCCATCCGGCCGGTGGCGCGACCGTGAGCCCGTCGTTGAGGTTGAGCCGCTGACCGGCTTTGATCACTGGGCCGCCCGGCACTGCCTGGTCGATCAGCGGGATGACCGACCGGAGCAGGATGGCGATGGCGAACACGACCAGCCCGGGGAGAAGGGTGCGGCGGTCGAGGCCGAGCCAGCGGCGCTCGACCGGTACCCAAGTGTCTTTCAGGAGGTGACGCCCCCCGTATGAGCTGGCCATACAGTCACCCTGACACGCCGGGGTCACCGGTGGGCTACGATGACGTTGAGAGCCGGCTCACGCCAGGTAACCGGTAGCGAGTGGTCACCGCCAGAGGCGTGGTGAATAAGTCTAGATCATCTGATCTGTGGTCTTCGCACCTGATGGCCGAGGCCCGCCGCGCCGGAATACCGGCCTGTGTGTACGTCAGCACCGCTTCCGTCTACGGCCGCGGGCCCCACCGCGGCATCACCGAGAACAGCGTCGCACCGAGCCCGCAGTCCCCGGTCAGCAGCAGCCGGCTGGCTGCCGAGACGCTGATCCGGGCAGCGGGCGGGACCGTCGTTCACCCGCACCTGGTCTACCCCCGAGCCGATCACCGTCCGCCAATGCCGGCGAGGCGCTACGCCGTCATCTCGAAATCACACTGCCGACGACCACCATGACGTACGAGGAGATCCTGCGCCGGCTGCCCGACGGTGTCCGGGAGCGGCACCTCGACATGATCAGTTTCGACCACTGGTACGCGTCACAGCGGTTGTGGCAGTTCACCGGCTGCCGGCCCGGGCGCTCGTTCCCCCAAGACCTCGGCGACGCTGCCACCTGGTATTCCGGCCTAGCGCCGCGGCCGACCAGGTACTGGACCGGCTGAAGACCTGGGACACCGGCTTCCAGCTGCCCGGTTTCCTGCTCGACCACGATTCCGGGCCCGAACAGGTCGCGCGGGCCTACGCCGAACCGGATCGCCGCCGGCTGGCTGAACTGAAGACGGAATACGACCCGGCCAACCTGTTCCGCGTCAACCACAACATCGTCCCGAACCTGCCGCAAGGGCGATAGGCGTCGGCGGCCGTCTGTGATCAACCCAGCAAGCCCGAACCGTAGGAGCTGAGCGTGCGCGTACTCTTCACTGTCTCCTCCTGGTCGACGCACTACGCGGCGATGGTCCCGCTCGTCGATCTGGGCCGGGACGCCGCAGGTGGTACCGACGTTCGCCGCCGAGCAGACGGTGGCCACACGCCGGGTCGCCGCCACCGGCTCCGCCGTACACATGCTCGGCCACCACGCGGACCCGCCGGCCATCCGGGCGGCGATCGAGGACATCCTCGCTGATCAGCAGTACACCGCCGCCGCACACAAACTGCGCGCCGAGATGTCGGACCAGCCGACCCCCGCGCAGTTCGTGACCACCCTGACCGAACTCGCTGGATGACCGCCCCGGCCGGCACGACGGTCGCGCGCCGATCCGGTCAGCGCCCCCGTGGTGCCTCGCTGGTGGGGCGGCACCGCGTAAGGGGTACCGGCAGGGACCTCTTCGGGCCGGACCGAGTGCCTAGCCTGGGTTCATGGACAACCGCAGCGAGGTACGGGCGTTCCTCACCTCCCGCCGGGCGAAGGTCAGCCCGGAGCAGGCCGGGATCTCCGCGTACGGCAGCCGCCGCGTCGCCGGCCTGCGCCGCGGTGAGGTCGCTGCCCTCGCCGGCGTCAGCGTCGAGTACTACACCGCATGGAACGCGGCAAACTCGCCGGCCCCTCCGACAGCGTCCTGCTCCCGCACGTTGCGCGCGACGGTGGGTTCGTAGTCGTCGGGGTACGGGTCGGCGGCCTCGATGCGGTGCACACGGAGCCGGTGCGGCGGCGGGGGAATCGGTGCAGGCGGTGAGCAGCGCGCCGGCCAGGGCACCCCGCAGGATCGTGCGCCGTGGGTGCTTGTTCATCGGGTTCGTCAGAAGATGCCTTCTCGCCGTCCGGCCGTGGTTGGTCAAGGCATCAGCACCTCGACGCCGGTGCCGGCGAGCACCGGGGCCGGCAGCCGCTCCCCCTGGATCTTGATGGCGTTCAGGGCGGTGGTGAACTCCTGCAGCACCTCGCGGCTGCTGTACGCGCAATGCCGCGTCTGCGGTACCCGCCGTGACACTCGGGCGTTGACCTGCTTCTACCAGGCCCTGATGGTGCTCGTCTGGTTCCGCAAGGCCGAGGACACGACCCTGCTGGCAGCCGGGTTCGGTATCTCCCGGGCGACCGCCTACCGCTACCGCGACGAGGTCATCGCGGTCCTCGCCGCCAAGGCCACCGACCTGCACACCGCCCTGCGCCGGGCCGCCGCCGACGGCTGGTCCCACGTCATCCTCGACGGCAAACTGTTCGACTGCGACCGGCTCACCGAGACCACCCTGTCGGTCAAGGGCGACACGATCGACGCCTGGTTCTCGGGATAGCACCGCGACTTCGGCGCGAACATTCAAGCTGTCATGCGCCCGGACGGGCTGCCGATCTGGACCTCCACAGCGATGCCCGGGCACTTGCACGACACCAGCTGCGCCCGTGAACTCGGTGTCACCGCCGCCCTGAACTGGTCCGCCGCCGAACTCGACCTGCCCGCCCTGGCCGACTCCGGCTACGAAAGCACAGGTCACGGCATCAGTGGGTCTCCTCCACAAACCCAACGGTCACCAGGCGAACCGGGCGGCGTCGGCCAGCAGCGGGGTGAAACCGCCGCACCCACCGGTAGACCGTCACGTGATCCACCCCGACACCGCGTTCGACCAGCAACTCCTCCACACCCCGGTACGAGAGGTTGAACCGCAGACACCAACGGACCGCCAGAACGATCACCTCAGGCGGGAACCGGAACCCGACGAACGCCGACATCGGCGGGGACCAGGACCAGACACGAGACGACGACCACACCGGCCAAGCAGACCACAGGCAAGCCGGAGTCGATCATGCCGTCGGCCAACGCAACAGACCCACCCCTTGTGTCGGCATCGATGTCGGCATATATTCGTCTGCATTATTGTTAACTTTCTTTACTGAATATTGGAGGGGCAACCCCATGCGACGGAGGCGACTACCGCATCTCATCGCCACGGCCGCCGCCAGCCTGCTGATGGTGCCGGCGGCCGTGGCACTGGCAGGTCAGGCGAGTTCCGCCGAGGTGGACCACGCGCAGTGCCGACCGGACGGGCTCTACCAGACGCCCGGCGTCACCACGCCCTACTGCGACGTCTACGACACCGATGGCCGCGAGGTCATGGGCGCCGACCACAAGCGACGGATCATCGGCTACTTCACCAGCTGGCGCACTGGCAAGAACGGCGCACCGGCGTACCTGGCGAACCAGATTCCGTGGGACAAGATCACTCACATCAACTACGCCTTCGCCCACGTTGACCCGGCGAACAAGATCTCCATCGGTTCGCCCACCGCGCCCAACAACCCGGCCACCAACATGACCTGGCCCGGTGTGTCTGGCGCGGAGATGGATCCGGAGTATTCCTACACCGGCCACTTCAACCTGCTCAACAAGTTCAAGAAGCAGCACCCGGGGGTGAAGACGCTGGTCAGCGTGGGCGGCTGGGCCGAGACCGGCGGCTACATCGACGCCAACGGCACCCGGATCGACTCCGGGGGCTTCTACCGGATGACCACGACCGGCAGCAACACCATCAACACCGCCGGTATCAACACGTTCGCCGACTCGGTGGTCACCTTCCTGCGCACGTACGGCCTCGACGGCGTGGACATCGACTACGAGTACCCGACGTCGAACAACAAGGCCGGTCACCCGCAGGACTTCGCCCAGGCCGATGCCAAGCGGGCCGGCCTGAACGCCTCCTACCAGGTGCTCATGCGGACCCTGCGGGAGAAGCTCGACGCCGCCGCGGCGGCCGACGGCAAGTACTACATGGTCACCGTCGCCGCGCCCGCCTCCGGCTGGCTGCTGCGTGGCATGGAGTCGTACCAGACGTTGCAGTACCTGGACTACGTCAACATCATGAGCTACGACCTGCACGGGGCCTGGAACCACTTCGTCGGCCCGAACGCGGCCCTCTACGACGACGGGCAGGACGCCGAACTCGCCGCCGGCGGCGTGTACGGGGCGTACCAGAACATCGGATACCTCAACACCGACTGGGCGTACCACTACTTTCGGGGCGCGATGCAGTCCGGCCGGATCAACATCGGCGTGCCGTATTACACGCGCGGCTGGCGGGGCGTGACCGGCGGCACCAACGGCCTGTGGGGCCGGGCCGCGCTGCCCGACCAGACCAAGTGCCCCGCCGGAACGGGAGGGGCGATCGGATCGACCACCCCGTGCGGCAACGGCGCGATCGGCATCGACAACGTCTGGCACGACCTGGAGAACGGTGCCGAGGTGGCGGGCGGAGCCAACCCGATGTGGCACGCGAAGAACCTCCAGGACGGGCGCAGCGGCAGCTACCTGGAGGCGTACGGGCTGACCCCGCAGACCGACCCGACCGACGTGCTGACCGGCAGCTACACCCGCCACTACTCGTCCAGCCTGGTCGCGCCGTGGCTGTGGAACTCCCAGAAGCAGGTCTACCTGTCCACGGAGGACGACCAGTCGATCGCCTCGAAGGCGGACTACGTCGTGGCCAAGGGCCTCGGCGGCATCATGATCTGGGAGCTGGCCGGCGACTACGCGTGGAACGCTCAGCGCGGCGAATATTACATGGGCAACACCATGACCAACCTGGTCTACGACAAGTTCCAGACCGCCAGCCCGTACGGGGAGCGGAAGGCGAAGATCGCCATGCCGACCCAGACGCTGAACGTCGCGGCGACAATCGGCGGCTTCGCGCTCGGCGACAACAACTACCCGATCAACCCCGAACTGCGTCTGACCAACAACTCGGGTGCCACCATCCCCGCCGGCGCCCAGCTCGAGTTCGACTACCCCACCTCCGCACCCGGCACGCTCGGACAGCAGTCCGGGTGGGCGCTGTCCGTGGTGTCCACCGGCCACACCGGCAGCAACGTCGGCGGACTGAAGGGTGACTTCCACCGGGTACGGCTCAACGTGCCGTCGGCCATCGCACCAGGCTCGTTCGCCGAGGTCACCCTCAACTACAGCCTGCCGATCGCCGGCCCATCGAACTTCACGCTCAGCTTCGGCGGCCAGACCTACGCCCTGACGGCCGACCACGCCCGCGGCGCGGTCACTCCGTCGCCCACGGCGTCCCCGTCGCCCACGGTATCGACGTCCCCCACCTCCGGCACCTGCTCCGCCCCGGCGTGGAACCCGACGACCGTCTACACCGGCGGCCAGCAGGTCTCGCACCAGGGACACCGCTACCGGGCCAAGTGGTGGACGCAGGGCGACAACCCGGCCAACAGCGGGCAGTGGGGCCCCTGGGACTCGCAGGGCCCCTGCTGACCGAGGAGCGCTCCTGATCCAGCAGGGTCAGGGCTGATGCGAAGGCGGGTGCCTCCCTGGGGCACCCGCCTTTCACTCACTCCTGCCGGTCGCGCTGGTCAGGCACAGCCGCGCCGCACCACCCACGTGACGCGTCCGGGCCCGGCAGATCGCCTTGTCGCCCCACTGCGCCGTGTCTACGGTGAGGCGATGATCTAGTGACTGCTGGCGCGAACACTGGGGGCGGCACGCCAACCCCTGACCAAAACCCACTCGGACAGGACAACCGCCGGCCGGACAGGGCCGGACGCGAGGCACAAAGTACTTAGTCCGGCCGGGTCTGTTGCGTTGGCCGACGGCATGATCGATTTCAGCTTGCCTGTGGTCTGCTTGGCCGTTGTGGTCGTCGTCTCGTGTCTGGTCCTGGTCCCCGCCGATGTCGGCGTTCGTCGGGTTCCGGTTCCCGCCTGAGGTGATCGTTCTGGCGGTCCGTTGGTGTCTGCGGTTCAACCTCTCGTACCGGGATGTGGAGGAGTTGCTGGTCGAACGCGGTGTCGGGGTGGATCACGTGACGGTCTACCGGTGGGTGCGGCGGTTTCACCCCGCTGCTGGCCGACGCCGCCCGGTTCGCCCGTCACTCGCCTGGTGACCGCTGGTTCGTGGACGAGACCTACGTCAAGGTCAACGGTGTCTGACGGTACGTGTACCGGGCCGTCGACCAGTATGGCCAGGTCATCGACGTGCTCGTCTCGACGCGTCGGGACGCCGCCGCGGCCCGGCGGTTCTTCCACCGGCCGCTGTCCACGCTGAAGGTCACGCCCAGCGAGGTTGTCACCGACGCGAACCCGGTCTGTCCGAGAGTGCTCCAGGACCTGGCCCCGTCGGCGCGGCACCACGTCGAACGGCACGCCAACAATCCGATCGAGGCCGACCACAGCCAGCTCAAACACCGACTCAGACCAATGCGCGGACTACGCACCGACCACACCGCCCAGACGATCATCACCGGCCACGCCTTCGTGCAGAACCTCCGACACGGACACTAACGACCTCGTGCATGGTTGCGAATCCTTGAGTATCGATGATCGTTGTGCGTGCCATGGTAGGTGCTGCGATCATGACGAACCGGCGGTTGACGGGCCTGTCCCGCTCGGTGATTGAGAGCCTGGTCAGCGAGGTGGGGCCGCAGTGGCGGGCACAGCACCGTGACCGGCTCGCCTCGCGGACACGCCGTCGCCGGGTCGGATCAGGAGCCAAGCACCGGTTCGGGTTCGTTGATCGGCTGCTGGCCACGCTGGTGCATCTACGCCACGGGCTGACCCACGATGTGGTCGCTGCCTGGTTCGGGGTGCACCGCTCGACGATTAGCCGCAGCATCGCCGAGGTCCGGCCGCTGCTGGCCGAGCGCGGTTGCCTGGTGCACGACGGCGTCCGGCTCCGGACCCTCTCCGACGTGGTGGCCTACCTCGGGCACCACCCGCAGGCATTGATGGACGCCACCGAGGTGCGGGTGCGTCGGCCGGTGGCCGGCCGTGCGGGTCGGGACCGGTTCGTGTCCGGCAAGGCCCGGCTCAACACCATGAAAGCCCTGGTGATCTGTGATCCGCTCGGTCGGCTGCTGTTCTGCGGCGAGACCCGTCCGGGCTCGATGCACGACATCACCCAGGCCCGCACCGCCGGCCTGGTCGACCTTCTCCTGCAAGCGCCACTCGGCGTGCGGATCCTCGCCGACGCCGGCTACCAGGGCCTCGGCACCGATACCGCTGGCGCGGTCATCACCCCGAGACCCAAGCCACGCAAACGCCAGACCTCCCTACCACCGAGCGTCATCGCCGCACACGAGGCGACCCGCAAACGGCACTCCTCCCAACGCATCCGCGTCGAGCACGCCATCGGACACCTGAAGAACTGGCGGATCCTCGGCCGCTACCACGGCCGACGCGAGTCCTTCGACACCACCATCCGCGCGATCGCCGGTCTCCTGTCCGAGCACCAACATACCGACCGCACCGAGCACAACGCCCGGCGAATCAGGGCCCTACCCGCCACGCCCCAGATTCGATGAGACGGTGCGCTGCTTTTCTACCGTCAACCGTGCACGAGGTCGTAAAGGATGTCTCGTAACTCGGTGAAGGCGTGGCTCGGAACAGTGCTGGTGTCACCCGGCGAGGATGATGTTGTGGAGGTGGGCGATGCCGGAAGCGGTGTCGGCCAATGTGTGGGCGGCGCGTCGGTAGTCGCGCAGGATTTTGAAACACTTCATGCGGGCCAGGGCGTGTTCGACCTGCGCCCGGACGGTGCGGTGCTGCTTGTTCAGGTCTGCCTTCCACTCGGGCAGCTCGCTGCCGTCGGCGGGTTTGCGGTACGGGATGATCACCTCAGGGTTGCCGCGGTAGGCGCCGTCGGCCATCACCGGTCTACCTGCGAGTTTCTGGTCGATGCCGCTGGTGCGGTAGACGATGGTGTCGTTGCGGTTGCCGGGTTGCGGGTCGCCGAGGGCGATGACGAGGCGGGTGTGGGCGTCGATGGCGACCTGCAGGTTCGTCGAGTAGCGGTAGTTCTTGCTCGGGGCGGCCAGCCGGTGGTCCCGGGTCGGGACGAGGGTGCCGTCGACGATGCTGATCTGGTCGACCCGACGTCGGCGCATCGGGGCCAGGGCGAGCAGGGGGCCGAGGGTGTCGATGACCCGATGGGCGGCGGAGTGCGACACCCCGAACAGCGGGCCGATCTGGCGCATCGTCAGGTTCGTGCGCCAGTACGCGGCGACCAGCAGCACCCGGTCGGCGAGGTCGAGAGACCACTGCCGGCCCGGCCGCCCGTCCGCGATCGCATCACCGCCACGCTCGGCGACCAGCCGAACCAACCTGCGGAACTGAGCGGGCTGCAACCCGGTGAACGGGAAGATCCACTCCGGGCGAGCTGCCGAGATCACCTGCACCACGACATGATCCATCATGGACTGACTGCCAAGTTACGAGACGTCCCTTACGAACTCGCCACCGACGCCCCACCCGCGACCCGAGTGGCCGCCGCGTTCACCGAACTCGCCCAAGCGATCTGACCAGTGCCCGCTGACGCGGCCCGGCGTACCCACCGATCCGCCAACGCAACAGCGCCCCTGGCCGGACGCACAGACCCAGACGAATCGACGTTGACCTCCGTGATGGCCTCGTTCGAGTTGATTCGTTAACCGTTCTGGTCATGCGTCGTGGTCTCGGGCCATCCGCCCTCTGACCGGCGGCGGCGCCGCCACGGCCGCCGCGCCGGCCGGCGGGGACTACGCCGTCGGGATCCCGACGTGCATCTGGACCGGCCGGTGGTCGCTGCCGGTCTGTTCGAGGTGGCGCACGTCCCGGGTGGTGATGGCAGGCGAGACGTAGAAGCCGTCGATGCGCAGGCCGCTGTTCGGGCCGCGCGGCTTGAGGCCGGTGCGCGCGCCGATCTCGTTGGGGTCCTGGTCGACGATCTTGTTCCAGTCGGCGCCGAGGATCGTCAGCACGTCGGACCGGTTGGCGAACTCGACCACGTTGTCGGCCATCACGGCATACGGGCTGCCGGGCCCGGACTGGCAGCGCGGCGGCGGCATGTGCAGCGACGCGAGCCGCACCGGTCGGCCGTTGGTGAGCCGCAGGCGCAGCTTGGTGATCCACCGGGTCATGATGGGCTCGCCGCCGCAGGACGCGCCGTCGGTGCCCTTGACCAGCTCGAAGTCGACGATCTCGGCGACCAGCGCGCGGCGGATCGCCACCGCGCTGCCCTGCCGGTCCTCCGCGGAGGTGTTCTGCCGGACGATCCACCCGTCGCCGAGGACGTCGGCGAGCCGGACGTTCTTCGCCTCCTGGAAGAAGACGATGTCGGCGTACGGGCCGATCTTCGTCCAGTCCTGCCGGACGCCGGGGGCCTGGCGGAACGCCAGGTTGGCGGTCACCACCCGCAGCTCCATGGCGGCGGCCGACGCCGGCCCCGTGAACGTCACGATGGTGAGTGCCCCGGCGGCCAGCACGGCGGCCAGCAGGCCGGCGATGCGTGCTCTGATGCGCATGTCGTCCTTTCTTGCTCGGTGGTGGGTCACAGGAACGCGCCGACGCGGGGCGTCGCGCCGTCCCAGCGCAGGATCGCGGCGTACAGGGCGCGGCGGGCCCCGGCGGGCAGCGAGCCGTCGGCCCGCTGCCGGCACGGGGTGGTGCCGGAGCAGACCCAGCCGTGCAGGAAGATCCGCTGCTCGTCCTCGACTAGGGCCGGGACGAGGTCCGCGCCGCCCGGGCCGCAGATGCCGGTGTTGCCAGTGGTGAGCAGCGGGTGCTCCGCCTTGCCGTGGAAGTTCCACCGGTCCGTGGAGGTGAGGTACACCGTGGCGTAGCTGCAGTTGTTGTAGCCGTACCGGGAGGCGAACAGCACGAACGTGGAGCCCCGCTGGCGCAGCACCGGGTTCTCGATGATGCCGGCGCTGCGGACCAGTTCGGCGCTGGGGTTGCCGATCCAGCGGGTGCCGTTGTCGTTGACCCGCAGCATCCGGATCGACGACGGCGTCTGCTGCGTCTTGTACAGCACGAACCGGCGGCCCTCGGCGTCCTCGAACGGCGCCGGGTCGATGACGCCGGCGGCGGCCACCGGCCGGCCCGGCGCGGCGTCGTCGGCGCCATGCGTGCCACCCGGGCAGATCAGCGGGGCGTCGCCAACCGGCTGGTACGTCCCGCCGACGGTGTCGGAGGTCGCGACGCCGATGCACCGCTGCCCGTTCTTGCCCTTGGCCGGGGCCGAGTAGTACAGCACCCAGCCGGCCGGGGTGTGCACCGCATCCGGTGCCCACACCGCGCCACTCTCGGCCCACCCGGGAACCGACCCGAGCACCGTGCCGAGGCTGGTCCACGGCCCCGAAGCGGTGCCGCCGCGGTACGCCGGGGCCCGACCGCCGGTGGCGAACACGAAGAAGTTGTCGTTGTGCCGCACCACCCCGGGGTCGGCGATGCCGCCGGCCGGGGCGTAGACGGGCTGCGGGGTGGCGGCCGAGGCGGGGACGGCGACGGCGCCGACGGCGGCGAGCGCGACCGCCGCGACGGCGGCCAGCAGCGGTCGCCGGAACCTGGGCAGGGGCATGTGAGTCCTTCGGGAGAGGGACGGCGAAGACCGCTGGGGCCCGACGGCGCGGCGAGCGCCGCCATCCGAGGGCACCGGGCATTGACGAGTGTGCCCACCACCCCCAGGCTTGTCAATATCTGCCACTGGCATCCGAACTGTCGTTACTTTTATTCACGCATTGACGACAGCAAATCTGGCAGGCAACCGGTCGCGGGGGGCCGGTGCGGACGTCCGGCCGGCGGCGACGGCCAGGACGACCCGGCCCAGCACGATCCGTCCGGTGGCGTCGCTGGCCCGGAAGACCACGCAGGGCGCTGTTGCGTTGGCGGATCGGTGGGTACGCCGGGCCGCGTAAGCGGGCACTGGTCAGATCGCTTGGGCGAGTTCGGTGAACGTGGCGGCCACCCGGGTCGCGGGTGGGGCGTCGGTGGCGAGTTCGTAGTGTCCGCGTCGGAGCGCGACGGTTTGATCACCCGCACCGTGACGCCAACCGTGCCGGTCACGGTCACGGTCACGGTCACGGTCACGGTCACCTACGAGCTGACCGACCTCGGCCTGTCACTGCATGAAATGATGCGCGACCTGAAGCGCTGGGCCGAGATGCACATGGACGATGTGCTCGCCAACCACGAGACCTAAGACATCCGCGTCGCCTGAACCGAAAGGGCGTTAACTGATGTCTGTGCTCGTCTCCCACTCGCCCGATCCTCACCGGCCTATTTGCGCGGTCTTTCCCAATCAACTGGGCGTAGCGGAGGTTGCCGCGCTGTCAGATTCTCCAGGAACTCGTTCGTCGGGGGTCAGATGCCCGTTTGGCGGCTACGAACATGTTCGCTACGATCGTGCAATGAGTCAGCGTCGCGCTCCCGTCAGCCGCCGTGATCGCCCAGCCAAGCCGCCCCTGAGCCGCGACGGTGTCATCGCGGTTGCGCTGCGGGTCATGCGGGAGGAGGGTCTTGAGCGGGTGACGATGCGCCGGTTGGCGAGCGAGCTAGACACCGGTCCGGCCTCGCTGTACGTCTACATCCGTAACACAGCCGAGTTGCACGGCGCGCTGCTGGACGAGTTGCTGGCGGATCTGGAGCAGCCTGGCGACTTCTCCGTGGAGGGCTGGCGCGGCCGGTTGGTCGACCTGTCGTGCGCGTACACCGTCCTGTTGCTCGGGTACCCGAGCCTGGCGCGTTCAGTGCTGACGCTGCGCCCGTCCGGACCGCGCTATCTGCGGTTGATCGACATGATGCTCGGCCTGCTGCACGCCGGAGGCGTGCCCGCCCGGCAGGCAGCGTGGGGCGTCGACATCCTGCTACAGCACGCGACAGCGACGGCCGCCGAGCAGGGCACCCGGAAGCAGGCCATCGAGGCCGCCGGTGAGGAGGAGGATCTGGCGGCGGCCATACGTGAGGTGAAGCCGAGCGCCTACCCGAACATCGATCGTGTTCGGGACGAGTTACTGTCCGGCACGGGTGAGCAGCGGGTGCGGTGGGCTTTCGCCGCCCTCGTCGATGGCCTGAGCTCCACCGCCGCCTCTGAGGTGAGCGCCGAGAACGCCTGAGCCGGCACTTCCGCCGGGGTCAAGGGGCCGGTTCATCTTCCTGGCCCTTCCGCAGTCAGCTCTCAGAAAAACGAGTTCGTCACGAACGCATTCGATACGGTGGGCGGAGAAGCTCACCAGACTCCAGGAGTACACATGAACACACCGACGGTAACGATCGTGGGCGCTGGCCTGGGCGGGTTGACGCTTGCCCGAGTCCTGCACGTGCATGGCATCCCCGCGACCATCTACGAACTGGAGGCTTCGCCGGAAGCGCGCACCCAGGGCGGCATGCTGGACATCCACGACTACAACGGGCAGGTCGCGCTGCGCGAGGCGGGCTTGTTCGAGCAGTTCGAGGGCATCATTCACGCCGGTGGCGAAGCGATGCGGATTCTGGACAAGCACAACGTCCAGCATGCTGCGGAATCCGACGAGGGCAATGGCACCCGTCCGGAAGTCGATCGCGGGCAGCTGCGGCAGTTGCTGCTGGGCTCGCTGCCGCACGACACGATCCACTGGGGAATGAAGGTCGCCGGCGTCCGCCCGGTCGGCGACGGACGGCAGGAGCTGAGTTTCGTCGATGGCTCGACGGCCACGGCCGACGTGCTGGTCGGTGCAGACGGCGCCTGGTCACGGATCCGTCCACTGCTGTCCGACGCCAAGCCGGCCTACTCCGGGGTGTCGTTCGTCGAGGTCGACCTGTTCGATGCCGACACCCGTCACCCCGGTCCCGCCGCCGTGGTCGGCCCCGGCATGCTGATGGCCCTCGGCGCGGGCAAGGGGCTCTTGGGTCACCGCGAGCCCGACGGCAGCCTGCACCTCTACATCGCGCTCAGGACGACCGAGGAGTGGATCTCCAGCGTCGACTTCACCGACACCGACAGGGCCAAAGCCACCATGCTGGAGCAGTTCGCCGACTGGGCGCCTGAGCTGCGGGCCCTGATCACCGAAGCCGACGGCGCTCTGACCCCACGTACCATCAACTGCCTGCCGATCCAGCACCGTTGGGGCCGCGTCCCCGGGGTCACGCTGCTCGGCGACGCCGCCCACGTCATGTCGCCGTTCGCCGGCGAGGGCGCCAACCTGGCCATGTTCGACGGAGCCGAACTCGGCAAGGCCATCGCCGAGCACCCCGGCGACATCGAGACCGCCCTGGCAGCGTACGAGCAGGCCCTGTTCCCGCGCAGCGCGGATGCCGCGGCGGAGTCCGCCGCCAACCTCGAGATCTCTTTCAATGACAACGCCCCTCAGAGCCTCATAGACCAGTTCGCGAGGTACGCAGACGCCCAGTGACCCGTTGACCTCTGCCTCCCAGAGAAGAGACCCGCGCGTATGAACGCTTTTCCCACCACGAAGGTCCTGCGACTCCGGCCCGGCCTGAACCTCAATGTGCGCGAGGCCGGGCAGGGCGAGGCCGTGCTGGTCCTGCACGGTGCCTCTGGCCCGGACAGCATCGACACCCTGCTCGACCACCTGTCGGTAGGCCACCGGGTGCTGGCCCCGACCCATCCCGGCTGGGGCGGCACGCAGCGACCCGATGAGCTGAGCAGCGTCACCGACCTGGCCGCCACATACCTCGACCTGTTCGACCAACTCGCGGTGACCAGAGCGACCGTGATCGGACCCTCGTTCGGCGGCTGGGTGGCCGCAGAGATGGCAGTGACCGACCGAGCCCATCGCATCGAACGTCTGGTCCTGATCGATGCCATCGGCCCACGGATCCCAGGACACCGCCTCACCATGCCCGGCCCGCCACCGCCCTCCGCCGTGCCCGCCCCAGCCGAGGCGGCGCCACGCGGGCCGTGGCCGGCCGCCCTGGCCGCTCTTCGTGCGTACGGCGGGGAGGCACTGCAGGATCCCACCCTGCTCGGCCGCTTCGGTGATGTACTGACCCCCACCCTGCTGATCTGGGGCGAGAACGATCCTGTGGTCAGCGCCGGCTTCGGCCGCGCCTACGCCGACGCCGTGCCCAACGCGCGGTTCGCGCTGATCCCCGACGCTGGGCACCTGCCCATACGCGAAGCCCCCGACGAGACCTTCGCCGCCATCGACGCGTTCCTCGCCGACGAAACCCTCACAAAGGACTGAGCGCACACCATGAGGTTCGTTTACGAGACCTACGTCAAGGTCAACGGGATCTGGCGGTACATCTACCGGGCCGAGGACCAGCATGGGCAGGTCATCGACGTGCTCGTCTCGAAAGTGTCGGGACACCACGGCGGCCCGGCGGTTCTTCCACCGGCCGCTGACCACACTGAAGGTCACGCCCAGCGAGGTTGTCACCGACGCGAACCCGGCCTGTCCGAGGGTGCTCCAGGACCTGGTCCCATCGGCGCGGCACCACGTCCAACGGCACGCCAACAATCCGATCGAGGCCGACCACAGCCAGCTCAAACACCGACTCAGACCAATGCGCGGACTACGCACCGACCACACCGCCCAGACGATCATCACCGGCCACGCCTTCGTGTAGAACCTCCGACGCGGACACTACGAACTCGCCACCGACGTCCCGCCCGCGACCCGGGTGGCCGCCGCGTTCACCGAACTCGCCCAAGCGATCTGACCAGTGCCCGCTGACGCGGCCCGGCGTACCCACCGATCCGCCAACGCAACAGCGCCTGATGATGCGGTGCAGGGACTCGGCGGCGAGGTAAAACGATGGCGGGCCCGATGCGAGACGACGTATGCGCCTGAACAGAGTCGCTGCGGGTCAGCGGTCCCGGTCGGCGCGGTCGGCCTCGGCGGCGGCGAGCCGGCGGACCCGCTCCACCTCCGCCGAGCCGACGAACTGCCGGGCCACCTGCGCCAGCCAGGCGCTTTCCGAGGCCAGCGAGGCGTCCACGTCCTGGAACGGGTGCTCGACGCGGTAGTTGCGTCCCTGGGCGTGGCCGACGAGGGCGGCGGCGATCATCGCCGCCTCCACGGTGGCCGAGTCCACCTCCGGGCCGAGCCAGCGGGACACGTCTGGATGCGCGTACGGGCGTAGCGTCAACTGCGCGTCGCGGACCTCGATCACCCGCCGGTAGAGCGCGAACTCCGCGCGGGGGAACGGCCAGCCGCCGCTGGTGTCGAGCGCGATGTGCGGCATCGCGGCCCGCAGCGCCTGCCAGAGCGGCTCGATCCGGCGCAGCTGGCGCAGCGCGCGCAGCCAGCGCAGCGGCGCCGTGATCCGGTCACCCCAGGCGGTCAGGGTCGCGCCGATCAGCCAGAGCAGCATGCAGACCGAGCCCAGCGTGGAACCGATCGGCAGTGAGGTGGCCAGGGACCGGCCGGTGACCAGGGTGACCACGGGCCGCACCCCGGACCACGCAGCCCAGACGATGCCGAGCGCGGTGCCTGCGACGACGAGGCTCAGCCCCGTCCGCAGCACCCCGGCGGCAGCGTGCCGTACGTAGCCGCCAACGCTGGCGATGAAGGTGACCAGGCAGACCGCGATGTAGCTGAAGAACACGACGAGGTAGGCGACCACCATCGGGTCCTGCGAGTACACGTTGACGAAGTTCAACGTGAACGTGGTGTCGGCGCTGACCAGCAGTACCCCCATCAGGACGGTCGCGCCGGCCAGCAGGACAACGTGCCGGCGCAGCCAGCGTCGGGTCTCGGCCGGGCGGGCGATGCTCTGGCCGAGCGCGCCAAGGAAGTACGCGGCGAGCATCTCCAGGGCGTTGCCGAGCAGCCGACCGAGGTTCGGCACCGGCTCGACGCGGCTGATCGCCACCAGGACCGGGTGCGCCATCACGGCGAGCCCCAGCCCGATGCAGAGGAAGAAGGCGGAGAGGTAGCGGGTGCCGTCGGGACGACGCCTGCCACCCAGCGGGATGAGCTTGTAGGCCGCGACCACGATGGCGAGCGTCAAGGCGACGAAGTTGAGCCAGGTCAGCACGACGCCCCACCCTGGTCAGCCGGTGTCGAAGATCGAGCCGAGCCGAGCCAGCCCCTCGGCCATCTCGGGGTCGACCGGGCACGTGCCGCCGGTCGGGCCACGGCGGGCGCGCTGGGCGATCATCGAGGCGATCAGCTCGGCCTCCTGCTCCTGCGCCGCCGAGTAGTCGGAGCGGCCGAGCACCCGGCGGACCAGGTCGGCGGAGAGGTTCGGCAGCAGCGCGGGGGGTAGGGCGGTGAGGGAGCGGTCGTCCACGTGGCCGCAGAGCAGGTGCCCGACCTCGTGCAGCAGGATGTGCTCCCGATGCAGCCGGGTGGTGCTGGTGGCGTAGAAGAGGTAGTCGACCTGGTCGGTGGCGACCAGCGCGCCGCACTGGCTCACGTCACCGGGCATCGGCACCAGCTCGACCGGCCGGCCCCGCTGCTGGGCCAGCGCGTCGACGAACCGGTCCGGTTCGAAGGGCGTCGGAATCGACAGCCTGTCGACGATCCGCTGGCACCGGCGCCACATGCTCCGATCAACCGCCATCGCGGCCCGCCGACCCGTCGATGCCGCGCCGGTCGCCGTGACCAGGATGGTCCGCGCCGGCCCGGCGCGCTTCCCGCCGCCCGATGGCGTCGATCATGTCGCTGATGGTGTCCAACCCCTCCGGCGAGAGGGTGATCGCCCGGAGCGCGATCTGTCGTACGGCGCTGTCCCGCAACGCGCCGAGCAGCTCCAGCTCCTCGGCGATGCGGGAGCTCTGCTCGTCGTCGAAGAAGTACGCCGCCGGCACCTGGAAGAACTGGGCGAGGGCCTCCAGGTGCCGCTTGGTGGGGTTGGTCCGCCGGGCACTGCGCAACTGCCAGAGATAGGTGGTGGAGAAGCTCTCGCCGGTGGCCTCGCGGCAGGCGGTGGCCACCTCCTCGTTGCGGTAGTGCTCCCGGTCGGGTCGGCGGATCACCTCGAAGAGTCTATTGATCTTTTCCGCGAGGGTGCCCGTAGGCGATTGGTCCATGTGGTTCCCCTCCCCTCGCCGATCGGGTGGATATCGCTCACCTGGTTGACGCTCATGACTCCAGCGGACATCCTAGCGACTCACCGGTTTTTAGCTGAGATAAATGACGTGCGCGCCGTCATCCACTGTAGCTAATCGACTACCCGAAGGAGGTGAATCAGATGACCGCACTTGTCGACCACACCAACGACATCTCCCTGGAGATGTTCGGCGAGCTCCGCGAGGAGGACCGGGCCGCCCAAGGGCTGGCCGGGCTCACCCCCGTGCTCGCCACCCCAGCGGTGGCGCTCGGCGTCGCCGTCGGCGCCGTGGCCCTTCACGCCGGCTACATGGTGGGTATCGCCCGCAACATGGCCGAGGGCAGGTACCCGAAGCCGCAGTGATTGCCGACAACCGACACTGTCAGTCAGGAGGTGATCCATGTCCGTTCTCGCCATGAGGGTGAACGCGGATCCCGATCTTGCCGCGATCCGAATCGACGCCGACGAGGCGTGCAACAACGTCGGCGGGATGCCCGTGCTGGCCACCCCGGCGACCATCGTCACCGTGGCGGCCGGGGTCGGCCTGGTCGGTTCGGTGGCGGGGCTCTTCGCCGCCGGATACGCCATGGGGCGCGCCATCGGCAGCCCTACGCCCCGCCCAAAGTAACAGGCGGTTAGGCACGCGGCCGGGCGACCGGTTGCCGCCGTACCGGGCCGGTGTGCCGCCGCAACGGCACACCGGCCCACCCGGCCGCCGCCGTCGGACCCTCCCACCCCGGTTCTGCACGCACTGTCAGGAAGCGCTGCCCCCATGAAGAAACCACTCTGGCGTGACCGACGCCGTCAACCCGCCGTCCTCGACCGCTCCACCGTGTTGACCTGGACCGAGCGGATCGGCTCGGTGACCCACCTCTTCGCCAGCCTGGAGTACCTCACCCGGGGCCGGGACCGGCGGCGGGGCGGGGCGAACAACTGGGCGGTGAACCGGCGCACCTTCGAGGCCCACGCCCCCCGCCTCACCCGGGCGCTGGACCTGGTCGCCGACGACCGGGTGGTCACCGCTCTGCACGTCAGCCGGGCCGCCGCGGCGGCCGCGCTCTGGCTTCCGCTCAACCGGCGGCAACGGGTCGCCGCCAACGCCGTGCTCACCGGCAGCCAGGCCGCGCTGCACGCCCAGCACCTGTACGGCAGCGACGGTGCCGACCAGGTCTCCTTCCTCGTACAGGCGCTCACCACCGTCGCCCGCGCCGGCCAGCGTCGCCCCGCCGTCGTGGACGCCTGCCTCTGGTTCGTCTCGCTTCAGTCGGTGCTCTCCTACACGGTGTCCGGCTGGGCCAAGCTGCCCAGTGAGACGTGGCGCAGCGGGCGCGCACTGCCCGGCATCACCCGGACCCTCACCTACGGCGACCCGCAGGTCTGGCAGTTGATGCGCCGCTACCCGAGGCTGACCAAGCTCACCGCCCACGGGGTGCTGGCGATGGAGTGCGCCTTCCCGCTGGCCTACGCAGCCCGGGGCCGCCCCGCGCCGTACCTGCTCGCCGCCGCCGGCGCGTTCCACCTGGTCAATGCGAGGGTCATGGGGCTCGGCCGGTTCTTCTGGGCGTTCACCTCCACCTACCCCGCGGTCGCCTACACCACCCGCCCCCGCGAGCGGACCGGCGACGCCACCGGCGTGCGTCGCGACGACACCCTGCCCGCCATGGCGGCCGCCGCCGGGCTGGCCCTCTTCGCCGCCGGGCAGATCGCCCGGATCCGGCGGCGGCGGATGATCGAGCGGGGACGCGGGGACGAGCGCACCTTCACCACCGCCGCCGGCAACGTCCTCTCCTACCGGTACGCCGGGCAGCCGGCCGATCCGGGCGCCGAAGCGCCGGTGCTGCTGCTGGAGAGCGGCCTGGCCGCCACGGCGGAGCACTGGGAGCGGATCGCCGCCCCGCTGGGAACCCGGTTCACCACCGTGACCTACCAGCGTGCCGGGTACGGCGCCAGCCGCTACAAGGGCGGCGGGGAGTACCAGTTCGAGACCATGGTGGACGATCTCGTCGACCTGACCCGGCACGTGGCCGGCGAGCGCCCGGTGATCCTGGTCGGCCATTCGCTCGGCGGCTACCTGGCCCTGCTCGCCGCCGAGCGACTGGCCGGGCAGGTACGCGGGGTCGCCCTGATCGACTCCAGCCACCCCGCCGAACTTCGCCGCTCCCTGCGTCAGGCCGAGGGAGGCAAGGCGCTGACCAGCACCCTGGCCATCATGCCCGGCTCCCTACGGGCCGGGTTCGGCTCGCTGCTGCCCCGGGCCGCCTGGGTCGACCGGCTGCCGGAGTCGGTACGCCAGCTGGCCCTGGCCCAGTACCGCGACCCCGAACTGTGGGCCGCCGCCCGGCGGGAGTGGAAGGTGGTGCAGGAACGCTTCGAGGACGAGGCCGCCCAGCTGCCCCGGATCGACGTACCGCTGGTGGTGGTGACGGCGGGAGCGACCGCGCGCACCGACGCCGTCCAGGCCGACCTGCACGACGAGTTCGCCGCCGCCGCGCCCCGATCCGAGCGACACGTCGTCGAGGACGCCGACCACGACGAGATCCTCACCGACGCCGCGCGGACCGAAGAGGTTGTCAAGATTCTCACCGCGTTCGTCGACGACGTCATGGAGCCGGGCGTGGAGGGGGACCGGTGAGCCGCCGAGTCGGCTCCGACCTGCGCCCGCTGACCACCGCGATCACCGCCGGCCTGGTCGGCTGGTTCGGGGTGACCGTGCTCAGCCAGCACCCCCAGCAGGTCTTCGACCGGTTCCGCCGCTACGACGTACCCGGGTTGTTCATCGGCAACTGGCGGTTCTTCGCCCCCGAACCGGCGCAGCACGACTTCCACCTGTTGCACCGCGTGCTCACCGCCGACGGCGAGCAGACCAAGTGGGTCGAGACCGTCCTCATCCCGCCCCGGCAGTGGCGGCAGATGGTCTGGTTCCCGGAACGCCGGCAGGACAAGGCGATCTTCGACATCTGCGCCGACCTCATCGGGCACCTGGGCACCCCCGACGTCGACATCACGACCACCACGCCGTACGAGGTGATGCGGGACTTCGTCGAGCACGCCGTACGGCGGCAGCACCCCGGGCCGGACCAGCCCCGGGGGTTCCAGTTCGTGATCGCCCGGGGCACCGGCTACGACGAGTCCCACAAGCCGGACTACCTGCTGGTCTCCCCGTTCGTACCGCTGTCGGAGGGCACCCAGAAATGACCGAGATCGCCGACATCGGCTACGGACGGCAGTTCGTCGACTTCTACGACCGGCTCTTCCCCGGCGGCCCGGCGGTGGAACCGCTCGTCGGCTTCCTCGCCGACCTGCACCCGGGCGGCGGGCAGCCCACCCTGGAGTTCGGCGTCGGAACCGGCCGGATCGCCCTGCCGCTGGCAGACCGGGTCGGGGAGATCGTCGGCGTGGACTCCTCGCCGGAGATGCTCGACGCGCTCCGGTCCGCCCTCACCGACCAACCCCGCCCGGTCACGCCGGTGCACGGCGACATCCGCGACTGGGCGGACGACCGGCGGTACGGGCTGGTCTACTGCGTCTGCGGCACGCTGTCGATGCTGCTGGACCCGGCGGACCAGCAGCGGGTCGTGCGGGCGGCCGCCGCCCGGCTAGCCCCCGGCGGAACCCTCGTGGTGGAGACCCACAATCCGGAGTTCGCGCTGGCCGTGCTCAACCAGGGCCGGGCCCGGGACTCCTTCTTCGTCCCCTATCCCGGGCAGGACACCGGGCTGCTGTCGTACTCCACCATCGACGTGGAGAACCGGATCTGGCACCTGGCGCACATCTGGATCGAGGAGGGCCGCTCCCGGATCGCCTCGGAACTGAGTCGACTCACCACCGCCGACGAGGTCGACGGGTATGCCGAGCAAGCCGGCCTGGTCCGCGTCGCCCGGCACGCCGACTGGGCCGGCAACGAGTTCACCGGCACGGAACCGATGTACGTCAACGTCTACCGCCACCGGGGTGAGCGATGAGCACGACCCCGGCCGGGGACCGGCACTGGCTCCGCATGATCGCCGGGTACGTCCGGCCGCACCGCGGGCCGTTCCTGGCCGCCGCCGCGCTGCTGCTCACGTCGAGCCTGCTGGGGCTGGCCCAGCCGCTGGCGGCCAAGGCCCTGATCGACGGCCTCACCGCCGAGCAGGGGGTGGGTCGGGCGCTGGCCGCGCTGACCGGGCTCGTGCTGCTCGCCGCCGTGCTGCTCGGTTTCGGCAACTACCTGATCCTGCGTACCGCCGAAGCGGTCGCCCTGGACGGGCGGCGTGGTCTGGTCCGGCACCTGCTGCGGCTCACCGTGCCGGCGTTGCAACGGCAGGCCCCCGGTGACCTGCTGGCCCGGGTCGCCGGGGACACCATGCTGCTGCGGCAGATCGCCAGCCAGTCCCTGATCGACCTCTTCACCGGCGGAGTCATGCTGCTCGGCGCGGTGCTGCTGATGGCGGTTGTCGACCTGGCCCTGCTCGGGGTGACCGCGGTGGTGGTGGTGCTGCTGGTGCTGATCATGGGGTTGCTGATGCCCCGGATCCGGACCGCCGCGCTGCTCTCGCAGGAGTCGGTGGGCGACATGGGCGCCGCTCTGGAGCGTGCGCTGGGCGCCTTCACCACCATGAAGGCCTCCGGCACCGAGCCCACCGAGGCGGCCCGGATCGACGAGGCGGCACTCACCGCGTACCGCCAGGGGGTGAGCCTGGCCCGCTGGGGCTCGGTCGCCGGAACCAGCGCCGGCCTGGCCATCCAGGTCGCGTTCCTGGTGGTGCTCGGGGTCGGCGGCGCGCGGGTGGCCAGCGGCGCGATGCCGGTCTCGGCGCTGGTGGCCTTTCTGCTCTACGTGGCCTACCTGAGTCAGCCGGTGATGCAGCTCGTGGGCGCCAGCACCTATCTGCAGGTCGGGCGGGCGGCGTTGACCCGGATCGCCGAGATCGACGCGCTGCCCACCGAGCCGATCGACCTTCCCCCGGCGACGCCGGTCCGGGCCACTGCCGCGGCTGCTACCGAGATCCCCCGGGGCGCGCGACGGGCTGACGGCCCGCCAGCGGAGGTGGTGTTCGAGGGGGTCTTCTTCGGCTACCCGGACCGGGACGAGCCGGCCCTGCGGGACCTCACGCTGACCGTGCCGGCCGGCGGGCTGACGGCCCTGGTCGGTCCGTCCGGGTCGGGCAAGACCACGGTGCTCGCCCTGATCGAGCGCTTCCACGAACCGCGGCAGGGCCGGATCCTGTTCGACGGACGGCCACTGGCCGACTGGCCGCTGGGCGAACTGCGGGCCGCGATCGGCTACGTCGAGCAGGACGTCTCCGTGCTCGCCGGAACGCTGCGGGAGAATGTCGCGTACGCGACGCCCGGCGCCTCCGACGAGGAGATCCGCGCGGTGCTGCGGACCACCCGGCTCGATTCCCTGCTGGAGCGCCTCGGCGGGGACCTGGACACCCCGATCCGGCACCGGGGGCTCTCCGTGTCCGGCGGGGAACGGCAGCGGATCGCGGTGGCCCGGGCGCTGCTACGCCGGCCCCGGCTGCTGCTGCTCGACGAGGTGACCTCGCAACTGGACGCCACCAACGAGGCCGCGTTGCGTGAGGTGATCCTGGACATCTCCCGCCGGACCACGGTGCTCGTGGTGGCGCACCGGCTCTCCACGGTGCTCGCCGCCGACCAGATCGTGGTGTTGGAGAACGGCGAGGCGCGCTCCGTCGGTTCGCATCCGGACCTGGTCCGGACCGATGCGCTCTACGCCAGCCTGGCCGCTGAGCAGGCACTGGTCTGAGGAGGGCGGACGACATGGGATCGGAGACGGATAGCCGGGCGGGGACCGGCGGCACCGGCGGATTGGACGCGGTGGTGGTCGGCTCCGGCCCCAACGGGCTGGCCGCCGCGCTGGTGCTCGCCTCGGCGGGACTGACCGTCCAGGTCTACGAGGCGGCAGACACCATCGGCGGTGGCACCCGCACCGAGGAACTGACCCTGCCCGGGTTCTGGCACGACGTCTGCTCGGCGGTGCACCCGATGGCGCTCGGCTCGCCGTTCTTCCGCGCCTTCGACCTGGCCGCGCACGGCGTACGGCTGCGGCAACCGGAGATCGCGTACGCGCACCCGCTCGACGGTGGCCGGGCGGCGCTGGCCTGGCGGGACCTGGACCGTACCGCCGATGGGCTAGGCCGGGACGGGGCGGCTTGGCTGTCCCTGCTCGGTCCTCTGGTGCGGCGCTGGAAGGGTGTGGTCGACACCGCCATGTCCGACCTGCGTGGGATGCCCGGCGATCCGCTCGCCGCGCTGTTGCTCGGGATGCGCACGCTCGAACAGGGCACGCCGGTGGGGGCGACCCGCTTCCGTGGCGAGGAGGCCGCCGCGCTGATGGCCGGGGTAGCCGCGCATGCCATCGCCCCGCCCCGCCGGCTCGCGCCGGCCGGGGCCGGGCTGTTGCTGGCCACCCTGGGGCACTCGGTCGGCTGGCCGATCCCCGTAGGCGGCAGCCGGACGATCACCGATGCGATGGTGACCCGACTACGGCAGCTCGGCGGTCGGGTGGTGACCGGTGTCCGGATCGACGACCTGGCCGAACTGCCGCCGGCCCGCGCGGTCCTGCTCGACGTCTCGCCCGCCGGGCTGCTGCGCATCGCCGGGAAGCGGCTGCCCGCCGGCTATGCGCGTCGGCTGCGCTCCTTCCGGTACGGCGGGGCCGCGTGCAAGGTGGACTTCGCGCTCGCCGGCCCGGTGCCGTGGGCGGAACCGAACTGCGCCAGCGCCGGCACCCTGCACCTGGTCGGTTCGGCCGCCGAGGCCCAGGCTGCGGAGACCGCCGTGCTGCGCGGTCGGCACCCGGACCGCCCGTACGTGCTGGCGGTACAGCCCGGTGTCGTCGACCCGAGCCGCGCGCCCGCCGGCCGGCAGGTGCTCTGGACGTACGCGCACGTGCCGAACGGCTCGCCGCGCGACGTCAGCGGCCAGATCGTGGCGCAGGTGGAACGTTTCGCGCCGGGCTTCCGTGACCTGATCCTGGCCACGCACGTCGTACCGGCGGCGCGGGCCGCCGCGCACAACCCGAACTACGTCGGCGGGGACATCTCCGGCGGGGCGGTCACGCCGTGGCAACTGGTGATGCGCCCGGTGCCCCGGTGGGACCCGTACCGGACCCCGTTGCCCGGCGTGTACCTCTGCTCGGCCTCGACCCCGCCGGGCCCGGCCGTGCACGGGATGTCCGGCCTGCACGCCGCCGGGCGGGCGCTGCGGCACCGGTTCGGTGTCCGTACCGACCCGCTCGACCTGCTCCGTTGCCCGGCAGGGGAACCGGTCAGGACCGTGAGCAGGCCACCCGTTGAAGAGGCTGAAGGCCCGAAAGTCGATTGACGGGAGGCTGGGATCAATCTCCCGCTCACCGAGGATCTGGTGCAATCCCTCGTACGGTTGCGCCCGCACGTATGGGCTTGACCCGTTTCGACGGACAGGGTCGTTGTGTTGATCTTAGTTAGGCGGCTTGGTCGATCGGTAGCGGTTGTGAGCTGGTGGCCTCGAAAGCCGCAGGGCTGAGGTAGCCGAGTGTTGAGTGTCGGCGGCGGGTGTTGTACAGCTCTCGATGTATTCGAATATGGCCTGGCGGGCGGCTTGGTGGGTGGGCCAGGCCTGGCGGTGCAGGAGTTCGGTTTTGATGGTGGCGAAGAACGACTCGGCGACTGCGTTGTCCCAGCACTGTCCGCGCCGGCCGACGGACAGGCGGATGTCGTGACGGTGTGCGAGGCGGGCGTGCTGGGCGCTGACGTATTGGGCGGATTCAACCGGTCGTCGCAACACCTTGTCGGAGAGGTGGAGGGATGGCGTACGGGCCGAGGCAGAAGCAGGTTCGGGAGTATCGGGGTCAGATCCCCTCGCCGGGACGGCCGACGGTGGCGTGGCGTGAGGACCGGGTCAAGTTCTGGGCTGCGATCCGATCGGGTGTGATGACCGAGGACGCGGCCGCGGCGGCTGGCGTGTCCTCGCCGGTCGGGTTCCGTTGGTTCCGGCACGCTGGCGGCGTGAATCCTGCCTTGCCGCCGACGGTGTCGGGCCGCCATTTGTCGTTCAGCGAACGAGAGGACATCGCTCTGTCGCGGGCGCAAGGCATGGGCGTTCGTGAGATCGCACGCCAGCTCGGCCGAGACCCGTCGACGATCTCGCGCGAGTTGCGGCGCAACGCCTCGACCAGGACGTACCGGTTGGACTACAAGGCCTCGACCGCGCAGTGGCATGCGGAGCGTCGAGCCCGCCGGCCGAAGACCGCGAAGCTGCTGGCCAATGAGCGGCTCCGAGAGTACGTCCAGCAACGGCTTGCGGGCGCGATCCGGACAGCGCACGGCCGGCCGGTCACCGGCCCGCAGGGCCCGCAGTGGAAGGGCCGCAACAAACCCCACCGGGCCGATCGGGCATGGACGACCGGGTGGAGCCCGGAGCAGATCTCCCGCAGGCTCAGGGCCGAGTTCCCGGAGGATGAGTCCATGCGCATCAGCCACGAGGCGATCTACCAGGCGCTCTATGTCCAGAGCCGCGGCGCCCTCAAGCGCGAACTCGTCACCTGCTTGCGGACCGGTCGGGCGCTTCGCGTTCCCCGAGCCCGCACGAAGCAACGCGCATGGGCGCACGTCACCAGCGACACCCTGATCAGTGAACGGCCCGCTGAAGTCGCCGACCGCGCCGTCCCCGGGCACTGGGAAGGAGATCTGATCATCGGGTTGCAGCGCTCCGCGATCGGGACACTGGTCGAGCGGACGACGAGATTCACGATGCTGATCCACCTGCCACGTGAGGCCGGCTGGGGTGTGATCCCGCGGACGAAGAACGGCCCCGCTCTCGCCGGCTACGGGGCCATCACGATGAGCAAAGCCCTCGCCGAGACGATCACCCAACTGCCCGAGCAACTGCGCCGGTCGCTGACGTGGGACCGCGGCAAGGAGTTGTCGGCGCACGCACGCTTCACGGTCGAAACCGGCGTCCCGGTGTTCTTCGCCGACCCCCACAGCCCCTGGCAACGCGGCACCAACGAGAACACCAACGGGCTGCTGCGGCAGTACTTTCCGAAAGGCACCGACCTATCCCGATGGAGCGCCGACGAGATCAACGCCGTCGCCCACGCCCTCAACAGCCGACCCCGGAAAACCCTCGGCTGGAAGACCCCAGCCGAAGTCCTTGACGAACACCTACGATCACTCCAGCAACCCGGTGTTGCAACCACCGGTTGAATCCGCCTTGCGTGCCGCGGTCGGAATGAAACACCAGCCCGGGCTCGGGTCGGCGGCGGGCGAGAGCATCGGCGAGGGCGGCGTCGACCAGGTCGGTCTTCAGGTTTGTCGGCCACGGCCCAGCCGACGACCCGGCGTGATGCGAGATCGATGACGGTGGCCAGGTAGAGCCAACCCTGCCACGTGTTGATGTACGTCAGGGCGGTGGCGGGAATCGGGGCACTCTGGCCGGGCAGACCCTTGCCGGCACCGCACACCAGGTTCTCGAAGTCGATGAACACGGCTACGCGCTCCTGCGCCGGGTAGGTCACAAACGGTTGCGACCTGCGCCATCGCGCCAGCGAAGAGGACTTGCCGTCCAAGCGCGTCAGCCAGTCCGGGCGCACCGGACGCCCGTTCGCGTGGACGAACACTCGCCCCTTCGGATCAACCCTGCCGCGGCGGCGCCGCTGCTCGTGCCACAACTCCCACAACAGCTTCACCGTCGCCTCGTCGAGAGCCAACGTCCGCACCCCCGCCATCGACTTGGGCGGACCGATGTGCTCCCGTCCACCGATGACGATGACCTGCTCCCTGATCGTCAACTCCCCCGCGGCCAGGTCGACATCCTCCCAACGCAGGCCCGCCATCTCGCCCCGACGCGGGCCGCGCAGGGCCACCAGCCACCACAACACGAACAGCGGATCGTCGCGCACCGCCTCCAGGAACCGCGCCAGATTGTTCAGATCCCACACCGCGACCCGTGGGCGCACGCCGGTCTCACGCCACACCGCCTCATGCTCGTCATCCCAGACCACCGCATGCGGGCGCGCACCGTTCGGCAGCCGCAGATTCCGGGCGGGATTGTGGCCAACGATGCCCTGCCGTCTCGCCTCCGACAACGCGCTGCGCAGCACCGCGCGGATCCGGCTCACGCTGCCCGGCGAGATCAGCCGGCCTCCGCGCACGACCTGACGGCAGATCGCGTCCATGGCCCGCTGAACGGTCTTCGTGCGCAGCTTGCTCAACCGGAAGCGGCCCAGGTGCGGGATCAGATACCTGTCCACGACGCTGCGGTAGTTGAGCACCGTCGTGGGCCTCAACCGGCCCTCCAACTCGGACAGCCAGAAGTGCAGCCAGCGTCGCACGGTCCAGGTCCGCGCCACCGCCTCCGGCCCCGGCAATTGGGACAGTTCCCAGCAGGCCCGTTCCGCCTCGGCCAGGGTGGCGAACCCGCCCCGACGGACCCGATCACGGCCACCATCGGCACCGGCGACCTGCACAGAGAAGTACCAGCAACCATGACTGAGGTCCGCCAGCCGCTCGCAGCGCGTGCCGAACTGCTTGCCCGTCGCCTCGTCGCGGCAGCCACACCGCCGGTACACCCGGCCCAAGCCATCCGAGGTGCGCATCAGCACCCACTCCAGCAGCCCGGGCCCACAACAAGCAGAGCCCGCAGCGCCGCCGAACAGACATGAGCCGCCGGAACATGAGAACCGGACGCCAACCCACCGAACGTCATAATCTTCCTCAATCAGATTGAGTCCGACTACAAACGAGAAGTTGGGAGTCCGAGCCCTTCGAGCGCACCTATCTGACGAACCTGTTGCGCCGCCACACAGGTCAGCAGCTCAGGGTTGCCGTGCGAGCCCACGAACGTGTGCCACAGCCATGACTCACACGTGACTCACACGACGACAGGGAAGATAGCCGATCGGCTATCTTCCCTGGTCAAACAAGTGCGCCCGAAGGGACTCGAACCCCTAACCTTCTGATCCGTAGTCACATGCTTCAATGCGTAAAGCGACTTGTCCAGTCAATTCCAGCCCCGTCCACCCCGATCCGAATGCGTTATTGCAGGTACGGGATTAGTGCGGCATTCATCAATATGCCTTCCACTCAGAAGTAGAGTCGAGAATCCGGCTCAGTCCAGTCCGCCTGGGCCAGTTCCCCGACGTCCGAGCACCCACGGAGCACCCCCGATCACCCCGACCAGAGCGGGGTGCGACGGCCACCCTTCGCCATGCTGGGAAGTCGGATCCGGCGAGGGGCGCAGCGGCGTTCTGTTGAAGATCGAGCTTGCCTGGTAGGTCTGACTCTGATAGTCAGGTATCTGGTCACGCGGCCAGGGTCGAACCCTGGCAGGCAGCCGCGAATCTTCCTGGGCACCGGCGTTGTGGACGTACCGCGACGTGCAGCCCCGTCATGCTCTCTCCCTCGCGGAGCCCGCCCGTTGAGTGGGCCCAACCATTAGAAGGACTCCCAGATGAGGACGACCTATCACGGCTTCCTGCCGCAGCACACCGCCAGTACCCACCGGGTGTTCGCCATCGTCGACCACGGCGGCGGGGAAACGGTGGAGGGCCTGGCCACGTTCCCCACTCCGGAGAGAGCTGACACCGTCGCGGATCTGTTGAACCTGATGACCGCCGGGCACCCGCCCAAGCAGACCCGGGACCGGTTGCTGGCCGCGCTCGACGCCGAGCCGGGCCCGGTCCGCGCCGCGGTCACCTCGATCGTCGATGCCCTCGATACCAACCCTCATGCCCTGGCCGTGCACCTGCGACGCCGAGCGACCGCAGGATTCGCCAGCTTCCCGGTCACCGGCTGCCCGACGGGTGGATGCGACACCTGCACGACGTGCGCCGATGGATGCCTCGACTGCACTGCATGCGACAGCGGCGAGTGCGACACCTGCATGCCGCCGGTGATCACCCCACGGACCGCGCTGCTGCTGCACACCGCTGCGGAGATCCTCAGCGACGAGGTCACGGCGGCGTTCGAGGACCCGGATGGCTGGGAGGCGTTCCCGCCGTTCTTCCGGTATCTGTCCCCGGTCGCGGTGGAGCGGTTCCGCACCGCGTTCCTCGACCTGGCCGCGGACCTCGCCCACGGCGTCGAACCCCACCCCCGTACCAACGCCGAAGAGATGGCCCTGCACCTCATGACCGACCGCGCCACCGTCGAACTCGAACTCGGCGCCTTCGACGACGACTTGGAGCAGCTCCCCGAATCCACCGCCGACTACGACTGGGAGGGCATCCTGGACACGCTCTTCCAGGACAGCGACTACGCCATGCTGATGACCAATCCCGGCAAGCTACATGCCAAGACGATCGCCAGCCTGTTCGAACCGTTCGACAACATGCCCGAGCGCCCGTACGCCGCATCCTTCTGACGAGCGGGCGAATGTTCCGCCTCGCGCGGCGCACCGCGTCTGCGGTGCGCCGCCTCGTCGGAATGGTTCGCACTGCCGGGGTTGGACGCCGTGCCGCAGCCTGAACCAGTTCGCTCCCCGCCGACGTGACCCCGCTCCCACCGGTCACCCCACCCTGCCCACCAAGATCAGCCGGAGTAGGGCTCCTTTGGGACCGGACGCCAGGCGTGGGGAACCGGATGAGCGGGGTCACGTGGAGGACCTCAGCGCCGCCACGGCGGTGCTTCCGCCGCGACTGGGGTCGCCTGCCCGACCCAACGGGATCACTGCGGGCGATGTCGGTAGGTGCTGGGCGGGCAGCCGACCAGCGCGGCGAAGTCGCGGCCGAAGTGTGCCTGGTCGAACCACCCATAGGTGGCCGCGAGTTCGGCCAGCGATCCGGCGTACCCCTCGTCGAGGGCGGTGACGACATCGTGCATGCGGTAGCGGGCCAGCACCCGCTTGGGTCCGACGCCGAGGTAGCGCGCGAAGAGCCGCTCGAGCGCGCGACGCCCGATGCCGTGGCGCTCGACGATCTCGTCGACGCGCAGCAGCGATCGGTCGGCCAGCATGTCGGCGACGACTCGCAGCAGCAGGTCGTACGCGGAGTCGGCCTCGGCAGGCAGGAGTCGTTCGAGCGCGGCGCAGGCTGCGGCCGTCGCCTCGGCAGGCGAGATCCCGGCGGCGAGGTTGTCGAGCTTTTCGTGGACGATGATGGGCAGCACTTCCTTGGCGGTGACGGTCCGGTCGACAAGAGCCTTGGCGTCATGGCCGGTCAGCGCGGTCAGCGCTCCCGGCCGGAGCTTGACCCCGTGCACCCAACCGCGACCGTGCACGTCGAAGTCGAAACGGCGGGTCACCACACCAGTCACGAGCACCTCCTCGCCGGCCGCCTCGGGCCGGCGCGCGGCACCTCGTTCGACGGTAACGTTGCACGAAGGGTGCGGCACAACCGAGCTCGTGTACGTGGTGCCGGGTGACAGATCCCAGCACAGCGTCCAGTGGTACTCGACCCACCGCGAGAGCACCGGGGCCGTATCGGTCCGCTCGCTCGAGACGTACCGCGCGAGTTCCTCGGGTCGCAGGATCCCAGCACTCGTGGTCGTCGCGTATTTGCTAGTCGGCACCCGGCCAGCCTAGGGACGATCGGGACATGACCGATACCGCTGTAACCGCACCGACCGCCACCTTGAAGATGACCACGCTGGACGCCGGGGACGTCGCCGCCGAGGCGACGTTCTGGGCCGGCCTGCTCGGCTGGGAGGTGGCCCTCCAGCAGAAGGAGTACGCAATGCTGACGGGACCCTCGGGAGCACCCACGCTGGGGATCGGACTCGTCGCCGATCACCAGCCGCCGACATGGCCCGACGAGGGCGGACGCAAGCAGTTTCACCTCGACCTCGCCTGCGACGACATCCCTGCGACCGAGGACCATGCCCTCGGCCTCGGTGCGACGCTGGCGGACCCCCAACCGGGCGAGACGTGGCGCGTGCTGATCTCGCCAGCCGGGCACCCGTTCTGCCTCACCGACGCTGCGAACTGGTAGCTCCTGGCGGCGCTGGCGAGCGCGCTGCCGACCCGGCGGTCACTCCGTCACGGTCCCGCACGGTCTGTGTCGACATCGTGCGGTGAACCCGCACCGCCGTCCTTTCAGGTGGCGGTCGGGCCGCTACCGCCCACGAACGCGATCCGTGCACCGGAATCTGGGCTCTGTCTCACATTCGGCTCTGTCTCAGGACGACCTAGTCGCCGGCCGATACGACCGGACGGACGACGCCGGCTGGGCGAGGGGTACCAGGCCACCCACGATCCGATGGGCCGTACCCTCTCCGAGGTCGTCTACCTGGGCGACTCGCCGGTCGGCCGGTGGAGGTTCGACGGAGAGATCGACGCGAGCCGCACCGCAGACTCCGTCGGCAAAAGCTCACGGTCGGCCTGCAGGTCGTTGTCGGTCTGGTTGGCCGCTCATTGATCGACGAGCCGGGGTGGAAGCGGGCTTGCGGCGAGGCAGCCCTCGACCACGGTGAAAGCGTCCCGGTTGAACGTGCCCTTGCGGAGCGTGAACCGGTACGGCACCGGCGAAAGCCCTGCTTCGTCGGGGTCGTCGCCGGGATTCGTGACTGCGGGTTTGACCTTGCCCCCTCTGCGGTTCGGCATCGTGTCGATGATCTCAATTACGACCTCGTGCACGGTTGACGGTAGAAAAGCAGCGCACCGTCTCATCGAATCTGGGGCGTGGCGGGTAGGGCCCTGATTCGCCGGGCGTTGTGCTCGGTGCGGTCGGTATGTTGGTGCTCGGACAGGAGACCGGCGATCGCGCGGATGGTGGTGTCGAAGGACTCGCGTCGGCCGTGGTAGCGGCCGAGGATCCGCCAGTTCTTCAGGTGTCCGATGGCGTGCTCGACGCGGATGCGTTGGGAGGAGTGCCGTTTGCGGGTCGCCTCGTGTGCGGCGATGACGCTCGGTGGTAGGGAGGTCTGGCGTTTGCGTGGCTTGGGTCTCGGGGTGATGACCGCGCCAGCGGTATCGGTGCCGAGGCCCTGGTAGCCGGCGTCGGCGAGGATCCGCACGCCGAGTGGCGCTTGCAGGAGAAGGTCGACCAGGCCGGCGGTGCGGGCCTGGGTGATGTCGTGCATCGAGCCCGGACGGGTCTCGCCGCAGAACAGCAGCCGACCGAGCGGATCACAGATCACCAGGGCTTTCATGGTGTTGAGCCGGGCCTTGCCGGACACGAACCGGTCCCGACCCGCACGGCCGGCCACCGGCCGACGCACCCGCACCTCGGTGGCGTCCATCAATGCCTGCGGGTGGTGCCCGAGGTAGGCCACCACGTCGGAGAGGGTCCGGAGCCGGACGCCGTCGTGCACCAGGCAACCGCGCTCGGCCAGCAGCGGCCGGACCTCGGCGATGCTGCGGCTAATCGTCGAGCGGTGCACCCCGAACCAGGCAGCGACCACATCGTGGGTCAGCCCGTGGCGTAGATGCACCAGCGTGGCCAGCAGCCGATCAACGAACCCGAACCGGTGCTTGGCTCCTGATCCGACCCGGCGACGGCGTGTCCGCGAGGCGAGCCGGTCACGGTGCTGTGCCCGCCACTGCGGCCCCACCTCGCTGACCAGGCTCTCAATCACCGAGCGGGACAGGCCCGTCAACCGCCGGTTCGTCATGATCGCAGCACCTACCATGGCACGCACAACGATCATCGATACTCAAGGATTCGCAACCATGCACGAGGTCGCTAGCGTCTCTGCTGAGCATTTGCTAGCGCAGCGATCCGACTAGCCAGTGCAGACAGTCGATGCGCTCGCTTCCACTCGTTACTCAAAGTTTCCTTGCCTTCTACGCTGCGTGGTGTTTAACTTTTGCCGCCGGAGCGCCAACGCCCCGGTGTGACGGGGGATCTCGCGTTGGACTGCTGGCATCATCCTGCCCATGTTCGCTGGTACTCGTCGGCCGGACGTGAACATCTCCCTGTCGCACACCACCGACAATGGAGGCTGAGGTTGCGTCTATCCCGCCCATTCTTCCTGCTAGCACCGGCGTTGCTGCTGCTGGCAGGCGTCGCTTTGCCGGCCACCGGGCCAGCCGCAGCGGCACCACCCCTTCGAGCCCGGGCGCAGCAGTACGCCAGTGAGGCCGCAGACATTCGGTCCGCGCGTCTCCTGGCCCGGCTGTCCGGTAAGCGGGTCGAAGCCCTCTCCGAGCGAAACGAATCCACAACCACATGGGTGAATCCGGACGGTTCGCTCACCTCTGAACTGTCGTCCGGACCTGTGCGGTTCAAGCGCGACGGAAAGTGGGTGGACGTCGACCTCACTCTCCGCAAGGAAGCGGACGGCTCGGTCGCCCCGAAGGCGCACCCAGAGGGCTTGCGGTTCGCCGCCCCGGGCGGCTCCCGGTCCCGATCGCTGGCCGAGGCTCGTAGCGCTGCCGCCCGCCCGCTGGTTACCTTCGGCGAGGGCGACCAGCAGATCGCCCTGCAATGGAAGGGCGGCTTGCCGGAGCCAATGGTGAATGGCACTACGGTGACCTACCCCGACGTCGTCCCGGGCGCTGACGTGGTCGTCGAAGCCACCCGGACCGGCTTCGACCAGTACACCGTGATCAAGCAGCGGCCGGCTGCGGGTGACTGGTCATATACTCTCCCGCTGCGCACCCCTGGCCTGAAGGCGGCCAAGCAGGCCGACGGCAGCCTGCTTTTCACTGACGCGAAGGCGCGTAAGCGCGCGGTCATGCCAGCACCGATGATGTGGGACGCCGCCATCAACCCGGTCTCCGGCGAGCACACTCACAGGGTGCCGGTCGACATGAAAGTCGTTCAGCACGCCGGCTCGATTGATCTGGTGCTGACGCCGGATGCGAAGTTTCTCGCGGACCCGACGACCCGTTATCCGGTTACCGTCGATCCGACCACGGCCGCGCTCGGCAACGTCTTCGACACCCGGGTGCAGCAGGGCGAAACCATCGACTGGTCGGCCGACACCGAGTTGTACTGGGGCAACCCTGGCAGCACCAACCCGGACGGTAGTTCTCGCTGGGCCCGGGCGTTCATCACCTGGAACACGGCAGCGATCGCCGACTCGATCGTGATGGATGCCGACGTCAACCTTTGGAACTTCCACTCCGGCAACTCCGGCTGTGCCCCTGCAAGCTGGACGGTTTGGGACACGGGCGCGCCGTCCACTGCGTCCCGCTGGACCAACCAGCCGACCTGGTATCAGCAGATGGCCGAATCGACGCAGACCAAGGGTCGCTCCGAGTGCGGCGGCGATGGCTGGATTTCGGCTGATGTCACCACGCTCGTTTCGGCCTGGGCCGGCGCCAAGAACAGCCGTTCGCACATGGGCCTGCGCGCGCCGTCCTCCTCCACCAGTGAGTGGAAGCAGGTGAACTCTGGCAACGCAGCGACCAACGTGCCTAAGCTGACCGTGACCTACAATTACCGGCCGCGCACCGGCACCAAGCAGGAAGCTGGCCCGCCATACTTCTCCTACGGCGGCAGTTACGTGGTGAACACAACCACTCCGACGCTACGGGACACCTTCGTCGACTCGAATGGTGACAAGGTTCAGGCTACCTTCCAGGTGTACGACGTGACCACCAACACCCAGGTCGGCGCGAACTACATTTCGAAGTTCGTGCCGTCCGGCCAGGTCGCCTCGGTCGTCGTGCCGGCCGGCGTGTTGACCAACGGCAAGACCTACAAGTTCCGCACCTCTCCGTACGACGGCACGCATTACAGCACCACATGGTCGGCCTTCAAGACCTTCACCGTAGACACCACCCCGCCCTCGGCGCCCACGAGCGTTGTCTCGACCGACTACCCTTCCGGGCAGTGGGTCAAGGGCGTGGGGCAGACAGGCACCGTCACGGTAACCCCGCCGGCCGCCGGCCACAATTGGCTGGAGTGGTCGCTGGACGGCTCAGCCTGGACCAAGGTCGCCACGGGAGGCGCGGCCACGGCCGTCGCCATACCGGTGAGCCCGGCTCGCGACGGCGAACAGACCTTCCAGGTCCGCTCGGTGGACCAGGCGGACAACAAGTCCGAGGCGATCAGCTACACGATCAACGTCGGGCCGGGCGGCTTTGTCGCACCGGACGAGGGTGAGCGCACCGCCCGACGGCTACCGCTGGTCGCTCAGGCCGACGCAGCCAAGTACACCAGCGCCACGTTCTCCTGGCGACGCTCAGCGGCCGATCCGTGGGTAGTCATCCCAGCTGCGCACATTACCGCTGCTGACAACCCTCTCGCCGCGCAGCCGGTGCCGTTGACCGGCGGCCGAACGTCCAACCTGGTATGGAACGCTACCGACACGGTCGACCCGGACGGCAGTGTCCAGATCAAGGCGGACTTTGCCGGCCCGAACGGTGCCGCAGGCAGCAGCAACCCGCTGGCCGTGGTGGTAGACCGCAACGCCGACGTCGCGGCCTCCGAGAATCTCGGGCTCGGCTCGGTTAACTTGCTGACCGGTGATTACACGATCACGCAGACAGACGTGTCGGCGCATGCACTTTCGGCCACCCGCACCGCCTCGTCGCGCACCCCAGACAAGGGTGCCAACCAGGAGGGCCAAGCACCGATCTTCGGCAAGGAGTGGGTGGCTGGCACGATCGCCATGCTTCCGGAGTTCGACGGCACACACATTCGCCCGATCTCCGACACCGCCGTCATGCTCGTGTCCGCCGATGGCGATGAGACCAGCTTCACCGCGAACGCCGCGCGGACTGGCTGGGTACCAGAACCCGGCGCCGAGGAATTCATCCTCACCGGCAGCGTGACCGGCACGTTTACGCTGGTCGACACGGACGGCGTGGCGAGCGTCTTCGCCAAGCCGACCACCGAGTCCGGTACTTGGCAGTTGCAGAAGACGGAACTGGACGGGCTCGCCGACTCCACCACCACCGTGGTCTCCGAGGCCGTGCTCGTAGGTGGCAAGACGGTGGTTCGGCCCAAGCGGGTTGTCGGCCCGACGTCTGCGGTGTCCGCCGCGACCTGCGGGCAAACTCCGACCGCAAAGGGGTGTCGGGTGCTCGAGTACGTCTACGCGACCGCCACCACGGCCGCCGGCGGCACCCTCGGTGACTACCTCGACCAAGTAAGAGAGTTGCGGCTCTATTCGACCGAGCCGGGCGCCGCAGCGGCCACGGCTAAGGCTGTGCAGAGCTACGCGTACGACGCGTCCGGCCGGCTGCGGGAGGCTTGGAATCCGCTGATCAACCCGGCAGTGAAGACCCAGTACACGTACGACGCCGCAGGTCACGTCACCCAACTCACTCAACCCGGTGAACTGCCCTGGGCCTTCGCATACGATTCGGACGGCAAGCTGCTCACGGTTACCCGGCCGACTCTGGCGGCCGGCAGCACCGCGACCGTAGATGGTCAAGCGGTGACCAGCGTCGTCTACGACGTGCCGGTAAGCGGGCCGAAGGCGCCGTACTCGATGGGCGCGACCGACGTCTCGTCTTGGGGCCAGAAGGCGGCCCCGACCGATGCCACCGCGATCTTCCTGGCGGACTCGGTGCCCTCGGCGCACACCGGCGGCTCGCTCGACGCCGGCGACTACGGCCGGGCCAGCGTTCACTACCTGGATGCCTCTGGCCGAGAGTCGAACAGCGCCGCACCCGGCGGACACGTCACCACCACCGAGCACGACCGGTTCGGCAACATGGTCCGCGATCTGACTGCGGCGAACCGCTCGCTGGCGCTCGCCCGCACCATCGAGGACCACGAGGCCCTCGCCGAACTGGGCATAGCCGGACTGCCTACGGCGGAACGCGCCGAGTTGCTCTCCACCCGGTCGCTCTACAACGACACCGGCACCCGGCAGCTGACCGAACTCGGCCCGCTGCGCCGGATCGACTTGACCGCCGACCTGAAGGATGGTGGCACCACGCTGCTTCCGGCTGGCTCATCCGCAGTGGCCCGCACCCGTACCGACAACCAATTCGACGCCGGTCGCCCCACCGACGGCACGGCCAAGGTCCGGGACCAGGTCACCAAGGTGACCACGGGCGCCCAGGTCCTGCAGTACCCAGCGGTACTCGGCGAAGCCCGAGTGACCCAGACCGACTACAACTGGGCGAAGGGTCTGCCGGTCAGGACGATCAAGGACCCGGGCGGGCTGGCTGTCACCAGCACCAGCGACTACGACGCACAGGGCCGAATCATCCGTCAGGTAGCACCAGGCAGCAACGGCACAGATTCGGCTACCCAAATCACCACGTACTGGTCGGCAACCGGTAGCGGGGCCTGCCAGGACCGGCCGGAGTGGGCCGACCAGCTCTGCTCAACCGGACCGGCTGGCGCGGTCACCGGCGGGGGCACCAACCCTGCGGCGATCCCGACCAGCACCACCGAGTACGACTGGTGGGGCAACCCAGCCAAAGTGACCGACACTGCCAACGGCACCAGCAGGGTCACCAGCACCACCTATGACCCGGCCGGTCGTCCGTCGACGGTCACCACCACCGGCGGGACGGGCGCTGCAGTGCCCGCCGTCACCACCGAGTACGACACGGCAACCGGCCGGGCCGTACGGAGTGTGTCGCCGACTGCGGGCACCATCACCAAGGTGTACGACGTGTTGGGCCGGATGCTGTCCTACACAGACGCGGATGGCGGCCGGACCACCACTGAGTATGACCGACTCAATCGGCCTACCAACGTGTCCGACACCGTGCCGTCGACAGTGACATATACATACGACCATACGGCCGAGCCGCGCGGCTTGGCCACCCGAATCATCGACTCAGTGGCCGGCACATTCCAGCCGACGTACGACGCCGACGGATCGGTGACTCAGGAAAAGCTGCCCGGTGGCTATACGCTGCATGTTCGAGAGAATGCCGTCGGTTCAGCGGTGGAGCGGACGTACATCCGGGACAGCGACGGTGCGCTAGTCTTCGCCGACACGGCCACGCGGACGGCCCACGACCAGGTCACGAGCCACACGGGCTGGTCCGGACAGGAGTACAGCTACGACGCCATCGGCCGGTTAACCAGCGTCCGGGACACCTCGAACGCTGTCTGCGTGAGTCGTGGTTACACGTTCGATGGCCGTAGCAACCGCAAGACGGTCACGACCGCGACTGGAACCCCGGACGCCGACTGCCCAACGACCGGTGGCGCAATCACCAGCTACACGTATGACAGTGCCGACCGGCTCGTCGGCTCCGGGTACGTATACGACGCGTTCGGCCGAGCCACCACAGCAAGCGGCAACGGCACGGTCGCGTACTTCGCCAACGACCTACCGCAGCAGCAGGCCGCCGGTGGAAAGCGGCAGACCTGGACCCTCGACCCGGCGCACAGGGTGAGGACCACAGTCGCCGAGACCGGCAGCGGCAGCACATGGACCACGGTCGGCACCAAGATCAACCACTACTGTAGTGAGAGCGACAACCCGCGGTGGATTGTCGAGGACAGCGCGGGTACGGTCACCCGCAATGTCACGTCGGCCGCCGGTGACCTCGCCGCCACTACCGGCAAGACCGGCCAGACCGTGCTTCAGATGTCCGACATTCATGGCGACGTGGCGCTGCTGATGCCGCTGGACACGGCGGTACCACCGGTCGCGCTGGACAACGACGAGAACGGCAACGCTCGACCGCAGCAGACTCCTGTCCGGTACGGCTGGCTTGGTGCCAAGCAGCGCGCTGGCGACACGGTCACCGGGCTGATCATCATGGGTGTACGGCTATACGATCCGGCCATCGGTCGGTTCCTGTCGCTCGATCCGCTCTACGGCGGCGGCGAAAACCTGTACGGTTACCCTGCCGACCCGGTCAACCAGTACGACCTCGACGGCCAAGCTTGGAAATGCAAGGCAAAGTGCGCGTTGGTCGGCAACGACTCCAAATGCACGGGTTACGTCTGGGGGGCCGGCAGCGGCAAGACCGAGAGCGACGCGGTCAAGAACGCCAAGAAGGACGCGTCCAGCCAAGCGCCGCGAGGCTGCCGCACCAAGCACTGCCGGGCGGTGGACTGTACGAAGAGTCGGATCCGCCAGTTTTTCGACGGCGACTTCACGCCACGCGTCATTCACCAGCGCAACCCACCGGACTGGATGCGCCGCTGGAACCGATGGTCCGGCGGCCTGTTCTTCCGCAGCGCGGTCTGGCGGGGTACCTACGGCAGCTTGTGCGGATGTGGGCCCTGATCACTGTCCCCTAGACTGACCCGGGCTTGCATGTGAGGGCCGGTGCCGGCTTGCTAAGCCGGCACCGGCCTCTTGCCGACAGTTGGAGATGCCGCGTATGACCACCCCTGAAACCGATGACGGCCGGGCCCAGCTATGGCGGATCACCATCCCGGTGATCGCCTCAGCCAACGAGGTCGATGTCTTAGCCGATCGTCTGGTCGAGACTCTCTGCCCGGACACCGCCCACGAGGGCCCCTGTTCAACGCCATGGGCGCTACACGTCACCGACGGCAATTCGCTGAGTAAGGCCGAGCAGCGCCGCCTCCGCGAAGAGATAGCCGACACCAACGGCTGAGCACCCGCAGGATTCGCACCATCCTGCGGCGGATCTGTTGCGTTGGGCGGAAGCATGATCGATTTCAGCTTGCCTGGTGTGGTCTGCTTGCCCGGTGAGGTCGTCGTCTCGTGTCCGGCCCTGGTCCCCGCCGTCGTCGGCGTTCGTCGGGTTCCGGTTCCCGCCCGAGGTGATCGTTCTGGCGGTCCGCTGGTACCTGCGGTTCAACCTCTCCTGCCGAGACGTGGAGGAACTGCTAGTCGAACGCGGTGTCGAGGTGGATCACGTCACCGTCTACCGGTGGGTGCAGCGATTCACCCCGCTGCTGGCCGACGCCGCCCGGTTCGCTCGCCACTCACCTGGTGACCGCTGGCACGTTGACGAGACCTACGTCAAGGTCAACGGCATCTGGCGGTACGTCTACCGGGCCGTCGACCAGCATGGTCAGATCATCGACGTGCTCGTCTCGACGCTGTGGATGCCGAAAGCCCCATCCACCCTGGCCACAGCCACGTGATCACCAAGCATTGGAGCGGCCGGTCCTGGCGCGGAGTAGGCCGGGCTGAGTCGCGGCAGTGGTCGCCGTCGTGTGCTGCATGACGATAGGGGTGTGCTGTTTCGACTGGCGTACCTCGGTGTGACCAACGCTCTGGCCCTGCTGCGGCTGTTGCCGATGAGCGACCGCGACAAGGACGCCGAAATCCTGGCGCTGCGGCACCAGATCCTGGTGCTCGAACGGCACCTGCACGGCGACCGGCCCCGGCTCACGCGAGCCGACCGGGCCTGGCTCGCGGCCCTGCTGCACCCGCTGCCACGAACCACACTGAACCACCTACGGCTACTGGTCCGCCCGGAGACCGTACTGCGCTGGCACCGCGACCTGATCGCCCGCCGACACGCCCGGAGTTCCCGGCCACACCGGGCCGGACGGCCACGAACGATCCGGTCGATCCGCCGACTCGTCCTGCGCCTGGCCCGCGAGAACACCACCTGGGGATACCGCAGAATCCACGGCGAACTACTCGTGCTGGGCGTCAAGGTCGCCGCCTCCACGATCTGGGAGATTCTCAAGGACGCCGGTATCGAACCGGCACCCGAGCGCACCAGCAGCACCTGGGCGGCGTTCCTACGATCCCAGGCCCACGCCATCATCGCCGCCGACTTCTTCGAAACGACCACCCTGACCGGCGCCCGCCTCTACGTCCTGGCCGTCATCGAGCACACCACCCGCCGGATCCGGATCCTCGGCGCCACCGCCCATCCCACCGCCGCCTGGGTGACCCAAACCGCCCGCAACCTGGTCATGGACCTCGAAGACACCGGATGCCAGGTGAAATACCTGATCCGCGACAGAGATGGTAAGTACCCGGCACTGTTCGACACCATCCTCACCGACGCCGGGATCGGCGTGATACTCACCGGGGTACGGATACCCCGGATGAACGCGATCATGGAACGCTGGGTACGGACCTGCCGCCGCGAACTCCTCGACCAGACACTGATCCTCAACCAGCGACACCTACAACACGCGCTCCGCGAGTACGAGAACTTCTACAACGAACACCGTGCACATCAAGGCATCGCCAACGCCCGGCCACTCGCCCTGCTACCCGAGCCGATCACCGATCCGAACCGGCTCGCCCACCTGAACATCCACCGACGCGACCGCCTCGGCGGCATCCTCCACGAATACGAACATGCCGCCTGACCTGCCCGGATGATATTTTCGGCAGGTACAGCGTCGCCGACGCCACCCTGCTCGAGCCGCCGGCCCAGCTCCTGTCCACGGTGATCAGCGGATACAAGCAGGCCCGGGTACGCCTGCACGCTCCGAACCGAGCGCCTGGCACCCGGTCGGCCGGAGTGGGCCCGGCTCGGAACTGCGCTGTCCCCATGCCCCCACCGCCTAACTGGACGTCTGCTTCGCGTGCGCGGCAGTAGCGACGGATTCACGTCTCGGCCTCGACAACGCGAGCGGCCTACGACCCGCAATCTTGCCCGGGGTTGGGGCCGGCATCCTCGAACGGCTCGGCAGCCACCCGAGCAGCCGAGGATCATCGTCGGGAGAACACGATGCATCCCGGCATTTGGGCGTTCGGGGCGTGGAAGCCTGCACTCTATCCCATGATCAAAACCCACTCGGACAGGGCAACCGCTGGCCGGACAGAGCCGGACGTGAGGGATGCTCGTCGCACGAGCACCCACCGAGCACCCAACCGTCCACAAGGGACAGAAAAGCGAAGGGGCCTGACTGCCATTCCGGCAGGTCAGACCCCTGGTGATCTTGTGCGCCCGAAGGGATTCGAACCCCTAACCTTCTGATCCGTAGTCAGATGCTCTATCCGTTGAGCTACGGGCGCTTGCTGCTCGACCAGTCTACACACCGGCTTTCGCGCGGAGACTCCGGGATTCGAACCCGGGAGGGGCTTTAAGACCCCAACCGCATTAGCAGTGCGGCGCCATAGACCAGACTAGGCGAAGTCTCCTCGGTGACCCGCAGACCACCGCGCCCGAGAATACAGGTCCGCACCCGTCCGGAGCAAAGCGACTACCGGAGCCGGGGCGAAGGCACCTGAGGAGGACCGCGTGGTCGCCGCTTCCCACCCAGGCGATTCGCCGGTGTGGAACACCCGGATCAGGGCTACGCTTCATCGACATGGAGGAGCAGCCGCCAAGCGACCCGCCCCGCCGCGAGCCTGGTGAGGGCGCGCGCCGCCGCCGTCCTCCGCGCGCGGCCTTCACGCCGCCCGTCCCTTCCGATCCCGCTGCGGCCCCCGCCGACGCCCCGCCTCCAGACGTGACGAGGCCACAGCCACGCCGGGCCCGGGCGGCGGCCCCCACCGTGCTCTTCCAACCGCCCGATCCCCACCGGCCAGCTCCGCCGCTACCGGCCCCCAGATCCGCCGCAGGCCGGCCGGTCCCGGCCACCGAAGCGGCCGAACCGCCTCAGCCGCCGAGGGGCACGGCCAGCCAAGACGGTCAGGAACACAGCGGCACCGACGACGCACCCCCCTCGGCGGCCGAGTCGGAACCGGTCGCCCCGCGCAGCCCCCGTTCCGAGGCTCTTGAGACGGACGTCACCGCCGTCGGCTCGGCCCCCGGGGCACGGGCCACCCGGAGGACCCCAGCTCGGAAGACCCCCGCTCTGAAGGCAACTGCGGCCAAGGAGGCCGCCAGTGCGGCCCCGGCCGAGGAGGACGCCACTCCGACCGCGGCCGGCAGGACCGCCACGCCGAAGAGGGCCGCCACGCCGAGGAAGACGACCACCGCGCCCAGGGAAAGGTCCGAGCCCAGGAAGGCCTTCGAGCCCGAGGAGACCACCATCCTCGGACAGGCCGCCGCCCTGAGGAAGACCGCCGCCCCGAAGAAGCCCACCGGCGTCGCCCAGCCGAAGAAGGCCGCCGCCGCCCGGAGAAAGGCCACCACCCCAGCGGAGCCGGCGACCCCGAAGGCTGCGACCCCGAAGGCTGCGGCCCCGAAGGCTGCGGCCCCGAAGGCTGCGACCCCCGCGAGGGTCACCCCCGAGACAGTCACCGTCGAGACAGTTGCGCCCTCGATGGCTGGTCCGGAGACCGCAGGCATCGAGGCTGGTGCCGGGGCGGGTGGCCGGGCGCCGGGGGCGGCGTCGGCGCGTACCGACGTGGGCGGCCTGCGGGCGGCGGCCGTGCGGGTGCTCGACCACCCGGGCTTCGCCCCGGAGCTGCTGGCCCTGGCGGCGGTCCGGGCGCTGGGGCCGGGGGCGCGCGACTGGGCGGCGTCGCTCCGGGGCGTCTACCCCGACGCGACGCCGGACGGGCTGGCCCGGCTCGCGACCCGGCGGTTCGTCCGGCTGGCTGCGGCGGGCGGGGCGACGGCGGCGCTCGCGGGCCTGTTCGCGCCGGTCGCGGAGCTGGCGGCGGTGCTCTGGACGCAGGCCGGCCTGGTGCTGCACCTGGCGGCGGCGTACGGCCGGGATCCGGCCGACCCGGAACGGGCGGTGGAGCTGCTGGTGCTGACCCGGGTGCATCCGGACGCGGAGAGCGCCCGGGTGGCGTTGGCGGCGGCGGAGGCGGCGACCGACCCGGTCGAGCAGCCGTGGCCCCGGGTGGCTGAGGCTGCCTGGCGGTTGGCCGCGCCGCTGGCCGTGCAGGCCGGGGGGTGGCTGGGGCTGCGGGTGGCGTCCCGGCTGGTGCCGGGCGCGGCGGTGCTGGCCGCCGCGGTGGGCGGCTCGGCCGCCGCCGAGCGGCTGGCCGCGCGGGCGGTCGACGCCTACCGTCCACCGCGTGCCCGCTGACGGCAGCGCCCGCCGGGATGGTCGGGCGGAGCGGAATCGACGCGTGGCGCGGGCGTCGGCTTGCGGGGCGGCCCGTCAGAGCCAGTCGAACCAGGACCTCGGCAGGAGGGCGTAGCCGACGAAGGCGACCACGTCGAGCAGGGTGTGCGCGATGATCAGCGGCAGCACCCGCTTGGTGCGCAGGTAGAAGAAGGAGAACACGACGCCCATCACGGCGTTGCCGAGAAACGCGCCGAAGCCCTGGTAGAGGTGGTAGGAGCCGCGCAGGACGGCGCTCGCGGCGATCACCGCGCCGAGCCGCCACCGGAGCTGGCGCAGCCGGGTGACCAGGTAGCCGACCACGATCACCTCCTCCAGCACGGCGTTCTGCACGGCGGCGAAAATCAGCACCGGGACCGCCCACCAGACCTCCGGCAGGCCGGCCGGGACGAGGGTGGCGTTGACGCCGAGCTGCGCGGCGACCCAGAACAGCGCCAGGCCGGGCAGGCCGATGAGCGCCGCCAGGCCCGCGCCCCGGGCCAGGTCGGAGCCGGGCCGGCGCAGGTCCACCCCGAGGGTACGGACGGGGTCGCCGGGGTCGCGCGCCAGCAGGTGTACGGCGAGCAGCACCGGCAGCAGCGCGAAGACGATGCCGAGGAGCTGGTACGTCAGGTCGAGCCAGGGGCGGGCCGACTGGGAGGTGTTCAGCGCGGCGGTCTGCCTCGACAGCGGCCCGTCGGCGGTCAGCTTCGCGATGATCGACACGAGCGCGTAGACCGCCGACTGCCCGAGCGAGAGCCCGAGCACCAGCAGCGTCTCCGTGCCGAGGACCCGGCGGGACGCCGGCCGGTTGAGCTCAACGGTCACCGCACCACTGTGCCCGACTCCGACGGCCGGCGGGACAACGGGCCGAGGGGCGGCATGAGGAGATCGCACATTCTGTGCGACCGGTGCACACGCTCCGTGGACATTCTATGGGGGCCCGATCCGCCGGTCAGGAGGAGGAGCGTCTTGGACAACGTCGCGCAGCTGCTGAAGGAGAGCTGGACCCTGGTCGAGGAGGACCGGGGCCGGTTGAGCGGTCATTTCTACGCCCGGCTCTTCCTCCTCGACCCCGCGCTGCGCCCACTCTTTCCGGCGGCGATGACCGGTCAGGGCGACCGCATCCTGGACGCGATCGTCACGGCGACCCAGGTGGTGGACGACCCGGAGAGCTTCGACGAGTACCTGCGCTCGCTGGGCCGGGACCACCGGAAGTACCACGTCGACTCGGCGCACTACGAGACCATGGGCGTCGCCCTGCTGGACGCGCTGCGCAGCACCGCCGGGGACGGCTGGAACCTGGAGTACGACCAGGCATGGCGGGACGCGTACGCGGCGATCGTCGAGAAGATGCTGGCCGGGGCGGCGGCGGACGAGAACCCGCCGTACTGGCACGCCGAGGTGCTGACCCACGAGCGGCACGGCCCGGACACGGCGGTCCTGACCGTCCGCGCCCTCCAGCATCCGCTGCCCTGGCGGGCCGGCCAGTACGTCAGCGTCGAGGTCCCCCGGCACCTGCCCCGGGTGTGGCGGACGTACTCGGTGGCGAACGCCCCGAACGACGACAACGTCCTGGAGTTCCACGTCCGGACGCCGTCGGGGGCGGGCTGGGTGTCCGGGGCGCTGGTGCGCCGCACGAGGCCGGGGGACCTGCTCCGCGTCGCCGCGCCGATGGGGTCGATGACCCTGGACCGCTCCTCCGAGCGGGACATCCTGTGCGTCGCCGGCGGGGTCGGGTTGGCCCCGGTCAAGGCGCTGGTCGAGGAGTTGACCGACTGGAACCGGACCCGCTGGGTGCACGTCTTCTACGGCGCCCGGCACGCCGACGACCTGTACGCGCTGGACGGGCTGCGGGCGCTGGTGGCCACCCACCCCTGGCTCTCGGTCACCCCGGCGTGCAGCGCGGAGCCGGACTTCGACGGGGAGCGGGGCGACATCTCGGAGGTGGTGGCCCGGTACGGCCCGTGGACCGCCCACGACTGCTACGTCTCGGGCTCGGCCCGGATGGTCCGGGCGACCCTGCGTGCGCTCGCCGGGGACGACGTGCCGCCTCCGAACATCCGGTACGACACCTTCGGTGAGCTGTAGCACGACGCCGTACCGGCGTTCGGCGAACGCGCCGGGCCGGGCCGGGCCGGGCCGCCGAACATTCCGGACGCCCGGACGAAGACCTTCCTCCCCCCGAAAAGGACCGGGTCGCGTGCCTCCGCCCCCTGGGGCACGCGACCCGGTCCGCCCCCTCGCTCGTCTCTCAGTACCGCCAGGGGTTGCCGGTCTCGCGGTACTCCTCCACCGGCACCAGCGGCACGCCGGGCGTCATCCGGTCGACGTACAGCCGGCCCTCCAGGTGGTCGATCTCGTGCGCGACGAGCCGGGCCATGGCGAACTCGAACGAGGTGATCATCCGGCCGCCGTCGCACTGCGCGTGCTCCACGTCGATGCGCAGCGGCCGGGGCACCAGCCCCCGGTGGTCGAAGAAGGAGAGGCAGCCCTCGTACTGCTCGTCGGTGTCCGGGGACGAGTCGACCACCCGGGGGTTGAGCAGGATCACCGGATCGGCACCCCGGTCGGGCGGGCGGACCACGGCGGCGGCCCAGGCGAGGCCGAGCTGGGGGGCGGCGATGCCGACGCCCTTGCTGAACGGGTGCAGTTCGTCGAGCCGGACCAGCGCCGAGCTGAGCCGGTCGACCACGTCGCGGGCGGTCGCCTCGTCGGCCGGCAGGCCGAACTGGCGGCTGGGCTGGCGCAGCAGGTCCGCGCCGCGCTGCACGATGCCGAGCCCTCGCATCCGGTCGCTGGCCCGGACCCGGCCGCCGCCGACCGGCCCGCCGGAGTCGGACTCGGGCGGGCGGTTGCGGAACCGCCACTGCAACCGGTACCTGGCGTTGAGCGGCGGGTCCTCGGTGGCCCAGTCGAAGATCGCCCGGCCGCCGCGCTCGTGCCGGCTGATCGGGCGGCGCAGCGGCCCCTCCTCGGACGAGAGCGAGGTCTCCACCCCCCATACCTGGGGGGCCAGGTCCGTGGGCAGGTCGAGCCGGACCGCCAGGTGCCGGGTCGGCAGGCGTACGGCGCGCTGGAACCAGGGGCCCCACTTCTCCCGGCTCACCCGGTACGCGTACTCGATGGTGACCCGCTCGCCGGGGTAGAGCGGGAAGCGGCCCTCGTCGTTCTCGAAGAGCAGCCAGATCTCCTTGAACGCGTCCCGGTCGTGCTTGGCCCGCCAGTGCATCGGCTCGGGCTCTCCGCCGTCGTACCGGTACGACAGCAGTTGCAGCTCGGCGAAGGTGAGCGGGTGTTCCCGGTGGTGCCGGTTCGACCGGCCGGGGTCGTTGGGGTACCGGTCGACGGCGACCCGGACCAGGTAGCGGGTCACCGGTTCGGTACCGGCGTTGTAGAGCTCCCGGCGGATGACGCACCGGTAGCCCTCGTCGGTGTGGGTGAGGGTGGCCAGTTCGCCCTCCACGATCAGCCCGGTGCCGGGGGGCATCCACTGGCCGGGGGCGGGGTGGTCCCGATGGGGCGGGGTGGGGCGGCCGTGCCGGAGCTCGTCGTACTCCCGGAAGCGCTGCCAGATCGCGCCGCTGGCCGCCAGGACGGCCTCGGCCCGGCGGGCGAAGTCCTCGGTCGGCCGGTGCCGGCGTCCCTCGACGTGGCTGACGTAGGACGGGTCGAAGCCCATCAGCGTGGCCAGTTGCTTCTTGGACATCCCCCGCTCGGTCCGCTGCCGGGCGAGTTCGGCCGCGAACGAGTCGGCGGCCCGCTCGATGGGAGAGGTCGTCATCAGCTTCCTCAACGCAGGGGAGTATCAGTTTCACTTTCCGTACGTGAACGCGCACGGATTTGGCATCTTGTCGACACTGGGCTTGACAATCCACGCATGAACGTCAATACCGCCGGCGGCCCGACCCCGCCCCGGCCGACCGGCGTTTTCCCCGGTCCCGGCCGGGTACCGCCCCGGCACGCCCCCGAGGCCGGGGAGCCCGCCAGAGTGACGGCCGCCTCCCGGTCGCCGCAGGCCGGGGCTTCCCCTACCCCCGAAGCGTTGGTTAGGCTAGCCTTAGTTCACGGCTCGGAGCTTCGGTCGAGGGGAGATGCGGTGACAGCGGTGATGCCCACGCGGGAGACCACGACGCCCCTCGCCCCCGTGACCGCGACCCTGCGTGCCATGTTCGGCACCGACGACCTGCCCGGGCTCGCGCCGGGCCTGCTGGTGACCGACGACCGGTTCGGCTGGGCCCCGGCCACCACCCTGGTCGACGGGACCCGGCTGCCCGAGCTGCTGCACGCCGCCGCCCTGCTCTGGGGCGGCACCCCGCACGCCTGCGCCGCGCTGGCCTGGAAGTCGTACAGCTACTGGGTCGCCCTGCCGGCCGTGCTCGGCTGGGCGGCGGCCCGCCGGGTGCCGCTGCTCGACCCGGCCGACGTGCTGATCCACTTCGAGGACCACCGCCCGCTGGTCACCCTCGGGCTTCGCCGGTCCACCACCGTCGCGGTGCTCCCCAGCGACCCGCTGGCCCTGGCGGGGCTGCCCGAGGTCCGGGTTGTCGCCGACGAGGCCGCGCTGCTGGCCGTGCTCCGCGCCTCACTGCTCGACGCCCACCTCGCCCCGCTGGTCACCGCCATCCAGGCGGAGGTCCGCATCGGCACCCGTACGCTGCTCGGCTCCGTCGCCTCCGGCATCGCGCACGGCGTGCTGCGGGCCGCCGACGCGCTGCCCGGCCCCGCGACCCGGCACGTCGAGACTCTGCTGCACGCCCTCGACCTGGCGGACCTGGTCGAGCTGGTGCCCGGCCCGGCCGGCGAGCCGACGGTCCAGCGTCGCACCTGCTGCCTGGCCTTCACCCTGCCCAGGCCGAAGGTCTGCCAGGGCTGCTGCCTCCGCTGACACGGACTGGTCCGCCGGCGGCGGGCTCAGTCCGTGAGGGGCCGGACGTCCCAGACCCAGACCCCCCCGGTGTACGTGGGGCGGATGCCGGTCAGCTCGGTCATCCCCCGGCGTAGCGCGTCGGCGTGCTCGTGCGGGCCGAGCAGCACCACCCCGGCCCGCCAGTACCGGAGGTCCTCCAGCGCGGACGCCCGGATCGGCGCGGTGACCGGCGGGACCTGGCCGGTGCGCCGGATGGTGATGAAGAAGCTGCTGGTGGGGCGGGGCGGGGCGGTGAACAGGGCGATCCGCCCCTCAGGTGCCCGCGGTCGGGTATCCGGCCCGAGGAAGTAGCCCCGGGCCAGCGGCAGGTCCAGGCGGGTCGCCGCCGACCAGCGCAGCGGATCGGGGTAGTCGGTGTCCGGCAGCGGCAGGGTCACCACGCTGCGCCCGCCGGCCACGTACGGACGCCAGGCGCCGGAGGTGACGAACTCGGGCACCGGGTCGAGCCGTACCGAGGGCAACGGGGTGGGGAACGCGGGGAGCAGCGCCATGGTCAGCATGGTGGCGGTGGCGAAGCGGATCTGCGGGCGGGCGGCCGGGTGCTCCCGGGCCAGCCGGCGGGCCCGTTCCGCGCCGAACGCGAGCAGCACCCCGACCACCGGGACGGTCGCCAGCGCCCACCGGGTGGGCACCACCGAGTGCAGGATCGGCAGGTTCTCCAGGGCCGCCCAGGGCCCGGCGATCCCGGTCGCCCGGCCCTCGAACTGGATCTCCCGGCCGAGGGAGAGCACTGCGAAGAGCAGGCCGACCGCGGCGAGGCCGAGCACCACGGGGCTGCGCCGCAGCCACCACACCAGGGCACCGACCAGGATGACCAGCGGCCAGCCGAAGAAGCCGTTCTCCTCGGTGGGGTTCTTGACCAACTTGAGGTTGGTCCGCGGGTCGCCGGCGATCGACTCCCGGCCAAACGCGGTGAACGAGGCGAGGTCGGTGCGGTAGCCGCGGATCAGCTCGGACAGACCCTCGTACGCGCCGGGGCCGAAGAACTGCACGTACAGCGGGTACGCCAGCAGCACCACGGCCAGGGCGGCGGCGACCGCCAGCCCGGCGAGGAACGGCCGGGCCCGCCGGCGCAGCTCGGGCCGACCCAGGGCCAGCGCCACGACCACCACGCCGAGCCCGATGGCGGTCATCAGCAGGATCTCCAGGTTGATGAAGGCCTGCCAGACGATCACCAGCCCGAGCAGCACGCCGTTGCGCAGCCACCGGCCGCCGTCGGGCAGCCGCAGGGTGCGCCAGACGATCAGGGGCACCACGAACTGGCTGACGATGTTGGGATGGGCGTTGGCGTGCGAGACCATCGCCGGGGCGAACGCGCAGAACCCGGCCCCGAGCCAGGCTGGCCCCCGGGAGCCGACCAGCACCCGGGAGAGGACGAAGTACCAGGCGGTCGCGGTGGCGATCATGCCGCCGGTGAGAAACACCAGAAAAGCGGTACGCGGCCCGAACAGGACGGTGACCGGCGTCATTGGCAGAGAAATGGATAATACGGACGTGTTGGCCATGAGATTGACGCTGTCCGGCACATTCATCCGGTCCGAGCCGAACGGATAGGCGAAATCGGTCAGCACGCGCGCGCCGTGCGCCATCATCCACTCGAAGAGCGCCTGGTCGGATCGGTTGTCCCGGACCCCGTGCGCCGGGTTCACCCAGAGCCGGACGGTCACCCAGAAAGCGATCAGCGCGAAGCTGAGCACGGCGAGGATGTCCGTCCAGCGCCCCCGCCGGGACGCCGCGGCCCTGCCCGCCCCCTCGTCAGACACATCCGGCACCGGGGGCTCGGCCTCGCCGCCCCCGGGCTCACCATCGGGCCGGTCCGATTGAGGAGTAGTCATGGCAATTCATAGAGTAGTCACGGTATGGCGCTGACGTGACATGTTTCTGGGGACTGGCGTACTATGTGCCGGGTTCGCCGACCGCCGATCTCGTGCCCACCCCCGACCGCAATTCGGCCACCACGATGCCCCGATTTCCCCACCGTCCGCTTCGGATGGTTCACTCTGTCGGTCCCGGGGCAGGTCGAGTCATACCGTGAGGAATCGACGCATGGCAGAAATCACTGGGGATCAGCGTGTCCAGTCCGAGGTGCTGGAAGGCCTCGCGACGGCGGTCAACCACCGCAGGTGGTTCGTCGAACTGGCCGTCCCGCACCTCGGTGACAACCCGATCGAGATCGGCAGCGGGCTGGGTGACTACGCCCTGGCGTGGGCGGACCACTTCCCCAGGTTCACCGCCACCGAGGCCGACCCGGACCGGCTGGTCGCCCTGAAGGAGCGCCTCGCCGCGCAGCCGAACATCGAGGTCCGGCAGATGCTGCTGCCGCACTCCGAGCGCGGGGACTACAGCGCCGCCGTGTCGTACAACGTGCTGGAGCACATCGAGGACGACGTGAGCGCGCTGGCCAGCATGCGCGACCTGGTCCGGCCGGGTGGCGCCGTGGTGATCATCGTGCCGGCGTTCCAGTTCGCGATGGGCCCCGCCGATATCGCCACCGGCCACGTCCGCCGGTACACGAAGAAGACCCTGTCCGCCGCGATGACCGAGGCCGGCCTGACCGTGGAGAAGATCCACTACGCGAACGCGCTCGGCCTGATCGGCTACTTCATGGCGACCAAGGTCTTCCGGCTGATGCCGAAGGAGGGCCCGATGGTGAAGGTCTACGACACCCTCGTCCTCCCCGCCACCAAGGCGGCGGAGCAACTGGTCCGCCCCCCGTTCGGCCAGTCCGTCTTCGCCGTAGCCCGCGTCCCCGCCTGACCCCCACCCCACCCCGACCGACCCCGCGATCTTGCACTTTCGGCCCGGACAATCCGGACATGTGCCGCGAGACGCGGGCCGCAAGTGCAAGATCGCGGGCGGGTGGCTCAGTCCTTGACCTGGTACGTGGGGCGGATGACCGCGCGGGCCAGGGTGTGGAAGGCGAGGTTGAAGCCGACGTACGCGGGGGTGGCGTCCGGGCCCACGTCGAGGCGCTCGACGTCGACCGCGTGCACGGCGAAGACGTACCGGTGCGGGCGGTCGCCGGCCGGCGGGGCCGCGCCGCCGAAACCGGCCGCGCCGTAGTCGCTGCGGACGCTGAACGCGTCGCCCAGGGCGGCCTCGTCGACGCCCCGGGGCAGCTCGGTCACCGAGGCGGGAAGGTTGACCAGCACCCAGTGCCAGAAGCCGCTGCCGGTCGGCGCGTCCGGGTCGAAGCAGGTGACCACGAAGCTCTTCGTCTCGGCGGGGAAGTCCGACCAGGCGAGTTGGGGCGAGACGTTCCCCCCGCCGACGCTGCCGTGGGCGTGCCGGGCGTCCATCGGCTCGCCGTTGTGCACGTCGTCACTGGTCAGGGTGAACGACGCAACGGTCGGCAGCAGCTCGTACGGGTCCGGGGCGATCGGTCGTTCCAGGGACATCGGGGACGGTCCTTCCGGTGAGCGCGACTTTCCTGCGCACCTTCTTACCCCGCCACGACCCGCAATCGACCACCGGCACGTCGGATCAGCGCGAAGACTCTTCTGACTCAGGATGCTCTGGCGTGGCCATGCTGGCGGACACGAACGGTTCCATCAGCACGTGGTACCGCTCGGCCGTCAAGCGGTCGCGCTTCAAAATGCCGCGCGCGGTGATCACCGTGCCGCTGATCGCGCTCGAGCACAGCTCAGGCTGGTGGGCATCGAGTTCCTCCGCTCGCGGCCGGAAGCTCGCAAGCACGGTGTTACGGATCTCGGAGTTTCTGTGCCGCAGAAACCATGGCTGCGTTGCTGGCGTCGCGCCCGCCCTGTTGCCACAGATCGAGGGCACGATCGACTACTCGGGCCGACGCCTCCGGCGCCACCAGCGAAAACCGATCGTCGCCGCGACGATGAGCGGAGATCGGGTAGTTCTTGGAAGATTTCGGCCCCTGGAAGGGCCGTTTGCTTCCAAGATCTACCAGTTCCGAGGTCGGGCGGCCTCCCGGGAACCGCCGGCGGCCGGTTGGGCGCGCAAGATCCGCTCGATCGTGACCGCTGTGCAGACCAGGACCATGTCAGGGGTTCGCCGGGGCCCGCCCGCCCAGGGAGCGGCCCTGAAGCAATGCGGCCGGCGATTTCACGCATGAACCCCCGCGTCTCGTTGTCGAGCACGTCGCTCTCCTCCGGCGGCCGGCATTCGTCGCGCCGAGCTTGGCCGCGTCTGCGAGGACCGGGAGAACGGTGAGACCGACCGAACAGCGTGGGTTCGAACCCACGAAGAGCATCGCCGCCTTGATCTTCAAGATCAACTTCTGGCGGGCAAGTGACCAGCACGTAAGCAAGCCGCCACTGCTGGTCGCCGCTCGGTTGCCGCCGGCCGGGCCGGCAAGGGGCGATGGTCGTTGGCCGCCGCCGGTACAGTGCCGCAGCATGGGCGCACTCAAGCCGTGGCACGTCGCCACGCTCTGCTGTCTCGTCACGTCGGCAGCGCTGCTCGCTGGCCTCATCTGGTTCGTGGCAAGCCGGGCAAGCCGCCGTCGCTAGTGCTCGCCATGCCCCTCCGGCAGCCCTCAGTTGAGCTGCTCGGCCAGTGCGACGATGATGCCCTTCCGAGCGAGACGAAGTGAGACCGACTCACCATACGTAGGGTTCAGTGAAACCACTCAGGGCTGGTCTTCTCGTCGTTTCGCGTCGCCCGCCCGGGTCATGCGGACGTTCGGCAGCCTGTCCCGCCACATCTGCCGCTCGCCGGTGTCTTCGAAGCCGTAGTGCTTGTAGAAGCTGATGGCTCGCTCGTTATAAGCGGTGACCCACAGACTGATGGATTCGTCGTCGGCCCAGGCGAGGAATGCCGCCATCAACTGACGCCCGATGCCTCGGCCCTGTGCCTGTCGCAGCATGTACATCGGCCCGAGGCTGACCGCTTCGGCCCGACGCCCGCACAGGAAACCGACGATCTCGTCCCCGTGGCGCACGACACGACAGAAGCGACGACCGGGCCGGCGCTCGACCTCCTCGATGAACCCCTGCCACTGGGCAATGCCCTCACTGGTGACTACCTCGCCGCGATGCGCCTGGATCCATGCCTCATTGATCCCCGCGTCCCGATTGGGGTAGGTCTGCAGCCAGGCCGCCAGGAGCGTGCGGGCAAGGGCTGGGGCGTCCTCAGCCCGGGCGCTGTCGATCAGGAAGTCCACATGGCATTGTTCAGCCTGATCCGAGTTGGAGCCGGGACCGGTAGAGAAAGGGCCGGATACCGCCGACACGTGAACGACACGACCAGTGAGATCCACCCGCCCCAAGGGGAGACGGAGCGAAACCCGCTCACCATCCATGAAAACGCCCCCTGACCGGCATTCGCGCTGGTCAGGGGGCGTTTCTGCTGTTCCGCGGGCGGAGGGTGTGGGATTCGAACCCACGAAGACATCGCTGCCTTACCGGTTTTCAAGACCAGCGCCATCGGCCACTAGGCGAACCCTCCCGGACCACGCCCGGCTGGACGCGACCGCTGCCTAGTCTGCCAGAAGCCGGCCGGCGGGTGATCCGCTGTCCCACCGTGGCTGAACCGGCGACCGGACGCGGGACACCACCGCCGTCGTGCTGACCAGCGAATCATGGTCGCCGCCGGGTCCACAGTGGCCCGACTGCCGGCCCGCCGGCTCCCCCGCCCGGTGCACCCGCGCGGCGACCTGCTCCGCCGGACGATAGTCAACGACCGGACCGACCCTCGACGTCCGGGCCGACGTCGACGCCCGAACCGACGTCGACGCCCGGACCGACCTCGACGCCCGGACCGACCTCGACGTCCGGGACCGACACGGTCCCGGATCGGGCTGCGGCCGGTCACCCCGGAGCATGCCCCGCAGGAAAGGGTGGACGAGATCCGGTCCGGATGTGGACGGAGAGCAGGATCGGGTAAGACTGGGCCATGCGCGCGATCACGATCCCGGAGCCCGGCGGACCCGACGCACTCGTCTGGGCGGAGGTGCCCGATCCGGAGCCCGGCCCCGGCGAGGTGGTCGTGCACGTGCGGGCCAGCGCGGTGAACCGGGCCGACCTGCTGCAACGGCAGGGGCACTACCCACCGCCGCCGGGCGCGCCCGCGTACCCCGGGTTGGAGTGCTCGGGGGTGATCGGCGCGATCGGTGCGGACGTCACCGGGTGGGCGGTCGGCCAGGAGGTCTGCGCGCTGCTGGCCGGCGGCGGGTACGCCGAGCGGGTGGCCGTGCCCGCCGGGCAGCTCCTGCCGGTGCCGGACGGCGTCGGCCTGGTCGACGCGGCGGCGCTGCCGGAGGTGGCCTGCACGGTCTGGTCGAACGTGGTCCGGCTCGCCGGGCTGGCGAAGGGCGAGACGCTGCTGGTGCACGGCGGGGGCAGCGGGATCGGCACATTCGCCGTCCAGCTCGGCACGGCGCTCGGCGCGACGGTCGTGGTGACCGCCCGGTCGGCCAAGCACGAGCGGCTGCGCGAGCTGGGTGCCGCACACGCGATCGACTACCGGGAGCAGGACTTCGTCGAGGAGGTCCGGCGGGTCACCGACGGCCGGGGCGCGGACGTCATCCTCGACATCATGGGCGCTTCCTACCTGGCCCGGAACGTGGCCGCGTTGGCCACCGGCGGCCGGCTCGTGGTGATCGGCATGCAGGGCGGCCGGAAGGCGGAGCTGGACCTGGGCGCGCTGCTGGCGAAGCGGGCCTCGGTGGCGGCCACCGCGCTGCGGTCCCGGCCGCTGGCGGAGAAGGCGGCGATCGTCGCGGGCGTACGGGAGCAGGTCTGGCCTCTGGTAGCCGACGGGGCGGTCCGCCCGGTCGTCGACCGGCGGCTGCCGATGGCCGAGGCCGCCGACGCGCACCGCCTGGTCGAGTCCAACGACCACGTCGGCAAGGTGCTGCTCACCGTCGACTGACCCCGGCGGGCGGGGGCTGCTCGGCGCGGGGCAGCATGAGCCGGGCGCCGGGGCCCTCGCCCGACAGCTTGTCCTCCAGGTTGTAGAGGGTGCAGCGCTGCAACGACAGGCAGCCGCAGCCGATGCAGCCGTCCAGGTCGTCGCGGAGCTTGGTCATCAGCCGGATCTTCTCGCTCAGCCGGGCCCGCCACGCGGTCGACAGCTCCGCCCAGTCGGCGGCCGTCGGGGTGCGGGAGGCGGGCAGCGAGTCCAGCGCGTCGCGGATCTCCTCCAGCGAGATGCCGACCTGCTGGGAGATCCGGACGAACGCCACCCGGCGCAGCTCGGTGCGGGCGTACCGGCGCTGGTTGCCGCTGGTGCGGTCGGCCCGGATCAGGCCGAGGCGCTCGTAGTAGCGGAGCGCAGACTGCGCGACGCCGCTGCGCGACGCGAGCTGGCCGATGGTCAGGGATTCCTGCATCACGTCGCCTTGAGTTGAAGGGCACTTCAACTTGCAGGCTAGCGGCATGACTGTCACGAGCGCCACCACACGGGCCGCCGAAGGTGGGCCACCCGCACCGCTCGGGCCCCTGCTGGAGCGAATCCGCGCAGGCCGGGAGTTCGGCCCGAACGTGTACTCGACCCTCGACGTCCTCCGGGTGCTCTACGACCGGGTACTGCGGATCACCCCGGCGACCGTCGACGACCCGGACCGGGACCGGTTCCTGCTCTCCAAGGGGCACGCCGTCGCCGGCTACTACGCCGTGCTGGCCGCGAAGGGCTTCGTGCCCGTCGACTGGCTCGACGACCAGGGCGGCCCGGACAGCCTGCTCGGCGAACACCCGGACCGGCTGCTGGTCCCCGGGGTGGAGATCGGCTCCGGCTCGCTCGGCCACGGCCTCGGCCTGGGCGCGGGCACCGCGCTCGGGCTGCGGGCCCAGGGCCTGACGAACCCCCGGGTGTACGTCCTGCTCGGCGACGCCGAACTGGACGAGGGGTCCAACCACGAGGCGATCGCGTACGCGGGCGCGGTCGGGCTGGCGAACCTGACCGCCGTGGTGATCGACAACGACTCGGCCAGCCATGGCTGGCGGGGCGGGATCGCGACCCGGTTCACCGTCAACGGGTGGACCGCCGCGACCGTGGACGGGCGCGACCACGACGCCCTGCACGACGCCCTCACCGGGCAGCACGGGAGCCGGCCGCACGTGGTCGTCGCGGTCGTCCGGGAGGGAGAGTGACCACGATGATGCGGGACGCCTTCGTCGACACGACCACTGCGCTGCTGGCCGAGCAGCCACGCACCGCGCTGGTGCTCGCTGACATCTCGGCCGAGTCGTTCGCCCCGGCCGCCGGGCGGCACCCCGACCGGGTGCTCAACGTGGGCATCCGGGAACAGTTGATGGTGGGGGTGGCCGGCGGGCTCGCGCTGACCGGGCTGCGGCCGATCGTGCACAGCTACGCCCCGTTCCTCGTCGAGCGGGCGTACGAGCAGATCAAGCTGGACCTGGACCACCAGGGCGTGAGCGCGGTGCTGGTCGGCATCGGCGCGTCGTACGACCGGGCCGATGCGGGGCGGACCCACCTGTCCCCGGCCGACGTCGCGTTGATCGACACCCTGGCCGGTTGGACCGTGCACGTGCCCGGGCACGCCGACGAGGTGTCCGCCCTGCTGCGCGCGGCGGTGGCCGGAGACGGTCCGGCGTACCTGCGGCTGTCGACGCTGGGCAACGACCGGCCGCACGGCACGGACGGGTCGCTTGCCGTGGTGCGGGACGCGGGGCCGGGAGCGCCGCTGCTGGTGGCGGTCGGGCCGGTGCTGGACGCGGCGCTGGCGGCGCTGGCCGGCCTGAAGGTGACTGTGGCGTACACCCACCGGCCGCGACCGTTCGACGTGGCCGGACTGCGGGCCCTCGCGGGGGCCGAGGTGATCCTGGTGGAGCCCTACCTGGCAGGGACGTCCGCCCGGCTGGTCGGTGACGCCCTGGTGGACCGGCCGCACCGGCTGCTGTCGCTGGGCGTGGGCCGGGAGGAGCTGCGACGGTACGGCTCCGCTGCCGACCACACCCGCTGGCACGGGCTGGACGCGGCGGGCCTGCGCCGGTCGGTCAGCGCCTTCCTCGAAGCGGGGCGCTGACCCGGGTCAGCGTCGCGGGGTGTCGACGGGACGGCGGCGGGTGCGCTCCCGGCCGAGGATCCAGATCGCCTCGACGCCGTCCTTCCAGGTGATCTTCTTGCCCTCCTCGCGGCCCCGCGCCCGGTAGCTGATCGGCACCTCGTACGGGCGGATGCGCCGGCGCAGCAGCTTGCCGGTCACCTCGGCCTCCATGCCGAAGCCCCGGGAGCGGACGTCGAGGGACCGGTAGAGGGCGACCGGCATCAGCTTGAAGCAGGTCTCCAGGTCGCCGATGTACGAGTTGAACAGCACGTTGGCCGCCATGGTGACGCCCTTGTTGCCCATCACGTACCAGAAGCTGTACGCGCTGTGGCTGCCGAAGGTGCGGTTGCCGTAGACCACCGTGGCCCGGCCGTCGAGCACCGGGGCGAGCAGTTTGGGGATGTCCTGCGGGTCGTATTCCAGATCGGCGTCGAGAATGACCATGTACTCGCCGTCGGCGTTGTCGACCGCCGTCTTGATGGCCGCGCCCTTGCCCGCGTTGCGCTGGTGGGTGATCACCCGCAGCCGAGCGTCGTCGGCGCGGCCGAGGATCTCGCCGGTGCCGTCGCGGCTGCCGTCGTCGACCACGAGCATCTCGATCTCGCACGGGTAGTCGACCGCCAGCGCCTGCTTGAGGGCATCCGCGATGCGTTCTTCCTCGTTGTAGACCGGCATCAGGATCGAGAGCTTCACGGGAAATCTCCACGGTGGCGGCGACACGTCGGCCCCAGCCTAGCCTGGCAGTTAAGACGGCGGTATTCCCCACCGTCGGGCGTGGGGGGCAGCGTATCCAGTCTGATGGTGTTTACTTCGCGCCATGTCGGCAGCCGGCTTCCTGCTCGTGGCGGCCCCACTCGCCGCCGCCCTGTCGCTCACCGTGGCGCTGCGGCCACGCGGGACCGACGAGGTTGCCCCGTTGCGCCTGGCCGTGATCCGAGCCGCCGTGGTCACCGGCGCGTTCGCGGTGCTGACGGTGGAGCTGCTCGGGGCGCTGCGCCTGCTGACCCTGCCCGCCTTCGCGGTCGCCTGGCTGATCTTCCTCGCCGTCGCCGCCGGGGCCGCCGGATGGCGACTCCGCCGCGACGGGACGCCGGGGGCCCCGGCCGCCGCCGCCCGCGCCGGCCTCGCCCGGCTGGCAGGCCGGTGGCGTACGACGGGGCGGGGCGAGCGGCTGCTGGCCGGCACGCTCGGCGGGCTGGTCCTGGTGGAGCTGCTGATCGCGCTGCTGGCTGAGCCCAACAACTTCGACTCGCAGACCTACCACCTGCCCAAGGTGGAGCACTGGGTGGCCCAGCGCGGCCTGGAGTTCTGGCCCACCGCGATCCACCGGCAGGTGACCATCCCGCCCGGCGCGGAGTACCTGCTGCTGCACCTGCGCCTGTTCACCGGCGGCGACGCGCTGCACAACCTGGTCCAGTGGGCCGCCGGGGTGGGCTGCCTGCTGGTCGCCGCCCGGATCGCCGCCCAGCTCGGCGGGGGGCGGCGGGCCCAGCTACTCACCGCGTTCGTGCTGGCCACCACCCCCATGGTGGCGCTCCAGGCGACCAGCACCCAGACCGACCTGGTCTGCGCCGCCTGGGTGGCCTGCGTGGCGACCCTGGCGCTGGACGGGCTGCGCCGGAGGGCCGGGGCCGGCACGCTGCTGCTGCTCGGCGCGGCGACCGGACTGACCGCGGTGACGAAGACCAGCGGGCTGATCGGGGTCGGCCCGTTGCTGCTGCTCTGGGGCATCGGCCAGCTCCGGCTGGCGTACCTGGGCGGACCGGTGCGGGCGGCCGGCGGCACCCCGGGCCGACCGGTGCTGGTCGGGGTCGGGGCGGCCGGCGGTGCGGGGGCGGTCGAGGGCGGTGCGGGGGCGGTCGAGGGCGGTGCGGGGGCGGTCGAGGGCGGGGACCACCCGGTGGCCACGGCCGGGTCGGCCGGGCCGGCGGTGCGCGGCGGCGTCACAGGCCGCCCGGCGGGATCGTCCCGGGTGGCCCGGGTGGCCCGGACCGCGGCCGGATCACTGCTGGTCCTGTTGGTCGCCCTGGCCGTGGTCGGGCCGTTCCTGGCCCGGGTACAGGCCGAGTTCGGTCACCCGCTGGGCCCGCCCCGGCTGCGCGAGTCGATCCCGATGGAGCGGCACGACCCGGCGTCGGTCCTGGTGAACGCGCTGCGCATCGGGCACACCGCGCTGGACACGCCGCTCGCCCCGGTCCGCGACGGCGCGGCCGAAGCGATCATGGCGGGGTCCCGTGCGATCGGGGTGGACCCGCAGGACCGGGCCATCACCTTCGGCCGGGAGGTGTTCCCGGTGCCTGCCTGGTACCCGGACGAGGACCGGGTGGCGTTCCCGCTGGCCGGCGCGCTCGCCCTGGTCGGTGCGGTGCTGGCGCTGGCCCGGCCGGCCCGGGTCGCCCCGGCCGCGGGCGGGGCGTTGCGGGCGTACGCCGTCGTGGTGGTGGCCGCCGTCCTGCTGCACACGGCGATGATCAAATGGCAGCCGTGGGGCAACCGGCTGCTGCTGTACGCCCTGATCCTGGCAGCCCCGTTGGCCGGCCTGTGGCTGGACGCGCTGTTCCGCCGCCGACTCGCGCCGGGCCGACGGTCGGTGGCCGCCGGCCTGGCGGCCACGGTGCTGGCCACCTCCGCCTTGGCCGGGGTGCTCGCCCTGTCGTACGGCTTCCCGCGCCGACTGGTCGGCGCCGGATCGGTCTTCACCACCTCGGAGTGGGACACCCGCTTCCTGCGTCGGCCACAGTGGACGGACGAGTTCCGCGGGGCCGCCGACGCGGTGCGGGCGTCCGGGGCCCGGCGGATCGGGCTGGTGCAGCAGAACGACAACTGGGAGTACCCGTGGTGGCTGCTGCTGCGTGACGCCGACGGCCGCCCGCCCGAGCTGGTGGCGCTGGAGTCGGTGCTGCCGGACCTCCCGCCGGCCGCCCCCGCCTCGACGGACGCGATCGTCTGCACCGGCAGCCGGGCGGCCTGCGTGAAGCTCGTGCCGCCCGGCTGGACGCTGACCTGGCGGGGCTACGTCGGCTACGCCCTCCCGCCCACCTGATCAGGACGCCCCGGGCGGCGGCCGAAGGTCGGCATCGGCCACATACCCGTTCGGCGGGTCGGGCCGATGGTCACCGGGCCCACCGTGCGGACCCGCTCAGCGAATCACCACGGGCCGCAACGCGGTGGGGCGGGCGGCGGGCGGGGCGTCGCCGATGGTGGCCACGATCCGCTCCCGGGCCGTCCGGAGCCGGGTCCGGAACGCGTGGTGCAGCAGGGTGTCGAGCTGCCACACCTGCCTCGGGTGCTGGGGCCGGATGAGGAACCGCTCCCGGACGCCGTCGATGGCGGTGGCGGCCAGCTCGACCGCGGGCAGCCGGGGGTCCGGGCTCCACGTGACGTCGGTCAACTCGCGCAGCTCGGCGTTGAGGTGCAGGCACAGGCGGTGCAGCACCCGGGTCTGCCGGATGACGACGAGTCGCCGGTGGGTCAGCAGCAGGAGGTACTCGCCGACCGGACGCTGCGGCCGGCTGCACCGGGTCACCAGGACGGTGGCGTCGCCCGCGCCGACGCAGCGGCGGAATATCGGTATGTGCCGGCTGACGGTCTGCGCCGCCAGTCCGGTGTCGGCGGCTGCGGGCAGGAACGTTCGGGAGAAGACGTCCATGCCCTGCCCAACGACAGGGGGGGCGGCGTGACATGGGTCACGGCCGATTTGCGGAACTTCCACGTTCCGGCGGCCCGCCGGGGGTCAGGGCGTCCCGGCGCGGCCGGGTGCCGGTGACGGTCACCCGACCGGCTGCGCTCACCGCAGCGGTCGTATGGGTCCGGGCTCAGCCGGCGAGCCCGTGCAGGGACTGGCCGTGCGGACCCGCCCAGGCGACCGGACGGCCGTCGAGGGAGAGCAGGAAACGGGTGGCGTCGCCGGGCGACGGCGCGGGGCGAGGGTTTTCCGGGCCTCCGGCCGGTGGGCGGGGAGCCTCCGGCCGGCGGGACTGTCAGAGCAGCTCGACGATGGTGGCGTTGGCCATGCCGCCGCCCTCGCACATGGTCTGCAGGCCGTAGCGGATGCCGTTGTCCCGCATGTGCTGGAGCATCGTGGTCATGATCCGGGCCCCGGAGGCGCCGAGCGGGTGGCCCAGGGCGATCGCGCCGCCGCGCGGGTTCAGCCGCTCCGGGTCGGCCTCCGTCTCGGCCAGCCAGGCCAGCGGGACCGGGGCGAACGCCTCGTTCACCTCGTACACGCCGATCTCCTCGATGCCCAGCCCCGCGCGGCGCAGCGCCTTCGCGGTGGCCGGGATGGGGGCGGTGAGCATGGCGACCGGGTCGTCGGCGGCGACCACGGCGGTGTGCACCCGGGCCAACGGGCGCAGGCCGTGCCGGCCGGCCCACTCGGAGGTGGTGACGGCGAGCGCGGCGGCGCCGTCGGAGATCTGGGACGCCGAGCCGGCGGTGACCACGCCGTCGGACCGGAACGGGGTCTTCAGCTCGCCGAGCTTCGCCAGCGTGGTGTCCCGGCGGATGCCCTCGTCGGCGGCGAACCTCCCGCCTTCGGGCAGGACCAGGGGGGCCAGCTCGGGATCGAACGCCCCGGCGTCCTGCGCGACGGCGGCCTTCTCGTGGCTGGCCAGGGCGAACTCGTCGAGTTGGGCGCGGGAGAAGCGCCAGCGGGCGGCGATCAGCTCCGCGCCGACGCCCTGGTTGAACGGCAGCGGGGAGTCCTCGGCGAAGCCCTCGACCCCCCGGTAGCGGTCGCGGATCTGGTCGCTGAACGGCGCGGCGTCGCCGACGCTGGAGCCCATCGGAACCCGGGTCATCGACTCGACACCGCCGGCCACCACCAGCTCGGCCTGGCCGGAGGCGACGGTGGCGGCGGCGAAGTGCAGGGCCTGCTGGCTGGACCCGCACTGCCGGTCCAGCGTGGTGCCGGGCACCGACTCCGGCCAGCCGGCGGCGAGCACGCCGTTGCGGGCGACGTTCCACGACTGCTCGCCGACCTGGGACACGCAGCCCCAGACGACGTCGTCGACCTGCGCGGGATCGATCCCGGTGCGCTCGGCCAGGGCGCGCAGCACATGGGCCGAGAGGTCGACCGGATGCACGGAGGCCAGGCTGCCCTTGCGCCGCCCGACCGGGGTCCGTACCGCACCGACGATGACCGCGTCACTCATGTTTACTCCCCGGTAACCTGGCGGGCCTCGATACTACGTCCTGTCCCGGCCGGCCGTCCCCCACACCGGCCGGTGGCGGCAGGCCGAGGCGGCCCCGGCAGGGCATGCTGTACGCATGCGGCCAGAGCGGATCCCGGAGTCGTCGACGGCGGAGCGGCAGTGGCGGGTGCCGGCATCGGTGCCGGTGGTCAAGTTGTTCGGCGCGGCGGTGCTGGTCGGGCTCGGGCTGCTCTTCGCCGAGGGCGACCGGGTGCGGCTGGTGCTGGCCTCGGCGGCCGCCGTCGGGCTCGCCGGTTGGGCGGCGCGCGACCTGCTGGTGCCGGTGCGGCTCGCCGTCGACCCGGCGGGGATCACGGTGGTCCGGGGTTTCGCCGGCCGACGCCGGCTCGCCTGGGACACCGTCGAGGCGATCACCGTGGACCGTAGACCCCGGCTGGGGCTGTCCACCGAGATCCTGGAGATCGACGTGGGCGACTCGCTGCACCTGTTCGGCCGGTACGACCTGGACGCCCCGCCCGGCGAGGTGGCCGAGGCGCTGCGCGCCGCCCACGGCGAGGCCCCCTGACACCACGCTGCGGGCCCCGGCCCGCGTCGGGGGTCAGCCCGTGAGCATCGCCGTGCGGACCACCGCGAGCCCGATCAGCGCCACCAGCACCAGCACGGCGCCGGCGGCCTGGAACAGCCCGCGCCGGGACCGGGGCGCGTACGCCAGCAGCAGGGCCATCACCCCGCCGATCACCAGCCCGCCGAGGTGGCCGGGGATGGAGATGCCCGGCACGGTCAGGGTGAAGACCAGGTTGATCACCAGGATCGGGAGGACCGAGGAGATGCTCCGCCCCATCCGGCGTTCGATCACGATCAACGCGGCGAACAGGCCGAAGACCGCGGTGGACGCCCCGGCCGTGGTGGAGTTCTCGGCGCTGAACAGGTAGGCGGCCACGTTCCCGCCGAGCCCGGCGACCAGGTAGAGGGAGAGGAAGCGCAGCGGCCCGAGGTTGGCCTCCAGCGACCGGCCGAGCACCCAGAGCGCCCACATGTTCAGCAGCAGGTGGATCACGCCGTAGTGCAGGAACATCGCGGTGACCAGCCGGTACCACTCGCCCTGGGCGATGCCGTGCACGCTGCCGTCGGGGAAGAGGGCCTGGCCGAGCACCGAGCCCCAGTCGGTCAGCGGCGTGCTGCCGCCCATCAGGCCACCGAAGCCGGAGCCGCCCGCCACCGCGTCCCCGCCCCGGTCGGAGGCGATGGACAGGACCATGAACAGCACGTTCAGCGCGATCAGGGTCTTCGTGACGTAGCCGTGCCGGCCGACGGTACCGCCGCCGAAGGCGGTACGCGTCGGCCGCACGCTACGGCGTCCCTCGTCCACGCACTCGGGGCACTGGTGCCCGACCGAGGCGTCCCGCATGCAGTCCGGGCAGATCGGCCGGTCGCAGCGGGCGCACCGGACGTACGTCTCCCGGCCGGTGTGCCGGTAGCAGACCGGGGTGGTCGGTGGGGACTCACTCACGGCCGCTGCCTCCCGGTGCCCGCGGGGCGCTCAGTCATGCGAGCAAAGGTACATCGCCACCCGGTCAGGCCGGGGTGCGCTCGATCTCGACCCGCTCGATGACGACGTCGGAGATCGGGCGGTCGCTCGGGCCGGTCGGGGTGCTGGCGATCGAGTCGACGACCTTCGCCGACGCCTCGTCGGCCACCTGGCCGAAGATGGTGTGCCGGTTGGTCAGGTGCGGGGTCGGCCCCACGGTGATGAAGAACTGCGAGCCGTTGGTGCCCGGCCCGGCGTTCGCCATGGCGAGCAGGTAGGGCCGGTCGAAGCGCAGCTCGGGGTGAAACTCGTCACCGAACTTGTAGCCCGGGCCGCCGCGACCGGTGCCGGTCGGGTCACCCATCTGGACCATGAAGCCGCTGATCACCCGGTGCGAGATCGTGCCGTCGTAGTACGGCCCGTTGCCCGGCTGACCCGTACGCGGGTCGGTGTATTCCTTGTTGCCCTCGGCCAGGTCCACGAAGTTACGGACCGTCTTCGGCGCGTGGTTGGGAAAGAGCTCCAGCCGGATCGGGCCAGCGTTGGTGTGCAAGGTGGCGTAGACAGCCTCGGCCACGGGTACTCCTCAGTCGTTGGTCAGTTCCATGCGGATCCTCCCATGTGCCCGATCTGGCAATGCGGAGGCATCCGAAGGTGGAGGATGACGGAGGAACAACTCCCAGGAGGTGGGACCGTGTTTGGAATCGGGCGGCGAAAGACCCAGGGGCAGCGGGCCAAGGTCGAGCTGAACCAGGGCATCGGTCACCTGAAGCAGGCCGCCACGTACGCGGCGAGGGGTGCCAGCGCTACGGTCGGCCCGCGGGTCCAGGCGGCCCGGGGCGCAGTCGCGCCGACCGCCCTCGTGGTGCGGGACCGGGCGTCGAGCAGTCTCGCGTCGACGGTCGCGGCCCTCGCGCCGCTGGCCCTGGCCGTCCGCAACGCCCAGGCCGAGGCGGCCGGCAAGGCCGTCGCCGGCAAGAAGGCCGCCGCCGGGCGGCAGGCCGCGCTGAGCAAGAAGGTCAAGGCGAAGAGCCTGAAGGTCACGCGGAGGAAGCAGAAGAAGTCGTCGCGCGGCACGATGGTCGGCCTGCTGGCCGCCGGCACGGTCGCCGGCCTGGCCGGCGCGATGGCCATGCGCCGCCGCCGGGACCAGCAGGAGTGGACCGAGTACGCCCCGGCCCGCACCCTGGAGCCGGCCCGCGACGAGGTGGACACCCTGATCGTGGAGACCCCGTCGGCGAACGGCGCGAAGGTGGCCGACTCGTCCACCATGTCCGGTGGCTCGTCGGTGGCCGGCGGGCCGACCGGGGCCGGCAGCTCGGCGGTGGCCGGGGGCGACAGCGCCTCCACCAGCACCCTCGACACCCAGCCGGTGATCCACCCGAACGACAAGGTGCCCTCGGTCGCCGAGGGCGCCCGGGACGTCTCCGGCCGTCCGGCCGACGACCTCACCACGGCACTCGGCAAGGAGCACACGGCGCGGTCCGGCGGCCGGCGCTGACCCCTTCGGGCCATCGCCCGCGGCGCGGAGACGACCCCCGTCGTCCCGCGCCGCGGGCGTTTCCGGGGCGCCTGTCCATCGCAGCCGGGCCAGGCCGGTGACGGGTGGTGACGGCGGGTGACGGGCGTCGGGCTCAGAGCCAGCCGTTGCGACGGAACCAGCGGTACAGGGACAGCGAGACGACCAGCATCAGGGCGAGCACGACCGGGTAGCCGTACGTCATCTTCAGCTCTGGCATGTTCGCGAAGTTCATGCCGTAGATGCCGGCGATCGCGGTCCAGACCGCGGCGATACCAGCCCACGCGGCGATCTTGCGCATGTCGTTGTTCTGGTCGACCGTGACCTGGGCCAGCCTCGCCTGGAGGATCGAGTTGAGCAGGTCGTCGTACGAGTTGACCTGCTCGACGGTGCGGCTGAGGTGGTCCTGCACGTCCCGGAAGTAGCGCCGCACCTCCTGCGGGACCTCCCGGTTGACCTGGGCGGTGAGGGTCATCAACGGCCGTTGCAACGGCGCCACCGCCCGCTTGAACTCGACCAGCTCCCGCTTCATCTGGTAGATCCGCTGGATCCGGCCGCTGCTCTGCCGGTCGAAGACGTCGGCCTCCAACACGTCCAGGTCGTCCTCCAGCCGGTCGGCCACCTCCAGGTAGAGGTCGACCACCCGGTCGGTGATCGCGTACGCGACGGCCCAGGGGCCGTGCTCCAGCAGCTCGTGCCTGGCCTCCAGGTCGGCGCGGACCGGAGCGAGCCGGCAGGCGTCCCCGTGCCGGACGCTGATCACGAAGTTCGGGCCGATGAACAGCATCACCTGCCCGGTCTCGACGACCTCCGAGTTCTCGGTCAGCTCGTCGTGCTCGCAGTACCGGGCGGTGCGCAGCACCAGGAAGGTGACCTCGCCGAAGCGTTCGAGCTTGGGCCGCTGCTGGGCCTTGACCGCATCCTCGACGGCCAGCTCGTGCAGGCCGAAGGTATCGGCGATCGCGGACATCTCGGCCAGATCGGGCTCGTGCAGGCCGACCCAGACGAACCCCCGCTCGCGGCGGGCCGCGGCCAGCGCCTCCGCGTAGTGCCACTCACCGGGCTGCCGGCTGCCGTCGACGTAGAGCCCGCAGTCCATCACCGCGCTGCGCCCCGGCCCGACCGGCTCGGGGACGCGCTGGCCCTCGTCGGGGTTGAGGATCCGGGTCATCACCCGCACCGGGGCCCAGGCCCGTGGCTTGATCACCCGCCCGCTGTCCGGCGACGTGGCCCGGCTCCGCTCCGCCCGGTCCGACATGGCGACCCCCTCCCCACGCTGTCGCGGCAGCCGCACGCCGTCGCGGGTTGCAGGGTACGCCCGCGCCCGACGCGGACCGGCCGGCGTCGGCCGCGCCTCAGCGGATGGCCGACAGGTGCCCGGGCGCGGAGTGGGGACGGCGCCGGGGCGGGCCGTGCCGCGTCAGGGGGGTGAGGGACGACACGGCCCACCCGGCGCCCTTGGGGGCGGGGGTTGTGCTGCGCGCACCACCGGTCGGGTGGCCGAGGCCCGCATCGGGGCAGGTCGGCCGGGCGACGTGAGTGGTGCTCGCAGCATTGTGGGCCGCGAACCGGCCGGGCGGGAGACCCGACCCGGCCGGCACCGCCTTTCTGTCAGGAATCCGACAGAAGTTCAGCCTCGGACGGCCGCCACCGCCTCCGCGAGACGACGAACACCCTCGTCGATCTGATCCGCGGTAACTGCCGAGAACGCCAGCCGTAGCGCGTGCTGACCGCCGTCGAGCACGAAGTCGCTGCCCTTGACCACCGCCACGCCCCGCTCGGCCGCCGCCGGGGCGAGCCGGTCCACCAGCACGTCCTCCGGCAGCTCCACCCAGAGGAAGTAACCGCCGTCCGGCTCCACGAACCGGGCCTCGGGAAGGTGCCGGCGCAGCGACTCGGCGAGCACCCGGGCCCGCTCGCCCAGCGCGGTGCTGACCGTCTCGATCGAACGGGTGATGTCGCCGGAGACGCAGAACTGGTGCACGATCGCCTCGGACACCATGCCGGGCGAGATGTAGAGGCTGGTCGCCTTCCTCGCGATGTCGGCGATCAGGTCCGCCGCCCCGATCAGGTAGCCGACCCGCACCCCCGGGCAGACCGTCTTGGTGAAGCTGGAGGCGTGCACCACCACGCCCCGGGTGTCGAGCGAGAGCATCGACGGCAGCGGCTCGCCCCGGAACCGGATGTCGGCGTACGGGTCGTCCTCGAAGATGATGAAGCCGTGCTCGGCCGCCAGGTCGAGCAGCTCCCGCCGCTTCTCCAGCGACAGCGTGACCCCGGCCGGGTTCTGGTAGTTGGGGATGACGTGCGCGAGCTTCGGGCGGACCCCGGACTCCAGCAGCTTGCGCAGCTCGGCGATGTCCAGGCCGTCCGGCTGGATCGTCACGCCGTGGATCTCGCCGCCCATCCGCTGGAGGTTGAGCAGCGTCCGGTCGTACGTCGGGCGCTCGACCACAACCGCGTCGCCGGGGCGGACCAGGTGATCGAACAGGAACGCGTCGGCCTGGAGCGAACCGTTGGTGATCAGCACCTGGTCGGCCTCGACGCCGTGCTTCTCGGCGATCCACTTCCGCAGGGGCGGGTAGCCGACGGAGGTGCCATAGGCCGTGACCCCGGCGGGGTCGGCGTCGAAGGCACGGACGGCGGCGGCCTTGAGCCCCTCGACATCAACGATGTCCAGCGAGGGAGCCCCACGGGCGAAGGAGATCAGCTGCTCGGCGGTCATGCGGACGAGCCTAGGGCCTGGGCCCGGCGGTCCGACCGGCATACACGCCAAGTTCAACATGCGGGCAGTGGACGGGCGGCGGAACGGCCGAGGCGAAAGCGGCCGGAGGTGCGCGACACTCAGGTGTCGATTATCGGACCGGTCCCTGGCCGCGTCCCCACGACCGCCGAAGGATGGGCGTCCGCACGACGCCGACAGACGGCACCAGCACCGGCACCGAAGGAGTGGTGAGATTCACGTGACCGAGGATGGTACGGGTCGGCTCGACGACCAGGCCTTCGCGCAGTGGCTGGCCGGCGAGGCCGGCACGGCGCTGACCGCGCTGCGCGCGGAGCAGGGCTTCGCCGACCCAACGGCGCTCAAGAACGCCGGCGACAAGGTCTCCCACGACCTGATGTCGACCGCCCTGGCCCGGTGGCGGCCCGCCGACGCGGTGCTCTCCGAGGAAGAGGCCGACAGCCGGCGTGCCTGGGCCGGCGACCCGTCCGCCGGGGCCCGTCCCGCACGGCTGGAGGCGGACCGGGTGTGGATCATCGACCCGCTCGACGGCACCCGCGAGTTCTCCGAGTCCGGCCGCGACGACTGGGCGGTGCACGTGGCGCTCTGGCAGCGCTCGGCCGGCCCGGACGGCGCGCTGGTGGCCGGCGCGGTCGGCATGCCGGCCCGTACCGCGCCGGACGGCACGCCGCTGGTTCTGGGCACCGCCGTACCCGCCGCGCCCGCCGTGGCCGGGCCGCTGCGGATCGCGGTGAGCCGCAGCCGGCCGCCCGCGTTCGTGGGCGAACTGGTCGAGGGCATCGGCGCCCGGGCGGTGCCGATGGGCTCGGCCGGGGTGAAGGTCTGCGCGGTGGTGACCGGCGAGGTCGACGCGTACGTGCACGCCGGGGGCCAGTACGAGTGGGACTCGGCGGCCCCGGTCGCGGTCGCCCTGGGCGCCGGCATGCACGCGTCCCGGATCGACGGCTCGCCGCTGCGCTACAACCGGGACGACCCGCGCCTGCCGGACCTGTTGGTCTGCCGCCCGGAGCACGCGGAGTCCCTGCTGACGGCCATCGACCGCCACCGTTGACCGACGGATCCGCCGCCCGGCGGGCGCGGTCGTGGTGCTCCCGCCCGGTCCCATCGACACCGCCGACCCGAGGAGGGTCATGAGCTCCGGCCCCACCACCGCACCCGCCCTGCCCCCTGCCCCGGCCGAACCCGGCGGCCCGCGCCGCCGGCTCGGCCGGTGGCTGCTGCTCCCGGTGGCCGCCAGCGCGGTGGCGCTGGGCACCACGGTGGCCCTGGCCACCAACGGGGACCTGCCCGGGCGGCCGGCCCCGACGGTCACCGACGCCGCGTCCGAGGGTGCGGGCCTCGGCCCGGCCGCCCCCGGCGCCCGGCCGACGCCGAGCGGGGACGAGGGCTTCGGCAACAGCCCGAAGTCCGCCTCGCCGAGCCCGAGCGTCAGCGGCGGGACGGAGGCCGGCGTGTTCCCGGGCGGCCGGAACACCCTCCCGGGGGCCAGCATCCACCTCAAGGACGGGGAGAACTTCGCCGCCGGGTTGGCCCGGTCCGACCGCAGCTACGGGCCGCTGCGCATGGTCCGGGTCTTCTACCCCGGCCTGCCGCCGTCCTGGTCCGGCAGCCGCGCCGACGCCGCCGACCGGACCGTGGTGGTCTCGTTCAAGGCGCCGCCCGGCGAGGTGGCCGCCGGCCGGCACGACTCCCGGCTCGCCGCCTGGTTCCGCTCCGTCCCCCGCAACCTGGACGTCTACTGGTCGTACTTCCACGAGCCGGAGAACGACATCGCCCAGGGCTCGTACACCGCCGCGCAGTACCGGGCCGCGTGGCAGCGGCTCGCCGGGATCGCCGACCGGGCCGGCAACGCCCGGCTGCGGGCCACGCTGATCCTCATGTGCTGGACGCTCAACCCGAGCTCGCGCCGCACCTTCGAGGACTACTGGCCGGGCGGCGACGCGATCGACGTGCTCGGCTGGGACTGCTACAACAGCGGCGGCAAGTTCAACCGGTACACCGACCCCGCGCAGGTCTTCACCCCGATGATCGCCAAGTCGAAGGCGCTCGGGAAGCCGTGGGGGCTCGCCGAGACCGGCAGCGTCCGGATCGCCGGGGACAGCGGCGCGGGGCGGGCCGCGTGGATCCGGGCGATGAGCCGGTACCTCGACGGCCAGCGCCCGCTGTGGGTGGCCTACTACGACTACCAGGTCGCCGGGGGCGACTTCCGGCTCACCGACGCGCCGAGCCAGGAGGCGTGGCGGGCCTGGTGCGCCGCCTCCTGACGCTCAGATCCCCCGGCCGCGTTTGTGCAGCGTACGCAGGACGCGGTCGGGGTCGACGGCCCGGCTGGCCACGGCTAGGGCCAGGTACGCGCGCGGCTCCCGGGGGTTGCGGGACAGCGTGCGCCGGGCCCAGCGGACCGCCTCGCCCCGGTTGCCCATCGCCGCCTGGGCGAAGGCGATCTGCCCGCTGACCCGGGCCTCGCCGGCCGGCACGGTGGCGAACTCCGGGTACCGGCCGAGCAGCCACTGCAACGCCGTGGCGATGGTCTCCCAGCGCTGGGCGAAGAACGACTGCTTGTGCCAGCGCACCGTCACGTACGGCTCGACGACGTTCACCAGCGGGGCGTGCCGGGCGGCCCGGAGCAGGAACTCGTAGTCCTCCGCGTAGCTGCCCGGGATCTCCTCGTCGACCAGCCCGATCCCGGCGAGCAGCGCGTCCCGGCGGATCAGGAACGTCGACGGGTGCAGCTCGGTGTGCCGGTCCCGCAGCAGGGCGGCCAGCGGCACCCGGTCCACCGAGAGCACCCGGTCGACCGGGGGACGGCCGTCGTAGTCGACCCGGATGCCACAGCTCACGAACGCCCCGTCCGGGGCGGCGCGCAGCGCGGCCACCTGCGCGGCGAGCTTGCCGGGCAGCCACTCGTCGTCGTCGTCGCAGAACGCCACCAGGTCGCCCGTGGCGGCCAGGATGCCCGTGTTGCGGTTGCCGGCCAGGCCCGGGGTGCGCTGGTTGACCAGCACGGTGACCCGGGGGTCGTCGGCCAGCGAACGATCCGGCTCGGACTGGTCGTAGACGACCACCACGTCGACCGGGCCGGGGTATTCCTGGCCGAGGATCGCGTCGAGGGCCTTGCGCAGCAGCTCCGGGCGGTCCCGGGTGGGGACCACCGCGGTCACCGACGGGTGCTCGTTCAACGGCTCGGTCATGGTGCCTCCGTGGAGCCCGGGCGGCCGAGGCCGACGTATCCGTACCGCAGCCGCAGCGGCAGCGTCGCGACGCTCACCACCGCCCGGCTGCGCGAGGGCAGGGCCGTGCGCCAGGCATCGTCCTGCCGGACCCGCAGCGGCCCCGCATTGAACCGCAGCGGGTTGCCGGCGATGCTGTGCGCCCGGACCAGCGGTGTGGGCGTCGGGTCGAGCACCCGCAGCGCGTCCGGGGTGTCTGCCAGGCCGGCGAAGCGACGGACCCGGGCGACGGTGCCGCGCGGGTCGGCGGTGAAGTCCTCGTAGCGCAGCCGGATCACCGGCGCCCGGGTGGCGAGCAGGTGGAACGCGGCGTTCTGCGCCGTCCACAGCTTGCTCACCGTGAACGGCGAGAAGGTCGGCATGTACGCCTCGGCGTCCACCACCTCGGGCCGGCGCACCTGCTTCGCCCACGAGTGGGCCACCGCCCGGCTGTCCCGGACCAGGTGCAGCACCCGCAGGTCGAGGTCGTCGGCCCAGCGCAACGCGAACGCCGTCGAGGCGTGCTTGCTGGAGTCCACCACGACCTGCGCCCCGGTCACCGCCATCGCGGCGGCGTAGATCCGGGTGTAGAAGTCGGCGTAGCGACGCACCTGGGCCAGCTCGGCGGCGGGCAGGTCGCCCCGGGCCAGCCGGGGGATGTGCCGGGTCCGGTCGACGGTGGCCTTGAGCGCGAGCACGTCGTCGCGGTCGACGGCCGACCAGCCGCCGAACGCGTGCTCGCCGACCCGCTGCCAGAAGTCGCAGGCGGTGAACCGCTCCCCGCAGCCGCACCGCTCGTCGCCGCCGAGGGCCCGCTCCCACAGGTGGACCACCTCACCGACGGCGCAGACGTCGGGGTGCTGGGCGAGGATCAGCTCCAGCAGCGTGGAGCCGCTGCGGCCGAGGCCGCCGACGAACAGCACCCGGGCGTTCACCGCCACCACCTGCGCCGCCCCGGCTCCCGGCTGGTCCGGACCAGGTCCTCGACGATCCGGCCCACCGCCGTGGCGGCGGCAACGCGGGGGTCGGGCCGGCCCGGGTCGGCAGACAGCGCGTACGCCCGTGGGTCGGCCACCCCCCGGTCGAGGGCCGCGACCAGGTCGGCCTCTGACTCGGCCAGCCGGACCATCCCGGCCACGCCGAGGCGGCGGGAGAAGAGCTGCTGGTGGTCGTCGACGTGCTCGTTCCTGGTCGGGTCCCGGGGCACCACGATCGGCAGGTGCCCGTGCCGGCGCGCCTCGGTGATGGTGGCCGGCCCGCCGTGGCAGACCACCAGGTCGGCCTCGGTCATCGCCCGCTGGAGCTCGTCGTGGGCCAGGAACGGGGCCGCGTCGGCGAGCCTGGGCGCGCGGCTGCGCCCGTGCTGGACGACGAGGCGAACCTCGGGGGCGAGGGCGTCGCGGCCGGCGTGCCAGCGCTCCAGCCACTCGACCAGCCGGTCGAACCGGTGCACGTCGGTGCCGACCATGGCCAGCACGGTGCGCCGGGCCGGGGTGTTGGTGCGCTGGCGGGGGATGGGCAGGCTCACAGCAGGTTTCCCACTACGGTCGCCTTCGGGTAGAGCCGGCGCTGCTCCTCCCACTGCACGAGCATCGCGGAGAGGAACGGCCGGCACAGCCGGGCCGACAGCGTCGCGGTGTCGATCCGGTCATACACCTCGATGTAGACGGTGGGGATGCGGCGCAGCCGGGCCACCACCACGAACGGCACGGCGACCCCGGCGCCGGTGGTGACCACAGCGGCGACGTCCCGCCCGCGGAACACCCGGACGGCGAGCCACATGTTGCGGGCCAGGTTCTTCACGTTGCGGGTGGTCGGGTGATGTGCCCAGACCACGTCCTCGCCGTCGAGCAGCGACCGGGCGTCCGGGGTGTCGAACGTGACCCAGGAGTGGGCCCGGTCGCGATACCACGGTTGCAGCGCCACCAGCTGGGCGAGGTGCCCGCCGCTGGATCCGACGAGCATGACTTCACCAGACTCCACGTCACCCGCCTCCCACGGCCCCGGCCGCGCCCCGGGACACGCCCAACGGGGCGGTCGACCGGACGGCACGACGCCGCAACAATGTATCGGCCACCCGGCCGGGAACATAAGTGGCTCTCACCATCATCGGACCTGTCGGATGATCGGCTGCGGCCCTTCCGCCAGTGCCTCACTCCGCCGTCCCGTGCCTAGACTGCCTGCTGACAGCAACCCGGGCGAGAGGATGGCGGATGACCGACACGGCCGAGGCGGCGCAGGGCGGCGGCAGTCGGGCGGTCACCGTCCTGTATGTCTGCGGTATGCCGCGCAGCGGCTCGACCCTGCTCGACCTGATGCTCGGCCAGTTCGTCGGGCACTGCGACGTCGGCGAGCTGTTCTACCTGTGGCAGTCCGGCGTCGAGCGGAACTTCCGCTGCGCCTGCGGGGAGCACTTCGACGCCTGCCCGTTCTGGGGCGAGGTCGGTCGGCGGGCGTACGGCGGGTGGACCCAGGTCGACGTGGCCGACGTGCGGGCGTTGCAACGCCGGGTCGACGCCACCGGAAAGCTGCCGCTGATCGTGAACTCCCGGATGTCCCCGGCGTTCCGACGGGACCTGGACCGCTACACCGAGCTGCTGACGAAGCTCTACCGGGCGGTGGCCGACGTGTCCGGGGCGAAGGTGGTGGTGGACTCGACCAAGCGCCCCTCGCTGGCGTACATCCTGGCCCGGGCCCCGCAGATCGACCTGCGGCTGGTGCACGTGCTGCGCGACCCGCGCGGGGTGGCGTACTCCTGGAGCCAGGTCGTCGAGCTGCCCGAGGGCACCTCGACGAAGGGCCGGATGAACCAGCGCTCGGCCCGGCTGACCGCCCGCCGCTGGGTCACCGTCAACGCGATGGTGGCCGCGCTGGCCCGCCGTGGCGTCCCCCGGGTCACCGTCCGGTACGAGGACCTGGTCCGCGACCCGCGCGCCGAGCTGGGCCGGATCGCCGCGCTCACCGCCGACGTGACCGGCGTCGTGGACCCGTTGGAGTTCCTGCGGGACAACGAGTTCGACCAGGCCGGCTCGCACGCGGTCGCCGGTGGCCGGATCCGGATGCGTAGCGGTCCCATCACCCTGGCGCTGGACGAGAAGTGGCGCCGGGAGTACGCCCCGGGCCACCGCCGGCTGGTCGGCGCGCTGACCTGGCCGCTGCGCCGCCGCTACGACTACCGCTGACCCGCCCGCCGCTCCCCGCCGACCCCGTGCGTGGCTCGACCCGGGCGGCGGGCTCAGGGGCGGGCGGCGGCCAGGTGGGCGTCGAGGGTGTCCAGCAGCTCCGGGGCGCGCTCGTAGTCGAACTTGCGGGCGAAGTGCGCCCCGCTGGCCAGCGCCCGGGGCAGGTCCTCGGCGGTCAGCGACTTCGGGTGGTTGAAGGTGCTGTCCCGGAAGTCGAAGTACCGCTTGCAGTCCGGCACCAGGTTGAACAGCCCGGAGCTGCACGCGATGGTCTGGAAGACGGCCTCCACCGGGGAGAGGCAGCGTCGGAAATACGACACCACGTCCGGCCGCCGGTCGAAGTACTCCCGCAGGTACGCCACCACCGGCCAGCTCAGGGAGGTGAACGCCGACCCGCCGTGCAGGCGCAGGTCGGGCCCGAACGGGGTGCGGGCCCGGCGGCCCACCGCCAGCCCGTACGACACGTGCACCCGGACCAGCGGCTGCACCCGGTTGATCGCCTGGATCGGGCGGAGCAGCTTCTTGCCCCGGGGGGTGAGCGGGAGCAGTCGGCGGTGCTGGAAGTGGTAGCGGGACCGGACCCGGCGGCTCGGCCAGTGGCTGTCCGGGCCGAACGCGTCCCAGTACTCCATGAACCCGTCCGCGCCCGAGTCGACCAGCTCCGCCTCGCACTCGCCGAGCGGCCGCAGGGGGTAGTCCTGACCGGTGATGTTCACCAGCCAGTCGACCTGCACCCCCTCGTCGTTCAGCCAGTCCACGGCAGCCATGTAGCGGTCCACATGACTGAAGTCACCATAACCGCCCTCGTGTGTCTGCACGACGACGTCGGGCAGCGAGCGCAGCTCGGTGAGGTCCAGCGGGGGGCCGTTGACGTCGTGGCTGATGTGCACCACGCTGTCCGGGCTGTACCGCTTCACGGCGTGGACCAGCCGGTTCATCTGTTCGGGGGACCGGTGGCTCTGGATGTGGTAGCAAAACCGCACCCCCCCATCCTGCCTCCCGAACCCGGCTGCGGAGAAGCGGACCTTCGTCGGCTTCCCCTCACCGCCCGGATCGGGGAGACTCAGGGTTCCGCCATGGTGCCGCCCGCTGCGGCCGACTGGCCGGTCCCGGTCCACAGGAAGCGACACAGCCCGATGCCCTCGCCTCACCACGCCGATCTGCGCGATTCAGACGGTCCCACGCTGATGACCTACCTCGAGTGGCTGCGCCGCCGGTGGTGGATCCTCGTGGTGGCCGCGCTGCTGGGCGCGGGCGCCGGCATGCTGGTCAGCCAGGTGCAGACCCGCACGTACGTCTCGACGACGTCGCTGCTGGTCCGCCAGGTCGGCCAGGACGCCAACCAGGGCACCAAGGTCAACCTGGACACCGAGGCCCAGGTGGTCCGCTCCCTGGTGGTGGCCGAACGGGCTCGGGCCCTGCTGAAGACGGCCATCCCGCCGGAGGACCTGGTCCGCTCACTGTCGGTAACCGTGCCGCCGAACAGTCAGGTGCTCCAGATCGTGTACGAGGCGCAGAGCCCCGAGGCTGCGCAGGCCGGGTCACACTCTTTCGCCCAGGCGTACCTGGACCTGCGGCTGGCCACCGCCACCCGGTCGTTGGAGAACGAGACGACCGCGCTCAAGCAGCAGATCACCGAGACCAACAAGCAGCTCGCCGCAGTCGCCGGGAAGATCGCCGGGACCCCGTCCAACTCGGTCGAGCGGGCCCGCGCCGAGGCCGACCGGAACGTGCTGACCAACCAGCTCGCCAGCCTCAACAGCCGGCTGAGCCCGCTGCTGAGCATCGTGCTCGACCCCGGCGAGATCATCTCCGACGCCGCGCTGCCCCGAAAGCCCAGCTCCCCGAACACCACCCTCAACCTGGCCAGCGGCCTCGGCGCCGGGCTGCTCTTCGGGATCGTGGTCGCCCTGGTGCTGGACCGGCTGGACACCCGGGTCCGGCGCGGCCGGGACGTGGCCGAGCGGCTCGGCCTGCCGATGCTGCTGGAGCTGCCGCCCCGGCCGACCGGGCTGACCGTCCTGCCGGCGGCCCACGAGGTCTCCCGGGAGCTCGGCCGGCTGCGCAACGTGTTGCAGTCCACCATGCCCGAATCGCGGCCCGGGCGGGGCCGTCTGCTGCTGCTCACCGACACCTCCCCCGGCCCGGCCGCCGGCTTCGTCGTCGGCAACCTCGCCGCGGCGTACGCCCGCACCGGGGCACAGGTCGCGGTGGTCACCACCAAGCCGGACTCCCCGCTGGCCGGGATGCTCGACGGGGTCCGGCCCCGGCACACCCTCGCCGACGTGCTGCGCCACGACGTCTCGGCGCTCACCGCGCTGACCCCGGCCCCCGGCCTGAACCAGCTCCGGGTGCTGCTCCCGGGCAACCTCGACACCGAGGTGGAGCTGCCCGTCGCCACCATGCTGGAGATCCTCGCCGAGTTGGCCGCCCGCTTCGACCACGTGCTGATCGAGACGGCCCAGCCGACGGCGGCGGTCGAGGCGCAGGCGCTGGCCCGGCACGTGGACGGCGTGATCCTGGTGGTCGAGGGCGGGCAGACCCGCAGCAGCGAGATCACCGCCGCGATGCGGCAGTTCGAGCAGGTCGACGCGCCGGTCCTCGGCGCGGTGCTGACCCCCCGGCTGACCGACCGGGGCCCGACGGTCCGGCCGGCCCCGCCCACCTCGCCGGCCCGCCGGGAGGGCCCGCCGTCGCCCCGCCCGCGGCCGACGCCCGCCGGGCGGCCCCAGCCGGGCGCGCCGAACTTCGAGTCCACGATGATCCTGCCCCGAGCCGGCGCGGGTGCCCGGGACACCGCCGCCAGGCCGGCCCCCGCCCCGCCCGGCACGGGCAAGTCGGGCCCGGTCCCGCCCGGCATGGCCAAGTCGGGCCAGGCCCCGCCGCCCGGGCCGCCGAAGCCGGCGGCCCAGCAGAAGCCCACCGGCAAGTCCACCGTCTACCGCTCCGCCCGGGACACCGACGGCCCCGACCCCAGCCGGTACTCGATGGCCCTCGACCCGGTCGAGGAGCGGGAGTGACCCGCCGGCGGACGCTGGGCACGACGCTCGCGGTCGTGCTCGTCGCCGCGCTCGGCGCCGGCTGCGCCGAGGAGCAGGCGCCCGGCGCGACGAACGTGGTGGACCCGGGTTCCCCGGCACCCCGGCCCAGCCCCACCCCGAGCCTGCCGGCCGCGCCGCTGTCCGGAAAGCCGGTCGCGGCGGCGACGGCCGCCCGCCAGGCCGTGGTGGTGCCGCTGCGGGTGACCGCCGGCACCAGCCCGGCCGGGCTGGCCGAGGCCGACCTGGTCTACCAGGAGTTCGCCGAGTCGGAGAGCCTGCACCTGACTGCGGTCTACCAGTCCCGGGACGCCGCCCGGGTGGGACCGGTCGCCGAGATCCGGCCGGTGGACATCCGCACGGTCGGCGTGCTGCGCCCGTTCGTCGGCTACGCCGGCGGGCCCACCGGGTTCCTCCGCCAGTTCGAGGCGGCGGACCTGCCGGGGGTGACCCCGGCGCAGCGCTCGGCCGCGTTCCCGTCCGGCCAGGCGTCCGTCGCCGCGCTGCGGCAGGCGGCCCCGAAGGGCGGCCCCGCGCCGACCCGCGTCTTCGACCACGCCATCCCGGGGACTGCGCTGGCCAGTCAGGGCGTCACCCCGGCCGGCAGGCTGACCGTCACCGCGCCCGGCCACCCCGGCCAGACCTGGACGTACGACGCGGCCAGCTCGTCGTGGCGCGGCCGGGTCGGCAAGGCCACGGTGAGCGTCGCCTCGGTGGTCGTGCTGACGATGGAGTACCGCACCATCGACGTCCGCAAGCCCAGCCCCCGTTCCCTGCCGGGGGCGAACGTGTACGGGTCCGGGGCCGCGGTGGTGGTGTCCGGGCCGTCCAGCGCGAAGGCGCAGTGGAGCAAGCCCGGGCAGAAGCTGGTGTGCAACGTCACCGACACGGCCGGCTACCAGATCCGCCCGCAGCCCGGACCGGCCTGGGTGATCTACGCCCCGAAGACCGCCAAGGTCAGCGTGACATGACCACGGCCGCCCCGCTCCGGCCCAACCCCGGGCCGGAGCCGGCGCGGGCCGGTCGCCGTCCGGCCGACCCGCCGCAGAGCCCGCCGGCCGGCGGGGCTCGCCGCTGGTCGCTGCGGCTGCCCGTCGCCTGGCCGGTGACCGCGCTCTTCGTGCTGTACCCGCTGTGGTGGGCGCTCGGCCTGCCCTCGTTCATCTTCGCCATCCTGGCCGTCCCGATGGGCTTCCAGCTCTACCGGCGCGGCGCCGTGCGGGTGCCGCCGGGCTTCGGCATCTGGCTGATCCTGCTGGCCTGGGTGGTGCTGTCCGGGCTGATGCTCGACATCACCGCCCCCAACACGCTCACCCCGAACGGGTCCGGCCGGTACATCGGCTGGGGCATCCGGGTGATGAACTACACCGCGCTGACCGTGACGATGCTGTACGTGCTCAACCTCAGCGAGCGCGAGCTGCCCCGCAAGCGGCTGGTGAAGCTGTTCGGCTTCATGGCCGTGATCACCGTCGTCGGCGGGTACGTCGGCGCGCTGTTTCCCCAGCTCAAGTTCGTCGCGCCGCTGAACTACATCCTCCCCGCCGCCATCGCCAAGGAACCGTTCGTCAACCGGTTGATGCACGTCGAGGTCGCCCAGGTGCAGGAGGTGCTCGCCGGGGAAGCCAGTTCGCCCCGCCCGGCCGCCCCCTTCGAGTACACCAACACCTGGGGCGAGAACATGGCGATCCTGCTGATCTGGTTCATCGTCGGCTGGGTGGTCCTCGGCCGGGGGCCGCGCAGGCTCACCGGGTACCTGGTGGTGGCCGCCGCCATCTTCCCGATCGTCTACTCGCTCAACCGGGGGCTGTGGATCGGCCTGGTGATCGGCGCGGTGTACGTGGCGGTGCGGATGGCGCTGCGCGGCCGGATCGTCGTCCTGGTCGGGTTGGCGCTGGCCACCGGCCTGGTCGGGGTGGCGGTGCTCGCCTCGCCGTTGGGTGCCCTGCTCAACGAGCGGATGGCCAACGGGCACAGCGACGACATCCGGTCCACCCTGTCCAACGGGGCGGTGGAGGCGGCGAACCACTCACCGGTGCTCGGCTACGGCGGCAACCGGGCGCTGATCGGCAGCAACCGGTCCATCGCGATCGGCAAGTCGGCCGACTGCAAGCAGTGCGGCAACCGGGAGTTGGGCAGCAACGGCCAGCTGTGGAACCTGCTGACCGGCCAGGGGTGGGTGGGCGCGTTCTGCTACAGCGCGTTCTTCCTCTGGTGCCTGTGGCGGTTCCGGCACGACCACACCCCGATCGGCATCGCCGGCAGCCTGGTGCTGATCCTGATGCTGTTCTTCCAGTTCCTCTACGGCTCGCTCAACACCACCCTGGCGTACGGGCTGATCAGCGTGGCGCTGCTCGCCCGCAACGACCTGCACCTGCGCGAACTGCGCCGCGAGGCCCGGCTCGCCGCACTGGAGACGACGGGCCCGCGCGCGTGGCCGGAACGGCGGTCCCACTGATGCTCACCCCACCCCCGGGCGCGGACGCCCGCGGCGCGTACCTGCCCGAGCTGGCCGGCGTGGTCTGGCCGGCGCCGGCCCGACCGGCGCTGCGGCGCGGCGGCCGGGCCGGTTTCGCGGTGGTCCCGTCGGCCGCGCGACCCCGGCTGCTGGTCCCGGCCGGCTCCCGGCGGGCGGCGGCGGGCGCGGTCCGGCACTCCACCGAGGCGCAGGGGGCGAAGGCCCGGCTGCGCCGCGCGGTGCTGGCGGCGGCGTTCCGCACCGGGCTGGGCCGGCTCGCGTTCCGGGACCGGCTGGTGGTCGACGCCGCCGCCGACGCGCTCGACGCGCACCTCGCCGCCGTGCTGGGCCGGCCGGCGCTGCTGAGCATCCACATCGGTCCGGCCCGGGCCAACCGCAAGCCGGTGGTCCAGCTCCTCGACGCTGTCGGCGACCCCATCGGGTACGCCAAGCTCGGCGTCGACCCGCTCACCCGGGCCCTGGTCGACGCCGAGGCGGCGGTGCTGGGCCGGCTGGCGACGCTCGACCTGCCCGGAATCGCAGCGGCCGAGGTGCTGCACCACGGCACCTGGGGCGGGCACGCCCTGCTGGTGCAGAGCGCCCTGCCGGTGGGCCTGCCCCGGGCCGCCCCCGCTCGGGCCGCCGAGGCGGAGCGGGCCGCCATGGTCGCGGTGAGCCGCTGCGTCGGCGTCGACCGCCGGCCGTACGGCGAGAGCGCCCATGCCCGGCGACTCGCCGGCGAGCTGGCGGCGCTCGGCGACCGCCCGGAGGCGGCCCGGCTGCGCGCCGTGCTGGCCGAGGTTCGCCGCGCCGACCCGGTGCTCGACCTCGGCGCCTGGCACGGCGACTGGAACGGCGGCAACAGCGCCGCCCTGGCCGACGGCCGGGTGCTGGTCTGGGACTGGGAACGGTTCGCCGACGACGTGCCGGTCGGCTTCGACGCCCTGCACCGTCGGGTGCAGACGGCGATCACCCGGGCCGGCGTGGAGCCGCGGGTGGCGGCCGGGCGGCTGATCGCCGACGCGGCCGGGGCGTTGGCGGAGTTCGGGCAGCCGGCCGGGGTGGCCGATCTGGTGGCGGTGCTCTACCTGGTCGAGCTGGCCGCGCGGTACCTGCGCGACCGGCAGGCCGAGGCGGGCGCCCGGCTGGGACACGTGGCCGCCTGGCTGTTGCCGGCGGTGGAGGATCACCTGGCCGGTCGGCCGGGCGCGGGAGGAGTGGCGAAGTGACGTTGGTAAAGGCACAGGCGCGGCGCGCGGTGCGGTCGGTGAGTCGGACGTACGGCCGGTGGACCGCCGGGTCGCGGCTCGCCCCCGACTTCCTCATCGTGGGTGCCCAGAGGTGCGGCACGACGTCGCTGTTCAAGACCCTCTCGCAGCACCCGGCGGTGCTGCCGGCGAACTACCACAAGGGCGTGCACTACTTCGACACCGGCTACGACCGGGGGATGGACTGGTACCTGGGGCACTTCCCGACCGTCCGGCAGGCCGAGGCGGTCCGGGAGCGGGCGGGGGTGCGCGGGGTGACCGGCGAGTCGAGCCCGTACTACATGTTCCACCCGCTGGCCGGCGAGCGGATCGCGAGGGACCTGCCGGACGTGCGGCTGCTGGTGCTGCTGCGCGACCCGGTGGAGCGGGCGTACTCGGCGCACTCGCACGAGGCGGCCCGGGGCTTCGAGCCGGAGGGCTTCGAGCGCGCCCTGGAGCTGGAGGAGGAGCGGATCGCCGGTGAGCGGGAGCGGCTGCTCGCCGACCCGACCGCGCACAGCAACCACTACCAGCACAACGCCTACCTGACCCGGGGACGCTACGTCGAGCAGCTCGAACGGCTGGAGTCGATCTTCGGTCGGGATCGGCTGCACGTGGTCGACGCGGACGACTTCTTCGCCGACCCCCGGCCGGCGTTCGACGCGGTCTGCGACTTCCTCGGCCTGCCGCACTGGGCGGGGATCTCGTTCGGCAAGCACAACGCCCGGTCCCGCTCGCCCATGGACCCGGCGCTGCAGGCCCGGCTGGAGGAGCACTTCGCCCCGTACGACGAGCGGTTGAGCGCCTGGTGGGGACGCGTGCCGTCGTGGCGACGGTAGCGCCGGCCCGGTCACCGGGCGGCGAGCTGGGCGGGGCGGCCCGGCACGGGGTGGCGAACCTGCTCGGGGTGGCGGTCGCGGCGGTCGCCGGGTTCGGCCTGAACATCGTCGTCACCCGGGCCTGGTCCATGGCGGACGCGGGCCTCTTCTTCGCCGCCACCAGCGCCTTCATGATCGCGTACGCGGCGGCCCGGCTGGGCACCGGCGTCGGCTCGGTCTACTTCCTGAGCCGCTACCGCACCCTCGGCCAGCCGGAGCGCATCCGCGCGTCGGTGCTGGTCGGGCTGCTGCCGGTGGTGCTGTTCGGCACGCTGATCGCGCTGGCCGGCTGGTGGGCCGCCCCGCGGATCGTGGCGCTGACCTTCGACGAGCCGGTGCCCGGGGCGGTGCGGGCGCTGCGGGTGCTGCTGGTCTTCGTGCCGGTGGCCGCGCTCTGCGACTTCGCGTTGGCCGCCTGCCGGGGGTTCGGCAAGATGCGCCCGCTGCTGCTGGTCGAGCGGCTCGGTCGGACCGGGCTGCAACTGGTCGGGGTGGGCCTGGTCGCCCTGTTCGGTCTCTCCGCCACCACCGCCCTGCCGCTGGCCTGGGCGCTGCCCTACCTGCCCGCAGCGCTGCTCGGCACCGTGTGGCTGGCCCGGCTGGTCCGGCGGGCCGAGCGGGGGGCGCAGGCCCCGCCGGTGTCGCTGCGGGAAGAGTTCTGGCCGTACTGGCGCTACAGCGGCCCCCGGGCGCTGAGCGGGCTGGCCCAGATGGCGGTGCAGCGGCTCGACATCGTGCTGCTCGGCGCGCTGCGCGGGCTGTCCGAGGCTGCGCTCTACACGGCGGCCACCCGGTTCCTGGCCCTCGGGCAGCTCTCCGGGCAGGCGCTGTCCACCGCCGTGCAGCACCGGCTGGCCGAGCACCTCGTCCGCGACGACCGGGCCGCCGCCGGCCGGCTCTACCAGGCCGCCACGGGGTGGCTGGTGCTGCTGGCCTGGCCGGCGTACCTGCTCTTCGCGGTCTTCGCCGAGCCGATGCTGCACCTGTTCGGCGACGGGTACGCCGCCGGCCAGCGGGTGACCGTGTTCCTGGCGCTGAGCATGCTGGTGGCCACCGGCTGCGGCATGGTCGACACGGTGCTCAACATGGCCGGCCGGACGTCCTGGACGTTCTACAACGCGCTGGCCGGCACGGTCGTCAACGTGGTGCTCAACGTGCTGCTCATCCCGCGCTTCGGCATCATGGGGGCGGCGGTCGCCTGGTCGGCGTCCATCCTGATCACCAACCTGGTGCCGCTGGCCCAGCTGCACCACGCGTACCGGCTGCACCCGTTCGGCCGGGGCACGCTCGCCGCCGCCGGGCTGGCGGTGGCCTGCTTCGGAGTGCCGGCGCTGCTGGCCCGCACGGTGGCCGACGTCGGGCCGGTCACGTTGGCCGTGCTGGCGGTGCTCGGTGCCGCCGGGTACGCCGCCGGGGTGTGGCGGCTGCGCCGGGTGCTCCAACTCGACGCGCTGCGGGCGCTGCGCCGGGGTCGGCGGCGCTGAGGTCCCGACCGCGGGCCTGTCCACTGAACGTCCGCCATCGGCACGCCGGTGGCCTCAGCACGGGGAAGGTACGGCAACGATGAAGCGGTTCCAGACGGCGGTGGTGCTCCTGCTCGGATCGGCGCTGGCCGTGTCGGCGTGCTCCAAGCCGGCTCCGGACTTCGTGCCGCCGCCGGCCACACCGACCGGCACCGCGCCGGGCCCGAGCCCCCGCCCGGCGGACGGCCTGCGCACCACCGGGCGCGGCCCCGAACTGCCCGGGGAGGGCGTCTGGCTGGGCGCCTGGGTGAAGCCGGACTGGCAGACCCCGGAGGGTCGGGTCGAGGCGCTGACCGCGTTCGGGGAACAGACCCGTGGCAAGGTCGTCCTTGCGCACATGTTCCACGACTGGGAGGACGACTTCCCCGGCCCCACCGAGCACGCGTTCCAGGCGGCCGGGAAGCTTCAAATGATCTCCTGGTCCGGCGCCGACACCCGGTCCATCCGGGACGGGGTGTACGACCAGCTGATCCGGCAGCGGGCCGAGAAGATCAAGCAGTTCGGGGTGCCGCTGCTGCTGCGCTGGCGGTGGGAGATGGACCGCCCCAACCTGACCCAGAGCGTGCACTCCCCGGAGGACTACGTCGCCGCCTGGAAGCGGATCCGGGGCATCTTCACCGAGGTGGGGGCCACCAACGCCGGCTTCGTCTGGTGTCCGCACGTGCAGGGTTTCGTCGACGAGAAGCGCAACGCCGCCGCGTACTACCCGGGCGACGACCAGGTCGACTGGCTCTGCACCGACGTGTACCCGGGCAAGGAGTTCGACGGCTTCGCCGAGCAGATGGACACCTTCATGGCCTTCGCCGCCAAGCACCCCCGGCCGGTGGTGATCGGCGAGTTCGGGGTGACGTACCCGGGCGGGCCCGGCCAGCGCGCCGCCTGGCTGAGCGAGGCCCGCGACTACGTCAAGCGGCACCCGCAGATCAAGGCGGTGGTCTACTTCGCCGCGAAGCAGAACACGAAGCCCGTGTACGACAGCACGTTCAACGACGACCCGGAGGGGCTGGCCGCGTACCGGGAGCTGACCGCCGACCCGTGGTTCGCCGCGCCGCCCCCGCCGGTCCCGGTGCACGGCCCCCGTACCGAGTGACGCCGTCGGCTCGCCCGGTTGGGCCGGACGGGCCGAAAAAAGCGACAATGACGACAGGCACATCGGACACCCCGGGGTAGACGCCGCGCGTCCGATACGACATCGTGTCCTCAGACTTTTCGTCGCCGGTCGTCGCCTCCCCGACCGGCAGTGACCGACCGGGTCCGCCCGGTCACGGAGGCATTCCCAAATCAGTTCTCCGCCGTTCCTCCGGAGTTGCCCGTGACCCGTCTTCCGGCGCTCACCCGCCGACCGCTCGCGGTCCTGACCGCCACGCTCACCGCCACCGGCGTGCTCGTCGCCGGCCCGGCACCCGCCGCGCCCGACCACACCACCGTGGTCGGAGCGGTCCCGTCCACCCTCACCCCCGACATCATCGACGGCACCGTCTTCGCCATCCACGACGCCGGCAGCAAGGTGATCGTCGGCGGCTCGTTCACCGGGGTGCAGAACCGCGACTCCGACGTGACCGTCGCCCGCAAGTACGTGCTGGCCTTCGACAAGGCCACCGGCAAGGTGGACACCACGTTCGTGCCGGCGGTCGACGGCGAGGTCTACGACGTGCTCGCCGGCCCCACCGCCGGCACCGTCTACCTCGCCGGCAAGTTCAACAACGTCAACAGCACCGCCCGCCGCAAGCTCGCCCTGGTCAACCTCTCCAACGGCAGCCTGGTCACCAGCTTCCCCAACCTGGCCTTCAACGGCGTGGTCAACGACGTGGCCCGGGTCGGCACCCGGCTGCTGGTGGGCGGCACCTTCACCACCGCCGCCAGCCAGGCGCGCGGCGGCCTGGTCTCGGTCAACGCCACCACCGGCGCGGTCGACGGCTACCTCACCGCCAAGCTGACCGAGCACCACAACTACGACGGGGTCAGCGGCGCGACGGCCGGCGTCGGCGCCGAGAAGCTGGCCGTCTCGCCGGACGGCACCCAACTCGTGGTGATCGGCAACTTCAAGAAGGCCAACGGGGCCCTGCACGACCAGGTGGTCCGGCTCGCCCTCGGCAGCACCGCGGCGACCGTCTCGTCCTGGAACACCAACCGCTACGAGCCGCGCTGCGCCTGGAAGAAGTTCGACTCGTACGTGCGGGACGTGAGCTTCTCGCCGGACGGCAGCTACTTCGTCGTCGCCACCACGGGCGGGCCGTCCGCCGGGACGCTCTGCGACGCCGCGACCCGCTGGGAGACCTCGTCCACCGGCACCGCCGTCCAGCCGACCTGGGTCAACTACAGCGGCGGGGACACCTTGCTCTCGGTGGGCATCACCGAGAAGGCGATCTACGTCGGCGGCCACTTCCGCTGGTTGAACAACACCTCGGCCACCGACTCGGCCTTCCCGGGCGCGGTCGCCCGACCCAGCATCGCCGCGCTCGACCCGCTCAACGGCCTGCCGCTGGCCTGGAACCCGGGCCGGAACCCGCGCGGGTACGGCGTGGCGGAACTGCTGGTCACCCCGCAGGGCCTCTGGCTCGGCTCCGACCAGCCCTGGATCGGCAACCGCAAGTACCGCCGGGAGCGCATCTCGTTCTTCCCGCTGGCCGGCGGCGCCGCCCCGCACTCCACCGCCACCGCCGCCCTGCCGGGCAATGTCTACCAGGCCGGGGTCGGCAGCGGCACGGCGAACACGGTGCAGCGCCGGTCGTACGACGGGACGGGCACCGTGGGCGCGGCCGCATCGGTCGCCAACCCCGACGGCACCACCTGGTCGACGGCCAAGGGCGCATTCTGGGTCGGCGGCACCCTGTTCTACGGGATCAACGGCGCGCTGTGGCGGCGCACGTTCAACGGCACCACGTTCGGCGCCCCCAAGCTGGTCGACCCGTACCACGACCCGCTGTGGGACACGGTGGTGACCGGCGGTGGGCCGGAGGGCCAGACGTTCCGGGGCGCCACCGTGAGCTTCTACCCGGAAATCGCGAACGTGACCGGCATGTTCTACACCAACGGGCGGCTCTACTACACGCTCAGCGGGCAGGCCGGCCTCTTCTGGCGCTGGTTCAACCCGGACAGCGGGACCGTCGGGGCGGACAAGTTCACCGTGGCCGGCGCGACCGGCTTCACCGACTCCGGCAGCGTCTTCGTCTCGGGGTCCCGGATCTACCTGATCAGCCGCACCACCGGCAACCTGTCGTCGGCGAGCTGGGTCAACGGGGCGCCCTCGGGTGCCTGGACCGTGCGCAGCGGCCCCGCCGTCAACGGGGTCGACTGGCGGGCCCGGGCGGTCTTCACCGGCCCGTAACCGTCGTCGCAAGGCGGGGGACGACCCCGCCCGACCGGCCTCCACCGACGGCCCGGTCCCCTCGCGGGGGCCGGGCCGTCGGCGTCCCGCCGCCCGCGGGGCCCACCGGCGGTACGGGGGCATCGCCGTACCGGCCCCGGCTCGCTACTGTCGTGACGTGCCCACAGAGCCTCTCCGCTGCGCCGGCGCGCTCATCGTCGACGACGACAGCCGCCTCTTCATCCAGCGCCGGTCCCCGCAGCGGGTCCTGTTCCCCGGCACCTGGGACATCGTCGGCGGCCACCTGGAGCCGGGCGAGGGGGTCGAGGACGCGCTGCGCCGGGAGGTCACCGAGGAGACCGGCTGGACCGTGTCGCACGTCCTCGGCCCGGTCGGCGAGTACCGCTGGACCGGCGCCGACGGGCTGGACCGGATCGAGATCGACTTCCTCGTCCGGGTCGACGGCGACCTGAGCCGGCCCCGGCTGGAGGAGGGCAAGCACACCGAGTTCCGCTGGCTGGCCGAGCGGGACGTCGCCCTGCTGGACGAGCACCGCGACGTCGACGACGGGCTGATCCGGCGGATCGCCGAGGACGCCTTCGCGGCGCTGCGCTCGATCGGTCTGTGAGCGACGACGTCGAGCTCGCGCCGCACCGGTTCGCGGGGCTGGTCGCCCCGCCGGTGGACCGGGTCTTCGTCGCCGGCATCCTCGCCGGCCGCGACGGGGGCGGCGCGGAGCTGAGCCAGCGGTACGGCGGGCCGGCGGCCACCGGCTTCCTGATCGAGTTCCGCACCCGGCTGGCCGCGCCGGGCGGGACCGTCGACCCGGCGGGCTTCGCCGCGGTGACCCGGTACCGGGACCCGGGGTCCTGCCAGCGGGCGCTGGACAAGCAGGTCGCCTACGGCATGCTGCACCGCCGCCCCGACGGCTGCTTCTCCGCGACGGAACGCGGGCAGGCCTTCCTCACCGAGATCTACCAGGTGCACGCCGAGGTGACCGAGGAGCTGTGGGCCGGGCACGACGACCGGGTGCTCCGGCTGGTCGAGGCGCTCGGCCGGCTGCTCACGTACGCGATGGTCGCCGCCGAGGAGGAGCCGGGCTCGGCCGGCGACGCGTTCGCCGTGATGGCACCTCCGCACGAGCCGGACGGCGCCTCGCCGGGGGTGCTGCTGCTCAACCGGCTCGGCACGCTGCGCTACCACCGGGCCGACGCGCACGAGGCCGCGTGGACGGCGGCCGGGCACACCGCGCTCAGCATCACCGAGCTGCCGGACGGCCCGGAACGGCTGGCCATCGAGCAGGAGACGGACCGGCGGGCGGCGGGCCCGTACGCGGTGCTGACCGCCGACGAGCGGCTGGCCGTGCTCGCCGACCTGGCCGCGCTGCCGGGGTGAACCCCGGTTGACGGCGGGCGTGTTCCGTCCCGGCGCTATCCTCCACCGGTGACCCGGAGTCGTACGAGGGAGAACGTCGCATGATCGGTATGGTGCTCGCCGCCGGTGCGGGGCGTCGACTGCGCCCGTACACCGACACCCTGCCCAAGGCGCTGGTGCCGGTGGACGGTGAGACCACCATCCTGGACATCGCGCTGCGCAACCTCGCCGAGGTCGGGCTGACCGAGGTGGTGATCGTCGTCGGGTACGCCGCGGACGCGGTCGTCTCCCGCCAGGCGGAGCTGGAGAAGCGCCACGGCGTCACGATCAGCCTCGTGCACAACGACAGGGCCGAGGAGTGGAACAACGCGTACTCGCTCTGGCTGGCCCGGGAACACTTCGCCCGGGGCGTCCTGCTGGTCAACGGCGACACCGTGCACCCGGTGAGCGTGGAGAAGACCCTGCTGGCCGAGCGCGGCCCGGGCATCCTGCTCGCGGTGGACACCATCAAGGCGCTGGCCGAGGAGGAGATGAAGACCACCTTCGACGCCGCCGGCCAGCTCACCCGGATCACCAAGCTGATGGACCCGGGCGAGGCGTACGGGGAGTACATCGGCGCGACGCTGATCGAGCCGCAGGTGGCCGACGCCCTCGCCGACGCCCTGGAGACGACCTGGCGGCGCGACCCGAACCTCTACTACGAGGACGGCTACCAGGAGTTCGCCGAGCGGGGCGGGGAGGTGCGGGCGGCGCCGATCGGCGACGTCTCCTGGGTCGAGGTCGACAACCACGCCGACCTGGCCCGGGCGCGGGAGATCGCGTGCCGCTGCTAGCCCGAACGGTCCTCACCCCGCTGCACATCGACGTGCGGCGGGGCGCGGTGGCGGACCTGGCCGCGATCCTCGCCGACGGCCGGATCTCCGCCGGGGGCGACGTGGCCGTGGTGGTCGGGCCGGGGCAGGGCGGGCAGATCGCCGAGCTGATCCGCCCCTCGCTGCGCTCGGCGGACGTGTTCACGGTGACGGGCGGCACCCTGGACGCCGCCGACGACCTCGGCGGGAAGCTCCGCGCCCGCTCGTACGACGCGGTGGTGGGCATCGGCGGCGGCAAGACCATCGACGTGGCGAAGTACGCGGCCACCCGGCGCGGGCTGCCCATGGTCACGGTGGCGACGAGCCTGGCCAACGACGGCATCGCCTCCCCGGTGGCCTCGCTGATCACCGAGGGGATCAAGGGCTCCTACGGGGTGCACATCCCGATCGCGGTCATCATCGACCTGGACTTCGTGGAGGCCGGGCCGGAGCGGCACAACCGGGCGGGCATCGGCGACGTGGTGAGCAACATCAGCGCGCTGGCCGACTGGGAGCTGGCCCGGCAGGTACGCGGGGAGCCGGTCGACGGCCTGGCCGCCTCACTGGCCCGGATGGGCGCGGAGGCGGTCCTCGCGCATCCCGGCGACATGACCGACGACGCGTTCGTCACCGTGCTCGCCGAGGCGTTGATCTCCAGCGGCCTGGCGATGGCGATCTGCGGCACGAGCCGCCCGTCCAGCGGCGGTTGCCACGAGATCATGCATGCCGTGGACGCGCTCTTCCCGGGCACCGCCTCGCACGGCGAGCTGGCCGGGCTGGGCGCGCTCTTCTGCACCTGGCTGCGGGGAGACCTGCGCCGGTTCCGGGAGATGTCGGCCTGCCTGGCCCGGCACGGCCTGCCCCGGCTGCCGGCCGACGTGGGGCTCAACGACGACCAGTTCGTGGAGGCGGTGCAGTTCGCGCCCCGGACCCGGCCGGACCGGTACACCATCCTGGAGCACCTGGCGATGTCGCCTTCCGAGACGCGGGAGCGGCTGGCAGACTACGCCGGTGCACTCCGCGACCACCTTGACTGATTCGTCCCGCCCCTCCGTAGCCGACTTCCACCGGGTCAACCGGGGCGGTGGCCTGTTCAGTGAGTCGGTCAGCCAGTGGCTGGGCGCGGTGTTCGCGCTGGTCGCCCAGCGGCTCGGGCTGCGCCCGACCGCGCTGACCATCGCCAACCTGGTGCTCGGCCTGGCCACCTCGGTGACGGTGGTGGCCCTCGCCGGCCGGGTCGCCGCCGGGGACGTGCCGGCCTGGGTGGTCGGCCTGGCCGCGCTGGTCGGCTGGCAGGTCGCGTACGCCCTGGACTGCGCCGACGGGCAGCTCGCCCGGGTGACCGGGCAGGGCAGCGCGGCCGGCGCGCGGGTGGACGTGCTCTGCGACGTGGCCGCCCAGATCGCCCTGGTGGCCGCGCTGTCCGCCACGGCCGTGGCGCAGCGCCCGGAGACGCCGTCCTGGCTGGTCGCCGTCTTCGCGGGCACCTGGATGGTCAACCTGGTGACCTCGGTGATGCAGGCCGGCCCGAACGCGGCCAGCATGGTCACCTCGACCTCGCTGCCGGTGCGGCTGGCGAAGCTGGTCCGCGACTACGGCGCGGTGATCTTCGTGGCCGGGCTGGTGCTGGCGTTCGCCCCGGCCCTGGTTTTCTGGGTGATCGTGGCGTTCACGATCGTCAACGGCGGCTTCCTGCTGGCCAGCATCGCCTTCTCGGCCCGCGCCTCGCTGCGCTAGTACGTTTCGTCGGAGCTGTCCTGTTGTGCGACGAGGCGGCGGACAGCCTCTGCGTGGGGATCGCCGAGTGGGTCGAGGATCTGGAGTGCCTGCTGCCAGCAGCGCTGTGCATCGTCGCGTTGGTCGGTGGCATGGAAGGTGTCGCCGAGGGCGGCGAGGGTGAGTCCTTCGCAGCGTCGGTCGTCGAATCTGCGGAAGAGTTCCAGGGCCCGCTCATGCTGTTCGAGGGCTTCGTCGAGTTGGCCGGTCTGCTGGTAGGCCAAGCCGAGGGGGTAGGAGGCCCAAGCGACGCTCCATTGGTCGTTGATGCCGTCGAGGATGGTGACCGCTTGCCGGTAGTGGTCGATGGCGGTGTCGAGGTGTCCGCGTGCGCGGTGGCAGTTGCCGAGACTGAGCAGCGACATGCCTTCGCCTCGGGTGAGGCCGTGGCGCCGGAAGACCTCCCGTGCCTGGCTGTAAAGGTTGAGGGCCTCTTCTATTCGTCCGAGTTCCTCGTGGATGAGGCCCAGGCCCCGGAGGCAGAATCCTTCTACCCAGTGGTCGTTGACGTCGCGGCTGGCGTCAACGCCTTGGCGGTAACAGTCGAGCGCGGCCTCGCGCTGCTCCGTCCGCCAGTAGGCGTCGCCGAGGCAGCGCAGGTTGGCGGCCTCGCCGAGGCGTGACCCGGCGGACCGGGCGGCACGTAGGCCGGTGAGGTGGACGTCGCACCAGTCGGACCAGTACGACTTGAGTTCGAAGAAGCCGTCACTGACCACGGGTAGCTGCCAGGCGATGTCGTGGTCACCCAGCTGGTCTGCTTGTCGAACGTTGTCGAGGAGGTTCAGGCGTTCCCGCTCGAACCATGCCATTGCCTCGGCCACCGCGCTGGGGGGAGTGAACGGCACGTCGGGTCCGGCTGGGGGGAGAGGGATGGCGTGGGAGTAGGGGAGGATGACTTTCCGGCCTTCCTCCGCCATCCACAGGTACCAGGTGTAGACGCGGCGTCGCGCTTGGCGTTGCTGCTCGGGGATCTCTTCGGCTTGCGCGCGTTCGAGGGCGTAGGCACGCAGAAGGTCGTGGAACAGGTACCGCTCGCGGGCGGGATTCTGCACGAGGTGCGCTGCGGTGAGCTGGTCGAGCAGCTTGCGGGCTCGGGGGAGGTTCAGGCCGGTGATGGCTGCTGCGGCGGCGGCGGATATGTCGGAGCCGGCGTGCAACCCGAGGAGGCGGAAGAACCGCGCTGTTTCCTCGGGCAGCGCCTGGTAGGACCAGGAGAACACGGCCCGGACGTCGGACAGTTCGTCATCGTCGACGGTGAGGGCGTCAAGTTGATGGTCGACGAGTGCCAGGTCGGCCACGAACTCCGCGAGGGTGGCGTAGGGGGTGTTGGCGATGCGTTCCCCGATGATCCGCAGGGCTAGCGGGAGGTAGGCGCAGCGGCGGGCGAGTTCGGCGGCTGCCTGCGGCTCGGCGTTGACACGGTCGCCGCCGATGCTGTCGCTCAGCAGCGCAACTGCTTCGTCGGGAGACAGGACGTCCAGGGTCATGCGTGACGCTCCTTCCCGCGCGACGAGGCCGGAAAGCCGGCTGCGGCTGGTGATGATCGCCATGCAGCTCGGGGTCGCCGGCAGCAGCGGCCGAACCTGGCCGACCGTGGACACATTGTCCACGACGATCAACACCCGTTTGCCGGTCAGGACGGACCGGTAGAGGGCGGCGCGTCCCTCGGTGTCCGTCGGGATCTGTTCGGCCGGCACGTGGAGTGCGCGCAGGAATGTGTCCAGTGCCTGTCCGACGTCCAGGGCCGGGCCTGGGCCGTAGCCGCGCATGTCGACGTAGAGATCGCCGTCGGCGAACCGCTGCCGGACCCGGTGCGCCCAGTGCACGGCCAGCGCTGTCTTGCCCACGCCGGGGGCGCCCGCGATGGCCGCGACGGTCATCGACTGGCCTCCCGCAGCCGTCGCGTCGTTCTCGACGGGCAGTGCGGCATCCAGTCGGGTGATGGTCTGCTGGCGGTTGACGAAGCGGGTCGCGTCGAGGGGCAATTGTCGAGGCGGTGGAGGAGGAGGTGGAGGTGGTCCCGCACGCCCGACCAGGTTGATGCCGCCGTACACCGTCCCCGCCTGAACGACAGCCTCAGCATCGCCTGACGACTCGTTGTGCGCGGTGTGCACGCTGCTCCTCCCCTGCGAGTTGCGAGCTATGGGGAGCTGGGTTGAAGCTGGGCTGCGTACGTTCGATAGGGGACCGACGCCGCGACGGCGGCGTCACGCCAGAGGTTGGCCTGCACGATCTTGTCCGGCTCGCTGATCAACTCGCCGGAGACGAACCGTCCCTGCTCGTCGTAGTACATCGCCACGAGCCGCGTGGAGTCGAACAACCAGTAGTCGTAGTGCGGCAACGCTGCCGGCCAGCCGTCGCCGGAGACCATGATGAGGCGGACGTCCTCGCCCGCCTCGACCGTGTGTTCGTAAGCCCATCCGCATTCGAACCGGACGTATTCCGAGACTGGTTCGGTGATGACATGGACCCGGTGCATGCGCTTGCCGGCCGACACCGCTGCCCGCACGGTGTCACACCAGGCGGCGATCCCGGGAAACTCCCCGCGAGTCTCGCCCGCCAGGAACCGGGCGAACTCATCCTGCTCGTACGACACGTCGTACCGCTGAAGAGTCTCCAGCCGGTAGGCCGTGTAGCGGAAGTCGCGGAACAACTGGTTGAACTCGGCGTCATCCAGCGACGTGAACGATCGGGTCAACCCTCGCTCACCGCTGCCCGGACTCGCGGTAGCGCTCGATCGCGCCGAGCACCACATCGGCGGAGATTCGCACCGCACCCTCACCGGGAAGGACGTTCTCCAACTCGCCGAAGGTGTCGCCGTCGACCAAGTGCCCCTGGACGACCAGCTCTCCACTGTCCGCGAGGTAGACCGTCGGACAGCCGTTGCCACCCGACCCGGGGTCCTTGTAGAGCTTGGTCAGCTTCACCGCGACCTCCTTCGAGACTGACGCCATTCAGTGCCGTAGGTGAGGACGGTAGTGCGTAGCGTAGTGACCGAACAAGTCGCTATCGTGTATCCGATCTTCGTGACCCGGGGGCACGCAACTCGCCATAACGCCCACGTCCAAAGGGGTCGCAGGGTGCGGACCGGATTGACTGGCCGGATCGCGGATGGGATTCGCCGTCTTGTTGGTTTTCGCGCAGGCCGGAGCCGGCCGTTTGGAGGTGGACCGACGGTGGACCCGCTCATGGTCACCGCGGCGACAACGCTCGTCGCGTGGACGACCACCGAGCTCGCCCAGGGCGGCCGGACGGCAGTGTCCGCGCTGATCGACTTCCTGCGAGACCGATTTCGGCGCGAGCCCGAGGCCCGGGAAGTCATCGAGGGCATGCTCCACCAGCCGTCGCAGGACACCGCTCGCGCCCTTGCCCAATTGCTGGATCGCGAGGTGCGACGCGACCCGGCGTTCGGTGCAGAGTTCCAGGCCCGATGGGAACAGGCCAACGCGGCCGTCGCAGCGGGCCCGGACAGCGTGGCGAACTCCATCTCGGGCGATGTCAGCGGGCCCGTAGTGCAGGCCCGCGACATCCACGGGGGTATCTCGTTCGGCGGGCCGTGAAAGTGGATGGCAGCGGCCGGAGTCGTTCGCCCGCCCCGACCGTCGACCCACACCGAGTCCTCTGGCAGGTGCCCCGGCTCCCGAGAAGGGAGCCGGGGCACCTTACTGCCGCATCGGTACGGGAGGCTGCGTTAGTTGCTCTTGAGGGAGTGGATGAAGCTGCGCCAGCCCTGGGCGTCGAAGGCCAGCGTGGGGCCGAACTTGTCCTTGCTGTCTCGGACGGCGACCCCGTCGCGGAGGTCCGCCACCTCGACACACTGGCCGTTGGCGTCGCTTCGGCTGCTCTTGCGCCACACCGCGCGTGACCGGTCCATTGCCGCGACTCTCCCTACGTCATGTCCTTGGCGATGGCGGCGATCAGCTCCCGGGACTTGTTGACGCTGAGCGCTGCCGCGTGCAGGTGAGTGTAGGCAAGCGTAACGCGCCGCAAGTCATCCTCGCGTTCGAGATAGGTGTCTCCCGCCTGGCTCACCACGTACACGACTGGGCTGTGGATGTCCTCGGGAAACTCCAGGATCGAGAAGGAGCCCACGGTGCCGGGGTGCCACCCCTCGCTGAACGGCAGTACCTGAAGCTCGATGTTCGGCCGGTCGCTCATCTCGATGAGGTGATGGAGCTGGGCGCGCATCACGTCTGGGCCGCCGGTCTGACGACGCAGCACGCCCTCATCCACGATTCCCCAAAACTTCAACGCCGGCTCTTCGGAAAGGCAAGCCTGCCTGGTCATGCGCACCTCAACCCGGCGGCGTGCTTCCTCGCTCTGGCCTGGCCATGCGGCACTGGCAATTGCGTAGGCGTATGCCTCGATCTGGAGCAACCCCGGCACAACAGCCAGCTCGAAGTTCCGTACTGCGTTTGCTGCGGACTCCAACCCGATGTACATGCTGTAGGGGTTCGGGAGTTGACCGAACTTCGCCCACCAACCGCGTTCCTTGCCCTGGCGCTGGAGGTCGAGGGCGGTTTGCCGTATCCGGTCGTCGCTGACGCCGTAGCGGGTGAGCATCACGATCACGTCGGCCCGGCTGACGCCGACCACCCCTGATTCGATCTTGTAGATCTTCGACTCCGAGCAGCCCAGCTCGGTCGCGATCTCCTTGTGTGAGACGCCGGCTGCCTCGCGGAGCCGGTGCAGCTCCCGGCCGAGCTGCCATCGCGCGATCGTCGGGCCGCTTGCCCTTGCCACGTCTACCTCCAGGGTCGCGAACACCGCCAGTGTTCTCCCCTCCACCTCAGAGATCAAGGCACGCGGAGCGAGCCATGTCTTTCCATGGAAACTTTCCATGGAAGCCTAGACTTCTCGGGTCGGATTTGTCACTCTCTGCTTGGAAGTCACTACGCCTCCGGGAGGTTTCATGGCTCGGCACGCGAAGAACCCGACGCGCCCCGGTCTGCTGTCGAAGCTCTGGCCGTTCAAGCACTGTCGGGCGAGCCCACTCGGCCGCCTGGGTCCGGCGACGAGCTATCCGAAGCGGGCAGGGGCTTACCGGGCCATCGGCGTGGCCCGAGTGACCTACCTGCCGGAACGGCCGTTGCCGGTCCTCGCAGGGAAGCACCGGGCGGGGTGCTGGTCGTGACGGCGCGGCGGAAGCCCGAGCGCGAGGACCGGGGCGAGCAAATCCAGGCGGCGGAGCGGGAGGCTGCCCGGCAGCGGATTCTCGCCCAGGCCGAGGCGGAGCGGATACCGGCCGAGGAGAGCACCCGGGCAAAGCCGGACCGGCGGTGGCGTAGTGAACAGCGGTGACCTGCTGCCGGTCGGTCGGCGGGTGGCGTACTGGCGGGGGCGGCGGAAGCTGTCGCAGCAGGTGTTCGCCGATCGGCTCGGTAAGTCGAAGTCCTGGGTCGACAAGGTCGAGCGGGGTGTCCGGTCGCTGGACAAGGTGTCGACGTTGCGGGACATCGCCGCTGCTCTACGGATCGATACCGCCGTGCTGCTCGGCCGGGACGTTCAACCCGCCGTGGTGGCCGAACGGGCCGAGGGGGTGGAGCGGATTCGGGAGGCCCTGTCGACGTACGAGATTGCTTTGGGGCGGCCGGTGGCCCGCCGTGTTGTGCTGCCGGTCGACCGGTTGGCCCGGGATGTCGAGCACGCGTGGGTCATGTTTCAGCATGCCCGGTATCCGCAGGTGATCGCCGTGGTGCCGGGCCTGCTGGCCGGCGTGCAGCGGGTCGTCGCCGACGATTCCGGGTGGGGTCGCCCGCTGCTGGTGGGGGTGTATCGGCTGACCGCGTCGCTGCTGGTGAAGCTCGGCGAGGTCGAGCTGGGCTGGCTGGCCGCGGATCGGGCCATGGCTGCCGCGACCGGCGATCCCGTGTTGGTGGCCGCCGCCGTGGTGCAGCTTGGCCAGGTGTTCCGCGCTTCGGGGCGGGCGCGGGCGGCGCTGTCGGCGACGCTGGCTGCCGCGTACCGAATCGCCCCGCCCGATCCGGACGGCGGCACCCCCGGCGCGTTGTCGTTGTGCGGGACGTTGCTCGTGCAGGCCGCCCTGGCGGCGGCCCGCCGGGGCGACGACCACGCCACCGCCGAACTTCTCGACGAGGCCGCCGGCATGGCCGCCCGGGTAGGAGACGGCCACGACCATCACCGGACCGCGTTCGGGCCGACGGCGGTCGACCTGGCCCGTGCCGCCGCAGCCCTCGACCTGGGCGACGCGAGCGAGGCGGTTGCCTGGCACGAAAAGACGACCAAGCGGGACGCCTGGCGGTGGCTACCGGTGGAACACCGGGCAGCGCACCTGGTCGATGCCGCCCGCGCGTACGTCCAGGCCGGCGACCCGGTCAGCGCGGGCCGGGTGTTGGTCGATGCCGACCGGATGGCACCGGCTGAGGTGCGCCACCGGCCGGCCGCCCGGGAGGTGCTCGCCCAGGTGGCCCGCGACCCGCACGCCCCGGCCACGATCATCCAACTCGCCGCCGCCCTCGGGGTGACCTGAGCATGACCGCGCCGTTCCTGTCGTTGGCCCAGATCCGCAACCGGCTGATCCTCACCGCCCGAGCGATCCTCCGCGACCACCGGACCGGCCCCGACGGCCGCTGCCGGGTCTGCCGAACCCCGCACTGTCGAGTGGCAGCCGCCGCCCGCAACGTCATCCGCGCCGCCGAAGAAGTACCGCAGCGAAGTGCAGCAACCCCGCCGACCGCAGACGGGCAGTAACTCGTTCGGGCGCTCAGTCAGCGTGAAACGGCGGCTGGCGGTTTCGGCTGATCCTGAGCACGTATGAAGTTGGTGGCATCGACGGTGGCGCTGACCAGCGCGCATGTCGTCGCGGTGAGGGCGAGCCAGAACGCCACGGTGCTCTTCCAGTCCTCGGCGATCCTCACCGTCACGACCTCGCCGGCCTCCGAGGCCTCGCCGGAGTGCTTCCCCCGAGGGGCCGACCTGCCCGGATCCGGTTGACGACGCCAGCCGAAGCGGGCGAAGAACTTGGCCCAGGTGTGGTTCGACCGGCCGCAACCGAAGATCACCCCGTTGACCTTCCGGCCGCACCGGCCGCCCTGCTGGGTGGTCACGCCGCACGTCGTCGGCGCCTTCACGGCGAGCACCCAGGCCGGGATGGCGATCATGATCGACGCCGACCAGGCAAGGCTCATGAGGTCGAGCGTCACGAGGTAGTAGACGACGCCGACGATGGCCAGCGCCTCAACGCCGAGCATCAGCAGGGCGTAGTCCCGCTTCAGCATGTGAGGCCTCCGAGTGGTCGAGGAGAGTGACGATGTCGAGGAGTTCGGTGCGGAGTCGGGCCAGCTCGGCGGCGGTGATGCCGAGTTCGTACGAGTGGTGGTGACCGGCGCGGGACAGCGCCCACCACAGATAGCTGGCCCGGTGCCCGAGCTCGGGGCCGGCGTAGTGGGCGAGCAGCAGCAGCTTCGGCCGCTGTGCCCGGGTCAGCCCGATCTCCGGGCAGACCCGGGCCCAGTACCGGTCCATTGCTGCTTCCAGCTCGTGGCGCAGCAGCCAGGCGCACGCTCGGGGCCAGGCTCCCCGCGCGCCCCGGATGATGCTGGTGAGCATGCGGTCGGCGGCGGCGAGATATGGGGACGTCGTCATCGCAACCGCCTTACGAGCGTGGCGGTGTTGTCGACCATGGTCTGGAGGGGCATGGTCCGATGACCGTGGACCGCCTGCGCTACCGCCTTGACCGTCCGGGTGGCCTGCGCGCCGTAGTCACGGTCGAGCCGAGCGAAGAGGTCCGACCGGGACACGATGCGGCCGAAGATCCCGAGGCTGAGCCGATCCTGGACGGCGTGTGCCCCGCTGAGCCCTTCCTGGATCTGGTGGTAGGGCGTGCCGCTCTGGTGCTGGGCGGCCCGGTAGCGATCCATGCTCACCGACTCGATCGCGGACCGGCAGAACCCGGCCACCATCAGGTACTTCACCTCGTCCCGGATCTCGGCGGCGACCAGGGCGCGGGCATCGTCGAGGTAACGGTCTGCCGGATCGGAGACCGGGCGGACCTCGACGATCGAGCCCTCTCGGCGAGTGACCTCGCGGACGTCGGCCTCGATGTCGAGCCGACGGATCGCTTCCGGCAGCCGGTCGTCGTGGGTGAACACGATGACCTGCCGGGTCAGGGCGATCTCCCGCAACACCTCGGCCAGGCCGTCGATCTTGGTGGGGTCCATGCTCTGCACCGGGTCGTCAATGATCACGAACCGGTGCGGACTGGCCTCGGCGCAGGCGCGGGGCAGGAAGACCGCCAGCCCGAGGGCGTGCAGCTCACCCTGACTCATCACCGCGAGGGCGTTGGTCTCGACGCCGTCAGCGGCGACGGGAAACAGGACCCGACGGGTGTTGTTCACTCCTTCCATCCGCAGATTGCGCATCTCGACGTTGCTCTCCTGCCGCAGCTTCTGCCAGATCCGGTCCGACTGCACGGCGAAGTCGGCCAGTCGATCGACGCGCATCGCCTTGTCGGCGTCGTCGAGCGCCGTCCGGGCCTTGGTGAGCAGGGCGAGGGTCGGCGCTTCGGCCCGCACCAGGGTCGCGGCGTCGACCCACCGCCGGATCGCGGCACCGGGCTCGCGCCAGGCGTCGTGACGCTGGGCGAGCCAGTCGGCTGCCGCCGATGCGAGGGTGGCGTGCGCTGCGACGACGCCGGGCCAGGCGGCCGGGTCGGCACCGAGCATGGCGAGAGCCTCGCGCATCGCCGTGGTCTGCGCGGAGAGATGGGGTGCCAGCGCGGTGGCGGCTGGTGCCAGGAGCCGCCCCACAGCGCCGGCCAGCCCGTCGACCTTCCGGCGGGCGTGCACGTGGGCCTGCTCGGCCCTACGCGCCGCTTCGGCGGCTGCGGCCAGCCGGTCGAGTTCCTTCTCCGCCTGCGTACGCCAGTCCTGGTCGAGGGTGCCGGCCTGGCACACCGGGCAGGGGCCGTCGCCCCGGTCGTGGTGCACGTCGAGTGCGGCCCGCAGCAGGTGGGCGCTCCGGTCGGCGACGCCACTGTCGGTGGCGCTCACCTGCCGCACCGCCGCCTCGGCCTCGTCCAGCGCGGCCAACGCTGGACCGAGGTCGGGGAGGTCCTGCTCGGCGAGCCGCCGCGCGGCTGCCGCTGCGTGCTCCTCCGACGCGGCGGTGTCGCTGCGGGCGAGGTCGGCCAGCCTGGTCAGGTCGGCCCGGCCGGCCTGCGTGCCGAGGGCGCTCAGGGCGTCGCGGGCGCGCTCGTCGTCGAGCCTGCCGAGCTGTTCGCGCAGCTCGGTGAAGGCCGCCTTGAGCGCCTTTGCCCGGTCGTCGTAGGCCTTGCGCCGCAGCCTCAGCCGGGCGTCGGTGTCGCGCAGCGCCCCGAGGCCGAGGATCGGCGCGATCGCGTCGTACAGTTCGGCCGGCGTGGCGGTGATGACCCGTTCGAGATCCCGGGCGGACAGGAACGGCCGGTAGCGGGCGGCCTGACCGAGCCACTGCGGCACCTGACCGGGCAGCATCGCGGCGCCGCCGATGGTCGTGGTGACCGTCGCGCAGGTCAGGTCGGTGGAACCGGCCGGCCAGGTGCGGAGGGTCGTCACCTGCTGGCCGGAGTCGAGCCGGAGGCTGAGGCGGATCTCCGGTGCGCCGTCGTGGTGCAGGTTACGCCAGCCCTCGCGGAAGGCCGACGGGCGCTGCGCCCAGCGCGGGGAGTCCTCGGTCAGCGCGTACTCGATGGCCTCGGCGAGGCTGGACTTCCCGGAACCGTTGCGGCCCACGAAGACGGTGAGCCCGGTCTTGGGCAGCCGCCCGACCGTGACATGCTGGCCGATTCCGCGGAAGCCGGCGACCCGGATCTCCTCCAGGAACGCCTGGGGCTCGGCACCGCCCGACTCGCCGGGCTCGGGCGACGGCGGCAGGCCCTCACCCCGCAGCACGGCGTCGAGAACCTGCTCGCCGTGGAAGGCGGCAAGGACCAGGTCGCCGACCTCGCGGGGCACCTGGGACCGGTGAAGGCGGTCGGAGAGTTCCTGGTAGAGCGTAAGCGTGTCGTCCATCAGACCCCCTGATGTTGTTGGCGCATCGAGGGAATCGCAGATCGGTCGCCTACACTGTCCTACCTACTGTTATCCGGGGATAACAGTCATCGGGTCTATCTGACTACCTCGGCTCTCATATCGTGACCGCCAGAGCGAGGAGGTGAGCCATGGAGCCGGAATTGATGTCACAGCGCGAGATCGCACTGCTCGCACGCGTCAGCAAGCCAGCGGTCACGACCTGGCGTCGGCGGCATTCCGACTTCCCCGCACCCAGCTCGGGCGATCACGGCCAACCGCTCTTCTCCGCAGACGCGGTCGTGGCCTGGCTGCTCCAGACCGGGCTCGGCCACGCCGAACCCGCCACCCTGCGCGCCGAGCAGTCCATGCACACGCTGGCGGCGTTCGCCAGGCGGCACGGCGGCCGGCGCACGGTCGTCGTCCTCGGTGCCGCGCTGTGCCTCCGCCACCTCGCCCGCCGGGCGCTGCCAGCCGATCCCCTGCCGCTGGCCCGCCGCCTCGATCCCGAGGACGACTTCCTGTTGCGCGAGCTGGCCGACGCGCCTGAACCTGCCAGGCTCGCCCAACTGGTCGAGCAACTGATCGAGGGTGCCTACGACCCCTGGCGCAGCTATCGGTTTCTGCTCAGCTCCGCCAACCGCCTCGGCTGGCCAGAACTGACGGCGGACGCACTCGCCCCGGAGGCGGTCACCCTGATCCGTCGGGTCGCCGATCTGCCGACCCGGGTCCGCGCTCACGGCACCGTCACCATCGCCGACGCGAACGCGGGCAGCGGCGACCTGCTGACCGCGCTGGTAAGCGATCAGGACCGCGACAACCTGCGCGTCAACGCGTCCGCCGCCAACGAGGAACTCGCCCGCCTGGTCCGCCGACAGTTACTCCTCGCCGAGTTGCCCGAGTTCCACTTCGACGTGCGCTCCGACGAGCTGAACGAGGAGTTCGCCGAGCCGGACCTCATCGTCACCCGGCTCCCCTACAGGCCGACTGAGAGTCGTGACGCCCTCACCGATCTCGACCGGGTCGAGGCCATCGCCGATCTGCTCGCTCCGGGCCGCACGGCCATCGTCGTCGGTCCCGCCAGCAGCCTCGTCGATAAGCTGCGGGAGGGACCGGCAGTGATGCGCCGAGCGGCGCTGGTGCGCAGCGGCATCGTCGAGGCAATCGTGCAGCTACCGGGCGGTGTCTATCCGGCCAGGCCCGGCTATCCCGCCGCGCTGTGGCTGCTGACCCGGGAGCCGATCCCCACCACCAAGGGTCGCGTGCTGCTCGCCGACCTCGGCGGCACCGCGCTCGACCAACCCACCATCGAGTCCGCGGCGGAGGACATCCTCCTCTGGCGGGCCGAGGGGCACCGCAGCGACGGCCACGATCCGCGGACCGGCCGGATCGTCTCACTGGAGAGCCTCGACCTGTATCGGGGTGCCGCACTCCGGCCTCCGGGTCCGGCGTCGGTCACCCTGCGGGCCCGGCTGGCCGCCGACCGCCCCGCGCTCGTCGGCGAAGTCGAGCGCCGTCTCACCGACGCCGAGCAAGAGGCCATCCGGTACGCGGAGGAGCACGGCCCCCTGAACACCGGGGCGGCGCAGCGCGACGGAGTCAGGCCGAAGGAGCTTTCCCTCGGGGCGCTACGAACGGCTCGCCGGGTCCGCCAGCTTGCCGGGCACCGCCTCCGTCCTGAGCATGTCGGACCGCGTGGTCACCACCGGGTCATCGGCTCGGCGGAGGTCCTAGCGCAGGCGTCCGGGCGCTGGATGGACCGGCTCGTGCTCGCTGCGCACTACCCGCACGTCGCCTTCACCGAACCGGGTGATCTTGTGGTCACCAGCGTCCCCCGGTTCGGTGTCTTCGTCGACGACGGCGGCTTCTCGGTGATCGAGTTCCCGGCCTGCGGCCTGCGCATCTCTCCCGGCGAATCGTTGACCCCCCGGGTGCTACGGGCCCTCCTCGCCACCGCCCGCAACACCGCACGCAGCCCCGGCGCAGTACGCGGCCCGCGACTTGCAGACGCCACGATCCCCGACCTGAGCCGGGACGAGGCGACCCGCCTCGACGAGCTGCTGCGCCACCTGGAGGAACGCGAGCGTCTGCTCCACCGGCAGGCCGGCCTCCTGGCCGAGTTGCGCGAACTCACCGTGACCGGCTTCGCCGACGGCACCCTCACGACTCTGTACGGTACGAACTCCTGATCGAGAGAACGGAACACACAAGTGCCACCACGTAAACGCGCCACCGGGCAGGCTGAACTGTTCGGCGTGTCCAGCACCAAGCAGATCCAGGACATCCTGTGGAAGGCCGCCGACAAGCTGCGCGGCTCCATGGACGCCGCACAGTACAAGGAGTTCGTCCTCGGCCTGGTCTTCCTCAAGTACGTCTCGGACGCGTTCGCCGAACGCCGCGACCAGATCGAGGCCAGCCTCTCCGACATCCCGGAGAACCGCCGCGCCGCCTTCCTCGACGAACGCGACGAGTACGCCAGCGCCAACGTCTTCTGGGTCCCGGAGACCGCTCGGTGGGACTACCTGGTGGAGAACGCGCCCAGCGGCGTCGGCGAGCTGCTCGACGACGCCATGGACGCCATCATGCAGGAGAATCGAGCGCTGAAGGGCGTCCTCCCGAAGATCTTCAACCGGGACAACGTCGACCAGAAGCGGTTGAAGGAACTCGTCGACCTGATCAGCGACGCCCGCTTCACCGGCCACGGCGATCGCAAGGCGCAGGACGTCCTCGGCGAGACGTACGAATACTTCCTGGAGCGGTTCGCCCGCGCCGAGGGCAAGCGGGCCGGTGAGTTCTACACCCCGTCCAGCGTGGTGCGGATTCTCGTCGAGGTGTTGGAGCCCTACGAAGGCCGGGTCTACGACCCGTGCTGCGGCTCCGGCGGCATGTTCGTTCAGTCGAAGAAGTTCGTGGAGAAGCACGCCGGGCGAGAACACACCCACGACATCGCCATCTACGGCCAGGAAGCCAACGAGCGCACCTGGCGGCTGGCGAAGATGAACCTCGCCATCCATGGCATGGACCCGGTGGGCATCGGCGACCGCTGGGGCGACACGTTCGCGGACGACAAGCACCCGGACATGCGCGCCGACTTCATCATGGCCAACCCACCGTTCAACATGAGCGACTGGGCCCGCCGCGAGTCTGATCCGCGCTGGCGCTACGGCACGCCGCCGCAGAGCAACGCCAACTACGCCTGGCTTCAGCACATGCTCTACAAGCTGGGCGACCGGGGCAGCGCGGGCGTCGTCCTCGCCAACGGCTCGATGTCCTCCAAGCAGTCCGGCGAAGGGGAGATCCGCAAGGCCATGGTCGAGGCGGATGTGGTGGCCTGCATGGTCGCCCTCCCGCCGAACCTGTTCCGCACCACCGCCATCCCCGCCTGCCTGTGGTTCCTGACAAAGGACAAGTCACCGCAGGGCGCGAAAGCGCTGGCCGACCGACGCGGCGAAATCCTCTTCATCGACGCTCGCGCGCTCGGCACCATGGTCGACCGCACCGAGCGCCTCTTCACCGATGACGACATCGCCAAAATCGCCGACACCTACCACGCCTGGCGCGGCACCAATTCAGCCAAGACTAAAGGCCAGACGTACGATAACGTGCCCGGCTTCTGCTACTCCGCCAAGCTCGACGAGGTAGTTGCCCACGACCACGTCCTCACCCCCGGCCGCTACGTCGGTGCCGCCGAAGCCGAAGAGGACCCGGACGCCGAGCCGCTCGCCGACCGTATCGAGCGACTCACCAAGGAGCTGTACGACCACTTCGACGATTCCAACCAACTGGAAGGTGCAATCCGTGACCAGTTGGGGAGGCTGATGTGACGGCAACACTCTTCGAGGCACCCGCACAGTGGCAATGTGCCACTCTGGCCGAGTTATGCAGCGCTGAAGGTGGTGACATCCAGACAGGACCATTCGGTAGCCAGCTACATGCCTCGGACTACGTCGAACACGGCATTCCAAGCGTCATGCCCCAGAATATTGGCGACAATGTAATCCACCCTGAAGGCATTGCCCGTATCACTTCGGAGGATGCCCGGAGGCTTTCTCGCTATCTCTTGACCGAAGGCGACATTGTGTACTCGCGTCGAGGTGACGTCGAGCGGCGGGCTCTCGTCAGAGCGAATCAGGAGGGCTGGCTTTGCGGCACCGGATGCCTGCGGATTCGTCCGGGAGCGGCCGTAGATTCCAGGTACCTATCCTACTACCTAGGCCATCCGGAAGTTCGCCGATGGATTGTTCGTCACGCCGTCGGGGCAACCATGCTGAACCTCAACTCCAAAATTCTAGGCGAGGTTCCAGTACTGGTCCCACCACGAGTAATACAGAAAAGCGTCGCCGCCCTGCTCGGCGCTATCGATGACAAGATTGCGGTCAACGACCGCATCGCTGAGACCACTCACATGCTGGCCGCTGCCGAACACGCTCGCGTAGCACAACAAGCCGAGCGAGCATGCACCCTCGGCGATGTGATCGAGTTATCTTATGGGAAGGCGCTTCCAGCAGCGCAGCGCCGCCCTGGGCCGGTAGCCGTTTATGGTAGCGGCGGCCCTTCAGGCTGGCACGACCAGTCTCTGGTACGCGGTCCCGGAATCATCGTTGGCCGCAAGGGCACCGTCGGCTCGGTCTACTGGTCCCACCGCGACTTCTTCCCGATCGACACCACTTACTACATCAGCGTGACTGACGACCGACTCACCACTGAGTATGTGTACTTCCTGCTGACCCGTCTGGGTTTGAGCGAGATGAACTCCGACTCAGCCGTCCCTGGTCTAAACAGGTCAAGGGCGCTAGCCATTCCGGTGCATCTGCCCAACGGGGAGACCATCGCTGAGTTCACCGAACGCGTTCGACCGCTGTTCGCGGTGCGAGAGCAGATGGCCCGGGAAAACCAAGCGCTCACCCAACTGCGGGACACATTGTTGCCGGGTTTGATGTCAGGGCAGCTGCGGATCAAAGACGCCGAGCATGTTGTCGAAGTAGCGGTCTAGGTAAAAAGGGTTCATGGGGAGGGGCTGGGATGGGGTTGGACGGGCGAATGAACGAGGCGGACTGGGAGGCGCTGGCGCTGGAGCAACTCGGCGAGCTTGGCTGGGAACCCGGAGAAGGGAAGAACTTCGCGCCGGGCTCCGGGCAGCGGCGGAACTGGGCCGATCTGGTGCTCTTCGAGGACCTTCGGGCTGCCATTGAGCGTCTCAACCCCGACCTGCCCCCCACAGCGGTCGCCGACGCGGTGCGGGCCGCCACCGACGAACGCTCCGGGGCCGCATTCGACGAGAACCGGGAGGCGCACAAGCGGCTGGTCCACGGCATCCACTCGATCGTCTACACCGACGCGTACGGTGCCGAGCACAACCCCACCGTGTGCCTGGTCGACCTGCACGACCCCGCCCGCAACGTCTACCGGGCCATCGACCAGGTCACGATCATCGACGGTGACTTCCGGCGGCGGCTCGACGTGGTGCTCTACCTCAACGGGCTGCCGGTTGCCATCGTCGAGCTGAAGAACGCCGCCGACGAGAACGCCACCCTCACCGGCGCGCACGCCCAACTCCAGACGTACCTCGCGGAGTTTCCGCTGGCGTTCCGGCACGCCGTGCTGTGCCTGATCTCCGACGGGATCACCGCGAAGTACGGCACCCCGTTCACCCCCTACGAGCACTTCGCGCCGTGGAACGTCGACGACGATGGCGATCCCGTCGACACCACCGCACCCGACTATGACGGCCCGGAGGCGCTGATCGTCGCCCTCCACGGCCTGTTCAACCAGCGGCGTTTCCTGGAGCTGGCCGGCGGCTTCGTCAACTTCACGCCAAAAGGTAAGCGGATCGCCAAGGCACACCAGTACTTCGCGGTCGTCCGGGCCGTCGAGTGCATCGTGCGGGCCTCGCGCAGTGACGGGAAGGCGGGCGTCGTCTGGCACACCCAGGGCTCCGGCAAGTCCGAGGAGATGGTCTGCACGGCGGCGCTGACCAGCCGTCAACCCGCGCTGAAGAACCCGACCATCGTGGTGCTCACCGACCGCACCGACCTCGACGACCAGCTCTACGGCACGTTCCAGGACAGCCAGCTGCTGCTCGGCCAGGAGCCGGAGCAGGCCGACACCCGCGCCGATCTGCGGGACAAGCTGTCGAACCGGAATGCCGGCGGCATCATCTTCACGACATTGCAGAAGTTCGGGCGTACGAAGGAAGAGCGGGAGGCCGGGCGGGCGCATCCGCTGCTCTCCGACCGGCGCAACATCCTGGTGATCGTCGACGAGGCGCACCGCAGCCACTACGACAGCCTCGACGGCTACGCCCGCCACCTGCGCGACGCGCTGCCCTACGCCACGTTCATCGCCTTCACCGGCACCCCGATCGCCAGCGCCGAGGTGAACACCCGTGCCGTCTTCGGTGACTACATCGACGTATACGACCTCAAGCGTGCCGTCGACGACGAGGCGACCGTGCGGGTCTACCACGAGCCGCGGATCATCCCGGTGTCGCTGCCGCCGGACATCGACCCGGACAGCATCGACGAGCAGGTGGAGACGCTCACCGCCAGCCTGGACGACGCCGAGCGGCGCAGGGCCGAGGCGTACGCGGCCACCATGAACACCATCTACGGTGCCCCCGACCGGGTCGAGACCCTGGCGAAGGACCTCGTCCAACACTGGGAGAAGCGGCGCGAGCTGATGAAGCCTCAGCTCGGCGGGCCGGGCAAGGCGATGCTCGTCTGCGCGACCCGGGAGATCTCCGTCCTGGTCTTCGATGCCATCAAGAAGCTGAAGCAGCGGGAGGGCTGGGCGGACCCGGCCGTCGACAAGGGCAAGATGAAGATCGTCTTCCACAGCGCCCCGAGCGACGAGGAGATGTTCCGTCCGCATCACCTGCGCCCGTCGCAGCAGAAGATCGTCCAGGCCCGCGCCAAGGACCCGGACGACCCGCTGGAGCTGCTCATCGTGCACTCGATGCTGCTCACCGGCTATGACGCGCCGCCGATCCACACCATCTACATGGACCGGCCGATGAAGGGCGCCAACCTCATGCAGGCGCTCGCCCGGGTCAACCGTCGCTTTCGGGAGAAGCAGGACGGGCTGCTGGTCGGCTACGCCCCGCTGACCGAGAACCTGCGCAAGGCGCTCACCGAGTACACCCCGAGCGACCAGGAGGACCAGACCCTCGGCAGGCAGATCGACCGGGCGATCAGCGAGGTGCACAACGAGATCTCCGCCATCGAGGCCATGTTGGCCCCGGTGAAGTGGCGGGCGATCCTCGACGACGAGAAGATCCCGGCCCGCTGGCTCCGGGCGGTGCGGAAGACCGTCAACTTCCTGCGCGATCCGCGCACGCCCGGCAACGCCGTCGAGCCCGGCACGAAGCCGCTGCACCAGCGGTTCCGCGACTCGGCGGGCCGGCTGGAACGGTTCTACGCGCTTTGTGCCAGCGACAACGACTTCGTTGATCGTGCTGGCGACATCCAGCGCCTGCGCCGCGACATCCATTTCTTCCGTGACGTCCGGGTCTGGATCGTGAAGGAGGAGGCCGCCGACCGGGAGGCCCGGGGCCTGCCCAACACGGCTCAGGTCAAGCGCTACCTGTCCGCGCTCGCCGCCGAGGTGGTCGACGCCGCCGACATCACCGACATCTACGAAGAGGCGGGCCTCGGCAAGCTCGACATCACCGAGCTCAACGAGGTCGCGTTGCAGCGCCTGCGGGACTCGGAGACCCCGCACCTCGCCGTCTCGGCGCTCCGTCGGCTGATCGAGCAGAAGATGCGTGAGGTCACCAAGCACAACGTGGTTCGTCAGGAGCGCTTCTCTGCTCAGCTCGAAGACTTGATGAACCGCTACATGCGCCAGCAGTTGACCAGCGCGCAGCTCATCGTCGAGCTGGTCGAGCTGGCCAAGCAGGTGTCTGCGGACGCCCGGCGCGGCCACCAGTTCGACCCTCCGCTCAACCACGCCGAGCTGGCCTTCTACGACGCCGTCGCGCAGAACGGCGCGGCCACCGAGCTCATGGGCATCGGCACCCTGGCCGAGATCGCCCGGGAGCTGGTCCGGTCGATCCAGTCGTCGATCACGGTCGACTGGTTCTCCCGTGAGCCGGTGCGCGCCAAGCTCCGCAGCCACATCCGCCGGCTGCTGGCTCGCTACGACTACCCGCCGGACCACGAGCGCGCCGCCGTCGACCTGGTCATCCGCCAGATGGAGACCTTCGCCAACGAATGGGCTCCGGGAGGGCAAACCGCCCGGCGGTGACCGGAAGCCGCCCCTTCTCCAGCGGGTCAGGTATTGCGGGAGTGTTTGACGGGCTGGCCAGGCCGCGTCACAATCGGTGTATGACACCTGTACGACAAGAGCTGCCGGCCCGTGCCAGCGGAAAGGCTCGCAAGTCAGCCAAGCGTTCGGAACGGGGGAAGGGGCGAGACGCGAAGGCCGGCACCAAGGTCGCTCAGGTCCGCCTCCAGCCGGACGAGGTGGCCAACCTGGAGATGGTGGTACGGCACCTCAACCTCGGCTCCACCTCCGAAGCCTTGCGGGAAGGTCTCCGCCTCCTGGTTCGTGAAGCAGCGGAAGAGCAGGCAGCGGAGGAGATCCGCGCCTTCTACAACGGCGAGCCGGCCCCCCGTCCCGCCGGAGTCATCCCCGCCACCGAGGCCGAGCTCAAGGCAGCGGACGACGCTCAGTGGTAGGTGCCGACACAGCCCTGCGAGGCGAGGTGTGGGCGTGCGCGCTGCCTCAACCTCTCGGGCCACACCCTGTGGTCGTGCTGACCGTCAACCGCATAGCCCTGCCCCTGTCGTCGGTCACGGTCGCGCTGGTGACGGGCACCGCCGGGCCGACCGCCACCCATGTTCCGGTCGGGCGCGAAGCCGGCCTGACCAAGTACGACCAGTCGTACGTGAACTGCACCGACCTGCACACTATCGACAAGCCTCGCCTGCGCCGACGACTCGGCAGGCTGGCCCCGGCAGAGCTTCGCCGCGTCGAGGAGTGCGTCCGACAGATTCTCGGCCTGTAGTCGTCCGCTCGTCGTCCTCGCGGTCGGCCAGCAGCAGGCCGAGGGGCGACACGGGTGTCAGGTGGCTGGCTGGTCGGTGCCGGGAGCCGCGACCGGCAAGCCCACCGAAGCTGCGATGTCCGCCATCCGCTTGTCGTAGGTGACCAGCACGTCGAGCGCATCGCCGAGAACCTGGGCACTCGCCACGTGCAGCGCGTCCAACGTCCGGATGCCGGTGGGGAGAGCTGCCGCGAGATCCCGGACCTCCTCGGTCAACAGGATCTCGGTGAAATTTCGTGCCAGCATCTGCATGGCGTCCGGATAGTCTCCGATCCGGTCGAGGGTGCGTACCGTCTCGACGAAACCCACGGAGCTGATCGCCATCGGCACACCAGCGCGGTTCTCCAGGAACTCCTGCAGTTCGGTGGCGTAGGTGCGCCCGGAGAGCAGCGTGATCAAGGCGGACGAGTCGAGGTAGATCACCGCTCATCGTCCTCTCGGTCGGCCAGCAGCAGATCGAGGGGCGACACATCGGGCGGTACGTCGTAATGGGGCAGCCGGTCGATGTCGCTCGTGGTGGTCGCCTTGAGGCGGATCACCCCTTTGGCCACCAGGGACGCGTATCTGCCGAGCGTCCCCCCACCCGGCAGCAGCACGGCGATCACGCTGCCGTGCCGCGTCACCTCGATCGTCTCGCCCCGCTCCACCCGGGCGAACATCGCGCTCGGGTTGTAGGAGAACTCGCGCACGGACACGGTGCTCACGCCACGCCTCCCTTGTGCCGACAACGCCAACATTGTACCCACAAGCGGCGGTCAGCTGAGCGAGGCGTACACGTCGATCAGCCTCTGCGTGACCACGTCGGGGTGGAAGGTGCGCTCGTAGCGGGCGCGGGCGGCCGGGGCCAGCATCGCCGCGCCGGCCCGCGCCACCGGCAGCGCGGCGGCCATCGCGGCCGGCTCCGGGGGCACCACCCAGCCCGCCTCGCCCGCCTGCACCCCCACCGGCAGCGCGACGCGCCCCTCCCCAGGTGCCGCGGTGGCGACGGCGGCCGGGCCGGTGCCGGCGGGCTCGCGCGGGCCGTCCGCGCCGAGGAGGTACGGGATGCCGCCGAGGGCGGTGCCGAGCACCGGCCGCCCACTGGCCAGCGCCTCGATGATCACCGTGGGCAGCACGTCGTGCCAGGTGGAGGCAGCGATGATCACCGCGCTGGCCTCGATCGCCGCGCGCACCCCGGCGCGGTCCAGCGACCCCAGGTACGTCACGTCGGCGCGCTCGGCGGCAGCGGCCTCGGCCAGCGGGCGCAGTTCGCCGTCGCCGGCGATGCGCAGCGGGCCGAGTGAGCCGTCCGGGTGCCGCCGCCAGGCGTCCAGCAGCAGGCCCAGCCCCTTCTCCGGGGAGAGCCGCGCCAAGTACAGGAAGCCGTCGCCGAGCGGCGCGGGCGCGCCCGGGTCGGGGATGCCGTTCGGCTTCACCACGATCCGGTCCGCCGGGACGCCGTAGTCGCGCAGGTGGTCGGCGACGGCGCTCGTGAGGGCGATGAAGCGGTCCACCGACTTCCAGGTGCCCCGGTGCACCGCGAGGGTGGTGGCCATCAGCGCGCTCTGCGCCCGCGAGCCCCGGTAGCAGCGGTGCACGATCGCCGGCACGCCGAGCGTCCGGCCCCGGCAGTCCTGGCAGATCATGCCGTCGCGGAAGTACAGCCCGGAGGAGCAGACCTGCCGGTAGTTGTGCACCGTCTGCACGACCGGCACGCCGTGCTTGTGCGCGGTCCGCACCACCCAGGGCGAGAGCAGCGGGTACGGGTTGTGCAGGTGCAGCACGTCCGGCCGGTGCTCGGTGATCAGCCGGCTCAGCTCCTGCTGCGCCCGGGGGGCGTAGATCGGGGAGACCGGCAGCAGGGCCTTGGCCGACTTCGGCATGCTCGGGATCTCGTCGGAGCTGCGCAGGAACGGCAGCACCTCGACCCCGGCCGCCGTGAGCTGGGCGATCTCCGCGTCGACGATCGTGTTCTCGCCGGAGGGCTGGGCCTCCCGGTACCGGTTGTGCGCCACCACGACTCTCACGGGAAAGAAGGCTACCGTTGCCTGATGCCTGAACTTCCCGAGGTGGAAGCGCTCGCCGGCTACCTGCGGGAGCGCGCGGTGGGGCGGCGCGTCGACCGGGTCGAGGTCGCCGCGATCAGCGCCCTGAAGACGTACGAGCCGGCGCCGGCCGCCGCGTCGGGCCGTACGGTGACCGACGCCCGGCGGCACGGCAAGTTCCTCGCCGTGGTCTTCGACGACGACCTGCACCTGGTGGTGCACCTGGCCCGGGCTGGCTGGCTGCACTACCGGGAGGCGTTTCCCTCCGGCGGGCCGCTGCGCCCCGGCAAGGGGCCGATCGCCCTGCGGGTCCGGCTCGACGACGGCTCCGGCTTCGACCTGACCGAGGCGGGCACCCAGAAGAAGCTGGCCGCGTACCTGGTCACCGACCCGGCGGCGGTGCCCGGGGTGGCGAAGCTCGGCCCGGACGCGCTCGCCGCCGACCTGGACACCTTCGCCGGGCGGCTGCGCAGCCGGCGGGGGCAGGTCAAGGGGGTGCTGACCGACCAGACGGTGCTGGCCGGGGTGGGCAACGCGTACTCCGACGAGATCCTGCACGCCGCGCGGCTGTCCCCGTTCGCGCTGTCCGACCGGCTGACCGACGAACAGGTCGCCGCCCTGCACGAGGCGACCGGCCGGGTGCTGGGCGACGCGGTGTCCCGCTCACTGGGACAAAAGGCGGCGGAGTTGAAGGGCGAGAAGCGGTCCGGGCTGACCGTGCACGCCCGGACGGGGCTGCCCTGTCCCATCTGCGGCGACACCGTGCGGGAGGTCTCCTTCGCCGATTCCAGCCTCCAGTACTGCCCCACCTGTCAGACCGGCGGCAAGCCCCTCGCTGACCGTCGGCTGTCTCGCCTTGTACGCTGAGTGACGACGAGGGGGTGTTACGGAGTGGAATCGCCGGGCGAGCCCCGATCCTCCCGGTCCGCGCCTCTACCGGGGCCGCCATCCATCGGTATAGTGGCTCGGTCCCCGGCTTTCGCACCTGAGGTGAAGCCGGCCGGATCCTGCGCGGCACACCGGGCGAGAAGTCCCTCGGGTCTACATCCGGTGCGGACCCCGCGTGGGAAACTGAACGGTGGGCGACCCGAGCCCTCACTGCGAGTGAGTGGCGCGTGTCATGCGGGAGGACATGGGTGAGGTGACGACAAGCCTCCAGCGCCCGGTAACCAACGAAGGCCGGAGCGAACTCGTGCGGCACGTCGACAGCTTCGAGATCCAGCCGCCGACACCGCCGTCACACAACGGCGTGCCTCGGTCGGCCTGGGCCCGGGCCCGCCGACGCGTCTCCCGCTGGCACCGCCCCTACACGGCCGCCCTGCTCCTGCTCGACTTCGGGGCGGCGGCGCTGGCGAGCCTCCTCGCCATCCAGATCTTCGACCAGGCCGCCTCCGGCTTCTACGGCGTGAAGGAAAACCCCACCTGGTTCTACACGGTCGCCTTCGGCCTGCTGCCGCTCGGCTGGGTGGTGCTCCTGTGGGGCAATCGGGCGTACGACCGGCGCTACCTGGGCCTGGGCCCGGACGAGTTCAAACGGGTGATCCGGGGCGGCGTGGCGGTCGCCGCGACCGTCTCCTTCCTCGCCTTCGCCACCGTGACGCAGCTCTCCCGGTGGACAGTCGGCTTCGCGCTGCTCGGCGCCCTGGTGCTGATCCTGTTCGGCCGCATCCTGGCCCGTTCCACGCTGCACGCGATCCGCCGCCGGGCCGGCCAGGCCGGGCACCGGATGGTGCTGGTGGGCACGCTCCCGGAGTGCCTGGAGGTCTACACGGCGGTCACCCGCAACCCGAGCGCCGGGCTCGTGCCGGTGGCCATCTACATCACCGACGGGTACGCCGCCGCCCGGGGCATGCAGACCCCGGTCCCGGTGTACGCCGGCCGGGACATCCTCGCCCTGGTCCGGGAGGTCGGCGGCGACACGATCGCGGTCTGCGGCTCGGCGAGCGCCGAGCCGGGCGAGCTGCGCCGGCTGGCCTGGCAGTTGGAGGGCTCCGGCGTCGACCTGGTGGTGGCCCCGCAGCTCACCGACATCGCCGGCCCCCGGGTGCACATCCGCCCGATCGAGGGGCTGCCGCTGCTGCACGTCGAGGAGCCGACCCTGTCGGGCCCGGCGCTGCTGGTCAAGAACCTGATGGACCGGGTCGCCGCCGGGCTCGGCCTGCTCCTGCTCGTCCCGGTCTTCCTGGCCGTCGGGGCCGCGATCCGGCTCTCCGACCCCGGCCCGGTCTTCTTCCGCCAGCCCCGGGTCGGCCACGAGGGCCGCACGTTCCGGGTGTGGAAGTTCCGCACCATGTACGTCGACGCCGAGGACCGGCTGGCCGGCCTGGTCGACCAGAACGAGACCGACGGCATGCTGTTCAAGATGAAGCAGGACCCCCGGGTCTTCCCGGTGGGCCGCTTCCTGCGGGCCTCCTCGCTGGACGAGCTGCCCCAGCTGATCAACGTGCTCTGGGGCGAGATGTCGCTGGTCGGGCCGCGCCCGCTGCCCGCCGACGACGGCGACTTCCTCGGCGACGTACGCCGCCGGCTGCTGGTCCGGCCGGGCATGACCGGGCTGTGGCAGGTCTCCGGCCGATCCGACCTGTCCTGGGACGAATCGGTCCGGCTGGACCTCTACTACGTCGACAACTGGTCCCTGGCGTACGACCTGAGCATCCTGTGGCGCACGGTGGGCGTCGTGCTGGCGAGCAGGGGCGCGTACTGACGGGCTTGGCGTAGCGGGCGGGACAGGCCAGGATCGCTGCGTGGCTGGCAACATATCCGCCGTCGTCGGCGTGGTCTCGCTCGGCACCGCGCTGGCCGCGGCGCTGTACGCGGTGGTCCGGCTGCGCGCCCGACGGGGCATCGCCACCGCCACCCAGCGGGCCACCTACGAGGTGCTGCACACCGCCGGGCTGGCCGCCGAGTCGCTGCGGGCCGGCCTGAGCGCGGCGGGCGCGGCGAAGGCCGTACGCCACCTGCGTGCCCTGGTCGGGGCGGCCGGGCTGGCCCTCACGGACCGGGAGTCCCTGCTCGCCCTCGACGGACGCGGGACGCACCACACCGACCAACTCGTCGCGGCGGCCCGGCGGGCGGTGTCCGGCGGGCGGTCGACCGTGCTGGGGGAGCCGGAGCTGCACTGCGACCGGGTCGACTGCCCGGTCCGGGGCGCGGTGGTCGCCCCGTTGCGCGCCGACGGCCGGGTGGTCGGGGCGCTGGTCGCGGTCGCCGACGGCCCGCCCGCGCCGGGGCTGGTGCAGGCCACCCTGGAGACCGCCCACTGGGCCGGCAACCAGCTCGCCCTGGCCGAGCTGGACGCCTCCCGGGAGCGGCTGGCCCGGGCCGAGGTGCGCGCGCTGCGCGCCCAGATCAGCCCGCACTTCATCTACAACGCGCTGACCGCGATCGGCTCGTTCGTCCGGACCGACCCGGAGCGGGCCCGGGAGCTGATCCTGGAATTCGCCGAGTTCACCCGGTACTCCTTCCGCGCGCACGGCGAGTTCACGACCCTGGCCGAGGAGCTGCGCTCGATCGACCGGTACCTGACCATCGAGCGGGCCCGGTTCGGCGATCGGCTCCAGGTGCGGTTGCAGATCGCCCCGGAGGTGCTGCCGGTGACGCTGCCGTTCCTCTGCCTCCAGCCGCTGGTGGAGAACGCCGTCCGTCACGGGTTGTCCCGCAAGCCCGGCACCGGCATGGTGAGCATCGAGGCCCGGGACGCGGGCGCCGAGTGCCACATCACGGTGGAGGACGACGGAGTGGGCATGGACCCGACGACGCTGACCGCCGGGATCGCCGAGCTGGCCGGGGCCGGCAGCGACCCGACCGACGACCCGGGCCAGCACGTCGGCCTCTCCAACGTCGACGAGCGGCTCCGCTCGGCCTTCGGGGACCGGTTCGGCCTGGTCGTCGAGACCGGCCTCGGCTCCGGTACGAAGGTGAGCATGCGGGTGCCGAAGTTCCACCCTGGCGTGCGGGCGGGCTCGTGAGCGACCGGCCCGGCCCCGCAGGCCTGGCCACCGGCGCCTTCCTCCGGGTGCTGGCGGTCGACGACGAGCCGCCGGCGCTGGACGAGCTGGCGTACCACCTGCGGGCGGACCCCAGGGTGGCCCGGCTGCACACGGCCGGGGACGCCACGGAGGCGCTGCGGGTGCTCCGCGACGGCGACGTGGATGTGGTCTTCCTGGACATCCGGATGCCCGGGCTGGACGGCATGGAGCTGGCCCGGGTGCTGCGCCGCTTCGCCCGGCCCCCGGCGATCGTCTTCGTCACCGCGTACGACGACGGCGCGGTGGACGCCTTCGACCTCGGTGCGACGGACTACGTGCGCAAGCCGGTGCTGGCCGAGCGGCTGGCCGAGTCGCTGCGCCGGGTGGTCGGCTCCCGCGTGGTGCCGGCGCACCCGGCGGCGCTGGCCCGGGCGGAGGATGACCCGACGATCCCGGTCGAGCTGGCCGGCACCACCCGGATGCTGCCCCGCTCGGCGGTGCGCTGGGTGGAGGCGCAGGGCGACTACGCCCGGCTGCACACCGCCGACGGTTCGCACCTGGTCCGGGTCTCGCTGGCCACCCTCGCGGAGCGCTGGGCGGACGCGGGATTCGTGCGCATCCACCGGTCGTACCTGGTGCAGTTGAAGCTGATCGCCGAGCTGCGCCTGGTCAACTCCGGCTACGTCGTGGTGCTCGACGGCACGGAGCTGCCGGTGAGCCGGCGGCACACCAGGGAGCTGAAGGACAAGCTGGTCCGCGCCGCCAAGCAGGACTGGAACCGCTGAGCCGGGAACAACCCTGTCGTACGTTGTACGGTAAACGTACGACTCCCGGGAGGCCACGTGACCGCCATGGACCACACCGCCGACGCCCACCGCACCGCCGACGCGGGCCGCAGCTCCGACCTGGACCACAGCGTCGCCATCGAACCCGGCGGCTTCGACCCCGGCGCCGAGTTCGACCGGCAGGTCGCCAATCTCGTCCGCCTCGGCTACCCGGCCATCGCCGGCTGGACCGTCGACCGGTTCACCGAGCTGGTCACGCCGCTGCGGGCCGCCGCCGCGGCCGGCGCAGCCGAGCTGCCCCCGCCCACCGAGGCGCGGGTGCCGTTCCTGCTCGTGGTCACCCGCGACCTCGTGCCCGTGCCGGACCGCCTCGCGCTGACCACCCTCGCCGGCAAGCGCAGGCCCGGCTTCCTCGACAAGAACTTTCCCCTGGCAGACCTGCCGAGGTTCGCGCCGGTCAAGGAGCTGGAGCTGCCGGCCGGGCCGGCGTATCTGCTCTTCGACGTCGACCGGGGGGAGGAGTTCCGCAACGTGACCCCCGCTGCCGCCGTGGACGCGATGGCCACCCGGGACCGGCTGCCGATCACCATCGACGAGGGGATCGCCCTCGTCACACAGTTCCCGGCCGCGCTGGCGAGCAACCGGTGCTTCTCGCTGGTCGGGTCCCGCTGCGGCGACCGCCGGGTGCCGGCGCTGTGGATCAGTCAGGGCGCCCCGAAACTCGGCTGGTGCTGGCACGGCAACCCGCACACCTGGCTCGGCTCCGCCTCCGCCCGCCCCGAACGGATCGGCCTGGGCTGAGCTGGCGGAAACGGCCGACGTCCACCGCCACGCGGCGCAGCCACACCACCGGCGACGCTTTTCCCGATGACGCATCGATCGTCGCTCGCCTATCCTGCTGCTACCGATTCCGGCACGGGGGCAGGGTTCGGTGCGGGCGGAGCCTGCCGTGGACGCCCCCACCCCCTCACGTTTGGACGCAGATGCGCCTTTCCCTCACACGTCGCGCCGCCCTCGCGGGCGTCGTCGTCGGTGCCGTCGTACTGTCCGGGGCGACCCCGGCGCTGGCGGCGGAGACCGGCACGGTCAGCGGGCGGCTGACCACCAGCAGCGGAGCCGGGGCCGCCGAGGTCCCGGTCCAGGTGTACCCGAGCGACAGCCACGAGCTAGCCGGCTGGGCCTACACCGACAGCGACGGCAACTGGACCGTCACCGGCCTGGACGCCGGCCGGTACGACGTCGCCTTCACCCCGTCGGAGCACCCGGAGCAGTACTACCGGCAGAAGCCGGATCGGCAGGGCGCCGACGAGGTGACCGTCACCGCCGGGGAGACGGCCACCGCCGACGACCAACTCCTGCCGACCGGCTTCCTCACCGGACGGATCACCGACGCGGCGGGCCAACCGGTCGCCGACTTCCTCGTCAACGCCAACGACGTCGACACCTACAAGTGGTCCGGCGGACGGACCGACGCCGACGGCCGGTACCGGTTCGCCGCCCTGCCCGGCCGGTACCTGCTCTCCTTCGATCCGATCGAGGGCGTCTACCAGACGCAGTACGTGCCGGGGAAGATCGACCGGGAAGACGCCGGCCAGTTCGAGGTCACCTCCGGCGCGGACACCGTGGTCGACGAGACGGTGCTGCCGACCGGCAGCCTCTCCGGCCGGTTCACCACCGCGTCCGGAGCGCCGCTGGCCTCCGCCGAGGTCTCGGTGACCACAGTCAACCAGTACAGCGGGGCCAACACCCAGACCGACGCGACGGGCGCCTTCACGGTTCCGACGCTGCTCGCCGGCTCGTACAAGGTGCGCTTCGCCAAGGGCGACCGGGAGCAGTACCACCGGGGCAAGCTCGACCACGAGAGCGCAGCCGTGGTGGTGGTGCGGGGCGGTAGGCAGACCAGCATCGAGGACAGCCTCCTCGGCACCGGGTCGGTGCGGATCTCCGCCGTGGACTCGGTCACCGGCGCGCCGGTGGCCAGGTTCTGCGTCAGCTCCAACTCCAACGACATTTGCAGCAGCACCGGCCAGGCCACCCTCACCGGCCTGCCGCAGGGCCGGCACGACCTCTTCCTGTACGCCCCGAACAAGTCGCACTTCTCCCGGGAACTCGCCGACGTCCGGGTGATCGCCAACCAGACCACCGCGCTCGCCCCGAAGCTGCGCCCGGGGGCCGTCATCACCACCACCGTCGTCGACCGGGCCACCGGCGCACCGCTGGCCGGCGTCTGCGTCAACGCCTTCCTGAACAAGCAGGCCGCCCTGACCGACGGGCACGACAGGTGCAGCGACCACACCGGCAGCATCCAGGTCGGACCGCTCACGGGCGGGACGTACCGGCTCTTCGCCGACCCGGGCGGCGACTCGGAGTACGGCCGGCAGTGGGTGGGAGCCACGGGCGGCACCGGCGACGAACGGCAGGCTGCGACGGTCAGCGCGGCCGTGGGCGCGGTGAGCGCCGGGCCGCAGGTCCGGCTGGACCGGGCGGGCCGGGTCAGCGGCACGGTGACCGACGCGGTGACCGGCCAACCCGTCCAGGACGTCGACGTGTCCGTGCTGACCGGTCACCCCGGGGTGGGCGTCAGCGACGTGACGACGGACGAGAACGGCCGGTACACCCTCGGCCGGCTCGGCCCGTACGCCTGGCCGCTGGTGTTCAGCAAGAACCCGTACGCCACCCACTGGTCGGGGAACGCGGTCAGCCGGTTCGCCGCCACCCCGGTGACGGTGACCGTCGGCGGCACCGCCACCCATGACACCGCCATGCGTCGGGGCAGCACGGTGGACGGCACGTTCACCAACCAGGACGGCGTGGCGTTCCGCGACGGCTGGGTGATCGCCCGCAGCGCGGACACCGGGGACGTGGCGGGCTCGGGCTGGCTCTCCGACGGCCGGTTCGCCATTCAGTTGAGCGGCCGGCAGCGGATCTACTTCACCTACGACGTGACCTTCGCGGAGGGGCAGGACCACTCCGGCCGGTACCTGGTGACGGGGGAGGACGGTACCCGCAGGCTGGCACTGTTCACCGTGCCGGCCACCGGCACGCTCTCCGTGAACCTGGTCGTCCCGACGAGCTGAGCGGGCACGTCGCGGGGCCGGTGGCGCGCTGCCACCGGCTCCGTTCCGCGTCACCAAGGCATCACCCACCGCACTGTCCACCGGGTTATCCACAGGGTGTGGAGAGTTCTCCACAGGTTGTTCACAACGCGCCCCACTGATCTCCACGGCCCCTGCCTACAGTCACGTCCCATGAGGGAACGCAGGGTGCTGGTGGTCGAGGATGAGCGGACGATCGCCGAGTCGGTCGCCACCCGGCTGCGGGCCGAGGGCTTCACGGTGGAGATCGCCGGGGACGGGCCCACCGCCGTGGACCGGTTCCGGACGTGGCGGCCCGATCTCGTCGTCCTCGACGTCATGCTGCCGGGCTTCGACGGCCTGGAGGTGTGCCGGCGGATCCAGGGCGACCGGCCGGTGCCCGTCCTCATGCTGACCGCCCGCGACGACGAGACCGACCTGCTCGTGGGGCTGGCCGTGGGGGCGGACGACTACCTCACCAAGCCGTTCTCGATGCGGGAGTTGGCCGCCCGGGTGCACGTGCTGCTGCGCCGGGTCGAGCGGGCGGCTGCCGCCGGACCCTCGACGCTGACGGTCGGCGACGTCGAGATCAACCAGGCCGAGCGCCGGGTGCTGCGCAACGGCGTCGAGGTGCACCTGACCCCCACCGAGTTCGACCTGCTGGTGCACCTCGCCGGCCGGCCGCGCGCGGTGCTTCCCCGGGAGCAACTGCTCGCCGACGTGTGGGGTTGGGCGGAAGGCGGCGGCACCCGGACGGTCGACAGCCACGTGAAGGCGCTGCGCCGCAAGCTCGGCGCGGACCTGATCCGCACCGTGCACGGCGTCGGCTACGCGCTGGAGACACAGTCGTGACCGAACGCCTCGTGACGTGGCTGAACCGGGTGCTGCCCCGGCCGCTCGACCCGGTCCGCTCGATCAAGGTGAAGCTGGGCGTCCTGCTGGTCACCTCGGGCGCCGCCGGCCTGTCCTACTTCTGGTACGCCATCGGCTGGCTGCCCCCGATGACCTCGGCGACGGCGATCGGCCTGGCCCTGATCACCTCGCAGGTGCTCGCGCACGGAATGACCTCGCCGCTGCGGGAGATGACCGCGGCGGCCGGGGCGATGGCCCGGGGCGACTACTCCCGGCGGGTCCGGGCCACCTCCCGCGACGAGGTCGGCGACCTGGCCCACGCGTTCAACAAGATGGCCGCCGACCTCGCCGCGGCCGACCAGCGCCGGCGGGAGCTGATCGCGAACGTCTCGCACGAGCTGCGTACGCCGATCACCGCGCTGCGGGGGGTGCTGGAGAACCTGGTCGACGGCGTCGCCCCGACCGAACCGGCGGCGCTGCGCACCGCGCTGGCCCAGACCGAACGGCTCAGCCACCTCGTCGCCGACCTGCTCGACCTGTCCCGGCTGGACGCCGGGGTGGTGCCGCTGCGCCGGACGCAGATCGACGTCGCCGACTTCCTCGACGAGGCCGTGGAACACGCGGCGGCGACCGCCGCCGGGGTCGGGCGGGACGTCCGCTTCCGGCTCGACCCGCTGCCGGCCCCGCTGACCGTGTACGCGGACCCGGCGCGGCTGCACCAGGTCTTCGCCAACCTGCTGGACAACGCCGCCCGGCACAGCCCGACGGGCGGGACGGTGCTGGTCAGCGCGGAGGAGCGGGACGGCCACCTGCACTTCGAGGTCACCGACGAGGGCGAGGGCATCCCGGTCGACGAGCGCTCCCGGGTGTTCGAGCGGTTCACCCGGGGCGACCGGTCGCGGGGCGGCGGGACCGGGCTGGGTCTGGCGATCGCGCGCTGGGTGGTGGAGCTGCACGGCGGTGCCATCGCCGTCCTGGACCCCGACCCGCCCCACCCGAGCGCCCACCCCGGCTGCCGCATCCGGGTGTCCCTCCCCCACCCCGCGCACCCCTGACCCTCCTTCCCCTCTCTCCTCTCCCCTCGGCGTCGATCAAGGAGTTGCGGTGCCCGACATGAGCGACAAATCAGCATACGTACCTCAGCACGAGTCCATGATCGATGGGAAAGCGGCGGCCGGAACCGGGCAGCAGGTCGTGGTGGCTGACGGCGGGGGGCAGGTCGCCCCCGGGCCGCCACAGCCAGGAGTACGGCCCCAGACCGGGGTACCGCCCCAGACCGGGGTGCGGCCCCAGACCGGGATGCGGCCCCGGCCGCCGTCCTTTCTTGAGCAGCGGTGGCCCGGGCCGAACGGACCGGCCCGGCCCGTGGTGCTCGGCGCGGTGGCTGTGGCCGCCGGGGTGGCGGCGTTCTTCGTCCCCTTCGACCGGCCCGGACTCGGCTGGCTGGTGGCGGTGCTCGCCGCGACCGCCGCGCTCGTCACGGCCGGCACGAGACACCGCGACCCCGCACCGGACGGCTCGACGCCCGGCCCGGCGTCCGGTCCACCGCCCGGCACGATGGTCCTTCCGGAGGCGACTGCCGGCACCGGCGTCTCCCCCGAGACGACCACCCGACCCGGGGCGGCTGCCGGGTCCGCCAGCCGTCCCGACGCCACGGGGGCGCCGGGGCGGGCGGCGGATCAGGCAGCCGCCCCGGGTCGGGCGGAAGGGCGGGCACCGAGGCTGGCACCGGGCCGGCTGGTCTGGGCCGTCGCCACCATCGCGCTCGTCTCGGTCGGGTACGTCCGGGCGGCCGGCTGGCTCTTCGTGCTCTGCCTGCTCGCCGCCGTGGTCACCGGCGTCCTCGCCGTGGTGGGTGGCCGGACGCCACTGGGCATGCTCACGGCTGCCTGGATCACCCCGGCGGCCCCGTTCCGGGCGCTCCCCTGGGCGGGACGCGGGCTGCCCCGGTCCGGCCCCGGCGGGTCGACGGTCGGGCGCGGCCTCGCCACCGTCGCCGCCTCGGTGGCGCTGCTGCTCGTCTTCGGCCTGCTCTTCTCCTCGGCCGACGCGGTCTTCGCCGACCTGGTGACGGGCCTGCTGCCCGAGGTGTCGGTGGGCGCGACGATCGGCTGGCTGTTCCGCTGCGCGTTGATCGGCGGTGGCCTGCTCGGCGCGGCGTACCTGCTGGCGGCACCCGCCGACCTGGACGGGCTGCGGGCCGCCCCGGCCCAGCCCGTGCGCCGACTGGAGTGGGTGGTGCCGCTGGCCCTGCTCGACGCGCTGTTCGCCGCGTTCGTACTGGTGCAGCTCACCGTGCTGTTCGGCGGCTCCGCCCACGTGCTGCGCACCGCCGGCCTCAGCTACGCCCAGTACGGCCGCGGCGGCTTCTGGCAGTTGCTGGCGGTCGCCGCCCTCACCCTGCTGGTGATCGCCGGAGCCACCCGTTGGGCACCCCGGACCACCCGAGCCGACCGGCTCCTGTTCCGGCTCCTGCTCGGCACGCTCACCGCGCTCAGCCTGGTCGTGGTCGTCTCGGCGCTGCATCGGATGCAGGTGTACGCCGACGCGTACGGGGCGACCCGGCTGCGGCTGATGGTGGCCGCCGTCGAGCTGTGGCTCGGGGTGCTGTTCGTCCTGGTCGGCGTGGCCGTGGTGCGCCTGCGTGCCAACTGGCTGCCGCCGCTGGTGGTGGGTACGGCGGTGCTCGCGCTGCTCGGGTTGGCGGCCGTCAACCCGGACCGGCTGATCGCCGAGCGCAACGTCGACCGGTACCGGCTGACCGGAATGATCGACGTGCAGTACGCCTCCCGGCTCTCCGCCGACGCGGTGCCGGCGCTGGATCGGCTGCCCGAGCCGCTGCGCTCCTGCGCGCTGCGGAACATCGCCCTCGATCTGCCGGTCGACCACGTCCGGACGGCCAACCTGGGCCGGGCGGCGGCCCGTGACCTGCTGGACCTGTCGCCGACAGGTGCGACGGCCCTGAGCTGCCCCACCCTTCCGCCGCGGGTGAGGTGAGGCCCGTGCCACGGACGGCCCGATGGACAGCGGCCCCGCGCGGCGGACGGCCACCGCACGGACGCCCTTGACAATCCCGCCGATCGGGCGAGACTGCCGGGGTGGCCGCACCTGACGATCCCGTACCGCCACCCCGGGCCCCGGGCCCGGCCGGGTCACCGGTCACCCCGCCCCGGACGCCGGCGCCCCCGACCGAGACCTCGGGCCGGACGCCGGTCGCGCCGGGCCGGACCCGGGTCGTGCTGGCCGAGGTGTCCCGCCGGGAGCCCGACGCGGACCGGGCCCGGGCCGAGCTGGCCCAGCAGACCCGGGTGGGGGAGGCCCTGGTCCGGGGGCTGGTCCGGGCCCAGCTCGCGTTGGCGCTGCGGCTGAGCCTGGTGGTGCTGATCGGGCTGGGCGGCCTGCCCTGGCTGTTCGCCATCGCGCCGGCGGTCGGCCGGGTCACCGTGTTCGGGGTGAACCTGCCCTGGCTGCTGCTGGGGGTGGCGTCCTTCCCGTTCCTGATCGCGGTCGGGTGGGCGTACGTGCGGCTGGCGGAGCGCAACGAGCAGGACTTCACCGACCTGGTCCAGCGGCCGGAGCGCTGAGATGGGCAACGGGTACGTCGTCCCGGCGATCGTCGCGGTCACCCTGGTCACCCTCGGGATCGGCTTCTACGGGCTGCGGCTGGCCCGCACCACCTCCGACTTCCTGGTCGCCTCCCGCTCGGTCAGCCCGACCTGGAACGCCGCCGCGATCGGCGGGGAGTACCTGTCGGCGGCGAGCTTCCTCGGCGTGGCCGGGCTGATCCTCAAGTACGGCGTGGACGTGCTCTGGTACCCGGTCGGCTTCGCCGCCGGCTATCTTGCGCTGCTGCTGTTCGTGGCCGCGCCGCTGCGCCGGTCCGGCGCGTTCACCCTGCCGGACTTCTGCGAGCTGCGGCTCGGCTCGCGCCGGCTGCGCACCCTGGCCACCGTGTTCGTGATCTTCATCGGCTGGCTGTACCTGGTGCCGCAGCTACAGGGGGCGGGGCTGACCCTGGCCACGCTGACCGGAGCGGCGTACCCGGTCGGTGCGGTGCTGGTGGCGGTGGTGGTCACCGCGAACGTGGCGCTGGGCGGGATGCGGGCGATCACCTTCGTCCAGGCGTTCCAGTACTGGTTGAAGCTCACCGCGCTCGCCGTACCCGCGATCTTCCTGGTGTTGCAGTGGCAGGCCGACGCCCGCCCGGCGGTGACCCCGCCCGACGGGCCGGCGTTCCGGACCGCGACCACCGTCGTGGTCGAGCACCGGGCGACCCTCACCTTCCCCGACGGCGACGCCCGGGAGGTACGCCCCGGCGACCGTCTCGACTTCGCGGCCGGCGACCCGGTGCCGCAGGTCTCCGGCACGGCCACCAAAGCCGCCGACTGGCTGCTCCCGGACACCGCCGGGGACGACGACCGGGGGCTGTTCGCCACGTACTCGCTGATCCTGGCCACGTTCCTGGGCACCATGGGGCTGCCGCACGTGCTCGTCCGGTTCTACACCAACCCGGACGGCGCGGCGGCCCGACGCACGACCCTGGTGGTGCTGGCCCTGGTGGGCGCGTTCTACCTGCTGCCCACCCTGTACGGGGTGCTGGGCCGGATCTACACCCCGCAACTGCTGGTCACCGGGCAGACCGACGCGGTGGTGGTGCTGCTGCCCGGGGCGGCGCTCGGGGACGGCACGACCGGCCGGCTGCTCGCCGCGCTGGTCGCCGCCGGGGCGTTCGCCGCGTTCCTGTCCACCTCGTCCGGGCTGCTCACCAGCGTGGCCGGGGTGATCTCCACGGACGTGCTGGGGCGCGGCTCGGTACGCGGCTTCCGGCTGGCCACGGTGATCGCGGGCGGGGTGCCGACGGTGCTCGCGCTGAACGTCTCGGGGTTGGACGTCTCCCAGGTGGTGGGGCTGGCCTTCGCGGTCGCCGCGTCCAGCTTCTGCCCGCTGCTGGTGCTGGGCATCTGGTGGCGCGGCCTGACCGACGTGGGCGCCGCCGCCGGGGTGCTGGTGGGCGGCGGCGCGGCCGTCGGGGCGGTGCTGCTGACGGTGCTCGGGCCGCCGCTGTCCGGCTGGCCGGCCACGCTCACCACGCAGCCGGCCGCCTGGACCGTCCCGCTCGCCTTCACGGTCATGGTCGCGGTGTCGACGGCGACCCGTCGACGGCTCCCCGCCGACATCGCCGGCACCATGCTCCGCCTGCACTCCCCCGAGGCGCTCCGCGCCGAGGGAAGGTCCACTTCCTGACGCCCGCCGGGCGTGTTTTCCCTGGACGGCCCGGTCAGCCGTGCGCCGGACCCGCCTCCTGCCACAGGAGGAGGCGAGGCTCGTCCCGTGGCGGGAGCGATCACTCGTCCCGGCCGGATACCGTCGGACCATGACTGATGAGCACCCCGCGCTCGCGCTGCGTGGCCTCGCCAAGCGGTTCGACGGCAAGGTGGCAGTGGCCGGCGTCGACCTCGACGTCCCGGCCGGCTCGTTCTACGGGCTGCTCGGCCCGAACGGCGCCGGTAAGACCACCACCCTGTCCATGGCGGTCGGGCTGCTCCGCCCGGACGCGGGCGGGGCGTGGGTGCTCGGGCACGACGTGTGGGCGGACCCGGTCCGGGCCAAGCAGCTCCTCGGCGTGATGCCGGACGGCGTGCGGCTGTTCGACCGGCTCAGCGGGGCGGAGCTGCTGGCGTACCACGGTCTGCTGCGCGGCATGGACCCGGCGGTGGTCGACCAGCGGGCGGCGGAGCTGCTCGACGTGCTCGCCCTCGGCGACGCCGGCCGGACCCTGGTGGTGGACTACTCCGCCGGCATGAAGAAGAAGATCGGCCTGGCCTGCGCGCTGCTGCACGGGCCCCGGCTGCTGGTGCTCGACGAGCCGTTCGAGGCGGTCGACCCGGTGTCCGCGGCGCTGATCCGGGACATCCTGCACCGGTACGTCGTCGGTGGCGGGACGGTGGTCTTCTCCAGCCACGTGATGGAGGTCGTGGAGCGGCTCTGCTCACACGTGGCGATCCTCGCCGAGGGGACGATCAAGCAGGTCGGCACCCTCTCCGAGGTGCGCGGCGACCGCTCGCTGGAAGACGTGTTCGTCGAGGTGGTCGGCGGGCGCACCGCGACGGGCGAGGAGCTGGCGTGGCTGTCGCGGTGACCGCGCCCGCCGAGCGGGCCCGACCGGTCTCGGCCCGGCACTTCGTGCGGCTCAAGCTGCGGGTGATGGGCAACAACTTCCGCGGCCAGGGCTGGCGGATCGCCATGTTCGTGGGCGGGGTGGTCGCCGGGCTCTGGTTCGCCTCCACCGGGTTCTTCCTGCTGGCCGCCCCCGGGCTGGCCGGCGAGCCGAAGTACGCGCTGATGGTCGCCGCGTTCGGCGGTGGCCTGCTGGTGCTCGGCTGGCTGCTGCTGCCGTTGGTCTTCTTCGGCGTGGACGAGACGCTCGACCCGGCCCGGTTCGCCCTGCTGCCGCTGACCCGGCGCACCCTGGTCACCGGGCTGCTCGCCGCCGCGCTGGTCAGCGTACCGACGGTGGCGGTGCTGATCGCGACCCTCGGGCTGGTGCTCACCGCCGGCATGCTGGGCGGGTGGGCGGCGGCGCTGGTCGCGGCCGTCGGGGTGGCCGCCGGGCTGATCCTCTGCGTCGCCGCGAGCCGGGCGGTGACCAGCGCGTTCGCCACGATGCTGCGGTCGCGGAGGGTACGTGACCTGGCGGCCGTGCTGCTCGCGGTGCTCGCCGCGCTGCTGGGCCCGTTGCAGCTCGTGGTGCTGGCCGCCGTGCGGCAGGCCGACTGGGACCGGCTGGCCGGGGTGGCCCGCGTCGTCGGCTGGACCCCGTTCGGCGCCCCGTGGACGGTCGGCATCGACGTCGCCGAGGGGCGGGCGTGGGCGGCCCCGCTGAAGCTGCTGATCACGGCGGCGGCCATCGGGGCGCTGCTGTGGTGGTGGTCCCGGTCGCTGGAGTCGGCGATGGTGGGGGCGGCCGGCGGGGGCACGGCGAAGGCCCGCGGCGGCCCGGTCGGCGGCGCGGTGGCGCAGCTCTTCCCCCGGGCTCTCGGCTGGGCCCGGCGGGACCGGTTCGGCGCGCTGGTCGCGCGGGAGTGCCGCTACTGGTGGCGGGACGCCCGACGGCGGGCCAACCTGATCACGCTCGCGGTGGTCGGGATCTTCGTGCCGGTGATGGTCAACTTCGGCGGGACGAGCTTCTCGGCGGAGAGCGGAATGGAGTTCGCCGCCCCGAACTCCTCCCCGGTGCTGGCCAGCCTCTCGGTCCTCTTCGTCGGGGTGCTCGCCTCGGTCACCCTGGCCAACCAGTTCGGCTTCGACGGCAGCGCGTACGCGGCGAACGTCGTCGCCGGGGTGCCGGGCCGGCTGGAGCTGCGTGCCCGGGCGGCGGCGTTCTCGGTGTACGTGCTGCCGATCCTGGCCGTCGTCGCCGTCGTCCTGGCGGTGGTGCTGGGCCGGCCGGCGTGGCTGGGCCTGCTGGCCGGCACCCTGCTCGCCTCGTACGGGGTGGGGCTGGCGATCAACGCGCTCATCTCGGTGCTCGGGGCGTACTCGCTGCCGGAGACGAGCAACCCGTTCGCGATGAACAGCGGGGCCGGGCTGGCGAAGGGCCTCCTCACCGTGCTGTCGATGATCGGGTCGGCGGTCGCCGCGGTGCCGATGGTGGTCGCGGCGGCGCTGCTCGGCGACGCCTGGCTCTGGCTGGCCCTGCCGCTGGGCCTCGCGTACGGCCTGGGCGCGGCGCTGCTCGGGACGTACCTGGCCGGGGACCTGCTCGACCGGCGGGCCCCGGAGCTGCTGACGGCCGTCACCCCGCGCCGCTGACGACCCGTCCCCGCCCGGCGGCACCCGGCAACGGCGGCGCGGGCGCGGGTCAGCGGCGGCGCAGGAAGGCGTAGAGGAACTGGTTACGGCTGATGTCGGTGACGTTGACCAGCTCCCACCCGAACTGGGACAGGTACTCGACGCCCTCCATCAGCCGCGTTACGCCGCTGCTCGTCAAGCCGGGGCGGGCGAGCAGGGCGAGGTGCCGGTGGGGATAGGCCCGCAGGTCCACCTCGTTGCGGGCCAGGGCGTCGACGTCGAGGATGCGGGTCTGGGCGAGTTTCTGCGGCGTCACGGGGGCCATGCCGGCACGATAGGGCCCCCGCGCACCCGCCGCCGGCCGCCCCCATGGTGGGGGCCGGCCGCTGCGGACTCGCCGGGCGTGGCGGGCGGCGGCACAATGGGCCGATGCCTGTCGTCGAGTCGCTGGTCACCGTCCCGGTGCCGCCCGAGCTGGCCTTCGCGGTGTCGCAGACCGTCGCGCCGGTGCGCTACCGGTGGGACCCGTTCGTCCGCGAGCAGCACTTCACCGACGGGGCGACCCGCCCCGGCAAGGGCGTGCGCACGTTCACCCGGTCCCGGCACGGCCTGGTCATGGTCAGCGAGTACGTCTCCTTCGCGCCGCCGAGCCACGTCGGGATGAAGATGGTCCGGGGTCCGTGGTTCTTCGAGATGTTCGCGGGCGGCTGGCGGTTCGCGCCCGGCCCGGAGCCGGGCACGGCGGTCGCCACCTGGCGGTACAGCTTCCGCTGCCGGCCGGCGTTCCTGCGCCCGGTCGCCGACCGGGTCGGGGTGTGGCTGCTGGGCCGGGACATCCGCCGCCGGATCGCCGGGTACGCCGCCGGCTGCGCCGACCCGGAGGTGCTGGCCGCCGCCTGCCGCTCCCTCACCGCCGACGGGTGAGCTTCCTGCACGAGCGGTTCCCGGGCCGGGCGCGCGCCCGGGGCGGCACAATGTTTCACGTGAATCATCAGCCGGGTGCCGAGATCCACCACACCGACCCGTTCGCCGTGCCCTCCGGGCAGAAGTCCCCGGCCCGTCGCCTGCGGGGCCGCCTCGCGGCTCCGGTGACGCTCTGGACCGCGCCCGGTCCGGCCGGCCTGACGGTGTCGTCCACGCTGGTCGCCGAGGGCGAGCCGGACCGGCTGCTCGGCCTGGTCGACCCGGAGTCGGACCTGTGGGCGGCGGTCGAGGAGGCGGGACGGTTCGCGGTCGCGCCGCTGGGTCCGGCGCACCGGCAGCTCGCCGATCGGTTCGCCGGCCTGTTCCCGTCGCCGGGCGGCCTCTTCGCCACCGGCGGCTGGGCCGACACGGAGTACGGACCGGTCCCCGCCGACGCCGCCGGCTGGACCGGCTGCCGGCTCGACACCGCCCGCGAGTACGGCTGGGCGTTGCTGGTCGAGGCCACCATCGAGGCCGTCACCCTGACCGAGGAGACCACCCCCCTCCTGCACTACCGGGGCCGGTACCACGAGCTGAGCTGATCGGCTGGGCCAGGTCGGCGACTCGGCCGGGGAGGCCGCCACGCCGCCGACATGGGCGTTGACCACCGACCACCGGTCACCGGAGTGACGTGGGTCACCTGGCGCAGGCAGCCGACCGTTCGGCGCAGTGGGCGACCGGGGCCGGCTCACGTCTTCCCGGGCGAGGGGCGAGGTTCCTACCGTGCGCGAAACTCCCCACGCCTGTGAAGGTGGTGATCCACAGATGTCCACGGACACACCCGCGCCGGACGCGCCGTCGCCGGCCGCGCCGGAGACGGCGACCTCGGCCGCGTCCGCCGCTGACCGGTACCTCGCCATGCAACGGTCGGACGAGTTCGTCGGGTTGCGTCGCGCGCTGCGCGGCTTCGTCTTCCCGATGACCGTCGCGTTCTTCCTGTGGTACGCGCTCTACGTGATCCTGTCCGCGTACGCGCGGGACTTCATGGGCACGAGGCTGTTCGGCAGCAACATCAACGTGGCCCTGGTCTTCGGGCTGCTCCAGTTCGTCTCGACGTTCCTCATCGCCTGGCTGTACTCGCGGTTCGCCGACCGGCGACTCGACCCGGTGGCCGACCGGATCCGCGCCGAAATGGGGGAGGTGACCCATGAACACGGTCCTCGCGGCTGAGGCGGGCGGCGGCACCGCCCGCAACCTGACCATCACCCTGTTCCTCGTCTTCGTGGCGATCACCCTCGCCATCACCGTCTGGGCGAGCCGGCAGACCAAGACCGCCACCGACTTCTACGCCGGCGGCCGGTCCTTCTCCGGCTTCCAGAACGGCATGGCGATCGGCGGCGACTACATGTCGGCGGCGTCCTTCCTCGGCATCGCCGGCATCATCGCCCTCTACGGGTACGACGGCTTCCTGTACTCGATCGGCTTCCTGGTCGCCTGGCTGGTGGCGCTGCTGCTCGTCGCCGAACTGCTGCGCAACTCCGGCCGGTACACGATGGCGGACGTGCTGGCGTTCCGGATGCGCCAGCGCCCGGTCCGCACGGCGGCGGCGGTCTCCACGATCACCGTGTCGATCTTCTACCTGCTGGCCCAGATGGTCGGCGCGGGCGCGCTGGTGGCGCTGCTGCTCGGCATCCGGCCGGGCACCACGTTCCTCGGCATGGACGCCGACACCGCCAAGATCGCCACGATCATCATGGTCGGCGCCCTGATGATCATCTACGTCACCGTGGGCGGCATGAAGGGCACCACGTACGTCCAGATCGTCAAGGCGTTCCTGCTGATGACCGGCGCGCTGGTGATGACCCTGCTGGTGCTGGCGAAGTACAACTTCAACCTGTCGGAGCTGCTCGGCGACGCCGCCGCGTCCTCCGGCAAGGGCAGCGCCTTCCTGGAACCGGGCCTGCGGTACGGCGTCGAGGTGGCCGGCAACGCGACGCAGACGTTCTACAACAAGGTCGACCTGCTCTCGCTCGGCATCGCGCTGGTGCTCGGCACGGCCGGCCTGCCGCACATCCTGATCCGCTTCTACACCGTCCCGACCGCCAAGACGGCCCGCAAGAGCGTGCTCTGGGCGATCGGCATCATCGGCGCGTTCTACCTGCTCACCCTCGCCCTGGGCTTCGGCGCTGCGGCGCTGGTCGGCGGCAAGGACATCGTCGCGCAGGACAAGGCCGGCAACACCGCCGCGCCGCAGCTCGCCGAGGCACTGGGTAAGGAATTCTTCGGCGGCGACCTCGGCGGGGCGACCCTGCTGGCGATCATCGCGGCGGTCGCCTTCGCCACCATCCTGGCGGTGGTCGCCGGGCTCACCCTGGCCTCGTCGTCCAGCCTCGCGCACGACTTCTACGCCAACGTGGTCAAGAAGGGGCAGGCGTCGGAGCGCCAGGAGGTCCGGGTCGCCCGACTCTCGGCCCTCGTCATCGGCGCGGTGTCGATCGCCCTGTCGATCTACGCACAGAGCCTGAACGTGGCGTTCCTGGTGGCGCTGGCGTTCGCGGTGGCCGCCTCGGGCAACCTCCCGGCGATCCTCTACAGCCTGTTCTGGAAGCGGTTCAACACCTCCGGCGCGGTCTGGTCGATCTACGGCGGCCTGCTCGCCGCGGTGCTGCTGGTGTTCTTCTCGCCGGTGGTCTCCGGGGCACCGACCTCGATGTTCCCGGACCACGACTGGCACTGGTTCCCGCTGTCCAACCCGGGCATCCTCTCCATCCCGTTCGGCTTCCTCTGCGGCTGGATCGGCACGGTCATCTCCAAGGAGCACGACGAGGAGAAGTACGCGGAACTGGAGGTGCGCTCGCTCACCGGCGCCGGCGCGCACTGAGTCGGACCCGCTCGGCACCGCACCGGCCGAGCTGTCGAGGGGCCCCCGCCGCGCCGAGGCATTGGCAGGGGGCCCCTCCTCACCTCTGTAGGCTGGCCGGATGAAGGTTGCTCCGCGCTTCGGCCCCGGTCACCGTGTCCTCGTCACCGGCGGCGCCGGCTTCGTGCCGTCACACCTGGTGGACTCCCTCGTCGCCCGCGGCTGCACAGTGGTGGTGCTGGACAACTTCGTCACCGGCTCCAAGGACAACGTCGCCCACCTGCTGGAGAAGCCGACCTTCACGCTCGTCGAGGCGGACATCTCCGACGGCCTGCCGAACCACCACCCGGCCCTGGCCGAGCGGTTCGACGCGATCCTGCACATGGCCTCCCCGGCCAGCCCCACGGACTTCGCCACCCTGCCGGTGGAGATCCTCCGGGTCGGCTCGGTGGGCACCCTGCACCTGCTGGACCGCGCGGTCGCCGACAAGGCCCGATTCCTGATGGCCTCCACCTCCGAGGCGTACGGGGACCCGAAGGAGCACCCGCAGCGCGAGACGTACTGGGGCAACGTCAACCCGATCGGCGTGCGCAGCGTCTACGACGAGGCGAAGCGGTTCTCCGAGGCGGCCACGATGGCGTACCACCGGTACCGGGGGCTGGACGCCGCAATCGTGCGGATCTTCAATACGTACGGCCCGCGGATGCGGCCGGACGACGGCCGGGCCATCCCGACGTTCATCTCTCAGGCGCTGCGCGGCGAGCCGATCACGGTGCACGGCACGGGCAACCAGACCCGGTCGATCTGCTACGTCGAGGACCTGGTGCGCGGCATCCTGCTGCTGCTCGACTCGACCGAGACCGGCCCGGTCAACTGCGGCACCGAGCACGAGCTGACCATGCGGCAACTCGCCGAGTTGATCGTGTCGCTCTCCGGAAGCGCGTCACAGGTGACGTACGTCACCCGGGCCGCCGACGACCCGGAGATGCGCCGGCCGGACCTCACCCTCGCCCGTGAGCTGCTCGGATACGAGCCGTCGGTGGCGCCCGAGGACGGCCTCCGACGCACCATCGAGCACTTCCGCGAGCGGCTAGGGTAACCGCCCGACGGGCCACGCCCCGCCGGGCGACCTGCGCTTCGCGGCGACGCTCGACGGGGCTACGTACGCTCGGGTACATGTCAGCGACCACTCCCGCCGGCGTCCCGCTCCCGCATCTGCGTCGCAGCGCCGGACGCGCCTCGGTCCCCGGCCCCGGCCAGGGCTCCCCGGGACGCGCCCGCGTGTCCGACGCCCAGTCGTACCCCTCGCCCGGCGACCGGTCACCGGGCGGCAACTCCGGCGGGCCCGCCGGGCCCGGCGGGCCGAGGTGGCCGGGCGGGCAGCGGCCGGGCGGACAGGGGCCGCGCCCCCGGTGGCGCCGGATCGGCCTGGTGGCCGGCGTGGCGGTGCTGGTGCTCGCGCTGCTCGGCGGGGCGGGCGCCTGGCTCTACACCAGCAACCTCAACGACGACCTGGCCCGCACCGACCCGTTCTCCGAGCTGACGGGCGGTCGCCCGGCCAAGGCGGTGAACGGCGCGCTGAACATCCTGTTGGTCGGCAGCGACTCGCGGGACCCGGACGCCCCGGTGGACCAGCAGAGCCAGTGGCGGGCGGACACGATCATCGTCATGCACATCCCGGCCGACCACAAGTCCGCCTACCTGGTCTCCGTCCCCCGCGACCTGTACGTGCCGATCCCCGAGAACGCCAAGTCGGAGTGCGGCTCGGGCCAGCGGGCGAAGATCAACGCGGCGTTCGCGTTCGGCGGCCTGCCGCTGGCCGTGAGGACGGTGGAGTGCTTCACCGACGTGCGGATCGACCACGTGCTGGCGATCGACTTCGCCGGCTTCAAGCAGGTCACCGACGCCCTCGGCGGGGTCGACCTGAAGGTGGAGCGGTCGGTCACGTCGATCCACAAGCCGTTCCGGAAGTTCACCAAGGGCACCATGCACATGACCGGCGCCGAGGCGCTGGACTGGATCCGGCAGCGCAAGCAGTTCCCCGACGGCGACTTCGCGCGGATGCGCCACCAGCAGGAGTTCCTGAAGGCGCTGATGGACAAGGCGGCCAGCACGGAGACGCTGACCAAGCCGAAGAAGCTGAATGCCTTCCTCCAGTCGGTGACCGACGCGGTCACGGTGGACCAGGGATTCTCGCTGGTCGACATGGCATTGCAGTTCCGCAGCCTGCGCGGGGAGAACCTGATCTTCATCACCAGCCCGAACTCGGGCAGCGACACGATCAACGGTGAGTCGGTGGTGGTCTCCGACCGGGAGAAGGCCCTGGGGATGTACAAGGCCATGACGGCGGACACGATGGCCGACTGGGTGAAGACCAACCAACCGGCCGGCGGCACGGGTAACGGGAACTGACACTCGGCACCCGTTACTTCGACGGACGTCATCGCCGGTCGGCGGTCGAACCCCCTCCGCCAGGGGTCGACCGCCGACCGGTCGCGTCGATCTGGACGTTCGGGCAATTCCCACAGGCGACCGCCGGGAGAACGGCAAATAATCGCGTGACGAACTCGCCTTGACGGGAAGCGGTACGTACAGTGGTCCCGCCCCCGCCCCCCTCAAAACGCGAGCTGGAGCACGCATGCCGGTTCAAGCCAGCCGTCGCCCCCCGTCGCCGGAGCCCGTCGGCGCAGCCGCACGGGTCACGTCGCAGCCCCGCCGCAACAGCAAGCGCCCCGGCCGCGGCCCCGCGAAGAAGCGGGCCCACCGCAAGGACCCCCGCTGGGCGCGTCTCACCATCGCCTTCGGCGCGGTGCTGATGCTGGCCAGCGGGGTCGCCATCGTGGGCAGCAAGGCGCTCATCAGCCAGGCCACCGGCAGCATCGCCCAGGGCAACCTGCTCGGCGACGCCGGCAAGTCCGACGCCGACGGCGGCGCGAGCCTGGAGGGCCCGATCGACATGCTGCTGCTCGGCGTGGACGCCCGCGAGCGCTGGGCCGCCGACGACGTCCGGGCGGACAGCATCATCGTGCTGCACATCCCCGCCTCGCACGACCAGGCGTACCTGATCTCCATCCCGCGCGACACCCAGACGGAGATCCCGGGCCACGGCGTAGACAAGATCAACGCGGCGTTCCAGGCCGGCGCCCGAAACGGGGGCGGCTGGGAGGGGGGTGCCCAGCTCATGGCGAAGACGATCAAGAAGATGACCGGGGTCAGCTTCGACGGCGCGGGGATCATCAACTTCGGCGGCTTCAAGAAGATCATCGACACCCTCGGCAGCGTGCGGATCTGCGTCTCCCAGGAGGTCAAGTCGTTACACATGTCGTACGTCGACGGCAAGCCGATGTGGAACGCGGACGCCAAGAAGACCGGCAAGTCGATGACCCAGGTGGTGCACAAGAAGGGCTGCCGGGAGATGGAGGGCTGGGCGGCGCTGGACTACTCCCGGCAGCGCAAGGGCCTGGACGGCGGCGACTACGACCGCCAGCAGAACCAGCAGCAGCTGATCAAGGCGATGGCGAAGAAGGCGACCGAGAACGGCACGCTGACCAACCCGGTGAAGCTCAACGCGCTGATGAAGGCGGCCGGCGGGGCCCTCGTGCTGGACACCGGCGGGGTGCCGATGATCGATATGATCTTCACGATGCGCGGGGTCACCGGCAACGACCTGACGATGCTGCGCACCAACGGCGGGAAGTTCCACCCCACCGCCGACGGCTCGAAGGAGACGCTCAGCCCGCAGACCCTGGAGATGTTCCAGGCGATCAAGAACGACAAGCTCGCCGAGTTCGTGTACGCCAACCCGGACGTGCTCTCGACCCGCAAGTAGCCGTCCCACCAGCAGTTAGCCGTCCGGTCCGCAATTAGCCGTCCCACCTGCGGGTAAGCCGTCCGTCCTGCGCGAAAGCCGCCCGGCGGCCCGACCACCCCCTTAGCCTGACGTGAGAAGGTTTCACGTTCGGCGGTGGGGGGCGTCACGACCAGGTCAGGGGAAGCCGGGCGGGGACGGCGCGAGCCGGCCCGTCGGCGCGTACCCCGGTGGAGCCGGGTGCTCCTCGGGGCCGGCCTGGCCCTCACCCTGCTGGCCGCCGCCGCGGTGGCCGGGCTCAAGATCCTCAGCCACCGGTACGAGCGCACGGTGACCCGGGAGCAACTGCTCGACCCGGATGCCCGGCGGGACCGGACCGACCTCGACGACGCGCTGAACTACCTGCTGGTCGGCTCGGACCGGCGGCCCGGCGCCACCGGGGACGACCAGCGGTCGGACACCGTCCTCGTGGTGCACGTGCCGGCCGGCACGAAACGGGCGTACCTGATCTCCATTCCGCGCGACCTACGGGTGGCCATCCCGCCCGCGCCCAACGGTTGGGGCGGCGGCAGCGACAAGATCAACGCCGCGTACGAGCACGGCGGCGGCGGCGAGGCCGGGGTCCGGCTGCTCTCGGCCACCCTCACCCGGCTCACCGGCCTGCGCTTCGACGGGGCCGCGCTGATCGACTTCGCCGGGCTGCGGCAGGTCATCGACCTGCTCGGCGGGATCCGGATGTGCGTCGACACCGAGGTCCGCTCGATCCACACCAGGACCCTGTTCCCCGTCGGCTGCCAGCAGATGGACGGCGCCCGGGCGCTGGACTACGTCCGCCAGCGGTACGACCTGCCCGGCGGCGACTACGACCGGCAGCGCCACCAGCAGCAACTCCTGCGGGCGATGCTGGCCCGGGCCGGCGAGACGAACCTGCGACGCGATCCGGTGCGGCTGGACCGGCTGATCCGGGCGGTCGGCGCGTCGCTGACCGTCGACACCAACGGGGTGCCCCTGGAGGATTTGGCGCTCACCCTGCGGGACCTGCCACCGGAAGCGCTGACCGGCGTGCAGGTCCCCTCCCACCCGGAGACCATCGACGGGGTCTCCTACGTGGTGCTCGACGGCGGGGGGAACGGCCTGTTCGACGCCGCCCGCGGCGAGCGGATGCCCGACTGGGCCCAGGCCAACCCCCGGTGGATCACCCGGCTCTGACCGCGCCACGGACCCGGTGGCATCTCTTCCGCACGTCGCCCGTCGGTTCGGTCCGGCGAGGATCTAGGCTTGGTGACCGTGTTCGGACCCCAGGTTCCCACCGTGCCCGTGACCGAGATCGCCGACGACACCTACCTGCTCGACGTACGCGAGGACGACGAGTGGACCGCCGGGCACGCGCCCGACGCCCACCACCTGTCGATGACGGAGCTGCCGGCCCGGCTGGCCGAGGTCCCGACCGATCGTGAGGTCGCGGTGATCTGCCGCTCCGGCGGCCGGTCGGCGCAGGTGGTGGCCTACCTGATGAACAACGGCTGGGACCAGGTGCGCAACGCCGACGGCGGGATGCGCCAGTGGGCCGCCGTCGGGCGACCCGTGGTCGATGCGGACGGGCGGCCGGGCCAGGTCATCTGAGAGCGACGGGCATGGATCCCCTCGTCTTCGCCCACCGTGGCTCCTCGGCCGACCTGCCGGAGCACACCCTCGCCGCGTATCTGCGGGCCCTCGACGAGGGCGCCGACGGGCTGGAGTGCGACGTCCGGCTGACCCGGGACGGCCACCTGGTCTGCGTGCACGACCGGCGGCTGGGCCGGACCAGCAACGGCACCGGCCTGGTCAGCGCCCGCACGCTCGCCGAGTTGGAGGCGCTGGACTTCGGCTCCTGGCACCCGGGCTGCCCCCCGTCGGACGGCGACGAGCCGCCCGACGAGTCGCACACCCGGCTGCTCACCCTGGAACGGCTGCTGGACGCCGTGCTGGCCGCCGGCCGGCCGGTCCGGCTGCTGATCGAGACGAAGCACCCCTCCCGGTACGGCCGGGACGTCGAGCGCCGCCTGGTGGCCCTGCTGCGCCGGTACGGCCTGGCCGAGCCCGGGGGGGACAGCCCGGTCCGGGTCACCGTGATGTCCTTCTCCCCACTCGCCGTACGCCGCGTCCACGATTTGGCCCCCGGCCTGCCCACCGTGCTGCTGCTGGACGTGCTGCCGCGCTGGCTGCCACCCGGCCGGGTGCCGGCCGGCACCCGGATCGCCGGGCCAGGGATCGGGCTGGTGCGGTCCCGTCCTCGGCTGTTGACCACGCTGCGGGCCGCCGGCAACCAGGTGTACGTCTGGACGGTCAACGAGCCGGCCGACCTGGAGCTGGTGCTCGACGCCGGAGTCGACGGGATCATCACCGACCGGCCGGCCCACGCGCTGGCCCGGCTGGGCCGATGAGTCCCCGGATGACCCGCTGGCTCAGCGGCGCGGCGCGGACGCCTGAACAGCCAGGGGTGTCGATGGAAGGGTCAGCGCGGCACACTCGGGACATGCCGGAGCGCACCGACCTCGCCACTCTCATCGCCGGCCATGGCAGGGTGATAGAAATGATCAACTCTGGGGAGGCCGGGCTGCCGGTCCTGAACCGGCTGCTCCAGTTGGTGCGGCCGGCCGTCGGGGCGGCCAGCACAGCGTTCGTGGAGTTCGCGCCCAAGGGCGGCCGGGTGATCGCCGCGACCGAGGGCGCCGAGTGGGCCGTCGGCCGCCCGGTGTCGCCCACCGACCCCGCCACCGTCTGCCTGCTCTCCGGCACCCGCGTCCGCGACATCCGGGTGGACCGGATCCCCGGCCCGGTCGGCCAGGAGCTTGTCGACCGGGGGCTGCGCCGGATGGTGGCCGCGCGGGCCGAGATCGGCGGGCTCACCGTCGGCACCCTGCACGCCTTCTACCTCGACCACGACGAGTCGACGGCCGCCGGGCAACACGAGGTGATGGCGTACATCGCCGCCTGCATCGCCCACATGTACGGCGACCAGACCGGCCTGCCGGTGCACGGCGACGGCCCGGTGGTGGCGGCGCTGGCCGACGGGCTGGCCGTGGTCGACCGGGGCGGCCACGTCAGGCTGTGGAACCCGGCCGCCGCCGAGGTGACCGGCCTCTCGGCCGCCGAGGCACTGAACCGTCCGCTGCCGTTCCCGCTCCCCCCGTCCGGTCAGGTCCTCGACCACCGCCTGCCGGACGGCCGCTGGCTGAAGATCACCTCGGGGGAGCTGCCCGGCCCGGGCGCGCTGTGGGTGGTCACCTTCCGGGACATCACCGACCAGCAGCTACGCGATCAGGACCGGGATCTCTTCGTCGCGGTCACCAGCCACGAGCTGCGCACCCCGGTCACCGTCATCAAGGGGTACGCGGACACCCTCACCGACCACTGGGACTCGCTGACCGACGTCGACCGGCGGCACGCCGCCCGGGTCATCGGGCAGCGGGCCAACGAACTGGCCCGGCTGGTCGACCGGCTGCTCACCTCCGCCACCGAGGGACGCCCCGGCGAGTCGCTGGCCCCGTTCGACCTCGGCGACGCGCTCCCGTCGGCGGTGGCGGACCTGCCCGCAGACCTGCGCCGCCGGGTCGTGCTGGACGTGCCGGCCGGCCTGCCGAGGGCGGTCGGCGAGCGGCAGAGCCTGACCACGGTGCTGACCGAGCTGTGCACCAACGCCGACAAGTACTCCCCGCCCGACTCCCCGATCGAGATCGCCGCCACCGGCAACGAGCAGACCGTGTCGTTCCGGGTCAGCGACCGGGGCATCGGCATCCGGCCGGAGCATGTGGAGCGGGCCTTCGACCGGTTCTGGCAGGGCGAGTCCGGCGACCGCCGGGGCTACCCGGGCGCCGGGCTCGGCCTGTACCTCGTCCGCCGGATCGTCGAACAACAGAACGGATGGGTATCCCTCCGGCCGAGGGCAGGTGGCGGTACGGTCGCAGAGGTGCGGCTACCACGCGTGAGCGCGGCCGGGCCGCCGCCCGAAAGGCGTGAAGGAGCGCGGTGACCTCAGGGCCGGTCCAGCGGTCGTGGTGCGTGGTGGTGCCGCACCATCCCACCGGCGCGCGCCTGGCCCGGCACCGGTTCGCCGACGAGCTGGCCGGCCTCGTCCCCGCGGTGCTGCTGGCCGACCTGGTGGCCGTCCTGGCCGAGCTGGTCGGCAACGCGATCCGGCATGCGGAGCCGCTCCCCGGCGGGGTGGTCCGGGTGGCCTGGCGGCTGAGCCCGGCCCCCGGCGACGGGCACCTCGTCCAGCTCCGGGTCACCGACGGCGGGGCGGGCACCGGGCCCCGGATGCGGGCCGCCAGCCAGGACGCCGTGGACGGCCGGGGCCTGCACATCGTCTCCGGCCTGGCCAGCAGCTGGGGCGTCGACCGGGACGGCCTCGGGCAGAGCGTCTGGGCCCAGTTCGACCCCGCCGGCACCCCCAACCCGGGCCTCGTCGCCGCCGGCTGATCCCCGTCCCGCCGAGCGGGGCGGGTCGGGTCCGCCGCCTCCGGTGGGGCCTCTAGGCTGATTCGCCGTGAGCAAGCGTCGAAAGAGCCAGCGGGCCGCCGAAGCCATCCCCAAGCGGGAAAAGGTACGGGACGTCTTCGTCCCCCGACCGTTCGAAGGGCTGACCGACGAGCCGGAGTGGATCGCGCTGCGCGAGCTGGTTCCGGCCGCGTCCGCGCCCCTGAGGCTCGTCCCCGAACTGGTCGAGGAGCACGGCGACCGAACCGTGACCCTGGCCACCGTGCTGCCCATGGCGGCCCCGGCGATGACGAAGGCCGACGGCCGGGTCTTCGTCGGTCTCCAGCGCCACCAGCAGTCCGGCGACGTCTCCCGGGACCTGGCCGAGGCGCTGCTCTGCGCGCTGCGCGCCGAGCCCGGCAAGACGGTCACGGTGCCGCCGCTGCCGGGCCTCGGCCCCCGGCTCCAGGACATCCTGGTCGACGGGCCGCTGGACATCGCCATGCACGAGGGCTTCGAGTTCTGGCTCGACCCGGGTGCCACCGACGACCCGACCGTCCAGGCCTCGCTGGAGCGGGCCAACGCGGCGATCTACCCGACCGTACGGCTCGCCGCGGCGCGGGCCGCGTACTGGTGCCAGGTGCCGGAGAAGGCACACGTGCGTTGGGTGCTCCCGGACGACGAGGACGCCGCCCTGGACGCGCTGGCCCGGCTGAGCACTGCGGGCACGCTGCCCCTCGCCGGGAACACGAAGTTCGCCGGCATGTTCCGCGCCCACGGCCGTCTCGTGCCCGTCTGGGACCTGCCCGAGGACGTCCCGGCCGTCGAGTGGGAGGAGCCGGTGACCGAGTTCGCCAAGCGTTACGCCGAGGCCCTGGCGACCGGCGAGCCGCTGGACGCGGCGGGCCGCCGGGCCCGGCACGGCTTGCTCGGCCGCCAGCTCACCCTCCGCTGAGTCGCCTACGCGGGACGTCGGAAGGGCCCCTGTCGACGCCTGGCGTGGGCAGGGGCCCCCTGCCCTACCGGTTGAGGGGTTCGCGGACCAGGGGGCAGGACATGCACCTCGGGCCGCCCCGGCCGGAGCCCAGCTCGGAGCCGGCGATCGGGATGACCTCGATGCCGGCCCGTTCGAGCTGGGCGTTGGTGCCGGTGTTGCGTTCGTAGCCGACACACAGCCGCGGGGCCAGCGCGAGGGTGTTGTTGCCGTCGTCCCACTGTTCCCGCTCGGCGGTGACCGGGTCGAGGCCGGTGTCGATGACCCGGAGCTGGTCGAGGTCCATCGCGTCGGCGGCGGCTCGCAGGAACGGCGCGGGCCCGTCCACCCGCAGCTCGCCGTCCGGCCCGGCCACCACCGTGTACGCGGCCAGGGTGCTCGCCACGTTCGCGTACATCAGCACGGCGTCGACGTCGACCATCGTGCAGATCGTGTCCAGGTGCATGGTGGCCCGTTCCTGGGCGATCGGGACGACCAGGATGGTATGCGCCAGCCCGGCGGCGAAGACCCGCCGGCCGAGCCGTTCCGCCCCGGCGGGCGTGGTCCGCTCGCCCACCCCGACCGCCAGCACCCCGGGGGCCAGCAGCAGCACGTCGCCGCCCTCCAGGTGCTCCAGCCCTGGCTCGTAGACGAACTCGGTGCCGACGAAGCGCGGGTGGTGCCGGTAGATCGCGTCGGTGAGGGTGGTCTCCCGGCGACGGGCCGGCATGGCCAGGCTGGTCACCCCGACACGGTCCCCGATCCACAGTGAGGAGTCCCGGGTGAACAGCAGGTTGGGCAGCGGGTCGATGACGAACTCGTGCCGGTCCATCAGGGCGTAGACCAACCCACCCGGCCGCTCCTGGCTGATCCGCAGTTCCTCGTGGGCGAGCCCGGCGATGAGCACGTCGGCGAGGGCGGCCGGGTCGAGGTAGGCGAGATGGTCGGCGACCCGGCGGCGCAGGGTGTCGCCGAGCCGGGGCGAGCTGAGCACCTGCTCGGTCAGTTCGGCGCGGGCCTCGCCGACGGCCAGCGTCTCGGCCAGTAGGGTGGCGAGGTGGAGCACCTCCACCCCACGTTCGCGCAGGGCGGAGGCGAAGGCGTCATGCTCCTCCTGCGCCCTTCCCACCCATGGGATAGCGTCGAAGAGGAGAGAGTCGTTGTTGCGCGGGGTGAGTCGGGCCAGCTCCGGCCCGGGTCGGTGCAGCAGCACCGTGCCGAGGCGGCCGACTTCGCTGTCCACGTAGTGGGTCACACGGCCAAGGGTAGGGCAGGGTTTGGCGGCATCCGATAAAACATCTGGGGATGAATATGGCATTCATCCACACTCACTCCGGCGCTCCGACTTGCCGGGTACCCGGTATGTCGACGTAGGGTAGTGAGGACATAACTTCGAGGGACCTTTTGCCGGAGGTCGCGATGACTGTCTTTCCCGCACGCCGAGCCGCGCCCACCTCGCGGGCACTGCCGCCCGTGTCGGTGCCGCACCCCCGCGCCGAGGCGCCGGGGGCGCTCGAGCCGATCCGTCCGAGCCCCCTGGAGTGGGCTCGCCGTCGGCGCGCCGAGCGAGGTGCCCGCCGGTTGGAGGCAGCCGGGGCGCGGGCCCTCGGCCGGCTCGACCACCTCGGGCCGGCCTGGCACGTCATCGAGTGGCCTCGCTCGGACAACTCGGACCTTCTCCTCGACCAGGGGCAGGACGAACGGGCCGGGTTCCTCGCGATCGGCCCGAGTGGCCTGTTCGCGGTGACCATCGCCGACCACGGCCGGGCCCGGGTGCTGGTGGCGGGGGACGTCGTCCAGATCAACGGCAAGCGCCCGCCCTATGTGGCCGAGAGCCGCCGGGACGCCAAGCGGGCGAGCAAGGCGCTCTCCGCAGCCGTCGGGCTGACGATCCCGGTGACGCCGGTGCTGACCTTCGTCGGTTCCGGCGTCATCAGCGTGTACGGCCTGCCGAAGGACTGCCTGATGGCCACCCACCGCGAGCTGGACCGCCTGCTCGTTGCCGGGGGGAACCGGATCAGCCCCGCCACCGCCGACAAGCTGGCCCGGGTCGCGCAGCACCCCGGCACCTGGATGAACGGCACGTACCGCCCCGCCGCCGACTACCGGTGGTACGACGACGGCCGAACGGCGGCTGACAAGCCGGCCAACCGCCGGTAACGTCTCCGGCGACGCCACGCGGTCCGGTCACCACCCGGAGCACCGGCCGCGCCGTCGCCGGCCGGGTCAGGGCAACCGATCACCGGCGGCCTGGTGGCTGAAGCGTGGTCGACGGTCCCCGCGACAACCGGTCAGCGTGGACAGACCGTCGGTGTAAATTGGAGGCGCGGTGGCCCACGTCGAACTCTCGATCTCGGAAGTGTTCGTACCCGCCGCTCGGACACCGCCTGAGCAGGAGTCCGACAATTTCGGCCAGTGGTCCGCCACTGTGTCCCACGCCGCCGAGCCCTGCCTGCTGATCGACGCCGACACCCGTGTCGTCGCGGTCTCCCCGGCCGGCTGCGAGCTGCTCTGCCTGTGCTGCCCCGAGGACGTGATCGGCCTCCCGTTGCTCGACGGGTGCCTGCGCCTACTCGACTTCACCGCGAACCGGGGCGAACTGACCGAGCAGGATACCGACAAGATTCCGCCGCTGCTCGCCCTGCACTCGGGGCGCCTCGCCCGAGGGCTGCTCCGGGTCCAGGCCTCGACGGCGGGGCGGTCGGACGCCACGGTGGACGCCATCTCCACGCCGGTACTAACCCACGGCGAGGTGGCCGGGTCGCTCACCTTCTTTTCCGAGATCTGATCCGCCCATTGCCGTCCTGAACTGCACGAATGTGGCGCTCGCCGCACCCTTCGTCGCTGGGTCGGACCGGCACCCAGGCCGTAGGGTGCCCTCATGCTCGATGTCGCTCTGCTGCCGGGGGAATACGCGGTGTGCCGGCTGACCGCCGGTTCCGCCATCCGGCCCGACCTGTGGGGCGACCTGGGCGACGGCGAGGTGGTCAGCGTGAGCTGGTCCGCCGATGGGGTCTCGGTGATCTGCCCCGCGTCCCGCGCCCCGGCCGAGGCCGAGACCGACTGGCGGTGCCTGCGGGTCGTCGGGCCCCTCGGCAAGCCGGTGACCGGCACCCTGGCCGCGCTGGTCGCCCCGCTGGCCGAGGCACGGGTCAACGTGGTGGCGTTCTCGACCTACGACACGGACCACGTGCTGGTCCCGGCCGTGCGGCTGGACGAGGCGACCGCCACGTTGCGCCGGGCCGGCCACCGCCTCCTCGACTGACGATCCGCGCCGCCGCCCTTCACCTGCGCGCCTGCGGCTCCTACGATGGGCACGGCCACCCGGCCGTCACGACGCTCTTCGATGCAAGGATCGGCTCGTGCCGCCCACCGCACCGCCCCGTACCGCACCCCGCCGGCCGCCCCGCCCGGCCGTGCTGCTCGCCGTCGTGTCCCTCGCCCTCGCCCTCGCGTCCGCAGGCTGCGGCACGCCGCCGGAGCTGCGCCGGCCGGCCCCGGCGCCGACCGCCACGGCCGGCGTCTCCGCCGGCCCGACCACGCCCGCCACCGCGACCGTCCCACCGGTCCCGGTCCCCCCGTCGCCGGCCGTCCCGTCGCCGACCGCCGGCACCGACCTGGTCGCCGCCGCCTGCCGCGAGGGCCCGTCCGGGGATCGGGTGATCACACTGCTGCGGGGCTCGGCCGACGTGCTGCCCCGGGCGGTCGGGGTGCGGGTGCGCACCGGCCCGCTCTGCGCCGGGGACTGGCAGTACACGGTGCTCCAGGTGACCGGGCACGAGGAGCTCCAGGTGGTCACCCGGGGCCGACCGGGCGCGCTGGAGCTGGTCACCGCCGGCACCGACGTCTGCACCATCGAGGTACGGGTGGCCGGGCCGACCGGCATTCGGACGCTCGCCTGTGACGCCGTCCCGGGGGGCGTACCGGGTGCGTAGGCTGGGCGACATGCCCGGAACACCACCCACCCGCTTCGTCTACCTCGGCCCCGAGGGCACCTTCGCCGAGCAGGCGCTGCGCACCGTGCCGGCCGCCGAACGGGGCACCCGCACGCCCGCCCGCAGCGTCGGCGAGGCGCTGGAAGGCGTCCGGGCGGGGGACGCCGACGCGGCCCTGGTTCCGCTGGAGAACTCGATCGGCGGCGCGGTCGGGGTGACCCTGGACGAGCTGGCCGAGGGCGATCCCTTGGTGATCACGCGGGAGGTGATCCTGCCGGTCGAGTTCGTGCTCGGCGCCCGCCAGGGGACGTCCCTGGCGGCGATCCGGTCGGTGGCCGCCCACCCGCAGGCGTCCACCCAGTGCCGTAACTGGCTGCGCACGTATCTGCCGGACGCCGTCGTGATCGACGTGCTCTCCAACGGGGCCGCCGCGGCCGGCGCGGCGGGTGGCGGGTACGACGCGGCGATCTGCGCCCCCATCGGGGCGGCCCGGCACCGGCTGGCCGTGCTGGCCGACAAGATCGCCGACCACGCCGACGCCGTGACCCGGTTCGCCCTGCTGTCCCGCCCCGGCCCGCCGCCGCCCCCCACCGGGGACGACGTGACGTCGTTGGCCGTCTACATCGCCCACGACCGGGTGGGCGCCCTGCTGTCGGTCCTGATGGAGCTGGCCGTGCGCGGGGTCAACCTGACCCGGATCGAGTCCCGACCGACCGGCGAGGCGTTGGGCCGGTACGTCTTCTTCCTCGACTGCACCGGCCACGTGGCCGACATCCGGCTCGGGGAGGCGTTGCGAGGGCTGCGCCGGGTCTGCGCGGACGTGCGCTTCCTCGGGTCGTACCCCCGGCACCGCTGGGTCGACGGGGCGGGCGAACGGCCGGTCCCCGCGCCGGCCGGCCTCTCGGACGCCGACTACGCCGACGCGGCGGCCTGGCTGGCCCGGCTGCGTGCCGGCGAGCTGAACTGAGACCGGGGTGCCCGGTTGCGACGGGCACCCCGCCCCGGTCAGCTCAGCAGGCCGCCGAGCAGGCCGCCCTGCTGCTCCTGGGCGCCGCTGCCGGCGACCGGCGGCTCCTCGGAGGGCTGCACCACCACGAAGCCCTGCCCGGCGAAGCTCATCGTGAACGCCTCGCCGGTGGTGCGGCCCAGCAGCGAGCCCAGGCCGAACTGCTCGGCCCGGTGGTAGCCGGTCTGAAGGTTGGCCGACCAGCAGACGGCGGCCTGCGGGTCGACGTACGTCGGGGCGTCGACGTTGAGCACCACCGGGGTGCCCTTCGTGGTGATCGCGATCCGGCCGTGGCCGGTGAAGACGCAGTTGAACAGGCCGGACGAGGAGGCCATCCCGGCGCCGCCCACCATCCGGATGTCGTACTGGAGGGTGGAGTCGAAGGCCAGCACGCTGGAGCCGTTGATGGACAACGCGTCGCCCGGCTCCAGGTCGACGATGTGCACGTCCTTGGCCAGCTCGGCGAGGAAGACGTCGCCTCGGCCGCTGAGCTTCATGAGCGGGACGCCCTCGCCGGTGAGCTTCTGCTTGAGGAATTTGCCCAGGCCGCCGGAGCCGAGCGCCTGGAACTGCACCTGGCCCTGGTAGGCGACCATCGACCCGACCCGGGCCATCGCCTCGCCGTTGAGCTCGATCTTCAACATCTTGGAGTTCTGCAGCCGCATACCGGGCTGGGCGGACTCCTTCTCCAGGTTCTCTGCGGAGAACAGCGCGCTGCGCATGGAAGTGCCTCCTGAGTCGGGGTGTTCTGCTCGGAGGGTAGGTGACAAGCGCAACCGGCGGGGATCGACCGAGCGGGACCGCCGGGCCGGCCCGGTGACGCTCGCCGGTGGGGCGGCACCGGGGTGGATCTCAGCCCCAGCCGAGGTCGTGCAGCCGGTCGTCGTCGATGCCGAAGTGGTGGGCGATCTCGTGCACCACGGTCACCGCCACCTCGTCGACGACGTCCTCCTCGGTGTCGCAGATCCGCAGGATGGGGCGGCGGTAGATGAGGATCCGGTCCGGCAGGACCCCGGAGTAGTCCCAGCCCCGGTCGGTGAGCGCGTGCCCCTCGTAGAGGCCGAGCAGGTCATCGTCGCCCGGGGGCGGGTCGTCCTCGACCAGGATCACCACGTTGCTCATCAACCCGAGCAGTTCCTCGGGCACCTCGTCGAGGGCGTCGCCGACCAACTCCTCGAAGCGTTCCCGACTCATCTCCACCGCCACGCCCCCATTCTCTCCGAGCCGCCACGCCCCGCCGAGCCCAAGGTCCGGCCCGGGACGCCGAGGCCCCCATCCTGATCGGACGGGGACCTCCGCGACGGGCGGGCGCGGTGCGCCGGAGGGATCAGGAGGTGAGGCTGGCGGTGAGGCTGATCTGGGCGCCCGGGGAGAGCAGGCGCGAGATGGGGCAGTTCTCCTTGGCCGTCTCGGCCAGCTTGGTGAACTGGACCTCGTCGAGGCCCGGCGCCTGGCCGACCGTCTCCAGGTCGATCCGGGTGACGGTCATCCCCGCGTCGGTCTTGTCGAAGTGCACCTTGGCGGCGGTCTCCACCCAGGTGCCGGTGACGCCGGCGTCGGCGAGCTGCTTGGAGAACGCCATCGAGAAGCAGGCGGCGTGGGCGGCCCCGATCAGCTCCTCGGGGTTGGTCCCCTCGCCCTCCTCGAAGCGCGACTTGAAGGAGTAGTTCCCCTGGAGCCCGCCCTTGCCGGTGCGGACCGTGCCGGAACCCTCGGTGAGATCGCCCTGCCAGCGTGCGGATGCGGTACGGATAGGCATGCACCGACGCTAACCGAAAGCCGGGCGGTGGGCGAGCGACTGCGTCCGATCGGGTCCGGTCCCCGGGGCGGCCCCGGTTCCCGGCCGCGCGGTGTCGGCTGTGTCATGATTCGGCTCAGGCCCGCGAGCGGTGGAGAGAGAGGTGGCCGATGTCCCAGAATCTCCCCATCCCTCGGCAGGACACCCGGTCCGACGGCACCGCCGTCGTGGAGTGGGGCGGGCCCGAACCCACGCCTCCTCGACGGGCCGGTCGGCCGCTGGCGGGGCTGGGGCGGGACCGGCGGCTGCCCCTGCTGCCGGCCGGTCTCGGCGTGGCGGCGGCCTTCGCCTCCCTGGTCGGCGAGTGGATGGTGCTGACCGTGCCGAACGGTGGCCCCGAGGGCAACACCATGTTGCGGGTGCCGGGCGGAGTGTCTGACATCGGCGGGTTCGGGACGGGCTACCTGATGGGGCTCTTCGCGCTGGCCGCAGCGGTGGCCCTGGCCCTGCGGGGCACACCCGCCGTGCGGCACAACGCGCGGGTGGCCGGCCTCGCCCTGGCGGCGGCCCTGCTCGGCGTCCTGGTCGCCACGGCGGTCTCGCTCGACGACTCCGGCCAGCGCACCTTCTTCTACTCGGCCGAGGACGGATTCCGGGTCGAGTACGGCCGGGGCCTGGTGATGGCCTTCGCGGCCTGTGCGCTGCTGGCCGCGGCGCTGTACCTCACCGGTCGGGTGCCGGCCCCCGGCCCGCCCGGCCGGGAGAGCGCCCCGGTCGACGGGGCCGACCCGGAGCCCGAGCCGGAGCCGGGCCGCTGGGGCCGGCGGGGCGGCACGCCCCGGTCGGGCCGCGACGCCGACCTGCCGGCCGCGCCGGCGGACCTCACCGTCGAAACCACGCTGCCGTTCGCCCGCCCCGAACCGCCCGCCTGACAACCGCCCCGGCCGCCGAAGTCCGGTGACCCGCACGCCCCCACCGGCCACGCCCGGCACCCGCCGGACGGCGGGCGGGACACCGGGTGGGCGTCCACCGGGGTGCCAGGCCGCTTCGCCGGGAAGCCCCGCTGCGACCTGCGCGGCGAGGTACGGTTGCTGCCCGCCGTCACTCCCGGTCGAGGCACCGACGACCGAACGAACGGGCCGGCGCGACGGCGGCGGGCGAAGGAGGAACGATGACCCGCCCGGGACTACCCAAGCTGGTCGCCACCGACCTCGACGGGACTCTGGTCCGTAGCGACGAGACGGTCTCCGCGTACACGCACGAGGTGCTCGACCGGGTGCGGGCCGCCGGCATCCCCGTGGTCTGTGCGACCGGTCGGGGGCCACGGCTGACCGAGCTGACCCGCAACGACATCCGTGCCGCCGACTTCCTGGTGATGGCCGGCGGGGGCCGGGTGGTCGACCAGAGCGATCCGGCCGGCCCGCTGGTGCTGCGCGACGAGCGGCTCTCCGGCGAGGTGCTGGCCCGGCTGGTCGCCGACCTGGAGACCGCGGTCGGCCCGCTCACCGTCATGGTCGAGGCGTCCGACGAGCACGACGCCCCGCTCTGGGGCGACTACCACCCGAGCTGGCCGTACCCGGACCGGTTCGAGACCCGGACCCGCGACGAGTGCCTCTCCGGCGACGTGATCAAGGCGTTCGCCCGGACCGCCGAACACCACGTGGACACGCTGTTGGAGACCGCCCGCCGGATCATCCCAGCAGAGGTCGCCTCGTTGACCCAGGCCGGGCTCGGCTTCATCGAGATCTGCGCGCCCGGGGTCGACAAGGCGTCCGGGCTGACCGTGGTGGCGCAGCGGCTCGGGGTGGACCCGGCCGAGGTGCTGGTCTTCGGCGACATGCCCAACGACCTGCCGATGTTCGCGTGGGCCGGGTGGGGCCGGGTGGCCGTCTCCAACGCCCATCCGGCGGTCCGGGCCGCCTCCGACGAGGTGACCCTGCGCAACGACGACGACGGCGTCGCGGTCTACCTGGACCGACTACTCTCCCGGTGATGGGAGAGACACCTCGGCTGGTCGCCACCGACATCGACGGCACGCTGCTCGGCGACGACCGCACGATCAGCCCACGCACCCGGGACGCGCTGGACCGGATGTCCGCGCGGGGCACCCCGGTCGTGCTGGTCACCGGCCGCCCGCTCCGCTGGCTCTCCCTGGTGTACGAGCAGCTCGCCGAGCCGCTGCCGGCGATCTGCGCCAACGGCGCCGTGGTGTACGACCCGGTGACCGACGAGGTGCTGCGGGCCGACCCGCTCGCCCCGGAGCTGCTCGCCGAGGTGGCCCGCCGGCTGCGCGCCGAGGTGCCCGGGGTGAGCTTCGCCGTGGAGATCGTCGACAGCCGGGAGATGCGGCACGAGGCGGACTACCCGCTGCGCTGGGACGCCGACGCCGAGGCGATCCGGGCGATCACCTCGCCCGAGGAGCTGCATTCGGTGCCGGCGGTGAAGCTGCTGGCCCGGGCCGGGGAGCAGGATCCGGACCTGTTCGTCCAGGTGGTCGCCGGGGCGCTGCGCGGGCTGGCCGAGGCGACCCACTCGTCGTACTCGGGGCTGGTGGAGATATCAGCGGCCGGGGTGACCAAGGCCGCCGGCCTGGCCTGGTACTGCGCCCGGGCGGGCATCGAACAGCGGGACGTGCTGGCCTTCGGCGACATGCCCAACGACGTGCCGATGCTGGCCTGGGCGGGTCGGGGGGTGGCGGTCGCCAACGCGCACCCCGCCGTCCTGGAGATCGCCGACGAGGTCACCTCGGCGAACTCGGAGGACGGCGTGGCCGCGTACCTGGAGAAGGTCTTCGGGGTGGGGTGAGCCGCGCCGGGCCGCGGACGGCCCGGCGCGCGACGGTCAGAGGTACTGGCCGGTGCTGTGCCCCTCGCCGCCCTGCGGCTGGCCCACGCCGGGCATGCCGGGCATGCCCGGCACCAGTCCGGCCGGGCCGCTGGGCAGCGCCTGCCGGCCGGAGCGCATCTGCTCCAGCTGCACCCGGGCGGCCATCTGCTGGGCCACCAGGGCCGCCTGGATGCCGTGGAACAGCCCCTCCAGCCAGCCGACGAGCTGGGCGTGGGCGATTCGCAGCTCGCCCTCGCTGGGCGCCTTGTCCTCGGCGAAGGGCAGCGAGATCCGCTCCAGCTCCTCGCGGAGCTCGGGGGCCAGGCCCTCCTTCAACTCGACGATCGAGCGCTCGTGGATCTCCCGCATCCGGTGCCGGCTCGCGTCGTCGAGGGGGGCGGACTTGACCTCCTCCAGCAACTGCTTGATCATGCTGCCGATCCGCATCACCTTGGCCGGCTGCTCCACCAGGCGCGTCGGGTCCTCCCCGGCGGCCCCGTCGGTCTGCACGGTGCCGACCGGCCGGCCGTCCGGGCCGACCACCACCACCGTGCCGGCGTCCCCGACGCCCTCGTGATCCGGCTCGTCGTGCTGTCCAGCGAAGTGCGCTTCGGTCATGCCTCCCATCTTCGCCCAGCCGACGGGCGGCTGGCTCGGCGGGACCGATCCCGGCCGTGGGTTTCCGCGCTACCGTCGCCGGCATGCCCGCCGACCCCCGTGCCGTGCTCGACCGCCCCGCCCCCGTCCCGGACGCCACCGTCGCCTACGGCAGGCATCCGGACCAGGTCGCCGACCTGCGCCGACCTGCGGGGAACGGCCCGCCCCGGCCGCTGGTCGTGGTGGTGCACGGCGGCTTCTGGCGGGCGGAGTACGACCGGGCCCACATCGGCCCGCTGGCGGCGGCCCTGGCCGGGCTCGGTCACCCCGTGGCCCAGTTGGAGTATCGGCGGACCGGACAGCCGGGGGGTGGCTGGCCGGGCACCCTGACCGACGTGCTGGCCGGGGTGGCGGCGCTGCCGGGGCTGGCCGGGCCGGTGCTGGGCGATCGGCTGCGCCCCGGTCCGCCGCTGCTGGTCGGCCACTCGGCCGGCGGCCACCTCGCGCTGTACGCCGCCGCGTCCGCCCCGGACACGGTGGCCGGGGTGCTGGCGCTGGCGCCGGTGGCCGACCTCGCCGAGGCGTACCGGCTGGACCTGGACTCGGGCGCGGTGGCGGCGCTGCTCGGCGGCGGCCCGGCGGAGCACCCCGAGCGGTACGCGGACGCGGACCCGGCGGCTCGGGTACCGCTGTCGACACCGACCGTAGTCGTGCACGGCGTCCTGGACCAGCAGGTGCCGGTGGCGCTGAGCCGCTCCTACGTCGCCGCCGCACGGAAGGCGGGGAGCCGGATTCGCTTGATCGAGCTTCCCGAATGCGAGCATTTCGGGATCATCGATCCGGAGTCGTCCGCCTGGCCGGAAGTGGCCCGTGCGCTGCGTTCCTTGCAGGTTGATCACTGATCATTGACGCAGCGTCGCGGAGGGGGTAGAACGCCGAGGGGGCGGTATCGGCCCTGCTCAGCTCCCGGAAGGAACTCGGTGTCCCAGATGAACCGTAGGCGGGCGCTCCAACTGTTGGCCGCTCTCGGTACCACCGGCCTCACCGCCGCCTGCGCCGCGGAGGACGAGGACGGCTCGGCCCCCACCGGCGCCCCTGTCAAGATCGGCCTCATCGCACCGCAGTCCGGCGGCTACAAGGCCATCGGCGACGAGGTCCTCAACGGCTTCCAGCTCTACCTCACCTTGCATGACCAGCAGCTCGGCGGCCATCCGGTGACCCTGCTGACCGCCGACGAGGGCGACAACGCCAACACCGGCAAGGCGGCGGTGGACAACCTGCTCAAGCAAGGCGCGCTGGCGCTGACCGGGGTGGTGAACTCGGCGGTCATGGTGGGCATCCGGGACATGGTGGAGAAAGCCCGGGTCCCGCTGGTCGGCTCCAACGCCTCCCCCAAGAGCCTGCAGAGCGTCGTCTACATCTGGCGTACCTCGTACGTGTTGGACGAGCCGGGCCGGGCGCTCGGCCCGTACATGGCGCAGCGGCTTCCCGCCGGCAGCCGGATCTCCATCATCGCGCCGGACAACCTGGGCTCCCGGGACGTGATCCAGGGCCTCCAGGCCCAGTTCAGCTCGGCCGGGGCGGCGGACCCCAGGATCTCCGACCCGGTGATCTGGGCCAACCCCACCACCACCCCGGGGAGCACCACCTACGCCGCCGACATCCGCAAAGCGCTGAGCCGGAAGCCGGACGCGATCTTCTGCCACTTCGCCGGGCCGGCCGCGGTGCAGTTCATCAAGCAGTTGCACCGGGAGCGGTACACCGGCCCGATCTACGCCACCGGCTTCCTGACCGAGGGCACGGTGCTCAGCGAGGTGCAGGAGGTGGAGGCGCGCAACATCGTGACCGCGCTGAACTACTCCGCCGACCTCAACAACACCGCGAACCGCACCTTCGCCTCGGCGTACCGCAAGACCCACGGCACGTCGCCCACCACCTACGCCATGGCGTCGTACGACGCGGCTCAGGTGCTGGACAAGGCGATCCGGCTGGCCGGGACGGACCCGACCTCGCAGCAGGTCAACCTGGCGATGGGCAAGATCGGCCAGATCGACAGCCCGCGCGGGGCGTGGCAGTTCAACCAGCCGCGTACCCCGCAGCAGAAGTGGTACCTGCGCAAGGTCCAGCGGGACGGCCGGCTGCTGTCCAACGTGCTGATCAACGAGTTGGCCACGCTCGGCTGAGCGGGCCGCGACGCCGGCAGGTGTCGAGCGGCAGCGGACGTGTGATGGGCCGGTCTCCCCCAGGTGAGACCGGCCCATCGTCCGTCGGCGCGCCCGGGCGGCCGGCCGTGCGGTGGTGCGGCTGTCGAGCGTCGTCGTTGGTCAGTGGCGCAGTTCGGCGACGCAGCACTTGACGCTGCCGCCACCCTTCTTCAGCTCGGACAGCTCGACCGGCACCGGCGTGTATCCGGCGGCCTTGAGCCTGCCGGCGAGCCGGGTCGCGGCCGCGTTGAGCACGACGTTCGCGCCGTCGCTGACCAGGTTCAGCCCGAAGGCCAGGGCGTCGGCGTCGTCGGCGAGCACCGCGTCCGGGAAGAGTTGGGCGAGGACCTGCTGGCTGGCCGCCGAGAAGGCGCCCGGGTAGTAGGCGATGTTCCCGTCGTCGATCGAGGCCAGCGCCACGTCGAGGTGGTAGAAGCGCGGGTCGACCAGGTGCAGCGACACCACCGGTCGGCCGAGCGCCTCCTGCGCCTCGGCGTGCGCGGGCAACTCGGTACGGAAGCCGTGGCCGGCGAGGATCAGGCCCCCGTGCGCCTCCGGCAGGTACACGAAGTCGCCCTCGCCCTCGTTGGTCTCGCCCGGTGCGATGAACCGCCACCCCTGGGCCTCGTAGAACGCCCGGTGCAGGGCAGCCTCGGCGGCCCGCTGCTCGTGCTTGTACCGGGCGCCGTACACCGTCCTGTCGACCATGAACGCGCCGTTGGCGGCGAACACCATGTCGGGCAGCCCCGGCTCGGGAGTGAGCAGGTGGACCTCGTGACCGAGGCCGACCAGGGTGGCCCGCAGACGGTCCCACTGCTTGACCGCCAGCTCCGCGTCGACGGGAGTGGTGACGTCCATCCACGGGTTGATCGCGTACTCGACGGCGAAGTGCTCCGGCGAGCACATGAGGTATGTCCGCTTTCGCGAGACTCGCTGCTGGTTCACGGGGACCAAGGGTAGGTACCGTACAACTTTGGTAACAGCCACAACCATTGCTTCCCGAAGGCGAAACGTTGCAGATAGACGCCGTAGACCAGCGAATCATTGCGCTACTCGTGGCAGACGCGCGCGCGTCGTACGCCGACATCGGCACCCGGGTGTCACTCTCCGCCCCCGCCGTCAAGCGCCGGGTCGACCGGATGCGCGCCACCGGGGTCATCCGGGGGTTCACGGCCGTCGTCGACCCGGCCGCCGTCGGCTGGACGACGGAGGCGTTCGTCGAGCTGTTCTGCGCCGGACGGACCACTCCCGCCCAGATCGGCGTGGCCGTCCGCCGGCACCCCGAGGTGGTCGGCGCGTACACCGTCTCCGGGGAGGCGGACGCGCTGGTGCACCTGCGCGCCGCGGACATCGCCCACCTGGAGGATGCCCTGGAACGGCTGCGCGCCGAGTCCTTCGTCACCTCGACCCGGAGCACCATCGTGCTGTCCCGCCTGGTCGAGTCCCCCGGCGTCGGCCCCTCCGCGTGAGCGGCCCGCGAGCCGGCGTCGGGACCGCCGCGTCGGGACCGGGAACCGGAGCCGGGCACGCGGCGTCGAAGCGGGCATGACACGGGGACAGCTCACCGCAGCGGCCGGCACGATCGTCGCGCTCACCCTGCTGGCCGGGAGTGCCGCCGCCCTCCCACGCCACGAGCCGGAACCGCCGCCGACGGGCCCGCTCCGGCTGGTCTCCTTCGACACCTGCGCCGAGGCGCTGACCCGGCTGCGCGCCGCGGCCTCCGCCTCGGTCGGGCCGTGGGGCCTTCAGCCCGGCTGGCGCACCGGCATGATGCCGGACGTGCTCGCCGAGCCGGCGATGGAGCCCAAGTCGGTGGACGGCGCGCGAGCGGCCGGTGCGGCGGCGGAACACTCCGGCACCAACAACCACGAGCCCGGCGCCGACGAGCCGGACCTGGTGAAGACCGACGGCCGGCGGATCGTCACGGTCACCGGCGGCGTGCTGCGGGTGGTGGACGCGGCGACCCGGCGGGCCACCGGGCAGCTCGACCTGACCGGCGACGACGGCCGTTCCGGGTGGTCGCCGGACAGCCTGCTGCTGCACGGGGACCGGGCGCTGGTCCTCGGGCGGTCGGCGACGGTCCGCCGCATCGAGCCGTCGGGCGGCCGGCGGCCGGCAGCCGTGCCGGCCGGGCCCCGGCTGCTCCTGGTGGACCTGGCCGGGCGGCCCACGCTGGCCGGGACGTACCGGATCGACGGGAGCCTGCTCGACGCGCGGCTCACCGGCCCGACGGCCCGGGTGGTGGTCCGCTCGCAGCCCCGGCTGGTCTTCCCCGAACTGGGCGAGGACGCCACCGACGCGCAGCGGCTGGCGGCGAACCGGGCGCTGATCGCCCGCGCCGGCCTGGACGCCTGGCTGCCGACGTACGACCGGAACGAGGGTGGCCGCGGCGATACCGGCCGGGTCGGCTGCGACCGGCTGAGCGCGACGGCCGACAGCACCGGCACCGCCGTGCTCACCGTGCTCAGCTTCGACCTGGCCACGGGCCGGCTCGGCGACGGGGACCCGGTCAGCGTGGCCGGCGACGCGGACACCGTCTACGGCACCGCCGGGAGCCTCTACCTCGCCGGCCAGCAGCAGCGGCCGGGCCAACTCCGGCCGCGCGGTCGGCCCGGGTCCTCGGGCGACGCGACCACCGTGATCCACCAGTTCGACACCGGCGCCCCGGGCCGGCCCCGCTACCTGGCCAGCGGCGCGGTGCCGGGCACCCTGATCAACCAGTACGCCCTGTCGGAGTGGCAGGGTCACCTGCGGGTGGCCACCACCAGCGGTGACGAGCGCGGGCGCAGGGCCCGGCCGGCGACCGAGTCCGCCGTGTACGTGCTGACCCGCCGGGACGGCACCCTGGCCCGCACCGGGACGGTCAGCGGGCTCGGCCGGGGCGAGCAGATCCACTCGGTGCGCTACCTCGGCCCGACCGGGTACGTGGTGACCTTCCGACGCACCGACCCGCTCTACTCGCTCGACCTGACCGACCCGGCGGCGCCCCGGGTCACCGGCGAGCTGAAGATCACCGGGTACTCGGCGTACCTGCACCCGGCCGGCGAGGGGCGGCTGATCGGGGTGGGCCAGGAGGCCGACGCCGACGGGCGGGCGCAGGGCCTCCAGGTCTCCCTGTTCGACGTGGCTGACCCGGCCCGGCCCACCCGGCTGGCCCAGTACCACCTGCCGAGGGCCGGCTCGACGGCGGAGTTCGACCCGCACGCCTTCCTCTTCGACCCCCGGACCGGCCTGGTGGCGCTCCCGGTCCACGACGGCTCGCTACTGCTGCTGAGGGCCACCGGTGGGACCGTCACGCGGGCCGGCACGGTCGCCCACCCGGGCCGGGCCCCCGTCGCCCGGTCTCTGCTGGTCGGCGGCGTCCTCTGGACCGTCTCCGACGCCGGCCTGCGGGCCAGCGACCCGTCCGGCGGCACCACGCTGGCCTGGCTGCCGGCGACCTGAGCCGCCCATTGCCGGCGGGTGGGGCCCGGCACCAGGGCCGCCCGGGTCCCACCCGCCCTTGACGTCATCGTGGCGCAGCCGTAGCCGGCCCCTCCGTCAGAGGTACATGCCGGTGCGGTGCTCGTCCTGGTCCCGCCGGCCGGGCTTGTCGGCCTCGCCGAAGAAGCGCTTCCCGCCGAACTCGCCGTGCAGCCGGTCGTCCAGCTCGTCGGCGAGGCCGGTCATCACCTGCACGGCGAGCATCAGGTGGGTGGCCTGGAAGTCGCGGCCGAAGACCGGGATGGACGCCCACACCGTGTCGTCCGCGCAGTAGAGCCGCCCGATCGGCATCCGGTTGGTCAGCTCGGAGAGCTTGACGTAGAGCCGCTCGGTCGGCTCGACCTCGGTGAGCACCGGCGAGAGGACGTCGACCAGGGGCGGGTTGTCGCGCACCCGGACGAAGACCATCGCCGACCCGGCCCGGATGTTGATGTCCCCGTCCGAGTCGACCTGCAACTGGTCGGAGCTGGACTTGAGCATGGTGGAGACGACGGTGCGCACCCGCTCAGCCAGATCCAGCACGTCGCTCCCGGCGGCCTGGGCGCTCGCGGCGGCCAGCGCCTCGTCCAGGTCGGCCTCGACGTCCTGGTCCGGGCCGAACTCGCTGCGCGCGGTGCCCAGCGGCTCCACCGGCACGGGCTCGCCCTCTACGTCGTGCACGACGTAGACCAGGAAGGCCGGGTGCGGCGCGCCGTAGACGTCCCGCAGGGTGCGGGAGAGCAGCGCGGCCAGCCGGGTCGCCTCGGCGGTGTCGCCCTCCAGGCCGAAGTGCTCGCCGGAGCCGGCGACCACCCCGGGCGGGGACCAGCCGAGCGCGACCATGTCGGCGACGGCGGACCGGTCCAGCCGGTAGCCCTGCGGGAGGGTCGCGTTGCCGACGGCCCGCGCCGAGAGCCGACCATCGGCGGTGAAGTCCACGCTGATCGAGTAGACGGCGTTCCCGGTGCCGGAGGCAGTGGGGTCGAGGGTCAGCTCGACGTGTGTCCCGGCCGGCAGCTCGCGCAGCCGTTCGGCCAGGGCCCGGGCGAACTCGCGCCAGGCCTCGGTCACCTTCGCCCGCAGGTCAGCCGTGGTCGGCTCATCGAGCAGAATCGACTCGTGCTGCTCGGGCGTGCCGCCTGGCGGTTCTCCGTCCGGTGCCGAGGGGTGGCCTACCGTCATGATCGCCTCCGTCCGTCACGGTCACCCTACCCAGGACGCCCCGGAGCCGAATCAGGCCGACCAGGATCGGACACCGGCCCGTGGCTCCCGTCCGGAGGCGGCGGCTGCCGGCCGTTCCCGTACCGGAGACGGGTGGAAAACGGGGCGGGGTCAGGCGGGAGGCTGGTCGCCCAGCTCCACCGGCCAGGTGCCGGCGAGCGCGCTCAGCCGGCCGGCCGTCGCGGCCGGGTCGGCCCCGCGCCCCACGGCCAGGCCGAGCAGGTACGCGCCGACCGGCGCGCCCGGACGCAGCACCTGGTGGGCGACGTCCCTCGCCAGGTCGAGCACGACCGGCACCGGCACCTGGTCCGGGTCGAGGCCCAGCTCGGCGCAGGCCGCCGTGACCCAGTCGTCCATCACCGTCATCGCGTCCACTCCTCCGCCCGGCGTACGTCCTCGTCAGTGTCGCAGTCGAACCAGGGCGGCGGGCCCGTCCCCGACCAGGGCAGGTCGCGCACGGTCAGGCCGGCGAGCAACGCCCGCACGGCCGCGCCGTCGAGCGTCCCGCCCCGGGCGGCGGCGAGCCGGTCGAGGGCGGCCCGCAGCGGCGCGACCCGCCACACCCCGCACAGCGGCTGCCGCCGCCCGTCGGGGTCCACGAGGCACACGCCGTCCACCGTCGGGTCGGCGAGCTGGTCACGCAGCACCCGCACCGCGGCCCGGGTGAGCAGGGGCAGATCGGCGGCGAGCAGGGCGACGGTCGGCGTATCGGCGGGCAGCAGGGACATGCCGGCGGCCGTGGCGGCGACCGGGCCGCCGCCCGGCGGGCTCTCCCTGGTCAGCCGGACCCCCGGCGGCACCGGGCCGGCCGGGCCGACCAGGACCCGGATGTCGGCGTCGGCCACGGCGTCCAGCACCCGGTCGCGCATCGGCCGGCCGCCGACCGGCAGGGCGGGCTTGTCCACGCCCCCCATCCGGCGCGCCGATCCACCCGCCAACACGATCGCCGCCCAGCCCGCCACGCGGTCACCGTACCGCCTGCCCCCGCCGGGGACGCATGTCACGGAGTCGACGGGCCGGGCGGAGCGGACGGTCCGGACGGGTCTGTAAATCTTGTTAATTCCTTCATAGAGTGACGACTCAGGAACGCTCCGTCCGAAGCCTCGCGACGCCCCTGGGCCGAGCCGGTCGGCAGCAATTCCGGGCCGGGGTGCCACGCTCTTCGACGTTGGACGGAGGACAGGTGCACATACCAGCAGACGACCGTCCGGAACTGCCCACTCTGGTCGGCCGGGACCGGGAACGCGAACTCCTGCACGAGGCGCTGGACCAGGCCCGGCGGGGCTGCGGCGGCACGATCTTCCTGGTCGGCGGCGACGGCATGGGCAAGTCCCGGTTGACCCTGGAGACGACCCACCGGGGACGGCGGGCCGGGATGGGCGTGCTGCTCGGCCGGGCGGGCTCGGCCGTCCGCGCCGTGGCCCTGCGTCCCCTGACCGAGGCGTTGGCCCTGCTGTTCCGCACCGAGCCGATCCTGGAGCACGCCAGCCTGCGGCCCTACCGGTCCGCCCTCGGCGGCCTCATCCCGGAGTACCGGTCGGCGGAGACGGCGGAGACCGTGCCGTCCCCCGTGCTGCTCGCCGAGGCGGTGCTACGGCTGCTCTCGGTCACCGGCACCGGCCGGGGCTGCCTGCTCGCGCTGGAGGACCTGCACGACACCGACCCGGCGACGCTGGCGGTGGTCGAGTACCTGGCCGACAACATCGCCGACCAGGGCACCCTGCTGCTGGCCACCCTCCGGCCCGAGCCGGGGCCGGCGTGGGACCTGGCGCAGGCGCTCAGCCGGCGGTGCAGCGCAACCGTCCTGCGTCTGGAGCCGCTGGGCCGCCGGGCCGTGCACCTGCTCGCGGCGTCCCGGCTGGGCCTGGCCCCGGAGCGGATACCGGAGCCGGTCCTGGACCGGCTCTGCCGCGACAGCGCCGGCAACCCGTTCCTGGCCACGGAACTGCTACGCGCCATGTGGGACAGCGGCACCCTGGTGGTGGAGTCCGGCGGGTGCCTGTTGGTCGACGAGGTGCACACCGAGGTGCCGCCGACCGTGCGGCACAGCGTCATCGACCAGGCCGACCGGCTCGGTCCCGCCGGCCGGCACCTGCTCACCGCCGCGGCCGTGATCGGCGAGCGGTTCCCGATCTCCGTGCTCGGCCGGGCCCTGCGGATGAAACAGGAGGACCTGCTCGGGCACCTGCGCGCCGCCGTCACCGCCGGCCTGCTCGCCGCCGAGGGCGACGACCACGACTGGTACGCCTTTCGCACCATGACGACCGCCGTCGCGCTGCTCGGCCAGCTCACCCCCACCGACCAGGCCGCACTCGCCCTTCAGTCGGTCGACGCGGTGAACGAGCTGTACCCGGGCCTGCCCGGGGAGTGGTGTCGGTTCACCGCCCGGCTCACCCAGCTCGCGGGCGACGTGCGGGGCGCTGTACGGCTGCTCGCCCTGGCCGGGCGCCGGGACCTCAACGCCGGGCGGCTCCGGTCGGCGACGGAGACCCTCGACAGGGCGTGGCGGCTGTCGCAGGCGTCGGCCGACAACCCGCTCCGCGCCGACGTGCTGCACGAGCTGCTCTGTGCACTGGTGGAGAGCGGCGAGGCCCGGCGCGGGTTACGGCTGCTCGACAACCTCGACGACCTCTGTCATCCGGCCGTCCCACCCGAGCGGCTGGCGGCGGTGCACGTCCTGTTCGCCCGGCTCGCCCTCCTCGCCGGTCGGCGTGCCGACGCCGGCACGCAGCTCGACGCCGCCCGTACGATGCTCGGCCCCGGCGCCCACGACCGGCAGACCTCGGCGGTCGACGCCGTCGCCGCCGCCCACCTCGGCCCGGAGGCGCCGGAGCGGGCCGCCCGACTCGCCGCGCACGCGGTGCGGAAGGCCGAGCTGGCCGGGCTGTCGGGCGTCGCCTGCCTCGGCTGGCAGGCGCGCGGGATGTTGGCCCGGCGGCAGGGCACGGACGAGGCCCAGTGCTGCTTCGCCCAGATGCGCCAGCTCGCCGAGCGACACCACCTGCCGCTGTGGCGCAACCGGGCCGCGGTGCTGCTCGCCGAGCAGCGGTGGCTGCTCACCGGGGACACCGCCGCGCTGCTGAGCGCCGCCGAGCGGGCCCGGCGGACGGGCGCGTCGGCCGTGCGGCACACGGTCGACGTCCTGCTCGCCTGGGACCACGCGCTGCGGGCCGAGTACGCCGAGGCCGAGCGGCTCGTCGAGGAGTGCGCGGTCGAGGCGCACCGGCTCGGGCTGGGCGACAGCGCGCCGCTGCTGGCGCTGGTCCGCGCGGTGTGCGCCGGACACCGGGGGCAGCGGCACCAACTGGACATGGTGCTGGCCGGCCTCTCGGACGACGACACGGGCCCACCGGTCGCCGCGCTCGCCCACGGCATGGCCGGCGCGGTGTGCGCCCTGCTGGAGGAGGACCCGGGACGGGCCCGCCGTGAGCTGGACCGGGCGGTGGCGTGCGACGCCGAGCGACCCGCGCCCTACCCGCTCACCGGCCACCAGGGGCTGGGCCTGCTGTTGGCGGTGCTGGACGGCGACGCCGACTGGCGACGGTGCTGCGAGGTCGGGGCGACGCCGGCCGGGCGGCTGCACTGGAACCGGCAGTTCGTGCTGTTGGCGAAGGCGGTGCTGCTCGGCCGGCAGGGCGAGCGGGAGACGGCCGGCGCGACGGTGACGGCGGTGCGGCGGGCCCAGGCACACCCGGTGGCGGTCCACCTCGGCCTGCGCCTCGTCGCGCCGGCGGCCCACGCGGACCGGTGGGGGGACCCGGTCGACTGGCTGCGCGCCGCCGAGGAGCACTTCTGCCGGACGGGGCTGCCGGCCCCGGCCCGTGCCTGCCGGGCCCACCTGCGCCGCCTCGGCGTGGTGGTGCCGTACCGCCGCACCACGAGCCGGGTGCCGCAGCCGCTGCGGATGATCGGGGTCACCGAGCGGGAGTACGAGGTGCTCCAGCTCGTGGCCGACTGGTCCGACAACCGCAGCATCGCCAGCGAGCTGTTCATCTCGCCGCGCACGGTGGAGAAGCATGTGGCGAGCCTGATCGCCAAGACCGAACAGGCGAACCGGGCGGCGCTCAGCCGCTACGCCGCCCGGGTCCGGGACGAGGTCACGCCGGACTGACCGTCCGGTAGTGGCCGCCGAAGAAGACGGCCGGGTCCGCGTCGTCCCCGGCCTGGAACCGGTACGGGGAGCCGAGCACCAGCGTGTGGTCGGCGACGCCGATGAGCTGGGTCACCGTGCACACCGCCACCGCCATCGCCCCGTCGAGCAGGGGCAGCCCGTCGACCGTGCGGTGCGCCACGCCGGCGAAACGGTCCCCGGCGGCGGTCGCGAACCGGTCGGCGAGTTCCCGCTGACGGCGGTCCAGCAGGTTCACCGCGAAGCCTCCCTCGGCCGTGATCGCGGCCAGCGTGCGGCTCGTGCGGGCCAGCGAGACGAGCAGCAGCGGCGGGCGTAGGGACACCGAGGTGAACGCGTTCACCGTGCAGCCGACCGGCCGCCCGGCCAGCCGGCTGGTCACCACCGCCACCCCGGTGGCCCAGTTGCGCATGAACTCCCGCAGCTCGGGGCCGCTGACCGGGGCCGGCCGGGCCGACTCGGCCCCGGGGGGCGGCGGCGCGTCCGGGGCAGGGTCCGCCGGTGGAACCCGGACGGCCCCCACCCCGGCGCGCCGGGAGGCCGTGGTGGTCACCGCGCGCCGGCCAGGTTCGGCTGCCCGGCGGCACCGGCCGCCCGGTCGGCCCGGGAGGCGTCGACGTCGCCGAGTTCGGCATGGCAGCGGGCGCGCCGGCTGAGCAGTTCCTCCCGGTCCGCACCAGGCACGTCCAGCGCCCGGCTGTAGTCCGCGACCGCCTCGGCCCACCGGCCCGCCGCCTCGTGGACGAACCCGCGGTTGTACAGCAGGTCCGGGTTGTCCGCGTCCACCGCGAGGGCTGCCGTCAGGTCGGCCGTGGCCCGCTCGTGGTCACCGCCGTCGAAGGCCAGGGCGGCCCGGCTGGCCAGCGCGGCCACCAGCGCCGGGTCGGCCGCCAACGCCTCGTCGAGGTACCGCCGGGCGTCCGCCTCCGCCCCGTCCGTCACCGCCAGCACGCCGCGCAGGTGCAGCAGCCGGGCCTCGCCGGGGTTACCGAGCAGCCCCTCCTCGACGTGCGGCCGGGCGGCGTCGACCGATCCCTCGTCGAGCAGCAGGCTGATCAGGTTCACCCGGGCGTCGAGCTGGTCGGGTTCCAGCTCGACCACGTAGCCGAAGTCGGCGATCGCCCCCGCCAGGTCGCCCAGCTCGGCCTTGAGGTCGGCCCGGTTGTAGTACAGCTCGAAGAAGGGCGGCGACAGGCTGATCGCCGTGTCGCAGTCCGCGACCGCGCCGGTGAGGTCACCCAGTCGCCGCCGCACATCGGCCCGGTCGAAGTAGTAGTCGGCGTAGTTCGGGTCCAGCTCGATCACGTTGGTCAGGTCTGTCAGCGCCTCGTCCAGCCGGCCCAGGGCGAGGTACGCCTTGCCCCGGTTGTGCACCAGCACCGAGCGGTGCAGCCGGTGCTTGTCGCCGGGCAGTTCCCGGTCGAGCCGGTTGAGCCCCTCGTCGACCAGGCGCAGCGCCGCCGGCAGCCGGCCCAGCCGCATCTCGATCAGCGCCAGCCCGTTGTTCTGGAACACGGAGTGGAAGGCGCGTTTCTGCGGGTCGGGAAGCAGCGAGGCGATCGCGATGGAGTTGTTGATGTAGCCCCGGGCCAGGTGGTGGTCCCTGCGCTCCTCCGGGTGGAAGCGGGTGTAGAGCATGGCCAACGCGTACCCGGTGGACATCTGCAGCTCCGGCTCCGCGTACCGACTGCGCAGGTCGAGGTAGGTCGGCTCCGCCTCGACGGTGCGGCCGAGCACCACCATCGCCGAACTCGCCCGCGTGCTGAGCAGCCAGAACCGCTCCATCTGCGTGTCGGGGTCGACGATCGCCCGGCCACGGGTCCCGTAGTCGATCACCGCGTGGTAGTAGCCCAGCGCACCGCAGTGCCGCGCCGCCTCGTACAGCGCCTCCGCGCCGGCCCCGGCGGGGTCGCTGCCGCGCTCCAGGTGCCAGGGGATCGCGCCGAGCTCCAGGCTCCAGTCGCCCCGCCCGCGCAGCAGCGCGGCGCGGGCGTCGTGCAGCGCCACCCGCGCCTGCGGGTCGGCCTGCCGGTACGCGGTCAGCTCGACCGGGTCCGCGGAGGTGCCGTCCGCGTCGACGTACGCCCGGAGCAGCTCCTCCGGGCCACGTTCGGGCCGGCTGGCGACCCGGGTCAGCTCCGGCAGCCGCCCCGCGTACCGGTCGAGGGCGGCGGTCAGCTCGGGCTCCAGCTCCCCGCCGCCGGTGCCGATCAGCACCCGCACCACGTCCGGCCGCACCCGGCGCAGGAAGATGGAGAGGAACTCCTGGTCGGTGGGGTCCGCCTGGTCCACCCGGTCGAACGCGATCCGCAGCGGGCGGCTGCCGGCGCGGGCGGCGTACCCGGCGAGGAACTCCGTCGCGCCGTGCGCCAGGCGGCGGGTGCGGTTGGCGGGGTAGATCCGGGTCCGCTCCTCGGGCACCGCCAGGGAGGTGAGCGTCTCGGGTGCCGCGTCGATCGCCCCGCGCAGCTCCGGTGCGGCGGACAGGATCTCGGTCAGGTGCCGCTGGACGAGGTCCGGCCAGCGTCCGTACGCCTCGGGTACGACCAGCCGCAGCAGGCTACCCAGGCCGGTGTAGGGACCGCGCAGCCCCCGGTGACAGTCGACCGCGATATCGACCTGCTCGCCGTCGACCGGCGCCGGCCCGATCCGCCATTGGTGTGCAGTCATGCCGTTGCTCCTCCGTTGGGATGGGCCTTGCGTCGCGGTGGGTGTCGGGGTGGCCGGGCGGGCGCCGTCAGCCCGCCGTCGCCGGGTCCGGTGCGGGGGTGGCCCGCCGCCGGGTACGGCCGGCGAGCAGCGGCAGCAGCACGATCTCGAAGGCGACCAGCAGCAGCGACCCGATCGAGTCCCAGAAGCCGGGGCCGGTGGGGGAGCCGTTCACCAGGGCGGAGACGACCCGGGAGGCGAACTCCAGCACCAGCGGCGCGGTCCACAGCGTGACGGTCACCAGCAGCGCCACGACCCCGCCGCAGGTGATCAGCGCGAACCAGGGCGCGAGCTGCCGGTCGCGCGGGGACCAGTCGTCCTGGGGCTCTTCGGACGGACGCACCCAGGGCAGCCAGGCGAACCGGTCGCGCAGCCAGGCCCGGCTCACCTCGTGCAGGTTGGTGCAGCCCAGCGCCGTGGTCGCCACGTAGTACAGGTCGGTGCGCAGGAAGACGTAGAACTGCCAGGACATCCGCAGCAGGACGGTGTACGCCACCGCCAGCGCCAGCCGTCCCGGCCAGGACAGGCCGTCGGACAGGCCGACCCAGGCGACGAGCACCAGCGCGCCGAAGAGCACCGCGTCGGCCAGCAGCCCGGCCAGCATCGGCAGGTAGCGCTGCCGGGCGGGCACGGTGAGCAGGGCATCCAGCTCGGTCTCCACCACCGCGTAGTAGAGCCGGCGGCCGACCCGCATCTTGGTGGGCAGGCCGAGCCTGCGGGCGGCGAGCAGGTGGTACCACTCGTGCCACAGGATGCCCGGTGACTGGCACAGGGCCAGACCGAGCTGCACGGCGAGCAGTGACGGGACGAAGAAGACGTTCCGGGCGTGCGGCCGCAGCTCCGGCCGGCTCACCATGGCCGCGGCGGCGGCGATCACGATCAGCGCGTACGCCGCCCAGGCCAGCGGGGAGAAGGCGGCACGGCCGAGCCGCCGGAAGCGGACCTCGGGCGCCCGGGCCGGTGGTTCCCCGTCGGCCCGGATGAAACCGAGTTCGCGCAGCGTGTCGACGAAGTCGGCCATGTCCACGGGCTCCCCGAAGGTGCTCCGGTACCACTGCTCCGCCTCGCCGACCGGCATCCCGTCGGCGAGGCGGCGCAGCAGCGCGACCCCGTCCTCGGGCAGCACGGCGAAGGACGCGGCGTCGATCCGACCGACCGTGACGCCGTCCCGCTCCGTCACATACGTGAGCGGATGGAACTCCAGGCGGGTGGTTGACATGGTTCCTCCAGGGCGTAAGCCCGGCGAAGGCCGTCCCGGCGCGCCTACGCGCCGGGACGGCCGACCGGTCAGCAGCAGTCCGTGCAGTACAGCGGCGCCGACGTGGTGAGCTTGATGGAGCCCGTCTTGCGGATCGTGATCTTCTTCATGCCGTTCACCTCCTAGGCCGGCGGGTCGTGGGGGCGGCCGGCTGAGGACGAACCTGCCAGCCGGACGCCCCGGGCGGCATGGGGAGCGGCCCCCAAACTCCCGCGCCGGCCCGGCGGCGAAGATGGGGCCGTTCCCCCATGTCCACGGCGTCCCCGCGCCGGGACGCTGTCCGCATGCGAGACGACGCGCTTTCGGTCATCATCTGCGGCTCCAGCGCCGCGATGGCTGCCTCCGGATACCTGTCCTGGCTGCGCCAGGAGATCGACCTGCCGCTGCGGGTGCTGCTCACCGCCAGCGCCGAGCGGTTCGTGCAGCCCCAGGTGGCCGCCTGGTACGCGGACGAGGTGTTCGCCAGCGGCGACCCCGCGCTGAACCCCACCGAGTTCGCCAAGCGCTCGCTCGGCATCGTCGTGCTGCCGGCGACCGCCGGCACGATCGCCGCGGCGGCACTCGGCCTGGCCGGTACTCCCGCGCAGACCGTCCTGCTGGCCAGCGACCGGCCGGCGATCTTCTTCCCGAGCATGAACAAGTCGATGTGGGCGAAGCGGATCACCCAACGCCACGTGGAGACGCTGCGCGACGGGGGCCACACCGTCGTCGAGCCGCAGGAGCGGGTGGTCTTCGAGCTGTGGCAGCGCGAGAACGTCCTCGGCATCGCCATGCCCCCGCCCGACGCGGTCGCGGAACTCGTGGCGAGCTGGCTGGAGAGCAGCCTGTCCGGCGAGGCCGAGGAGCCCGCCGGCCCGGCCGCCACCTCCTGACCCGGCGGGCCGTGTCCTCTCCTGAGCCGACCCGTCCGGCCGTCGCCTGCGGCGGGCCGACGCCACGGGTGAACGCGTGGTCCCGTCCGTGCCGTTCGGGGTCCCGTCCGGGGTCCTGTTCGTGCCGTTCGGGCAGGATGGCGGGATGGGACGGGCGACTGACCGACGCAGCGTGCTGCGGATCGACCTCGATGCGACCGACCCGGCCCGCGTGACGGTGCGCCGGCCGGACAGCGTGTCCGTGGAGGAACCGCTGGAGATCCGGGTCGGCCCGGGCGGGCCGGGCCGACGGCGACCGCTGGCCGTGACCATGCGTACCCCCGGCGACGACCTGGACCTGGCGATCGGGTTCCTGCTGACCGAGGGGCTGATCCGGTCCGCCGCCGACGTGCACACCGCCCAGCTCTGCGCGGGCGCGGACACGCCGAACACGTACAACGTGGTGGACGTGGTGCTCGCCCCCGGCGTGCCGGAGCCGGCCACCGACCCGGCGCGGAACTTCTACACCACGAGCTCGTGCGGGGTGTGTGGGAAGGCCAGCATCGACGCCGTGCGGACCCGCTCCCAGTTCGCCGTCGCGGACGACCCGCTCACCGTGCCGGCCGGGCTGCTCGCCGAGCTGCCGGACCGGCTGCGGGCGGCGCAGCGCAACTTCGACCGCACTGGCGGCCTGCACGCGGCCGGGCTGTTCACCGCCGGCGGGGAGCTGGTGGTGCTGCGCGAGGACGTCGGCCGGCACAACGCCGTCGACAAGGTGATCGGCTGGGCGGTACGGGAGCGCCGGCTGCCCCTGGCCGGGCACCTGCTGCTGGTCTCCGGCCGGGCCAGCTTCGAGCTGACCCAGAAGGCGTGGATGGCCGGGGTGCCGTTGCTCGCGGCGGTCTCCGCCCCGAGCACCCTGGCCGTGGAGCTGGCCGAGGAGGCGGGGATGACCCTGGTCGGCTTCCTACGCGGCCGAACCATGAACGTCTACGCGGGGACACACCGGATCACGCACTGACGCCACTCGGAACCGGGGCGAGCCGCGCTGCCCCCGCACGGGGCAGTCGACCCCGCCCCTCACCAGTCGGGCGGTACCCCATGATCGTCTGTCAAAAAAGGAGAATCTCCTCGGCGTGTCGTCTCACTGAAGCGCAGACGATCGATGAACTCGTGCGAGCTTCGACTCGAAGCCGCCGCCGATCGCAACGGGTACGGCCCTCGATCAAGAGGCGCTATCCGCGAGCACGCGCCCAGGAGATGAAGCGATCGGTCAGGCCACTCGGCGGTCGGCCGGGGGTCAGCTCGGTCAGGTGTGCGGCCGCCTCCTCCTTCAGCGTCGCCAGGTAGATCAGCAGGGCGGTCCGGTTGCCCCGGTACTCGACCAGCAGCGACAGCCGCGCCTCGCCGCACGGCCACGGGTGGCCGCAGACGCGGCACAGCCAGATCGGACGGATCGGCAGGTGCGGGCGAACGGCGCGGGACATCAGCGCACCCGCAGCGCGACGGCCCGCGCCTCGTCGTCGGTCAGCGGCACGAACCACAGGAAGCGCTGGACGATCTCCGGGGGCGTCGGACCGCCCGGCCGCCCACGGAGATCACGAACGGCCTGCTGCGCCATCCGCAGGAACCCCGGCAACAGCGCGGTACGAAGTTGGTTGTCGATCGGGCCCTCCGTCCAGGCAGGGCAGGGGAACGGTCTCCCGCAGCGCCGGCAGGTCCACGCGGGCCCGTGCGAGCAGTGCTCCGCCAGGTCCACCGCGCGGGTGTGCCCGGTGGCGGGTGTCCGGTGGCTGCGGTACCTCACCGCCGGCCTCGGTTCCCGCGCGTCAACTGCGCCGGGGTGGGCAGTTCGCCAGCCAGGTCCCAGATGACCCGCGTCGTCGTGTCGTTGCGCGGCCCCCGGTACGGCGGGATCATCGGGCCGACCAGCGGCGGGTCGTACGGGACCGGGTCCCGGGGCGGCGGAGCCGGCCTCGGCGCGGGCTTCGGATCGGCCGGCGCGGGATCGCGCTGCGGCTTCGCGGCCCGGTACGCCCGGCAGACCTGGCACGCGCAGTGCCGACCCCGCCGGGACCGGTGACGCCCTCCTCGGTGCGACATGGTTCCCCTTTCCGTCGAGATTGGAGAGGGGGCCGTCCGCTCGTCACACGGGGGAAGGACCGGGACGGCCCCCTCGACGAACGCGACCGCCGGGCAACTCCTCCACCGGCCACGCCGTCCTGCAAACAGCCTCCCGACAGTTGCGGAGCGAACACACTGCGTTGCACTATGTGTTCGGAACGTTCCGGACGTTAGGAGATCTCGGGGATGAACCGTGCCGTACAAACCGCGATGACCGAAACGGGGCACACCGCCGACAGCCTCGCCGCTCACATTGGGGTCGACCCGAAAACCGCAGCCAAGTGGGCGAGTCACGGACGGATACCGCAGACGCGGCACCGCGCAAAGGTTGCCGGGCTTCTCGGTAAGGACGTACTGGAGCTTTGGCCGGACGCGCTGAAACGAAAGGAGCCAGCGTGGTTCCGGCCGTGGACCGAGATTGAGCGTGAAGCAGTCGGCCTCAGGTGCTTTGAGTCAGTTGTCATCCCGGGCCTTCTCCAGACCGAGGCATACGCTCGCGCCGTCCTGGCCTGCGGGCCGTTGATGGCTGATGCAGCCGACCACGTAGAGAGTCGGCTTCGGCGTCAGGCCGCCGTGTTCAAGCGTTCCCGCCCTCCCTTGACGGTCTTCGTGATCGACGAGGCCGCACTACGACGCGGCAGCCCAGAGGTGATGCACCCACAGCTCGATCACCTGGCAGCGGTGGCCCAGCACGCCAACGTGATGGTGCACGTCCTGCCCTTGGGAGCGGGTCTGCATCCAGGACAGGCAGGGCCTTTCGTCATCGCGACGACCCTCGACGGAGACGACGTCGGCTACCTGGACGATCAGGCCGCAGGGCGCATCACAAACGACGCTGCTCCCCTGTGGGCGGTCTGGGATACCGTGAGGTCGGTCGCGCTACCGCGAGACCAGTCCATCGACTTCCTGAAGGCGCGAGCATGGCTGACCTGACCGGCGCCCGTTGGCGCAAGAGCACCCGTAGCAGCTCTAACGGCGGCAACTGCATCGAGGTCGCCGACAACCTTCCGGGCATCGTCGGGGTACGGGACTCGAAGGACCCAGCCGGCACGGCCCTCAGCTTCTCCCCGGCCGCATGGCGCTCATTCATCGTCCACGTCGCTGCGCGCGCCTGACCCCACGGCAGAAGATGTGGAACGCCCGCCCCCTCTCGGGGCGGGCGTTCTGCCATACCGAGCAGGAAGGAGAACGGTCCGCTAGAGGGTGAGAATCTTGCAAGGAAGCAGGCGATCAGCTCAACCCCGGGATCCGGGAGGGGACCCGGAAACACCACGCCAGCATCCCCAGCCAACCTGCTCGTCAGCCGCGTCGACGGCGTTGCCGGCGAAGTACGCCCGGCGGGCCGGTCGTCGGCCAGTCGTCGAGTTGGGACGGGGGCACCCCACGGCGCAGCAGGTCGTCGAGGAGCAGTGCGAGCGAGTAGTTCGGGTGCGCCTCCAGCACCCGTTCCAGTGCCACCGCCGCAAGCGCCCCCTGCCCGGCCCGCCAGGCGGCGAAGGCCAGCAGGGAACCCGGAGCGGCGATCAGGTCCCGCTCGGCGCGGCGCAGGACGTCGGTCCAGAGGGCGAGGTCACGCTCCCGCCCGTCGGTGCGCTCCCAGGCGTGGTCGCGGACCGGCAGGTGAACGAGGAGCAGGGTCAGCCAGGCCACCTCGTCGTCGGTGAGTCGCTCGCCCTGCCGGGACCGGCGCAGGGCGGCGCGGACGGCGTCCACGCCGGCCCGACGCAGCACCCGCCCGCCGAGCAGGTCGGCCTCGGGTGCCCCGACCAGCAGGGCCGCCAGCCGGCGTTCGGCGTGGTCGACCGCCCGGCTCATCGCCACCCGGGCCGGGCCGCCGAACGGGGCCACCTGCGTGGTCAGGGTCGCCCGGTCGGGCAGGGCCACCTGACCGGCGAAGACCGCCGCCGCGCTGACCTCGCTGGCCCCGGTGTCGTACGGGGTGCCGTCGGGCGGGCAGCAGGCCGGCTCGTCGCACAGGTAGGACCAGTAGCGGCCGTCGGTGACCCGCAGGGCGTCCAGCACGGTCAGCTCGGCGGCGGCCAGCGACCCGCGTACCGCGTCGACGGCCGGGGTGACCCGGGGGGCGTCGCCATAGCCGAGCACGGTGGCGGACTCGACACCCTGCCGGGCGATCACGCCGGCCAGGTGGGCGGCCGGGTCGAGCGGGTCGTCGCCCGGGCCGGGCAGGTCCGCCCGGGCGGCGAAGACGATCCGCCGGCCCCGCATCGCGACCACCACCACGCTGTCGGCGGGATGGAACCCGAGCAGGTACGGCACGGCCGCGATGAGGTCGGCGGGCGAACGGACGGTGAGCCGGGGGCGGTCGGTACGGGCCATGGGAGGCAGCCTCGGCCACGCCCGGAAGTCTCGACAGGCCCTGTGGACGACACGCGGGTTGTCCACAGGCACGGAGAGTAGCGACGCAGCTCAGCTACGGTCTCCGTTGGGCCGTTGACCGGCGGCACGCCCCGATGATGCCGAACCGGGCCGGAGTCCCCCACGGGAAGCGCCCCGAGCGGCTACCTTGCGGTCATGGACCTGGCGTACCTGCGGGCGCATCCGGAACACCTGCCGACCTTCCTCACCCACCAACGGATCCGGGAGACGCCGGTCGCCGGCGGGGACGTCTGCGCGGCGTCCCGGCTGACCCTGGACGACGGGCACTCCGTCTTCACCAAGACGTGGCCGGAGGAGCGGGCCGGCCGGCCGGTGCCGGAGGGCTTCTTCGCCGCCGAGGCGGCCGGGCTGCGCTGGCTGCGGGAGGCCGGCGGGGTCCCCGTACCGGAGGTGGTGGTGGCGCTGCCGGGGCTGCTGGCGCTCGACTGGGTCGAGGCCGGCGAGCCGACGCCCGAGGTCGCCGAGCGGTTCGGCCACGACCTGGCCGCGACGCACCGCGCCGGGGCCGCCGCGTTCGGCGCGGAGTGGCCCGGCTTCATCGCCGCGCTCCCCCAGGACAACACGCCGGACCCGGGCCCGTGGCCGGACTGGTTCGCGCGCCGGCGGCTCGCCCCGTACCTGCGGATGTCGGTCGACGGCGGCGCGCTCACCGGCGTCGAGGCCGCGCTGGTGGAGGCGGTCCTCGACCGGATCGGCGAGTTCGGCGGGGACGAGCCGCCGGCCCGGGTGCACGGCGACCTGTGGCCGGGAAACGTGCTCTGGGGGACCGACGGGCGGGCCTGGCTGGTCGACCCGGCGGCGCACGGCGGGCACCGGGAGACCGACCTGGCCCAGTTGGCGCTGTTCGGCGGGCCCCCGCACCACGACCGGATCATGGGCGCCTACCGGGAGTCCTGGCCGCTGGCCGACGGGTGGCCCGAGCGGGTGCCGCTGCACCAGCTCCACCTGCTGCTGGTGCACGCCGCCCTGTTCGGCGGGTCGTATCGCGAGGCGGTCGGCGACGCCGCCCGCGCCGCGCTGCGTCAGGCCGGGCGCGCTACGGTCGAGGGGTGACCGTCGCCCCACCGACCGAAGGCGTCCTCGCCGACCGGTACGGCCGCGTCGCCCGGGACCTGCGCGTTTCGCTGACCGACAAGTGCAACCTGCGCTGCACGTACTGCATGCCGGCCGAAGGGCTGGCCTGGCTGGCCGGCCCCCAGTTGCTGACCGACGACGAGATCATCCGGCTGGTCCGGCTGGCCGTGCGGCACCTCGGGGTGGCCGAGGTGCGGTTCACCGGCGGGGAGCCGCTGATCCGTCCCGGCCTGGTCGACATCGTCGCGGCGGTGGCCGCGCTGGAGCCCCGGCCCCGCATCTCGCTGACCACGAACGGCCTCGGGCTGGACCGGCTGGCCCCCGCCCTGCGGGCCGCCGGGCTGGACCGGGTGAACGTGTCGCTGGACACCCTCGACGCCGGCCGGTTCGCCCGGCTGACCCGGCGGGACCGGCTCGCGGACGTGCTCGCCGGGCTGACCGGGGCGGTCGCCGCCGGGCTCAGCCCGGTCAAGATCAATACCGTGCTGATGCGCGGGATCAACGACGACGAGGCCCCCGCGCTGCTCCGCTTCGCCCTGACCCAGGGCTACGAGCTGCGGTTCATCGAGCAGATGCCGCTGGACGCCCAGCACGGTTGGGACCGGGCGACCATGGTCACCGCCGACGAGATCCTCGCCGCGCTGCGTACCGGGTTCGACCTGACCCCGGACCCTGCGGAGCGGGGCGCCGCGCCGGCCGAGACCTGGCTGGTCGACGGCGGACCGGGTCGGGTCGGGGTGATCGGCAGCGTGACCCGCCCGTTCTGCGGCGACTGCGACCGCACCCGGCTCACCGCCGACGGTCAAATCCGCGCCTGCCTCTTCGCCACCGAGGAGTCCGACCTGCGCGCGGCGCTGCGGGCCGGAGCGGACGACGACGAGTTGGCCCGGCGCTGGCGCACCGCGATGTGGGGCAAGCGGGCCGGGCACGGCATCGACGACCCGGCCTTCCTCCAGCCGGCCCGGCCGATGTCCGCGATCGGCGGGTGACGGTGAACGGTTCCGATCCCACGACCGGGCAGCTCACCGTCCGCTACTTCGCCGGCGCGCGGGCCGCCGCCGGCACCCCCGAGGAGACCGCGCCCGCCGGGCGGTCCCTGGACGAACTCGCCGGTGAGCTGGCCGAGCGGCACGGCGTACGGCTCGCCGCCGTGCTGACCGCGGCGAGTTTCCTGGTCGATGGCCTGACCTGTCATGATCGTCGGGCACCGCTGCCGGCCGGGACGACAATCGACGTACTGCCTCCGTTCGCGGGCGGCTGAGGAGGCTCACGTGTTGGCGACCCTGGCGTTCGTGGGCTTCGCGACGCTCGTCGTCGGTCTGCTCCACTTCTACCTGTGGAAGCGGCTGGTCAAGGACACCACCGGCCCGGGGCGGTGGCGGCGGATCGGGGCCGTCGCCGCGCTGGCGCTGGCACTGCTCGTCCCGGCCACGATGATCGGCACCCGGGCCGGCCTGTTCTGGCTGGCCTGGCCGGGCTACCTGTGGCTCGCGGTGATGTTCTACCTGCTGGTCGTGCTGCTGGTGTTGGAAGTGCCGATGCTGGTCGCCCGGCTGGCGCTGCGCCGCCGGGTGGTCGCCGCCGAGCCGGCCGCCGCCGCGCCCGAGCCGGTGCTGGTGGGCGCGTCCGGCGGGGCGGAACCGCCGGCCGCCGTAGCCGTCGACCAGCCCGACCACGATCCGGACCGCCGGCTGTTGCTGGCCCGCGGCGCGGCGATCTTCGCGGGCCTCACGGCCGTCGGGGTCACCGGCTACGGGGTACGCAACGCGATGGGCCCGCCGCGCCTGGACCGGGTGCGGATCCCGCTGGCGAAGCTGCCGCGCGGGATGGACGGGCTGCGCATCGCCACCGTCTCGGACATCCACCTCGGGCCGCTGCGCGGCCGGGCCCACACCGAGCGGATCGTGGCAATGATCAACCGGCTGGACGCCGACCTGGTCGCGGTCGTCGGCGACCTGGTCGACGGCTCGGTCGCCGAGCTGGGCGAGGCGGCGGCGCCGCTGCGCGACCTGCGCTCCCGGTACGGCAACTTCTTCGTCACCGGCAACCACGAGTACTACTCCGGCGTGGAGGAGTGGGTGCAGGAGGTGGACCGGCTCGGCCTGCGGGTGCTCCAGAACACCCGGCAGGAGATCCGGACCCCGGGCGGGGTGCTGGACCTGGCCGGGGTGAACGACGTCAGCGCCGCCGGCACCGGGCTGGCCGCCCCCGCCGACTTCACCGCCGCGCTCGGCGACCGGGACCCGGGCCGCCCCGTGGTGCTGCTCGCCCACCAGCCGGTGGCGGCCGTCGAGGCGGCGAAGTTCGGCGTCGACCTGCAACTGTCCGGGCACACCCACGGCGGTCAGATCGTGCCGTTCAACCTGCTGGTGAAGCTCGAACAGCCGGTGGTCTCCGGCCTCGGCGAGGTCGACGGCACGAAGGTGTACGTGACCAACGGCGCGGGCTTCTGGGGCCCCCCGGTCCGCGTCGGCGCGGACCCCCAGGTCACCCTGGTGGAACTCCGCACCCCCTGACCCGGGGCTGGCGCACACTTAGCGGGCTGCGGCCGGGGTGTCCAGGGAAGGACGCTCAGGTCACCCGTACGCGTGGCGGGGAGCGGCCGTCGGGGCGGGCGTGACAGGATGCGGCGTGCTCCCGTTCAGCGCCGCACCCGCCGGTGGCCCCTCGCCGTTCGTCGCGGACCTGCACATCCACTCGAAGTATTCGCGGGCGTGCAGCCGTGACCTGACCCTGCCGAACCTCGGCTGGTGGGCCCGGCGCAAGGGCATCGGCGTCCTCGGCACCGGCGACTTCACCCACCCCGCCTGGTACGACCACCTGCGCGAGACGCTGCACCCGGCCGAGCCCGGCCTGTACCGGCTCAGCCCCGAGGCGGAGCGGGACATCGCCCGCCGGCTGCCGCCCCGGCTGGCCAGCGAGGCCGAGGCGGACCCGGTCCGGTTCATGCTCAGCGTGGAGATCTCCACGATCTACAAGCGCGACGACCGGACCCGCAAGGTGCACCACCTGATCTATCTGCCCGACCTGGACGCGGTGCAGCGGTTCAACACCGTCCTCGGCCGGATCGGCAACATCGCCTCGGACGGTCGGCCGATCCTCGGCCTGGACTCCCGGGACCTGCTGGAGATCACCCTGGAGGCCAGCCCGGACGGCTACCTGGTGCCGGCGCACATCTGGACGCCCTGGTTCTCGGCGCTGGGCTCGAAGTCCGGCTTCGACGCGATCGCCGACTGCTACGCCGACCTGGCCGAGCACGTCTTCGCCGTGGAGACCGGGCTGTCGTCCGACCCGGAGATGAACTGGCGGGTCGGCAGCCTCGACCGCTACCGGCTGGTGTCCAACTCGGACGCGCACTCCCCGCCCGCCCTGGGCCGGGAGGCCACGGTGTTCGCCTCCGGCCGGGACTACTTCGCCATCCGGGAGGCGCTGCGCACCGGCGACGGCCTCGCCGGCACCATCGAGTTCTTCCCCGAGGAGGGCAAGTACCACGCCGACGGGCACCGGGTGTGCGAGGTCAGCTGGTCCCCGGAGCAGACCCGGGCCGCCGGGGGGCGCTGCCCGGAGTGCGGCAGGCCAGTCACCGTCGGGGTGCTCAGCCGGGTCGAGGAACTGGCCGATCGGCCCGAGGGTCACCGGCCGGAGCACGCCCGGACCGTCACCCACCTTGTCCCGCTGGCCGAGGTCCTCGGCGAGCTGAACGCGGTGGGCCCGAAGTCCAAGAAGGTCGGGGGGAAGCTCAACGAGCTGGTCGCCGCGCTCGGCTCGGAACTGGACATCCTGACCCGCGCGCCGCTGGACGAGATCGGTCGGGTCGGCGGGGAGTTGCTCGCCGAGGGGATCGGTCGGCTGCGCCGGGGCGACGTGCGCCGGGTGCCCGGCTACGACGGCGAGTACGGGGTGATCACCCTGTTCGACCCGGCCGAGCTGGGCGGGAAGGCGGCGGGGGCGCAGGCGGAGACGCTGTTCGACGTACCGGTGCCGGCGCAGCGGACGCCCACGGAGCCTGCGGCGAAGGCCAAGCGGCCGGCGGCGACGAAGGTCGAGCCGAAGCGGAAGGCCGCCCCGCCGCCCCCGCCCCCGCCGATTCCGCCGCAGCCCTCCCCGCACGAGCCGTTCGAGCCGATGCTCTCCGGGATGGAGGAGGTCGGCACCGGCCTGCTCGACCGGCTGGACGCGATGCAGCGGGTGGCCGCCTCCGCGCCGGGCGGGCCGCTGCTGATCGTGGCCGGCCCTGGCACGGGGAAGACCCGGACGCTGACCCACCGGATCGCGTACCTGTGCGCGGAGCTGAACGTGTTCCCGGAGCGCTGCCTCGCGATCACCTTCACCCGGCGGGCCGCCGAGGAGCTGCGGCACCGCCTCGACGGGCTGCTCGGGCCGGTGGCCGAGGACATCACCGTCGGCACGTTCCACTCGCTGGGGCTGGCCATCCTGCGGGAGAACGCCGGGGCCGCCGGGCTGCCTGCCGGCTTCCGGATCGCCGACGACGCGGACCGGGCGGCGGCGAGGGCCGAGGCGGGCGAGGACCTGGCCGCCTACACGGCCCTGCTGCGCAAGCGGGACCTGGTCGACCTGGACGAGCTGCTCACCCTGCCGGTGGAGCTGCTGCGCGCCGACAAGAAGCTGGTACGGCGGTACCGGGACCAATGGCAGTGGATCTTCGTGGACGAGTACCAGGACGTCGACGACGTGCAGTACGAGCTGCTGCGGCTGCTCAGCCCCGCCGACGGCAACCTGTGCGCGATCGGCGACCCGGACCAGGCGATCTACTCGTTCCGGGGCGCGGACGTCGGCTACTTCCTGCGCTTCTCGGCGGACTTCACCGACGCCCGGCTGGTCCGGCTCAACCGCAACTACCGTTCCTCGGCCCCGATCCTGGCCGCCGCCGTGCAGGCCATCGCGCCGTCGTCGCTGGTCCGGGGCCGCCGGCTCGACCCGGCCCGGCTCGACCCGGAGGCCCCGCTGGTCGGCCGGTACGCCGCCGCGTCCGTCGCCGACGAGGCCGACTTCCTGGTACGCACCGTCGACGAACTGGTCGGCGGCCTGTCCCACCGGTCGCTGGACTCGGGCCGGATCGACGGCCGGGCCACGAGCCTGTCGTTCTCCGACATCGCCGTGCTGTACCGGACCGACGCGCAGTCCACACCGATCGTGGACGCGCTGGCCCGGGCGAACATCCCGGTGCAGAAGCGCTCGCACGACCGGCTGCGGGACCGGCCCGGGGTGACCGCGATCGCCCGCGAGCTGCGACACGCCGACGGCCTCGACGGCGGCCTGCCGGCCCGGGTCCGACTCGCCGCCCAGGTGGTCGCCGACCGCTTCGCCGCCCCCACCCTCGACGGCTCCGGCTCGGTGCGCCCCGAGGAGGCCCTCGCGGCGGCGGATCTGCTCACCCCGCTGGCCCGGCGCTGCGGCGACGACCTGGAGCTGTTCCTGTCCCAGCTCGCCACCGGCGCCGAGGTGGACGCCCTCGACCCGCGCGCCGAGGCGGTCACCCTGCTCACCCTGCACGCCGCGAAGGGCCTGGAGTTCCCGGTGGTCTTCCTGGTCGGCTGCGAGGACGGCCTGCTCCCGCTGCGCTGGCCCGGTTCCACCCCGGACGAGGACGCGGTCGCCGAGGAGCGGCGGCTCTTCTTCGTCGGCCTGACCCGGGCCCAGGACCGCCTCTACGTCAGCCACGCCGCCCGACGCGCCCGGCACGGGTCGGAGCGGGACTGCCGGCCGTCGCCGTTCCTCGACGTGATCGACCCGGGCCTGTTCGAGCGCCTGGGCGAGGCCGAGCCCCGCCGCCCCAAGGACCGCCAGCTCCGCCTGCTGTAGGAGGCCTCCGGGGGAGGGGGTCAGCCGAGCAGGGCGGCGATCCAGGCGCCGGCGAGCAGGGCCGGCCCGAGCGGCAGCAGGGTGTCCCGGCGGACCCGGCGGGCGGCCAGCAGGCCGAGCACGGCCAGCCCGTGCAGCGCGTGCGGCAGGACCAGCCCGGTCAGCAGCGTCGGCCAGCCCAACCAGCCGAGCGGCAGCCCCAGCACGGCGGCGAGCTTGACGTCACCGAAGCCGAGCCGCGAGCTTGGCAGCACGGCCAGCAGCGCGTACCCGGTGAACGACAGCGCCGCCCCGGCCAGCGGGCCGAGCAGCCGGTCCGGCCGGCCGGCGACCGACGCCGCCGCGACCAGGCCGGCGACTGCGGCGAGCGCGGTCGCGCCGACCAGCGGGTCGGGCAGCCGCAGGCAGGCCAGGTCGACCACGGCGAGCACCAGCCCGAGCGCGGCCACCGCGAGGAACGCCGGCAGCGCCGCCCCGACGCCCGGCGCGACGCCGAGCCCGCCGAAGACGACCGCCCCGACCACCGCGCAGGTCGGCGCCCGCCGCCGCGCGGACGGGAACGGGCGGGCCGGGGTCGTGCCGGGCGTCGGGGCGGCACCAGCCGGCACGGCGGCGAACGGCACAGCGGCGAACGGCACAGCGGCGAACGGCGCGCCGGTTGCGGCCGTCGACGCGGGCCGCGCGGCGGTGAACCGGGCGGCCAGCCACGGTGCGACTGCGCCGGCCGCCGCGCCGAGCGCCGCGACGGTAATCGGCAGCCCGGCGGACACCGGCCGGACGTTACCGCCGGGGTGCCCGGCCCGCCGCCCCGGTCCGTCGTCCGGGGCGTTCCGTGCTCACCACCACCGCCACCCCGACGACGATCACCGCGCCGCCCAGCAACACCTGGCTGGTCACCGGCTCGGCGGCCAGCAGCGCGCCGAGCGTGACCGCGACCACCGGGTTCACGTACGCGTACGTGGACACCAGCGAGATCGGCGCGTGATGCAGCAGCCAGACGTACGCGGTGAAGGCGACCAGCGAGCCGGCGACCATCAGGTACGCCAGGGCGAGCCAGGACCGGCCGGTGACCTGCCCGGGGTCGAAGCCGCGCAGCTCGCCCCGGGCGGCGGCGAGCACGGCCAGCGCCACGGCACCGGCGAGCATCTCGTAGACCGTGGCGACGAACGGGTCGGCCGGCATCGTCAGACGGTTGGACAGGAACGACCCCACCGACCAGGAGGTCGCCGCCGCGACCACGGTCAGCGCCCCCGCCAGCGGCACCGCCGCCGACCCACCGGTCGGCAGCACCAGCAGGACCAGGCCGAGAAAGCCGAGGCTCACCCCGGCGAAGGTCCAGAACCGGGGCCGGTCCCCTGTGGTCGTCCGGAGCAGGACGACCAGCAGCGGGACGGTGGCGACCAGCAGCGCGGCCACGCCCGAGGGCACAGCCACCCCGGGTGGGCCGGACTCGGCGAGCACCACCAGTCCGTTGCCGCCGGCCAGCAGCAGCACCCCGACCAGCGCGGCCGAGCCGAGCCGACGCCGGTCGACGCGCAGGGCACCCGCTCCCCGGCGTACCCGCAGGACGAGCGCGAGCACGGCGGCGGCCGCGGCGAACCGGAGGCCGGCCGAGGTGAGCGCCGGCAACGACTCCACCGCGACCCGGATCCCCAGGTAGGTGGCGCCCCACAGCACGTAGACGACGACGAGCGCGGTCCAGATCAGCACCGGTCGGACCGGCGGCGCGGCGGCTCCGTCGGGCCCGCCGGGCGTGGCCGGGCCGTCGGGTACGGGCGGACCGGTCGATGCCGTCGCACGCGGAGGAGGTGATGTCATCGGTTGGCCACGCTACGGTGACCACGACGTCGGTGTCCTGGTTGGTGGCCGGCCTCACCGCTCGGGCAGGAGGGTGCGCATGTCGAACTACGGATCACCGGGTGAGGGTCCCACCGGGCCGTGGCCCGGACGACGACCGGGCGACGGCTACGACACGCCGTCCGGGCGGTGGGCGGACGACGGGTCCTCCGGGCGGTGGGCGGACGACGGGTACGACAGGTCCTCCGGGTCCTGGGCGGACGACGGTCGGGGAGAGCCGCACACGGCGTACCCGCCTCGTCAGCCGGGGCACCACGAGCCTCCCGAGCGGGCCTCCCACCCGGCGGACCAGGCACCCTGGACGGGCAATCCGCGGCGTTTCGCGCCGCCGTCCCGGGAGCCGCAGCCCGACCCGTGGGACCGTCCCGGACCGTGGCCCCCCGAATCCGAGGTCTACCGGCCGGGTGGGGTCGCACCGGGGTACCCGGCGGCCCGCCAGCCCGCCGACCCGTACGCCCCGGGGCCGTACCCGGGGCCCGGCCCGAGCCGGCCGGCGTACACCGGGGCACCGGCACCGCCCCCGGACCGGAGGCGCGGACGGGGACCGCTGATCGCCGTGCTGGCCACCCTGCTGGTGCTGCTGCTCGGCGGTGGCTCGCTGGTGTGGTACCTGCTCGACCGGGACGAGGCACCAGAGGGCGCCGGCCAGGCCCGGCCGACCGCCGACCCGACGCCGGAGGAGAAACCAGCCTCCCCGACGGCCCCCGCCCCGACCGCCCCGACCGCCCCGGCTCCCGAGTCGTCGGCCGATCCCCGCTTCGTGAAGGCCGGGCAGTGCGTCCGCAACACGGGGCCGGCGGGTGGCAAGCCCAAGCTGCTGATCGCCCCGTGCGCCCCGAAGACGTACGAGGTGCTGCGCCGGTTCGACGGGCAGACCAGCGGCGAGAAGGACGCCGAGGCGAAGTGCGCCAAGGTCACCGGCTACACCAACTGGTACTTCTTCGACAGTCAGCTGGACGCCCTCGACTTCGTGCTGTGCCTGAAGGCCCGCTGACGCCGCTCCTGCGTGTTCCGCGTCAGGAAGCGCACCAGCTGGGCACCGGTAGCTGAAACTAGGGCTGTCTAGCGCACACGCTAGACAGCCCTAGTTTTGTCTCGACGACCGGCGACACGCCGGTAGCGTCCTCTACGGATGTCTAGGTTTCCAGCTAGACAGCCCGATATTGTGCGATTCGTGGATCCGGTCCGCAACCCGTATGCCCCGGGCGCCGGCCAGCGCCCGCCCGAGCTGGCCGGGCGGGGGCGGGAGCTGGACGTCTTCGACGTGGTGCTGGAGCGCATCGCGCGGGGCCGCCCCGAGCGCAGCCTGATGCTGACGGGCCTGCGCGGCGTCGGAAAGACGGTGCTGCTCAACACGCTCCGCTCGGAGGCAATCAACCACCTCTGGGGCAGCGGCAAGATCGAGGCCCGGCCGGACCAGTCGCTGCGCCGCCCGATCGCCGCCGCGCTGCACATGGCGGTCCGTGAGCTCGCACCCCGGCACCGCGCCCCGGACCGCATCGACACGTTCCTCGGGGTGCTGAAGGCGTTCGCCCAGCGCTCCGCGCCCGCCGGCCGGGCCGGCACCGCTCCGAAGCTGCGCGACCGCTGGCAGCCCGGCATCGACGTGCCGGCCGCCACCGGCCGGGCCGACTCCGGCGACATCGAGATCGACCTGGTGGAGCTGCTCAGCGACGCCGCCGCCGTGGCCTCCGACGTCGGCACCGGCATCGCGGTCTTCATCGACGAGATGCAGGACGTCGGGGCCGAGGACGTCTCGGCGCTCTGCGCCGCCTGTCACGAGCTGTCCCAGCTCGGTGCGCCGCTGATCGTGGTCGGCGCGGGGCTGCCGCACCTGCCGGCGGTGCTCAGCGCCGCCAAGTCGTACTCGGAGCGGCTGTTCCGCTACCAGCGCATCGACCGGCTCGACCGGATCGCCGCCGACCGGGCGCTCTGCGCGCCGGCCGAGCGGGAGGAGGTCGAGTACGAGCCGAAGGCCCTCGACCTGCTCTACGAGAAGTCCGGCGGCTACCCGTACTTCGTCCAGGCGTACGGCAAGGCCACCTGGGACCACGCGCCGCGCTCCCCGATCACCGACGCGGACGTCCGGGTCGCCGCCCCCGAGGCGGAGGCCGAGCTGGCCGTGGGCTTCTTCGGCTCCCGGTTCGAGCGGGCCACCCCGGCCGAGCGCGAGTACATGCGGGCGATGGCGACGCTGTCCCTGGTCGAGGGGGACGCCGGCGGCCGGGACGACATGGACGCCGCCGTGCCGACCGCCGAGATCGCCCGCGCGCTCGGGCGCAAGCCGGCCAGCCTCTCCCCGGCGCGGGACGCGCTGATCAAGAAGGGGCTGATCTACTCCGGGGAGCGCGGGACGGTCGCCTTCACCGTGCCGCACTTCGGCCGGTACCTGCGCACCCAGCCGGCCTGACGCGGTCGCGGGGGCGAAGGGCGCCGAGGCCGGCCAATTCGCGACTGCTGCGGGACACGTAAGCAGGCCTCAAGCCCTCACCTAGACGCACAAGGCACTGAAAAGATTCACTCCAAACCTGGTGACATAGATCACCGTCACTACTGGACGTAGCCCCCCTGTGGTCGCCTACGCCACTTCCAGCGCCTTCGTTGATCGCCGAGCATGACAATCCGTAAGCGGGGGGCGGAAAGTCGGTGCATTCATCCCCCGAAGCAGGATCCCCCGATTCCTCATTGCGGGCACCGACGACGGCATGCTTAGCTCACTGTGCGCAGCGCTCCCGTTAACCATCCAGAGCAACGGAGGGTTTTGGATTCCTAACGGGCTTCGACGAGATCGGCAAGAGCGACGCGGGCGTGAGCCGGCTGCTGTAACCCGTTTTTGTCCAGGCCAATCGGAGAGCCTGATCAGCTCTACGAATGCAATTGAGCCCTGAAACCTCGACGGGCTCATCTCACCACCTTCCGCCACTGATCGGATCAATAGACAGGTGCGGTCAGCAACGGAACCTCGCCGACCAGTCCCGGCCACGACAGGGCTTGGCCCGACGACCGGCGAGTTCCATCATCCGGATTCCCGAAAGGATCACAACCATGAAAGCTGTCGCCAAGGGGATCGTGCTGGGTCTGGCGCTCGTGCCAGCGTTAGCAACCTCGGCACTCGCCGCCGGCCCGACAAAGATTACTGGGGACTGCGGATTCGCTTCGTTCATTGTCGAGGGAAAGACCATCCGCACCGTAGCATCGAACGGTACGACCATCTCGCTGAAGTACACCAACGGCATGGGTGGTACGAACAACATCAGCCTCCGCATCAGCCCCATCAGCGTCACAACCGGGGACGCCTTCAACGGCACCACCGTGGTCGGCCCGGCCACGGGCGGCACCTACAGCTTGGCGGACGATGTCCTCGCGACCACCCGATTCACCCTCAACTTCAGGTCTTCCACCAACGTGACCGTGGACGACCACTGGGAGGGCGACCTCAGCTGGTGAATGAATTCTAATCACTGATCATCCGGATTGACCTGGTCTGGTTGCGTTGGGCCGGTTGGAACGCTACGGTCCATGGCTGGCCTGACCTCGCGTCACGGGGAGAAACATGCGCGTATTCAGGGGTGTCTTCCACATTACTGTTGCGGTCGCCCTTCTGGCGACCGGCTGCTCGACGGGGTCGGATGACGGCTCTGGAGCCGTCAAGAATTATGACGAGGCGCTCAAGGAATACAACGCGGCCAAATCCTCGCTGACCTTGCCGGCCAACAAGAACTGGGACTCGGCCCAGCAGTTGCGCAAAGAGGCCGATGGATCGCAGGTCGTTTACCAAGACGGTGCCGCTACGGGGAAGGTCGAAGCCTTCTGGCTGTGCGCCTGGCAGCAGGAGTGGCTGGCGGCCCGCGGCACCGATGCGCAGAGGGAGAAACAGGCCCTCGACAACCTCGGCAAGTTTACGACCCTGCGCACCTACCAGAAGAACTACGACCAGGGCAGTCGAGAGATCTTTGACGACGAGCTCGCCAAGGCGAGGCTGGGCGATCCCAGCGTCGTGCAACAGGACGTCAAGGCGAACTGTGCGAAGGACTGACACGGGACGGGGACGCGGGTCGCGTTTCCCGAGACGCGCCCTGGTCTTCGTGGCCCTGCCGGCTGTCGTCCTCTCCGCCGGGGCCTGGTTCATGTTCGACAGGTCCGGCGCGGCCCTGGTGCTGACCGACAACAGGACGCAATCGACCACCGCCACGGTCGAGCGGCGCAACCTGGTCAGCGTCCTGGCGTCGAACGCATCCGTGGTGCCCTCTCCAACCTATTCGCTGACCGCGCCGCAATCCGGCGTCTATCGTCGCGACCGATCGAAGAAGGGCGTGCTGCCGGCCGGCGCCGTCATCGGCTGGATCCGGTCGTCGAATGGGCGGGTGCCGGTCACTAATCCCGTGGAATCCACCGTTCAGGACGAACTCGCCTCCTCCGGAACCACGGTTCCGCAGGGCCTCCCTTTGGTGAGTCTCCGGGCCAGCGGCTATGGAATACGGACCACCATCTCGGAAGCACTCATCTACCGCCTGTCCGACCTTGGGCCGGAGGCAACCGCGCAGATCGACCACGGGCCGGGCCCGTTTCCCTGCCAGGTGCTCGGTGGCCCCGATCGGGGCGGTGAGGGTGACGGATCGGCAGTCAGCGTAACCTGTGCGCCGCCTGCGGATCTACGTCTCTTTCCGGGGCTCAAGGGCGTGCTGGCCGTCAGAACCGGCGAGGCCCGAGACGTTCTCGCGCTTCCTGTCGAGGCAGTGGCGGGAACCGCGGAGCGAGGGCGGGTCCGAGTGCGAGAGGCGACTGGATCAACCAAAACCCGCGACGTGAAATTGGGAATCACCGACGGGTCGTACATCCAGATAGTCGACGGTCTCGCGGTGGGCGACGTGGTGATGTCACCGGCCCCGGCGCTCACGGATCAAGGCGAGGGTTGAGGGCCTCAATTTGCTCCGGCTCGACAGCATCCGCAAGTCCTTCGACGGCCCGAAAGGTGAGCGTGTCGATGTGCTGCGGGATCTCTCCGTCCACGTCCAGGCGGGGACCACAGCCGCCATTCTCGGGCGCTCCGGATCGGGGAAGAGCACACTACTCGCCATCCTCGGTCTTCTGGACAGCCCCGACTCCGGCACGTACCACATCGGCGGAAAAAACGTCGGCGGACTGAGCGACGTGGCCCTCGCCCGGCTGCGGAGCACGCACCTCGGCTTCGTCTATCAGCGGTTCTTCCTGCTGCCCCACCTGAGCGCCTACGAGAACGTCGAGACGGCCCTCCAGCACGGCATTCCGGTGCCTCGGCGCCGCCGGCGGTCCCTCGTGCTGGAGAGCCTCGACCAGGTCGGCCTCGCCGATCGGACCACCCATCGTCCACGTCAACTGTCCGGTGGCGAGCAGCAGCGGGTGGCCATAGCCAGGGCACTGGTACGCACCCCCGCTGTCGTCCTCGCCGACGAGCCCACCGGCGCTCTGGACGAGAACACCAGCGAGCAGGTGATCACTCTCTTGTTGACGGCGGCCAAGGCCCGCGGCGCGACCACGGTGATGGTGACGCACGACCCCGAGGTGGCCATGCGCACCGACCGCACCCTGCACCTCGTCGAGGGGGCGTGGGCACGTGATTAGACGTATGCCCGAACTCATCTTGATGAGTTCGCGTGAGTTGCGGGCCCGCGGCGGCCGGGCACTGCTGGCCTGCCTCAGCCTGGTCATCGGGATCATCGCCGTGATCTTCGTGCAGGCCACCGCAGGGGTGGCCAGGGCGGAGTTGATCCACCTCGCCGAGCTGAGGGAGGGCAGGGACGGCAGCGCGGCGGTCGCGGTCAGCGGCGACGCCCTCGGCAGTCAGACGTCCCGGTTGCTCGCTTCGAAGTCGAACACCGGTGCTGACGTCGCACTGTTCGTGTCGGACTCGGGGGCCGTGCTCACCGGCGGGCCCTCGGCGATTCCCATCATCGCCTTCGAAGGTGACGTCATGGCGGTGCGACCCTTCGATCTGATCGCCGGTTCCTGGCCCACGGCGACGACGGCCGGCGTGGCGATGGTCGTCAACAAGGTGGCGTGGGAGCAGATCGCCGGGCGCTCGGGGCTGCTGTGGAGGGCCGGAAAGGGGGATCTCGCCCGCCACACGCCGGTGACCGGGGTGATCGACGACGGCGAGCAGGACCCCAGGGCGTACCTGCCGTGGCGGGAGTTGGCCGCGCACGCCCAGCCGGTCGCGGAATCCTCGGTGCGGGTGCTGGCCCGGGTGCCGTCGGGCGACGCGGCACAGAGCGTCGAATGGCTGCGCTGGCACGCATCCGTTGGCCAGTTGCCGATCCAGGGCACGATCGAGCCGGTGAACGCGGCGGCGGGCGTCGACGACCAACTGAGGATCGTCACCGCGGCGTTCCTGGGGGTCGGTCTGATCATGCTGTTGGTGGGCGTCCTCGGCGTCCTGAACATCGGCCTGGCCACGCTCAAGGAGCGGGCCGACGAGCTGGCCCTGCGTCGCTCCCTCGGGGCCACCAAGGGAGACATCATGGTGCTGGTTCTCGCCGAATCCGTGCTCATCGGCTGCGTCGGCTCGCTGGTTGCGGTCCTGCTCGCCGTGGCGATGTACCGTCCGCTGGTCGCGGCGGCGCTCAGCGGCAGCACGGACGTCCCCTTCCCCCTGAGCGCGGCCGTCTACGGGGTGGTGGTCGGCGGGCTGGCCGGGGCGGCAGGTGGACTGATACCTACCCTGCGCGCGGCGCGGACCCCCATCGCGGCGGTCATGCGGGCCTGACGGGCCGTTTCACCGGCGGGGCGGTCAGACCTTCGACCAGGGCGGCGGGAAGAACACCTCGCCACGGGGCACCGGGGCGTCCCCGCTGGTGCTGGGCGGCAGGACCAGCGCCTGCCAGGGATCCCCCAGGCCGGACCAGGGGCTGGTCAGCCCCATCCGGTCGGCGCGGGTGAAGCCGAACCGCCGGTAGAAGGCGGGGTCGCCGAGCACCACCACGAGCCGCTCGCCCAGCTCGGTGGCGGCGTCGAGGGCGGCCTGCACCACGGCCGTGCCGTGCCCGACCCGCTGCCGGTGCGGCGCGACGGCGACCGGGCCGAGGACCAGCGCCGGGACCGTGCCGCCGCCCTCCGCGCCGACCCGGACCCGGGTCAGCAGGGCGTACCCGACCACCTCGCCGCCGTGCTCGGCGACCATGGCCAACTCGGGCACCCAGGCGTCGGTGTCGCGCAGCTCGCCGACCAGCGCCACCTCGGGCGGGGTCGACACGTCGGGGCGGGCGAAGGCCGCAGCCAGTACCCGGCGGACCGGGCCGGTGTCGGCCGGACCCTCGGGGCGGAGCCGCAGCGTGGTCACCCGGGCGAGGTTACCGGCCGGAGCCCGTCCACCAGCGACGGTCGCCCCGATCGGCGTGGCGGTCCGGATCATGGGTATGCCTCCGGCGTCCACGTCGGCCGATCGGATCGGGCCGTTGCAGGGGTAGCCGCCGCCGCGACGGGGTATGACTGATCCATGAAACCCGTGCGCTCCCTCGCCCGCGTCATGTTGAGCGGCGTCTTCGTGGTCAGCGGCGTCCGCAACTTGCAGAACCCGGGACGGCTGGTGCCGGCCGCGAAGCCGGTGACCGACCGGGTCGGCCCGCTGATCCAGCAGGCTTCCCCCCGGATCCCCACCGACGCCGAGACGCTGGTCCGGATCAACTCGGCCACTCAGCTGATCGGCGGCCTCATGCTGGCCACCGGGAAGTTCACCCGCCCGGCCGCGCTGGTGCTCGCCGGCACGCTGGTCCCGACCACCGTCGCCGGTCATCCCTTCTGGAAGGGCGAACCGGCCGAGCGGGCACAGCACCAGACCCAGTTCATGAAGAATCTCGGCATCCTCGGCGGGTTGCTGCTCGCCGCCGCCGACACCGAGGGGAAGCCGGGTCTGCGGTGGCGGGCGGGGCACCGGATCGGCCACTCACGACGGTCGGTGCAGCGGGCCGTCCGGACCGCCCGCCGGGAGGCCCGGATCGCCGTACGCTCGGCCGCCACGGCACGCCGACTGCCCGGCTGACCTGCGGCGTGACGCTCCCCTCCCGTGGCTCTTCACCGCTAAGGCCGCGAATTACCTGAACCACCCGGTAGGCGTTAACGCGGTGGAAATGTAAAAAATCAGTGTGGGATCGGACACGGTCACATAACGCGGGAGGCATTAACGTGAGGCGCCGTTCTAGGCTCCGTGCTGGACCTGAACGGGTAGGACGATCTTGGTATGGGGGTGGCCACGCCATGCCGGCGACCGTCAAACGACGGATGGACCGCCTCACACCGATCCGCCGCGTGACCCGGTTGACCCGTGGGGTCGACCGCAGGACCGCGGTGCGGGTCGGTGTCGTGGCCGCCGTCGCGTACGCCACGTGGTTCGCCATCGGCGCCTTCGGGCGGCCGTACAACTTCTTCGACATGAAGATCTACCACGGCGCGGTGGCGTGGTGGATGAACGGCAACGAGTTGTACGACTTCATCGCCCCCTCCACGACGCTCGGCTTCACGTACCCACCCTTCGGCGGGTTGGTCATGCTCCCCATGGCGGTGGTGCCGGTGCAGGTCGCCGGCTGGTTGAACGTGCTGGCCAGCATCGCCGCCCTCGCCCTCGTCCTGGCCGGCCTGCTGCGGCCGGTCGTGGACCGGCTCGGCTGGCCGCTCTGGTTCACCGTCGGCATCGCGACGCCGATGGCGGTGGCCCTCGAACCGGGCCGCGAAACCCTCGGCTACGGCCAGGTCAACCTGCTGCTCTTCGCGCTGATCATGGCCGACCTGATCGGTCTGCGCTGGCGGGCGAAGCGGGGCACCCGGTTCGACCCCGCCGACGGGCCGCTGCGGCGCTTCGTGTTCAGCGGGGCCTGGGCCGGGGTCGGCATCGGCCTGGCCACTGCCGTCAAGCTGACCCCCGCGCTGTTCATCGCGTACCTCATGATCACCCGGCAGTGGCGGGCGGCGGCCACGGCGGTCGGCACCACGATCGGGGTGACCCTCGCCGGCTTCGCGCTCGTCGGCACCGAGTCCCGGTCCTACTTCGGCAGCGTGCTGTGGCAGACCGAGCGGGTGGGTGCGGCCGACATGACGCCCAACCAGTCCCTCGCGGGCCTGCTGGCCCGGCTCTACGACTCGATCGAGACGCCCGGCCTGCTCTGGTTGTCGTTCTCGGTGCTGATCCTGGCCCTCGGGCTGTCCCGGGCCATCAGCGCCCGCGCCGACGGGGACGAGCTGACCGCGTTCACCCTGGTCGGGCTCACCGCCAACGTGATCAGCCCGATCTCCTGGTCGCACCACCTCGTCTGGGTCATTCCGGCGATCATCGTCCTGGCCGACGCGGCGGCACGCCGCCGGGAGGCGAGCCGGGGGTCGGTGCAGCGCGCCGGCCAGGCGTCGTCGTACAGCGGTCTGCCCGGGCTCAACGGGCTGCGCCCACCGATCTGGTACCCGACGCTCACCGGGCTCCGGCACGGCGTGGCGGCGCTCGGCCTCTACCTGCTGTTCCTGACCTCGCCGATCTGGCCGTACGAGCACCAGCTCCCTGAGATGTCGCACTACCAGGACGGCCTGTTCGGGGCGCTGATGGAGAACTCCCTCGCCGTGGCCCTGATCGTGCTGGTCGCCGCGCTGCCGTGGCGACCCGGCGCCGAGCCGGCCTTCTACGCCGACCGGTTCGGCCGCGCCTCCCTGGTCAACGGCCGCCGCTGAGGCTCCGGCGGTCGCCGAGGGCACGGCCGCCGCCGTCCCGGACACCGCACCGGCCGCCCGACGGCGTCAGGGACAGTTGACCCACTCCTCGGTGCCGTCGTCGAACACCTGCCGCTTCCAGATCGGCAGCCGCGCCTTGACCTCGTCCACCAGCCGGGCGCAGGCGGCGAACGCGGCGGCCCGGTGCGCGGTGCTCACCGCCGCGACCAGGGCCACGTCGCCTACGCCGAGCGGGCCGACCCGGTGCGACACCGCGACCGCGTACACGTCCGGGTCGGCGGCCACCTCGGCGGCGACCTCCAGCAGCACCGCGGCGGCGCTCGGGTGGCCCTCGTACTCCAGGCTGGTCACCGGGCGGCCGTGGTCGTGGTCGCGGACCACGCCCCGGAACGACACCACCGCCCCGGCCCGCCGGTCGGCGACGGCCGCCTCGTGCGCGGCCAGGTCCAGCGGCTCCTCGGTGACCGTGCCGAAGACCGTCGACTCCTCGATCGTCACCAGGACCGTTCCCCCGGAAACAGGGGCAGCGGCACGACCGGCACCCGCGCGCCCGGCTCGCCCGTGGTGCCGGGGCGGATGACGGCGAACCCGTCCGCGCCGGCCAGCCCGCGCAGCATCGCCGAGCCGACGTGCCGGACCGGGTGGGCGGTGCCGGCCGCCCGGTCCAGCCGGACCAGGGCCAGGTGGGTGTGGTCGCCGCGGCCGGGCACCGGCTCGGCGAGCGTGGCGTGCGGCAGCACCGGCATCGGCCGTCCCTGCAAGCCGGCCAGCAGCGGCGCGACCAGCGAGACGAGCGCGACGATCGCCGACTGCGGGTTGCCGGGCAGGCCGGCCACGAACCGGACCCGGCCGTCCGGGTCGGCCAGCCGGGCCAGCAGCATCGGGAAGCCGGGGCGGACCGCGACCGTGTTGACCACGTAGTCCGCGCCGAGGGCCTCCAGGGTGGGGTGCAGGTGGTCGACGGGGCCGTGCATCGTCCCGCCGGTGGTGCACACCAGGTCGGCAGTGGTGAGCGCCGCGCGCAGGGCCGCCACGTGCGCCGGCAGGGTGTCGGCCACCGGGCCGACCACGTCGGCCGGGCGCACCTGGCAGCCGTACCGGCGCAGCCAGGCCGGCACGGCCGGGCCGAGGGCGTCGCGGACCCGGCCGTCGGCCGGCGGGCCCGAAGTCAGCAGCTCGTCGCCGAAGATCAGCAGCGCGGCGCGGGGCGGGCGGCGCACCCGCAGGGCGTCGTGCCCGCAGGAGGCGGCCAGACCGATCACCGCCGGGTCGACCGGGGTGCCGGCGGGGAGCAGTTCCTCACCGGCGTACGCCTCCTCGCCCGGCCGGCGCCATTCCGGGCTCGGTCGCGGGGCGCCGGCGATCCGGCCGTCGGCTGTGCGGCTGGACTCCTCGACCCGCACGATCGCGGTGACGCCCTCGGGCACCATCGCGCCGGTGGCGATCTCGACGGTGGTGCCGTCCTCGGCAAGCGGGGGCGGGTTGCCGCCGGCCAGCACCCGGCCGACGATCCGCCACGGCCCGCCCCCGCGCACCGCCCAGCCGTCCACGCTGGAGGTGGGGAAGGCCGGCAGGTCGGTGCGGGTGGCCAACGGCTCGGCGAGGGTGTGCCCGTCGGCGTCGGCGAGCGGCCGACTCACGGCGGGCAGGGCGGCGGCCAGGCCGACCGCGTACACCCGGGAGCGGGCCTCCTCCCAGCCCGCCGGCGGCGGTACGGCGACCTGCTCGGCGGCGGACGCGGTTTCCGTGCTCACCGGCCGAGCCTATCCCCGGGCGGTCCGGCCCGCCCCACCAGTGGCCGGCCGACACCGTTAGTGGCCGGCCCGCCTGCGCGCCGGCCCTACGGGCGGGACCACCCCGCCCGCCGCGCCGTCAGTGGTCGCCGCCGCGCAACTGGTCGACGGCGTGGGCCAGGATCGGGCCGAGCACCGCGAGGCCGTCGCGGGCGCCGCCGGTGGAGCCGGGCAGGTTGACCACCAACATCCGGCCGACCACCCCGGCGACGCCCCGGGAGAGCGCCGCCGCGGGCACCTTGTCCCGGCTGTGGGCGCGGATCGCCTCGGCGATGCCGGGGATCTCATGGTCGAGCAGCGCGCGGGTCACGTCCGGCGTCCGGTCGGTGGGGGTGATTCCGGTGCCGCCGCTGGTCAGCACGACGTCGACCCCGGCAGCCAGGGCGGCCCGCAGCGCCTCGCCGACCGGCTCGCCGTCGGGCACCACCACCGGGTCGTCCACCTGGCAGCCCAGCTCGCGCAGCCCGGCGGCGAGCAGCGGGCCGCTGGTGTCGGCGTAGACGCCGGCCGCCGCACGGTTGGAGGCGACCACCACCCGGGCACGGATCACGGCCGGTCCCCCGGCCGTAGCCAGCGGCCGGTCTTGCCGCCTTCCTTGCGCAGCACCCGCACCGCTTCCACCGACGCCGCCGGGTCGACCGCCTTGACCATGTCGACCAGGGCCAGGCCGGCGACCGCGACCGCGGTCAGCGCCTCCATCTCCACGCCGGTGCGGTCGGCGGTCCGCGCCGTGGCGGTGATCTCGACGGTGTCGTCGGTCAGAGTGAGGTCGACCGTCACCGCGTGCAGCGCGATCGGGTGGCAGAGCGGGATCAGGTCGGGGGTCCGTTTCGCACCCATGATGCCGGCGAGCCGGCCCACGGCGAGCGCGTCGCCCTTGGGCAGCCCGTCGCGGCGCAGCAGGTCGATCACCTCGGGGGTGGTCCGCAGCCGGCCGGCGGCCACCGCGAGCCGGCCGGTCACCGCCTTGGCGGAGACATCGACCATGCGGGCCGCGCCCGCCGCGTCGACGTGGGTGAGCTGCGCGGGATCGGTCACGGTCGCGAGCCTATCGTCCGGTACGCCCCGGACCCGGCCGAGGGCCGGGCGGCGCCGGGGGTCGGTCGGGGGTCGGTCGGGGCGCGCCGATGAACCGGGCCCGAACAAGCCGGGCGCGGTTCTCGTGGGAATGGGGTGCCGCTGCGGACCGGGCGAATGGGCAGGGCCGAGAATTGATTACTGAGGCATTCGGCCGCGCATATGTATACAAACTTAAACAAAACCCTGCAAAAACGCGTCAGGCTCGGTACGCCGAACGGACACCGGGCCGTCATCACAATTCACCGCCCGCCGAACGACCGCACCAGGGGGCACCAACACCAGCGCAAACGGCTATGGACGGACCGGGGAGAGACGGGAGGGAAGCCCGCTCCGATAATTATGCCGAGAACTCGCAGGAGTTACGCTGTGGGTTTTCGCGCCAGAACGGTGAGTGACCCGAACGGCACTCATTAGCGCATTCTGCGCATATGGACATGCAATGCCACGAAGGCCCACCAAACGTCATAAGATTCGACGTGTCAGCCAAGCCCGGGCAGGCATCGGTCGACGAAGTTCTTGAGACGAAAGGCGGGACCATGAAGGCTCACGACTGGCTCTGATCGAACTCTTCACCCGAGACCTGACCGGCCGTAAAGTCCGAGATACGCACTGCCAGGAATCACCGACGGCAGAGGGACTGGACGTGGCCGGGCGCGCAAGACGCGACAGTGAGACCGATCGGCGGCTTCTGCTGCTTGTCGGTCTCGTCGTGCTGTGCGCCGCCACCGCGGTCGCGCTCAGCCTGCGCGACATCGGGTTCGACAGCCCGCCGAGCGCCCGAGAGCTCACCAGCGCGGCGACCGTGGCCTTCCTCGTGGCGGTGGGCGCCACCGTGAACGTACGAATCCGCATCCGGGCGACAACCCATGGCGTCTCCTGGACCGAGGTCGCGGTGCTCGTCGGGCTCGCGGTGGCACCCGTGCCCTGGGTGATCCTCGCGACCGGCCTGGGCGTCGGGCTCGTCCGGGGCATCCTCCGGGTGGCGCCCCTCAAACTGGCGTTCGGCGTGGCGAAGGACATGGTCACCGCAGCCGTCGGCGGGATGGTGCTGCTGACGGTCGGCTGGAGCTGGCCGATCGGCGGGGCCGTCGGCCGGTCGATCTGGGCGCTCGTCGCCGCGTACCTCGTGGTCGTCGTCCTCGACGAGGTGCTGACCTTCCCGGTCATCGCCCTCGCCACCCGCACCCGGGTCCGCGACCTGTTCCGCGAGCACTACGACCTGCGCATCGCCAGCGCCACCGCCCGGTTCGCCGTCATCGTCTCCACCCTGCTGATCCTCAACAGCAACCCCAGCTTCCTGATCGTCGTGCCGCCGCTGGTGCTGAGCCTGCACCTTGCCTACTCCAGCCGGGTCCGCAACCGGGCGGAACGCGACGCCTGGCAGCGGCTCGCCCGGACCACCGACGCGCTCAACGTCGTCGACCTCGACAAGGTGCTCACCACCGCCGTCACCCAGGCCGCCGAACTGTTCTCCGCCGACGAGGTGGAGATCGCCCTGCGCGAGGGAACCCGGACCGTCCGGGGCGCCGCCGGCGCGCTCACCTACGACGGGCCCGCCGACCAGGTCGGTGCGGTGGACGGGCCAGCCATCGAGGTGCCCCTCGAAGGGTCCGACCGGGCCGTCGACATCGGCGCGCTGCGGTTGCGGTTCCGGGGCCCGGTCCGGCTCTCCGAACGCGAGCAGTACACCCTGCGCACCTTCGCCTCCGCGCTGTGCACCGCCGTGCGCAACGCCCAGGCGTACGCCGAGTTGGCCCGCGTCGCCGACGAGCACGCCTATGCGGCGACCCACGACGCGCTGACCGGCCTGGCCAACCGGCGGCACCTGCTGGAGCAGGGCACCGAGCAGCTCAACGCCCGACACGCCGACGGGGTCACCGCGCTGGTGCTGATCGACCTCAACCACTTCAAGGAGGTCAACGACACCCTCGGCCACGCCGCCGGCGACCGGGTGCTCATGCAGGTCGCCGGCCGGCTACGCGGTGCCGCCCACGGCGACGACCTGGTGGCCCGCCTCGGCGGCGACGAGTTCGCCGTGCTCCTGCGCGGGCTGCCCGCCCCGGCGGTGGCCGCCCACCGGGCGGAGGCGCTACTCGCCGCGCTGCACGAGCCGCTCGGCCTGGACGGCATGCGGATCAGCATCGAGGCCAGCGGCGGCATCGCCGTCGCACCGGCCAGCGGCGGGATCGCCGAGTTGTTGCGCCGCGCCGACGTGGCGATGTACCAGGCGAAGCGGGCCGGGCAGCGGATCTCCACGTACGCCCCGGCCCGGGACATTGCCGACCTCGGCCGGCTCACCCTCGGCGGGGAGCTGCCCCGCGCGGTCGCCGACCACGAGTTCACCGTCAACTTCCAGCCGATCGTCGACCTCGCCACCGGCGAGGTGACCAGCGCGGAGGCCCTGGCCCGGTGGCACCACCCGGTGCACGGCATGATCGACCCGCTGCGCTTCCTGGAGGCGGTGGAACGCTCCGGGCGGCTCCCGGCGTTCGCCGAGGCGATCCTCGACGAGGCGCTGATCGCCGCCGACAGCTGGCGGGCCGCCGGCTTCGACCTGCCGGTGGCGGTCAACGTGTCGCCGCGCAGCCTGCTCGACGCCCGCTTCCCCGGCGCCGTGCTCGCCCGGCTGCGCGCCCACGACCTGCCGCCGGACCGGCTGGTCCTGGAGCTGACCGAGACGCTGACCCTCAGCCAGCTCGACGTGGTCGACCGGGTGCTCAACCGGCTGCGCGACGAGGGTGTCCGGCTGGCCCTGGACGACTTCGGCACCGGCTACTCCTCGCTCTCCCTGCTCTCCCGGATCCCGGTCCACGAGTTGAAGATCGACCGCAGCTTCGTGTCTGTCATGGAGGCATCGACGGAGGCCGCCGCCGTCATCCGGTCCACCCTCGACCTGGGCCGCAGCCTCGGGCTCACCGTGGTCGCCGAGGGGGTGGCGAGCGAGCCGCAGCGCCGCGCGCTCTGGGAGCTGGGCTGCGCCGCCGGGCAGGGCCACCTGTTCGGCCGGCCCGTGCCGGCCGGGACGCTGCTCTCCACGCTGCACCGCGGGTTCGGCGGTCGCCCCGGCACCCTCGCACCGCCCCTGCACGACGCGGGCGCCGTGCTCCGGCTCCCCTCCGGCCGCCGGCAGGGCGGCCGGGGCCGAGGGGAGCGTCTGCCACACTTGCCCGCGTGACCGCCGCCGACCGGACCACCCGCACCCCCGCGAGCTGGCGGAGGATCGACCGGGCCGCGGGGGGCCTGGCCCTCGACATCGGCCTGTACGCCGCGTCCGCCGCGTTCGCGGCGGTCACCGCGATCAGCTCCACCCTGCCGCCGCACCGCGCCTGGGGAACCGTCGCCGCGTTCGGGTACCTGCTCGCCGCCGTCGCCGTCGCGGGTCAACTGGCCGCCCGGCGACGCGATGCCGCCTCGTCGCTGGCCGGCCTACCCGGTCGCTGGGCGGTCACCGGGCTCGCCTGGGCCGCCACAACCGTGCTGCCGCTGATCCAGCAGGGCGCGCAGCGAGCGGGCGGCCGGACCGACCGGGCACAGGAGGAGGTGGTGGTCGTCGAGCACGCCGGCACCCGCCTCGCCGAGACCGGCACCCCGTACCTCGGACACGACGCGATCGCCGCGCTCCCCACCGACGAGCGGCTGCTCGGCTACACCCCGTACCAGCCGGGGATGGCCCTGTTCGGCCTGCCCCGCGCGGTCGCGGACGGCTGGTGGACCGACGCCCGGCTGTGGTTCGTGGTCGCCACCGCGCTGGCCCTCGCCCTGGCGGTCCGCGCCCTACGCCCGACCGACCCGACCGACCCGACCGGCCGGGCAGCGGCGGCGCTGCGGGGCGTCCAGGCGGCCACCGTCCTGCCGATCTGCGCACTCACCCTGGCCACCGGCGGCGACGACCTGCCCGTGCTCGCCCTCTGCCTGCTGGCCCTCGCCCTCGCCGCCGTCGACCGGCCGGGCCGCGCGGGCCTGGCCGTCGGGCTGGCCGGCGCGCTGAAGCTCTTCGCCTGGCCGGTCGCACTCGTCCTGATCGCCTGGGCGGCGACCCGGCGCTCCTCCGGGCGGCTCGCCGCCGGCGCGCTCGGCGTCCCGGCGCTCGCACTGCTCCCCGCGTTGCTGGTCGATCGGGACGCGCTGGTCGAGAACGTGCTGCGCTTCCCGCTCGGGCACGGCCTGGTCACCAGCCCTGCGCAGTCCCCGTTCCCCGGCCAACTGATCGCGACCGCCCTGCCCGCCGGCCGGGTGGTCGCCGCCGCGCTGCTGGTCGCGGTCGGCGTCGGGATCGCCGTCCGGCTGCTGCGCCGCCCGCCCCGCACGGCCGCCGCCACCGCCCTCATCTGCGGGTACGGGCTGCTCGCCGCAATCCTGCTGATGCCGTCCACCCGCTTCGGGTACCTGCTCTACCCGGCCGCCCTGCTGGTCTGGGCACCCGCCCTCGCCCGCCCCGAGCCGGGTGGTCTCCGCCCACCGACCGGTCGTTCTCGCCGGACTGCCGACGCGGGCCCGCCGGCAGGGCGTACACCTGAGGAATGACGACGACCTACCGCGACCGAGAGGACGCCGGCCAGGTCCTCGCCGACCGGCTCGCCGAGCTGGCCGACCGGCCCGACATCACCGTGCTCGGGCTGGTCCGGGGCGGGGTGCCGGTGGCCCGGGTGGTCGCCGAGCGGCTCCGCGCGCCCCTCGACGTGCTGGTGGTGCGCAAGCTCGGCATGCCGATGGCGCCCGAGGTCGCCTTCGGCGCGCTCGGCCCGAACGGGGTGCGGGTGCTCAACGAAGCGGTGGCCGCCCGGGTCGACCCGGGGGACGTCGCCGAGGTGCAGCGCCACGAGCAGGCGGAACTGGAGCGCCGGGAACGCCGCTACCGGGCCGGTCGCCCCCCGCTCGACCTGACCGGGCGGACCGCCGTCATCGTCGACGACGGCCTGGCCACCGGGGCCACCGCCCGCGCCGCCGTCCAGGTGGCCCGGCGGCTCGGCGCCCGTCGGGTGGTCGTCGCGGTCCCGGTCGGCGCCGAGGAGGCGTACGAGATGCTGGCCGCCGAGGCCGACGAGGTGGTCTGCGTCCAGCGACCCGCCGGCTTCGGCGCGGTCAGCAGCTACTACGAGGACTTCCACGAGGTATCCGATGACGAGGTGACCGACGTGCTCGCCGCGATCGGGTGACATCACCAGGTACCTTCGGATAATGCAGCTCACCTGTCCCAAGTGTCACGGAGACATGCGTCAGTACGAACGCAGCGGAGTCGTCATCGATCAGTGCGGCGAGTGTCGGGGAATTTTCCTCGACCGCGGCGAACTGGAGAAGTTGTTCGAGGCCGAGGCGAACTGGAACCGGCAGCAGCCGGCGGGCGCCCCGAACCCGGCACAGCGCCCCCAGGCGCCCGGCACCTACCCGCCGCCGCCTCCGCCCGCCCACCAGCCACAGCAGCCGGGGTACGGCGCGGTTCCCCCGCCGCCCCCGCCGCCCGGGCACGGCTACCCGCCCGCCGCCCCGGCGTACGGCGGGCACGGCCAGCAGCACCACGGCTACCACGGCCACTACCGCCGCAAGAAGAAGCACGGCGGCTTCCTCGGCGAACTCTTCGACTGACCGTCGCCGCGCCGGGCCGGTGAATCCCGCCGGCCCGGCGTCGCCGTCGAGCAGGCGTCCCGTCGGCCGATCACGCCACGTCGTGGAAGGCTGCACGCCATGAGCGCAATTCGGCAGCACGAAGCGCTGGCCCAGGCGCACGACGGCATCAGCGCCGTCGTCGCCCCGCTCGACGACGCCGGCCTGCAACGACCCACCCGCTGCCAGAGCTGGCTCGTCGCCGACCTGCTCTTCCACGTGCTCTGCGACGCCCAACAGGCGCTCGTGGCCCTGGCCAGCCCGGCGCCGGGTCCGGCCGGAGTGGACCCCCAAAGCGCTCGCCGATGCTGGTGATACTTTCACCACGGGCCACACGCACAACAACCTCTTCCCGCTCTGCGGGAGTCAATTGACGCGCAACCCTTGTCATACGATGGCCATGTCCACGAAGCGGGAGAGATGAAGTTGCGCGGCCACCGTGATGCTGTCGGTCGGCCCATTCCGATGTTTGGCGACTATGAAATCTGCCTCGCCCGCGCGCGGAGACTCCTTGTCGTAGTAGTCGTCCCGGTGCAAAAGGATCACTACATCAGCATCCTGCTCAATTGAGCCAGATTCACGCAAATCAGACAACTGGGGTCGCTTGTCCGTCCGTTGTTCCGGGCCACGGTTGAGCTGACTCACCGCGATCACCGGGCACTCGACCTCCTTGGCGAGCAGCTTGAGGCCACGGGACAGGTCCGCGACCTCCTGCTGCCGGCTCTCGGTGCGCTTCGGCGAGGTCATCAGCTGGAGATAGTCGACCACGATCATCTTGAGGTCGTGCTTCTGCTTGAGCCGGCGCGCCTTCGCCCGGATCTCCATCAGGTTCATGCTCGGCGTGTCGTCGACGAAGAGCGGTGCCTCGCTGATCTCGCCCATACAGCGGGCCAGCTTGGTCCAGTCGTCGTCGGATAGCTGGCCGCTGCGCAGCACGTGCAGCGGGACCCGGGCCTCGGCCGAGAGCAGTCGCATGACGATCTCGACCTTGCTCATCTCCAGCGAGAAGATCGCCGCAGCCTGGTTGGCCCGAATGGCTGCATTGCGGGCAAAGTCCATGCTAGCGGTCGATTTGCCCAAACCGGGCCTACCGGCCACGATGATCAACTGTCCGGGGTGCAGGCCGTTGAGCAGCCGGTCCAGGTCGGTGAAGCCGGTCGGCACGCCGGTCATCATGCCGCCCTGGGCACCGACCGCCTCGATCTCGTCCAGGGTGGGCTGGAGCATGTCGGCCAGGACGGCGAAGTCCTCGTTGACCCGGCGCTCGGTGATGTCGTAGACGGCCTGCTGGGCGAGGTCGACGATGTCGTCCACGTCCCGGCTGCCGTTGTTGCCGGTGCCGTACCCGAGCTGCACGATCTTCGTTCCGGCCTCGACCAGCCGGCGGAGCACCGCCCGCTCCCCGACGATCCGGGCGTAGTAGGCGGCGTTCGCGGCGGTCGGCACGCTCGCGATCATCGTGTGCAGGTACGGGGCCCCGCCGATTCGGGCCAGGTCGCCGGAGTCGGCCAGGGCGGCGGCCACGGTGATCGGGTCGGCGGGCTCGCCCCGTCCGTAGATGTCGAGGATGGCGTCGAAGACGGTGGCATGCACCGGCCGGTAAAAGTCGTGGGACTTCAGGATCTCGACGACATCGGCGATGGCGTCCTTGGACAGCAGCATGCCGCCGAGAACGCACTGCTCGGCGGCGACGTCCTGGGGCGGGGTCTTCTCGAACTGGCCCTCCCGCTGGGAAGGGGCTGGCGGCTGGCCACCGCCTCGTGGCTGCGTCCGCATGTCGTCGGCGACCGACACGGGTCCCCCCTCCGCTGCCTCGCTTCGACTACCGGTCCGCCGCCAGGCACGGCGACTTCCGATCGGACCGGTCGGGTCGATCGGGGGTCATCGCACCGTCGGTCGAGAGGCAACCATACGGAACCCGAGGTCAGCGACTCAACCACGCCGGTGGACGAGCCTTGGGACAACCTGTGGACACCGGTGGAGAACATGTGCGCAGGGTGTGCACAACCTGTGGACAACCGCTGGGGAATTCTTCCACGCAACGCTTTGAACTGGGAAAACTCTACCCACACCCTGTGGATAAGAAATTCCCGATGAGTTTCGCCGATCCTCGCCCCGCACGGCCTCCCGCAGACAGCCGCACCTACGTCGCGCCCCGCCCCGGTCGGGCCCTCTCGGGCCAGGGCGGAGCCGTCCGCGAACCGGTCGGTGGTACGCAAGCAGTCGGGCACCCACGGCCCTGCGGCGGTCGGCGACCGTGGGGTGGGCGGTGGTGGTCGGGGTGGGCCCTCGACGGTGCTGATCAGCGCCGTCACCGGTCAACGGATCGGCTGACCGGGGCCGCACCACGCACAGGGCCCACACCGGCGTACCGGTGTGGGCCCTGTGCGTGGTGCTTCGGTGTCAGCCCTGGACGACGTTCAGGTCGAACTTGGCGGTCACCTCGGGGTGCAGCTTGATGCTGACCGGGTACGCACCCAGCGACTTGATGTGGCTGGGCAGCTCCAGCCGCCGACGGTCGAGGGTCGGGCCGCCGGCCGCCTTGACGGCGTCGACGATCTCGGCCGGGGTGACCGAGCCGAAGAGCCGCCCGCCGTCGCCGGCGCGGGCCTTCAGGTTGACCTTCAGGCTGTTGAGCCGGGCCTTGACCTCGTTGGCGTGGTCGAGGTCGCGGATCTCCCGGGCCGAGCGGGCCCGCTTGATGACCGTGACCTGCTTCTCCGCACCCTTGGTCCAGACGATCGCGAAGCCCTGCGGCAGCAGGTAGTTACGGCCGTAGCCGTTCTTCACCTCGACGATGTCGCCCGGGGCACCGAGGCCGGACACCTCCTGAGTCAGGATGATCTTCATGTCGGTGCCTCCTCTCAGCGAGCCGTGGCCGTGTACGGCAGGAGCGCCATCTCGCGGGCGTTCTTGACCGCGCGGGCGATCTGCCGCTGCTGCTGCGAGGTCACGCCGGTCACCCGTCGAGCGCGGATCTTGCCGCGGTCGGAGATGAACTTGCGCAGCAGCGCGGTGTCCTTGTAATCGATATAGGTGATCCCGTCCTTGTCTAGCGGGTTCACCTTCTTCTTTGGCTTGCGAAGGGCCGCAGCCTTAGCCATTGACCGTGCTCCTGGTTTGCGATCGCGGGCGCTCGGCGCCATTAGAACGGGGGCTCCTCATCAAAATTGCCGCCACCCGAACCAGCGCGCGAGGGAGCTGGCGCGGCCGAGGCCCAAGGGTCGTCGAAGTTGCCTCCGCCGCCGCCCTGGGCACCACCACCGCCACCGCCGCCACCACCGAAGCCGCCACCGCCGCCACTGGAGCGCGACATCTTCTGCACCTTCGCCGTGGCGTAGCGCAGCGACGGGCCGATCTCGTCGACCTCAAGCTCGATGACGGTGCGCTTCTCACCCTCGCGGGTCTCGTAGGACCGCTGACGCAGCCGGCCCGACACGATCACCCGGGCGCCGCGCTGCAACGACTCGGCGACGTGCTCGGCGGCCTGACGCCAGACCGTGCACGCGAGGAACAACGGCTCGCCGTCCTTCCATTCGCCGGACGCCTTGTCCATGAACCGGGGCGTCGAAGCGACCCGGAACTTGGCGACCGCGGCCCCCGAGGGGGTGAATCGCAACTCAGGGTCATCGGTCAGATTGCCGATGACCGTGATGGTGGTGTCTCCTGCCATGACCATCTCCTCGCGCACTCATCGTTCGCCGTACAGACTCTCAGAGCCCTACGACAGCGTCGATGAAGCTGATCCGGGTGAACCGGGTGAACCGGACTGGACGCTGTTAGCGCATCTCCGGACGGATGACCTTGGTGCGCAGCACGGACTCGTTGAGCCGCAGCTGACGGTCCAGCTCGGCCACCGCCGCAGGCGTCGCCTGCAGGTCGATGACGGCGTAGATGCCCTCGGCCTTCTTGTTGATCTCGTACGCGAGGCGCCTACGGCCCCACACGTCGGTCTTCTCCACCGAGCCACCCGCGGTCCGGATCACGTTCAGGTACGTGTCGAGCGACGGGGCGACGGTGCGTTCCTCGAGGCTGGAATCGAGGATCACCATGATCTCGTAATGACGCAAGACGTGCTCACCTCCTGTGGGCTAAGCGGCCACGGTCCTTCCGCGGCAGGAGGTCGTGCGTCTGCCCGCTCCGGGACCGGGGGAACCCGGCCGGGCGCGGACAACCGGACCAGAATACCCGGTCCGAACGATCATGCCCGGGCAGGTCGGCCACTCCCGGCGTGCCGCCGGCGACGCGGCCGACCAGGCGACGGATCCGGCGGCACGGGGCCCGCACAGGACGGGGGGTCCGGTCCGACGCTGGCGTCGGACCGGACCCCCCGTCACGAGGCCGCGGGGCGTCCCGTCCGCATTCCTTGGGTGGGACCTGGGGAGGAACGACCACACCGATGAGGTTGGATCGCGACGCCCCGCGGAGCTTCATCGTGTTGTTATCTGACGGTACAATGGCAATCGTCCCCTGTGGGGTCGATTTGAGCTTTTACCCGGAATTCCGCAGCTCGCCCCGGGACGGGTGGCACCGTGCTGAGTGGCACCGGTGCCGCCGGGCCGTCGGATCCCGCTCCGGCCGGCCGGTCCCAGGTCGCCCCGTGGCCCGCGCCCCGGAGAATCGCTCATGCCCGGGAAAGTCGACCGTCGATCCCAACCGGACCAACGACCACCCCCGCCCCGGGTGACGCCCCGCCCACCGGTGCCGTCCCCGGCGGCGCCGCACCGGATGCCGCCACCCGGGCGCACCGTCACCCCGCGCGTCGGTGCCGCGACGTAGGCTCGCCCCCATGCGTATCGGAGCCCACGTCGATTCCGCCGACCCGCTGTCGGAGGCGGCCGCCCGGGCCGCCGAGGCCGTGCAGTTCTTCCTCTCCGACCCACAGGGCTGGAAGGCCCCGCAACCGCGGGAGGACGCCGACCGGCTGCGGGCCGCCGACGTCGACCTCTACGTCCACGCGCCCTACGTCATCAACGTCGCGACGCTGAACAACCGGATCCGCATCCCGAGCCGGAAGCTGCTGCTCGGCCACGCCACCGCCGCTGCGGGGATCGGCGCGAAGGGCCTGATCGTGCACGGTGGGCACGTCAACGCGGGCGACGACCTGGCGGTCGGCTTCGACAACTGGCGCAAGACCTTCGCGTACGCGGCCGAGAACGGCGGCTTCGCCCTGCCGGTGCTGATCGAGAACACGGCCGGCGGCGACAACGCCTGCGCCCGTCGCCTCGACGCGCTGGCCCGGCTCTGGGACGCCGTCGGCGAGTACGAGGTGGGCTTCTGCCTGGACACCTGCCACGCCCACGCCGGGGGTGAGGAGCTGCTGGACCTGGTCGACCGGGTCAAGGCGATCACCGGCCGGATCGACCTGGTCCACGCCAACAACTCCAAGGACGCGTTCGACTCGGGCCGGGACCGGCACGACAACCTTGGCGGCGGCAGGATCGACCCGGAGTTGGTGGTGGCGGTGATCCGGGCGGCGGACGCACCGGTGATCGTGGAGACCCCGGGCGGGGTGGACGGGCAGGGCACCGACATCGCGTTCCTACGCGACCGGCTCGGCGCGGGAAGCCCGGCGGCATGACGACCGAGCGGGTCGGCTCCACCGACGAGGACACGGCCGGCGGGAGTCCGCTGGTGGACGATGCCGCCGTGAAGAACCCGGACACCGCCACGAAGGGCATCGGGGACGGCGGGGCGACCGACGACGGGCAGGCAGCCGGCAGCGACCGGGCCGACGCCGGCCGGAGGACGGCCGACGCGGGGCAGCACGCCGAGCCCGCAGCGGGGGACGACAACGCGAAGGCCGGCATCGCGAAGGACGACGTCGCGAAGGATGACGCCGTCACCAAGTCCGCGGACACGGACGCCGCCAAGGGCGCCGACACCAAGGGCGGCGACACGGAGAAGGGCGCCGACAAGAAGATCGCGGCGGACAAGGACGCCGGAACGGCGAAGGCCTCGGACAAGAAGAAGGCGGACAAGGACGGCGGCACCGCGAAGGACGGCGACGGTGCGAAGCCGGACCGGTGGGAGGCGTTCGCCCCCGCTCCGGAGCGGGTGCCCGGGCGGGTGGGGCGCGTCCTGCGGGCGGTCGGCCGGTTCCTGGTCCACGAGTGGACCCTGGCCGTGCTCGCCTCGCTGGCCCTGGCCGTCGCGCTCACCTGGCCGACGCTGCGCTACCCCCTCTACACGCTTCCTCAGGACTACTGGGACCCGAGCCTCCAGGCCTGGCAGATGGCCTGGTCGGGCCACATCCTGCTGACCGACCCGGCACAGCTGTGGCAGTCCAACACGTTCTTCCCGGACTCGTGGAGCTTCGCGTTCTCCGACACCCTGCTCGGCTACGCACCGGCCGGCATGATCGGCACCGGCCCCGAGGCCGCCCTGCTGCGGTACAACATCATGTTCGTGCTGGCCCACGCGCTGGCCACGCTCGGGGCGTACACGCTGGCCCGGCAGCTCGGCGCGGGTCGGGCGGGCGCGGCGGTGGCCGGGGTGAGCTACACGTACGCCCCCTGGCTGCTCGCCCAGGCGGGTCACCTGCACATCGTGTCCAACGGTGGCATCCCGCTGGCGCTGGCCATGCTGGCCCGGGGGCACGGCTGGTCGCTGCGCCACGGCTACCGCCCCGAGCGGCGGCACGCCGGGTGGGCGTACGCCGGCTGGCTGGTGGCCGCCTGGCAGCTCAGCCTGGGCTTCGGCATCGGGCTGCCGTTCGCGTACGCGCTGGCGGGGGCGACGCTCGTCGCCGCCGTGACGTGGTTCGTCCGGCGGCGGTCGAACCCCCGGCCGTTCGGGGTCCGGCTGCTCGTCGCCGACGTGGTCGGCGCGCTGCTCTTCGCCGGGGTGGGCGGGCTGCTGGCCGTTCCCTTCTTCAAGGTCGCCGAGCTGCACCCGAACGCGGCGCGGACGCTCGCCGACATCGGCGTCTACTCGCCGCCGTTCTCGGGCTTCTTCACCGCCCCGGCGGAGTCCCGGGTGTGGGGCGGCCTGCACGAGGGCGCGCGGTCGGTCCTGCCCTGGCACCCGGAGATGACCCTGCTGCCGGGCTTCGTGCTGTACGCGCTCGCCGCGGGCGGGCTGTTCTTCTCGGTGTGGCGGCTGCGGCACCGGCTGCTGCTGCTCGCCGGGGTGGTGGTGACGATGGTGCTGGCGATGGGCACCCGGTTCTTCGGCGGCACCTTCACCTACGGGCTGCTGTTCGAGTATCTGCCCGGCTGGAACGGCCTGCGCACCCCCGGGCGGATGATGTTGTGGACGACGCTGCTGCTCGGGCTGCTCGCCGCGGGCGCGGTCAGCGCCTTCGCCGTCCGGGTGCGGGAGTGGGCTGCCGAGCGGGTCCCGCCGTGGCCGGGTCCGTGGCTGCGGCTGGCCACGGTGCTGCCGCTGCTGCTGGTGGTCGCCGAAGGGCTGAACAGCACGCCGCATCCGGTGGTGCCGGCCCAGCCCGCCGCGATGCGGTCGGTGGACGGCCCGATGCTGGTGCTGCCGAGCAGCCAGAACCTCGACCAGCCCGTGATGCTGTGGTCGACCAGCAGGTTCCAGGACATGGTCAACGGCGGCAGCGGCTTCACCCCCGTTCGGCAGGCCGAGATCCGGCAGGTCGCCGAGAGCTTCCCGGACCAGGCGAGCGTGACCTACCTGCGCGACCTGGGCGTCCGCAACGTGGTGGTGCTACGCGACCGGATCGCGGGCACGCCGTGGGCGACGACGATCGATGCTCCGGTCGATGCCCTCGGCATCACCCGTGAGGAGATCGAGGGCGCGGTGGTCTACCGGCTCTGACAGCCCGGCCGGGTCCCGGTGGCGTCAGGTGCCCACCGGGGCCGGTTCGGCGGCCGGGTCGGTCTCGGCCTGCCGTCGCCGCCAGCGGCTCAGCCAGGGGGCGTCCGGTGCGCCGTCGAGCACGCCGCCGTCCGGGTCGTCGGCGTAGGTGGCCCGCACGGCGTCCCGTCCCGGGTCCATGATCTCCTTGACGACCAGCACGCAGAGCAGCACGACGGTGCCCAACCGCAGCGCGGAGGCCAGCACGAAGACCCCCTCGGGGAACACCGGGCGGCTGGTCGCCGTGCCGAGCAGTTCCCCGTAGAAGGCGACGAAGTAGCCGATCTCGGCGACCTGCCAGGCGATGAACGCGCCCCACTTCGGCCGGGCGAGGACGACCAACGGCAGCATCCAGAGCACGAACTGCTGAGACCAGACCTTGCTGAAGATCAGGAACGCGGCGACGACCAGGAAGGCGAGCTGGGCCAGCCGGGGTCGACGCGGTGCCAGCAGCGCCAGCGCGGCCACCCCGAGGCAGGCCAGCCCGAAGAGGGCATATGAGAGCCAGTTCAGGGTGGGGATGTTGGCGTTCAGCCACTCGAACGGCCCCATCGAGCCGGGGCCGCCGGTGTTGACCTTGCCGTCGAGGTAGCGCCCGATGTACCACAGGGTGCCCCAGTCGATGGGCCGGGTGGTGTTCAGCTCGAAGAAGCGGCCCCAGTTGTCCCGGTAGGGCAGCGCCACCGGGAGGTTGACCACGACCAGGGCCACCAACGCCGTGCCGACGGCGGTGAGGCCGGCTCGGAGCCGATTCGAGCGCAGGGCGAGCACCAGGATCGGCCCGAGGACGAACAGCGGCCACATCTTGGCCGCCCCGGCCAGGCCGAGCAGCACCCCGGCCACCGCCGGGCGGCGGCGGGCCCAGGCGAACAGCCCGAACGCGGCCAGCCCGACGGCGAGCAGGTCCCAGTTGACGGTGGCGGTGAGGAACAGGGCGGGGGCGAGCGCGAAGAGGGCGGCGTCCCACGGTCGCCGGCGGCGCAGGTTGAGGATGACCGCGACGGTGGCCACCGCGAGCGCGCCGAGCACCAGGACGTTGAGGTTGTAGAACCACTGCCCCTGGTTGATCTCAGGGTTGTCGACGCCGAGCGCGTGCACCGGCAGCCCGAGCGCGCCCATGAAGTACCCGGTCAGCACCGGGTACTCGACGGGGTGGTCCTGGTAGGGCACCTTGCCCTCGTTGAGCCCCTCGGCGTAGTAGAGCGCCAGCACGTCGGTGTAGCACATGCGGGTGTACTGCACGTTGTTCTGCCAGGCACCGTCCTGGCAGGGGGACTTCTGCACCCAGTGCAGCGCGAGGGTCAGGCAGGCCAGGGCCAGCACGATCCGGGTGGCCGTCCAGAACCGGCTCTCGCGGCCGGCGGGCCGGTCCAGCGCGACCGCGTGGTCGCCCAGTGGGCCGCCGATCAACTCCGAGGCGCCGCGGACGAACCCGTCCGACCGGGACGGGTGGTCGCTGGCCCCGGCGTCGTCGATGTCTGTCGTCGACTGGGTGCTCATGGACAGGAATCATCCCGTATCGGTGGCCTCCGCGTCCCACCCAGGCGCGAACATTCCGGTACGCGAAACGCCGCCGGCGGCCGGACGTGGTGTCCGACCGCCGGCGGCGGCGATGCTCAGCCCGGTCCGCTCACTCGCGGATGCGGGGCGCGACGGTGGGCAATAGCCCGCCACCGTTGCCGCCGCCGCCCGGCCGGGGGTTGCCCGGCGTTCCGGGGTTGCCCGGGGTTCCGGGGTTGCCCGGGGTTCCGGGGTTACCCGGCGTTCCGGGGTTACCCGGCGTTCCGGGGTTACCGGGGGTCGGCGGGCACAGGATGTTCAGTGGGTCGCAGTTCGGCTGCCCCGGCTGGGTCGGCGGGGTCGGCGGGGGCGGCTCGGTGCCGTTGCCGGCGTTCGGGTCGCCCATCCCGGTGACCGAGGGCAGGCTCTCCTTGTTCCTGCCGTCGAGCGCGGCGTTCATGTACCGCTGCCAGATGGCGCCGGGGAGCATGGAGCCGCCGATGTCATCGCCGTTCTTGGCCCTGATCTGCGGCTTCTTCGGATCCTTGCTGCCGACCCAGACCGCGGTGGCGATCTGTGGGGTGTAGCCGACCATCCAGGCGTGGGCGTTGTCCTTGCTGTCGTACTCCCAGGTGCCGGTCTTGCCCGCCGCCTCCCGGCCATTCGCCAGCGACCGGCTGTTGGGACCGGGAATCTGCTTGAGGACGCTGGTGACCTCCTTGGCCACCTCCGCGCGGATCTTCGGCTGGGGATTGAGCTTCTCCCCCTTGACCAGCTCCCACTCGCCGGTGTCCACGTTCTGCTTCTCGACCTTCATCACGAAGTGGGCCTTGTTGTACATGCCGGCGTTCGCGAGGGTGGCCAGGCCGTTGGCATGGTCGAGGACCGTCACCGGGTACTGGCCGTAGCCGATCACGTGGTAGAAGGGCTCGGGGGCGACATCCTCGCCCTTCTTCTTGGTCAGGTCGACCGGCTTCGGCGGGTTGTCGGAGGTGGTCCACATGGTGGTTACGCCGGCCGCGCGGGCCATGTCGACCACCTTGGCCGGGCCGATCTTCTCGGTGACGTGGAAGAACGGCACGTTGTACGACCGGATCGTCGACTCCTCCAGGGTGCACCACGTCTTACAGACACCGGCGCCCCGGCCCGCGTTCTGCACCTCGTTCTTGAAGCCCTCCGGCTTGAACGGGGTGGCGTCCCAGTGCGACTTCACGGAGATGCCGGCGTTGATCGCGGCGGCCAGCGTGTAGACCTTGAACGACGAACCCGGGGCGTGGCCGCCGGTCAGGTTGCCGGCAGAGTCGGTGTTCTTGCCGGCGTAGTCGAAGTCTGCGCCGCTGTCGCCGCCGTAGTAGGCGAGCACCCGGCCGGTCTTCGGCTCGATCGAGACCACCGCCGCCATCAGGTTCTTCGGCTGATCGGCCAGCTCCGAGTTCTTCTTGGCCCGCATCGCGGTGTTCTCCGCCGCGCCCTGGAGCTTCGGGTCGATCGTGGTCTGGATCCGGTAGCCGTCCTCACGCAGCGCGTCTCCACAGCTGATCTTGCCGGCCGCCCCTGAGTTGGAGCAGATGCCCCACTGCTCCATCTCCTCGCGGACGTAGTTGATCACGTTGCCGCGGGAGGTCTTCACGCCGAACGCGGCCGAGCCGGCGGCCTTCGGGCTGAGTACGTTCGGGTACTGCGCGTCGGTCGGTCGTTGTGGCTTGTTCGGGGCGTTGATCCAGCCCTTGGCGGCCATGCCGTCGAGCACATAGGTCCACCGGGACTTCGCGTCGGCCGGGTTGACCGCCGGGTCGTAGCCCCTGTGGGTCTCGCTGGCGACCGGCTGCTTGATCAGCGCGGCGAGCACCGCGGCCTGGGCCACGGTGAGCTTCTTGGTCGGCACCGCGAAGTAGGTCTGCGCCGCCGCCTCGATGCCGTACGCGCCGCGCCCGAAGTAGATCACGTTCAGGTAGTGCTCCATGATCTCGGCCTTGGTGTAGTCCTCGCTGAGCTTGGAGGCGAGGATCGCCTCCTTGACCTTCCGGGCGTACGTGTCGTCCTTCAGGCTCGCGTAGGCGTTACGGGCGTACTGCTGGGTGATGGTCGAGGCGCCCTGCTTGTCGCCGTTGGTGAGGTTGTTCCACGCGGCCCGGGCGATGCCCTTGTAGTCCACGCCGGAGTGCTCGTAGAAGCTCTGGTCCTCCGCCGCGGCCACAGCGTCCTGCACGTGCTTCGGGATTTCGTCGATCTTGACGAGCTGCCGGTTCTGGTCGCCGAGCCTGGCCAGGACCGTCTTGTTGTCCTTGGCGTACACCGTGGTGGACAGCGGCAGCGGCAACTGCTCGGGCAGCACGACGGTGGTGGAGTAGTACGTGAAGCCGACGACGCCGATGCCGGCCAGCATGATGAAGATCGCGAAGCTGGCGATCAACATGTTGATCCGACGACGCTTCTTCGCCCGCGCGATCGCCTTCGGGTCGCCCGCGCCGCGACCACCACGACCGCTCCGCCCCGGCCCGGTGGGCCCGCCGGGGCCCCCCGGCCCGCCCGCACCGCCGCCGGACACCGGGGCCACCCCGGCCCGGCCGACGGTCGCCCGGCCGGCGAGCCCGCCCACCGCAGCGGACCCGACGCTCGCCCGCCCGGCGGAGCCGACCCCGACCGAGGCCCGCCCTGCCGGGGCGCCGCCGGGCGCCGGGGAGACGGGCACCGAGGCCCGGCCCGCGCCGGCCCGCCCGGCCGCCGGGGCGCCGGGGACCGGCACCGAGGCCCGGCCCGCACCCGCGCGCCCGACCGAGGCGGACCCCACCGAGGCGGAGCCGGCGACGCCGCCGCGCGGCGGCGGCACGGACGCCGAGCCGCCCACCGAGGCGCGGCCACCGGCGCCCCGGGGCGCGACCGAGGCACGGCCGCCCTGTGCCGTACCCTCTGGTGACCAGCCGTTGCCGCGGGCGTCGTCGCCGCGGCCGTGCGCGTCGGGCGTGCCTGAGTCGCCGTTGGCGCCCGGGATCTGGGCCCGCCCGCGCGAGGAGCTGGGATCGCCGTACGAGTTCATTCCTCACACCCTGCCGGTCGCGGTGGGACGCGATCGCGCCGCCACCGGGTTGCCGTGAGCTGAAACACGCGACGTCCCCGCCCGAGCGTGTCGGGTCGGGGGCGTTACTTCAGGATCAATCGGGCCAATCAGGCCAAAGGGCTGTCGGTCGTCCCGTCTTCTCCACACCGGGTCAACCGAACCAGCTGGATTCACCGTTGCGCCTCTCGCCTCCGCCGAACGGCCGGACCGGCGCCCGCGGCCGAACCGCCCACCACGCCCTGCTCCGACCCGGCCTCCGTGTCACCGGCCAGCCCATCCCGGCCGAGCAGGTACTGCTCGACGAGGTGGTTCCAGTCGCAGCCGAGGCACACCTCCACCACGAAGACCTGGAACTCACGCAGCGTCATCGCCAGGACGGGCAACTCGGTCAGAGTACGCGCCTGCCCGGCGGACTGCTTGAGCTCGTCCCCGTAAATGTAGTGGACGTGGGTGAGGTTCTCGCTGCGGCAGATCGGGCAGCGGTTTTCGGTCGGTTCCCCGTGGAACCGGGCGGCGTTCTTCAGGTACGGGGAGGCGTCGCAGACGTCGTACGTGCCGACCCGGCCGGCGAGGAGTTCGCGCAGCACCGCCCGCTTCCGGAGCGAGTAGTCGACCACCTGGCGCTGCGTACGCATGCGGAGAAGGGTACGCGGTCGGGCCCGACGGGGCGACCACCGTCACATTCCGTCACCCCGGGAACTCGCTTCGAAAGGTTTGCCCTGATCCTGGGTGAGCCGCTAACGTGCGATGTATCGGTCCGATACATCGCGGTGGTTACGCCCACGCATCAGGGGTAAGAAGGGGTGGCCCGTGCTCGAGCTCGCCATCCTCGGCCTCCTCCAGGAGTCCCCGATGCACGGCTACGAGCTCCGCAAGGAGCTCGCGGCCAAGTTGGGCGCGATCCGGGCGGCGATCAGCTACGGCTCGCTCTACCCGACGCTACGCAGGTTGCAGGCGGCGGGATGGATCACCGAAGCCGCCGAGACCCCCGCGACCGCCGAGGAGGTTCCCGCGCTGACCAGCCGGCGAGGTCGGGTGGTCTACAAGATCACTGCGGAGGGCAAGGAACGCTTCGCCCAGCTCATCGGGCAGGCCGGTCCCGAGACGTACGACGACACGGGCTTCGGTGTGCACTTCGCGTTCTTCGCCCGCACTGACCAGGCGACCCGACTCCGCATCCTGGAGGGTCGCCGCCGAAAGATCGAGGAGCGTCGCGAAGGTCTTCGCGACGTGCTGGGCCGGGCGGCCGAGCGCCTCGACGCGTACACCCTGGAACTGCAACGCCACGGTCTCGACGCCTGTGAGCGCGAGGTCCGCTGGCTGGAGGAGCTCATCGCCAATGAGCGCTCCGGCCGTGCCCCGACGGTCCCGCGAGCCGGGACGGTTGGCGGCCGACGAGATAACGACAGCCCGCCTCCGCCTGGAGAGTCCAGGAAAGAGCGGCCGTGATGAAGAAGAAGGAGGCAGACGCTATGGGCTCCGTCCGCGTCGCCATCGTCGGTGTGGGAAACTGCGCCTCGTCCCTCGTGCAGGGCGTGGAGTACTACCGCAACGCCGACCCGAACGACCGCGTCCCGGGTCTCATGCACGTCACCTTCGGCGACTACCACGTCTCGGACGTGGAGTTCGTCGCGGCGTTCGACGTGGACGCCAAGAAGGTGGGCATGGACCTCGCGGAGGCGATCGTCGCCAGCGAGAACAACACCATCAAGCTCTGCGACGTGCCGCCGACCGGCGTCAGCGTGCAGCGCGGCCCGACCTTCGACGGTCTGGGCCAGTACTACCGCGAGATCGTCGAGGAGTCGGACGCCACGCCGGTCGACGTGACGCAGGCGCTGCGCGACGCGCAGGTCGACGTCGTCGTCTGCTACCTGCCGGTCGGCTCCGAGCAGGCCGCCAAGTTCTACGCCACGGCCGCGATCGACGCCGGCTGTGCGTTCGTCAACGCCCTGCCGGTCTTCATCGCCTCCGACCCGGAGTGGGCGCAGAAGTTCACCGACGCGGGCCTGCCGATCGTCGGCGACGACATCAAGAGCCAGGTCGGCGCCACCATCGTGCACCGTGCCCTGGCGAAGCTCTTCGAGGACCGCGGGGTCGAGCTGCTGCGCACGTACCAGCTCAACTTCGGCGGCAACATGGACTTCATGAACATGCTGGAGCGCAAGCGGCTGGTCTCGAAGAAGATCTCGAAGACCCAGTCGGTCACCTCGCAGATCCCGCACGAGATGCAGAAGAGCGACGTGCACATCGGCCCGTCGGACCACGTGCCGTGGCTCGACGACCGCAAGTGGGCGTACATCCGCCTGGAGGGCCGCTCCTTCGGTGACACCCCGCTCAACGCCGAGCTCAAGCTCGAGGTGTGGGACTCGCCGAACTCGGCCGGCGTCATCATCGACGCCGTCCGGGCCGCGAAGATCGCCCTGGACCGGAAGATCGGCGGCCCGATCCTGTCGGCCTCGTCGTACTTCATGAAGTCCCCGCCGGTGCAGTACTCCGACCACGACGCGCACGCCGCCGTCGAGTCCTTCATCAAGGGCGAGGTCGAGCGCTGACGCGCTGACCACCAGCACCACCGCGAGGGCCGGGTCCGTCGGGACCCGGCCCTCGCGTTTCGCGCCGACCACCGCCCTTCCTCCTCCGGCGCGGTAGTAAGGAGCAAACCGTGGATTCCTCGCAGATCGTCGCCCAACTCGCGCACCGGGCCCGCGACACCCCGTACGCGGTGACCCCCGTCCCGGGCGGCGCGCGGGTCGGGCTGGCCGTGGCCGACATGCGCTGGCACACCCTGTTCCACCGCAGCGGGCTCACCATCGAGCACGCCGTCGTGCTGCGGTTCGACGACGCGAACCGGATCTACACCCGGCAGCAGGAGAACCGGAGGCTGAGCTACCGGTTCGGCATCGACGGGCGGGTGATCGGCGCCTCCCTGAGCGCGAGCGTCTTCAAGGGCACCCAGATCAACTTCCGGCGCGGCGCGGTCGTCGGCCGGCACGACGACGGCAGCCTGGTGCGCGGCTACCGGTTCGACTCTCGCGAGCTGACCTCGTTCGTTGACTCTGTGCTCGTCCCGTCGGGGTGGAAGCGGGCCATGGACCGGAGCACGAAGATCGGGCTGGTCGCGGGGATCGCGGGGGGCGGGATCGCGGTGCTGACGCTGATCTGCCTGGGCGTCGCGATCCTCGTCACGGGCTGAGTCGCCCCCGCCGGCCCGCCGGTCACGACCAGGCGCGTTGCAGGGCGATCCGGGCCTCCAACTCCAGCAGCGTCACCTTGCGGGGCAGGCCGCCGCCGAAGCCGACCAGCTTCGCCCCCGCGCCGACGATCCGGTGGCAGGGCACGATCACCGGGATCGGATTGCGGTTGCAGGCCACCCCGACCGCTCGCGCCGCGCCCTGGTCCCCCACGGCCTTCGCCACCGCCCCGTACGTCATCGTCTCCCCGTACGGGATGCGGGTCATCTCCCGCCACACCGCCCGCTCGAACTCGGAGCCCCGGCGCACCGCCACCGGCACCGTGAACTCGGTCAGCTCGCCGGCGAAGTACGCCCGCAACTCCTCCACGGCCCGCCCGGACAACTCGTCGCCGGGCGTCTCGGCCGCCGCCGCCACCCGCCCGAAGTGCGCGCCGCACACCCCGGCGTCGTCGGTGGCCACGGAGAACTCGCCGATCGGCGAGTCGAGGACAGTCCAGCGCACACCCCCATTCTTCCCTCCCGGTCCGACCTCGCCGCGATCAGGCCGCCCGACGAGGCAAGATTCCGGCTCCGGTGGGCGTCTTGACCATCGGAGGTGGGCGGTGACTGAGGTGACCGACGGGGAGTTCACCGCGTTCGTCAACGAGCGGGGCGCGGCCCTGCTGCGCTTCGCGTACGCCCTGGCCGGCAGCCAGCACGGCGCGGAGGACCTGCTCCAGAACGCGCTGGCCAAGGCGTACGCGCGGTGGCCGCGAATCCGGGGTGACGCCGAGCCGTACGTGAAGAAGATCCTGTACCACGACCAGGTCTCCGGCTGGCGACGCCGATCCCGGCGGCCCGAGGTGCCGGTCGACGTGCTGCCCGAACCCCCGGCCGAGCGGGACAGCGGGCACGACGTCGACCTTCGGATGCTGCTGCGGGACGCACTGCTGACGCTGCCGCCCCGGCAGCGGGCGGTGCTGACCCTGCGGTACCTGGAGGACCTGAGCGTGGAGCAGACCGCCGCCCTGCTCGGCTGCCGGACCGGGACGGTGGCCAGCCAGGCGTCCAGGGCGTTGGCCAAGCTCCGGCAGTTGGTGCCCGACTTCGCCGACCACGCCGACAGGCCGGAGGTGAACCGATGAACTCCTCCGCCGAGGAGGCGCTGCGGGCCGCCGTACACGAACTCGCGGGCGAGGCCCGTGCGGTCCCGGACCTGGCGGCCGGTGCGCTGCGGCGCGGCCGGCGGGTGCGGGCCCACCGCCGGGCGATGGTGGTGGCCGTCTCAGTGCTCGCCGTCGCCGCCATGATCCTGCCGTTCGTGCTGCTGCGGCATCGCCCGCCGGTCCTGCCGGCGGTGCCCGAGCCGACCGTCAGCGCAACCCCCGGCCCGGACCTGCTCCCGACCCCGGGCCGGGACTGGACGACGTCGCCGCTGGTCCTGCCGGGAGGCTGGGTGGTCGGCAGCGCCCTGCGCGACGGCACCGGCTGGGTGCTGGACCGGAGCCGGAACCGCTACCAGCGCGCCGCCGGCTACGCCGGGGTGTGGCCGGCACCGAGGGGCGCGTTCAGCGCTCTCGTCGACGCCAACCGGCCCCTGGAGATCGGCCTGGGCGACACGGCCCGGGGCCGGACCACCTGGATCCGCGTCGGCCCTGGCGTCGGGCCGCTGCAGTGGTCGCCGGACGGTCGGCGGCTGGTGGTGACGATCAGCGACAAGGACACCGGGGGACGGTTCATCGGCGTCCTCTCCACGGACGGCGGGTTCCGTCGCTACCCCGTCGACACCGTGCGCTACTTCTGCACCGACCACTGCTTCTTCACCTGGACCCGGGACGGCCGGGAGGTGGCGCTCCAGCAGACCGACGCGTTCGCCCCCCGGTCCGAGTCGGCGCGGCACCCCCGCCGGGGCGTGCAGCTCTTCTCCGCCGACGACGGCCGGCCGACCCGGTTCGTGGCCGTGCCCGGCGACCCGGTCGGCCCGTGGGCCTGGTCGCCGGACGGCCGGCTGGTGGTGGTGCAGGGCCAGGCCGAACCACTGCTGGTGGAGACTGCCACCGGCCGGGTGCTCCGGGCCCTGCCGACGGCAGACACCGTCTTCGTCTCCGACGACCGTCTCCTCTACCGGCGTCCGTACGGCTACCGGGACTACGTGCTCGCCGATCCGACCGGGCGGGAGCTGGCCCGGCAGCCCGTGCCGCGCGAGGTGGCCACCCTGGACCTCTCCGCCACCCCGCGCTGAGCGTGCACCGGCCCCGCCTCCGCCGGTGCGCCCTGCCCCGTGACCTCCACCTGACGCGCCCTGCCCCACCGCCTCCGCCAGGGTGTGGGCACCGCCGCCGGGTGACCTTGCGCGGCGGCGCTACCGTGCAGCTCATGGCCCCGGGGACGCTCATCTTCCTGATCATCGGCGGGGCGGGCGTCGCCGTGCTGGCGCTGGCCCTGCTCGGCGCGGAGCTGTTCCAGTTCGGCCATCCCGACGTCGACGGGCCGGTGTCCGTCGAGGCGGTCGCCGGTTTCACCGGCGCGTTCGGCTTCGGCGCCGCGATCGTCAACGAACTGCTCGGCGGGCGTACCCCCGGGATGATCACGGCGGCGGTGGCCGGCGGCGCGCTGGCGGCGGTGCCCACGGCCTGGGTCGCGGTCCGGCTCAGCCGGGCGGCCCGTACCATGCGGACCGACCCCACCCCGACCCGCAACGACCTGGTCGGCGCGCTCGGCCTGGTGGTGACCCCGGTGCCGGTCGACGGGTACGGCGAGGTCCGGGTCCGCGTCGCCGGCCAGCCGGTGAAGCTCAACGCCCGCGCCGACGAGCCGATCCCGGTCGGCGCCCAGGTCTTCGTTGTGGAGGCCCTGAGCGAGACCAGCGTGTACGTCGAAACCTACTGAGCCCTGCCGCAGGGACCCACCAACCCCTCACCCCCTCGGAGCGGAAGTCGCATGCCCCTTCTCATCGCCATCGGCGGCGTGGTTCTCCTCGTCGTCTTCCTCCTCCTCTTCGTGCTCTCCCGGATCAAGGTCGCCGGGCCCAACGAGGCGTTCATCGTCACCGGCCGCAGGGGCCGGACCACGCACACCGCCGACGGCGGCCGGTCCACCGACAACTCCGGGCAGAAGGTCGTCCTCGGCGCGTCGGTCTTCGTCCTGCCGGTGGTGCAGAAGATCCAGTCGCTGGACCTGTCCAGCCGTCGCATCGACGTCGGCATCAAGGGCGCGGTGAGCAAGCAGGGCATCCGGGCCGACCTGCACGGCGTCGCCATCGTCAAGGTCGGCGGCACCGAGGACGCGATCCGCGCCGCCGCCCAGCGTTTCCTGCACCAGCAGGCCGAGATCGACAACTTCACCCGCGAGGTGCTGGCCGGCGCGCTGCGCTCGATCGTCGGCCGGCTCACCGTCGAGGAGGTCATCCGGGACCGGGCGGCGTTCGCCAGCGCGGTGGCCGAGGAGGCCGAGCACTCGATGACCAACCAGGGCCTGGTGCTGGACACCTTCCAGCTCCAGGACATCGTGGCCGAGGGGTCGTACCTGCAGGACCTGGGACGCCCGGAGGCGGCCCGGGTGCTCAAGGACGCCTCGATCGCCGAGGCCCGGGCCCGGCAGCAGGCCGAGCAGGAGCGGCTGCTGGCCGAGGAGGCCATCGCCGAGGCGAACCGGAACCTGTCGCTGAAGCAGGCCGCCATCCAGGCCGAGATCGACGCCGCGAAGGCGAAGTCGGCGGCGGCCGGCCCGCTCGCCCAGGCCGAACGGGACCAGGCGATCCTCTCCGAGCAGCAGAAGGTCGCCGAGCGCAACGCCGAGCTGAAGCAGCGCCAGCTCGACACCGAGGTGCGCAAGCCGGCCGACGCCGCCCGGTACAAGGTGGAGCAGGAGGCCGAGGCGGCCCGCAACGCGGCCGTGCTGAACGCCGACGCCCAGCGGCAGGCCACCATCGCCGCCGCGCAGGCCGTCGCCGAGCAGTCCCGGCTCACCGGTGAGGGCGAGCGGGCCCGCCGGGCCGCCCTGGCCGAGGCGAACGCGATCGAGGGCGCCAAGGAGGGCGAGGCCGAGCAGCGCCGGCGCTCCGCGATCGCCGAGGCGGTCGAGCGGGAGGGGCAGGCCGAGGCCGCGGCCATCCTGGCCAGGGGGCAGGCCGAGGCCGACGCGATGGCCCGCAAGGCCGAGGCGTTCGCCGCGTACGGCGAGGCGGCGGTGCTGGACCTGCTGGTCCGGGTGCTGCCGCAGGTGGTCGAGGCGGCCAGCGCGCCGATCGGCGCGATCGACAAGCTGACGGTGATCTCCACCGACGGGGCGTCCTCGCTGACGAAGTCGGTGGCGAGCAACGTGGCGCAGGGGCTCCAGCTCGGCACCGACCTGACCGGCATCGACCTGGCCGGCCTGCTCGCCAAGCTGGGCGGAGGGCAGAACGTCACTGCGGCGGCCGACCACGGCGGCCGGGCCGCTGTGGACGGAAGCGCCAGCGACCGCTGAGTCACGCCGAGGCCGGCCGGACCCTTGCGGGTCCGGCCGGCCTCGTCTGTGGGGCGGGAGAAAACCGGCGCCCGCCGGACCTCCCCGGTGTGGGGCGGTACCGACGGGCGCCGGGTTTGGTGCGAGGGCCGTCAGGCGAGAGCGATGGTGAACTGCTCCGAGGAAGTCACCGAGGTGCTCTTGGCGATCAACGGCTTGGTGCCACCGGCCTCGGCCGTAACGATCATGCCGTTGGCGTTCGAGTACAGGTGGACAGTGCCGTCCGGGTGGTGCCAGCCGACGAAGAAGGCTTCCCCGTCGATGACCTCGGTGCTCTTGGCCAGCAGCGGCGCAGCGCCGCCGTTCTGTGCGACCACGTACTTGTTGTTGACCAACGCGCGGAGGGCGACCCACCCGGAGCCGAGGTCGACGAGCTCGTACTTCTCCCAGGCGCCGGCGGAGGTGCCGCGGGCGATCAGCGGCTTGTTGCCGCTGCTCTCCGCCGTGACGAAGTTGCCGTTCACCTTGGCCTGCATGCCCACGATCGGGTTCGGTGCCTCGAAGTCGAACTTCTCCCACGCGCCGATCGAGGTGCCGCGGGCGATCAGCGGCTGGTTGCCGGCGTTCTCCGCCACAACGTACTTGCCGTTGATCTGCGCCTTGAGGCTGATGCTGCCGTCGGTGTTGTTGAACAGCTCGAACTTCTCCCACGGACCGATCGCGGTGCCGCGGGCGATCAGCGGCTTGCTGCCGGCGCTCTCCGCCACGACGTACTTGCCGTTGATCAGCGACTTGAGGGCGACCAGCCCGCTGCCTGCGGAGACGACGTCGAACTTCTCCCACGCGCCGAGCTGCCAGCTGCGGGCGATCAGCGGCTTGCTGCCAGCGCTCTCCGCCACGACGAGGGAGTCGTTGATCCGGGCCCGGAGGCCGACGGAGCTGCGGCTGACCGGGGCCGCATTCACGTGCAGCAGCCGGTCGATGCTGCCCGCCGGGCCGAGCACCGCGCCGGAGATGCCGTTGGTGACGATGGCGTTGCGCACCTGCTGCGGGGTCCAGCTCGGGTGCTGGGCGAGGAGCAGTGCGGCGGCGCCGGCCACGTGCGGCGCGGCCATCGACGTGCCGTTGATCGTCTCCTGCGCGTCGGTGCCACCGATCCAGGCGGAGGTGATGCCGACGCCGGGGGCGAACGTGTCCAGGCAGGAGCCGTAGTTCGAGAAGGCGGCCATCATGTCCACCCGGTCGGTGGCGCCCACGGTGATCGCGGCCTCGGCCCGGGCCGGCGAGTACGAGCAGGCGTCGTCCGCCTCGTTGCCGGCGGCGACGGTGTAGCTGACGCCGGAGGCGATGGAGGCGGCGAGCGCGTCGTCCAGCGCCACGTCCGCCCCTCCGCCGAGGCTCATGTTCGCCACCGCCGGCTTCTGGGCGTTGTTGGTCACCCAGTCGATGCCGGCGACGACCTCCTCGGTCGTGCCGTAGCCCTCGCAGTCGAGGACCCGCACCGCGACGAGGTCGATGTCCTTGGCGACGCCGTACGTGGTGCCGCCCACGGTGCCCGCCACATGCGTGCCGTGCCCGAGGCAGTCGGACTCGATCCCGTCGGCGACGGCGTTGAACCCGAAGCTCGCCCGGCCACCGAAGTCCTGGTGGTCGATGTTGATGCCGGAGTCGATGACGTACGCGGTGACGCCGCTGGCCGACGTCGGGTACGTGTACGAGTTGTTCAGCGCGGGTGCGACCTGGTCGATCCGGTCCAGGCCCCAGGAGGGCGGGTTGGTCTGGGTGCCGCTCGCGGAGTACTTGCGGACCGGCTCGACGTACGCGACGTCCGGATCCGCCGCCAGGCGCTTCGCCTGGGCGGGGGTGAGCTGCGCGGAGTAGCCGCGCAGGGCACCGGTGAAGACCTTCCGGACCTTGCCGCCGTTGGCCTCCGCCAGGGCCTTCACCGTGCTGCGGGTACTACTCGGGCTGGCCTTGCCGTTCTTGAGCTTCACGATGTAGCGGCCCGGCACGACGCCCTTGTCGGCGCCCTTGCCCGCCTGCGTGCGCTTCGGAGCGGTCAGGGCCGGCCGCACCGGCCCGCCGGCGGCGTCCGGGCTGACCGCGCCCGGGCTGGCCTGGGGGTTCGGGGTGGTCGGGTTGGCCATCGCGGCACCAGTTGTGGTGGCGCAGACGATGGAGGTCACGGAGGCGAGCGCGAGGCCGGCCACCGTAGAGCGGCGCATTACGCCACGACTTCTCAAAGAAAACTCCCCGTTGCAGCATCAACCATCCAGCTCGGATGGCCGAGGAATGATGATTCCGGCCTCACACTGATGGACAGGAGGCCTGGATGATGTTGCACCATCATGGACGCTCGGCAAGGGGAATTACCTCAGCCGATCGGTCGATACGATGCCGACTCGTCGTCAACTTCCCGACTGTAAGGGCCATCGAAACCTCGGCGGAGCCCTCGGTCAGCCGACGATGCCCTGCTCTCGGGCCCAGCGCAGCAGCTCCGCCTCCGCCTCGTCGCGGTCCAGCGGGCCGCGCTCCAGGCGCAGCTCCTTCAGATGCTTCCAGGCCCGGCCGACGAGCGGCCCCGGTGGCACGCCGAGCAGTTCCATGATCGCGTTGCCGTCCAGGTCGGGGCGGACCCGGGCCAGGTCCTCCTCGGCCTCGATCCGGGCGATCCGCTCCTCCAGCGCGTCGTAGTCCGCCGCCAGGGCGGCGGCCTTGCGCCGGTTCCGGGTGGTGCAGTCCGAGCGGGTCAGCTTGTGCAGCCGGGGCAGCAGGTCCTCGGCGTCGGTGACGTAGCGGCGCACCGCCGAGTCCGTCCACTCGCCCCGGCCGTACCCGTAGAAGCGCAGGTGCAGGCCGACCAGCTTGACCACCTGCGTGATGACGTCCTTCGGGTACTTCATGGCCTTCATCCGGGCCTTGGTCAGCCGGGCGCCGACCACCTCGTGGTGATGGAAGCTGACCCGGCTGTCCGACCCGACCGCCTTGGTGGCCGGCTTGCCGACGTCGTGCATCAGCGCAGCCATCCGCAGGACGAAGTCGCAGCCGTCGGTCTCGTACGACACGGCGTTGCTGACCACGGTAAGGGTGTGCTCGTAGACGTCCTTGTGCTGGGCGTGCTCGTCGATCTCCAGCTTCAACCCGGTCAGCTCGGGCAGGAAGCGGTCGGCCAACTCGGTGTCGACCAGCAGCCGAAGGCCGGTGATCGGGTCCGCGCCGCAGAGCAGCTTGGTGAACTCGTCGCGGATCCGCTCGGCGGTGATCCGGTCGAGGTCGGCTGCCATCCGGGCCATCGCGGCGCGCACGTCCGGGTGGACGGTGAAGCGGAGCTGGGCGGCGAACCGGGCCGCCCGCAGCATCCGCAGCGGGTCGTCGCCGAACGACTCGGCGGGGGTGCCGGGGGTGCGGATCACCTTGGCGGCGAGGTCGTCGAGGCCGCCGTGCGGGTCGGTGAACCGGTGTCCGGGCAGGCTGACCGCCATCGCGTTGATCGTGAAGTCGCGGCGCCTCAGGTCGTCGGCGAGGTTGGTGCCGTACTCGACGACGGGGTTCCGGCTGACCTGGTCGTACGCCTCGGCGCGGAAGGTGGTGATCTCCAGCCGCAACCCGTCGCGCTGGCAGCCGATGGTGCCGAAGTCGCGGCCGGTCTCCCAGACCGACTCGGCCCAGCCCTTGATGATCCGCAGGGTCTGGTCGGGGTGGGCATCGGTGCAGAAGTCCAGGTCGTCGCCGAGTCGACCGAGCAGGGCGTCGCGTACCGACCCGCCCACCAGGTGCAGCTCGTGGCCCGCCCTGGCGAACCGGCGGCCCAGCTCGTCGGCGACGGGGGAGACGCGGAGCAGTTCGGCAACGGCGTTGCGCTGCGCGGCGGTGAGCTCGCGGCGGTCAGCGGCGTGGGGAACGGAGGCTTCGGACATGGGATCGCCAGCGTATCGGGCCGGTGGAGGAACTGATCCGCCGGGCGCGGGTAGGCGGTGGGGTTGACTATGGTCATGTGGTGCGGGCCGGTGCCCGGCTCCGACGTACCCCATGGAGGCTGGAAGATGAGCGGCGGTCTCTACCGCAGCGCGAACGCCGCGCAGGGCGGCGGCCGACCCCCGGGCGACGACGCCATCTTCATCTCGGCGGAGCCGTTGAACCAGCCCGCCGTGGAGGCGACCGCGCCCCCGCAGGAGGTCGTCGCGGAGACGAGCGCCGCGACCAACAGCGCGGTGATGGCGATCGGCAGCCTGGTCAGCCGGGGCACGGGCTTCCTGCGCACGCTCGTGCTCACCGCCGCGCTGGGTGGTGCCCTGGTCGGCGACGCCTACACCACGGCGCAGATCTTCCCGGGGATGGTCTACGAGTTCCTGCTCGGCGGCATCCTGACCAGCGTCCTGGTCCCGGTGCTGGTGCGCCGGCGCAAGACCGACGACGACCGGGGCCAGGCGTATGCCCAGCGGCTACTCACCCTGGCGGTGATCGCGCTGGCCGTGGCGGCGGTGATCGCGGTCGCGATCGCCCCGGTGCTGACCTGGCTGTACGCCAGCGACCAGCAGACCGGCGACTACCGCGGCCTGGTCAACGCGCTGTCCCGACTGATGCTGCCGATGATCTTCTTCACCGGCCTGAGCGCGCTGATCAGCGCGGTCCTCAACACCCGGGGCCACTTCGCCGCCCCGATGTGGGCGCCGATCCTCAACAACATCGTGGTGATCGCGACCGGCGGCCTCTACATCGCGATCTTCGGTGCGAAAATCGTCGAGCCGGACGAGATGACGTTCGGGCGCATCCTGTTGGTCGGCGGGGGCACCCTGCTCGGCGTGGCGATCCAGGCGGCCGGCCTGCTGCCGGCGCTGCGCAAGGTCGGCTTCCGCTGGCGGTTCCGCTTCGACTTCGGCAAGCTCGGCCTCGCCGAGCTGGGCCGGCTCGGCGCCTGGATGTTCTGCTACGTCGCGGTCAGCCAGCTCGGCCTGATCGTGGTGTTCAACCTGCTCAGCCGGGCCAGTGGCGAGAAGGCGGCCGGCCCGCTGATCTACAACAACGTCTTCCTGCTGCTGATGATGGCGCACGGGATCATCGCCGTATCGATCATCACGGCGCTGATGCCCCGGATGAGCGCCGCCGCCGCCGACGGCCGGTACGCCGACCTCGCCGCCGACCTGTCCCGGGGCACCCGGACGGTCACGGCGGTCCTCGCCCCGATCGGGGTCTGCTACGCGGTGCTCGCCGCCCCGATCGCCTTCGCCCTGTTCCAGCACGGCGCGTTCACCGAGCAGAACGCCCGGGACACCGTCCCGGTGCTGGTCGTGGCGGGCATCGCGCTGGTGCCGTTCGCGATCAGCCAGCTCTTCACCTTCGCCTTCTACGCGCTGCCGGACACCCGGACCCCGGCCCTGATCAACATCCCGGTGGTGGGGCTGCGGGCGGCCGTACAGATCGGCCTCTTCTCGCTCTTCGCGGCGAGCTTCGCCGCCGCCGGGATGATGCTCGGCAATGCCGTCTCGTACGTGGCGGCAGCCGTCATCTCGGCGTGGCTGCTGCGCGGCCGGGTGGGGCGGATCGGGATGGGGCAGATCAGCGGCACTTTCGTGCGGGTGGCCGCCGCCGCCGCCGGGGCCACCGTCGTCGGGTTGCTGGTAGTGAAGCTGCTGCCGGGCGACGACGCACCCACACTGGTCCAGTCGGCGGTGCAGATCGTGGTCGGCGGCGCGGTCATCGGTGGGACTTACCTGGGGCTGGCCCTGGTGCTGCGGATCAGGGAGATCACCGAGGTGATCGGGATGGTCCGCAGCCGAATCGGGCGCTGACCCGGGACCACGCCGGGTCCGACCGGCAGGTGCCCGGCCCGGGCTGGCACGCAGGGTGACTGGGGATCACCAGGCTGGGGATACACCTGTGGATAACTCAGCGATTCGCGGGTCAGCGACCGTAAGTGCCTGTGGACAACCAGCCGAAAGGTTGAGCATGGCGGGCCGTTGGGTGGGGAATTCGGGCGGCGGAACTGGCCCGCCACACCGGTACGGCCCCTGCGACGACTACTTGCGGTCAACCTCTAGATTGGCCAGTACATGTGCCAGCAACGCGGCCGACAACGGCCGTAACCGGACGAGTCCGGCATGTCCCGGCACCTCCGCCGGGTACGGCGGGAAGATGACATGTCGGCGAGACGGGCAACCCGGGTAAGGTCGCTCTCGACGGGTACGGCTGAGCCAGGCGTTCCACGTCGGCACCGTCGGCCGGTTCCTCAACAGGCAGAGCGGGAAGCCACATGCCCAGCAGCGCGGGTCCATCGATCGACACGATCACCGAGGGAGGACGGGTGACCCAGGTCGGCGAGGGTCAGGAGGCAGCGGAGAGCGCGCCGCCGATCATGACCTTCGGTGCTCCCACGGCGGGTGAGATCCTCGCCGAGCGGTACGAGCTGGTCGAGCACATCAACAACGACAGCGCTGGCCGGCTGGTCTGGCGCGGAGTCGACGTCGTGCTGCGCCGTCCCGTCGCGGTCGTGCTGCGCTACCCGGGCGGCGACTCGGCCACCGAGATGCTCCAGGCGGCCGTCGCGGCCAGCCGGGTGATCCACCCGAATCTGGTCGGCGTCTACGACGCCATCGACGAGGCCGAGCGGGCGTACGTGGTCCGCGAGTGGGTGGACGGGCAGTCCCTGCGGGAGCTGGTCGCGGACGGCCCCCTCGACCCGGGCCGGACGACCGCGATCGGCAACGCGGTGGCCAGTGCGCTGGCCGCCGTGCACGCCACCGGCATGGTGCACGGCAACATGCACCCCGGCACCGTGATGATCAGCGAAGAGGGCCGGGTGGTGCTGGCCGACGCCCGCACCGACGGCGCCGACAGCCAGGACAACGACGTCCGGGCGATCGGCGGCATCCTCTACTTCGCCCTGACCGGACACTGGCCGCACGCCGAGGCTCCGCTGCACGGCGCCACCGCCGGGCACGGCCGGGCCGCCATCCCGGACGCCGTCCGCGATGCCAGCGGAGCGATCGCCGCGCCGAGGCAGGTCCGCGCCGGCGTGCCGGCCTACCTCGACGACCTGACGATGGATCTGCTCGACGCCGGGATCGCCCCGCCCCCGTCGGACGTGCTCGCGGCCGAACTGGGCCGGCTCGACATCCCGATCGAGGAAGAGCCGTACCTGGAGCCGGCCGGCCCGCTGCGGTTCGCCGCGGAGACCGGCGACGAGCCGTCCCCACTGGCGTCGGTGGGCGGCCGGAAGGTCGCCATCGGCATCGCCGGCCTGCTGGCGGTCGCCCTGGTCGGCCTGCTCATCGGGATCAGCGCGCTGGGCGGGGACGACGATCCTCCGCAGACCGAGCCGGTGGCCCGGCCGTCCAGCAGCGCCCCGCCCAGCGAGGCGGCCCCCGCCGCCACGCGCAAGCTCTCGCCGAGCGACGTACGCATCATCGACCCGGACAGCAAGCTCCGCGACGAGCTGGGCGGCGCCGAGAAGGTGATCGACGGCGACCAGGACAAGGGCTGGGACACCGACACCTACACCCAGCCGAACTTCGGCAACCGCAAGAGCGGCATGGGGGTCTGGATCGACCTCGGCGAGGAACGCACGGTCAAGTCGGTGCAGGTGAACCTCTCCGCCACCGGGGCGTCCGCCCAGCTCTTCGCCGGCAAGACCGACCCGCCCTCCACCTCGGCCGGCGACAAGTCGCTGTTTACGAGCTATAAAACGAGCCCGGTCGGCCAGCCGTTCGAGGAGCACGACGGCACCACCATGACCTTCAACGGCTTCGACGCCGACACGAAGTACCGCTTCCTGCTGTTCTGGCTCACCGCGCTGCCCTCGAACGACCGGGGCTACCAGGTCACGGTCCAGGAGATCACGGTCCAGGGGTCGTGAACCGACGACCGTCGACGGGTCGCCACCCGGGGCGGGCGTGGTGATGGACGGCCACGGCGAGCGGACCACAGACGTACCGGTGGACGGCCAGCGCCGTCCGCCGGTCGCCGTTCCGGCCGGCTCCGTCCCGGGCGTCGGACCGAGCGACGTGGAACTGCTCCGCGCCCACGTCGCCGGCGACCGGTACGCCTTCACCGAGCTCTTCCACCGACACCGGGACCGGCTCTGGGCGGTGGCCCTGCGGACGGCCGGCGACCGAGAGGAGGCCGCCGACGCGCTCCAGGACGCGCTGCTCTCCGCCCATCGCGCGGCAGCCCGTTTCCGGGGCGATTCCGCCGTCACCACCTGGCTGCACCGGATCGTGGTGAACGCCTGCCTGGACCGGATCCGTCGCCGGCAGGCGCACCCGACCGTTCCGCTGCCGGACGGGACGTACAGCCCCGACGACGGCCCGTCGACCGGCGGGGTGGAGCCGGCCGCCCCCGTCCAGGACCACGACACCGCTCTGGTGGTCCGCCAGGCCCTCGCCGAGCTGCCGGTCGAGCAGCGGGCCGCGCTGGTGCTGGTGGACGTGCAGGGCTACCCCGTCGCCGAGGTGGCCCGGATCCTCGACGTCGCCGAGGGGACGGTCAAGAGCCGCTGCGCCCGGGGCCGCGCCCGACTCGCCGTGGCCCTCGGCCACCTGCGAACGGGCGTCGTTCCCGGCGGGACGACCGACGAGCGCCCGAACCTCCGGTCCGGGCGGGTCGCCCCGCCGCAGGAGGGGCGGGCCGGAACGCGCGGCCGGGACGCCGCCGAACCCGACGGCGGGAGCATGGCCGGGCCGGACGTGCCCGTCGTCACCCGGGGGAACCCTCGGCAGGCGGGGGGCGTCCGATCTGGGTCGGGGCACTCCCGGCGCGACGCCAACCAGGAGGAATCGTGACGGCCGGGGGGTTCAGGGAGGTCGACCACGACCTGCTCGCCGACTACCTCGGTGGTGCGCTCGACAGCACGCCGGACGAGGCAGTCGTGGCCCGGCTGGTCGAGCAGGACCCGGCCTGGGCCGAAGCCCACGACGCGTTGGTGCCGGCTCTGGCCCGGGTCGGTGAGGACCTCGCGGCCTGGGCCGGTCCGGCCCCCGAGATGCCGCTCGCGGTCGCCGACCGGATCGCCGCCGCGCTGGCCGGCGCCGGCCCGGGTACGCCCACCGCCAACCCCACCACCGTGCCGGACGCCACGGACCGGACCGGCCCCGACCACGCGACCCACGTTCCGGCCGCGCTGGTCCCGACCCAGCCGTCGGGCGGGTCACGCCGGGCCGCCGGCGGGTCAGGGCCGACGACCGGGCGTACCGGGACCGCCGGTCCCGGCCGGCGCGGACGACGCTGGGCCCGGATCGCCGGGCCGGTGGCGCTGGCCACGGCGTCGGTGTTCGCCATCGGGCTGGGGCTCAACCGGTTCGTCACCGAAACCACGCAGTCCGACAGCGCGTCGACCACCGCCGCCGGGGCTGCACGGGGCGCGCAAGACTCGTTCCGCGCGGCCGGCACCCCACAGCGCAGCGGCACCGACTGGACGCCGGAGGCGCTGGCCACCGGGGCCACCAAGGCCACCGGCGTGCCGCCGACCGGGCCGGCCAAGTCGTTGGGGCAGGGATCGGCGGGGCCGCCGGCCGTCGGGGGGGAACGCCTCCCGGCGGCTGATGGCCTCTACCGGCTCACCACACGGAGCGCCCTGGACTCCTGCCTCGCGGCGGTCAGCACCGAGCACGGGGCCGGTCCGCTCACCGTCGACCTGGTCGACTATGCCCGGTTCCGGGGGGACCCGGCGCTGGTGGTGCGCTTCGTCGACCCCTCCGGGGCGCGCTGGGCGTGGGTCAGCGGCCCGGAGTGCGGCGTACCCGGATCCGGGGCCGACACCCGCTACCGGGCGCGGGTAGGGTGAGGTCGCGGTGCGCCGGCCGGCGTGACCGGCCGGGCCCGGCGAGACGGAATCGGCGTTGCCGTCCTTCCACGTGACCTGACCCACCGGATGACCGGCTCGGGAATCCCCACTTCGTACGATGGCGTTCTGCAAGTCAGGAGCCGGCGTCCGCGTGGCGGCGGCACTCAGACCGACATCGGTGTGCGCGCCGATGGCGACCACACACATCGGGAGACGGCAGTGGACGAGGTCCGCAACCTGATCATCATCGGCTCCGGGCCGGCCGGTTACACGGCGGCGGTCTATGCCGCGCGCGCCAACCTCAATCCCCTGATCATCGAGGGCGTGCAGTCCGGTGGCGCACTGATGACGACGACCGAGGTGGAGAACTTCCCCGGGTTCGCCGACGGCATCCTCGGCCCCGAGCTGATGGACAACATGCGCAAGCAGGCCGAGCGGTTCGGGGCCGAGTTCCTCACCGACGACGTGACCCGGGTCGAGCTGAAGGACACCGGCAGCGTCGGCTCCGACGCGGTGAGCACCGTCTGGGTCGGCGAGACCGCATACCGGGCCAAGGCTGTCATCCTCTCCACCGGTTCGGCCTGGCGTCCCCTGGGCGTGCCGGGTGAGCAGGAGTACCTCGGCCACGGCGTCTCGTCCTGTGCCACCTGTGACGGCTTCTTCTTCCGCAACCAGCACATCGTGGTGGTCGGCGGCGGTGACTCGGCGATGGAGGAGGCCAGCTTCCTCACCCGGTTCGCCGAGTCGGTCACCATCATCCACCGGCGCGACTCGTTCCGGGCCAGCAAGATCATGGCCGAGCGGGCGCTGGGCAACGACAAGATCAAGGTCGAGTGGAACGCGGTGGTCGAGGAGGTCCTCGGCGCCGACGGCAAAGTCACCGGTGTACGGGTCCGCAACGTGCACACCGGGGAGAGCAAGGTTCTCGACGTCACCGGCGTCTTCGTGGCGATCGGTCACGACCCGCGCAGCGAGCTGTTCCGCGACCAGGTCGAGCTGGACGACGAGGGCTACGTGAAGGTGCAGGCCCCGAGCACCCGGACCAGCATCCCGGGCGTGTTCGCGGCCGGCGACGTGGTTGACCACACCTACCGGCAGGCGATCACCGCCGCCGGCACGGGCTGCGCCGCCGCCCTGGACGCCGAGCGCTTCATCGCCACGATCCAGCCCTGAGCCGGCAGCACCAGCGACGCCGGCGCGGCGTGGCACCGAACGACGAATGAGTCGAACCGCATCTGGAGGAGAGTCATAGTGGGAGCGACAAGGGCGGTCACCGACGCGAGCTTCGCCGCCGACGTGTTGAAGTCCGACAAACCGGTGCTCGTCGACTTCTGGGCCGAGTGGTGCGCGCCGTGCCGCAAGGTTTCGCCGCTGCTGGAGGAGATCGCCGGCGAGATGGGCGACCAGGTCAGCATCGTGAAGCTCAACATCGACGAAAACCCGGAGACGGCCCGCGCCTACCGGGTGATGTCCGTGCCGACCCTGACCGTCTTCAAGGACGGCGAGCCGGTCCGGTCCATCGCCGGCGCCAAGCCGAAGGGCGAGCTGGTCAAGCTGATCCAGTCCGCGCTCTGACCGACGCGTTCCGAAACCCCCGCGCCCCTCCCGGGTGCGGGGGTTTCGGGTTTCCGGCCCTTGACCTGCGCGGACATCGCACCTCGACGGGCCGGACCGCATAGCCTCAACCAGGGGGCGTCCGGTGGTCGGCCACGCCGCGCCCCGTCGCCGCCCGGGTCGTAGGCCCGCCTCCGGCGTCGCGGGACGACCGGCCGGCAACCGTGCGAAGGGGGTCGAGCGTGCGTCCGATCCGACCCGGTGACCGGGGACCGGCGGTGACCGAGATCCGCGGTGTGCTGACCGGCCTCGACCTGCTCCCCGCGACGCCCACGGGCGACGACGACAATTTCGACGCCGTGACCGAGCGCGCGGTCCGGGCGTTCCAGCAGTCCCGCGGGCTCAGCGTGGACGGGCGGGTCGGCGCGGAGACGTGGCGCGCTCTGGACGCCGCCCGCTGGCGGCTCGGCGCGCGGACCCTGTACCACGCGGTGCCGGAGCCGCTGATCGGCGAGGACGTCCGATCGCTGCAGGAACGCCTGCTGGAGATGGGGTACGACGTAGGTCGCGCAGACGCCATCTACGGCGTGCGCACCTCCCGGGCGGTGGCCCAGTTCCAGCGGGAGATGGGGCTCAAGCCCGACGGCTCCTGCGGCCCGTACACCATGGGGGCGCTGCGTCGCCTGGGGCGCAAGGTGGTGGGCGGCCGGCCGCAGTGGCTGCGCGAGTCCGACGCGATCCGGCAGACCGGCCCGGCCCTGGTCGGCCGGATCGTGGTCATCGACCCGGGGCACGGCGGCACCGATCCGGGGGTGGTGGTGCCGGACGGGCCACTGCGCTGGACCGAGTCCGACCTGGTGCACGACCTGGCCAGCAGGCTGGAGGGGCGGCTCGCCGCTTCCGGGGTGCGGGTGCAGCTGACCCGAGGGCCGGCGCCGGGGAGCTGCCTGCCGGACATGGAGCGGGCGCAGCTGGCCAACTCCCTGGGCGCGGACGTGTTCATCTCGCTGCACACCGACGGGCACGCCAATCCGGAGGCTGAGGGCGTGGCGACCTACCACTACGGCACCGACAACGGGGTCACCTCGGCCACCGGTGAGCGGCTGGCCGGGCTGGTACAGCGGGAGATCGTGGCCCGTACGGGGCTGCGGGACTGCCGGACCCACGCCAAGACGTGGGACCTGCTCCGGCTGACCCGAATGCCGGCGGTACGGGTGGAGGTGGGCTACCTGACCTCCCCGGCGGACCGTGGACGGCTGATCGACCCGCGCTTCCGGGACCGGATCGTCGAGGCGATCGTGGCCGCCGTCCAGCGGATGTACTTCCCGGTCGAACGGGACGTGCCCACCGGCTCGATCGACGTCAGCGAACTGCGCGCGGCGGTCGCGGCCGGCCGGGTGGCGACTGCCTGATCCGGCCGATCCGCTGCCCGAGCACGTGAGCGGGGCCGGCCCCGGACGTCCGCCTGCACGATTCCCGACCGGTCGGGGCGCCCGCGCGGCGGTGACCGCGTTGGTGCGGCGTCAGCCGCTGGTGGAACGGGTGGCCGGGGCGGGCCGGACCGGCCGGAGCAGGGTCTCCGGGCTCATCGAGCCGAGCAGCTTCTCCAGGGCGTACTCGACGTCGGACTTCCAGCTCAGCGCGGTACGCAGTTCCAACCGCAGCCGGGGATAGCGCGGGTGCGCGCGGACCGTCTTGAAGCCCACCGAGAGGAAGTAGTCGGCGGGGGCGACACAACTGCCGGGCGGGTCACCGTCGTCGCCGAACTTCGCGTCGCCGAACGCCTCGATCGCCTTGATCCCCCGCTTGGTGAGGTCCCGGGCCACGCCCTGCACGAGCATCCGGCCGAGCCCGCCACCGGCGAAGGGAGCGACCACGTACGCGGTCATCAGCAGCGCCGCGTCGGCGGAGACGGGCGAGGTGGGGAACGCCATAGCGCGGGGCACGTACGCCGGCGGCGCGTACATGACGAAGCCGGCGGGCATGCCGTCGACGTACGCGAGCTTGCCGCAGGAACCCCACTCCAGCAGCGTCTGGGAGACCCAGGCCTCCTTCTCCAGCCCCGGGTCGCCAGCCGCGCAGGCTCGGTCGGCGGACACCGGATCAAGCTCCCAGTAGACGCACTGCCGGCAGGTGCGGGGCAGGTCTTCGAGGGTGTCGAGGGTCAAGCTGACCAGACGTCGAGACATTGGCGCATCCCCACAAATAGGCTCGGAGGCGAGACCGGCGTGCAACGACGCCGCCTCGGACCCCCGACGAGCGATCGTACGCCGACTGACGACGCTACGGGAGGAGACGCGCGAATGCACCCGGGGTGCCCCGCCGGCCGGTCCACCGGTCCGGGATGTGGACTCGGGGGTCACGTCGTGGCACCGATCGCCGCCAACCGGACTACCATCGGGCATCTGCGTCCCGCGCCGCCATGGTCTGCGGCGTCCCGGGTAACCCGGGCAGGCGGAAGCCGCCCGACACGCGATCGAGGTGATGTCATGACCGGCACGACGCTCGACGACTACACCGACCGGTACGCCCGGCGCGTCCGGGGCATGACCGCCTCGGAGATCCGTGCGCTGTTCGCGGTGGCCAGCCGGCCGGAGGTGGTCTCCCTCGCCGGAGGCGCACCCTACATCGCCGCCCTGCCACTGGACGCGGTGGGCGAGATGCTCGGCCGGCTCGGCTCCGAGCACGGGGCCACCACCCTCCAGTACGGCATCGGCCAGGGCACCCTGGAGCTGCGCGAACGGATCTGCGAGGTGATGACCCTCTCCGGCATCGACGCGGCCTGCGGGGCGTCGCCGGAGGACGTGGTGGTCACCGTCGGCGGCCAGCAGGCGCTCGACCTGGTGGCCCGGCTCTTCCTCGACCCGGGTGACGTGGTGCTCGCCGAGGGGCCGACCTACGTCGGCGCGCTCGGGGTGTTCCAGGCCGCCCAGGCCCAGGTGGTGCACGTGCCGATGGACGACGACGGGCTGATCCCGGAGGCGCTGGAGGTCGCCGTCGCGGAGTTGGCCCGCGCCGGCCGGCGGGTGAAGTTCCTCTACACGATCCCGACGTACCAGAACCCGACGGGCGTGACGCTCAGCGAGGAACGACGCGAACGGGTGCTCGACATCTGCGAACGCGCCGGCCTGCTGGTGGTCGAGGACGACCCGTACGGTCAGCTCGGTTTCGAGGGTGACGCCCCGCGCCCGCTGCGGGCCCGCCGCCGCGACGGGGTGTTCTACCTGAGCACCTTCTCCAAGACCTTCGCCCCGGGGTTGCGGGTGGGCTGGATCCTGGCCCCGCACGCCGTGCGCGACAAGCTGGTGATCGCCAACGAGGCACAGATCCTCTGCCCCAGCGGGTACGCCCAGGCCGCCGTCTCGACCTACCTGGGCACGATGCCGTGGCGGGAGCAGCTCAAGGTCTACCGGGAGGTCTACCGGGAACGCCGGGACGCGATGCTGGCGGCCCTGGACGACCTGATGCCCGCCGGCACCACCTGGACCAAGCCCGCCGGTGGCCTGTTCGTCTGGGCGACGCTGCCCGAGGGCCTGGACTCGAAGGCGATGATGCCGCGGGCCATCGCGGCGCGGGTGGCGTACGTGCCCGGCACCGGCTTCTACGCCGACGGCACCGGCACCGGCAACATGCGGCTGAACTTCTCCTTCCCGTCACCCGAGCGGATCCGGGAGGGCGTGCGGCGGCTGGCCGGCGTGATGGAGCAGGACATCGCCATGCGTCGGGTGTTCGGCACGGTCAACCGTCCCGAGGTGCGACGCGGGCAGGCCGGCGCGGACGCGCCGGGACCCGACTTGGCATGATTCCGGCATGGCTTCGACCCCTGCCGAGCGCATCACCGTGACCGCCCCCTCCGCCGAGCCTCACGTGCTGGTGCTCGCCGGTGGGCTCTCCTACGAGCGGGACGTCTCCCTCCGGTCCGGCCGCCGGGTGCTCGACGCGCTCCGGGCCGTCGGGGTGGAGGCGGAGCTGCGGGACGCCGACATCGCCCTGCTGCCGGCGCTGGTCGCCGACCCGCCCGACGCCGTGGTGATCGCCCTGCACGGCGCCACCGGCGAGGACGGCTCGCTGCGCGGCGTACTCGACCTCTGCGACGTCCCGTACGTCGGCTGTGACGCCCGCGCGTCCCGGCTGGCGTGGGACAAGCCGTCGGCCAAGGCGGTGCTTCGGGAGGCCGGCATCCCCACCCCCGACTGGGTGGCGCTGCCACACGACCGGTTCTCCGAGCTGGGCGCGGTGGCGGTGCTGGACAGGATCGTCGACCGGCTGGGCCTGCCGCTGATGGTGAAGCCGGCGCAGGGCGGTTCCGGGCTGGGCGCCGCCGTGGTCCGGGCGGCGGCGTCGCTGCCGGCCGCGATGGTCGGCTGTTTCGCGTACGACTCGACGGCGCTCGTCGAGCGGTACGTCCCCGGCATGGACGTCGCCGTCTCGGTGGTCGACCTCGGGGAGGGGCCGCAGGCGCTGCCCGCCGTGGAGATCGTGCCCCGCAACGGCGTGTACGACTACGCGGCCCGGTACACCGCCGGCCGGACCACCTGGCACGCCCCTGCCCGGCTGGGCCCGGAGGTCGCGGCCACGGTGGCCGAGGTGGCCGTGGCCGCGCACATCGCGCTCGGGCTGCGCGACCTGTCCCGGGTCGACCTCATCGTGGACGCGGACGGCCAGCCGCATGTGCTGGAGGTCAACGTCTCGCCGGGGATGACGGAGACGTCGCTGCTGCCGCTCGCGGTGCAGGCCGCCGGTCTGGACTTCGGCCGGCTGCTCGGGTCGTTGGTGAGCCGGGCCGCCGCCCGTCCCGCCTGACTTTCCCGCGCGCCTGACTTTCCCGCGCGCCTGACCGCTGCACGGTGTCAGGGGCGTCCGGGCTCACCGGTCGGCTCGTCGGTCGGCGGGGCGGCGGCGTCCTCCGCGCCGTCCGGCTCCGGGATCTCCTCGGCCGCTTCGATCACCCCGATCGTGTCGTCCTCGTCCGGGGCGGGGGCGGGGGCGGACGACTGCGCGGCGATGCTCGACGGTGCCTGCCACTGGATGCGGGGCGGCTCGGCCAGCGGCCGGCCGCCGAAATCGGCCAGCCAGGCGGCCACCAGGGCCAGGTTCTCCCGCCATTGTTCCTCGGAGATGGGCGGCAGGATCGAGTCCCACAGCGACAGGAACGTGCCCCGGAGCTGGAGTCGCCCGTACGGCCGGGCCAGGAACCACAGGTGCAGGTGGGCGGAACCGTCACCCCAGCGGTTGACGTGGACCCGCGCGACGCCGTCGAGGGAGCGGATGGCCCGTTCCAGCCGGACCGTCATCACGCCCAGTTCGGCGGCGAGCAGGTTGGGCAGGTCACCGAGGTCGAGGTGGGAACGGGCCTCCAGGATCAGCACCATCGGTAGCCCGGTCGGCCGGTCCATGGCCCGAACCCGCCAACGCTCGCCGACCCAGATGTACGCGTCGTCCGGCGCACCGCACGCCGTGCATTCCTGAGCTCCCTCGCCCTTGCGCGGGGGCTCCACCGCGACCGGGGCGTCGAGGTGCTTGACCTGAAGATCGCCCTCGAAGGGAAAAGAGGGCCAGGAGGTGAAATCGGGAACTGAGGGAGGGGTGTCGTGCACGACGCTGACCCTAACCGAGCGAGCCACGGCTGTCCCTACCTGATTCGCCTGCCCTCGGGTACGCCGGGCCGGCCACAGCCACTCGCCCCCGCTCCGGTCAGCCCGCTCCGGCTCGACAACGCATCGGCTATCCACACGTTATCCACAGGCCCCCAGGGCCATCAACACTCCGCGTCATCCACAGGCTGGCACCGCGTTTCACGCGGGGTTTCACGTGAAACGGGGGGTGCCTGTGGAAAACCGCTGTGGATAACTTGGCGGCTCGGCAGCAAAGTTGTACACAGCCCACCAGCTCCCTCGTACCTAACGAACCGAAGCGAGATGGGTCGCTGTCCCAGCCACCAGAATGTGAGTACTTCGAGCCCCGTTCAGGGGCGCGCGGGACGAGCCGAGGGGCGAGTGTTCTGGTGGACGAGATCTATCGCGGTGCTGCGGCCGGGCGCGAAACCGGGCCGCCGCGACGCTGCCTCGCGACCGGTCGGCCATCCGGCCTCTGCCGGCCACGGGTGCCCCCGCCGTGATCCGCTCCGCCCCGGCACGCTGACTTCCATGGCTTCATCCGGCTCGGCGGCTACTCCCCGAAGGAACAGGTCGCGCGGGAGGTGGAGTGCCCGGGGTCGGCCACGGAATGCCGCCACGTGACCTCCGGCGGCCGGACAGAGTCCGGCACGGCAAGCGGGACTAGAGCCTGGCACCGCGGCGGGCACCGAGCCGGCTGGGGCTTACGAGAGCGAGCCCGATGACATGGCACCACACGGTGCGCCCGTCCGACCCAGCGCGCTCCCAGGGACCGGCCGACTGTGTATGCCGCCCAGGACGCACGCACGCCCCCGCACCGGGCGTGCCGATGCGTCCCGCCCTCCCGGCTTCCTGGTCGTCGGCCCCGTCCGCGGTTCCACGTGAAACCGACGGTGGCGATCCGAGTAGCGCCCGGCCCACACGGGCTGGCGGGACCCGAGCGCTGGCCCCGCCGACTCTCGCCCTCTCGTGGCCGCCCGTACTGGCCGGACCCCGGCCTTCGGCTCTGGGCCCGATCTCCGCTCCACCGCCGGCGCCCAGCCCTGCCCCCTCGGTCCTGCCCCCTCGGTCCTGCCCCCTCGGTCCTGCCCCCTCGGTCCTGCCCCCTCTGCTACTAGTCCTACTCCTCGGCATGTGCCGCTCTTCGTCCCCGGCCGGTCCGGCCCGAAGCCAAGGCGACGCGCCCCACCCGCTTCTGGTCACCTCCGTCAGCGGGTCCGGCCTCGTGGGGCCACCACGCCGCCGTCGACCGATGTGACTTCACTCGTCGACGGCCCCACCGCAGGGGCCCGTTTCACGTGAAACGGGCCCTCCCTCGCGGGCGGCGCTTCGTTCCCGCTGGCGAACCACCTGCGCCCAGAGGCAGGGCCGGGCGGCTCGCTGCGGCGGGAGGCCGGCTCCATCCACGGCTGGCGGCCTCACCTAAACGGGATGGCGTGGAACGGGACGCCCGTTCGCGTCCTTCAGTCCGCACACCGATGCCACCGATGCCACTGGAGCCACGACTGTGGGCGCGTTGGCAGGCGGCATGCAGGCCGCTTGGAGAGGGCCGCAATGGCGGTGTGGTCGCAGAGCCCGGCGGGCTGGGCTTTCCCGGGACGGATTCCTGACGGCGCCCGCCGGGCGTAGCGGAAGTTTCACGTGGAACGTCGCCCCGGGCGCTACCGGGCACACATGATTGGTTCCGAGCCGCCGCGCCGTCACCCCTACCATCAGGGCGGGCTTCCTGGCGGCCCTGGGGCCTCGTGATTGATCCCGGCCACCCCCGAGGCCGCGTCACGCCAATCATGTCCGCAGGGGCCCACACAGAGGGCTGCTCTGCCGTCCGCGTTCAGAACCCCGCGTCGCCCCGGTTCACCGACTAACAGGTCCCGCCATCGCGGGGCTCAGCCCCGCAACACACGGACCGGCTTCTCCTTCACGAATCCACGTGCTCGCCTCGGTCCACGCCGAGCACTTCCGGGCGGGGGCAGGTTCGAGTCGACCCGGAGCCGCTGCGGCGAGGCTGACCGTAGCCGGCCGCCTGCTGCGGTTGTTGCGTAACTTGTGATTACGGTGGCGCCTCCCGTGCCGGGAGGGGCCGGAAGACAATCCGGCCGCGCCGTCCTGCACGGATGGCGCGGCCGGGGTCCAATCCGGGTCAGTCCTCGGCTTCCTCCTGGCCGACCCCGATGAGGCCGACGATCCTCTCGAGGTCGTCGACCGTGGCGAACTCGATCGTGATCTTGCCCTTGCTGCGTCCGATGTCCACCTTCACACGGGTGTCGAACCGGTCGGAGAGCCGGTCCGCGAGATCGGTCAGGGCGGGGGCGTGCGGCTTGGTCCGTCGCTTCGCGGCGGGGCTGTTGGCCGGACCGTCCGCCAGCGCGAGCGCGACGATCTCCTCGGTGGATCGGACGGAGATCCCTTCGGCGACGATGCGCAGCGCCAGTTGCTCCTGGGCCTCAGCCTCGTCCAGGCTCAGGAGCGCGCGGGCGTGACCGGCGGACAGCACCCCGGCAGCGACCCGCTGCTGCACCGGGGCGGGCAGGTTCAGCAGCCGGATGGTGTTGGAGATCTGCGGTCGGCTGCGGCCGATCCGCCGGGCCAGCTCCTCGTGCGTCGCGCCGAACTCCTCCAGCAGTTGCTGGTAGGCGGCGGCCTCCTCCAGGGGGTTGAGGTTGGCCCGATGAATGTTCTCCAGCAGCGCGTCCCGGAGCATGGCGTCATCGCGGGTGTCCCGGATGATCGCCGGGATGTTCTCCCGACCGACCGCCTGTGCGGCCCGCCACCGGCGCTCGCCCATGACGAGTTCGTACTTCTCGCCGTCCAGCGCCCGTACCACGATCGGCTGGAGGAAACCGACCTCCTGGATGGAGGTCTTCAGTTCCTCCAGCCCCTCCTCGTCGAAGACCTGGCGGGGCTGCTTCGGGTTGGGCATGATCGCGTCGACCGGGATCTCGGCGAACCGGGCGCCCGGCACCGGGCTGAGCTGAAGCTCGGGCTCCGTCGACTCGGGCCCCGTCAGTTCGGACTCGGTCACCACCGGCTCCGGCGCCGCCATCGGTTCGGTCGCTGCGGACCCGGCGATCGCCGGCGGAACCTGGGCGGCGCGTTCACCGGCCTCAGGCGTCGCCGTCATCGTTCCGGCGGGCTGGACCGGACCGGTGGGAATCAGGGCACCGAGACCCCGACCCAGACCGCCCCGAGGACGGTTCTTCATACGACGCCTCCCAGCGACTCGTCCGCACTACACATTCCGGCTCACCGGTGCCTTGACCCCACGCTCGGCGATTTCCTGGGCGGCCTCGAAATAGCTCGTCGCCCCCCGTGAACCGGGATCGTAGGTCACCACCGACTGGCCGTAGCTCGGAGCCTCCGAGACGCGGACGTTCCGGGGGATGACCGCCTGGAGCACCTTGTCGCCGAAGTGGTTCCGGACGTCCTGCTCCACCGCGTCGGCCAGCCGGGTACGCCGGTCGTACATGGTGAGCAGGATGGTGGAAACCTCCAGCCTCGGGTTGAGGTGCTGACGGACGAGGTTGATGTTGTTGATCAACTGGTTGAGCCCTTCCAGCGCGTAGTACTCGCACTGGATCGGAATCAGCACCTCCTGCGCGGCCACCAGCGCGTTAACGGTGAGCAGGCCGAGCGACGGCGGGCAGTCGATGAAGACGTAGTCGAAGTGCCCGGGGTAGGCGGCGATTGCCCGGACCAGGCGAGACTCCCGGGCAACCACCGACACCAGCTCGATCTCCGCACCGGCCAGGTCGATCGTGGCCGGCACGCACCACAGATTGGGGATGCCCTCGACGCCTTGGGCCACCTCCTCCAGCGGCACGCTGTTGATCAAGCAGTCGTAGACGTCCGGGACCCCGGTATGGTGCGGGACGCTCAGCCCGGTCGACGCGTTGCCCTGCGGGTCGAGGTCGACCACGAGGACCCGGTTTCCGTGCAGGGCGAGCGCCACCGCCAGGTTCACCGTGGTCGTGGTCTTACCCACGCCGCCCTTCTGGTTGGCGACGCACATCACCCGGGTCCGCTCAGGGCGGGGCATGGTCACCTCGCCACTCGGATTAAGGATCTGCACGGCGCGCATAGCCTCCATAGCCAACGGTGGGTCATCCTCTTCGCGCGTCGGGGTTTCACGTGAAACGTACGCGGCATCCGCCGGATCGGGCCCGAAGGCCCCGGCCGGCGGTACCGGCGTGTCGACAGGAACAGCGACTCCGGGGGTCGCATCGGGCACCGCACCGGGTGCGGGATGTCGGGGAACAGCAGCCACGGCCGAGTGTGACGGCTCGAACCGGACGGGCGCGGCGGTGTCGCGCTGTTCCGCCGCGGCGCGCTTGGCGACGGCCAGGTCATCGGGGCGGCTCGCACCGTAGACCGTGCCGGGCCTTCCCACGGAATGCGGGGCGCCACCCGAGCCGGTCGGCACGTCGCGGCGAACCGCCGGATCGCAGTCGACTGACGGCGAGCCCGGGTCCGGGGGGTGGGTGGCCCGATCACGCTGGTCGGTTTCACGTGAAACGGGGTCGGCCGCGGAGTGTCCCCCGCGGCCGGTCGTCACCCGTGGATCGTCGTACCTGCCGTCGTCATGCACCTGTCATCCCTGCCCGCTCCGGATGGTCGGTCCGCACCCGTCGTCTTGGCCACGCTCGTCGCACCACGGAGCCTACGGCCCGGCGGAAGCGGCCGGGGTCCCACGGGGCGCAGATGCCGCCCGCTCCACACTATCGACGCGCGGCCAGCCTACGGCGGACAGGCACGGCCGGTCCACGTCGGGTTCTTCAGACCACCGCACACCCGTCTCACTATCAACGACGCGACCTGCGGTGGGAAGCCAGCGGAGATTCAGGGAAGTCGGATCAGCGACCCCGGCGTGACCCACCACGCGTCCGCTTCGCCGCGGGCTTGACCCGCGGCTGGTTCACGACCCGCTCCCGGACAATCTCCACCACCGTCGCGGGCGGCTCGATCACCCCGACCCCGCAGTGGTGCACCTTGGGCTCACCCCCGCCCAGTTTGGCAACCGCCTTGGCATGCTCGGCGATCTCGTCGCCGGCGGACGATCCCTTCACCGCCAACAGGCGTCCGCCGGACACCACCAGCGGTAGGCACCAGGCGGAGAGCCGATCGAGTGGGGCCACCGCTCGCGCGGTGACGATCTCCGCGCGGAACGGCCCGACACCGGTGGACCCCGTTGACGCCTCCTCGGCCCGGCCCCGGAACACCCGGACGGCCTTCGTCAGACTTAGCCTCTCGACGACCTCGACGAGGAACGAGGTACGCCGGGCCAGCGGCTCGACCAGCGTCACTGTCAGGTCGGGGCGCGCGATCGCGAGTACCAGGCCGGGCAGACCCGCGCCGGATCCGACGTCCAGCACCGACGCGCCCTCCGGGATGCGCTCCGCCACCGCGGCGCAGTTCAGCAGGTGCCGCTCCCAGATCCGTGGGGCCTCGCGCGGCCCGATCAGGCCCCGGAGCACGCCGTCGGTGGCGAGCACCTCCGCATACGCGGCGGCGAGGTCGAGCCGGTCGCCGAAGAGAGAACGCGCCGCCTCGGCCAACTCCGGCGGCAACGCCGCAACGGCCGGGTCCGGCGCGTCGCTCGCGTCCGGCACGTCGTCCCGATCTGGCACGTCGCTTGGGTCCAGTACCCCGTTCCGATCTGGCACGTCGCTAGGGTCCGGCGCGTCGGCGTGTTGGCGGGACCCGACAGGCGACGGCCCGGGCGGCGTGCCACCCGGGCCGGTCACGGCGTCAGCCGTGGTGTCGTCGTGTGTCACCCGATCAGTCCGCCGGCTGGACGATGATGCGGCGGTTCGGCTCGACGCCCTCGGACTCGCTCTCCACCCCGCTCATCGCGTTGACGACGTCGTGGACGCACTTGCGCTCGAACGCGGACATCGGCTCCAGCCGCACCGCCTCGCCGTACTCCTTGACCTTTTCCACCGCGTTCTTGGCGACGGCGGCGAGTTCCTTGCGGCGGTTGGCCCGGTAGCCACCGACGTCGAGCAGCAGCCGGCTCGGGGTGCCGGTCTGCCGGAACACCGCCAGCCGGGCCAGCTCCTGGAGCGCCTCCACCGTGGCGCCGCGCTGACCGACCAGGTTCTGCAGCCCGTCGCCGACCACCTCGACTACCGGGCGGCCACCGGACACCAGCTCGTCGATGTCCCCGTCGTAGTCGAGAATGTCGAGCAGCCCCTCGACGTAGTCGGCCGCGATCTCGCTCTGCCGGAACAGTTCGCTCTCGGCCGGGGCCTTCTTCTCCCGCGTGCCCGAGCCGGCCTTGCCCTCCTCCGCCTCGGTGTCGTCGGTGGCCTCGATCGGTGCGCTCTCCTCGTCCACGGACTGGTCAGCGCTGGGGATGCTGGTCTCGGTCACGGTCTCATCTCCGTACTCGCTCGGCCGGACCGTCGGGTCCGCTGGTTTCCCGGGTCCGGCGGGAGATCACCGGTGCCCTGGGCACGTCTGTACGGGCCACTCTCGCCCGTGTCCGCGCTGGGCGCGGCGGTTCCGGCCCGGCGCCTGCCTTGGGGGCGGCTGCCAGGGGGCCGGGTCCGTCCGTCGCCGGCCGGGCCGGCGACGGACGGCGGGAGGATCAGCCCTGACGCTTGGCCGGGCCGCCCTTCTTCGGGTTGACCGGCTTGGCACCCGGCTTGGGGCCGGCGATCTTCGGGGCGGACGGGGCCTGCTTGACCGGGGCCGGGGCGGCCTTGCGGCCGAGCAGCCCGCCGATCTTCTTGGCCGGCTGGACCGGCCCGCGGGACCCGGGGGCACCGGTGCGGCCCGGGGTGGGCGGCGGCGGGTACTTGCGCAGCACCCACTGCTGCTGGCCGAGAGTGAACATGTTGTTGGTGACCCAGTAAATGATCACACCGATCGGGAAGATCGCACCCGAGACGAGCAGCGACAGCGGGATGCCGTAGAGCATCAGGCGCTGGATCATCTTCTGCTGCGGGTCCTCCGCCCAGCCGGTCTTGAGGATCATCTGGCGGCTGGTGAGGTAGGTGGTGCCCATCATGATCAGAACCAGGATGCCAGCGATCACCTTCACGGTGGTGCCGTTGGCGTTCAGCGCCGCCAACTCGTCAGCGGTGGAGCCGAACTTGCCGGCGATCGGGGCGGTGAAGATCTTGGCGCTGGAGGCGCTGTTGAACTGTTCGACCGCCCAGCCGTAGAGGGTCTTGTTGTTCTCGCTCTTCCCCGGGTCGAGGCGGCGCAGCACGTGGAAGAGACCGAGGAAGACCGGGATCTGGAGGAACATCGGAAGGCAGCCCATGAGCGGGTTGGCCTTTTCCTTCCGATAGAGCTCCATCATCTCTTTCTGGAGCGTCTCCCGGTCACCCTTGTGCTTCTCCTGGAGCTCCTTCACCTTGGGCTGGAGCGCCTGCATGGCCCGCTGGGACTTGATTTGCTTGACGAAGACGGGGAACAGGATCACCCGGACGGTGACCACCAGGAAGACGATGGCCAGGATCCAGGACCAGTTCGTACCGATCACCGCGTTGACCGGCACGCCGATGGCATCCCAGGCCGAGTGCCAGGTCAGCAGGATCCACGAGATCGCGTAGTAGATCCAGTCCAGACTGAACAATTCTCAGGCTCCAGTCACATCGGCACGGCGGCGACCGCCCGGCTCGGGCACCGGGTCGTATCCACCTGGGTGAAAGGGGTGGCAGCGCGACAACCGCCGGACCGTCAGGCCGACTCCCCGGAGCGCGCCGTGCCGGGAGACCGCCTCGAGGGCGTATGCACTGCACGATGGGTAGAACCGACAGCGGGCCGGCAGCGCCGGGCTGATCCAACGACGGTACGCGACGATGGGCCAGGTCAGCACCCGGGCACCCGGGCTCGTCGGCCGTGGCGCGGCGGAACCGCTGCTCATCGGGACCGCCGCCCCCGGGGTGTGCGGGCGGTGGCGAGCGCCCCGTCGAGGTCGGCCCCGAGCCGGGCGTACGACGCCTCGGCTGCGGCCGGCAACGCGCGTACCACCAGGATGCTGCCGGCCGGCAGGGCCGCCAGCCGCTCGCGGACCAGATGCCGCAACCGACGCCGAACCGTGTTACGTACCACGGCAGGGCCGACGGCCTTGGACACGACGAAGCCGGCGCGGGTCGGTACGGAGGTTTCCTCCGCACCGGGGGTCCGCGCCGGCTTCGGCGAGGTATCGATGGTGGTGCCGGGTGTGGCGGGCAGTGTCAGGTGGACGACGAGTGAGCCTCGGCCGGCTCGACGGCCAGCCCGGACCGCTGCGGCGAAGTCGCTGCTGCGCCGCAGTCGTTGCGCGGCCGCCAGCACTACTGCCCACGTCCCCCGGACCGGACCGGTCGGCCTCAGGCCGACAGGCGGGTGCGGCCCTTGGAACGACGGGTCGAGAGGATGGCGCGGCCGGCCCGGGTGCGCATGCGCAGCCGGAAGCCGTGGGTCTTCGCGCGCCGGCGGTTGTTCGGCTGGTAGGTGCGCTTGCTCACGTCAGGCTCTCCGTTTTCATACGCCCCGCGCGTAGGCCCGCAGGGGTCGTGTGGTGGTCCAGGCCACCCTCGGCGGTGGCCCCGATCGGTGCTGCCCGAGGGCGCGGGACCCCGACTATGCGGGGAGGACGACCGCGGACAGCAAGCACGCACCACCCTAGCAGAGGGCGGTAGAGCAGCCGCTCCAGCCTACGCAGGGGGGCAATGACCGTCAAACACCTCGTACGACGGCCCCGCCAGGCCGCGAGCGCGACCGAAGCGGTGGTTTTCACTGATGCCGACAAGGGTGCCACGCGGTGACGGTTGATGGGCCCCGCCCCCCGCTGTTAGCGTGCGCGTTTGCGGTCCGCGCCGGCAGCCGATTGGCGTCGGCAGGCAAGACCGGACAAGGTAGTGAATCGTTCGGCACGGTGGAACCCGCTTCAGCGCCCGCCCAGACCGGGGGCAGGTCCGACCCGCGTCCGGCGGGAGGCCACAATCGGTCGGTACACAGGCTGTGGATAACTTGTGGATAACGACGACGACCGGTCAGCCGTTCGGGCTGGACCAGCGGCGGTCGGGAGCAGAGGCGAGGGGGTGGCACGACGGTGGCCGGTACTACCGACCTTGCCGCGGTGTGGACCGCGACCACGGACGAGCTCGCCGATGAGATCATCTCCGCGCAGCAACGCGCGTACCTGCGGCTCACCCGCCTCCGCGCGATCGTGGAGGACACCGCACTGCTCTCCGTCCCGGACGCGTTCACCCGCGACGTGATCGAGTCCCGGCTGCGGCCCGCCATCACCGAGGCGCTGACCCGGCGGCTCGGCCGGCCGATCCAGGTGGCCGTCACCGTTCGGGTGGCCGAGGACGCGGCCGGACGCCCGGCGGGCACGGTCTACCGCAGCGTCCCCGACGCCGACGGCCCGCCCGGCTTCGACGCCCCGCCCGGCTTCGACGCCCGCGGCTACAACGGGCAGGGAGCGGACCGGCACGAGCCGGAGCCCGGCTTCCCCGCCCCCGGGTACCCGGACCGGGGTGAGCAGGCCCACGCCGGCCGCGGCCGGCCGGCCGGTTCCGGGCGCGAGGACGCCGGTTACCCGGAGCGCGACACGTCGGAGCACTTGTCGGCGGATGACGCCCCCGGGCGCTCCGACGGTCACCGGCCAGGGCTGGTGCCGGCCAGCCGGGACGCCCAGGAGCCGCTGTTCAGCGCCGCCTTCGCCGAACCGCCTCCGCCGGGCCGGCGCGGCTACGAGGGGCGCTCGGGTGCCGACAGCCGGCCCTACGAGCCCCGGTACCGCGACGCCGGGCCGGCGAGCGGCCCGCGGCTGCCCCGCGACGGCGCGACGGACAGCGGTCCGGGGCGCAGCGTCGCGGATCACCGGCCCGGCGGCCGGGACGACCGGCGGCCCGGCGGCGCGGAGGCCGGTGGGAACCGGCTCAACCCGAAGTACATGTTCGAGACGTTCGTCATCGGCTCGTCCAACCGGTTCGCGCACGCCGCCTCGGTCGCGGTGGCCGAGTCGCCCGCGAAGGCGTACAACCCGCTGTTCATCTACGGCAGTTCCGGGCTGGGGAAGACCCACCTGCTGCACGCCATCGGCCATTACGCCACCACGCTCGGCAACGCCCGCTCGGTCCGGTACGTCTCGACCGAGGAGTTCACCAACGACTTCATCAACTCGCTGCGGGACGACAAGACCAGCGCGTTCCAGCGCCGCTACCGCGACGTCGACATCCTGCTGATCGACGACATCCAGTTCCTGGAGAACCGCGAGCGGACCCAGGAGGAGTTCTTCCACACCTTCAACACCCTGCACAACGCCAACAAGCAGATCGTGATCACCTCGGACCGGTCGCCGAAGCAGCTCGCCACGCTGGAGGACCGGCTGCGAACCCGGTTCGAGTGGGGGTTGCTGGCCGACATCCAGCCACCGGACCTGGAGACCCGGATCGCGATCCTGCAGAAGAAGGCGGCCCAGGAGCGGCTGTACGCCCCGCCGGACGTGCTGGAGTTCATCGCCTCGCGGGTGTCGAACTCGATCCGTGAGTTGGAGGGGGCGCTGATCCGGGTCACCGCGTTCGCCAGCCTCACCCGGTCGACCGTGGAGCTCTCGCTGGCCGAGGAGGTGCTGCGGGACTTCATCCCCGACGGCGCCGGCCCCGAGATCACCGCCGACCAGATCATGGTCTCCACCGCCGACTACTTCGGGGTCAGCCTGGAGGACCTGCGCGGGCACTCCCGGTCCCGGGTGCTGGTCAACGCCCGCCAGGTGGCCATGTACCTGTGCCGCGAGCTGACCGACCTGTCGTTGCCCCGGATCGGGCAGGCGTTCGGGGGTCGCGACCACACCACCGTCATGCACGCCGACCGGAAGATCCGTCAGCAGATGGCGGAGCGTCGCTCGCTCTACAACCAGATCGCCGAGCTGACCAACCGGATCAAGCAGACCACCTGAGCCGTACGCCCGCCGCCTACCCGCGCGGCGCGAGAACCCGACGCCCGGCCGGATCCGGCCGGGCGTCCGCGCGTTCCAAGGTGGGTGACCCCGGACACATTCCGCCTGACGGGTCCGTTGTCCACAGGGCCTCCCGAGCGGTTCGGGCTCGACCCTCGACCGGGTTGAGGCCACAGAATCGGGCGATGCCCGTCCACCACCGCTGCTCGTTGTCCACAGCCACAGCCAGTTTTCCACAGCTGGTTTTCCACAGTCGGTGGAAAACTACCGTCCGCTCCCAGCCGGTTACCCACAGGCTGTGGAAAACCCTGGGGACGAGCCTGTGGACGCCTGGGGACAACGCCTGCGTTGTCCACCGATCTGAGGGGTCCTGTGGATTTCCTGTTGAAGGTTCTGGGGACGACGGCGATCCGAACGGGTCGGTCCGTCCACAGGTCTGGGGAGAAAGTCGGTGGATAACCGGTGGATAACCGGTGGACAGCTGTGGACAACTGGGCGCTGCCGGGCGGCCTGTGGATCGAGGGGCCGGTTGTACCCCTGGTTCTCCACAGCCAATCCACCGGTGGATAACCTGCCTGAGCTGCCAAAACGTCGGTTTTCCACAGTTTCCACAGGTGCGATGAAGACGATGAGTTTCTTCTTCTAAGAGAACAAAAACCAATCATCACCGTTGGGCTTCCTGTGGATCGGGTTCGGAACGGCCGGGACAGCCCGCCCGGCACCGACGCGATCTGCGGGGTCGGGCGCACAGCCGATGCCCCCGCGCCCTAAGGTGCGATGGGTACCCGCACGGTCGGGCGGGACGGTAGGCAGCGGTCGGCATGAGAGAGTTGTCGCTGACGTCGACGCGGAGGCATTGATGAAGTTCCGAGTAGAGCGCGACGCGCTCGCCGAGGCCGTGGCGTGGACCGCGAAGAGCCTGCCCAGCAGGCCTTCCGTACCGGTGCTGGCCGGCGTGATGCTCCGGGTGACCGACGGCAACCTGCAGGTCTCCGGCTTCGACTACGAGGTCTCCAGCCAGGTGACCGTCGAGGTGCAGGGCGACGCCGACGGTGCCGCGCTGGTCTCCGGGCGGCTGCTCGCCGAGATCACCAAGGCGCTTCCGGCCAAGCCGGTCGACATCGCTGCGGTGGGCGCGCATCTGGAACTGGTCTGCGGCAGTGCCCGGTTCACCCTGCCCACCATGCCGGTGGAGGACTACCCCGCCCTCCCGGAGATGCCGGAGAGCGCCGGCACCGTCGACGCCGCGGCGTTCGCCGCAGCCGTCGCCCAGGTCGCCGTGGCCGCCGGCCGGGACGAGACCCTGCCGATGATGACCGGCGTCCGGATCGAGCTCTCCGGCGGCAACCTGGCCATGCTCGCCACCGACCGGTACCGCCTCGCCCTACGCGAGATGGAGTGGAACCCGGACAACCCCGAGATGAGCATCAACGCCCTCGTGCCGGCCCGGACCCTGCACGACACCGCCAAGGCCCTCGGCCCGCTCGGCGGCCAGGTCACCATGGCGCTCTCCCAGGGCGCAGCCGGCGAAGGCATGATCGGTTTCTCCGGCGGCACCCGGCGCACCACCAGCCGGCTGCTCGACGGCGCGAACTACCCACCGGTCCGCTCGCTGTTCCCGAGCAGCCACAACGCCGAGGCCCGGGTGGCGGTGAGCACCCTGATCGAGGTCGTGAAGCGGGTCGCCCTGGTCGCCGAGCGCACCACCCCGGTGCTGCTCAGCTTCAGCTCCGACGGGCTCGTCGTCGAGGCCGGCGGCACCGAGGAGGCCCGGGCCAGCGAGGCCATGGACGCCACCTTCACCGGTGAGGCGCTGACCATCGGCTTCAACCCGCAGTACCTGATCGACGGCCTGAACAACCTGGGTGCCCAGTTCGCGCTGCTCACGTTCGTCGACGCGTTCAAGCCGGCGGTGATTTCCCCCGCGGGCGAGGATGGTGAGGTCATCTCGGGGTACCGGTACCTGATCATGCCGATCCGCGTCTCCCGCTGATCGCACACTTCTTGATCCAGACGCAGCGGAGGTAGGAACAGATGCAGCTCGGCCTGGTAGGGCTCGGCCGGATGGGCGGCAACATGCGTGAGCGGTTGCGCGCCGCCGGGCACGAGGTGGTCGGCTACGACCGCAACGCGGAGCTGAGCGACGCCGCGAGCCTGGCCGAGCTGGTCGACAAGCTCGACGCGCCCCGCGCCGTCTGGGTGATGGTCCCGGCCAGCGTCACCGACACGACCATCGACGACCTCGCCGGCGTGCTCGGTGCGGGCGACATCATCATCGACGGCGGCAACTCCCGGTTCAGCGACGACGCGCCCCGCGCCGAGCGGCTCGCCGAGCAGGGCATCGGCTACCTCGACGTCGGCGTCTCCGGCGGCGTCTGGGGCAAGACGAACGGGTACGGCCTGATGGTCGGCGGCGCGCAGGAGCACGTCGACCGGCTGCTGCCGATCTTCGAGGCGCTCAAGCCGGCCGGCGAGTTCGGCTTCGTGCACGCCGGCCCGGTCGGTGCCGGCCACTACGCCAAGATGGTGCACAACGGCATCGAGTACGGCCTGATGCACGCCTACGCCGAGGGCTACGAGCTGCTCGCCAAGTCGGAGATCGTGACCAACGTGCCGGGCGTGTTCAAGTCCTGGCGCGAGGGCACCGTCGTCCGCTCCTGGCTGCTCGACCTGCTCGACCGTGCCCTCGACGAGGACCCGGAGCTGGCCGAGCTGAGTGGCTACACCGAGGACACGGGCGAGGGCCGGTGGACGGTCGACGAGGCAGTCCGGCTGGCCGTGCCGTTGAACGTCATCACCGCGTCGCTGTTCGCCCGGTTCGCCTCGCGGCAGGACGACTCACCCGCGATGAAGGCCGTCGCCGCGCTGCGCCAGCAGTTCGGCGGGCACGCCGTCCACAAGCGCTGAGCGGTATCCACAGCCTGTGTACGTCCGCCGGCTCGAACTGGTCGACTTCCGCTCGTACGAGCGGGTCGGCGTCGATCTGGAGCCGGGTCCGAACGTCCTGACCGGCGCCAACGGCGTCGGCAAGACCAACCTGGCCGAGGCGCTGGGCTACGTGGCGACCCTGGACTCGCACCGGGTCGCCACGGACGCGCCCCTGGTCCGGATGGGGGCGTCCTCCGCGGTGATCCGGTGCGCCGTGGTGCACGACGGGCGCGAGCTGCTGGTCGAGCTGGAGATCGTGCCGGGCAAGGCCAACCGGGCCCGGTTGGGGCGCTCGCCGGCCCGGCGGGCCCGCGACGTCCTCGGCGCGCTGCGGCTGGTGCTGTTCGCCCCGGAGGACCTGGAACTCGTCCGGGGCGACCCGGGCGAGCGCCGCCGCTACCTCGACGACCTGCTGGTCAACCGCCAGCCCCGGTACGCCGGGGTGCGCGCCGACTACGAGCGGGTGGTCAAGCAGCGCAACGCCCTGTTGCGTACCGCGTACCTGGCCCGCAAGACCGGCGGGTCGCGGGGCGGAGACCTGGCCACCCTCGCCGTCTGGGACACCCACCTGGCCCGGCACGGCGCTGAGCTGCTCGCCGGCCGGCTGGAGCTGGTTGCCGCGCTGGGCCCGCACGTCACCAAGGCGTACGACACGGTGGCGGCTGGCCGGGGCGCGGCCGGCGTCACGTACCGGCCGTCGGTGGAGCTGACCGACCCGACGCCCGACCGGGCGGCGCTGGTCGAGGCGTTGACGGCGGCGCTGGCCGAGTCCCGGTCGGCCGAGGTCGAGCGGGGCACCACCCTGGTCGGCCCGCACCGCGACGATCTGGTGCTCAACCTCGGCCCGCTGCCCGCGAAGGGGTACGCCAGCCACGGCGAGTCCTGGTCGCTCGCGCTGGCGCTGCGGCTGGCCGGGTACGACCTGCTCCGATCCGACGGCATCGAGCCGGTGCTGGTGCTCGACGACGTCTTCGCCGAGCTGGACGTGGGTCGCCGGGAGCGGCTGGCGGAGCTGGTCGGCGGGGCCAGCCAGGTGCTGGTGACCTGCGCCGTGGACGACGACGTGCCGACCGGCCTGCGGGGCGCCCGGTACCAGGTCGGCGAGGGGACGGTGCGTCGTGTCGGCTGATCGGGAGCTTCCACCGGCCCGCCTCGGGCCGCCGCGCCCGGGACGTACCCCGGCCGGCGCGACGGCCGGCGGGGACGCGGCCGGGGGTGGGGGCGCGCCGCGCCGGGCCGGGCGGCGCGACGGCGGCCAGGCGGCACCGCCGGCCGAGGGTGCCGGGCGGCCCGACGGTCCGGTGGCCGACGGTCCAGCGGCCGCCGGCACCGGTGCCGGCGGCAACGACGTCTCCGCAGGGGCGGCGGGGCCGGAGTTGGCCCGGGCGGTGCTGGACGCCGCGAAGGCCCGCCGTGACTCGGCGGCCCGGACCCGCCGGCGCAGCGTGGTGTCCGGCGACGGCGACGGCGGTCGGCGGCTGCGCGGCTACTCGGGCCCGGGGCCGGATCCGCGTGACCCTCAGCCGCTGAGTGCCGTGCTCAACCGGCTGGTCAAGGCGCGCGGCTGGGAGCAGCCGGCCGCCGAGGCGACGGTCTTCGGCGCGTGGGAGCGAGTGGTCGGCTCCGAGGTGGCCCAGAACAGCCGCCCGGTGAAGCTGGAGAACGGCGAGCTGACCGTGGAGGCCCGGTCCACCGCGTGGGCGACCCAACTACGGCTGCTCGCCGGTTCCCTGCTGAAGAAGATCGCCAGCGAGGTGGGCCACAACGTGGTGCGCAAGCTGCACATTCATGGCCCGGCCGCGCCGTCCTGGTCGCGTGGGCCGCGCAGGGTCCGGGGGCGGGGCCCACGCGACACCTACGGCTGACGGTCAGTGGCCGGGACGCTGGGACTCTCGCTCGGCGCGTTTGCGTTCCCGCTGCTCACGGCTCCACTGCTTACGCCTTTCCAGGTCCTGCTTCCACGCCTCCCGGGCATGGCGCGAGCCGCCCTGTACCGCTCCCTGCACCTCGGAAGGGCCGGCGAGGTTGCGGAACACCCAGCCCATGAGGCGGCCGCCCCTGCCCGAGGAGTCGCCCACCTGCTTGTCGTCGCTCATCCGCCTGGCCCTTCCCACACCGCGCCCGGAAATGCTTCGCGCACCAATAATTGGTACACCAATCGTTGCTAGGATCGCAACGGCGACGACGAGGAGGCCTGCGGTGTCCGACCAGCTTGAGGGCGATCCCCTGGCCCTGGAGGAGCAGGTGTGCTTCGCGCTCTCCGTGGCGGCCCGGGGCGTGGTCGCCGTCTACCGTCCACTGCTGGAGCCGATGGGGCTGACCCATCCGCAGTACCTGGTCATGCTCGCGCTGTGGCAGCACGCGCCGCTGTCCGTACGGGAGCTCAGTCGCCTGTTGCAGCTCGACCCGGGGACGCTGTCACCGCTGCTCAAGCGCCTGGAGGCCAACGGGTACGTCCGGCGGGAGCGCGACCCCGCCGACGAGCGCAGCCTGGCCGTGACGCTCACCGCGGGCGGCGAGGCGCTGCGTGCCCGCGCCGAGGAGATCCCGCCGGCGATCGTGCGGCGGCTCGGGATGCCGATCGAGGAGCTGCGGGACCTGCACGCCGTCCTGACCCGGGTGATCGCGGCGACGAACCGGGCCGGCGCGGGCGGTGCCAACCCCGGTCAGGCGTCGGCCCCGGGTCAGGCGTCGGCGTAGACCGCGAAGCCGCGGTCGGCGCAACGGCGGTAGAAGGCCGCCAGCACGCCCAGCTCGGCGCAGGTGAAGTCCCACTGCGGCGGGTTGCCGTTCTCGTCGCGCAGCGCGTCCAGCCGGCTGCCCAGCCAGCGCAGCTGCTGCTCGGCGAGGCGACCGTCGCCGAGCAGGCCGCGCAGCACGGTGCTCACCGAGTCGAAGTCGACCGTCTCCCCGTGCGGGCGGTGCCCGGCCACGAAGCGCTCGATCCCGCCGGCGACCCAGGCGCAGCCGTCCGGGTCGATCACCGGGTCCTCGTCCTCGGCGGCGGCGTCCGTGGCGTAGAGCACATTCTCCAGCCCGAGCAGGAGATCGACCAGCTCGGTGTACGCCGTGGCCCGGACGGTCCCGGTCTTGGCGATGTGTTCCGCGAGGGCCGCCGTCGGCGCGGAGATTCGCGGGAGGTCGACGATCTCGCCGAAATCGACGAACTCGGCCGGTGCGACCGGGTCGTAGAAGCGGCCGGTCCGCGGCCAGTGCACCGCGACGTTGTCCAGCCCCATCTGGCGTCACCCCTTGAGAGCACGTGTCGGATCGTTCGGGTCGATCGTCCGGTTCCGACCGGAAAAGATCAAGACCAGCCACGCTGGGCGCCGCAAACGTACGCCCGTCGCGGTCCCCGGCGCGACCCCGGCCCCCGAGCGTCCCGGCCCGATCGGCGGCGACGCCGCCCGCCGATCGGAGCTTGGCGTGTAGGGGGAGTCGCGGGTGGCGCGGTTCGGCCGGCTACGGAGGTCTCAGCCCCGCGAAAGGGGTGCCGAGTGGCGGTTCTGTCGTCCGCGCACAGTAAGATTGAGGCGAGACGAAGACCCGACACGGAGCGACGGACGCGGGCCCACCAAAGGTCCGAGATCATTGTTCCACGTCGGGTCGAGCCGATCGCGATCCGCGGGCAACCGCGGCGACCGGCGTTCCGGCCCGTACCCCGGTTTCCACCGGTCTCGGGCCGCGCGCCGACGTCGCGTCCTGTCCGCCGAACCCGCGTCCGACGCGCCGCTTGCCGGCTCGGGGGCGCGAGAAAGTGGCCGAGGGTGGCAGCGCAGGACAAGCAGGAGTACGGCGCCGAGTCGATCACCGTCCTCGAAGGGCTGGAGGCGGTCCGCAAGCGGCCCGGCATGTACATCGGGTCGACCGGTGAGCGCGGTCTGCACCACCTGGTGTGGGAGGTCGTCGACAACGCCGTCGACGAGGCGCTGGCCGGATACTGCGACACCATCGACGTGGTGCTGCTGGCCGACGGCGGGGTCCAGGTCACCGACAACGGCCGGGGCTTCCCGGTCGACCTGCACCCCAAGTTGAAGAAGCCGGGCGTCGAGGTGGCGCTGACCGTGCTGCACGCCGGCGGCAAGTTCGACGGCAAGGCGTACGCCGTGTCCGGCGGTCTGCACGGCGTCGGCGTGTCCGTCGTCAACGCCCTCTCCAGCCGGATGGCGGTGGAGATCCACAAGTCCGGCTTCGTCTGGCGGCAGAAGTACACCAACTCCAAGCCGGGCCCGCTGGACAAGGGCGAGACCACCGACCGCACCGGTTCCACGGTCACGTTCTGGCCCGACCCCGACGTGTTCGAGACCGTCGACTTCGACTTCCAGACCATCTACCGCCGCATCCAGGAGATGGCCTTCCTCAACCGCGGCCTCACCATCCACCTGCTCGACGAGCGGGTCCCGGAGGGCGAGGAGGGCAAGCCGCGCGAGGTCACCTTCTGCTACAAGGGCGGCATCGCCGACTTCGTCCGGCACCTCAACGCCTCGAAGAGCCCGATCCACAAGACGGTGGTCGAGTTCGGTGCCGAGGAGGAGGGCATGTCGCTCGAGATCGCCATGCAGTGGAACGAGTCGTACGGCGAGTCGGTCTACACCTTCGCCAACACGATCAACACGCATGAGGGCGGCACCCACGAGGAGGGCTTCCGGTCCGCGCTGACCAGCGTGGTCAACCGCTACGGCGCGGAGAAGAAGCTGCTCAAGGGCGACGAGAAGCTCTCCGGCGAGGACATCCGGGAGGGCCTGGCGGCGATCATCTCGGTCAAGCTGGCAAACCCGCAGTTCGAGGGCCAGACCAAGACCAAGCTCGGCAACACTCCGGTGAAGAGCTTCGTACAGCGGGTCTGCAACGACCGGCTGGTCGACTGGTTCGACCGCAACCCGGCTGAAGCCAAGATGATCATCACCAAGGCGTCCCAGGCGGCCCGGGCCCGGATCGCCGCGCAGCAGGCTCGCAAGCTGGCCCGGCGCAAGTCGCTGCTGGAGTCCGGCTCGATGCCGGGCAAGCTGGCCGACTGCCAGTCCACCGACCCGCGCGAGTCCGAGGTGTTCATCGTCGAGGGCGACTCGGCGGGCGGCTCGGCCAAGCAGGGCCGGGACCCGCGCACCCAGGCGATCCTGCCGATCCGCGGCAAGATCCTCAACGTGGAGAAGGCCCGGATCGACCGGGTGCTGAAGAACACCGAGGTCCAGGCGCTGATCACCGCGCTGGGCACCGGCATCCACGACGACTTCGACATCGAGAAGCTGCGGTACCACAAGACCGTGCTGATGGCCGACGCCGACGTGGACGGCCAGCACATCCAGACGCTGCTGCTCACCCTGCTGTTCCGCTTCATGCGGCCGCTGGTCGAGCTGGGCCACGTCTACCTGGCCGCCCCGCCGCTCTACAAGATCAAGTGGAACAAGAAGGGCGACGACGCGCAGTACGCGTACTCGGACCGGGAGCGGGACGGACTGATCGCGCTGCGTCAGCAGAAGAAGCCGAACGCCAAGCCGGACGACATCCAGCGGTTCAAGGGTCTCGGCGAGATGAACTATCCCGAGCTCTGGGAGACCACGATGAACCCGGGCAGCCGCACCCTGCGCCAGGTCACGCTCGACGACGCGGCGACCGCGGACGAGCTGTTCAGCGTGCTGATGGGCGAGAACGTCGAGGCGCGTCGCTCGTTCATCCAGCGCAATGCCAAGGACGTCCGCTTCCTGGACATCTGACGGACCGGGCGGGCCGTCCCGGTCGTCCACCGGGCGGTCCGCCGATCCACAGGGTTATCCACAGCCTGGCCGGTTTCCACAGCGGTTATCCACAGCACGAAACCGACTCTGATTCTGATAAGGGTTAACAGTGACCGATACCCCCGAGTCCACCCCGAGCGAGCCCGAGGTCCCCGAGACCCCTGCCGCCGCAGTCGTGGAGCATGACCGCATCGAGCCGGTAGGGCTCGAGGTGGAGATGCAGCGCTCCTACCTCGACTACGCGATGAGCGTCATCGTCGGGCGGGCGCTGCCGGACGTCCGGGACGGGCTCAAGCCGGTCCACCGCAAGATCCTCTACGCCATGTTCGACTCGGGCTACCGGCCGGACCGCGGCTACGTCAAGTGCTCCCGGGTCGTCGGCGACGTGATGGGCCAGTTCCACCCGCACGGCGACTCGGCCATCTACGACGCGCTGGTCCGGATGGCGCAGCCCTGGTCGCTGCGCTACCCGCTGGTCGACGGCAACGGCAACTTCGGCTCGCCCGGTAACGACCCGGCTGCCGCCATGCGCTACACCGAATGCAAGCTCGACCCGCTGGCGATGGAGATGCTGCGGGACATCGACGAGGACACCGTCGACCTCCAGGACAACTACGACGGCCGGGCCAAGGAGCCCACCATCCTGCCGTCCCGCATCCCGAACCTGCTGATCAACGGCTCCGAGGGCATCGCGGTCGGCATGGCCACCAAGATCCCGCCGCACAACCTGCGCGAGATCGGCGCGGCCGTGCAGTGGTGCCTGGAGAACCCGGAAGTCGACGAGGCGACCACCCTCGACGCGCTCATCGAGATCGTCAAGGGTCCGGACTTCCCCACCCACGGCCTCATCGTCGGCACCCAGGCCATCCAGGACGCGTACCGGACGGGCCGTGGGTCGATCCGGATGCGGGCCGTGGTGGAGGTCGAGGAGGACAAGCGGGGCCGCCCCTGCCTGGTGGTCAGCGAGTTGCCCTACCAGGTCAACCCCGACAACCTCGCCGAGCGGATCGCCGAGCTGATCAAGGAGGGCAAGCTCGCCGGCATCGCCGACATCCGGGACGAGTCCTCCGGGCGTACCGGCATGCGGATCGTGCTCGTGCTCAAGCGCGACGCGGTCGCCAAGGTGGTGCTCAACAACCTCTACAAGCACACCCAGCTCCAGGAGACCTTCGGCGCCAACATGCTGGCGCTGGTCGACGGCGTGCCGCGCACGCTGAACCTGGCCCAGTTCCTCCGCTACTACGTCGAGCACCAGATCGAGGTGATCCGGCGGCGGACCGCGTTCCGGCTGCGCAAGGCCGAGGAGCGGGCGCACATCCTGCGCGGCCTGTCGAAGGCGCTGGACGCCCTCGACGAGGTGATCGCCCTGATCCGGCGGTCGCCGACCGTCGAGGACGCCCGGCAGGGCCTGATCCGGCTGCTGGAGATCGACGAGATCCAGGCCACCGCGATCCTGGACATGCAGCTGCGCCGGCTCGCCGCCCTGGAGCGGCAGCGGATCCTCGACGACCTGGCCAAGCTCGAGATCGAGATCGCCGATCTCAAGGACATCCTGGCCAAGCCGGAGCGGCAGCGGCGGATCGTCTCGGAGGAGCTCGGCGAGATCATCGCGAAGTGGGGCGACGAGCGGCGGACGAAGATCCTGCCGTTCGACGGCGAGGTCTCGATGGAGGACCTCATCGCCCGCGAGGACGTGGTGGTCACCATCACCCGTACCGGGTACGCGAAGCGGACCAAGGTCGATCTGTACCGCTCCCAGCGCCGCGGCGGCAAGGGCGTCAGCGGGGCCACGCTGCGGCAGGACGACATCGTCAGCCACTTCTTCGTCTGCTCCACGCATGACTGGATGCTGTTCTTCACGAACAAGGGCCGGGTGTACCGGGCCAAGGCGTACGAACTTCCGGAAGCCAGTAGGGTAGCCAAGGGCCAACACGTGGCCAATCTGCTCGCGTTCCAACCAGACGAGCAGATCGCGCAGATCATCGAAATCCCGAATTACCAGGTGGCCCCCTACCTGGTACTGGCCACGAAGAACGGCCTGGTGAAGAAGACGCGGCTCGAGGAGTTCGACTCCAACCGTTCCGGCGGAGTCATCGCGATCAACCTGCGCGATGAGGACGAGCTGGTCGGTGCTGCCCTCGTCGCCCCGTCCGACGACTTGCTGCTGGTCTCCAAGAACGCCCAGGCGATCCGCTTCAACGCCACCGACGAGGCGCTGCGGCCGATGGGCCGGGCCACGTCGGGCGTGATCGGCATGCGGTTCAGCGACGACGACGTCCTGCTCGCGATGGAGGTCGTCCGCGAGGGGTTGGACGTGCTGGTGGCCACGAACGGGGGATACGCGAAACGTACCCCGATCGAGGAATACCCGGTCCAGGGCCGGGGAGGTAAGGGTGTGCTGACTGCGAAGATCACCGAGCGACGCGGTGGTCTGGTCGGCGCTGTGGTGATCGACCCGGACGACGAGCTGTTCGCGATCACCAGCAACGGTGGCGTCATCCGGACTCCGGTGAAGCCTGTACGCCGTACGCGTGACCGGAACACAATGGGGGTCAAGCTGATGGACCTCCCGGACGGCGTGACTATCGTGGCGATTGCTCGCAATGCCGACGAGCCTGACGAACAGGACTAGTTGATGACGGAGACACAGGCGAAGTCGGGGAACAAGGGGACCTCGGCCAACCCGGTCGACGAGGAGGCCGCCGCGAAGGGCGGCGCACCAGCGACCGGCCGCACGGCCGTGGGCCGGGCGACGGTCCCCGCCGACGCGCCTGCCCCGAAGTTCACCCGGGCTCCCGGGATGACGCCGCCGCCGGAGACCCCCGGCGACGACTCGGGGACCGGTGACAAGGCGGAGACATCCGGCGTCGACGCGCCCACCTCCGCGGCTGCTCCGGCCGCGGGGGCGGGCAGCGCCGGCCGCCCGGGGACGACAGCGCCGATCCGGACAGGAAGCGGCCAGTCGACCGGCAGCGCCGCCACCGGCACACTGCCGCGTGTCGGTGGCGGCACGGCCAACCCGCGCCCGGACGGCGCCCGTCCGAGCGCGGGGGGACGCCCCGCCAACGGTGGCGGGCTGCCGCCGGGGGTCGCCGGGTCGTCGGCCTCGGCCGTCGGGGCTGCCCGGGTCGGTGAAGCGGTACGTGCCGCGCGTACCTCGGTCAGCTCCGCCGCGTCCCGTGGGCCGCGGCGCGCCCGGCTGAACCTGAAGCGGATCGACCCCTGGTCCGTGATGAAGTTCGCCTTCGCCGTCTCCGTGGTGCTCTTCATCGTGGTGGTCGTCGCCACCTCGGTGCTCTACCTGGCGCTGGACGCCATGGGTGTGTTCCAGAGCGTCAACGAGAGCCTGAGCGACCTGGTCAACGCCGGCGGGCAGAGCACGAGCGGCTTCCAGATCACCGCCAAGGGCGTGATCCTCAGCTCTGCCCTGATCGGTCTGGTCAACGTCGTCCTGTTCACCGCGCTCGCCACCCTCGGCGCGTTCGTCTACAACGTCTGCGCCGACCTGGTCGGCGGGATCGAGCTGACGCTCGCCGAGCGGGACTGATCACACCCGACGCCGGGGCGCGCCGCGTAAAGCGGTCGCCCCGGCGTCGTGCGTCCGGGTAGTTTCAGGGGGTACGGCGAGCACGGACTCGTCACCGGCCCCCGATTTGGGGCGCGGCGGGCGGATGCGTTAACCTTGGCCGTCGCCACGCGGGGCTATAGCTCAGTCGGTTAGAGCGCAGAGCTGATAACTCTGAGGTCGCTGGTTCGATTCCAGCTAGCCCCACCGCACATGGTTCCGACGGCTGTCGAGCGCAAGGGGTCGCCCCATGTTCAAGAAGCTTCTGATTCTGGCCGGCATTGTCGGCGTGGCCGCCGTGGTGGTCAGGAAGATCAAGGTTTCGAACGACGAGCGTGCCCTGTGGCATGAGGCGACCACCGCCCCTGACCTGCGCTGATCATTTCTCCGACACTCAGCTCCCGGCGGCTTCGCCCGCCCTCGGGGCCCTAGCTCAACTGGCAGAGCACTGCCTTTGCAAGGCAGGGGTTAGGGGTTCGAGTCCCCTGGGCTCCACCAGCACTTTCATTGGTTGATCTCGGTCCCGGGTGTAGCCATTTGTGCAGCCAGGCGGTCACGCCGTCCTCTCCTCGCCGAGAACCCGGTCCGATTGCTGAGGCAGCCTGACGAGCCCGTGCGGGTAGGACGTGCCCGTAGGTGTCGGCGGTCATCCGGATCGTGGAGTGCCCGAGCAGTTCCATCACCGTCCGCAGCTCCTCGCCCTGGTCGAGGAGGAACGTGGCGAACGCGTGTCGTAGGGCGTGTGGGTGCAGCCAGCCCAACCCGGCCGCCGCGCGGATCTGCTCGAAGCGGCGGTTCACGTTCCGCGGTTCCGTCGGTGTACCGATCGTGCTGGCGAAGACCGGGCCGTGATCCGACCACACCTCCCCGGCGGCAAGTCGCTCCTTGGCCTGCCGCACCCGCTGCGACTCCAACGCCCGGACCGCCAGGCCCGACAGCGGCAGCGGACGACTTGACCGGTGCGTCTTCGGCGGCACGAACTCAAGACCACGATCGGTCCGCTGGAGAGTCTGGCGCACGAACAACGCCTTCCCCGGCGCGTCGACATCCGACCAACGCAGCCCCAGCAGCTCAGCCCGCCGCAGGCCGGTCGCCAGGCCAGCACGAACAGCGGTTCCAACCGGTCACCGGCGAGCACCGACAGCAGCGTCTTGGCTTCCTCAGGCGTCAGGGCACGCCGCTCGACCCGACCGAGGGCCGGAGGCTTGGCTGCCTTGGCGACGTTGCGCGGCACCAGGTCCATTCGTTCGGCGTCGGCCAGGGCGACGCGGAGGACCGCTCCGTGAGGGGACGGTTGAGGGCTGTCATGACGCACGTCCTTCCTGGTCGACAGAGTCGGAGCGGGTCAACATTGAGGCACCCTGCGCGGCCTGGTATCGGGCGGCGAGGAGCGCGGCCTTCCACTGCGCGCGTTGAGACAGCGCCTTGAGGAGCCGGTGGCGCAGGGGTGGGATGTCGGGGTCATCGGGTCGGGCGAGTTCCCAGGCGAAGGCGGGTGGCCCGTCGGGGCCGGCGGGCGGGGCGTCGTCGGAGGGGACGGTGACGCCGAGGAGGTTGCGGACCCAGGCTTCGGCGTCGGTGCGGTGGTGATGCCAGCCGAACCCGCCGAGCCAGTTCATAAGCTGCGGCATCCAACCCGGCAGGCAATCGGCCGGGTTCTCGGTGATCCCGGGTTGGCGAAGACCCGGACCGGTTTCGGCCACACGTGAGACCCTGCCCCTGGCATAGGCGGCGCAAGAACCGACAGAGGGCGGCACGCAGTGAGAGGCGCGCGCCCACCGAGATCCACAGTTCGGTGGGCGCGCGGCCAGCTCGTTACTTCAGTGCGACCAGCAGCCCGGAGATCGCCCCGATGATGCCGGCGATCCCGCCCAGCAGGGCAGCCCACTCGCCCAGAGTGGCCCTCCGCCAACGCGACCGGTCGTCCTGTCCATTCGTTACTCTCATCGAACCTGCACTTCCTTGCCGGATGCAGGTTAGGGGGCGGCACCCGCTCCAACGGTTTTGTGCCGCCCCTGCCCCCAACGGACCTGCGGCCCGTCCCTTTGCGTAACGAGGGACGGGCCGTCGCGGTATGTCCGCACGAAACAGATCAAGATCAACTAATCGCACAATTCTGTGCGTTTTTTTCTGTCTGTCATGCGCGGCTTGCAGTTGATTTATGGGCATTTTTAGCAGGCGTTGTGCAAGTTGCATACCGCGCGAGCCTGACCGATATGTGAGGAAAAATATACCCGCACAGGTGTAGAGCTATCGTTTACGATAAAAGGCCAATAGAGGCGAATAGGCCGCATACTGAGATTTTTTCGCAGTCAATGTGATCTCCGCCACTCACATTTGGTGCCGTACCGACTTTCTGACGGCGGCGAAACTATGGGCTCCAGCACCCGCTGCGGGTGGAGGTGTCGGGCGGTGGGTGGTGTCGTGTTGGCCTTGGTCGGCTCGGAGCTCCTGTGATCTGTTGCCGAATTGGCCTGTACTTGGATCAAGGCGCTCCGCGCGGCGCGGGCCTGGGCGCGGCAACCGGCTCCTGACGGAGCCGCCGCCCCGGCCGCCTACGGCGCCGGGGCGGAAAGTCAGCCGGCCCGCAAACCACGCCCCGCCCCGCGCGTCACCCCTGGGTCCGATCGTCGCGCGGATGACGTCGCGGCCCTGTTCGCGCAAGACGACGGCCAGCTCGTCGGCGAGGGTGGTCTTGCCGGCGGCGGGCGGTCCGTCGATGGCAACCCGCGTCGGGTACGCGACTGTGACGGACCCGACTGCCTCAGCCAGGCGGCCGAGCATCTCGTCGCGGGCGCCTTGGTCCATGTCCTGCCCGTCCTAGTCTCGCGAAGGTCGCAGTGTCGGGCCGACCTTATGTGCGGCAGCCCTTTCGCGCCTGCCAATGCCCGAGGGAGCGAGATTGCCGCATACGGAAGTGGCTGCTGGTGGGGGGCTCGGGCGGGCACGCCCCCACCAGCCGTGCCCTCGGGACGGGCAGGTTAGCGTCGGGGCGTGAGCACCGGATCCCCACGCCTCCTGCCCGCCGAGGGCGGCATCGCCGAAGCCGCCTGCGTCCTGCGCGCCGGAGGGCTGGTGGCGTTCCCCACCGAGACCGTCTACGGGCTGGGCGCCAACGCCCTCGACGCCCGTGCGGCGGCCCGGATCTTCGAGGCGAAGCAGCGGCCGAGCTTCGATCCGCTGATCACCCACCTGGCCGACGCGGCTGACCTGGCCGGGCTGGTGGGGCGGGTGCCGGCGGCGGTGGAGGCGCTGGCCGAGCGGTTCTGGCCGGGTCCGCTGACGTTGATCGTGGACCGCCCCGCCGTGATTCCGCCGATCGTCACGTCGGGGCTGGACACGATGGCCGTCCGGGTGCCGGACGAGCCGTCCGCCCGGGCGTTGATCGCCGCGGCCGGGGTGCCGGTGGCCGCGCCCAGCGCCAACCGGTTCGGCCAGCTCAGCCCCACCCGCGCCGAGCACGTGGTGGCCGGGCTGGGCGCGGCGGTGGACGTGGTGCTCGACGGCGGGCCGACCCGGTGCGGAATCGAGTCCACGATCGTGGACGCCCGGGGCGAGCGCCCGGTGGTGCTCCGGCTCGGCGCGCTGCCGGTGGAGGCCCTGGTCGAGGCGGTCGGCCCGGTGACCGTACGGTCGGGCAGCTCCGGTCAGCCGGTGGCGCCCGGCACGTTGGCCGCGCACTACGCCCCGCGTACCCCGTTGCGGGTGGTCGGGGCGGCGGAGTCGGTGGCCGGCGACGGTGGCCGGCGAGGGCTGTTGGCCTTCCGGGAGCGCCCGGCGGAAGGCGACTGGGTGGCGGTCGAGGTGCTGTCGCCTGTGGGGGACCTGACGGTGGCGGCGGCCCGGCTCTTCGACGCGCTGCACCGGCTCGACGCGGCCGGGGTGACCGAGATCGTCGCCGAGCGGGTTCCGGACGTCGGCGTGGGCCGGGCGATCAACGACCGGCTGGGTCGGGCGGCCGCGACCTGGCACCAGGGCGGCTGACGGCGGGGCCGGCTGTACTGCCTCAGGCGGGGTCGGGTGGCGGGCTCGGTACGACCGCCCTCACCTGTCGGAGGGAGCCCTGTCGCCATCGGACGCGTCGGCCGGGGTGGCCCCTTCGGCGTCGGCCGAGGTGGCCTCCCCGCTGTCGAGCAGGCGGGTGAGGGCGCCGTTGGCGAGGGTGGCGCCGAGCGCCGAGCCGGCGGCGATGCCCCAGCCGACCGGCCCGAGCGGGGTACAGCCGAAGAACTGGCTGACCCCCGGGGTCTGCACCACGAAGACCAGTACCCCGACCGACGCGGCGGTCGAGGCGAGCACCGTCGGGCTGGTCCCGCCGGCGAGCACGGTCTGCCCGAGCTGGGTGCCGATCAGCGAGGCGAGCGCGACCGTACCGGCCCGGCGCTGCCGTCCGGTGTATCGGGCGAGCGTCCAGCCCACCGTCGCGCCCAGCGTGGTGGACGCCGCGCGCAGCGCGATCTCCCGGTTGAGGGTCGCGCCGAGCGAGGTGTCGGGGCCCTCCCGCAGCAGGTGGTCGGCGTGGTCGGAGGCGGGCGGCCGGACCGCGATGGCCAGCGCCGGCGCGAGGTCGGTGAGCAGGTTGACCAGGAGCAGTTGCCGTCCGGTGAGCGCCGAACGGCCGGTGTGGGCCGCGCTCAGCACGCTGAACGCGATCTCGCCGAGGTTGCCGCCGACCAGGATGCTCAGCGCGTGCCGGACCGACGACCACATGGCCCGCCCCTCGACCAGGGTGGCGATGATCGTCTCCAGCCGGTCGTCGGTCACCACCAGGTCGGCGGCGGCCCGCGCGGCGGGGGTGCCGCGCTGGCCGAGGGCGATGCCGACGTCGGCCAGCCGGATCGCCGGGGCATCGTTGGCACCGTCCCCGGTCATCGCCACGGTCCGGCCGCACTTCTGCAGCGCCTGAATGATCCGGACCTTGTGGGCGGGGGTGCAGCGGGCCACCACGTCGGTGCGGGTGAGCAGCTCGGCGAGCGCGTCATCGTCGAGGCGGTCCAGCTCCGTGCCGGTGGCCACCCGCTGCTCGCCGTGGTCGGGGCTGATGGTCGACGCGATCGCCGAGGCCGTCGCCGGATGGTCACCGGTGATCATGATGGTGTGCACCCCGGCCTGTCGGATCCGGCGGACGGCGGGCGCGGCGGACTCGCGTACCCCGTCGGCGAGCGCCAGGAAGCCGACGAAGACCAGGCCGTCGACCTGCTCGTCGGTGACGGTCTCCCCGGCGACCCGGCGCTCGGCGACGGCCAGGATGCGGTGCCCGGCACCGGCCCGGTCGGCGAGCATCCGGTGCAGCTCGTCCCGGCCGGCGTCGTCCAGCGGTGCGTCGCCGCCGTCGGCGGTACGCCGATCGGCGCACCGCGGCACCACGGTCTCCGGCGCGCCCTTGACGCTGAGCAGCAGGCCGTCGCCGGTTCTGCCGACCGTGGCGTGGTAGCCGCGGGACGGCTCGAAAGGCAGCCCGCCCACCGCCCGCCAGCCGTCCGCGCCGACCAGCTCGTCGACCCCTGCCAACCCGGCGCCCCGGCGGACCGCCCGGTCGGTCTGCTGTGGCAGCTCGTCCGGGTCTCCGGCCGGGGTGGCCCGCAGCGCGACGGCCAGGGTCAGCCGTAGCGAATCGTCCAGCCGGTCCGGCGGGGCGTACCGGGTGCCGCCGCCGTCGCCCACGCCGGCGAGCAGCAACCGGCCCTCGGTGAGGGTGCCGGTCTTGTCGAAGCAGAGCACGTCGACGCGGCCCAGCGCCTCGATCGTGCGCGGGTTGCGGACCAGCGCGCCGTGCTCGGCCAGCCGTCGGGCCGCGGCGAGCTGGGCGGCGCTGACCAGGAACGGCAGCCCTTCCGGCACCGATGCCACGGCCAGGTTCGCGGCGGTCGCCGCCGTCTCCGCCAGGGGTACGCCGCGCAGCAGTCCCGCCCCGGCTACCGCCACCGCCGAGCTGGCGGCCAGCGGGATCGCCGAGCGAGTCAGCCGGCCGAGCCGGGCCTCCACCCCGCTCGCCGGGGGCGACTGCCGGGCCAGCGCCAGGCTCCGCCCGGCCTCGGTGCCCGCGCCGGTGGCCACCACCACGGCCGTGCCGTGACCGGTGGCGATGGTGGTGCCCTCGTACAGCATGGAGCGCCGGTCCGCGACGGCGGCGGCGACCACCGGGTCGGAGGTCTTTCCCACCGGCAGCGACTCGCCGGTCAGCGACGACTCGTCGGCCTCCAGGCCGTCCGTCGCCAGCACCCGGCAGTCCGCCGGTACGGCGTCGCCGGGCCCGAGCACGATCACGTCCCCCGGGACCAGGTCGTCCGCGGGCACCGGCCTTTCCTCGCCGTCCCGGCGGACCCGGGCGGTGACCGCCGAGCGGGACAGCAGCTCGGCCAGCGCCCGTTCGGTGTTGCGCTGGTGCACCGCCCCGACCAGGGCCGACCCGGCCACCACCCCGCCGACGAGGGCCGCGTCGACCAGCGAGCCGAAGCTCGCGGAGAGCACCGCGCCGGCGGCGAGCACCGGCGTGAGCGGGTTGGCCAGCTCGTCGACGAAGGCGCGGAGCAGCCCGGACGGGCCGGTCTCCTCCCCGGCCCTGCCACCGGAGCGGCGCTCCGCCTCGGTGGAGTCCAGGCCATCGGCGTCGGTGTCGAGCTGGCGGAGCACGGCGTCGGCCGGCATGAGGTGCCAGGCGGTCACGGCCGGAACCGGGGAGTCGGCGCGGTCCCGCAGCCGACCCGCCCGCCACACCCCGTGCAGGAAGGCCAGGGCGGCGGTCCCGTTGACGGTGTTCAGCGACAGTCTCGGCAGCCTCCGGGGCTCGGCCGTGAACGCCCCCAGCGCGGCCAGGCCGGTGCCGGCCATGGACAGCCGGATGTTCTGTTCGGTCATTCGGCGGGCCACCCCGGCCGCCTCGATGATCAGCGCGGCGATTCGCAGGTCGGTACCGACCAGCAGGTGCGCGCCCCAGGGCGGCAGGTCCTCCGGGCCCGCCAGCCCCAGCCCGCAGTCGGCCGCGCCCAGCGCCGCCCGGTCGGCGGAGAGCAGCATCACCACCGCGCCCTCGCGCTGCAACCGGCGGACGGTCTCGGCGGTCCGGGTGCCGCCGGGCAGCACGGCGTCGGCGAAGGCGTACCGGCCGTCCTCGTCGCCGGCCACCACCAGGCGCAGGCCGGCCCGGCGGGAGGCGGTGGGCAGCGCGTCCATGGCCGGGGCGGGTTCGGGCTCCACCCGGAGCAGGGCGGCCAGGCGGTCCCCCTCGGCGAGGCCGAGCAGGGTGGCACCGTCCGCCCGCATCCGCCGGCTGTCGTCGGTGTCGCCCGGGTCGGTGGCGTCGAGCTCGTCCAGCGGGCCGAGCCGCCACCCGTCCGCCTCCCGCGTCCGGTCCGGGGCGGCGGGGTCGAAGAGGGCGAAAGCGCGGGCCGCCACCTGTCCGGTGTCCGCCCCGGACAGCGGGGCCAGATCGGCCAGCACCCCCCGGTTCGAGCCGAGCACCGCCGTGTCCAGCACCACCGTGTCGATCCGATCCAGTTCCCGCAGCACGCTGCGATCCATGGCGATCACGCCGCGCCGGGCGAGCATCCGGCCGAGCTGGGCCGCGTATCCCTCGCGGCCGCTGCCCGGGGCCTTGGGGAGGCTGGACAGCGCCACCGCGGCGGCCCGTTTGGGGCCGACCACCGGCACCGCCGCCGCGCCGGCCGCCGCCCCCGCGGCGAGCATCCGTTGGGCGAACCGCTCGACGAGGCCGTCCGGCTTCGGGTTCGGCCGGCCGGCCGTGGGCGCCCGGGCGACGGCCCGCTCCGGGTCGCCGGTGAGCTGGGGCTCGGCCTTCGTCCAGGCCACGAGCTGGGCGTGCGCCTCGCCCCACCGCACGATCCGTTGTGCGCCGTCCAGCACGATTCCGGTCCAGCCGCCGGTCAGTCCCTGGACGACCGCCTCGGCGAGCGGGAAGAGCAGTTCGGCGCGGGGATCGGCGCGTAGCCCCCGACTGGCCAGGGCGTGCAGCTTCGGGTGCAGGTCGACGGCGGCGAGCACCCCGGCCACCTCGGCCGGGACCGGGGTGAACGGCAGGATCCGGGTGGCCGCCGACAGGGTCAGGCCGAGCGCGTCCGAGGCGAGCGCGCCGAGGGTGCGGGGCGTGCGCGGCCCCTCCTCCGGCGGGTGCGGCGGGGGGATCTCGGGGTCCGGCTCGTGCTCGCAGGTGCGTTCGCACCGGGCGATCGTGGCGATCAGGTCGCGCAGCCTCGGCTCCGGATCCCCGACCTCCACCACCACTCTGCCCGAGGGGGCGTTGACCCTGGCCCACCGCACGCCGGGCAGCAGCTGTAGCTCCCGCTCCACCTGGCGGGCCAGTCTGTCGCCGCCGTCCTGGCAGACGCCGTGCACCTCGATGTGGTGCCGCCCGGGCCGGGACCAGACCCGGCGTCGGGCCAGGCCCGCCAGCCGGGCCAGCCGGGCCGCGGCGGCACCGGCGGTACGCGACGCGTCGCCGACCAGGTGCGGGACGGCTCGGGACGCGTCGCCGACGAGGTGCGGCACCGCCCGTGACGCGTCGCCGACGAGGGGTGGCACCGCCACCGACGGCAGGAGGCGGCCGGTCACCCGGCCCAGCAACGTCATTGAGCGGTACGGCCGGAGATCGGCCGGCCGGGCCTCCCCGTGCCGCCGTTGCCCCCACCGTGCCCCATTTCGCCTCCCACGCTCGGTCCCGGCGGGCTGCCTTCCCGCCCGTACGCCCGTTATTCCCCGTCGGCGGGAGTTTCCGCAGTCGGCGGGGACGGACCGGAGCGGGTGGGACCCGGTGGACGCCGAGACTCCGGTCACCTCCGACTTGACTTCCATCGGGGTTCAGGGCGGAAGCTGGCCGCATGTCGTGGGAACTGTTCAGGCCGCAGGCGGGCCGAGGGCTGCCGGGGGGCGGGTGTCGTCGTCGGGACGCGTCACGGCGGGCCCCGGACCGGGTGTCCGGTACGGCCGGTCGCCGGTGACCCCCGTGGTCGCGTGCCAGGTCACGCCGGAGCGCCTGTTCGCCCCGCGCCTGCGGGCCATGACGGTGGGCGTGGTGGCCCTGGTCTCGCTGGTCGCGTTCGAGGCGCTCGCCGTCGGCACCGCGATGCCCACGGTCGCCCGCAACCTCGACGGGCTGTCCTGGTACGGGCTGGCGTTCGGTGGCCCCTTCGCCTCCGGCGTGGTGGCCATGGTGGTCTCCGGCATCTGGTGCGACGCCCGGGGTCCCCGTGCACCGGTGTGGCACGGGGTGGGCTGGTTCGTCGCCGGGCTCCTGCTCGCCGGTACCGCGTCGACCATGGGCGTGCTGGTGGCGGGTCGGTTGGTGCAGGGCTTCGGCTCCGGCCTGCTCTCGGTGGCGTTGTACGTGGTGGTGGGGCGGGCGTACCCGGAGGCGCTGCACCGGCGGATCTTCGCCGCATTCGCGGCGGCCTGGGTCGTACCGTCGCTGGTCGGGCCGGCGCTGGCCGGGCTGATCGTCGAGCACCTCGGTTGGCGCTGGGTCTTCCTGGCGGTGCCGGCGGTGGCGGTGCCGGCGGTGCTGCTCATCCAGCCGGGCCTGCGGGCCGTCGTCTCGCCCGCCGTCCGGCTGGCCGCGGGCGTGGCGGCCCGGGTCGGTTGGGCCTGCGGGGCGGGGGTGAGCGCCGCGCTGCTGCACTACGGGGGGCAGCAGCGCGGCGCGTCGGCGGTCGGCCTGGTGGTGGCGGCGCTCGCCGGCCTGCTGTGCTGCGCCCCACGCCTGCTGCCGGCCGGCTTCCTGCGGGCCGGCCGGGGCCTGCCGACGGTGGTCGGGTTGCGCGGTCTGGCCTCCGCCGCGTTCGCCAGCGCGGAGATGGTGATCCCGCTGATGCTCTCCCGGGAGCGCGGGCTGTCGCCGACCGAGGCGGGCCTGCTGCTCACCGTCGGGGCGCTCTCCTGGTCGGCCGGGTCCTGGTTGCAGGGCCGGCTGCCAGCGCCGGGCAGTGCCCGGGGGAGCGGGGGTCGGGCGCGGCTGCCCGTGCCCGGTTCGCCGGCCGTCCTCGTACGCGCCGGGCTGGTCTGCATCGCCGTCGGGACGGCCACGGTGGCGCTCGCGGTGTGGCCGGCGGTGCCGCTGCCGGTCGGGGTGCTCGGCTGGGCAGCCGCCGGGCTCGGAATGGGGCTCCTGTACCCGTCGCTGTCGGTGCTCACCCTGGAGCTGTCGGCCCCCGGCGAGCAGGGGCGCAACAGTTCGTCCCTGCAACTGGGCGACTCGCTGTTCGCGGCGTCGGTGCTGGCGCTGACCGGCGCGGTGCTCGCGGTCGGGTCGGCGCCGGGCCCGGGCAGCTACACCACTGTTCTCGTGCTGGCCGCCGCCCTGGCCGCGTTGGGCGTCCTCCTCGCCGGACGGGTGGTTCCGGCTCAGGCCCGGCCCCCTGGATGACGGAGCCGTTCCACCGTGCCCCGGACGGGCACCCGTAGCTGGGTCGACACGTACGGGGGAACCCGCCGGAGATGAGAAGTCCACTCGTTCGCCGGCTGCCTACGGTTGCCCCATGCTGGTTCTCGTCACCACCGTGACCCTTTACGTCTGCGGATTCGTGTTCCTCTACGGGGTGATCCGGATCGCCGTCCGGCACGCCTTCGAGGACTTGGAGGCCCGCCGGCCCGGCCTGCTCCGCGCCGAGGAAATCGCCGCCGCCGGGGACCGGACGTTCGTCCGGGACAACTCGTTCATCGCCAACGGCTGACGGGCCGCCCGTTCCGACCGGGGTGGAAACGGGTCCAGTGGGTCGGCCGCGACGGGCCTCCGCGAGCACGGGGGGACGGGGTGCGAGGATCCACCCGTGATAGGAACGCTGAAGACCGAGCCCGCCCGGACCCGACTCGACCTGCTGGCGGCCCCGGTGGCCGCCGCGATCGGGCAGTGGTCCGCCGACACCCCGGTGGGCGTCGACGACGTGCTGGTAGCGCCGATCGACGCTGGCCTCGCCGATACCGCCGAGTTCTGCGCCGCGTACGAGGTGGGGCTGGACGTGTCGGCGAACTGCGTGGTGATCGCGGGCCGGCGCGGGGGCGAGGTGCGGTACGCCGCCTGCGTCGTGCTCGCCACGACGCGCGTGGACGTCAACGGGATGGCCCGCCGGATGCTCGACGTGCGCAAGGCGAGCTTCGCCCCGATGGCCGACGCGGTCGAGGTGACCGGGATGGAGTACGGCGGGATCACCCCGATCGGGCTGCCCGAGGACTGGCCGATCCTGGTCGACGCCCGGGTCGTCGCCGCCCCGCACGTCATCATCGGCTCGGGTGTGCGGCACAGCAAGATCGCACTACCGGGGCCGGCCCTCGGCGCGTTGCCCGGCGCGCGGGTGGTGGAGGGCCTGGCCAAGCCGGCGTGAATTTCAAGTCTGTCGATGTTGTTGCACGTGAAACATCGTGATCTTCGATGTCAGCGGGCGCTCGACTCGCGCTGCTCCACCTCGGTCAGGGCTGCCAGCAGGGTCTGCGGCTCCTGCGCCCCCGTGACCGCGTACTTCCCGGCCAGCACGAACGTCGGGACGCTGGTCACGCCCAGTTCCCGCGCGGCGGCCAGCTCGGCGGTGACCTCCGACGACCCCTCCCCGGAGTCGAGGAAGGCCCGCACCTCGGCCTCGTCGAGCCCCACCCCACCGGCGAGCCGGGCCAGTGCCACGCGCGATCCGACATCCACGCCGTCGGTGAAGTGGGCCCGGTACAGGGCGTCCACGGTCTCGGCGGCGAGGCCCTGCCGGGAGGCGTACCAAACGAGCCGGTGGGCGTCGAAGGTGTTGGCGGCGACCGCCCGGTCGAAGTCCAGCCGCAGCCCCGCGTCCGCCGCGACACCGGTCACGTGGGTGAACATCTGCTCGACGCGTTCCCGGCTACCGAACTTCGCGGCCAGTCCCGACACGAGAGGCTGTGGGGTCGGCACCGGCGACGGGTCGAGCTGGAACGGCCGGTACCGGACCGTCACCTCACCGTCGTACGACTCCAGGGCCTGCTCCAGCCGGCGCTTGCCGATGTAGCACCAGGGGCAGGCCACGTCGGCGTAGATTTCGATCTCCATGTCCGGGGACAACCCGCCAACCGGCGCGACTGTTCCCGGACGTGACGCGAAACGGGCGGACGGGTCGTACCGGCATCGTCTCCCGACGGAGCCGACCCGTTCCGTACCGGTCCACCCACACCGGATCGGTGGGGTTCGCGGCGTCAGGCCGCGGTCTGCTCCCGGACCTGGCGCTTGAGTCGGGCCAGGATCGCCGTGCCGCCCCGGACCCGCAGCGGGCTGATCACCTGGGCCAGCCCCATCCGCTGGTACAGGTCGTCCGGCACGGCGAGCACCTTTTCGGCGCTCAGCCCGGCCAACCCCTCGGCGAGGATGCCCGCGAAGGCGCGGGTGGTCGGCGCCTCCGGCGGGCAGTCGAACCAGGTGGTCACCGTGCCGTCCGGCGCGACCTCGGCGCGCAGGAAGAACGCCGTCTGGCACTCGGGGACCTGCTCCATGCCCTCCCGGCCGGCCAGTTCCTCGGGCAGCGGCGGGATGACGTCGGCGTACTCCAGCAGCATCTCCAGCACCACGTCGCGGGGTGCGGAGGCGAACTCGTCAACGATCTCGGCCAGCTTGGTCGGCATCTCGGGCATCCAGTCAGGTTACCGATGTCGCAGAGGCGGGCCACTCCGCCGCCGGAGGGCGTCGGGCAGGGACCACCCCGTCAACGGGTCGGGGCCTGCTCACTGATGTCGCTGAGGGCGGAGTTGGGGTCGAGCTGCATGGCGAGGTCGCCGAGGGAGACGATGCCGACGAGCTTGCGCTCGTTGTCGCAGACGAGGATGCGGCGGACGCCGCGCTCGCGCATCAGCGAGGCCGCCTCCCCGGCGGTCGCGTGCTGCTCGATCATCACCACTTCCCGGGTGACGATCGAGCCGATGGTGGTGCTGGCCGGATCGCTGCGCTCGGCCACCGCCCGGACCACGATGTCGCGGTCGGTCAGCATGCCGGCGAGGCTGGCCCCGTCGGTGACCACCACGTCCCCGATGTCCGCCTCCTGCATCACCCTGGCCGCCTCGTCCAGGGTGGTCTCCGCGGACAGGTAGACCACCTGCTTCGTCATTACGTCGCTGACCCGGTAATCGGTCATGAAAGCCTCCGAATGCGCACCTGTGCCGATTCGGAGACCGGTACCCAGTTTGGCGATCGTTACACCTTGTCGCGCCGGGTGCGCAGCGTCTCGGCCCGCAGCGGCCCGGCCACCACTGGTTCGGGGTCAGGGTTCCACGGGCCCAGGGGCGGTCAGCTCCCGACCGATCAACACCTGCGTCACCAGGTCGGCGGCCTCCCGGCTGCCGAGCAGTTCGGCCCGTGGCACGTCGAGTCGCCGGGCGTCGGCGTACTCGTGTAGCGCGGCCGGTACCGGCTCGCGCGACTGGAGCACGAGGGCCGGCATGGGACCCGGTGTCGACGGCGTGGCCGCCGCGATGGTCAGGTACCGGAGGTACTCCGCCAGCCGGCTGATCAACTGTTCGGCGAACTCCGTCTCGATGCCGAGTTCGGCGCAGCCACGGCTCGCCAGGTCGGCGTACGAGGTGCTGAGCCACCGGGCGAGTTCGTCGAGACTGGTGGCGCTCTCGGCCTGCGAAAGGGCCCGTTCGGCGGCCCCGTCGACGACGTCCTGTCCCAGGCCGGGCGCGAGCGGCGTGACGGCCTTCACGAACTCGTAGGACAACGTCTGCGGCACCACCGGCAGCGGATCGAAGAAGATCAACGCTGGTGGGGTCGAGGTCGCGATCCGGCCGGCGAGTGCGGCGGCGAGCCGACATCCCGCGCAGTACCCGAGTACGGCCACCACCTCCGGTCCGAAGTCGTCGGCCGTCGCGAGCCAGGCCGCGAACTGAGCGTCGGGTTCGACCGGGCTGTCGGTGTTGTCGGCCCAGGCAGCCCGGCTCGGTGCCCGAACGGTGTAGCGGTCCGGAAGAAGCGGGACAAAATCGTCAAAGCCAGCAACTGCACGGGATGCTTCGGCGCTGAAGTCGACCACGAGTAAGACCTCGCCACCGGTGCCGACCTTGAGCGTGTGCCAACCCGGGATGTCCACCAGTTCCGCCCTTCCGACCTGGGCTCAGCAGTTTCGGTATCGCAAGTAATTGCGCTGAGTTACATCCCATGCTACAGATCGCACCGATGGTAGCAGAGCCTTCCCGGCACCCGGGGATACGTCTATATCGGTGATGCATCATGGGCTGCCGGGTGTCCGTATGGCGAGTGTCGGGCGGCCGGTGCCGCGGCGTTCCGACTCCAGATGGGCTCTTCAGGTGACCGTGCTGAATCTCGGGTACCTGCCGATCATGGCATTCTGCGGCGTGCACGTTCCCCTTTCGTTTCTCGCGTCTCAGCTCCAGAAGGTTGTCGATTTCCACCCGCTGACGCACGGCTGGCGGGCCGTCCGTGCCACCCGCCGGGGCGCCTGGTCCGAGGTGTTGGTGCAGCTCGCGTTGGAGGCCTTCGTCGGCGTCGGCTGGTGGTGCCGGCCGCCGTATCGATCAACCGGGTGGTCACCCGGGGTCGCGCCGACGGCAGCCCGGAATTTCGGGGGCCGAGCAGTCGGATGAGACGCACGGTGCTATTCCCGGCCACGCCCGGAACTACTTCGGTCCGTATCGGCAATAACCGAACGCACCGGACCGGTCACCGACGGGGAAGCCCGCATCGGCTCCATTGACAGTGGCAATGCCGGACCCTAAGATCGCCCGCAATGCCACCCTATGAATGCCACACGGTAGATACCGTAGCGGATTTGTTTGCAACCCTGAGTAACGATGCGCCGGAACTCCTCGGGGAAAGCGACCGGCGGGAATTGATCCGGGCGGAGCGGGCCCTGGCGGACGCCGGCCAGTCGGGGCGTTTCGTCGTCGCCCGCGACGCCGGGGCGGGACCGGTCGGTGTCCTCCCGGTCTATCCGGTGGCGCGGCCGTACTCTGCGGCACCCCATCCCCGGTTGGTGCTCGACGGGTCGACGGCGACGCAGGGCTGGCGGACGGGGTGCTACCTCGGGTCGCTCGGCAGGGCACCGGCGATGGTGGCGGTGCGTCCCGGGACGGAGCCGGGGCCGGTCCGCGCGGCCCTGCTGAAGGCGGGCTGGGACCTGGTGACGGAACGGTCCCACCAGCTCGACTTCGCGTGTTTCCCGCTGCTGGACGACGAGTTGTTGGCGGCGGTGTCGCCGTTGGTCGCGGCGGACGACCCGGTACTGGTGGAGAGCCTCGAAGCATTCATCCCGGTGACCTTCGACTCCTTCGCGGGATATCTGGCGGCACAGTCGCGGAGCCGGCGGGAGATGATCCGCAAGGAGCAACGCCGGTTCCGGTCGGCGGGCCTGCGGATCATCGAGGTCGAGCTGTCGGCGCGCCACCAGGAGCTCGCGCCTCTGCTGCGGAACGTGGAGCAGAAGTACCACGTGGCTGGCACCGTCGACCAGTACGCGAACTACCTGGCCGGCATCGCGGATTCGCTGGGCGACCAGACGACCTGCCTGGCGGTGTTCGGCGACGATGACCCGGACGCGAAAGAGCCGGTCGCGTTCACGGTCATCTGGCGGCAGGACGGGGTGTGGCGTCTCCGGTGCTGGGGCTGCGACTACGAGCGGACCGCCGGGGCCTTCGCGTACTTCAACCTGATCGCCTACGAACCGCTGCGGCTCGCGATCGGGGCCGGCGCCCAGCGGCTGGTCCTCGGCCGGGGCAGCCTTGAGGCGAAGCTCGGGCGGGGCGCCGAGTTGTTGCGGTTGACCAGCGTCGCTGTGCCGCTCGGCGCAGCGGGCACCGAGTAGGGGAAGTTCATGTCAATCGACGTCACCGCGCAACTCGTCACCATCTGGCGGGCCGCGCTCAAGAACGACGCGCTCGACGCGGAGAGCGATTTCGTCGAGTTCGGCGGCACCTCGCTGACGGCGGTCCGCATCCGGGCTCTCATCCGGACGGAACTGGCCAAGGACGTCGACCTGCTCGACATCCTTGACTTCCCCACTCCGACGGAGCTGGCTCCCGCAGTCGCGGCGGCGCCCGGCTGGACCGAGCAGCCGGCCCAGCCTGGCTGAGTCGACCAAGCCGAGCCGGTACAGCCGACCAGGCGGGCACGGCCCGGCTGGTCGGTTCCGACCCGGTCCCAACCAGCCGGTCAGGTTGCGCTCGATGTAGTCGTACCGGTAGCGGTTGGTGGTCGAGCCACCGAAGCCGCCCACCCGCGCCCCGATCCTGCGTGGTCGTACCCGGCGTCGGTGAGGAAAGCCCAAGAAACAGCCGTAACGGGGGATCGCACAGCTCCGCTTCACGTTGCGTGAAACTGAATAACTCAGGGTCGAACAGGTCCAGATCCGCAGGGGTGGCTGTTACTGGAAGATAACCGTGAGCAGCGATCGCCTCAGGTGACAGCTCCGGGGAGCGGGCTACCTCGATGGCGAGATGCTCGACAGATTCCAAGCAGCCCTGGAGGGTGTGTCAGAAATCCTGGCCGTTGCTCGCTCGCGGTAGCCGCGCCGCCACGCCGGCAATGGCAATGGCACCACTCCGCATACCCTTGGCTGCGGCCACAACACTCCTCGATAACGAAGCGGGTGAACCGACCGGCGGGCCGGTCAGGCGACGTTAACCACCCCTTCACCTTCCCGTGGAATCCGCGAGCGACCCGGCCTCTCCCCGCCGGTTCCTGGCCGGGCGGCCAGTTCGGGAGCGCCAGCATGCTTGCCGGCCCCACTCGATGCGCGGTGCACGTAATTCCGACGCAACGGCCCAGGGTGCGCGAGGTGCACCGCTACCGCGAAGGGAGTGGCGACACAGCTACCGGGAGCAAGCAACACGCGTTGTGCGGGCCCGAGGATGGCGCGACGGAATTGCGGCCCGCAACAACCCGCAAACTCGGTCCACGCCACCCTCCCGCCGCCCGCACACAGCCGACGCGGACCGCACCCGCCGCCGAAGATTTGCATCAAACCTAGACATCACCGACTGCGCCGAGTTGCAGAACTGAACTGCGTGATGACCCTCGGTTCAGCGATTGACAGCATCCGTAGCGCAACCTACTCTCCATCAGACCAGGGGTGGAGCCTGCGTTCGGTCGCAGAGCAATTGCTGAATGCTTAGGGGTTCAAGAATTGTCGTGTTCGGTTTGATCGAGTTCGGTCGAACATTAGCAACTGGACGAGCGACACCCGGTGTCCGCGCTCGGTAAGATGACTGGCGAATACGAGAAGATGCATAACCGTGGTGCGGATGACGCTCGGGTGGCCCGAGTCCCTGCCGAGTGGGGCGACTGTGAAGGCGACGCTCCCGGCGATGGAGCGCACGCACCGATGAATGGCGTCACGCCGATGGCGCGCGACTCCGGAGCCTGTGCTTCGAGGGCGTCCTGGCCCTCAAGTGACCGCCCCGCCCCGTTCCCGCGGGCCGCCCGCACCCCGCCACCGGCGGTTCCGGGTCGGCCCGTGTCCATCCATCCGCCCGCCCTTGCCGGCAAGTGAGGAGACGTCGTGACGACACCCAGCGGGGACAAGACACCGATCCCCAAGGAAAAGTGGTGGAGTGAGACGGAGAGCCCCAAGGCGTGGATGAGCGTCCGGGACGCCGACCTCTACGAGGCACTGCTGCACCGGGTCGCCGAGCTGCGGGCCGGTGAACCCCTGCGGGTGGTCGAGTGGGGTGCCGGCCGGAGCACGCTCTGGTACACGTCCTTCCTCGCCGCGCTGGGAGTGCCGTACCGGTGGCTCGCCCTCGAACACCACGGGCAGTTCTTCCAGGAGAGCCTCGCCCCGCAGCTCAACCAGCGCCCGGACGCCGTCGCGGTGGACCACGACGACGCCGACACGATCCGGGCACTGCTCGCCGCGAACAACACGGTGGCCGTCGGCTTCGGCGCGGGTGACCTGCGGCCGTTCCTCCCCGGCCGGGAGGCCGACCGGCACGCCGATCTCGACGCGTACGTCTCCCTGCCCCGCCGCCTCGGCCTGGAGTGGGACATGGTGGTCACCGACGGCCGCAAGCGCCGCCGGTGCGTACTGGAGGCTCTGGACCTACTCAACCCGGCGGGCTTCGTCCTGCTCCACGACGCCTGGCGGACCCACTACCAGTGCGCCTGGTCGGAATGGACCAGTGGCCGGCGCTTCGGCGACGAGTGGTGGATCGGTTCCCGGGCCGACACGGACTTCACCGACGTGTTGCCGTGGCACGCCTTCGAGAGGCACGCAGAGCTGCCATGACCGCCGCGACACCGGCCGCCTCCCGGCCCTCCCGGCACGCCGCGCAGGTCGACGCCTGGCTCGCGCGGCACCGCCCGGGCTTCGTGGCGGACCTGATGCACCTGGTCTCGATCGACACCCGGTCGCCCCGGGAGAGCGACGCGTACGACTGGCTGGCCGGATACTTCACCGCGCTGGGCGCCGAGGTGACCGCCGAACCGCGCCACCCCGCCCTCGCCGGGCACGGGGCGGCCAACCGGAACGAGCACAGCACGTTGTCCGCGTCCGAGCGGGCCAACCTGCACGTCCGGTTCCCGGCCGACGCCGGTCTTTCCCGGGTCCTGTTCAGCGCGCACGTCGACGTCGTACCACCGGCCGCCGACTTTCCCGACGGCTTCCGGCCCCGGGTCAGCGGTGACGCGGTGGTGGGCCGGGGCACCGCGGACACCAAGGGCAACATCGTCATGCTCGCGGCGGCGCTGCGCTGCGCCGCCGAACTGGGGCTACCGCTGTCCCGGGCGGTCGAGCTGGACCTGGTGGTCGAGGAGGAGATCGGCGGCAACGGGGCGCTCTCCACCATCCTGCACGGACGGGACGTCAGCGAGGTGGTGGTGCTGGAACCCACCGACCTGGAGGTCCTGCACGGGCACCGGGGCTGTCTGGAATTCACGGTGCGGATCGGCGGCCGGGCCAGCCACATGGGCGGCGACGGGGTGAGCGCGATCGACGGCGCGATGGAGTACATCGCGGCCCTGCGGGGGTTGGAGGCGCGGCTGATGGCCGAGGCCATGGCAGACCCCGACTTCGCCGGGTACGCCCGGCCGATGCAGATCAACGTGGGCCGGATCGCCGGTGGCGAGTGGCACGGTTCGATCCCGGCGCTCTGCTCCGTCGGCGGCGCCTTCGGCTTCCACCCGAGGTACTCGCTGGACGACGTCCGGGGCATGCTCACCGACCTGGTGGCGGGTCTCGGCGACCCCTGGCTGAGGGAGCACACCGACATCCGGTACGAGGGCATCCGTAACGGCGCGTACGTCGGCGATCCACACTCGGCGGTCGCGACCGACCTGCGCCGGGAAGCCCAGGCGGCGACCGGTCGGCAACGGGTGCCCCGGGCCTGGAGCGTGAGCTGCGACGCCCGGCTCTACCACGACCACCTCGCCGTCCCGACGGTCGTCTTCGGCGCCGGCCAGCTCGCCCACGCCCACTCCAGCGCCGAACAGCTGAGCATCGCCGAGTGGTCGCAGGGCGTCGCAACCCTGGTCGGCTTCCTCACCGCCGACCGGGAGGTGGCCCGGTGACCCGGGGCGTGGTGCTCGGCGCCTCGTCCGGCATCGGCGCCGAGCTGGCACAGCGGCTTCTCGGACGCGGTGACGAGGTCACGCTGGTCTCCCGGCGGGCCGTCACGCCCCCACCCGGATCGGCGGGCGTGTCGGCGCCCGCCGACATCCGCGACTTCGGACGCCTCGAACAGATCTTCACCGACGCATGCCGGCGAGGCCCGCTCGACTACGTGGTCAACTGCGTCGGGGTGGGCTTCTACGCCCCGTTGGGCGCGGACAACTCGGCGATCTGGAACGACATCCTGACGGTCAACGTCACCGGCCTGCTCAACCTGCTGTCGGTCGTCGACCGGACCTGTCCGGAGCTGACCCGGCTCGTGCACGTCAGCTCGATGGCCGCGCACCGGGTCTCCCGTACCCCCGGCAACCTCGCCTACTCGGTCGCCAAGGCGGGCGCGAAAACGATCGTCGAGGAGTACCGGCGGTCGCTACGAGCCGACGGCCGGTCCACCAGGGTGTCGATGGTCTCACCGGGCTTCGTCGAGTCGACCGACTTCGGCCGGAACTACTTCTCGCGTACCGGCGACACCGCGCCCCAACCGGACATCTACGGCGGCCACCGGAACCTCACCGCGGCGGACGTCGCGGACGTCGTGGCGTACGTCCTCGGGTCGCCGCCGCACATCGAGTTCCTGGATCTCGTCTTCTGCTCGGCCGAACAACCGGGGTGACCTCACGTGGAACAAGTCCTGATCGTCGGTCACGGGTACGCCGGACGCCGGTTCCGGGCAGCGCTGTGCCACCTCCGGCGGGAAGGTCTGCCGGTGGAGGTCGTGGGCGTCGTCGACCCCCGTCCCGACCAGCTCCCCGACGACCTGCCGGGGTACCCGGACCTCGCCACGGCCCTGCGGGAACTGCGTCCGACCGTGGTCTGCGTGACCGTGAACGAGGCTGACCACGCCACCGTTTTCCGGGCCCTCGGGCACCTCGACCGGGTCCTGGTGCTCGCCGAGAAACCCCTGGTCGCCGACCCGCGTGACGAGCAGTCCGTCGTCGCGGCGCTGGGCCACCACCAGTTCTCGATGAACCTCGTGGAACGGTTCAGCCCGATGGTCACCCGCTGTCGGGAATGGATGCGGGCCGAGGGACCCTGGACGGTCACCCGTACCGAGGCGTTCTGGGGCAAGCACCGCATCGGCGACTCCCGCCCCACCATGGGCGTCCTCTCCGAACTGATCCACGCGCTGGATCTCCTCGGTCACCTGTTCGGGGCCGACAACCCCGAGATCATCCGGTCGAACGGGGTACTCAGCGACGTCAGCCCGCACGCGACGGACGTCCTCGACAGCCTCGACGTGATCGCCCGCCACGGCGACGCCCCGATGCTGCTGCACACCTCGTACGCCTGGCCCACCCGGATGCGGCTGGTCACGGCCCTGCTGTGGTCGGAACACCGCGGAACCCACCGGATCGAGCTCGAATTCGACAACCCGCACTGGGACTGCGACCGCCTGGAGATCAAGTCCATCACCCCGGACGGGCGGTGGACCACGGTGCTGCGGGATTCGACCGACGTGTCGTCCCTGCCGGCCGAGATCCGGGGGGTGGGCAAGGTGATCGAGTTCGTGCGGGCCTCGCTGGACGGGTGGTGGCACGGGACCGGCAGCGACGCCCTGGTCGACCTGGCCGCCGCGGAACGGTTGCAGGGCATCCTCACCCGGATCGGCGACTCCGCCGAGGACGGCCTGCTGGAAGCCCGTTACGGAAGGGTGTGACCTGAGAATGCGCCAGCACGGTCGGCCGAGCCTGCTCGTGGAGTCGTTCGTCGCGTCCGCCACCGCGGACCCGGAAGCCGTCGCGGTGGTGGTCGGCGACCGGCGTACCCGCTACCGCGAGCTGCTCGCCGACGTGCTCGACCTCGCCGCCCGCCTGCGCGACCACGGCGTCGGGGCGGAGACCCCGGTCGGTGTGTCGGCGGTACGGGACGCCGGCTTCGTGGTCGGCGCGCTGGCCGCGCTGGCGGCGGGCGGGTGTTACGTCCCGCTGGACCCCACGCACCCGGCGGACCGGCTGGCCGCACTGGCCCGGCGGGCCGGTGTGCGGGTCGGGGTCGGCGCCGCCTCGGCGCTACCGTTCCTCGACGTCGTGCTGCCACCCTCGACGCCGGACGGTCCCCGCCGTGCCGACCCGCCTCGGGTCATGGCGGCGGATGCGCTGGCGTACCAGCTCTTCACCTCGGGATCCTCCGGAGAGCCGAAGATCGTGCCGATCGAGCAGCGGTCGGTGAGCGCCCTGCTCGACGGGTTCGACACGGTGGCCCCGCCGGTCGGCCGGACCGTCTCGCTGTCCGTCTGCCCGTTCTCGTTCGACGTCTCCGTGTGGGAGTTGTTCCTCCCGCTGACCGTCGGCGGCACGGTCGTCATCGCCGACACGGGCGTCGGGGGGGATCCGGAGGCACTGCTCCGGCTGATCCGCGAGCACGGCATCACCACCGTCTACCTGCCGCCGTTCAGCCTGGAACCGGTCGCCGACGAACTGGCCGCGGACGGTGCGCCACTGCCGGTGCACCGGATCCTGACCGGGGTCGAGCCCATCCCGCAGCGCACCCTGCAACGCCTCGCCGACCTGCTCCCCGCAGCGGTGATCGTCAACGGCTACGGCCCGACCGAGGCGACCATCTGTGCCACGTTCCACGTCTTCGGCGGCGCGGACGACCCGGACCGGCGTACCCCCATCGGGCTGCCCGTGCCGGGGTGGGAGGTGAAGGTGGTGGACGGGGAGCGGGAGCCGGTGCCCGTCGGGGTCGTCGGCGAGATCGTCGTCAGCGGCGCCGGACTCGCCCGTGGCTACCTCAACGACGACCACCTCACCACCCAACGCTTCTACCACGACCCCACCGGCACCCGCTGGTACCGCACCGGCGACCTCGGCCGCTGGCTACCCACCGGCACCCTCGAATACCTCGGCCGCCACGACAACCAACTCAAAATCCGCGGCTTCCGCATCGAACCCGGCGAAATCGAAGCCACCCTCACCCGCCACCCACACATCCGCGCCGCAGCCGTCATCGCCCCCACCACCCCCACCGGCCGCCGCCTCATCGCCTACATCGAAACCACCACCCCCACCGACCCGACCACCATCCGCCACTGGCTCGCCACCCACCTACCCGACTACATGCTCCCCGCCCGCATCCTGCCCATACCCACCCTCCCCACCACCGCCAACGGCAAGATCGACCGCACCGCCCTCCACCACCTCGACCACACCCCCACCCCCACCACACCCCGAACCACCACCCCCACCACCCCCCTCCAACGCCGCCTCACCGACCTCTGGCGCGACACCCTCGAACTCGACCACATCGACATCCACGACAACTTCTTCGACCTCGGCGGCGACTCCCGCCTGGCGATGGTTCTGGTGGGCCGGATCCGGCAGGCGTACGGCCGGGCCGTGACCGGAGGCGGCCTGCTGGCCCGGCGCTCCATCGCCGAACAGGCGGCCCTGATCGAGCAGGCGGTGCCGGCCGGACCGGCGGTGCCGGCCGGGCCGGGGATTCCGGGCGGGCCGGCCGACGGCACCGGTCGGTCGGACGCCACGCCGGGCGCTCCCTTCGTCGCCCCGCTCTCGTACGGCCAGGAGGGGCTGTGGACGTGGCAGTTGCTGCACCCGGGAAACCGTGCCTTCGTCCTGCCGGTGGCGCTGCGGATCAGTGGCGGCCCGGAAACGGCGCGGCTGGCCACGCACCTGTCCCGGGCGCTCGGCACGCACGAGGCGTTCACGGTGGAGATCGGTGACGACACCGGGCGGACCGAGCTGCGCCGCACCGATCAGCCCTGCCGGGTCGACGTCCACGAGCCGGTGGTCGCCACGGACCGTGTCGAGGAGTACCTGCACCAGACCTTCCAGCTCCTGGCCGGTCGGATCGTCGCCGAGGGGGGCCGGCTCTGGCGCGCGGTGGTGGCCCGCACCGACGACGCCGACCAACTCGTCCTGATCGCGGTGCACCACCTGCTGGTCGACGGGGCGTCGGTCAGGATCATCGTCGACAGTCTGCGAAACGAGCTGGCCGGCACCCCGGCACCCGCCTCGCCCGGCATGCTGGCCTTCGCCGCCGGGCAGCGCCGGACCGCGCCCGCGACCTGGGACGCCGAACGCGCCTACTGGCAACGGGAACTCGCACCCCCACCGGAGGCGCTGGACCTGCCGCTGGACCGACCGCGCCCGGCCCGGAGCGGCGAGTCGGGACGCAGCGTCACCGTCACGCTCGAACCCACCGTCTCGGCGGCGGTCGCGGCCCTCGCCAGCCGGCACAGGACCTCCCCGTTCGCCGTGCTCCTCACCGCCCTGGCCGCGGTCGCCCACCGGTACAGCGGGCAGCACGACTTCGCCGTCTCCGTGCCCACCGCGGTGGACCGCTCCAACCCGGACCTCGCCGACACCGTCGGTTACCTCGTGAACCTCCTCCCGATCCGGTTCGCCGTCTCGGCCACGACCACGCTGGACGAACTGGTCGCGGTCACCACGGACCGGCTGTCGGGAGCCGTGGCGCATGCCGCTCTGCCGTTCGAGGAGATCCTCGCCGCCGTGGCAGGGGGCCGGTCGGACAACGCCGACCGGCTCACCCGCATGGTGGTGGCCCAGGAGATGCCGACCGGCCTGCCCGCCTCTGCCGACGGGTGCGTGCTCGACGAACTCCCGTTCGATCCGGGGGTGGCCAAGTACGAGCTGGGCGTCTTCGTGACCGAGCGATCCGGGACGATCCGGTTGCGCTGGGAGTTCGCGACCGACGTCCTGGAGGCCGCGACCGTCCGGCGGCTCAGCACGTCACTGGGGCTGCTGCTGACGTCCTCGCTCGCGGCGCGGCAGGAGCCGATCAGCCGGATCAGCCTGCTGACCGACGACGACCGCGCCTTCCTGGAGCAGGTCAACCAGACCGCGTCGGACTACCCGGCGGACGCCGGACTGATCGAGCTCTTCGACGAGCAGGTGGCGCTGCGCCCGGACGCTCCGGCCGTGCGGGACATGCGTACGGTCACCTACCAGGAGTTGCACGACCGGTCCGTCGGGATCGCCGCGCGGTTGGTCGCCGCCGGCGTCCAACCCGGACAGCCGGTGCTCGTCCTGGTCGGCCGTTCCCCGGAGTTCCTGTCCGCGCTACTCGGTGTGCTGCGCGCCGGAGGCGCCTACGTGCCCCTCGACGCCCGCAGCCCGGCGGACCGGGTGGCGGTGATCCGGGATTCGACCGGCGCGGCGCACGCGGTCGTCACCGCCGAGATGGCACACCTGGTACCCGGGGACGTGGTCCGGGTCGACCCCGGCGACGCGACTGCGGCGACGCCACCTCCGGGCTTCCCGGCGCGCGGCCCGCAGTCGACGGCGTACGTCATGTACACCTCCGGCTCCACCGGCAGCCCCAAGGGCGTGGAGATTGTCGACCGGTCGGTGGTACGGCTGGTCCGGAAGCAGAACTTCGCCACCTTCGGGCCGTCCGACGTCTTCGTACTCGCCTCGAACCTGGCGTTCGACGCCGCCACCCTGGAGATCTGGGGCGCCCTGCTCAACGGGGGCAGCATCGCGGTACCCAGCGACGCGACCGTCGCCGACCAGCGGGAACTAGCCGGTTTCATCGCCCGCACCGGCGTCACCGCCGGCTTCTTCAACGTCTCGGTGTTCCGGATGATGCTGGAGGCCGACCCGTACGCGCTGCGCGGCATGCACACCATCCTGGTCGGCGGCGAGGCGGTGCCGGGCCCGCTGATGGCCGAGGCCGCGCGGTTCCTCGACCACCGGAACCTGCTCAACGGCTACGGACCGACGGAGAACACCACCTTCTCCTGCTGCCACCGCCTACTGGAGCCGCCGGCGCCGGACCGGCCCGTGCCGATCGGCCGCCCGCTGGCCAACTCCGGAGCGCTGGTGGTGGACGGGGAGCGGGAGCCGGTGCCCGTCGGGGTCGTCGGCGAGATCGTCGTCAGCGGCGCCGGACTCGCCCGTGGCTACCTCAACGACGACCACCTCACCACCCAACGCTTCTACCACGACCCCACCGGCACCCGCTGGTACCGCACCGGCGACCTCGGCCGCTGGCTACCCACCGGCACCCTCGAATACCTCGGCCGCCACGACAACCAACTCAAAATCCGCGGCTTCCGCATCGAACCCGGCGAAATCGAAGCCACCCTCACCCGCCACCCACACATCCGCGCCGCAGCCGTCATCGCCCCCACCACCCCCACCGGCCGCCGCCTCATCGCCTACATCGAAACCACCACCCCCACCGACCCGACCACCATCCGCCACTGGCTCGCCACCCACCTACCCGACTACATGCTCCCCGCCCGCATCCTGCCCATACCCACCCTCCCCACCACCGCCAACGGCAAGATCGACCGCACCGCCCTCCACCACCTCGACCACACCCCCACCCCCACCACACCCCGAACCACCACCCCCACCACCCCCCTCCAACGCCGCCTCACCGACCTCTGGCGCGACACCCTCGAACTCGACCACATCGACATCCACGACAACTTCTTCGACCTCGGCGGCGACTCCCGGAGCCTCTCCGTCCTGGCCGCCCGGATCCGGGCGGAGTTCGACGCGGACGTGCGGGTCCTCGACCTGATGACGCACCCGACCATCGCATCGCTCAGTCGACGGCTGAGCAGCGATCAACCGGACGACGACCGCCTGAGCGCGGTCGCGGAACAACGCGCCAAACGGCGAGAGCGGAGACGGAACCCATGAGCGCCCGAGAGGCAGTCGCAGACGACGACCGGATCGCCATCGTCGGGATGGCGGGCCGCTTCCCGGGCGCCGACGACGTGGACGCGCTGTGGGAACTCAGCGTGCGTGGCGGGTCCGGCGTCCGGCGGGTGTCCGGCCGGGACGGACTCGTGCCGTACCGGGGCGTGGTCGACGGTGCCGACCGGTTCGACGCCACCTTCTTCGGCGTCCCCGCGCACGAGGCGCAGATGACCGATCCGCAGCAGCGGATGCTGCTGGAGGTCGCCCAGCACGCCTTTGACGACGCGTCGATCGACCCGACCAGGGCCGCCGGGGCGGTGGCGGTGTACGCCGCGTGCGCACCCACCGCCACCACCGCCCCGGCCGACTCCGTGTCGGGCACCTACGAGTGGGTGCTGGCCACCTCGGCGGACTTCGCCGCCACCCGGCTCTCCTACCGGCTGGGTCTGCGCGGCGAGAGCATGACGGTCCAGACCGGCTGCTCGTCGTCGCTGGTGGCCGTGCACCTGGGGGTGCAGGCCCTGCTGTCCGGGCAGGCGGACGTCGTCCTCGCCGGCGGGGTGTCCTTCCCGGGCGACCAGGAGTCCGGTTATCCGACCGAGGAGGGCATGATCGCCTCCCCGTCGGGGCGGTGCCGCCCGTTCGACGCGGACGCGGACGGCACCGTACCGGGTGGCGGCGCCGCCCTGGTCGTCCTCAAGCGACTCACCGACGCCGAACACGACGGCGACCGGGTGCACGGCGTGATCCTGGGTTCGGGGACCAACAACGACGGCTCCACCAAGGTCGGCTTCATGGCCCCGTCCCCCACCGGCCAGGCCGAGGCGATCGCCACCGCCCACGCGGTCGCGGGAGTGGATGCCGGATCCATCGGCTATGTGGAGACGCACGGGACGGGTACCCAGCTCGGCGACGAGGTGGAGATCGAGGGGCTGCGCCGCGCCTTCAAACTCGATCCGGACCGGCCCGGACCGTGCCGCCTCGGCTCGCTCAAGGCGAACTGCGGGCACCTGGACCGGGCGGCGGGCGTGGCGGGCCTGGTCCGCGCCGTGCTGGCCCTCAAGCACCGCACCATCCCGCCGATGGCCGGCTTCGAGCGGGCCGATCCGGCTCTCGACCTCGACGGTGCCGGCTTCGAGGTGCCGTCCGCGCCGGTCAGGTGGGAGACGGACGGTACGCCCCGCCGGGCCGGGGTGAGCAGCTTCGGCGTGGGCGGAACGAACGTGCACGTCGTACTGGAGGAGGCCCCGGATCGGCAGCCGGCCCCGTCGGCGCCCGCAGGCGACGTGCTCCTGCCGCTGAGCGGCCATGTGTCCGCGGTCGTCGCACACCAGGCAACCGGGCTGGCCGGCTGGCTGGCCGCACGGCCCGGATCCGACCTGGGGCAGGTGGGACGGGCACTCAGCCTGGACCGGCGGGCCCGGGAACACCGGTCCTGGGTGGTGGCCGGTTCACCCGCGCAGGCGGCCGGGGCACTCACCGCGACACCCGGGCCGGTGGTCGCCGCCGCCACCCCCACGGTCGTGTTCGCCTTTCCCGGCCAGGGCGAGCCCGTCGTGGACGGCATGGCGGAGCTCTATCGCACCGAACCAGTCTTCCGCGCGGCACTCGACGAGTGCGCCGAGGTGATCCGGGACCTGGCCGGCTTCGACATCCGCGCCGACCTGTACGGGCAGCACGACCGCGCCGAGTTGGCCCGGTGGTACGAGGACATGTCGCGGTTCCAGCCGGCGCAGTTCGCCGTGGAGTGGGCGACGGTCGAGTTGTGGCGTTCGTGGGGGGTGTCCGCCGACGCCGTGATCGGTCACAGCCTCGGCGAGATCGTGGCGGCCGTGTATGCCGGCGTGCTGAGCCTCGCCGACGGCCTGGCCTTCGTGGTCGAACGCAGCCGACGGATGGAGGAGGCGCCGCTCGGCGAGACGATCAGCGTCGCGCTGCCCGTACGGGACGTCGAGGAACGTCTCACCGGGGACCTGACCGTGGCGGCGGTCAACGGCCACGAGCTGACCGCGGTGACCGGACCGGTACCCCAGGTGGCCGCACTCAAGGCCGAGCTGATCCGGTCGGAGGTGTTTTTCCGGCCGCTGAACATCCGCCGGTCGCCGCACGGCCCCGCGATGCGGGAGCCGGCCCGGTTGCTGCGTAGCTACCTCTCCTCGTTCGCGCTGGCCCCGCCCGCCGTCCGGATCGTGAGCAACGTGACCGGCGACTGGATCGGCGACCGGATCGCCACGCCCGACTACTGGGCCACCCAGCTCTGTTCGCCGGTCCGCTTCACCGAGCAACTCTCCCGGGTCGCCGAACTCGACGACGTCGTCGTGCTCGTGGTGGGCCCCGGCACCGGTCTCGGTCGCATGATCTCGCACGAGCTGGCGGGGCGGGTCCGTGCCGTCGTCACCTCGGGCCGGGGTGCCGACGATCCGGGCGGCGACCGCCGGGCAGTCCTCGTCGCCGCGGGGGAGCTGTGGTCGCACGGCGTCGCGGTGGACCTCGCCCGGCTGGCCCAACCATCCCGGTACGCGACGGCGCTCCCGCCGACCTGTTTCGACCACGGTCGACGGTGGCCGGTGGGGCAGCCGGCCCGCCGGGAGCGCAGCGCCCCGGCGGGCCGACTGTCGGACCCGGGTGCCTGGTTGTACGAGCCGGAGCGGACTCTGTTGAGTCGGCCTGCGGCACCGGCGGCGCCGTTGACCATCGCCTGGCACGGCGCGCCGGGCGCGCAGCACGACGCGTTCCTGCGGGCTGCCGTGTCCCGTGGGCACACGCTGGTACCGCTCGACCACGTCACGTCCGCCCCACCGAGTGAGGGCCCACGGGACGTGCTGTGGTGGCTCGGGAACGACCCGCACGACCTGCTCCGCCGGGCGGCGGCATTGGCCGACCTGCTCGGCCGGCAGGCGACCGGTACCCGGGTGTGGCTGGTGACCGGCGACGACGAAAGCGGTTCCGGCCTCTCCGCGAGGAACCTCGCCCACGCCGTGGCGCGGGTGCTGCCGCAGGAGAACGTCGGGTGTGCCTGGACCGCTGTGACGCTCAGTGCCCCCACGCAGGGGCACGAGCTCGACCTGGCGGCCGGTCACCTGATCGACGCCTTGGCCGCCGGCACCGACGGCACCGTGCTCACCGTGGACACCACGGGCGTACGACAGCTCGGCTTCCGCCGGTCCTGGCCGCACTGGCGGGCCCGCCCGCTGCGGGAATCCGGCTGCTACGTGATCACCGGCGGGCTGGGGCCGGTGGGTCGCGCCATGGCGCTGGCCCTGGCCCGGGAGGTGCCGGCCACGGTCGTGGTGCTGGGCCGCCGGGCCGGGAGTGCGGTCCACGACGAGGTGACCGCCCTGACGGCGCGGCTGCGGGAGGCGGGTTCGGGCCTGGAGTACCGGTCGGTCGACGTGACGGACGCCGCCGCGGTCGTCGCCTGTCTCGCCGACCTGCGGTCCCGGTTCGGACGGATCGACGGCGTGGTGCACGCCGCAGGCTTCACCGACCGGGCGGCGTTCCCGCTGGCGGCGGACGCCGCACCGGAGCTGGTCGAGGTCGTCGCAGCCGCCAAGATGGACGGCGCGCAGGCGATCCACGACGCCCTCGCCCCGGACGATGCGGACTTCGTACTGCTCTGCTCCAGCCTCTCCGTGGTCCTCGGCGGGGTGCGGTTCGGTCCGTACGTCGCGGCGAACGACGCGCTGGACGAGTTCGCCGAGCGGCGGCACGCGGCCGGCGACGATCGCTGGGTCAGCGTCGGATGGGACGCGTGGACCGACGGCGACGACGCCGTGCCGGACCCGGTTGGCCCGGCCCGGTACGCGCTGACCGCCCGGGACGGTCACGAGGTGTTCCGGCGGTTGCTGTCCGTAGGCGGTCCCGTGGTCTGGGTGTCCACCGGTGACCTGGATGCCCGATTGGTCGAGGTCGCCGACCAGGTCGGCATGGGCCCTCAGCCGGCGGCGCCGGACAGCGCCGTCACCACGGCCGACCCGGGTGGCCTGGTTCGGGCGGTCCTGACCGAACTGCTCGGCGCGGTACCGCCCGACCACGACCGCGACCTGCGACTGGACGGGCTGGAGTCGCTGGCCATCCTGCAGATCGTCACCCGGCTCCGGGACCGGACCGGGGTCCGGATCGCGCTCGCCGATGCGCTCCGCTCGCTGAGCGTGACCGGGCTGGAGGCGCTCGTCAGCCGCGTCGTGTCCGCCCCGGACCGGGCGTCCGGCTTCCTGATCACGCCCACGCCCACGGCTGCCGATCACCCCACGTCGAGTACCCAGCGCCGCTGGCTGGAACTGCTGCCCGAGGGGTACGGCGGTCTCGACCTCGCCGTCGAGGTCGAGTGCGGGTACCCGGCCGAGCAGCTCGTCCGGGCGGTGGAACGGACGATCGACCGCCACAGCGGGCTACGTACCGTCTTCCACCGCCGGGGCGACACCTGGCGCCAGTCGGTGACCCAGGGTCAGCCCGTGAAGCTCGTGGACCTGTCGGCCTTCACCGAGGCCGAGCAGCGGGCCGAGATCAGCCGGCTCGTCCAGACCGCCGGGGACAGCTGGTTCGACTTCGGCCGGACCCCACCGTTCGAGGTCACCATCGCCCGCCTCGCCGAGGGACGACGCCACGCGATGCTGATCCATGCCCACCATGTCCTCTTCGACGGCTGGTCGTCGAGCATCTTCCTGCGGGACGTGGCGGAGGAGTTGGGCTCGGAGCCCGGGAGAGCGCCCCTTCAGTACGTGGACTACGCCGCCGCGCAGTGGGACTACCTGCACAGCCCGGCGCTGCTGGCCGCCCGGTCGTACTGGCGGGAGCACTTCGCCGGGGCGCCGGCGCCGACCCGGGTGCCGGGCGACGTCGGTAGCGGGCCGGGCGACGCCGGTGACGGGACGGCCGACGACCGGGGCGAGCTGCTCACCTTCACCCTCGGCGAGGCGACGTCTGCTGCGCTGCGGGACCGGTCCGCCGCACTGGGCACCACACCCTTCGGTCTCATGATGACCGCGTACGCGGTCCTGGTGCACCGGCTGACCGGGGACGGCGACCTGGTGCTCGGCACCACTGCGGCGGGCCGCCCCAGCGCCGAGGCTGAGGAGATCGTCGGCGTGTTCGTCAACCCGCTGCCGCTGCGGGTGCAGATCGATTCCGGGGTCAAGGTCGGGGATCTGGTGAGCCGGGTGCACCACAGCCTGGTCGGGTTCCACGACCACGGCAACTATCCCCTGGAGGACCTGGTCACGGCCGTTCCACCCTTCATCGGGCTGGGATTGAACGACACGTTCCAGTGCTATCTTCTCTACCAGAACTACTGGCGGCCCCAGGCGGGCGCAGTACAGTACCAGCCGATGCAGCTCGACACGCCGTATCATCACAAGGTGATGCGTGACTGGGAGATCGTTCTTGCGGAGGGAGAGGCTGGGCTGACCGGCGAACTGTGGTACCGGACCAGCCGCTACTCCGCTTCCTGGGCAGAAAAGTGTGCCGCTTCCTTCCGGAATCTTCTCGGCCGGTTCGCGACTGACGCAGAAATCTTCCGCAGCCCCGTGGGGGCACTGCTCGACCAGTAGAAGAGATAAAGGAGTAGTTCCGTGTCCGGTCCGATGACCGCGGATCAACTACGATCAGCGTTCCTCCAGTACTTCGTCGAACGCGGCCACACCCGGGTGTCATCCGCGGGCCTGATCCCGGCCCACCCGGCCGCGCCGCTGTTCACGAACGCCGGAATGGTGCAGTTCCTTCCGTACTTCTTCGGCGAGGAGGCCGCGCCGTACCGGCTGGCCACGTCCTCGCAGAAGTGCGTCCGGGTACGCGGTAAGCACGATGACATCGAGGCCATCGGCCGGACCACCCGCCACCTGACCTTCTTCGAGATGCTCGGCAATTTCAGCTTCGGGGACTACTTCAAGGAAGGCGCGATCTCCCACGCCTGGCACTTCCTGACGGAGGTGCTGGGCATGCCCGCCGACCGGCTGTGGGCCACGGTGCACCACAGCGACGACGAGGCGGCGCAGCTCTGGCGGGACGTCGTGGGCCTGCCCGCCGACCGGATCCACCGGCTGGGCGAGGACAACTTCTGGGAGATGGGCAGTACGGGCCCGTGCGGGCCGTCCTCCGAGATCTTCTTCGACAAGGGCCCGGAGTGGGGGCACGAGGGCGGGCCGGCGCACGGCGGCGAGGAACGCTACGTCGAGATCTGGAACCTCGTCTTCATGGAGTTCAACCGGCCGGAGAGCGGCGAACTCGAACCCCTGCCCCAGCGGAACATCGACACCGGGGCCGGCATGGAGCGGATCCTGCCGATCATCCAGGGCACGAACTCGGTTTTCGAGACCGACGTGCTGCGGCGCCTGATCGGCGACGCCGAGCAGCTCTGTGGCGCGACGTACGGGTCGGACGCGGAGCGTGACGTCAGCCTCCGCATCGTGGCGGACCACTCCCGCGCCATCTCGTTCCTGATCGCCGACGGCGTCGTGCCCTCCAACGAGGAGCGCGGGTACGTGCTGCGCCGGATCATCCGGCGGGCCGCCCTGCACGCCCAGCGGGTTGGCGCCCGTCGGGGGGTACTGGCGGAGATGGCCGGCCGCGTCGCCCAGGTCATGCACTCGGGGTACCCCGATCTGACCGAGGTGATCGACCAGGTGCAGAGCACCCTGGAGCGGGAGGAGCACCGGTTCCGGGAGACCCTCTCGCTGGGGCTCGGGATGCTGGACAGCGCGGTTCCCGCGGGGTCGACGACCATCCCCGGCGAGGTCGCCTTCAAGCTGCACGACACCTACGGTTTCCCGATCGACCTGACCCGCGAGATCGCCCGGGAGCGGGGACTGGGCGTCGACGACGCCGGGTTCGAGGCCGCGATGACGCAGCAGCGCACCCACGCCCGCGCCGATGCGAAGGCCGGTGCGGTCGACAACGGTGCGGCCAACGCCAAGGTGGTCCGGGACGAGTACGGCGTGACCGACTTCCTCGGGTACGAGACGCTCACCAGCGAGGCGAAGGTGACCGGGGTCTTTCCCCACCCCGAGCCGGGTCGGGTGGAGGTGTACGTCGCCGCGTCCCCCTTCTACCCGGAGGGTGGCGGCCAGATCGGCGACACCGGAACGATCACCGGTCCCCGTGGGCACGGCCGGGTGCTCGACACCGACGCGCCGCTGCCGAACGTCATCCGCCACCACGTGGAGGTGGAGCAGGGCACCTTCGGTGTCGGCGAGACCGTCGCCCTGGCGGTCGACGCCGATCGGCGTGCCTCGCTGCGGCGCAGCCACACGGGTACCCACCTGCTGCACTGGGCCCTGCGCAAGGTGCTCGGTACGCAGGCCCGCCAGCAGGGCTCACTGGTCGCACCCGACTACCTCCGGTTCGACTTCAACCACCACTCCCCCCTCACCGACGAGCAGCTCAGCGAGGCGGAGAACCTGGTCGCGGAGCAGATCCGCAGCAACGGCGGGGTCGAGATCAAGCACTCCTCCCAGGCGGAGGCGAAGGCTGCCGGGGCGATCTCGTTCTTCGGCGAGAAGTACGGCGAGGTGGTGCGGGTGATCCGCGCCGGAGAGCACTCGATGGAGCTCTGCGGCGGCACCCACGTCTCCGCCCTGGGTGAGATCAGCGAACTGGTGGTGACGTCGGAGTCCTCCGTCGGCGCCAACCTGCGCCGCATCGAGGCGTTCACCGGTGCCCGGGCGTTCGAGGAGAACCGTCGCCAGCGCCAGCTGCTGAAGGCGGCGGCCGGCGCGGTCCGCACCACGCCCGACCAACTGCCCGCGGCGATCGGGCGGTTGCAGGAGGCGCAGAAGGCCGGGGAGCGGGAACGCCGTCAGCTGACCACGCAGATCGACCGGTACCTGGCCAGGGACCTGGCCCGGGAGGCGGACGACGGGCTGGTCGTCGCCCGCTGCGACGGCCGCGACCAGGGGCAGCTCAAGAGCCTCGCGCTGGCCGTGCTGAACGAGCCGGGCATCTCGGCGGTGGGTCTCATCGGATCAGCGGACGGCAGTTCGGTCGCGCTCGCGGTCGCGGTCGACGACCGGATCGGCGACGCCCCCTCCTTCGTCCGGGCGGCGGCAAAGCTGGTCGGTGGGGGCGGCGGTGGGCGGGACCGCCGCATCGCCGTCGCCGGGGGACGCGACCCGAGCCGTATCGACGAGGCGCTCAAGGCGCTGCGTGAGGCACTCGCCTCGGCCTGATCGGCCAGGTGCACGCGGGGCGGGCTGCTCGACGGCCCGCCCCGTTCCGTCCTGGCAGGAGCCGGGCCGGGCCGTACGGTCACAGCCGCTCGACGTTGGGTGCCGCCGGCACCCGGTGCACCGTGTCGAGCACGAGCCGGCACTGCTGCCAGTCGATGGTGCCGTCGAGTGCCTCGTGCGGCGTCACCAGCACCACGCAGTCGTACTCGTCGAATGGAAGCTTCCGCACGTCGAGCGAGCTCAGGACGGTGCCGTCGATGTCGAGTTCGGCAACCCACGGGTCGCAGTAGTCCACTGTGGATCCGTCGGCGAGCAGTCGGCCGATGATGCTCAGGGCCGGTGCGTTACGCAGGTCGGGCACATTCGGCTTGTACGCCACACCGAGTACCAGCACCCTGCTGGTCTCGATCGGGGTACCCACCCGCGCCAGCATCTCCGCCACGCGGACGGCGACCTTTAGCGGACGGGCGCTGGCCTGGCGGTGCGCGGCCTCGATGATCGGCATCGGCACGGCCTGCCGCCCCGCCTCGGTGATGAGGAAGAGCGGGTCGACCGGGATGCACTCGCCCCCGATCCCGGGCCCCGGCCAGTGCGGCAGGTACCCGAAGGGCTTGGTGGCGGCGGCGCGGATCACCTCGTCCACCGGGACACCGAGCTTGTGGCAGAGGTCGGAGATCTCGTTCGAGAAGCTGATGTTGACCAGCCGGGCGCTGTTCTCCAGGAGCTTGCTCATCTCCGCGACCGTCGCGTCGGACAGCTCGGTGACCTCCATGGAGATCGACATCAGCACGGTCGCGGCCCGACGGGTGCAGGCCGCGCTGACGCCACCGACCACCCGGGGGGTGTTGGTGATCGTCCAGCCGTCCCGGTTGGCCGGGTTGACCCGCTCGGGCGCGCACGCCACGAAGAGGTCCCGCCCCAGGGTGAGCCCGGTCTCGGCGGACAACCGCTGCGCCCAGCGCCGGGTGGTTCCCGGTGGCACCGTCGACTGGAGCACGACCACCGTGCCCGGTCCGATCATCGGCGCCAGTGAGGCGAAGGCGCTGTCCACGAAGGTGAGGTCGGGCTGCTCGTCGGTGGTGACCGGGGTGGGGACGGACACCATCACCACGTCCGCCGAGCCCACATCGCGGGCGTCGAGGGCGAGGTGGAGGCGGTCGGCGACGGCGCGGAGCTGCTCGTCGCTGATGTCCGGCAGGTACGACCTGCCCCGACGGAGCTGCTGCACCTTGACGTCGTCGATGTCCACGCCGTGCACCGTGAAGCCGGTGGCAGCGAAGGCATGCGCGAGCGGTAGACCGGTGTAGCCGAGGCCAACCACCGCGATGGTCAGGTCGCGGTCAAGGGCCCGCTGGTGAAAGGCCCCCTCGTCGCTGTAACTGGTCGAATTCGTCGGTTCCGTGACAACGTTCATATCTTCTCGCCCTCATACGCACCCTGCGCGCCTCCGGCGCCCGCGGGCGGTTCTGCTGTCGCCCGGGTTCTCCGTTCCGGCGGATGTCTAGCGGCCGGCGGTCATCTCATCCCGGTGGTGCTCCGTCCGGGGGCGCTCGACCACGGTGCAGGCTCCGGCGATGGCGGCGGGTGTGCCCTGGTCGAGGAACTGCCGTGCGGGCACCTTGAGGCTGTGGGCGTGGCGCAGCAGTGCGATCGCCTGGACCACGAGCAACGAGTGCCCGCCCAGCTTGAAGAAGTTGTCATCCGGGCCGACCTTCTTCCCGAGAACCTCTTCGAAGACATCGGTCACGGCCGCCAGGTTGCTGTCGTCAGCGGACATCTTTCCCCCCACGGATGTGGTCGTCGTACCCGGTCTCTTCCCCGTCCCGGTAGATGACGCCCCGCTCCGAGTCGAGGACCAGCCGGTCGCCGTAGGGGAGTACCCATGCCGGGTCGTAGTGCCCGCAGTCTCCGCCGACGAAGATCGGGAAGTCCGTACCGCCGAGGTGCCGGTCGACGAACCCCGCGATCAGGGCCAACCACTCCTCGTAGTCGACCCATGGGTTGTCCCCAATCAGCATCCCGTTCAACGTGCGGAAATCAATCAGCTTCGCCAGCTGTTCGAGGCGCTCGTGGACGTACGACAGCTCCGGCTTGAGGGAGTCCCACCACAGCACACAACCGGTGGGGTCCAGCAGCTCCGCCTCGACCAGCCTCGGGAGGACGCTCAACTCCGCGCCGAGCAGGGGGCCACTGCCCACCCCCGGACGGAGCCAGTCGTGGTGGCCGGATCGGGGGCGTTCCAGCGGAGTCTCGTCCTGGGCCAGCATCCGCCAGTTCCGGCCGCCCATCGTCCGGGAGGCCGACACCTGGTACGTGACCGGATCGCCGGCCATCAGGACCTGCCGGAACGAGTTGAGGGTCTCCCCGGGGACGGCCAGCTCCCCGAACTGGAAGACGTAGGTCACGCCGACGAAGGAGGAGACCCGGGCCCGGTTCTCCAGGAAGGCGCTGAGCACGATGTTGTCCGAGCGCCCGATCAGCGGCTTGGGGTTGTCGGCGAACACCGACGGGGAGAGGTGGGGCAACAGCTCGGCCGAGGTGGAACCCCCGGCGGCACAGAGCACGGCGGCGACCTCCGGGTCGGCGAAGGCGCCGTGCAGGTCGTCCGCGCGCATCTGCGGGGTGCCGGCCGACCAGCCGTCGTCCGAGACCTCGAAGCAGTTCGGGGAGAAGTCGACCCGCAGGCCCAACCCCTCCAGCGCGGCCCTGGCCCGCTCGGCCCGGACGGTGGCGAAGGCCATGGAGGGCAACGCGGGACTGATGATCCGCACCAGCGAGCCGGGGGCCAGCGGGGCCGGTCGCAGGATGTCCAGTGTCCGCTCCGTCATCGATTCGTCTCCTACAGATGAAACCGGTCGGTGGTCACAGCCGGCGTGCCGAGCACCCGGTACCTCTCACCGGCGAGCCGGACCGCGCCTGGGCCGGCGGTTCTCTGCCTTCACGGCGCCTCCTCCATCGCCCCGGACCCGGGCGACCCGGCCGGCGCGAAGCCGAGGACCGCGCCGTAGAAGGCGAGTTCGGTGCGGGCGACCGTACGGATCGTCTCGGCCAGCCGGAACCCGTGCTGCTCACCGGGAAACTCGACGTACTGGTACGGGACGCCCCGGTGTCGCAGCGCCTCGGCCAGTCGGGCCGTCTGGTCCGGCGGCACCACCCGGTCCTCGGCGCCCTGGAAGAGCAACAGCGGCACCCTGAGCCGGTCCAGGTTGAACAGCGGCGAGCGCTCCCGGAACCGGTCGACGTCCCGGGGCAGGCTGCCGATGAGGAACTCCAGGTATGACGACTCGAACTTGTGGGTGCCCGCGGCTATCGAGGTGGCGTCCGCCACCCCGTAGTAGGACACCCCGACCGCGAAGAGGTCACCGAAGGTGGCCGCGCAGAGCGCGGTGAAGCCACCCGAACTCGCTCCCTTGACGATCAGCCGGTCCGGGTCGGCCAACCCCGACTTCACCAGCCGGCGGGCCGCGTGCTCGCAGTCGGCGACATCGACGACGCCCCAGCGGCCGCGCAGTGCCTCCCGGTACCGGCGTCCGTGGCCGGAGCTGCCCCGGTAGTCGACGTCCGCCAGGGCGAAGCCGCGGCTGGTCCAGAACTGCACGGCGTAGTTCAGTGCCGGGGATGCCGAGAATGTCGGTCCGCCGTGACAGAGGACGATCAGCGGGGGCAGTTCCCCGGGCGGTGCGGTGAAATCGCCGTTGCGCGGCGGGTAGTACAACATCCGTGCCGTGGCGCCGTCCGTCGATTCGTACTCGAGGTAGCGCGGCGTCGACAGGTACTCAGGTCCGACCAGCGTACGGCGGCTGCTCCGCAACACACGGTGTTGCCTGCCGCCGGTGAGATCGAGTTCCACGACCGCACTCACCTGGTCCGCCGAACCACACACCGCGACCGCGCGACTCCCGGCGACACACAGATCGGTGAAGGAGGTGAAGCCCGTATCTATCGGAACGAACCGCTCCCCGTCCGGTTCCGACAGGCCCAACTGACCACTGTTGTCCCTGGTCCACACCGCGACCAGGGTGCCGTCGGCGAGAAAGCCGTAGGGACGCTCCCCGAAGTACCACGACGGTTCCGCGAACTCCGCGTCCAGACCGCCGATTCGGTACCCCCGCACGCCGTCGTCGCGGTAGACGTTCCAGAAGCCGGACCGGTCGGACACGTAGTACAGCGTGCCGTCCGGGGCGTAGCCGGGGTGGACGACCGACTCCGTCCGGCTGCCGGCCACGAGTCGCGTCCCGACCAGGTCACCTGACGGGCCGAGAGTGCCTTCCCACAGCTCGGTGCCGTCCCACGGCATGTTCGGGTGGTCCCAGGTGAGCCAGGTGAGCCGGGACCCGTCGGGTGAGAACCGGGGCCCCGTCACGAAGTCGTGCCCGCCGCAGAGCGGCACCGGGTCGGCTGCGCCCGAGGTGGGCACCGCGACGATGTCGTGTCGTACGCCCTCGTCGGTGTGCCGTTCCCGGATGCAGACCACTCGGCTCTCGTCCGGGCTGAGGGTGAGATCACCGAAGCGCACCCGACGGTCGGCAACCGCGGGGGTTATCGGCCGGACGGACCCGTCTTCCCGGTCCATCCGGTAGATCCGCTGGTCGTCGCCGTTGACGAAGAAGATGTGCCGCGACGACCCGGCGTAGGCGAGCCCGCCGTACTCGTAGACGAGGCTGCGGACGCTGAACCCCGAGGTGGTCAGGTCCGTGGGCGGCCCGTCCCCGACCTGCTGGACCAGCACGTAGCGGCCACCTTCGGCCGGCCGCAGCTCGACCCAGAGAACGGCTGGTCCGACGACCAGCGGACAGCTCGGCACCACCCGGTCCTCGGCCAGCAGGTCCTCGCTGACAGGGGACTTCCAGGATCCGTACGGTGCCGTGGTGGCGACCGACCTCACCAGTGGAACCCGTCGAGAAGCTCCACGATCTCCGGGTCGCCGCTCGCGCGGAGCTCGTCGGTGAGCGCCGAGGACACCGGCACACCACGGGTGATCTCGCTCTTGAGCCAGGACGGCGAGTAGCCGAACAGGATCAGCCGGCGTCGCCCACAGGTCTCGGCGGTCGGCTCGGTACGGTGCCACAGGTTGCCGTGCATCAGGATGCAGTCGCCCGGCTCGAAGTAGAGCTTCTGCTGACCGGGCTGGTCCGAGGAGTCGTTGGGCAGCTTCAGGGTCGTCTGCTGGTGGCTTCCGGGCAGCACACAGAGCGCGCCCTCGTCGGCGCCGACCCGGTCGAGGTAGATGAGGCCGTGCACCTGGTGGGGGTACACGAAGTACGGCGGCATCGGATCGGGGACCACCCGCAGGTGGATGTGCCAGTTGACCCCGGCGTTGGCCACGCCCTCGAAGGCCATCCGGGCCTCCACGCCGAAGGCGACCTGGGGACCGAGCAGGTAGCGCGCCACGGAGAGGGTCGGCTGGTAGCGGATCAGCCGGTGGAAGACCTCGTCCTTGTCCAGCAGGGCGCGGATGTACAGCCCGTTGTTCGGCAACCGCTCCGCAGTCGGGTGGCTGATCTCCTCGGCCGCGATCCGGTCCAGGGCCGCCCCGAACTCCGCGATCCACTCCTTCGGGACCAGCCCTCGGCGTAGCAGATAGCCGTCCTTCTGGAACCCGGCCAGCTCGTCCTGGGTGGCCTCGACCCGCACGGAACGAACGGGGTAACCATTATTCCGGTCATTGATGTTGTACTCGACTTCAAAGCCTCCACCGGCAGACGTCTTGCCATTTGCCACCATGTGGTAAACCCCTAGTCCAATTTGATGTTACGCAACGCATAAATAGAGGTTACGTTACGCAACCAACGGTCAAAGCCGGTAGCGGCGAGGTCGGGAATCCTGTTGAATCGAAGATACATCGATACAGCGTGGAGCCATCAAAGCACATGTGGCGAGTTTGCGGAACCCCGGCCAGGGGGGCCGATACGGCTCCGACCGGGCGCAGGTCCAAGCCCGGACGACGGTTGCAGAACGAATCGCAAACAGTGCGCTCTGCGATCGCGTTATTGCGCCGATACAGATTGTGGACCGATCCGTGGGGAAGCATCTACGCCCTTTACCAAACAGAACGCACTCATCGAGCAACGTGCGCGGATAACGCCCGGGGATCGCCCTGCCGCCAGGCGGCCGGCCACCGGTCTGCCCGCACCAGCTCACGGGCGCTCCCTGGGACCTGTGACACGTCCCCCCTCGGGCCGGTGCCCGGGGTAACCGCCGCAGTGCCAGACTGATCGCCGCGGAACGATCCGAGGACACGGGAGGCGGCGTGCGCTGGCGCAGTTTCGTGGCGGTGGGGGACAGCTTCACCGAGGGCATGGACGACGCGTACCCGGACGGCTCCTACCGCGGCTGGGCGGACCTGGTGGCCACCCGGCTGGCGGCCGGGGCCGGCCCCGACTTCCGGTACGCGAACCTGGCGATCCGGGGCCGGCTCTTCCCCAACGTCGTGGCCGAACAGGTGCCGGCTGCGCTGGCGATGAAGTCCGACCTGATCAGCTTCGCGGCCGGCGGCAACGACGTGCTGCGCCGCACCTTCGACCCGGACGCCCTGGCGGCCCGCTTCGACGACGTGGTCGGCCGACTGCGCTCGGGCGGCGCGGACGTGGTGCTGTTCCGGTTCGCCGACGTGATGGCCCGGCTGCCCGGCCAGCGCCTGGTCGCCCCCCGGGTCCAACTGCTCAACCAGGCGGTCGGGGCGACCGCCGAGCGGCACGGCGCGATCCTGGTCGACCTGTACGCCGACGACACCTTCCTCAACCCGATGCTCTGGAGCACCGACCGGCTGCACCTGTCGGCGGCCGGGCACCGGCGGGTCGCCGCGCAGGTGTTGACCGCGCTCGGGGTCGGCTGCGACGAGGAGTGGCTCATGGTCCCGCCGCACCCCGCGCCGACGCCCTGGCTGGCCGCCCGCGCCGCCGACCTCCGTTGGGCGGGCCGGCACCTGGCCCCGTGGATCAAGCGCCGGCTGACCGGCCGGTCGTCCGGGGACACGGTCACCGCGAAGCGGCCCCGACTCGGCCCGTTCGCCGACTGACGTGCCCACCCTGCACGCCGCGCGGCTGCTGCGGCACACCCTCGACGATCCGCCGGGGCCCGGCGGGGCCGTGCTGGTGGCCGGGAGCCGGATCGAGGCGGTCGCGCCGCTGGACGAGCTGCTCGCGGCGTACCCCGGGGTGCGGGTGCGGCGGTGGGCCGGGACGCTCGGTCCGGCGCTGGTGCACGACGGGCCGCTGCCGGCCGCCCCCACCCCGCGCGAGCGGGTGCACGCGCTGTTCCGCTCCGGGGCGGCGGCGGTCCCGGCCGCGCACCTCACCGACCCGGGCCTGCGGGCGGCGGCGGTCCGCGGCGACGTCGCGATCCTCGATCGGCTACGGCCGCCCGCGCTTGTCGTCGGCGGACGGGCCGACCTGGCCGTCTTCGCCGACGACGGAACCTGCCTCGCCACGGTGGTGGCCGGCCGACTGGTGTATCGCCGGGCCTGACCGTCCTCGGCCCGCGTGGCCCGCGGATCGGGCGTACCTTGGGGCTTATGCCTGTTCCGAGTGATCCGGACCCTCGCCTCCAGTCGTACGCCGACCCGCAGCGGCTGGTCACCACCGGGTGGCTGGCCGAGCACCTGGGCGACGAGGGGCTGGTGGTGGTCGAGTCCGACGAGGACGTGCTGCTCTACGACACCGGGCACATCCCGGGTGCCGTGAAGGTCGACTGGCACACCGAGCTGAACGACCAGGTGACCCGGGACTACCTGGACGCGAAGAGCTTCGCCGAGCTGTGTGCCGCCAAGGGCGTCGGCCGCGACGACACCGTCGTCTTCTACGGCGACAACTTCAACTGGTGGGCCGCGTACGCGCTCTGGGTCTTCTCGCTCTTCGGGCACGCCGACGTGCGGCTGCTCGACGGCGGCCGGCAGAAGTGGCTTGCCGAGGGGCGCGAACTGACCCGGGAGAAGGCCGCCCGGCCCCGGGCGGAGTACCCGGTGCCGCAGCGCGACGACGCGCCGCTGCGGGCCTACCGGGAGCAGGTGATGGCGCACGTGGCCGCCGGCCGGCCGCTGGTCGACGTGCGCTCGCCCGGCGAGTACACCGGCGAGATGCTGCACATGCCGGACTATCCGCAGGAGGGCGCGCTGCGCGGCGGGCACATCCCGGGCGCGGTGAACAAGCCGTGGAAATCCGCCGCGAACGACGACGGCACGTTCCGGTCCGCCGACGAACTGCGCGCCATCTACGCCGACCAGCTCGGGCTGAGCCCGGCCGACGACGTGGTGGCGTACTGCCGGATCGGGGAACGGTCCAGCCACACCTGGTTCGTGTTGCGTCACCTGCTCGGCTACCCGCAGGTGCGCAACTACGACGGCTCGTGGACCGAGTGGGGCAACCTGGTCCGGGCCCCCGTCGTGCGGGGCGACCAGCCGGGCGGCCTCGCCGGCTGACCGGCGGTTCCCGTTCCGGCGTACGGCGGGCAGCCGGCCGTCGGTGATCACCGGTACGGTGAGCGCCGGCACCGGACCGGGGAGCAGCAGGCGTGGACCGCACCTTCCAGGTCGACCTCCGAGGCGTGGTCGACCTGCTCAGTCATCATCTCTACGGCAGCCCGCGGGTCTACGTCCGTGAGCTCATGCAGAACGCGGTGGACGCGATCACCGCGCGCCGGGCCACCGAGCCCGACGCCCCGGCGTTGGTCCGCATCGAGCCGCCCGAGCTGACCGGCGACGGCACGCTGCGGGTGCACGACACCGGCATCGGCCTCACCGAGGCGCAGGTGCACGAGCTGCTGGCCACCATCGGCCGCAGCTCGAAGCGGGACGAGCTGGGCTTCTCCCGCCACGAGTTCCTCGGCCAGTTCGGCATCGGGCTGCTCTCCTGCTTCCTGGTCGCCGACGAGATCCGGGTGGTCACCCGGCACGCCGACGAGCCGACGGTGCTGTGGACCGGGTACTCCGACGGCCGGTACGCCGTCGCGACCGCCCCCGCCGGGCAGCGGCGGGCCGAGCCGGGGACGACCGTGACCCTGGTGCCGCGTCGCGACGCCGGCCAGTGGCTCGCCACCGCGACGGTCGCCGACCTGGCCCGGCTCTACGGCTCGCTGCTGCCGGTCACCGTCCGGGTCGGCGACGCGGTCACCACCGCCGGGGACCCACCCTGGCCGACCGCGCCCGGCATGCCCGCCGACCGCCCGGCCCTGCTCCGGTACGCCCGCCAGCACCTCGGCGTCGACCCGTTCGACGTGGTGCCGCTGTCCGTGCCGGAGGCGGGGCTGACCGGCGTCGCGTTCATCCTGCCGACCCCGGTGAACCCGGCCGCCCGCGCCGGCCACCGGGTGTACCTGAAGCGGATGCTGCTCACCGAGCACGCCGACGGCCTGCTGCCCGACTGGGCGTTCTTCGCCCACTGCGTGGTGGACGCCAGCGAGCTGCGCCCCACCGCCAGCCGCGAGGCGCTCTACGAGGACACCCTGCTGACCGCGACCCGGGAGGCCCTGGGCGCGCAGGTGCGCGGCTGGCTGGTCCGGCTGGCCCGGCACGACCCGCGCCGGCTCGCCGAGTTCCTCCAGGTGCACCACCTGGGGGTCAAGGCGCTCGCCCTGCACGACGACGAGATGCTCCGCCTGGTCGACCAGTGGTGGCCGATGGACACCAACGTCGGCACGCTCACCCTGGCGGAGTTCCGCCAGCAGCACGGCCTGATCCGGTACGCCGCCGGCCTGGACGAGTTCCGCCAGCTCGCCGCCGTCGCCGCCGCGCAGGACCTGGCCGTGGTCAACGCCGGCTACACGTACGACACCGAGCTGATCGAGCGGCTGCCGACGGTGGACCGGTCGGCGCTCATCGAACGGCTGGAGCCCAGCGACCTGACCACCCGCTTCGACGCCCTCGAACCGCAGGTGGAGCTGGCCCTGCGGCCGTTCCTCGCCGGGGCGCAGCGGGCCCTGGAACGGCTCGGCTGCGAGGTGGTGATCCGGGCGTACGACCCGGTGTCGCTGCCGGCGCTCTACCTGGTCAGCCGGTCGGCGGCGTTCAACGACCAGCTCGCCGCGACCCGGGACCGGGCCGACGAGCTGTGGGGCGGGGTGCTCGACGCGCTCGCCGCCTCCGCCCCGCCGGACCGCCCGCAGCTCGTGCTCAACCACCGCAACCCGCTGGTCCGCCGGGTCACCACCCTCGACGACCCGGAGCTGGTCGGGCTCGCCATCGAGGCGCTGTACGGGCAGGCCCTGCTGCTCGGGCACCATCCCATCCGCCCGGCCGACGCCGCGCTGCTGAACAGTTCCTTCCTCGGCCTGCTCGGCCGGGCCGTACCGGGACGGGAGTGAGGCCGCGATGAGCGAGGACGACCTGTGGCGGATGCTGCACGGGACCACCGAAATGCCGTACGGGGCGGGGCGGACGGCCGCCCTGGAGCAGCTGCTACGCCGGGCCGACACCGGGGACGACCGGCACCTGGCGTTCGCCGTCCGGATGCAGGCCACCACCGGGTACGTCTACGGCGGTGAGGCGGGCAAGTCCTTCGTCACCTTCTCCTGGTGCCTGGCCGAGTTCGACCGGGACCCGCAGCCGTACCACCAGGGCTACGCCCACCAGCTCCTCTGGCACTTCAAGTACATGGTCAACGCCATGCTGAAGTTCCCCGAGCTGCCGCTGGACCGCACGTACGCGGTGCTCGACGACATGGAGCGCCGGTACCGGGACGCCGGGCACAGCCTCCAGGCCGTGCACAAGCACCGCTACCTGGTCGCCGACCACGTGGGCGACGCCGAGGCCGCCGAGCGGTGGTACCGGGAGTGGCTGACCGCCCCGCGCGACGAGCTGTCCGACTGCGCAGGCTGCGACCCCACCACCCAGGTCGCCCACCTCGCCCACGTCGGCCAGCACGACGAGGCGGTGGCGCTGGCCGAGCCGGTCCTCGCCGGCCGGCTGACCTGCACGGAGCAGCCGCAGGCGATCCTCACCGCGCTGCTCGTGCCGTACCTGCGCACGGGGCGGGGCGAGGCAGCCCGGGACGCGCACCGGGAGGCGTACCGGCGGCTGCGGGGCAACCTGTCGGACCTGTGGGACATCGGGGACCACGTCGAGTTCTGCACGCTGACCGGCAACGAGGCCCGGGCCGTGGAGATCGTCGAGCGGCACCTGGACTGGCTGGACCGGGCGCCCACCCCGGCCGCCGCGATGCACTTCGCGGCGGCGGCCGCCGCCGCGTTGCGCCGGGCCGCCGGGGCGGGCGACGTCACGCTGCACCGTCGGGCGGCCGGCGAACGGCCGGCGGCTGAGGTGTCCGCCGCCGCGCTGGCCGCCGAGCTGACCGACACGGCGACGGCGCTGGCCGCCCGGTTCGACGCCCGCAACGGCACCTCGCACCAGTCGGAGCGGATCGCCCGGCGGCTGGCCACCGGGCCCGCCGGTGAGCACCTGCCGCTCTCGGCCAGCCTGCGCCGCAGCCCGACCGATCCGGCCCGGTCCCCGCAGCCGGCGGCGCCCCCGGCCGAGGAGCCGGCCGTCCCGGCCGACGCCACCGCCGACGAGTTGCTCGACCTGGCCGACGAGTGCCTGCGCACCCACCGCCGGTCGGGGCTGATCGCCGCGCTGGCCGCATACGACGAGCGGTTCGGCGCCGCCGAGGCGTCGCCCCGGACAACGGCCCGCCGGCTGGAGCTGCGGGCGGGCGAGCTGACCGAGACCGACGGCCCGGAGGCGGCGCGGGACGCGAGCCGGGCGGCGCTGGCCGCGTACCGGGAGCTGGGCGACCAGGTCCGGGCGCAGGTGGTGGCCGGCCGGCTCGGGGTGCTGCTCTGCATGAGCGGGGAGGCCGAGGAGGGGCTGGAGCTGGTCCGGGAGGCCGCCGACTTCCTCGCCGCGCACGCCGACGCCCGGGAGCGGGCCGCCGCGCACGACCGGCTCGCGCTGGCGCTGGCGCACCTCGAACGCTGGGCCGAGGCGCTGGCCGCCGCGGACCGGGCCGCCGCCGAGGCGTACGACGATCCGTGGTTGGCCGCCCGGGCGGCGCTGCACCGCGCGCACGTGCTGGAGGAGCTGGACCGGCCCGAGGAGTTCCGGGCGGCGGCCGGGAAGGCCCGCCGGCTGGCCCGGGAGGTGGGCGTCGGCGAGCTGGTCACCGCCGCCGCGCTCGCGTACGCCCGGGCGGTGGACGACACCGCCGAGACGGTGGCGGCCTGCGACGAGGCGCTGCGCACCGCCCCACCGGACGCCCGGCTCCCGGTCCGGGTGTTCCGGGCCCGGGCGCTGCTGGCCGCGCAGCGGGCGGCCGAGGCGGTGGAGGACTTCGCCGAGGCGGTGACCCTCTGCGTGGAACAGGGCGCCGACGGGGACGCCTTCCTGCGCTGGGAGCTGGCGAACGCGTACCGGATCGCCGGGCGGCCCGCGGAGGCGGCCGAGGTGGCCGAGGAGGCGGTGCTCGGTCTGGACCGGCTCGGGGCCCAGGCCGAGGCGGACCGCTGCCGGCATCTGCTGGTCGGGATCTACGTCGACCTGGGCGAGCTGGAACCGGCGCTGGCCCTGCTGGCCCTGCTGGCCCGCAACCTCGACGGGCCGGACAACCTGCCGCACCGGGCGCAGGTTCTGGAGGAGGCCGGAGGCCTGCTCTACGACGCCGACCGGGACGCGTTGGCGGGGCAGCGGTTCGCCGAGGCGGCGACGGCGTACCGGCTGGCCGGGGCCCCGGTCGACGAGCTGCGCGCCCGCCGCCGCGAGGTGGACGCGCTCTTCTGGGCAGGCGACGGGCCGGCGGCGATCCGCGCGGTCGAGGTCTGCGACGGGCTCGCGACCACGCTGACCGGTCAGCCGGAGCAACCGCCGGTGGTGACGTACGAGGTGGCGCTGGCCGCCGAGGCGGCGGCCCGGGTGCTGGCCGGCGCCGGCCGAACGGACGAGGCGCTGGACCGGTTGGCCGGGATCCCGGCCCGGTTGCGGTCGATCGAGGCCTTCGGCGAGGCGGCCCGGGCGGAACTGCTCACCGGCGAGACGCTGGTGCACGCCGGCCGACCCGGCGAGGCCGAGCCGCTGCTGCGCGAGGTGCTGGGCGGGCTGCCTCCCGGCTCCCGGTCGGCGGCCCGGGCCGCCTGGCTGCTTGCGGGGGCGCTCGACGAGTTGGGCCGCCCGGACGAGGCGGCGGCGGTCCGCGCAAAGCACGGGCTGACCGACGACGAGGAGGACTGACCGGGGCCGGCGGATACGACCGACGGGTAACCGAGCCCCACCCCGTCCGGGGGCGGGTCTAGGCTTGCCGGGTGAGCGTGGAGCAGCGGGCACGGGGGACGGCGGGCGGCGTGGCGGGTACGGGTCGGCGACGGTCCCGGCGGGACGAGATCCTGGAGATCGCGGTCGGGCTCTTCGCGGCGCGGGGCTATCACGGCGTGTCGATGGACGATATCGGCGCCGCCGCCGGAGTCACCGGCCCCGCCCTCTACCACCACTTCGCCGGCAAGGAGGCGATGCTGGTCGCCGCGCTGGTTCCGGTCAGCGAGGGGCTGCTCGACGGCGGGCGGGAGCGGGCCGCCGGCCACCCGGACGACCCGGGCGGCACGCTGGAGTCGCTGATCGACTTCCACGTCGAGTTCGCGCTCGCCAATCCGGCCGTGATCGCGCTTCACCTGCACGAGTTGGACCGGCTGCCGGACGAGCCGCGTCGGCGCATCCGCCGGCTTCAGCGGCTGTACGTCGAGGAGTGGGTGACCGTGCTGACCGCACTGCACCCGGGGCAGCCCGCCGGCGAGGCGCGGGTGCTGGCGCACGCGGCGTTCGGCCTGATGAACTCGACACCGTTCCTCGGCGGTGAGGTGGACCGGCGGCGCCGTGCCGCCCTGCTGCGCGCCGCCACCCTGGCCGCCCTGCTGACCGAGACGGCTGCCTGAGCCGCACACCGGGGAGTTGCTTCGGCGATCGCGTCAGCCTGAACATCGGGCTGCCGGCGCTCGACCTTCGGCCGCCAGGGCGGCGGCTCGGCAGCCCGGCGTCACCCGCTGCGGTCCCAACGCAGAAATGCCCGCCCCGGAACCACGTTGCGGAGATCGGGTAGATCTTGGAAGATTTCGGCCCCTGGAGGGGCCGGTTGCTTCCAAGATCTACCAGTTCCGGGGTCGGCGGCCTCCCGGGGAACCGCCGCCGGTCCGGTCAGACGTGCAAGATCCGCTCGATCGTGCCCGTTGTACGGACCAGGGACCATGCCAGGGGTTCGCTGGGGTTCGCCCGCTCAGGGAGCAGACCTGATGGCCCGGAGCGGGGGCGGGCCACACCCGCGCCCACCCCAGGCGCCGCGCCGACCCGCGCCCACCGCACGGGCCGAGCCGAGGCAGGCCGACTTCGACACCGGCCCTGGCGCCAACGGCGGCGAGGCACTGCGGCGGGACGTCGGGCGCGTCGTTGAGCGTCCTCCCTGAAACTCCCCGGCTACGGCTCGACTCGTGGGGGACGGGTCACTCGTGGTTTCCTTGCCTCCGTCCCACCGTTTGGACACTGGAGGAGAACATGATCGAGTCGCTGCTGGTCGCCAACCGGGGCGAGATCGCCCGCCGGGTCATCCGTACCGCGAAGCGGCTCGGGATCCGCGCGATCGCGGTGCACTCGGAGGCCGACGCCGACCTGCCGTTCGTCACCGAGGCCGACGAGGCGGTCTGTGTCGGCCCGGCCAACCCGGCCCAGAGCTACCGCAACGTCGAGGCGATCCTCGCCGCCGCCAAGTCGACCGGCGCGCAGGCGATCCACCCCGGCTACGGCTTCCTGTCGGAGAACGCCGACTTCGCCCGTACCGTCGAGGCCGGCGGGCTGGTCTGGGTCGGGCCCGGCGCGGACGCGATCACCGCGATGGGCGACAAGATCAACGCTCGGAACCTGATGGCTGCGGCCGGGGTCCCGGTCGCGCCGGGCACCACCGACCCGGCGGCCGACGTGGACGCGGCGGTCGCCGCCGCCACCGAGATCGGCTACCCGGTGATGGTCAAGGCGGCGGCCGGCGGCGGCGGCATGGGCATGGGCGTGGCCACCGACGAGGCCGGGCTGCGCACCGAGTACGACAAGGTGCGCTCGTTCGCCGAGCGGATGTTCGGCGACGGCTCGGTGCTGATCGAGCGGTACTTCCCCCGGGTACGCCACGTCGAGGTGCAGATTCTCGGCCTGGCCGACGGCCGGGTGGTGGCGCTCGGCGAGCGGGAGTGCTCGGTTCAGCGGCGCAACCAGAAGCTGGTCGAGGAGTCCCCGTCCCCGGCGGTCTCGCCGGAGTTGCGCGAGCGCATCCTCGCCGCCGCGGTGCGCGCGGGCGAGGCGGTCGGCTACCGCAACGCGGGCACCGTCGAGTGTCTGTTGGTCCCGCGCCGGCGGGACGTCGAGGGCGCTGGTCCCGGCTCGGAGGAGTTCTTCTTCCTGGAGATGAACACCCGACTTCAGGTGGAGCACCCGGTCACCGAGTACGTCTACGGCGTCGACCTGGTCGAGGAGCAGCTCCGGGTGGCCTCCGGCCTCGCCCCGACGTTCGACCCGGACACGATCGTCCCGCGCGGACACGCCATCGAGCTGCGGATCAACGCCGAGGACCCGAAGCGGTTCCTGCCCGGCCCGGGCGTGATCAGGACCTGGAACGAGCCGACGGGCGAGGGGGTACGGGTCGACTCCGGTTACGTCGCCGGCAACACGGTGACCCCGTTCTACGACAGTCTGATGGCCAAGCTCGTCGTCAGCGGCAGCGACCGGTCGGAGGCCGTCGAGCGGGCCCGGGCGGCCGTGGCGGCCTTCGAGATCGCCGGACCGAAGTGCAACCTCCCCTTCCACGCCGAACTTCTGGAGAACGAGGAATTCCTCTCCGGCGACTACGACACCGGCATTGTCGGCCGGATGCGCTGACCGTTCCGGCCCGCCGGTCCGTTGCCATCGAGCCCGCCCACCCGATGAACGGGACGGGCATGAACGGCACGAACGCGATGGAGCCGGCGGGACGGGGGACGCGTTGCCAGTAGTCAGGTATCGGGCGGCGGCGGTGCCCGCCCGGGTGGCCGGGAAGCGGTCGGGCCGGCCGGAGCCCTGCGCCCGCGAGCGACCACGGTGCGCCGGGCGGGATCCGGACGAGGACGTTGACGACGTCCCGTCCGGACAGCTCAAGGGCGGATCTCTCCGCGGCGCTCGGCGACCCAGAAGTCGCGCCCCTTCTGGGTGACGAGCACGACGAACGCGAGCGCTGCTCCCACGGCGTACACCACCGCTCCCGGCCCCTTGTTCCATTCGACGGCCGGGAGGCTCGCGAGCAGCCATGCTCCTGCGGCCGAGAGCAGCAGGAGCCAGCCGAGGACGAGCCCGATGCGCTCCGCGGCGCGGCTCGCCGAGCGCTCGCCGGCGACGCAGAGGAAAATGAGCGTCGCGCCTGTGACCACGAGGAGACCGAGGAACACCACGGCGAAGAACCCGTCGGCCTTGCCTGCGGTGAATCCGATCGTCAGCAGGCTCTCGTCGTACAGCTTCTCCTTCTCCTCGAAGGCAGCGTACGGAAGCAGCAGCCCGGTGATGATCAGGCCGGCAGCAGTTAGTGACACGAGGTGCAGCAGGGTCGTCTCGAGCCGGCTGATCCGCTGGCGCATCTGCAACGCCTCGCGCCTCAAGTCCTCTTCTGCTGTTTTGTCCACGGCGGCGAGATTAGCAGCCATGCATGGATCCGGCGATCCCGTTGGCGTAGCGAGGTGAGCACGCCCGAGCGCTGCCCGATCACCCCCGATGGACACCGCCGGGGGCGTGCGGGAGCGGGTCGACCTGGTACGCGGCGGGGAATGGGTCGGTGGGGCGGGGCGCGGCCCATACCTGATCGAGCAGGGGCGACCGGTGCCGACCGGCCGGGGCGTCGTTGGTCGTGGCCGGGGTGGCGGGGGGCTTCCCGGCCGCGGGCGGGGCGGTGAACCGGCCGGGGTTCCAGCCCCCACGGGGCGCCCCGAGGGGCGGCACGGATGCCCGTTGCCGCAGCACGTCCTCCGGCCGGGCCTCGCCACCGAGCGGGCGGTGCCGGGAGCCGTCCCGGACCGGCTGCCGTGCCGGCGTGCTGAGGGCGTGTCGTAGCAGCTCGTTCTCGGCCTTGCTGGCGGCCAGCTCGGCCTTGCTGGCGGCCAGCTCGGCCTTGCTGGCGGCCAGCCGCTGCCGCAGCGAGGCGTTCTCGCGGAGCAGTTGGGCGATCGTGGTGCGGGTGCGCTCGTCGGGCCGGTCGGCGTCCGCCTCCGGGTCGAGGGCGTCGGGGTGCGCCGGGTCGGCCGTCCGGTGGCCCGACGGCGGGCGCTCACCCCGGGCCGCCTCGTAGAGCCGTTCGAAGTGGCCGAGCGTGTCCTCCCGCTCGGCCTCCGCGACGATGCACTCGACGACCAGGACGACGGTCTGCCACGGGGGCCCCTTCGTCTCGGCCGTGAAGTGCCGCGAGAGTCGCTTGCGCCAGGCGTCCCGGTCGCGGGCGGGCTTGTTCCGGCAGATCCGCTCGGCCAGCCTGCTCCAGGTGTCGACCGCCCCGATCCCCGGGCAGCCCTCGACGAGGTCGCGCACCGCCAGCCCGTACGCGGACACCGCCGTGGATCCGTACCGGGACTCGTACTCATCAGCCAGTCGCTCACGCGAGACGAGCCAGTGCCGCCGATGCCATCCCCGGGGCGAGGGTGACGTGCTGGTGTCGGAGGTCATGGCCGGACCTTTCGCAGAGCTGCCTGATTCGGGAACCGTATTTGTACCCCTTCCGGTCGAACGACGGATACCTCGATCTGTGCCCACGGTCATTTTCTGGCCGGGTGGTTGTCCGGGTAGGACGGTCTGATTTCAGTCGGGAAGGCCCGCTCGGACCTCCTGCGACACAACCCTTGCGGCGGGCCCGCGGCCGAGCCTCCACTTTGGCCGCCCGGCCGGGTTGCCGCCCGGCCAGAACGCCGCGCGGTCACCCGTGACCGGTCGTTGTTCCCGTCGTGCGACCGGTTGCCGTCGAACCGCCTGGCGGCGTTTATCGGACGCGCATTCTTGCCGATGGAAATCCCATCGTGCATCTTGCGTAACCGGGATGGAGAAATGGGAAGAGGAAGAGCGAACAATGGCGTGCCTCCACGCCTCGACCGTCGTCGCCTGGCCCGGTGCCTGCGGTCGGTGTCCCTGTTCACGGAGGGGGCGATGGCGATGGCGCTGGCTCTGGGCGGGGAGGAGGCCGTCGCCTGCACCGGGGTCCTCTTGGCCACGCTGCGCAGCGCCGCGGAACTCCTGGAAGGGCCCGCGCGGCGCTGACCCGGTCGCAGGCGCGGGGTGAGGGCGCGAGCCGGTGGGGGCTCCCTCGCCGGCTCGCCGCGCCTCGGGTCCGGCCTGGCGTCCGATGCCGGCCTTCTGGTTCCCTGGGGGAACCACCGGTCGGCCGGCGTCGGCTGCCGGCCGCCTTCACGAGAGGCGGCGCGGCGCGACGGCACCCCGGCGACCCGATGTCACAGTGAGGTGACCATGAGCCAGATGCCAGCGGCGGTGTCGATCCGCGAGGTCGGGCCGCGCGACGGGCTCCAGAACGAGGAGCCGGTCCCGACCGAGGCCAAGGTGCGGCTGGTCGACGCGCTCTCCCACACCGGGGTACGCCGGATCGAGGCGGTGTCGTTCGTGCACCCGAAGGCCATTCCGCAGATGGCCGACGCCGACGAGGTGTGGCAGCGGGTCGCGAAGGCCCCCGGGGTGCGCTACTCGGCACTGGTGCCGAACACCCGGGGCGCGCAGCGCGCCCTCGCGGCCGGGTTCACCGAGATCGAGGTGGTGGTCTCGGCCAGCGACACGCACAACCGGCGCAACGTCAACCGGTCCACCGACGAGTCGCTCGACGACATCGCGGAGCTGATCGACCTGCTGCACGGCGCCGGGGCGACCGCCGAGGTGATCGTGGCGACCAGCTTCGGCTGCCCCTACGAGGGCGACGTCGACCCCCGACGGGTCGCCGGCATCGTCGACCGGGTGGTCCGCGACGGCGCCGACCGGGTCGCGTTCGGCGACACCACGGGCATGGGCACGCCGCGTCGGGTCCGCGAGCTGCTGACCGCGGTACGCGACCGCAACGCGCACGTTCCCGTGCTCCTGCACTTCCACAACACCCGGGGTACCGCGCTGGCGAACCTGCTGACCGCCTTGGAACTCGGGATCACCGAGTTCGACGCCAGCGTCGGGGGCCTCGGCGGCTGCCCGTACGCCCCGGGGGCCAGCGGCAACCTGGCCACGGAGGAGGCGGTGCACATGCTGCACGACATGGGCATCGACACGGGAATCGACCTGGACGCTCTGATCGGGGCGGCGGAGCTCGCCGAGCGCCTGCTCGGCAAGAAGCTCCCCTCCGGCGTTCTCCGCGCCGGCCCCCGCACCCGCCTCGCCGCCCTGCCAGCCTGAGGCCCGCCCCGGGTCCTTCCGCCCTCCCGCCCCCGGGCTGTCCGGGGACCCGTCCCGCGACGGAGGCGCTTGGCGACGCGGGGCTGCGGCTGCGATCGGGCGGTGCCGTGGCGGGGCGGCGAGTCGCAGGTGGTTGGGGAATGCGTTAGCCTAACGATCGTTCAGGGGGTATGCCGCGCGGTCGTTGGCCGTGCGGCCGGGTCAGGCGGCGAGGGAGTCGGCGTGACGCTCGACGGTGAGGCACTGGAGCAGCTGCGCAAGCGCGCCCAGGCCGGCGGTGCGGACAAGTACCATGCGGCGAACGCCGCGAAGGGCAAGCTCTTCGCCCGCGAGCGGGTGGCGCTCCTGGTCGACGAGGGCTCCTTCGTCGAGGACGGCCTCTACGCCAACGCGCTGGCCGAGGGCCTGCCCGCCGACGGCGTGGTCACCGGCACCGCCACCATCGACGGCCGGCAGGTCTGCCTGATGGCCAACGACTCCACGGTCAAGGCCGGAAGCTGGGGCGCGCGTACCGTCGAGAAGATCATCCGGATCATCGAGCGGGCGTACTCGACCGGGGTGCCGATGGTCTACCTGGTCGACTCGGCCGGCGCCCGGATCACCGACCAGGTCGACCTGTTCCCCGGCCGGCGCGGCGCCGGAAAGATCTTCTGGAACCAGGTCCGCGCGTCCGGCTCGATTCCGCAGGTGTGCGCCCTGTTCGGGCCGAGCGCGGCCGGCGGGGCGTACATCCCGGCGTTCTGCGACGTGGTGGCCATGGTGGACGGCAACGCCAGCATGTACCTCGGCTCCGACCGGATGGTCGAGATGGTCACCGGGGAGAAGACCACGCTGGAGGCGATGGGCGGGGCCAAGGTGCACTGCGCCGAGTCGGGTGTCGGGCACTTCCTGTGCAAGACCGAGGCGGACGCGCTCGACGTGGTCCGCCGCTACCTGTCGTACCTGCCGGCGAACTGGACACAGCAGCCGCCGGCCGTCGAGGCGCTGCCCGCCCCGGAGAAGGCCGACCTGGCCGCGCTCGTCCCGGCCAGCGAGCGGCAGGCGTTCGACATGCGCCGGTACGTCCGGGGCCTGCTCGACGACGGTTCCTTCTTCGAGATCCAGGCACTCTGGGCCAGGGAGCTGACCATCGGCTTCGGCCGGCTCAACGGCGAGGTCGTCGGCGTGGTCGCCAACAACTCGATGTTCAAGGGCGGGGTGCTCTTCGTCGATTCGGCCGACAAGGCGACCCGGTTCGTGCAGCTCTGCGACGCGTTCAACGTGCCGCTGCTGTTCCTGTCCGACGTGCCCGGGTTCATGGTCGGCAGCGCGGTGGAGAAGCAGGGCATCATCCGGCACGGGGCGAAGATGATCACCGCGATCTCCGAGGCGACCGTACCCAAGATCTGCGTGGTGGTGCGCAAGGCGTACGGCGCGGGCCTGTACGCGATGGCCGGCCCCGGCTTCGAGCCGGACGCCACGATCGCCCTGCCCACCGCGAAGATCGCGGTGATGGGCGCGGAGGCCGCGGTCAACGCCGTCTACGCCAACAAGATCGCCGCCATCGCCGACGAGGCCGAGCGGGCCGCCTTCGTCGCCGCCAAGCGCGAGGAGTACGAGCGGGACATCGACATCGTCCGGCTCGCCAGCGAGCTGGTGGTCGACGCGATCGTCGAGCCGCACGAGCTGCGCGCCGAACTGGTCCGCCGGTTCACCGCAGCCCGCACCAAGGACCGGCACTTCTCCCGCCGCCGGCACGGCGTCACCCCGGTCTGACCGCCCCCCACCCCAGGGGCACCGGCACCGCCACCGAGACCAAGGATCGTCCCTCCCGTCAGCGTCACGAGCGCCCGGCGGAGGAACCCGTACAGGAGGAACCGATGGACTTCCGGCTCACCGACGAGCAAGAGGCGCTGCGGGAGAGCGTGCGGGACTTCGCCCGCGAGGCAGTCGCTCCGGTCATCGCCGAGCACTACGAGAAGCACACCTTCCCGTACGAGGTGGTCCGGCAGATGGGCAAGATGGGCCTGTTCGGCCTGCCCTTCCCGGAGGAGCACGGTGGGATGGGCGGCGACTACTTCGCGCTCTGCCTCGCCCTGGAGGAGCTGGCCCGGGTCGATTCCAGCGTGGCGATCACCCTGGAGGCGGCGGTCTCCCTCGGCGTGATGCCGATCTTCCGTTTCGGCACCGCCGAGCAGAAGGCGCGGTGGCTGCCGAAGCTGGTCAGCGGCGAGGCCCTCGCGGGCTTCGGCCTCACCGAGCCCGGCACCGGCTCCGACGCCGGTGGCACACAGACCCGGGCGGTGCTGGACGGCGACGAGTGGGTGATCAACGGCTCGAAGGCGTTCATCACCAACTCGGGCACCGACATCACCGCCCTGGTGACGGTCACCGCCGTCACCGGCATCCGGCCGGACGGCGCAAAGGAGCTGTCCACGATCATCGTCCCGTCCGGCACCCCTGGCTTCACGGTCGCCCCGGGCTACTCCAAGGTCGGCTGGAACGCCTCGGACACCCACGAGCTGACCTTCGACGACTGCCGGGTCCCGGCGGCCAACCTGCTCGGCGAGCGCGGCCGGGGGTTCGCCCAGTTCCTGCGCATCCTCGACGAGGGCCGGATCGCGATCGCAGCCCTCGCCGTCGGCCTCGCCCAGGGCTGCGTCGACGAGTCGCTGAAGTACGCGAAGGAGCGCCAGGCGTTCGGCCAGCCGATCGGCAACTACCAGGCCATTCAGTTCAAGATCGCCGATATGGAGCTGAAGGCGCACACCGCCCGCCTGGCGTACTACGACGCCGCCGCCCGGATGCTGGCCGGCGAGCCGTTCAAGCGGCAGGCGGCGATCGCCAAGCTGCACGCCAGCACGATCGCCGTGGACAACGCCCGTGAGGCCACCCAGATCCATGGCGGCTACGGCTTCATGAACGAGTACCCGGTGGCCCGGTTCTGGCGGGACGCCAAGATCCTGGAGATCGGCGAGGGCACCAGCGAGGTCCAGCGCATGATCATCGCCCGCGACCTCGGACTGTGAGCGGAAGGGCCCCTCGCTGACGCCTGTCGGCACGGCCCTTCGCTGACGCCCGCGGCACGGGCGGGAACACCGCGACCGCTGCGGCGCGGCTGTCGGATATCCGCGTGCCGGGGCGTCGGCAGGGCGACGGTTGCCTGCCAGCCGTCACACCGGATCCGTACCCTTCCTGCCCATGGTGCCCGATCATGATCGTCCGCCGGGCGCGGACGGTCGTACCGGCCTGTCGGACCTGTTGCGCGCGTACCGGCGCGGGGCCGGCCTCACCCAGGCCGAGCTCGCGTACCGGGCGGGCATCGGCGTGCGTACGGTCCGCGACCTGGAGCGCGGTCGGTCCGCACGACCGCAGCGGACCACCGTCGAGCTGCTCACCGGCGCGCTCGACCTGTCCGGCCCGGCGCTCGCGGAGTTCATCGCCGCAGCCCGGTCCGCCCCCGCCCCGCCCGACGGCCCCGCCGCCGGGCCGTCCCGGCGCCCGTCCCCGACCGTCGGCGCCGGGCCGTCGTCGGCCGCCCAGTCCGTCGGTACGCCGATCGCGCTTCCGCCCCCGGTCGAACTGATCGGCCGGGAACGGGACGTGGCCGAGCTGGTCGATCTGCTGACCGCCGGCCACGGGCCGCCGGTGGTCAGCCTCGTCGGACTGGCCGGGGTGGGGAAGACGGCGCTGGCCCTGGCGGTGGCCCACGCCGTCGCCGGCCGCGCGCCGGGGGGCGCGGCCGGGGTGCTCGTCGGGGAGGGCTCGGACGCCGCCGACGTGCTCTCGGCGGTGGCGGCCGTGTTCGGCGGCGCCCGCCCCCCGGACCTCGCCGTCCGGGTCGCGGGCCGCCCGGCGCTGCTGCTGATCGACGCGGTGGAACGCGCGCCGGACGCGGTGGCCGAGGCGCTGCACCGGCTCGCCCGGGCGGTGCCCACGATGCGGATCCTGGTGACCGGCCGGCATCCCGTCGGCCTGCCCGGCGAACGGGTCTGGCCGGTGCCGCCGCTGGACGTGCCCCCGCCCGAGCTTGACCCGGCGGAGCCCGATGTCCTCGCCGGCTACCCGGCGGTGGCGCTGTTCACCGCGCGCCTGGCCCGGGTGCGGCGGGAGCCGCCGGACCCGGCCGAGCTGCCGGCCCTCGCCGCGCTCGCCCGCCGGCTGGGCGGGCTGCCGCTGGCCATCGAGCTGATGGCCGCCCGGGGGCGCATCCTCGACCTCAACGAGCTGCTCGACCGGTACGGCCACCGCGTCCTCGACCTCACCACCTCGCCGGTGTCGGCCCCCGGGCCGGGGTGGGCGGCGTCCGAGCCCGGCGGGGCGGTGGGCGGGGCACCGGTCACCCTGCGGGACGCGGTGGCGGCCAGTTACCGCCTGCTCGCGCCGGACGAGCGGGCGGCGCTGCGTCGGCTCTCCGCGTTCAGCAACCGGTGGTCGGTGGAGCTGGCCGAGGAGATGCTCGCCGACGACGCCGACCCGGAGGGCACCGTGTCGGTCGACCCGGTGCCGCTGCTGGACAGGCTGCTCCAGCTCGGCCTGCTCAGCGTGCGCGGTGCCGGGCCGTTCCGGTTCCGGCTGCTCGACGCGGTGCGGGAGTTCGCCGCCGAGCAGGCCATCGGCGTCGGCGAGCTGAGCGTCGTCCGGCGGCGGCACGCCGACGTCTACGCACGACTGGTGGCCCGCATCGTCGCCGAGCTGGCCGGTTCCCAGCTCACCTCGGCGGTGCGCCGGCTCGACGAGGCGGCCGGCGACATCACCGCCGCGCTGGCACACGCGGCGGTCGACGACCCGGTCACCGCGCTGCGGCTGGCCGCCGGGCTGGCCCGCTGGTGGCGGTTCCGGGGGCGCAACGTCCTCGGGCGGCAGTGGCTGCGCCGGCTGCTGGCCGACCCGCGTACCGCGGACGCCGACCCGATGCTGCGCGCCTGGGCGGCGCTCGGAGTGGCCCGGCTGGCTGCCGAGCACGGGGCCGCGGAGCAGGAACTGCCGGCGGCGCGGGGTGCCTGGGCGGTGTTCCACCGGGTCGGCGACGTGGCCGGCGAACTTGAGGCGCGTACGGTGCTCGGCGCGCTGCTGGTCGCCACCGACGCGCACGACGAGGCGCGGGAGCAGGCGCTCGCGGTCCTGGCCCTGGCCACCCGGCACAACCGGGCACGCGACATGGCTGTGGCGCAGAACAACCTGGCCTGGCACGAGACCCGGCTGGGCAACCTGGCCGGGGCCCGCCGCCGGCTGGCCGCGGTGGACCGGCTGGCCGCCCAGTGTGGCGAGCGGCGACTGCGGGTGCTGGCCCGGGCGAACCTGGCGGAGGTGTCCCGGTTGGAGGGCCGGTACGCCGATGCCGTGGCGCAGGGCCGACGGGTGCTCGCCGGGGTGGCGGAGCTCGGCGATCCGGGGCACCGCCGGCGGGCCCTCGGCACCGTCGGACTGGCGCTGGCCCAGGACGGGCGCCCGGACGAGGCGACCGAGGTGCTGTCCGGCCTCCGCTCGTGCGCGGCCGGCGACGCGGCGCTCGGTGCGGGTCCGGCCGGTGGCCGGTCGGTGCTCGGGTGGGACGCCCGTGGCCGGGTCGGGGAGGCCCGGTTCGAGGGCGCGGCCTGCGCGCTGATCGAGGCGAACATCGCCCTGCACCGGGGGGACCGGGACCTGGCGGCGGAGTGGTTCGCCGCCGCGGTCGAGGCGGGTGCCGACGGGCGGTACCGCCGGGACGTGGTGGAGGCCCTGGTCGGGCTGGCGGCGAGTACCAGCGACACGGATGTGTTCGACCGGCTGGACCGGCTCTGCCGGGAGAGCGGCATCAGTCTGCTGCCCCGGGAGGCCGCCCTGCTCGCGCCCCTGCGATCGGCCTCCGGCCATGATCTCGGACGCTGCGGCGCGGCGGAAAGGTGACGCGAAAAGGGTGACGCGGGGGTGGCGCGAGCGAAGAAGCCCCCTGGTGTTACCCCTCGCTCATCGCTCGCGCCAGCACCCCCCGGTGCGCCCCCGCTCAGAACACAGTAGCCACCGCAAGTGGGGTGCTTCGCCCGTTCCGCCCGGATAGCTGCGGTGGCTCAACGGATTCTGCCGGTCTTTCTGCCGGTCGGATCAGCCGCCGAGCGGGGCGGCCGGCTCCCCCGGGTTCGGGTGGGTGCTGCCCGCCGTCGCCCCGGGGTGCACGGCGTCGCGTACCCGCCGGAGACCGTCGAGGAGGACGTGCAGCGTGTCGGGTTCCAACTGGCCGGTGAACCACTGCTCGATGATGCGCAGGTGCCCCGGGAGGGTCTGGTCCAGCCGTTCCAGGCCGGCTGCGGTGACCACGGCGTACGAACTGCGCCGGTCGGACGGGCAGGCCCGGCGGCGGATGAGCCCGTCGCGTTCCATCCGGTCCACCACCCGGGTCACCCCGCTGGTGGAGAGCGAGGTCTGCGCGGCCAGGTCCGTCATCCGGAGCTGGTTGCCGGGCGAGCGGGCGAGGCGGGTCAGCACCTCGAACTCGACCGGAGACAGCCCGTACTCCTCGAACTGGGCGGCGAACCGGGCCGACAGCCCGGCGTGCGCCTCGACGAGCAGGCCGACGGCGGTGATCCGGGGGTCGTCGAAAACGTTCTGGTCCACCCGTCCATCGTAGCAGTGCTTGACACGGGGAATATTGCTCTGGATATAGTTGCTCAGTCAGCCGTTGGGCTACTAAGCAATCTTTCCTGGAGGACAGCACCATGACCAGCAGCACCGGATCTGTCACCCGCGAGTGGGACGGCCTCACGATCCCGGCCGCCGGCACCTATCTGCTGGACGCGGCGCACAAGCGGGTCGGCTTCGTCGCCAGGCACATGATGGTCAGCAAGGTCCGTGGTGAGTTTGCCGACGCGACCGCCACGATCACGATCGCCGAGGACCCGGCGCTGTCCTCGGTCGCCACGACCATCCAGGCCGCGAGCATCAGCACCGCCCAGGCCGACCGTGACGCCCACCTGCGCAGTCCCGAGTTCCTGGACACCGAGACCTTCCCGACCCTGGAGTACCGCAGCACCGGCGTGAAGTCCCGGGACGGCAACGAGTTCGTGCTCTCCGGCGAGCTGACCATCAAGGGTGTCACCCGGCCGGTGGAGCTGGAGGTCGAGTTCGAGGGCGTCGGGCGCAGCCCGTTCGGCCAGGACATCTTCGGCTTCTCCGCGAGCACCGAGATCGACCGCGAGGACTTCGGCCTGACCTGGAACGTCGCCCTGGAGACCGGTGGCGTGCTGGTCGGCAAGAAGATCAAGATCGAGATCGAGGGCGAGGCCGTCCGCCAGGCCTGACCCCCGTAACTCGCGGGGACTGCTTCACCCCTGCGTCCCCGTACCGGAGGACTCCGCGGGCCCGCGTCGCACCAGTCGGCGCGGGCCCGCGGCCTGCCGGCCCACGAGCCTCTGGCGACGCTGAGCCGGTGCCCCGAGCCGGTGATGGTGCGGATTGTCACGTGCCGCCGCACGCCGTGAGCGGTGGCGGGAGCGCCCACCTGGGTAGAGATCCGTCGGCAGCGTCCTTCGTCCCGGTCGCGGTCGTCCGTCGCGGTGATCGCCCGGCGTCGGCCTCTGGCCCGGCGCGTTGGGCGCATTTACCGTAGATGATTCACAATGCGCTGCGGGGCGGTACCGTTCCGTAGCGCCTCGCGCCGGGAGGGCACATGGGCAGGGACGTCGAGCAGGGCGCCTTCTCCCGAGAGGACAGGGTCCGCTACCGGCAGAAGGTTCGGCGGTGTCTGGACGTCTTCGCGCTGATGTTGGACGACTTCGGGTTCGACGCCGACCGGCCGATGACCGGGCTGGAGATCGAACTCAACCTGATGGACCCGGCGGCCGAGCCGGCCATGCGCAACGAGCAGATCCTCGCGGACATCGCCGACCCGCTCTTCCAGACCGAGCTGGGGCAGTTCAACCTGGAGTTGAACGCCAAACCCCGGCTGATCGAGGGCAGCGGCTTCGCCGACTACGAGCAGGACCTCCACGGCAGCCTGACCCGGGCCGACGAGCGGGCGGCGAGGTCCGAGGCCCGGATCGTGTTGGTCGGCATCCTGCCCACCCTCACCGAGCGCCACCTGGTCGCCGACAACCTCTCCACCGCCGTCCGGTACCGGGTGCTCAACGACCAGATCGTGGGTGCCCGCGGCGAGGACATCGAACTGGACATCCGCGGCGTCGAGCGGTTGCAGACGTACACGGACTCCATCGCGCCGGAGGCCGCCTGCACCAGCCTTCAGTTCCATCTCCAGGTCGCCCCGGACAGCTTCGCCGACTACTGGAACGCCTCCCAGGCCATCGCGGGCGTCCAGGTCGCGGTCGGGGCGAACTCGCCCTTCCTGTACGGCCGGCAGCTCTGGGCGGAGACCCGGATCGCCCTGTTCCAGCAGGCCACCGACACCCGCCCCGACGAGCTGAAGGCCCAGGGCGTACGCCCCCGGGTCTGGTTCGGGGAGCGCTGGATCACCTCGATCTTCGACCTGTTCGAGGAAAACGTCCGCTACTTCCCGCCGCTGCTGCCGATCTGCGGTGACGAGGACCCCGTCGAGGTGCTGCACGCCGGCGGCGTCCCCGAACTGGCGGAGCTGCGGCTGCACAACGGCACGGTCTACCGCTGGAACCGGCCGGTCTACGACATCATGAACGGCCGTCCGCACCTGCGGGTGGAGAACCGGGTGCTGCCGGCCGGTCCCACGGTGGTCGACATGCTGGCGAACGCAGCGTTCTACTTCGGGCTGGCCCGAGGCCTGGCCGAGGCGGACCGGCCGATCTGGAGCCAGTTGACGTTCAGCTCGGCGGAGGAGAACTTCCACACCGCCGCCCGGCGTGGCATGGACGCTGTCCTGCACTGGCCCCGCCTCGGGGACGTGCCGGTGACCAAACTGGTGCTCGACACCCTGCTGCCGACGGCGGCCGTCGGGCTGGACCGCTTCGGCGTCGCGCCGGCCGAGCGGGACCGCCTGCTCGGCATCATCGAGCAGCGGTGCCGCACCGGCCGCAACGGTGCCGTGTGGCAGACCGAGGCGGTCTGGGCCGCCGAGCGGCACCGGGGGATGGACCGCGGCGCGGCCCTGCACGACATGGCGCAGCGCTACGTGGCGCTCCAGCGCAGCAACGAGCCGGTGCACACCTGGCCGGTCGACTGACCAGGCGTCACCGGGCGCGCCGGCCGCCGCGGGGCTTCGGCGCAGTCGGTGGCCGGGGCTCGGTGGCCGCCTCCACGGCGGCCAGCGTTTCCGTGCCGGTGTCGGGCGTGAGTGGGCCGGGCCGGCCTGCGGTGGGCGTTTCCGGCTCGGCGCCGGCCAGGCCGGCCCGCTGCCGGGGCACCAGCGCCGCGGCCTCGGACCCGGGCAGGGCCGCCGACGGCACCGGTACGCCGGCGCGGCGGGCCACCGCCCGTTGGGCCAGGGTGGCGGTCAGCATCGACCCGGCGAGACCGGCCAGCACCGCGTACGGCGCGACGAGGTGGGCCGACACCTGCTCCCGCCCGATCGTGGCGAGGCCGGGCACGGCCAGCAGGTAGGCCAGCGCGACGAGCAGCGGACCCGCCGCGCCCGAGGCCGCCGCCCCGAGCCGGTGCTCCGGCGACCGGGCGGTACGCCGCGCGGCCAGCGCGCCGATCAGCAGTGCCGAGCCGAGCGCCAGGAGCGCGCCGGGCCAGTAGAACCAGTCCCGGATCCAGAAGCCTGGCCGGTCCGCGCTGAGCTGCCAGATGCCGAGCTGGGCGGTGGTCAGCCCGCGCCCCGAGAACACCCCGTCCGCCACGGCGACCATTGCGAGCAGCCAGAGCCAGCCGACGGTGGCGATCACTCCGGCCGCCGCAGCCGGCGAGCGTAGCGCCCACCTGGCCACCAGCATCCCGATCAGCACCCCGACCCCGGCGTACGCGGCTGCCACGGCCTGTGGTGCGGAGACGTCCGGGACGCTCGCCACCCGGGCCGGTACGGCCACCAGCAGCAAGGTGACCAGCGCGCCGACGCCCCCGGCGAGCGCCAGGACCGTCGATCCGAGCCCGCCGACCTCGCCCCACCCGGAACCGCCGGGGACCGGGACGGAAACGGCCGCATCGGAGGAGTCGTCCGGGCCCACCCCGGGCCCACCGACCGGCTCGGGCCCGGTGGGGGCGTCGACCGGGTCCGGCCCGGTGGGGGCGTCGACCGGGTCGACCCGGGCGGGAGTGTCGACCTGGTCCGGCCCGTCGGGGGAGCCGCCACCCGCCGGGACGTCGGGCGCGTCGGGCGCTTCCGGTCGTTGCTCGGCGGCGGGGGGAGCGTCCGGGACGGGGGTCGCCGGTGTCGAGCCGCGCTGCCGCAGCCGCTGGGCGCAGACCGCGCCGGCGATCGTCGAGGTGCTCGCGATCCAGGTCGACCAGGCGAGGCCGGCCACCCAGGCCGTCCCGCCACCGACGTCCGCCGCCGCCCAGTTGATGATGCCCAGCCCGTAGCCGAAGCCCAGTTGGGCCGCGCCCGCGCCGGCAGCGACGCCGACCGCCGTGGCGATCGATCCTCCCCAGCCCCGTCTGGCCATGTCGGGGAGCGTAACGTCCCGAGGTCGGCCCGGCGAGTCGTGGCGCAGAGCGGGGCCCGGCGCTTGGCGCGGCCCGATACGGTCGCCGGTGATGAGATGGTGGGCGCGATGACGGACGGGAACAACGCTCGGGAGATGCACTCCGACGAGCCGGGCGGATCCGGGTCGGGCCGGAGGGCCAGGGTGCTCGGCGGGGGCCTCGCCGTCGTGCTCCTCGCGGCCGGTGGCGCGGCCGGCGGTTGGCTGCTGGCCGGCGAGGATGCCCCACCGTCCAGCCCGAACGCGGACGCCGGCGCGACGGTCCCGGTCACCCCCTCCGAGACCCCGTCCCCGACGGTCCGGACGACTGCGCCGCCCGCGCCCAGGACCAGCGCGCCCACCCCGTCCGGCGGGCTGACCGTCCCGCCGGTGGTGGGCACGGACTTCACGGACGCCCGGGACGAACTGCGGGACCACCGGCTCGGCTGGCGGCTGGTCTTCGGCACCGGGTCGGGGCGGGACGTGCGTAGCGCCAACCCCCCGGTCGGCTCGCCCGTGCGCCGGGGCACCACCGTCACGCTGTACGTCGCGGGGCCGGCGCCCGAGGTCAGCGTCCCGGACCTGCTCGACGACGACTGCTCCGACGCGGCCGACGACCTGGTCGAGGAGGGCCTCTACCCGCGCTACCGCACCGGCCGGGCCGGCGTCGTCACCGCACAGGACCCGGTGCCGGACAGCACGGCGTACTGGAACGACTCGGTGACCCTGACCTGCGGCAAGGAGCCGGCGGAGCCGAGCGGGGAGCCGACACCGACCCCGTGACCTCCGGCCCGGCGCACCGACTGGCCTCGCACCCCTGCGGCTCGCCGCGCTGAAACCGGCCGATGCGCGCGGCAGCGGTTAGCGTGAACGGCGAGGGCCAGGCCGCCCGCCCGGTGGGGAGAGGACGTGCGATGAGCGACGACCGCCAGGACCCGCCACCCGACGACGACGATCGCACCCGGCCGCTGCCGGGTTCCTCGCGCGGGCTGCCCGCCGAGGAACCGGCCGACGCGACCCGCCCGCTGCCCCGGTCCGGGGACACCGGTCGGCAGCCGCCGGCCACCCCCGCGGTCTGGTCCGGGCGGGCCGGGGTCCCGCCGCCGCGCCCGGCGGACTACCGCGACCCGGCCGGCGAGGACTGGTACGCCGAGGACCAGCCCGGCCGGCGCTGGTGGACGCCGATCCTGCTCGGTGTTCTGGCGCTGCTGCTTGTCGGCCTGCTCGGGGCCGGCCTCTGGTTGCTCGCGTCGGCCGACGACTCTTCCGGTCCCGGGGAAACTCCATCGGCGCGGCCGACCACCGCCCCGGCGACCACCGCCCCGGCGACGACCGGCGCTCCGACGACCGAGGCGACGACCGCCGGGCCGTCCAGCACCCCGCCGTCGACCACCCGACCCGCGGTGCCGATGCCGCCGCTGGTCGGGCTGTCCCGGGCGAGGGCCGAGCAGGTCCTGGACGAGCTCGGCATCGAGCACCGGGTCGAGGCTCGGGAGTCCGACCAGCCGGCCGGCACGGTGCTTGAGACCGATCCCGGCCCCGGCGAGCTGGTGCCCGCCGGGGAGGAGGTCACGCTGGTGGTCGCGGCGGCCCCGGCACCCACCGCCAGCGCGGTCGAGCCGTCGGCGACCACGGCTGCCAGTCCGACGCCCTGACGCTGCCGGGCCGGCCCTCGGCGGCGCCGGAGCCCTCGCCGTGTCGGTCGTGCGCTCACCACCTCCGGCGTCTGGTCCCGACAAGTCCCAGTCCGGCCAGCGAGATGGCCAGGCCGAGGACCCCGGACCAGAACAGTGAGCGGCTCACGCCGTCCCGGCGTTCCGCTGCCCCGCCCGGTGCCCGGTGGGCCTCGACCACCGCGTCCGTTCCGTCGCCGGCGCCCGCTCCGGCGGGGCCCGGTACGCCGACCACCCCCGCCGGAGCGCCCCGCGCCCCTGTCGGGGGGTCCCGGTCGGCCCAGCCCGGCCCGGGATCGGGCCCCTCGTCCACCACGGTGATCTCGGGGGCCGGGACCGGAGCGCTCAGCTCGGTGGCGGACAGGGCCGGATATCGGACCACCACCACGAGGGTGGTGACGGCGCCGAGCAGCGCCAGCAGGCCGAAGGCGTAGAGGGTGCGGGAGCGGTGGTGTCGCCGCGCGGCGGGCAGAATGACCATGACCATCCCAGGTTCAGGGTCCGGGACGCGCGGGGTGGAAACGTTCGCCGGGGTGGGCGTACCGATTCTATGCCGGCGGCACGCCTCCCGACCTGCGATTCCGGTGGGTCAGCCCACCCGGACCGCCGTACGGACTACCGGGCGGCGCTGGCGGACGGTGTGCTGCTGGGGCTGCGGCGCGGTCCGGAGCTGACGCAGCCCGGCCGCCTGTACGAAGATCGACCGCTGGCTGACCGCGTCCCCCGCCGCGTTCAACTCGTAGCCGTTGAGCCACACCCAACCTTCGTACGTGGGCCAGTCGTGTACCCGGATCACGCGGAACATGATCGGTCTGAGGAACTGGACACTCGCCGCGCGAGTCACGTGCACTACGTCACCTGAGCGGGGAAGCACAGAGGACTCCTGGAAAAGATCGGCCGGCGTACGCCGGCGGTGATTTCGGGGGATGCCGTGGGACCGGTCACGTGGTCGTGCCTCGTGAACCGGTCAGGCGGGCGGTGGTGGTCGGGTTGTGCCCGCTGGTGGCGTGCCGTCACCCGACCATCACCCGACTGCACCCGGTCGTCGCGCCCGCCGTCGCAGCCAGCGGCATGCGGCAACGGGGCCTGGAACCGGGGCAGGTCCGTGTGGTGCGTGGGCCGGGTCCCTCGACCGGGCGCTCCGTCGCGGCGGAGCGCCCGCCTCTCCGGTGGCCGACCGGAACGGTGAGTGACCTTGGCCCTACGGACAGACTGCATCAGCGGCGTGTTTCATGCAAGTTGCATGTCGACTTTTGCCGATACGTGAGCGGCGCGCGGAAATAGACGCTTGATGCCGCTGTCCCCGGGGCGGCACACTGGACGCCGGTTTCGCCCGCCGCGGCCGGGCGACGACCGCACCACGCCTCTGCCGCGAAACGCTCGCCGCCCGACGGTCGCGCCCCCGGCGGGCGTCGATTCCGGGCGCGATCGACCGGAGGTAACCGGGTGAGCGCGAGCAGCGATCGGTCCGGCCACGTGGCCCGCTGGGGGACGCCGTGAGTGAGCGACACAGCCCCACCATCCGCCGTCGCAGGCTCGGCGCCGAGCTGCGCCGCCACCGCGACGCGGCACGCATCACGATCGAGGTGGTCGCCGAGCGGCTGGAGTGCTCCGCGTCGAAGATCTCCCGGATCGAGACCGGCCACACCACCGCCACCCCGCGCGATGTCCGGGACATGCTGCTGATCTACGGGGTGTCCGGCACCGAGAGCGACGAGCTGGTGCAGATCGCCCGGGAGGCCCGGCAGAAGGGCTGGTGGCACCCGTACAGCACGGTGCTGGTCGGGTCGTTCGTCGGCCTGGAGTCGGCCGCGAGCTCCATCCGGACGTACGAGCAGCAGGTGGTGCCGGGCCTGCTGGAGACCGAGGAGTACGCCTCGGCGATGATCCGCGCCGCCCGTCCGGACTTCACCGCCGATCAGGTCCAGCAGAGAGTGCGTGTCCGAATCGACCGCCAGTCGTTGTTGACCCAGGACGATTCGGTCGATCTCTGGGTGGTGCTCGATGAGGCGGTGCTGAGCCGGCCGGTGGGCGGCGACGCGGTGATGCGTGGTCAGCTCAGGCGGCTGGTGGAGGTGGCGGAGCTGCCGAACGTGACGCTCCAGATCCTGCCGTTCTCGGTAGGGGCGCACGCCGGCATGGACGGCACCTTCACCATCCTCAGCTTCCCCGAAGCGGGTGATCCCGATGTCGTGTACGCGGAGAACGCCACGGGTGGGCTCTTCCTCGAGAAGAGCGACGAACTGCAGAAGTACAACTTCATCTTCGATCACATTCGAGCAGCAGCCACACGGCCGGAGGAATCCATCGCACAGATCGCAAAACTGGCAGAGGAGCCGTTGTGGAAGTGGCGACCAAGTGGTCCCGTGGGGACCTGACGCGGGTGACGTGGTTCAAGAGCTCGAAAAGTGGGCCGAACTGTGACAACTGCGTCGAGGTGGCGTACGTGACCGGGGCGGTCGGGGTGCGGGACTCGAAGGACAAGAGCGGGCCCAACCTGATCTTCGCTCCGGGTGACTGGCACGCCTTCGTCGCCGGCACCAGGGAAGGCACCTTCGCCCGGGACTGATGGACCGGACCCAGACACGACGGGCGCGGCCCGTCCGGCAGCGTTGCCGGACGTTCCGCGCCCGTCGCGCGTCCCGGGGTGGGACCGTGACCTGCGGGTACGGATCGGCGGCCAGCGGCACGGATCGGTCCGGACCCGTCGCCACCCCCGCCCCGGGTCGTTGTACCTCTCGGTACGGCGCTGGTCGACAACCCGCCGCACGGATCGGCAACCGAGCGAGGCAGGCGAGACGATGACGACGATCGGGTCAGAGAACCTCACCAACGGTCCGGGCAAACCGGAGCGGTTCGGCGGCAAGTACCGCGGGGCCCGCCGGGACACCGTGCTGACAGAGGTGGTCTCCACCGACACCGATTTCGGTGGCAGGGAAGGCGGGGCGCCAGCCCCCGAGCAGGCCGGGCCGCCGCTGTCGCTGCCCTCGCTGGACCCGAACCCGCTCACCGAGCCGTCGTTCCCGCCGGCCGGCTGGCCGACCGGGTCGGCCGAGTCCCTGGCCGACCACCCGTTGCTGCGCGGCCTGCTGCTGGAACTGCCGCCGAAGGGGAGCGTGCCCCCGCCCGGCTGGATGGACCGCTGGTTCGAGGCGACCCGGGCGATCCTGGAGCTGCTATACGTGCAGGGGACCGGCCACCCGCGATGACCCCGGCTGCTGCTGGGGCAGCGCCCGCTCGGCCAGCCGGCTGTGGCGCAGCGCGTGTCGTACCCCGATGGCGGCGACACCCAGCGCGCCGACGGTGACCGCGACCCCGGTCGTGCCGGGCCCGGCGAAGACCCCCAAGCCGCTGGCCGAGAGCACACCCGGGACGGTGGCCAGGCCGGTGACCTGGAGCGGCAGGCCGACGAGCGGATGGGCGGCGGCGGCCCGCAGGCCGTGCGGGGCTGGGGCATGCGGTGCCGTGGCGAGGGCGCCCGCGCCGGTCCGCAGCCGGCGGATCCGCCGGGCGGTGCACACCGCGACGAGCAACGCGGGTGGGGCCGCCAGCGCGAGCCCGGCGGCGGCCCGGTCCACCGTGCCGGCACCGGCGCTCTGCAACCCGGCGGCCAGCACGCCCGCCGTCAGGCCGAGGCCGGTCAGGGTCAGGGCGAGCACCCATCCGGTACGCCGGTGCAGTGCTCGGGCGCGGTCCAGCCGGGGCAGCCGGTCGGCGAGGAACCCCGCGGCCAGCCAGACGCCGGCGACCGGCAGCAAAACGATGAGATGCCCATCCATGCGCCCAGCCTCGCCCAACCCGGCCCCGGGGCGAATCCGGGCCAGCCCCCGGTTCGTCCCGCAACTGCCACCAGTAGGGGGCGGGGGTTGGCGGGAGGCGCCCTGCTCTCGTCCGCTCCCTTTGGAGCTGCCCCGTCTGCGCGGGCGGAGCCGTTAGCATGTGGCCGGTGCGCCAGCCAGTGGATCGTGAACCGGTGATCCTCCAGGTCGCCACCGCGCAGCTCTGGCCGGTCGTCGAGCGGCTGGGCCAGCTCTACCGGCACGACCTGTCCGAGTTCCGCGGCATGGTTCCGCGCGCCGACGGGCTCTTCGCGTTCGACCAACTGCCCTCGTTCCTCGGGGCGGCCGACCGGGTGGCCCACCTGATCCGGTGGGGCCGCACCGTGGCCGGGTTCGCGCTGACCCGGCACCCGTCCGACGGTCCGTCCTCCGTCGCCGCCTTCTTCGTCGTACGCGCGTTGCGTCGCCGGTCGGTCGGTCACCGCGCCGCGTCGGAGCTGCTGCACGGCCGCCCGGGTGGCTGGGAGATCACGTTTCAGGAGGAGAATCCGGGGGCGGCGCGGTTCTGGCGGGCGGTCGCCGCCTCCGTCGGGACGGGTTGGCGGGAGGAACGCCGGCCGGTGCCGGGCAAGCCCCAACTCCCGCCCGACACCTGGCTGCTGCTCGACGTTCCCACCCCGGCCTGAGCCCCACCCCCGGCCCGCGCTGGGGCGGTGGCGTGGACGGGGCAGCTCCACAGGGCCCGGACCGCGCCCGCCGGCGGCCCGAGGACGAAGCCGGTCGGACCGCGAAGGCCGGTCGGACTGCGAAAGCCGGTCAGACGGCGAAGGTGGCCGGACGCTCGGCGGCCGGGGTGGGCGGCTTCGCCTTCCACAGGCCGGTCTTCTGCGCCGCCAGCCGGCCCAGGTAGGCCGGGTTGAGGATGACGTACCGGCGCCAGAGCCGCTTCGGCTCCAGGCCGAGCCGCCAGAACCATTCCAGCCCGGCCCGCTGCATCCACGGCGGCGGCTTGCGGAGCAGGCCGGCGTGGTAGTCGAAGGCAGCCCCGACCGCCATCAGCGGCATGTCCAGCAGGGGCCGCATGGCGTACGCCCAGACCTCCTGGCGGGGGCAGCCCAGCCCGACCAGGACGAGCCGGGCACCGCTGGCCCTGATCCGGTCGGCGATCTCGACGTCCTCGCCCGGCTGTACGGCCCGGAACTTCGACGGCTCCACCCCGGCGATCTTCAGGGCCGGGAACATCCGCTCCAGCTCCGGGATCAGCCGGCCCAGGGTGTCCTCCGTCGAGCCGTAGAGGTAGACCGGCAGGCCCTCCTCGGCGAAGCGGCGCAGCACGTCCAGGGTCAGCTGCGGGCCGTAGACCCGGTCGGCCAGGCCGGCGTGGTGCAGCAGGTTCAGCGCCCAGCGCACCGGCTGCCCGTCCGGGGTGACCACGTCGAACGAGTTGAGCCGGGCGTTGTGCGCCGGGTCGAGCACGCCGGTCATCACGCCGTGCACGGCGAGCGCGGTCAGCGCCAGCGGCCGGCGCTCGCGCGCCGCGGCCACCACCCGCTCGGTCGCGCCGGCGTAGTCGGTGGCGTCGACCAGGACGCCGAGGACGTTGCGCTTGCTGTCGACGGTCACGCGCCCGGAACCCACTTGTCCACGTTGGCCTCGTGGATCTCGCGCGCGATCATCGGCACGTCGTAGACCTGCTTCCACTGCGGGTAGTCGGCCTGGAACGCCTCGTTCGAGCCGATCCACCACTTGTGGTCGCCGACCCGGTTCGCCTCGTCGTACTCGGTGATCATTTCCTGGCCGGTGATCTCCTCGGCCAGGGCGAAGACCTCGCGCATCGAGATGTTGGAGTGCCGGCCGCCGCCGAGGTTGTAGACGGCCGCCGGGCGCGGGTCGCGGAAGAACGCCTCGAACGCCGATACCACGTCCGAGCTGTGGATCGCGTCCCGGACCTGCTTGCCCTGGTAACCGAAGATCCGGTACGTGCGGCGCTCCATGTTGGCCCGCATCACGTACCCGAGGAAGCCGTGCAGCTCGGTCGCGGAGTGCGCCGGGCCGGTCAGCGTGCCGCCCCGGAAGCAGGCGGTCCGCATCCCGAAGTAGCGGCCGTACTCCTGCACCATCACGTCGGCGGCGACCTTGGACGCGCCGAAGACCGAGTGCAGGCAGGCGTCGATCGACATGTCCTCGCGGATGCCCTGCTCGTACGGGTGCCCCGGCTCGATCTCCCACCGGGTCTCCAACTCGACCAGGGGGAGGCTGTTGGGGCGGTCGCCGTACACCTTGTTGGTGGAGCAGTGGATCACCGGCGCCTCGACGCAGTGCTCGCGGACGTTCTGCAGCACGTTGAGGGTGCCGCCGGCGTTGACGTCGAAGTCGGTGAACGGGTCCCGGACCGCCCAGTCGTGCGACGGCTGCGCGGCGGTGTGGATCACCACGGCGATGTCGCGGCCGTACCGGGCGAAGAGCTTCGCCAGCGAGTCGCGGTCCCGGATGTCGATGCTGTGGTGGGAGTACGCCCCGCCCAGCTCCTCGGTCAGCCGCCGGACGTTCCACGCGGTCGACGCCTCGGCGCCGAAGAACTCCTGCCGCATGTCGTTGTCGATGCCGACGACGTCGAGACCGAGGCCGGCGAAGTGCCGGACCGCCTCGGAACCGATCAAGCCGCCCGACCCGGTCACCAACGCGACACTCACACGCCACTCCTGGTCCATAGGAGGCAGGGAAACGATCGGAGCATAGCGTGACGTCCGGCACCGGCCGGACGCGACGCGGGCCCCCGCAACGACTCGAGGGCCCCGCATCGCTGCGGAGCCCTCGATCTGGTGGGGAAGGGGGGAGTTGAACCCCCACGTCCTTTCGGACACACGGACCTGAACCGTGCGCGTCTGCCATTCCGCCACTTCCCCGTGGCTGACCGGGAAACTGTAGCTTGCCCCGGCTCCGCCGTTGTCAGCGGCCCGGAACATCCTACGGTCTTTCCGACCCTGGCCACGACCGGTTACCGTTCGTGGCGGACGAAACTGTAGCACGAGGGCACCGGCCCGCCCGAGCGGGCCGGCAGCGGGCGGCCGAGCGGCGTGTGAGCTGCACGCGCGCCGGCCGGATACCATCATGTCCTCGGGACCCGAGGAGGAGCCGGTGAGCGTGCTGCAACGCTTTGAGAAGCGTTTGGAAGGCCTGGTCGAGGGAGCCTTCGCCAAGGTCTTCAAAGGGGTGGTTCACCCTGTGGAGATCCTCAACGCCATGCAGCGGGAGGCCGAGGCGCACAAGGCGATCCTGGCCGGTGGGCGAACGCTGGTGCCCAACCGCTACGTGATCGATCTCTCGCCCTACGACCACAGCCGTCTGGCGCCGTACGCCGCCGCGCTGGCCCAGGAACTGGCCCAGTCGCAGGCGGAGTTCATCGGCGAGCAGGCCTGGACGGTCTACGGCGACGTGATCGTCGAAATCGAGCGCGGCGAGGGCCTCGACACCGGAATGTTCCGGGTCACCGCCGAGGTCTACACCGGCGGCGACGTCGCCCCGGTCTCCGCGCCCGGCTACGACCAGGGCGGTTACGACCAGGGCCCGCCCGCCTACCCGGCGTACGACCAGGGCGGCGGCTACGGCCCCCCGCCGGGGCACGGCGGCGGGCGCAACGTACGGCTGGTCTCCGGCGACGGCCGCACCTATCCGCTCCAGATGGGCTCGACGGTGATCGGCCGCGGCGACCAGGCCAACCTGCGCCTGCCGGACGTCGGCATCTCCCGGCGACACGCCCGGCTGGACTTCGACGGTGGTCAGGTTGTGCTGACCGATCTCGGGTCGACCAACGGCACCATGGTCAACGGCCAGCGGGTCTCCGCCGTCGCCCTCAACCCGGGCGACATGATCCAGCTCGGCACCACCACCCTGACCTTCCGCGTGGACGGCTGATCCGCCTTGCCGGAACTCGTCATCACCGTCGCCCGGTTCGGGTTCCTCATCCTGCTGTGGATCTTCGTGTTCACGGTGGTCGGCGTCATCCGCCGGGACCTGTTCGCAGGCGCCCGTTCGGGTCGGCTGGTGGCCGCGCCACGGGCGTTGGGAGCCTCGACCGGGCAGCCACAGGCCAAGCCGGCGAAGGTGAAGCGGGGCCGGGCCGCGCACCAGCTGGTGGTGACCGCCGGGCAGCTCGCCGGCACCCGGATCACCCTGGGTGAATCGCAGATCACCATTGGTCGGGCCGAGGATTCGACCCTGGTCATCACCGACGACTACGCCTCCGCGCGACACGCCCGACTCGTGCCGCGTGACGGGCAATGGTTTGTCGAGGACCTCGGATCGACTAACGGCACCTACCTGGATCGCGCTAAGGTCACCGGACCAACCCCCGTCCCCCTCGGCGTGCCGATCCGAATCGGCCGCACCTCTCTCGAATTACGGCCATGACTCTGACCCTGCGCTATGCGGCCCACAGCGACCGCGGTCTGATCCGAGACGGTAACCAGGACTCCGTCTACGCCGGACCGCGGCTTCTCGCCGTCGCCGACGGCATGGGCGGCATGGCCGCCGGTGACGTCGCCAGCAACATCGTCATCGGTGCCATGGAGCCGCTCGACCAGGACGTCCCCGGTGACGCCCTGGTCGACGCGTTGCGCTCGGCCGTGGGCACCGCCAACCAGCAGCTCCGCGACACAGTGGACGCCAACCCGCAGCTGGAGGGGATGGGCACCACGCTGACCGCGACCCTCTTCTCCGGCACCAAGCTGGGTATGGTCCACATCGGCGACTCGCGGGCCTATCTCCTGCGCAACGGCGAGTTCGCGCAGATCACCAAGGACGACACGTACGTCCAGATGCTCGTCGACGAGGGCCGGATCAGCGCCGAGGAGGCGAGCAGCCACCCCCAGCGCTCGTTGCTCACCCGGGCGCTCGACGGCCGCGACATCGACCCGGAGTACAGCGTCCGTCAGGTGCTGCCCGGCGACCGCTACCTGATCTGCAGCGACGGCCTCTCCGGCGTCGTCAGTGCGGAGACGATCGGCGACACCCTGCGCGAGTACACCGACCCGCAGCAGTGCGTCGAACGGCTGGTGCAGCTCGCGCTGCGCGGCGGCGGCCCGGACAACATCACGGTGATCATCGCCGACGCCACCGCCCACGACATCGTCGAGGCGAGCCCGATCGTCGGTGGCGCCGCCGCCCGCGACCGGGGCATGGCCACCTCCGCCGACATCTCCACGCCCGCCGCGCGCGCCTCGGCGCTGTCCGCGCCCCGGCCGCCCGCACCCGAGGAGCCGGCCGAGGAGGACGACGACCGTCCGAAGCGTCGCCCGCTGCGGACCACCGCGATGCTCCTCGGCCTCGTGGTCATCCTCGGTGGCGTGCTCTTCGCCAGCTGGAGCTACACCCAGCGGCAGTACTACGTCGGCGCCACAGAGCAGGGCGATGTGGCCGTGTTCCGGGGCGTCCAGGGGCAGGTCGCCGGCCTGGACCTCTCGGCCGTGCACTCCACCAGCCCCGCCCGGCTGGACGACCTCACCCTGGCGGCGCAGGAGCAGGTCAAGCAGGGTATCCCGGCCAAGAACGAGCCGGACGCCGAACGCCGGCTGGCCGAGCTGACCAGTGACGACCCGGCCAACCCGAACCTCAAGCCGATCTGCCCGGCGGGCCCGACGGCGACGACGGATCCGGCCAACCCGGGCCCGGCGACCCCCACCCCCGGGGCGAGCCGTACCGCGGTCGCCAGCGGCGAACCCGCCACGCCGAGCGGCACGGCGACGCCATCAGCCGCAGCCACCCTGACGTCCTCGCCCACCACGACACCCGACGCTCCGCCCTCCGACACGGCCACGCCGGCCGACCCCGCCGGCTGCCGATCGCCCGAGTGAGTGTCGGCTGAGAAAATCCGAGGACCATCCGTGACCGCAGCGGCCGTACCGGCAGTCTCGCCCGCCACGACGGGCGAGCAGTCCGGCGTACGCATGGCCAGGTCGCGACGCAACGCCGAACTGTCCCTGCTGCTGCTGGCCCTGGTGATCGTGGCCGCGTACGGCGCGACGGTGGAGGCGACCGTGCTCGACACGGTCACCCCGGACTTCTGGGTCCCGACCGCCGTGCTGGCGGTCGTCTTCCTCGCCCTGCACGTGGTCATCCGGTTCCTCGCGCCGTTCGCGGACCCGGCCCTGTTGCCGGCGGTGGCCCTGCTCAACGGGATCGGGGTGGGCTTCCTACGCCGGCTCGACCTGGCCAAGGCCACCCCCGGGGAGCGGGAGTCGCTGGCGATCTTCGCCGGCAACGGCGGCCGACAGTTCGCCTGGACGCTCGCGTCGGTGTTCCTCGCAGCCGTCCTGCTCGCGTTGATGCGCGACCACCGGTCGATCTCGCGGTACGCGTACACCCTGGGCCTCGCCGGCATCGTGCTGGTGATGATCCCGGCGGTGCTGCCGGCAAGGTATTCCGAGATCTACGGCGCGAAGCTGTGGATCCGCATCGGCGGCTTCAGCATCCAGCCCGGCGAGTTCGCCAAGCTGGCGCTGCTCGTCTTCTTCGCCTACTACCTGGTGCGCAAGCGCGAGGTGCTGTCGCTGGCCAGTCACCGGGTGCTCGGCATCGACTTCCCGCGCGGGCGGGACCTCGGCCCGGTGCTCGCGGTGTGGGTGTTGAGCGTGCTGGTGCTCGTCTTCGAGAAGGACCTGGGCACCTCGCTGCTCTACTTCGGCATGTTCGTGGTGACCCTCTACATCGCCACCGAACGGGTGAGCTGGCTGCTCATCGGCCTGATCCTGTTCTTCGGCGGGGCCTATCTGGCGTACGTGCTGGGTGGCGTGATCGGCGGGCCGTTCGCGAACTTCCACCTGCGCGCCGAGATCTGGCTGGACCCGTTCGCCGACCCGTACGAGGACGGCTACCAACTGGTGCAGGGCCTGCTGGCGCTCGGCAGCGGCGGCCTGTTCGGCGCCGGGCCGGGCGGCGGGCAGCCGCTGGAGATCCCCGAGGTGCAGAACGACTTCATCTTCGCCGGCATCGGCGAGGAGATCGGCCTGTTCGGGCTCTCCGCGCTGCTGGTGGTCTACCTGCTCATTGTGGAGCGGGGGCTGCGGGCCGCCCTGGCGGTACGGGACTCGTTCGGCAAACTGCTCGCCGGTGGCCTGGCCTTCACCCTCGGCCTCCAGGTGTTCGTGATCGTGGGCGGGATCAGCAAGCTGATCCCGCTGACGGGTCAGACCACCCCCTTCCTGTCCGCCGGTGGCTCGTCGCTGATGGCGAACTGGCTGCTCATCGCGGTGCTGCTACGGGTCTCCGACGGCGCGCGCCGTCCGCTGGCCGGGGCCGGCGGCTCCGCGGCCCGACCCGGGGGCGGCCCGCCCGAGCAACTGCACGGTGCCCCCACGGAGGTGATCCGGCCGTGAACGCACCCCTGCGCCGCGTTGGCGTCGTCGCGATGGTCCTGTTCGGTCTGCTCTTCGCGAACCTGAACTGGATCCAGGCCTACAAGGCGGACGAGTACCGCAGCAGCGACTACAACGGCCGGGTCCAGGTGGCCGAGTACGAGCGCAAGCGCGGCAACATCGAGGCCGGCGGCACCGCCCTGGCCACCAGCAAGGAGACCGGCGGCAAGCTGCGGTTCCTGCGGACCTACCCCGGCGGGGAGAAGTACGCGCACGTCCTCGGCTACAAGCCGGTCAACCTCGGCGACACCGGCATCGAGCGGGTGGAGAACGACTTCCTCGCCGGCACCAGCGACGCGCTGATCGCCAACCGGATCAAGGACATGTTCACCGGCGACGAGACCGGCGGCGGCAACGTCCTGCTCACCCTCTCCAAGCGGGCCCAGGACGCGGCGTACAACGGGCTGGCCGACAACGAGGTCGGGGCGAAGAAGGGCGCGGCGATCGCGTTCGACCCGCGTACCGGTGCGGTGCAGGCGCTGGTCTCCATGCCCAGCTTCAACCCGAACCCGCTGGTCAGCCACGACAGCAACGAGGCGACGGCGGCGTACAACAAGCTGGACAACGCTCCGAACGGCCCGCTGAAGAACCGGGCACTGTCGGAGGTGTTGCCCCCGGGGTCCACCTTCAAGATCGTGGTGGCCGCCGCTGCTCTGGAGAACGGCGTGGGCAAGAACACCGAGATCCCCGCCGGCTCCAGCTGGACCCCGCCGACCTCGGGCACCCCGATCCGCAACGCCGTGCCGTCGATCTGCCCCGAGGACCAGGTCACCCTCCTCGACGCGGTCACCGAGTCCTGCAACACCGGCTTCGCCCAGCTCGGCGTCAAGCTCGGTGCCGACAAGGTGAAGGAGAAGGCCCGCCAGTTCGGCTTCGAGCAGGACGACCTCACGGTCGGCCAGCTCGGCGAGGACGGGCTGCCGACGGCGGCCAGCCGCACCGGAACGATGCAGGCCCCCGACGGCGCCACCGACCCGGCCGCGCTGGCGCAGTCCTCCATCGGGCAGCGCGACGTGAGGATGACCCCGCTCCAGGGGGCGCTGATCGCCGGGGCGGTCGCCAACGGCGGCAGCCAGATGCGGCCGTACCTGGTCCGGCAGCTGCTCGCCCCGGACCGCACCACCAGCTACTACACCGCCAAGCCGCGGGAGCTGCGCCAGCCGGTCAGCGGCCCCGTCGCGTCGGACCTGCGCGACATGATGGTCAGCGTGGTGGAGAACGGCAGCGGCCGCAAGGCGAAGATCGACGGCTACCGGGTCGGCGGCAAGACGGGCACCGCCCAGTCCGGTCCGCAGACTCCCGACCACGGCTGGTTCATCGGCTTCGCGTTCGACAAGAACGGCAACCCGGTCTCCGCGGTCTGCGTGATGCTGGAGGAGGCGGGCGCCGGCGGCAGCGCCGAGGCGGCCCGGATCGCCGGCAAGATCATGCAGGCGGCGATCGCCGACCCCGGGGGCCGCTGACATGCTCAGCCCCGGCGTCCAGCTCGGCAACCGCTACCGCCTCGACGAGCGGATCGCCAGCGGCGGCATGGGCGACGTGTGGCGCGGCACCGACCAGGTGCTGGGCCGAACGGTCGCGGTGAAGAGCCTGCTCCCGGCGCTGCTGGACGAGCCGGGCTTCGCCGAGCGGTTCCGTGGCGAGGCGCGCACCATGGCCACCATCAACCACCCCGGCGTGGTCGACGTCTACGACTTCGGCAGCGACCAGCACATCGCCTTCCTGGTGATGGAGTACATCGAGGGCGACGCCCTCTCCTCCACGCTCGGCCGGGTCGGCCGGCTCACCCCGGCCCGCACCATGGCGCTGCTCGCCCAGGCCGCCGACGCGCTGCACGCGGCGCACTGCAAGGGCATCGTGCACCGTGACGTCAAGCCGGGCAATCTGCTCGTCCGGCCGAACGGGACCCTGGTGCTGACGGACTTCGGCATCGCCCGCTCCGAGCTGGTCGGGCAGCTCACCGCCGCCGGCTCGGTGCTCGGCACCGCCTCCTACATCTCCCCCGAGCAGGCCACCGGCGCGGTCGCCACGCCCGCCTCCGACGTGTATGCCCTCGGCGTGGTCGCATACCAGTGCCTCGCCGGACGGCGGCCGTTCGAGGGCGACAATCCGCTCGAGATCGCCATGAGGCACGTCCGGGACGCGCCCCGGCCGCTGCCTGGCGACATCCCGCCGTCGGTACGGGCGATCGTCGAACGGGCGATGGCCAAGGACCCGACCGCCCGCTGGCCCAGCGCCGCAGCCCTGGCCGGGGTGGCCCGGCAGGCGAAGCTCGCGCTCGGCCAGCAGTCTCGCACCGCCGGGCACCTCGGCCAGATCTCCGCCGCGCCGGCGTCCCCGGCGGCCCCGCTGGCCCGCGCCCAGGTGCCGCCCGCCACACGCCAGCCGCCCCGTCCGCCCGCAGTGGCGCAGCGGCCGGTCCCGACGTCCGCGCCACCGCAGCCCCGGCCTCCGGCCGCCGTACCCCGGCCGCCGGTCGTCCACCAGCGGCGTCCGCCGGTCACCCACCAGCAGGCGCAGCCTCCGGCGGCCGTTTCCCGTCCGCCGGTCGCCAGCCCGCCGGCCTACCCGCGCGGTGCCGCAGCCGTGCCACCGGCCCCGGTCCGGCAGCCCGGCCCGATCGGGTATGCACGGCAGCCCGGCCCACCGCCGGCCCCCCCGCAACGGTCCAGTTCAGGGTTTGTCCTGCTGTTCGTCGTGCTGGCCGTGGTGGTCCTGCTCTGCTCCGGCGTGATCTCCTACAACTTGCGGAAGAACGCGGCGGCCGGTGATTCCGGCGTCCTCGGCATCCGGGCCGTGACCTCCGGTGCGTCGGCGGCCGGCGAGGGCGACGAATCCTCCCGGACGCCGTACCGTCGGGTGGAACGGCTCCTGCCGGGTGGCGGCGAGACGACGACGAGCGAAGGACGACAGACGCGATGACAGCGCAGGCCCGCCTGCTCGGTGGCAGGTACCAGGTCGGCGAGCTGCTCGGCTACGGCGGCATGGCGGAGGTGCACCACGGCCGTGACCTCCGGCTCGGTCGGGACGTCGCGATCAAGATGCTCCGGGCCGACCTGGCGCGGGACGACACGTTCCAGATGCGGTTCCGTCGGGAGGCGCAGAACGCCGCCTCGCTCAACCACCCGGCGATCGTGGCCGTGTACGACACCGGCGAGGAGACCGGGCCCACCGGCGAGACGCTGCCGTTCATCGTGATGGAGTTCGTCAACGGGCGGACCCTCAAGGAGCTTCTCGGCGTCGAGGGGCGCCTCCAGCCGCGCCGGGCGCTGGAGATCTGCGCCGACATGTGCGCCGCGCTGGAGTTCAGCCACCGGCACGGCATCATCCACCGGGACATCAAGCCCGGCAACGTGATGCTCACCCAGACCGGCCAGGTCAAGGTGATGGACTTCGGCATCGCCCGGGCCCTGGCCTCCGGCGTCACCTCGATGACCCAGACCAGCGCGGTCATCGGCACGGCGCAGTATCTCTCCCCGGAGCAGGCGCGCGGCGAGGCCGTCGACGCCAGATCCGATGTGTACGCGGCCGGCTGCGTGCTCTTCGAGTTGGTCTGCGGCCACCCGCCGTTCGTGGGGGACAGCCCGGTCAGCGTGGCGTACCAACACGTCCGGGAGGCCCCGCCGATCCCCAGCGACATCAACCCGGATGTCACCCCCGCGATCGACGCGATCGTGCTGAAGGCGCTGTCGAAGAACCCGCTCAACCGGTACCAGAGCGCCGGCGAGATGCGGGCCGATCTGCTCCGGGCGGCGGCCGGCCGACCGGTGATGGCCACCCCCGTGATGCAGGAGGCCGAGACCGCTCCCATGGCGGCCGCCGGATCGGGGTACCCGACCCAGGTCGTCGGCGGCGCGGCCACCCGGCAGCAGCCGCCGGCCCGCGTCGGCGACCCGCGGCAGCGCAGGGCCTCCTCCTGGGTGATCGCCACCTTCGCCGCGCTCGGCGTGCTCGCCGTGATCGCCCTGGTCGCCGGCATCCTGCTGAACCAGGACAACACCGAGAAGACCGGTGTCCCCGACGTGGCGGGCCAGACCAGCGCAGCTGCGGTGGCCGCGATCGAGGGAGCCGGCCTGGTTCCCACCGTCGGCGACCCGGTCTTCGACAGCACCTGCAAGAAGGACACCGTCGTCAAGCAGGAGCCGTCAGCGAGCACCGAGCTGGAGAAGGGCGAGGGGGTCACCATCCAGCTCTGCGGCGGCAAGCCGGAGGTGGCGATCCCGCCCGCCCTGGTCGGCTCCCCGTTCAAGAACGTCGAGCAGCAGCTCAAAGGGCTGAAGCTTCAGGTGATCAAGAAGGTGGTGAGCAACGAGGCCGCCGAGGGGAACGTCACGGAGGTCGACCCGCCCTCCGGCACCATGGTCGCCGAGGACACCAAGGTGACGGTGACGGTCTCCAAGGGCAACATCCGTGAGGTGCCGAACGTCGTCGGCTCCTCGGCGGAGAACGCGAAGCAGGAGTTGGAGCGGGCCGGCTACGTGGTGAAGATCGTCGACGGTGACGAGGTGCCGGCCGACCAGGCCGGCAAGGTGTCCGGCCAGAACCCGCGGGGGGGCACGAGTCTCGAGAAGGGCAAGCGGGTGACCATCGAGGTCGACGTGCCCGAGCCCAGCCCCGAGCCCACCGAGCCGACCGCGAGCCCGCCCACCACCAGTCCGACCCCGTCGACGGGTGGTGGCGGCGGCGGACAGCCGTTCCCGACCCCACCGATCCGGCTCCCTGAGCGGTGACCCCCGAACCCGGCCCCTCCGAGGGCCGGGTTCGTCGTTTCCGGTCTCGGGGCGGCGCGAACGCGACCGGTCGGCGTCAGGCGGTGGCGAACGCCGAGCGGCGGCGGGCGTCGACCTCGGCGGCCAGCTCCGGCGCGCGCTCCAGCGCCTGCGGGTGGCCGCACGTGGTCAGCCAGTTGGCCAGCATCAGGTGGCCGCCCTCGGTGAGCACCGACTCCGGGTGGAACTGGACGCCCTCGATCGGCAGCGTCCGGTGCCGCATCGCCATCACCACGCCGGAGCCCGTCCAGCCGGTGACCTCGAGCTCGTCGGGCAGCGTCTCGGGCAGCACGGTGAGCGAGTGGTACCGGGTGGCGGTGAACGGGTCCGGCAGCCCGGCCAGCACCCCCACCGAGTGGTGCCGCACCTCGGACGTCTTGCCGTGCAGCAGTTCGGGGGCGCGGGCCACGGTCGCCCCGAACGCCTCGCCGATCGCCTGATGACCCAGGCAGACGCCGAAGATCGGCAGCTCGCCCGCGTACCGGCGGATGACGTCGAGGCAGATGCCGGCCCGGTCCGGGCTGCCCGGCCCCGGGGAGAGCAGGACGCCGGCCGCGCCGACCCGGCCCACCTCCTCGACGTCGATCTCGTCGTTGCGCCGCACGTCGCAGTCGACGCCGAGTTGGCCGAGGTACTGCACGAGGTTGAAGACGAACGAGTCGTAGTTGTCGATCACCAGGACGCGCATCGACTCACCTGTTCGGGGTGGGGGGCGGGGTGTTGTTCTGGTCGGTGTTGTACGGCAGGTCGTGCTCGTCGCCGGCCGGGGTGCTCCCGTCCACGCCCGGCCCGCCGCCCGGCTCGCCGGAGTCCTGCGTGACCTGCACGTCGTCGAAGGGGAGCAGCGGCTCCGCCCACGGGAAGACCACGTACCACAGCAGGGCGACCGTCGCGGTGGCGAGCAGCAGCGAACCGGCCAGCTTGCCGGGCAGCCCCAGCGGCAGCCTGCGCCAGATCCAGCCGTACATCGTCAGGCCCCCAGCTCCGCCGGCCGGCCGGCCGACTTGGCCTCGGTGCGGTCCAGTTCGGCGTGGATGATCAGGCGCTGGTAGTTGTCGAACTTCGGGTTGCAGGTGGTGAGGCTCAGCAGCTTCTTCGTCGGCTTCGCGTCCGGTTCCATCGGCACCGGGGCGACGACCTCGACCTGGTTGGGCTTGACGATCCGGGACTTGTAGACCTTGTAGACGTACCAGTCAGTCTTGCCCTCGACCACGATGGCGTCGCCGCTGTTCAGCTCGTCCAGCCGCCAGAACGTGGCCCGGTTGCGGTGGCCGGCGACGGCGAAGTTGCCCACCTCGCCCGGCATTGCGCTGTCCGGGTAGTGGCCGGGGGCGTACCGGATGTCCCCCTGGGTGACGCCCTCGACCACCACCCAGTTCTTGTCGAGCTTCGGGATGTAGAGCCCGGCGAGGGGCTTGCCGTGCACCGGCGGCTTCGGCTTCGGCTTCGCGGTGGCGGTGGCGGTGGCGGTGGGGGCCACGGTCGGGTCGCCGTTCGCGCCCCAGGCCTGGGCGAGCTGGCGGTCGAGGTCGTTCTGGTGGGCGTCGACGATGGCCGACTTGCCCCACACCTCGTACCCGGCGAAGAGGAGCACCACGAGGCCGAAGGTGATCAGCACCTCGCCGCTGACCCGTACCCCGGTGCGCAGCCGGGTCCAGATGGACGGCCGGGTCAGCTCGGAGTAGACGCTCTTGTAGCCCTCGCCGGTCTGCTCGGCCCGGAGCTGGACCACCCGCTCGCCACGGCGGGGTCGGGGCGGCTCGGCCGGATCGGCGTCGGCTCCGCCCGGGTCGTCGCTCTCCGGCATGCGGGGCACGGCACCCATCAGCGCGGTCGAGTCCAGGGCCGGGCCGGTAACCGATGGCCGGCCGGGCGGCACCGTCGGGAGGAAGGTGGTGGGGGCCTCGGCGGCGGACGCCGGTCGGCTCGTGGGCCCGAACTCGGGGCGATCCCCGGAATGCCGCCCGTACGGCTCCTCGGCGGGCCGCCCGTACGGCTCCCGGGCGGGCTGGTCGGCGGGCCGCCCGTACGGCGGGAGGCCCGTTCCGTCGGCGGCCCGGGGGGGACCGGGTCGCTGGGGCGCACCCGTCGGGGGCCTCCCCGTGGACTCGGGGGCGCGGGCCGGGCGACGGTCCGCGGCGGCGGGGTGCCAGGTGGGCGGCGTGTCCGCCGGCTTGGGCCGGGTGCCGGGTGCCGCCGGATCGCCGCCCCGGGAGGCCGTCGAGCGGGGCGGCAGCACCGGGTCGGGCCAGGGGCGGGCCTGGCCGGGTCGCTCCGACGGGCTCGGGCCGGGGCGGTCGACCGGGGGGAGGAAGTCGGTCGCCTCCTCGTCGGGGTGCCGGCCGTCCCAGCGGCCGTCGGGCGTCCGGCTCACCTGGGCACCTTGGCAGCGCGCAGGGCTGTCGAGTCCTCGAAGGCCGGCACGGTGACCGTCGAGACCGTCTCCCGGTACCCGAGGTGGAAGTCGTTGACCACGCCCTTGAACACCCGGACTCCCTCGGAGGCGGCGAGGGCCTGCTGGAGGGCAGCTGGATCGCCGATTGCCACGATCTTGAACGGTGGGGAGTACACCCGGCCGTGCAGCAGCAGGGTGTTACCCACGCAGCGTACCGCGCTGGTGGCGAGCACGCGGACGTTCATGATTGACATGGCCTCCGCGCCGCCGGCCCACAACGCGTTCACCACGGCCTGGACATCCTGCTGGTGGACGACCAGGTCGTCGTTGCTGGCACCCTCGGGCAGCCCCTGCTCCGGGCGGCGCGGCGCGTCGTCCAGCTCCACGACGACGCCGGTCCCGCGCAGCGCGGTGAACCCGGCGGCCTGACGGCTGGCGGCGGCGCGGTTCCGCTGGTCCCTGATCGGGCCGTCGGAGTCGGCGAGGGCGGCGGTCTCGTCCTCGACCTCGCCACGCAGCCGGGCGGCCCGCAGCTCGCTCGTCGCGACCTGCTCCCGGCGGTCCTCGATGAGCTGCGTGAGCTGGGGGCGGCGGTCCTCGCGCAGGGCGGTGCCCCCGGCGGTCGTCGCGGTGGTGGTGAAGAGCAGCCCGGCTGCGGCGGCGATCAGCGGCACCCCGATCGACCAGCCCGGCCGGCGCTGGCGTGGGCGTCGGGGCAGGAGGGCGATGACCGCCCGCCGGAGGACCTTCCGCCAGGAGGCGGCGCCGGATGTGTACTCCACCGACCGTTCCTTCCGCGTCGTCTGGTGTCAGCCCGCCACGACGCGGACCGGTGCGGGTACCCGAACACTCCCGCCCTTTTCGGTCACTCCGCGCATCGGCCTGACCCCATTCATGGCCTGGACGGGCCTTCGGGACTACGCTAGCTGTCGAAACATTATTGGCCATGGACCGTCGCCCCCGTGCCCGGTTGTCAGGCCGGACGAGGTCGTCACCCCCTCTGGAGAGCGTCGTGCCCAAGTCTCAGGTCCGCAAGAAGAAGGTGTACACCCCGCCGACGGACGTGCGTCCGACGGCGACGGCGGCGACGCGCAAGCCTAGCCCGGTCTGGCTGCCGATCACGGCGGTTGCGCTGATCGTCGCCGGCATCGGCTGGCTGGTGATCTACTACCTCTCCGAGCAGGCGTACCCGGTCATGTCGTGGGGTTACTGGAACCTCGCGGTGGGCTTCGGTGCGATGGTCGGGTCCCTGGTGCTGCTCTCCCGCTGGCGCTGACCACGCCGGGCGTCGGCCCGGCGTGCCGTTTTCGGTGGTGGACACGATCCATGTCACCTCGCGAGCCCCTGCCCGGCGCTTCGGCGCCGGGCACCCTATGGTGTCCGCAGGGCGGCGTGGCCCCCAGGTGCGAGATGACTCACGTTACTGCTGGGTAACCTTGCGCGTAGGCTGCACTGATGGCTGAGTGAGCGAGGTCATCGACCGGTCCGGTCGGTGTGTGGGGGCGACGTAACGCCGGTCACGCACCTGACCCGGTCGCCGAGCCGCTCGACAGGCAGCAGACCGGGAGGCCAACTCGATGGGCAGCGTCCAGATCGTCACCACGATCCTCGCAGCCGCCATCACCGCCGTGGCGGTGTGGCTTGCGGTGCGTGCCGTCATGAAGATGGTGGCAGTGATCCGGTTGGGTCAGCCCGATCCGGAGCGGTTCACCGACAGGGCCACCCGCACGAAGACGATGCTGGTGGAGACCGTCGGCCACACGCGGATGCTCCGGTGGGGCGTGGTGGGTGCCGCGCACTGGTTCGTGATGGTCGGCTTCATCGTGCTGTCGCTGCTGGTGCTGGAGGCGTACTTCGAGGTCGTCTCCCCGACCGGCGGCCTGCCGCTGATCGGTGGCCTGGCGGTCTACGGCCTGGTCACCGAGCTGATCGCGGTGCTCGGCGTGGTCGGCATCCTGGTGCTGATCGCGATCCGGGTCCGCAACCGGCCGACCCGGCCGGGCGGGCGGTCCCGGTTCACCGGCTCGACCATGTGGCAGGGCTACTTCGTCGAGGCCGTGGTCCTCGCGGTGCTGATCATGGGCTTCGTGATCCGGGGCTTCAAGGTCGCCACCGACCACTTCGAGTACCCGGTCTGGGCCACCCCGGTCAGTCACGCCGTCGGCTCACTGCTGCCCGACTGGGAGGCCGGCGTCAGCATCGCCGCCGTCATCAAGATCGCCATCTCGATGACCTGGCTGATCGTCATCGCGCTCAACGTGACCATGGGCGTCGCCTGGCACCGCTTCCTGGCGTTCTTCAACATCTTCTTCAAGCGCAACCCGGGTGAGGCCGGCTCCGGGCTCGGCGCGCTGCGGCCGATGATGAGCGAGGGCAAGCCGCTCGACTTCGAGGAGGCCGACCCGGAGAAGGACCAGTTCGGCGTCGCCCAGGTCGAGCAGTTCACCTGGAAGGGCCTGCTCGACTTCAGCACCTGCACGGAGTGCGGCCGGTGCCAGTCGCAGTGCCCGGCCTGGAACACCGGCAAGCCGCTGTCGCCGAAGCTGCTGGTGCTGAGCCTGCGCGACCACGCGTACGCCAAGGCGCCGTACCTGCTGGCCGGCGGCGGCAAGGACCTGACCGGCGAGGAGAAGGCCACCGCCGCGCAGCTCGCCCACATGGACGTGCTGGCGCTCGCGGAGGCCGAGAAGCCGTTGATCGGCGGGGCCGAGGACGGCGGCATCATCGACCCCGACGTGCTCTGGTCCTGCACCACCTGCGGGGCGTGCGTCGAGCAGTGCCCGGTCGACATCGAGCACGTCGACCACATCGTCGACATGCGCCGCTACCAGGTGTTGATCGAGTCGAGCTTCCCGTCGGAGGCCGGCGTGATGCTGCGCAACCTGGAGAACAAGGGCAACCCGTGGGGCGCGCCGCAGAACACCCGGGAGGACTGGACCAAGGGCCTCGGCTTCGAGGTTCCCCGGGTCGGTGAGGTCGAGGACTTCGAGTACCTCTTCTGGGTCGGCTGCGCGGGCGCGTTCGAGGACCGGGCCAAGAAGACCACCCGGGCGGTCGCCACGCTGCTCAACGAGGCCGGCGTCAGCTTCGCCATCCTCGGCGAGGGCGAGACCTGCACCGGCGACCCGGCCCGCCGGATCGGCAACGAGTTCGTCTTCCAGATGCTCGCCCAGCAGAACGTGGAGACCTTGAACGAGGCCTTCGAGGGCCGGGAGAAGAACAAGCGCAAGATCGTCGCCACCTGCCCGCACTGCTTCAACACCCTGGGCAACGAGTACGGGCAGCTCGGCGGCGAGTTCGAGGTGGTGCACCACACCCAGCTCCTGGCCCACCTGGTCAGCACCGGCAAGCTCACCCCCGTCCAGCCCGTCGACGGTGGCGTCACCTACCACGACCCCTGCTACCTGGGCCGGCACAACCGGGTCTTCGCCCCGCCGCGCGAGGTTCTCGACAGCTCCATCGCCGGCGAGGTCACCGAGATGCCGCGCAACAGCGAGCGCTCCTTCTGCTGCGGTGCCGGCGGCGCCCGGATGTGGATGGAGGAGAAGATCGGCAAGCGGATCAACGTGGACCGGGTCGAGGAGGCCATGGCCACCGGGGCGAAGACCATCGCGGTCGGCTGCCCGTTCTGCTCGACGATGCTGAACGACGGCGTGAACGGCAAGGGCGCCGGCGAGCAGGTCGAGGTCATCGACGTCGCCAGCGTGCTGCTCCGCTCGGTCAAGCCGGCGGACGCCGCCGGCGCGAAGGAGACCGCGCCGGCCGGTAGCTGACGGCGACGCCCCCGGGCGCGGGCGGACGGCGGACAGGTCACGGTGGACGGCGACGCCCCGGGCGACGACGGGCCGGCGGCGACTGCGCGTGGTCGTGTGCGACGCGGCAGGTCGTGGAACAATCGCGCCGAGGTGAACCGATCATCGACAGTCCTCTCGTTACCACCGTGTTGCCCCTGGTCGGCTTCGTGCTGCTGACGGCGGGTAACGCGTTCTTCGTCGCGGCCGAGTTCGCACTGGTCACCGTGGACCGGCCGGAGCTCGACCGGCGGGCTGCGGCCGGGGACGGCGGTGCGGTCACCGTCCGCCACGCGCTACACGAACTCTCCTTCCAGCTCTCCGGGGCGCAGCTCGGCATCACCATCACCGCCCTGCTCACCGGGTACCTGGCCGAGCCGGCGCTGGCCCGCCTGTTCACCCCGCTGCTGCACCCGCTGGGGGCGTCCGCCGACCGGTTCACCCCGTTCCTCGCCCTGGCCCTGGCCACTCTGCTCTCCATGCTCTTCGGCGAGCTGGTGCCGAAGAACCTGGCGCTGTCCCGGCCGATGCCCACCGCACTGGCCACGGCCCCGGGGATGCGCGCCTTCTCCCGGACGTTCGGGTGGCTGATCAGAGGGCTGAACAACTCGGCGAACACGCTGGTGCGACGCCTCGGGGTGGAGCCGCAGGAGGAGTTGGCCAGCGCCCGGTCCCCGGAGGAGCTGGGCCTGCTCGCGGTGATCTCGGCCCAGGCCGGCGCGCTCCCCCCGGACACCGCGATGCTGCTGCGGCGCACCATCCGCTTCGGCGACAAGCGGGCCGCCGAGGCGATGACCCCCCGGGTGGACGTGATCGCGCTGCGCGCCACGGCCAGTGTGGCCGAGCTGCTCACCCTCGCCCAGCAGACCGGCCGGACCCGGTTCCCGGTCTTCGAGGAGACCCTCGACCTGGTCACCGGCGTCGCGGCGGTGCCGGACGCGCTGGGTGTCCCGCTCGCCCGCCGGGCCGGCACCAGCGTCGCCTCGGTGGCCCGGGAGCCGGTGTACGTGCCGGAGAGCCTCGACCTCGACGGCGTCCTCGCGGCGCTCAAGGCGGCCGGCTCGGACCTGGCGATCGTGGTCGACGAGTACGGCGGCACCGACGGCGTGGTGACCATGGAGGACCTGGTGGAGGAGCTGGTCGGGGAGATCGCCGACGAGTTCGATCCGGCCTTGGTCGACGACGGCGGGCCGGTCGAGCTGACCGTGCCGGGCGGCGAGCGGACCGCCCTGGTCGACGGGGTGCTGCGCGAGGACGAACTGGTCGAGCAGACCGGCTTCCGGCTGCCCGAGGGCCCGTACGAGACCCTCGCCGGCTTCCTGATGGCCCGGCTCGGGCACATTCCGGTGGCCGGGGAGACGGTCGAGGAGAGCGGGTACGAGTTCACCGTGGTCGAAGTGGAGCGGCACCGTATCGAGCAGGTGCGGGTGGTTCGCCCGGAGGAGTCCGGCGACGATGCTTGAACTGTCGGTGACCGTGTTGCTGCTGCTCGGCAACGCCTTCTTCGTCGGCAGCGAGTTCGCACTCATCGCTTCCCGGCGGACCGTGATCGAGCCGCTCGCGGCGACGTCGAAGCGAGCCCGGTGGGCGTTGTCGGCGATGAACCAGATCCCGCTGATGATCGCAGGGGCGCAGCTCGGCATCACGGTCTGCTCGCTGGGCCTCGGCGCGATCGCCGAACCGGCGCTGGCGCACCTGCTGGAGACACCGTTCCACGCGCTGGGGCTGCCGGCCGGGGCGGTGCACCCGGTGGCCTTCCTGATCGCCCTCGGCGTGGTGGTCTTCCTGCACACCGTCGTCGGCGAGATGGTGCCGAAGAACATCACCCTCGCCGGGCCGGAGCCGGCGGCGCTCTGGCTGGGCCCGGCGATGCTCGCGTTCTGCACGGCGACCAAGCCGCTGCTGCTGGCGATGAAGTGGGCGGCACGGCGGGTGCTGTGGCTGTGGCGGGTCGAGGCGACGGACTCGGTCAAGACGGTCTTCACCGCCGAGGAGCTGGCGGGGCTGGTGGCGCAGGCCCGCACGGAGGGCCTGCTCGACGCGGAGGAGCACGCCCGGATCACCGGCGCGCTCGCCCTGCACACCCGCACCGCGGCGGACGCCCTGCAACCCTGGTCGACGGTGACCACAGTGGCCGAGGACGTCTCGCCGGCCTCCCTGGAGGTGCTGGCCACCCGCACGGGCCGGTCCCGGTTCCCGGTGGTGCAGCGGGCCACCCGCAAGGTGCTCGGCTTCGTGCACGTCAAGGACGTCCTCGGGTACGCCGGGGCGGACCGCCGCGCGCCGGTGCCCGCCGAGGTGTACCACCCGCTGGCCGTGGTCCCGCCGGACCGTACGCTGGCCGACCTGCTGCTGGCGATGCGCCGCGAGCGGCGGCACATGGTCCTGGTCAGCGACGGCCGCCTGCCGCTGGGCGTGGTGACCCTCGACGATGTATTGACGGCCATCGTCGGCTGAGCCCCGCCCCGCCGGACCACACCCGTTGCGTGCGAAGGGTTGTCGGTGCGTGACGGTAGGCGACCCACCTTGATTACCCGAGTGGGCCTCGCCTAATGTGGGGCGCTGACCGCTGTGGGTCGTCTGCCTCGATCTTCCCTCTCCCGAGGCGCCCGGCGGTCGGTTGCGAAGGAGTCGGTGCCGGTGGCAACCATGCCCCCTCATCGCCATGTCCCGGGCTGGTCACCTGCTCGTCCGGGTGGCACCCGCCGGTTTGTACGACGCCTGCTCACCCTGGTCGCGGCGGTCGCCGTGGGCGCCGGAACCCTGACCGCGCCCGCGTACGCCGAGCCCTCGGTCGACGAGATCGAGGCGCAGATCGACAAACAGTGGGAGCAGCTCGAACCCACCATCGAGCAGTACAACAAGGTGCGCGCCCAGCTCAAGGTGAACAAGGAGAAGTCGGCGGAGCTGAAGAAGAAGATCGAGCCGCTCGCGCTCGAAACCGAGCTGGCGATGAACCGGGTCGGTGACCTCGCCGCCCGCTACTACATCTCCGGCCCGTCGCAGGACCTCGGCGCGCTGCTGGTCAGCACCAAGCCGGGGACGCTCGCCGAGCAGCTCACCATGCTGGACCGGGTGGCCGCGGAGGAGCGCCGTCAGTTGCAGGGCGTGCTCGCCGTCCGGGCCAAGTACGACGGACAGAAGCTGAAGCTGGACACGCTGATCGTCGACCAGGAGAAGCAGACCAAGGAGCTGGCGGCCAAGAAGACGCACATCAACACCGAGATCAAGCGGCTGCAGGCGTCGATGCCGAAGACCGTGGTGTCCGTCGAGGGCTGCCCGACGGTCACCGGCGTGATCAGAGATGCGGCCCGGATCGCCATCCGGACCGCCTGCGCGCAGGTCGGCGACCCGTACGTCTGGGGGGCCACGGGCCCGAACTCGTTCGACTGCTCCGGCCTGACCCAGTACGCCTACAAGGCGGCCGGGATCTCGCTGACCCACTTCACCGGCGCCCAGTGGAAGCAGGGCAAGGCGATTCCGCGCTCGGAGGCCCTCCCGGGCGACCTGGTGTTCTTCTTCGCCGACCTGCACCATGTCGGCCTCTACCTCGGCAATGACAAAATGGTGCACGCGGCCCGGGCCGGCAAGCCGGTCAACGTGAGCAGCATCAACACCATGCCGGTCGCCGGCTTCCGCCGACCCGGCTGACGCCGCGCGGCTCCGGTGCGGGCCGCGCAGCCAGGAGTCTCGGCCCCCGCGAAGGCCGCCCGGACCCGATGCCACGCGAGGCCCACACCCGAGCACCGTCCACGACGAAGGCCCCCGGTCACCCGACCGGGGGCCTTCGTCGTGCCGAGGGGCGACCGTCAGCGGGGCGCGCCCAGCGGGGACGGCACCAGGTTCACGTCGGCGCGGTCGACGTACATGATCCGGTAACCGAACTGGATCTGCACGTACTGCTTCTCACCCCGGATCACCGTCCGGTCACCGGGGGCCGAGCCGTCGAACGTGGCGGCCCGGTAGTACTCGCTGGGCAGCACGTTGCCGACGGCGTACCGCTGGCCGGCGGAGAGGGTGTACTGCAACGGCGAGATCGGCTGGTACGGCACGCCGGCCGGGTATGCCGCCTCCTCCGGGTACGCCCGCCCGTACACCGGGATCGTCGCCTTCCCGGCCTTCGGGGTGGCCACCAGGCCGAGGGTCCAGGCCGCCGTGGGCGCGGACGCCGGGTTGTGGAACCACGCCTTCTGCCCGAGGTACCAGATCGCCGTCCAGTCACCATCACGGCCGGCCAGGGCGTACGTCTGCCCGGTCGACGCGCGGGCGCCGTGGTCGGAGACGGCCATCGTGGCCGGCGTGCCGTTCGGACGCAGGGCGATGTCGTTGACCAGCGGCGCGTCGGCGCTCGGCGCGCTGCGCAGCACCACCGCCGAGGAGCCGCGCGAGGGGCACGGCACGCCCGCCGTCACGCAGCCGGTGAACGCCGGCCGGTTGGTGGCGAAGTCGGGGTTGATCCGCACCATGCCGGTCAGCGGGGTGCCGGTGTTGAGCTCCGGCGCGCGCAGCAGGTCGAAGTAGTGCGACCAGTCCCAGTACGGGCCCGGGTCCCAGTGCATGCCCCGCACGTTCGCCGCGACGGTGCCGGGGACGTTGTCGTGGCCGATGATGTGCTGCCGGTCCAGCGGGACGCCGTGCCGCAGCGCGAGGTACCGGACCAGCTTCGACGAGGTGCGGTACATCGCCTCGGTGTACCAGGTGCCCTGGGCGGCGAAGCCCTCGTGCTCCAGCCCGATCGACTTGGAGTTGACGTACCAGTTGCCGGCGTGCCAGGCGACGTCCTTGGTCTTCACGTGCTGGGCGATGTGCCCGTCGGCCGAGCGCAACGTGTAGTGCCAGCTCACGTAGGTCGGGTCCTGGACCATGTTGACCGTGCCCGCGTAGCTGCCCTCGGTGTCGTGGATGAGGATGTACTCGACCTTCTGCCGCTTGGGCCGGTCGGACAGGTCGTGGTTGCCGTAGTCGCCGGGGTCGGCACCGAGCGACTGGTAGGGGGCGGGGATCCACTCGCAGGAGATGGTCGACGGACACTCCAGGCCGTCGGGGCGCGCCGGCAGGCGCAGGCCGAGCCGGTCCAGCCAGGACTTCTGCGGGGTCACCGCCCGGGCGGCGAGGGTCACCCGCTGCCCGTCGTCGGTCACCCGGCTCTCGCCGCCGGCGATGGTGCCGAAGACCTCGTCGGCGAAGGAAGCCGCCGCGTCGGCGCTGTCCGCGCCGGCGTACCGGGCCACCGCGCCGTACCAGGCCGCCGGGTCGGTGCCGGCCCCGACCGGGGCGCCGATCTGCCGCTGGTACGACGCGAGCAGCGCCGCCCCGCCCCGGATGTTCGTCGGCGCGTCGGCGCGCAGGGCAGCCTCGTCGGCCCCGGTCAGAGTGGCGGCGGTGTCCAGGGTCTGCAATGACGCCGCGGTCGGGGCCTCGTCGGCCGAGGGCTGGGCGGCGGCGGGGGCCGGGCGGGAGTCGTCCCCGCGCGGGTCCTCGTCGCCGGAGTCGTGGTGGGTGCCGGTGGGCAGGCCGGTCACGTATTCGGCGTCGGTTAGGTGCATCGGCCCGTACCCACCGCTGGTGCTGGGGGTGCCGGCGTTGGTGTCCCAGCGGGACTGGAGGTAGGAGACGCCGAGCAGGACGCTCTCCGGCACGCCGTACTCGGCGGCGGCGTCAGCGTACTGCTGCTGGCGGTCGGGGGTCTGGCCGGCCGCGGCCGGGGAGGCGGTGGTACCGAGGGGCACAAGGGCCGTGGTTGCGGCCACGGCGGCGGCGAGCAGGATCCGTCTGCTCGACGACACGACGGAACGGGGCATCGAACCTCCTGGTTGGGCATTGTTTGAGGTCACCCTTCCGCCGCCGCACTCCCGCGTCAATAGCTTTCCACCAGGTACCACGATGTGAAGGAAACTTCCGCACGCTGGGCGTGGTGCGGCGTGTATGGCCCGGCGGGTTGCGGATCGATAACGGGCGTCTCTACTCTGGTCAATCGTCGGCCGGTAGCTGTATCGCCCAGCCGGGCGGTGACGGTCCGACACCGCCGAGTCGCCTCCGGGTGAACCGGGGACCCAGGTACGCCGGGGTGAATCCGCAGCGCCGCTGCGGTAGGGCGCTCTCCCTTCCCGCCCGAACCCGTCAGCTAACCCGGTAGGCGGTCAAGGAAGAAGGAGAACGGAGCCAGGTGGCACACCCTGCCCTGCGGCGCCCGTCACGCCGGTCGGCGCACGCCGACCGGACGCCTGTTACGCCGCGCCCACGCTGGTCACGCTTCACCACCGCCCTCGCCGCACTGGCCGGCGCCGCCGTCATCCTGACCGGCGCCCCGACCTCGGCCCAGGCCGATCCCTCGATCGCCGAGATCGAGCGGCAGATCGACCAGGACTGGAACAAGCTCGAACCGCTCATCGAGCGGCACAACGCCACCCGTCAGGACCTCGCCCTCAAGCGTCGGCAGGCCGACGCCGTCGCCAAGCAGATCGGGCCGCTGCAACGCCGGGTCGACGAGGCGATGGACAAGGTCAGCGGCCTCGCCGTCGAGGCGTACAAGAGTGAGAACCTGTCGGCGGTGAACGCGCTGCTCGGCAGCCGCTCGCCCGGTCAGGTGATGGGACAGTTGGAACTGCTCGACCAGTTCGCCGAGCGCCAGCAGCGCGACATCCGGGCGGTCATCGACCTCCGCGACGAGCTCGATGCGAAGAAGAAGCCGCTGGACGAGATGGTCACCCAGCTCGCCCGCACCGAGGCGCAGCTCGCCGCCAAGCGGAAGCAGATCAACGCAGAGATCGACCGGCTCCAGAAGCTGCGGCTCAAGGTGTACGGCACCGGCGGTGGCGGCGCGCTGCGTCCCGCTCCCTGCCCGGCTGCCTACCCCGGCGGCGGCGCGGGGGTCGCGGTGAAGTTCGCGTGTGCCCAGATCGGCAAGCCCTACGTCTGGGGCGCCGAGGGCCCCAACTCGTACGACTGCTCGGGCCTGATGCTCGCGGCCTGGGCCAAGGCCGGGGTGTCGCTGCCGCACAACGCGGCCCAGCAGCGGTCGGTGACCGCCCGGGTGAGCCGCGCCGACCTGCGCCCCGGCGACCTCGTCTTCTACTACGCCGACCTGCACCACGTCGGCATGTACGTCGGCGGCGGCTGGGTGGTGCACGCCTCCCAGGCCGGCCAGCCCGTCAAGATGAAGCGCGTCGACGACGGCCAGATCCACAGCTACGGCCGCCCCGACTGAGCGGCGAGGGGCCCGTTCCGCGGGACGGGTCCCTCGATCGCGCCCGCGCCGTCAGCGGGTGGGCCAGGTGCGCCAGTTCTGCCAGGAGCGGCTCGGCGTCGGGCCGCGCTGGCCCTGGTACCGCGAGCCGTACACCGTCGACCCGTACGGGTGCTCGGCCGGCGAGGAGAGCCGGAAGATGCAGAGCTGGCCGATCTTCATGCCCGGCCAGAGCGTGATCGGCAGGTTCGCCACGTTGGACAGCTCCAGCGTGACGTGACCGGAGAAGCCCGGGTCGATGAACCCGGCGGTCGAGTGGGTGAGCAGCCCGAGCCGGCCCAGCGAGCTCTTGCCCTCCAGCCGGCCCGCGAGCTGGTCGCCGAGCGAGATCACCTCCAGCGTGGAGGCGAGCACGAACTCGCCCGGGTGCAGCACGTACGGCTCGCCGTCGGGCACCTCGACCGCCGAGGTCAGGTCGTCCTGCTGCACCGACGGGTCGATGTGCGTGTAGAGATGGTTGTTGAAGACCCGGAAGAGCTTGTCGAGGCGCACGTCGATGCTAGACGGCTGCACCAGGGTGGGCTCGAACGGCTCCAGCGCGAGCGTGCCAGCCTTCAGCTCGCTGACGAGATCGCGGTCGGAGAGCAGCATCGGCACACCATAGCGACCCTGGTCGGCGGGCCTGTCATCGCCTACGGCGACCGGCGCGCCGCGCTCGCCTGTCGTACACGTGTTCGATAGAATGTCCACATGGCTTCCTGGTCCGAATTCGCCGCTGACGAGCCACGACTCGCCGGCGGGATCCGCCTCCTCATGCAGCAGTACGGGCCGGGCTTCGGCTACCTGGCCACCGTCCGCGCCGACGGTGGGCCCCGGGTGCACCCGGTCTCCCCGGTGATCACCGACGACGGGCTCTTCTGCTTCATCGTCGACTCGCCGAAGCGGCGCGACCTCGAACGCGACGGCCGCTACGCGCTGCACTCCTTCCCGCCGGAGGACAGCGACGACGAGGCGTACGTGGCGGGGCACGCGTGGCCGGTGACCGACCAGGCCCGGGTGGCCCGGCTCGCCGAGCTGGGGCGGGCTGCCCCGCAGGTGGACTGGCGGCTGTTCGAGTTCACCGTCGACGTGGCGATGCTCGCCCGCCGCTACCAGGGCGGCGCCGTCTTCCCGGGCGGCGGCCCGGGGCAGCCGGCCGTGCAGGTGTGGCTCGACCCCCGGTCCGCTGGTGACCCGGGTGGCGCCCCGGTGGGCGTACCGGATCAGGGGCCGACCCGGCGCGTCCGCGGCTCCCACCGCGCGGCGGCCTGACCCCCGACGACGCCGGTGCCGGCCCCGTCGAAGGACGGAGCCGGCACCGGAGGGTCAGGAACAGGGGTGCGTCAGGCCGCGCGGTACGCGTTCCACGCGGTCAGCATCCGGCTCGCCTGCCCGGCCGTGAACTGGTACATGCACGAGTCGTAGGTGTAGTCCATGAAGTTGGTGATCGGGTCCAGGCCGGTCGCGGTGCAGGTGTTCCGCCCGGTCGGGCACTGGTACGCAGGCGAGGCCTCCGCCGGGGTGTCGCTCACGCTGTCGCCCGAGCCGGAGCAGCCGCCCTGGAAGGTGTGGTACAGGTTCAGCCAGTGGCCGACCTCGTGGGTGCCGGTGTCACCCTGGTTGTAGTTGGTGGCGGTGCCACCCGGCAGCGACTCGTTCAGGGCGACGACCCCGTCCATCTTGTCCAGGGTGCGCTTCGGGAAGGTCGCCCACCCGAGCAGGCCGTCGCTCAGCTCGCCGAGGTACACGTTCAGGGTGTTCTTGCCGCCCTCACGCAGCGAGGTCTTCATCGAGCGCTCGGCCGACGAGCCCGACACGATCGGGTACCACGCCGGGTTGGTGACCCGGTTGATCTTCTGGAGCTGGAAGCCGAAGGCGGTCGCCGCGCCGCCGGTGGCACCGCTGTAGGCCTGGTTCAGCACGTTGATCTGCGAGTTGATCAGCGAGTCCGGGATGTTGCCGCCGGCCCGGGTGCTGTTCTCCTGGATGACGTGCACGACGACCGGGATGTTCACGGTCGCGAGCGTGCCGGCACCGGCGCCGGCCCGGAAGCTGGCCCGCTCGCGCAGGGCGCCCGCCAGGTCGGCCTCGCGCTCGCGGACCTGTGCGGCGGTCAGCTCGTTGGGTTCGTGCTTGGCCTGTGCGCCCGCCTTGACCCGGGCGTCGGAGTGCACGTCGGCCGGCTCGGCGCACGCCTCCGCCGGGGCGGCGGAGAAGGCCGACGCGGCCGGAACGACGCCCACGGCGGCGGTGCTGAGCAGGAGTGCGAGGGCCGTCGACGCGACGCCGGCGGTACGCCGGGTCAGCAGGTTGGCACGGAGTCCCATGGGCCTACCTCTTTCTGTCGGCGCGGCAGGGGGTGTGTCGCGCCGTGGCTGAAACGTGTGGCAGACGTTACAACCCATCGAAGCATTTGAAAACGCCTATGAGTTGCCGGCATGGAACTTCTACGGCTCATCGACGGATCGTGGGGAGGCGGTGAGGGCGGCCCTGGATCGGGTGGGGAGGAGTGCGAGCCGCGCCGTCGGCCCGACGGCTGCCGGTGGGCGGCGCGCGACGGGGTGCCTGGATGCACCCGGCGACGTCGTCGGGTACAGTGGGGCCGCCTGCGGGTGTAGTTCAATGGCAGAACATCAGCTTCCCAAGCTGACAGTGCGGGTTCGATTCCCGTCACCCGCTCCACGCACGAAGGACCTGGTCAGGACGCGAGTCCCAGCCAGGGCCTTCGATGTTGCTACCGCTTCCTGTGCTGCCCGTGCCCGCCTCAGGGCAGCCGCGTGCCCGTGAGTCGATAGCGCCGCAGGTCCCGGCGCGTACGCAACACCGTCATCAGGAGGAGCAGGCCGAGTCCGGCGCCGGTGAGGCCGTACCCCAGATTGCGCAAAGGCGGGTAGGACTGCATGGTGTCCGGCAGGAACCAGCCGCGTGGATCGACCAGCGCCTCCAGCCTGTCGCCGACCTGTAGATCATGCTCGGACCTGTAGGTCATCTCGCCCACGTCCTCGCCGCTTGCGACCGTGGCGACCCGAACCGCCTGGTAGGTGCCGGGCGCGGACTTGCCGGAGCTGTCCTCGGTGACCACGACAGCCACCCGCTCCCCGAACACTTCGAGGTAGGCGAGGCCCACACCGATGGGGGCGACGGCGAGCAGACAGATCGAAGCGATCGTCATCGGCACGATCCACCCCGGTTCGACGTCCGTCCCGTCCTCGCCGATGAACCAGACCAGCCCCATGCCGAAGAGACCGAGCACCGTGAACACTGTGCTGAGCACGACGACGAGCAAGCTGAGGCCGTGGCTGTAGAGGGCACCCGCCGCGCCTCCCGCCACCAAGCAGGTGAGTAGGGAACCGAGGGTCAGCAGGATCTGTCGGACAACCAGTCCAGTGCGGGGCACAGGCTCATTGTGCGGGGCTCGCGCAAACCCTCGCGGAGATCAGACGCCGAACGCGGCGGTGGCCTCGCAGGGTAGGTCCAGAGCTGGTCGGCTGGGGCGGCGCAGGGCGGTCGGCGGGCCGTACCCGACCGGGACGCCGGGGCGTCGAGCACGCTCGCCTACGCTGCGCGGCATGGATCAGAGTCTGCCTCCGAAACTCACCCGGGATGAGGCCATCGTCCTCGTTGAGCGGATCATGAGTCTCGGCTACGCGGACGATGCTGAGCTCAACGACCTGTTGGCTCAGCTCGAACGTGACCTCGTCTACCCGGACGTCGCTGAAATGATCTTTTCGGTCCCGGAGCTGACGGCCGTTGAGGTCGTTGACCGGGCCCTCGCCTACGCGCCGATCGAGATGCGGTCCGGGCCGTGGACGGAGCCGGCGACCAGCTAGATGACGTCGCCGTCGGGTGGGAACTGCTTGTCGACCAGCGCCAGCAGGGCGGCGTGCGTCTGGCGATCCGCAGCCACGATGAGCCCGCCCGCGCCGGTGTGCAGCGGTTGTCCCTGGATGCCGGTCACCACGCATCCCGCGGCCTGGCACAGGGCGATCCCACTGGCGAAGTGCACGCTGTCCCGCAGGTCGCCGTCGGTGACGTAGGCGGCCCGTCGGCCCGCGGCGACCCAGGCGACCGCCAGGGTGGTGGAGACCACGCGTGGCCGGAACCGCTCGACGAACCCCGGGTCGGCGAGCAGCCGCGCCGCCCGGAACCGGGGAGCGTTCGGGAACGGCGGATCGAGATTGACGTCCACCAATCGTGACTCGGCGGAGGGTGCGAGTCGCTCGTCCACGCCGTCGCGGCGTACGTACGCGTGAGTGCCGTCGGTCCAGAACACCTCGTCCGTGAACGGGTCGGCCGAGGCCGCCACGGCGACCCTCGCATCGGCCCGCAGCGCGACGTTCACCGCGACCAGCATGTTGCGTACGGCGTAGTTGAGCGTGCCGCACAGGGGGTCGACCAGCCACTCGCGGGCGGTGTCGTCGGCACCTGTGCGTCCACTCTCCTCACCCGTCACGGCATCCTCGGGCCGTGCGGAGCGGAGGACGTCGAGGATGGCGTTCTCCGCCTCGATGTCGGCCGAGGTGGCGAAGTCACCCCCGGACTTCTCGAAGCGGGTCAGGGCGGCTCCGTACCTGGCCCGGACGACGACGGCTCCCGCTTGCGCGGCCTCGATCGCCACGTCCTCGTCGCTGTTCGGCATGCGCGCAGGGTACCGGCCCTCGACGGGTCGAATGTGGCCCGATCCGGCGAGCCGGGCGCTCTACTGCGTTCTGTGGCGCGGTCGACGCGTCAGGGACAGCCAGCCGAGGAACCGGGCGTACATGGCGGGCCCGTCGGGGCGTCCGCCCAGCCGGTACACGTCGTCCATCGCCTCGTACATCGACGTGGCCAGGTAGAAGGCGCGCGCGACCGAATGGCCGTAGAACTCGGTGGCCAGGTCGAGTTGGGCCGCCGAACACGGCCACTGCGCGGCACAGACCCAACAGAGCCAGGCCGGGCGCATCGGCAGGTGGGGGCGGCTCACGGTACGTCCTGCCGTCGGGCCGTAGTCCCTCACCGACACGGCCGACCACCGTTGCCGCGTAGCTTCCCGCCCCGCGCACGGAACTCGCCCGCCGCCGGTCGCAGGACCCGCGTCGCGGTGTCGTTACGCGGGAACCGTGCGGCGGGATCATCGGGCCGATCAACGGCGGGTCGTACGGGACCGGGTCCGGCTGGGCCGGCGACGGCGCGGGCTTCGGATCGGGCTTCGGCTTGTCCTTTCCCAGGCGCTCCCGCCACGACGGACACGCGGCGTGCCGGCCCCGGCGGTTGTTGGCGCGGTGACGTCCTTCTCGGTTCCGCACGATGCTCCCTGTCCGTCGAGTCTTGGAGAGGGAGCCCGCCCCCGCTCCTCAACGCAGGAAGACCGGGGCGGCCCCTCGACGAACATGAACCGGGCTGTCTATCACCGACTCACGCCGTCCAAATAAGAAGCCTCCCGAAAGTTGCGGCGCGATCACACTGCGTTGCACTATGAAGTCCAGACGTACCGCCCGCGTTCCCCGCTGACAGTCTTCGTGATTGACGAAGCGGTGCTCCGCCGAGGTCATCCAGCCGTGATGGGCCCGCAGCTCGATTACCTCGCGACCACAGCTCAGCGACCCGACGTCATGGTGCACGTTCTCCCACTGAGCGCCGGCTTGCATCCAGGCCAGGCCGGGCCTTTCATCATCGCGACCACACCGGAGGGCGAGGAGGTCGGCTACCTCGATGATCAGTCCTCCGGCCGTATCACGAATGACGTTGCCCCCCTCTGGGCCGTCTGGGATACCGTGAGATCGGTAGCGCTTCCGCGTGACCAGACCATCGACCTGTTGAGGGCGCGAGCATGGACGACCTGACCGGCGCGCGGTGGCGAACCAGCACCCGCAGCAGCTCCAACGGCGGCGCTTGTGTGGAGGTCGCTGACAATCTTCCTGGCGTCGTTGCCGTGCGGGACAGCAAGGACCCGATGGGTCCGGCGCTCACCTTCGCTCCGATCGCGTGGAGTGCGTTCGTCGCCCGCATCGCCGAACGGGCCTGACGACCCCGTACCCCCGGAGCACCCGCTTCCAGCAGCGCGGCGGGCGCTCTGTCGTGTACCGACGGACTGCGGTCTGACGGCGAAACCGGTGGTGCCTGTCGTCGGCGTCCCGGTACCGTCCTGGCACTCCGGGCTCGAATCGGTAGGGCCGGACGAGCGGTGGCGAGGTCGAGATGGGCAGCGGTGGCGGTACGACGGTGCTGTGGCGTCCGACCGGTCCGGAGGAACTGGATCTCGTCCGCCTGTCCGGGTGGCGGCGCTGGCCGCCGCGCCTGCCGGACCAGCCGATCTTCTACCCGGTCCTCAACGAGGAGTACGCGATCATGATCGCCCGGGACTGGAACGTCCCGGCGTCCGGCGTCGGGTACGTGACCCGCTTCCACGTCGAGTCGGACTTCGTGCGCCGGTACCCGGTGCGGCAGGCCGGCGGCGAGTCCATCCTCGAACTGTGGGTGCCCGCCGAGGAGCTGGACGAGTTCAACGACCACATCGTCGGGTCGATCGAGGTCGTGCACGAGTTCCGGTAGCCGACAGCTGGCGCTTATGTCGAAGTCGGTCCACCTCGGAGCGGCGCGGGCGGTGGGTGCGGGGTGAGGGCTCGCCGGGCCCCGCCCGCTCCGGGCGCTCTTGCGCGCCTGACCGGGTCGGCGGCGGCTCCCGCCCCGGAACTGGGAGATCTTGGAAGCAAACGGCCCCTCCAGGGGCCGAAATCTTCCAAGATCTACCCGATCTCCGCATTGCCACCGCACTTCGACACAGGCTTTAGTGGATGAACGTGAACAGTTCCCCGGAGGCGTTGAGCGGGCGGGGCGGGCCGGCGAACCGGTGCACGCCGACGGAGAAGAGCACACTCTCCGGCGCGTGGAACGCCCGCTCCACGAAGCCGGCGTCGCGTAGCCAGCCGCGCAGCGCCGGGGTCAGGTCGGGGGCGCGCCGGGTCCGCGTCCAGATCACCGTGGCACCCGCCGCGCAGAGCTGCGGCAGGGCGGCCACGGTCCGGCGTACGTCATGGTCGGTGACGTTGCCGAACACCCCGGCCAGGAGCACCAGGTCGGCGGGCACCGCCCCCGCGTACGACGAGAGCCGCCCCGCGTCCGCCCGCTCGACGGCGACGTTCGTGAGCCCGGCGCGGCCGGCGGCATCCCGGGCGGCGGCCACGTTGCCCGGGTCGTACTCCAGCAGCGTCGCGCGGACCCGGTGCGCGTCGGCCCGCCCGGCGAGCACGCCGACGAGGTCGTGCCCCTGGCCCGCGCAGGCGCTGACCACCGTGAGCATGTCGTCGGGGCGCTCGTCCAGCCACGCGGCGATCTCGCGCCGCACGAGGCGCAGCCGGCGCGACAGGGACGATCCCTCGTCGGCGTAGGGCTCGTGCCACGCCTGCCAGTCGGTCCGGGCCGTCATCCCTTCGGAGTCCAACAGAGGGTCATGTCGGGCAGGTGTTCCATGTTCTGGCTGCCGTCGCTGGTGTCCAGGACGGTGAAGCCGTGGCGCTCGTAGAAGGCGCGGGCTTCGGTGTTCTGCTGGAAGACGTGCAGCGACACCCCGTGCGGGCTGTGCCGTCTGACCTCGTCGAGCAGTAGCGTGCCGATGCCCTGACGGCGGGCGTCCGGCCGCAGATAGAGGTGTTCGAGCACGTCGCCCGCGACAGCGGCGTAGCCGAGGACCACCGCGTCGCGTACCGCCACCCAGATGCGGCACTCCTTGAGCAGAACGTCCTCGACCCAGCGGGTCACCTGCTCGGGACTACGTTTCTGCGGGGGGAGATACGGCATGGTCGCCGCCCGGGAGTGCAGATGGATACGCGCGATCACCGCCGCGTCCGCCGCGTCCGCGAGCCGGATCTCCGCCCTGACGTCATCACCCACCCCGGTGAACCTAGGGGCCGGCGGACTCCCGATCCACCGGATAACCGTCGGCCGGCTCGTCCTGCGGGTACCAGCGCAGCTCGACGACGTTGCCGTCCGGGTCCCGGACGTAGACCGATGTGGCGCTGCCCCGCGCCCCGAACCGCCCCGCCGGCCCCTCGACCACGTCGAGGTCGCCCGAGGCGATCACCTCGGCCCAGTCGAGCGGGGCCACCACCAGGCAGAAATGGTCGACGTTGGATTCACCCCTCAGGCCCCGGACCAGGTCGATGATCGTCTCCGGGCTGACCCGTCGCCTCCGGCAGGGCCGCCTCGACGACGGCGTGCACCCGTTGCCCGACCTCCCGCAGCGGGGCGTCGAGTCCGGTCAGGTAGTCGCTGGGCATGGCGTACTCCTCGTGATCGTCAGGCGGTAGGGACAGGCCCCCGGGTGATGCCCTCAATGATCGACCGGGCGGCGGGTCCGACCAAGCCATGATCGGGCTACGACCGTTTACCCTGGCGCAACGAACGTTGGCCGGGTCGCCGCGTGGTGGGGGTCGGATGCTGGAACGGTACGAGGTCGAGACGTTCCTGACCCTGGCCGAGGAGCTGCACTTCGGGCGTACCGGCGAGCGGTTGGGGGTGACCACCGGGCGGGTCAGCCACGTGGTGAAGAAGCTGGAACGGCGGATCGGCGCGCCCCTGTTCGCGCGTACCAGCCGGGTGGTGACCCTGACCCCGATCGGCCGCCGCCTCGCCGACGACCTGCGCCCGCTGGTCGGCGGGATGGAGGCGGCGGTGCGCCGGGCCACCGAGGCGGGGCGGGGGATGACCGGGCAACTGCGGGTCGCCTTCCTCGGCGAGGGGACGGCGTCGGTGCTGCTGCGGGCCGTCGCCCTGTTCAGCGAGCGGCACCCCGACTGCGAGGTGCGGGTACGCGAGGCGCAACTCGCCACCACCCGGGCCAGCCTGCTCGACGGCTCGGTCGACGTGCTCGTGGCCTCGTACCCGTTCGACGGGATGGCGTGCGGCCCGGCGCTGCTGACGGAGGGCCGGGTGCTCGCGGTGGCCGCCGAACATCCCCTGGCCCGCGCCGGGTCCGTCTCGCTGGAGGTGCTGGCCGAGCACCCGGTGGTGCAGTACCCGGCGGTGACCTCGGCGGAGTTCAAGCGGGACCGCACCCCCGAGCACACCCCGTCGGGGCGGCCGGTGCCGAAGGGCCCGACGGGGGACACGTTCTCCGAGCTGCTGACCCTGGTGGCGCTGGGCCGGGGCGTCCTGCCGGTCGGCGAGCACACCCGGCGCTACTACCCGCGCCCGGACGTCGCGTACGTGCCGATCAGCGACGCCCCGCCGATCCGGCGCGGGCCGGTCTGGTTGGAGAGCAACACGACGGCCCGGGTCCGTGAGTTCGTCCGGGCCGCGACGGACACGACGGCACGCCCGCCGGCCTGAGCCTCGCCCGCCGGCCTGAGCCGGGTGCGGCGTCCGGCTGAGCCCGGGAACGTGCCAGGAACGAGGGAGGGCGCCGGGCGGCGAGCGGGTCGGTGACCCCCGGCAGGTCGTACGCTGGCGATCATGCGGATTGGCATCGTGATCCTCCCGGACCAGCGCTGGTCGGACTCGCAGCGCCGGTGGCGGCAGGCGGAGGAGTGGGGCTTCGACCACGCCTGGACGTACGACCACCTGGGCTGGCGGGACCTGGTCGACGGGCCGTGGTTCGACTCGATGACGACGCTGACCGCCGCCGCGACGGTGACCTCCCGGATCCGGCTCGGCACCCTGGTCGCCTCGCCCAACTTCCGGCACCCGGCGGCGTTCGCCCGGCAGATCACCGCCCTCGACGACGTCTCCGCCGGCCGGTTCCTGCTCGGTCTCGGCGCGGGTGGCATCGGCTTCGACTCGGCCGTGCTGGGCGGCGAGATGCTGCCGCCGCGCCAGCGCGTCGACCGGCTCGCCGAGTTCGCCGAGCTGCTCGACCTGATCCTGCGGGAGGACGGGACGACGTGGCGCGGCGAGTGGTTCGCCGCCGTGGACGCCCGGAACAATCCCGGCTGCGTGCAGCGTCCCCGGGTGCCGTTCGTGATGGCCGCCAACGGTCCCCGTTCGATGCGGCTGGTGGCCCGGTTCGGGGAGGGTTGGGTGACCACCGGTACGGGTGGCGACGACCTGGAGGCGTGGTGGGGGACCGTGTCCGACCTCGCCGCGCGGATGGACCGGACGCTGGCCGAGGCCGGCCGCGACCCGGCCACGCTGGACCGCTACCTCTCCCTCGACTCCGCCCCGGTCTTCTCGCTGAGCAGCGCGGACTTCCTCGCCCAGCAGGTCGGGCGGGCCGCCGCGCTGGGCTTCACCGACGTGGTCACGCACTGGCCGCGGGCCAACAGTTGGCACGCGGGCGACGAAGCCGTCCTGGTGGACGCGGCCACCCGCCTGCTGCCCGAGCTGCGCCGCCTCGCCCCGGCTGACCGCCCCGCCTGACCGCCCGTGCTCATGAACGTCTTGGCGGGGCGGACAGGTCCCGCCGATGAAACGTCCTGTCATGCCGAATTGCGGGTGACGATTCCGGTCCTGTCCGCCACCCTGGCGTCCATGAGAGCGGACGAAACACGGCTCCCTGAGCAGCCTGAGGTGGTCCTGATGTGCGGGATGGCCGGCTCGGGCAAGACGACGTACGCCAAAGACCTCGAGACTGAAGGCTACGTCCGTCTGTCCGTCGATGAGGAGATATGGCATCGCTTCGGTCGCTACGGCGTCGACTACGAGCCCGACCGGTACGAGGAACACACCGAAGTCGCGAGGCAGGCTCTGCGGGAGCGGTTGCTCTCACTCGTGGCACAGCGTCGCAACGTCGTCATCGACTCCAGCTTCTGGCAACGCTCACGACGGCAGGCATACCAGGAGCTGATCGAGCAGGCCGGGGGCTGTTGGCGTCTCGTCTACCTCAAGGCCGAGCCGGCGCTGCTCCGGCAGCGCCTCCGTACGCGAGCTGAGCGCTTCGACGCCAACGCCGCCTTTCCGATCACCGACGAACTGCTGGACCGCTACCTCCAGAGCTTCGAGCCGCCGTTCGGCGAGGGGGAAGAAGTCATAGTGGTGGCCGCCGGAGTGTCGGCAGGTTCTCCCGCGCCTCAGGTGGCGGTGCTGCCCTCGGTCGAGACGAGCCGGAACCGGATGCAGACGACCTGGGTGTCGTCGGTGACGGGGGTGCCGACCCGGGCCCAGTAGGCGGCGTGCCCGGCCCGCCACTCCTCGATGGACCGGTCGCCCTCCCCTTCCGAGCGGGCGAAGTCCCAGGGGACGTCGGCGAAGCGGACCACCTCGACGCCGGTCACCTCGACGACCCCGACCAGCGCGTCGTGGTCGTCCACGAGGGCCAGCCGCTCGCCGGCCCGCTCCATTTCCTCGCCCTCCTCGGCGTACTCGTCGATCAGGCCGGCGGTCGCCGTCTTGACCCCGGCCAGCACCAGGGCGTTGAGTCGGGCCCGCATCTCGCCGGGCGTGCCGAGGTCGAGGGAGCGCAGGTCACCGATGCGAGGCCACATCCTGCCGAGGCTACGCGCGCCCGCCGCCCGCCGCCGCCCGATTTCGCCCGCCGTCGAGCCTCGCCGCCCGGCTGAGCCGCCCGGCGCGCACAGCCGCTGCTCAGCCCAGCCGGGCGGCGTCGAGCAGGCCGCGTACCCGCAGCTCGGTGGCGAGGGCGGGCGGGCAGTCGACGACCACCGCGGACGTGCCGAGGACCTCGGCCCCCCGGGTCGCGCAGATCTCGTACAGGGCGTGGAGTTGGGCACCGGTGGCCACCCAGTCGTCGACCACCAGCACCCGGTCCCCGGGGCCCAGGTGCCGGTCCCGGACGCCGAGTGCGACCCGGCGGCCCCGGAAGTCGGGCGGGCTCTGCGCCCAGGTGGTCGCCCCGGCGGGCAGCCGCCCGTCCCCGGCCTTGTGCGCCGGCACGAAGCCCACCCCGAGCGCGGTGGCGGCGAGCGGGCCGAGCAACAGCCCGGTGACGGCCGGGGCGAGCACCACGGTCGGCCGGGCGGCCCGGAACGGCGTGACCAGGGCCGGCCCGAGTTCCGCCAGAACGGCCGGGTCCCGCCACCAGCCGGAGACGTCGCTGACCAGGTGGGTGCTCCCCGGGCCGGGATCGATCCACCGGAACAGCTCGACGAGGCGTTCGCTCAGCTCAGCGGGCATGCCGCCCATCCTGCGACATCCCCGCGAGCCGTGCGGTGCCGGCCGGGTTCGGGGCCGGCCGGGTTCGGGGCCGAGCGGGCCACCTCGCCTCGGATGATCGGCTACACGTATGCGAGCAAATACGTGCATAGCACCATGATCACGTTGACTTCGGAAGTGCTTCTCTCGTTACGGTCCGGGCCGGTTTGTTCAGCGACGACGAAAGGACGGGCCCGGTGGCTGGTAGGCACTCCCGTACCCGCATGTTCTCCTCGCCGGCCGGCATCGCGGCCACCGCGGCGGTCGGTGTCGCGCTCGCCGTCGGTGGGACCGTCGGCGCCGTCCAGCTCGCCTCCGGCGAACCGGCGGACTCCGCGCCGGCCCTCGCCGACGCCCCGGTGAGCAGCCCCGCCGTGCCGGCCTCACCCTCGGCGTCGCCGAGCGCGAGCCTGCCGCCCAGCGCCAGCCCCTCGCCGACGGTCACGGTCAGCCCGAAGGCGACCCGGACCCAGGCCGCGTCGCGGAGCAAGGCCCGCACCGCCGCGCCGAAGCCGGCCGCCACGACCAGGAAGCCGGCCCCGACCAGCACCGTCGTCGACAGCGGCTCCTGCGGCGCGTCCTTCTACGACGAGGGCCAGCTCACGGCCAACGGGGAGACCTTCAACCCCAACGAGCTGACCGCCGCGCACAAGACCCTGCCGTTCGACACCAGGGTCCGGGTGACCAACCCGGCGAACGGCAGGTCGGTCACCGTGCGGATCAACGATCGTGGCCCGTTCATCGAGGGCCGCTGCATCGACCTGTCCCGGGCCGCATTCGCCACCATCACCTCCGTCGACGTCGGCGCGCTCACGGTGAAATACGAGGTCCTGGGCTGACTCGGCGACCCCTGCGGTGGGCGAGGCATCCGTCCCCCGTCGGTCCGGCACTCCGGACCGGCCGGGCAGAACATCCTCGGACGACGGGCCAGGCTCATTCACCGGCCCGCGTCGATCAGGCATGCTGTCCCTCGTACGCACGCATGCCTTCCAGTCGGGCCGCGGCCCGCTGAGCCCCGGATCCCGCGCCGGCCTCGGCGCGGCCCTTGCCCTGCTCGCAATCATCTCCGGGGTGGAGTTGGCGGACGGCCGCACGGCGCACTACATCGCCCTGATGGTCGCCGCGCCCTTCCTCGCCGCCGCGCTCGCCTCCTGGCGGGTGGTGCTCGGGGTGGGCGCCGTCGCCACCGCGATCGGGTCGGCCTTCGCCCTGATGGAGCCGGCGACATCGCTGGTGACTGCGGTCAACGTGGCCGGCATCGCGCTGGCCACCGCCATCGCGGGTGTGGCGGCCGGCGTCCGGGAGCGGCAGGCCGAGCAGATCGCCGAGCTGTCCAAGTTGGCGACGGTGGCCCAGCAGGCGGTGCTGCGTCCGCTCGGCCCGCAGGTGGGCACACTGGCGGTGGCCGGGCGCTACATCTCGTCCACCGCCACCGCCGAGATCGGCGGCGACCTGTACGAGGCGATCGACACCCCGTACGGCGTGCGCATGATCATCGGTGACGTCCGGGGCAAGGGGCTGGACGCCGTCCGGCTGGCCAGCATCGTGCTCGGCTCGTACCGGCACGTGGCGTACGAGCGGGCCGACCTGCGGGCCGTGGTGACCGACCTGGACCGGGCGGTGGCCCGCAATGTCGGCGACGAGGACTTCGTCACCGCCGCGCTGGTCGAGGAGCGGGGCGGGACGCTCACCATCGTCAACTGCGGCCACCCGGCACCGCTGCTGCTGCGCCGGGGCGCGGTGATCCCCCTCGAACCGCCGGCACCCGCCCCGCCGCTGGGCTTCATGCCGGTCGTCCGGCCCCGGGTCGAGCGGCTGGAGCCGGGCGACCGCCTGCTGCTGTTCACCGACGGCCTCGGCGAGGCCCGCCGGGACGGCGAGTTCTTCCCGACCGCCGACCGGGCCTGGCGGTTGCTCGGCCACGGCACGGTCGGCGACGGGCTGGCCTCGCTGGAGACCGCCCTGGTCGAGTGGGTGCACGGCCGGCTCGACGACGACATCGCCCTGGTCCTGATGGAGTACGCGGGCCCGAGCAGCGCGGTGACCGCCCCGGTGCCGAGCTGGGAGGTCGGTGCCGCCGAGGGCTGACGGAGCTGGGAGGTCGGTGCCGCCGGGGCTGACGGAGACGCTCCGTGTCGGGATCGTGCTGTTTCCTGGAGAATGTGGTGTCGCGGTGCGGCTGAGGCCACTGATTCCAGGATTGGGCACGATTTCGTCACTCGGCACCGGGCGGTGGCGGCCCGACGGCCGCTGGCCTGCTGATTCGGTGGCCCGGCGAGCGCCGGAACGCAGGTGTGTAATCGCTGTCACTTCAGCGGGCGGCTTGTCGCTGCCTACCGGCGAGTAATACAGTCGGGGTTACTGATCGGTAATACCTGTCCGGAAGCGGGGCCAGCGAGCATGACCCACTACAAGAGCAACCTTCGGGACCTCGAGTTCAACCTGTTCGAGGTCTTCGGGGCGGACCGGGCGTTCGGCCAGGAGCCGTACTCGGATCTCGACGTCGACACCGCGCGCAGCTTCCTCGCCGAGGTGGACCGCCTCGCCCGCGAGGATCTGGCCGCCAGCTACACGGACAGTGACCGGAACCCGCCGGTCTTCGACCCGGCCACGCACACCGCACCGCTGCCGGAGTCGTTCAAGAAGTCGTACCAGGCGTTCATGGACTCGGAGTTCTGGCGGCTGGACCTCCCGCCGGCCCTCGGCGGCACCAACGCCCCCCGCGCCCTGTGGTGGTCGCTCGCCGAGTTGGTGCTCGGCGCGAACGCCCCGGTCTGGATGTACTCCTCCGGCCCTTCCTTCGCGCACGTGGTGTACGTCGAGGGCAACGAGCGGCAGCAGAAGTGGGCCAAGCTCTTCGTCGAGAAGCAGTGGGGCTCCACCATGGTGCTCACCGAGCCGGACGCGGGCTCGGACGTCGGCGCCGGTCGCGCCCGCGCCGTCCAGCAGCCGGACGGCTCGTGGCACATCGAGGGCGTGAAGCGCTTCATCACCTCCGGCGAGCACGACCTGAGCGACAACATCGTGCACTACGTGCTGGCCCGCCCGGTCGGCGTCGAGGGCGCCGGCGGCCCGGGCACCAAGGGGCTGTCGCTGTTCGTCGTCCCGAAGTACCACTTCGACGAGAACACCGGCGAGCTGGGCGAGCGCAACGGCGTCTACGCCACCAACGTCGAGCACAAGATGGGGATCAGGGTCTCCAACACCTGCGAGATGACCTTCGGCGAGCACGGCGTGCCGGCGAAGGGCTGGCTGCTGGGCGACAAGCACGACGGCATCCGGCAGATGTTCATGATCATCGAATACGCCCGGATGATGGTCGGCACCAAGGCGATCGCCACCCTCTCCACGGGCTACCTCAACGCCTTGGAGTACGCGAAGAACCGGGTGCAGGGCGCCGACCTGATCCAGCAGGCCGACAAGACCGCGCCCCGGGTCACCATCACCCACCACCCGGACGTGCGCCGCTCGCTGATGCTTCAGAAGTCGTACGCCGAGGGCCTGCGTGCCCTGGTCTGCTACACCGCCACCTGGCAGGACCAGGTCGCCATCGCCGAGGCGGCCGGCGACGAGAAGGCGACGAAGACCGCGAAGCGGGTCAACGACCTGCTGCTGCCGCTGGTCAAGGGCGTGGGCTCGGAGCGGGCGTACGAGATGCTCGGCCACGAGTCGCTCCAGACGTTCGGCGGCTCCGGCTTCCTCGAGGACTACCCGCTGGAGCAGTACATCCGGGACTCGAAGATCGACACCCTGTACGAGGGCACCACGGCGATCCAGAGCCTCGACCTGGTCTTCCGGAAGATCGTCCGGGACAACGGCAAGGCCCTGATGACGGTGGCCACCGAGATCCAGGAGTTCATCACCTCCGAGGGCGGCAACGGCCAGCTCAAGCAGGAGCGGCAGTCGCTCGGCAAGGCGCTCGCCGAGATCCAGAGCATGCTCGGCGTGCTCACCGGCTGGCTGGGCGAGGCGCAGGCCGGCGACTCCCGGGCGCTCTACAAGGTCGGCCTGAGCAGCCGGCGGTTCCTGCTGGCGATCGGCGACCTGGTCGTCGGCTGGCTGCTCCAGCGGCAGGCCGACGTGGCCCTGCGTGCCCTGAACGGCGAACTCTCCGCCGCCGACAAGGCGTTCTACACCGGCAAGGTCGCCGCCGCGAAGTTCTTCGCCCGCGAGGTGCTGCCCCGCCTCGGCGCCGACCGGCGGATCATCGAGAACACCGACCTGGACGTGATGGACCTCCCGGAGGAGTCCTTCTAGCCCACCCCCGGGGCGCCCCGCGCGCCCCCACCCGCCGGGTCTGCGCCGGCACTTTCACGGAATGAGGGGCTGTCCCGCGCCGGGAGGCCACGAATTCCGTGAAAGTGCCGGCGCTTCTGGTTCGGAGGGGTTCGGGGCTCTATCGGGGTGTCTGTACCGGGTAGTTGGCGGCGCGGGCGGGTAACCGGGGCGCGGACGTCGTCAGTGAACGCCCAGAGCCACCGCACGTGGGGGTGCAGCGCACATGGGCATTGGTAGCGGAATCTTTCTGATCGCCATCGGCGCGATCCTGACCTTCGCCATCCGGGCGAACGTCTGGTGGGTGGACCTGCGCGCGGTCGGCTGGGTGTTCATCCTGGCCGGGTTGGCCGTACTGCTCACCACGCTCTGGTTCTGGCAGGACCGGCGTAAGCGGGCGCGCACCTTGATCGTGGAGGAGAACCGGCTGTCGCATCCGACCGCGATGATGCCGCCTCCGCCCGACCCGCCTCCGCCCACGGCGCCGCCGTCCTGAGTGAGCCCGTGAGCAGGGGCCCTGGTCGCACCGGGGCCCCTGCCACGCGTACCCGCCCCGGGCTCAGCCCCGCGCGGTGTGGCGGGCGGTGATGTCGGCGTGGCGCAGGTCGGCCCAGCGGAGCCGGGTGCGGTGCACCACGAGGTCGACGGTACGCATGCCCTGCTGGTCCGCCCGGTCCGGGTCGAGGAGCGCCGAGAGCAGCGAGACACCCGGGTTGTGGGCGACCAGCAGCACCGTCGTCGCCTCCGGCGGTGCCGACCGGACCAGGGCCAGCAGCTCCACCGGGCCTGCCTCGTACACGCCGGGCTCGTAGCGCACCGCCGGGGAGGTGCCGGCGGGCCCGGTCTCGTCCGGTGAGCCGGTCATGCCCAGCGCCACCCCGTGCCAGGTCCCCCGGGTGCGTCTCGCGGGCGAACAGAACACCACGTCGGGCAGCAGGCCGTGCCGGGCCAGCCAGGCGCCCGCAGCGGCGGCGTCGGCCTGCCCCCGCGCGGTCAGCGGCCGGTCGGCGTCCCTGCCGTCGCCCGGCGGTTCCGCCTTGGCGTGCCTCAGCAGCACCAGCGTCCGTTCCGTACCCCCGGCGTCCGTCATGGCCCCAGCTTGCCCGATTGGCGAGCGGAGTGCCGGGGTATGTCGATGGGTGCCGCAACCTCACGATGGCCGCGGCGGGTAGTAGCGCCAGCTGACAGCCAAGGAGGCGACAAAATGGGCATTGGTGCCAGCATCTTCCTCATCGCACTGGGTGCGATCTTCGCGTTCGCCGTGCAGGCCGACCTGGGGTGGCTCAACCTCAGCGTCGTCGGCTGGGTGCTGATGCTCGCCGGGGTCGTCAGCCTGCTCACCACCCTCTACTTCTGGAACCGGGGCCGGCGCACCGTGGTGGCCACCCCGGTGCGGGAGAACCGGGTCGTGGCCGACCGGGTCGTACCGGTGCAGGGCGAGCCGGTGGTGCAGGAGTACCGCGAGGTGCGCCGCCCGGGCCGGACGGTCTGACCAGCCGGCCCGACGACCGCGTGCCGACGGCCGAGGACAGCCTGCCGGCCCGGCCGACCACCACCCGAAAACCCCGGGGCCCCGCAACGGTGCGGGGCCCTCGGCGTGTGCGGGCAGGTACTGCCCCCGTGCGGCCCTCAGGCGAACAGGGCGAAGTAGATCGCGATGTGGTGGCAGACCGCGGCCACCAGGGTGCAGGCGTGGAAGAACTCGTGGTGGCCGAAGACGGTGGGCCACGGGTTGGGGCGGCGCAGCGCGTAGAAGACCGCGCCGACGCTGTAGATCGCGCCACCGACCGCCAGCAGCACCAGCGCGGTCACCCCGCCGGAGTGCAGGATCTGCGGCAGCATCGCCACCGCGACCCAACCGAGCGCCAGGTAGAGCGGGGCGGAGACCCAGCGCGGGGCGTGCGGCCAGATCAGTTTCACCGCCACCCCGCCCAGCGCGCCGCCCCAGACCAGGGCGAGCATGGTGGTCGCGTGCCGGGCGTCCAGCAACAGGACGCAGAACGGCGTGTACGTACCGGCGATGAACACGAAGATCATCGAGTGGTCCATCCGGCGCATGATCTGATACCCGCGTTCCGACCACACCCGGCGGTGGTAGAGCGCGCTGGTGCCGAAGAGCCCGCACACGGTCAGGCTGTAGATCAGGCAGCTCACCAGCGGAGCCCAGCCGGGCCGACCGGCTGCGACGGAACAGAGCACGACGCCGCAGACGAGCGCGATGAAGAACGCGTAGGTGTGCAGCCAGCCCCGCATCCGGGGCTTTCCGATGTCGACCGGCTTGAGTCGAAGCGGGGCGGAGGTCGTCACGCCATTAGGTTACGGCACCGTAGGTTACCTGCAAGTAGTGTCCCGGGTCACGAGATCGAGGGGTCGGACGCCCCTGGCCGTCCGCCGAATCGGGAATCATGACGGGATGCGGATCCGACCCGTCGGCACGAACGCACTCCTGCTCGACTGCGACGGCCCCGACCAGGTCGAGGCTTGGCGCGCTGAGCTGTGGCGCCGCCGGGCAGCCGGCGAGCTGACCGCCGTCGAGATCGTCCCGGCGGCCCGTACCGTGCTGCTCGACGGGGTGCCCGACCCGGCCCGGGCCGCCGCACTCGTCGCCGGCTGGACGCCCCGACCCGCCGCCGACGCCGGGCCCACCGACGAGGTCGAGGTCCCCGTCCGGTACGACGGTGCGGACCTGCCCGCCGTCGCCGCCCACTGGGGGGTGGACGTGCCCGAAGTGGTCGCCCGGCTCACCGGCACCGAGTTCCGGGTCGCCTTCTGCGGGTTCGCGCCCGGGTTCGCGTACCTGACCGGGCTGCCGGCGGAATGGGCCGTACCCCGGCTGCCGACGCCCCGGGCCCGGGTGCCGGCCGGCTCGGTCGCCCTGGCCGGCCCGTACGCCGGGATCTACCCCGGCGCGTCGCCCGGCGGCTGGCTGCTGGTCGGCCGGACCGACCTGTCCCTGTTCGACGTGCGCGCCGACCCGCCGGCCCGGCTCACCCCGGGCACCCGGGTCCGCCTGGTGGCCGGGTGACCGCCCGCCCGGCCGCCCCGGTCGCCGACGATCCGGCGGGCCGGATCGAGGTGCTCCGGGCCGGCGCGCTCACCACCGTGCAGGACCAGGGACGGCCCGGCTGGGCGCACCTCGGCGTGCCCCGGTCCGGGGCGCTCGACCCGGCGGCGCTGCGGCTGGCCAACCGCCTCGTCGGCAACCCGGAGGCCGCCGCCGGCCTGGAGATCACCCTGACCGGCTGCACGCTGCGGCTGACCCGGGCCGGCACGGTCGCGATCACCGGCGCGGACGTCGACGTCCGGGTCGGCGACCGGCCCGGCGACGTCGGCCGGCCCCTCGCGGTCCCGGCCGGGGCGGTCGTGCGGGTCGGCCCGGCCCGCACCGGGCTACGGAGCTGGCTCGCGGTGGCCGGCGGGATCGCCGTCGCACCGGTGCTCGGCAGCCGGTCCACCGACACCCTCTCCGGCCTCGGCCCGCCCCCGCTGCGCGACGGCGACACCCTGCCGCTCGGCGCCCCGGCCGGCGACCCCGCGCCGGTGGACGGCACCGTCGGCCGCCCGGCCCCGGTCGAGCTGCTCCTCGGGCTACGACCCGGCCCCCGGGACGACTGGTTCACCGCTGCCGCGTTCGACCTGCTGTACGACACGGCGTACACCGTGAGCTCGGTGAGTAACCGGGTCGGCGTGCGACTGGTCGGTGCACCGCTGCCCCGCGCGGTGGCCGGGGAACTGCCCAGCGAGGGCATCGTGCTGGGCGCGGTGCAGGTCCCCGCCGACGGTCAGCCGCTGATCTTCCTCGCCGACCACCCGACCACCGGCGGCTACCCGGTCGTCGGGGTGGTGGACGACGCGACCGGACTCGCACAGGCCCGCCCAGGTACTACGGTGAGGTTCCATGGACCTCAACGCTGACCTCGGCGAGGGTTTCGGCATCTGGCGGCTCGGCGACGACGAGGCGCTGCTGGACCTGATCACCTCGGCCAACGTCGCCTGCGGCTTCCACGGCGGCGACCCGTCCACCATGCGCCGGGTCTGCGCCGCCGCCGCCGAACGCGGGGTCACCGTCGGCGCCCAGGTCGGCTACCGCGACCTCGCCGGATTCGGCCGCCGGCACATCGCGTACGCCTTCACCGACCTGCGCGACGAGGTGACCTACCAGCTCGGCGCGCTCGACGCGTTCTGCCGGGCGTTCCGCATCCGGGTCCGGTACCTGAAGCCGCACGGCGCGCTCTACCACGCGGCGGCGGCCGACGAGTCGCAGGCCGCCGCGCTGGTCGCCGCGATCAACGACTACGACCGCGAGCTGCCGGTGCTCTGCGCGCCCGGCTCGGTGCTCGCCCAACTCGCCACCGGGGCGGGCATCCGGGTGGTCGCCGAGGGCTTCGCCGACCGGGGCTACCTGCCCAACGGCACGCTGGTGCCCCGCACCGCCCTCGGCGCGCTGGTCACCGACCCCGAGCGGGTGGCCGAGCGGGCCGTCCGGATGGCCACCGAGCGGACCGTGGTCGCGGTCGACGGCACTGTCGTCCCCTGCCCGGTCGAATCGATCTGCCTGCACGGGGACACCCCGGGCGCGGTGGCGTCCGCCGCCCTGGTGCGGGCCGCGCTCATCGACGCGGGAGTCACCCCCACCCCGTTCGTGTGAACGGACCCGCCCTGCCGGCCCTGCCCCGCTGCGCCGGCCCTGCCCCGCCGGCCCCGCCCCGCAGCGTCGGCGGCGGGGTCAGGCGTCCAGGCCGCGCAGGACCAGCGGGAGCCGGGCCGCGGCGCCCTCGACCACCCGGACCGGCACGCCCCAGTCCTGCCGGGTCAGGTGGCAGGCCGCGTGCTCCACGCCGGCGTCACACGTCGCCGCCTGGGCGGTCACCTGGAGCACCCCACCGGCCACCGCACCGTCGACCACCAGCCGGCGGGACAGCTCCGTGCCGGTGCCTGCCCCGTCCAGCAGCAGCTCCGGCGGGGACGCCGAGACCACCAACCGGGTCGACGGCCCGTACGTCTCGTCCAGCTTCTGCCCCGGGGCCGGGGTGAAGACGATGTCCAGGGTGACCTCGCCGGCCGTCACGTCCGTCGGCTTCCGCTCGGTGCGGTGCCGGGGCCCATCGACTGTGCTCGCCCCGGCGGCCGACAGCGCGCCCGGAGCCAGCCGGGTCAGCCGGTGCGCCGCCGACTCGACCACCAGCACCCCGCCGTCGGCGGTCAGCACCACGTCGCTCGGCTCGGCCAGCCCGGCGGCGACCGTGGACACCTGGCCGGTCCCCGGGTCGAACCGGCGGACCGCCCCGTTGTACGTGTCGGCGACCAGCACCGAGCCGTCCGGCAGCGCGCACACGCCCAGCGGGTGCTGGAGCAGCGCCCGCTCGGCCGGCCCGTCGACGTGGCCGAAGTCGAACAACCCCTGCCCGACGGCGGTGCCCAGGAGGCCGTTCTCGACGTACCGGACCGCGCTTGTCTCGCTGTCGGCGATCCACAGCCGCGCGCCGTCGGTCGACACCGACAGGCCGGACGGCTGCGCCATCCACGCCTCGGTCAGGGGGCCGTCGCGCAGCGCCTCGACCGTGGTGCCGGCGTACATCCCGGCGGTGCGTCGGATCGGGTCGAACCACCAGAGCTGGTGGATGCCGGCCATCGCGACGATCACCTTGTCGTCGTACCAGGCCAGGTCCCAGGGGGAGGAGAGGTCGACCGAGAGCGCGTCGTGGGCGTGGTCGTCCACCGTGGAGCGCCACTGCCGGGCGGTGCCGGCGACGGTGACCACCTCGCCGGTGCTCAGCCGCACGCCGCGCAGCAGATGGTTGACGGTGTCCGCGACGACCAGGTCGTACCCGGCGACCTCGGCCACGTGCTCCGGCAGCCGGCACAACCCCTGCGGCTCGGAGAACGCGGCGGCACCCGCCGGGCCGTCGGCCCGCCCCCGCTCGCCCGAGCCGATCCGGCGGACCACGGTCTCGCCGTCGGGGGCCAGTTCGACCAGGCAGTGCCGGGCCGAGTCGGAGACCAGCAGGTTCCCGCCGTCGAGCAGGACCGCCTTGCCGGGGAAGCGCAGGGTGGTCTCCGGCTCGGCCGGCGGCACGTACGGGCCGTCGCCCCGGTGCAGGGTGCCCCTCGCCTCGTGGGTGGCGACCAACTCGTCCACCAGCCGGGCCAGCCCTTCGGCGTGGCCCTCGCCGGCCATGGTGGCCACCACGTACCCCTCGGGGTCGATCACCGCGAGGGTCGGCCAGGCCCGGGCCGCGTACTGCTGCCACATGTCCAGCTCGGGATCGTCGAGGACGGGGTGGTGCACGCCGTACCGCTCGACGGCGGCGGCGAGGGCGTCCGGGTCCTTCTCGTGCTCGAACTTCGGCGAGTGGACGCCGACGACGACCAGCACGTCGGCGTACTTCTCCTCCAGCGGGCGCAGCTCATCGAGCACGTGCAGGCAGTTGATGCAGCAGAAGGTCCAGAAGTCCGCGACTACGATCTTGCCGCGCAGGTCGGCCAGCTTCAGGTCCCGCCCACTCGTGTTCAGCCAACCCCGTCCGCGCAGCTCCGGGGCACGTACTCGTGCGCTCATCTCCTCAGTCTGCCCGACGGGGATGCCCCGTACGCCAACACCCGGCGCGGGGCCCCGGTCACACCCGGCGTACGACGAGGGCGGGGCCACGGTGGTCCGTGGCCCCGCCCTCGGGAATCCGCTACTTGGTGGACGGCTTCAGGCAGAGCACCTTGTTCGGCACGTCGCCTTGGAGCATTGCGGACGGCTGGGTCGGGTCGGCGCACTTCTCCTTGGCGTCGACCCTCGACACCACGGTGAAGGTGTCGGCCTCGCCGCAGGTCGCCGCCGTCACGTTGGCGCCAACCCGCTTCACGCAGGAGCCGACCGCCGGCACCTTGTCGTCGCTGAACTTGCCGAGCAGCATGAGCAGGCCGAGCGGGACCGCGAGGATCAGCACGGCGGCCACCAGCACGACGGCCAGCACCCGGCCGTTGCGCACCTTCGGCGGTGGGGCCTCGGTCTTCTGCTCGGCCGCGTCCGGCTTGAACGAGTCGAACCGGCCCTGCTCGGGCTCCACGTCCCAGGACGAACCCGACTGCTGGCCCTGCGTCGGGAAGGCCGGCGGGAAGCCACCCTGAGCCGGCTCGCCGAATGGGGCCGGGCCGTGCCCCGGCGCCGCGCCCTGGGCGGCCGCGCCACCGCTGACCGGGGCCGTCGGGCCGCCGAACTGGTCATTCGGCCGGTCGCCGTCGTGCGGCCGGACGCCGTTCACCGGCCGGTTGCTGACCGGCGGGTCCATGAAGGACGGCACGCCGGGCGGGAAGACGGGCGGAACTGCCCCTGCCGCGGCGGCCGGCCCGTCGCCGTATCCGTGTTGCCGGTCGGGCTCGTCGAAACGCTGCGGCGCCCGGTCGTCGAACCGCTGCTGCTGGCCGGCCTCGTCGAACCGCCCGTGCGGGCTCGGCTCGTCGAACCGGCTCTGCGGCCCGGGCTCGTCGAACCGCCCGTGCTGGCCGGCCTCGTCGAACCGCCCGTGCGGGCTCGGCTCGTCGAACCGGGCCTGTGGGCCGTGCTCATCGAAGTGTCCCTGTGGGCCCGGCTCGTCGAAGCGGTGCGGCGGGTTGGGGTCGGGGTAGAAGCCCTGCCCCTCCGCCTGCTCCGGCTCCTCGACCGGCTCCGGGCGGGTGGGCCGGCCGTACACCCGGGGCTGCGGCGCGGGCGCGTCGCCGGGCCGGACCTGGTCGGCCGGGGGCGTCACCCGGCTGGTCAGCGGCACGGACGCGCTCGCCGAGACGCTGCCGGGCTCCCCGGCCTCCGGCAGGGAGACAGCGGCCCGGGCGGACGCCTGGCCCTCCGGCGACATCCGGGGAGCGGGAACGACCGGGCCGGCGGGAGACTGGGGCTCCTCGGTGCGGCCCCAGCCGTTGTCGGCCCCCGCCAGTTCCGGCTCGTACGCCGACGGCCCGCCCTCGCGGCCTGACGGCTCGACCTCCGGGGTGAACTGGGCCGGCGGCAGGTAGTCGGCCGGCGGGGCGGCGGCCAGGCTGGCGCCGGGCACCCGCTGCTCCTGCGGCGGCAGTGGGACGGCGTTGGCCGGCGAGATCCCTGGGGCCGGTGCCGGCTGGTACAGCGGCCGGTCCTCCGACCGTTCCGGCTCCCAGCCGTTGCCGGCCGGCTGTGTTGCCGCGGGCTCCGCCTCGGCGGACCGTCCCCACGCCTCGCCCGGTGCCCACGGCTCGACGTCCGGCACGGCGGGCCGCTCGGTCCGATCCGGGCCGGGCCATTGCTGCTGGTCCTCTGCCGGGGCGCTCCAGGATGGCGGCCCGTCCACACTGACGGTGGCGGTGGCCCGGGCAGGCGGCACCGATGTCGGCTCGGCAGCCGCCCAGTCCGGGACGGCCGGGCGGTCCTCCTGCTGCTGCGGCACCGACGCCGCGCCCCACGCGCCGGGCGTGGCCGTCCCGTCGGCACCGGCCCAGGCGGTCGGCTGGGGCTGGTCGTCGCGCTTGCCTTCCGTGGCAGCCCAGCTGTCGGAGCGGGCGGGGTCGTCCTGAGGGGAGGCGGGCGAGCCGGCGTTCCAGCCGCCGGAGCGGGCGGGGTCGTCCTGCTGTCCGCCGGCGTTCCAGCCGCCGGAGCGGGCGGGGTCGTCCTGCTGTCCGGTGGGGTTCCAGCCGTCGGACGGGTTGGCGTCGGCCTGGGCGGGCCAGGCGTCCTGGGGCGGGGTGGCCTGGCCGGGGACGCGGGCGGCACCCCGGGCGGCCGACTCGGTCTGCCCCCAGGGCGTGGGCGGTTGCTCGGCCTTGCCGGCGAACGCGGGCTGCTCGGCCGGGGCCCAGCCAACTGGGTGAACGGCTCCGTCGTCCGGCTGCCGGCCGGCGTTCCAGCCGCCGGAGCGGGCGGGGTCGTCCTGAGGGGAGGCGGGCGAGCCGGCGTTCCAGCCGCCGGAGCGGGCGGGGTCGTCCTGCTGTCCGGTGGGGTTCCAGCCGTCGGACGGGTTGGCGTCGGCCTGGGCGGGCCAGGCGTCCTGGGGCGGGGTGGCCTGGCCGGGGACGCGGGCGGCACCCCGGGCGGCCGACTCGTTCTGGCCCCACGCGGCGGGCGGCTGCTCGGCCTGGGCGGGCCAGGCCGGCGCCGGCTGTTCGGGCTGCGTTCCCCAGGCCGGCTGGGGCTGATCACCGGCGGGGCCGGGCGGCGTGGGCGGCGCGGTGGCGGGCCAGGTGGGGCTGGGCTGATTCTCCTGCTTCCAGTCCGGCATCGGCTGGTCGGCCTGGCCCCAGGCGGGCTGCGACGCGGCGGGCGGTGGCCCCCACACGTCCGGCCGGTGCGGCTCCGGCTGCTGTGCCGGCGCCTGGGCGGCATCCCACGCGGCGGTGGGCGGCTGGTCGTTCTGCGACGCGGCACCCCAGGCCGCCGTGGGCGGCTGGTCACCCTGCGGTGCGGCCCCCCACGCGGCGGTGGGTGGCGGGGCGGCACCCCAGGCCGCGGTGGGCGGCTGGCCACCCTGCGGTGCGGCGCCCCAGGCTGCGGTGGGCGGCTGGGCGTTCGGCGGGGCGGCGGCGCCCCAGGCAGCCGTGGGCGGCTGGTCGTTCTGCGCCGCCCGGGCGGGAGCTGGCGGATTCGGCCGGGCCGTGGGGGGCGGGGGTGCCCAGCCCAGGTCCGGGCTGGCGACGCCGTACGGCGCGGGCGCGCCGGTGCCCGGCGACACCTCGTCCGGCTCTTGGCCGGGGTGGTGCGGGCCCTCGGACGTCATCGGTGCGCCTCCTCCATCACATGTCGGCCGCCGACGCCGGCGGTGCGTCGGCGTCGGTGCCGGTGTCGCCGGCGATACCGGCAGCGGGGACTCCCCGCACCGTATCCGGTGACCGCCCGCGGCACCGGGGAGCACCGGCCGTCACTCCGCGTCGCCGGACCGTGTCGAGCAGCATCTATCGGCGCGACGGGTCCGGACGGTGTGGTTGACGACCGAACTCCACCGTACCGGGCGGTGCTGCGGGGCGGAATCCCGGTGTCAATCGGTCCGAAACGCCGACGACCCGCCCGGGGTGACCGGGCGGGTCGTCGAACTGGAGGAGGAGAGAAAAGTGTGGGGCGTCAGCTCATGTGACGCTGGGCGATGGTGAGAAGCTCGTCACGGACCGCAGGCGAGTTGGCGGAACGCAGCGCGTGCTCGATGGCGCGGGCACGGCGGTTGGCGTCGCGGCGGTTGCGGATTCGCTCGATCATGCTCATCTGGGTCTCTTCTCCTGGCTATTCGGTTGTCATCCCCTGATGTGTCCATTGAAGCGCAAGATGGGCGGGGAATCCATCGATTATTAGGTGAGCTGGGACACCTGCCTAAGGATCGTAGGTCAACGAGGCTTTTGGCCTGGGTTTTCTTCTACCAACGGCGACGGCCGGTGTGCCGGGCGTTCACCCGTGGCACACCGGCCGTCGCTGGTGTCGGCTAACCGTCAGGTCCAGGCGAGCAGCGCCGCCTCCGGGTCGGCCAGGAAGTCCCCGATGTCGCGGAGGAACTTCGACCCGAGCTCACCGTCGATGATCCGGTGGTCGAAGGACAGGCCCAGCGTGGTCACCTGACGCGGACGGACCTTGCCCTTGTGCACCCAGGGCATCTCACGGACCGCGCCGAAGGCCAGGATCGCCGACTCGCCCGGGGGCAGGATCGGCGTGCCGGTGTCCACCCCGAACACCCCGACATTGGTGATCGTCAGGGTGCCGCCGGACATGGAGGCGGGCGAGGTCCGGCCGGCCTTGGCCGTCTGCACGAGGTCGGTCATCGCGTCCGCCAACTCGCGTAGCGACAGCCGGCCGGCGTCCTTGATGTTCGGCACGATCAGCCCGCGCTCGGTGGCCGCCGCGATGCCCAGGTTGACGTAGTCCTTGACGACGATCTCGTCGCCGGCCCACGTCGAGTTGACCATCGGGTGTCGTCGCACCGCGAGCAGCACCGCCTTGGCCACCAGCAGCAGCGGCGAGACTCGGACATCGCGCCACTCCCGCCGGCCACGCAGCCGGTCCAGGGCCTTCGTCGCCCGAGTGACGTCGACGGTCATGAACTCCGTCACGTGTGGGGCCGTGAACGCCGAGCGGGACATGTTCTCGGCGGTGAGCTTACGTACCCCCTTGACGGGGATGCGCTGCTCGCGGTCCGCGCCGAAGCTCGCCGCCGTGGTGGTCGGTGCCACCGCCGTCAGCGGCTCGGCCGCCGTCGCGGTGCCGCTCGCCGCCTGCCGTACGTCCTCCCGGGTGACCGAGCCCAGTGGACCTGACCCGGTCAGCGCGGCCAGGTCGACGCCAAGGTCCCGGGCGAGCTTGCGTACCGGCGGCTTGGCCAGCACCGGCCCGCCTGCGCGCGTACCCCCGTGGCCGTTGCCGGTCGTCGGCGCGACGACCACCGGGGCGGCCGGGACCGGTGCCGGGGCGGCCGGAGCGCGGGTCGCCGGGGCGGCGGTGGCCTGGGCCGGGACGCCGGCCTTGCGCGGCCGGCGCTTGGCCGCCGTGGTGCGCGGGCCGTAGCCGACCAGGACGGCGGTGCGGCCGCCCGGGGCGGGGCCGCCGATCAGGCCCGGCTCGACCGCGCCCTCGCTCGGGGCCACCTCGACCGCCGCCAGCGATGCCGCCGACGGGGTGGGCAGGTCCGCCGACGGGGTGCCCGTGGTCGACTCCTCGATCGGGCCGGCACCCGGGTCGGTGTCGATCGCGATGATCGGCGTGCCGACCTCGATCGTGCTGCCCGCCGGGTGGAAGATCGACCGCACCTGACCGGCCCACTTCGCCGGGATCTCGACGGCAGCCTTGGCCGTCTCCACCTCGACGATCGGCTGGTTCAGCTCGATCATGTCGCCCACCTTGACCAGCCAGGCGAGGATCTCGCCCTCGGCCAGGCCCTCGCCCAGGTCGGGCAGGTTGAACTCCTTGATCCGCGACACGCCGCTCACCACCCGAAGGCCCGGTCGACGGCGTCGAGCACCCGATCGAGGTCCGGCAGGTACTCCTCCTCCACCCGGGAGGCCGGGTAGGGGGTGTCGAAGCCGGTCACCCGCAGCACCGGGGACTCCAGGGAGTAGAAGCACTCCTCGGTGATCCGGGCGGCGATCTCCGAGCCCAGGCCCAGGTTGCCCGGGGCCTCGTGCACCACCACGCACCGGCCGGTGCGCTTCACCGACTCGTACGCGGCGGTCAGGTCCAGCGGGGAGAGCGTGCGCAGGTCGATGACCTCCAGCTCCCGGCCGTCCTCGGCGGCGGCGGTCGCCGCCTCCACGCAGGTGCGCACCATCGGGCCGTACGCGAGCACGGTCGCGTCCGTCCCGGGTCGCGTCACCCGGGCCGAGTGCAGCGGGTACGCCGCCGACAGCGGGGCGTCCAGCTCGACCGGACCCTTCTCCCAGTAGCGCCGCTTGGGCTCCAGGAAGACGATCGGGTCGTCCGAGGCGATCGCCTGTTGGATCATCGAGTAGCCGTCCTGCGGGTTTGCACAGGTGACGACCTTCAGGCCGGCGGTGTGCGCGAAGTACGCCTCCGGCGACTCCGAGTGGTGCTCGACCGCGCCGATGCCCCCGCCGTACGGGATGCGGATGACCATCGGGATACGGAGTTTGCCCTGCGAGCGGTAGTGCATCTTCGCCACCTGCGACACGATCTGGTCGTACGCGGGGTAGACGAATCCGTCGAACTGGATCTCGCAGACCGGGCGGAAGCCGCGGATGGCCAGGCCGACCGCGGTGCCGATGATGCCGGACTCGGCCAACGGGGTGTCGATCACCCGCTGGTCGCCGAAGTCCTTCTGGAGCCCGTCGGTGACCCGGAAGACGCCGCCGAGCTTGCCGACGTCCTCGCCCATGATGATGACCTTCGGGTCGTCCTCCAGGGCCCTGCGCAGGCCGGTGTTGAGCGCCTTTCCGAGGGTGAGCGTCTCCGTGGCCATCAGTGGGCCCTCCCCTCGAACGACTCCATGTAGCGGCTGAACTGTGCCCGCTGCTCGTCGAGCTCAGGCGAACCGTGCGGGTAGACGTGGTCGAACATCGTCACCGGCTCGGGGTCGGGCATGGCGAGCACCCGCTCGCGCAGGTGCACCGACTCGGCGCGGGCCTGCTCGTCGAGGTCGGCGAAGAAGTCCGCGTCGGCGATCTTCTGCTTCTCCAGGAACGCCTTCATCCGGGCGATGGGGTCCTTGGCCTGCCAGGCCTCGACCTCGCTGGCGATCCGGTACCGGGTCGGGTCGTCGGAGGTGGTGTGCGCCCCCATCCGGTAGGTGTACGCCTCGATCAGGCTGGGGCCCTGGCCGAGCCGCGCGTTGTCCAGCGCGTGCCGGGTCACCGCGTACGAGGCGAGCACGTCGTTGCCGTCGACCCGGACGCCGGGGAAGCCGAAGCCGCCGGCCCGTTGGTAGAGCGGCACCCGGGTCTGCCGCTCCAGGGGCTCGGAGATGGCGTACTGGTTGTTCTGGCAGAAGAACACCAGCGGGGAGTTGAAGACGCTGGCCCAGACGAACGCCTCGTTGACGTCGCCCTGGCTGGTGGCGCCGTCGCCGAAGTAGGCGATGACCGCCTCGCCGTCCTCGGTGCCGGTCTTGCCGTCCATGTGGATGCCCATGGCGTACCCGGTCGCGTGCAGGGTCTGCGCCCCGATCACGATCGTGTACATGTTGAACTTGAACTCGTTCGGGTCCCAGCCGCCCTGGTTGACGCCGCGGAACAGGCCGAGCGGCATGATCGGGTCGATGCCCCGGCAGTAGAGGACGCCGTGCTCCCGGTAGGTCGGGAAGGCCATGTCCTGGCTGCGCAGCGCCCGGCCGGAGCCGACCTGCGCGGCCTCCTGGCCCAGCAGGCTCGCCCACAGGCCCAGTTCGCCCTGCCGCTGCAACGCGGTGGCCTCGGCGTCGAGCTTGCGGACCAGCACGAGGTCGCGGTAGAGCCCGCGGTACTCCTCGTCGGTGAAGTCGACGCGGTACTCCGTCCCGTCCGGGCCGAACGCCGTCTCGATGCGCTCGCCCTCGGGCGTCAGCAGCTGTACGAGTTCCGGGTTGCCGGAAGCCGCTGACGCGGCCCGCTTGGAACGGGGTGCGGCCCGCCGGCCGCGGGTGGTGACCCCGGGGTCGCCCTTTGCCATCCGTCTCTCCCTGTCATGTCTGCGTCGGCACCGGGGGTGACCCGTCCGCGCAAATCGTGCGCCGGCCCGGCCGGTGCCGGGCTGGTCCTGGCGGCCGCGCCTAGCCCCGGTGGGGGTTGCCGCGCGGCGTGAAGCCGGATCCGTGGGACGAACCCGGTTCGGGAGCGCCGACGCCCAACCGGGCCTGCCGCGGGGTGCGCGGAGGCCGCGGCTGCGTTGCCGTCGTGGTCCATATTCGCAGAGGAGGTGAGGGGCCCCACAGTACGCCCGCCCAGGTTTCCGGTCGCTGTCAGCTTTGCGGCTCATCAGGCGATTTGTCGTAGCGGATTCGCGTCCCGGTGGCGGCGGCGGACAAATTGTGTGTCGACACGCTGTGGTGCCTGGTGAACTGACCGTCACTGGTCCAAGCTGATGACGCCGGGGCGCGGCTTTCATGGGCTTATGTCCGCTTATCGCTGCCCTGTCGCCCGTGACCGTGCCCGACGACGAGGAGTATGGCGTGTCCCAGTCAGGTGAGGGTCCGGCCGCTCCGCTGCTCGGTCGGCACCGCGCGGCGGGCGGCTACCGCCGGGTCGTCGGCGCGCACCGCGCCCCGGGCTTCGCCGCTCACGGCCGGGGGTACCTCTTCACGGTCGCCCTGCTCGCCGGCACCGCCTCGATGCCGATCCTCGCCGCCGTCAGCGCGGGCTCGGCCACGGTGGGCAGCACGGCGCTGCCGGACAGCAGCACCCCGTTCATTCCCACCCCGTCCGTCGGCCCGGTGGTCGTTCCGCTGCCGGTGACCGGCCGGCCCGCGGTGATCCCGTCCACCCGGCCGGGCATGGTCGTAGCGCCGTCGACCGGCCCGTCCGCCCCGGGTCTGGCGCCGCGGGCCCCGGCCCCGCCGGCCGACCCCGATCGGTCCGGCCCGGACGCGATACGCCACCCGCCGCCCCCGGCGCCGATCCCCCCGCCGGCCCCCCGGCCGCCCACGCCGCCTCCCTCACCGAGCCCGACCCCGGCACCGCACCCGACGCCGGTGCCGTCACCGACCGACCCGCCGACGCCGGATCCGACGCCCACGGTGACGCTCTCCGACTCGACGCAGGCCCCTTCCCCACCGGGCGACACCGGGCCCTCGACCAGTTCGGAGCCGACCGGTTCGGAGCCGACCGCGAGCAGCCTCGGCGCGACCGTTGACCCGGCCGCCCGGCCGCGCGACATGCTCTGCGGTCGTGGAGCATGAACCGGATCGGCGGGCAGACGCGCGGCAGCGACTGGAGCGGGGCCAGGCCGGCGCGACCGGGGACGGGGCGCTGAGCGGCCCGGACCTCCCGGCCGAGCCCCCGGTTCCGACCGAGCCGACCGAGCCGGGCCTGCGGATCGCCCGGCTGGTCACCGAGCTGACCGCGCCAGCCGTCCTGGTGACCCTGCTGACCGTGGTGGTCGCCTGGCACGGAGCCCGGGGCGGGGTCCACGGGCTGGCCTGGGGGCTGCTCGCCACCGTCTTCGCCAGCGGCATCCCGTTCGCGTACATCCTCGGCGGGGTGCGGCGCGGACGGCTCACCGACCACCACGTCGGCGTACGCGAGCAGCGCCGGCTGCCGCTGCTGTTCGGGCTGGCCTCGGTGGCGATCGGGTGGGCCCTGCTCGCGGCGTTCGGCGCGCCCCGCCCGCTGCTCGCCCTGGTGGCCGCCGGCGTGGTGGGGCTGGTCGTGGCGGTGGCGGTGAGCCACTGGTGGAAGATGTCGATCCATACGGCGGTGGCCGCCGGGGCGGTGGCCGTCCTGGCGCTCACCTTCGGCGCCCCGCTGCTGGCCGCCGCGCCGCTGCCCGTGCTGGCGGGCTGGTCAAGGGTGCGGCTGCGCGCCCACACGCTCCCGCAGGTGGTGGTCGGCGGCGCCGTCGGCGGGCTGGTCGCCGGGGTCGTCTACGCCACGCTCGGCTGAGCCGCCCGCCCCGGCCGCTCCTGACCCCGCAGCCCGCGCGGGCCGTCAGGCAGGGCCGGCCACCCCGTCGGGGCGGGCTCAGCGGCCGAGCAGCGACGCCGTGCCCGCTCAGGCCCCGTCGTCGGCGAGCCGGTGCCGGTTCGCCTCGATCCAGGCGTCCAGGGCGACCGGGTCGTCCGGGTCCACCCCGTCGGCCATGAGCTGGGCCACGGCCGCGGTGGCCGGGCTGCGCCGCTCCCCTGTCGAGTAGAGCCGGGCGAACTCCGGGATCATCTCCTCGATCGCAGTGTCGGTCCGGGTCGCCGCCGCCTCCGGCAGCCCCTTGCGCCTGGCCGCGTAGGCCGCCCAGCCGCGTAGCACCCGGGGGAGCATCGCGGCGTCGTCCATGTCGAGCACGGCCCGCCGGTGCACCCAGTCGAGCAGGAACAGCTCGGCCACCGTGGGACTCCACCGCAGCGGGTCCGCGTCCGGGAAGCTCGCGGCGTGGTCGAGCAGCAGGCTGAGACAGAAGTGCAGCGAGGCGAGCCCCGCGTCGTCGGACGGGTCCAGATCGAACCGGACCGCCTCGGGCGAGGCGAGAAACGCCCGGACCAGGGCGGTCCGCTCGTCGCCGGAGAGCGGCTCGGCGTCCCGGGCGGCGCGCGCCGGCGGGGGCAGCAGCGCGAGCCGCGCGCCGGCCAGCGCGCGGTCGGTGGCGAGTGATCCCTCGGCGGGCAGCTCGCCCAGCTCGTCGGTGACCGTCAGGTGCCGGCCGACCTCGCCGTGCAGCCTGGCCGGGTCCTCCTCCCGGAACCAGGTCAACTCGTCGCCGTCGACCATCTCCCGGACCTGGTCGACGATCCGGCCGGCAGGGCCACCGACGAAGATGTCCTTGGTGATGCCGATGTTGTGATCGACCAGGGCCACCAGCGCGTGCTCGGGGCCGCCGGCCTCGTCGTCATAGGCGAAGGTGGCCAGGTAGGAGGTCTGGTCGCCGTACACGTCGCCGTAGCACCAGGTGCCGGTGAGGTGCACCCGGCCGAGCTGCTCGGACCAGGCGGGGGCCTGGGTGCCGGGGTGGACCTTCGCCGCGCCCTCCGCGTCCGGCACCAGGGCTGCGAAGACGGTGCGAATGGTCTTTGCCGCAGCGGTGCGGCGGCGGGTGGTGGCGGCGAGGAAGCCGGAGACGAACTCCCGGACGGCCCCCTCCCGGTCGGTCTCCGCGACCGCGTAGACGCTGCCCAACAACGCCGCGCCGAGCATCTCGGCATCGAGGGCGGTGTCGAGCCTGGTCACGTCGCGTGCGGCGTGCAGCACCGCGTCGTAGGGGGTCTGAGGCGTGGCCATGCGTCGACCCTACGCCCGCGGGGGAGCCCCGGACAGTGAAGGCTGACCGGGGTTCAGCTGCGCTCGGCGTCCCGCAACGCCTGCCTCGCCTGCCCGTACCGGTCGAGCACCGCCCGGACCGGCGTCACCACGTAATCCCGGCCGACCGCATCGACGGCGGCGGTGAGTCGCTTCTCGGCCCGGTGGCGGGCCCGGCGGGCCGACCACCGCACCACCGGGCGGGTCAGCGCGGCCAGCAGCAGCCCGGCGAGCAGGCCGCCGAGCAGCAACACGGTGGGCAGTGGGGCCTCGCCGACCCGGGGATACTCCAGCGCCGGCAGGCCGAGGGCCCGCAGCGCGTAGCCGAGGGCGAGCCAGCCGAGGCCGGCGACGGCGGCGACCGTGACCAGCCACTGCACCGCGCCGACGAACCGCCACCAGACCGGCCTGCGGTCCATCCCCAGGTCGGTGCCGGCCACCGCGCGGTCCAACGCGTCCGGCAGGTCTCCCAGCCGGGACCGGGCGGCGGTGGTCACCGCGGTCGCCCAGGGTGCCGGCAGGCCCGCGCCGGACCGGTCGGCCACCGCCCGCACGGCCAGCCCCAGCGCCGAGCGCTGGGCGGCGGTCGGATCGGGTACGGAGGTCGCGGCGACCAGGCTCTCCGCCGGGGCCCCCGCGTCCGTGCCGGAGACCGCGCCGGGCAGGTGCAGCCGGCGCAGCGGGTCGGGGCGCAGCCGCCGCCAGCCCCGCACCAGCGGCCAGCCGGTGCTGGCCACGGCCCGGTGCCGGTACGCCCCCTCGACCGCCGCCGCCACCGCCGGCACGCCGGCCGTCCCGGCCAGCGCCCGGCTCAGCGAGCCGACGGTCCCCTCGTCCGGCCCGGCGGCCGGCGTGTCGGCGGCGACCAGCTCGTCCAGCCCGGCGACGACCGTGTCGACGTCCCCGGCGAGGCGCCGCAGCGCGGCCTGCCGACCGGCGACCGTGCGTTCCAGCGTCCCGCGCAGCTCGACGATCCTGGCCGGGTCGATGGCGGTGGTGGCCAGTAGCGGCACCCCGCCCAGCCCGTCGGCGTCGAGCAGCCGGCGCAGGTCGTCCAGCACTGGGGGCAGCTCGGCCGGGGGCAGCCGGTCGGCCTGGTTGAGCACCACCAGCGTCACGTCGCGGTGCCGGTGGAACTCGCGCAGGTAGTTGGTGTGGATCACCCGGTCGGCGTACTTCTGCGGGTCGACGACCCAGACCACCAGGTCGACCAGGCCGAGCAGCCGGTCGACCTCCAGCCGGTGCGACCGCTGCACCGAGTCGAAGTCCGGCAGGTCGAGCAGCACCAGCCCGTGCAGGGCGGACTCGTCGTCGGCGTCGAGCGCGCTCTCCCGGACGAACCGGTGGCGGGGCAGCACGCCGATCCAGTCGAGCAGCCGGTTCGCCCCGTCCAGCGGACCCCAGACGCAGGCGTGCGCCACGCCGGTGGTGGGGCGGCGCACCCCGACCGGGGAGAGACCCAGCCGGGCGAGCGCGTTGAACAGGCTCGACTTGCCGCTGCCGGTGGCCCCGGCGAGGGCGACGACGGTGTGGTCCCGGGAGAGCGCAAGCCGGGTGCCGGCCCGCTCGACCAGGGTGTGCGCGGGCACGAGCTGGGCGTCTGGGAGCTGGCCGTCCACCGCGTCGAGGAACCGGCGGACCGCGTCCAGGCGGGCGATCAGCGCGTCGGGGTCGACCCGCTGGTCACCCTGGAGCGCCGCGCGCACCCGGTCGGCGATGTTGGTCATCGGGCCTCGGCCTCCGGGGTCGGTGCGGCGGGCAGGACCGGCGCGTCGGCCGTCGCCAGGCCGCTGCGGCGCCGGGCGTCCTCCACCCGGTCGCCCGCGGCGCGCAGCGGGTCGCCGGCGTCCGCCGCCGGGCGGGCCGCCGCGGTGCGGGACAGGAACCGGTCGGCCTCGGCGTCGAGCAGCTCCCGGACCCGCGCCAGCAGGTCGCCCCGGGCCCGGTTGGCCAGCGTACGCACGGCCTGGTCGCCGAAGATCGCCTGGAGCACGGCCTGCGCGGCGACGGTGGTGCCGGCCCCGGTGGCCACCTCCAGCCCGGTCGGGATGAACGCGGTCGAGGCGAAAACGGCGATCATCACGGCCAGCCCGGTGGCGTTGACCGCGTACGAGGCGGTGCGGGCCACGAACCGCTTGTCGCCGCCCTCGGCCCGGACCAGCTCCAGCACCCCGCGCTGCCAGTCGCGGACCAGGCGCTCGGCGCGGGCGGGGAAGTCCTCGGCCGGGTGCGCCAGCGGCGGGTCGAGCAGCGCCGCCCCGGCGGGGTGCGCCCGCCACCCGGTGTACGCGTTCTCGGCCGCCTCGGCGGCCACCCCGCGCAGCAGCGTGACGAGCTGGGACTCGATGGCGTTGCGCAGCTCCGCGGCGGGCGCGGGCCGGCCGGTCACCGCGGACACCAGGCGGTCCCGCAGCCGGCCGATCCGGGCCTCCAGGGTGCGGAAGAACTCACCGGTGCCGACGAACTCCTGCCAGCGGGCGAGCACCTCGCCGCGGAGCAGCCGGCCGTCCTTCAGCCCCTGCTCCACGGCCCGCTCGGCCCCCCGGTACGCGGCCCGCACCCGCTCGTCGAGGGCGTCGGCGGCGGCCACCTGCTCGTCGGCGGCGTCGGCCAGCCCCGCCACCGCGGGGTGCAGGGCGGCCAGCGCCCCGTCCAGGGTCTGCCGGACGACGGCGGACCGCGCCCCGGCGTCGGCGGCCAGCCGGGCGAACCAGGTGCTCAGCGGGGCGGTGACCTGGTCCGGTAGCAGGCCCTGGCCGTCCACCCACGTCTCGGGCAGGACGAACAGCGGCGCCGCGCCGAGGCCCTGTTCGGCGAGCATCTCGGCCAGATGGGCGGCCACCTCGTCGGTCGCCTCCACAGGCACCCGGTCGAGCACCATCGCGATCACCACGCCCCGGGCCCGCGCGGTGTGCAGCAGCTCCCAGGGGACCGCGTCGGCGTACCGGGCGGCGGTGGTGACGAAGAGCCAGAGGTCGGCGGCGGCGAGGAGTTGCCCGGCCAACGCCCGGTTGGCGTCGACCACCGAGTCGATGTCGGGGGCGTCGAGGAAGGCCAGCCCGGCGGGGAGCGCCGGGGCGGTGACCAGGTGCAGGGTCCCTGGGCCCTCGCTCGGCTCGTTGGTGCGGGTGAGGCCCGGCAGCAGCTCGCCCTGGCGGAACCAGCCGGAGTCTGCCGGGTTGCACACCAGCACCGGCGAGCGGGTGGTCGGCCGGAGCACTCCGGCGGCGCTGACCCGGGCCTGGACCAGGCTGTTGACCAGGGTCGACTTGCCGGCCCCGGTGGAGCCGCCGACGACCACCAGCAGCGGCGCGTCGAGCCGGGCCATCCGGGGCAGGAGATAGTCGTCGAGCTGCGCGGTGAGGCTCGCGCCGATCTGGCGGGCGGAGTCGGCCGAGGGCAGGGCGAGCGGGAACCGGGCCGCGCCGATCGCGGCCCGCAGGCCGGTGAGCGCGGCGGGCAGGCCGTCTCCGGTGGGGCCGGACGGGTCCTTGCCGGCGTCCTCGGTGCCGGTACGGGCGGCGACGGCGGGCGAACCGGAGCGGGCGGCGGGGTCCCCGTGCGTCGTCACCGCTAAAGCGTGCCCGACCGGCGCAAGTGAAGACAACCGGGCTCCCCGTAACGTGAGGTTGCGTCGGGTCGGCTCAACCCGATTTGACGATCGCCGTGGGCGTGGCACTATTGAGTCAAGTTCACTCAACTTGTGGCGAGTACGCGGCGGGTTGTTCCCGTCACCTGCCCCAACGTAAGAAGCGAGGAAGCGAAGATGGCACGTGCGGTCGGTATCGACCTCGGCACGACGAACTCCTGCGTCAGCGTTCTCGAGGGCGGTGAGCCAGCCGTCATCGCCAACGCTGAGGGCTCGCGGACGACTCCGTCGATCGTCGCGTTCGCCCGCAACGGCGAGGTGCTCGTCGGTGAGGTCGCCAAGCGCCAGGCGGTGACGAACCCGGACCGGACCATCCGGTCGGTCAAGCGGGAGGTCGGCACCAACTGGACCGTCGACATCGACGGCAAGAAGTACACCCCGCAGGAGATCTCGGCCCGGACGCTGATGAAGCTCAAGCGGGACGCCGAGGCGTACCTGGGCGAGCAGATCAGCGACGCGGTGATCACCGTCCCGGCCTACTTCAACGACGGCCAGCGCCAGGCCACCAAGGAGGCCGGCGAGATCGCCGGCTTCAACGTGCTGCGGATCGTCAACGAGCCGACCGCCGCCGCCCTGGCGTACGGGCTGGACAAGGGCTCCAAGGAGCAGACCGTCCTGGTCTTCGACCTCGGCGGCGGCACCTTCGACGTGTCCCTGCTGGAACTGGCCGAGGGCGTCGTCGAGGTCAAGTCCACCAGCGGTGACAACCAGCTCGGTGGCGACGACTGGGACCAGCGGATCATCGACCACCTGGTGAAGACCTTCCGGGGCGAGCACGGCATCGACCTGGCCCAGGACAAGATGGCCCTCCAGCGGCTCCGCGAGGCGGCCGAGAAGGCCAAGATCGAGCTGTCGGCGGCCACCACCAGCAACATCAACCTGCCGTACATCACCGCCGGTGCGGCCGGCCCGCTGCACCTGGACGTGACGCTCAGCCGCGCCGAGTTCCAGCGGATGACGCAGGACCTGCTGGACCGCTGCAAGGGCCCGTTCGAGCAGGCCGTGAAGGACGCCGGGATCAAGATCTCCGGCGTCGACCACGTGATCCTGGTCGGCGGCTCGACCCGGATGCCGGCCGTCACCGACCTGGTCAAGCAGCTCACCGGCCGGGACCCCAACAAGGGCGTCAACCCGGACGAGGTCGTCGCCGTCGGCGCCGCGCTCCAGGCGGGCGTGCTCAAGGGCGAGGTCAAGGACGTCCTGCTGCTCGACGTGACCCCGCTGAGCCTGGGCATCGAGACCAAGGGCGGCATCTTCACCAAGCTCATCGAGCGCAACACCACGATCCCGAGCAAGCGCTCCGAGGTCTTCACCACGGCCGACGACAACCAGCCGTCGGTGCTGATCCAGGTGTTCCAGGGCGAGCGGGAGATCGCGGCCTACAACAAGAAGCTCGGCACCTTCGAGCTGACCGGCCTCCCGCCCGCTCCGCGCGGCGTGCCGCAGGTCGAGGTCACGTTCGACATCGACGCCAACGGCATCGTGAACGTGCACGCGAAGGACCTGGGCACCGGCAAGGAACAGAAAATGATGATCACCGGCGGCTCCTCGCTGCCGAAGGACGACATCGAGCGGATGCGCCGGGACGCCGAGGAGCACGCCGACGACGACAAGCGTCGTCGCGAGGAGGCGGAGACCCGCAACCTCGCCGAGGCGCTCCAGTGGCAGACCGAGAAGTTCCTCGCCGAGAGCGGTGACAAGCTGCCGGGCGAGAACCGGGAGCAGCTCACCGAGGCCCTCGGCGAGCTGCGCGGCGCGCTCGGCGGCCAGGACATCGAGAAGATCAAGGCGGCCCACGAGCGGCTCGCGCAGGTCTCCCAGCAGGCCGGCTCGCTGCTGTACGCGTCTCAGCAGGCCGATCAGGCCGAGCCGGGCCAGCAGCCGGGTGCGGCGGGTGCGGCGGGCGCGGGCGCCGGTGCGACCGGCGGCGCGCAGGCCGGCGGTGCCGACGACGTGGTCGACGCGGAGATCGTGGACGAGGACAAGAAGTGACGATCCGCCTCGCACACGTACTCACGGCAGAGGGATGAGGTAACCGCATGTCGGAGAAGCCACGAGCCGCCGACCCGGGCTCCACCGGGTCGGCGCCGGGTGGCTCCGCGACCGCCGGGCAGTCCGCCGGCGAGCAGCCGCGGGTCGTCATCCGTGACAACCGCAAGATCAACACGTCGGAGGAGCCCGCCGCCACCGACGCCGGGGCGGACGTCCCGGCGGAGGGGCTGGTCGCCGACGCCGAGGTCGTGGTCGACGAGATCGAGGTCGAGGCCGCCTCCGTGGACGGGCCACCCGTGGTCGACGCCCCGGCGCAGCCGGTGGAGAGCGGCACCCCGGCCACCGGCGTGCCGCCCGGCGCGGAGCTGGAGGGGCTGCGGGCCGAGCTCGACGAGCGGACCCGGGACCTCCAGCGGGTGACGGCGGAGTACGCCAACTACCGCAAGCGGGTGGACCGGGACCGCAGCCTGGTCCAGGAGCAGGCGACCGGCTCGGTGCTCGCCGCGCTGCTGCCGATCCTGGACGACCTGGACCGGGCCCGCGAGCACGGCGATCTGGTGGGCCCGTTCGGCGCGGTGGCCGAGCAGCTCACCACCGCGCTGGGCAGGTTCGGCCTGAACGCGTTCGGCGAGCAGGGCGACCCGTTCGACCCGACCCGACACGAGGCGGTGGCCCACCGAACCTCCGCCGACGTGACCGAACCGACCTGCGTACAGGTCATGCGCCGGGGCTATCAGCTCGGCGAACGGCTGCTGCGGCCGGCCATGGTCGCGGTCGCCGACCCGGAGTAGTGCCGACCCGCGCCGTCCCGCCCGCCCGCACCGGGCGGGCGGGACGTCCGGGGTACGTCCCGCGGAAGGGGGTGGACCGGTGAGTTCCAAGGACTGGATCGAGAAGGACTACTACGCCACTCTGGGCGTGCAGAAGTCCGCCTCCCCGGACGAGATCAAGAAGTCGTACCGGAAGCTGGCCCGGGAGTCGCATCCGGACCACAACCCCGGCGACCCGCAGGCCGAGGAGCGGTTCAAGGCCGCCTCCGAGGCGTACGCGGTGCTCGGCGACGAGGCCAAGCGCCGCGAGTACGACGAGATGCGCTCGCTGTTCGGCTCGGGCGCCTTCCGGCGTAACGCCCGGGGAGCGGGCGGCCCCGGCGGGCAGCCGTTCGACGTCTCGGACATGTTCGGCGGCGCGGCCGGCGGCGGTGACCGTCGCTTCGGCGGGGCCGGCTTCCAGGACCTGTTCAGTTCGATCTTCTCGGGCGGCGGGGCAGCCGGTGGGCCGTCCCGTCCTCGTGGCCCCGCCAAGGGCCGGGACATCGAGACCGAGGTGGCGCTCGACTTCGACGACGCGGTCCGCGGGGTGACCCTCCCGCTGACCCTGCGCGCGCCCGGGATCTGCGACACCTGCCACGGCAGCGGGGCGAAGCCCGGCACCCAGCCGGTGACCTGTCAGGTCTGCCACGGTGCCGGGGTGACCACCCGGAACCAGGGGTCGTTCAGCCTGTCCGAGCCGTGCCGCAACTGCCAGGGCGTGGGCACGGTCGTCGAGGAGAAGTGCCCGGAGTGCCACGGCACCGGCGGGGTCACCAAGACCCGCACGCTGAACGTCCGTTTCCCCGCCGGGGTGGCCGACGGGCAGCGGATCCGGCTGGCCGGGCGCGGTGAGCCGGGCGAGCGCGGCGGCCCGGCCGGCGACCTGTTCGTGCACGTGAAGGTCCGGCCGGACGAGCTGTTCGGGCGTACCGGGGACGACCTGACGCTGACCGTGCAGATCACCTTCCCGGAGGCCGTGTTCGGCACGGACCTGCGGGTCCCCACGCTCGACGGCACGGTGACCCTGCGGGTGCCGCCGGGCACGCCAAGCGGCCGGGTGCTGCGGGCCCGGGGCAAGGGCGTGGTGCGCAGGGACGGCCAGGCCGGCGACCTGCTGGTCACGCTCGACGTGGTGGTACCGGCACGGGTGTCCGACGAGGCACGGGCGGCGCTGGAGGCGTTCGCCGAGCAGTCCCCGCCGGCCGCCCGGGAACATCTCGACGCCCGGGTGCGTCGGTTCAGTTGAGCCTGCTGGAGTGCGTACGGAGGTGAGCGGGGATGGTGGGAGAGTTCACCGGCTCGGATGACCCTGCCTACGAGGCCAAGGTCCTGATGATCTCGGTGGCGGCGCGGATGGCGGGGATGCATCCGCAGACGCTGCGCCAGTACGACCGGCTCGGCCTGGTGCAGGCCGGCCGGGCGGCCGGCGGCGGGCGCCGCTACAGCGTCCGGGACGTGGTGCTGCTGCGCGAGGTGCAGCGGCTCAGCCAGGACGAGGGGGTGAACCTGGCCGGGGTCAAGCGGATCATCGGCCTGGAGCACCTGGTGGAGCAGGCGCAGCAGCGGATCGCCCGGCTGGAGGCGGAGCTCGACGCCGCGTACCGCCGGGTGGCCGAGCTGGAGTCGTTGGCCCGGTTTCCCGGTCGGGATCTGGTGCCCACCACCCGCACGTCCACCGCCCTGGTGGTCTGGCGCCCGCGCCGCGACCGCTGACCGTCCGCCACCCAGCCGCACCGCTCCACAGCTCCGGACCGCTCCATCGGCCCGGTCCGCTTCCCGGGTATCCCGGCGCGGACCGGGCCGTTCCGTTAACCTGTGAATCAGGGCCTATCAGCTCAATCCGGGTCATAAGAACCGCTGGAAACCACCGCACCGGCGAGGGGGGACCATGTCGGAACCGGCCAAGAAGGTGGCGCAGCAGGCGGAGGCGCGGCTCGACCGGATCGCGAAGTCCGCCCGGGAGCAGTTCAACAAGATCACCGAGAGCCGGTTCACCGACAGGATCAAGGACGGCCGGTTCGCCGACCAGGTCGACCACGGCGTCGACCAGGGGCGGGCCGACGTGCGGCGCGACCAGCAGCGCGAAGGGCGCGGTGGATCGGCCGCCTGACGGCCGGTGCGCCGACGTGCGGGCCGGGTTCCACGGGGGAACCCGGCCCGTTCGCGTGCCCGGGATGCGTGCCGGTCAGCCGATGCGGCGGTTCTCCCGGACCAGACCGCCCTCGCACCAGTCCCGGTAGGCGAAGAGGTCCGGGCGGGCCAGCAGCACCCGGCTGTTGTGCGTCCAGTTGTGCATCAGCTCGTCGCCGGCCCGTTCCGCCTGCTCGACGAGCTTGCGGAAGCGCCGCTTGGGATGGGCGCGGAAGTTCGTCCGGATGCCGTCGGCGGCGTAGATGTAGAGGCAGTGCAGCGCGAACCGGCGGGCCGGGCAGGCCGGGTCCATCGCCAACTCGAAGAGCGTCTGCACGAGGTGGTCCCCGGCGACCAGCAGGTCCCAGTCCTGAGGCATCGAGGTCAGCGGCACGGAGTCCGGTTGGTAGGCCCACGCCCGCAGCTCCGAGGGAGAGGGGTCGACGGGATTCGTGAAGCCGCGGAACGTCGACTCCTGCACGCTCACCGGCCAACCTTCCGCTTGCGTACGCGGGGGGACCGGCCCGCCGCGGACTGGCTGCTGGGGCGAACGGTAGCCGGGGTCGCCGACCAGCGGAAGGGCTCCCCGGCACGAATTCGACAACCGATGGAACGGGCCGGGTCGGCCGTACGGCCGACCCGGCCCGACCCGTTTCCGTGCCGGGGTCGCGAATCAGTCGGCGCTGACCAGCGGCTCAGTTCGCTGGCGGAGGGCCCGCTGCCGCAGCCACACCTTGAACCAGGCGAAGTCGGGCAGCCGGGCCAGCATCGGCCCGGTCACCACGGTGATCAGCACGTACGCCGTGGCCAGCGCGGCCAGCTTCGGTTCGACGCTGCCGGCGGCGACGGCGAGCCCTGCGATGACGATGGAGAACTCACCGCGTGGCACCAGGGCCAGTCCGGCCCGCCACCGTCCGGGCTCCTTGATCCCCACCCGCCGGGCGGCCAGGTACCCGGTCAGGGTCTTGGTGCCCATCGTCACCACGGCCAGCGCGAGCGCCGGCAGCAGCACGGGCGGGATGTCCCGCGGGTCGGTGACCAGCCCGAAGAAGACGAAGAAGACGGCGGCGAACAGGTCCCGCAGCGGGGAGAGCATCTCGGTGGCGTGGTGGGCCACCGGCCCGGACAGCGCGATGCCGACGAGGAACGCGCCGACCGCCGCCGACACCTGAAGCTTGGCCGCGATCCCGGCGACCAGCAGGGTCAGCCCGAGCACACCGAGCAGCAGCGCCTCCGGGTCCTTCGCCGACAGGGCCGTGGAGATCAGGTGGCCGTACCGGATCGCCACCACGAGCACCAGCACGACGGTGCCGACCGCGACGCTGAGCGCGATGCCGCCGCCGAGCAGGCCGCTGCCGGCCAGCACTGCGGTGAGCAGCGGAAGGTAGAGCGCCATCGCCAGGTCCTCGATGACCAGCACCGAGAGGATCACCGGCGTCTCCCGGTTACCGAGCCGGCCCAGGTCGGCCAGCACCTTGGCGATCACGCCGGACGAGGAGACCCAGGTGATGCCGCCGAGCACGATGGCGGCCACCCAGTCCCAGCCGAGCATGAAGGCGAAGGCCGCGCCGGGCAGCGCGTTGAGCACGCCGTCGATCAGCCCGGCGGGCGCCGCCGAGCGCAGGTTGCCGACCAGTTCGCCGGCCGAGTACTCCAGGCCGAGCATCACCAGCAGCAGGATCACGCCGATCTCGGCGCCGACGGCGAAGAACTCCTCGCTGGCGGCCAGCGGAAGCACACCGCCGTGCCCGAAGACGAGCCCGGCGAGCAGGTAGAGGGGAATGGGTGAGAGGCCGATCCGCCGGCCGAGCCGCCCCAGCAGCCCAAGCAGGAAGAGCAGCGCACCGACCTCGATGAGCAGCGTGGTGGTCTCGTGCATCCGCGCCTCAGCCGTCCGGATCGTTGTCGGCGAGGATGGCTGTCACGCCGTCGAGCCCCTTGCGGGTCCCGACCACGACCACCACGTCACCGGCCTCGAAGCGGAAGGTCGGGTCCGGCGAGACGATCACCTCGCCGTGGCGCAGCACCGCAACGATGGAGGCGCTGGTCCGGGTGCGTGCCTTGGTGTCGCCGAGCCGCTTGTTGACGTACTTCGAGCCGGCCGTGATGATGATTTGCTCGGTGAGCAGCCCGGCGGCCTGCTCCCGGAGCCCGGACAGCTGGCCCAGCATCAGCGACGCGCCGAGGATGTCGGCCAGCGCCTCCGCCTCGTCGTCGGTGAGGGGTATGTCGTGCTGGCATGAATCGGGATCTTCCGGGTCGTACAGGACGAGGTCGCGGCGGCCATTGCGGTGGGAAACCACTCCGAGCCGGCGGCCGGATTCCGTCATCAGATCGTGACGCATTCCGATTCCGGGGAGGGCAGTCTGTTCGACACGTACTCGCACGTGCGCAAGGCTACCGGCTGAGGGGAAGGTCGATGAATGGTCGGTTCCTCCGATGGGCGGTCGCTGTGCTGCTCGTACCGCTGGTGACGGGCTGTTCGATCGGTCCGGTCCGTCGCCCGCCCCCGGACCGGACGGTCCCTCCGCCCAATCCGGCGACCACCGCGCCGGCGTCGTCCCCCACGGCCTCCGACGTCGAGGTACGCGAGGTCCGGGTCGCCGTCGGCCGGCGGTACGACCCGCCGTACGTCGAGTTCGTCACCGCCGAGCAGGGGTACGCCCTCTTCGCGAGCTGCGGAGGCGAGCCCCCGGACCGGAACTGCCCGGCGCTGTTTTACACGACGGTGGACGGCGGGCGTTCCTGGCAGCAGCGGCGACATCCCCGTCCGGTCGCCGGCAGCCAGCAGTTGTACGCCGTCCCCGGCGTGTTGGCGCTCCACTCCGAGCCCCGCGACTGGTACACCTCCACCGACGGCGGCGTCACCTTCGCGCACGCCATCGGGGAGCGGGCCCCCGCGGCCTGGCAGGCCGCCCAGGGCCAGTTCCAGATCGACGAGGCCACCGGCCGGGCGGTTCGCTGGCAGGGGCGGCGGATGACACCCCTGCCCGCCCAGCCGCCGGTGCCCGAACTGCACGGCCTCGTCGAGACCCGTGGCCTGCTGGTGGCGGCCGGCGTCGGCGGCGGCGGGAGACCGTACGCGGCGATCTCGCCCGACGGCGGGCGGAGCTGGCAGCGGACGGCGGTGCCGGCCCCCGACGGCGAGGTCGGGATGCTGCGCCCGGTGGCCGGGCCGGACGGCGAGGCGCGGCTGATCGGCTGGCCGCCGGACCGGACGAGGTTTCCCACCTTCTGGCGATACCTGGGTCGGTGGATGCCGGTGCCCGCCGAGGGGCATCCGGCGCGGGCACACTCGGCGGTACCCCTGACCACCGGCCGGTTCGCCGTCAGCGGCCCGGACGGCGTGGGCGTGGTCGCCGACGGCCGGTACGACCGGCTCGACTGGCCGGTCGGCCCCGAGCACCACCTGACCCTGCTGGACGACGGCACGGTGCTGGGCCGCGCCTCCGACGAGGTACTGCTGGCCTCGGGGCCGGTCGGCAGCCGCCACTGGGTGCGGGTGGTGCTGGAACCCACCTGAGCGGCCGGCTCGTGCGGATGGCGGCTGCCCGCACCGGTTGTGCCAAGCCGGTGAGGGCCCTATTTAACCGCCTGTGGAGCTGCCCGGAGCTGCCCGGCCCCCTGCCGGCCGCCGGGGAGCTCGGCTGGCGGTGGAAGCAGCGTAGGTGACCCAGCTCACACCCCCAGGGTTGAGCGGAATAGGCTCAACTCTGGTTGTGTCCTTCCTAGTGGACACGCCGATCCGGGGGAGCCCATGAACACGGAACGTCTCACCACCAAGAGCCGCGAAACCATTACCGGTGCCGTCGCGCTGGCGAACCAGCGCGGCCACGCCACCGTGGAGCCCTGGCACCTGCTGCTGTCGCTGCTGGACACCGAGGGATCGACCGCGGCGGGCCTGCTGCGCGCCGCCGGGGCCGACCCCGCCGAGCTGCGCCGGGCCGCCCAACGCGCGGTCGACGGCCTGCCGGCAGCCAGGGGCTCCAGCCTCGCCGAGCCCACCCTGGCCCGCGAGTTCGTCAACGCCATCGGCGCCGCCGAGCAGATCGCCCGGCCGCTGGGCGACGAGTACACCTCGACCGAGCACCTGCTCGCCGGCCTGGCCCGGGTCGGCGGCGCGGTCGCCGGCGCGCTGAGGAACGCCGGCGCGACCGAGGAGAACCTGGTCGCCGCCTTCCCGACCGTCCGGGGCGGGGACCGGCGGGTCACCACCGCCGACCCGGAGCAGACCTACCAGGCACTGACCAAGTACGGCGTCGACCTGACCGCCAGCGCGCGGGACGGCAAGATCGACCCGGTGATCGGCCGGGACTCCGAGATCCGCCGGGTGATCCAGGTGCTGTCCCGGCGTACCAAGAACAACCCGGTGCTGATCGGCGAGCCCGGCGTCGGCAAGACGGCGATCGTCGAGGGCCTGGCCCAGCGGATCGTGGCCGGCGACGTGCCCGAGTCGCTGCGGGGCAAGAAGCTGATCTCGCTCGACCTCGGCGCGATGGTGGCCGGCGCGCAGTACCGGGGGCAGTTCGAGGAGCGGCTGAAGTCCGTGCTGGAGGAGATCAAGAACTCCAACGGGCAGGTCATCACCTTCCTCGACGAGCTGCACACCGTTGTCGGCGCCGGCAAGGGCGAGGGCTCGATGGACGCCGGCAACATGCTCAAGCCGATGCTGGCGCGCGGCGAGCTGCGGATGGTCGGCGCGACCACCCTCGACGAGTACCGCGAACACATCGAGAAGGACCCGGCCCTGGAGCGCCGCTTCCAGCCGGTGCTGGTCGGCGAGCCGACCATCGAGGACACCATCGGCATCCTGCGCGGCCTCAAGGAGCGCTACGAGGTGCACCACGGGGTGCGGATCACGGACGCCGCCCTGGTCGCCGCCGCGTCCCTGTCCGACCGGTACATCACCGAGCGATTCCTGCCGGACAAGGCCATCGACCTGGTCGACGAGTCCGCGTCCCGGTTGCGCATGGAGATCGACTCCCGGCCGGTCGAGGTGGACGAGATCGAGCGGGCGGTGCGCCGGCTGGAGATCGAGGAGATGGCGCTGGCCAAGGAGCCGGACGCCGCCTCCGCCGACCGGTTGGAGCGGCTGCGCAAGGAGTTGGCCGACAAGCGCGAGCAGCTCACCGCGCTGTCCGAGCGCTGGCAGTTGGAGAAGGACCACATCACCCGGCTCTCCACGGCCAAGGAGGAGCTGGAGCGGCTCGGCGGCGAGGCCGAGCGGGCCGAGCGCGACGGCGAGCTGGAGCGGGCCGCCGAGCTGCGTTACGGCCGGATTCCCGAGCTCAAGGCCGACCTGGCGAAGGCCGAGGAGGAGCTGGCCCGGCTCCAGGCCGAGGGCGCGATGCTCAAGGAGGAGGTCGGCGCGGACGACATCGCCGCCGTGGTCGCCTCCTGGACCGGCATCCCCGCCGGCCGGCTGCTGGAGGGCGAGACCGCCAAGCTGCTCCGGATGGAGGAGTCGCTGGGCTCGCGGGTCGTCGGCCAGGCCGAGGGCGTCGCCGCGGTCTCCGACGCGGTCCGCCGGGCCCGGGCCGGCGTCGCCGACCCGGACCGCCCGACCGGCAGCTTCCTGTTCCTCGGCCCGACCGGCGTCGGCAAGACCGAGCTGGCCAAGGCGCTCGCGGAGTTCCTCTTCGACGACGAGCGGGCCATGGTCCGCATCGACATGAGCGAGTACGGCGAGAAGCACTCCGTCGCCCGCCTCGTCGGCGCCCCGCCCGGGTACGTGGGCTACGAGGCGGGCGGCCAGCTCACCGAGGCGGTGCGCCGCCGGCCGTACTCGGTGATCCTGTTGGACGAGGTGGAGAAGGCCCACCCCGACGTGTTCGACGTGCTGCTCCAGGTGCTCGACGACGGTCGGCTCACCGACGGCCAGGGCCGCACGGTGGACTTCCGCAACGCGATCCTGGTCCTCACCTCCAACCTCGGGTCGTCGGTGATCAGCGACCTGACGATGGCCGAGGAGCAGCGCCGGGAGGGCGTCCTCGCGATGGTCCGGTCGCACTTCAAGCCGGAGTTCCTCAACCGGCTCGACGACATCGTGGTCTTCGCCGCGCTGCACGGGGACGACCTGCGGGCCATCGTGGACATCCAGCTTGAGCGGATGCGTCGGCGGCTGGCCGACCGCCGGCTCGGCCTGGAGATCACCGAGGCGGCTCGCGGCTGGCTCGCCGAGCACGGGTACGACCCGATCTACGGTGCCCGGCCGCTACGCCGGCTGGTGCAGTCCGCCATCGGCGACCAGCTCGCCAGGGCGCTGCTCTCCGGCACGGTCCGCGACGGCGACACGGTGAGGGTCGACCTGGCCGACGGCCGGGACGGCCTGACCGTCACCGCCTGACGCCGCCGCCCAGGTGTCGGAAGGGGCCCCCTGTGCAACGTTTCGGCGTTGACAGGGGGCCTCTTCGCCCGATCGGGTATGGAGGTGGGCATGTTCGGACGCGGAAACAAGGAGCTCGACGCGGCGGTGCGGGAGCTGGCGAAGGCCGACACCCTCGCGTTCGGCGGGGTGGGCTTCGCCGGCACGCTGTTGCCGGTGACCGAGGCGTACCAGGAGGTCGAGCGGCAGCTCGACGCGCACCCGGAGCAGGCCCGGCGGAAGGTCGACCGGCTGCTGGAACACGGCTCGCCAGCCGGTCGGGCGTACGCGGCGACGCTGCTCGGCCGGGTCGACCCGGCGGGCGCGCGGGCGGCGTGGGAGTCACTGCGCGACGAGCCGGCCGAGTTCACCACCTTCGGCGGCTGCGTCATGGGCCGGAGCCGGCTGGGCGAGTACGCCGCCGCCCGGCTCGCCGAGGGTTGATCGACCAGCCGGGTCGACGCTGACCGATCGGGGCTGACACCCACCGGCCGCCGGCCGTACGGTCCTGCCATGACCGCACCCGTGGCCGCCCCGGTCCGTCCGCCCCGACCGACCTCGGTCGTCGTCGCCTGTTGGCTCCAGATCGCCACCGTGCTGATCCTGCTCGGACTGGTCGCCCTGATGGTGTACGAGGCGGTGCGCTTCGACGGCGAGATCAGCCGGGTGGCCCGGCTGGTGCCGGACGCGGACCCCGCCGAGGTGCGCGACGAGCGGGACACCAACGTCTTCGGCACCCTCTTCATGGGCATTCCCGTCCTGCTGCTCGCCGGCTGGCTCGCCGGCACCGCACTACCGCTGCTGCGAGGGCGCAACGTCGCGCGCATCCTGGTCTTCGTCTCCGCCGGTGGGCAACTGCTGCTCTGTCTCGGTCCGGCGTGCTCCGGCACGCTGCTGTTCCCGCTCATCCTCGCGTTCGGGTTCTCCGAGGGGATGGGCCCCGAGGGGGAGCCGCTCCCCGAGGAGGACTTCTGGCAGGAGTCGAGGTTCCTGGAGACCCTGTACGGCCGGCAGGAGTCACACGACGATGTGATCTTCCCGATCATCGGGATCAGCGTGCTGACCGCGCTGCTGCTCACCGCGACCGTGGTGCTGCTGCTCTCCCTGCCGCCCGCGAACCGGTACTTCCGCCCTCGGGCGCAGCCGCCGGCCGGCCCGGTGCCCTACGTCGGCTGGCCCACCGCCCCGCTCCCGCCGGTCGCGCCGGCGGGCGCCTGGGTGCCGGCCGGGTACCCGGTCCCGTCGGGGTACCTGATCTGCCCCGACCCGGCCCTGCACCTCGCCCACCCCCCGACGTCGCCCGGCCCGGCCGGTCCGGCGTCAGTGCCGCCCGGTTCGACCCCCGCGCCGGCCGGGCCCCCGGTCCCCGATCCGCCCGCAGCGCCAGGTAGCTGAGCCCCTACTCAGCGATCGCGAGGTTCCCTGACGTGCGCAGGGTTGTTACCGTCTCCGCCGACGCAACTGGGGAGGCGATCGGATTGAACGGATCGGTGGCATATCTGGTGGCGGCGGCGGGCTGCCTCATCGCGGTGGCCGGGATCGTCATCGCCGTGGTGGCGATTCGGCGGACCCGGACCAAGCCGCCCCGGCACCCCGGCCCGACCGACCCGTTCCGCGACCGGGACGCCGACGCGCTGCGGGGCGACCCGCGCCGGCTGAGCCCCGGCGACATCGTCGAGATCCGTGGGACGTCGTACGCGGTGCGCGGCTCGGTGCTGCTCAAGGAGGGCAGCTGGACCTGGTCGGAGCACCTGCTCGACGACGCCGGCGGTGGCCAGCTCTGGCTCTCCGTCGAGGAGGACCCGGACCTGGAGCTGGTGTTCTGGAAGACCGACCCGGCGCTCACCCTCACCCCTGGCCCGCCGACCGTCGACCTCGACGGCCACCGGTACACCAGCAACGAGTCCGGGCACGCGCTCTTCACCGGCACCGGGACCACCGGCCTTGACCCGTCCGGCGCCATGCGCTATCACGACTACCGGGGCCCGGGTGCCCTCCGGCTCTCCTTCGAGGCGTACGGCAACGCCGCGTGGGAGGTGGCGCGGGGCGAGGTGCTGCACCGCTCCGAGGTGATGATCTACCCGCAGGCCGGCCCCGGGAAGGTGAGCTGACCCGTGCTGGTCACCCTCGACACCCCGTACGTCGACACCAGCGCCGCCGACCTCAGCCTCGCCCTCGGCGACGCGGAGCGCCCCGCGCTGCACGTGCTCGACCTCGACCTGCCCGCCGGTGTCCGGCTGCGGCTGCGCCTGCTCGGCGCCTCCCACCAGGTGGTGCTCCGCGCGGCGGGCACCGAGCTGACCGAGACCGTGGCCTGCCTGCCCGGCAGCCCGCCCGAGCTGCCCGCCACGAGGCTGGACGAGGCGAACGGCTACTGGTTCACCGCCACGGTGCTGCGGCCGGCCGGAACGGAGCTGAGCGACCGGGTCGCCGCGCTCCGCGCAGAGCTGGCCAACGACCCGTACGCCCTGGTCGGGGTCTTCCCGGGCGATGCGGACGCGGTGACCGCCCTCGCGGTCCGACCGGATCCGCCGGACGGGACGGTCTCCTGGCGCACCTGGCACGCGTACCCCCAGACCAACGAGCTTGTCCTGACCGAGACGGTGGTGTCCCTGTGAAGACGTACCGACCCTGGTTCGTGGTGGGAGCGGCGGTCGCCGTGATCGGTGCGCTGATCGCCGCCTTCGCGATCTTCTACGGCAACTTCTCCCCGCGCGGCTACGTGGAGGACAGGTACACCCGGGCGGTGAGCCGGGACATCGGCGGGAACGCCGCCGCGTACACCTCGTCGAAGTCGCCCAGCCAGGTCGCCGACGAGATGACCGACGCCTGGAAGCCGGCCGACCAGTACATCGACGGCAGCGGCGTCTATCTGCGCTACGACGACGACTCGGTGGTGATCCTGCCGATCGCCGCCGGCTCGGTGATCCTGCTCGAACGCATGACCACCGCCTACCCTCGCTACCACTCGACCGTCGGGTCGCACTGGGGCTGGGGACGCGGCAGCACCGTCCGGGGCGGCGGCCCCGGCACCGGCAAGTAGCCCGACGACCGACCCCCTCACCCTGGAGCCCTCTGTGCAGAACCTCGTCATCGATCTGCTGGTGACCCTCGCCTACGGCGTGGTCGGCGTCGTCCTGATGGGCATCGGCTACGGGCTGGTCGACGTGGCCACCCCTGGCAAGCTCCACGAGCTGATCTGGACCGAGCGCAACCGCAACGCCGCGCTGCTGCTCTCCTCCAACCTGCTCGGCGTCGGCACCATCGTGGTCGCGGCGATCGTGGCCAGCGAGGACGACTTCCTCATCGGCCTGGTCGGCGCGACGGCGTACGGGATCGTCGGCCTGGTCATCATGGCCGCCGCGTTCCTGCTGCTCGACGCGGTGACCCCGGGCCGGCTCGGTGAGCTGCTCGTCGACCCGGAGCCGCACCCCGCCGTGTGGGTGTCGGCCGTGGTGCACCTCGCCACCGGCGCGATCATCGCCGCCGCGATCAGTTGATGGCCGCTTCAGCTCACCCGGGCGGCAGGCGGCCGGGCAAGCCGGCGGTGAAGGCCTCGTCCTCGGCCGCCTCCGGCTGGATCGTCGCCCTGGTCACCGTCGTCGTGGTCGGTGGCTGCATCGGCGTCGGCGTCCTCAACGGCGACTCCGGCGGCACCACCGTTCCCGCTCCGGCGGCCGACGAGCGCGCCGACACCGTGCCGATCCTCGCGCAGGCCGCCACCAGCCAGGGCATCTGCTACGGCTGGCGGCTGGAGAGCTACTACGGCTCGGTGGTCAGCGTCGGCTCCAACCTCGGCGACGGGGTGGCCGTGGTCGACAACCCGGCCTGCCCGCGCTGGGTCGAGGTGACCGCCGAGGTCAGGTACACCTCGGAGAGCAGCGAGAGCAGTGACTCGGCGAGCCTCTACGTGAAGGGCTCGACCGACATGGCCCGGGCCGACCTGTACGCCGTGAAGAACGGCCTGCAACGGTTCGGGCTGGACGACGGCGCCTTCGTCGACGACCCCGGCTGGGCGGTCTGCCGGGCGGCCGTGGCGCTGCCCCTGCTGATGGCGGAGGCCGGCATGGCCGAGCCCGCCGCCACCCCCGCCGCCGTGCCGGGCGCGGCGGTTGCCCCGCTGCCCGACGTCGGCAGCGACTTCTGGCGGGACCGGTGGGGCTGGCTGCTCGCCACCGCCGGGCTGCTGCTGGTCGCCGCGCTGCTGTTCACCGTGGGGTTCGTGCGGCGCAGTCGGCAGCGCGCCCAGGCACCCGCCGGGCGTACCCGGGGGAAGGCGTGACCACCGAGGCGCCGGCGGCGGCCGACGGCGGCCCCACCGCCCGGCCGCGCTGGCGGCTGTCCCGCGCCGCGGTGCTGGTCGCGGTCTTCGTCTGCGCCGCCTGTGGCCTGGTGTACGAGCTGGCCCTCGTCGCGCTCGGCAGCTACCTGATCGGCGACACCGTCGGCCAGGCGTCGATCGTGCTCGGCGTGATGGTCTTCGCGATGGGCGTCGGCGCGCTCGCCGCCAAGCCGTTGCAGTCCCGGGCCGCCGCCGCGTTCGCGTTGGTCGAGCTGGCCCTGGCCCTGCTGGGCGGGCTGTCGGTGCTCGGCCTGTACGCGGCCTTCGCCTGGCTGGACATGTACGGTCCGGCGCTGGTCGGCACCGCGTTCGTGCTCGGCCTGCTGATCGGCGCGGAGATCCCGCTGCTGATGGTCATGCTGCAACGCATCCGGGAACAGTCCGCAGGCAGCGCGGTGGCCGACCTGTTCGCCGCCGACTACGTCGGCGCACTGCTCGGCGGGCTCGCCTTCCCGTTCCTGCTGATGCCCGTCTTCGGCCAGCTCAAGGGTGCCCTGGTGGTCGGCGCGGTGAACGCGGTGGCCGGCGTCGCGCTGGTCTGCACGGTGTTCCGCGCGGAGCTGAGCCGCCGGGCGCGGATCGCGGTCGGCGGCGGCTCCGTCGTGGTCGCCCTCTGCCTCGGGTACGCGTGGATCACCGCCCACGACTTCGAGTTGACCGCCCGGCAGCAGCTCTACCGGGACCCGGTGGTGCACGCCGAACGGAGCCGGTACCAGGAGATCGTGCTCACCCGCTCGGTGCGGGAGGTCGGCCACGCCGACACCGACCTGCGGCTGTTCCTCAACGGCGACCTCCAGTTCAGCTCGGTCGACGAGTACCGCTACCACGAGGCGCTGGTGCACCCCGCGCTGAACGGCCCCCGCGGCGAGGTGCTGGTGCTCGGCGCCGGGGACGGGCTCGCGGTCCGGGAGATCCTGCGCTATCCCGACGTGCGCCGGGTGACCGTGGTCGACCTCGACCCGGCCGTGGTGGCGCTCGCCCGCAGCGAGCCGCAGCTGCGCCGGCTCAACGGCGACGCGTTCGCCGACCCCCGGGTGCGGGTGGTCAACGTCGACGCGTTCGGTTGGCTGCGCGCCGCCACCGAGCGGTTCGACGTGGTGGTCGCCGACCTGCCCGACCCGGACGAGACGGCCACCGCAAAGCTCTACACCGTCGAGTTCTACGAGCTGATCCGGGCGGTGCTCGCCGAGCGCGGACGGCTGGTCGTGCAGTCCGGCTCGCCGTACTTCGCGCCCCGGTCGTACTGGTCGATCGAGGCGTCCGTGCGGGAGGCCGGCTTCGCCACCGTGCCATACCACGTCGACGTGCCGAGCTTCGGCGACTGGGGGTTCGTGCTCGCCGCGCCGGGGGGCACCCCGCCGGGGCTGGCGCTGCCGGCCGACGCGTCAGGGCTGCGCTTCCTCACCGCCGGGACGCTGGCGTCGGCCGCGAACTTCCCCGCCGACCGGAGCCGGATCGACCTGCCCGCCTCGACCCTGTTGCGGCCCCGCGTGCTGGAGTACGCCCGCGCCGAGTGGCGCGGCTACTAGGGTCGTTGCCATGGTGCGCGGACCGTCGCGTCGCCGGTGGATGCCGCCCCGGGCGGAGGCTGCGGCGGCGTACCTTGAGGCGTTCGTCCTGTCCGGGGTGGCCTCTGTGCTGCTCATCCGGGCGTACCTCCAGGCCACCGACTACCCGCAGCTCGGCGGCGGCGGCCTGCACATCGCGCACGTGCTCTGGGGCGGCCTGCTGATGGCCGCCGGCCTCGGCGTGGCGCTGGTCTTCCTCGGCGGCGCGGCCCGGATGACCGGCGCGATCCTCGGCGGCATCGGATTCGGCCTGTTCATCGACGAGGTGGGAAAGTTCGTCACCACCGGGACGGACTACTTCTACGCCCCGGCAGCCGGCATCATCTACGGCGTCTTCGCCCTGCTCGTGGTCATCACCCAGGCGGTGCGCGGGCGGACCCGGCTGCTCCCCGCCGAGCGCACCGCGAACGCCCTGGACGCCGTGCTCGGCGGCCTGATCAACGGTCTCACCGACCGGCGTCGGGCCGAGGTGCTCCGGCTGGCCCGGGGCTCCGGGGCGTTGACCGAGGCCGCCGTGGCCGGGCTGCTCGACGCGGTGCCCCGCCGGGAGCCGCCGCCGCCCCGGTTCTGGCAGCCATGGCTGGCCCGGCTCCGCCGGTTCGTCATCGGGCTGACCGCCCAGCGCTGGCTGGTCAGCCTGGTGGTGGTCTACCTGGTGGCGGCGCCGGCCCTGACCCTGATCGGCGTGCTGCTGGACGGGGTGACCGGCGCGCTGGACCAGGAGCGGGAGTGGGGCGCGGTGCTCGGCGTCTCGGCGTCCGCGCTGGTCACCGCCGTGCTCAGCGTCACGGCGGCGTTCCGGCTGCGCCGGGACCCGGTCGACGCGTTCCGGCTGTTCAAGCTGGCGATCCTGGTCGACCTGCTGTTCGGGCAGATCTTCAACTTCACGGTCAACCAGTTCGGCGCGGTCACCGCGGTGGGTGCCGACCTGTTCCTGCTCGCCGTGGTGACCGCCGAGCACCGGCAGCTGCGCCGGGAAGCCGACCGGCGCGCGTCCGCATCCGGCGCGCCCCGCACCATCTGACGTGCCGGGCTGGCCCGTACTGGATACGGTGTGAACCCGACTCCAGGGAAGGAGCACCGTGGTCGACCCCCACAGCCCACCGCCGGCCCGGACACGTCCGGCCGTCGTCACCATTTCCAGCTACCTGCTGATCCTCGTCGCCGTGATCCAGGTGATCCAGCTGATCCTGACGCTGACCACCATCGGCACCACCCGCGACGTGCTGCACGACGCGTACTCGGGCACTGACGCCAACGGCGCCGACGCGCTGGCGGACTTCACCGTCGCGATCGGCATCGGTGGGGCCATCCTGGTCCTGCTCATCGGGATCGGGCTGGTGGTGCTGGCCATGCTCAACAACCGGGGCCGCAACGGCGCCCGGATCACCACCTGGGTGGTCGGCGGCATCCTGGTCTGCTGCACCGGCAGCAACCTGATCAGCGGGCTCGCCGGCGGCTTCGCCGGCAGCGGCCAGACCTCCGGCGACGCGCCGAGCCCGGAGGAGATCCAGCGTCGGCTGGAGCAGGAGCTGCCCTCGTGGCTGACCCCGGTCAGCACCCTGCTCGCCGTCGTCGCGCTGCTCGCCCTGCTGACCGCGCTGATCCTGCTGGCCCTGCCGGCCGCGAACGAGTTCTTCCGTAAGCCGCGGCAGGGCTGGGAGCCCCCGGTTCCGGGTGCCGCCTACCCGGCCTACCCACAGAACCCGGGCTATCCGCAGAACCCGGGCTATCCGCAGAACCCGGGCTACCCGCAGGCCCCGGGCTACCCGGCGGCACCCGGCTACCCGCACGGTCCGGGCCAGCCCGGCCAGCCGACCCACCCGCACGCGACCCCCGGCTCGTCCTCCCCGGACCAGCCGACTCCGTACCCGGACCAGCCGACCCCGGGGCCGTCCTCGTCCGACCGGCCGGACCCGTCCGGGCCGGGCCAGTGGGGCGACTCGGGGCCGTCCACGAGCGGCGGGTACTCCGGGCCGTCCGGCGGCGGCGACTCCGGATCGTCCTCCGGCGGTGGCGGGGACTCCGGATCGTCCTCCGGCGGTGGATCGTCGTCGTCGGACTGAGCACCGGACACCGCCCAGGCCGCCGGCCCGCGCAGCCCGGGTGGCGGACTGGGCACGCCGGATAACGGCGACATCGACGATCCCTCCGAGTAGGTTCCACACGGACGCCTACCGGAGGGATCTGTCGTGTCGTACCCCGATCAGGCGCAGCCCCGTCGCCCCGCGGTCGTGGGGCTGGCGGCGGCGGTGCTGGTGCTGATGGCCGTCGGCGCGCTGGCCTACGCGGTCGCCGGCCTGGTCGCCCTCGGCGGCACCGTCGACCGGTTCCGGGCGGCGGCGGCCGGCACCACCGCCGGTGCCGGGGAGACCGACGGCCTGGTCACCCTGTTGCGGCTGGCGGTGGGGGTGTCGGCGGCGCTGACCGTGCTGGTCGGCGTCGTGCTCGTCGGGCTGGCGCTCGGCCTGTTCGCCGGTCGGCCCGGGTCCCGGGTGGCGACCTGGGTGGTCTGCGGACTGGGCCTGGCCTTCGGCTGTTGCGGGCTCGCGGCGCTGGTCGGCCAGCGGGCCGTTCCGCTGCGGCTGTCCGGGAGGGACCAGGCCACCACCGCCGAGACGCTCGGGCTCCTCGGCGACGCCTACCCGTCCTGGTGGATCCCGGTCAACGCGGCCCTTTCCGCCGGCCAGATACTCGGTTACCTTGTGGTAACCGCGTTGCTGGCCCTGCCGGCCGCCAACGCGTGGTTCCGCCGAGGCCGTCCCGTGCCGGCCCCGGCCGGTCCCCCGCCGGCCGCGCCCCTGTACCCGATCCGCTGAGGACACCCGTGACGGCAGAGCAGGTTCCCGCCGAGCGCCGCGCGCTGGTCACCGGCGCGACCGCCGGTATCGGCGCGGAGTTCGCGCGCCGGCTGGCCGCCGACGGTTGGGCCCTCGTGCTGGTGGCGCGCGATGCCGCCCGGCTGGCGGCGGTCGCCGCGGAACTGACCGGCAGGTACGGCCACCCGGCCGAGGTGATCGCGGCGGACCTGTCCACCGACGACGGTTGCGCCGCCGTGGAACTCCGGCTGGCCGAGGGCAGCCCGGTAGAGCTGCTGGTCAACAACGCCGGGATCAGCCTCAACCAGCCCTTCCTGAGCTCCTCGGTCGCCGACGAGTCCCGCTTGCTGCGGCTGAACGTGCACGCCGTGCTGCGGCTGACCCTCGCCGCGGTCGGCCCGATGACCCGCCGGGGCCACGGGGCAGTGATAAATGTCTCTTCGGTTGCGGGCTTCGGGCCGGTCATGCCCGGCTCGACGTACCCGGCCAGCAAGGCGTGGGTCACCGCGTTCAGCGAGTCCGTCGATCTGACCACCGCCGCGTCCGGGGTGCGCGTGATGGCCCTGTGTCCCGGCTACACCCGCACCGGCGCGCACGAACGGCTCGGGATCGACATGTCCGGGACCCCCCGTTTCATGTGGCTCCAGGCCGGACAGGTGGTCGACGAAGCCCTTCGTGACCTGCGGAAAGGCCGCTCCGTAAGCGTTCCGTCGCGGCGCTACAAGCTGGCCGTCGCCGGGGTCCGGCACGCGCCGCGGAGCCTGCTGCGCCGGTTCGCCCGGGACACCCGCGGTCGCGACGACCGCCGCGTCGGCTGACCTACGGCACAGTGCCTTCCGTCGGGCCCGGCGGCAGGTGTCCGCCCCTGCCCGGCGGCAGCGGTCGCACAGAGTAGCCGAACATCGCCAACCATCGGTCGCCCGCAGGGCTGATCGGGGTGGACCCGACACACGGCTCCCAGACTTGCGCAGTAACCTCTATCGCCATGGGGGACCACGACGACCTGCGCAAATTCATCAACGACCTAGCCGTGGTCCACGGGCGGGTGGTGCTCTCGTCGGGCCAGGAGGCGGACTGGTACGTCGATCTGCGGCGTGTCACGCTCCATCACCAGGCCGCACCGCTGGTCGGTCGAGCACTGCTCGACCTGACCTCCGACTGGGAGTACGACGCCGTCGGTGGCCTGACCCTGGGCGCCGACCCCGTCGCCCTCGCAATGCTGCACGCCGCGTCGACGACCGGCCGGTCGCTCGATGCTTTTGTCGTCCGTAAAGCGGGTAAGGCTCATGGTCTGCAACGCCGCATCGAGGGACCGGACGTGGCCGGACGGCGGGTGTTGGCGGTCGAGGACACGTCAACCACCGGTGGCAGCGTGCTGACCGCGGTGGAAGCGTTGCGCGAGGCCGGGGCCGAAGTGGTGGGTGTTGCGGTTATTGTTGATCGTGGCGCCGGCGACGCGGTGCGAGCCGCCGGACTGCCGTATCGGGCGGCCTATACGTTGGCTGACCTCGGCCTTGTGGCCTAAAAGTTTGCCGATTCGGATCTGCTGATATGCAGGCGGATCGATGCTGCTGGTGGAAGGATGGAATACGTGGGAACTGCGTTGGCTGAAATGACCATGCCTCAGATCTCGCCGCTTGCCGGCGAGCCGATCGAACGTGCCGACGCCGAGCGGCTTGCGGGGGTCCTCAAGGCCCTCGCGGACCCCGCTCGGCTGCGGCTGCTCAGCCTGATCCAGTCGGCGCCCGAGGGCGAGGCGTGCGTGTGCGACCTGACCGCACCGCTCGGCCTCTCCCAGCCGACGGTCAGTCACCACCTGCGTATCCTCACCGAGGCCGGCTTGCTGGAGCGGGAGAAGCGCGGTGTCTGGGCGTACTACCGGCTGGTGCCGTCCGCGATCGCGACGATCGCGGATCTGCTCACCCCGCCGCGCAAGCGGGCCACCAAGAAGGCTCGCTGACGACAAGGCTCTGTTCCGGGCCGTCCCGCCTCGGGTCGGCATCGGGTGGCGTGTCAGGGGTGGCGCCACCACCGGGCGGTGACGCGGGGCCGCGTCACCGGCAGTTGCCTCGTTGATTCGTCCGCCGTCGATTCGTCACGGCCTCGACCGATGGCCGGTCCCGCAGCTCGGGGCCGGCCATCGGCGTACGTCGTGACGGATCGCGCCGTCAGCGGCCCCGGCCCTGCTCCGGCCACCGGTCGCCCTCGTGTGGCTGCTGCTGCGGCTCCTGCTGCCCGTACTGGGGGTACTGCTGCTGCCCGTTCGGCTGCTGCGGCGACCGGTCGTGGGCGTGGTGGTGACGGTGGTGCTCCACGGTGTCCCGGACAGCCTCCATCGCGCCGGCGGCGCTCGCCGCCGCCACCACGGTCATCACCTCGCCGCGCTTGCGGGCCCGCCGGTCGCGGAGGAACTCGAAGAAGATCGGCAGCACCGAGATCAAGATGATCAGCGCGACCACCGGCAGGATGTACCGGTCGATCTTGTCGCCGATCGCGTTGTAGATCTGTTCGGCGAGCAGGTACCCGATCAGCAGGATGCCGTCCACCCAGAGGATCGCGCCGACGACGTTCCAGAGCAGGAACTGCCTGGCCGGCATGCCGAGCGTCCCGGCCACCGGGTTGAGGAACGTGCGGACGATCGGGATGAACCGGGCCAGCACCACGGCCTTGGCCGGGCCGAACTTCTGGAAGTAGTACTCCGCCTTCTCCACGTACTCCCGCTTGAACAGCCGGGAGTTGGGGCGCTCGAACATCCGCCGGCCGTACCGCGCGCCGAGCCAGTGCCCGAGCTGGGCGCCGACGATCGCGCAGATCGGCCCGCCGATCAGCAGCCCGATCAGGGAGATCCGGGTGCCGTCGCCGAAGATCGCGTCCGCCACCGGCGATGCGGCGACGCCGGCCAGGAACAGCAGCGAGTCGCCCGGGAAGAAGAAGCCGACGAGCAGCCCCGTCTCGGCGAACAGGATCACCCAGACGCCGATCAGCCCGAAGGTATGGAGCAGATCCTTCGGGTCGAGCGGATTCAGGGCGACGGTCTCGACGGCCGCCCGTGCCTTCTCTGCTGTGTCCACGGCCACACAGGGTACCGAACCCCGGTTCCGCTCCCGCCCGGCACCGCCCCGGTCCACCCGGGACGGTGCCGGGCCGCGCCCTCGGCCAGCCCTTCGACCACCGTCACAGGCGGGGGTCGACCGGCTCGGACTCGCAGGCCAGGATGGCGAAGACCAGCTCGTGGCGGCGCCAGAGCGGGGCGCCCGCCGACAGCGCGTCCAGGGCGGCGAGCCCGAGGGCGTGCTCCCGCAGGGCCAGCCCCCGCTTGCGGCCCAGCGACCGTCGGCGCAGCGCGGCGAGCTGCTCCGGCCCGGTGTACCCGGGGCCGTAGATGATCCGCAGGTACTCCCGGCCCCGGCACTTGATCCCCGGCTGGAGCAGCGACCCCCGCGAGGACCGGGCGGCCGGCCCGGCGTACGGCTTGACCACCATGCCCTCCCCGCCGCCGCCGGTCAGCGCCAGCCACCAGTCGGTGGCGTCGGCCTCGGCCGAGGCGTCGGCCAGGTCGACGACCCGCCGCCGGGTGAGGGTGAACAACCCCGGGTCGGCGGCGCACAGCCGGTCGGCCAGGTCGAGGTGCCAGCCGTGGTCCCGGTCGGCGTGGCTGGCCCCGGCGGAGGCGAGCACCACGAACGGGGCGAGGGTCACCCCGCGCAGCCCGTCAGTCGGCGCCACATACGCCCGATACGCCGCCGAGTACGCCTCGACCTCCACGGACCGGACGGCCATCCGCTCCCGCAGCTCCCCGACCGGCAGGCCCCGACCGGCCGCCGCATCCAGAGTGGCCAGCACCGCCGGCAGGGCGGCCCGACCGGCCGCGCCCACGCTCGCGTACTGCTCGCGGATCAGCCCGCCCGCCTTCGCCGACCAGGGCAGCAGCTCGCAGTCCAGCAGCAGCCAGTCGGTGCCCAGCTCCGCCCACAGCCCCGCCGTGGTCACCGCCGCCCGGACCCGGTCCAGCAGCTCGCCGTCCAGCGGCGGGCCGAAGAACGGCCGGCCGGTGCGGGTGTGCACCACGCCGCCGCCCGGCCCGAACGGGCCGCCGTCGGGGTCGCGGCAGACCAGCACCACGGCACGCGAGCCCATGTGCTTCTCCTCGCAGACCACCCGGTCGACGCCGGCCGACCGGTAGTCGGCGAACGCCTGCGCCGGGTGCTCCAGGAATCCCTCGACCGTCGACGTCGAGCACGGCGCCATCGTCGGCGGCAGCCAGGTCAGCCAGCTCGGGTCGACCGCGAACCGGCTCATCACCTCCAGCGCGGCGGCGGCGTTCTCCGCCGGCACGGTCAGCGTCCCGTACGGGTGCTCGACGTGCCGTCGGCCGGAGACGTCGCGCAGGTCCAGCACCGTGTCCGGGCGGGCCGGGACCGGCGCGACCAGCGGCCGGGCCGGGGCGTACCACTCCTGCACCGCGCCGACGGAGACCAGCTCCCGCTCCGGGTAGCGCAGCGCGGTCAACTTCCCGCCGAAGACGCAGCCGGTGTCGACGCAGATCGTGTTGTTCACCCATTCCGCCTCCGGGGCGGGCGTGTGCCCGTACACGACCATGGCCGAGCCCCGGTAGTCGCGCGCCCACGGGTAGCGCACCGGCAGGCCGTACTCGTCGACCTCGCCGGTGGTCTCCCCGTACAGCGCGAACGCGCGGACCCGGCCCGACGCGCGGCCGTGGTACTCCTCCTTCAACCCGGCGTGCGCGACCACCAGCCGGCCGCCGTCCAGCACGAAGTGACTGACCAGGCCGTCGATGAAGGCCGCCGCCTCGGCCACGAAGCTGTCCGGTTCCGCCGCCAGTTGGGCCAGCGTCTCCGGCAGGCCGTGGGTGAGCCGCACGTCCGCGCCGCGCAGCTTGCGCAGCAGCTTTTGCTCGTGGTTGCCCGGCACGCAGATCGCGTGCCCGGCCGCCACCATGCCCATCACCAGGCGGAGCACCCCGGGGGAGTCCGGGCCGCGGTCCACCAGGTCACCCACGAAGACGGCGGTACGACCGGCCGGATGCGCCGCGTCCACCGGGCGGCCCGCGTCGTCGCGACGCAGGCCGTAGCCGAGCCGGAGCAGCAGCGCCTCCAGCTCCTCGCGGCAGCCGTGCACGTCGCCGACGATGTCGAACGGCCCGGTCAGGTCCCGCCGGTCGTTGAACAGCTTCTCGTACCGCACCTCCGCCGCGTCGATCTCCTCGACGCCGCGCAGCACGTGCACCTTGCGGAAGCCCTCCCGGGCCAGCTGCCCGTACGACCGGCGCAGGTCCCGCTGCATCCGGGCCAGCACCGGCCGGCCGAAGGTGCGGTCCGTGCGGGCCTGGGTCCGCTCCCAGGCCAGCGCCTCCGGCACGTCCAGCACGATCGCCACCGGCAGCACGTCGTGCGCTCGGGCCACCCGGACCAGTCCGGCGCGGGCGTGTGGCTGGAGATTGGTGGCGTCCACGACGGTGAGCCGGCCGCGCCGCAGCCGGATCCCGGCGACGTGGTGCAGCGCGTCGAACGCGTCCGCCGACGCCGACTGGTCGTTCTCGTCGTCGGCGACCAACGCCCGGAACGCGTCGGAGGAGAGCACCTGGCTCGGGGCGAAGTGTCGCCGGGCGAAGGTGGACTTGCCGGAACCGGAGACGCCGACCAGCGCCACCAGGGCCAGCTCGGGGATGTCGATCATCGGCCCGCCTCCTTCGGTGTGGTCGGCTCCGTGGTGGCAACCGGCTGCGCCGTGGCATTCGTCGGTTTGGTGGTGAACACGGCGAGCTGGGTGGGGGCGCCGACCTCGGGATCGTCGTCGCCGATCCCGCCGATCGTCGCGGTGTAGCCGTGCGTGGCGGTGACCCGGTCGACCCAGGCGGCGAACTCCGCGCGGGTCCACTCGAAGCGGTGGTCCGGGTGCCGGAACCGCCCCGCGCCCAGCCCCTCGTAGCGGACGTTGTGCTCGGCGTTCGGCGTGGTCACCACGACCGTGGCGGGCCGGGCGTGACCGAACACGGCGTCCTCCAGCGCCGGCAGGCGAGACAGGTCGACGTGCTCGACGACCTCCATGAGCACCGCCGCGTCGTACCCGCGCAGCCGGTCGTCCCGGTAGGTCAGGGCGGACTGCCACAGCCGGATCCGGTCGCGCTGCCGCTCCGGCAGCCGGTCCAGCCGCAGTCGGCGCTCGGCCAGCGTCAGCGCCTGGGCGGACACGTCGGTGCCGACGACCTCGGTGTACCGGCGGTCGCCCACCAGGGCGGACAGCAGTGCCCCGCCGCCGCAGCCGAGGTCCACCACCCGGGTCGCCCCGCTGGCCGCGAGGGCGGCGAGCACCGCCTCCCTGCGGCGCACCGCCAGCGACGGCCGGCGCGCAGCCTCCCCACCGTCGGACTCGGCCACGCTGTCGGCGGGCGGCTCCTCGGCCAGCCGCTGCTCGGCGAGACGGGCCATGGCCTCCCCGGCCAGGGCGCGGCGGTGGGCCAGGTAGCGGCGGGTGATGGTGGACCGCTCCGGGTGGCCGGCCAGCCAGCCGGCACCCGCCCGGAGCAGCTTGTCGATCTCGTCCGGCGCAACCCAGTAGTGCTTCGCGTCGTCGAGCACCGGCAGCAGCACGTACAGGTGGTTCAGCGCGTCGGCGAGCCGCAGCGTGCCGGTCAGCGTCAGGTCGACGTACCGGCTGTCGCCCCACTCCGGGTACGTCTCGTCGAGCGGGATCGGGTCGGCCGCCACCGCCCAGCCCAGCGGCGCGAACATCCGGGCGGCCAGGTCGGCGCCGCCCCGGCAGCGCAGCACGGGCACCCGGATCTCCAGCGGGATCTCGGCGGCGGCCAGCTCCGGCCGGTCCCGGGACTCGCCGCGCAGGGCGGACCGGAACACCCTGGCCAGCGCCGAGGCGAGCAGGCTCGACGCGGCGTACGGGCGGTCGTTGACCCACTGGCCGAGGGTGAAGCCGTCGGGGGCGGTCGGCTGGCCCCGATTCTTGCCGCGACCGCCGGCCAGCCGCAGCGGGTCCACGTCGACCAGCAGGGCCACGGTGCAGCGCCCCTCGTCCGCCTCGGGGTAGACCACGTGCGCGACGCCTACGGGCAGCTCGAAGGAGTGCACCCGGTCCGGGTGCTTGACCAGCAGGTACCCGAGGTCGGTCGCCGGCCGGTGGGTGGTGGTCAGGGTGAGCAGCACGCGCCAATGGTGTCAGGGACCTCGATCTTGCGTCGTCCCGTTTTCGGGTGGCAAGGGCGGCACCCCGCCGACCCGGGTGGGTCGACGGGACGCCGGCGGTACGGGGTGGATCAGGCGACGAAGCGGGTCCGGCGGCGCTGACCTATCCCGTGCTGCGGAAGATCACCGACGCGGTGGGCGGGGTGGAGCTCTGCCTGCCGACCGAGGTGCGCTCGATCCACACCAGCCGGACGTACCCGGCCGGCTGCCAGCACCTGGACGGTGCCGCCTCCGTGGACCTGCTCCGGCAGCGGCGCACCCTTGCCGACGACTCCCAGGACCGGGACCGCAACGCCCAACGATTCGCCGCCGCCCTGGTGCGCCGGGCCGACGAGCGGGGCGTGCTGCACGACCCGGTGCGGGTGTCCCGGCTGGCCGCCGACATCGGCCCGCACCTCACCATCAGCTCGGCGAGCGGCTCGCTGCTCGACCTGCTGGCCCTCGTGCCCCGGTTGGAGTCCGCCGAGGTGGTCGGCCTCAACCTGCCGGCCGTACTGGTCGACGCCCCGGCCCACCGCTACGAGCCGGACCCGGCCGCCGCCCCGGAGCTGCTCGCCGCGCTGCGCGAGGACCGCCTCGCGGCGTGGGTCGCGGCGCACCCAGAGCGGGTCACCGGCCTGCGCTGACGCCGGCGGCGACGGGTGGACACCCACGCACCCGCCGCCGGCGGCCCGCTGCCGCCCGTCGATCGTGATCAGCGGTAGTCGTCCTCGTCGGGCGCGACCACCCGGGCCTGCTCCATGGCGTCCCAGTCGTCGACCTCCAGGCCGCGGCTCGGCTCCTGCTCGCCGTCGGCCGGGTCGATCGAGGTGGCCTGCTCCACGGCGTCGGCCGGGGACGCCTCCGGGTCCCGCTCCTCCGGAGCGAGGTGGTCGCTCGGAGCGAAGTCCTCGTCGGGCTGACCCATCGTCCCTCCCTGATTCCGGTGGAAAGCTACCCACACCGTACGGGCTGACCCGGGTGCGCGCTCGGAGCCGAGGAGAAAGCCGAGTAGCCGGAATCGGTCCTCCGGGCCCGGCCGGCGGTGCCAGGATGGTGTCGTGGGCTTCCTGATCCGGCTGGTGATCACGGCGATCGCTCTGTGGATCGCCACACTGGTCGTGCCCGGCGTCGAGGTGGGCGGCCGGCACGGCGGCAACACGGCGCTCACCCTCGTGGTGGTGGCGCTGATCTTCGGCGTGGTCAACGCCGTGCTGAAGCCGGTGATCAAGGTGGTGGGCTGCGTCTTCTACCTGCTGACCCTGGGGCTGTTCGCGCTGGTCGTCAACGCGCTGCTGTTCCTGCTGACCGACTGGATCGCCCGCCAGCTGGACCTGCCGTTCCGGGTCGACGGTTTCTGGGCGGCCTTCTGGGGGGCCATCGTGATGGCCGTCGTGAGCTGGCTGATCAGCGTCGCCGTGCCGGACCGGTGGGAGGGCCGGTGAGGTTTCGCAGGGGGTGCCCGGTGCCCCGGTCGCCGGCCCACGCCTCGGGCGGGTCAAGGGTCGGTTACGCCCGTGGTCGCCCTCTACGGGATACTTCCGGTGGAGGACAGCGCGGTCCGGCGCACCCATGGAAGACAGCGGCCAGTACGGCCGACAGCGGTAAGTAAGGAGCGTTCGATATGCCCATCGCTTCCCCCGAGGCCTACGCGGAGATGCTGGACCGCGCCAAGGCGGGCCGGTACGCGTACCCCGCGATCAACGTGACCTCCTCGCAGACGCTGAACGCGGCCCTGAAGGGCTTCGCCGACGCGGAGAGCGACGGCATCATCCAGGTCTCCACCGGTGGCGCGGAGTACCTGTCCGGCCCGTCCGTGAAGGACATGGTCACCGGTGCCGTGGCGTTCGCCGCGTACGCCCACGAGGTCGCCAAGAAGTACCCGGTCAACATCGCCCTGCACACCGACCACTGCCCGAAGGACAAGCTGGACAAGTTCGTCCGGCCCCTGATGCAGATCTCCAAGGAGCGGGTCGCCGCCGGCCAGGATCCGCTGTTCCAGTCGCACATGTGGGACGGCTCGGCCGTGCCGGTGGCGGAGAACCTGAAGATCGCGTCCGAGCTGCTGGACCGGGCCGCCGAGGCCAAGATCGTCCTGGAGATCGAGGTCGGCGTCGTCGGTGGCGAGGAGGACGGCGTCGAGAACGCCATCAACGACAAGCTCTACACCACCGTCGAGGACGGCCTGGCCATGGTCGAGGCCCTCGGCCTGGGCGAGAAGGGCCGCTACATGGCGGCGCTGACCTTCGGCAACGTGCACGGCGTCTACAAGCCGGGCAACGTCAAGCTCCGCCCGGAGATCCTCAACCAGATCCAGGAGGCGGTCGGCGCCAAGTACGGCAAGGACAAGCCGCTCAGCCTGGTCTTCCACGGCGGCTCCGGCTCGCTGCTGTCCGAGATCCGCGAGGCGCTGGACTACGGCGTGGTGAAGATGAACATCGACACCGACACCCAGTACGCCTTCACCCGGCCCGTCGCCGACCACATGCTCCGTAACTACGACGGCGTGCTGAAGATCGACGGCGAGGTCGGCAACAAGAAGCTGTACGACCCGCGCGCCTGGGGCAAGCTCGCCGAGGCCGGGCTCTCCGCCCGCGTCGTCGAGGCCTGCGAGCACCTGCGCTCCACCGGCACCAGGGCGAAGTAACACCCACCCGTACGACACGACGGCCGGCACCCGGGAGGGGCCGGCCGTCATCGTCGTAGTGGTCAGCCGGCGGTCAGCACCCGGACCGCCTCCCGTACGTCGTCGGTGAGGTGCACGGTGCCGGAGAGGTCACCGAACGGCGAGGCGGTCAGCAGCGGGCGCAGCAACGCCTCGACCGGCAGCTCCGTCGTCCAGTAGGCCCGGTCCAGGAAGACGTACGCGCCGCTCGACCCGTCCGTGCCGTAGTACGTCTTCGTCGCCGCCTGGAACACCTCCTGCACGGTGCCGGCCCGGCCGGGCGCGAAGACGATCCCGCCCCGGGCCAGCCGCAGGATGGTGTCCTCCCGGATGGCGTTGGAGAAGTACTTGGCGATCCGCCCGGCGAACAGGTTCGCCGGCTCGTGCCCGTACAGCCAGGTGGGGATGGCGAGCCCGCCGGCTCGCGCCCAGTCCACGCCGGCGCCGCGCTGCTGCGGCACGTCCGACGGCGCGCCGTACCGGGCCCGGACCTCCAGCGCGGCGGCGGTGTAGCGCTCGTGGTCGGTGAAGTCCGGCGCGGTCGTCAGCAGGTCGATCGCCGCGGTCAGCTCCTCGGCCGTCCGGCTCGACAGGTAGGCGCCCAGGTTGGCCGCCTCCATCACGCCGGGCCCGCCGCCGGTCACCACCAGCCGGTCGGCCCGGGCCAGTTCCCAGCCCAGCACCGCCGCCATCCGGTACGGCACGCTGCCCCGTCGGACGGCGTGCCCACCCATCACACCGACCACCGACTGCGGGCCGTGCGTGGCGAGCCAGGCGCGGGTGGCGTCGACCAGTGCGTTGTCCACGCCGTGATCGTGCAGCCGCTGGCCGAGCGCCTCCTTGACCTCGGGCAGCGCGCCGCCGTGCGCCCGGAAGTGCTCGTACACCCGGGTGTCGTACATGTTCGCGAAGCCGCCTTCGGCGAAGCCGGCGGCCAGTTCGTCTGGGGTGTAGAGGTGCGACGGCTGGGTCGGGTACGGCAGCCCGGAGAAGGGCGGCACCACGTTCGCACCGCGCCGGACCAGGTCGGCGCCCACCTCACGGGAGGCGAAGCGGCAGCCGACGAAGAGGGTGCCGGTCACCTCCGTCCCGGTGAGGTCGGGGACCGGGTCGAGGTCCAGGCGTAGGCCCTGGACGGTCAGCCCGGCCAGGGTGCCGGTGGTCAACCGCTGTTCGAAGATGCTGCGCGTCTCGATCTCGGTGGTGCTGGTGTCGTGCGGGGAGATGACATCCGCTGGAGGTGGGGTCGGCACCAGCCCATCCTGCCCACCCGGGGCAACCCGCCAAACCCGCCCGCCGGGACGCACCGCTGATCCGGCCGACCCGCCGGTTCGGCGGTGCGTCGGGCTCTGGACGACAGGAGCCCGGTGGCCTCGCCACCGGGCTCCTGCGTGACCGGTTCCTGGGGAGGCTCCGGACCAATAGTTGTAGTGGAGAACATCTCCCGGCGGCATGGGCCGCAGGTCCCCCGGCGTGGGGCCGCAGGCGTGACCAATGCCTCAACCGTTCAGCCAGCCGGGTCTGCCGACCCGCTCGCGCGGCGTAGAGCGAAGCGGGTTGAATGGGACGATGCAGAACCTGTTGCCTGAGCCGCCGGCCACCCTCCTGCCGGTCCACGACGAGGCCGACGCCACGCTCGCCGCCGCCACCGAGGCCGGCACCGACGAGGCGTACGCCGAAGTCGCGGCCCGTTTCCCGACCTACAGCGCCGGCTGGGCGGCGCTCGCGGGCCGCGCCCTGGCCGCCGGCCAGGTCGTCTCGGCGTACGCGTACGCCCGGACCGGGTACCACCGGGGCCTGGACCAGCTGCGCCGCAGCGGCTGGAAAGGGCACGGACCGGTGCCCTGGTCGCACGCGCCGAACCAGGGCTTCCTGCGCTGCCTGTACGTGCTCTCCCGAGCCGCCGGCGAGATCGGCGAGGCCGACGAGGCGGCCCGCTGCGCCCAGTTCCTGCGCGACTGCGATCCCGCCGCCGGGGACGCCCTGGCCAGCGCCTGATCCCTGCGAGCCGGCGCGACGGCCGGTCCGGCACCTGCCGGACCGGCCGTCGCGCTGCTCAGAGCCCTTCGGCGACCGATGCGGCGATCTTCAGCCAGGCGTCCCGGGTTGCCGAGGAGAGTCCTCCGTACCGGATCGGCTCGCCGGTGTCGATCAACCGCTCGTACGGGGCCAGCAGCACCGCCCGGGTCCGGGCCGCGAAGTGGTCCTGGATGGCCGGCAGGTCGATCTCCTTGCGTGACGGCGGCATGGACACCACCGTCACCGCCTGCCGGACCAGTCGCTGCCGGCCGCTCTGCTCCAGGTGGTCGAGCATCCGGGCGGCGGTCTCCGCCGAGTCGTTGCGCGCCGACATGGTCACCACGAGTTGGTCGGTGGCGTCCATCGCGGCCTGCCAGTTCTGCGCCCGGACGTTGTTGCCGGTGTCCACGAAGATCAGCTTGTAGAACCGGCTGACCACCTCCCGGATCTCGGCGAACGCCGACGCGGTGAGCATCTCCCCACCCGTGGCCGACTCGTCCGAGGCGAGCACGTCGAACATCCCCTCGCCCTGCGAGCGGACGTACTGCGACAGGTCGCCGACCCGCCCGTGGGCACCCTGGAACTGGCCCAGGTCGCGCAGCATGTCGCGCACCGTGCGGGAGTGGAAGTCCTGCTGGGCGCGCATCCCGAGGGTGCCCTGGGTCTCGTTGTTGTCCCAGGCCAGCACGTACCCGCCGCGCTTCTGCCCGAACGTCATGGCGAGCAGCAGGATCGCCACGGTCTTGCCCGCGCCGCCCTTCGGGTTGACCACGGTCACCTGGCGCAGCCCGCCGAAGTTGCGGCGAACCATCTCGATGTCGTGGCGCAACTCCTGCTCGTGCCGCCCCGGCGGGAGCTTGATCAGCCCCGTCTTGTTCACCACGGCCCGTACGCCCATCGTGGCCACCGGGTCGGCCGGGCGGACCTGCCGGCGGCGGGTGAAGTCCTCGGCGGTCGGCGCGGTCCCGAGGTCGGGCGTCCAGCCCACGTCCGGGTATCCGGGCGGCACCCGGGTCACCCCGTCCGCCTCCTGGTAGGGCGGGTGCGTCACCGGGGCCGCCGGCTGCTGGCCGTGCTGCGGCCAGCCCGGGGGATACCAGCTCGGCTGCCCCGCGACGCTGGGCCCCGGGGCGGGCTGCTGTCCCGGCCCCCACCCCGCCGGCGGGCCCGTCACGGCCGCCGGTCCCCCGGCCGCGTACGGGTCGGCCGCCGGGGTGGGGGCCGTGTACGGGTCGGCCGGCGTGCCGCCGGCGGCGGGCGGATAGGGGGTCGGGGGCAGCGGTCCGGGCGGGTTCATCACCGGCGGGAACGGCCCCGGCGGGTGCACTGCGCTTCCCGCCGGACCGGGGGCCGCACGCCAACTGGCATGCGGCTCCGGTCCCTCCGGCTCCGTCCCGCCCGGCTCGGCCCCGCCGACCGCAGCCGTCCCGACCGCAGCCGTCCCGACCGCAGCCGTCCCGACCGCAGCCGTCCCGACCGGACCCGGGCCTTCCTGCTCCGGTCCGCTCGTGCCGGAACGCCTCGGTGGCAGGGCCCACGGGGACTCGGCCGTCCCCCGCGCTCCGCCGTTCGATCCCGGCACCGATCCGCCGGCCGTTCCGTTCCGCCCGTCGCCGCTCTCGGCCGGTCCGCTCTCGGCCGGTCCGCCGCTCGCGCCCGGGTCGGTCGCCGCCGTCGGACCGGTCACCTCGGGGAAGGCCGGGCCGACCGTCGGCGGCACGGTCGTCGGGGGCAAGGTCGTCGGCGGTGTCGACGGGTCGGCCGGGCCCACCGGCCGACGGGCCGGAATCGGGGCCGGGTGCGCGGTGGCCGCCTGGTCCAGGGTGAAGGGCAGGTGCAGATCCACCGGCCCGGGCGCCGGCTGCCCGGCCCGGGGGGCCGGCACACCGCCTACGGGGGGCGGCGCCCACGCGGTCTCCGACGGCACCGGCGCCCACCCGTCCGGTCCGTTCGCCGACCACTCGTCGGGCCCCGATGCGCTCTGCCCGTACCCGTGCCCCTGGCCCTGGCCGTGCCCGTGGCTACCCCCGCCGTGCCCGTGGCTACCCCCGGCCTGCCCGTCCTGCGGTCCGACCACGGGGTATCCGCCCTGCGGCCCGGCGGTCGCCGGGTACCCGCCCTGCGTCCCGGTCTCGGGATACCCGGCCTGCGGCGCGACGGTGGGCGGGTATGCGTCCCGCTGCCCCGTCCCGGGCCGCGTGGCCGGCGAGGCGGCCAACGACGGGTACGCGCTCTGCGCGTCAGACCCCGGCCCGGGGACCGGGGGAAGGGGTGTCGGCTGCTGGGGCGCATTCACTGCCCACGTCGGGCCGGAGTCGGCCGGCCCGGGATCGGTCGGGTCCGGCGGCCAGAGCGGTTCGATGTCCCGCTCCGGAGCTGGCTGCTGGCCGGGTACGTGGACCCGGTCGGCGTTGTCGTCCACGACGGTTCCTCCCCATTCCTCCTGCCGAGGATAGGCCCCGGGGCCGAGCCGTCGGCCATCGACGCGGATCTCCACCGGTCCGCGCCCCGGAGGCACTCCCCCCGGACACCCCAGCGTGCCGGCGAATCGTCCGGCATGGTGGCCGTACCCGGGGCGGGCGCCGCCGGAAACGCCGCAGAGCCTCTTCAGGCCGTCCAGACCGCCCAGGCGCCCGGCTCGGTCCACCACGACCGCTTCCGGCTCAGCTCCCCCTCGACCCCGTCGTCGAGGTAGGGCACCCGCTCGTCGCGCGGGATGACGGCCACCGCGCGCCCCCGCGCCCGACGCACCTCGAACCGCATCCGCTTCCTGCCCAACGTCGAGCGGGTCACCACGGGAACGGCCACCGCCACCTCGACCACGCCGTCCGTCGGGTCTCCGGCGGTGAGCAGGGGAAGGCCGTCGAGCTGGGCGTATCCGCCCGCGTTGCCGATGGCGCAGGCCAGGAGGGGGTCGTCGCCCGCCGAGAGCACGACGTCGTCGACCTCGATCCGGCCCCGCCAGTGCAGCGGCCGGCCGGCGTCGTCGGCGGCGCCGAGCAGCGCGCCGTCCAGCGTCACCGAGCCGCCGTCGTTCCGCAGCAGGTCGAGCCGGCGGGGGGTGCCGTCCAGGATCGCGGCGGCCACGGCCACCGGGTCGCGCGGCAGCCCGAGCTGCGCCGCCAGGTCACGCTGCCCGCCGCCCCTGGCCGGGTCGAGCGGGAGTACGCCCACCGGCGGCAGGTCCGGCACCGTACGGTTCCCGGGCAGGTCGGCGGGGCGGCGGCTGGGCGGTGGGGCGTACCGCCGGACGAGCCGGCGCACGACGGCCCGCAACTGGCTGTCGCTGGCCGTGGCGACGACCAGCCGGGTCTTCGAGTCGGGATCGGGCCAGGTGAGCCCGTCGGGGCGGGGTGGGCCGTCGAGCCGCGCCAGCACCTCGTCGATCTCGGCGTCCGAGCATGCGGTGACGGTCTCCACCCGGGCACCCCGGGCGGTCAGCGCATCCGCGCAGGCCAGCACCGGCACCCGGGGAGTCTCGCACCGTTCCTCGGCCCGCTCGGGGGCGTCTCCGGTGGTGGTGTCACCGCAGCAGGCCCCGCCGCTGCCGCAGCCCCCGCCGGGAGCGTCCCGCTCCGAGCCGAGGGTGAGCAGCACCACGTCGTACACGAAAGATTCTCCTGACTCTCGACGAACCCCTGCTGGTCCCGCCGTGAACTCTTGTTAGCCTGACACCCCGGGCTCGCCGACCGGTCGCCACCTGGCACCCGAGCCTTCTGGAGGCGGAAAAGATGCCAGCGATCGTGCTCATCGGCGCTCAGTGGGGCGACGAGGGCAAGGGCAAGGTTACCGACCTGCTGGGTGAGCGGGTCGACTACGTCGTGCGCTACTCCGGCGGCAACAATGCCGGCCACACGGTGATCACCCCTGATGGGCAGAAGTACGCCCTGCACCTGATGCCGTCCGGCGCGCTCTCACCGAGCGCGATGATCATCATCGGAAACGGTGTGGTGGTCGACCCGAAGGTGCTGCTGACCGAGATCGACGGCCTCGCCGAGCGCGGGGTGGACGTGTCCCGGTTGCGGATCTCCGGCGACGCGCACCTGATCATGCCGCACCACCGGGCCTTGGACCTGGTGGTGGAGCGCTACCTCGGCAGCTCCCGGATCGGCACCACCGGCCGGGGCATCGGCCCGGCGTACGGGGACAAGGTCGCCCGGATGGGTATCCGGCTTCAGGACCTGCTCGACCCGGGCATCCTGCGCAAGAAGCTGGAGCTCGCGCTACGCGAGAAGAACCAGATCCTGTTCAAGGTGTACAACCGCAAGGCGATCGACGTCGAGGCGACCGTCGAGGAGTACCTGGAGTACGCCGAGCGGCTCAAGCCGTACATCGCCGAGACCCGGGTGATGCTCTGGGACGCCCTCGACCGGGGCGAGACGGTCCTGCTGGAGGGCGCCCAGGCCACCATGCTCGACATGGACCACGGCACGTACCCCTTCGTGACCTCGTCGAACCCGACGGCGGGCGGGGCGTGCGTGGGCGCCGGCATCCCGCCGACCGCGATCAACAAGGTCATCGCGGTGAGCAAGGCGTACACCACCCGGGTGGGCTCCGGCCCGTTCCCGACCGAGCTGTTCGACGACAACGGTCAGCACCTGCGCAAGGTCGGCCACGAGTACGGCACGACCACCGGCCGGGAGCGCCGCTGCGGCTGGTTCGACGCCGTCGTGGCCCGGTACGCCTGCCGCCTCAACGGCGTCACCGACCTGGTGATCACCAAGCTGGACGTGCTCACCGGCCTGCCGAAGGTCCCGCTCTGCGTCGGATACGAGATCAACGGCGAGCGCTTCGACGACATGCCGATGACGCAGACCGAGTTCCACCACGCCACGCCGATCTACGAGGAGCACGACGGCTGGTGGGAGGACATCACCAAGGCGAGGACCGAGGCTGACCTCCCGGAGAACGCGAGACGCTACATCGCCCGCATCGAGGAGATCTGCGGCACCCGAGTCAGCGTCGTAGGCGTAGGCCCCGGCCGCGAGGAAAACGTAACCCGCCACCCCCTCCTCCCCTAACCCCCCTCCTCCCTCCTCCCCCCTCCCCCCTCCCTCCCCTCCCCCGGCCTCCCCCGCCGCCAGCCCCGTTGATCATGAAGTTATTGCCCGCCATCTCGGCGTGTCGCGGCAATAACTTCATGATCAACGCAGGCGGGTGGCGGGGTTATCCACAGCGGGTGGGGGGGTTTTCCACAGGGGGTTTCGGGGGGTGGGTGGGGGCGGGAACCTGGGTTCGTGGATGCGGTGGGGGCGGTTGGGGCGGTGGGGGTGGTGCGGCGGGTTGCCGCTGCGCAGGACGGTGTCGTGACGTTGGCGCAGGCGCGGGCCGCCGGTCTCACCGTGCACGAGGTCCAACGGTTGTGCCGCTCGGGGCGGTGGCGGGCGATCGCGCGAGGCGGTTACCTCGTGGACGCCGACCTGTACGACGGCGTCCCCCGGGCGGCCCGGATCAGGGCGGCGGTGGCGTCTTTCGGCCCGGGCGCAGCCGCCGTCCTCGGGACCGCCGCCGAGCTGCACCGGATCGCGGGGCTGCCCCGGTCCGACGCGATACACCTGTCCGTGCCCGGGGCGGTCGCCAGGCCGGCCCGCGCCGCGCATCCCGAGGTGGTCGTCCACCAGTTGGTGATCGCGCCGGGTCAGCTCGGCTCGGTCGGGGGGATCGCGGCGACCGGGCCCCTGCGTACCGTCTCCGACCTCATCCTTCGTGAGGACCGCTACGCCGCCGTGTCCCTGCTCGACTCCGCGCTGAACCGAGGACTCCTCGGGCCCGAGGAGTTGCGCCTGATCCCGCCCATGATCCGGGGGAGGCGGGGAGCGGTCTCGGCCCGCCGCCACCTCACCGAGGCGGACGGTCGGGCGCAGTCGCCGCTGGAGACCCGGACGAGGCTGCGCTGCGTCGACGGCGGGGTGCCGCCCGAGGTGCTCCAGTTGGAGGTGCGTGATGCCGACGGTTACCTGCTCGGCATCGGTGACCTCGGCTGGCGTGCCGCGCGTCTGATCGCCGAGGCCGACGGGCGGGAGCCGCACAGCGGTCCGCAGGCGTTCCAAGCCGACCGTCGACGCCAGAACCGATTGGTCAACGCGGGCTGGCGGGTCCTGCGTTTCACCTGGTCGGACACCCTGCGTCCCGACTACATCCCCTGGGTCGTCCGCCAGGCGCTCAGGCGCGCTCCCCTCCGGTGATCATGAAGTTGTCGCCCGCGACACGCGGGGCGGCCGACAACAACTTCATGATCAACGGGTGGGGGAGAGGGGGTGGGGGAGGGGTGGGTAGGATTTCGGGTCGTGCGGGTACTTCTTTTGGGTGGTGGGGGGCGGGAGCATGCGCTCGCGCTCGGGCTCTGCGCGGATCCGGCCGTCGAAGGGCTGATCGCCGCGCCCGGTAATCCCGGGGTGGCCGGGGTGGCCGAGCTGCGGGCGGTGGATGTCGCCGATCCCGCCGCAGTGGCCGCGCTGGCCGTGGAGACCGGCGTCGACCTGGTGGTGATCGGGCCCGAGGCGCCGCTGGTCGCCGGGGTCGCCGACGCCGTGCGTGCCAAGGGCATCCCGGCGTTCGGGCCGTCCGCAGAGGCCGCCCGGCTGGAGGGCTCGAAGACGTTCGCCAAGGACGTGATGAACGCCGCCGGCGTGCCGACCGCCCGGGCGTACACCTGCGCGGACGAGGCGTCCACCGCCGCCGCGCTGGACGAGTTCGGCCCGCCGTACGTGGTGAAGAACGACGGGCTGGCCGCCGGCAAGGGGGTCGTCGTCACCGACGACCGGGCCGCCGCGCTGGCGCACGCCGCCGAGTGCGGCCGGGTCGTCGTCGAGGAGTACCTGGCCGGCCCCGAGGTCTCCCTCTTCGTGGTCACCGACGGCGAGGCGGCGGTGCCGCTGTTGCCGGCGCAGGACTTCAAGCGGGTCGGCGACGGCGACGCCGGCCCGAACACCGGCGGCATGGGGGCGTACGCGCCGCTGCCCTGGGCGCCGTCCGGCCTGGTCGACGAGGTGATGGCCGACGTCGTCCACCCCACCCTGGCCGAGATGCGCCGCCGGGGCACCCCGTTCGCCGGGCTGCTCTACGTGGGCCTGGCGATGACCGCCGCCGGCCCTCGGGTGATCGAGTTCAACGCTCGTTTCGGTGACCCGGAGACCCAGGTCGTCCTCGCCCTGCTGGAGACACCGCTCGGCGGCCTGCTGCACGCCGCCGCCACCGGCACCCTGGCCGACCACCCGCCGCTGCGCTGGCGCGACGGCGCGGCGGTGACCGTGGTCGTGGCCGCCGACAACTACCCGGGCCCTCCGCGCACCGGTGACGTGATCACCGGCGCCGACCGTCCGGGCGTCATCCACGCGGGCACCGCCCGCCGGGCCGCCGACGGCGCGTTGCTCTCCGCCGGGGGCCGGGTCGTCTGCGGTACGGCCACCGGCCCCACCCTCGCCGCCGCCCGGGACGCCGCGTACGCGCTGGTCGGCGGCATCGGGCTGGCCGGCTCGCACCACCGCACCGACATCGCCGCCGCGGCGGTCGACGGCCGGATCACAATTCCCCGCTGACCAGGCAACCCCCGCCCCCCTCACCTCCGTTTGACGGGTGAGGTGAGGGGGTGGCGGATTGCCTGCCGACATCGAGGGCTACCGCGAGTACGTCGCTTCGCGGCTGGAGCCGCTGCGTCGCACGGCGTACCTGCTCTGCGGCGACTGGCACACGGCGGACGACCTGGTGTCGATGGCGCTGGTCCGGCTGTTGCGACACTGGCGACGAGTCTCCGCGATGGACAACCCGGACGCGTACGTCCGGCGTGTCCTGCTGCGGGTCTGGCTGGACGAGCGCCGCCGGCCGTGGCGGCGGGAGGCCGCCTGGGCGGACGTGCCGGACGGCGCGGCGCGGTCGGCGACCGACGGGGCCGCGGACCGGCTGACCATCCTCGCCCTGCTGGCCGAGCTGCCGCCCCGACGGCGGGCTGTCCTGGTGCTGCGCTACTTCTGCGACCTCTCGGTCGAGGAGACGGCCCGGGAACTGGGCTGCACCACCGGAACTGTGAAGAGTCAGGCCGCGCGGGCCATCGAGGCGCTGCGGGGCCGCCTCGTCGGCGTGCCGGCCACCCACGAGGAGGTACGCGCCGATGGATGAGATCACGTCCCAACTGCACGCCGCCGCAGCCGACGCGCCGGCGACCCGGATCGACGTGGAGCACCTGATCAGCGCCGAGCGGCGGCATCGCCGGCACCGGTCGTGGGTGTGGAGTGGCATCGGCGTCGCGGCTGCCGTCGCCGCGGTGGCCGTGGTGCCGGCGCTGGCGGCCGGAGGCCCGCCCCAGGCGATCACCCTGCCGGCGTTCGGCATGCCCACCGGTGCCCCTCCGACCCCCGTGCCACTGTGCGCCGGGGTGACCCCGCAGGCCAGCGGGCCCCTGCCGCCCCTGCAGTCGTACGACACGGTCCGTGCCCGGCCGACGGAGGCACCCGGGGACGGGGTCGCCCGACTGACCGGGGCACTCCGGGACGCGCTGCCGTCCCTACTGCCCACCGGGGTGCGGATCGACCCGGCGCTGAAGGGCTGCTCCGAGCCGCAGTTCCAGTACCACCCCAGCTACCGGGAGTACACGCTGGACGGGACGGTCCGGCGGGGCGGGGAGTCCGGCGTCTTCCTGCTCCGGGTGCTGCCGACGGCCACGGACGAGGCCGCGCCGGACTGCCGGCACGCGATCGCGCCGGACGACTGCGAGGTCGTCAACTACCCGGATGGTTCGGCCGCCCTCGTCAGCAGCATGGTCGCAAGGCCGGGTCAGCGGCAGCTGCAGGTGCTGCTGCTGCGGCCGGACGGCACCTCGGTGCTCGCCGTCACCAACAACTTCCGGAATGATCGGGGCGGCAACCAGGTGCGGACCTCGAAGACCGCCGACGAGCCCCTGCTCACCGTGGAACAGCTCGCCGCGATCGCCCGGGCACCCGGCCTGACCGTGTACTCGTGAACCGTGGGTCGGTCGGCCGGGGCCGTCGGGACCGATCGGCGGGCGTGGGTCAGAACATGCCGAGGGCGGCGCCGATGACGGCCTGGGCGGTGGCGCTCAGCTCCTCGCCCTTGGCGTTCGTCGCGGTGATCGAGTACTCCACCCGGAACCGGCCGTCCCGGGTGGAGGCCACGGCGGCCAGGTAGCCGAACCGGGAGCCGGTCTTGGCCCACAGGGTCTCGCCGTTCGGCAGCGGCATGGCGGTCAGCCCGGCGCTGTACCGGGCCGGCCCGCCCTCGACGTCGTCCACCTGCGGGAGGGTGAACATCTCGGTGAGCTGAGGCTCCGGCACCACCCGGCCGGTGAACAGCGCCGTGATGAAGGTGTCCAGGTCGGCGAGGCTGGAGATGACGTCCCCGGAGGCCGGGGTGAAGGTCTGGCTCCAGGTGGTCGCGTCCACCAGCTCGGTCACCCCGCCGCGCACCACGGCCTGGTAGCCGTGCGCGTGCGGGCCGTGGATGCGCGGGTCGTCGCCCGGCGCGTACGTGTCCCGCAGGCCGAGCGGCCGGGCGATCCGCCGGTCCAGCTCAGCCTCGTACGAGTGGCCGGTGACCTTCTCGATCAGCAGGCCGGCGACGATGTAGCCCATGTTGGTGTAGTGCTGCCTCTCCCCGGGCTCGAACTCACGGCCGTTGTCCAGCCCGCGCCGGACGATCTGTTCCGGGGTCCACCGGTCGTACCGGTGGGCGAGCTGCCACTCGACGCCGCCCGGCATCCTCGGGCTGGGGATGCCGCTGGTGTGGTCGAGCAGCTGGCGGACGGTCACGGTCGGGTAGTCGGCGGGCAGCAGGCCGGGCAGGTACCCCTGCACCGGCCTGTTGAGGTCGACGCGCCCCTCGGCGGCGAGCTGGGAGCACCAGGGCGGCGGTGAAGACCTTGGTTGCGCTGCCCACCCGGAACCGCGCGTGCGGCGGCACCGGGGCCTGGGTGCGCAGGTCCCGTACGCCGCTGGTGCCCGTCCAGCAGCCCTCCGGGGTGGTGATCCGCACCTGGGCGCTGGTCGCGTCGGCGCTGGGCAGGCCGGCGATCGCCGCCCGGAGGGGGCTGGGGTCAAGGGTGCCAAGCCGGCAACCGGCGCCGCCACGGCCGAGCGTCGCCGTCCCGGTGCCCACGGAGCCGGCAGCCCCGGAGCCGGGGGCGGCGGCGGCCGCGCCGGGGGCGGTGACGGTCAGCAGAGCGCCGAGCGCCGTGGCGACGAGGACGGTCCGGCGATTCGTGATCTTCATGCCGTCGAGCCTGCCCGCCGGGGGGTGCCGGAGCATCCGGGAGAGTCCCCCGGCGCACCCCGGTCGGCGGCTCGGGTGAGTCCCTGGTGTGCCCGGTCTGCGGCCGGGGAGGAACCCCTGGGCCGTGCTGGTGGCGCGGCCGGGGGAGAGCCAGTCAGTCGTAGTAGCGGCGCAGCTCGCGGCTCAGCACCTTGCCGGTGGCGTTGCGCGGCAGGTACTTCACGAAGACCACGTCCCGGGGCACGGAGAACCGGGCCAGGTAGTGCCGGACGTACTCGCGGACCGCCTCCGGGTCCAGCGTCTCGCCGGGGTGCAGCGCGAGGAACGCGGCGAGTCGCTGGCCGTACTCCGGGTCCGGCACGCCGATGACGGCAGCCTCCCGGACCTGGGGGAGCCGGGCGATCAGATCCTCCACCTCGGACGGGAAGACGTTCTCCCCGCCGGAGACGATCATGTCGTCGGCCCGCCCGTCGACGAAGAGGAGCCCGTCGACGCCGACCCGGCCGAGGTCCCCGGTGTCCAGCAGCCCGTCCCGGCTCTCCCGTCCCGCCCCCGAGGTGTAGCCCTCGAACAGCATCTCGTTGCCCACGAAGATCCGGCCGACCTGGCCGTCGGGGACCTGCCGCCCCTCCTCGTCGAGGATCCGTAGCCGGGTGCCGTGCGGCGGCCGGCCGGCGGTGGTGGGGGCCCGTCGTAGGTCGGCGGGGCCCGCGATGGACGCCCAGGAGACCTCGGTGGAGCCGTACAGGTTGTAGAGGACGTCGCCGTAGGCGTCCATGAACCTCGTGGCGAGCCCGCCGGGCAGCGCGGAACCGCTGACCGCGACCACCTTCAGCGGCGGCCTCCGGCCGGGCGGGGGCACCTCCATCAGCCGCTGCACCATCACCGGCACCGCGAACATGGCGTCGCAGCGCTGCGCCGCCAGCGCGTCCAGCGTGGCGGCCGGGTCGAAGCGGCGGTGCAGCACGATGGTCGCCCGCAGGGCGAAGCAGACCTGGAGGGCGGCGTACCCCCAGGTGTGGAACAGCGGCGCGGCGATCAGCACGGTGTGCCGGACGTGCAGCGGGATGCGGTCGATGATGGACACCAGCGGGCCGAAGCCGTGCGGGGTGGGCCGGCGGGCCCCCTTGGGCGCGCCGGTGGTGCCGGAGGTGAGCACGATGGTTCGGCCGTCGCGCGGCGGCGGCCGGAGGTCGCCGGGCTGCGCCCACGTGACCAGCTCCTCCTGCCGGGCCTCGTCGACCCGGTGCAGCTCGGCGGGGAGGCCGGGGAGCCGGTCGGCGAACTCGGCGTCGTGCACCAGGACCTTGAGCGCCTGCTCCTCGGCGATGGTGGCGAGCTGCGCGGCGGAGAGCCCGGAGTTGACCAGCACCGCGTCCGCGCCGAGCAGGGTGGTGGCGACCATGGCCTCGATCAGCCCGTGGTGGTTGCGGCAGAGCAGCCCGATCCGGTCCCCGGCCTGGACGCCGAGCACGCCGCGCAGCGACTTCGCCAGCCGCTCGGCCCGGTCCAGCAGGTCCCGGTACGTCAGTTCGGCGCCCAGCTCGTCGACGACGGCGGTGCGGCCCGGTTCCCGGGCGGCGGCCTGGCGCAGCTCGCCGGCGAGGCCCCAACCCCACCTGCGCAGCGCGCCGAGCTGGGCGGCGATCCGGGTCGGCCGGCCCGGGGTGAGCAGCCCGCGCCGGGTCAGCGTGGCGACGATGAACGGCAGGTCCATGCACGGCCTCCTTCGGCGGTGCGGGGCCCCACCTGTGGGGCTCCTCGCCGGGCGTGTCCGGTCTCAGGTGCCGCCGGTGTTGCTGGGGCCGGCCACGCCCTGCTCGCGGGCCCCTCCGGTACCGGTCTCCACCGCGCCGGCGCCCTCGGCGACGAGGGCGCCGGCGCGGTGGTCGCGCGTGGTGGTGCGAGGTCGCTCCGGCGGCGGTCAGCGGATGTGCACGCCGGAGATGGCCCGGGAGATGACCAGCCGCTGGATCTCCGAGGTGCCCTCGAAGATGGTGTAGATCTTCGCGTCGCGGTACCAGCGCTCGACCGGGTGGTCCCGCAGGAAGCCGGCCCCGCCGAGCAACTGGACCGCCTTCTCGGTGACCGACACGGCCACCTCGCCGGCCTTGAGCTTGGACATCGAGCCCTCGCCGGCGGTGAACGGACGGTTGTTGCGACCCATCCAGGACGCCCGCCAGACCAGCAGCCGGGCCGCGTCGATCTCCATCCGCATGTCGGCCAGCGCGAACGCGACGGCCTGGTTCTCGATGATCGGCCGACCGAACTGGACCCGGTCCTTCGCGTAGTCGAGGGCGTACTCGTAGGCGGCCCGGGCCACGCCGAGCGCCTGCGCGCCGACGGTCGGCCGGGACAGCTCGAAGGTGCGCATCGCGGCCTGGCCGGAGGCGCGCCGGCCGGAGCGGGCCCGGTCGAGCCGCTCCAGGAGGGCCTCCCGCCCGCCGAGCAGGCAGCGGCCCGGCACCCGGACGTCGTCGAGGAAGACGTCCGCCGTGTGCGAGGCGCGCAGCCCCAGCTTGCGCAGCTTCCGGGTGGCGCTCAACCCGGCGGTGCCCGGCGGTACGACGAACGCGGCCTGGCCGCGCGAGCCGAGCGTCGGGTCGATCGAGGCGGTGACGACGTGCACCCCGGCGATCCCACCGTTGGTGGCGTACGCCTTCTGCCCGCGCAGCACCCACTCGTCGGTGGCCTCGTCGTAGACGGCCCGGGTGCGCATCGCGCCGACGTCGGAGCCGGCCTCCGGCTCGGTGGTGCAGAACGCCGCGACGGCGGGTGAGTCGACGTCGCCGAAGCACTGTGGGACCCACTCGACGAGCTGGTCGGGGGTGCCCGCGCCGTAGATGGCGGCCACCGCGAGGGAGGTGCCGAAGATGCCCAGGCCGATGCCGGCGTCGCCCCAGAAGAGCTCCTCGCTGGCGATCGGGAGGGACAGGCCGGTGGGGTCGGCCCAGCAGGTGGCGAGGAACTCGAAGCCGTACAGGCCGACTTTCGCCGCCTCCTGGATGACGGGCCAGGGGGTCTCTTCCCGTTCGTCCCACTCGGCGGCGGCCGGGCGCACGACCTCGGCGGCGAAGCCGTGCACCCAGTCCCGCAGGTCCCGCTGTTCCTCGTTCAGGTCGAGCGAGAACTCGGCCATGTCAGCCCTTGGGGATGTCGAACAGGTTGGCGATGTTGGCGGCCAGGCCCAGGTCGCCCTTGGCCTTCAGCTTGCCCGTCATGAACATCATGACCGGGTTGGCCCCGCCGGAGACGATCTTCAGGAACTCGACCGGGCCCATGGTGAGGCTCAGCTTCGGGTCGTGCTGCGGGGTCTCGTTGACCACGCAGGCGCCGTCGGCGATGGCGATCTCGTACGTGTCGGTGCCACCGTCGGGGCGGCCGGTGATGTTCCAGTGGATCACCGCGTTGGTGGCACCGGCCCGGTCGGCGCGGAACAGCGAGGGCATCCGGCCGAAGACCTCGCTCAGAACCTTGCCGCGCAGGTCGCCGGACATCACCTCGGCGATCTTGTCGTCGGGGGTGGACTTGACCAGCTGGGCGAACTCCTTCGGGCCGTAGTTGGCGAAGTTTGCCGGGTCGAAGTCGGTCATGGGAGATGCACCTCTCGGGCGGTGAATATGGTTACTCAAGTGTGGTTACTCAAGCGTAACCTTACGCATGAGTAGGTATGCTCGCAAGGTGTCCAGCACCCCCACCTTCAAGCGCCTGCCCCGGGCCGTACGCGAGCAGCAGATGCTCGACGCGGCCGTCCGGGTCTTCTCCCGGCGCGGCTTCCACGCGGCCAGCATGGACGAGATCGCCGAGGCCGCCGGCATCTCCAAGCCCATGGTCTACGCATACCTCGGCACCAAGGAGGAGCTCTTCGTCGCCTGCCTGCACCGCGAGGGCACCCGGATGACGGAGGCAATCGCCGGGGCCGCCGCCCCCGATTTGGACGCCGACGAGCGGCTCTGGCGCGGGCTGCGGGCGTTCTTCGGCTTCGTCGGGGCGCACCGGGATGGCTGGGCGGTGCTCTACCGGCAGGCCCGGGGCTCGCAGCCGTTCGCCGGGGAACTGGCCGCCATGCGGGCCCGGCTCGTCGAGGTGGTCGCCGGGATGCTCGACCACGCGCTGCGCGCCCGGGGACGCGAGGTGAGCGCAACAGACCTGGAGGTCGTCGCGTACGCCCTGGTCGGCGCGAGCGAGTCGCTGGCCGACTGGCTCGCCGACCACCCGGAGGCCGACCCGGAGAAGACCGCCACCCGGATGATGAACGTCGCCTGGCTCGGCGCCGACCAGCTTCTGCGCGGCAGCACCTGGCGTCCGCCGCAGCAGTAGCCCGGCGGGAAACCGTCGGCGGGCGCCGCAGGCGCAGCCAGCCCGGCGGCCACGAGGATGCGCACACTACGTCGGGAAAGACCCTTCGTCTTTGACCTACATCAATGTACCGGGACCGTCGCGCCCGGTATCGTCATCCATGACAATGATGGCCGTCGAGGCCCGTTCGGTACCTCTCACACCGTTCTGACAACACCTGACGACGGCGTCTGACATGGGGGACGAGTGGAAGACCAGCGTGCTGCCGACGAGTCGATTCAGGACGGCATGGCCGCCGAGAGGTTCGCCGATCAGTTGCGAACACTACGGACCAGCGTGGGCAACCCGTCATTCCGGAAGATGGCTGGGCGGTCGGGCCGCATCTCGCACACGACGCTGCACGAGGCTGCCGCCGGGACCAGGTTTCCCTCGTGGGAGACCACGCGCGAGTTCGTCCGGGCCTGCGAGGCGGACGAGGTCCAGTGGCGGCGCCGATGGGAGGACGCTCAGAGCCCGGGGACGGGACACTCCGTCCCGGCCGGCGACCTGATGCCGGTCAGCACCGATTCCTCGGCCGCAGTCGAAACTCGGGGCACCCTGGACACGATGGCGTCCGGCGTCGTGGCCGCCGGGACGTCCCACGCCATGGACACTCCGGCGGCCGGCAGGCCCGCCGTGTCCGGCGTCGCCGCGTCTTCGGACCTCGTGCCGGTGGGCCAGCGCGCGCTGCGGGCCGCGGAGCACCCGCAGGCGGCGGAGGACGAGGTCACGGGTGTGCGACGGCACCAGTTGCGGTGGCTCGCCGTCGTGGTGGCGGTGGCGGTGGTCGCCGTCCTGGGCGTCACCGTCCGCGGTCTGTCGTCCCCGGACGGCCCCGGCGCCGTGGCGGCGTCGCCGTCGTCGTCGGCAGGGTTCTCGGACGCGCTGATTCCCGGGGACTCGAGCCAGTTCGTCGCCGACGTCACCATCCCCGACGGTACGCGGGTGAAGGTGAACGCCCGCTTCGTGAAGGTGTGGGCGCTCGCGAACGTGGGATCGGTCGATTGGCACAACCGCTTCCTGGCGCGGATGAACCCCACCGGGGACGACGACGGTTGCCAGGTGCCGGATCGGGTGGCGATCGGCGACACGCCGCCCGGCGAGCAGGTGATGATCAGTGTTCCGGTCACCGCGCCGAGCCGCCCCGGGAAGTGCTGGGTCAGCTGGAAGATAGTTGACGAGCACGGGCAGGCCTACTTTCCCAGCCGCCGGCCGATCTACTTCATGGTCACCGTCACCGCCTGAGCACGCCTGGCGGCAGCCGCGGTCAGGCCCGCCGAGCCGCCGCCCCAGTCGATTTCCCGGTTCCGGGTCGCCCGACCGGTGTCAGGGCGCGAACGCTCGATGTCAGTCCCGGTTGCCGCCCGAACTGACAACACCGAATTCATAGAGGTCAATGACGTCCTGACGAATCTGACAGGACAGCGGGGTACCGAACAGCAGACCCCTTCTCGCAGAGTGATGTTCGTTCCGAACGCGACTCACTACCTACGAGGAGGATCGACCTTGCGCCGTCCCTGGTTACCCGTCGGGCTCGCCGCGCTCTGCATGGCCGTCGGCGTCCCGGCCCATGCGTCGGCCGCGACATCCGGCGCCACAGCGCAGCGGACCGTCACCACGACCGCGCGGCCTGTCGTGGACATGGAGGCCACCGTCCTGGCCGCCCAGATCGACCCCCGCCGTGACGACGACACACTGACCCCGGGCGCGAAGAGTTCCGTGCTCGCTGTCGAGCAGGCGCTCCAGGCCCAGAACCTGCTCAACGCGAAGTGGGTCGACGGCTACTTCGGCACCCAGACCGTCTCGGCGTACGCGGCCTACCAGCGCTCGCTCGGATACACCGGCCTGGCCGCGAACGGGCTGCCCGGCACGACGTCGCTGACGAAGCTCGGGCAGAACCGGTACACCGTCGGCAGCACGATCGGCCCGGGCGCGAAGGTCCAGCGTGACGGGTACGTCGTCAATGCCCGTACCCAGGCGATGCTGGCCGAGGCCCAGCGCCTGCTCGACTGCACCCTGGTGCTCGAACAGGGCTCGTACAACCCCGGGGGCGACCCGACCTCGGCCGGTACGCACGACGGCGGGGGTGTGGTGGACATCGCGGTCACCGGCATGACCGCGGCCACGCGTACCGCCGTCGTCCGGGCTCTACGCCAGGTCGGCTTCGCAGCCTGGGTCCGTAACCCGAGTCAGGGTGACTGGCCGTGGCACATCCACGCCGTGGCGATCAACGACACGGACCTGTCCAGCCAGGCGCAGCACCAGGCCGGCGACTACCACCTCGGCATGAACGGCCTGGCCAACCGTGGCCCGGACGACGGCCCCCGGATTCCGATCAAGACCTGGGAGCAGTACCAGCGCGGGCAGTGACCCGCATCCGGCCCGATCCACCAACCATCGCTCACTGTCCACGAGAGGACACCATGAACATCCGCAAGAGTCTCGCCGTCGTCGGCGCCGCGCTCGCCATGACCACCTCCATCCTCAGCGTCGCCTCGCCGGCGTCCGCAGCGGCCCGGGACGGGGTCTGCGACAGCGGCGAGTTCTGCTACTACTACAACAGTGACGAGGCCGGCTCGGTCTCGGACTTCACCGGGTCGCTCGGCGACTACGGCACGACCCAGCCGTCGTGCTACGAGTTCAAGGGCGCGGGCAACGGCCAGGGCGTGTGCGTGAAGAACAACGCCGCGTCGGTGTGGAACCGCACGAGCACGACCATCCGGGTCTACTTCAACAGCAACTTCGCCGGTGCGAGCCAGGACTTCGCGGCCGGGGCGAAGGGCAACCTCAACGCCACGCTGAAGAACAACAACGCCTCGCACGACATCGTCGGCTCCGGCGGCGGCACCTACCCGGCCGACCCGCGCGCGTCCGAGGCTGTCGCGTTCGCGAGGGCGCGGCTCGGGCACACCGACTGGAACAACCAGTGCGAGCTGTTCGTCGAGCGGGCGTTCGGCACCAGCGGCCGGTTCGCCACGGCACTCACGCACTACAACTGGCAGAAGAGCAACGGACGTATCCACACCGGCTCGGTGCCGCCTGCCGGAACGGCCGTGTTCTTCACGTCCACCACGTACGCCGGGCACGTCATGCTTTCGATCGGCGGCAACAGCGCCATCAGCACCGGACCGACCGTTTACCAGACCAACTCGTTCCGGAGCCGGTCCGACTACCTGGGCTGGGCCTACGTCCCGAGCGGCTGGTGACCCGGCATGCGCTCGCACCTGCACCTGAGCTGCGCCCAGGCCAACTTCCAGCACCTGCGCCACTTCTGATCGGCGGACGCTAATGACCATCCTGAGAAGAGTTCCGGGCATCCTGGCCGTCCTGGTGGCGACGCTCGTCGGTGTCGCGGTGGCGCCGGGCGCGGCGTCCGCCGCCGGCCGGGACGGGGTCTGCGACAGCGGCGAGTTCTGCTACTACTACAACAGCGACGAGGCCGGCTCGGTCTCGGACTTCACCGAGTCGCTCGGCGACTACGGCACGACCCAGCCGTCGTGCTACGAGTTCAAGGGCGCGGGCAACGGCCAGGGCGTCTGTGTGAAGAACAACGCCGCGTCGGTGTGGAACCGCACGAGCAAGACCGTGCGGGTCTACTTCAACAGCAACTTCGCCGGTGCGAGCCAGGACTTCGCGGCCGGGGCGAAGGGCAACCTCAACGCCACGCTGAAGAACAACAACGCCTCGCACGAGCTGCTGGGCACGGGCGGGCCGACGGGCTGCACCACCGACGGCACCAACAGCAAGCTGCCGAGCACCATCCTCGTCTACCGGGTCGGTCTCGGGCGAGTCGACCGGGTCGACTTCAAGACGTACGTCAAGAACGTCCTCCCGAACGAGTGGGTGACGAGCTGGCCGGGTGCCTCGCTGCAGGCCGGTGCCGTAGCCGTCAAGAGCTACGGCTGGTACTGGGCGCTGCACTCGACCCGGAAGACCCCCGGCGGACAGTGCTACGACGTCCGTGACGACACCGCCGACCAGGTCTACCGGCCGTCGTCGGCGCAGACGTCGACGTCCTCCGCGGTGGACAGCACCTGGTCGACCCGGATGACCCGGAACGGCAACATCCTGCGGGCTCACTACTGCGCGACCACGACCGCGTGCGGTGGCTGGGTGACCGGGGACTGGATGTCGCAGTACGGCTCGCGTGATCTCGCGAACGCGGGCAAGAGCTACCAGACGATTCTGCGCTACTACTACAGCAATGTGGTTGTTTCCTGACGTCACGCGCGAACCGCGCCGCCCGCCGCAGATCCGCGACGGGCGGCGCGCTCGTGGCTGCGGCACGTCACGGCGCCACCCGTGCTCGGCCGGCTGCCCCACGTCGGCCGACCGTTACCGCCGGGCCACCGTTGTTGTTCAACTCCGGCCGGCGGCGCGGCGGTGGGCGCGGCGGCGCAGCCGGCGGATCGCCTCCAGCAGCCCGGTGATCGCGACCGACAGCCCGACGCCCGCCAGCACGCCCGCGACGGGATTCCGCTCGAAGGCCAGCCCGCCGAAGTAGCCGAGCAGCCCGCAGTAGACCGCCCAGGAGCTGGCGGCCAGGGTGTCGAAGAGCAGGAACGCCCGCAGCGGGTACCGCACGGCGCCCATCGTGAGGGTCACGGCCGTGCGCCCGCCGGGCACGTACCGGGCGGTCATGAGGATGATGCCGCCGCGCCGGTCCACCGACCGGCGGGCCCACTCCGATCCGGCCCGTCGGCGGCTCTCCGCCGGCAGCCGGGTCAGCCGGCGCGCGCCGCCGCCCCGGCCGATGGCGTACGACAGGTTGTCGCCGGCCAGCGCGCCGACCGCCGCCACCACGATCACCGCGGTCAGGTCGGGCTGCCCGGCCGCCGCGAAGACCCCGGCGGTGACCACGACCGTCTCGCCCGGGACCGCCGGGAAGACGGCGTCCACCGCGGTGACCAGGAAGATCACCAGATAGACAAACGGCGAGGTGACCGTGTCGTGGAGCAGGTCGAGCACCGACTGCATGCCCTTCATGCTCTGCCGCGCGAGTGTCAGGAAGGGGCCCTTCCTGTGCAAAAGGCGTTAAAAGGTGCCGCTCCTTACCGCCTTGCCCTCGGCGGTGGGCGAGTGGGAGGTGAGCACGACCGGGGCGGCGAGCGCCTCCTGCACCGCCGCGGCCCAGTCGGCGGGCGGCGGATCGTCGTAAACCGGGCGGGCCGCCAGCAGGCGGGCGGTGAGCGCGGCCTGGCGGTCCAGGTCGCCGGGCGGGCCGGGCTCCAGCCGGTCGGCGATGTCGTAGCGGCGGCAGATCCGCAGCCCCCGGTCGGCCAGGTCGAGGTGGGTGAGCGCGAGGCCGTCGACCCCGCCGGCCACCGCCAGGGCGTACCGGTGGGCGACCGCGTCGAAGTGGCCGAACCGGAACCGCCCCTGCCACGGGTTGGTCGGGTTGCGCGGGTCGGCCAGCGGCAGCGCCGGATCCTCGGTGACCAGCGGACCGGGGCCGTGCCGGGTGGTCGCGATCCGCAGCACGCCCAGCCGCTCGGCCCCGCCGGGCTGGCCCGCCTCGGCGAGCAGGGTCTCGACGTTGGCGAACGTGGTGGTGCTCCACGTCGTGTACGGGTGGAAGCCGTGCCACTCGTCGAGCAGCACCCCCTGCGCCCCTTCGAAGACGCAGGTCCCGGCGCGCAGCACCCCGGCCAGGTACGCCCGGTCGACGATCGCCACCCGTTCGGCGAACCCGCTGAACGCGGGCAGGCAGTCCTCCACCGGCGGGGCGTCCAGCGGGCCGAGTTCGGCGGTCAGCCGGTCCCGCAGCACGGCGAGCCGGCGGCGCAGCACAGCCGGGGTGCGGCAGTCCGCCACCCGAGGCGCGGAGTCGGGGTGGGCGAGGCCGTACGCGACGGTCTCGCCCACCCCCAGCCCGCAGGAGCCGTGCCGGTCGGCTCCCCGGGCCAGCTCCCGGGCCCGGTTCGCGGCCCGGTGGTACGGGGTCGCCAGCAGCGCCTCCCCGTCGACCGTGAGCCGGTCGAGCGCGTCGGGCACCCCCACCGAGGCGAGGTGGTCGGCCTCGGCGGCCAGGGCCAGCGGGTCCACCACCACGTGCCGCGCCAGGTGGGTCCGCACCCCGGGGCGGAACGTCCCCGCCCCGAACTGCGCGAACGTGTGGTGCCGACCGTCGCGCAGGACGACGTTGTGTGCCGCCTGCGCGCCCCCGTTGAAGCGGATCACCGTGTGGACCGGCCGCGTCCCGCACAGCCAGTCCACGACGGTGCCCTTGCCGGCGTCGCCGTAGCCGAGGTCGACCACTGCCACGTGGTTCACAGCCGGGTGACCCCCCGGGTCGACGGCGGCGCCGACGGGGCCGGCAACGCGCACACCTGGTCCCGCGGGCCGCCGCGGAGCCGGGCCAGCGCCTTGGACACCGTGCCGGTGGCCGTCGAGCCGGCCCGCTTCAGGTCAGCCAGGCCCTGGTCCAGGTCGACGGCCTGCTCGCCGAGGCCGACGGTCAGCGCGATGGTCTCGCAGACGGCGTCCAGGTCGTCCAGCACGACGGCGTTCTGCCCCAGCAGGTCGCGCCAGAAGTCCAGCACCTTGGCGTTGCCGGCGTAGTGGCTGCCGGCGGGGAGCAGGTAGTACGTGTCCCAGCGGCGGGTCACCTCGTCGACGACCTGCCGCAGCGGCACGTCCTCGCCCAGGTCGTCGCCGATCAGGCGGCTCACCTGCCGCCGGTCGACCCGGGGGTAGGCCAGCTCGTCGCCGATGATGAACAGGTAGCCGCGCCGGCCCCGCTTCTCCCAGCAGTCGGTCACCGTGTGTCGGGCCATGTAGTACATGGCCAGTTCGTACGACTCCGTCATCTGGCCGCCACCGCCGCCCTCCAGCACGATCCGGCCGAGGTCGTCGTCCATCCGGTTGTCCGACTCGAACTGGCCGACCTGCAACGGCACCCGGTCGCAGGTGGCGTCGCCGATCGCGCCGAACATGATCTGCGGGTCGCGGGCGTACCCCTGGCGCAGCAGCAGCCCGAGAAGCTGCGGCAGCTTGGTCTGGAGGGTGCGCGGGACGTTCCTCATCGAGCCGGTCACGTCGAACAGCACCGAGATGGCCGTCGACTGCGGGTGCTCGGCCGAGTCGCGGCTCTCCCGTGCCGCGCCGCGCGGGTCGAGGGCGGGGTGCACCTTACGCGCCCCGCTGTCGCTGTAGGCGAACGCGCTCTTGCCGGTGGCCCGGCGGTAGCGGTCGGCGGCGTCGTACACGTCGGTGGACCACATTCCACTGCCCATGGCAGGCTCCTTAGGGGTTGAGGGTGAAGGGTCGGAAGGTGCGTGGCCCGTAGAGCCGCTCCAGCACCTCGTCCAGCTCGCCGAGCAGTCGCCAGGCGTCGTCGGGCCGGGAGTTCAGGGCCGGGCGGCGGCAGCCGTCGGCGAAGGCGCGCAGCTCGCGCGGGGCGCGGTCGCCCATCAGCCAGGTCATGCAGCGGGCGGCCATCGCCAGGTCGGTGCCCGGCCCGCAGGGCCGCTTCGCGGCGACCTCGGGCGGGTACCAGTCCTCGTGGCCGGGCACCAGCGCCGGGACCGCGCCCTCGCCGACCACCGAGAAGCACCAGTCCACGAGCACCACGCCGTGCCCGTCCGGCTCGATCAGCACATGCCGGGGGAGCACCGCGCCGTGCACCACGCCGGCCCGGTGGGCCAGGCCGAGGGCGACCAGCAGCCGCCGCCACATCCAGGCCGCGTCCCGGGCGTCCAGCCCGTCCGGGTACGCCCGGCGCACCTCGTCCAGGCTGCGCAGGCCGGGCGCGGTGGCCAGCACGCTGATCCGCCGCTGCGCGCCGGTCGCCGCGTCCCGGTGCCGGAAGGAGTCGACGAGCCGGGGCACGTACGGCAGGTAGCGCGGGTCGCCCCGTTCCTCGACGGTGCGCAGGGCGTGCGCCTCGCGGGCCATCAGGTCGTTGTCGGTGGGGTTGCGGGGCAGCTTGAGCAGCCGGTCCGTCCCGACGTCGTACAGGTCGGCCAGGTCGCCGGTGTGGGCGAGCGGGCCGAGCCGGTACGCCCCGAGGACGAACACCCGGCTGGCCCGCCAGCGGGTGGTGACCCGCACGAACGCGTCGGTGGCTTCGGCGCGTACCGCCTCGTCGAGCGCGCCCAGCCGATCGGGGTGCAGGGCCGCGACCAGCTCGCGGTAGCGGTGTGCCGGCGCGTCGGCGCCGAACAGGTCGGCGTCGGTGCGGGCCGTCGCGACCAGCCGGATGGCCTCGTCGGTCCTCATCGCACCGTCTCCTCCCGGGCCGGGCGCAGCAGCGCCGGGTGCAGCAGCCGGGCGTCGCCGGCGCGGTAGAGCTTGGCGCGCGGGCCGCCGCGGGTGCCGCCGCGCTCGGCGCTGGCGCCGGTGCTCTCCACGAAGCCCGGCACGGAGAGCACCTTGCGGTGGAAGTTGCCCGGGTGCAGCGGGTGCCCCCAGACCGTCTCGTAGACGGCGCGCAGCTCGGTGACGGTGAACTCGGCGTCCAGGAAGCGGGTGGCCAGCGGGGTGTACTCCAGCTTGGACCGCGCCCGCTCCAGCCCGTCCTCGATGACCCGGGCGTGGTCGAAGGCGAGCTGCCGGCTGGCCAGCGCGCTGACCGGCAGCCAGAGCGCCTCGTCGACGTCGCTGCCGGCGGCCGGGTTCGGCAGGTCGGGGGCGAACGCGAGGTGGGCCACCGAGACGACCCGCATCCGGGGGTCCCGGTCGGGGGCGCCGTAGCTGGCGAGCTGCTCCAGGTGGATCCGGCGCAGCCGCTCGCCGCCGAGCCCGGTCTCCTCGGCCAGCTCGCGGCGGGCCCCGGCGGTCAGGTCCTCGTCGGGGTGGACGAAGCCGCCGGGCAGCGCCCAGTGGCCCTCGAAGGGCGGCGCGCCGCGGCGGACGAGCAGCAGGTGCAGCGCGCCCTCGCGAATGGTCAGCGCGACCACGTCCACGGTCACGGCGACGGCCGGATGGTCCCGCGGGTCGTAGGCGGCAAGGAACTCCTGCTCGTTCACGTCTTCTCTCTCACTCTGAGAATAACTCGATGTGAGAACAACTTAGCCCACGAAAGAGTGAACGGCAAGCCCCCGGCTCGGCAGGGGCGGACGGTCAGCGGACGGCACCCGCCAGGTGCGGGCGGCCGGAGCGCGCGTCGTGTAGCGCGAACGCCCAGGCCGCGCCGTCGGCGGTGGCGCTGAGGGCCACCGTGGACGGCAGTGGCACCGGCAGCTTGAACGCCACGTCGACCGTGTACGCGTCCGGCAGCCGGCTCTCCAGGGCGGCCAGGCAGCGCGCCTTGCTCCACATGCCGTGCGCGATCGGGCGCGGGAACCCGAACAGCCGCGCCCCGAGCCGGGAGGTGTGGATCGGGTTGTGGTCGCCGGAGACCCGGGCGTAGTCGGTGCCCACCCGGGGCGTCACCCGCCAGTGCGCGGTGGCGGCCGGCGCCGGGGGCCGCTCGCCCCGATCGCGCCGCTCGCCGCCGCCGGCCGTGCGCTCCCTGCCGAGGTACGTCGAGACGCCCCGCCACACCTCCTCCCCGCCGACCGAGCCGACGAGCACCACGTCGACCTGCCGGCCCCGGTCGTGCGGGCGCAGATCCTCGGCGTACGCCCGGAAGTACAGCGTCTCGCCGGACCCGACGGGCCGGTGCACGGTGATCCGGTTGGCCACGTGCACCAGGCCGACCAGCGGCATCGGGAACTCCGGCGCGGTCATCAGCCGCAGCGCCAGCGGAAAGCCCATGACGTGCGGGTACGTCGCCGGCAGCCGGTCGGTCAGCCGGAACCCGCAGACCCGGTCGTAGTCGGCCAGGTGCGCCCGGTCGACGGCGACCCCGGCAACGGTCAGCTCGCCCCCGGGCAGCACGTCACCGCGCCGGCGGCCGGCCCCGGGCAGGACCCCGAGCAGGGCGCGCCGGTACAGCGGGCCGGCCTGCGGCAACCGGGGCAGTTCCACGATCGTCCTGGCCATCACGCCCCCAGCAGACTCTGGCCGCAGACCCGGACGATGTTGCCGCTGACCGCGCCGCTGGCCGGCCAGGCCAGCCAGCCGATCGTCTCGGCCACGTCCACCGGCAGACCGCCCTGGGACATGCTGTTCATCCGGCGGCCCGCCTCCCGGATCACCAGCGGGATCCGGGCGGTCAGCCGGGTCTCGATGAACCCGGGCGCGACCGCGTTCACGCTGATCCCGCGCTCGCGCAGCACCGGGGCGAGCGACTGCACCAGGCCGATCACCCCGGCTTTGGAGGTGGCGTAGTTGGTCTGGCCCCGGTTGCCGGCGATCCCGGCGATCGAGGAGACCGAGACGATCCGCCCGCCGGCCGGGATCAGCCCGCGTTCCAGCAGCACGTCGTTGATCCGCTCCTGGCTGGAGAGGTTCACGTCGAGCACCTGGTCCCACCGGTCGGCGTCCATCCGGCCCAGGGTCTTGTCCCGGGTGATGCCGGCGTTGTGCACCACCACGTCGACGTGCCCGTGCCGGCCGGCCAGGTGGTCGGCGAGCCGGGTCGGTGCGTCCGGGGAGGTCAGGTCGAGCTGCACGGCGGTGGCGGCGATCTCGTTGGCCACGGCGGCCAGTTCGTCCCCGGCGGCCGGGACGTCCAGCGCGACCACCTTCGCCCCGTCGCGGGCCAGCACCCGGGCCAGCGCCGCGCCGATCCCCCGGGCTGCCCCGGTGACCAGGACGACCTGCCCGTCCAACGGCCGGTCCCAGTCGGCCGGCGGTTCGGCCTGGCCCGCGCCGATCCGGATCACCTGCCCGGAGACGTACGCGGACCGGCCGGAGAGCAGGAACCGCAGGGTGGCCTCCAGGCCGGTGCCCGTGCCCGCGTCCCCGGCCGGGGTGACGTGGACGAGCTGGGCGGTCACGCCCCGCCCGAACTCCTTGCCGATGCTGCGGGTCAGCCCTTCGAGGGCCCGCTGGGCGGTCGCCTCGCGCGGCGAGCCGCACTCCTGGGGCGGGGTGCCCAGCACGATCACCCGGCCGCTGGGCAGCACCGAGCGGGCCTGCGGGTGGAAGAACTCGTGGAGCTGGCGCAGGCCGGTGGAGTCGGTGATGCCGGTGGCGTCGTACACCAGGGCGGCGTGCCGCCGCTCCGGGCCGGGCGCGGCGGCCGGGTCGGCCAGCTCGACCCCGGCGGCGGTCATGATCCTGCCGACCTGCTCGGCGAGCCGGCCGCCGGTGGCCGCGCCGAGCAGCACCGGCCCGGGGACCAGCGGATCGCCGGGGGCGTGCCGGCGCAGTCGTGGCGGGTCGGGCAGCCCGAGGCGCTTGACCAGCGCGCGGCCGGCCCCCGATCGGACGAAACTCGCGTACCTGTCGGTCATAGGCGTAGCCTACTGGCCAGTAGGTTGTGGGCAAGTCCTGAATTGGAGGCGGGATCGTGCAGAGCATTCGGCGGGTCGCGGTCATCGGCGGCAACCGCATCCCCTTCGCCCGGTCCAACTCCCGGTACGCCAGCGCGTCCAACACGGACCTGCTCGGCGCGGCGCTCGACGGCCTGGTGGCCCGGTTCGGGCTGGCCGGGCAGCGGGTCGGCGAGGTCGTCGCGGGGGCGGTGCTGAAGCACTCGAAGGACTTCAACCTGACCCGCGAGGTGGTGCTCGGCTCCCGCCTCGACCCGCGCACCCCGGCGTACGACATCCAGCAGGCCTGCGGCACCGGCCTGGAGGCGGCGATCCTGGTCGCCAACAAGATCGCCCTCGGGCAGCTCGACGTCGGCATCGCCGGCGGCGTGGACACCACCTCCGACGCGCCGCTCGCGGTCAACGAGGAGATGCGCCGCACCCTGCTCCGGCTCAACAGCGCCCGGACCCTCGGCGAGCGGCTGAGGATCGCCGCGAAGCTGCGCCCGTCGCAGCCGTTCCAGCCGGAGATCCCGCGCAACGCCGAGCCGCGCACCGGGCTGTCGATGGGCGAGCACGCCGCCCGCACCGCGCTGCGCTGGGACGTCGACCGGCAGGCCCAGGACGAGCTGGCGCTGCGCTCCCACCAGCGGCTCGCCGCCGCGTACGAGCGGGGGTTCTTCGACGACCTGATGACGCCGTACCTCGGGCTGACCCGGGACCAGAACCTGCGCCCGGACACCAGCCTGGAGAAGCTCGGCTCGCTGAAGCCGGTCTTCGGGCACAGGGGCCCGGACGCCGACCGGGCCACCATGACCGCCGGAAACTCCTCGCCGCTCACCGACGGCGCGTCGACGGTGCTGCTCGCGTCCGAGGAGTGGGCGCGCGAGCACAGCCTTCCGGTGCTCGCCTGGTTCAGCTGGTCCGAGACGGCCGCCGTGGACTTCGTGCACGGCGACGAGGGGCTGCTGATGGCCCCCGCGTACGCCGTGCCCCGGATGCTGGCCCGGGCCGGGCTGGCGTTGCAGGACTTCGACCACTACGAGATCCACGAGGCGTTCGCCTCCCAGGTGCTGGCCACCCTGGCTGCCTGGGAGTCGCCGGAGTTCTGCAAGGACTGGCTGGGCCTGGACGCCCCGCTCGGCGCGATCGACCGGGACCGGCTCAACGTCAACGGCTCGTCGCTGGCCGCCGGGCACCCGTTCGCCGCCACCGGCGGGCGGATCGTCGCCACCCTGGCCAAGCTGCTCGCCGAGAAGGGCAGCGGGCGAGGGCTGATCTCGATCTGCGCGGCCGGCGGCCAGGGCGTGACGGCGATCCTGGAGCGCTGATCAGGTGGTGGTCACCGCCAGACGGTGACCACCTCCGCCTCCCGGACGTCGCTGTTGTTCTCCTGCGCGAAGAAGATCGTCCACGGCTTTCCCTCCTCGCTGCGAGGAAGGCCGATCAGGTCTCCGACGTGCCGGAATTCGGCGGCGTCCGCCGGTGAGCAGCGCCAACCGATCCGCATTCCGGCCACGGTGCCGTTCGCCCCGCCGGCCGCGCCGCACCGTAGTGTCTGTCGCTCGTCGAAGGGATTGCGGACCTCCAGCGCCCAAGGCGCGTCGCCCATCGAACGGCGGACCGCCCGGGCACCCTCGATGTCCTCGATGATCCAGGCCGCGCTGTCCCATGGGCTCCGCAGGCAGACGGTGACCTCGGCCAGGGACCAGCACGGGTCGAACACCTGGGACTGGCTGAAGCAACGTTGCGCGTCCGGATCAGAACTCTGGTAGCTCTCGACGCACCGACCGCCGGCGCTGCGCCCCGCCTCCTGGTACGGCGGCAGCAGCCGCCCGGTGTCGTCGAACGGGCGAACCAGCCGGACCGCAGTCACCCGCGTCGCCGGGCTGGCGGACGGGGTCGGCTGCGGCGGCGTGGTCAGCGACTGTACGACGTTGGCGGCCAGCCCGGCGACGACGGCGGTGACGAACGCCCCGACGAGACCGAGCGTCCAGAGCAGAAGGCGTCGGATCGGCGGCGTGTCGCCTGCGGGACGATCCACGGCCCGCGGCCCGCCTGACGGCCGCTGCGGCTCCTCGCCGGCCCGGATCGGCGCGGCCCGTGCCGGCGCTGCCTGCTCTGTTCGGTCGGTGTCCCCCACCGCCGGGCGCACCTTCCGCTCCCCGCTGTCCGGCATCCCGACATCATCCCACCGAATCTGATCGCCATCTATGCCGTACGGCACCGGGGTCGGGCGCGTCCGTTCTTCAGCCTTTCGGGTGCCGAAGCTCGCAAAAGGCGGCATCTAGTTATAGATCTCCCAAAAATGAGGACCTGGTCGTCCTGTTTCGGGAGGTTGACAGTGAAGCGCAGACGTTGGTTGTTCGCCGTGCTCTCCGGCGCGACGCTGGTGTTCTTCCCCGCCACCGCCCATGAGGTCGCCGCGCCTGCGGCGACCGCCCACGCCGCCGCGCCCGTCGACGAGAGACCGCGCGGCGCGGACCGGTCACCCCGCGACGCCAGCCAACCGCAGCCGCCCCCGAGCCGGGATCTCTGCCGTCCCGGGACGCCGCCGTCCGCGCCGAAGACCACCCAGTACTACGACCACAACCCCCAACTGGGGCCGGTCCAGTTTCCCACCGCCGGCCCGGTCGGGCCGCTGCTCGCCGGCTACCAGCGCTTCGGCGCGCTCACCGAGAGCCAGTTCCTGGCGCAGTACACCAGCGGCAATCCGCCGACGTACGGCTACCCGCCGGCCAGCGGCTTCGTCCTCGGGCCGGACGGCAGGCCGATCAGGCAGGCGCAGACCCTGCTCACCGGCTATCGGCTCGACCGCTTCGGCTTCCCGGGCGGCGCGTTCCTCGCCCCGCTCGGCACCCCGTTCGGCTCCCGGTCGCTGACCCCGCAGAGCCTGAACACGCCGGCCGACGCTCTGCTGGCCAACTACCACGTCTACTGCGTGGTGAGGCCGTTCACGGTCGACTCCGGGCCGATCGCGCCCTGGTTCGCCCAGCCGGGCATGGGCACCCAGTTCCAGCTCAACCCGGCGTACCTGCCGCAGGCCGGGGCCACCCTGAACGTCACCTGGCTGCTCCAGAACGGGTATCTGGTCGAGGAGAACCTGGAGCAGGCGGCGGCGTGCCCCGCCCCGCCCCGGCGCAGCGAGACGCCCGTCGTCTGCTGACGCCGGGTCCCGTCGAACGGAGGCCGGGCGTGGACCGGTACGAGGTGCGCGGCGCCCTGCTGGCGGCGGGGCTGTCACCGGACGCCTTCGAGATCGAGGGCGTGCACGAGCACGTGCCGGTCCCGCCCGACTTCTGGTTCCTGCGCCGCTCGCCGGACGGGCGTTGGGAGATCGGCCTGTACGAGCGCGGCGTGCACGACGTCCGCCAGGCGTACGACTCCGAGCAGGCTGCCGCCGGCGGCCTGTACGCCGCGCTGACCGGCCGTCCCGCGCCCTGCTGAGCCGGCCCCGTCGTCCCACTGAGCCCGTCGTTCTGCTGAGCCGGACCCGTCGCCGGCTTCCGCCGGCCTTCCCGGCGGTGTTCGCGCAGGTCGGATCGCTCTTGCTGGATGTGCCTACCTTGGGTGCCAGCCCGCCCGGACGTCCCGGTGGCGGTGCCTCCTCTAGGAGTGGTCATGCCCGGTCGAGCTCTGCTCCGCCCCGCTGCCGTCGTCGTCCTGGCCGCCGCGCTCGCGGCCAGCGGCTGCACGTCCACCGCCACGAGTTCCACGGAATCCACCGCGTCGACCACCGTGACCGAGGCCCCCGCCGGCCCGCCGACGCCGACCCCCGCCGACGGCGACAGCGGCCCCGGCCCCGGCTCCGGCGCGACGGCCAGCTCCGGCGCGACGGCCAGCACCGGCGCGCCGGGCGGCGGGTCGACCGGGGGCGGCGCGAAGGGCGGCGGCACCGGCAGCAGCGGCGGCCAGTCCGGCACGAAGTCGACGTCGAACGCGCCCACCATCACCTACTTCCGCGTCGCCGACAAGCCGTTCTGTCCGGCCGGGACCAACATCAACCCGATCGCCGGGGGACCGGTCCTCGTGGAGTGGAGGGTCACCAACGTCGACTCCGTCGCCCTCTCGATCGACGGCCCCGGCATTTACGCCGACGACTACCCGTCGGCCGGCAGCGAGGCATTCCTCTTCCCCTGCTCGGGTGGGGAGGGCGACATCCAGAAGCACACGTACACGCTGACCGCGCGCAACTCCCACGGCAAGCAGACCAAGACCATCGTGGTCAGCGCCCCGGTGCACGACGTGCCCACGGTGTGAGTGCCGGTGGCCCGGCTCGCCCACGAGCACTCCGGCCTGGTGTTGACCGGCCGCTCGCACAACGTCGCCGCGCAGGCCACCACGCTGGGCAAGCGCTTCGCTTCGGCCGCCGAGGAACTGCTGATCGCGTACGAGCTGATCTCGATCTGCGCGGCCGGCGGTCGGGGCGTGACCGTGATCCTGGAGCCCTGACGGCCTGGCAGGCCAGGCGGCTGCCGAGCGATCTGACAGTGCACACGACAGTGGAGGCGGACCGCGGCCTGCCTCCACCCATGGCGGCGATCGAGCCGTTGCTCTTGATGGTGTAGATGGATGCCCCTGAGGCGGGGCTGCTGGTGTTCCTCGGCCCTCTCCACCGGCCAAATCCAGGCCAACACCTGACTCCCGCCGCTGGTCTCCACGGTGGTCGGGGTGGGGCTCGCCGCCCTGGCCGGCTTCGCCATCGGTGGTCTGCGCCCGCTCGGCCGCGCCAGCGAGCCGCTGCTGCAGGGGCTGGTGGCCCAGGTGTTGCCGCTGCCGATGCTGGCGCTCTTCCTGGTCGCGTCCGTGGCATTGCAGGTGGGCTACCTGGACCGGCTCGTCGTCCGGGCGGGCTGGCGGGATTGCCGCTCCCGTCACCTCTGGCTGGCAAAACGCACAAATGAGCATAAGGAGTACCTGGGCGCCGGCGTCCCACCGGGCCCGACGACCGCCGTGCCACGGCAGGGTGGGACGGGTGGCGCAGTGCCCCCGCCTGTTGAGGTCAGGGAACAGGGGAGGCGCAGCGAGCAACCCGCGAGTTGCTCTCCTCCGTCCCTTGGGCATGAGGCGAGCGAGAGAATTCGCGCGGTGAACCGGGCCGACGAGGAGGAGTTCCGGCAGTTCGTGGCGGCGCGGCTGGATCCGCTGCGGCGCACGGCCTACCTGCTCTGCCGGGACTGGCACACGGCGGATGACCTGGTTTCCATCACCTTCGGCAAGCTCTACCGGAACTGGCGGCGGGTGTGCGGCGCCGACAACGTCGACGCGTACGTGCGGAAAGTACTCACCCACGCATGGCTGGACGAGCAGCGGCGCCCGTGGCGGCGCGAACGCAGCACCGATGAGCTGCCCGACCAGGCGGACCCCCGTGCGGGCGAGCCGGTGGTGGGGGAGCTGGAGGAGCTGCTCGACCTGCTCGGCCGGCTCGCCCCGCGAAGGCGGGCGGTCGTGGTGCTGCGCTTCTACTGCGACCTGTCGGTAGAGGAGACCGCTGAGGTCCTCGGGGTCAGCGCCGGAACAGTGAAGAGCCAGGCCGCCCGTGCGCTGGGGACGCTCCGCCTGCTCGCGTCAGACCGATTGATCCTGGAAAGCGGGAGGACCACATGACTTACCGGCAGCTTTTCGACGAGGCGCTCGGCGCACCTCCGCCATCCTCTGTCGACATCGACGACCTGTTGACGCGCGAGCGGCGACGCGGCCGGCTGCGTCGTGGAGGGATGTACGCCTCGGTCGCCACCGGGCTGCTCGCGCTGACCCTCGGCGCAGGCGTAGCGACCGGCATCGGGCCTGCCAGTGATCCCGGTCCGATGACCGCGGCCTCGTCCGGCACGCAGCTCGACCACCAGAAGCACTTGCGGACGGCGATGCTGGCCGCGATCGAGCGCGAGGCGCCGGACCTGCGCTGGGTCAAGGGTGCGAAACCACCCACCAACGAACGCAAGTGGGACGGCCCGGTCACGGACACGCCGAACTGGTCGGTGGAAAAGTACGCGTGGGTCTCCATGGACGGCTGGCAGGGGAGCGGTGTCGCTGCCCGTGGTGGCGTTCGTTCCTACCTCGGCATCAATGTCGGCCGCCCCAAGAAGGGCGAGCCCTCGGGGCCGTACGACTGCTCCGGGCACAGCCGTGCCTGCCAGACCTCCACCGGTCCGAACGGTGACAAGGTGGTAGCCATCGACGGGGACGCCTGGAAGAAAGATCCCAGCAGCCCAACTGGGTCCCGGCCGATCACTGACCGGCACGTAACTGTCCACAGGACCGACGGGACAAGGGTGAGTGTGCAAATCTTCTCCAACGACGGGCACCTGCTCAGCGTCGAGCAGATGATCGGCATCGCGCTCGACCGGGCCATCGCCCTTCCCGGCCGGTAGCGGAACGATCGGGCTGCCGGCGGGGGGCTCCCCGCCGGCAGCCTCCCGCCGTCCGGGCCGGGTCGCCATCGGGAGGGCCCAGGTGGGAGGCATGAAAGACTGAGGTACGTGACGACGATCCCGAACGTGCTCGCCCACCGGTACGCCTCGCCCGAACTGGTCGACCTCTGGTCACCGGAGGAGAAGATCCGGATGGAGCGGCGGCTCTGGCTAGCCGTGCTCCGGGCCCAGCGTGATCTCGGCGTGGCCGTCCCCGACGGGGTCGTCGAGGCGTACGAGCGGGTGCTGGACGACGTCGACCTGGCCTCGATCGCCGAGCGCGAGCGGGTCACCCGGCACGACGTGAAGGCCCGGATCGAGGAGTTCAGCGCGCTCGCCGGGCACGAACACGTGCACAAGGGGATGACCTCCCGGGACCTCACCGAGAACGTCGAGCAACTCCAGGTGCGTGCCTCGCTGGAGCTGGTCCGGGACCGGGTCGTCGCCACGCTGGCCCGGCTGGCCCGGCTCGCCCACGAGCACTCCGGCCTGGTGCTGACCGGCCGCTCGCACAACGTCGCCGCGCAGGCCACCACGCTGGGCAAGCGCTTCGCGTCGGCCGCCGAGGAGCTGCTGATCGCGTACGAGCGGCTGGAAGACCTGATCAACTGGTACCCCCTGCGTGGGATCAAGGGCCCGGTCGGCACCTCCGCCGACCAACTCGACCTGTTCGACGGTGACGCCGCGAAGGTCGCCGAGCTGGAGCGCCGGGTCGCCGAGCACCTCGGCTTCTCCCGGGTGCTGGACAGCGTCGGTCAGGTGTACCCGCGCTCGATCGACATGGCGGTGCTCGCCGCACTGGCCCAGGTGGCCGCCGCGCCGTCGTCGCTGGCCACCACGATCCGGCTGATGGTCGGCCAGGAGCTGGTCACCGAGGGCTTCAAGGCGGGCCAGGTGGGGTCCAGCGCGATGCCGCACAAGATGAACACCAGGTCCAGCGAGCGGGTGAACGGCTTCGCGGTGATCATCCGGGGCTACCTGTCGATGGTCGGCGAGCTGGCCGGCGACCAGTGGAACGAGGGGGACGTCTCCTGCTCGGTGGTCCGCCGGGTCGCCCTGCCGGACGCGTTCTTCGCCGCCGACGGGCTGTTCCAGACGTTCCTCACCGTGCTCGACGAGTTCGGGGCGTACCCGGCGGTGATCAACCGGGAGCTGGAGCGCTTTCTGCCCTTCCTGGCCAGCACGAAGATCCTGGTCGCGGCGGTCCGGCGGGGCGTCGGCCGGGAGGCCGCGCACGAGGCGATCAAGGAGCACGCGGTCGGTGTGGCGCTGGCCATGCGCGAGCGGGGCACCGCCGAGAACGACCTCTTCGACCGTCTGGCCGGGGACGAGCGACTCGGCTTGTCCCGCGCCGACATCGACGACCTGGTCGCCGACCGTACCGCCTTCGTCGGCGCCGCCGAGGCCCAGGTCAACGCGGTCACCACCCGCATCGCCAAGATCGTCACCGCCCACCCCGACGCCGCCAACTACTCCCCACCCCCCATCCTCTGATCCACCCCACCCGCCTCGTCCTCCTTACCGGGCGGGACCGCGCCCGGGTGGGTCAGGAGTTGCGGGTGGGGGTTTCGGCGGCGGAGCTGAGGTTGGGGGCGCTGGCCGGTTCGGCGATGCCGCCGGGGGACCCGGTGATCGCCGGGTCGTTGGCCGTCTCGGCCGCGATCATGGGCTGGTCCGGGGGCATGATGTCCGGGGTCTTGGGGGCCACGATCACCGCCGTGCCGTACGCGCAGATCTCCATCCACATCTCGCCGCAGTCCCGGCTGTCGAAGCGCATGCCGATCACGGCGTTCGCGCCGAGGCGGCGAGCCTCCTCGCCGAGGCGCGCCACCGAGTCCGTCCGCCAGCGGGTCAGGTTGTCCGGCGCCATCGGGTCGTACGCGCCGCCGCGGAGGTTCTTCACCCCCTCGCGGTACGGGTTGCGCGTCCTGGCCATCGAGGACACCACTTCGCCGAGGATCTGGCGGATCTCGTAGCCGGGCAGTTGATCCGTCGTCACGACCAGCACGGTTCGATGCTGTCGCATCGGCCGGGGGCCGGTTCGTCGGCCGTGGTCAGCTGACCGGATGCTGCAAAACGGGTCGGCGCGGACGGCCGGCGCTCCGCCGACCATCCACGCCGCCCTCGGTGTCAACGACCCGACAGGCCCCAGACGGGGTGCCGGGACGGGTGACCGTCAGACACCGGCCACCGAGGTGATCCAGGCCCGGTTGTACGCGACGCTGCCGTAGTTCTGGATGCTCGACCCGTCTGCGGTGGACGCCACGCCGACCTGCCGGCCGCTGTAGAACTGCGGGCCACCCGAGTCGCCCCGCCACGCGTTGCCGTTGATCCGGGTGCTCCGGATCGCCTGCCCGCCGTACGCGTCGGTCACGTTGGTGCTGGTCACCTGGACGCTGGCGGTCTTGAGCTGGCTGGAGGCGGAGCAGCCGCTGTAGCAGGTCATGCCCCAGCCGTAGATCGTGTTGGTGGAGCCGACCGGCGGGTTGGCGCTGGCCAGCGTGACGGTGGACGTGCTGACCGTGCTGGACAGCTGCAGCAGGGCCAGGTCGTAGCGGGTGTACGAGGCGCTCACGGTGCGGGTGGTGCCGCCCGAGGCGTAGTAGACGCTGCCGACCCGCACGGACATGGTGCCGCTGACGCAGTGCCGGGCGGTGAGCACCCACTGCGCGGCGATGACGCTGCCGGAGCAGGTGAACGAGCCGTTGCTGAAGACGGCGGCCGCCCACGGGGCGGAGGAGACGGTGCCGCCGCCGATGATCGGCTGAGGGCCGGCCGGGGCGGCGACTGCGCCACCGGCGGCGCCCAGGACGCCGACCAAGGCGGTTCCGACCACGGCGAGCAGGGAACGGATACGCATCGGGACGTACTCCTTGCCTCTCGGACCCGGGATCGCCGGGTCGGTCGTGCCGGCGTGGGTCACGGTTCACCAGCCGGCAATGCATTGAGTTCTGTCGATGGATAGTAGGGGTTGGCGCATCTTGCGGCAAGGGTGCAATCGAGGCAAGCCGATGTAACAATTTGGCTCTCCGTGGCGTGGCGAACGACCTGCTCCGGGACGTTTCACGCAGGACCGGACACCGGGCGGCCGGTTATGTTGATCACTGCCTGAACTGCCCCCGGCCGGTGCGGCTGAGGCGGTATCTGCCAGGTAGGCTGGCTGCGCTCGCCCGTTGTGGGTCGGCACCCAACTGCGTACACAGTCAGGAGTGCCCAGTGCCTCGCGTCGTCGTCGACGTCATGCTCAAGCCCGAGATCCTCGATCCTCAGGGCCAGGCCGTCGCAAACGCGCTGCCCCGGCTCGGCGTCAGCGACGTCGCCTCTGTCCGGATCGGCAGGCGGATCGAGATCGAGTTCACCGGTGAACCGGACCTGGACCGGGCCCGGGAGATTGCCGACAAGCTGCTCGCCAACCCGGTCATCGAGGACTTCACCGTCCGCGTGGTCGAGGCCGACGAGACCGTGGGCGCACGCCCGTGACCGCGCGGGTCGGTGTGGTGACGTTCCCCGGCTCGCTCGACGACGGGGACGCCGCCCGGGCCGTCCGGATCGCCGGAGCCGAGCCGGTCCGGCTCTGGCACGGCGAGGCGGACCTGCGCGGGGTGGACGCCGTCGTCCTCCCCGGCGGCTTCTCCTACGGCGACTACCTGCGCTGTGGTGCCATCGCCCGGTTCGCCCCGGTGATGGAGACCCTGGTGGACGCCGCCCGGGGCGGTCTGCCCGTGCTCGGCATCTGCAACGGTTTCCAGATCCTCTGCGAGGCCCACCTGTTGCCCGGCGCGCTCACCCGCAACCAGCACCTGCACTTCCGTAACCGGGACCAGGCCCTCCGGATCGAGGCCGCCGGCACGGCGTGGACGAACACGTTCCAGCCGGGCCAGGAGGTGCTGATCCCGGTCAAGAACGGCGAGGGCTGCTACGTCGCCGACGCCGCGACGCTCGACCAGCTCGAGGCCGAGGGCCGGGTCGTCGCCCGCTACGTTCGCGGCAACCCCAACGGGTCGCAGCGCGACATCGCCGCGATCACCAACCCCGCCGGCAACGTGGTCGGCATCATGCCGCACCCCGAGCACGCGGTGGAGGCGCTCACCGGCCCCTCCCTGGACGGCCTCGGCTTCTTCACCTCGGTGCTCAAGCACCTGGTGGGGGCCCCGGCGTGACCGTGCGCGGCACCATCGGTCGGCTCAACCGCCCCTGCGGCGGCGAGCGCAGCGAGGAGAGGTCATGACCACCCATCCGGACCCGGCGGTACGGGAGAACCCGGGCGGCTTCCCGGCCGCCCCGGCGGAGCCGTTCACGGCTCCCGTGGCGCCGCAGCCCGGCCCGGTCCCGGCCCGGCCCGTCGAGGCGGTCCGCCACCCCGACCAGGCCCGGTCCGCGCCCGCCGGTGACTGGGCGCACGGCCCGGACACCGTGCCGCATGCCATGGACACCCCCGGCGAGCTCCAGCCGTACGCCGAGCTGGGCCTGCGCGACGACGAGTACGACCGGATCCGGCACATCCTCGGTCGCCGCCCCACCCAGGCCGAGCTGGCCATGTACTCGATCATGTGGAGCGAGCACTGCTCCTACAAGTCGAGCAAGGTACACCTGCGCCAGTTCGGCGAGAAGGCCCCGCCGAGTGACCGGCTGCTCGCCGGCATCGGCGAGAACGCCGGCGTGGTCCAGGTCTCCGCCGAACTGGCGGTGACCTTCAAGGTCGAGTCGCACAACCACCCGAGCTTCGTCGAGCCGTACCAGGGCGCGGCGACCGGCGTCGGCGGCATCGTCCGGGACATCCTCGCCATGGGCGCCCGCCCGGTCGCCGTGATGGACCCGCTGCGCTTCGGCGCGGCCGATCACCCCGACACCGCCCGGGTGCTGCCCGGCGTGGTGGCCGGCGTCGCCGGCTACGGCAACTGCCTCGGCCTGCCCAACATCGGCGGCGAGGTCGTCTTCGACCCCTGCTACCAGGGCAACCCCCTGGTGAACGCGCTCTGCCTCGGCGTGCTTCCGGTCGACCGGCTGCAGAAGAAGGAGGCCGCCGGCCCCGGCAACGTCGTGGTGCTGATGGGTGCCCGGACCGGCCGGGACGGCATCGGCGGAGTGTCGGTGCTGGCCAGTGCCACCTTCGACGAGGGCAGCGAACAGCGCCGCCCGTCCGTGCAGGTCGGCGACCCGTTCATGGAGAAGCTGCTCATCGAGGCATGCCTGGAGCTGTACGACGCCGAACTGGTCGTCGGCATCCAGGACCTCGGCGGCGCCGGGTTGACCTGCGCGCTCACCGAGACCGCCGCCTCCGCCGGCACCGGCATGCGGGTCCGGCTGGAGCGGGTCCCGCTGCGCGAGGCCTCGATGGAGCCGCACGAGATCCTGGCCAGCGAGTCGCAGGAGCGGATGCTGCTGGTCGTCGCCCCGGACAAGCTGGAGGCGGTGCTCAAGACCGCCGAGAAGTGGGGCGTCTGGGCCACCGCCATCGGCGAGGTCACCGCGCCGTCCTCGGACGGCCAGCCGGGCCGGCTGGTGATCACCTGGCGCGACCATCTCGTGGTGGACGTCCCGCCGGGCTCGCTGGTCGACGACGGCCCGGTCTACGCCCGTCCGATGCGCGAGCCGGCCGACCTGATCCTCATCCAGGCCGACCGGGCCGAGACGCTGCCCCGGCCCGCGACCCCGGAGGCGCTGCGGGAGACCGTGCTGCGCATGATCGCGTCGCCGAACCTGGCCGACAAGACCTGGGTCACCGAGCAGTACGACCGGTACGTGCTGGGCAACACCGTGCTCGCCCAGCCGGAGGACTCCGGCGTGATCAGGATCGACGAGCGCACCGGTCTGGGCGTCGCCCTGTCGCTGGACGGCAACGGCCGGTACGCCCGGCTCGACCCGTATCACGGCACGAAGCTGGCGCTGGCCGAGGCGTACCGGAACGTGGCGGTGACCGGCGCGAAGCCGATCGCCGTGACCAACTGCCTCAACTTCGGCTCGCCGGAGGATCCGGGCGTGATGTGGCAGTTCGCCGAGGCCGTCCGCGGCCTGGCGGACGGCTGCCTGGAGCTGGGCATCCCGGTGACCGGCGGCAACGTCAGCTTCTACAACCAGACCGGAGCGGCGGCGATCCACCCGACCCCGGTGGTCGGCGTGCTCGGCGTGCTGGACGACGTGGCCGGGCGCGTGTCGATGGGCTTCGTCCCGCGCACCGGCGGCGATCACGACCAGCTCTTCCTGCTCGGCGAGACGCACGTGGAGCTCTCCGGCTCGGAGTGGGCCTGGGTGACTCACGAGCACCTCGGCGGCATCCCGCCGCAGGTCGACCTGTCCCGCGAGCGGCAGCTCGCCGAGCTGCTGGCCGAGGCCGCCCGGGTCGGGCACCTCAGCTCGGCGCACGATCTGTCCGACGGTGGCCTCGCACAGAGCCTGGTCGAGTCCTGCCTGCGCCGCGGGGTCGGAGCGCAGATCGCGGTGCCGGAGCACTTCGCCGGCGGTTCGATGCCGTTCGTCTTCCTGTTCAGTGAGTCCGCCGGGCGGGTCCTGGTCTCGGTGCCGCGCGGCCACGAGAAGGCGTTCACCTCCCTCTGCGCCGAGCGCGGGGTCCCGTGGGAGGTCATCGGGGTCACCGACCAGGCCGGCGGGGCCCTTGAGGTGCGCGGCCAGTTCCGGATCGGTCTGGACGAGCTGCGCGCCGTACACGGTGCCACGCTGCCCCGGCTCTTCGGCGGGACGGAGTCGGCCGAGGTCGCCCCGGCCGGGCGGGGCACCGCTCCGGCGGCGACCGCGGCTGCTTCGGCTCCGGCGGTCGACACCGTCGAGGGTGCCCGGGAGGCGGCGGCCCCCGTCGCCGCGCCGGGCGATCGGGTGGCGCCGGAGCACACCGGCTCCGCCGTGGCCGATCGGACGGCCGCCGACACGACGGCGACTGCCGAGGCCGGGCCCACCGCCGACGCCCCGGGCGGGGCGTCCGGGCAGCCGGTCGACGGCGGGCCCGAGCGGGTCGACGGCGCGGAGCGGGCCGCCGGTCCCTCCGGGGCGACCGAACCTGGCGCTGGTGGTGCCGGGCTCGCCGCGCCCGATCAGCGCTGAGACGTTGGCCGCGGCCGTCTTCGCCCAACCCGGCTCCGGCGCCCGGTTCGACTGGGGGCTGACCGGCGCGGCGGAGCTCGGCCGCGTCTGCGCAGTCCTGGTGGTGGTGGACGTGCTCTCGTTCACCACCACCGTGGAGATCGCGGTCGCCCGGGGGATGCGGGTGCACCCGTTCCCCTGGGGCGAGCAGGCGGCGGAGTACGCGCGCCGGGTTGGCGCGGTCGCGGCCGTGGGCCGCCGGCAGATGACCCCGGAGCACCCGTGGTCGCTCTCCCCGGCGGCGCTGCGCACCGCGCCGGTCGTCGCCGACCTCGTGTTGCCGTCGCCGAACGGCTCGGCGATCAGCGCCGCCGCCAGCGCCACCGGGCTTCCGGTGGTCGCAGCCTGCCTGCGCAACGCCCGCGCCGTCGGGCGCTGGCTGTGCGAGCGGGGGTACGGCTCGGCCGACGCCCCGATCGGCGTGATCGCCTCCGGCGAGCGCTGGCCCGACGGCGCCCTGCGACCCTCCGTGGAGGACCAGCTCGGGGCGGGGTGTGTGCTCGACATCCTCTCCGGGGTGCCCGGCGGGCTGTCGGTGGAGGCCGCGATGACCCTCGCCGCGCTGGCCAGCACCCCGGACGTGCCGGCCGCCGTGCGTGGCTGCGTCTCCGGCCGGGAACTCGTCGAGGGCGGCTTTGCCGACGACGTGGAGGTCGCGGTCCAGGTCGGCGTCTCGGACGTGGTGCCGGTGCTGCGGCAGGGCGTCTTCTCGGCCGCCTGAGCCGGCTCGCCCGCCCCTCGGCCGGTCCCCTTCTCTTTTCCTCCCCGGCCCCGACGGCGAGAGCGGCTGCCCGACGGGGCAGCCGCTCTCTGCGTCGCGGTGCGGGCGGTCGACCCGCGAGGGTCAGTCGTCCAGCCAGTCCAGCCGGCGCCCGCCACGGTCCTGCTGCGGCGGGCCGTCGGGCCGGGCCCGACCCGGCTGGGCCTGGTCGCCGTAGCCGCCCTGCTGCTGGTCGTAGCTGGTCGGCTGGTCGTATCCGTGGCCCTGCTGCGGGGGCTCCTGGCCATACCCCCCACGCTGCTGCGGGGGCTCCTGGCCGTACCCCCCACGCTGCTGGTCGTACCCGCCTGCCTGGCCGTAGCCGCCCTGCTGGCCGTAGCTCTCGCCGCCGTAGCTGCCGCCGCGCTGGTCGTAGCCGCCGCCCGGCTGACCGCCATAACCGCCGCCCTGCTGGCCGGCGTCGTAGCCGCCCGGCTGGCCGCCGTAGGCACCGCCCTGCTGGCCGGCGTCGTAGCCGCCCGGCTGGCCGTACCCGCCGCCGGTGGGCTCGCCGCCGCGGCCGTACTGCGGAGACGGCTCCGGCTGGCCGTAGTTGTGGCCCTGGTCGGCCTGGTAGGTGCTGGTCGGGTACGGGTCCGCCGGCGGGGTGTACGAGCCGGTGCCCTCGCCGGTGTACCGGCCGGTCGGCTCGTCGTAGCGCTCGCCATAGCCGCCGCCCTGGCCCGGGTAGCCCCCGGCCGCCGCGTCCGCCGGTGCGCCGTAGCCCCGGCTGCCGTAGCCGCCGCCGGACGCCGGGGCGTCGGTGCCGTACCCGCCGGGCGTGCCGCCGTACCCGCTCCCGGAGGCGTACCCGCCACCGGTCGAGGTGGGGGCGGCGTTGCCGTAGCCGCCGCCGGACGCCGGGGCGTCGGTGCCGTGCCCGCCGTAGCCGCCGGTGGAGGCGGGCGCGCTGCCGTAGCCGGCCCCGGAGGCGGGCGCGCTGCCGTAGCCCCCGGCCGCGCCGTAGCCGCCGCCCTGGGGCTCGTCGCCGTATCCGCCGCCGCTGCCGGCTCCCCAGCCGCCCTGCTGGCCACCGGGGCCGTACGCGGACGGCGGGGCGCCGTACGGGTCCGGCGGGACGTCGTCCACGATCGGCCGCTGCATCATCGTCGGCGCGTCGCTGAGCGAGGCGCCGACGACCATCGTCGGGTCCGGCCCGGCGCCGGCCCGGTTGACCACCCGGGTCTTGTCGTCCGCCCCGTGGTACGCCCCCCGGGCGGCGGGCACCGCGCCCGCCGCGGCGGCACCGGCGGGGGCGTCGTCGTCGGTGTCGTCGCCGTTCTCCCGGCGCTTCATCCAGAGCAGCACGATGGTGCCCACGCCGACGGCCACGAACAGGCCACCGAGCAGGATGAGCAGCCAGTTGAAGCCGTCGGAGTCGTTCTCGGCGGAGGCGTTCTTCGGGGCCCCCGGGGTGGCCGCAGGGCTCTCCTCGGGGCTCTCCTCGGTCGGCTCCTCGGTGGGCAGCGGCTCCTCGCTGGCCGATGGGGTGGGACTCGGGCTCACCTCGACCTTGATCGCCAGGCTGATCCGCTGCCCGGTCACGCTCTGCCCGGCGCTCGCGTCGAAGGACTTGGTGGTGCGGAACTCGCCCCGGACGGCACCGATACCGATCCGGCCCGGGGTGATCGGCCGGTCCTTGCTGCCGGTGAAGCGGAAGTCTCCGCTGCCGTTGCTGGTGGTCTCGTAGCGGTGGCCGCCGCTGTCCTGGAGCATGACGGTGGCGTTCGGCACCGCAGTGCCGTTGGCTGTGGCCACCACCTTGCCGGAGACCGACTTGACGGTCTGCACCTGCTCCTGCGTCGGCTCCGGCGCGGCCTTCGCCTTGACGCTGAGCTGGAAGTCCCGACCGTTCTGGCCGCCCTGGATGCTGGTCGCGTTGACCGTCACCCGCTGGTTGTCCGCGTTCGGCGCGTCGCCGGAGGCGCGGAGCTGGACGACGTGGTTCACCGGGCCGGTGCCGTTGAAGTCGACCTTGCCGCAGCCGCTCCCACAGCTCACGCCTCGCGGGAGACCCGCCACGGCGATGATGACGAACTTCTCGTCGTCGCTCCTCGGCGTCAGCTGCACGTTGATGGCGGTGGTACCGCCTGCCTGGATGGTCGCTGAACCAGGGGAGACGCTGATGTCGGCTGCCAGGGCGGGTGCGGCGGGGGCGGCGAACAGGACGCCGACCACCAGCGCCACGACCACACCGGCCCGCTGCTTCCAGGCACGTCGGTGTGTTGACACGTCCACCGCCTTCCGGTCTGACTTCCCTGGCCGGCGGGGCGCCGGGCCGGGGATCATCACGGTACGAATACGCCGTCGGCAACTATGCCTTGTCTGACCGGATCGGCGCGACCCAGGGCCGTGTCGAAAGCGTCGGAGCCGGGTCGTATCGTCCCGTCGTGTCCTCTCCGCACACAAAGTCCGCAGCCGTGGCCGCCGCGCTCGCCGCCCTCGACGAGGGCCGTACGCCCGAACGGCTGGTGTTTCGGGAGGCGGTTCGTGCCCTCTTGGCCGCCCTTGCGGACCGAGCTCCCGGCCGATCGGTGGAGGTGCGCGTCCCACCCTACGGTGCAGTTCAGTGCATTCCCGGTCCCCGACACACCCGTGGCACCCCGCCCAACGTCGTCGAGCTGGACCCGGCGACCTGGTTGGAACTGGCGACGGGCCGCCGAAGCTGGGCGGACGCGGTCGCCGAGGGGCGAGTGCGGGTCAGCGGTGTCCGCGCTGACCTCTCCGTGCACCTTCCGCTCCGACTGGGCGACTAGCCATCGCGCCGGACACGGAAAGGGGTCCCACCGTGACTCTCAGTATCGACACTCATTCGCGTACACTCTGAGGCGACGACAGTGGTCCCGGCCGAGCAAGCGCGGATCCGCCCCCGAGATCCCGCCCGGCCAGTCCAGACCCAGCATGAGGGAGCGGTAAGTGCCCCGAGGCGACGGCCGGCTGAGCCACGACCTTGATCCCCAACGACCCGGCCCGCAGGACGCCTGTGGCGTCTTCGGCGTCTGGGCGCCCGGGGAGGCGGTCGCCAACCTGACCTACCTCGGGCTCTACGCCCTCCAGCACCGGGGCCAGGAGGCCGCCGGGATCGCCGTCAGCGACGGCTCGGGCGTGGTGGTCTACAAGGATCTCGGCCTGGTGGCCCAGGTCTTCGACGAGCCCACCCTGGCCAGCCTGCGCGGGCATCTGGCGATCGGGCACGCGCGCTACTCGACGACGGGCGGCTCGACCTGGGAGAACGCCCAGCCGACCATCCGGTCCACCAGTGCGGGCATCACGATCGCGCTGGCGCACAACGGCAACCTGGTCAACACCGCCGAGCTGCAGCGTGAGGTCGCCGAGCGGGGCATGGTCGCCGACGGCTCGACCAACGACACCTCGCTGGTGACCATGCTGCTGGCCAGCCGGCCGGACCTCTCGGTCGAGGCCGCCGCGCTGGAGGTTCTGCCCCAGCTGCGTGGCGCGTTCAGTTTCGTCTTCATGGACGAGTCGACGCTCTACGCGGCCCGCGACCCGCACGGCGTGCGCCCGCTGGTCCTCGGCCGGCTGGAGCGCGGCTGGGTGGTGGCCAGCGAGACGGCCGCCCTGGACATCGTCGGGGCGAGCGTGGTCCGCGAGGTGGAGCCGGGCGAGCTGATCGCCATCGACGAGGACGGGCTGCGGTCCAGCCGGTTCGCCGCGCCGGAGCCGAAGGGCTGCCTCTTCGAGTACGTCTACATCGCGCGGCCGGACGCCACCATCGCCGGGCGCAACGTGCACGCCGCCCGGGTGCAGATCGGCCGCCAGCTCGCCAAGGAGCACCCGGTCGAGGCCGACCTGGTCATCCCGGTGCCGGAGTCCGGCACCCCGGCGGCGATCGGCTACGCGGAGGAGTCCGGGATCACCTACGGCGCCGGCCTGATGAAGAACCCGTACGTGGGGCGCACCTTCATCCAGCCGTCGCAGACCCTGCGTCAGCTCGGCATCCGGCTCAAGCTCAACCCGTTGCGGGAGAACGTGCGGGGCAAGCGGCTGGTCGTCGTGGACGACTCGATCGTGCGCGGCAACACCCAGCGGGCCATCGTCCGGATGCTGCGCGAGGCGGGTGCTCTGGAGGTTCATGTCCGGATCTCCTCCCCGCCGGTCAACTGGCCGTGTTTCTACGGCATCGACTTCGCCACCCGGGCCGAGCTGCTCGCCAACGGGCTGGACAACGAGGGCATCCGGCGCTCCATCGGCGCCGACACGCTGGGCTACGTCTCGTTGTCGGGCCTGATCGCCGCGACCGAGCAGCCGAAGACCCGGCTCTGCCGGGCCTGTTTCGACGGGGAGTACCCGATCGAGCTGCCGGCCGGGAACCTGATCGGCAAGCACGTGCTCGAGGGAGTGGGACGCCGAGTCGCTGGTGCCCCGGACGTCCCGGAGCACGCCGCCGCACCGCTCGTCGCCGCTCCGGGCGGCGCGACCGTACACCGCCCATAGCACCGCCCGACGCGGGCCCGCCGGTCAGCCCCGGTACCCCGCGAGAACCACAAAGGGGAGAACCGTGACGCACGTGTCCGAGCGCAGCGGCACAGGAAGCAGCCCGACCGGCGCCGGTGGCGACCGCCAGCCCTGGACGGCCGGCACCGGCCGCCCGGCGCGCAAACGCTCGGTCTCGTACGCGGACGCCGGCGTCTCGATCGAGGCGGGCGACCGCGCGGTCGAGCTGCTCAAGTCCAAGGTGAAGCAGACCCGTCGCCCGGAGGTCATGGGCGACCTCGGCGGCTTCGCCGGCCTGTTCCGGCTGGACACGAAGAAGTACAAGAACCCGATCCTGGCGTCCTCGACCGACGGCGTCGGCACCAAGCTGGTGATCGCCCAGCAGCTCGACATCCACGACACGATCGGCATCGACCTGGTCGCCATGGTTGTCGACGACCTGGTGGCCTGCGGCGCCGAGCCGCTGTTCCTGCTCGACTACATCGCCTGCGGCGAGGTCGTCCCGGACAAGGTGGCCGAGATCGGCGCCGGCATCGCCGACGGCTGCCGGTACGCAGGCTGCGCGTTGCTGGGCGGCGAGACCGCCGAGCACCCCGGCGTGTTGCGCCCGGACGAGTACGACGTCTCCGCCACCGGCGTCGGCGTGGTCGAGGAGAGCGAGATCCTCAGCCCGGACCGGGTCGAGATCGGCGACGTGGTCATCGCCATGCGTTCCTCGGGCCTGCACTCCAACGGGTACTCGCTGGTCCGGCACGTGCTGCTGGGGGCCGGCCGGATGCGGCTGGACGTGGTGATCGACGACTTCGGTCGGCAGCGCACCCTCGGCGAGGAACTGCTCACCCCGACCAAGATCTATGCCCAGGACTGCCTCAAGCTGATCGCCGAGGCCGAGGTGCGCTCGATCGCGCACGTCACCGGCGGCGGCATCCCGGGCAACCTGGTCCGGATTCTGCCCGAGCACGTCGACGCGGTGGTCAACCGCTCCACCTGGAAGCCGCAGCCGATCTTCGACCTGATCCAGTCCAAGGGCCGGATCGAGGACCATGAGATGGATGCGACCTTCAACATGGGCGTCGGCATGTTCGCGATCGTCTCCGCCGAGGACGCCGACCGGGCCCTGGCCACGCTGACCGGCCGGGGCGTCGACGCCTGGCAGGCCGGCGAGATCATCGAGGGCACCGGCAGGGTGCAGATGGTCGGCCAGCACACCCGGGGCTGATCACGCAGCGCTGATCATCCGAGCACCTGATCAGGGGTTCACCCGAGTGGTCATCGCCGCCTAGCCTGAAGGACAACCTTTGGGCCAGGAAGGAGGGCGATGGTTGCTCGAAAACGGCAGGTGAGCGGGATGCGGGGGCTCTCCCCGGTCCCGTCTTACGTCGTGATGCAGCCGACCACCCTCTGCAACCTGGACTGCGCGTACTGCTACCTGCCGTTCCGGGCGGCGGACCGGCGGATGCCGGTCGCGGTGGCCCAGGCGGTCGCCGCGTCGGTGAACCCGTGGGCGTCGGCCGGCCGGTTCTCGGTGGTGTGGCACGGCGGGGAGCCCCTCGCGACCGGGCGGGAGCACCTGGCCGCGCTGCTCGCCCCGTTCGGGCCGGAGGTCGAACACCACGTACAGACCAACGCCACCCTGATCGACGACGCCTGGTGCGAGTTTCTCGCCGAGCACCGGGTGCGGGTCAGCGTGAGCGTGGACGGGCCGCGTGGGCGCAACGGCGACCGGGTCACCCGGGCAGGCCGGCCGGCGTACGACCGGATCGTGCGCGGGATCGAGACGCTGCGCCGGCACGGGCTGCCGTTCTCGGCGCTGGCGGTGGTCAGCGACCCGACCCCGGGCCGGGCCGCCGAGCTGTACGACTACTTCCTCGGCCTCGGCTGCGAGGTGCTGGGGGTCAACATCGAGGAGACCGAGGGGGTCAACACCCGCGGCAACGCCCACGAGGCGGCGCCGGTGCGGGCGTTCTGGGCCGAGCTGGTGGCCGCCTGGCGTCGGGATCCCCGGATCCACCTGCGCGAGGTGGAGTGGTCGCTACGGTACGCGGCGGCGGTGCTCGACGGCAGCTCCGACGATCTGCTGCCCCGGCGGCTGGACCCGATCCCCACGGTCGGCCACGACGGGTCGGTGACCGTGCTCTCCCCGGAGCTGGCCGGCTTCACCGACCCCGGGTACGGCGACTTCAGCAGTGGCAACGTGTTGACCACTCCGCTGGCCGAGATCCTGGCCGGGGCGGAGCGGAGGACCCCCTGGGTGGGTGAGTTCCTGGCCGGCGTGGAGGCGTGCCGGGCGTCCTGCCCGTACTTCGGCTTCTGCGGGGGTGGGCACGCCGCCAACCGTTACTTCGAGCTGGGGCGTTTCGACGGTACGGAGACCGAGCACTGCCGCAACAGCAAGATCCGCCTACTGGAGGGAGTGTTGGACCATGCCCGAGACCATCGGAGACCGGCAGGCTGAACGTGTCGGGGGAGACACCGGGCAACCGGTCGTCGACCGGGTGCGGGACACCGCCGCCGGGCTGGCCGACCTGCTCCAGGAGGCGGAGGACGCGCGCCGGCTGCGTTCGGAGGCGGCTGGGGGCGAGGGTGCCGGGGCGGTCTGCGCCTGGAACCACTTCGAGAACATCCCGACGTTCTACAACTGGAACAACCGGCCCCGGTGACGGGTGGGCGGGTCCGAGATCAAGGACCTGCCGCGGCGACCGGATCGGCTCCGGCACGGCAGGCCCCTGATCATCGGGTGGGTACGCCGCATCCCGATGGGTACATGCGTGAGCACGCGGGGCTTGCCGCGTGCTCAGATGTTCCCGGAGGTCAGCGGGTCGGACGGACCCAGGGGTCCGGGTCTTCGTCCGGGTCGTCGTCGTCGACATACTCTTTGTAGTCGTCATCGACGACGGCGTGGTCCGACTTACCAGCAGCGACGGCGTGGTCCGACTTACCAGGACCCGCCAGTTCGCGCTGCAAGGCGGTGAGGTCGGTGTTCGGGGAGTGGTACTTCAACTCCCGGGCCACCTTCGTCTGCTTGGCCTTAGCACGGCCGCGCCCCATGGCTCGACCCCCTCGCACAGAATGCGGGGCAGCCCGAAGGCGGGCCCCGATGACGTCAGGCATCTCTCGTGGCTCTTACGGTACATGGGGATGCCGCTGTTCGGCACCTCGGGTTACCGTCTGCCGGCCCTGCGCGTCGCAGTGACCCGGCTGTCACCAAGTGTACTGGGGTAAGGGCCGAATGCCGAACCGCCCATGACGCCGGACAGATGGGTGGCAATCACCTCTATTTCCAGCTTAACGCCGCCGCCCGTCCCGCTCCACCCGAGGAGCCCGACCCGGCGCTTTATCCGTACCGGGCCGGGCGTGGCGCTCAGCGCAGATGGATGGAGCGCAGCCGGCCGACCTCCGCCATCCGGCGCTCGGCGAGCCGGTCCGCCGCCACCGCCGGGGGGACACCCTCCTCGTCGGCCAGCCGCAGGATCTGGCGGGTGGTGTCGTAGATCTTCGTGGCCCGCAGCTTGGCCCGCTCGAAGTTGAAGCCCTCGATCTCGTCCGCGACCTGGATCACACCGCCGGCGTTCACCACGTAGTCGGGGGCGTAGAGGACGCCCCGGTCAGCGAGCAGCTTCTCGACCCCCGGGTGGGCGAGCTGGTTGTTGGCCGCCCCGGCGACCACCTTCGCCCGCAGCGCCGGCACGGTCTCGTCGTCCAGGGCGCCGCCCAGCGCGCAGGGGGCGTACACGTCGATGTCGGCGGCGACCAGCCCAGCGGCGTCCTCGATCAGCTCGACCTGCGGGTGGTTGGTGCGAACCCACTCGCGCGCCCGCGGGTCGACGTCGGTCGCCACCACCTCGGCGTGGTCGTCGAGCAGATGCCGGGTCAGGTGCTTGCCGACCTTGCCCAGCCCGGCCACGCCGACCCGTCGGCCGTTCAGGGTGGGGGCACCCCAGACGTGCTCGGCGGCGGCCCGCATGCCCTGGAAAACGCCCCACGCGGTGAGCACCGACGAGTCACCCGCGCCGCCGTGCTCCACGCTGCGCCCGGTGACGTAGCGGGTCTCCCGGGCGATCACGTCCATGTCGGCGACGTAGGTGCCGACGTCGCACGCGGTGTAGTAACGGCCGTTCAGCGACTCGACGAAGCGGCCGTACGCGCGCAGCAGCGCCTCGCCCTTGAGCTGCGCCGGGTCGCCCCAGATCACCGCCTTGCCGCCACCCAGGTCCAGCCCGGCCAGGGCGTTCTTGTACGCCATGCCGCGGGACAGGTCGAGCACGTCGGCCAGCGCGGCCTCCTCGCTGGCGTACGGGTAGAACCGGGTGCCGCCGAGCGCGGGGCCCAGCGCGGTGGAGTAGATCCCGATGATCGCCCGGAGTCCGGTCTGCGTGTCCTGACAGAACACGACCTGCTCGTGGCCGGTGGATGACGGTCCGTCGGTGCTGGCGAATACGCCCATGGCTGGCTCCTGTGTCGGTGTGCGTCCTTTTGGGACGCGGACCTGTGGCACGCCGGCGGGATGGTGCCGGTGGGTCGAGCCTAATGTCGGCCGAAGCCGTACTGTCGTCTCAGCATGTCCGACGTCCGGGCGTCCGGCGGGTGAGCAGGGACGCCGGCCGTGCGACCGGGGCGCTGGCCGCGTCTGGATTCCGTCTCGTGGGAGGATCGCGCAGTGCCGTCGCTCTTCGCTTCGTACCTGCGGGTGTACGAGCCGCTGACCGCCTTCGACCGGGATCGTCAGTCGTACTGGCGGCGCTACGCGTCCGATGGGCGGGCGGTGGCCCCGTCGGAGGGGCCGGGGCGGCAACGTACGGCGGTCATCGAGGCGCTGGGCGCGGGCTGGACCCGGCTGCCCGACCCGCCCGAGGAGGCGTACGTCCTGGAGGTCGACGACACCCTGCTGGTCTGCCCGTGGAACCTGCGGATCCGGGTGGCCGAGGCGGCGCTGAGCGCTCGGGACGGCGTGCCGTCGGTGCTGGCCGACGCGTTCGTGCCGCCGGTCCTCGCCGATCAGGCCAAGGCGGTGGTGGAGGACTGGCGTAGCGGGGCCCGGGTGCTGGAACACGGCGTTCCCCGGGTGCACGAGCAGATCGCCACGTGGGGCGTGCCGCTGCGCTGGTTCGTCCTGTTCGATTTCGAGGAGCGGGACCTGGTCACCCATCCGGGGCGACGCGCGCTGCGCTACCGGACGGAGATCGCCAAGGCCCGGCGCCGATCGTCCCGGGCGCTGTCGGTGTTGCGTAAGACCGTCGGCGAGGCGCCGATCACCGAGGCGGTCGAGGAGGCCGCCCGGTGGCTGGAGGAGTTCCACCCGCGCTCGGTGGTGGAGCTGGACTACGGCGGCCTCGTCCAGTTGCTCTCCGACGAGACCCTCGACGCGGACGACTCGCCGACGCTCGTCGCCACCGGGCTCGCCGGGCTCTCCAAGGGGGAGGCCGAAGAGGCGTCCACGGCCTACGACACGTTGGTCGCTCGCTGGCGAGCGGTCCAGCTCCTGGAACGCTGCAACTAGCCCCCACCTGGGCGAAGACCGCCCAGGAAGCCGTAAAACGCCCCTGGGAGCGCTCCCGAATCGAGGTGTGCTCGTAGTTGGAGCATCACGACCAGTGATTATGAGTCCGAATAAGGTGGTTCGTGCCGTGTATTAGTCGTATAAATCGGGCATGGTTCATCCGTCCGTCTAGGGACCTTCGGCCGTTCGGCCCATGTCGGACATCGGGGACTAGCCGGACCATGGGAGACGCGTCGGCCGGCGGGACCCCGGCCGATGTCTATACCTGTGGAGGAGTGACCGATATGGCATCGCGAACGCACGAACCGGAGCCGCTGCTCACACCGGCCGAGGTGGCGTCGATGTTCCGTGTCGACCCGAAGACGGTGACCCGGTGGGCGAAGGCTGGCAAGCTCAGCGCCATCCGGACCCTCGGGGGGCACCGCCGTTACCGCGAGTCGGAGGTTCGGGCTCTGCTGCAGGGGCAGATTCCCCAGCAGCGCCAGGGAGACTGACCGCCGGGAATTCTACAGACGTACCGAGCAGGGGCGGCGGACAACGGTCCGCCGCCCCTGCTTCGTGTCCGGCCCGGGCGGTCACTCCGACAGGCTGATCCGGATGCCCACCGTCCCCCGCTCGCCCCGCCGCAGCCGGCTGCCCAGCAGGCTGAGCCGCCCCACCAGCCGGTACTTCTGCTTCAGCAGTTCGCGGATCCGGCGGGTGTCCGCCGGGCCGGAGATGGTCGCGTGACCGGGCACCGCCTCGCCGTGCGGCCGGCCCCGCAGGTCGCACGGTGCCACCGTCACCTCGCCACTGCGCCGGATCCGCTTCACCTTGCCCGAGTCGGCGACGGTCCAGGCGGCCAGCGCGTCACCGTCGCGGGCGGCCCACACGGGGGTGGGCACCGCCCGCCCGTCCCTGCGGAACGTGGTCAACAGGACGTACTTCTCCGCAGCGAGGCGGTCCAAGGTGGTCACGCCGCAAGGATACGACCGCGCGACCCGCCGCCCATGGCGTTAGCGTGAACCCCGTGACCGGGGAACCCAGGATCGGCGACGTATTCGGCGAGCTGCTGCGGGACGCGCTCGCCGTGCAGACCGGGATCGGCCCCCGGCCGATGGCCGGCGGGCGGCTGCCCCGGCCCGTCATCGAGATCATCGAGCGGGACGACGGCCTGATCAACGGCGCCCCCGCCGCCCACTACCTGGCCGGCCCCGCCGAGTGGCAGCCGTACGACCACCGGGCGGTGGACCGGGTCCGGGGCGAGACGCTGGACATCGGCGTCGGCGCCGGCCGGATCGCGCTGCTGCTCCAGGAGCGCGGAGTGCCGGTGACCGGGCTGGACACCTCCCTCGGCGCGTTGAAGGTGTGCCGTCGGCGCGGGGTGCGGAACCTGGTGCACGGCACGGTCGACGAGCACGTCGCCGACGGCCGGCGGTACGACACCTTCCTGCTGCTCGGCAACAACCTCGGGCTGATCGAGGGGCGGGACCGGGCGTCGGCGTTCCTCGCCGCGCTCGCCGCGCTGGCCAGGCCCGGTGCGCAGGTCATCGCGCACGGCACCGACCCGTACGGCACCACCGACCCGGTGCACACCGGCTACCACGAGCTGAACCGGCACCGGGGTCGGCTCGGCGGGCAGCTGCGGCTGCGACTGCGGTACCGGGAACTGGGCACCGAGTGGTTCGACTACCTGGTCTGCTCGGTGGCCGAGCTGGCCGAGCTGGTCCGCGGCACCCCGTGGCGACTGACCGACGTGGATGACCGGGACGCCCCGTACTACCTGGCGACCCTGATGCTGACCGGCTGACCGGTCCGCGGGCGACTCCGGTACGCGGAAGGGGCCCTTGCCGGGCGGGAAGCCTCGGCAGGGACCCCTTCCGCGCGCCTCAGACCCGGACGGTCGGGGGGAGCGGCTCCGGCGGGAGGCCACCGTCGCCGTCGACCACCTCGTCGGGAGTCCCGTCCTCGTCGATGTCGACCATGGTGATGTCCACCTTGCCGTCGCCGTCGGTGTCGAACTGGAACAGGTCGGCCCGACCGTCGCCGTCGGTATCGACGATCCAGACGTCGGTCTTGCCGTCGTTGTTGGTGTCCGCGCGGAGCAGGTCGACCCGCTCGTCCCCGCGGGTCTCCACCGTCGCCGGGTTCTCCACACTCTCCGGTGCCTGGCTCATGTTCCGGTCCTTCCCTCGGTTGACGGCGCAGTACCCGGTTCGGCGTGCCCCCACGCATGCCGCCGATGCCCGTGCTGCATAGGGTCGCACCCATGAGCCAGCGGAGCGGGCGGCCCGGCGCGGCGGAGACCCCGCATGCCACCGTGCGCAGCGAGGAGACGTCATGAATCGTTTTGTCGTCGTCGGGGCCGGCACGATGGGCCTGGGCATCGCCTACGTGGCGGCCGGCGCGGGATACCACGTCGAACTCGTCGAGGTCGACGCCGACCGGGCGACCGCCGCAGAGGCGCGGCTCGGCGAGCTGTGGGACCGGGCCGTCCGGCGGGGGAAGCTCGCCGCGGACGAGGCGGCAGCGCACCGGGGGCGGGTGACGCTGGTCGCCTCCCTCGGTGCCGTCGCGCCCGAGCCCGACGTGGTCGTGGAGGCCGTGCCGGAGCGGCTGGAGCTCAAGCGCGCCGTCCTGCGGGCCGCCGCCGCGCTGCGCCCCGCGCTGCTGGGCAGCAACACCTCCAGCATCTCCATCGGGGAGCTGGCAGCCGGGCTGGACCGGCCGGAACGCTTCGTCGGGCTGCACTTCTTCAACCCCGTCTGGGCCATGACACTGTTGGAGGTCGTGGTCGGCGCGGACACCGCCGAGGAGACCACTGCGGCGGCCGTCGCGCTCGCCGGCCGGCTGGGCAAGGACCCCGTCGTCGTACGCGATCTGCCCGGCTTCGCCACCTCCCGGCTCGGGGTGGCCCTCGGGCTGGAGGCGATCCGGATGGTCGCCGACGGGGTGGCCGACCCGGCCGACATCGACAAGGCGATGGTGCTCGGCTACCGGCACCCGGTGGGCCCGCTGGAGCTGACCGACATGGTCGGGCTGGATGTCCGGCTGGACATCGCCCGCACCCTTCAGACCGCCTACGGGGACCGGTACGCGCCGCCGCCGTTGCTGGAGCGGATGGTCGCCGACGGCAGGCTGGGCAGGAAGTCCGGGTGGGGCTTCTACCGCTGGGAAGGTGGCGAGAAGCGGTGAGCGGGCTGCGGATCGACGAGCGGCCGGACCGTCTGGTGGTGACGCTGGACCGGCCGGAGAAGCGCAACGCGATCGACGCCGACCTGATCGGTGAGCTGCACGACGTCTGCGCCGATCTGGAGGCGCGGCCCCGCCTGCTGCTGCTCACCGGCGGCGCGGAGGGGATCTTCGCGGGCGGGGCGGACATCGCCCAGCTCCGCGAGCGGGGCCGGCTGGACGCGCTCGCCGCGATCAATTCCGCCGCCTTCGCCCGGATCCGGGCGTTGCCGATGCCCACCGTCGCGGCCGTCGACGGCCCGGCGCTGGGCGGTGGCGCTGAGCTGGCGTACGCGTGCGACCTGCGGGTGTGTACGGCGCGCGCCGTCTTCGGTCAGCCGGAGGTGCGGCTGGGCATCCTGGCCGGCGCGGGCGCGACCCACCGGCTCCCGGCGCTGGTCGGCGAGGCCCGGGCCAAGGAGCTGCTGTTCACCGGCCGCCGGGTGGATGCCGCGGAGGCGCTGCGGATCGGGCTGGTCAACCGGGTGGTGGACGAGCCCGCCGAGCTGCTGCCCGCCGCGCACGGGCTGCTCGACGAGATCGCCAAGGGCTCCTCCCTGGCGCTGCGGCTGACCAAGCTGGCCGTGGACGCACCGCCGGCCGCCCACCCGCACCTCGACCTGGTCAGTCAGGCGGTGCTCTTCGAGGACGAGGAGAAACGGCGGCGGATGACCGAGTTCCTGGAGCGCCGCCGGCCCCGCTGACGGCGCGTCGCAGCCGAGCCCGGTGCGCCGGATGCGCGGCGGCCGCCCCCGCGAGTCTGCCGGGGCGGCCGTCGGGCGTCGGGTCAGTGCCGGATCTGCACCCCGGAGTCGGCGAGCGCCCGGATCACCTGCGCGGACTCGGCGAAGCCGATGACCAGCACGGCGTCCGCCTCGTACTGCTTGATATCCCGGGCCCCGGCGGTGAAGTCCAGCGGCGGCGCCTTCGCGTCGGCCGGCGGATCGTACGTCAGCAGCTTCACCCGGTCGCTGCCGATGCCGGCCCGCTCAAGCTCGGCGCGGACGTTCTCCTGAAGGCCCTCGCCGTAGGAGTCCTTCCGGGCGACCAGCACGATCTTGTGTGGCCCGTCCCGCAGTATCACGTCCGCCAGCGCCCGCCCCTGGAGGCTGTCCGGCGGTGCGGTGCGGAAGTAGAGGCCCTTGTCCTCCACCGAGGTCAGCCCCGCGTCCGTGTTGGACGGTGCGAACAGCACCCGGCCGGCGGCGACCACGTCCGGCAGCACGGCGCGGGAGATGCCCGAGGCGCCGGCGCCGATGATGACGTGCGCGCCGTCCCGGACGTGCTTGGCCACGACGGCCTTCGCGACGTCCGGGTTGGTGCCGTCGTCGCCGTCGAGCCAGACCACCGGCTCGCCGAGCACCCCGCCCGCGGCGTTGACCTCCTTGACCGCCAGGGCGGCCCCGGCGGCCAGCGGCGGGTAGGCCAGAGCCAGGTCGCCGGTGCGCGGTAGCAGGCCGCCCAGGACCAGTGGCGCCGAGGGGACCTTCCCGCCGCGCTGCCTGTACGGCCGGGGCGGGTTCTTGGTGCTCGCGGCCGACTCGTCACCGGCGCCGACGAACTCGGTCTTGCCGTCGTCGATCTTGCGGTCCCCGAAGGTGAGGGTGGCGTAGCTGGCCGTGGCCGGCTCCCCGGCGTCGGTGAACCCGGCCCGGTTGAGCGACACTCCCCGGTACTCGATGTCCTGGCCGGCACGGGCCAGCTTCAGGCAGTCCACCGCCTTCTCGCACCGCTGGCCGTTGTTGGTGACGCCGACGATCTGCTTGGCGATCCCCGCCGGTTCGGTGCTGCCGGCAAGCTGCGTGGCCAGCGCCGTGATCACCACCGCGTCGTATGCCTCGGCCGCGTAGAGGTAGTCGTTGAGCTTCGGATAGACGGACCGGAGTCGGCTCTTGAAGGCTTCCGGCAGCGGCGTGAGCGGGGTCGTGCCCTTCATGCCGTCGATCAGATCGGCGCGCTCCTTCAGCTCCGCGGCGTACCCATTGATCATGTTGCCGTCGATGCCGTAGAGGCGGACCTGTGTGGTGGTGGTCTCCTCTGACTTGCCGGTGCCGCAGGCGGCACCGGCAAGGAGCAACGCCCCGCAGGCCACCAGGGCGGCGGCGCGCGAGCCGTGTGATACGAACATGGTCGTCCTTCCTCCGGCGAAGGTCCGCTGCGCACATTAGCGTGCCAGGCTGGGCTGCGGGGATGTGGAGCCCGGTCAATTGCCTGCTAGCCGCCCAGGCGCACGCAGGGTCACCGGGTCGACGCTCTCGGGTGGTCACGGGTTGACCACCCGTCGTACAGTGCGCCGAGTGACGGACGTACCGCAGCAGACGCTGGACGACGCGACCGCCGTGCTCCACTCGGCCCTGGCCGGAGACGGCGACGCGGTGGTGGGTGCCTTCGACGAGGTGGTCGACCGGGCCGGCCTCGCCGGGGCGTACGGGGTGGCCTGGTGCCTGGCGGCCACGATGGTCGGGGACGTGCCCGCTCCCGGCGGCGCGGAGCTGGACTTTCCCGGCATCGACGAGGCCGGCTACGACACCCGCTGGGTGGCCCGCTTCGTCAGCGCGTACGCCAACGCCGACGCCGACACCGGGGAAGCGCTCTTCGGCGCGGCGGTCGCCGACGGCCTGCTGCCGGATTGCCTGCTCACCCTCGCCGGCTCGACGGTGGCCACCCTGCGCAGCCGGGCCGCCTGACGCCCCGGCGCCGACCCGGGTGGCCGGGCGCCGGGGCGCCGCCGCTCAGAACGCGTGGTACGCGACCAGCGGCTCGTACTCGTAGCGCAGGTTCGAGAAGCGGACCCGGAAGTTCACCCCGTCCCGGACGTTGGTGGCCACCGTGATCCACCCGGACTTCGCCGGGAGGTAGGTCCAGTAGTTGCAGCTGTTGGTCTTGTCGACGAAGACCACGCAGGCCTGGGTGCCGAAGCTGCTCGCGTTGCGGACGTTGACGTCCGCACAGCGGCTGGTGGCCCGGTAGGTGCCGGCCTCCCCGCCCCAGCTCCCGGTCTGGAAGTACGAACGCACCGCGCCGCCGTAGCAGGTGGCGTCGGTGCCGGCGAGGTTCACCGCGGGTGTTCCCGCGCCGGGACTCGCGGGCGCGGGGGCCGCCTGGGCGGGGGCCGCGAGGGCGAGCAGCGACACCGCTGCCGTCGTCGTGGCCAGTAGGCGGACGACCGGGGATGACATGGGCGCCTCCAAGTGTTGACTGACCGTCCGTACCGGACGGTTGACCAAGGGCAACGATGATACGGGTCGATCGATCTCACCGCTGGCCCGGCGGTGTCCGGGGCGGTGTGATAGCTCTGGTGCATGTCGGAGGTCATGCTCGTCAAGGTGCGCAAGCTGCTGGCGAAGGCCGAGGACCCGGCCTGCACGCCGGAGGAGTCGGCCACGTTCACCGCCAAGGCCACCGAGCTGATCGCCCGCTACGGCGTGGACCGGGCCCTGCTGGCGGCCCGCGACCCGGCCACCGACCCGGTCGGCGACCGGGTGGTCGAGGTCGTCGCCCCGTACGCCCGGGACAAGGCCGGCCTGCTCGCCGCCGTCGCCGCCCCGCTGCGCTGCCGCTGCGTCCGTCGCCGGCACGGCAGCGGCTTCGCGATGCACCTGTTCGGCTTCGCCAGCGACCTGGAGCGGGTCGACCTGCTCTTCACCTCGCTGCTGGTGCAGGCGGCGCACGGGCTGGCCGGGGCGGTCGTCCCGGTGGGGGAGCACCCGGCCGCGTTCCGGCGCTCCTGGCTCGCCGGCTTCGCCCAGGTGGTCGGCACACGGCTGGTCGAGGCGGAGGCCGGGGCGGTCGCCGACTCCGGCGGGACCTCGGTCGCGCTCGTGCTGGCCGACCGCTCAGACCGGGTCCAGCGCCGGGTGGCCGAGGCCTACCCCCGGCTGCGCACCGCCGCTCCGCGCCGGCTCGCCGGCACCGGTTTCGGCTCGGGTGCCGCGGCCGGCCGCAGCGCTGATCTGGGCGGCCAGCGCCTGTCCACCACCCGAACCCGGCAACTTCCCCACTGACCCTGTGGTCGCCTGTCGGGTCAGGGTTGGGTGACTGAGGCCAGGTAACGGGAGAGCAGCTCGTGCCAGCCCGCGGTGAGCGCCTGCCGGTATCCCTCGGCGGCCTCGCCGTGCCGGTCGAAGTGCCGGTGCTCGACCTCCACCCGGGTCCGCTCCGGCCCCTCCGGCAGGAACAGCACCTCCACCTCGCTGGCCTGCGCCGGGTCGGGGGCCGGCACCCGGTCCGGGCCGATCTGCCAGCTGAACACCAGCCGCCGGGGCGGGTCCCAGGTGAGCACGCGGCCCCAGTCGCTCCGGAAGCCGTACGGGCCGATCTCGTAGAGCATGCCTCCGGCGCGTGGCTCAATGCCGAGCTCCGCCAGCGCCGCCGGGCCGGACCAGGTGTACTCCCGGACCCACCAGTCGGTCAGCGCGCCGGTGAACACGGCGAAGGCCCGCTCGGTGGAGGCAGGGATGAGGAGACTGCTGCGCAGCGAGTACCGCGCGACATCCTGTCGGACGTCTGCCGGTTCGGCCATCTCCTGTCCCATAGGCCCGGACCATACCGGCTGATGCCCCAGCGTGCAGCTTCGTGCTTGCCCTGAATCGGACACGGCGCGTCCGGATTGCGGACAGTCGCGATCTGACTCCGGACGCGCCAACTCCGGATACGGGGGCGCGCAACGGGTGAAACGGGCGTTTGGCACCGGACGGGATGGCCTGGGTGCCCACGATCAGGCTGTGGGTGGGGAAGCCTTGACACCGTCACAACGATGGGGCGATGAGTGACCCGGACCCGATGTTGACTGCCGCTCGCCTGGTGCTCGCAGTCGTCAACCTCTTCATGGTCGTGTTCGGCGTTCGCATCGCGGTGCTGCGACGGCCTCCCCTGATCTGGCTTCGTGGCGCGCGCCGGACGGAGCGCCAGCGATCGGAGCCCGTCCGCTTTGGCGGCGGCGTCGCGTTGGTCAACGCGAGCCTGCTGCTCCAGCAGGCACCGTTCCTGATCCCAATGCCCCACGTTCTCGGACGTGCGCTGTTCGCGGTGGCGCTGCTCCTCGTAGTCTGTGCGGCGGGATGGTACTACCTGGTGCGAAGGTAGCGCTCAAGCCACGGGCAACGGTGGCCGATGCGGTGGGAGTGCACACAGCAAGATCCCCACCAGCGTTTCCACTGGTGGGGATCTCTGTAGCCCGGCGAAAGGCTATGTGGCCAGGGGCGGGGTCGAACCGCCGACCTTCCGATTTTCAGTCGGACGCTCGTACCAACTGAGCTACCTGGCCGTGCCGCTCGGCTCATGGTACCCAAGAGGCGGGATCACCGCCGGCAGGGAACCTGCTCCGATACGCAGAACGCCGCGCATGGTACGCGCGGCGATCAGCGCTTGCGGTCCTGACGGGACTTGAACCCGCGACCTCCGCCTTGACAGGGCGGCGAGCACTCCAACTGCTCCACAGGACCTGGCTGGTGTTGCTCCGGCTTGCGCCGGTCGTGCCCCCAACGGGATTCGAACCCGTGCTACCGCCTTGAAAGGGCGACGTCCTGGGCCGCTAGACGATGAGGGCGGCCCCGCCATCATTGCACACTCGCAACTTCTAGCGGACTTGCTCCCATCCGGCCCCGCCGGAGGCTTGGAAAGCATACGTGACGGGCGGCCCGCGAAACAAATCGGTATGGCCGAGGGCCCGCTCGCCCGCAAAACCGCAGGTCAGGGCCGGTTCAACTGAGCCGGACCAGCCCGTAGCGACGCTTCAGGTCGCCGATGAGGTGGGCGCAGGCGGAGATCGTGGCGGCCCGATTCCCGCCGCCGTCGTGCATCAGCACGATCGCGCCGGGCCGGACGGCACCGGTCACCCGACGGGTGATGGTCGGGGCGGAGGGCTTGGCCCAGTCCTGCGGATCGACGCTCCAGTGCAGCGGCCGCATGCCGAGCTGCCGTCCCATCGCCACGACCTCCGGAGTCCACTTCCCGCCCGGCTGGCGGTAGAACGGCACCTTGGCGCCCGGCACCGCCGCCTGGATGGCGCGGTTGGTGCGTACCAGGTCGGCCCGGATCTCGGCGACCGGCCGCCGGCCGAGGTCCAGGTCGTGCCGCCAACTGTGGTTGCACAGTTGGTGGCCCTCCCGGGCGATCCGCGCGACCAACTCGGGGTGCGCCCGGGCCCGGGTGCCGATCACGCAGAAGGTGGCCTTCGCCCCGGCCCCGCGCAACTGGTCCAGGATCTTCGGCGTCCAGACCGGATCGGGCCCGTCGTCGAACGTCAACGCGACCGCCCGCCCGCCGCTGGTCCGGCGCAGCCCGGGCGGGAGCGTGGTGGGCTGCGGGCGCAGCCGTGGCGGGACGGTCCGGGTCGGCTTGGCCGAGGGGCTCGGCTTCGACTGCGGTGTCTGTTTCGGCGATGTCGAGGCCGCCGGTGCGGGGGCGGCCTCCGGGGAGCGGCCGGTCGTCTGCTCGCCGCAGCCGGCGAGGAACAGGATCAGGCTGATGCCGAACGCCAGGGCGGCGCGCTCACTCATCGTCACTCCGAGGGGCCGGGTACGTGGGCCACCCGACGCTAGTGGACGAAACGTGAAAACGGCCAGTGCGGTCAGTCTCCTGTCGGCCGGCCCAGGGAGTCGCGTACCGCGAGGGCGAGCGAGACCGCCTCGGCGAGGTCGACCGGGCGGACCACGCCGGCCGGCAGGGAGTCGGCCCACCAGCCCGGGCCGGCGGCCAGCACCAACAGGGGCCGGCGCGGGCTGGTCAGCAGCACGGTGAGCTGGGCCGGGTCGGCGGTGGCCCGGGTGTGCGACCAGACCACCACGGCGGCCGGCCCGGTGCGGTTGACCGCCTCGACCAGGGCCGCCGCCGGCACCCGGGCACCGAGCATCCGGTACGCCATGCCGGCCTCGGCCAGCGCGGCGGCCAGCGCCTCCAGCGGCAGGGTGTGCTGCTCCTCGTCGGCGCAGGAGAGCAGGATCCGGGCCGGACCGGTGGCCGTCCCAATCCGTGGGACGGTGGCGAACGCCTCGGAGACGCATCGGGACACCAGGTGTTCCACCTCGATCAGCCCGGCCGTGGCGGCGTGCCGCTCGCCGATGCCGACGAGCACCGGCCGCAGGAGCCTGTCCCAGGTGGCGACGACGCCGTCGGCGGCCAGGGCGCGGGCGATCGCCTCGCCGATCGCCACCGAATCCAGCCGCATGGCGGCCCGGGCCAGCCCACGGGCCGCCGGGCCGGCCCGGCCGACCGGGATCGCCTGGCCACCACCGTCGCGGACCCCGACCGGGCGGACCTCGGGGAGGGCATTGGTGGGTACCTCGCCGGTCGGCCCCGGTGCCTGCCGGGCCCAGCGGGCCGCCTCGGCCGGGGTGATCCCCTCCGCGGTCAGCCTGCGCATCGTCTCCAGGCGCGCGAGGTCGGCCGCCGTGTACCGCCGGTGGTGGCCCGGCACGTGCTGGCTGGGGCCGAGTCCGTAGCGCTGGTGCCAGGTGCGCAGCGTGGTGACCGCGACGCCCAGTCGGCGTGCCACGGCCCCCGCGCTCAGCGCCTCATCGGCCACCCGGCCGCTCCGACGCGTCGTCCGCCGGAAGGCCGGCCGGGGCCGCGCTGGGACCGGGGGCGCCCGCCGCCGGCCCGGAGGTACGCAGCAGGCGGTTCACCACCCCGCCCAGCCAGGGCGCGTACGCGCGGGGGTCGACGTCCAGGTCGGTCTCCAGCGTCGCCGGGTCGACCCAGCGCAGCTCGGCCACCTCGTCCGGGTCGGGACGCAGGGGCGCGTCGGCCGGCACGTCGGCGCGCAGCACGTGGTCGTACTCGAACTCGACCTGCCCGGTGGTGGGGTCCTCCGCGTAGTAGACGTACACCCCGACCTCGGTGAGATCGACGGGCCCGGCGCCCAACTCCTCGCCCAGCCGCCGGTTGGCGGCCTCGACCAGCGACTCGCCCGGGGCCGGGTGGCCGCAGCACGAGTTGGCCCAGCGCAGCGGGAACCGGGTCTTGGCGGCGGCGCGGCGTTGCAGCAGCACCCGGCCGTCCGGGTCGACCAGCAGCACCGAGAAGGCCCGGTGCAGCCGGCCCGGCGGTTGGTGGGCGGCAGCCACCGAGGCCTCGCCGTGTGCCCGGCCGTCGTCGTCGACCAGCTCGACCAGGTGGCCCTCCCGGCCGCTCATCGGGCCGGCCCCGTGATGCGGGCGGCGGCCAGCTTGCCGGAGATCAGGACCATCGGTACGCCGACTCCCGGCTGGGTGCCGGAGCCGACGAACACCACGTTGTCGAGCGTCCGATGCAGGTTCGACGGGCGGAACGGGCCGGTCTGGAAGAGGCTGTGCGCCGACGCGAACGGGGTCCCGGCCGCCATGCCCTGCTCGGCCCACTCGGCCGGGGTGACCGCGCGCAGCACCTCGACGCCGTCGCCGAAGCCGACGTATCCGCGCTCCTCCAGCGTCCCGACGAGCTGGTCGGTGTAGCGGCGGGTCAGGTCACCGCGCCAGTCGAACGGGGCCCGGTCGAGGTTGGGCACCGGGGCGAGCACGTAGTAGGTGTGGCGGTCGGCCGGGGCGACCGACGGGTCGGTGCGGCTGGGATTGGTGACCAGCAGCGACGGGTCGGTCATCAGCTCCCCTCGCCGGATCACCTCGTCGAACGTGCCCTTCCAGGACCGTCCGAAGTGGATGTTGTGGTGGGCGATTTTCTCATAGCTCTGCCGCGAGCCGACGTGCAGCACCACGCAGGACGGCGAGTAGGTGAGCCGGCGCTGCCGAGCAGCGGGAAGCAGGTCCCGGTAGGCGACCGGCAGGTCGGGGTTGAGCACCACCACGTCGGCCGGGATGAACTCGCCGTCCGTGGTGAGCACGCCGGTCGCCCGGCCGTTCGCGGTCTGCACCCGGGTCACCGTGGTGCCGTACCGGATCTGCACGCCGTGCTTCTCCGCCGCGCCGGCCATCCCCCGGGAGACCGCGTGGATACCGCCGCGTGGGAAGTAGACCCCGGCCACCGAGTCGAGGTACGCGATGACCGCGTAGATGGCCAGCGCGTCGTGCGGGGCGAGCCCGGCGTACATCGCCTGGAAGGAGAAGATCCGCTGGGTGCGCGGGTCCCGGAAGAACTGGCCGATCTTCGTCTGGAGCCGGCGGAACGCGCCGTTGGCCAGCAGCTTCAGCAGGTTGCCGGTGAGCAGGTCGGTCGGGGCGTCGAGGTTGCGCTCGATGAAGTCCGCCCGCTCCAGTCGCCACAGCTCCCGGGCGTAGTCGACGAAGCGTAGGTACCCGTCGGCCTCCCGGGGGCCGCAGACGGAGGCGATCTCGGCCGCCATCCGGGTGGTGTCGGTGATCACGTCAAGCGTCGAGCCGTCGGGGTAGTACGCCCGGTAGGCCGGGTCCAGCGGCAGCAGCTCGACCCAGTCGCGCAGCTCCTCGCCGACCGCGCCGAGCGCCTCGTCGATCAGGTCGGGCATGGTGAGGACGGTCGGGCCGGTGTCGAACTCGTACCCGTCGACGCCGAGCCGCCCGGCCCGGCCGCCCGGCACCGGCTCCCGCTCGACCACCGTCACCTGCCGGCCGCCGCCGGCCAGGTGCAGCGCGCAGGCCAGCCCGCCGAGCCCGGCGCCGACGACCACCACCTGGTCCGTACGTCCCGTCACGGTCCGCACGTGACCACCTCCTTCGAAATGTCGCTCATCATGCCCGCCGGTCGGTGGCGGCGGTGGCGAGGCCCGTCAGCGCGGTGCGCGCGGTCTCGTCGATCGGCGCGGTGTTCAGCGCGGCCAGCGCCTCGGCGACCCGGTCGGAGATCATCCGCTCGACCCGGGCGACCGCCCCGGTGTCGGCGACCAACTGGGCCAGCCGGGACATCTCCCGGGCTCCGGTGACCGCGCCGGCCCGGTCCAGCGCCCGACGCTGCGTCGGGGTGGCGAACTGTCGGGCCAACATCAGCAGCGCGGTCGGCTTGCCGGTGCGCAGGTCGTCGCCGGCCGGCTTGCCGGTGGCCACCGGGTCACCGTAGACCCCGAGCAGGTCGTCGCGGAGCTGGAACGCCTCACCGACGGCCAGGCCGTAGCGGGTGTACGCGGCGGTCAGCGGCGCGTCGGTGCCGGCACCGGCCAGGCAGGCGCCGAAGAGCAGTGGCCGCTGGACGGTGTAGCTGGCCGTCTTGTAGCGGGCCACCCGCAGCGCCCGGTCCACCGACCAGTTCGCCGCGTCGTTCTCGCCCAGGACGTCGAGGTACTGCCCGGCGATCGTCTCGACCCGCATCCGGTCGTAGCAGTGCCGGACGTCGAGCAGTCGCGCCGGCGGCACGGCGGCGCGGGACATCAGCCGGTCGGCCCAGACCATGCAGAGGTCGCCGATGAGCACGGCCACCGACTCGCCGAACCGGTCGGGGTCGCCGGCGTGCCCGGCGGCGACGTGCCGGGCGGCGGCGGCCCGGTGCGCTGTCGGCCGGCCGCGCCGGGTGTCGGAGGCGTCCATCACATCGTCGTGCACGAGCGCGAACGTGTGCAGCAGCTCCAGGGCCGCCAGCGCCGGCAGCACCGTCTGGAGCGGCTCGTCGCCGCCGGCGCCGCCCCGCCACCCCCAGTATGCGAAGGTCGGGCGGACCCGCTTGCCGCCGGCCAGCACGCAGTCGCGCGCGGTCGAGGCGAAGCCGCCCATCTCCGCGTCGATCTCGGTGAGCGAGGCGACCTCGGCGGCCAGGAACGTCGCGAGGGTGTCGTCCACCCCCTGGGCCAGGTCGTTGGCGAACGCGGCCAGCACGCCGCGGACCGGATCGTCCGTCGCCTCCGGCTGTGCCGGTGCGACGCGGAGGGTGTCACCCACAACTGCGTCGTTGGCCATGTGGGCGAGCGTACCCTAGGGTTACGAGTTGCGTCGATTCCTGCGTCGATAGTCAGAGGAGGGTCAGTGGACACCGACCTCGCCGCCGCCTATGGCCGCTGCCGTGACCTGCACAGACATCATGGCCGCACCTACTATCTCGCCACCCGGCTGCTTCCCGCCTGGAAACGGCGACACGTGCACGCCCTGTACGGATTCACCCGGTACGCCGACGAGATCGTCGACCGCACCGAGGACCTGCCGCCCGCCGAGCGGTCCGCCCGGCTCGACGACTGGTCGGCCCGTTTCCTGGCCGGGCTGCACGGCGCCCCGGTCGACGACCCGCTGCTGCCCGCCGTGCTGCACACCATCGCCGTCTTCGACCTCGACCGGTCCGACTTCGCGTCGTTTCTGCGCAGCATGGCGATGGACCTGACGGTCACCGCGTACCCGACCTACGACGACCTGCTCGACTACATGGAGGGCTCGGCCGCCGTCATCGGCACCATGATGCTGCCGATCCTCGGCAGCTCCGACCCCGCCGCCGCCCGGGAGCCGGCCCGCCAGCTCGGCCTCGCCTTCCAGCTCACCAACTTCATCCGGGATGTGGCCGAGGACCTGACGCGCGGCCGGACGTACCTGCCGGACGAGGACCTGGCCAAGTTCGACGTCACCCGCGGGGACCTGTACACCGCCGCCGCGCGCCGTCGCACCAGCCCGAAGATCCGCGAGCTGATCGAGTACGAGGTGACCCGCGCCCAGGCTCACTACGAGGCCGCCGCCCCGGGCGTCACCCTGCTGTCGCCCGCCTCGCAGGCCTGCATGCGGACCGCGTACGTGCTCTACGGCGGCATCCTCGACGAGGTGGCCGCCCAGGACTACGACGTGTTCACCCGGCGGGCGCTGGTGCCCCGGCGGCGACGGATGGCCGTCGCCGGGCGGGCCATACTCACCCCGGCCGGCACCCCGGTCGTGGTTCCCGGGTCGGGGCTGGCGGTTGGCCGGACCTGAGCCCGGTGCGTCTCGTCACAGGCAGGAGTGCAGGGCCTCCACCAGCTCGTCGACCCGGTCGTGGTCGGCGAGCCGGGCGGTGGCGTACGCGAACGTGTAGCCCCGTTCCGGGTCGGCCCAGGCGCTGCTGCCGCCGATCCCGCCCATGCCCCAGCTCCCGTCCGGCTCCCGCTGCATGCCCAGCGTCCAGCAGGCCCGGCGGCCCAGCACCAGGTCCGGGCCGTCGTACTGGGTCCGGGTCGCCTCGGCGACCAGGTCCGGGCCGAACAGGCGCACCCCGTCCAGGACGCCGCCGGCCAGCAGCCCGGCGTAGAGGCGGGCCAGGGCGGCGGCGGTGCCGTGCAGGTTCACCGCCGGCATCTCCGCGCCCCGCCACAGCGGGCTGTTCAGCACCGCCAGGTCCAGCCCGCCCGCCGGGTTGCCCAGCGCCCGGGCCCGCAGCGACCCCGGCTCGCCCAGCGCCCGGGCCGGCCAGCCCGGATCGGCGTACGACAGCTCGGCGCACCGCCGCTGGTCCGCCGCGTCCAGGCCAAAGGCCAGGTCGAGTCGCCACGGGCCGGCGATCTCCTCGGCCAGGAACCGGCCCACCGGCCGCCCGTCCACCCGCCGCACCAGCTCGCCCACCAGGTGCCCGTACGTCCAGGCGTGCTCGCCCGCGACCGACCCCGGCTGCCACTGCGGCTCGGCGGCGGCCAGGTCGGCGCAGAGCAGGTCCCAGTCGGCGACCGCCCCGGCCGGGCGGGGCACCGGAAACGCCGGCAGCCCGGCGGTGTGGCTGAGCACCTGCCGGACGGTCGCCGGGGCGCGGAACCCCGGCCAGTGGTCGGCGACCGGGTCGTCGAGGTCGAGCCGGCCCCGGTCGACCAGCGCCAGCAGGCACAGCGCGGCCACCGGCTTGCCGACCGAGTACACGTTGACCAGGGTGTCCGGCGCCCACTGCCGCCCCGGCCGGCCGGCGCCGGCGACGAGGTCGACGACCGGCCGGCCGTCGTACCAGACGGCGAGACCGGCCCCCGTCTCCCGGCCGGCGGAGAACAGGTCGTGGAAGCAGTCCCGGACCGGGCCGAAGCGTGGGCGCATCCGGCCACGGTAGGGGAGACGCGCGGGTGCCGGCACGGCGACACGATGCGGGGCGGTGGCGCGGTGCGGAATGCTGGCGGCATGGTGGAACCGGAACTGGTGGACGTGGTCGTGGACGTGGTCGTGGTCGGGCTCGGCGTCGGCGGCGAGGAGGTGGCCGGGCGCCTCGCCGAGGCGGGCCTCGACGTCGTCGGCATCGAGCGGAGCCTGGTCGGCGGGGAGTGCCCCTACTGGGGGTGCATCCCGAGCAAGATGATGATCCGGGCGGCGAACGCGATCGCCGAGGCCCGGCGGGTCAACGAGTTCGCCGGCACGGCCCAGGTCCAGCCGGACTGGGCGCCGGTGGCGAAGCGGATCCGCGCGGAGGCCACCGACACCTGGGACGACCGGGTCGCGGTGGAACGGTTCACCGGCAAGGGCGGCCGGTTCGTGCGCGGCAGCGGCCGGCTCGACGGCCCCGGCCGGGTACGCGTCGGCGACCAGGTCTTCCAGGCCCGGCACGGGATCGTGCTCGGCACCGGCACCCGGCCCTCCGTGCCACCGATCGCCGGGCTCGCCGACACCCCGTACTGGACGAACCACCAGGCCGTCGAGGTCGAGGAGCTGCCCGGGTCGCTGCTCGTCCTCGGCGGCGGCGCGATCGGGCTGGAGCTGGCCCAGGTCTTCGCCCGGTTCGGGGTGGCGGTGACGGTGGTCGAGGCGGCGGACCGGGTGCTCGCCGTCGAGGAGCCCGAGGCGTCCGAGGTGGCCGCCGCCGCGCTGCGCGCGGACGGGGTGCGGATCTCCACCGGGGTGAAGGCCGAGCGGGTCGACCACGACGGGCGGGCGTTCACCCTGGGAGCGGCCGGCGGCGTCGAGTTCACCGCCGAGAAGCTGCTGGTGGTGACCGGCCGGCGGGCGCACCTCGACGAGTTGGGGCTGGACGGCGTCGGGGTGGACCCGTCCCAGCGATACCTCGCCGTCGACGACCGGATGCGCGCCGCCGAGGGCCTCTGGGCGGTCGGTGACCTGACCGGCGAGGGCGCGTTCACCCACATCGCCATGTACCAGGCGGCCATCGTGGTCGCCGACGTGCTCGACCACGTCCGGCGGGCGCGGTCCGGCCCGGACGCCAGCGGCACCGCCAGCGTGGTCGGCGGCGCGGCGAGCACGGCGGGGGCCGGGATCGCCGGCGGCGTGCCGCACGCCGACTACCGGGCGCTGCCCCGGGTCACCTTCACCGACCCCGAGGTGGGCGCGGTCGGGCTGACCGAGCGGCAGGCCCGCGAGCGCGGCATCAACGTGCAGGTCGGCGTTAGCCGGCTCGGCTCGTCCACCCGGGGCTGGATCCACCAGGCCGACGGACTGATCAAGCTGGTCGCCGACGCCGACCGGGGCGTCCTGGTCGGCGCGACCTCGGTCGGCCCGGCCGGCGGCGAGGTGCTGTCGGGCCTGGTGGTGGCGGTGCACGCGGCGGTCCCGCTGCCCCAGCTCCGGAACATGATCTACGCGTATCCGACGTTCCACCGCGCCATCGAGGACGCCCTGCGCAACCTGAGGTAGCGCCGGTGGCTCCCTGATCGTCCGACGAGCACGAGGTCGTGCCGGTGCGGTGCTGACGGTCAGGGGGCGGGTGCGGTGTGGCCGGTCAGGGAGACGCGGGTGCGCCGTGCCGGCCGGCGCCCGCGGCGAAGCGGGCCGCACCCGCCGCCGCGTCGGCCGCCAGCGACTCCGCGCCGTGGGCCAGCTCGACCGCGAAGGCCTCCGGCTCGGTCAGGTTGGCGCCGGCCAGCACCGCCGCCCGGTCATTGCGCAGGCAGGTCTGCGGGTGGCGGGCGATCCCGGCGGCCAGCCGCTCGGCCTCCACCCGGGCCTCACCCGGCGCGACCAGCCGGTTCACCAGACCCATCGCGTACGCCTCCTCGGCCGGCACCGGTCGGCCGGTGAGGATCAGGTCCATCGCCCGGCTCTCGCCGATCAGCCTGGGCAGCCGGAAGGTCCCCCCGTCGACCAGCGGCACCCCCCAGCGCCGGCAGAAGACCCCGAGCACCGCGTCGGACTCGGCCACCCGCAGGTCGCACCAGAGGGCCAGTTCCAGCCCGCCGGCCACGGCGTACCCGGAGATCGCCGCGATCACCGGCTTGGACAGTCGCATCCGCGTCGGGCCCATCGGGCCGTCGCCGTCGGGCTCGACCCGGTTGCCGCCGGGGGTGCCGATCGCCTTCAGGTCCGCCCCGGCGCAGAACGTCCCGCCCGCTCCCCAGAGCACGGCCACCGCCGCCTCCGGGTCGGCATCGAAGGCGCGGAACGCGTCGGCCAGGGCCCGGGCGGTCGACCCGTCGACGGCGTTGCGGGCAGCCGGCCGGTCCAGGATCACCGTGGTCACGGCCCCGGCGCGTTCGACCCGTACCCCCATTGGCGTCCCTCCTGGTCGGACGGCTTGACCCTCGGCTGCGGGCCGCCGGGCTGGCGGTGCATGCCGAGGTGGCCGGCGGGCCGGCCCTCGGGGTGGTGGTGGACACCCCGACATCGACCGTAGCGGCCCGTCCGTCCCGACGGCGCACGCGCGCGGCGCTAGCATCGGCGGCGGCACGATCATGTGAGGTGCCCCGCGTCTGCGGGGAGAATCGGGAAGCCGGTGGGAATCCGGCACGGGCCCGCCGCGGTGACCGGGGAGCCGCCGTCCACGCGCGTCACGCGCAGCCACTGGCCGCACGGCTGGGAAGGCGGACGGTCGGGCGTCGATCCGGGAGTCCGAAGACCGGCCTCGCGTCGGGTGCCCACCGCAGCGGTGGGCCGAGCGCAGCGGGAGCCTGCCTGTGGACATCTACGACACCATCCACCGCCGCCGGGACGTCCGGGCCGAGTTCACCGGAGAGCCGGTGCCGGCGGACACCCTGCACCGGATCCTCGACGCGGCGCACGCCGCGCCCAGCGTCGGATACTCGCAACCGTGGGACTTCGTCCTGGTCCGGGACGCCGAAACCCGCCGCCGGTTCCACGAGCACGTCCAGGTCGAACGGGATACGTTCGCCGCCACCCTCGACGGCGAGGCGGCCGAGCGGTTCGCCCGGATCAAGATCGACGGAGTGCTGGAGTCGACCCTGTCGATCGTGGTCACCTACGACCCGGCGCGGGGCGGCCCGGCCGTCCTCGGGCGGCACGCCATCGCCGACGCCGGCCTCTACTCGGTCTGCCTGGCCATCCAGAACCTGTGGCTCGCCGCCACCGCCGAGGGGATCGGCGTCGGCTGGGTCTCCTTCTACCGGGAGCCGTTCCTGGCCGGGCTGCTCGGCATTCCGGACGGCATCCGGCCGGTGGCGTGGCTCTGCCTCGGGCCGGTCAGCCACCTGGCGACCGTGCCAGACCTGGAACGGCACGGATGGCGGCGGAAGCGTCCTCTCGCCGAGGCGGTGCACCACGACCGTTGGGCGGTAACCCACCGGCGAACGGCCGATTCATGAACCTCGATTGCTGAGATAGCGTGGTGTTCACCCTCGGTACCCAACCCGCTACGCTCGGGAGGATCTTCATGCGTGCCACCGTCAGGGTCCTGCTCGCCTCCGTCCTCACCACCCTCGGCCTGACCGCCGCCGTAGCCACCCCGGCCCTGGCCAGCGCCCCCGCGCCCTTCTGTGAGTCCGGCGGGTCGCAGTTCTACTGCGACGCCACCAGCACCGGCACGACGACCTGGACGGTCACCTGGTACTCCGGCAGCGTCGGGACCTTTACGAGCGCCGGACCGACCCTCTTCGCCAGCTGCCCCTTCTCCAACATCGGCCTGCAGGTGCGGGTCAGCTACAGCTACTTCGACGGCAGCGTGACCCAGTACAGCGACACCGATAGGTTCATCTGCCGCAGCGGCCCCTGGCAATAGTCGCCGGGCCCCGCGCTGCTGGCCGGTGGCAGCGCGGGGACCCCGCCGCCGGCACCCGGGCCGGTGACGTGCGGGTCCGGCGGCGGTGTCGGCCGCGTCCCCGGACGGCCGGTTGACACGTACGGCGACAAGCTCGTCACCGCCGACCGGTTTGCGACCGCTCCTGCCGGGAAGCCGGACGGGATGCGGGCACTCTTGACGAGAATCGAACAGAACTCGGCGCTGGACCGGGTCGGGGACCGGTTGCAGCGCGCCGTCCAGGCCACCATCCGCCCGCAGCGGGTGCGCGACCTGCTGCACGGCGTCTTCCTCGGGCATCCGCTGCACCCGGCGCTGGTGCAGGTGCCGGTGGGCGCCTGGATCAGCGCCGCCGTGCTGGACCTCATGCCCGGTCAGCGTCGGGCGGCCACCACGCTGGTCGGGCTGGGCACGGTCGGCGCCCTCCCGGCGGCGGTCGCCGGGCTGAACGACTGGGCGGCCCTCACCCGGGACCAGCGGCGGGTCGGCCTGGTGCACGCCGCCTCCAACACCGTCGGCCTGGCCCTGTACACGGGCTCGCTGGCCGCCCGGCTGAGTGGGCGGCACGGGACCGGGCGGGCGCTGGCGTACCTCGGGCTGACCGCGGCGAGCGCGGGGGCCTACCTCGGGGGGCACCTGGCGTACAAGCAGGGGGCCCAGGTCAACCAGAGCGTGTCCGAGCTGAACCGGATCAGCGACGGCTGGCACGCGCTCGTGGACATGGCCACGCTGCCGCAGCGGAAGCTGGTCACCCGCGAGGTGGACGACGTCTCGGTCATCCTCTACCGGCACGGCGACGAGGTCACCGTGATGCTGGAACACTGCCCGCACCAGGGCGGTCCGCTCGGCGAGGGCGAGGTCGCCGAGATCGACGGGCACGCCTGCGTGGTCTGCCCGTGGCACGGCAGCGCGTTCCGGCTCAACGGCGGCGAGGTCATGCACGGGCCGTCCGGGAACGACCAGCAGATCCTGCCGACCCGGGTGGTCGACGGGATGTTGCAGGCCCGGCTGCCCTGAGCTTTCCGCTCCCGCGCCGCCCGTCGCCCCGCTCCCGTCGCCCCGCCGGGCCCGTCCTGCCCGCTCTGCGCGCACTTTCCCCGAATGTGTGGCATCGGCGCGCGCCATGGCCACACATTCCGTGAAAGTGCGCGCAGGGGAGGCGGGGCGGGGGCGAGGTGGGGGCGGCCGGCGTCAGTTTCGGCGGTGCCGGCCGGAGACCAGGGCCCGCGCGCCGGCGGCGGCCCGGGCGATGCCCGGCCGGCGGCGCAGCCCGAGGACCGCGCCGATCTGCGCCCCGACGATGCTGGCCACGGCGAGCACCGCCGAGACCGCGAGCGGACGGTTCACCTGGTCCTCCTCGCTCGCCCGGGACGCCCCGGCGGCCATCGCCGGCTGCGGCCCGGAGGGCGGCTGGGCCACCTGCTGGCTGCCGCGGGTCGACTCGGCCGACGGCTGGGTGGCCGACGGCGCGGGTGCCGGGCGGGTGGCCGGCGGCGGCGTCGCCGCCGGGGTCGCCGCCGGGGTCGCGGGAGCTTCGGCGGCCGGCGGGGTGGCCGGGGTCGCAGGCGGGGGAGTGACCGCGCCGCCGGGGGCGGGGGCCGTGGGCCGGACCACCAGCCGGCCGGTGGCGTGCGTACGGGCCCCGGCGTCGCCCGCACCGTCGGGCAGCCTGATGAGCTGTCCCGGGCGGATCCGGTCGGGGTCGTGCAGCCGGTTCAGCTTCGCCACGTCCCGGTACCGGTCGAAGTCGTCGAGGTAGCGCTCGGAGATCTCGCCCAGGTAGTCGCCCTTCGCCACCCGATACACCGTCGGCTCCACCGGCTCGGGGAGCTGGGCCGCCGTGGTGACCACGACCGGCGGCGCCGTCCGCGCGCCGACCGGAAGCGTCGCGCTGACCGGCCGGGCCATCGGGGCCGCCGCGGCGACGGCCGGCTGCGCCACCGTCGGGTACGGGCCGGCCAGCACCGTCGCCGCGCTGGCCGCCGCCGGGCTCGCCGCGATGATCAGGGCCACCGACCCGACCAGCGCCGCCGCGGCCCGCTGCTGCCGGCTGATCCCGGGCAGCCGGGGTGCCGGCCGGCGCAGCGACTGCGCTCCCAACTCCACGAGCACAGAGAATGCGAAGGTGGCCCAGCCGAACCAGCCGACCAGGGCCAGCGCCCGCAGGAACAATTGGCCGTCGTCCCGGCTGGTCAGTGTGACGCCGATCTCGGCGAGGGTGGGTACCTGGTCGGGGAGCGGGTTGCCGGCGAACGCGATCAGCGCCACCGGCCCTCCGACCAGCACCGCGATCAGCACGACCAGCGCGCCGAACCCGGTGAGGACCTGTCCGGTCCGCCGTGCGGCGGAGCGACCCGGTGCGGCCATGGCGGTTCCTTCCCTTCCTACGGGCCCTCGGTGAGGGCCCGCGCGGTGGCCTCACCGGAGACGGTGACGGTGTTGCCGAAGCCGAAGAAGCCGAGCATGTACCGGTCGTAGGTGACCGTGACGTGCACCCGGACGAGGGTCTCCCCGCCGACGACCGGGAACTCGACGGAGGAGGCGGTCACGTCCGCCGCGGCGAGGTAGCTGTTCACCGCGGCCCTGGCGGCCACCTGGTCGATCACCTTGGGCCCGCCCTCGATGGCCTTCGCCCGGTCGATGGCCTGGCCGCCGGTCCGGGCCGCCTCCGCGGCCAGGTTGTCGGCCCGCTGCATGGACCGCAGTTGGCCGGCGCCGTCGAAGGCCAGCCCGATGATCGCGAGGACGCCGATCATCCCCGCCGCGAGGAACAGGCTGACCCGGCCGTCGTCACCGCGGAGCCGGCGGGCGGTCACGACCTGCTCCGGTAGCGGTCCAGCGGTGAGGTGAAGGCGGCCGAGACCGTTCGGTTGGTCGGCATTGCCGGCAGCAGCGACAGGTCGATGTCGGCGAAGGTGACCGTGCAGGCCACCCGCACGGTGACGGCGGCGGGCTCGCCGGGATCGCTGGCGAAGGCCTCGTCGAAGCTGACCGCATCGCCGTCGACCGAGCCGCTGAAGGTGAGCGTCGGCTCGCTGGCGCAGTTCGCCCGCTGCCAGTCGAGCTGGTTGCTCGCGGCGGCCAGGGCCTGCTGCCGGGCGGTGGCGGCATCCCGGGAGATGGAGGCGGCCCGGGCGGCATCGTGCGCCGCCGACTCGATCGCCTCCTGGGCGATCGCCGTACGCCCGGCCACGCCGGCCAGCACGAGCAGCGCGAGGAAAGCCGGGGCGAGCACGGCCACCTCGACGGCGACCGAACCGCGTTCGTCCCGCCGCGGTCGGCGCCGGAATCGGTGTCGGCCATCGGCCGGCACGTCATGTCTCCGCACGCCGCTCATCCCGTCGTCCACCGTTCGACGGTGCCGTGGGCGGTCTGCCGCACCGGGAAGCTGACCCAGGGGACGACCGACAGGGCGGTGCCGGTCACCGTGCAGGTCACCTCGGTGGCGGCCGTCATGCAGTCGGGCCCCGGCGAGTCCCAGTCGACCAGCCAGTCACCGGCCGAGGTGAGAAAGTCGGTCGCCCGCTGTTCCCCGGCCCCGTCGGGAGCCTGAAGGACGCGCTGGGCGTTGACCCCGCTCTGCGCGGCGTTCAGCGCGGTGGCCCGGGCGACGAACCAGGCGGCGGCCTGGATCGAGGCGAAGAGCAGCACCAGGATCGCCGGCATCACGACGGCCAGTTCCACCGGGTTGGCGCCCCGCTCGGCCGGGCCGTCGGCGAGTCTCCGCCGGGCCCCGGCCAGCAGCCCCCAGGACGCCTCCCCGGGTGGCCGCCGTAGGCCGTCGCGCGCCCACCGGCCCGGTCGCCGCCGTACGCCGTCGCGCGCCCGCCCCGGTGCGCGCAGGCCGGTGGGCCGGTCGGCGGGTGCCGACCGGCTCCGGTCCGCGCGTGCGGGGCGGCCCGTCACGGTTTCGACCCGCCGTCCGGGATGGCGTTCATCCAGCTGTTGGCCTTGGTCAGGGCGAGGGCGGTGACCGCCATGGCGACGGTGACCAGGCCGGCGATGATCACGGCGGTCGGCACCGGGCTGTCGCCGCGCTCGCCGTCGCGGCGCAGCTCGGCCAGCCGCGTCGTCAACGCGATGTGCAGATAGGCGATGAGGTGCATGACGTGCTCCTTATGAACTGGGGAGGGGTTTCACAACCGGGCGAGGAACGGGTAGATGGCGAAGCCGAGCAGCACGAAGACCAGCAGCGAGCCGGGGATGTCCAGCCGGCTGGTGACCGCCTCGGCCCGGGCCAGGTTGTCGGTGCGGATCTGGTCACGCAGCGAGTCGGCCCGGCTGCGCAGCGTCTCGTGCACCTGCGCGCCCTCGCTGCCGGCGGAGCGCATGATCGCCCCGACGTCGCCCAGCTCCGGGATGCCGATCTTCTCGGCGAGCTCCCGCAGCTCGTCCCAGGGCGAGTGCATCTGCATCTGGGCGATCCGCAGCGACTCCCGGATCCGGTCGAAGACCCAGCCGTCGCAGACCGCCGCGGCCCGCTCCAGGGCCTGCACGGGGCCGTGCGCGGCGGAGAGCTGCAACGCCACCAGGTCCAGGTAGGTGCAGACCGCCTGGCGGAACTCGTCCCGGGCGGCGTCCGCGCGGGTCAGCACGCTGCGGTGCGCCACCAGGGCGGCGACTAGCGCCATCCCAAGGCTCCCCAGCAGCGGTACGAACACCGGCACGGACACCCCGCCGAGAAAGAGCACCGCACCGGCCAGGGTCGGGGTGACCAGGCCGACCAGCGCGGAGAGCAGCAGGGACAGGGCGTACTGCTCCGGGGTACGGTCGATCAGGGCGAGCTGCCGGTGCGGCGGACGCAGCCAGCGGGCCAGCCCGCCGACCCAGTCGAGGCGCTGCGCACCGCTCGCGGCGGTCCGGCCGGTGCCCGGCGGCTGGTGCAGCCGGCGCAGCGCGGGGCCGAGCGCCGGTGCGGCCGGCAGCGCCTCCCGGACCACCAGGAAGACCCCGAACCCCACCGCCGCGCCGCCGCAGACGGCGACGGTGAGCTGCCAGTTGAGGATCACCGGTGCCGCCTTTCGTTCGCGACTGCGGGGCTCGCAAGCTCACTCCTCGCGCTCACCGGTGCCGCCTTTCGTTCGCGACTGCGGGGCTCGCAAGCTCACTCACGCGATTGCCTCCGTGGGGTCGGGGGCGGGCAGGAAGCGGGCCGGCCGGGGCGGCTGGCTCATCGCCCGCACCCAGGCCAGCAGCCCGATGAACGCCCCGCCGAGCACGGCCATCACGAGCTGCCCCACCGGCGTGCCGTACGGGCGGACGTACTCGGTGTTGACCAGGCCGTACGCGAGGGTCAGCAGGGTCATCCCGGTGAGGAACCGGACCGCGAACCGCGGCTGGGTGCGCTTGGCCTCGATCTCCCGGCGGGTCGCCACCTCGGCGCCGGCCGCGCTCGCGATGGAGCCCAGCACGTCGCCGAGCCGCTCCCCCCGGTCGGTCAGGTGCAGGATCAGCGCCGCCACCACCTGGTCGCAGACCGGGTCCCCGATCTCGTCGGCGAACGCGAGCAGGGCCGTGCGGGCCTGCCAGCCGGCCTGGAGCCGGGCGGCGAGCGTCCGTACCTCCTCCGCGATCTCCTCGGGCACGGTGGCGATGGTGCCGAGGATGGCCTGCTGGAGGCCCTGGCCCGTGGACGAGACGTCCTTGAGTCGGCGGGTCCACTCGCCGACCGCCTCGATCCGGGAGATGGCCCGCTGCTCGGCGCGGCCGACCGCGAACAGCCACGGCGCGCCGGGCACCGCCACGGCGACCAGCAGGCCGACCACGGGCAGCCCGGTGAGCAGGAAGGCCAGCGCGCCGCCGAGCCCCGCGCCGCCGATCAACACCTGGTGGTTGCGCTGCTCCCGGGCGGTGGTGCCGGAGCCGAGCCAGAGTCTGCGCAGCCCGCCACCCGGGCCCGCGCCGGGAGCCGGGCCGGCGGGCCGGGTGGTGCCGACCAGCGCCACCACCGCCAGCACCAGGCCGGCCACGCACGCCGCGCCGGACACCACGGCGATCAGCTCGATGTTCGGGGTCACCGGGTCACCGGCCTGACGCCGAGCCGGGTGTGCCGGGGACGCTGCCACGCCCCGGCCCCGGCCTCGATCCACCGACCCAGCAGCCGGGCGTCGTAGCCCACCCGCAGGAGCTGGTCGCGGACGCGTTCGGGCAGGTGACGGGGGATGGCCCGGCCGTCCGGCCCCGGACCGAAGACGCTGGTGGTGGTTATCCGGCTGCCCTCGCCGACCCCGATCACCTCCTCCACGTGGGAGACGAAGCGGTACTTGCGGCCGCCGATCGCGGTCTCGTCCTCGACGGTGACGTAGACGATCAGGTCGAGGGCGTTGCCGGCCATCCGGCGGGCCTGGTCGACGGTCATCTCCCGGCCGTGCGAGAGCGCCAGCTCGACGATCCGCTCGCTCACCCCGGCCGGGGTGCGGGCGTGGATGGTGCACATCGATCCGCGGCTGGTGGTCATCGCCTGGAGCATCGGCACGATCTCCCGGGACCGCACCTCGCCGACGATGATCCGCAGCACGCCCATCCGCAGCGACACCGGGATCAGGTCGGCGATGCTCACCTCGCCGGCCGGGCGGCCGTCCAGCCCGCGTTCGCCGTGCCCCTCCCGGGCCTCGAAACTCATCACCGCCCGGTGCTTGTGCCCCCGGCGGGCGGGAAGCAGCTCCCGGCTCTCCTCCAGCAGCACGTACGGCTCGTCGGCCGGGATTTCGTCCATCAGCGCCCGGATGACGGTGGTCTTCCCCGCCCCGGCCAGCCCGGCGACCATGATGTTCAGCCCGGCCCGCATGGACGCCCGGAGGAAGTCGCGCAGCAGCGGGTCGATCATCTCGTCCAGGTCGCCCCGGCTGCCGGCGATGTCGTCGAGGCTCACCTCGAGGGTGTTGTGTTTGCGGATCACCGCGTACGGGCGGTGGCTGACCAGGAACACGGCGGCCAGCCGGCTGCCGTCGGGCAGTTGCAGGTCCAGGGTGGGCTTCGAGGTAGACAGCGACCGCTCCGTCGCCCCGGCCCGGCGGGCCGCCGCCTGGAGGATCTCCACCAGCTCGTCGTCGCTGTCGGCGATCGGGTCGGCCCAGTCGACCCCGCCCCCGTGCCGGGTGATGCGCACCTGGTCGCAGCCGAGGATGTGCACCTCCTCGATGGTGTCGTCGACCAGCAGTGTCTGGAGCCGCCCGAGGCCGACCAGTTCGGCGGTCACCTGGTCGAGCAGCAGCCGCTCCTCCCCGGCGGGCATCGGGGTGCCGGCCCGGCGGACCGCGTCGGCGTACTCGGCGACCACCGCGACGGCAAGGCGGGCCCGCTCGACGTCCTCGGCGTCGGCGTCGAACTCCCGGCCGCGCTGCCACAGCGTGAGCCGTTCGCTCAGCTCCCGGCGCAGCTCCCGGACCACGGCGAAGTCGACCCGGGGACGGGGCGTCGTCGGCGCGACGGTCGGCGGCGGGGCGGGGCCCACCGGCGGGACCGGCTGCTGGTGCCGCCCGTTCGGGGCCGGCGGCAGCGGCGGGGCGATGGAGGTCGCGCCCTGCTGCTGCGGGACCCGGGGGTCGTGCGACACCGGCTCAAACCGCATCCGGCACCCCTTGGGCGGCCGGCCAGGCCAGCCGGGCCCGGCGGCGGTCCAGCAGCGCCCGGATCGGCACCTCCAGGGCGCCGGCCGCGCGCATCAGCGGCCGGCCGGCCCGCACGGTGCCGCCGAGGGTGAGCACCTCCGCGGTACGCGGGTCCTCCGGCAGCCGCGCGATCACCGGAAGCCGCAGCGCCTTGCTGATCTCGCCGCGCCCGTGTCCGTCGCCGATCGGCAGCAGCCGCAGCGTGCCGGGCGGCACCCGGTGCTCGGTGAAGTCCCGCTCGATCGCCCGGATCATGGACCGGGTGGCGGACAGGTCGGGCAGCTTCGCCCGGGTGACCAGGAGGACCACGGCGGCGGCGCGCAGGATCGGCCACGGCGGGCCGGTCACCTGGAGCCGCCCGCAGTCGACGAGCACGTCGTACGGGAGCTGGCCGCGTTCCAGGTCGAGGAAGAAGTCGGCGAACCGGTGCCAGAGCGGGGTGACGCTGCCGGCCTGCGCGGGGTCGACGACACCGGGCAGCAGCAGCCGCTCCCGGCGGGGCGCGTCGAGGTCGACGAGCTGGGACCAGAACGCGGACTCCAGGCTCCCGTCGCGCAGCTCCCCGACGGCCAGCTCGCCGATGCCCCGGGGGCCGTCCAGCACCCCGCCGAGGTAGCCGGCGAGGACCGACCCGCCGGACGGGTCGCACTCGGCGAGCACCAGCCGCCGGTGCCAGGTCAGGGCGCAGGCCAGCGCGGTCGTGGTGACGCCGGGCGAGCCCTTGGCCGAGACCAGCGCGATGATCGCCATGCTCAGGCCGCCCCGGTCAGCACGACCGCGATCCGGTCCTGGGCGGCCAGCGCCACGATGGCCGGCACGTCCCGGGCGGTGAGCGCCACGTAGACCACGACGCTGCTGCTGCTCGGCGTGGCCGTGTCGATCACGGTGGCCTCGAACCGGGTGCTGCCGGAGCTCTGCCCGTTGGCGTTGCGGTTCGGGGTGCTGACCAGCAGCACCCGGTCGCCGGGGTGCAGCCGCTTCGCCGGCACCTGGCCGGGGGAGAGATCGAGGGAGATCTGCTGCTGGCCGGGGCCGAGCAGCGGGTCGGCGGTGAGCTGGGCGGGAGTGAGCAGGGTACCCGGGGCCAGCGCGACGGCCGCCCGCTTGCCGATCACCTCGTTGAGCTGTCCCGCCGGCACCGGCCGCAGCCCCTGCCCGCCGGCCACCTGCACGGTGACCAGGTCGTCGGCGCTGAGCGTCCGGCCCACCTCCACCGGCCGGGCCACCGCGAGGTAGCTGCCGGTGGCCCGGACGGAGGTGACCGCGAACGCCGCGCCGAGGCCGCCGAGGGCGATCAGCAGCACCGCGAGGCCGAGCAGACCGGGGCGGACCCGGCGCTGCCGGAGCACCTTGGGCGGGGCGATGGGGGCGTCCACCGGCCCCGTGCCGTTGCGCGTCGCCAGACTCACCGGGTCACCACCTGAAGCTCGTCGATCTCGATCTGGACCGTGCCGCTGGTCCGGGTCTGGGGGATGTCGCCGCTCTGGTCACCGCCGACCCAGTGCACGTTCCAGAAGGTGGTGGCGCTGACGTCGTAGGTGTCGGCCCTCTGATAGCCACCGTGGTAACCACAGTCCGGGGAGGGACGGCCGGCACCCGGGCCGTCAGCGGAGTACGGGGTGCCGGGGTTGTCGCACTCGACCTGCTCGCCGTTGTCCATGTCCCAGACGATCCGCTTTACAGTGGCGGTGATGGTCACCGTCAGCCCCCGGTCGGAGGCCGAGGCGGTCAGCGGGCCGAAGTAGTCGTCCCCGGGGCTGGCCCACATCCACACCGGCAGGCCGACCAGGCCGGGGCCCTTGCTCTTGCGCGGGGCGACGGACGCCCGGGGCGGGAGCAGCGAGATCGAGGCGAGCGCGCGGCGGGCCAGCTCCTCCGGATCGGGCGGGGTGCCGTAGCCGGGCGGCGGGGCGTCCAGCAGTTTCTCGCGCAAGCTGCCGATGTCCCCGCCGTTGCAGATGAGCTCGTACCACTGCTTGCCCTCGGGGGTGCCCGGAGGCTGCGGATGCTTCAGCTTGTAGTAGCAGCCGTCGTCGTTGTTGAACCACCCGAGGACGTTGTCGTAGCAGGGGATGACCTTGCCTTTCCACTGGCACTTGCCGGCCGGCCCGTCGTTGCCGCCCCCGCCGCCGGGGTTCCCGCCGCCGCCCGGGGTGCCCGGGTCGTCGTCCCAGATGTTGCAGTCGTTCTGGCCGATGGGGCACTCCACCCCGCCGCCCCGGGCCGCCGCCGCCGCCGCGACGGTGGCGGTGGGCGGGGCCGCCGCCACCGCGAGCACGAGGGCCAGGCCGATCCCCGCGAGCAGCCGTCCGGGCCGCGGATCGCGGAGCCGGCGGTGGGCGGGCCGTGGACGTACCGCTGGTGCGTCGCGCCGGCCGGGGGCCGCGCCGGCCCGTCCGCCCCGGGTCAGCACGGCTGGTCCTCGTGGGCGGCGCCGGAGCTGATCAGCCAGCGGCCGTCCGCATACCGGGTGGCCGTCGCGGTGGCCAGGTGCCGCCCGCCGCCCGAGCCGGGCACGACTTTCTTCGTCTTCGTGTAGATCAGCCGGTAGCCGGTGGCGTCCACACAGTCCTGGATGTCCACCGTGGCCGGGACGCCGTCCAGGCTCACGGCGGTGACGGTGGGATCGGAAACGAGCGTTCCGGTACGCATGGCACCGTGCTCCTTCGCGTCGCGAATTGCCAGTCGAACCCGGGTCAGCAATGGATCTGCCAGGAACCTGGTCAGTTCCGGGTGGAACGGATCGCTGCGGCGGTTCGCCGTCCGGGACGCCGCGAGATATCCGGAATATGCGGTGAGCGCCGATTCTCGGGCCGCCCGTTCCTCGGCCGCCGAATGGCTCTGGGTCGTTTTCGGCGCCGCCGACAGGGGCTGCGCCGTGGTCTCGGGTTCCGCGCCGCAGGCGGCGACCGGTCCGATCACCAGGACCGCGACCAGGAAGATCGTCCATCGGTCGGGGTGCTGTGCGCGCAACGCCGCCCCTCCTTGCTGGCGACCCGGTCAGGCGGCACGCCGACCGCCCCCGGGCGTGCGGCAACGCGGCCGGATGATGTCATCCGAATATTGCTGCGTCGCCGCGGTATTCGCCTGTGCTGATCTTAGAAAAGCCGTGAATCGATGTCCTCGCGTTGCCTCCGACGCTGCTTGCGGGGTTGCGCCGTACTCAAGGGGCGAGCATAAGCTGACGCCTGCCGATGCAACAGAGGCAATTCATGCGAACACTCTCGGTGACGAGTGGGTGGTGGTGGGGGATGGCGCGTGCGGGACCGGACATCGCGGGGCCGGGGTCGCCCTCGAACGGCACCATGACGGCCGTGACATCGGCTGCGGGTGTGGGGTGCGCGGTCCTTTCGGCCGGTCAGCCGGCCCGCTCCGGGAGGGTGGGTCCGAAATGCCCGCAGGTCGGGGTGCCTACCGTGCCCGTCCGGCCGCCCCGTCGGCCGCGCGGCCCCGCTGGGCCGTGGCGGGGTGTGGCCGGGTCGGATTCGGCGTCATCCGCTACACAAGGGCGGGCCGAAGGTGACTCACCGTGTCCTCCCCGATCCGGCTGCCCGGCCGGCCCGGGGGCCGGTCATGCCCGCTGACCCCCCGTCCCGGCCCCTCGCGGCACCCGTCGAACCGGTCGAGCCCGCGTCGGTCGAGCCGGTCCCGCCGCCCGTGCCGGTCCCGCCGCCCGTGCCGGGGGCTCGTGCCGGGTCGCGAGGGCGGCCGTGGACGCGACTGGCGGCGATCCTGGCCGTCGCCCCGGTGCTCCGCCTCGCAGTCGCCCGGTACGCCGTACCGCCCGGGGCGCCGGACCGGACGGCCTGCCCGACCTGCGGCACGCCGCTCGCGCTCGACCGGCCCTGGCCGGCGCTCGGGCCGGCGGCCCGCTGTCCGGCCTGCCGGTCCCGGGTCGGCGCGCCGCCCGGCACGGTCGAGGTCGCCGTGCTCGCGGCGCTGGCGGTGCTCGTGTCGGCGGGCGGGACGCCGGGCGAGCTGGCGGCCCTGGCCTGGTGGCTCGGCTGGGCGGTGCCGCTGGTCTTCGTCGACGCGGCCGTGCACCGGCTGCCCGACCGGCTCACCTGGCCGGCGGCCGTCGGGGCTCAGGCGCTGCTCGGGGTGGCCGCGCTGGCCGCCGCCGGGCCCGCTCCCTGGCTGCGGGCGGCGGCGGCCGGGGTCGGTCTGGCGCTCTGCTTCGCCGCCACCACCCTGGTGCTCGGGCGGCGCGGCTTCGGCCTCGGCGACGCCAAGCTGGCGCTCGGGGTGGGCGCGCTGCTCGGCTGGTACGGCTGGCCGGTCCTGGTGCTCGGGGTGCTGGTGACGTTCACGCTCTCCGCGCTGACCAGCCTGGCGCTGCTGCTGGCCCGCCGGGTCCGCTGGTCCAGCCACCTGCCCTTCGGTCCGTTCCTGGTGCTCGGAACGGTCGTCACCCTGCTCCTCGTCCGCTGACCGGGGTCCTTGCGTCAGCGGCCCCGGCTGGCGTCGGCCACCGGGCGTTCGGCCCGGCGTTCCCGGCGGCGCAGCACCCCCGCGACCGGCCGGGCCAGCAGCGGGGTGCCGACGGTGGCCACCAGCGCGCCGAGGAGCAGGCCGGCGGCCACATCGTGCGGGTAGTGCACGCCGACGAAGGCGCGGGAGAACGCGGCCAGCACGGCCAGTGGGACCGCGTACCAGGCGAGTCGGGGGGAGAGCAGCAGGATGACGGCGGCCAGCGCGCCCGCGATCGTCGAGTGGTTGCTCGGGAAGGACCAGTCGCCCACGGGTGGGCACTGCCCGGCGACGATCACCAGGTCGGCCGGGGTGCGGCAGGGGCGCTCCTCGTCCACCACCGTCTTGAGCAGTTCGCTGCCGCCGTACGCGAGGACGACCGCGACCGGCGCGGCCACGGCGAGCGCGAGGCTGCGCGGCCCGGCACCCAGCCTCGGCAGGGCCGCCGCCACGAACAGGAGCCCGAGCAGGATGATCGACCATTCGGTGAAGTGCGCGGCGAACCACTGCACCGAAGCGGGCGTGCTGTCCGCGAAGTCGACGATGTCGCGGTACCAGTCGACGCTGAACTGGGGAACATCCGACAGGAAGCCGTCAATCATGCCTCAACCTACCAAGTGTTCATCTTCCGTTCACCTGATCACACGGTAGGCGACCGAGCCGGATCCCCGCACCGGACGAACGTCAGGCGGCCGCCACGACCAAGGTCGGTGCGGGCCCGGGACAGCTTCACGACTGGCCGGGCGCCGGCCGGGGCACGCCGCCCGACATCCGCTCGACGACCTCCTCCAGCGCCTCGAAGGCGTACGCCCAGTTGTGGCACTTGAAGCTGCGCAGCCCGTCGATGGGCGTCCGGCAGTCGGAACAGTGCACGCCGCCGATCGCGTTCGGCACCTCCGTGTTGACGTACCGGCGGTCGCCGAGGATCACCCGGGCGATCATGGCCGGGTCGTGTACGCCGTGCAGCGCCGACGAGACGATGTCGAGCCAGGTCATCCGCCGACCGCACTTCGGGCAGTCCGGCTCGTCGCCGCTGACCCACAGGGGCGCCCCGATGCTGCGCGCCGGCATCCCGAGCAGCTTCTCGATCCGGCGGACGTCGTGCTCCGGCGTCACCCAGCGGTGCCGGCCGGGCAGCGCGGCCGGTGAGTCGTACACGGCGCGGAACAGCACGGGGTCGACCTCGACGGTCTCTCGCTGACGGGTCATCGCGTACCTCCTCGACCTGGCGGCACCGACCCTGCCGGCGTCGCAGCCCCACCGTCGCCGCGGACCGACGACGGATACAACCGGATCAACGACACGCGGGGTCGATGGCGGTCGTGCGGGGTGCTAGACATTCAGGACGCGTACCGAGCTGCCCCAGTGGAGGGACATCGTGACCAGCGACCCGGCGCCGACCGCACCCGGCGGGGGAAGAAGCGACGCCACCAGCGCCGGGACGGCCGGGTCGGGCGTCGAGAGCCGGCCGAACGTCGCCCGGATGTACGACTACTACCTGGGCGGCTGCCACAACTTCGCCGCCGACCGGGCCGCCGCCCGGCAGCTGCTGGAGATCTTCCCGGACACCGGCGTAGCCGCCCAGACCAACCGCGCGTTCCTGCGTCGCGCCGTCCGGTACGCCGCCGAGCAGGGCGTGCGGCAGTTCCTCGACATCGGTGCGGGGCTGCCCACCCAGGGCAACGTGCACGAGGTCGTGCAGTCCGTGGCCCCCGACTCGCGGGTCGTCTACGTCGACTACGACGAGGTTGCCGTCGCGTACGCCCGGCGGCTGCTCGGCGACGCGACCCGCACGGTCGTGGTCCGGGGCGACCTGCGCCGGCCGGACGAGCTGCTGACCCACCCCGACGTGACCGCGTCGATCGACTTCACCCGCCCGGTCGCCGTGCTGCTGGTGGCGGTGCTGCACTTCGTGCCGGACGCCGAGGACCCGTACGCGGCGGTCGCCCGGCTGCGCGACGCCACCGCCCCCGGCAGCCAGCTCCTGCTGTCCCACCTGACGCTCGACGGCGCCCCGCCGCTGCCCGCGCAGCGGGGCCGGGCCGTCTACCAGCAGAGCACCGCCCCGCTGGTGCCCCGCACCCGCGCCGACATCCTCCGGTTCTTCGACGGGTACGACCTGATCGAGCCGGGCCTGGCCTGGCTGGCCGACTGGCGGCCCGACGGCGAGCCGCGGGACGGGGTGTCGCACGGTTTCGGCGGGGTGGGCGTCCGCCGCTGAAGCCGTACGGCCGGGACGAACGGCACGTCGGCTGGCACTTCCCCGGGCGGGGCGGGCCAGGGGCAGCGGATCGGGGCGGCGGGTCAGGGAGCGGCCGGCTGCTGGCCGGCCGAGCCGCGGCGCACCGCCTCGCTGGCCAGCCGCGACCGGCGCCGGTCCTCGTTGGAGGTCAGGTCGAACTTCTCGTACAGCCGGGTCAGGTGCTTCTTCACCGCGCTCTCCGTGACGTGCAGGGCGGTCGCGATCGCGCGCACCGAGGGCGGCTCGGGGAACGGCTGGCCGCCGGAGACGTACGGGCGGCAGAGCACCGTGATCACCTCCTGCTCGCGCGGGGTCAGTGCGGGCGGCGCGGGCGGCGGCTCGACGTGCAGGGTCCGGGTGCCGGGGTGCTCCGACGGGGCGTGGAAGAGCAGCCGGGCCGGGCCGACCTCCACCCGGTCCCCGTCCCGCAGGATCTGTGCCTGACGCACCGGGCTGCCGTTGACCGTGGTGCCGTTGGTGCTGCCCAGGTCCCGGATCGACCAGCCGGACGGGTAGCGCTCGACCAGGGCGTGCAGGCGGGACACGAGCCTGCTGTCGATGGGCAGCTCGTTGGTCTTCGCCCGCCCGATGGTCAGCGCGTCGGTGGTCAACGGCACCAGCCGGACGCCACCCGCGCCGTACACCTCGAAGTACCCCTCCGCCACCCCCGCCTCCGAACGGTCAGTCGCCGCAGTACGGCTCGGTCGTCGCGCTCGTCGGCACCCCGGTCCGCACGCTCGTCACGGTGGCGGTCGCCGTGGTGCAGCCGCCGTCCACCGGGAGCGGCTCGGTCCACAGCTCGAACGGCTGCCCCGTCGCCCGCTGCCGCACCCCGACCGGCCCGAACGCGTCGAGCGACCCCGGCGGTCCGGCAGCCCCGGTCCCGGGGCGGACCGTGAGGTCGACGTCCCAGGTGCCGCCGTCGGTCCCCGCGTTGTCCCGGTACTGCTTCCACACCCAGATGTACGCCATCGCGGCCCGGCAGGCAGGCGACCAGTACTGCTTCACGGAGATCGCGCGCAGGCCGCCGGCGTACCCGTACGCCGACGTGCCCACCTGGTAGGCGTCGTCGTAGCAGCGGCCCGGTGGCGCGTCGTCCCGGCTCGCCCGGCGCGGATGGCCGGTCCCGACCACCCGGACGGTCACCGGGTCCGGCGACCCGGCCACGGTCAGCGCCAGCATCGGCCGGCGCGGCCCCGGCGCGCGGGGGGCGAAGACCAACCGCACCTCGCACGCCCGCCCGGGTGCCAGCGGCCGGGCCGTGCATCCCCCGGCGGTGACCCGGAGGTCCCCGCCGTCCGCCCCGGTCGACGCGACCCCCGTCACCCGCACCGCCCGGTCGCCCGGGTTGCGCACGGTCACCGTCTGCTCGGCGGAGTCCACGTTGACCTCCTGGTCACCGAAGGTCAGCTCCACCGGCACCTCGATGGGAGCCGGGGCCGGCAGGGCCGCCGACCAGCCGGTGGTCAGCACCGACACCAGCGCGACCAGCAACCCGACGGCACGGGCCAGCGCGCGCCGGGGCACCCCGGGCGGCTGCCGGCCCCGCACGGTGGCGGTGAGGTCCAGGTCGAGGGCCGCCCGGCGGCGCGCGCTGAGCGAGAACCGGGGCCGGGGCGGCACCTGATCGCCATCGGTGGCCGGGGCGTCGTCCGGCCGTGGGTGGGCGGCCCCGTCGTCCCCGCCGCCGGGCATGAGCGGGGTGACCGGCTGGCCGGCGGCGCGCTGTGCCCGCTGGAGGTCCTCGGCGAACGCCACCGCCGTCGGATGGCGCAGCGCCGGGTCCTTAGCCATCGCCCGCTCCAGCACCACGCACACCACATCGGGTACGCCGGCCGGCCGCAGGTCGGGCACCGGGTCGGCGGCGACCCGCCGGAGCAGTCGCGCCAGCGGCTCCGTCCCGTCCGGCGGCCCCGCGCCCGACAGCGCCTCGGCGAAGGCGGGTGTGCCCCGGATCCAGTGCAGCACCGACGATGCCAGCGCGTACACGTCCGAGGCGACCGAGGCCGGCTCGCCGCGCAGGATCTCCGGCGCGGCGTGCAGCACACTCGTCGTCACCCGGCGTCGCCCTGGGGCGGGCTCCGCCGCCCGGGGCCGGGCCAGCCCGAAGTCGGCCAGCTTCGGCTCGCCGTACCGGGAGATCAGGATGTTCTCCGGCTTCACGTCGCGGTGCAGCACGCCGGCCCGGTGCGCGGTCTCCAGCGCCCCCGCCACCGTGATCCCGCCGGCCACCGCCGCCGGCCACCGCTGCGCCGCCGACACCGCGTCGGGTGCGCAGCCCGCCTGGGCGGCGGCCAGCCGGTCGGTCAGCGAGCCACCCTCCTCGTACGCCATCAGCAGGTACGGGTTGCCGGCCGCCGTCCGGCCGGCCTGGTGCAGGGTGACGATGTGCGGATGGTCGGAGAGCCGCCCCAGCACCCTGAGCTCGCGCTCGAAGCGGGCCCGGGACGGGCCGTGCCAGTCGGCGGCGAGCACCTTGACCGCCACCCAGCGGGAGAAGTCGGGCTGCCAGGCGCGGTAGACCACGCCGAAGCCGCCGCGACCGATCTCGACCGCGTCCGTGCAGCCGGCCACGCCGAGGTCGAGCCCCGGGACTGTGTCGGCCTCCCCAGGGCGGTGGGAGGCCGACTGCTCTGTGTGGACCATGGCGGCCCATTATGACCGAGGGGTGTGCCAGGACAGTCGTCCGCTACCGGCCGGTCACCTGTCGCCCGGCCGTGCCGGGCGACAGCCTGCGGCCATCAGGTGGAACTCGCCCGATGCCGAGCCCCACCCAACCGCTACGGCATGTTCGGCTAGCAGGACGTCCGGTACCAGGTGGAGTAGCGGGTACGGATGCCGTCCTCGAAGCTGTTCCCGCAGTTGCCGTACACGAGCATCCCGACCTCCACGGTCTTGCTGGCGTCGGAGTAGTAGATGAAGGTGATGCTCTCGTCGTTGTTCGGGAACGGTAGGGCCATGGCCGGGCTGGCCACGACCGCCGTGGTGCCGGCGACGGTCAGCAGGGTGGCCAGGACGGCGTTCCGCACGAACTTCTTCACCTGAAGGCCTCTCGATCGAGCGGGTGGATGGTCGAATAATAGTCGTCCATCTATCTTCCGCACAGCGGCTTGAACCTTGCCCCGAATATCTGGGAAACTCGCCGACCCGGCAAACTGGGTGGATGGGGCCACCGCGGGTCGGATCGGCATGACCGGCCTGCCGATGTGGGCCACGGACGGGCAGGAGTGAACCGGCTGGCATGACCGATCCAGACGACGGAGCACGGCTGGCCGCGTCGATGGCCGGCCGACTCGCCTGCCTGACCTTCGTGGACCGCACCACCGAGCAGGTCACGGAACTGCTCATCGACGCGATCGCCGACTGGGGCACGGCGCAGGGCTGGCGGGTCTACCGGCGGGCGGCCAGCGTGGTGCCGCTTCCGCCGCCGATGTCCGGGCAGCAATCCGTCATCGACATCGCCTGCGCCCGGCCCGCCGCGCCGCCCGTGGTGATCGAGGTCGACCACACCGACCGGCGTCGTACGGTCGAGAAGCTCCTCGCCGAGGCCGACGCCGGGCGGGTGCCGATCTGGGTCCGGTGGGGCTCCCGTGGCTTCGTCGAGCCCCCGGAACCGGTCCGGATGGTCACCGTCCCGGTCACCGCGCGGCGCGGCGAGGCCGGCGCACGGCTGCACTCCCGCCAGCCGGCGCGGCAGCTCCCGCCGCCGGAGCACCGCGCGGGGCCGGTCACCGCCGGCCCGCCGGACTCCCTCTTCGATTCCACGGGCGGGAGCTGACGCGGCTGCGTGGTGCCCCGGGCGGCCGCCGGTCGCGGAGGGCCCCGGCCGGAACGGGCTGCCCGGCGCGAGCTGAGGCGAGGTCATCCTCGTGCGCCGGAGCGCTCCCTGTGCACCGGTTCGATCGTTGGTGGGAGCAGGTGGAATTGTCCTTCGCCGTGTGCCGTCCGATCCCCGGAACGGTGGTGACGGGCGGACCAGGGAAGACGGCGGGGAGACGGCCGGACGGAGAGCTTGAGATGGTGCGTCAGAGCTACCTTGCGACGTTGGTCGTGTTCGGTGTGCTGCTCGCTGGATGCGACGGGCAAACCGGTGCGGGGTCGGCAGGCTCAGGGCCGGTCCCGGGTGCCACCGAGGCTTCGCGGCCGCTGGCACCGGAGAAACTGGTCGGCTCTTGGACGATCGCCGACGTCGGCGACCCGGGCGCGGGCAAGATCCTGCGTTTCGCACCTTCTGGACTGCACCTGATCGGCAGCAGCTGCGGCACCTTGGGTGGGTCCTGGCGGGCAGACGTCGATGGTGTCTTCCTCGCGGACATCGACACCGCCTTCAGCGCCGCGGTCGAGGGCATTCCGGGCTGCGAGAGGGCCAGCCAGGACGTTCCCGGCTGGCTGCGGCGCGTGACGGCGTACCAGTTCGACGGCTCAGGGCGGCCCGTGCTTCTGGATGATCTGGCGCGGCCGGTTGCCCGGTTGATCCCCGGCGCGACGCCGACGGCCGGGCCGGACATGATGGCCTCCGAGCTGGTGCCGCCGGTGGTCACCGACGAGGCCCGGCAGGCCCTCGCGCCGGCCGCCGCGCTACCGGAGGCGCTGGCTGCCGTCGATCGGCGCCGGCTCGCCGGCCGCTGGGTTCCCACCGACGGGCACAAGGCGGCGTACGTGGAGTTCACGGCGGACGGCGAGTGGCGTGGGTCCGACGGCTGCAACGACGAGAGCGGCCGGTGGATCACCGGGGCCGGGGGCACGCTGCTCGCTACCGCCGGGTCCGCCACGCTGATGTACTGCGTGGCCAGCGTGCCGGTCGGGGAGTGGCTCTGGACGGCCCGGCGAGCAGGCTTCGACGGTGCGACCCTGGTGCTGCTCGACGCTCAGGGCAAGGAGAAGGGCCGGCTACGCGCCGTCGACTGAGAGCGCGGGAGGCGGTACGGCCGGAGGGCCGTTTCCCGGGCCGCTGAGTTCGTGGCGATGTCGTCCTACTCGCGGCGGACTATCAGCAACTCTCTGCGTGGCGTGGACGCCTGCCTGTGTCCGTGCAGGCGCTGCACGCCGTGGCCCCCGCCGTCCGCCGCGGAGCGGCGATCGTTGAGGTGGTCAGTCGGGGTGAACGCCGTTCAGGATCCGCATGGCGTGGCGTTCCCGGTCTGCGAGTTCGGTGAGGACCGCCGAGGCGCGGCTCAGATGGTCCGGGTCGCCGGTCTCCCCGGCGGCCGTGATGTGGTGGGAGACCTCGGTCCATAGCGGGGCGATCTCGGCGTACAGCCGGTGACCGAGACGGACGTTGTCGTCGTCGACGATCGTGGCGCATTCGGCGAGGAAGTCGCGGTACATGGCGCGGAACAGGGCGCCGCCGGTCCCGCCGCGTTCCATCAGCGTCGCAGCCAGCGGGAGGTCGCGGGACGGGTCGCTTGAGCGGTCGAGCCACCGCGCCACCTGCCGGGCCGCCTTGTCGATGCCGCGGTGGCCGAGGTTGGCGATGGGCGGGTTGAGAAAGGCGTGTGCGTTGTTGCGGATGGCTGCCCGGACGGCGTCGCCCAGGTCGGGCCGGACGGCGGGGCCGGCGATCGTGTAGGAGAGGTTACGGGTGGTCATCGGTCCGCGTTCGTTGCGGGCCCGCTCCAAGCTCGTCAGCGTGGTCCTCACGGTGCCGCCCTGCTGGGCGGTGTCGATCAGGTAGGCGTGGGTGTCGTCGTAGCCGTACATCGCGACGAGGTGGCCCCCGAAGTGGACTTTGGTGGTGAAGTAGTCCAGGTGGTAGGAGTCCAGTTGCAGGCCGACCGGGCGGCCGGCGGTGAGGGCGTCGGCGACGTTCTGCCAGGCCCTACGGGGCGAGGCGGTCTCCTGGACGTGCAGCGTCAGGCCCAGCCGGTCGGCCACGGTCCGGGTGATCGTGGTCGGCTTGGTGCGGCCGCCGAGGAACGGGAAGTCCATGTTCTTGACATCCCAGTAGACGAAGCCCAGACCTTCGCCGAGGCCGAACAGCATGGGCTCGGACAGGTCGAGGCCCTCGTGGCGCAGCAGTGCGCCGAGCGTGGTGGTCTCGCAGTGCTGACCGGCGGAGAACGACACATTCTCGATGATCATCTTGCTTCCTGGTTCGCTGGTTGAGGCGGGCCGGACGGGGGTCGGACCGGCCAGGCGATCTCCGTACGGAGCGCGGCCATGGGTACGCCGGGCCCGGGCGGGACGAGGTAACGCTCCTCGGCCGGGCCCGCCAGCAGCCGGTCCTGCTCGGCGATCCAGCGCCCCAGTGACCGGTAGGCGGTCTCGATGTCGTCGTAGCCGCCCTCGTGGACGGTCGCGGCGAGCAGACAGCCCGCCTGTTCCCCGGCCGCGATCGTCGCGGTCGGCCGGGGCGGGCGGGCCACCGGCACGAACAACTCCACCTCCAATTCCGCCGCGTCGAGGTCGTCGCTGAGGTAGCGGGTCCCGGCCGGCCCCGCCGGGGCGATCCCCTGCTCGGCGAGGCCGGCGAACAACCGCGCGAACCCGGGCGCCAGGGCCTCGGCCAGCCCGCTCAGCGGGGTACGCACCAACATGCGGGCGGTGGGCTGGGCACCGCGCCACCGTTCGTACACCTCCAGCCAGCCCGACACCCGCCCCGGCTCGGCCAGCACGGCCCCCAACCGCCCGGCGATCTCGCCCAGCCGGGCCGCCCGCGCGGCCACGCGTTCCCGGTGCCGCTCGATGACGGCGCCTGCCTGCTCCGGGGTGTCGGCCGCCAGGATCTCGGCGATCTCGGGCAACGGCACCTCCAACTCTCGCAGCCGCCGCACCAGCCCCGCTCGGGGGAACTGGTCGACGTCGTACCGGCGGTAGCCGGTGTCCGGATCGACCCACGCCGGGACGAGCAGACCCAACCGGTCATAGTTACGCAGCACTCGAACGGACAACCGGGTCGCTCGCGCGAACACCCCGATCGGCATCAACCCCGTCACCGACGCCTCCAACAGCCTCGCCCCTCCCCCTGGGAGAGGGTCAACCGCGCCCGGCACCTGCCGCACCGACCACGGAACGAATCACCATGGAAACGGGCCCGGCGCGGTCGCCAGCCGGCGGGATGGGTGCAGCCTCTTCCCCGCCCACGCGGGGGACCAACCGCCCGGTCGCATCCACGCACGACCGTCGGAGCAGCCAACATCAATGCAGGCGGATGGCGATGATCGCCTTTATTCGCTGTTCATGGACCAGTTTTGTGGGCCGCCTGGGACTCGAAGCCAGAACATCGGACGCTGCCGATAGATCATCTCGAATCAGGCAGATCCGGCCCTTGACCAGGGCGGCAATCCTCATCGTCTCTCGACGCTTTACAGGCGTTTCCGGGCCCAGTTGTGCCGGATCTGTGCCCGATGATCATGCCGGGGCATAGAAGTCGATCAAGCTTTCGGCGTACGGGTTCCGCTACAGAGTCAGGTACGCGCTGACGCAGAGATCCGCCCGCTCCGAGAAGCAGCGTGCCGCTGGCCATCGGCCCACCCAGCCTCCGTGCCAACGCCTACGCTCAGTTACCGGCAGGCAGTCGGCCAACGCCCGGATCGTGGCATGTGAGTGCGCTTTGGCATTGCCACACTGCACAACACGGCGACGCATGTCTATAAGCTGTACTGGGTGTTGCGTTGGCTGTCTAGCGGGAGAGGCGCTGTGGACCTTGCGTTGCCGGACGGCCGGGTCCTGGGCTGGGCGGAGTACGGCGATCCAGCCGGGCCGCCGGTGGTGTTCCTGCACGGCACGCCGGGCTCTCGGATCAGCCGCCCGGACGACACGGCGTTGGCGGACGTCCGCCTGATCACCGTCGACCGGCCCGGGTACGGTCGGTCCACAGCTGTCCGACAGCCAATGCTCCTCGGCGTCGCTGACGACGTCGGTACGCTGATGAGCTCTCTGCGGATCGAGCGCTTCGGCCTGATCGGGTTCTCTGGGGGCGCGCCGTACGCCGTGGCCTGTGGGGTCCGGTTCCCGCATCGACTGACGGGGGTGGTCGCCGCAGGCTTCACCGGCCCATATCGGGAACTGCGCACGGTGCGTGGCTGGCAGCGGTTTCACGCGTGGGTCTTGCGGACCGTTCCGGGGCTCGGGCGCCGCTACGTGACCCGCGCCGCCGCATGGTACGCCGAGGATCCGCTCAAGCAGCACCGGCAACTGCTTGCCGCAGGCCAGGACCCCTGGATGCGGCCCTACGAGGAGTCCAGCCGCGAGGGTGCCCGCCAGGGCGCAGTGGGGCTGGCCGGCGACTGGCTCGCCACCGACATCCGCCCATGGGGGTTTGGCCTGCGCGACGTGCCCTGCCGCGTCCTCATCTGGGCCGGTCGACACGACCCCGGCCGAGCGGTTCCCGACGCACCGCTGATCGCCGCACGGATGCCCAACGGCAAGATTCGCATCAGCGAGGACGCAGCCCACACGCCGTCTCCGGCCCACTGGCAAGCGATGCTGACGTGGGTAACAAGCGGCTGAAAACCGGCGCTCCCCAGGTGGCCGCAACGCCGTCGACAAGCGGGAGATCTACGTTCGGCTGGCCGGCCTGCGCTCTGCCCGTCGATCTGATGGGCACCCGGGGTCGGAGTCGGCTTTCGTGTCACGGTCCGGCACCCGGCGGACACCGCCACAGCGGCGCTCTTGACCTGACCGCGCGGCCGGCAGCGGAGTCGGCTCCTGGCCGATCGCCCCGACCGTCGACGGCCACCACCCCTTTCAGGCGCAGGGTTTGACCTGACCCGGACTCGGTAGGAGCTGGCACGGGGGGTCGCCCGCCCGGCAACCGCGGGCGCCGCCCCCATGCTTGGGGCTTGCCGGCTCTCCCCTGCGCGGCACTCTCGGAGCCAGACTCCGGCGGCGTCCGTTCTAGCTAGTGGACCGGGCGAACGGACGCCTACCATGAGCCGATGATCGAGCAAAGTCAGCGACGCGTTCCTATGCCGGTTGCCGCCGCATCGGTGATTTTGCTCGTGGCGACCGCGTTCCCGGCGACGACGATGTTCACGAGTGGTCCATCGATGGTCACCGGGTTGATACAGGTGCTTCTTCTCCTGGTGTTGGCTTACGGACTGTGGCGTGGTAGCGGGCGGGCCCGGTTTTGGACAACCCTCTTCTTGACCACCAGCGTTGTGTACGGCGTCGTCATGATCGGCAGGGCTGATGCCTTAGGGCTGCTAGAGATCTTTGGTGCATCAGTCATCGTTGGCCTGTTGCTGGTGCCCGCATCGTCCCGGCGGTGGTTTCACGACTTGCCGGCGGAGAAGTAGCACTGGCCGTCGCCGAGGGCGGGGCGGTCGCTGCCGCGCCGCTACCGGCCTGCCACCGGGTAGCGGGGCTCTGACCGACGTGCCGTTAGCTAGCGCTGGGGCACCGCGAAGGGCCTGTCGCCGCTCACGTCAGCGAAGTCGGCCCCGTCGAGTTCGAGCTTCCCGACATCACCACGGGAGAGCGGCTGGCTCGGCCGGTCGCCGTTCTGTTCACCTCCTCGCGGGGGAAGCTGCTGAACGACACCTACTGGTCGCAGTTGTGGGCGGACTGGCGCGAGGCTGCCGGATGGCCGAAGGTAGGCACCTTCCACTCCCTGCGCCACTTCTTCGCCACGACGCTGATGAGCAACGGTGTCGAGCCGCAGGAGGTACAGAAGGCGCTGAGGCATGCCAACCTGCGAGTCACGCTGGAGACCTACGTTCACTGGCTGCCGAAGAAGGACCGGCCGCGCGGCCTGGGCGCGGCCGACTCCGCGCCGGCTGGCCGTTGCGGCCACGGGTCCGACTCACCGCCGAGGGCCGGTGTCGTGCAGGGCTGCCCGGGCGGCAGCCGCCTCGTCCCGGATCTGCGCCGAGGCGACGGTGTCTCCGGCCTGACGGTGCGCCTCGGCCAGCGTGTCGAGACCGACGGCAAGCCAGCTCCGGGAGCCGACCTGCCGCCACAGCTTCACGGCGGCCTCCGCGCGCCGCCGGGCCAGCACCGGCCGCCCTACGGCGAGCTGCGCCTCGGCGAGCGCGTAGGCCACCGCAGCCTCGCCCCACACGTTGCCGAACTCGCGGTAGATCCAGAGGCTCCGGGCCAGTAGGCGGCGTCCCTCGCCGTGCGCGCCCTGGCGTACCAGAACGTCACCGAGCCAGCAGATGGCGTGGGTGGCGGTCAGCCGGTCGCCGAGGTCCTCGCTGATCGCAGCGGCCCGTCGGAAGCAGTCCGCGGCAGCCGGGTATGCGCCGAGAGCGCGGTGGCTCTGCCCCAGGCAGCGCAGGGCCTGGGCCTCACCGGGCCGGTACCCGGCTGCCCGGCTTACCTGCAGACACTCCTCGAACCGTGCCATGGCGGCGTCGACCCGCCCCTGTTCCAGGTCGATGACACCGATGCCGTTTGTGGCGTAGACGAGACAGTTGACGTTGTCACTCGCCCGGGCCAGTGCAACGGCCTCCTCGAACTGGCGCACCGCCGAGTCGTACTGGCCGAGCAGCCGGTGCACGTAGGCGAGGCCGGCGGCGGCGCTTTCCTGGTAGGCAGGCTCCCGACCGTCAGCGAGCAGCAGAGCTTGCCGGAAGTGGTCCAGTGCCTCCGGGTAACGGTCCAGGATGGTGGTGAGTTCGCCGAGACAGCGGTGAAGTTTGGCGGCGCTGCGCTGGTCGCCGGTGCGCAGCGCGGCGTCGAGAGCCTTGCTCTGGAGCCGTTCCCACTCGTCGAAGTGACTACGGACCTGGAAGAAGGTCGTCAATGCGACGGCCACTCCAGCCGCTGGCCCGATGTTCGGGTTGTCGAGCGCCTGGTCGACCAGGGCGATCAGGAAGCGGCGCTCGTCGTCGAACCACGCCACCGGATCGGCGACCAGCTGATCGATGTCCGGTGCCGGGAGCCGCCAGGACACCAGCTCGGCCGGTGGGCTGCCCTGGAAGTCCGCCCCGAGGGCATCCGCGGCGAGGTCGGCCAGGTGCAGGCTTCCGCCGAGCAGCCGGTCCAGTGCCGTCGCCCAGTCCTGCTGCGGAATCGCTCGCTGCGCCAACTCCCGGCCGAAGAGCCGGACAAGGTCGTGCAGCCGGTAGCGGAAGCCGGTGGCGCCGTTGGCTCCGACCTCCACAAGGTGTACCTCCACCAGGTCGTCGATGACGGCCTCCGCGTGCGCCATCGTGGTGTCGATGAGCGCTGCCAGCGCCCAGGCAGCGAAGTCCGGGCCGGGCGACAGGCTGAGCAGGCGCAGGGCCTGCTGCGCCGTCGGGGTCATCCCCCGGTAGGTCAGTTCCAGGCTGGCCCGGACGGCGATGTCACCGACGGCCAGCTCGTCGAGTCTGCGCTGCTCGTCGCCGAGCGCCTCGGCGACCCTGGCCAACGGCCAGTGCGGTCGGGCGGCCAGCCGTGCGGCGGCCACCCACACCGCGAGGGGAAGCCCCCCGCAGGTCTCCACGATGAACCGGGCGGCGTCGGGTTCGGCGGTGGTCCGCTCGCGGCCCAGCATCTCCCGCAGCAGCGCGAAACCTGCGGTCGAATCCAGGGTGCCCAGCGAAAGGCGGCGACTGCCCAGGTCCGCCAGTGTGGTCCGGCTGGTGACGATCGTGGCGCACCGACCACCACTCGGCAGCAGGTCGGTGACCTGTCGGGTGGTCGCCGCGTTGTCCAGCACGATGAGCACCTCTCGCTGCGCCAGCAGAGTTCGGTACAGGTGGACCCGGCTGGCGAGGTCCGGGGGCATCGCCCCACCATGCACGCCGAGCGCCCGCAGAAAGGCACCCAGCACGGCAAACTGCCCCAGTGGCTCGTCGCCGAATCCGCCCAGGTCGATGTAGAGCTGGCCGTCCGGAAACCGGCCCGTGAGCAGGTGCCCGAGGCGTACCGCGAAGGCGGTCTTGCCGACTCCGGCCGGGCCGCTGACCAACAACGTCACCGGCCCGGCTGAGTCCAGGTCGAGCAGCCGCCGCGCCTCGGAGAGTTCGTCGTCCCGACCGACGAACAGCGGCAGGTCAGGCGGCAGCAGGCAGGGGGGCCACTGCCTCCCGGCTAGCCCGTCTAGAGCGGAGCCGACGGGTGCTTCCGGCCCGGGTGCGGTCGGCGTGGCCGGCCCGGGTACACCGGCAGCCAATTCGAACCGGTCGCTCGGGGTCAACGCGTGGCGAGCGGCCACCCACTCCGCCACGATTGCCGGATTGCCGCCGCAGGCGCGCACCAGGGCTGCCACCAGTTCCTCGGACGGTAGTGAGATTCGATTGAGCGCGCTGGAGACGGTGCTGATCGGCAACTGATCGCCGGCACGCCGGGCCCTCCGCTCCAGCTCTCGGTACGAGAACCGGGACCAGGCTTTCACGCTGCGTAACTGGGCGACAAACTCGGCCGTCGTACGTGTCGTGCCGGGCCCCGGCGGCTGCATCATCACGCAACGTATTGTATCGATGCGCGATCAGTGCGCCCCTTCTGATCAATGAGACCCGACCGGTCCAGAGCCGGGATATGGGATTCTCCACCGGTGCACCGGACCGAGACCCGCTCGGGCGGGCCTGCCGGACGCCTTGTCGACCGCGCCAGCAACACGCGGGCCGCGCACCGGGATCGAGATCGTGCGCCGACCTGCAGACCAGTGAGGAATCATCGCGCCCTGCTGGGAGCACCTCTTGGTGTTCGGGACGGATCCGTACAGTCTCGTACACCGTGATGCCTTGCTCAGGGTAAGTGGTGGTGATTGGCTCATCTCACCCTAACAAGAAGGGTGAAGCGGCCGGATTGGCTATGACTTCCAACGGCCCTCCTGCGGCAATCAGGGCTGTTCTCGATGGCCGCCCTGGTGGCGCAATAGCAATTTGTTCCACCCATCCACATTGGCCTGATGCTCACGCGGAGCACTAGGTGGGAGTCAAATACCCATCGAAGGGAGTCGAATCTTATGCGCCGATTGCGGCGCCGGGGCGCCATGGCAATGGCGGCACTCGCCCTGGGATCTGGAGTCTCGATATCCTATGTTCAGCCTGCTCAGGCAGCATGCAGTTGGACCGTCTCGACGCCAGTCAAAAGCGGCGGCAAGGCGGTCACCACCGGGACCGCCTCGGGTTGTAGCACCTCATCCGGTTGGGAAACGCAGCTCTACGTCTGGAACGGAGCGAGTTGGCAGTTGTTGAACTACGTGACCTTCAGCGGCAACACGAGCCGCTCTGTTAGTCACACGTGCTCCGGAACGGGCAGCCACACCTTCAAAGGTGCGATATACAACGCCGCCACCGGCGCGTCCAAGACGTCAACGACGGCGCTGGCCTGCGGCGTCTGACCTCAGCTCAGCCGACATCTCTGCCGGAAATTAGAGGGGAATAATGAACTGGCGATTCCCCTCGCGAGGACGTCGGGCTGCAATGAGATTACCCATCAATCAGAAAGGTAAATGATGTCTGGAAATCTCGTCAGGAAGATTATCGGGGTCGGTGCTGGTACGGCCGTGGCGGCGACCCTTGCCGTGACCGTGTCGTCCACGCCCGCATCCGCCGCCCCGGTCTGGTGTGGAAACTGGTTGAGCGAGCCGTCCCTGGCGTCGAACATCTCGCCGGTCCCGGGGACAACGGCGAACGTCGGCGGGCCGACCTATATCCGGGTGAACCAGGGGACGTACGGCGGGAAGTGGTACGCCTGGGCGAAGATGTACAACTATGGCATGGACCTGGTATCGCTGATCTGGGTGAACCAGTCCGACAAGGCGATTTACGCGTGCGGCAGCCGCGACGGTGAACAGGAATGGTCCCAGGACTACACCGCCGGCGTCGACGACGCCCACGCCTACAAGGTGCAGGCGAAGTACAAGCACAGCGCCGTGGCATACGGGCCGACGGTGATCTGGCGATAAGCCGGGTCCTCCCGCATCGCGGCCATCGGCACCGCGGTGCGGGAGGACGGCGCGTCCCCCGTGCGATTTGACAGGGAGTGTCCTATGAGGGCTTTGAAAACCTGGGCTGCGGTGACTGGTCTGTTCCTTGCGGCGGTGCTCGCCGTCGCAGGCTGCCTGGCGAACACGACGTCGCGGAGCCCGGACGGGGTGCCCCTCGTGGGGCAGAACCCTGGCGGGGCGGCCGGGCTTGTCCTCCCGCTTGACAGCTATGAACTGACCTCGGCCGAAAATTTCGCCGTGCACCGGGCGAACATCCGATTGTTGCACGACTGCATGACTGCGTTTGGCCTGGCATTTTCCGAGTCAGCGCAGGCGCCGTCGAGGTACCCCCGACATGCGACGCTGCTGTACTGGCTCGGTTCACACGACGTGCAGAAGCACGGCTACGGAGGCCCGCCGGGATTCGCTGAGGAGGTGGCTGCCGCCGCTCGCCGGGAAGCGCGACCGATCGTGATTCCGGAAAACCAACTGTCGGTCTTCAGCGGTACCGAACCTCAGTTCTCCGGCCGGGCAGTGCCGCCGGGGGGTTGTGACGGACAGGCTCGGCGCTCGTTGCACCGCGGGGCTCTCGCAGTCGACCTCTCGGCCGTGGACCCGACCGTCATGCCGGAGCGCGGAGTCCAGGCGCTGGAGTCGCGCGCTGCCGACCAGGCGCGAACGGACGACCGCTATCGATCGGTAGTTGCTGCGTGGCGCAGGTGCATGCAGCGAGCGGGATACCCATACACAGATCCCGACCAGGCGCAGAGCGACCCACGCTGGGCGGAGCGCACCACCGCAGCGGCTCCGTCCGATGCAGAGATCGCCGTGGCACTCGCGGACCGCAGATGTCGTGACGAGGTCAACCTCTCCGGCGTGCTCCGGAGCGTGATCGCTGAGCACGAGATGCAGCTCATTCCGCGACACCATACGGCGCTGAGGCAGGTGTCCGAGCTACTGCGAACGAACCTCCGCAATGCCTACGGTGTTCTTGGCGAGTCCACGGGCGAATGACCCGGCACGGCGCCAGAGCCACTCTGGTGCGGCCGGCGGCCCCGGACATCGCGCACCTGCTCAAGGCCACCGATGACTACGTGCGCGAGGTGATCCACCCGTTCAACGCTACGGTGAACCACCGTCGGCGGCCGAAGCCGCGTCGGTGCCTTCCTCTGCCATGCCCACGCACAGGCCGGTGATCGCCGTCGTGGCGACGTAGACGATGGCGGTCAGTGCCATCAGAGCCAGCAGGGCGCTGATTTCCGAGCATGCCTCGGGTATGTCCGCCTCTGGATCGCTGATCTATAATCCGTGAGCCCGGAGACACCTCTCAACGGACCGGTACGACCATTCGCCCCCCCCCACACGAGTGCCTGACGTTTTACAGGCGTTTCCGGGCTCACTTGTGCCGGATCTGTGCCCGATGATCATGGTCGGACATCGAAGGCTATTCGCCCTCTGGCCTGACGAACGTCCCTCGTTGCGGCACCACGAACAGCGCGCCCTGGTCCACCAGCACGGCGATCGCACGGCGGACAGTCGCCCGAGCGAGGCCGTACTCCCCGACAAGCTGCGCCTCGGACGGGATGGCCCGGTTCGGCTGCCAGTCACCGCGACGAATTCGGGCTACGAGGATGCCGGCCAGTTGACGGTAGGGCGGCAGCGGTGCGCCGTGGTCGATGCGGGCGTCCGGGTCGGCCTCCATACGTCTGACCCCGTGGCTTCTGCTCGCTGTCCACTCCCGGTGCACTCCTCGGGCGGGGCGTAGGCACGAATGGTGCCGTTGTGCCGCGCAACTCTCCCGTCAGCGGTGAGGGCTACGGTGCGTTTGCAGACGGGGCACCGACCCCCCTGGTGCTGCGAGCGCTGAGCCACCTTGCCTCCTCGGGTAGGCCGTTGCACGTCTTCAGTTCTACCCGCCAAGCCGCGAGGTGCCGACCGACTCCAAACGGTTGTGCCCACGGAAGGGTCGATCTACGCAGTGGCCCGTTCTAGCGCTGAGGCGCGCGGGGTTGTCCGGTCGGCGTCGGGGGAACTGCCTGCACCCGCCATCCCGCGTGCACCCAGTCCCGGCCGGCTGCGGCTGTCGACTGCTCCTCTTGCTACGCCGTGCGCCGGGGCGTGACCGGCCGCCAGGCCGCACGCGCGCCCCGGCGCGGGCACGGCGGCGGGCCGCAGGCCCGCCCTTGACCAAGTAAAGAAAGTCTGAGCACACTACGCTTTAGTACTTCAGCAGGAGATCCGTTTTAGGGCTCTGTGAGTTTCCGTCTTTGGTAGTGGCTGGCCTTGGCGGCGGCTTGATGTCGCCGCCGGAAGATGGACCAGGCGATGACGTCGGCGATGCGTCGGGCGGGTTCGGGTCAGGGCCGTTTAGTCAAGGTATTCCAGGGACTTGACGGGGCCGTGGCTAGGCGGCCACGTTGAGAAAGAACTTTTCGTGATCGCCACCCGGGGCGCCGAACTGGCAGTTGACTACCCCACCGCCACCGTTGGTGGAGGCCGTCACCCCGAAGCCGACCAGGCGCAGAAACGAATTCGGAAACAACGTCGACTCGAAGGAGAACGAGCCACCTGCCTGCGGGAGAAGCTTGAACGTCTCGTGGGTACCCACGTGGACCTGGCAGTTGACGGTCCCACCGCCCGGCCCCCCGGGGATCTGCGGCAACTCGGCGGCGTCCATGCGCAGATGCACGTTCGAAAAGGTCGCCGACGCGAAGGCGAACGAGCCGTCGGCCTGCGGGAGAACCTTGAACTTCTCGTAGGGTCCCGCGCCAAACTGACAGTTGACGATCCCGCTGCCAGACCCGTTCCAGGTCGTCACCCCGGTGCCGTCCATGCGCAGATACACGTTCGGAAAGGTCGTCGAAAGGATCGTGATCGGTGCTTTTCCGGGCACCGCGAGGTCCGCCACTGACAACGGCATGAGAGATCCTCTCCTTCTTCGGGAATTCTCACTCACGATAGTCGGATCGTCATGGAGAGATAAACCCTGGCGTTTGGCGAAGGGCGAACGTAGCGACGATGGTGGACGGATGTGACAATACCGAAATGCAACACCATACCGGGATTCTCCCGAGCGGCGAGGACTGGCGGTGCCGGTTGGCCGAAGCCGAGGGCGAGCGCGATCAGCGTCGCGTCTTTTCCACCAGTAGTTCTGGTCAGGCCGAATCCGCCAACCAATTAGTGCGGTTGGCGCTGACGCTCGACCGCTGTTGACCCGTGGGCGAGTCGATGCCGAGCAACGGTCGTCTGCAATAAATGGCAAACTCGCTCGGCCTGGGAACCGGATAGGGCTAATGCTGGTCCATCTTCCGGCGGCGACATCAAGCTGCCGCCAAGACCAGCCACCACCAAAGACAGAAACTCACAGAGCCCTAAAACGGATCTCCTGCTGGAGTATCAGCCGTGCTGGCGGGTGACGGGCGTTTCGTTATGAGTGATCTATAAGCCGCTCGATGGCATTAGCCGCTTCACTGACTGACGCAGCCTCGGTGTCGATCCGCATGTCTGCGACCGGCAGGCGAAGTGTTTGCTTGACAGCCGCAAAGCGCTGGTCTTCGTCCCCGGTGCCGCGCGACCGGATGCGGCTGGCGAGTATAGCTGGCCGGGCGTATAGCTCGATTACAGTCCAGTTCGCCTCGGTGCCGTCGGCTGTAGCTTCAATCGCCTCGATCTGGCCAAGGTGCACGACTGGCACCCGGCCTGACTCCCATAGCTGCTCAAGTCCGAAGCAATCAACGAAGTATGTTGCGCCGTATCGGGTGTTCTCCCACAGGGTCGCCCCCGGTTCATGCCGCAACTTATCTGCTTCATCTGGGCTGATCGTCCGGTACCCACTCGTCCTCCCAGGCCCGCACTTTAGCCGCTTGAAGTGCGCAAAGCGCGGGTATCGGCCGACCATTTCAGCGGTGATTGTGTCTTTTCCGGTTGCGGGAGCGCCGTGGAGGATGAGGCATGCCAACCTGCGAATCACGCTGGAGACCTACGTCCACTGGCTGCCGAAGAAGGACGGGCCGCGCGGGCTGGTCGGCAACCTCCTACGGCAGGCAGACGGCATGCTGCCGAAGCATCCCACCGGTCAAGATCAAACCTGAGCTGTGCCCTGGTTGTGCCGGACGATCGTCAGCCGGAGTTCTTGCAGCTCAGAGGGGGTATGTGGTGGGCCGCCTGGGACTCGAACCCAGAACCTAAGGATTAAAAGTCCTCAGCTCTACCATTGAGCTAACGGCCCGCCGTACCAGGTTACCGGAACCCCGCTCCTGGGGCCGGCTGGGAGGGTTTCCCCTGTCAGGTCAGGCCGGTGCAGACAGTGGACGTCGCCGGGCCGTGCACCGCCCCGTGCCAGTTGGCGGCTCGGTCCTGCACCAGCAGCACAAGTCGATATACGCCCGGTGTGTACACGCGGGGTATACCCTCGGGGTATGGTCTCGGCATGAGTGTTCCCATGACCCTTCTCGGCCTGCTCGAACGCGAGCCCAGCCACGGCTACGACCTGAAGCGCGACTACGACACCTTCTTCAACCGGAGTAAGCCACTGCCGTTCGGCCAGGTCTACTCGACCCTCGGTCGGCTCGCCCGCGACGGCAAGATCGTGGTCGGCGAGGTCGAGCCGGGCGTAGGTCCGGAGCGCAAGCGCTACGTCATCACCGAACGGGGTGCGACCGAGGTCGAGTCCTGGCTGACCGAGCCGGTCGAGGCCGAGCCCAACCTGCAGACGGTGCTGTTCACCAAGGTCGTGCTGGCGCTCATGCTCAACCGCCCCGCCGAGGAGTACCTCGACATTCAGCGCGCTGCGCACCTGCGGCGGATGAAGGAGTTCACCGAGGTCAGGCGCAGCGGCGACCTGGTCGACGCCATGTTGGCCGACCACGGCCTGTTCCACCTGGAAGCCGACCTGCACTGGATCGACACCACGGTCGCCCGGTTGGACGCCCTCCGAAAGGTGGTCCGGCGATGAAGGCGATCGAGGCGCGGGACGTCGTCCTGTCCTTTGGCGAGACCCTGGCGTTGCGGGGCGCCAGCATCTCGGTGGCTCCGGGCGAGATCGTCGCCATCATGGGCCCGAGCGGCTCCGGGAAGTCCACCCTGCTGCACTGCCTGGCCGGGATCCTGGTGCCGGACTCCGGCGAGATCCACTTCGACGGCCGCCGGATCGACACCCTCAACGAGAACCAGCGCAGCGTCCTGCGCCGGGACCATTTCGGGTTCGTGTTCCAGTTCGGTCAGCTCGTGCCGGAGTTGACCGCCGAGGAGAACGTCGCCCTGCCGCTGCTGCTCGGCGGCGTCAAGCGGGCCGCCGCGCTCAAGGAGGCGCGGCCCTGGTTCGAGCGGCTCGGGCTCGCCGGGCTGGAGCGGCGCCGGTCAGGTGAGCTGTCCGGTGGGCAGGCGCAGCGGGTCGCTCTGGCCCGTGGCCTGGTCGCCCGGCCCGGGGCGCTGTTCGCCGACGAGCCGACCGGGGCCCTCGACTCGCTGACCGGTGAGCAGGTCATGGATCTCCTGGTCTCCTCGGCGCGCGAGCAGGGCACCACCGTCGTTCTCGTCACCCACGAGGCCCGCATCGCCGCGTGCGCCGACCGGCAGGTCATCGTGCGTGACGGCAGGGTGAACGCGCTGGTGCACTCATGATCCGGTTCGCGGTACGACTGTCCGTGGCCGGCGGGCGCGAAGCCGCCACCCGGCTCGTCATCATCGCCACCGCAGTGGCGCTCGGCGTCGGCATGCTCCTGACGGCGCTCGCCGGCATGAACGCGGTCGGCACGCAGAACGAGCGGTACGCCTGGCTCAACACCGCCGTCGCCCCGGCGTCGGCCGACCCGTCGGCCGACCCGATGTGGTGGCTGGCCCGCAAGGACTACTACCGTGGCGGGTCCATCGGCCGGGTCGAGGTCGCGGCGCTGGGCCCGGACGCGCCCGTTCCGCCGGGCATCCCGCACCTGCCCGGCCCGGGCGAGTTCTACGTCTCGCCCGCCCTCGGCGAGCTGCTGCGGACCTCGCCGGCCGTGGAACTCGGGGACCGCTTCCCCGGCCACGAGATCGGTACGATCGGCCGGTCGGCGCTGCCTTCCCCCGAATCCCTGCTGATCGTCATCGGCCGTACCCCGGCCGAACTGGAGCAGTTGGGGGCCCGGCAGGTCACCCAGATCATGACCACCTCCCCAAGCGACTGCAACGGCTGCTACGTCGGCGTCAGCGGCGACGGCATGGCACTCGTGCTCTCCGTCACCGCCGCCGCACTGCTCTTCCCGGTGCTCATCTTCATCGCCACCGCGACCCGGCTGGCTGCGGCCCGCCGGGAGCAGCGCTTCGCCGCAATGCGGCTGGTCGGGGCGACACCACGGCAGATCACCCTCATCTCGGCCGTGGAGTCCACAGTCGCCGCCCTGGCGGGCACAGTCGTCGGGTTCGGCCTGTTCCTCGCGTTCCGGCCGGGACTCGCCGCGATCCCGTTCACCGGCGAACCATTCTTCGCCGCCGACCTGTCACTCAACGTCATCGACGTCGTGTTGGTCGCGGTCGGTATCCCGCTCGCTGCGGTCGTGGCCTCCTGGCTGGCGCTGCGCCGGGTGCAGATCTCGCCGCTGGGCGTGAGCCGGCGCGTCACCCCGAAGCCGCCACGCGCCTGGCGGATGATCCCGTTGGTCGCCGGGCTCGCCGAGCTGACCTACTTCATCGGCCGGCGCCCCGACACGACCAACGGCCAGCTCACCGCGTACCTCTCCGGATTCCTGCTGATCCTGGTCGGACTGATGCTGGCCGGGCCCTGGCTGACCATGATCGGCGCCCGGGTGCTCGCCGGACGGGCGAGCCGGCCCGCCACGCTCATCGCCGGACGGCGTCTCGCCGACAATCCGCAGGCCGGTTTCCGGTCCGTCGGTGGGCTGATCGTGGCGCTGTTCGTGGCCAGTGTGGCGACCGGCACGATCACCACGTTTGTCGCCAACCGCGGCGCACCGCGCACCGACTCGGTGGCCGCGACCTCACTCGCGAAGAGGTTCTTTCCCGAGGATGGCCCTGCGCCGACCAAGGAGCAGATTCCGACGGGACTCGCGACGATCCCCGGCGTACGCAGTGTGACCTTGGTGCACCTCAACCCCGACGTCTCCGATTCAGGCGGATGGCCCGGCTTGATCACGTGCGCCGAGCTGGACCGCCTGGCGGTGTTCGGCAGTTGTCCCTCCGGCGCTCAGGTTGCGTCCGTGTACCCCGACCTCATCGGCCCGCGCGCGTTCGACCTGACCAGCGATTCGTACGTCTGGGAAGCCGCCGGCATCGCCCCCACGGAGGTCGACCGGCAGCCGATCCTGTCGGTGGTCGTCGACACGACCAGCCGTTCCGCCTTCGAGCAGGCCCGGACGCAGCTGGTGAGTGCGCTTCCGGCCGGGCTCCTTCCGGCGAGCGTCGGCGAGTGGGAGGCGGACTCCGCGCAGCAGATGGTGCAGTTCCAGCAGTTGGCCAACGTGGTCATGCTGGCCAGCCTGCCGATCGCGGGCTGCAGCCTGGCGGTGAGCATCGCCGGCGGGCTGAGTGACCGGAAGCGGCCGTTCAGCATGCTGCGGCTCACCGGGGTGCAGCTGCGCACACTGCGCCGGGTGGTCGCGCTGGAGACCGTCGTGCCGCTACTGACCGTCTCCGTGGTGGCGATCGGGATGGGGTTCCTGGCCGCGCAGCTCTTCCTGCGGGCGCAGTTGCGCTACACGCTGGTGCCGCCGGGCCTGTCGTTCTACCTCATAGCCGTCGGAGGGCTGGCGGTGTCGCTGGGAATCATCGCCTCGACGCTGCCGCTGCTGCGCCGGATCACCGGCCCGGAGGCGGCCCGGAACGAGTGAGCCACGCTCCCGTCACACCGACCTCACTGGGGCTGGGCGATGGTGGCGCCGCTGACGGTGTCCACATACCACCGCTGGTACTGCTCCAGCGGCCATCCGCGTTGCCGGACGAGCCAGTCGAAGTTGCGGACGTCCTGGGCCAACCAGAGGATGTCGGCCACCTGTTCGACGTCCAGGTCGGGGCGGAGGGCTCCCGTGCCGACGAGTTCTGCGGCGAACATGGCCATGCCACGGCGGCGCTCGTCGATGTTCTTGCGCCAGATCTCGGCGGCGTCCGGATCGGCCGTGGCCGCCCCGGCCAGCGCGAGCATCACCTGGGCCTGCCGGGTGTGGACCTCGACCAGATGGCGGGCGTAGCGGACGAGCTTGGCGCGGGGGTCGGCGAGCACGCGGATCTCGGCGACGAAGGGCCGGTCCGGCAGGGCCACCGGTTCGTCGTCGCCGGCCAGGGTGACGTCAACCAGCTGGGAGAGCAGTTGGCGCTTGCTGCCGAACACCGCGTACAGCGTCTGGACCGCGACGCCGGCTTCCGCGGCGACGGCGGTCAGCGGCGTGGCCGCGTAGCCGGGATCGACGAACAGCCGGCCAGCCGCTTCGAGGATTGCTCGCCGGGTCTGTCGGGACTGCTCCTGCCGCCGGGACGAGTCATAGCGTCTCTTGACAACCACGGTTCAAGTGTAGTGCTCTATTGGATAGAACTTTACTCTATCGAAAGGGCGCGGTCATGCCGTTCGGTGTGTTGCAGGAGATGCCCGGCGTCAGCGAGGCGGAGTACCAGCAGGTGGAGCGCCACCTCGGACCGGACCGGCCGCCGGGACTCGTCGCCCATGTCGCCGGCCCGACCGAGGACGGCTGGCGGATCATCAACATCTGGCAGGACGAGGCCGCGTTCCGTCGGTTCCAGTCCGAACGGCTGGTTCGGGCCGCAGGCCTGGCGGCGCAGGAGGACGGCTTCGATCCGGCAAAAGCGGCCAACTTCCGATCGATGAGCGTCGACGGCACCGAGATGCCGTTCTGATGGCCGACGCCGCCACCCTGCGGTCCCGTAACGCCGCTTTCTGGACGGGAGCGGCAGCCGGCTGGATCCGCCACGCCGATCGGCAGGACGAGATCGGCCGACCGCTGGGCGCGCCGGCCATGGATCGAATGGCCGCTCGGCCGGGCGAACGGATCCTTGATGTGGGCTGCGGCTGTGGGGGCACCACGGCCGAACTCGCCGGGGCGGTCGGCGAGAGCGGCGCGGCGGTCGGTATCGACATCGCCGAGGCGATGGTGGCCGCCGCCCGGCAACGGTTCTCCACGGACCGGTATCCGGGTATCCGGTTCCGCGCGGCCGACATCGAGACCCTCGACGTCGTGCCGGGGGCTCCGTTCGACGCGGCGTACTCGCGAATGGCTCTGATGCTGTTGGCGGATCCGGTCGCCGGCTGCGCCACGATCCGGCGGTCACTGCGCCCGGGAGGGCGCCTCGCCGCGACCGTCTTTCGCGACGGCAGCGTCAACCCGTGGATGTCCGCGGCGATGCTCGGCGCAGCGCCACATCTCGGGCCGTTGCCACCGCTGCCGGTGGGCGACGAGCCCGGTCCGTTCTCCTTCGCCGACCCGGCGCGGCTCGCCCGGGTCCTCACCGTCGCCGGCTTCACCGCCGTCACGGTCACGTCGTGTGACGTCGCGATGGATGCTCCGGACGACGCCGATGCCGTGGCCGAATGGCTTGTCGAGATCGGCCCCGCCGGTGCCGCGTACCGGGCGGCTCCGCTGGCTGGGCAGGCTTTGGCTCGGGCGGGGGCGGTCCGGCTGCTCGACCGGTTTCGCGCACCCGGCGTCGGCTACCGACTGCCCGCCGGCCTGTGGCTCGTCACCGCGATCGCCGCCAGGGTTGACGGTGAGTCACGCGTTCCACAGTCCGCTGACGGGCCATCCGCTGCGGCCCGACCGCCGGTCACCCACCACCGACAACCACGTCAGGACGAGAACCGATGAGAACGATCCGAACGCTCGCGCCGGCCCTCTGTCTTGTGCTCGCCCTGACGGCGTGTGCCGACGCCGACGCGCCCGAGCCCTCCGGGGCTGCGGCACCGGGCACCCCCGCAGCAGCCGACGCCGCGTCCAGCGCGGTCGGATCCGCTCCGGCCGGTGGCTCGACGCCGGTGTCGGCGAAGGAGGTGTGTGCCTACCTGGACGGCCAGTTGCCGACGCTGCGAGGGATCGGGTCCGAGACGGGCACGATGGCCAACCTCACTGTGAACCTCTATTCCTGGTACGAGAAGCAGGGTGCCGTGCCGACCGGCCGGCAGATCGACGATCAGACCCGGCAGGAGTGCCCGGCGACCCGGACCGAGGTGCTCGAACTCGCCGGTATGGAGAGCTTCGAACGTTTGTAACCGCCACGAGCGGGCGGTCAACGGCGGCGGCGCATGACGGACGGCGAATCCGGGTATGGTGCGGTGTGTCGGTGTCGTCGGGCTTTCGCCAGTAATCGAGACACTGATCGGGCCCCAGGGCGAGCGCCGGGTCTGTCACGAGGTCGTCGGCACGAGCTGCCGGGCGACCTGATCTGCCTCTTTTTCGAAGACAGGACTACCGCATGGCATCGAATGCTAACGATCAACCGGTGTTGTTCTTCGCCACGGCGAGCACCGACGGGCTCGACGGTCCGGGCGTGACCTTCGACGGCAGCGAGGAGGCGATGCGGCGACTGCGCCATCCGTTCGCGGTGCAGCAGACCCAGCCGCCGGCGGGCCGTAACCCGGAGCAGCGCGCCTGACCCAGTTTCCGTCGGGCGGGCCGACGGGGCATGAAGTGGTCGAGATCAGCCGCACGCGGAGCGGGCGGCCTACGCGGTTCATGGGCGCAGGAGGGTCTTGATGGCGCGGCGTTCGTCCATGGCCCGGTAGCCCTCGGCTGCCTGCTCCAGGGGCAGTTCGAGGTCGAACACCCTGCCCGGGTCGATCTGCCGGTCTCCGATCAGCCGCATCAGCTCGGGGAGGAAGCGACGCACGGGGGCGGGCCCTCCGTGCAGGTGCACTCCGGAGAAGAACAGTTCCAGGCCGGGCAGCTCGACGCCGTGGGTGACGCCGACGTAGCCGACGTGCCCGCCGGGGCGGGTGGAGTGGATGGCCTGCATCATCGACTCCCTGGTGCCGACGGCCTCGATGGTCGAGTGCGCCCCGAGCCCGTTGGTGAGTTCCTTGATCCGGGCGACGCCCTCGTCGCCGCGTTCGGTGACGATGTCGGTGGCGCCGTAGTGCAGGGCGAGCTTCTGCCGGTCCTCGTGGCGACTCATCGCGATGATCCGTTCGGCGCCGAGCTGCCTGGCCGCGAGCACGCCGAGCAGCCCGACCGCGCCGTCGCCGACCACGACGACGGTCTTGCCCGGCCCTGCCTCGGCGGCCACCGCGGCGAACCAACCGGTGCCCAGCACGTCGGAGGCGGCCATGAAGTCCGGGACCAGATCGTCGGACGGTACGTCGTCGGCGGCGACCAGGGTGCCGTCGGCGAGCGGAACCCGCGCGAACTGCGCCTGCGTGCCGATGGCACCCATCGGCTCGGCGTGCACGCAGCGGGACTGGTAGCCGGCCCGACAGATCTCACAGGTGTTGTCCGAGGCGAAGAACGAGCCGACCACGAACTGCCCCGGCTTGACGTTGCGCACGTCGCCGCCGACTTCCTCGACGATGCCGACGTACTCGTGGCCCATCGGCGCGGGCCCGGCGGACTTCTCGATGCCCCGGTATGGCCACAGGTCCGAACCGCAGACGCAGGTGGCGGTCAGCCGGATGATCGCGTCGGTGGGCGCGAGGATCCGGGGATCCTCGCGATCCTCCACGCGGACGTCACCGGGGGCGTACAGAAAAACACCACGCATGATTTCTCCTCCAGGGTTCTTCGCCATTAGCTACCCGGCTGGGACGCGGGCATCCGCGCCAGCACCGGGGGATGAAGCGGGCCGGAACGGGGACAGGGCGGCCGTACCCGGTCAGATGTCCAGTACACCCGGCCGCTTCGCGGCGGGGAAGTCACTGACGATGGGTGTACCGCCAGTGCATCCCACGACCCCGCAGCCCGTCGTACTGTCGAGGTCGTGGACAACCGAGCCGAGGTGCGCGACTTTCTCACCACCCGCCGCGCCAAGATCACCCCCGAGCAGGCCGGACTGCCCACCGCCGGGCAGCGCCGCGTCAAGGGGCTGCGCCGCAGCGAGGTCGCCGCGCTGGCCGGGATGAGCGTCGAGTACTACGCCAAACTCGAACGGGGCACCCTCGCCGGAGTCTCCGCCGGTGTGCTCGACGCGATCGCCCGCGCCCTGCGGCTCGACGACGCCGAACGGGCTCACCTGGTGCGCCTCGCCCAGGAGGCGAACGGCAGCAACGCGATCCTGCGACCCCGCCGCCGGCCCAGGCAGTGGGCCGTCCGGCCCAGCCTGCAATGGTCGCTCGACACGATGAACACCCCGGCGATCCTCGTCAACAACCGCTCGGACATGCTCGCCGCCAACCACCTCGGCCGGGCCATGTACAGCGACGCGTACGCCGATCCGACGTGCCCGCCGAACATCGCCCGATTTGCGTTCCTCGACAGCGCGGCCCGCCGCTTCTACCCCGACTGGGACCTCGCGGCCGACATGACGGTGGCGAACCTGCGTACCGCAGCCGGCAAGGACCCCCACGACAAGGGCCTGCACGACCTGGTCGGGGAGCTCTCCACCCGCAGCGACGACTTCCGCCGCCGCTGGGGGTCGCACAACGTGCGCACCCACGCCACCGGCGTCAAGCACTTCCGCCACCAGGTGGTCGGTGACCTCACGCTCGCCTGGGAGAGCCTCGACCTGCGCGCCGAACCCGATCTCACCCTGACCATCTACACCGCCGAACCGAACTCGCCGAGCGCCCACGCCCTCAGCCTCCTCGCGTCCTGGGCCCTCACCTCGCGGACGGAGCCGGGCGGGGCGACACAGCGGGCCTGACCGGCTTCCTCCTGAGCCGATTCGAGCGCGCTCGTGCAGAACGTGATCAGGCCCGGGGCTCTGCTGTGGACGCGGAATGACCGGAAGGTCAGCCGGCCGGGGTCAGGGCTGGGTCAATCCGATGATGGCGGCCAGCCGGGTCACGTCGGCGGCGGCGCGGCCGTCGCGGAGCACGGCGGTCAGCACCGTACGGGCGGCGGGGCGGATGCGGGTCTCGGCGGGGGCGATCCGGTCGGCGGTGACCAGGGCGCGGCCGGCGGCGTGCGGGTTGCCGGAGTCGACGTGGATGCGGGCCATGTCGATCAAATGGGCTGCCCGATGCTCGGCGGGGAGCCGGTTCCAGGCGTCCCCGACGGCGGTGCGCTTGTGGAGGCTGACGGCCTGGTGGGGGTCGCCGAGCTCGGCGGTGATGAGGGCGCGGGCGAGGGCGGCCACGCTCGGGCCGTACTCAATGTCGTCGTTGTCGCGGTCGGGGCGGTCGCCGTGGGCGTCGGCGAGGCGGGTGGCGTGGTCGATGAGGTTGCGGGCGGCGGCCGAGTCGGTGCGGGCGGCGGCGAGAGCGGCCTCGACCAGCAGGGTTCCGGCCAGGGCGAGGCGGTCCGGCGGGACGTCGTGGGACGGGTGCGGGGCGAGTCGGCGCACGGCGGTGCTGGCGGCGATCAGCGCGAGCCGGCCTTCTTCCAGGGCGCGTAGCGCCTGGACCAGGGCGATCGCCGCGACTGCCGTGCGTCGGGGGTCACCGGCGGCGGTGGCCATCGCCCGGTCGGCGGCCAGCCAGGCCAGGTTGGCCTCGCCGAGTTTCACCAGCATCTGAGCGGCGAGCCGATAGATGCGCACCAGCAGGTCGGCGGCGCGCGCCGAACCGGTCGGTGCCCCGTGTTCGCGGGCCTGACGGGCGTCGGCGAGCAGGTCGGGCAGCATCCGCAACGCCTGGGAGTGGTGGGCGCGCCGGTACGCCAGCCACGCGTACGTCACCTGGCGGTCCAGCTCTTCGAGGGGCAGCGGCGGTCGCCAGCCGGCCTCGCCGGGGCCGGGGGTGTGGTAGCAGGCGAGCGCCGCTCGCACCCGTTCGACGGCAGCGGCGACGCCCGCCGCCAGCTCGCCTCGGCGGGTCTCCCGGGCGAGCAGCACCTCCGGGGCGACGCCGAGGACCGCAGCGACCGCTTCGAGGACCGAGATCCGATCGAGGGTACGCAGACCGCGCTCGACCTTGTCCACCCAGCTCTTCGACCTGCCGACCCGGCTGGCGAAGATCTGCTGGGTCATTCCCCGTCGGGTACGCAACTGCGCCACCCGCCGCCCGATCGGCGGCTGCCCGCTGTTGCGCCGGTTCGGCCCGTTCATCGGTCCTCCGTGTGGTGCATGGTCTCGGTGGACTCGCCGCAGCGCGGGCACCACCTCGACTTGACCCGGAACGCGAGGAGCCCGAGCAGGAACCCCGGCACCAGGCCGCCGAACACGATCGACACGGTCTCGGCAATCACAAGCAGTCTCGCCCTTCTGGTGGAGGCCGGCGGCGGGCGTTGCCGCGCCTGCGGCGCTCCCGGCCGTTGGTGTGTCCAGCAGCCTGCACACGCTGCGGAGTTGATTGGTGGTGCGCTGTAGTCAGACTTGCGCATCAAGTGATGGAGCACAAGTCCCATGAATAAGATCAAGGGCGGGTATGCAGGCGATCCGGGGCAGACGAGCGAGCGGGTTTGGTGCAGAATCACGACATGCCTCGATTCACGCCAGCGACTCCCCGCTCTCGACGGCTCGGCCGGGAGCTGCGCAAGATCCGCGAGACCAAGGGTCTTACCGGCGAGGAGACAGCGAAGCTCGTCCGCTGCTCGTCGTCACGGATCAGCCGGATCGAGTCCGGCGAGATCAAGCCTCGTGCCGGCGACGTCATGGAATTGCTGGTCGCGTACGGCATCAGGATCGACGAGGAGCCCGGCACGTCGCTGCTGGAACAGGCGCGCGACCTGCGCGAGGAAGGGTGGTGGCAGCGTCTCGGCGGCCGGTACGCGACGTACATCGCCTACGAGGAGGAGGCCGCCGAGCTGAAGAACTTCGAGCCGATGTTGGTGCCGGGGCTGTTGCAGACCGAGCGGTACGCCCGCGAGGTCAACGCCATCGGCCGCGAGTCCGACAAGGACACCATCAACCAGCGAGTTGCCGCCCGGATGACCCGACAGGAGGTGCTGCACCGGCAGCCGACGCCGCTGCGGATGCACGCCATCCTGTCCGAGGCAGCCGTGCGCACGGAGGTCGGCGGCCCGGATGTCCTGCGCGAGCAGCTTGACCACCTGGTCACGTTGAGCCGACTGCCCAACGTCACGATCCAGGTCCTCCGCTTCGAGGCCGGCGCTCACCTCGCAATCAGCAGCGGATTCGCCCTGCTGACCTTCGAGCAGGACGATCCGCCGCTGGGCTACATCGAGACCCTTGCCGGCGAGCTGTTCCTCGAATCGAGCCGCGATCTGGTGCGGCTCTCGGCCGCGTACGACAATCTGAGGACGCTGGCACGATCGCCGGCTGAGTCCGTCAAGTTGATGAAGGAGCTGAGCAAGCATGGAGCGCAACACTTGGCGTAAGTCGAGCCGCTCGGGCAACAACGGCCAGTGCGTCGAGGTGCGCGACCGGGGTGCTCGGGTCGACGTACGCGACTCCAAGGCCCCCACCACCGGGACGCTGAGCTTCGACCCGGCCGCGTGGACCGCCTTCACCGGCAGCCTCAAGACCGACGGCACCCGCCCATAACTCGCAGCCACCGTGGCGGCTCTTCTTCGCAGCAGTCGCCACGGTAGGCCCGGCGGATTTGGGGGCGTCACAGGTCGAACCGTGATTCCACCCCCACCTCGGCCTTCGGCCGGTGGCCCTACGGCGACTCGACTCCGGCGATCCGGTACTTGCCGACTTCCGCGGACCGGATCGGCGGGGTCTGCGGATCCGGCCCGCCGCCGTCGCGGAAGTGGTGGAGATCCGCGTCGGACTCCCACCGCTCGTAGATGTTGATTCGATCCGGCTCGATCGGGTCCGCCGACTGGACGAAGTCGAGACAGCCCTGCGCGGATCGCGCCCGCCCGGTGACGTCGGCGACGGCGGCAAGGTACTGCTCGCGGTCGGCAGGGTCGAGGTGGAGCGTCCCGGCGATGATCAGCACTCGTTCCTCCTGGTACGTGCTCGGCCGTCGGCCCCTCGGCGATTCCCTGCATGCTCGCACGTCCGGTGGAGATGAGGCGCGACGAGAGACCCAGCCTGCGGTGATCGTCAACTCTGTGCTCGACCCATGGTCTGCCCGCGTTGCCTGGCCGCCAGCGGCGGCAGCGGCAGAACTGGGCCCGCACCGCGCCCCGCCCCTGACGGTCGCGGCGAACAGGGGGCCGGGGGATTTACGACCGGCGCAACGGGTACCGGGCCAGGCATGCGGATCGTGGTGGTGGGTGCGAGCGGGAACGCCGGTACCGCCCTGTTGCGCCGGCTGCGCCGGGAGCGGGACGTGGAGCTGGTCGGGGTGGCCCGCCGGCTGCCCGGGCCGAACGCCGGCGAGCCGTACGACGGACTGGAGTGGCACTCCTGCGACATCGGGGCGGCGGGCGCGGCCGACCAACTGGCGGCGGTCTTCGCCGGGGCGGACGCGGTGGTGCACCTGGCCTGGCAGATCCAGCCCAGCCACGACCAGCGGGCGCTGCACCGGACCAACGTCGGCGGCAGCCGGGCCGTGGTCGACGGGGTGCTCCGCGCGAAGGTGCCCGCCCTCGTGTACGCCTCCTCCGTGGGCGCGTACGCCTCCGGCCCGAAGGACCACCCGGTCAGCGAGCGCTGGCCGGTGACCGGGGTGCCCGGCTCGTCGTACAGCCGGGACAAGGCGGAGGTGGAGGCGCTGCTCGAACAGGTCGAGCGGGATCATCCGGAGCTGCGGGTGGTGCGGATGCGGCCGGGGCTGATCTTCCAGCGGGACGCCGGCACCGAGATCACCCGCTACTTCCTCGGGCCGCTGGCCCCGGTGCGCCTGCTCCGGTACGGCCGCATCCCGCTGGTGCCCAGCCACCGTCGGCTGCGGATGCAGGCGGTGCACGCCGACGACGTGGCCGACGCGTACGCCCGGGCGCTGCTCGGCGACGCGCGCGGCGCGTTCAACCTGGCGGCCGATCCGGTGCTCACGCCGGAACTGGTTGCCCGGCACTTCCACGGCTGGACGGTGCCGGTGGCCGCCCCGCTGCTGCGTGGCGCGGCGGCGCTGACCTGGCTGGCCCGGCTGCAACCGGTCGACGCCGGCTGGGTGGAGCTGGGCCTGAACGCGCCGCTGATGTCCAGTGCGCGGGCCGAGGCCGAGCTGGGCTGGCAGCCGAGGGTGGACGCGCTGGCCGCCCTGCGCGACCTCTTCGCCGGCATGGCCCACGGCGGCCACACCGCCAGCCCGCCGATGTCCGCCGACCCGGATCTTCCGGGCCGCCCGGCCGGCCTGCTGAAGGCCTGCCCCGCCGGGCACGGCAACCCGTACTGACCGCCCGTCGCCGCCCATCCACGCCGGAGGGTTCAGGCGTGGGACAGGGCGAAGGCCACCAGGAAGCCCAGCACCGTGATCAGGCCGACCAGCAGGTGGGCGTCCTCGAACGCCTCGGGGACCATGGTGTCGGTGATCATGGCGAGGATCGCGCCGGCCGCCAGCGCGGTGATCGAGGCGAGCACCTCCGGGGGCGCGCCGCCCAACAGGGTGTGTCCGGCCAGCGCCGCGAGGCCGCTCACCAGGGCGATCCCGGTCCACAGGAGGAAGACGTACCGGCGGGTGCGGCCGGCCCGGCGCATCCCCGCCGCGCTGGACAGCCCCTCCGGCACGTTGCTGAGGAACACCGCGATCACCGTGACCGCGCTGACCGCGCCGCCGGTGAGCAGGCTCGCGCCGATCACCACGGACTCGGGGATGCCGTCGAGCAGCGCCCCCACCGCCATCGCCGAACCGGACCCGGGCTCCTGCCCCTCCGAGGGCTGGTCGCCGGAGCGCTTGCGGTGCCGCGCGCCGCGCCGGGCCAGCAGCACGTTCGCCCCGGTGTACGCCAGCGCGCCGCCTGCCGCCCCGATCGCCGTCGGCAGCAGCCCGCCCTGCTCGTGCGCCTCGGCGACCAGCTCGAAGGAGACCGCGGAGAGCAGCACCCCCGCCCCGAAGGCCATGACGGACGCGACGACCCGTCGCGGGACCGGCACGAACCAGCCCAGCGCCGCCCCGACCAGCAGGGCCGACCCGGCCAGCAGACCCCAGCCGCCCGCCTGCAACCACTCCGGCATTCGCGGAACGCTACCCGAACGCCGGGCGGCGGAAACAGGTCAGAAGTCCGCGTACAGGTAGGGGAGTCGGCGGGGGAAGAGGCGGCGCAGTTCGACGGCGGCGTCGGCCGGCACCTGGCCGAGGCCGCGGACGTCCACCTCCGCCGGGTCCAGCACCCCGTACGCCAGGGCGGAGAGCCCGGCCGCGGTGAGCGTGGCGGTCGGCGCGGCACCGGTGGCGGCGTCGGCCACCAGTTCCAGCCGGCCGGTGGTGCCGTCGAGCAGGTGACTGCCGCCCAGCCAGCGGTCCCCGGTCAGCGAGATCCGGGCCCGGCCGGGCCCGGCGGGGAGGCCGGACAGCGCGTCCAGCGAGAGCAGCCGGGCCATCGGCGCCGCCGACCCCGGCCGGGCGACCCGGGCCTCCACGTGCACGGCCAGGTCGGTGAGCCACAGCTCGGGCAGCTCGTCGGCGGCCACCCGCAGCCGCACCCGGCCGACCTGGTCGACGTGCCGGGCCAGGAACTGAAGGATCAGCGCCCGGGCGTACGGGTCGGCGACCAGCAGGTCGTCGCCGGCCAGCTCGCCGCCGTGGTCGTCGATCCGGTACGTCAGCACGCCGACCGTCGCGCCGTCGACGCGGGCGGTGACCAGCCACCGGTCGTCGTCGTCGCGCAGCCACACCGCCCGGGTCTCGGGGAAGAGCGCGAAGCCGTGCCGCTCGGCCAGGCAGCGCTCGGTGAAGGCGCGGTGCGCGGCGTACCCGGTGCCGGTCCGTTCCCAGCTCAGCTCGCCGGGCAGGTCGGCGCGCAGCAGCGGGGCCAGGTCCGCCGGCGTGAAGGTGACCGTGCGGGACCGGGGCAGCCCGACGTAGCCGAACCGCTCGTAGAACGAGGCGCGGAACGGGTACAACGCGCTGACCAGGTGCCCCTCGTCGCGCATCTCGTCGAGCAGCCGGTGCAGCAGGGCCCGGACGTGCCCGCGTCGGCGGGCCAGCGGATGGGTGGCCACCCCGGCGACGCCCGCCATCGGCAGCACCGCGCCGCGCAGGTTCTGCCGCATCGGGATGGCGGAGACCACGGCGAGGGTCTCGCCGCCCTCCTCGGCGATCAGGGTGCGGTTGGCCTCGCCGTACGGCAGGTAGCGGCCGAACTCCTCGGCCCGCTCGGGTCGCTTCGGCGACGCCTCGAAGGCGTACGCCTGGAGCGGGAAGGAGGTGCTGGAGCGCTCGGTGTTGGTCACCCGCCGGATATGCATCCCCCATCCCAACCCGCCCGCCGGGCCGGCGCAACCACATTCGCGGGGGTGAGCGGTCAGGCCGCGGTGACGTCGGAGACGACGACGGTGACGTTGTCCGGGGCACCGGCCTGGTGGGCGAGCTTCACGAGCTGCTCGCCGCAGTGCTGACGGTCGCCGTACATGGCCAGGGCGGCGGCGATCGACCCGTCGTCCACGTAGTCCGACAGGCCGTCGCTGCACAGCAGCAGCCGGTCGCCGGCGAAGACGGTGAGCGCGCCGACCGCCGGGGGCGCGTCCGCACCCTGCACGGCCCGGGTCACCAGCGAGCGCTGCGGATGGTGCCGGGCCTGGGCCGGGGAGAGCGCGCCCTGGTCGACCAGCGTCTGGACGAAGGTGTCGTCCCGGGTGAGCTGGGTCAACTCGTTGTCCCGCAGCAGGTAGCAGCGGGAGTCCCCGACCTGGGCGAGGACCAGCACGTCCCCGGCGAGCAGACCGGCCGTGAGGGTGGTGCCCATGCCCTCGCGGGCCGGGTCGACGGAGATGGCGGCCCGGATGCGCCGGTTGGCGGTGCTCACGACGGACCGTAGCGCGTCGGTGGCGCCCTCGGTGGTGGCCGGCGGGTTCAGCTCGTCGAGGATCCGGATGACGATCTCGCTCGCCACCTCGCCGGCCGGCAGGCCACCCATGCCGTCGGCGACCGCGACCAGACGGTCACCGGCGAGGGCGGAGTCCTCGTTATTGGTCCGGACCAGGCCGACATCGTTGAGGATTGCCGAGCGGAGGATCAGTTTCATACGACAAGCTTGCCAAGAAGACCCTCCCGCCGTCTCTACGCACTACTGCGTAGGGTGAAAAGAATGATGCCGGTCCCCATGGTCGGGCGTGCCGGTGAGCTTGCCGAGCTCGACCGGGCGTGGTCCACACTGGCGCTCGGCGGTCGGCCCGGCCCAGCGGTCGCGGTGCTCACCGGCGCGGCGGGCGTCGGCAAGAGCCTGCTGGTGGCGGCGGCCCTGGACGGCTTCGCGCCCCGCCCGGCGGTGGTGCTCAGCGGGGCCGCGCGGGTGCACAGCCCGGCCCCGTACAACTGGCTCGCCGCAGTGCTCAGCGGGCGGGACACCAGCCGCCTCGACCTGCCGCCCGACGCGCTCGCCTGGCTCGCCCAGCAGCCCACCGCCCCCCGCGAACGGTACGCCCCGGGCACGCTGCTGCGGCTGGCCGTGCGTACGGTCCGGCTGCTGGTCGGCGTCGGCCCGGCGGTGCTGGTGGTGGAGGACCTGCACGCCCTCGACCCGGCCAGCCTGAACCTGGTCGGCGAGCTGGCCACCGCGCCCGACCTGCCGGCGCTGCTGCTGGTGGCGAGCCGGCCCGCGGCGGACGCGGTGGCACCGGACCTCGCCGCCCGCGTCCTGTCCCGGTTCTGCGGGGTACGCGGCGCCGTCCGCCAGCACCTCGGCCCGCTCGGCCCGGCCGAGGTCGCCGAGGTGCTGGACCAGGTGTACGCGGGGACGCGCCCGTCGCGCCGGCTGGCGGCCTCTGTGTGGCGGCGGACCGGCGGCAACCCGTATCTGCTGACCGAGTTGCTCGCCGCGCACTCCGGCCAGGGGCCGGACGCCCTGCTGCGCCGGCCGCTGTCGGAGCACCCGGGCGCCCCCGCGCCGCGCGCCGCGGCCCCGCCCGACGCGGCGTACCCGCCCGCTGCCCTGCTTTCGGCCGACCTGCTCCCGGCCGACGCCGAGCTGACCGGTCGGGAGGTCGAGGTGCTCGCCTGCCTGGTCGCGGGGATGTCCAACAAGCAGGCCGCCCGGACGCTGGGGATCTCGGTGCGGACGGTGGCCGTGCACGTGTCCAACCTGCTGCGCAAGACCGGGTCGGCGTCGCGCACCGAGGCGGCGCTCTGGGCCGTCCAGCACCGGCTTCCGGCCCGGCAGGCCTGACTCCGGTCCCGGACCCGGCAGTGCGGCCGGCGCGGCGGTGCGGTACGGGTGCGGCGGCGGGCGGTCAGTGGCGGGGGTAGCGCAGCAGGAGGCTCGCCCACACCTCCTCGTCGCCGACCGCCGCGTAGCTGTGCGGCACGTCCGAGGTCCAGCGCAGGTGACCGCCGACGCCGGCGGTCAGCGGGGCGTCCACCGGCCCGGCGCGGAGCACCCCGGCGAAGACCGTGATGTGTTCGGTGACCCCCTGCTGGTGCGCGGGCGAGAGCTGGCCGGGCCCGGGGGCGACGCGCATCCGGTACAGCTCGTACGTCGCGTCGGTGTCGGTGAAGACCTCCAACAGGGTGGCGCTCACCGCCGCGCCCCGGACCGTCGGGGTCGCCGCCGGCCCGGCGAGTACGGCGGTCAGCGGCACCCCGAGCTGGGCGGTGATCGCGTAGAGCGTCTCCAGCGTGGGGTTGCGGGTGTTGTTCTCCAGGCCGGAGAGGGTGGCCTTTCCGACCCCGGCCAGCCGGGCCAGGGTGGACAGCGACATCCCCCGCTCCTCGCGCAGGGCGCGCACCCGGCGGCCCACCGTCTCGGCGCCGGTGTCGACGCCCCTTCCCCGGGCTGGTGCTGACGGTTCCACCCCGCTATGGTGCTACACGCTTCCGTTCCGTAAACGGAACAGTGGAGGGGGAGACGTGGCCGGCCTGCTGCAACCCGTGCTCGCCGGGCTGGTGACCGCGCTCGTGGGCTTCGCCAGCTCGTTCACCGTGGTGCTCGCCGGGCTGCGCGCCGTCGGCGCCGACGAGAGTCAGGCCGCCTCCGGGCTGCTCGCGGTCAGCGTCGCGTCCGGTGTCTGCGCGGTGTGGCTGGGGCTGCGGCACCGGCTGCCGATGGCGATCGCCTGGTCCACCCCCGGCGCCGCGCTGCTGGCGGCCACCGGTCCGGTCCCCGGCGGCTGGCCGGCGGCGGTCGGCGCGTTCGTCGTGTGCGGGGTGCTGATCGTCGCCGCCGGGCTCTTCCCGGCGCTGGGCCGGGCGGTGGCCGCCATCCCCGGCCCGATCGCCAGCGCGATGCTGGCCGGCGTGCTCCTGCCGCTGTGCACCGCGCCGGTCCGCGCCCTGGTCGAGGTGCCGGCGCTGGCCGCGCCGGTGGTCGTCACCTGGCTGGTCCTGCACCGGTTCGCCCGCCGTTGGGCGGTGCCCGCCGCGCTGGTGGTGGCCGCGGTCGCCATCGCGCTGACCACGCCGGGCGGGATCGGCGCGCACGGCCTGAAGCCGGTGTTCACCCTCACCGCGCCCGAGTGGACGGTCCCGGCGGTGGTCGGGCTGGCGCTCCCGCTCTTCCTGGTCACCATGGCCGCGCAGAACGTCCCCGGGATGGCGGTGCTGCGCGGCTACGGCTACCGGCCGCCGCTCGGCGCTGCGCTGCGCGTCACCGGCCTGGCCAGCGCCCTCGGCGCCCCGGTCGGCGGGCACGCGGTCAACCTGGCCGCGATCACCGCCGCGCTGGCCGCCGGCCCGGACGCCCATCCGGACCCGGAGCGCCGCTGGGTCGCCTCGGTCACCGCCGGGGTGGGGTTGGCCCTGCTCGGCCTCGGCGCGGGCGTCGCCACCACCCTGGTGCTGCTCTCCCCGCCGGTGCTGATCGAGGCGGTGGCCGGGCTCGCGCTGCTCGCCGCGCTGGCCGGCGCGGTGTCGGCGGCGGTCGCCGACCCGCAGGCGCGGGAGGCCGCCGTGGTGACCTTCGTGGTGACCGCCTCCGGGGTGAGCCTGCTCGGCGTCGGCGGCGCGTTCTGGGGGCTGCTCGCCGGCTGGCTGATGCTGCTCCTCTTCCGCCGCCGCCCGACCCCGGACGCCGCGACCCCGGACGCCGCGACCCCGGACGCCCCGACCCCGCGCGGCTCGACCCCGGCCCCGGACGCCCCGGCCCTGCCCGTCCCGACCCCGGCTTCCCGGGCGGGCGAGTAGGCCGACCGCACGTCGGGGAGACGGTGGGGATCAGTCCGCCTCGGCGGACACGCCGACCTCCATGATCCGTAGCCGGACCCCTGACACGTTCTCCTCGACCATGCGGCGCAGCGCGCGGGCGTGGTCGAGGGTGTCGAGGGTGATCAGCACGTGGGCGGCCTCCCGGTCGGCGTCGTCCAGCCCCCACCAGCCGCGCACGAACCCGGGGCTGCGCCGCACCACGTCCGCCATGTGCGCGAACCGGGCCCGTTGCTCGTCCGCGTCGACCGCCTCGGCCTGCTGCTCCCCGATCAGGATGTACATCGGTCCACCATAGGGGCTGGCCTATTCCTCCGCGGGGAGGCTCGTGGCGGGGACGTCGAGGCGTACCCGGCCGTCGGTGACGCCGGCGATCTGGTCGGCCAGCACGTAGACGGCGCCGGTCGGGGCGAGGTCGGTGGAGACCTTCAGGTAGCCGGTGCGCAGCAGGCGGGCGGCCAGGTCGGCCGGCACGTCCGGCTCCTCGACCGCCGCCGACTCGATCAACTCGTCCAGGCTGCCGCCGGGGTCCGCGGCCGGCGCCTGGACGGTCACCGCGTTCGGGTCGCCCCGCTGGACGAGGTCCACGGTGCCGACCTCCGCCCCGGTCACGTCGACCACCGGCATCCCGGTGGTGACGCGGGAGATGGTCGCCTGCTGATCGGTGCGCTGCTGCTCCATCCTGGCGCGGTTCCCGGGCCGGCCGCCGGCTAAACGCCGCCCCGGTCAGGGGCGTGCGTCCGGCGTCGGCTGCCACGCGTCCGGCGGGCGGGGGGACAGCTCGCGCCAGCCGTCGGCCCCGGCGAGCAGCGCGCGGACGGTCTCCTCCGCCTCCTCGACGCTCGGGTACTCGTAGAACTGGGAGACGCCCTCTGCGCCGCCGGCCCGCTGCTCGACGTGCCACCGGTCGCCGTTCACCCGGAGGAAGACGTCCCGCCGCGCCAGCCGCCCCCACTTGCCGTTCCACCAGTGCTTCCGCTGCTCCATGACGGGACCCTATCGAACACGTGTGCGAAACAGGTCGGCCCCCACGGGAATCCCGTGGGGGCCGATGTGCTGCCGGGTGGGCCGGCGCGGGGGCCCTGGCTCGGCGGCGGTGTCCCGGGGGCTCAGCGCGGGGCCGGGGGCTCCGGGCGGCGGCCGAGCACGTCGTCCAGGGCGCCCCGCTGCTGGCCCGGGGTGGCGTGGCCGGCGGCGACCAGCGCGTCCCGGATCTCGGTGAGCAGCTTGACCTCCTCGCTGGGGGCCGAGGGCGGCGGCTCCTCGCCGCGCTTGCGTCGCTCGGCGAGCCTGTTCATCGGGTAGACGACCAGGAAGTACAGCGCCGCCGCGGTGAGCGCGAAGGTGATCGCCGCGTTGACGAACGCCACCCAGTCGAACGGGATGTCCCGGAACTTCGGCGTCGAACCGCTGAGGCCCTTCGGATTGCCGGTGATCAGCACGATTAGCACCCTGACCAGCGGTTCCAGGAACGACTTGGTGAGCTGGGTGACCACGCCCGTGAACGCGGCGCCGATGACGACGCCGACCGCGAGGTCGACGACGTTTCCGCGCATGATGAAGTCTTTGAAGCCCTTGAGCATCCGTACTCCCGTGGTGTCCGGTTAACCGTCCCGGGCAACCTATGCCCCCGGGGAGGGCTCCAGAAAAGCACCGGCCTCGCGGGCCGCCGCACCGGGGTCGCCGTCGCGGATCGCGTCCACCAGCCGGGCGTGGTCCACGTACCGCTCGGGTTCCAGCGTGTCGCCCATCGCCTGGGTGATCGTGCTACGCAGCGCCGTGCCGACCGAGGCGTACAGCTCGGCGAGCATGCCGTTGTGCGCGGCGGCCACCACCACCGTGTGCAGCGCCGCGTCCGCCTCGACGAACTCGCCGACCCGGCCCGCGTGCCAGGCGGCCTCCCGGGCGGTGAGCGCGCCGTCGAGGGCGGCCAGGTCCTCCGGGGTACGCCGCAGCGCGGCGAGCCGGGCGGCCTCCACCTCGAAGGCGCGGCGCACCTCGATCACCTCGGCCATCCGGTCGTCGGTGAGTCGGCGGGCCACCACCGGGGCCAGTTCGTCGGTCGACACCACGTACGTGCCGGAGCCCTGGCGGCACTCCAGCACCCCGCCGTGCACCAGGGCGCGGACCGCCTCGCGGACTGTGTTGCGCCCCACCCCGAGCGCGGCGACGAGCTGTGGTTCGGTCGGGATGCGCCCGCCCACCGGCCACTCCCCGCCGAGGATGCGGGACCGGAGCTGCTCGATCGTCTGCCGGACCCGGTGGCCACGGGGCGGCACGGGCACGGAATTCACCGGCGGTGTCACTGGTTACATCACCCGTCCGCAATTCATCCCATGATTGTAGGTTGAAGGCCATGACCCCGCCACCGACCGCCACCGAGGACCCCGTCACCGTGCCCGACCGGCCCAGCCCGACCGCCGCCATGCCCCCGGCCACCGACGCCGCAACGGCCCCGGTCCCGACGCGGCGGCCGGCAACCGGCGGGCTGCTGGTGCTGGTCGGCATGCTGCTGGTCGCGCTCAACCTGCGTGCCGCCGTGACCAGCCTCGGTGCCCTGCTCGACGAGGTCCGCACCGGCCTCGGGCTCTCCGGGGCGATGGCCGGGTTCGTCACCACGCTGCCGACGATCGCGTTCGCCGGGCTCGGCGCGCTGACCCCGTGGCTGGTCCGCCGGTTCGCCCCGGCCCGGGTGCTGGTGGTCGCCATGGCGTCCCTGGCCGTCGGGCAGGTGCTGCGGGTGGTCACCGACTCGGCGCTGGTCTTCGTGGCCACCAGCGCGCTCGCGCTGGCCGGCATCGCGGTGGCGAACATCCTGCTGCCCATGCTGGTCAAGCAGCACTTCCCGCACCGCACCGGGCTGGTCACCGGGGCGTACACGATGACGCTGACGGTGGGGACGACGGTGGCCGCCGCCTCGGCCGTGCCGATCGCGCACGCCTTCGGCTCCTGGCGGGCGGGGCTCGGCGTCTGGGCCGCGCTGGCCGCGGTGGCCGTACTCCCGTGGGTGCCCCTGGCGCTGCGGGCCCGCGCCGCGCGCCGGGCCGGTACCCCGACGGTGGCCGCCGCCGCGCCGGCCCGGGTCCAGCCGGCGCGGACCCGGCTCGGCTGGGCGATGGCAATCTACTTCGGGGCGCAGTCGCTGAGCGGGTACGCGATCATGGGCTGGCTGGCCCAGCTCTTCCGGGACGCCGAGTTCGCGCCGGAGACGGCCGGGCTGCTGCTGGCCGGGGTGACCGCGCTCGGCGTACCGGTCGCGCTGCTGATGCCGGCGCTGGCCGGCCGGCTGCGGACGCTGCGTCCGCTGGTGCTCGGGCTGACCGCGTTCTCCACGGCGGCCTACCTGGGGCTGGCGATCGCGCCGCACGACGCCGCGCTGCTCTGGATCGCCCTGCTCGCCCTCGGCCAGGGCGCGTTCCCGCTGATCCTGACCACCATCGGGCTGCGCGCCCGCACTGCCGAGGGGACGGTGGCGCTGTCCGCCTTCGCGCAGAGCACCGGGTACGTGATCGCCGCGCTCGGTCCACTGCTGGTCGGCATCCTCTACGAGGCGACCGGCGGGTGGACCGCGCCGATCGGCTTCCTGCTCGCCGCCCTGGCCGTGCAGACCGTCGCGGGCCTGGCGATCGCTCGTCCCCGGTTCATCGAGGACGAACGCTGAGAGGACGAGCGCTGAGAGGGCGGGTCAGGAGGAGGCCGGCGTGGGATTGCCCGCGACGGCCTGCTCGACCGTCGGGTAGGTGTGCAGCACCTCGACCAGCCCGCTGACCTCCAGGATGCGCAGCACGCCGCGCTGCGGTGCCGCCAGCCGGACCACGCCGCCGGCCTCGTCGCAGCCGTTCTTGGCGCGTACGAAAACGGACAGCCCGGTCGAGTCGCAGAACGAGACGTCGGCCAGGTCGAAGACGAGGCGGCTGCGACCCTTGTCGAGCAGATCCGTGATCTGGTCCTGGAGCTGCGGTGCCGTCGCCATGTCCAGCTCGCCCGCGACCGATACGACGACGACGTCGCCGTGCTGTTCCGTGTGTACCGTCAAGGACATTGGGACCTCCTGTGATCGGTGGAACGGTATCCCACGTTCGGGGTTCGCCGCTGAAGGGAAGCGGCGGCCGTGTCCCCCGTCATTTCTTTGCCTTGTGGCAATTAGTTGCTGGGTACCCGGTGGTACAGTCCGGCCGGTCCAGGTCAGAGGGAGGATGCCGTGGCATTGAACGCGGAAGAAAGCGGTCGGCTGGCCGGTCTGCTGAGCGAGCATGCCGAGCGGGTCACACAGCGCTGGACGGAGATCGCCACCGGGTCGCTGCGCGGCCGACTCAGTCAGGCCGAGCTGCGCCGCCAAGTGCAGGAGCTGCACCGTGCCATGGTGGAGGCGGGGCGGCACGGCGCGTTCGATCTTGAGTCGGATTCGGCCGGTGAGCTGCGCGCCGTGCTCGCAGAGCTGTCCAGGGGCCGGGCCCGGCAGGGGTTCACCGCCACCGAGACGGCGGTCAGCGTGTACGCCGTCAAGGACGTCCTGCTGGAGCTGATGGAGGCCGACGGGGGCGACGCCAGCCTCCGCGACTACGTGGCCTTCTCCTCGCTGGTCGACCAGATGGGGCTGTTCACCTTCGAGAGCTTCGTCCGCACCCGGGAGGGCCTGATCGCGGACCAGGCCGAGCAGCTCCTCGAACTCTCCACCCCGGTCGTCAAGATCTGGGAGGGCGTGGTGGCCGTGCCGCTGGTCGGCACGCTCGACTCGGCCCGGGCCCAGGTGGTGATGGAGCGGCTGCTCCAGACCCTGATCGACACCAGCTCGCCGTACGCGATCATCGACATCACCGGCGTGCCGGCGGTGGACACCCAGGTCGCCCAGCACATCCTCAAGACGGTGGTGGCCGCCCGGCTGATGGGCGCCGACTGCATCATCTCCGGCATCCGCCCGCAGATCGCCCAGACCATCGTCGCGCTCGGCATCGAGTTCGGCGACATCGCCACCAAGGCCACCCTGGCCGACGCGCTGCGCCACGTGTTGCGGTTGAGCGGGGCGGCGAACGCCCGCCGGAATCCGCGACGGGAGTTCTGATGGAGCGGGTTCCGGTCCTGAAGATCGGCGACATCCTGCTCGTGTCGATTCAGGTCGACATGTCCGACCAGACGGCGGTCCAGCTCCAGGAGGACCTGGCCGAGCGGATCGTCGCCACCGGCTGCCACGGCGTGATCATCGACATCACGGCGCTGGACATCGTCGACTCGTTCGTCGGCCGGATGCTGTCCACCATCGCCTCGATCTCCAAGGTGCTCGACGCCGAGACGGTGGTGGTCGGGATGCGTCCCGCCGTCGCCATCACCCTGGTCGAGCTGGGCCTGTCGCTGAACGGCATCCGTACCGCCCTGAACGTCGAGCGCGGCATGGAGCTGATCGCGGCGGCCGGGCACGACGACTACGACTTCGCCGTCGACGACGAGACGGACGACGAGACGACGGCCACGGCATGACCACTGGTATCGACCTGGGCCACCCGCAGGCGCAGGCGATCCAGAGCGACGAGGACGTGGTGCGGGTCCGCCAACTGGTACGGACGGTGGCGGTGGCGGCCCGGCTCTCCCTGGTCGACCAGACGAAGCTGGTCACCGCGGCCAGCGAACTGGCGCGCAACACCCTGGTCTACGGCGGGGGCGGCGAGGCCGAGGTGACCACCATCGACAACGGCCTGCGGCGAGGCATCCGAATCGTCTTCGCCGACGACGGCCCAGGCATCGTCGACCTGGGCCTCGCCCTCACCGACGGCTACACCACCGGTGGGGGCCTCGGCCTCGGCCTGAGCGGCTCCCGCCGACTGGTCGACGAGTTCGACATCGTCACCGGGCCGGGTCAGGGGACCCGGATCACGATCACCAAGTGGTCCCGATGATCGCCGAAGACCTGTCCGACCACGGGCTGTGGTTCCGGGTGGAGAGTGGCAGCGCGGCCAGCGCGGCCCGGCGGGCCGCCGAGCGGTTGGGCCGGCAGCTCGAGATCGGTGAGGCCCGCACGGCCGACCTGGCGATCGTCGCCGCCGAGCTGACCAGCAATTTGGTCAAGCACGCCGAGGACGGGGTGCTGCTGCTGCGCCCGGTGCGCCGGGACGGACAGGCCGGCGTCGAACTGGTCGCGATCGACTCCGGGCCCGGCATGGCCGACCTGACCGTGTCCTCCCGGGACGGGCACTCCACCGCCGGGACCCTCGGCATCGGTCTCGGCGCCATCACACGTCAAACCGACTGGTTCGACGGCTACTCCCGGCCCGGCAGGGGCACCGTGCTGGCCGTGCAGGTCTGGCCTCAGGGCCCCCACCCGGAGCTGTCCTGGGTCGGCGCGCTCACCCGGCCGATCACCGGCGAGTCGGTCAGCGGCGACGGGTACGCCCTCCGGATCGCCGATGGGCGGCAACAGGTGCTGACCTGCGACGGTCTCGGCCACGGGCCGCTGGCGGCGGCGGCCACCGACGCGGCGCTGGCCGCGTTCCGGACCGCCCCGGCCGGGCCGCCGGCGGCGGTGGTGCAGCACCTGCACCGGTCGATGTCGCACACCCGGGGGGCGGCGCTGGCCGTCGCCGAACTGGACTCGGACGCCGGCCTGCTGCGGTTCGCCGGGCTGGGCAACATCTCCGCCTCCGTGGTGGCCGAGGGTGAACGGCGGCGGGGGCTGGTCTCCCTGCCCGGGATCGCCGGCCATCAGCGACCCGTCATCCGCGAGTACGACTATCCCTTCCCGGCCGGAGCGTCGCTGGTGATGCACAGTGACGGGGTGGTGGACCGCTGGCAGCTCGACGACTATCCCGGGCTGCTCCGCAGCGGTCCGCTCGTGATGGCCGCGACGCTGCTGCGCGACGCGGGGCTGCGCCGGGACGACGCCTGCGTCCTGGTCGCCCGGGCGGCGTGGTGACCGGGTCGCCGCTGCTCCAGATGGCGCTGCGGGTCGAACACGACATCTTCGTGGTTCGGCAGCGCGGCCGGGAGGTGGCCGAGGCGGTCGGCCTGGAACACCAGGACCAGATCCGGCTTGCCACCGCCCTCAGCGAGGTGGCCCGGGACCTGCTGCACGCCGCCGGCGGTGCGGACGTCACCTTCACCGTCGACCTCGACGGGCAGGGCCCACCGCGGGTGCGGGTGGACCTGGCCCCGGTGCGCCCGCTGCCCGACGGCCGGTACGAGCCGCACTCCGGCGCGGTGGCGCGACTGGTGGACATGTTGGGCGTGGTGGACCGGGAGGGCGATACGGTCGTGAGGATGTCCCGACGTGTCCCCGCAAGCGCGCGGGCGCTGACCCCGGAGCGAATCGCCGAGCTGCGTGCCGAGCTCGGCAGCAGCGCTCCCGGCAGCGCCCTGGACGAGCTCGCCTCGCAGAACGAGCAGCTCATCGCCGCCCTGGACGAGGTGCGCAGCCAGCGCGACGAGCTGGCCGTGCTCAACGAGGAACTCCAGGAGACCAACCATGGCGTGATGGCCCTGTACAACCAGCTCACCGAGGAGCTGGAGGAGACCAACCGGGGCGTGGTCGCGCTCTACGCCGAGCTGGACGAGAAGTCCGTCCAGCTCCGTTCGGCCAGCGAGTCGAAGAGCCGGTTCCTGGCCAACGTCAGCCACGAGCTGCGCGCCCCGGTGACCGCGGTCATCGGGCTGAGCAGGCTGCTGGCCGACTCCGCGTCCGACCCGCTGACCGAGGAACAGGCCCAGCAGGTCGGGCTGATCCGCTCCTCGGCCACCGACCTGCTTGGCCTGGTCAACGAGCTGCTCGACCTGGCCAAGGCCGAGTCCGGGCGGCTGGAGCCGAACTGGGCCGAGGTGGACCTGCGGGCGGTCTTCGGCCAGTTGCGCGGCACCCTGCGCGCGCTGTCCAAGACGGATGTCGAGCTGGTGGTGGAGGACCCGCCCCCGCCGGGGACGCTCCGCTCCGACGAGGTGCTGCTCGCCCAGGTGCTGCGCAACCTGCTGCACAACGGGCTGAAGTTCACCGAGCGGGGCGAGGTCCGGCTGCGGGCGGAGGTTCGCGACGAGCGGTGGTGGCTGTCGGTCGCCGACACCGGCGCCGGCATCGCCCCGGAGCTGCACGATCGGATCTTCGAGGAGTTCTACCAGGTGCCGGGGAGCCCGCGGATCGGCGGCACCGGCCTCGGCCTGCCGTACGCCCGCCGGGTGGTGCGCCTGCTCGGCGGCACCCTGGAACTGACCAGCGAGCCCGGCCGGGGCAGCACCTTCACGGTCACCCTGCCGATCGGCGAAGGGTGACCGCGGCGGGCGGTCCGGCGACCGTACTGGTGGTCGACGACAGCCCCACGAAGCGGTACCTGCTGGTGAGCTGGCTCAGCCGGGCCGGCTTCGCGACGCTGGAGGCGGAGACCGGTGGGGAGGCGCTGGCCCGGGTCGGGGTGGACCAGATCGACCTGGTCGTGCTCGACGTCCGGCTGCCCGACCTGATGGGGTTCGAGGTCTGCGAACGGATCAAGAAGGCGCATCCGGCGATGCCGGTGATCCACGTGTCGGCGCACGCCGTCGACGTGGCGGACCGGGCCCAGGGCCTGACCCGGGGCGCGGACGCCTACCTGGCCGAGCCGATCGAGCCGGAGGAACTGGTCGCCACCGCCCACGCGGTGCTGCGCTACTACCGGGCCCGGCAGCGCGCCGAGCTGCTCGCCGAGCGGCTCACCGGGCTGGCCGAGACGACCGTGGCGGTGCACGCCGCGCCGAACTTCCCCCGGCTGCTGACGTCGGCGGCGGCCGGCGCCGCCCGGATCTTCAAGGGACCCGCGGCGGTGGTGGCGGAGACCTTCGACGGTGACTGCATCGCCGGAATCTGCGCCGGCCCGGGGGACGAACCCCGGATCGTGCCATGGGTCGTCGACGACTCCGGGGTGCCGACCGGCTCCACGGTGTGGGTGGACGACCCCGGCAACTGGGGCCTGGTCGACTGGCCCGACGGAGACCGGGTGACCGTGGCCGCGGCGAAGCTGCGCGAGGACCGGGCACCGCTCTACGTGGTGGTGCCGACGCACACCCAGACCGCCGGGACGCCGGTGCTGGTACAGGTCGCCCAGGCCGTCGCGGCGGCGGTGGAGGCGCAGCGCTCCTTCGACGAGGAGCACCGCATCGCCGTCACCCTGCAACGCAGCCTGCTGCCCCGCCGGATCCCGGAGATCGTCGGGCTCGACCTCGCCGTCCGGTACGAGCCGGCCAGCGCGCAGACCGAGGTGGGCGGCGACTTCTACGAGCTGGTGATGCTGGACGGCCACCTGCTGATGGCGATCGGCGACGTCGCCGGGCACTCCCTGCACGCCGCGACGGTGATGGCGGAGCTGCGGCACGCGGTGCGCGCGTACGCCGTCGAGGGGCACCAGCCGGGCGCGATCCTGCACCGGGTCAACGAGCTGATGCTGACGCTGCTGCGCAACGAGCTGGCCACCATCTGCCTGCTGCTGCTGGAGCCGAACTCCGGCCACGTCCGGCTGGCCAGCGCCGGTCACCTGCCGGCGCTGATCAGCCTGGACGGCACGGTGGAGTACGTCCAGCACTCGGCCCCGCTGCTCGGCGTCCGCGCGGCCCGCCCCGAAGACCTTGAGTTCGTGCTGCCGGCCGGGGCGACGCTGGTGCTCTACACCGACGGGCTGATCGAGCGGCGGGACACCACGATCGACGAGGGGCTGGCCGCACTGGCCAGTTGCGCCGAGGTGGTGGACGCCGACCTGGACGCGTTCTGCCGGCGACTGCTGGTCGAGCTGGCCCCCACCGAGATCAACGACGACGTCGCCGTGGTCGCCCTCCGCCGCCGCCGGTAAGGAAGCCCCTTCCCTACCGGGCTGACGCCGGCCGGCTGAGCGACCGGGCGTACGCGGTCGGGGAGATCCCGGTTGCGGCGGTGAACTCGCGGACCAGGTGGGCCTGGTCGGCGTAGCCGAGGTCGGCGGCGAGGGCCGCCCAGTCCACCGGCCCACCGGCGGCCTGCTCGATCGCCTCCTGGACGCGGTACCGCCGGATCACCCACTTCGGGCCGACGCCCACCTGGTCGAGGAAGAGCCGTTGCAGCCGCCGGGTGGTGGTCCCGTGTCGCCGGGCCAGGTCGTCGACCCGCAGCACGCCCCGGTCGACGCGGATCTCCTCGGCCAGCGCCATCGCCTCCGCCGTCGACGGGTCGGGGCGCGGGTTCCAGGCGAGCAGGAGGTCGTCCAGGGCGGCGCAGCGCTCGTCGTCCGTACCGGCGCAGGGCCGCCGGCCCGCGACGAGGCCGGCGGCGAGCGGGCGGCGCTCGCCGGTCAGCTCGGCGACCGGCCGCCGCCAGAACGGCCGGAAGCCGCCCGGCCGGAACTGCACTCCACTGACCCCGCCGGTGCCGGTCAGGGTGATCCGGAACAGTTCCCGCCCGACGCCGGCCACCTCGGCGGTCTCCCGACTGTCGCCGCCGCTGTGCTGGAACACCAGATTGACCGCCGGGTGCGGGAGCACCCGCTGCTCGAACGGCTCGTCCAGCTCCCAGTCGATCAGCCAGTAGAGCTCGACGTACGGGCGCAGCGCGGCGGCGGGCAGCCGGCGGCGGAAGCGGACCTCGCGCAGCAGCCGACGGGGGTCGAGGATGCCCCGGCTGTCCCCGCGCGGCTGGTGTCGCATTTCTTCAAGACCACCCTCATACGCTGCCCCTATGGCCACGAAGACTAGTGAACTGTTGTCGGAAGCCGCGCCGCGCGCCGTCGCGGTGGCCCGGGCGATCCGTGAGGACCAGCTCGACCTGCCGACCCCGTGCGTGGACTACTCCGTCCGGGATCTTATGAATCACCTGTACCAGGTGGTGGTCAACTTCCAGGAGCTGGCCGCCAAGCGGCCGGCGAACTGGGACAAGACCGACTACCTGACCGATGGCTGGCGGGACCGGTTCGCCGCCGAGACCGAGCGGTTGATCGAGGCGTGGGCGGACCCGGCCGCGCTGGAGGGCGTCTCGCCCGGGATGGGGCTGCCCCCGGAGACCGTCGGGGAGATGGGGCTGATCGACCTCACCGTGCACGCCTGGGACCTGGCCCGGGCCACCGGCCAGCCGTTCGACGCCGCGCCGGACGCGACCGCCGTCCTGCACGCGTTCATGGACCGGATGGGGGAGACGGGCCAGCGGATGGGTGCCTTCGCCGCCCCGGTCGCCGCCCCGCCGGACGCCGCCCCGCTCGACCGCGCCCTGGCCCGGATGGGCCGCCACCCCGCCTGGTCCCCGCGCTGACCCGACCACCCCCCACCCCCACCCCCCCCGCGCACTTTCACGGAAAGAGTGGCCATTTCCCGTTGGAAAGCCACTCTTTCCGTGAAAGTGCGGGCACGTTTTGGGCGGTGGTGCGTGGCCTCGGCGGCGGCGGCAGGATGGCGGGATGGACCTTGTGACGCTCGACGACATCCGGGTCGCTGCCGCCGACATCGCCCCGACCGTCCTCCGCACGCCGCTGCTGCGCGCCCCCTGGGACGACGCGCTGTGGCTGAAGCCGGAGAGCCTGCAACCGGTCGGCTCGTTCAAGCTGCGCGGCGCAACCCACGCGGTCGCCCGCCTCGACCCGGCCCGACGGGACCGGGGGGTGGTCACCCACTCGTCCGGCAACCACGGGCAGGCCCTCGCGTACGCGGCGCGGGCGGCCGGCGTGCCGTGCACGGTGGTGGTGCCGGAGGGCGCCCCGGAGGTGAAGATCGCCCGGATGCGGGCGTTCGGGGCGACGGTGCTGCTCGTCCCGCCCGCGCAGCGGCTGGCCGAGGCGCAACGGATCGTCGCCGGGTCCGGGGCGGCGCTGGTGCCGCCCTTCGACGACCGGCGGATCATCGCCGGCCAGGGCACCGTCGGCACGGAGATCGTCGACGACCTGCCCGACGTGGACGTGGTGCTGGTGCCGGTCGGCGGGGGCGGCCTCGCCTCCGGAGTCGCCACGGCGTTGCGGGCGCTGCGCCCGTCGACCGCCGTGATCGGCGTCGAGCCGGAGCTTGCCGCCGACGCCCGGGAGTCGCTCGCCGCCGGCCGGGTGGTGCCCTGGGACGTCGAGCTGACCTACCGCACCTGCGCGGACGGGCTGCGCACCAACCTGTCCGAGCTGACCCTGGCCCACCTGCGGGACCGCCTCGACGGCATCGTCACCGTGACCGAGGAGGAGATCCGGGCGGCGGCGGGCCGGCTGATCAACGAGGCCCGGCTGGTGGTCGAGCCGAGCGGGGCGGTGGCGACGGCCGCCCGGCTGTTCCGAGCCGCCGAGCTGCCGGCGGGCCGTACCGTCGCGGTGGTGACCGGCGGCAACGTCGATCCGGCCCTGCTCGCCGACCTGGTCGCCGCCTCCTGACGGCGCGCCCCGCCGGCCCCATCAACGGCGTGCCCCGATGCGTGCTCCACCGGCCTCCGCCGGGTGGCGGAGGCCGGTGGGGGAGGCCGGTGGGGGAGGCCGGTGGGGGAGGCCGGTGGGGGAGGGCTTTCCCCTACGCCGCCTTCAGGCGGTCGAGGACCCAGGCGTTGATGAACGCCTCCTCGCGCCAGGAGTCGTACCGGCCGCTGGGGCCGCCGTGGCCGGCGCCCATCTCGGTCTTGAGCAGGTAGTCGCCCCGGGGTGCGACCGCCCGCAGCCGGGCAATCCACTTGGCCGGCTCGTGGTACAGCACGCGGGTGTCGTTGAGGCTGGTCACCGCGAGGATGGCCGGGTAGTCCACCGCCGCCACGTTCTCGTACGGGGTGTACGACTTCATGTACGCGTACACCTCGGGGTCGTCGAGGGGGTTGCCCCACTCCTCCCACTCGGTGACGGTCAGCGGCAGCGACGGGTCGAGGATCGAGGTGAGCGCGTCCACGAAGGGCACCTGCGCGACGATGCCGGTGAACGCCTCCGGGGCCAGGTTGGCCACCGCGCCCATCAGCAGGCCGCCGGCCGAGGCGCCCCGGGCCACCAGCCGGTCCGGCGACGTCCAGCCCGAGCCGGCCAGGTGCCGGGCGCAGGCGACGAAGTCGGTGAAGGTGTTCTTCTTGGCCAGCATCTTGCCCTCGTCGTACCAGCGGCGACCCAGCTCGCCGCCACCCCGGATGTGGGCGACCGCGAAGATGACGCCCCGGTCCAGCAGGGAGAGCCGGGGGATGGAGAACCACGGGTCCATGCTCGCCTCGTACGAGCCGTACCCGTAGATCACGCAGGCGGCGGAGCCGTCGCGCGGGGTGCCGGCCCGGCAGACCAGCGAGATCGGCACCCTGGTGCCGTCGTCGGCGAGCGCCCAGTCCCGGTGCTGCTCGTAGTCGGCGGGGTCGTACTCCCGGCCGTCCGGACCGGGCCGGACCGGCTTGCGCCGGCGCAGCGTCAGCTCCCGGGTCACCAGGTCGTAGTCGTACACGGAGTCGGGGCTGACCAGCGAGGCGTAGCGCAGCCGGACCTGCCGGGTGCGGTACTCCGGGTTGTTGTCCAGCCCGACGCTGTAGATCGGCTCCGGGAAGTCGATGTCGTGGCCGTCGCCGCCGCCGACCGGCAGCACCCGCAGCCCGGTCAGCCCGTTGCTGCGCAGCGAGACGACCAGGTGGTCGGCGAAGGCGTCGACCGCCTCCAGCCGGGTGCCGGGGGTGTGCGGGATCAGCGGCACCCAGTCGCCCGGCGCGTCCGCCGAGGTGAACGCCAGCGCGAAGTCCTCGGCGTCGTGGTTGTGCAGGATCAGGAAGCGGTGCCCGTGATGCTCGACGCTGTACTCGACGCCCTGCCGGCGGGGTGCGACGAGGGCCGGCTCGCCGGTGGGATTGCCGGCCGGGATGACCCGCACCTCGCTGGTGATCTTGCTGTGGCTGTCGATCAGGATGAACTTCTCCGACCGGGTCAGCTCGACGCCGACCCAGAAGCGCTCGTCGTCCTCCTGGTGGACCACGACGTCCTCGGCGGCCCGGGTGCCGATCAGGTGCCGCCAGACCCGGTTGGGCCGCCAGGCGTCGTCCACGGTGACGTAGAACAGCACCGAGGCGTCCGCCGACCAGGCGGCGCCGTAGGAGGTGTCGGGCACCTCGTCGGGCAGCACCTCGCCGGTGCTGAGGTCCTTCACTCGCAGGGTGAACCGCTCGTCGCCGGAGAAGTCCGTCGAGTACGCCAGCCACCGGCCGTCGGGGCTGACGTCGAACGCGCCGAGCGAGAAGAAGTCGTGCCCCTCGGCCAGCAGATTGCCGTCGAGCAGCACCTCCTCGCCGTCGAGCGGGGCACCGTCGGCGCTCACCGGCGGCTCGGTCTCGCCGGGGTGGACGGCCCGGCGGCAGTGCACGCCGTACTGCTGGCCCTCGACCGTGCGGGTGTAGTACCAGTGGCCGCCCTTGCGGGTCGGCACCGACAGGTCGGTCTCCTGGGTGCGGCGCCGGGTCTCCTCGAACAGGGTGCCGCGCAACTCCTCCAGGTGCGCGGTGCGCGCCTCGGTGTACGCGTTCTCCGCCCTCAGGTGGGCGGTCATCTCCGGGTCGTCCTTGGCGGCCAGCCAGGCGTACTCGTCGACGACCGTGTCGCCGTGGTGGATGCGCTCGGTGGGAACCTGCTTGGCGACGGGCGGGATCTCGGTGGTCACGCCGGTCAGGTTACCGGCCGGCCGGGTTGCCGTCGGGGCGCTGCGGCGGCCCGGCGAGGTGTTCCCCCTGCGCCCGGCTCCTTCGCGGGGGCCGGCGGCCCGACGCCGCGCGCGGCACCCACCGTTCTGTTCGAACACCTGTACGATAACCGCCATGGCGGCAGCAGCACGGTCGACCGACCGGTCCGGGGCAATGGGCATCACTCGTCGACTTACCGAGATCTGCGGTCCCTCCTTCGCCCGCTTCGCCGGGGCGGCCGACGAGGTCGCCGGGCGGCCGGCCCGGTGGGTGGCGGTGCCCGGCGATCTGTCCGCTGCGGCCGAGGTGCTCCGGCTGGCCGCCGCCCACGACCTGACGGTGGTGCCCCGGGGCGCTGGCACGAAGATCGACTGGGGTGCCGCCCCGGAGCAGGTCGACATCATGCTCGACACCGGCCGGCTGGCAGGCATCGGCCACCAGCCGGCGGGCACGCAGGTGGCCGAGATCGGCGCGGGCACCCCGCTGCGCGCGGCCCAGGCGGTCCTGGAACGCACCGCACAGCGCCTCGCCCTCGACGCGCCCTCGCCCGGTGCGACGGTCGGCGGGGTGCTGGCCGCCGACGAGTCCGGCCCGCTGCGGCACCGCCACGGCGGCCCCTGCGACCAACTGGTCGGGGTGCGCTACCTGGCCGCCGACGGCGAGCTGACCAGCGCGGGCGGCGGCACGCCCGGCCTGGAGCTGGCCCGGCTGCTCTGCGGCTCGCAGGGCGGCCTCGGGGTGCTGGTCTCGGCCACCCTGCGGGTGCAGCCGGTGCCGGCCAGTCAGGTCTGGGTCACCCGCCCGGTGGGGAGCCCGCTGGAACTGCCCGATCTGGTCCGGGCGGTGCTCGCCGCCCGGCTCGACCCGGCGGCCGTCGAGCTGGACCTGCCGGCCCGGGCGAACCGGGTGCGCCCGGTGCCGCACCCCGACGACCCGGCGGCCGCTGCCCGCGCCCGGCACCCCTCGATGTTCCGCCGGGCGGCGCTACCGGCCGGGGCGGGCACCCTGACGGTGCTGCTGGAGGGCGGCCCCGCCGACGTCTCCGAACGGGTGGACAGCCTGCTCGCCCTGCTGGGCGACGAGGCAACCGTCGACCACTCGGCGCCGACGTGGTGGCGGAGCTATCCGTTCGGCCCCGGCGAGACCGCGCTGCGCATAGAGGTGCCGACCACAGACCTCCACGCGGCCGTCTACGCGCTGCGCGACGCGGCCGGCGGCCCGGTCCCGATCCGAGGCTCCGCCGGGCAGGGCGTGGTGCACGCGGCCCTGCCCGGCTCCCTGCCCGCCGAGCGGGTGGCATCGATCGTCACCGGGGTGCGCCGGGTGCTGCTCGCCCGGCGTGGCCGGTGCGTCGTGGTGGCGGCGCCGCCACCGGTGCGCCAGGCGGTCGACCTCTGGGGCGAGCTGGCCTCACTGCCCAGGCTGCGGGCGGCGAAGGAATACCTCGACCCGCACCAGCGCCTGGCCCCCGGCCGCCTCCCCGGCGGCCTGTGACGGCCGCATCCTCCGCGCCAGGGGACATGACAGCCGTTCCGGTCATGCGGAGGCGCTCAGTCCAGCCACCACCGGTGCATGTCGCCGACGGCGGGGAGGAGGCGGAGCAGGGGTAGGGCCATCGCGCTGACGATCCCTGCCAGCAGCAGGGCCCTGGCCGGGCGGGACAGCGCATGCCAGGTTCGCGCGAGCAGCGGCAACGAGACCATGGCCAGAGCTGGGCTGACCAGGAAGCCGACCAGGTAGAGCAGCGCGACCAAAGCGTAGAGCCAGGTGAACGGGTTCACCCCGGACAGTCCGAAGGGGACCAGATCCTTCGGGTCGAAGCGGCCGCTGAGCATGTCAGCAGGACCGGCCCCGGTTGCGGCCATCCGTCCGAGGTAGAGGACGGTTACCAGCAGGAAGGCACCCGCGAAGGCCAGATGAATCGTGGTCAGCAGCCAGACCGACGACGGGGTTCGCGCGCTGGGGGCCGCCGCCGTCGACATGGGGGGAACCTAGCACCGGCGGAGGAGATGTGCTGTCCCTCCAATGACCGTGGGGCAGCCGAGGGTAACCGGGTCCGGGGTTCTCCCTCCCGGGGCGCTCGCTCTGGGCTCAGAGCCGGTCGTTGCGCAGCACCAGGATGGCGATGTCGTCGCGGGGGGCCTCGACCGAGAACCCGATCGCGGTCGAGCGCAGCCGGGCGGCCACCACGTCGGCCGAGTACCCGGCCAGTGGCGCGGCGGACTCCCGCAGCCGATCGGTGCCGAACAGTTCCCGGCCCCGCCTGCGCTCGGTCACCCCGTCGGTGTAGAAGATCAGCGAGTCGCCGGGGGCGAGCGTGACCTGTGCCGTCGGCGAGCTGATCGCGTCGAGCAGGCCGAGCGCGGTGCCGGTGGCCCCGACGAAGTCGGCCCCGTCGCCGGCCCGCAGCAGCACCGGCCGGTCGTGTCCGGCCAGGTGCAGGGCCACGTCCAACCGGTCGCCGTCGCCCGGCCCGACCGCCGCCAGCGCCAGCGTGCAGTAGCGCCCGCCACCCCGCTCGACCAGCGTCTCGTTGAGCCGGCCCAGGACCTCCGGCAGCGGCTTGCCGTCGCCGACCAGCACCCGGATGACGTCCCGGACCAGCCCGGTGACCGCAGCCGCCTCGACCCCCTTGCCGGACACGTCGCCGACCACCACCAGCCAGCGCCCGTCGGGCAGCGGGAGCACGTCGTAGAAGTCGCCGCCGACCTCCGCGTCGTCCCCGGTCGGCACGTACTCGGCGGCGAGGCCGATGCCCTCGACGACCGGCAGGGCCGGCGGCAGCAGCGACTGTTGGAGGGTCTGCGCCACCCTGCGCCGCTCGGCGTGGATGCGGGCGTTCTCGATGGCCAGCGCGGCCCGCCGGGCCACGTCCTCCAGCACGGCTACCTCGTCCGGGTCGTGCCGGTGGCGCTGGTGCCGGCCGACCGCCAGGGTGCCCAGCCGCTGGCCGCGCGCCACCAGCGGGACGGCGAAGCCCTCCATCGGCCCGCCGAGCGGCACCTGCGACCCGGTCCGGGACGCCTCGCGCAGCCGGGCCTGCACCGAGTCCGTCCCCGTCTCCCGGAGCACCTTGTCCAGCTGCGGCAGCACCGACTCGTCGGCGTGGGTGGCCGCCGCGAGCCGCAGCTGCCCCCACTCGTCGGCGGTGTGCACCGCGCACCACTGGCCGAGGCGGGGGACCACGAGCTGCGGGATCAGTGCCATGGTCAGCTCGACGTCCAGGGACTGGGCCAGCAGCTCGCTCGCCTCGGCGAGGAACGTCAGCCAGGCCTGCCGGCGGACGTTGGCCCGGCGCAGCCGGTCGTTCTCCAGGTGCAGCGAGAGCCGCTCGGCGGTCAGTACCGCCAACGGCCGGGCGTACGTCGAGGGGGCGGCGTCCAGCTCCAGCTCCCCGGCGTATGGCCGGTGCACCGCCAGCGGCACCCGGAGCAGCTCGTTTCCGGCCCGCGGGGCGCGACCGTAGCGGGCCAGCACCTGCGTGCCCTGCCCGTCACCCCGGTCCAGCCGGACCACGCCGCCGGCCGCGCCGACCATCTCGGCCAGCCGGGTGAGCAGGTCGGTGGCGAATTCGGGCAGCGGGTCCTCGGCGTACTGGTCGGGAGCGGTCTGCATCAGCTCGCTCATCGCCCCGGCGCTCGGCCCAGGGTGCTCGGTGGCCGGACCGTCGCCGGAGCGGATGGTCGCCAGGCCCCACCCGCCGGCGGGCGGCGGGCCGGGGGCGACCGGCCGCCCGGCGGGGTCGCGCCGGTCGAGCCGGAACCACACCCCCTTGCCCGTGGGCAGGTACGTGGTGCCCCACCGGCTGGCGAAGTGGTCGACCAGCAGCAACCCGCGGCCCCGCTCGGAGACCTCGTTGATCTCGGAGCTGTCGTTGCGGACGCCCACGGTCAGCTCGTCGACCGTTCTGGCGGCGAAGTCGGAGACGGTGACGGTCAGCCCGACGTCGTCGGCGACGACCTCGATGTCCAGTTCCGTGCGGGCGTGCTCGACGGCGTTCGTGGTCAGCTCGGTGGTCAACAGCAGGGCCTCGTTGAGCAGGTCGTCGAGGCTCGCGGCGGCCAGCACGGACCGGACCAGGGCGCGCGCGGCGGCCGGCGTCCGCCGGTCGGCGGGCAGCCGTACCCGACGGACGCGTTCGTCCGGACCGCCTGAGGTCGCCGGTCCCGCCTCCGCTGACACCTTCGTATCCTCCACCGCGGCCCGGCCGTAAGCCAAGCCGACCCGGATGCCGCCACGAGGGGCGTACCCGCCCGGGGGACCGCCCGGGCGGCGTTGGCTCCGGCGGCCGTCGTCCCGGCAGGCCGTGTTCCCCTGAGCCGTGAGCTGCTTCGACGCGTGGGCGACCCGGCGGGCGGCGCGGCGCGGCATCGACGCTCGGCCGGGCACAATGATGGGATGGCCGGTGTGCCGGCAGGCCCCGGCGGTCCCGAACTGAGCGAGGAATGATGACCACGGCGAAACACTCGGTAGCCGCGGACCCGTCCGCGCCGGACCAGGCCGCCCTGCTCAGCGAGCTGGCGGAGGCGCTGCGCCGGGTGCGCGGCGGTGACCTGAAGGTCCGCCTGCCCCGGCGGGCGGGCGCGGCCGGCGAGGTGGCGGACGCGTTCAACGACGTGGTGGCCCTCCAGGAGCGGCAGCACCTGGACCTGCGCCGGATCAGCCGAATCGTCGGCCGGGACGGCCGGCTCACCGAGCGTCTCGACGAGGAGGGGCTGGAGGGCTTCTGGGCGGAGGGGCAGCGCGCGGTCAACTCGCTGATCGATGACCTCGGCCGCCCGACCACCGAGATCGCCCGGGTGATCGTGGCCGTGGCCGACGGCGACCTCTCCCAGCACATGGCGCTGGAGATCGACGGCCGGCCGCTGCGCGGCGAGTACCTGCGGATCGGCCGCACGGTCAACACGATGGTCGACCAGCTCTCGTCCTTCTCCAACGAGGTGACCCGGGTGGCCCGGGAGGTGGGCACCGAGGGCAAGCTCGGCGGCCAGGCCGACGTGCGCGGGGTGGCCGGCACCTGGAAGGACCTCACCGACTCGGTGAACACCATGGCGTCGAACCTGACCGGCCAGGTGCGGTCGATCTCGCAGGTGGCGACGGCGGTGGCCAAGGGCGACCTGTCGCAGAAGATCACGGTCGGGGCGCGCGGCGAGGTCGCCGAGCTGGCCGACACGATGAACTATCTCACCGACACGCTGCGACTCTTCGCCGAGCAGGTGACCCGGGTGGCCCGGGAGGTGGGCACCGAGGGCAAGCTCGGCGGCCAGGCGGAGGTGCCGAACGTCGCGGGCACCTGGAAGGACCTCACCGACAGCGTCAACTCGATGGCGTCGAACCTGACGGCCCAGGTGCGCAACATCGCCCAGGTGTCCACGGCCGTCGCCCGGGGCGACCTGTCGCAGAAGATCACCGTCGCCGCGCAGGGCGAGATCCTGGAGCTGAAGGACACCGTCAACACGATGGTGGACCAGCTGTCGTCGTTCGCCGACGAGGTGACCCGGGTGGCCCGCGAGGTCGGCATCGAGGGCAAGCTCGGCGGCCAGGCCCAGGTGCGTGGGGTCTCCGGCACCTGGCGGGACCTCACGGAGAACGTCAACCAGCTCGCCGGCAACCTGACCAGCCAGGTCCGCAACATCTCCCAGGTCTCGACGGCCGTCGCCAAGGGCGACCTGAGCCAGAAGATCACCGTGGACGCGCAGGGCGAGATCCTGGAGCTGAAGAACACGGTGAACACGATGGTGGACCAGCTCTCGTCGTTCGCGGACGAGGTGACCCGGGTGGCCCGTGAGGTGGGCACGGAGGGCAAGCTGGGCGGTCAGGCGCAGGTGAAGGGCGTCTCCGGTACGTGGCGGGACCTGACGGACAACGTGAACTCGATGGCGTCGAACCTGACGTCGCAGGTGCGCAACATCGCGTCGGTGACCACGGCCGTCGCGAAGGGCGACCTGTCGCAGAAGATCACCGTGGACGCCCGGGGCGAGATCCTGGAGCTGAAGTCGACGGTGAACACGATGGTGGACCAGCTCTCCTCGTTCGCGGACGAGGTGACCCGGGTGGCCCGTGAGGTGGGCACGGAGGGCAAGCTCGGCGGCCAGGCCCAGGTGCGCGGCGTCGCCGGCACCTGGCGGGACCTGACCGACAACGTGAACTCGATGGCGTCGAACCTGACCGCCCAGGTGCGCAACATCGCCCAGGTGTCCACGGCGGTGGCGAAGGGCGACCTGTCGCAGAAGATCACCGTGGACGCCCGGGGCGAGATCCTGGAGCTGAAGTCGACGGTGAACACGATGGTGGACCAGCTGTCGTCGTTCGCGGACGAGGTGACCCGGGTGGCCCGTGAGGTGGGCACGGAGGGCAAGCTGGGCGGTCAGGCGCAGGTGAAGGGCGTCTCGGGCACGTGGCGGGACCTGACGGACAACGTGAACTCGATGGCGTCGAACCTGACGTCGCAGGTGCGCAACATCGCGTCGGTGACCACGGCCGTCGCGAAGGGCGACCTGGGCCAGAAGATCACCGTGGACGCGCAGGGCGAGATCCTGGAGCTGAAGAACACGGTCAACACGATGGTGGACCAGCTCTCCTCGTTCGCGGACGAGGTGACCCGGGTGGCCCGCGAGGTCGGCATCGAGGGCAAGCTCGGCGGCCAGGCGCAGGTGAAGGGCGTCTCCGGCACCTGGCGGGACCTCACCGAGAACGTCAACCAGCTCGCCTCCACGCTCACCACCCAGCTCCGGGCCATCGCCCAGGTGTCGACATCGGTGACCCGGGGCGACCTGACCCAGCGGATCGCGGTCGAGGCCCAGGGCGAGGTCGCCGAGCTGAAGGACAACATCAACCAGATGATCGTCACCCTCCGGGAGACGACGAAGAAGAACGCCGAGCAGGGCTGGCTGGACTCCAACCTGGCCCGCATCGGCGGCCTGCTCCAGGGGCAGCGGGACCTCGGCGAGGTCTGCCGGATGATCATGATGGAGGTGACCCCGCTGGTCGACGCGCAGCTCGGCGCGTTCTTCCTGGTCGACACCTCCGACGGCAGCATGCGGCTGCGGCTGACCGCCTCGTACGGCTACGTGGCCCGGGGGCACGACGTCACGTTCGGCCCCGGCGAGGGACTGGTCGGGCAGGCCGCGCTGTCCCGCCGGACGATCCGGGTGAGCGCCTCCCCGGACGGCCGGCTCACCCTGCGCTCGGGGTTGGCGGACACCCCGCCGTCCGACCTGGTGGTGCTGCCCGTGCTGTTCGAGGGCGAGCTGCTCGGCGTGATCGAGTTCGCCAGCGTGGCCGCCTTCTCCGAACTGCACCTGTCGTTCCTGGAGCGGCTGGTGCTGACCATCGGCGTCGCGGTCAACACGATCCAGGCCAACCGGCGCACCGAGGAGCTGCTGGCCCAGTCGCAGCGGCTGGCCCACGAGCTCCAGGAGCAGTCGGCCGAGTTGCAGCGCACCAACGCCGAGTTGGAGGACAAGGCCCAGCTGCTGTCCGAGCAGAAGGCCAACATCGAGACCCAGAACCGGGAGATCGAGCTGGCCCGGCTCGGCCTGGAGGACAAGGCCCAGCAGCTCACCCGGGCCTCGGCGTACAAGTCGGAGTTCCTGGCCAACATGAGCCACGAGCTGCGTACGCCGCTGAACTCGCTGCTGCTGCTGGCCCGGCTGCTGGTGGAGAACTCGGAGCAGAACCTCACCCCGAAGCAGATCGAGTTCGCCCGGACCATCCACAACTCCGGCTCGGACCTGCTGCGTCTGATCGACGACATCCTCGACCTGTCCAAGATCGAGGCGGGCCGGATGGACGTCGAGCCGACCGAGGTCCGGTTCGACGAGATCCGCGGGTTCGTAGAGCAGGCGTTCACCCCGCAGGCCGAGGACAAGGGCCTCGACTTCCAGGTCCGGGTGGCCGAGGACCTGCCCCCAGCGCTGGTCACCGACACCGGGCGGTTGCAGCAGATCCTGCGCAACCTGCTCTCCAACGCGGTGAAGTTCACCGACAGCGGCACGGTGACGCTGCGGATCGCCCCGGCGTCCGAGAGCGTCGTCTTCGACGTGCCGGCGCTGACCAACGCCCGACAGGTGATCGCCTTCACGGTGATCGACACCGGGATCGGCATCTCGGACGACAAGCTGTCGCTGATCTTCGAGGCGTTCCAGCAGGCGGACGGCACGACCAGCCGGCGGTACGGCGGCACCGGGCTGGGGCTGTCGATCAGCCGGGACCTGGCCCGCCTGCTCGGCGGCTCGATCGCCGTGGCCTCGGTGCCGGGAGACGGCTCCTCCTTCACCCTGTACGTACCGGACGTGCTGGCTCCGGACGCGGTGGTCGCGCCCGCGCCACCGTCGCCGGCCCGCGCGGGCCTGCCCGCGTCGCTGCTGATGTCCCCGCCGGAGCTGTCGGGGGTGGCCGAGACGCCGGCCACCCGCCGGCTGGAGGGCGTCACCGTGTTGATCATCGACGACGACGTGCGGAACGTCTTCGCGCTGACCAGCGCATTGGAGTTGCACGGTATGACCGTGTTGTACTCGGACAACGGGGCGGACGGCGTCCGCCGGCTGGCCGAGCATCCGGAGGTGGACATCGTGCTGATGGACGCGATGATGCCCGACCAGGACGGCTACGAGACCACCCGGCAGATCCGCCGTAACCACCGCTTCGCCGACCTGCCTATTGTCTTCCTTACCGCGAAGGCGATGCCGGGCGACCGCGAGTCCGCGCTCGCGGCGGGCGGTAGCGACTACATCACCAAACCTGTTGACCTGGACGACCTGATCGAGCTGATGGCGTCCTGGGTGGGCGGCAGCCGAGGCGAGGAGAGAGCGTGACCCAGACGGCCAAGGCGCTGTTGGTCGACGACCGGCGGGAGAATCTGATGGCCCTGGAGGCGATTCTCCAGGGGCTGCCGGTGCAGTCGGTCGCTGTGGAGAGCGGCGAGGCGGCGCTCAAGCAGTTGTTGGTGGACGACTTCGCGGTGATCCTGCTGGACGCGCAGATGCCCGACATGGACGGCTTCGAGACCGCCAGCCACATCAAGCGGCGGGAACGCACCCGGCACGTGCCGATCATCTTCCTCACCGCGGCCGACAAGGATGCCCAGCTCGCCCTGCGCGGGTACGCGGTCGGTGCGGTCGACTACCTGACCAAGCCCTTCGACCCGTGGGTGCTGCGGGCCAAGGTGTCTGTCTTCGTCGAGCTGTGGGTCAAGACCCGGCAGCTCGCCGCCCAGTCGGACCTGGTCCGGGAGCGCGAGACGCAGTGGCGCACGCTCACCGACGCCGTCGACGAGGCCACCGCCCTGCTCCGGGCGGACGGCCCGGAGGCCCGAACCCGGGCCGTCGACCTGCTGGAACAGGCTCGCTGGGGCAACACCCGCTGATCTAGCCGGGTGGCAACCCGCCGTGGCCCGTGGCGGCGCGGCGGGCCCGCCAGCGCTCGCCGAGCGAGTCGATCTCTTCCTGGACGAAGGCGAAGAACTCACGCATCTCGGCGACCCGCTCGCCGGCCGGGGTGCTCCGGCCGGCGAGGGCGTCGACCCCGCCGTCCGCGATGTCGATGAAGCCCTTGTAGAGGCCGGTCTTCGTGATCGTCCCCTCGTACCAGGGGTTGTCCGAGAGCCCGTAGCGGTCCCGGCGGGAGCCCTTCACCGGCTCGCGGACCAACATGCCGAACTGGGTCAGGTAGCGGACCGCGCCGGAGACCGCCGCCGCGCTGACGTCGAGCCGCTCGCCGATCTCGGCGGCGGTCAGCGGCTCGTCCGCGCTCATCACCGTGAACAGCACCCGGGCGGCCATCCGGGGGAAACCGACCTCCGCGAAGGCCATGGCCATCCGCTCGACGAAGAGGTGGACCGCCTCGTCGTCGCGGCGGGGCGGGTCGGCGGCGGTCATCCGGCTCTCCTCGGCGTAGGTCGGGTATCTGATGGTGCCCCAGCTTCCACAGGCTTCACAACTTCGTGAAACGACTGTAGCTTCTGAAGCATGGAAACTCCGATAACGGTGGCCGGTCTGGTGAAGACCTTCGGCCGGACCCGGGCGCTCGACGGGCTGGACCTGACCGTCCGCGCCGGTGAGGTGCACGGCTTCCTGGGGCCCAACGGCGCCGGCAAGTCCACCGCCATCCGGGTGCTGCTCGGCCTGCTGCGGGCGGACACGGGGGCCGCCCGCCTGCTCGGCGGCGACCCGTGGCGGGACGCCGTCGCCCTGCACCGCCGCCTGGCGTACGTGCCGGGCGACGTGACCCTCTGGCCCAACCTCACCGGGGGCGAGGTGATCGACCTGCTCGGCCGGATGCGCGGCGGGATCGACCGCACCCGCCGCGACGAGCTGCTCGCCGCGTTCGAGCTGGACCCGCGCAAGAAGGGCCGGGCGTACTCGAAGGGCAACCGGCAGAAGGTCGGACTGGTCGCCGCCCTCGCCTCCGACGTGGAGCTGCTGATCCTCGACGAGCCGACCTCCGGCCTCGACCCGTTGATGGAGGAGGTCTTCCAGCACTGGGTGGGCCGGGCCCGCGCCGCCGGTCGCACCGTCCTGCTCTCCAGCCACATCCTCGGCGAGGTCGAGGCGCTCTGCGACCGGGTGACGATCATCCGCAACGGCCGCGCCGTGGAGACCGGCACGCTGGCCGAGCTGCGTCACCTCCAGCGCACGGCCGTCGACGCCGAGCTGGCCGGGCCGCCGCACGGGCTGGCCGAGCTGGCCGGCGTGCACGACCTGCGGGTGGACGGCGACCGGGTCCGCTTCGACGTGGACACCCCGGCGCTCGACGCCGCGCTGCGCCGGCTCACCGAGATCGGCGTACGGAGCCTGGTCAGCCGGCCACCCACGCTTGAGGAGCTGTTCCTGCGGCACTACGGGTCGGCGAGCACCGCCGGGGTGGCCCGATGACCGGCACCCGGCACCTGGTCCGGCTGATCCTGCGCCGGGACCGGGTGCTGCTGCCGATCTGGGTGCTGCTCATCGCGGTGCTGCCGGCCAGCTACGCCGAAACGTACGCCGGGCTGTACCCGACCGCCGCCCAGCGCGCCGAGTACGCGGCCAGCACCGCCGGCAACCCGTCGATCGAGGCCCTGCTCGGCCCGGCGTACGGCGACAGCGTCGGCGCGCTCGCCGCCCAGCGGTCCGGGCTGCTGCACCTGATCGTCGGCCTGATCAGCCTGCTCGTCGTCATCCGGCACACCCGTACCGAGGAGGAGGCGGGCCGGCGGGAGCTGCTCGGCGCGACCGTCCTCGGCCGGTACGCCGGGCTGGCCGCCGCGCTGCTCGTCACGTACGCGGCGGACCTGCTGCTCGGGCTGCTCGTGGCCGGCGGGCTGGTCGCCGCCGGCCTGCCGGCGGCCGGCTCCCTGGCGTTCGGGCTCTCGGTCACCCTCGCCGGGGCGGTCTTCGCCACCGTGGGCGCCCTCGCCGCGCAGCTCACCGAGAGCGCGGGCGGCGCCCGAGGGCTGGGCGTCGCGGCCCTCGGGGCGGCGTACCTGGTCCGGCTCGCCGGGGACGCGGGCGGGACGGAGTGGCTGAGTTGGCTCTCCCCGCTGGGCTGGGCCCAGCGCACCCACCCGTACGCCGGCGAGCGCTGGTGGCCGCTGGCGCTGCTCGCCGGGCTGGCCGCGCTGGTCGGCGCGGTGGCGTTCCGGCTCTCGGCGCGGCGCGACCTCGGCGCGGGCGTGCTGCCTCCGCGGCTCGGGCCGGCCGCCGCAGGCCCCGCCCTCGCCGGTCCGTGGGGGCTGGCCTGGCGGCTGAACCGGGTCGCGCTGCTCGGCTGGACGGTCGGCGCGGCGGCCCTCGGCGCGGTGCTCGGCGGCGCCGCCGAGGCGGCCGGGGACGCGGTGGACGGCAACGAGACCGTCGCCCGGCTGATGGAGCGGCTCGGCGGCTCGGCGTCGATCGCCGAGGCGTACCTCGGGACGACCCTGAGCATCGTCGCGCTCGCCGCCGCCGGTTACGGCATCCAGGCCGTGCTGCGGATGCGGACGGAGGAGACCGGTCAGCGCGCCGAGCCGGTGCTCGCCACCGGGACGAGCCGGTCCCGCTGGCTGCTCGGCCACCTGGCCTTCGCCCTGCTCGGCCCGGCGGTGATGCTGGCGGTGACCGGCGCGGTCACCGGGCTCGCCTACGGCCTCAGCAGCTCCGACGTGACCGGCAAGGTGCCCCGGCTGGCCGGGGCGGCGCTGGCCCACGTGCCGGCGGTCTGGGTGCTGGTCGGCCTGGCGGTGCTGCTGTTCGGCCTGCTGCCCCGGATCAGCGTCGGCGCGGCCTGGGCGGCGCTCGCCGGCTGCCTGCTTCTCGGTCAGCTCGGCGCGGCGCTGGAGCTGAGCCAGTGGCTGCTGGACCTGTCCCCGTTCACCCACACCCCGCAGGTTCTGGGCGGGTCGGTCCCCGCCACGCCGCTGCTGGCCCTGGCCGGCACGGCAGCCGCGCTGGCCACCGCGGGCCTGCTCACCTTCCGCCGCCGCGACCTGTCCGGCTAGGCGGCGACGGGGCGGGCGGGGCGGTCAGTCGGTGGGGGCGCCGTTGCGGATCATCAGGGCCGAGCGGAGTCCGGTGATGTCCAGGACCCGGAGCAGGAAGTCGCCGACGCCGGTCAGGATGAGCAGGCTCTGCGCGTGGCTGGTCTTGCGGCTGAGCACGACCAGGGTGCCCAGACCCTGGGAGTCGCAGAAGGTGACCCCGCCCAGATCGAGGACGATCCGCAGGGGCGGATCGGCGAGCACCTCGTTGACGACGGTCGAAAGTTGGGCGGCCGTGAGCATGTCGATCTCACCGGCGAGGCGAAGCACCACTTCATCGCCCGTCCGGTGTAGCGTGATGGACAGTTCGGCACGATCCACCCGATCAGCCTAGCGTGAACCGGGTCCTCTGGCCCGTCGAGGCGCTCGCAGCCCGCCCGGCCAGCCGTTCCGCGTGAGCCCGGTAACCCCGACCAGGGGTGGCTGCCGATTCGCCGCCCGGCGCTGACACAATGGCGGCATCGTGACCGATACCTTTTCCGCCGGATCCGGCCGTTACCCTGCCGACGCGCCGGCCTCCGAGGCCCTGTTCGACCGCGCCCGCGCCATCGTGCCGGGCGGGGTGAACTCCCCCGTGCGCGCGTTCCGCGCCGTCGGCGGCACCCCGCGCTTCATGGTCCGGGGGGAGGGTCCCTGGCTCCACGACGCGGACGGCCGGCGCTACGTCGACCTGGTCTGCTCGTGGGGGCCGCTGCTCCTCGGGCACGCCCACCCGGAGGTGGTCGAGGCCGTCCAGGCCGCCGCCGCCCGGGGCACCAGCTTCGGTGCCCCGACCCCCGGCGAGGTCGAGCTGGCCGCCGAGATCGTCGATCGCACCCCGGTCGAGCAGGTCCGGCTGGTCAACTCGGGCACCGAGGCCACCATGTCGGCGATCCGGCTGGCCCGGGGCTTCACCGGTCGCTCGAAGATCGTCAAGTTCGCCGGCTGCTACCACGGTCACGTCGACGCCCTGCTCGCCGCCGCCGGCTCCGGCGTGGCCACCCTCGGCCTGCCCGACTCGCCCGGCGTGACCGGCGCGGCGGCCGGCGACACCATCGTGCTGCCGTACAACGACATCGCCGCCGTCGAGGAGGCGTTCGCCGCCGAGGGGCAGCACATCGCCGCGGTGATCACCGAGGCGGCGGCCGGCAACATGGGCGTGATCGCCCCCCGCGACGGGTTCAACTCTCAGCTCGCCCGGATCGCCCACGCGCACGGCGCGCTGCTGGTCGTCGACGAGGTGATGACCGGGTTCCGGGTCTCCCGCTCCGGGTGGCACGGCCTCGACCCCTCCGACGCCGACCTGTGGACGTACGGGAAGGTCATGGGCGGTGGCCTGCCGGCCGCGGCGTTCGGCGGGCGCGCGGAGATCATGGCGCGACTCGCCCCGGCCGGCCCGGTCTACCAGGCCGGCACCCTCTCCGGTAACCCGCTCGCCTGCGCCGCCGGCCTGGCCACGCTGCGGCTGGCCGACGACGCCGTCTACCGCAGGCTCGACGAGACGGCCGCCGTCGTGGGCAGGCTCGCCGCCGACGCGTTGACCGCCGCCGGGGTTCCGCACCGGCTGTCGTACGCGGGCAGCATGTTCTCGATCTTCTTCACGGACGCCGACGTGGTCGACTACGACATCGCCCGGACCCAGCAGGTCCCGGCTTTCAAGGCGTTCTTCCACTCGATGCTCGCCGACGGGGTCTACCTGCCGCCGAGCGCGTTCGAGTCCTGGTTCGTCTCGGCGGCGATCGACGACGCCGCGTGTGAGCAGATCGCCGCGGCCCTGCCCGCGGCGGCGAACGCGGCGGCAGCGGCGGGCAACGGGGGGTAGTGGTGAGCGCGAGGAGTGAGCCGGTTTTGCGAGCCCCGCAGTCGCGAACGAAGGGAGCACTGCGGTGAGCAAGACGGTGGTCCACGTGCTGCGGCACGGTGAGGTGCACAACCCGGATCAGATCCTCTACGGCCGGCTGCCCGGCTTCCGCCTGTCGGAGCTGGGCGTGCAGATGGCCAAGGCGGCGGCCCAGGGGCTCGCCGAGCGGGACGTGGTGCACGTGGTTGCCAGCCCCCTCGAACGTGCCCAGCAGACCGCCGAGCCGATCGCCGGGCAGTTCGGCCTGCCCGTCGGGGTGGACGAGCGGCTGATCGAGAGCGCCAACTGGTTCGAGGGCAAGAAGGTCTCCCCGGGCGACGGATCGTTCCGCGACCCGCGCAACTGGTGGGTGCTGCGCGACCCGGTCACCCCGTCCTGGGGCGAGGCGTACCGGGCCATCGCGGAGCGGATGTTCGCCGCCCTGCACGCGGCCCGGGTCGCCGCCGAGGGACGCGAGGCTGTGCTGGTCTCCCACCAACTCCCCATCTGGACGCTGCGCCGCCACGTCGAGCGCAAACGGCTCTGGCACGACCCGCGCCGGCGGCAGTGCGGCCTGGCCAGCCTCACCTCGTTCCACTTCGACGGCGCGAAGATCGTCGGGATCGGCTACAGCGAGCCGGCCGCCCACCTGGTCGCCACATCGCCGACCGCTCGGACGGCCAAGGGGGCCTGATGCCAGCCCGGAGGTGGATCGCGGGACTCCTCGCGGCCGTGGTCACCACGGCGGCGCTGGCCGGCTGCTCCTCCGACAGCCAGGAGCAGCGCTGCGCCACCACCGACGGCGCCATCGAATGCGCCCCCGACCAGCGGTCCACCGCCCCGAAGCTGTCCGGTGAGCTGCTCACCGGCGGCAGCTACGACGTCACGACGGACCGCGGCCAGGTGGTCGTGGTCAACTTCTGGGGGTCCTGGTGCCCGCCCTGCCGGGCCGAGGCCGACGACCTGGAGGCCACCTACCAGGCCACCAAGGCGTCCGGGGTGAAATTCCTCGGCATCAACGTGCAGGACAACCGGGACAAGGCGCTCGCGTTCGAGGAGGGTCGGGTCACCTACCCCAGCCTCTTCGACCCGCCGAGCCGACTCGCCCTCGCCTTCGACATCTCGCCCACCACCATCCCGGCCACCGTCGTGCTGGACCGGGACGGCAGGGTGGCCGTGGTCATCCGGTCGGCGGTGACCCAGGAACGGCTGCAACCGATCGTCGCGCGGATCGCCGCCGAGCAGCCCGCGCCCAACGGCTCCCGCTGATGGGCGGGACCTTCCACGACGTCGCCCAGAGCGGGCCGCTGCTACTGGCCATCGGCGCGGCGGCACTCGCCGGGCTGGTCAGCTTCCTGTCCCCGTGCATCCTTCCGCTGGTCCCCGGCTACCTCTCCTACGTCACCGGCCTGGCCGGCGCAGACCTGGAGGGCCGGGACGCGCCGGCAACGCCCCCCGCCGGCACCCCGGGCCCCGGGCAGGGCTCCGACGACGGCGGCGGCGTGGCGGTGCGGGAGCGGACCCGGGAACGGGGCCGGTCGGCGGCGGCGGTCAAGGGCCGGGTGCTCGCCGGGACGCTGCTGTTCATCGCCGGGTTCACCGCCGTCTTCACCGCCACCGCGATCCTCTTCGCCAGCGTCGGCCGGGTCTTCATCCAGTACGAGCGGGCCCTGGAGATCGGCGCCGGTGCGCTGGTCATCGTGCTCGGGCTGGCCTTCGTCGGGGTGCTCCCCGGCCTGCAGCGGGAGTTCCGGATCCACCGGCTGCCCGCCGCCGGCCTGCTCGGGGCCCCCGTCTTCGGCGCGGTCTTCGCCCTGAGCTGGATGCCCTGCACCGGCCCCACACTCGCGGCGGTGCTCGGCATGGCCACCCCCGGCGGGCAGACCGACCGGGCCGTGGTGCTCGCCGTGGCGTACTGCCTCGGGCTGGGGATACCGTTCGTCGTCTTCGGGCTGGGCTTCCACCGCCTGCTCGGGGTGTTCCGCGCCGTCCGGCGCAACAGCCGCTGGGTCACCCGGGTCGGCGGCGTCCTGCTGGTGCTGATCGGCCTCGCGCTGGTCACCGGCGGGTGGACCAACTTCGTCATCTGGTTGCAGACGACGTTCGGCGTGGGTGAGGTGAGCATCTGATGACGATCGTGAAGGAGCGGCCGGTGCCCCCGGCCGAGGCGCCGCGCCGCCGGCCCAACCGGGCGCTGGCCCTGCTGCGCAACTCGTGGCGGCAGCTCACCAGCATGCGTACGGCGCTGATCCTGCTCTTCCTGCTCGCCGTCGCGGCCATCCCCGGCTCGGTGCTGCCGCAGCGCGGGGTGAACCTGGAGAAGGTCAACGAGTACTTCGTCGACCATCCGGAGCTGGCCCCGAGGCTGGACCGGATCGGCGCGTTCGAGGTGTTCGGGTCGGTCTGGTTCTCCGCCATCTACCTGCTGCTGTTCACCTCGCTGATCGGCTGCATCCTGCCCCGGCTGCGCGACCACGTCCGCGCCCTGCGCACGAAGCCGCCGGCCGCGCCGAAGCGCCTGGAGCGGCTGCCCCAGCACGCCGTGCGCACCGGTGTCGCCACCGACGCCGAGGCCGTCGCCGCCGAGCTGCGCCGGCGACGCTGGCGGGTGGTGGTGCGCGGAAACGAGGTCTCCGCCGAGAAGGGGTACCTCAAGGAGACCGGCAACCTGCTGTTCCACACCTCGCTGATCGCCGTGCTGATCGGGGTCGCCCTCGGCTCCTGGTTCGGCTGGCACGGCAACAAGCTGCTGGTGGCCGGCGGGGAGAACGCCTTCTGCAACACCCGGCAGCAGTACGCCGAGGCCAAGCTCGGCCCCCAGGTGGACAGCGCCGACCTGCCGCCGTTCTGCCTGACCCTCAACCACTTCGACGCGCGGTTCCTGGAGTCGGCCCAGCCCGAGTTCTACCGGGCCACGGTCGACGTGCAGGAGGCCGGCCGCGCCACCCGCACCGAGACCTTCTCGGTCAACTCCCCGCTGCGCCTCGGCGACGCCAACGTCTACCTGCTCGGCCACGGCTACGCCCCGGTGCTGCGCTACACCGACCGGTACGGCAAGACCCAGACCAGCAACTTCCCCTTCCTGACCAGCGGGGACGCCACCCTGACCAGCGAGGGACTGGCCGCGTTCCCGGACGTGAACGTCGACCCGAAGACCGGCAAGCGGGACTCGAACCTCCAGGTCGCCTTCGAGGGGCTGTACCTGCCCACCGCGCCGCAGCAGGGCCCGTTCAACCGGTCGGAGTTCCCGACCGAGGACAACCCGGCGGTGGTGCTGGTCGCATACCGGGGGAACCTGGGCATGGACGCCGGCATCCCCGGCTCGGTGTACAAGCTCGACCAGCGCCAGGTCACCAACGGCAAGCTCAAGCAGGTCGGCGACAAGAAGCTGGCCCTCGGCGAGAAGTGGACGCTGGACGACGGCAGCGTCCTGGAGTTCGTCGGCACCAAGCCGTACGTCACCCTGTCGGTGCGCTACGACCCCGGCTCGATGCTGCTGCTCGGCAGCTCGACGGTGCTGCTGGTCGGCCTGATGGGCTCCCTGTTCGGCAAGCGCCGGCGCGTCTGGTTCCGGGTCACGCCGGCCGGATCGGGTGAGGCGGCCGACCCCGCCGACGGATCTCCGACGGGCGGTAGTAGCTTGGTGGAGGCCGGTGGCCTGCCGCGCACCGACTATCCGGGGTTCGCCGACGAGTTCGCGCAGCTCGTCGCCGCCGTCAGCCGCAACGGGGAGCCGGGCGAGCGGGCCGGCGAGAGCCGCGACGCGCGCGGTCCCGCTGGGACGCGAGAAGGAGCCGAGTGATGTCCGCACTCTCCGACCAGCTGGTCACGTTCGCGATCCTGGCGTACCTGGTCGCGATGATCTGCCACGCCGTCGAGTACGCCCTGGGTAACGCCAGGGCCGTCGCCCCGGCCGCGCGCGAGCTGGTCGGCGCGGGAGCCGGCGGGTCCGGCGGCCTGGTCGACGCGCCCGCCGCCCCGGTCGCACCACCGGCCCGGGTCGGCCGCTCGGCGGAGCGGGCCCGGCTGTTCGGCCTCGTCGCGGTCGGGATCACCGTCCTCGCCGCCGCGCTGCACCTCGCGGCCACGGTCACCCGCGGCATCGACGCCGACCGGATGCCCTGGGGCAACATGTACGAGTTCGTGCTGACGATCTCGTTCATCGGGACGGCGGCCTGGCTCGGCGTGCTGTGGAAGCGCCCCTCGCTGCGCCGCCTGGGGCTGTTCCTCACCCTGGTGATGGTGCTGCTGCTCGCGTTCGCCGAGCTGAAGCTGTTCGTCGAGGTGGTGCCGCTGATGCCGGCGCTCCAGTCGTACTGGTACATCGTGCACGTGTCGACGATCAGCTTCTCGTCCGGCATCTTCCTGCTCGGCGCGGTGCCGGCGATCGCGTTCCTCATGCGCAACGGGTACGAGCAGGGAAAACGCAGCTTCCCGTACACCCTGGCGCAGCGGCTGCCGACGGCGGCCGGCCTGGAGCGGCTGACCTTCGTGCTGCACGCCTTCGCGTTCCCGGTCTTCACCTTCGCAGTGATCGCCGGCGCGATCTGGGCGGAGGCCGCGTGGGGCCGGCCGTGGGGCTGGGACCCGAAGGAGACCTGGGCGTTCATCTCCTGGGTGGTGTATGCGGGCTACCTGCACGCCCGGGCCACCCCGAGCGTCAAGCGGAACGTGGCCACCTGGCTCGCCATCCTCGGCTTCCTCACCATGCTGATGAACCTGTTCGGGGTCAACTTCTTCTTCACCGGCCTGCACTCCTACGCCGGCATCGACTGACCCGGCACCGTCGAACCGATCCGGTGACCGCCGGGGGCCAACTGGCCCCCGGCGGTCACCGTGTTCGGGGCGGTCAGCCCAGCGTCACCGCGGCCACGTCGTTCGCCGGGTGGTCGTCGATGCGCGGGTACGGGTCGACCCGCACCTCGCCCGCCGCGCCGGCCGGGCCGTCGATCCGCAGGTCGAACGCCACGGTGAAGGTCTCGCCGGCGGGGAAGACCAGCCCCGGCTTCCCGCAGTACCAGTAGACGGGCCCGCCCTCCTCGCCGTCGCTCGGGGAGCACCGGGCAGGGTGGTTCGTCACGGTCGCCCCTGCCGGCGGGACGAACCGGAAGCTGGCCGAGCCGCCGCCCGAGACGGTGTCGTCGGGCACCCCGGGGCCGTCGTTGCGGATGCCGACCTGGACCTGGACGGTGTCGCCGACCGCTCCGGTGGCAGTGGCCCCGAGCGCCACCACGTCGAACGCGCCCCGGATGCCGCGCAGGTAGTACAGCCCCCAGGCGTCATCCTGCTCGGCCGTGAGGACGTCCACCGGCTCGCCGACCGCCCGCAGCCGCAGCGGTCGGTCCGCCTCCCGGCGGGTGAGCTTCACCCCGGCGGGCAGCGGGCCGGCCATGGCCAGCGGCTCGACGAACTGGGTGATCCCCTTGTTCCCGAGAGCGGCCGGGGTGACCCGGGTGGGGATACCACCGCGCGCCTCGTAGCGCTGGCCTGGGGCGAAGCCGCCGCGCACGGTGCAGACCATCACGGTGGCAAGCACGATCGGATCGGTGCCGTAGCGGCAGTTGCGGTACGCCTTCGGGGCGAGCCCGACCGGGAAGCGCAGGGTCACCCGCAGGTCCTCGATCGGCTGGTGGCCGCCGTTGGCCACCGCCACGGGCACGCCGATCCGGTCGCCCACAGCCGGCCCCGGCACGTACGCGTCGACCAGGTCGACCGCGGCCGGGCCGGCGGCCACCGTGACGGTTGCCTGCTGTGTCTCCGGGTCGACCTGGTCGGCGGCGACCGTGTAGCCGATCGTGCCGGTCGCGCCGTCGGCGGCCCCCGGCACGGCCCGCAGCACCACCGGCACCGTGCCGTTGACGGTGCCGAACTCGTCGGGAGTGGCCGTCGGGGGCATCGGGCAGGTCACCGCCGTGGCCGAACTGACGCACCAGTCCGGGAAGGTGGCGGTGGCGACGCCGGCCAGCGCGGTCAGGTCGAAGCTGACCCGGGGGTTGACCGCTCCGACGTTGGTCATGCTCAACGCGGCGGTCCGGCCGGGGGCGCCGGCCGCGCCGATGGTGGTGTCACCGAGCCAGGCGCTGACCCAGCCCGGGTCGCTCTCGGCCGCCGCCGGGGCGGCGACGCTGCCCACGGCGGTCGCCGCGACCAGCCCCACCACGCCGAGGCGGGCCGCCAGGGAGCCGCTGCCGGACGGGATTACGGTCGCCCCACCGCGTGGAACGCGCACAGATCCCATCGATCTCCTTCGTCAGGGAAGCCGACCCGGAGAAACCGGCGGGCACCCCGCAGGCCGGATCGGCGCCCTGATTCTAAGGACCGGGGGTGACAGTCACCGCTCCGTTCATCAGGGCCGGGCAGCCCTCGTCGCGGTGAGGACCCGGTCCACCTGCCGGGTGACCTGGTAGGCCACCTCCGGCACGTCGGGCAGCTCGATCCGCTCGGCTCGCATGGTGAGCTGGGCGTGCAGTTCCCGGGCGACCGCGTCGCGGATCTGGACCAGCAGGGGGGAGAGGCCGTCCGGGTCCCCGGACACGTACGCATCGCTCATGCCCTCATCGTGCCCCCTTGAGCGGTTCCTCGGCCCGCCGTGCCCGGCGCTCCGACATGTATAACCACAGGGCTAAGAACGCCAGTTGTGCGAAATGCGGTGGCATCCGACTGAGTCGGGATCGGGTCAGGTGCCGAACCAGCCCGGGACGTCGAGGCGGAAGAAGTCGGCGGCGGCGACCGTGCGCAGGTCGTCCTCGATCGCGGCGACCCGTCCCGGGCCCAGGGTGGCCGCCCAGCGGTCGCGCAGCGCGTCGAAGGTCACCGCCGAGCGGGCCAGCCCGTCGTAGCCCCGCGCGGTCATCCGGACCAGCTTGCGGCGGGCGTCGCGCGGGTCGTCGGCGCGTTCCAGGTAGCCGAGGGCGACCAGCCGGTCGACCGTCTTGCCGGCGGCCTGCTTGGAGACGCCGAGGCGCTGGCCCAGCTCGGTGGCGGTGGTGCCGTCGGGGCCGACGGCCTGGAGGACGAAGCCGTGCAGCGGGCGCAGCTCGGGGTGGCCCTGCCGGGCCAGCTCCGCGTGCAGGTCGTCGAGGAGCCTGCGGAAGCCGGCCAGCAGCAGCAGGGGCAGCGCGAAGCCGGGGCGGGCGGGATCAGTGGTTGCCATATTCGACAACCACGTTTACGGTTTGGACAACCACGTTGACGATCGTACGTCACGGCCGGCGTCACGTGCCTATCGGAGAGCAGGTTCCCCATGCCCAGTGCCGCCTTCACCGCCCACACCCACGACACCGCGCCCGCCGCCGCCCAGCCGACCATCGAGGGGGTACGGCGGAAGTTCGGCTATCTCCCGGCGCCGGTCGCCCTGATGGCCTCCTCGCCGCAGCTGCTCAAGGGCTTCCTCACCATCAACGGGATCTTCGAGCAGTGCGGTCTCGACCAGTTGGAGCGGGAGGTCGTCGTGCTGACGGTCGCCACCCGCAACGAGTGCCACGTCTGCGTGGCGATGCACACCGGCACGCTGACCGGGCAGGGTGTCGACCCGGTGCTGATCGGCGCGCTGCGCTCCGGCACGCCGCTGCCCGAGGCGCGGCTGGAGGCGCTGCGGCTGTTCACCCTGGCCGTGCTGGACCACCGGGGCGCGGTCCCGGACGACGTGCTGCGCGCCTTCCTCGCCGCCGGCTACCACCCCGGCAACGCCCTCGACGTGGTCCTCGGCGTCGGCACGTACACCATCTCCACCTTCGCCAACCGGCTCACCGACGCTCCGCTCGACCCCCAGCTCGCCGACCACGCCTGGCCGTCCAGCCCTGCGCCCGCCGCCGGCTGACCCGGCCGACGCCCGGACCGCCGGACCAGCTGGGCCGGGCACTGGCCGGCGGGTCAGGCCGGGCGGAGGAAGTCCAGCAACAGTGCGAGGAGTTCGTCCGGCCGCTCCTCGTACAGCCAGTGACCGCAGTCCTCGACCACCTCGCCACGGACCGTCGTGGCGTACCGGCGGGCCTGGTCGGCGACCTGGTTGCCGAGGCTGGCCCGACCGCCGACGGCCAGCACCGGCATCGGCAGCAGCGTCGCCTGGTAGGTGGCGTTGTCTTCGATGTCCTGACCGAACGCGCGGAAGTACGCGAAGCTCGCCCGCAGGTGCGCCTCGTCCCGCAGGTGCCGGGCGTACTCCTCGACGCCGTCGGGGCCGATGCTGCCCTTGCGGACCATCAGGGCGTCGGTGAACCGGTCCACCCAGAGCGTCTCCCGGCCGCTGACGAGCTGCTCGGGCAGCCCGTTGGTGAGGCTGAAGAAGCCGAAGTTCCACACCCCCGGGCCGGCCGGGGTCAGCGCGGGGAACGCGTAGACGCTCTCGTCGGGGATCGGCGCCTCGCTGAGCACCAGCCGACTGACCCGGTCCGGGTGGGCAGCGGCGTACGCGTAGGCGACCATGGTGCCGACGTCGTGGCCGACCAGCCGGATGTCGCCGGCCACACCCAGCTCGGCGAGCAGCCCGTGCAGGTCGGCGGCGAGGGTCTTCTTGTCGTACCCGGCGGCCGGGGCATCGCTGTCACCGAAGCCGCGCAGGTCGGGGGCGATCACGTCGAAGTGCCGGGCCAGCCCCGGCAGCAGGGCCCGCCACATGTACCAGGACTCCGGGTAGCCGTGCAGCAGCACCAGCGGCGGCCCCTGCCCGCCACGGACGTGGTTGATCATTACCTCGCCGACCCGCACCCGTCGCTCGCCGAACCCCTCGGGCACCCGTCCCCCACCCACCTGATCCCCTCCCTGGCACCCCAACCCCAACCCGCAGGCCGCCGCGTTGATCAAGAGATTCGCGTCGGGACCGGCCCCGGCGGAAGTTGACCGAGAGTTTGATCAACTTGGGGGGATGAATGTCACTCTGGGTCAGTGACAGGCTACCGTGCGCTGAGAGGCTTTTTGATCCGTCTGCGATGTCAGCTTCATTTTGATTCGGAGGGATGTCTGCTGCCTGGGTGGGCGCGTGGACGGGGCAGCTCCAAAGGAGCCCGCCCGTACGCGGCCCCCGCCGAGCGGGAGGCGGGCCGTCGACCACGGCGACGGGTGATCTGCGTCGGCGCGGGGGACCCGGAGCGGCGGTTCCGGCGGCCGGTGGGGGAGACTGGCTGTCATGGCGGCTCGTGGCTTCCCGTACACCGATCTGAAGGACTTCCTCGCGGCCCTGGAACGGGCGGGGGAGCTGCGCCGCGTCAGCGTCCCGGTCGATCCCACGCTGGAGATCAGCGAGATCGTCACCCGGACCGTGCGGGCCGGCGGGCCGGCGCTGCTCTTCGAGCGGCCCACCCGGGGCGAGATGCCGGTGGTGCTCAACCTCTTCGGCACCGAGAAGCGGATGGCGATGGCGCTCGGCGTCGAGAACCTCGACGAGATCGGCGAGCGGATCGGCAACATGCTCAAGCCGGAGCTGCCGATGGGCCTCTCCGGGATGATGGACGGCCTCGGCAAGGTCATGCAGCTCAAGTCGATGCCGCCGAAGAAGGTCAAGACCGCCCCCTGCCAGCAGGTGGTCTACCGCGGCGACGACGTCGACCTGAACCGGCTGCCGGGGCTGCAGGTGTGGCCGGGTGACGGCGGGATCTTCCACAACTTCGGTCTGACCCACACCAAGCACCCGGAGACCGGCAAGCGCAACCTGGGGTTGTACCGGTTGCAGCAGCACTCGCGGAACGCCGTCGGCATGCACTGGCAGATCCACAAGAACTCCACGGCGCACCACGCGGTCGCCGAGCGGCTCGGCCAGCGGCTGCCGGTGGCGATCGCCATCGGCACCGAGCCCGCGGTCGCCTACTCGGCCAGCGCGCCACTCCCCGCCGACATCGACGAATACCTGTTCGCGGGGTACCTGCGCGGCGAGCGGGTCGAGATGGTGGACTGCCTGACGGTTCCGCTGCAGGTGCCGGCGCACGCGCAGATCGTCCTGGAGGGGTACATCGAGCCGGGCGAGCGGCTCCCGGAGGGCCCGTTCGGCGACCACACCGGCTTCTACACGCCGGTGGAGCCCTTCCCGGTGATGCACATCGAGTGCATGACCATGCAGCGCGACCCGGTCTACCACTCGATCGTCACGTCGCAACCACCGCAGGAGGACCACGGCCTCGGCAAGGCCACCGAGCGGATCTTCGCGCCGCTGCTGCGCTTCCTGATCCCGGACATCGTCGACTACGATCTGCCCGCCGCCGGGGTCTTCCACAACTGCGTGATCGTGTCGATCCGCAAGCGCTACCCGAAGCACGCGCAGAAGGTGATGAACGCCATCTGGGGCGCGCACATGATGTCGCTGACCAAGCTGATCGTGATCGTCGACGAGGACTGCGACGTGCACAACTACAACGAGGTCGCGTTCCGGGCGTTCGGCAACGTCGACTACGCCCGCGACCTGCTGCTCACCGAAGGACCCGTCGACCACCTCGACCACGCCTCGTACCAGCAGTTCTGGGGCGGGAAGGCGGGCGTCGACGCCACCCGGAAGCTGCCCACCGAGGGCTATACCCGGGGCTGGCCGGAGGAGATGACCATGGCCCCTGAGGTCGTCTCCCTGGTCGACAAGCGCTGGAAGGAGTACGGGATCCGATGACCGCCGCCGTCACGGAGCCCGTCGAGCGCCCCGGCCGGGTCAAGTCCTTCCTCAAGCTCGTCGCGATCGAACACTCCGTCTTCGCGCTGCCGTTCGCGTACCTGTCGGCGCTGACCGCGATGCAGGTCCACGGCGGGCGGGTGCGCTGGGGAGACCTGCTGCTGATCACCGTGGCGATGGTCGGGGCGCGGACGTTCGCGATGGCCGCCAACCGCATCCTCGACCGGCGGATCGACGCGCGGAACCCGCGCACCTCCTCCCGGGAACTGGTCACCGGGGCGGTGAGCGTGCGGACGGCGTGGACCGGCGCGGCCGTCGCGCTGGTGGTCTTCCTCGCCGCAGCCGCCCTGCTCAACCCGCTCTGCCTGGCGCTCGCCCCGCTCGCCGTGGTGCCGCTGGTCGTCTACCCGTACGGCAAGCGGTTCACCAACTGGCCGCACGCGATCCTCGCGGTCGCCCAGGCGGTCGGCCCGGTCGGCGCGTGGTTCGCGGTCACCGGCACCTTCGCCGGCTCGTGGCCGGCCTGGCTGCTCGGCGCGGCCGTCGGCCTGTGGATCGGCGGCTTCGACCTGATCTACGCCTGTCAGGACGCCGACGTGGACCGGAAGATCGGCGTGCACAGCGTCCCCGCCCGGTACGGGCTGCGCTTCGCCCTGCACGCCTCCACCGTCACGCACGTGGTGACGTTCGCGCTGTTCATCTGGTTCGGGGCGCTGGTCGGGTTCGGCTGGCTCTGGTGGATCGGGCTGGCGCTGACCGCCGTCGCGTTCGGCTACCAGCACCTGGTGGTGTCGCCGACCGACCTGAGCAAGGTCAACCGGGCGTTCTTCACCGCGAACGGGTTCGTCGGCATCGCGCTGTTCGTGCTCGCCCTGCTCGACCTGGTGGTACGGCTCGGCCTGCGCCCCTGAGCCGGCCTGCGCCCCTGAGCCCGCTCCTCGCCCCTGAGCCGGCCTCTGGCCGGGCCGGCGGGAGCCGTCAGTCCCGGGCCGCCGGGGTGGGGTAGCGGGCGCTCTCCAGGGTCCACTCGATGGTGCCCCGGACGGCGTCGGCGACCCCGTCGAGGTAATCGGCGACGGCCTCGTCCAGCGCCGGGCCGAACGACGGCACGGCCGCGCGGAGCTCGACGAAGCGGCGCATCGCCGTCCGCCAGCGCTCGGCGGCCAGGTCGATCGCGGCGGCGATCGGGACGCCCCGCTCGGCGGCCAGCGCGAGCACCAGGTTGTGCCCGCCCGAGGTGGCCCGGTCCCGCTCCAGTGAGGCGAGGTCGTTGTACCAGGAGAGCAGGTCGTTGCCGAGGTCGGCGATCTCGCGCAGCAGCGGATGGTGGTACACCGCGTCGGGCAGCGGGCGGTCGGTGACGAACTCGATCAGCGGGTACGACACGTACGCCGCCGAGGTGGCCCGGCGCAGCTCGACGTACCGGGCCACGTCCGGCGGCCGACCGGCGACCTTCTCCACCGCCTCCTGCCACGTCCCGTGCAGGTGGTGGCCGACCGCGTCGGCGAACCGCAGCCGCCAGCGGGCCGGCATCCGGCGGCGCGGCTCCCGCCAGGCCCGCACCAACAGCCGGCGCAGCGGGCCGGTGAGCCCCGGGTGACGGATCCGGTGCCCCTCCCGTAGCAGCCACAGCGTCCCGTCGCGCAGCGCCCGGATCTGCTGCGGGGTCAGCCGGTGCGGGCCGTCGCAGGCGTCGTCGACCAGGAAGAACCAGGTGAACAGGGCGGCCACCACCCGCAAATCGGCCTCGGTGGCCTGCGGGTAGAGCCGGCTGGCGTAGCGGGCGAAACCCGCGCGGGACAGCCGGTCCAGCGCCGGTCCGTCCAGCGGCAGGCCGAGGCCGGGCAGCCGGTCGTCGAGCCACCGCTGCACCCGCTCGGCGTACGGGGACAGCCTCGGCGGAATGGGGCAGTGGGAGCGAAGCGACCAGAGGATGTCGTCGGTCATCATCGATTCCTCCCGGAGGCGTGGGATCGCGCCCACGGCAGCATGGCAGGTCGGTACCGTGGGCGGGGGGCCGGCCCGGCGGACCCAGGAGGGCGGCCGACGGCCGCCCGGCGTGACCAGGCAGGCTGGACGGTATGCGTGAACCATGGGTGGTGGGAGTCTCCGGTGCGTCGGGCACGCCGTACGCCGCCGCGGTCCTGAGCGGGCTGCTGGACGCCGGCGAACCGGTGGACCTGATCGTGTCCCGCGCCGCACGGCTGACCATCCTCGACGAGACCGGGCGGGTCTTCCGCGACGGGCGCTGGGCCGAGGACCTCGCGGCCTGGCTCGGCCGGGACCTGGGCGACGCCGACGTGCGGCACTGGCCCGCCGGTGATCTCGCCGCCGGCCCCAGCAGCGGCTCCTACCGGGTACGCGGCATGGCGGTCGTGCCGGCCAGCACGGCCGCCTGCGCCGGCATCGCGATCGGGCTGTCCAAGGACCTGTTGCAGCGGGCCGCGGAGGTCAACCTGAAGGAGCGCCGGCCGCTGGTGGTGGTGCCCCGCGAGACGCCGGTGACCCGTAGCCACCTGGAGCACCTGATCGCCCTGCACGACGCCGGGGCGGTGGTGCTGCCCGCCAGCCCGGGCTTCTACGGCGCCGGCGCGTCCGCGTCGGCGCAGCAACTCGTCGACTTCGTGGCGGGGAAGGTGCTCGACGCCCTGGGCGTACCGCACACGTTGTTCCGGCGCTGGTCCGGCGAGCTGGGCACCGGCCGTACCGGCGGTCCGGACGCCGGCCGCCGCTGAGCGGGGACGGTGTCGTCGGGACGCGGACCGGGCGGGCCGGTCCGCGTGCCCCGTCAGTGCACCTGGTCAGTACATCCCGGCGTTGGCCGGGCCGGGGCCGGTCGATGCCGCGGGGCCGACGTTATGTGTCTTTCCCATGTCGTCCGCCTCGTCCAGCATGCCCTCCCCTTCCAGCAGGGCCCGCACCTCGGATTCCCGAAACCGGCGATGCCCGCCTGGAGTCCGGATGCTGCCTATCCGGCCGGCCGCCGCCCATCGCGTCACCGTCTTCGGATCAACCCGAAACAGTGCGGCAACCTCACCCGGTGTCAGCAGGCGATCTCCAGTGTCCACAGCCCCCTCCTCGCGTCGACGAAGCCCTCGGCTGAACACACTGCCCCCGGCCGGTGCGAGCCCAGAGCCGTCATGAGGGACGTATGGCAATTACAGCACCAGCGACCTGGCCTGTCCGCCAAACGCGAAAAAAGCACTGAGTGGGAAGTTAGTAAATGCTACCGGCGCGGTTCCCCCTTGACCGAAGGTCTGCGAACACTCACCTGCTGTCAGGTGCAACGTATGTCGAGCGCCGGACGTTACGCCCGAACGACTAGGGTCACAGTCCGTGGACGCCATCGACCGGAGCCTCGTCGCGCTGTTGCAGGGCAATGCCCGACTCTCGTACGCCGAGCTGGCCCGCCAGGTCGGCCTCTCCGCCCCCGCCGTGCACGAACGGGTCGGGAAGCTGGAGTCGGGCGGGGTGATCCGGGCGTACCGGGCGGAGGTGGAGCCCGAGTCCATCGGCCTCGGGGTGACCGCGCTGATCAGCATCGTCGAGGACTCCGGCGGGGACACCGACGACGTGCTGGAGGCGTTCCGACGGATGCCCGAGATCGAGTCCTGCTACTTCATGGCGGGGGTCGAGTCGTTCCTGCTCAAGGCCCGGGTCGGCACTATCGCCGAACTGGAGCAGCTCATCGTCCGACTGAACCGGACCCCCGGGGTGGCCTCCACCCGTACCGGGATCGCCCTGTCGACGAAGTGGGAGAACCGTCCCCAGTCGATCGAACCGCCCACGGCCTGAGCGGCGGCTCTGGCGCGCGGTGTGCCACGGCGGTAGGTTGCGCCGGTGACGTCGCCAGTGCGGGGAACGGCCGTGGTGACCGGCGCGGCCGGCGGCCTGGGCCGCGCGCTGGCCGCCGCCCTGCACGCCGACGGCTGGCCTGTCCTGCTCACCGACCTGGACGCCGACGCCGTCGCCGCCGTGGCCGCGCCGCTCGGCGGCTGGTCCCGGCCGCTGGACGTGCGCGACGAGACGGCCTGCGCGGAGGTGGCCGCCGAGGCGGCCGGACGGTCGCCCGACGGCCTCGGCCTCTGGGTCAACAACGCCGGCATCCTGGCCACCGGCCCCGCCTGGGAGCAGGACGAGCGGACCCGCCGCCGGATCATCGAGGTGAACGCCCTCGGCGCGATGGCCGGCACCCTCGCCGCGCTGGCGGTGATGCGGGCACAGGGGCGCGGGCACGTGCTCAACGTCGTCTCGCTGGCCGGGCTGGTCGCCGCCCCCGGCGAGACGATGTACGCCGCCAGCAAACACGCCCTCCTCGCGTTCAGCCTGGGCACCCTGGCCGACCTGCGGGCGGCCGGGCACCGCGACGTTCACGTCTCGTGCCTGTGCCCGGACGGGATCTGGACGCCGATGCTGCACGACCGGCTCGACGACCCGGGGGCCGTGGCGTCCTTCACCGGGACGCTGCTGACCCCCGAGCGGGTCGCCGCGCGGGCGGTCCGGCTGGCCCGGCGGCCGCGGCCCGTGGTGGCGCTGCCCCGCTGGCGCGGCGCGCAGGTCCGGCTGCTCGACGCGCTCCCCGGGCTCGCCGTGGGGTTGACCCCGCTGATCCGGGCCACCGGTCGGGCCGGGCAGCGGCGGCAGCGCCGCCGGGGCGGCTCCGACCTGGCCTGACCCGTCTTGCTACGTTTCGGACGTGACTCATCTCGACCGGTGCGACGAAGCCAGCCGGACGTGGGTGACCGGGGCGATCGCCACGGTCGAGGCGGACGCCAACCGGTCCGCCGACACCCACCTGCTGCCGTTCCCGCTCCCCCGGGAGTGGGGGATCGACCTCTACCTCAAGGACGAGTCGTCGCACCCGACCGGCTCGCTCAAGCACCGGCTCGCCCGCTCGCTGTTCCTGTACGGGCTGTGCAACGGCTGGATCGGCCCCGGGACGACCGTCATCGAGGCGTCCTCCGGTTCCACGGCGGTCTCCGAGGCGTACTTCGCCCGGATGCTGGGGCTGCCGTTCATCGCGGTGATGCCGGCGTCCACCTCACCCGAAAAGATCGCCCAGATCGAGTTCCAGGGCGGGCGCTGCCACCTGGTCGACGACCCGGCGAAGGTGGTGGTCGAGGCGCGCTGGCTGGCCGAGGACTCCGGCGGCCACTTCATGGACCAGTTCACCTACGCCGAGCGGGCCACCGACTGGCGGGGCAACAACAACATCGCCGAGTCGATCTACGCGCAGCTCACGCTGGAGCGGCACCCCGTGCCGGCCTGGATCGTGGTCGGCGCCGGGACCGGCGGCACCAGCGCCACCATCGGCCGGTACACCCGGTACCGCCGGCTGCCCACCAAGCTGTGCGTGGTCGACCCGGAGAACTCGGCGTTCTACCCGGCGTGGCAGGCGGCCGACTGGTCGGTGTGTACCGGCCGGGGCTCCCGGATCGAGGGCATCGGCCGACCCAGCGTCGAGGCGTCATTCCTGCCCGCCGTGGTGGACCGGATGGTCCAGGTGCCCGACGCCGCCTCCCTGGCCGCCATGCGGGCCGGCTCGGACCTGCTCGGCCGCCGGGTGGGCGGCTCCACCGGCACCAACCTCTGGGGCGCGTTCGGGCTGATCGCCGGCATGCTCGCCGAGGGGTGCGCCGGCTCGGTGGTCACCCTGATCTGCGACCCCGGGGACCGGTACGCCGACACGTACTACGCCGACGACTGGGTGGCCGGGCAGGGGCTCGACCTCGCCCCGCACCTGGCCGCCGTCGACCGTTTTCTCGCCACCGGCGCCTGGCACCGGTAGGAGAACGGCCCCCGGCGGCGGGCCGGGCGGGTGACCGGCCGCCGGGCCGGGGCGGTGGGAGACGCCGACGTGCGCGTCAGCGCCCCGGGATCCGCTCCGCGAGGCCCGGGTAGCGCAGCACCCAGCCGTCCGGGTCGACGTCCAGGTCGGCGGTGAAGGTGCCGCTGGCGAACCGGACCCGGCCCGCGCCGAGCGCCGAGTAGACCTGTTCGGCGGGGACCACCGCCAGGCTGGGCACCAGCACCCACGCCACGGTGATCCGGTGCGTGGTGTCCGCCGCCGCCGAGGCCAGCCGCAGCCGGCGTACCGGGAGGGTGTTGAACAGCGGCGAGCCGCCGAGGTCGACGTCGACCGCGTCGGCCAGCCGGTCCGGCTCGTCGGTGCCCGCCAGCCCGGCCGGGGGACGCCCGGCGGCCCGCAGCGCGGCGTCCAGGTCGCCCTGCTCGGAGGTGGTCACCCGCCACCGGTCACCGGCCGGTTCCAGCCGTACGCTCCGCTGCCAGCCCGCCCCTTCCGCCTCGACCTCCAGCCGGCGGACCGTCCAGTCCGGCCCGCTGGTCAGTTGGTAGCGGCAGGTGTAGGCGATCGGGTCGACGGCCACCGCGACACCTCGCGCGGTCAGCCCGTCCCGGTCGTCCAGCAGGGCGTGCTCGGCGCCGGCGGTGTCCGTCCGGGCCCAGAACAGCGACTTCGGCATGGTCGGCATGAACCGGACGTTACGCCACGACGCGAGCGCCGGCAGCGCATGCGGAAACGCCGCCGCGGAGCGTGGGCTCCGCGACGGCGTTCCGGTCTTCGTCAGATCAGTGGGTACGCGCCGGCGGCCGTCCGCCGAACCCGCGCCGGTCGTCGCGCGGCCGGTCGTCCCGTCCGCGTCCCTCGGGCCGGAAACCGCCCCGCCGGTCGCCGGTGCGCGGGTCCCCGCCGGACTCGCCCCGCTCCGGGAAGCGGCGCTCGCCGTGCGGGCGGTCCCCGAACCGTCGCTCGCCGCCGAAGCCCTCACCGGTCGGGCGGTCGGCGAACCGCCGTTCGCCCCGGTCGTCGAACCGGCGGTCGCCGGTGGGACGGTCCCCGGTGGGGCGGTCGCCGTAGCTACGCTCGCCGGTGGGCCGGTCGCCATAGCGTCGCTCGCCCGTGGGCCGGTCGCCGAACCTACGCTCGCCGGTGGGGCGGTCGCCGTAGCTACGCTCCCCGGTGGGCCGGTCGCCGTAGCGTCGCTCGCCCGTGGGCCGGTCGCCATAGCGGCGCTCACCGGTGGGGCGGTCGCCATAGCGGCGCTCGCCCCGGTCCTCGAACCGGCGCGGTCCGGACGGGCGGTCGCCGTTCCGGCGGGTCGCCGACGGCTCGGCGCGGACCGGCACGCCGCTGGGCTCGCGGGCCCCGGTCAGCTCGGCCAGGACCGGGTCGCCGGCCCGGACCCGGCTCTCCGTCGGCTCGACCCCGGCCTTCTCCAGCATCGCCAGGGTGGTCCGGCGCTGCTTCGGCAGCACCAGGGTGGCCACCGCGCCGGACTCGCCGGCCCGGGCGGTACGCCCCGCGCGGTGCAGGTAGTCCTTCGGGTCCTTCGGCGGGTCCACGTGCAGGACCAGGGACACCCCGTCGACGTGGATGCCCCGGGCCGCCACGTCGGTGGCGACCAGCACGTCCATCCGACCCTCGCGGAACTCGGCGAGGGTGCGGGTCCGCATGCTCTGGGTCTTCCCGCCGTGCAGCCCACCGGCCCGCACGCCGACGGCGGCGAACTGCTCGACCAACCGGTCCACACCGAGCTGGGTCCGGGCGAAGAGCATGGTCCGGCCGGACCGGGCCGCGATCGAGGCCGTCACGGCGAACTTCTCGTGCGGCGGGATCAGCAGCAGGTGGTGGTCCATGGTGGTCACCGCGGCGGTGGCCGGGGCGGTCGAGTGGGTGACCGGGTCGGTCATGAACCGCCTGACCAGCGAGTCGACGTCACCGTCCAGGGTGGCCGAGAAGAGCAGCCGCTGGGCGCTGGCAGGAGTCTTCGCCAGCAGTTCGGTGACCTCGGGCAGGAAGCCCATGTCGGCCATCTGGTCGGCCTCGTCGAGCACGGTCACCTCGACGTCGTCCAGCTGGCAGACGCCCCGGTTGATCAGGTCGCCCAGCCGTCCGGGCGTGGCCACCACGATCTCCACCCCGCGGCGGAGCGCGTCGATCTGCCGGTCGTACGGCACGCCGCCGACAGCGGTCTTGAGGAAGATCCCGACCGCCTTGCCGAGCGGCACGAGCGCGTCGTTGACCTGCATGGCCAGTTCCCGGGTGGGGACCAGCACCAGGGCCCGCGGGCGCAGCGGGCGGGCCCGGTTGCGCTCGGCGAGCCGGGCGATCAGCGGCAGACCGAAGGCGAGGGTCTTGCCGGAACCGGTCTGGCCCCGACCGAGGACGTCCCGGCCGGCGAGCGCGTCGGGAACGGTGGCCCGCTGGATCGGGAACGGCGTGGTGATGCCCTGCCGGTCGAGCGCCCGGACCAGCGACTGGGGCAGCCCGAGGGCGGCGAAGTCGGCCTTGGGCTCCGGCGTGGCGTCGACCTCGGCGGCCGAGGCCGCGTCGGCGGCGGCGTCAAGGTCGACGGCGGCCGGGGTGGGCTCTTCGGGGGCGGTGGTGACAGCGGCGTCACCGGTGCCGGCCGGATGGGTCTGTCCGGCCGAGGCGTCGAAGGCGGACGGGAACGTGCTGGCGTCAGCAAAGGTGGTCAAGAAATGCCTTTCGAGCGGGGCGCATCTTCGCGATGGCCTGCCGCAGCTGTACGCCGCCGAATCGCCCGCAAGATCGCCCATGGGCGCGACTCATGCGCGCCAAGGTCAGTGATCGACACAAGTGTACGGCGGTCCGGCAAACCCGCCACCGCGCCGCGAGGGGTAGTGGTCGGGCTCACCATCGCCCCCGGCGTCACTTGTTGAGGAAACCCCCCACCAGCCCGTCCATGGCGTCGCCGGCCACCAGGACGACCAACACGCTGATCGCGACGAGCAGGCCGAGCGACACCGCCAGGACGGCCACGACCTTGGTGGTGCTCGACCGGGGCGTCGGGGCGTCCGTCCAGCCCTGGGCGAGGATGTGCCCGGTCAGGGAGCCCGAGTTGTCCAGCGCGGCCCCCGTCGGCAGCGAGATCGTGGCGAACCCCGGCCCCTCGGTGCCGTACGCGGTGCTGGCCAGGTCGGCAGTCCCCGGTTCCGGTCCCCCGGGTGGCCCGGCGGGGGCCTTGCCGCCCGGCACCCCGGTCGTCGGAGTCGCCGGCCAGGCGGTGGTCGCGGCGGCGCCGTACAGGCCGGGGACCGGTCGGCCGGCGGTGGGAGCGGGCACGCCGGAGACCGGCTGGCCCGGCGTTGACGACCCCGGCGCGCCCGGACGGCCTGTGGGGCTGCCGCGATGGGAGGCCGGCTCGGGCGGCGGCCAGGCCGGCAGCGCGGGAGCCGGGACCACCGGGGGCGGCGCGGAGGCCGGCGGTGCGGACGACGGCGGCGCGGAGGCCGGCGGTGCGGAGGCCTGCGGTGCGGACGACGGTCGGCTCGCCGGTGGCGGCCCGCCCGCGATCGGGCCCGTGGTGCCCACCGCTGGCGCAGGCCAGTCCGCGCCGACGTCCGGAGCCGGCGGTGCGGAGGCCGGCCGGCCGGGGAGGAACTGCACCGCCGACGCCGACGCCGACGCCGACGCCGACGACGCGGTCAGCGGCGGCGGCGGGAACGGCGGTGCCGGCATCGGGCCGGGGGGCGGTGGCGGTGGCACCGGCGGCCCGGGTACCGGCGGGATCGGGCCAGGCCCGGGTACGGGCGGGATCGGGCCAGGCCCGGGTACAGGTGGGATCGGGCCTGGGCCCGGCGGCGTCGGCTCGGGAACCGGGGGATTCGGCGACGGCGGGGTGGGGCCGGGGACCGGGGTCGGCGGGGTCGGGGGGGTCGGGGGGGTCGGGGCCGGCACGGGCGCCGGGGCGGGCTCCGGCTCCGGGACGGGCGGCGCCGGTGGCTCGGCCGGCTCCGGTGGACGCGCCGGCTCGGGAGGCTCAGGGCTCACCGGGGTCGACCGGTACACCTTGGCGCTGCCCTGCGTCGTCCCGCCGGAGCCCCGGGAAGAACCGGCGTTCCTCGCAGCCCCGCCCACCTCGCGCGTGGAGACCCGGTTCAGGTCAGGCACCGAGGCGCTGGCCCGGGCGGTCGCGGGCGCGGCGTCGCCGCTGCGCTGGGCCGGCACGACGGGTGCTGGCCGGGCGGTCGCCGGGCCGGCCGTAGCGGCGTCGGAGGCGTCACCGTGGCCCACGGCGAGGTTGCCGGCCAGGGCTGCCGGGGTTCCGTCGGCGGGCTCCGGGGCGGGGACGCCGTCACCCGTCGCGGGCGCGGTGGTGCGCCGCTCGGCCGTGGCGGCACCCGACCAGGACGACGGTGTCGCCGGCGCGGCGGGGCGGTGCTGGTCCGGAGGCGTGGCCGAGGGCTGTGTCGGCGCCGGCACAGGGGCGGCACCGGACGACGACGTGCCCGTGCGGTAGGTGGTCCCGCCGCCCGATGCGGCGGCCGGCAGCGTGAACCCCTGCGGCGGGGCGGCGGCGGTGGCGACGCTCACCCGGGCCCGCGCGGCCCCGGCCGACCCGGCCGCCCGCCCGGTCGGCCCGGACGGGTCGAGGGAGAGGCCCGGTGTCACCGCCGGGTCGTCACCCGATGTCGCACGGGCCCGGGCGTCCGCCGTGCCGGCCGCGCGGTCGGCGGGGCCGGGCGTGGATCCGGGGCCGACCGTCTCCGCCGGAACCTCTTGCTCGCCCATGGTCGTCCTCCGTGCCCGCGCTCGCCCCCGCACCCGTGGCGCCGGGCCGGAAGTGTCTGGGTGTCACGGTGCCACATTCCCGCCCGGCCGCACAGCCGGAGTGGACGGTTGGCCTCAGCCGGCCTCGGTCGTCGACGCCGTCGGCGAGGCGCTGTCGCTCGGTGCCAGGCTGCTGGACTGGGTGGTCGGCACCGGCGGCGGGGTGTCCGCCGGGCTCGGCGACGCCGAGTGCGACGGGCTCGGCGACGAGCTGGACGGCGGCGCGGACGGGGTCGTCGGCTTGGGCGTCGGCGGCTTGGGCGTCGGGGACTTCGTCGGCGTGGGGGAAAGCGTGGGCTTCGGCGTGGGCTTCGGCGTGGTCGGCGGCTTCGTCGGCTTCGTGGGCTTCGGAGTGGGAAGCGTGGGCGTGGGCGCGGGCGCGCCGGGCACCGCACCGACCACCCGGGTCGCGGCGTAGAGCCGGGACCAACCGACTGTGGAGATCTTCACCGTCTGACCGGTGGTCGGGGCCTGGACCATCTTGCCGCCGCCGATGTACATCCCGACGTGGTGGATCGTCGTCCAGCTACTGCCGGATGCGAAGAAGAGCAGGTCACCGGGGAGTAGGGCTCCCTGGCTCACCGCCCGGCCCCGGGTCGCGTAGTACTGGTCGCGGGAGACCCGGGGGAGCTGGCGGTAGCCCGCCGACCGGTAGGCGGCCCACATCAGGCCGGAGCAGTCGAAGGCGTCCGGGCCCTCCTCGGACCAGACGTACGGGTCGCCGAGCTGAGCCAGGGCGTAGCGCACCGCGGCCAGCGCGACCGGGCTGGCGGTGAGGCCGTTGGTGCTCTGCCCCTGGACGTACGACGCGCCGAGCTGCTGCTCGACCGCCTCCTGCTGACGCTCCAGCTCGATGAGCTGCGCGGCGTTGTCCTTGCGCAGCTTGAGCAGATTCGCCTCCTGCTCGCGGAGCGACTTCTCCACGGCGGCGTACTGCTCCCGGACGGTGCGAACCCGGGTGTCGGCGGCCATCCACGCCTGGTAGGCGAGCTGTTCGGCGGCGCGGGCCCGGGCCAGCTCGCCGGCGGCGGCGGTGGTGGCGCCGTCGGCCTGCTCGCCCCGGGTGATCTGCGTGAGCATGTTGAGGCCGTGCAGGTCTCGGGCGAACTCGCCGGGCGGCAACGCGGCTGCGGCCTTGAACGCGCCCGCGGCGGCGGTGTCGGCGCCGTCCTGGGCCTTGGTCAGGGCGTCGCGGGCCGTCTTGAGGCCCTGGTCGGCGGTCGCGAGCTGGGTCTCGGCATCGGTGCGGGTCTGGCGCAGCCCGAGCAGTTGGTCGCCGAGGAGTCCCACCTGGGCCTCGGCGGCGGCGATCACGGCGGCGAGCGGACCGTTGCCGAGGGGTGCCAACGGCGTGGTGGGGCTGCCCGTGCCGGGGAACCCGCCGGAGCCGTTCACGCCGGGCAGCTGGAACCCGACGGCGGCGACCGGGCGGGACCCGGTGTCGGGGACGACGTTGGGCAGCGGCGGCTCGGCGTACGCGGGGGTGGCGAGCGCGGCCGTGACGACCGCGCTGAGCAGGGCGGACCAGAGCATCGGTCGAAGCACCGGAGAGAACAGCGGACGCCTCCGTCGTTGCCGTCGTCGGCTCTGCTGGCTCTGCACCATTCCGCTCCCCGTCCGGCGTGCTTGGGACCGCGCGCGGTCGGCGCGGCGGCGGTGGCGCGCCCTGGTCTGTGGCGCGCCCCACCCTGTCTTACCGCACGGGAGCAAAGATGTCGATGCGGTAACGGGTAACGACCGGCTGTGAGTTCGGTGAACTACGTCGCTGTGCCCGACCGGGCAGACATCCCGTCGGAGACCCGACGTAGGCTCGACCGAACCGCAGGTGGAAGGGACGTGGCTTTCGATGGACGCCGGACTCAAGCGTGAGCTCGAAGCGAAGGTGTACGCGGGGGAGCGGCTGACCCGCGAGGACGGGATCGCCCTCTACGACAGCGACGACCTGACCTGGCTGGGCCGGTTGGCCCACCACCGGCGCACCGAGCTGAACGGCGACCGGGTGATGTTCAACGTCAACCGGCACCTCAACCTCACCAACGTCTGTTCGGCGTCGTGCGCGTACTGCTCCTTCCAGCGCAAGCCCGGCGAGAAGGACGCGTACACGATGCGCATCGACGAGGCGGTCCGCAAGGCCAAGGAGATGGAGGACGAACAGCTCACCGAGCTGCACATCGTCAACGGCCTGCACCCGACGCTGCCCTGGCGCTACTACCCGAAGGTGCTGCGCGAGCTGAAGGCGGCGCTGCCGAACGTCAAGCTCAAGTGCTTCACCGCGACCGAGGTGCAGTGGTTCGAGAAGATCAGCGGCCTGTCCGCCGACGAGATCCTCGACGAGCTGATGGATGCCGGCCTGGAGTCGCTGACCGGCGGTGGCGCGGAGATCTTCGACTGGGAGGTCCGCCAGCACATCGTCGACCACGCCTGCCACTGGGAGGACTGGTCGCGGATCCACGCGCTGGCCCACTCGAAGGGCATGAAGACCCCGGCGACGATGCTCTACGGCCACATCGAGGAGCCCCGGCACCGGGTCGACCACGTGCTGCGGCTGCGCGAGCTTCAGGACGAGACCGGCGGCTTCGCGGTCTTCATCCCGCTGCGCTACCAGCACGACTTCGTGGACTCGGCGGACGGCAAGGTCCGCAACCGGATCCAGGCCCGCACCACGATGGCCTCACCGGCCGAGTCGCTGAAGACCTTCGCGGTCTCCCGGCTGCTGTTCGACAACATCCCGCACGTGAAGAACTTCTGGGTGATGCACGGGCTCTCGGTGGCCCAGCTCTCGCTGAACTTCGGCGTGGACGACCTGGACGGCTCGGTCGTGGAATACAAGATCACCCACGACGCCGACTCGTACGGCACCCCGAACACGATGCACCGGGACGACCTGCTGCACCTGATCTGGGACGCCGGCTTCCGTCCGGTCGAGCGCAACACCCGCTACGAGGTCGTCCGCGAGTACGACGCCGCCCCGTCGCTGGCCGAGCGCCGGTCCGAGCCGCAGCAGGTCTGGGCCTGACCGGCCCCGTACCCTCGTATGCCATGAGCGAGTCGAGTCAGCCGGACCAGGGCGGGTTTCCCCGGCGCGATGCCCAGGGGCGCGTCGTCGCGCTCGGCGACCTGCTCGGGGTGAGCCTCGCCGGCATGGTGATCGGCCTGCTCGCCCTGCTGCTGCTCGACTGGGGCTTCGCCACGGTCGGCGCGGGTGACTTCGGCCGGTCCAACGGCTGGTTGGCGATCATCCTGCCCGCCTGGCTGTACTGGGAGGACTTCCGGGCCTGGGAGTTCGGCGCTGCCCGGGTGGTGGCCGCGCTGGCGGCGGCCGCGCTCGCCGTGGTCGGCGGCCTGCTGGTGGCCGGCCTGACCGACGGGCTGCCGTCCCTGGTGTCCGGCGGGCTCGCGGCCACCGCGTTCACCGTGGTGTACGCGGTGGTGTGGTTTCCTGGCGTCCACTGGCTGGCCCGGCGGACGGGCTGAACAACCCTCCCGACCGGGCGAGCCGGCGGCTGAATCCTCCCGCCGGCGAGTCGGCGGAGAACGGAGTGCGAACGTGAGCGCGGCGGTCAAGTACACGCTGGGCCGGATCGGGCTGTTCGTGGTGGTCTTCGTGGCGCTCTGGCCGGTCGGGATGAACATCTTCCTGCAGCTGATGCTGGCGCTGGCGTTCTCCGCCACGCTCTCGTTCTTCCTGCTCAGGGGCTTGCGGGACGAGATGGCCGGGGAGATGGCGGAGGCCGCCGAGCGGCGTCGGGCCGAGAAGGAGCGGCTGCGCTCCGCGCTGGCCGGCGACGACCAGCCCGCCGAGGGCGGCCCCGACAACCAGCGCCCCTGAGCGCGAGCCGGGCCTAAGCGCGAGCCGGGCCCGGGCCGTCCCTGGGGACGAGCCGGGCCCGGTGCCGTTTTCCTACCAGTTGGTCGAGCCCCGGACTACCGGCCAGGGCCGGTTCGCCGGCTTGACCAGGTACGCGATGCCGCCGGATCCGCTGGCCACCGTGCCGTTGGCCCGGTAGCGCTTGGTGCGCTGCCAGATCTGCTCGAACTGCTCCCGCTTGTACACGTTGCGCACCTCCGCGTTCGTCGACGACGCCGGGTCGTTGACGATCACGTCGCCGTCGGCGGTGAAGCCGACGACCACGAAGAGGTGGCCGGCGGTGCCGTAGTTCGACCCGTCCAGCTCGGTGGCGAGGAAGGACTGCGAGGTGATCACCGGGATGCCAGCCTTGATGAACCGCTCCACCTCGTCGAGGGAGTGCAGCCGGGTCACCCGGGCGTCGATGCCGGAGAAGCTACCCGCGTACGCGGTGTTGAACGGCCAGTTGCCCGCGCCCTCGTACTCGTAGTCCCAGGTCATCCGGGCTGCGTGGGCCACCTGCGGGTCGACGTAGCCGGGGGTGACCCAGGACATGTCCTGTGCCGAGGGCAGCTTGCCGTAGTACTCCAGCACCATCGTGGTGGACGTCGGGCTGCACCAGACCTGGCCGCCGCCGCCCCACTCGGGGTAGTTGCCCTGGTGGATCATCTGGGAGCGGGCCGGGACGGCCAGCTCGGTGCCCCAGGCGATCCCGCCCCGGCTCGGGGTGACGGTGAACCGGTCCGGCACGTTGGAGCTCATCGCGCCGAGCATCCGGACCTGGGGCGACGCCTTCAGGCCGGGCTTGCGGTAGAGGCCGACCCGCAGCTGGTACGACCGCAGCAGGACCCCGGCCTCGGCGTCGTCGATCGAGAACGTGTCGGTCCACACGCTCGACCACGGGTCGCCCTGACCGTCCAGGGTGGCCCGCTTGATGTCCTGGTCGCCGGAGGCCCAGCGGCTCATGACGTACCACGGGGTCTGGTCACCGGTGTTGTACGTGCCCTGGAGTTCGACCTGGATCCAGGTGCCCGCCGGGGTCTCGGCGTTCCACGAGGCGACCAGCTCGGTGGCGTCGAAGCCGATCCTGGTGCGCGGCGAGGTCCAGGTGGCGTACTCCCAGGTGGCGGTGGTGCCGCTGTGCTCGTCGGCGAAATCGGTGGTGCCGGCGGGTCGGCCGATGGTGATCCCGGGGCGGTGACCGGGGACGGCCCGGGTGCCCCGGTGGTCGCCGGAGCGCCAGTCGGGGTAGCGGGACCACTCCTGGAAGGTGATCTCCTCGTCGTGCGCGACGGTGGGGGGATGGGCGCTGGCGGGGGCGGGGACGGCCGCGCCGCCGAGGGCGAGCGCGGCGACGCCGGCAAGGGCGACCGCGCGCAGGGCTCTGCTGACCATGGGATCTCCGCGAAGTGAGGCGGGTGGGGGGCGTACTTGCCGGTCACTATCCCGCTTGGAGGGAAGTTTCGCCAGATGCTGAAGGATGGAAAACCGTTGCCGATGTGAGGATCAGGTCGGGATGGGGAAAGAAGTGAAACATATTGATATGACCATGTGACAAGTGGTGAAGTGTGCGTCACAGAACGGGATCACCCCGTGCCCTGAGGAGGTTGTCCATGGCCTTCCGTACCCCCGTCCGCCTGCGTCGCGCGCTGGTGCTCGCCACCGCCGCCGGCCTGGCCCTCACCGTCGCCACCGGCCCGGTCTCCGCACGACCGGCCCCGGAGAGCACCGCCGAGCCGGCCGCCGCCGAGTACCGGGTGCTCGGCCCGCGCACCCTGGCCGACCGCAACGCGGTGGCCCGCACCGGCGCCGCCATCGACTCCAGCGAGCACGGCATCCTGCACGTCTCGGCCACCACGGACGAGGCGGCGGCGATCCGACAGCTCGGCTTCCGGCTCGAGAAGGAGGTGGTCCCGGCCGCCCCCGCCGGGGAGATCGGCACCCTGGGCTTCCCGTCCGCCGACTCGAACTACCACGACTACGCCGAGCTGACCGCCGCGGTCAACAAGGTGGTGGCCGACCACCCGACCATCGCGCGCAAGACCAGCATCGGCCGGTCGCACGAGGGCCGGGACCTGATGGCGGTGAAGATCTCCGACAATGTGGCCACCGACGAGGCCGAGCCGGAGATCCTGTTCAACTCCCAGCAGCACGCCCGCGAGCACCTGACCGTCGAGATGGCGATCTACCTGCTCAACCTGTTCACCGACAGCTACGGCAGCGACTCCCGGGTCACCAACATCGTCAACTCCCGGGAGATCTGGATCGTCCCCACCGTCAACCCCGACGGCAGCGAGTACGACATCGCCACCGGGTCGTACCGGTCCTGGCGCAAGAACCGGCAGCCCAACAGCGGCTCGACGGCGGTCGGCACCGACCTGAACCGGAACTGGGGCTACAAGTGGGGCTGCTGCGGCGGCTCGTCCGGCTCCGCGTCGTCGTTGACCTACCGTGGCCCGTCGGCCTTCTCCGCCCCGGAGACGCGGGCGATGCGCGACTTCGTCAACAGCCGGGTCGTCGGCGGGGTGCAGCAGATCAAGGCCAACATCGACTGGCACACGTACTCGCAACTCGTGCTCTGGCCGTTCGGCTACACCACGGCGAACACCACCACCGGGATGACCGCCGACCAGTACAGCACCTTCGCCACCCTCGGCCAGCGGATGGCGGCCACCAACGGGTACACCCCGGAGCAGTCGAGCGACCTCTACATCACCGACGGCGACAGCCTCGACTGGATGTGGGCGACGCACGGCATCTGGGCGTACACCTTCGAGATGTACCCCGGCTCGTCCGGCAGCGGCGGCGGCTTCTACCCGCCCGACGAGGTCATCCCCGCCCAGACCTCGCGGAACAAGGAGGCGGTGCTGCTGCTCTCCGAGTACGCCGACTGCCCGTACCGGGTGATCAACAAGGAGGCGCAGTACTGCGCCTGACCGTCCTGCGGGGTGGGGTCCGGGCCGGGCCCCACCCCGTCACGGGGCGTGCGCGCAGAGAGATGGCTCCTGGCTCAGCCAGGTGCGCGCGGAGCGTGCGCTACCGTGGCACCGACCATTCCGCAGCGAAACCGGTGTGAATCCGGCGCTGTCCCGCAACTGTGATGCCCCACTCGTGGCGTCCCGCCCCTTCCAGGGCGGGCGTGGGGCCGGCCACGACGGCCGGCTCCTTCCAGACGTCGGCCGGTCGGCCGGCGCTGCCGTGTGTGGCGAGCCAGGTCGCCTGCGGCGCGGTCGCGACACGCGCCTTCGAGGAAGGGCGCCTCGCGGACGGGCATCCGCACCACGGCTCCTGTCGGCGAAGCACCACGCTCCTCGACCGACAGGAGGATCTGTGTTCCGACGTACCCCCCGGCTCTTCGCCGCGACCCTCGCGGTGGCCGCGCTCGCGCTCGGCGCCTGCGCCGAAAAGAGCTCCGACGACACCCCCGCCGCAGGCGGCGGCTCGGCGTCCGCCGCGTTCCCGGCCACCGTCGGCAAGCTGACGTTGGAGAAGCGTCCGGAGAGGATCGTCTCGCTTGCGCCGAGCGCGACGGAGATGCTCTTCGCCATCGGCGCAGGCAAGCAGGTCACGGCCGCCGACGACCAGTCGAACCACCCGCCGGAGGCGCCGAAGAGCGACCTGTCCGGCTTCCAGCCGAACGCCGAGGCGATCGCCGGCAAGAGCCCCGACCTGGTGGTGCTCTCCGGCAATACCAACAAGATCGTCGAGCAGCTCACCACGCTGAAGATCCCGGTGCTGCTCACCCCGGCGGCGGTCACGCTGGAGGACTCCTACCGGCAGCTCACCGACCTCGGCACGCTCACCGGCCACCCCACCGAGGCGGCCGACGTGGTCCGGCGGATGAAGGACGACATCGCCAAACTGACCAAGGACCTGCCGCAGCGGTCGACGAAGCTGACCTACTACCACGAGCTGGGCCCGGAGCTGTACAGCGCGACCAGCAAGACCTTCATCGGCTCGATCTACGCCCTCGCCGGCCTGGAGAACATCGCCGACCCGTCGGACGCCGACGGCCGCAACGGCGGTTACCCGCAGCTCTCCCAGGAGATCATCGTCAAGGCGAACCCCGACTTCGTCTTCCTGGCCGACACCAAGTGCTGCAAGCAGAGCCCCGAGACGGTCAAGGCGCGCAGCGGCTGGGCCGGCGTCACCGCCGTCAAGAACAACCAGGTCGTCGCGCTCGACGACGACGTCGCCTCGCGCTGGGGCCCGCGGGTCGTCGACCTGCTCCGGGCCGTCGTCGACGCCGTGGCCAAGGTGCCGGCGTGACCCTGGGCGGCGGGCGTTGAGCGGGCCCACCGCCGTGCGGAAAGCGCCGACCCCCACCCCCGGGGACCGGCCGGCCGGGCTGCGGCCCGGCTGGCTGGCCGCGGGGGTGGTGGCCGTGCTGGTCGCGCTCGTCGCCGGGGTCTCCCTCGGCCCGGTCAGCCTGCCCCCCGGCAGCGTCGCCGCCGAGCTGCTCAACCTGCTGCCCGGGGTACGCCTGGACAGCGGCCTGACCGAGCGCGAGATCGCCATCGTCACCGAGCTGCGGCTGCCCCGGGTGGTGCTCGGGCTGCTGGTCGGCGGTCTGCTCGCCCTGGCCGGCGGCTGCTACCAGGGTGTCTTCCGCAACCCACTGGCCGACCCGTACCTGCTCGGGGTGGCGGCCGGGGCCGGGCTGGCGGTAACCGCCGTGATCGCCCTCGGCGCCGGGGCGGGCGGCGCGCTGACCGGGCTGCCGGTCACCATCCCGCTGGCCGCGTTCGTCGGCTCGCTCGGCGCGGTCGCCATGACCTACCTGCTCGGGGCGGCCGGCGGGCGGGGACGCTCGACGGCGACGCTGATCCTGGCCGGGGTGGCCGTGTCCGCGTTCCTCTCCGCCGGGCAGACGTACCTGCTCCAGCGCAACTCCGACACCATCCAGCAGGTCTACTCGTGGCTGCTCGGCCGGTTGGCCACCGCCGGCTGGCACGACGTCCGGCTGGTTCTGCCGTACTTCCTGCTCACCACGGTCGTGGTGCTGCTGCACCGCCGCGAGCTGGACGTGCTGTCCGTCGGCGACGACGAGGCCAGGGGCCTCGGCCTGCACCCGCAGCGGTCCCGGTACCTGCTGATCGCCGCCGCCTCGCTCGGCACCGCCGCCGCGGTCTCCGCGTCCGGGCTGATCGGCTTCGTCGGGATCATCGTCCCGCACACCGTGCGGCTGCTCGCCGGGTCCAGCTACCGGGTCGTCCTGCCGCTGTCCCTGCTCTTCGGCGGGGCGTTCCTGGCGCTGACCGACGTGGTCGCCCGGACCGCCGCCGCCCCCGCCGAGATCCCGATCGGCGTGGTCACCGCGCTGCTCGGCGGCCCGTTCTTCGTGCTGGTCCTGCGCACCGCCCGCCGGGTGCTCACGTGAGCACCTCCGCCGGCCCGCCGCCCGGCGCACCCGCCGTCGAGGTGCGGGACCTGCACGTCACCCTGGACGGCGCGCCGGTCCTGCGCGGCGTCGACCTGCGCGTCGAGCCGGGCGGGTGGGTCACCGTCATCGGCCCGAACGGCGCCGGCAAGTCGACCCTGCTGCGCGCCGTCGGCGGCCTGCTGCCCGCGCCGGGGGCCATCTCCCTGTTCGGTACGCCGAGCGAGGCGCTGCGCCGCCGCGACCGGGCCCGGGTGCTGGCCACCGTCGCCCAGTCCCCGGTGGTCCCGGCCGGCATGTCGGTCTTCGACTACGTGCTGCTCGGCCGGACCCCGTACATCCCGTCGCTGGGCCGGGAGTCCGCCGCCGACCTGGCCGCCGTGCGGGACGTGCTGGACCGCCTCGACCTGGACGGCTTCGGCCACCGTGAGCTGGCCACGCTCTCCGGGGGTGAGCGGCAGCGGGTCTTCCTGGCCCGGGCGCTCGCTCAGGGGGCCACCCTGCTGCTGCTCGACGAACCGACCAGCGCCCTGGACATCGGCCACCAGCAGGAGGTGCTGGAGCTGGTCGACCAGCTCCGCCGCGAGCACGGCCTCACCGTCCTCGCCACCATGCACGACCTCTCCCTGGCCGGCGAGTACGCCGACCGGATGGTCCTGCTGGCCGCCGGCCGGGTCGCCGCGGCCGGGCCGCCCCGCGACGTGCTCACCGAACACCTCCTGGCGACCCACTACCGGGCCTCCGTCCGCGTCCTCCCCGGGGAGCACGGCCCCCTGGTGGTCCCCGTCCGCCCCCGCTGACGCGGGGTCCCTGTCGGCCGTCCCCCCGCCGGCCGGGCCCCGGCGTGCCGGGCTCAGTCGGCGAGGGCGATGACGGAGAAGAGGGCACCCTGCGGGTCGCGGAGGGCGGCGAGCCGACCCTGGGGGATGTCGCGGGGCGGGACCAGGATCGTGCCGCCCAGCTCGGCGGCCCGGGCGGCGGTGGCGTCGGCGTCCGCCACGGCGAAGTAGACGGTCCAGTACGCCGGCAGATCGGCCGGAAAGCCGTCGCCCAGCGGCGGGATCATCCCGGCCACGATCCGCCCGCCCAGCCGCCACCCGGTGTACGTGACCGGTTCCGTCGGCTGCTCCTCCGGATGCCAGCCGAAGACCAGCTCGTAGAAGACCTTCGCGCCCTCCGGGTCCGGGGTGACCAGCTCGTTCCAGCTCATCGCCCCGGGGGCGTTGAACAGCTCCGCCCCCGGGTGGGCCATCGGCTGCCAGACGCTGAACACCGCGCCGGCCGGGTCGGCGAAGACCGCCATCCGGCCCTGGTCGAACACGTCGAACGGGGTGACCAGCACCTGCCCCCCGGCCGCCTCTACCCGGGTGGTGACCAGGTCCGCGTCGTCGGTCGCCACGTACGTCGACCAGATCGGCACCTGGCCCGGGGTGGCCGGTGGCCCGGCGCCCGCCACCGACCGGCCGTCGGAGAGGAAGGTGGTGTAGCCGGCGGCCTCCGGCTGCGGGGCGATCCGGCCGGTCCAGCCGAACAGCTCCGGGTAGAAGCGCCGCGCGCCCGCCAGGTCCGGGGTGGCCAGGTCGGCCCAGCACGGCGTGCCCGGCGGGACGGTGCTCACACTGACCCCTCTCGCAGGGGGCGGCCCCGGCGGGACACCCTGCCCGCATCCTGGCATCGCAACCGGGCCGGGCGGGCGAAATTAGGACGAACTGACCCGGGTGGCGTCGACCGCCCGGCCTCCGCCAGCCAGCCCCACGATCCAGACGCCGAGCATGGCCACCTCACCCGAGCGGGGTGGGAAGGGGGGTCGTGTGCAGCACCGTCAGGCGGGAGACCGCCCGGGTGAGCACCACGTACAGCCGGTGCAGGCCGCGCGGCTCGGCGGCCACGATCGCGGCCGGCTCGACGACCACCACGTGGTCGTACTCCAGGCCCTTGACCAGGGTGGCGGGGACGACGGTGACCCGCGCCGCGGTCTCCACGTCGTCGGCGGTCGCGGTGTCGATTCCCGCGTCGGCCAGCGCCGCGCGCAGCCCGGCCACCGCGTCGTCGGCGGCGATCACGCCGACCGAGCCGTCGTGCGTCAGCGCCGCCCGCACCTCGGCGACCGTCGCCGCCGGCAGGTCGTCCACCGTACGCACGTCCAGCGCGCCGTCGCGGCGCAGCGACTCGGCCGGGGGCACGTCCACCTCCAGCGCCGGCAGCAGCCGATTGGCGAACGCCACCACGGCGGCGGGCACCCGGAAGCCGATGCTCAGCGGCACCACCACCGCGTCCGGCTTGCCCAGGTGGGCCAGGGACTCCCGCCAGTCGCGGGCGGCCCACGGGGCGGTGCCCTGGGCCAGGTCGCCGAGCAGGGTGATCGACCCGTGCTCGCTGCGCCGGGCGAGGGCCCGGCACTGCATGGGGGAGAGGTCCTGCGCCTCGTCGACCACCACGTGCCCGAAGCCGGCGGGGCGCTCCAACAGCCCGGCGGCCTCGTCGACGAGCACCGCGTCGGCGGCCGTCCACTTCGTAGCCTTCGGGGTGCGCGCCGGTCTCGCCCAGGTCAGCAGCGCCTGCTCGGCGTCGGTGAGCACCCCGTCGGCGGCCGTCGCGAGCGCCGCCGGGTCGGCGAGCAGGGAGTGCACCAGCCCCTCCGGGGTGAGCGCCGGCCAGGCCGCGTCCAGGAAGTCGGCGACCGGGCGGCACTTCCCCATCCGGCGCAGCCAGGCGTCGCCCGGCGACTCGGCCCGGCGAGCCTCGGACTGGCGTTGCAGCAGGCCGACCACCCGGGCCCGGACCCGCTCCCGCCCGGTGGCGTACGGCAGCCCCTCCCGGCGGGTCTCCTCGACCAGCCGGTGCAGCGGGTCGAGGCCGATCCGCCAGCGGAACGACCCGTCGGAGACCATGATCGGCTCGGTCGGCGCTGCGATCCGCGACTCGACCGCCCGGCTCAGCACCTCGGCCATCCGCGGATCATGCTTGAGGATCGCCACCGCCGGGTCCTCGCCCGCCCGTACCGGCATCCGGGCGATCAGGTCCTCCACGGTCGCCTGCTCGACCTCGACCTCGCCGAGCGCCGGCAGCACCGCCGCGATGTACGACAGGAACGCCCGGTTCGGCCCCACGATCAGCACCCCGGAGCGGCGCAGCCGTTCCCGGTGCAGGTAGAGCAGGTACGCCGCCCGGTGCAGGCCGACCGCAGTCTTCCCGGTGCCCGGCGCTCCCTGCACGCAGATCGAGTCGGCCAGGTCGGCGCGGACCAGTTCGTCCTGCTCCGGCTGGATGGTGGCGACGATGTCCCGCATCGGCCCGACGCGGGGGCGCTCGATCTCGGCGGTGAGGATGCGGCTGGCCGTGCCCAACTCCTCGCCCCGGTCCAGCCGCTCGTCCTCGAAGCTGGTCAGCGCGCCACGGTCGAAGCCGAAGCGGCGGCGCACGGTCACGCCCTGCGGGTCGCGGGCGCTGGCCCGGTAGAACGCCCGGGACACCGGCGCCCGCCAGTCCAGCACCATGGGCTCACCGAGGTCGTCGGTGACGTGGCGGCGGCCGATGTGGTGCTCCTCGTCGCCGAACGTGAGCCGGCCGAAGAACAGCGGGGTGTCGGGCTGGTCGGCCAGTTCGGCGACGCGGCGGGACAGGGTGCGCCCCAGCATCTCGGCCGTGTACGCGTCACCGGCGACGTTTGCGCCGGTGGCGAAGAGGGCCTCGGTCCGTCCGCGCATGCGGGCCAGCGCGGCGCGGGACACGTCCAGGTGGGCCCGTTCGGCGGCCAGTTCGGTGTCGAGTGAAACGGGTGCGTGCAGGGTCATCCGACGTACTCCTCGGCGCGGGGAACAAACGCTGCCGCTCGCGTTTCCGGCACGGGGCCGGCGCGGGGACGTCCGCTGCGGTGTTCGACACCGCGGCCGTCGGCGGGGCGAACAGTCTACGCCCCGTCCGGCTGACCCGGCAGGCGGTTTATCGGGGATGGGCCGTGGGTTGGCCGGGCCGTCCCGACGCCGGGATCATGGGGCCATGACCGAGGCACGGCCCGAACGGCAGCAGGTGACGATCAGCGATCCGCAGGTGATGCGGGCGTTGGCCCACCCGGCTCGGCTCGCGATCATGGAACATCTCGCCTCGCTACCGGCCGGCGCCACCGCCACCGAGTGCGCGGAACTGGTCGGGCTCTCGCCGAGCGCGACCAGCTACCACCTGCGTGCCTTGGCGAAGTTCGGCCTGGTCGAACAGGCGCCGAGCCGGGGGGACGCCCGGGAGCGGGTGTGGCGTTCGTTCAGCCCGTCCTACTACGTGGAGGCGGGCCAGGCGGCCGACTCCGAGGCGCGGGCCGCCGAGCGGGCCCTCGTGGAGGCGCACATCGCGCGGGACGCGCAGCGGACCCGGGACTGGCTCCGCCGGGCGCCCGAGGAGTCTCCGGAGTGGTACGCCGTCGGCTCGTTCAGCGACAGCGTGCTGCTGCTCACCGCCGAGGAGTTGGGCGCACTCAACGAGGCCGTCCAGGGCCTGCTGGCGCCGTACCGCCGCCGGCTGCGGTCGGACCCGCCGGCGGGAGCGCGCACCGTCGCGGTGCAGTGGCGGGCGGCGCCCATCGACTGAGCGGGGTCCGCCGGGCGGTAGGGGATTGCCAGCGGTAAGTATGAAGGATTATTTTCGAAGCATGTCCTTCGCATCTGACCGGTCGCGCTGGTCCGACGTCTGGCTCGCCACCGTCGCCCGGGGCGTCTCCAGCTGCGGGGACTTCCTCGCGGCGAGCGCCCTCACCCTGGCCCTACAGTCCGCGGGGGCAGGCGGGACGGCCGTGTCGGGGCTGCTGATCGCGGCGACCCTGCCGCTGGTCGCGCTCGCCCCGCTGACCGGGCGGCTCGCCGACCGGGTGAACTCCCGCACTCTGCTGGTGGGGGCCGGCCTGGCCCAGGCCGCGATCTGCCTGGCCCTCGCGTACACCCGGCACCCGGCCCTGGTGATCGGCTTGGTGGCGCTGCTCGCGGCCGGCCTCGCGGTCACCCAGCCGGTGCTCTCCGCGCTGGTGCCGGTGATGGTGCGGCCGGCGGACCTGCCCCGGGCCAGCGCCCTCAACCAGACCGCCGGCACCCTCGGCGCGCTCGCCGGCCCCGCGCTGGCCGGTCTGCTGGTCGGCGGGTTCGGCACCCGCCTGCCGCTGCTCGTGGACGCCGCCAGCTACCTCGTCCTGGTCGCCGCCGGCCTGCTGATCCGGACGCGCCGGGGCGGCGCCCGGTCCGCCGCCCGGGTGAAGCCCGAGGCAGGGCCGACGCCCGGGGCGGAGCCGGCGACACACGGGGCCGGGCCGAGCACAGGGACCGGGCCTACCGCAGATGGCTGGCGGCTGCGCCGGGACCGGCTGCTCGTCGCGATGGTGGCCTCGCTCGCCGGGGTGATCGGCGCGGTGGGGGCGATCAACGTGGTCGAGGTGTTCTTCATCCGGGAGACGCTGGGCAGCTCCACCACGGTCTACGGGCTGGTCACCGGGTCCTGGACGCTCGGCATCGTGCTGGGTGCCTGGGCGCTCGCCCCGCTGGTCCGCCGGCTCACCGACGACGGCCGGCTGCTCGGCACGGGCCTGCTCCTGCTCGGCGGCAGCTGTGTCGCGGTGCTGGTCTCCGCCGCGGTGCCGTCGGCGTGGCTGCTGGTGCCGATCTGGCTGCTCGGCGGGGTGGCCAACGGCGGGGACAACGTCCTGAACAACGTGCTGCTGGCGCGTCGGGTGCCGCAGGTCGCGCTGGGCCGGGCGTACGCCGTGTTCGGCGCGGCCACCCAGGGTGCCTCGATGGTCGGGTTCGCGGCGGGCGGCCTGCTGCTGGAGCTGGCCGAGCCCCGACCGCTGGTGGCGGCGTGCGGCCTCGCGGGGACGCTGGCGGTCGGGGCGTTCGCCGTCCCGGTCGCCCGGGCGGCCCGCGCGGAGCGTGTCGCCGCCGCCCGGCGGGGCGGGGCGGTTCCGGGGCCGGATGCGGAATTGGCCACTTCGAGAGCCGCCCACTGAGCCCCGGACGGGCTGCGGGGATACGGTCACAGCATGGCTGACCGCATCGCCCGCCCCCGCGTCGGACACATCCAGTTCCTGAACTGCCTGCCGATCTACTGGGGTCTGATGCGCTCCGGTGCCCTGATCGACGTCGACCTGCACAAGGACTCGCCGGACCGGCTCAGCGCCGCGCTCGTCGCCGGAGACCTGGACATCGGGCCGATCTCGCACGTCGAGTACCTACGCCACGCCGACGAACTGCTGCTGCTGCCCGGCCTCGCGGTGGGCAGCGACGGCCCGGTGCTCTCGGTCAACGTGGTGTCGACCCGGCCGCTGGCCGAGCTGGACGGCGGTCGGGTGGCCCTCGGCTCGACCTCCCGCACGGGCGTGCTGCTGGCCCGGCTGCTGCTCGGCGAGCGGTACGGCGTAAACCCCGAGTACTTCCGCTGCCCGCCCGACCTGACCCAGATGCTGCTGGAGGCGGACGCCGGAGTGCTGATCGGCGACGTGGCGCTGCGGGCGCTCTACGAGGCGCCCCGGCGCGGCCTGGAGGTCACCGACCTCGGCCAGGCCTGGCGGGACTGGACCGGCCTGCCGATGGTCTTCGCCGTCTGGGCGGTACGCCGGGACTTCGCCGCCGCCCACCCCGGCCTGGTGAAGGAGGTGCACGAGGCGTTCCTGCGCTCGCGTGACCTCTGCCTCGCCGAGCTGGACCAGGTCGCCGAGGCCGCCGCCCGCTGGGAGCCGTTCGACGCCGAGACCCTGGCGACGTACTTCCGGGCGCTGGACTTCTCGCTCGGCGAGCGGCAGGTGGCCGGGCTGCGGGAGTTCGCCCGCCGGGCGACCGAGATCGGCGAGGCCCCGGCCCTGCCCGAGGGCGGCCCGGAGTTCTTCGCCGGCTGACGGCGCGGCCTGTACGCGTGCGCGGCCGGCCTGGGCCGCCTCGGGCTCGGGCTGGGCTCGGCTGGGCCGCCTCGGGCTCGGGCTGGGCTCGGCTGGGCCGCCTCGGGCTCGGGCTGGGCTCGGCTGGGCCGCCTCGGGCTCGGGCTGGGCTCGGCTGGGCCGCCTCGGGCTCGGGCTGGGCCGGCTTGTGGCTTGGCTCGGGTTGGTTTGGGACTCGGCTCGGGCCGCCCCGGGCCGGCCAACCCTCCTCCATCGCTGCATATGGAGCTGCCCCATTCGTGCTACCGCCGACCCGGTAGCGCAAACGGGGCAGCTCCATATGCGGTGCCGAGCGCCACCCCGTGGTCCGGCCGCGACGGGGCCGAGGGGCCGCCGTCAGGTGGTCGAGCGCAGTACCGCCTCGGTGATCTTCTGGCAGTTCTTCATGCCGTACTCGTAGCCCATGTTGATCGGGTAGCGGACCATCACGCCCATCGTCCAGTTGTCGCCGATGGCCAGGCAGTTGATGTGCATCTCCTGCTCCTTGGTCCGGTCGATCCAGCCGTTCTTGATGGCGATCTTCTTCCGTTCCGCCTCCGGGAACGCCTTGCGGATGCCGAAGTCACCGGCACCCCGGACGAGCCGCATCTCGTTGATCAGCCACTTCGTCCATTCCGGGCCGGCTGCGCGACCGTCGGAGATGCACGCGCCGAGTCGCGCGGTGTCCCGGGGGGAGAGGGCGGTCCGGCTCCAGCCCCCGTCGGCCGCGACGCTGCTGTCGGTGGTCTTGCAGATGGAGATCAGCCGCTTGATCGACGCGGACCGGCCGACGGAGTTGTAGAACTGCTCGGCCCGGGTGTTGTCGCTGTCCCGGATGATCCGGGTGGCGTCGGCGAGCTTCGCGTCGCTCGGCGTCTGCCCGGCCTTGTCGGCCAGGCGCAGGTAGTCGGCGACGATCCAGGCCTTGATCAGCGACGCGGTGGTGTTGGTCTCGTCCATGTTCTCCGAACCGATGATCTTCCCGGTCCGGGTGTCCAGCACGCTCCAGGCGTACCAGCCCTTGATGTCGAGGTCGATCTGCTTGTCGGCGAACGGCAGCGGCTCCAGCGACGGCGACGGCGACGGCGACGGCGACGGCGACGGGCTGGTGGTGGGGCTGGGGCGCGAGCTGCGGTCCGGCGCCTCGGCGGCCGAGCGGTCGACCGGGGCGGACGGGTCACCCCATTTGGCGGCGGCGGCCGAGGCCAGCGGGGAGCCGGGCATCAGCCGCAGCGACACCAGCACGAGCCCGATCAGGACGACGGCGATCACGATCAGCCGCAGCGGAGAGGCATCCCCGTCGCGGGCCCGGCGGCTGCCCGCCATCAGAGCTTCCCGATCGGCTGCTGTGGCACCTTGAGCGCGGCACCCGGCTGCGGGGTGACCAGCTGGGTCGCCACGCCGGCGCAGACCTTCGCGCCGTAGGACAGACCGCTCTTCTGCGGGTAGCGCAGCATGACGGCAAGGCTCCACTTCTCGGTGACTGTGAGGCAGTTGACGTGCCAGTTCCCGTCGTAGTTCAACGGCGTCCAGCCGTTTTTGATGCTGACCGGGCCCTGCGCCTTGATCTCGGCGGGCAGGCCGTCGACGATTCCCCACTTGCCGCCGCCGGACTTGAGCTGCTGCTCCTTGACGCTGCCGCGGACCTTGCTCATCTCGTCGAGCACCCACTTGGTCCACTTCGGCCCGGCCGCCTTGCCGTTGGCGATGCAGTCGCCGAGCCGGACGGCGTCCCGGGGGGACATCCGGGTGAAGCTCCAGTAGCCCTCGTACCCGGAGACGTTGCCGCGCTTGGTGTCGGTGAGGCCGCAGATGCTGATGGCCCGCTTGATCACCGGGTTCGGCTGGCCGTTCGGATACACCTTGTACGAGCCGCCCGCCGCGCGGTGGACGGCGTTCGCCGCGTCGTCATTGCTGTCCCGGATGGCCAGGCTCGCCTGCTTCTTCAGCGTGGCGGAGGGCTCCTTGTCGCCGAGCTGGCGCAGGTAGTCAGAGACGATCCATGCCTTGATCATCGACTCGGTGGAGCTGGTCGAGGCCAGGTTCTTCGAGCCGGAGATGGTGCCGGTGGCCCGGTCCATCAGGGCCCAGGAGAAGAACTCGCCGGAGAAGTTCATCGAGACCGGGCCGGCGGCCAGGGTCGGCGGCGGCGGGGCGGTCGGCTCGGGTGCTGCCACGCTCTGCGCGCCCCCGCCTGATCCGCCGGTGTCGTCGTCGGAGAACTGGGCGTATGCGGCGGGAACCAGCAGGGCGCTGCCGAGGAGGACCGCCACGACGGCGAGCACCATGGCCACGCGAGGTCGCATGAGTGGATGAGCTCCAGATGTCAGGGCCGGGGGGCCCGGTCGTTTTCCGAAAGGGTCGGCGTGATCGCCGAGGCCGGGGGAAGCGGCCTCCGTCTGGCGCTGGCAATCGTCGGCAGCCGATCGGTGTGACCGGCAAAGTCTACGTCCGGACGGCCCTGACGCCAGGATCCGACGCCTGTCAGGTTGCTATGAAGGCGGGATAATGGCCCGCTTTGCCGTCCTTGGTGGCTTTCACCTTCGTTTAGTGACCCATGTCATAGCACCGATTCGACCTGCCCCGACACCGAAAGTGACAGTCCGTGACGGAAGGTGTCTTCGGAAACCTATGACACCCTCTGGTGTCAGAAGTTGCGAGCTGTAACACTTGCTGTCATGTATGGCAACGACTTCCCCGCCCCGGACGACGCGCCCGGCGGCAGCCTGCTCGGCGAGGTGGAGGCGGCGGAGGCGGCGCTGCGGGAGGCGGCGGCCCGGCGGCGCGGTGGTGCCCCCGGCCCGGACACCGACCTGGAGGCGTACTTCGCCGACGTGATCGACGCCGACCAGAAGATCGAGCCCCGCGACTGGATGCCCGAGGCGTACCGGAAGACGCTGATCCGGCAGATCGCCCAGCACGCGCACTCCGAGATCATCGGGATGCAGCCGGAGGGGAACTGGATCAGCCGGGCGCCCTCGCTCAAGCGCAAGGCGATCCTGCTTGCCAAGGTGCAGGACGAGGCCGGGCACGGCCTCTACCTGTACGCCGCCGCGGAGACCCTCGGCATCAGCCGGGACGAGCTGGTGCGGCTCCTCCTCGACGGGCGGCAGAAGTACAGCTCGATCTTCAACTACCCGACCCTGACCTGGGCGGACGTGGGCGTGGTCGGCTGGCTGGTGGACGGCGCGGCGATCGTCAACCAGGTCCCGCTCTGCCGCTGCTCCTACGGGCCGTACGCCCGCGCGATGATCCGGGTCTGCAAGGAGGAGTCGTTCCACCAGCGGCAGGGCTACGAGATCCTGCACATCCTGGCCCACGGCACCCCCGACCAGAAGGCGATGGCGCAGGACGCGGTCGACCGCTGGTGGTACCCGTCGCTCGCCATGTTCGGCCCGCCGGACGGCGACTCCACCCACTCCGCGCAGTCGATGGCGTGGAAGATCAAGCGGTTCTCCAACGACGAGCTGCGGCAGCGCTTCGTCGACATGTGCGTGCAGCAGGCCGAGATCCTCGGCCTCACCCTGCCCGACGCCGCCCTGCGCTGGAACGACGAGCGCCAGGCGTACGACTACACCCAGCCCGACTACGACGAGCTGATGCGGGTGATCAAGGGCCAGGGGCCGTGCAACCGGCAGCGGATGGAACACCGCCGCCGCGCCCACGCCGACGGCGCCTGGGTGCGCGAGGCTGCCACGGCGTACGCCGCCAAGCAGGCGGAGAAGAAGGAGAAGGTAGCCGCATGACCGAGCAGTCCCCGCTCTGGGAGGTGTTCGTGCGGGCCCGGCGCGGGCTGGCGCACACCCACGTCGGCAGCCTGCACGCCCCCGACGCCGAACTGGCCCTGCACAACGCCCGGGACCTCTACACCCGTCGCCAGGAGGGCGTCTCCATCTGGGTGGTGCCGGCCGGCGCGATCACCGCGTCCAGCCCGGACGAGAAGGACGCCTTCTTCGACCCGGCGGCCGACAAGGTCTACCGCCACCCCACCTTCTACGAGGTCCCGGACGGGGTGGCCCACCTGTGAACGGCCCCTTCGACTTCGCCCTCGCCCTCGGCGACGACGCGCTGGTCGCCGCGCAACGGCTCGGGGAGTGGACCACCCACGCCCCCGAGATGGAGGAGGACATCGCGCTGGCCAACGTCGCCCTCGACCAGCTCGGCGCGGCCCGGCTGCTGCTCACGTACGCGGGCGAGCTGGAGAGCGCCGGCCGGGACGAGGACGCGCTGGCGTACCTGCGCGACGACCGGGAGTTCCGCAACTGCCTGCTGGTGGAGCTGCCCAACGGCGACTTCGCGGTGACCGTGGCGAAGCTGTTCTTCCTGTCGGCGTACCAGCTCCCGCTGTACGCCGCGCTGGCCGGCTGCGCCGACGAGCGGCTCGCCGCGATCGGGGCCAAGACGCGTAAGGAGTCCGCGTACCACCTCGACCACGCGTCGCTCTGGGTGCGGCGGCTCGGCGACGGCACCGCCGAGTCGCACCGCCGGATGCAGGCCGCCGTCGACCAGGTCTGGCCGTACGTCCACGAGCTGTTCGCGCCGTTCCCGGGCGCGCCGGTGGACCCGACCACCCTGCGCGCGGCGTTCGACGCCGCCGTGGACCCGGTGCTCGCCGAGGCCACGCTGTCCCGGCCGGCGGACGGCTGGGCGCCGGCCGGCGGGCGGGACGGCCTGCACACCGAGCACCTGTCGTACCTGCTCACCGAGATGCAGGTGCTGCACCGCGCCCACCCGGGGGCGAAGTGGTAGGCCCGAGGGAGGCCGTGGCGGCGGTGGTGGACCCGGAGATCCGGGTGATCACCATCGACGAGCTCGGCATTCTGCGGGCGGTCGACGAGGACCCGGCCACCGGCCGGGTGGCCGTGACCATCACCCCCACCTACACCGGCTGCCCGGCGATGGACGTGATCCGCGCCGACATCCGCCGGGCGCTCGCCGCCGCCGGCCACCCCGACGCCGAGGTCCGCACGGTCTACAGCCCGGCGTGGAGCACCGACTGGATCTCCGAGACCGGTCGGGCGAAGCTCGCCGACGCCGGCATCGCGCCGCCGGCCCCGGTCCGGTCCGGTCCGGTCGTGCCGCTGACCCTCGCCGTCCGCTGCCCGCGCTGCGGCTCCCCGGAGACCGAGCAGATCAGCCGGTTCGGCTCCACCGCCTGCAAGGCGCTCTGGCGCTGCCGTTCCTGCTCCGAACCCTTCGACCACCTGAAGGCGCTGTGACTGTCACGATCACCCGCCCGGTCCGTCGCCGGCCGGTCTTCCACCCGCTGCCCGTCGCCGCCGTCGACCGGCTCACCGCCGACGCCGTGGCGGTCACCTTCGCCGTGCCCGAGGAGCTTCGGGAGACCTTCGCGTTCCGCGCCGGCCAGCACCTCACCGTGCGGCTTCCCGCCGGAGGCGGGCTCACCGGCTCCGCCGGTGCTGACGGCGAGGACGTGCGGCGGTCGTACTCGATCTGCTCGACGCCCGACGACCTGGCCCGGCACGGCCGGCTGCGGATCGGGGTGCGGGAGATCCCCGGCGGCGCGTTCTCCGCGTACGCCTGCGGCGCCCTGCGGCACGGCGACACCGTCGAGGTGCTGCCCCCGCTCGGGCACTTCACCACGGCGTTCGCGCCGGACCGGGCCCGCCGCTACGGCGCGGTGGTCGCCGGCTCCGGCATCACCCCCGTGCTCGCGCTGGTCGCCACCGCCCTGGCCGTCGAGCCGGCCAGCACCTTCACCCTGGTGTACGGCAACCGCTCGGCGAACTCGGTGATGTTCGCCGAGGAGTTGGCGGACCTGAAGGACCGGTACCCGACCCGGCTGCACCTGGTGCATGTGCTCTCCCGCGAGCGGGGCGAGTCGCCGCTGCTGTCGGGCCGGATCGACGCCGGGCGGCTGGGTTGGCTGCTGGAGACCATCGTGCCGGGCGACGCGATCGAGGAGTGGTTCCTCTGCGGCCCGTACGGGATGGTGGTCGACGCGAAGGCGGTGCTGGCGGAGCGCGGCGTGCCGGAGTCGGCGGTGCACACGGAGTTGTTCCACGTCGCCGAGGCCCCCGCGCCGCCGCGCCGCCCGGCCGACCGGCCCGGTGCCGGGGCGGAGGTGACGATCGTGCTGGACGGCCGGTCGTCGTCTTTCACGATGGGTCGTGAGGAGCGGGTCCTCGACGCGGCGCTGCGGGTGCGCGCCGAGCTGCCGTACGCGTGCAAGGGCGGGGTCTGCTCGACGTGCCGGGCGAAGGTCGTCGACGGCGAGGTGACGATGGCCCGCAACTACGCCCTGGAGCCGGACGAGGTGGCCGCCGGGTACGTGCTGACCTGCCAGTCCAGCCCGGTCACGGACACGATCACGGTCGACTACGACGCCTGACCCGCCCCGCCCGGATATCTAGAGGAAAGCGGCCCGTCGAGGGCCGGTCCGCTTCCAAGCTCGACCCGATCATTTCCTGCTGGCGTTCTCGTCTGGACTCCTGTCTGCAGGTGTCTGTCTGCCTGCCTGCTGGGCGACAGCGCCTGTCAGGTCGTCGTGAGCGCTGTGGCGGCCGACGGTCAACTGCGGGTGCGATGATCGGATCGCCGCGATCGCTGCTGCGGACGCGACGGCGAGGAGTGCGAGTGCCAACCAGGGCAGGGCGGGCACATGCCATCGATCGCCGAGATCCGCGAGATAGCCGATGATCGTGTTCCAGCCGGCGGCGACAAGTCCTCCTGCGGTGGCGTACACGCCCAGGTATGTGCCGGTCAGGCCCGGACGGGCGAAGTCTGCGGCGCGGTCGAGCGCGAATGGTTGTGCGATTGGTTGTGCGATGTTCAGGCCGATCGCCAGGAAGCCGGTGGAAAGGGCCACCGGTATCGAGGAGGCCAAGACGAACGCGATCGTGGTGTTCCGGCCGCCGTCGGCCAGCCAGGTCGCGCTGCAGGCCCCGGCGATGAAGGACGCGGCGGCGAGTAGCAGGCCGACGATGATCGCACTGTGCGAACCTGGATGAGCACCCCGCCGAGCAGCGGGCCAGCCAGCGCGCCAACCGTGTTCGTAAGGCTGTAGAGGGTGAACGCGTCGACGCGCCGATCGGCGGCCTCCAGCGCCAGGTAGGTGCGGACGGCCGGGGAGAACAACGCACCGGCCAGGCCGGTCAGGATGGCGGCGCTCATGAGCCCGGCGGCGCTGCTCGAAAAGGCGAAGATGGCGAAGGCTACGACCCGTAACGCACAGCCGGCGATGATGATCGGACGGCAGCCAAAGCGGTCCGCCGCGGCACCGCCCACGATGGTCAGTCCCTGCTGGGCGAAGGTCCGGACCCCGAGTACAGCGCCGACGACCGCCGCTGCCATGTGCAGGTCGTTGGTCAGGTATGTGGCGAGGTAGGGCACCAGCAGGTAGAACCCGACAGCCATCCCGCACTGATTCACCAGCAGCAGTTGCACCGGCCCTGGCATGGACCGGAACAGCCTGAGCGTGCGCACCGCACCTCCGGCCTCGCCGTTCCTGCAATCGGCTTGAAGCCCGAAATTAGCAGTTGCAAGAGTGTGGCGATAGCTGGTTGCGAACCTTGAGGCAGCCGTGGACCCGGCAGCCTTTCGGGCGGTGGGTGAGCCGGGTTTCGCGCTTCGCGGCAGGGGCATGTGTCGCGGACACTATGGAGCTGCCCTCACGAACGGGGCACGCCTCGGAGCGGTTGCGGGACCGGGCGGCTGGTCCCATGAACGGGGCAGCTCGATAGGTCGTGAACAACGACATCATCCATCGGGGTCGCCACCCCACCTCACCGTCCGCGACGGCAGCCCCGCCCCGCCAGGCCGCCGGCGATCAGTCGCCGCTGCGGACGTGGGCGATCCAGAAGGTGAGGTCGGAGTGGTGCTCCGTGAGGACGACCGGCTCGCCGCAGGCCTCCTCGATCAGTTTGACCCCCTCGTCCAGGTGCGCCGGCTGATGATCCCAGTCGTCGTCCACGAACAGGTGCAGGCCGGCCGCGCCCCGGTCGTCGCCGAGCGCCTCGGTTGCCTCGGGCGGCACCAGCACGGGGCGCGTTCAAGTGGCCGGCGGGAAAACGGCAGGCCCCGCCCCGCCGAACCGCCCAAAGTCAACCATTTTCCGGGAACCCCGTTCCGCTAACTAGGATGATCGGAGATCTTGGAAGATTTCGGCCCCTCCAGGGGCCATTTCCTACCAAGATCTCCCACACGTCAGTCGTGAATCGGCCCGGCGTCGGAGAATGGCGCTCCTGGTTGGGGCGCGCGGCACGACCACCCCTGAGCTGTCCGGCGTGACCTGGCGCAAGTCCACCCGCAGCGGCCCGCCCGCCAACTCCGTGGAGGTGGCCATGCTGACCGAGGAGGTCGCCGTACGCGAGAAGGGACCCGGTGCTGGCCTTCGCCCACGTCCTGGGCCGCCTTCGTCGGCGTACCGACTCGGGGCCTGACCGCCCGGCGGGGCCGGTCCGGACGATGCAGGCCGGCAGCGCGCAGGCCGGTCCGGACGATGCAGGCCCGCAGCGCGCTGGCCCGCAGCGCGCTGGGCGGTTGCGCTCAGGCCAGCAGCGGGGTGAGCAGGCGTGCCGGGTCCACGGTGCCGGGCCGGTCGCTCACCTGGCCGTCCCCCAGCTCGATCACCCGCCACTGCCCGTCGTCGCGCAGCGCCAGGTCGACCGTGACGAAGGGCAGTCCCAGCCCGGCCACCAGCGGTGCGACGGCGGTCAGGTCGGGGTCGACGGCGGGAGGTCGGTCCGGGGTGTCCGGGTGCGGGCCGACCAGCACGCACCGGCCGTCCCGCCACCAGGTCCGCACCTCCGCCGAGGTGAACCGCTCGAAGCGGCGCAGCACGAAGCCGCCCACGAAGTCGTCCGCGCGGAGCTGCCGGAAGCGGCTGGCCACCGCCCAGGTGGCCTCGGGGTCGGCCAGGTCGGGAATGAAGGCCGCCTCGTCCCAGTGGTGCTTCATCGACTTGCAGTAGTCGCGGAGCACGGCCGGGCCGTCGCCCAGCGCGACGCGGGCCCGGTCGAACGCGTCCCGCCCGGCCCTCACGGTCCACGTCGTGGCCGGCGTCACGGGCTTCAGGGCCGCGTACCAGCCGGGGAGTTCGTGCGCCCGCCGGTAGTGCTCGGCGCTGGTACGCAGCGTGACGCCCCGCGCGGCCAGCGCGTCCGCGAAGGCGGCGTACCGCTCGGAGCGGAGCATCCAGCCGCGGTAGACCGCCTCGGTCTCCTCGGGCAGCTGTCGCAGGGCGGCTTCGGCGTCGCCCCGGGCGAGCGCGTCGTGGTCGACGACCGCGACCGGCACGCCGGCCTCCCGGGCGGTCGTCGCCTCCGGCGTGAAGTGCGGGTCCGGGCGGCGGGTCCGGAGCGGGTCGGCGGGTACGAGCAGCAGCATCCCGCCATCCTCCCCGAGCCCAGCCACCCGAGTGGGCGTCAGCTCGGGGCCTTGACCTGGCCGTCGAAGGCGATGCTGCGCCACAGGTCGAACTGGCGGTCGTTGCCGATCAGGGGGTTGCCGACCAGCGCGACGGCGGCGGTCACCTCCTCGTTGTTGCTGAGCTGGCGGAAGTAGCCGGGGCCGACCAGGGCGATGCCCCGGTTGGTGGACTGGATCAGCCTCATGTCGTTCTCCGTGAGGTCGAGGGGTGGGTTGCCGGCGAGCTGGCGGGCCACGTCGGCGCGCATCGAGTCGAGGTCGATGAAGGAGGGGTCGATCTTGCCGCTGGTGCTGGTCTCCCGGTGGCCCCGGGCGTGGCTGGCATCCCGGCCGAGCCGCCGCAGCACGGCGGCGGTCGCGAGCACCGAGGCGGCGTACTGCGCGTTGGTCATGGCCTGGTTGACCCCGTTGTAGTCGATCTCCCAACCGACCATCAGGGTGTTGCCGTCGCCGGCCGGGATGGGGCCGCTGCCCCGGCTGACGCCGGCGTGGTTGGCCCGTCCGCCCGAGATGACGTGGAAGACGCCGTTGTGGTCGACCAGCGCCTGACAGAGCGGGCCGGGCAGGTCGGACCGGCCGTTGATGCAGATGTTCAGGGCGGGGTGCGGGTTGGCGGCGCTGGAGGTGGCCGCGGTGTGGTGCCAGAGCACGCCGATCGGGGCGAACGAGCTGCCGGCGACCCGGCCGAGCCAGTTGCCGTGTTCGACCACGGTGACGCCGGCGCCGCGGAGCACGTCGGCGAGCCAGGGGATGGTGGCCATCAGGCCGTGATCAGGTCGGCGAGACACTCCGGGGTCGGGGTCGTCGCCGCCTGTGCCGGCCCGCTCACCGTCACCAGGGCCAGCGCGGTGGCCGCGAGGGGTACGAGGCCGAGCAGCGTCCGGCGGGGTAGTGGGCGAGGGGCGGGGGGAGTCGGGTCCGTGATCATTCACGCATGTTAATTGATCGATCAATATCGGGTAAGTCCCCGCGCTTGCGGGTGCCGGGGGCGGGCTGTGTCGTGGTCGACAGGAGTCCGGTCCGGCCGGCCGGGGGCGGGGCGACGTAGGCTCGGGGGCGTGAGTGTGAGCCGGGAGATCGACGACATCCTGCAGCGCGGCGCGGACGGCGGGCGGATCACGCCCGAGGAGGCCCTGCTGATCTACACCGAGGCGCCCTTCCACGCCCTCGGCGAGGCAGCCGACGCGGTGCGTCGGCGGCGCTACCCCGACGACATCGTCACGTACCTGATCGACCGCAACATCAACTACACGAACGTCTGCGTGACGGCGTGCAAGTTCTGCGCCTTCTACCGCGCCCCCAAGCACAAGGAGGGGTGGACCCACCCGACCGAGGAGATCCTGCGCCGCTGCGGCGAGGCGGTCGAGCTGGGCGCCACCCAGGTCATGCTCCAGGGCGGCCACCACCCCGACTACGGGGTGGAGTACTACGAGGAGCTGTTCTCCTCGGTGAAGAAGGCGTACCCGCAGCTCGCCATCCACTCGATCGGGCCGAGCGAGATCCTGCACATGGCCAAGGTCTCCGGCGTCGGCCTCGACGAGGCCATCGCCCGGATCAAGGTGGCCGGGCTGGACTCGATCGCCGGCGCCGGCGCCGAGATGCTGCCGGACCGGCCGCGCAAGGCCATCGCGCCGCTCAAGGAGTCCGGTGCGCGCTGGCTGGAGGTCATGGAGCTGGCCCACCGGCAGGGCCTGGAGTCGACCGCGACGATGATGATGGGCACCGGCGAGACCAACACCGAGCGGATCGAGCACCTGCGGATGATCCGCGACGTGCAGGACCGCACCGGCGGGTTCCGGGCGTTCATCCCGTGGACGTACCAGCCGGAGAACAACCACCTCAAGGGCCGCACGCAGGCCACCACGCTGGAGTACCTGCGGCTGGTCGCGGTGGCCCGGCTGTTCTTCGAGACCGTCCCGCACCTCCAGGCGTCCTGGCTGACCACCGGCAAGGACGTCGGCCAGCTCGCCCTGCACATGGGGGTGGACGACCTCGGCTCGATCATGCTGGAGGAGAACGTCATCTCCTCGGCCGGCGCCCGGCACCGCTCCAACCTGCACGAGCTGATCGGCATGATCCGCTCTGCCGACCGCATCCCGGCCCAGCGGGACACCCTCTACCGCCGGCTCGCGGTGCACCGCACCCCGGCCGACGACCCGACCGACGACCGGGTGGTCTCGCACTTCTCGTCGATCGCCATGCCGGGCGGCGGGGCTGGCCGGCCGCTGCCGCTGGTCGAGGTCAACTGACCCACCGCGCACCGGCGGACACGCTGGGCGAGCGCTCACCGGCCGGTCGGCCGGTGAGCCGATCGGCGGTCCGGACAGTTCTGCTCGGCCTGTCGGACCTGGTGTGCGTCTTGTCGTCCGAAAGGGTCGCGCAGGCCAGCGCGGGTCGCTAACGTCCCCCGCGACGTGGTCCGAGGCTCAGTCCTCCATCGGCCCGTGGGGGCCGTTCACATAGAGCACGGCGGTGGGGGCGGGATGGTCGACCATCCCGCCCCCACCGTCTTGACGGCCGGGGCCGGACGGATGAATTGCCGTGCTGGCTCCTGGCGCAATCGATCTACCTCGGATAACGTCCGCTCGGTTCCGCAAAAACCCTCCTTCTTCCCTAACCCCGGGGGATCAATGACCTCGTTCCACCGTTCGGCCCTGGCCCGTGTCGGCGCCGTGGCGCTGCTGGCCGCCGGCGGCCTGGCCACCGTGGCGGCCCCGGCCCAGGCGGCCGACCAGGCCGACCTGGCGCTGATCCCGCTCAGCCAGAACCTGGCCAAGGGCGTCGAGGCGGCCAAGGCCAAGCCGTTCAAGTTCACCGTCGACAACACCCGCAGCTCGGTCGCGGCCCGCGACGTCCGGGTCACCGTGGAGACGAAGGGCCTGACCAAGCGGGTCGGCTTCGTCGTCCCCGACGGCTGCGAGGTCTCCGGCACGGCCTTCACCTGCCTGCTCGGCGACCTGGCCGGCGGTACCAGCGAGGACTTCGGCATCCCGCTGTTCAGCACCGGCGGCCGGGGCAAGGGCGGCGCGCTGAAGGTGACGGTCGCCTCGTCGACCGCCGACCCGGACACGGACGACAACAGCGAGACCGTCGACATCACCGTCACCCGCCCCGGCTACGACCTCACCTCCTGGGTGCAGGACGGGTACGCCAACGTCGTGGTCGACGGCGCGCAGAGCAACGAGCCGGACCTGAAGCCGATCCCGCGCGGCGCGACCGCCCCGCTGGACTGGGCGATCTACAACGACGGCAGCCGCCGGGCGACCGGCGTCTTCTACGCCATCACGCTGCCGGCCAAGGTCAGCTTCGCGAAGCTGCCCGAGAACTGCGTCGAGCAGGAGTTCGGCGGCCTGGCCCAGGCGTTCTGCGAGGACACCGGCGCGGTGATCCGGCCGGGCGAGTACTACACCGACGACGTACGGGTGAAGGTCGCCGCCGACGCCGACGAGCCGGTGCTGCGCATCGGCGAACTCTTCGCGTACGGGCTGGACGAGGCGCAGGGCGCTCCCGAGGAGGAGTCGCAGGTCGCCTCGGCGGCCCAGCGTCGCGCCTTCACCGAGACGGACGAGGTCGACAACCAGGCCGTCTTCGACGTCTTCGTGGACCTGTCCGCCCAGCCCACCCCCACCCCCACCCCGACGCCGACCGGCGCCCCGACCCCGGGCCCGTCCGCCGAGCCGAGCGCGACCACCTCGCCGGGCACCGGCGGTGGCGGTGGCGGGCTTCCGGTGACCGGCGTGCAGGCCGGGCTGATCGGTGGCATCGGCGGCGCCGTGCTGCTGGCCGGAGGGGCGCTGCTGGTGCTCTCCCGCCGCCGCCGGGTGCTGCTGGTGACCCCGGGGGACGAGAGGTCGAACGCCTGACCGTCGGGAACGACTGACGCGACGCGCCGGGACGGGCGGGGTGGGTGACCACCCCGCCCGTCCGCGTACCTCCGCCGTGCGCCGCCGCCCCGGCATCGGTGGGTGGGGTGTCGGCTGGCAGAGTGGAGGGGTGAGCCTTACCCCGCAGGGCCAGCGCGCGAGCCTGGACAAGCAGCCGCACGAGGTCGCCGCGATGTTCGACGGCGTGGCCGCCCGCTACGACCTCACCAACACCGTCCTCTCCTTCGGGCAGGACCGGTTCTGGCGGCGGGCCACCCGGGCGGCTCTCGGGCTCGGCCCCGGCGACCGGGTGCTGGACGTCGGCGCGGGCACCGGCGTCTCGACCGAGGAGCTGGCCCAGTCCGGCGCGTACGCGGTCGGCGCTGACCTCTCTCTCGGCATGCTGCACGCCGGCAAGCGGTCCCGCCCCACGGTGCCGCTGCTGGCCGGGGACGCGCTGCGGCTGCCCTTCGCGGACGCCAGCTTCGACGCGGTGACCATCTCCTTCGCGCTGCGCAACGTGTCGGACACCGACGCGGCCCTGCGTGAGCTGGCCCGGGTCACCCGGCCCGGTGGCCGGCTGGTGGTCTGCGAGTTCAGCACCCCGGTCAACCCGGCGTTCCGCACGGTCTACCTGTCGTACCTGATGCGTTCCCTGCCGGCGGTGGCCCGCACGGTGTCCAGCAACCCGGACGCGTACGTCTACCTCGCCGAGTCGATCCGGGCCTGGCCGGACCAGCAGGCCCTGGCGGCGCGGATCGGGTCGGCCGGCTGGGGCCGGGTGGCCTGGCGCAACCTCACCGGCGGCGTGGTCGCCCTGCACCGCGCGGTTCGCGACTGAGTCGTTCCGACGCGTTTGTCGAATGCGCGCAATTAGTCCACTTTGCCCGGTAGGCTTGCTCCGTGACGGGAGCAGAGCCGGCGCGCGCGACGCCGAGCGAGGACGCCGCAGAACTCGTCGCCCAGCTCAGGGAGTTGGCGGGGGTCGACCCGGCCGACGTCCGTCAAGTGGTGGCGGAGGTGCTGGCGGCCCTGGACCGCGCGGCCGGTGGCGCCCTGCGTGATCACCTGCCGGAGGCCATCCGGGTCGATGCGGGTCTGGACGAGCCCACCTCCGCGCCGCTTTGACCCCTTTGTGGATCCCGGCGGCTCCCACCTCGGCAAGTTAGGGCCACCTAACCCGGCAGGGAGGTAGCGCCGGTCATAGACTCCACCCGACCGGCTTGTGAAGGATTTCACGAGCACGCGGGAGGAGGCCCAGATGACCGCGGTGGAGAACGACGCCGACGTGATCGTCGTGGGCGCCGGTCCTGGTGGCTCGGCGACGGCGTACCACCTGGCGCAGCACGGTGTGCGGGTGCTGCTGCTGGAGAAGACCGAGTTCCCCCGGGAAAAGGTCTGCGGCGACGGGCTGACCCCGCGCGCGGTCCGGCAGCTCATCCGCATGGGCGTGGACACCTCGCCCGAGGCGGGCTGGCTGCACAACCGGGGCCTGCGAGTGATCGGCGGTGGCGTCCGCCTGGAGTTGGACTGGCCGGACCTGGCCAGCTTCCCCAACTACGGCCTGGTCCGCACCCGGCTCGACTTCGACGACCTGCTCGCCCAGCGCGCCGTCTCGGCCGGGGCGAAGCTGCGCACCAACGTCAACGTGATCGGTCCGGTGCTCGACGCCGACAACCGGGTGGTCGGGGTGGAGGCCGAGGTCGGCCCGGACAAGGAGCCCGCCACCTTCCGCGCCCCGCTGGTGGTCGCCGCGGACGGCGTCTCCGGCCGATTCCCGCTCGCCCTCGGGCTTGCCAAGCGGGAGGACCGGCCGATCGGGGTGGCCGTCCGGCGGTACTACCGCTCGCCGGCCAAGCACGACGACGACTACCTGGAGTCGTGGCTGGAGCTGCGCAGCAAGGCCAGCGGCGACAACCTGCTCCCCGGGTACGGCTGGATCTTCGGTCTCGGCGACGGGCGGGTCAACGTCGGCCTCGGCGTGCTCAACTCCTCGACCGCCTTCGGCAAGACCAACTACCGGCGGCTGCTCACCGACTGGCTGGCCAACACCCCCGAGGACTGGGGAATGACCGACGAGTCGAACGCCGAGGGGCCGATCCTCGGCGCGGCGCTGCCGATGGGCTTCAACCGGGTGCCGCACTACACTCGCGGCGTCATGCTGGTCGGCGACTCCGGCGGCATGGTCAACCCGTTCAACGGCGAGGGCATCGCATACGCGATGGAGTCCGGAGAGCTGGCCGCGGAGGTCGCGGTGCAGGCCCTCGCCCGGCCGGCCGGCGCCGAGCGGGAGCGGGCGCTGATGGCGTACCCGCAGGAACTGAAGGCCCGGTTCGGCGGCTACTACCGGCTCGGCGGGATCTTCGTGAAGCTGATCGGCCGTCCGGAGATCATGCGGATGGCCACCAAGCACGGCATGCCGCATCCAGCCCTGATGCGGTTCGTGCTCAAGCTGCTGGCCAACCTGACCGACCCGCGCGGCGGGGACGCGATGGACCGGGTCATCAACGCGATGACGAAGGCGGCGCCAGCCGTGTAGCACGAGGAGTGCGCGTGAGCCCGCAGGTCGCCGAGGAGCGCGGGGCTCCGGCCGGGCGGTCGACGAAGACCGCAGGCTGGACAGGGATCGACCCCGCCGACAGCCGTCGTGAGGGACGTGAATAGTGTGATTTTGGCCAACCACCGCCGAGGGCAGGGAAGGACGAGCAGGAGACCACAATGACGCTCTCGCCTTACGCACCCATCATCGGGCTGTTCGCCCTCGCCGCGGCGTTCTCGCTGTTCTCCGTGGCCGCCGCCCGCTTCGCCGGCCCGCGCCGGTACAACAAAGCCAAACTCGAGGCGTACGAGTGCGGCATCGAGCCCAGCCCGCAGCCCGTCGGGGGCGGCCGGTTCCCGATCAAGTTCTACCTGACGGCGATGCTCTTCATCGTCTTCGACATCGAGATCATCTTCCTCTACCCCTGGGCGGTCTCGTTCGACGCCCTGCCGATCTTCGGCTTCGTGGAGATGGTCCTGTTCATCGTCGCGGTCTTCGTCGCATACGCCTACGTGTGGCGGCGCGGCGGCCTGGACTGGGACTGAGGGAGACACGCAGATGGGTATCGAGGAGAAGCTTCCCGCCGGCATCCTGCTCACCTCCGTGGAGTCGCTGGTCAACTGGTCGCGGAAGACGTCCTTCTGGGGCGCCACCTTCGGCCTGGCCTGCTGCGCCATCGAGATGATGGCCGCCGGTGGCCCGCACTACGACCTGGGCCGCTGGGGCATGGAGGTGTTCCGCGCCTCGCCCCGGCAGGCGGACCTGATGATCGTGGCCGGCCGGGTGAGTCAGAAGATGGCACCGGTCCTGCGCCAGATCTACGACCAGATGGCCGAGCCCCGCTGGGTGCTCTCGATGGGCGTCTGCGCCAGCAGCGGCGGCATGTTCAACAACTACGCCATCGTGCAGGGCGTCGACCACATCGTGCCCGTCGACATGTACCTCCCGGGCTGCCCGCCCCGGCCGGAGATGCTCATCGACGCGATTCTCAAGCTCCGCGAGAAGGTCATGCACGAGCCTCTGGGCCCGAACGGCCGCAAGATGCTGGAGGCCCGCCGGGAGCGCGGCGACCTGCCGGTCGTCCCGTACGGCTCGATGCCGTCGTCGTACCGCAGTGACAAGGCCCGCCGCGCCGAGTGGACCAAGGCGGTCCGCGAGGGGCGCGAGGAGCAGCTGCGGATCGAGAACTGGATGAAGGCCGAGAACCACCTCCACCCGCACGGGGGTATCAAGTGAGCGCAGCTTCGAACACCGGCGGCCTGCCGGTGCCGGTGACGCCGTCCGGAGCCAGCAGCGGTGCGCCCGCCGAGTACCCGCCGGCCGGCCCGGCCGGGCGCGGCATGTTCGGCATCCACGGCTCGGGCGACGTCTCCGGCTTCGGTGGCCTGGTTCGCCCGCGTCAGCCGGTCGAGGAGACCCCCCGGCCGTACGGGGGCTACTTCGACGAGGTCCGCGACGCGCTGGAGGAGGCCTACCCGGCGTTCGGCGACGCGATCGAGAAGATCGTGGTCGACCGGGGCGAGCTGACCCTGCACGTCCGCCCGGAGCGGATCGCCGAGGTCTGCCAGGTGATGCGGGACGACCTCGCGCTGCGCTTCGAGCTGTGCTCCTCGGTGTCCGGGGTGGACTACCTCGGTGCGCACGAGCGCCGGCTGCACGTGGTCTACCAGCTCACCTCGATGACGTACCGCCGCCGGGTGCGGCTGGAGGCCGCGGTGTCCGCCGAGGACCCGCACCTGCCGAGCGTCACCAGTGTCTACCCGACCGCCGACTGGCAGGAGCGGGAGGCGTACGACATGTTCGGCATCATCTTCGACGGCCACCCCAACCTGACCCGGATCCTCATGCCGGACGACTGGGAGGGGCACCCCCAGCGCAAGGACTATCCGCTCGGCGGCGTCCCCGTCGAGTACAAGGGCGCGGAGATTCCGCCGCCGGACCGACGGAGGTCGTACCAGTGACGACGTCGAACTACGCGACCGAGCGCGAGACCACCGAGGGCCGGGTCTTCACCGTCACCGGTGGGGACTGGGACCAGATCGTCTCCGGCACGGACCCGATCAACGACGAGCGGATCGTCGTGAACATGGGTCCGCAGCACCCGTCCACCCACGGCGTGCTCCGGCTGATCCTGGAGCTGGAGGGCGAGACCGTCCGCGAGGCGCGGTCGGTCATCGGGTACCTGCACACCGGCATCGAGAAGAACCTGGAATACCGCAACTGGGTGCAGGGCACGACCTTCGTGACCCGGATGGACTACCTCGCGCCGCTGTTCAACGAGACGGCGTACAGCCTCGCGGTGGAGAAGCTGCTCGGCATCACCGACGACATCACCGAGCGGGCTACCACGATCCGGGTCCTGATGATGGAGCTGAACCGGATCTCCTCGCACCTGGTCTGGGTGGCCACCACGGCCATGGAGCTCGGCGCGATCAACATGATGCTGTACGGCTTCCGCGAGCGGGAGTACATCCTCGACATCTTCGAGAGCATCACCGGCCTGCGGATGAACCACGCGTACGTCCGGCCGGGCGGCGTGGCGCAGGACGTGCCGGACGAGGCGATCGTCAAGATCCACAGGTTCCTCAAGATGATGCCGAAGAGGCTCAAGGAGTACGAGGATCTCCTCTCCGGCCAGCCGATCTGGATCGAGCGCACCACGAACGTCGCGGTGCTCGACGCGACCGGCTGCCTCGCGCTGGGCGTCACCGGCCCGGTGCTCCGCTCCGCCGGCCTCGCCTGGGACCTGCGCAAGACCATGCCGTACTGCGGCTACGAGACGTACGAGTTCGACGTGCCGACCCACACCGACGGCGACGTCTGGGGCCGCTACCTGGTCCGGCTCGCCGAGATCCGGGAGTCGCTCAAGCTCGTCGAGCAGGCGCTGGACCGGTTGAAGCCGGGCCCGGTGATGGTCGCCGACCGCAAGATCGCCTGGCCGGCGCAGCTCGCCATCGGCGTCGACGGCATGGGCAACTCGCTGGAGCACGTCGCGAAGATCATGGGCCAGTCGATGGAGTCGCTGATCCATCACTTCAAGCTGGTCACCGAGGGCTTCCGGGTCCCGCCGGGCCAGGTGTACGTCGGCATCGAGTCGCCCCGCGGCGAGCTGGGCGTGCACGCCGTCTCCGACGGTGGCACCCGCCCGTACCGGGTGCACTACCGGGAGCCGAGCTTCGTCAACCTCCAGGCCCTCCCGGCGATGTCCGAGGGCGGCCTGATCGCCGACGTGATCGCCGGCGGCGCCTCGCTGGACCCCGTGATGGGTGGATGTGACCGATGAGCTTCACCGAAACGACTCGTGAGCGGGCGCGGGAGATCGTCGCCCGGTACCCGGCCGACCGGTCCCGCTCGGCGCTGCTGCCGCTGCTGCACCTGGTGCAGTCGGAGGAGGGGTACGTCTCCCCGGCCGGCGTCGAGTTCTGCGCCGACGTGCTCGGCCTGAACAAGGCCCAGGTCGGCGCAGTGGCCACCTTCTACACGATGTACAAGCGCAGGCCGACCGGCGACTACCTGGTCAGCGTCTGCACCAACACGATGTGCAACGTGCTCGGCGGGCAGGAGGTCTACGACACCCTGGCCGAGCACCTCGGCGTCGGCCACGACGAGACCACCGCCGACGGCAAGGTCACCCTGGAGCACGCCGAGTGCCTGGCGGCCTGCGACTACGGCCCGGTGATGACCGTCAACTACGACTTCTTCGACGGCGTCGACCCGCAGACCGCCCTCGGGGTGGTCGAGGAGCTGCGTTCCGGTGGCCGGCCGATGCCGACCCGGGGCGCGCGGCTCTGCACGCTGAAGGAGATGGCGGTGCAGCTCGCCGGCTTCGCCGACGAGCGCGAGGGCGCGGTCGCCGACGGCGGCCCGGGCGAGCCCACCCTGCGCGGCCTGCGGCTGGCCGAGCAGCACGGCATCTCGGTGCCGGGCTACGACCCGAACACGCCGATCCGCAGCAAGGCGGAGGCGGACGCCGCCGCGGCGAGGGCGAAGGCCGCGGAGCAGGCGAAGCCGGCCCCCGCCACCACGGCGACCGGCAGCACCGCTCCCGACGTGAAGGCGCCGGACGCCAAGTCGCCCGAGGTGCGGGCCGCGGAGACCCGGCAGCCGGACGCCCGGACCGCCGTGCCGGACGCGCCCGGCACCAAGGTTCCGGCCGACCCGACGCCCCCGGCGCCGCGCGACGCGCGGGAGGCCGAGGCCGCCGGCGTCGCCGCGAACCCGCCGGCCGGTGACGGCAAGCCCGCCGGCGACGAGGCCGGCGCGCAGGAGCGCTCGCTCAAGGAAGCGGCGGCATCCGCGGGTGCGAGGAGCGAGCTTGCGAGCCCCAATCGCCCGCGCGAGGAACGAGTGGAGCGAGGCCCGCAGTCGTGGGCTGAGAACCGCGCAGTCGCGAGCGAAGGGGGAACCAAGAAGTGACCACTCCTCGGCCGGAGACCCTGGCCAAGCTCACCCCCGTGCTCACCAAGCGCTGGCTGTCGCCGGACGCCTGGCGGATCGGCACGTACGAGAGGCTGGACGGCTACGCCGCCCTGCGCAAGGCGCTCAAGGCCCACCCGGACGACCTGATCCAGCTCGTCAAGGACTCCGGGCTGCGCGGTCGCGGCGGCGCGGGCTTCCCGACCGGCCTGAAGTGGGGGTTCATCCCGCAGGGCGACGGCAAGCCGCACTACCTGGTGGTGAACGCCGACGAGGGCGAGCCGGGCACCTGCAAGGACCTGCCGCTGATGACCCACGACCCGCACTCGCTGGTCGAGGGCGTGATCATCGGGTCGTACGCGATCCGGGCCAGCCGGGCCTACATCTACATCCGCGGCGAGGCGGTGCACGCCGCCCGCCGGCTGCGCAACGCCGTGCGGGAGGCGTACGCCAAGGGCTACCTCGGTAAGAACATCCTCGGCTCCGGGTTCGACCTGGAGCTGGTGGTGCACTCGGGTGCCGGGGCGTACATCTGCGGCGAGGAGACGGCGCTGCTGGACTCGCTGGAGGGCTTTCGGGGCCAGCCCCGGCTGCGCCCGCCGTTCCCGGCGACCCACGGCCTGTACGCCAGCCCCACGGTGGTCAACAACGTCGGCACCATCGCCAGCGTGCCGTACATCGTGCTGGGCGGGGCCGACTGGTGGAAGTCCATGGGCACGGAGAAGTCCGCCGGGCCGATGATCTACTCGCTCTCCGGCCGGATCGCCGAACCGGGCCAGTACGAGTGCACGATGGGCGTCACGCTGCGCGAGCTCCTGGAGCTGGCCGGCGGGATGCAGCCGGGGCACAACCTGCGGTTCTGGACCCCGGGCGGCTCGTCGACCCCGCTGCTCACCGCCGAGCACCTGGACGTGCCACTGGACTTCGAGGGGGTGGCGGCGGCCGGCTCGATCCTGGGCACCACGGCCACCCAGATCTTCTCCGACCAGGACTGCCCGGTGTACGCGACGTACCGGTGGCTGGAGTTCTACCACCACGAGTCGTGCGGCAAGTGCACCCCGTGCCGCGAGGGCAACTACTGGATGGTCCGGGTCTACCGGCGGATCCTCGCCGGCCAGGGCACCCACGAGGACCTGGACACCCTGCTGGACACCTGCGACAACATCCTCGGCCGCTCGTTCTGCGGCCTGGGTGACGGTGCGACCAGCTCGGTGACCTCGTCGTTGCAGTACTTCAAGCAGGACTACCTCGACTACATCGAGGGACGTACCGCGCCGAAGCTGTCGGACAAGCAGCTGGTGGGAGCGCACTAATGACCGACGTAGCCAAGCAGACCGAGACCGTCACCCTCACGATCGACGGCATCGAGGTCACCGCACCCAAGGGCGCGCTGCTGATCCGGGTCGCCGAGCAGTTGGGCACCGAGATCCCGCGCTTCTGCGACCATCCGCTGCTGGCCCCGGCCGGCGCGTGCCGGCAGTGCCTGGTCGAGGTGGAGGGCCAGCGCAAGCCGGTGGCCTCCTGCACCCAGACCGTCGCCGAGGGCATGGTGGTCCGCACCCAGCTCACCTCCGGCGTCGCCAAGAAGGCGCAGGAGGGGGTCATGGAGCTGTTGCTGCTCAACCATCCGCTCGACTGCCCGATGTGCGACAAGGGTGGCGAGTGCCCGCTGCAGAACCAGGCGATGTCCACCGGCCGCACGGACTCCCGGTTCCACGAGCACAAGCGGGAGTACGAGAAGCCGATGGCGATCAGCACCCAGGTGCTGCTCGACCGCGAGCGCTGTGTGCTCTGCCAGCGGTGCACCCGGTTCTCCGAGGAGATCGCCGGCGACAAGTTCATCGACCTGATGGGCCGGTCGTCCGCCGAGGAAATCAACATCTACCGGGACGAGGCGTACGGCGAGGAGGGCGACGCGGGCGACGTCCCGTTCAACTCGTACTTCTCCGGCAACACCGTGCAGATCTGCCCGGTGGGCGCGCTGACCGGCGCGCAGTACCGCTTCCGGGCCCGCCCGTTCGACCTGGTCTCCAGCCCGAGCGTGTGCGAGCACTGCTCGGCCGGCTGCGCCCAGCGCACCGACTGGCGGCGGGGCAAGGTGACTCGCCGGCTGGCCGGCGACGACCCGCAGGTCAACGAGGAGTGGAACTGCGACAAGGGACGCTGGGGCTTCCAGTACGCCCGCGCCTTCGACCGGCTCACCACCCCGCGGGTCCGCGACTCCGAGACCGGTGAGCTGCGCGAGGCGTCGTGGAGCGAGGCGCTGACCGTCGCCGCCGAAGGGCTGCGGGCCGCCCGGGACGGCGGCCACGGCACGGCGGTGCTGACCGGCGGCCGGCTGACCGTCGAGGACGCGTACGCGTACGCGAAGTTCGCCCGGGTCGCGCTGAACACCAACGACATCGACTTCCGGGCCCGGCCGGTCTCCCGCGAGGAGTCCGACTTCCTGGCCAGCACGGTCGCCGGGCGCACCGACGTCACCTACGCGGACGTGGAGAACGCGCCCGCCGTGGTGCTGGTCGGTCTGGAGCCGGAGGAGGAGTGCCCGATCCTCTTCCTGCGGCTGCGCAAGGCGTACCTGAAGAAGAAGCTCACGGTGTACGCCCTCGCGCCGTTCGCCACCCGTGGCCTGGAGAAGCTCGGGGCCAAGCTGGCCCGGGTGGTGCCGGGCGAGGAGGCGAGCGTCCTCGCCGAGCACGCGACGGTGGCCGAGGCGCTCAGCGCCCCGGGCGCGATCCTGATCGTCGGCGAGCGGCTGGGCGAGGTGCCCGGCGGCCTGTCGGCGGCGGCGGACGTCGCCCGGCGTACCGGCGCGAAGCTGGCCTGGGTGCCGCGGCGCGCGGGCGACCGGGGCGCGGTCGACGCGGGCTGCCTGCCCAACCTGCTTCCCGGCGGCCGTCCGGTCACCGAGCCGGCGGCCCGGGCCGAACTGGGCGAGGCGTGGGACATCGCGGCCGGGGTGATCCCGAGCCAGGCCGGCCGGGACACCGACGGCATCGTCGCCGCCGCCGCGAACGGCCAGCTCGGCGCGCTGGTGGTGGCCGGGGTCGACCCGGCCGACCTGGCCGACCCCCGGTTGGCCGAGCAGGCCCTCGACGCGGTGCCGTTCCTGGTGAGCCTGGAGCTGCGCAACAGCGCGGTGGCCCGGCGGGCCGACGTGGTCCTCCCGGTGGCCCCGGTGGTCGAGAAGGCCGGCAGCTTCCTGGACTGGGAGGGCCGGCTGCGTCCCTTCGACGCGGTGCTGCACACCGCCGCGATGACCGACGGCCGGGTGCTGGACGCGCTCGCCGCGCTGCTCGACGTGCAGATCGGCACGGGCGACGTGCTCAGCATCCGGCGGGAGCTGGGTAGCCTGTCGCCGACCCGGGCCGACCGGCCGTCCGCGCCGTCGGTGGAGCCGGCCCCGGTGCCGCAGCCCGGCGCCGGCGAGGCCGTCCTGTCCACCTGGCACCAGCTCATCGACCTGGGCAGCCTCACCGACGGTGACGAGCACCTGAGCGGCACCGCCCGCCCGCCGGTGGCACGGGTGGGCAAGGGCACCGCGGAGGCGCTCGGCGTCGCCGACGGTGACCCGGTCACGGTGGGCACCGACCGCGGGGCGATCACCCTGCCGGCGGCGATCACCGAGATGCCCGACGGCGTCGTCTGGCTGCCGACCAACTCACCCGGCTCCACCGTGCGGCGCGGCCTCGGCGCGACGTCCGGCACGGTGGTACGGATCTCCGCGGCGGTCGCCGCCACGGAGCAGGCCACCCCGGCGGTCGCCGCGGACGCGGCCGGCCACCCGGGTCCGCTCCTCAACACCGGGGGTGTTTCCCAGTGAACGCGGTCTACCTGGCCCAGGACCCGACGCTGGCCGACTTCGGCAAGGACCCGTGGTGGCTGGTCCTGATCAAGGTCGTCTTCGCCTTCGTCGTCGCCGTGCTGGCCACGCTGCTCGGTGTCTGGTTCGAACGGCGGGTCGTCGGCCGCATGGCGGTGCGGCCCGGCCCCAACCAGGCCGGCCCGTTCGGCCTGCTCCAGACCCTGGCCGACGGCCTGAAGATGGCCTTCAAGGAGGACATCCTCCCGAAGGCGGCGGACAAGGTCGTCTTCTTCTTCGCGCCGACCATTTCGGTGGTCTGCGCGGTCACCGCCCTGTCGGTGGTGCCGTTCGGCCCGATGGTGAGCATCTTCGGCCACCACACGCCGCTCCAGGTCACCGACGTGCCGGTGGCGGTGCTGGTGCTGCTGGCCTGCTCGTCGATGGGCATCTACGGCATCGTGCTCGGCGGTTGGGCCTCCGGCTCGACGTACCCGCTGCTCGGCGGCCTGCGGTCCACCGCCCAGATGATCTCCTACGAGGTCGCCATGGGGCTGAGCATCGTGGCGGTGTTCATGACCGCCGGCACGATGTCCACCAGCGGGATCGTCGCCGCCCAGGGGGACGCCACCCAGCTGACCATCTTCGGCACCGAGGTCCCGGCCCCCGGCTGGTACGCGATCCTGCTGCTGCCGAGCTTCATCATCTTCTTCATCTCCACCGTCGGTGAGACCAACCGGGCGCCGTTCGACCTCCCCGAGGCCGAGTCGGAGCTGGTCGCCGGCTACATGACCGAGTACAGCTCGCTGAAGTTCGCGCTCTTCATGCTCAGCGAGTACGTCGCGATGGTGACCATGTCCGCGGTCACCACGACGCTGTTCCTCGGCGGCTGGCGGGCCCCGTGGCCGATCACCCTGTGGGAGGGCGCCAACTCCGGTTGGTGGCCGATGCTGTGGTTCTTCGGCAAGGTGATCGCCCTGGTCTTCGTGTTCGTCTGGCTCCGCGGCACCCTGCCCCGGCTCCGGTACGACCAGTTCATGCGCTTCGGCTGGAAGGTGCTGCTGCCGATCAACCTGGTCTGGATCCTGGTCCTGGCCGGCCTGCGGTCGATCGAGGACTGGCAGACCAGGGACCGGCTGCTCACCACCGCGATCGGCGCGGGCGTGCTGCTGCTGGCGACGCTGCTCTGGCCGAGCCGCAAGCCGAAGCCGAAGCCTTCGCTCCAGGAGCAGGCCAACAGCCGTCCGCACGGCAGCTTCCCGCTGCCACCGATGGACCTGCAAGTGCCACCGAGCCCGCGCACCAAGCGTGTGGTCGCCGAGCGGGAGCCGGCCAACGTCGCCGCCGGCTCGGACTCCAGGGAGGTGTGACGTGGGCGCGATCACCGGAACGTTCAAGGGCTTCGGAGTCACCTTCTCGCACATGTTCAAGAAGGTCGTCACGACCGACTACCCGTTCAAGCCGCCGGTCCCGGCGCCGCGCTACCACGGGCGGCACGTCCTGAACCGGCACCCGGACGGCCTGGAGAAGTGCATCGGCTGCGAGTTGTGCGCCTGGGCCTGCCCGGCCGACGCGATCTACGTCGAGGGCGGGGACAACACCGAGGAGAACCGCCTCTCGCCGGGTGAGCGGAACGCGTCGGTCTACCAGATCAACTACGCCCGCTGCATCTTCTGCGGGCTGTGCATCGAGGCCTGCCCGACCCGGTCGCTCACCATGAGCAACGAGTACGAGCTGGCCCGGGACAACCGGCAGGACCTGATCTTCACGAAGGAGCAGCTGCTCGCGCCGCTGCTGCCGGGCATGGAGCAGCCGCCGCACCCGATGCGGCTCGGGGACAGCGAGAAGGACTACTACGTCGGTGCGCTGACCAACCCGGGCACCTCGGCCGGTGCCGAGCACGCGACCAACAGCCCGGGCCGGTACCAGGTCCAGGAGCACCCCGGGGTGACCTTCCCCGGCGCCGAGCAGCACGCCCAGCGGGCGGCGGCGGGGAAGGGGGACAAGGCATGACCACGCAGACGGTGCTCGCCGCGGCGGGCGGGGTGTCCGGCGGCGAGGAGGTCACCTTCTACATCCTCGCCCCGCTGGCGCTGATCGGCGCGATCGGCATGGTCGCCGCGCGCAACGCCGTGCACTCGGCGCTCTGGCTGGTGCTGACCATGCTCTGCCTGGGCGTGTTCTACGTCCTGCAGGCCGGGCCGTTCATCGGCATGGTGCAGATCATCGTCTACACCGGCGCGATCATGATGCTCTTCCTGTTCGTGCTCATGCTGGTCGGCCGGGACGCCTCGGACTCCCTGATCGAGACGCTGCGCGGCCAGCGGGTCGCCGCGGTGCTGCTCGGGCTCGGCTTCGCCGGCCTGGTGGGCGGCGGCCTGTACCGGGCGCTGCACGGCGTCCAGGCGGTGGGCCTGGAACAGGCCAACGCCGAGGGGAACGTGCAGGGCATCGCCCGGCTGCTGTTCACCAAGTACGTCTTCGCCTTCGAACTGACCTCGGCGCTGCTGATCACGGCCGCGGTCGGCGCGATGGTGCTGGCGCACGTCGAGCGGCGCAAGGAAGACAAGATGGACCAGGTCGCCACGATGAAGGCCCGATTCGCCCCGGGTAACTACCCCGGCCCGAAGCCCGGCCCGGGCGTCTTCGCCACCTCCTCCTCGGTGGCCACCCCGGCCCGCCTGCCCGACGGCCGGCTGACCGAGCGCGGCATCTCGCCGATCCTGCCGGTGCGGGAGCTGACCGACGAGGACACCTCGCTGAAGGGGACGGACAAATGACCCCGGACTTCTACCTGGTGCTCGCCGCGGTGCTGTTCACCATCGGCGCGGCGGGGGTACTCATCCGGCGCAACGCGATCGTGCTGTTCATGTGCGTCGAGCTGATGCTGAACGCGGCCAACCTGACCCTCGTCACCTTCAGCCGGATCAACGGTGACCTGAACGGCCAGATCATGTCGTTCTTCGTCATGGTGGTGGCCGCGGCCGAGGTCGTGGTCGGCCTCGCGATCATCATGTCCATCTTCCGGACCAGGCGCTCCGCGAGCGTCGACGACGCCAACCTGCTCAAGTACTAGAGGGGCCAGCAGTGGGAGAGATTCTGATGAACGCCCCGGCCGAGCCGGCAGGTGCCGTCGCCTACGCTTCGGCGAGTGGGCTGCTCGGCAGTGTCTGGCTGCTGGTGGCGATCCCGCTGGCCAGCGCGGTGATCCTGCTGCTGCTGGGCCGGCGGGCCGACCGCTGGGGGCACTGGCTCGGGGTGGCGTCGGTCGGCACGGCCTTCGTGCTCGGCCTGACCTACTTCTTCCAGCTACGCGGCCTGGAGAACAAGTCGGTCGAGCGGAGCCTGTGGGACTTCATCGCCGTCGGTGACTTCAAGGTGGACTTCGGTCTGCTGTTCGACCCGCTGGCCGCGGTCTTCGTCCTGCTCATCACCGGGGTGGGCTTCCTGATCCACCTGTACGCGGTGGAGTACATGGCGCACGACGAGGGCCGGCGGCGGTTCTTCGCCTACTTCAACCTGTTCGTCGCCGCGATGCTCCTGCTGGTGCTCGGCAACAACTACGTGATGCTGTACTTCGGCTGGGAGGGCGTCGGCCTGGCGTCGTACCTGCTGATCTCCTTCTGGTACGGCCGGCCGAGTGCGGCCACCGCCGGCAAGAAGGCGTTCCTGATGAACCGGGTCGGCGACGCCGGCCTGGCCATCGGCATCTTCATCATGTTCGCCACCCTCGGCACCACCCAGTACGACGAGGTGTTCAACGGGGTCGGCTCGCTGACCGCGACCACTGTGCTGGTGCTCGGCCTGCTGCTGCTGCTCGGGGCGACCGGCAAGTCCGGCCAGTTCCCGCTCCAGGCGTGGCTGCCGGACGCGATGGAGGGCCCGACCCCGGTGTCGGCGCTCATCCACGCCGCCACCATGGTCACCGCGGGCGTCTACCTGATCGCCCGGTCCAACCCGATCTTCTCGGCCAACTCGACGCTCCAGCTCGTGGTGGTCAGCGTCGGCGCACTGACCCTGCTGATCGGCTGCATCATCGGCGCGGCCAAGGACGACATCAAGCGGGTGCTGGCCTGGTCGACGGTGAGCCAGATCGGCTACATGTTCGTCGGCGTCGGCCTCGGCGGCGGGGCGTACGCGCTGGCCATCGTGCACCTGCTGGCGCACGGCTTCTTCAAGGCCAACATGTTCCTCGGCGCCGGCTCGGTCATGCACGGCATGAACGACCAGGTGGACATCCGCCGCTTCGGCGGGCTGGCCAAGCACATGAAGATCACCTGGCTCACGTTCATGATGGGCTGGCTCGCCATCATCGGCATGTTCCCGTTCTCCGGCTTCTTCTCGAAGGAGCCGATCATCGTGGCAGCCTTCGAGCGGGAGGACTGGACGGCCTGGCTGTTCGGCGGGGCCGCGCTGCTCGGCGCCGGGCTCACCGCGTTCTACATGACCCGGCTGTTCGTGCTCACCTTCAACGGCCCCAAGCGGTGGACCGAGGACATCGAGCACCCGCACGAGTCGCCCAAGCTGATGACGATCCCACTGATCCTGCTCGCCCTGGGCTCCGTCGGCGCCGGCTTCCTGCTCTCCACGTCCGTGCCGGACTGGCTCCAGGCCACCGCCGGGCTGGGCGGCCAGGAGGCGGGCCACCACGAGGCCGTCCTCGCGCACTGGCTGATCACGGCGCTCTCGCTGCTGGTCACCGTTGGTGGGGCCGGGCTGGCCTGGTTCCTGTTCCGCAACGGCACGGCCACCGAGCCGCAGCCGGCGGGTGTGCTGGTCACCGCCGCCCGGCGCAACCTCTACACGGATGCCGTCAACGAGGCGGTCTTCGAGAAGCCGGGGATCTTCCTCACCCGGGCGCTGGTCTTCCTCGACAACCGGGGCGTCGACGGGCTGGTCAACGGCCTGGCCGCCGCAGTGGGCGGGGGCTCGGGCCGGCTCCGGCGGCTGCAGACCGGATTCGTCCGGTCGTACGCGACGTCCATCCTGGCCGGCGCGCTGCTGGTGGTGGCGGCGTTCATGGCCGTGCAGGCGGGGTGGCTGGCGTGATCGACCTCTCTACGGCCGCCCCCGCCGGCGGACCAAGCAGTGACGACGGAGGTAAGGCCGCATAATGTCCAACTTCCCGTTCCTCTCGGTGCTGACCGTGGCGCCGCTGGTCGGCGCGCTGGTCGTGGCCGTCCTGCCGCGCCGCCGGCCGGACCTGGCCAAGCAGGTGGCCCTCGGGTGGTCGCTGCTGGTGCTGGCGCTGTCGGTGGTCATGTGGGTCAGCTTCAAGACCGGCGGTGACCGGCTCCAGTTCCGCGAGTCCTACACCTGGATCCCGCAGTGGGACGCCCGGTTCACCTTCGCCGCCGACGGCATCGCGCTGGTGATGCTGATGCTGATCGCGGTGCTGGTGCCGCTGGTGATCCTGGCGTCCTGGCACGACGCCGAGTCGTCGAAGCGCTCGGTGCCGGTCTACTTCGCCCTGCTACTCATCCTCGAGAGCACGATGATCGGCGTCTTCGCCGCCGCCGACGTCTTCCTGTTCTACGTGTTCTTCGAGGTCATGCTCGTGCCGATGTACTTCCTGATCGGCAGCTACGGCGGCCACCAGCGGCAGTACGCGGCCGTGAAGTTCTTCCTCTACTCGCTGGTCGGCGGCCTGTTCATGCTGGCCGCGGTGATCGGCCTCTGGGTCGTCGGCGGGAAGACCTTCGACTGGCAGGCGCTGACCCAGGTGGACATCTCCACCGGCACGGAGCGCTGGCTGTTCCTCGGGTTCTTCCTCGCCTTCGCGATCAAGGCGCCGTTCTTCCCGTTCCACACGTGGCTTCCGGACGCCGGTGGCGCGGCCCCGGCCGGGGCCGCCGCGCTGCTGGTCGGGGTGCTGGACAAGGTCGGCACCTTCGGCATCCTGCGGTACTGCCTGCCGCTGTTCCCGGAGGCGTCGAAGTGGTTCGCCCCCTGGGCGCTGGCGCTCGGGGTGATCGGCATCATCTACGCGGCGCTGCTCGCGGTCGGCCAGAACGACCTGAAGCGGCTGGTGTCGTACACCTCGATCGCGCACTTCGGGTTCATCGGGGTCGGCATCTTCGCCTTCACCACTCAGGCCGGCACCGGCGCGGTGCTCTACATGCTCAACCACGGCCTCGCCACCGGGCTGCTCTTCCTGGTGGTGGGGATGCTGGTGGCCCGGCGCGGATCGGCCCTGATCAGCGACTTCGGCGGCGCGGGCAAGCTGGTGCCGCTGCTGGCCGGGGTGCTTTTCTTCGCCGGCCTGGCCTCGCTGGCGCTGCCCGGCACCGCGCCGTTCGTCTCCGAGTTCCTGGTGCTGATCGGCACCTTCACGGTGAACAAGCCGGTGGCGGTGATCTCCACGCTCGGCATCATCCTGGCCGCCGCGTACGTGCTGTGGATGGTGCAGCGCACCACCCAGGGCACGCTCAATCCGGCCCTGGTCGAGATCGAGCCGATGCGCCGCGACCTCAGCCTGCGCGAGAAGTTCGTGGTCGCGCCGCTGATCGCGCTGATCGTGCTGCTCGGCTTCTACCCCAAGCCGGTCACCGATGTCATCAACCCCGCCGTCCGGGCCACCATGGAGGACGTCGGCAGGACCGATCCCGCCCCTGAGGTCGGCAGCGTCCAGGAGGCCGCGAAATGACCGAGCTGAAGTTGCCGTCGATCGACTACACGGCGCTCGCTCCGATCCTGATCATGCTCGGTGCCGCCCTGGTGGGCGTGCTGGTCGAGGCCTTCGTGCCCCGCAGGCAGCGTCACCTGGCGCAACTGTCCCTGGGCCTGCTGGCGGTGCTCGCCGCCCTGGTGATGGTGATGGTGAACGCCGACGAGCGGCTGCTCACCGCAGGCGGGGCGATCGCCGTGGACGGGCCGACGCTGTTCCTCCAGGGCGCGATCCTGGTCCTCGCCGCGATGGCGCTGCTGCTTATCGGTGAGCGTTCGGTGGAGCGGGGCGGGGCGTTCGTCGCCCAGGCCGCGGTCACCGCCGAGTCGCCCGACGACCGGCGGCAGGCCGAGGGCAGCAACGGGGCGACCGAGGTCTACCCGCTGACCAGCTTCGCGATCGGCGGCATGCTGATCTTCGTGGCGGCGAACGACCTGCTGACGATGTTCATCGCCCTTGAGGTCTTCTCGCTGCCGCTCTACCTGCTCTGCGCGCTGGCCCGTCGCCGGCGGCTGCTGAGCCAGGAGGCGGCCATGAAGTACTTCCTGCTCGGCGCGTACGCCTCGGCGTTCTTCCTCTTCGGCGTGGCCCTGGTGTACGGGTTCACCTCGGGCATCCCGGGCCGGCCGGCGGGCGTCGACTTCGCCACCATCCACGCCGCGGTGAACGAGTCCCCGGCCAGCAAGGTGCTGCTCTTCGCCGGCATGGCGCTGCTCGCCATCGGGCTGCTGTTCAAGGCGGCCGCCGCGCCGTTCCACGTCTGGACCCCGGACGTGTACCAGGGCGCTCCGACGCCGGTCACCGGCTTCATGGCGGCCTGCACCAAGGTCGCCGCGTTCGGCGCCCTGCTGCGGGTGTTCCACGTGGCGTTCTCCGGTGCGGCGTGGGACTTCACCCCGGTCCTCGGCGCGATCGCGGTGCTGACCATGCTGGTGGGCGCGGTGCTGGCGGTGACCCAGACCGACATCAAGCGGCTGCTGGCGTACTCGTCGATCGCGAACGCCGGGTACCTGCTCGTCGGGGTGCTCGCGCCGAGCAAGGACGGGCTCTCCGGAACGATGTTCTACCTGGTCGCGTACGGGTTCTCGGTGCTCGCCGCGTTCGCGGTGGTGACCCTGGTCCGGGACGCCGACGGGGAGGCCACCCACCTGTCCCGCTGGGCCGGGCTGGGCCGGCGCTCGCCGTTCTTCGCGGCGATCTTCACCTTCCTCCTGCTGGCCTTCGCCGGCATCCCGCTGACCAGCGGGTTCATGAGCAAGTTCGCCGTCTTCGCCCCGGCGCTGGACGCCGGCCACGCGTGGCTTGTGGTGGCCGGCGTGCTGACCAGCATGGTGCTGGCGTTCCCGTACCTGCGGGTCGTGGTGATGATGTGGCTGTCCGAGCCGGGCGAGTCCACCCCGACGGTCACCACGCCGGGCGGGCTCACCTCGGCGGCCCTCATGATCGGCGTGCTGGCCACCCTGGTGCTGGGCGTCGTCCCGGGCCCGCTGCTCGATCTTGCCAACGGTGCCGCTGAATTCGTACGATGACCGACCTTTCCCGGCGACGGGGCCGGCACACGACAGTGTGCCGGCCCCGTCGCCGTATCCCCCGTCCGGAGCAGGTCGAACGGGTGTGGCATGGTGGATAGCGTGGTGATTTCGGCTGGCGAGCGTTCAGGTGCCACCGGCTCCGCTCGGCGGAGTCGGAAGAGCACTGGTCAGTTCGGCGCGCTCGGCCTGCACTTGGCCGATTCCCGCGTCGAGGCGTCCGTTATGGGCCTGCTGGAGTCCGTCGAGGCGGAGCTGCGGGCCGCGGTGGCGAGCGCCGACCCGTTGGTGACCGAGGCCGCCCGGCACCTGGTGGACGCCGGCGGGAAGCGGTTCCGCCCGCTGCTGGTCGCCCTGGGCGCCCAGCTCGGCGATCCGACGAACCCGCAGGTCGTCCCCGCCGCCGTGGTGATGGAACTCACCCACCTGGCGACCCTCTACCACGACGACGTGATGGACGAGGCCGCCGTGCGCCGGGGCGCGCCGAGCGCCAACTCGCGCTGGACGAACTCGGTGGCGATCCTGGTCGGCGACTACCTGTTCGCCCGCGCCGCGGACCTCGCCGCCGACCTCGGCACCGAGGCGGTGCGCCTCCAGGCGCGCACGTTCGCCCGGCTGGTGCACGGCCAGATCGCCGAGACGGTCGGCCCCCGGGACGGGCAGGACCCGGTCGACCACTACCTGCACGTCATCGCGGGGAAGACCGGCTCGCTGATCGCCACCTCGGCCCGGTTCGGCGGCATGTTCGGCCAGGCGTCCGTCGAGCACACCGAGGCCCTGGCCTCCTACGGCGAGACCATCGGCGTGGCCTTCCAGCTCTCCGACGACCTGCTGGACATCGCCAGCGAGTCGGTGCAGTCGGGCAAGACCCCCGGCACGGACCTGCGCGAGGGAGTGCCGACGCTGCCGGTGCTCTACGCGCTCGCCTCGGACGACTCCGACGCCGCCTCGGTGCGGCTGCGGGAGATCCTGGCCACCGGCCCGATCGTCGACGACGACCTGCACGCCGAGGCCCTCGGTCTGCTCCGCGAGTCCCCCGCCCTGAAGCGGGCCCGGGAGACGGTCCGCAGCTACGCCGAGGACGCGCGTGGGCAGCTCGCCCCGCTCCCGGGCGGGGCGACCCGCCGGGCCCTCGAATCCCTCTGCGACTTCATCGCCGACCGCACGAGCTGACCCCCGTCAGCGGGCGCGCAGCAGGCGGGCCGCCGTGAGCATCAGGGCGGCCGAACCGAGCATGGCCGTTGCCGCCGCGAGCCACATCGACGGGTAGCCGAAGGCGGTGGCGGTCGCGCCAAGGGCCAGCGGGCCGAGGCAGCCGCCGGCGTACACCCCGGTCTGGGTGATCGAGGTGGCGGCGGCCGGGGCCTGCGGGTGCAGCCGGGCCACCGCGAAGGTCATCAGCCCGGGCCAGGCCCAGCCCAGGCCGAAGCCGAGCACCACGCCCGCCACGAGCGGCACCGGTCCGGTCAGCGCCAGCAGCATCAGCCCCAGGGCGCCGACGACGAGCATGCCGGCGATGACCGTCACGTGGCCGCCGTCCCGGCGGTCGGCCATGGCGCCGAAACCGATCCGGGCGGCCACGCAGACCACGCTGCCGAGGGTCAGGGTCAGCCCGGCCAGGCTCGGCGAGAGCCCCCGGCCGGCGGCCGAGTCGACCAGGAAGGTGCCCAGCGCGTTCGCGGCGGCTGCCGCCAGCGTCGCGGCCACCCCGACCAGTATCAGGGCCCCCGTCGCCCCACCGGCCCGCCGGTCGCCGGTCGGCCGCCCCGGACGGGCCTCCCGCGCCGGTACGAGCGGCAGCGCGGACAGTGCGGCGACCGTGCCCGCCACGAAGGCCCACCGCCAGCCGGCGGTCACGGCGACGGTCGGCACCGCCAGGCCGGCCAGCAGGGTGGAGAGCGGGATGGCCGCCTGCTTCACCCCGAACGACAGCCCCTGCCGGCGCGCCGGCACGTGTCGGACCAGCGCCGCGTTGCTGGCGAGCTGCCCCAGGGCGTTGGCGGCGGCGCCGAGCGCCAGCAGCACGACCAGCACCGGGTACGACCGGGCCAGCGCCGCCACGGCCAGCATGGACCCGGCGGAGAGCAGGATGCCGGCGCGGGCCACCACGGTCGGGCCGAGCCGCTCCACGAGGGCACCGGAGGGCACCGAGGCGAGCGCGCTGACGCCGAAGTACACGGACACGACCAGGCCCAGCCCGGCCGGGGAGAAGCCCAGGTCCGCGCCCATCTGCACGGCAAGGCCGCCGACCAGGAAGATGGGCAGGACGCAGGCGACGGTGGTGGCGACCGCTCCCGCGCCGGCCCGGAGGGGACGGCGGGCGGCGGCCGGTGACGCGGGGTACGGGGCGGTGCGGGTCATGGTCCCGCAAACCTACGCGAGCCCCCCTCGGACAACTCACCGTGTCGCTCGGGGCACTGACCGTTTAGGATGATCTGGCATCGTCGATCCGAACAGGCATTTCGCCGGACGCCTGGATTTCATATGGTGTAACTCCCCGGCGGCGGAGGTGGTTGTGCGCGACCCCTTGGCGGAACCTTCGGATCTCATCCGGAGTGTGTCCCGCGCCCTACGCGTGCTCGAATCGGTCGGTCGTGCCCCGAAGGGGTTGACCGTCAAGCAGATCGCGCGGCGCTGCGAGCTGACCGTGGCCACCACCTACCACCTGGTCCGCACCCTGGCGTACGAGGGCTATGTGATCCGCCGGGAGGACGGCACGTACATCGTCGGGCTGGAGATCGCCGACCGGTACCGCGAGCTGGTCACCGCGTTCCGGGGGCCGGCGCCGGTCGGCGAGTGCCTGCGGCGGGCGGCCCTGGACACCGGGTACAGCCACTACCTGGGCCGGTTCGTCGGCGGCCAGGTGGCGATCACCGCCGTCGCCGAGGGGCACCGCTCGCCGTACCTCGAGGACATGGTCCCGGGCTTCGACGAGGGGGCGCACGCCACCGCGCTCGGCAAGGCCCTGCTGGCCACCCTCACCACCGAGCAGCGCTTCCGCTACCTGCGGGAGTACGGCATGCGCCCGTTCACCAACGCCACCCTGACCAGCCCTGAGGCGTTCGAGGCGGACCTGGCGGCCGGCGACCGGCGCGGGATGCAGCTCGAACTGAGCCAGTTCCGGCAGGGCGTGGCGTGCGCCGCGGTGCTGGTCACCCCGGACAAGGACCTGGAACGCCGGATAGTGCTGGCCTGCGCGCTGCCGGCCAGCGAGATGATGACCTCCGCCCGGGTGGTCCGGGCCAAGCTGCTCACCGTCGCCCGCGCCGTCGCCGACGCCGCCGTCGTCGAGGGCTGAGACGACAGAACCCCCTCCCCGGTGGGAGGGGGCCGCCGTGCGCGCCGTCGCCGGTCAGCTGCCGATCGGGCCGCCGTCCAGCCGCCAGGTGACCACCACGCAGGGCGCGGGTCGGCCCGAACGTGAACCGGACGTGAACACCTGCGCCGGGTGTGCCTCCGTCGGCCCGTGGATGAACCGATCGGGGCCGCCGGACGTACTTTCGGGCGAAGGCGCCGCCGGGCCACCCGACGGCGCGACCCGCTGGACTCCCCGACGCCCGAGGAGGCCGCCATCAGCGACCACGACGCCCGACTGCTGCGCGCCCTGCACGACGCACACGCCGACGCGCTCCACGCGCACGCCCTGCGGCTGGTCAACGGCGACCGGACCCGGGCGGAGGACCTGGTGCAGGAGACGCTGCTGCGGGCCTGGCGGCACCCGGAAGCGCTCGACCCGACGCGCGGCTCGGTGCGGGCCTGGCTGTTCACCACCGCCCGGAACCTGGCCATCGACGCCTGGCGGCGGCGCTCCACCCGGGTCGGAGAGGTCTACACCGACGAGCTGCCGGAGCCCTCGGAGGCGGTCGACGAGGCGGAGCGGGCGGTGGAGGCGTGGACGGTGGCCGAGGCGTTGAACCGGCTCAGCCCGACCCACCGGGAGGTGCTGATCGAGTGCTTCTACCAGGGACGCTCGGTGGCCGAGGCGGCGGCGCGGCTGGGCGTGCCACCCGGGACGGTCAAGTCCCGCACCCACTACGCGCTGCGCTCACTACGGCTGGCGCTGGCCGAGATGGGGGTGACCCGTTGACCCGCTGCGAGTTCGCGCACGACGACGGCGCGTACCTGCTGGGTGCGCTCGCCCCCGCCGAGCGGGCCGCCTACGAGCGGCACCTGGCCGGCTGCGCCTCCTGCCGGGAGGCGGTGGCCGAGATCGCCGTGCTGCCCGGGCTGCTCGGCCGGCTCGATCCGGCGGGGCTGGTGCCGTTGCTGGAGCCGGTGGCCGAGACCTCCCGGGTGGACGTGCTGCTCGCCGCCGCGCGGGACCGCCGCCGCCGCGATCGCCGGGCAGCCGGCCGCCGGTACGTCGTGACCTCGCTGGCAGCCGCCGTGCTGGCGCTGCTCGCCGGGCTCGGCGCGGCCACGCTCCGGCCGGCCGCCGAGGTCACCCCGACGCCGGCTCCGCAGGTGCCGATGGCCGCCATGCGGACGGTCGCCGGCGCGGTGCCGGTGCACGCCGAGATCGGGCTGACCGGCACCCCGTGGGGCACCGAGGTCACCATGCGCTGCGGGTACGACCGGCGGGACGGCCACCGCAAGGCGTACACCTTCCGGCTGGTGGCGTACGGCCCGGACGGCGCGACGGAGCAGATCGGCTCCTGGCTGGCCGCCCCCGGCGACGACCTGCGGTTCACCGGCGCCACCCACTTCACCGACGGCGAACTGGTCCGCCTGGAACTCCTCCGCGCCGACGGCACCCCGATCCTCGCCTACGACGCCCGCTAACCCACCCCACCCCACCCCACCCCGCGATCTTGCAGTTGCGGCCCGGGCGAATCCGGCTAACGCGGCGAACCGGGGGCCGCGAGTGCAAGATCGGCGGGGGTCGCGGCGCGGCGGGCGTGGCGGGAACGGCGGGCGTGGCGGAGGGCGTCCGTGGTGAAGACCATCAGGGCCAGCCAGACCAGGGCGAAGCCGGCCAGGCGGGCCGGGGGCATCGGCTCGTGGAAGATCAGCACGCCGCAGCCGAGCTGGAGGATCGGCGCGACGTACTGGAGCATGCCCAGCGCGGTGAGCGGCAGCCGGTTGGCCGCGCCGGCGAAGAACAGCAACGGGATCGCGGTCGCCGCCCCGGCGAGCACCAGCAGCGCGGTGTGCCCGGCGGAGACGTGGCCGAACGCGAGGTCGCCGGTGGCGGTGAGCCAGCCGAGGTAGCCGAGGGCGGGCAGGGCCAGCACCGCCGACTCCACGAACAGACCCTCCGCCGCCGGCAGCCCGAGCCGCTTCTTGACCAGCCCGTAGGCGGCGAAGCTGACCGCCAGGGTGAGCGCCAGCCAGGGCAGCCGGCCGTAGTCGACGGTGAGCACACCCACCGCCGCCGCGCCGATGCCCAGCGCCAGCCACTGGGTGGGGCGTAGCCGCTCGCGCAGCACGGTCACCCCGAGCAGCACCGACACCAGCGGGTTGATGAAGTAGCCGAGCGCGGTCTCCACCACCCGCTCGGAGTTCACCAGGTAGATGTAGGTGCCCCAGTTGAGGGCGATCAGCGCTGCGGCGGCGGCGATCCCGGCCAGGGCCCGGGGGCGGCGGGCCAGCGCGCGCAGGAAGCCGACGTTGCGCAACGCGGCGAGCAGCAGCGTCACGAACACCACCGACCAGACGATCCGGTGCGCCAGGATCTCCAGCGGCCCGGCCGGCTGGAGCAGCTTGAAGTAGAGCGGGAAGAATCCCCAGAGCAGGTACGCGCCGAGGCCGTAGAGGTATCCGAGGCGGAGCGGGGTCACCTGTCCACCGTAAGGGGTGAATCGGCCCCTGGTTCCTTTCCGGTGAGCTGGCTCACCCGCTGGTCGTACTCCATCCAGCGGCCCGGGTCGACCGGGGTGAAGCCGACCTTCGCGTACACCTCGTGCGCGTCGGCGGTGGCCAGCACGATCCGTCGTACGCCGAGCTCGGCCAGGTGGTCGCGGGCCGCGCCGGCCAGCCAGGTGCCCAGCCCGTGCCCCCGGGCGACCCGGTCCACATAGACGTCGCAGAGCCAGGCGAAGGTCGCCCCGTCGGTGACCACCCGGGCCACGGCGACCTGACGACCGTCCCCGGGGCGGTACACGCCGAACGGCAGCGAGCCGGCGAACGCCCGCCCCACGGTCTCCCGGTCCCGCCCGAGCGCCCAGTACGCGTCGGTGGAGAGCCAGCGGTGCACCAGGTCGAGATCGAGCCGGGCCGGGTCGGTGCTGAGCAGGTAACCGTCGTCGCGGGTCAGGGTGATCACGCCCCGACGCTAACCCCGCGGCTGCGGCCCCTCGCCAGCCAATTCCCGCCAACTGGCCTCACCGGAAACGCTCAGTCGCGGTCGAGCAGGGCGCCCAGGAGCCAGGTGACGACGCCGACGAGGAGCGCCCCGAGCACCGCCGCCGGCCAGAAGCCGTCCACGTGGAACGGCAGCCCGGCCTCGCCCGCTATCCAGCTCGACAGCAGGAAGAGCAGGCCGTTCACCACCAGCGCGATCAGGCCCAGGGTCAGCAGGTAGAAGCCGCAGCCGACGGTCTTGATGACCGGCTGGAGCACGGCGTTCACGACGCCGAAGATCACGGCGACGAGGACCAGCGTGACGACCGCCTCGGTGGCCGAGCCCGTGTCGAGCGTGATGCCCGGGATGAGCACGGTGGCCAGCCAGAAGGCCAGTGCCGTGCTGCCCAGCCGGATCAGTAGACCCTTCAGGAAACCCATGGCCACGGATGGTGCCATGGACCCGCCACCGACGGAACCCGCGACCGGCCAAGTGGGCCGTGGGCCACGGCGGTTCAGCCCCGTCCCGGCCGGCCGACCAGTTGCGACTCGATCGGGGTGGGCGAGAGCAGCGCCCAGCGCAGCGCCCGCCGGTTCACCACCGCCACCATGTCCTCCCGGATCCGGGTCAGCCAGTCCGCCGATCCACCGAGGCCGAGCGCGGCCCCGGCGAGCGTGGCCTCGGCGGGGCTCAGCGGTTGCAGCACCACCAGGTCCGCCCGGCTCAACGGGTCGACGTCGGCCGGGGTGAGGTCGTCCCGGACCACCAGGGTGGACTGCCAGGCCGGCACCGGCCCGGCGGCCGGGGGCACCGGCCCGGCGTCCACCACGAGCAGCAACGGCCGCAGCGGAGAGGCGGGGCCGCCGCCCACCGGCCGGCCGGGTGGCAGCACCGGGATCGACCCGCCGGGCGTGCCGACGCCCCGGACGAACCGCTCCCATGCCCGCGGCCGGGTCGTCTGCACCGCCACCAGGGCGCCCAGCGCCATCGCCCGCAGGGCCACCAACTGAGCGGCCCGGACCCCGCCGACCAGCATCAACCGGGTGCCCTCCGGCCGGAACAGGCGGATCGTCACGGCCTCGCCGCGCCGGTTGGCGCCCACCATCAGCCCGGCCTCGCCGACCGGCAGCTCCAGCGCGTCCACGGCGACGGCGTCGACCGGGGCGCCCGGGATCGCCGACGCGAGCGGCAAAGTGCCGGCCAACGCCGGGAGCTGCTGGCCGTCGAGCCGGTCCACGTCGCCGCCGGCCGAGTCCACCAGCCCCCGCAGGGCCTGCGCCGCCACCGACAGCTCGCCGGGCGTCCAGGCGGCCAGCCGTACGGTCAGCTCGGCCGGCGGCCCCGCGCCCTCGACGCCCGTGTGGGGGCCGACGCAGAGCGAGACCGTGGTCGCCGCCGCCGGCAGGACGAGCAGCCGGGGCACCAGCCGCCGCCCACCGTCGGTGCGCACGTCCGGCACGCGGGACACCCGGAACGTGGTCTGCCACAGCGCCCCCGTGCGCACCGACGGCCATGACTCCAGCACGGGGTCGCCGTCGTCGCGATGAGCCAGGTCCGCGAGTACGCGCAGCGTGGCGTGCGCGCCGAGCGGGCGGGCGGTCACCGGCCCGAGCCGGCGGGCGATCCGCCGGACCACGCCGGAGAGGGCGATCCGGAGGTCCTCGTCGGTCCACCCGACGACGCGCAGCACCCGGATCGCGAGCAGCGCCCGGTCCCGCCCGGCCAGCCGTCCCTCGGTGAGCTGCCGGTACGACGTCGCCACCGTGCCGCCGCCGGACGTGGTGGCGGGCGCGGGTGAGCCGCTGAACAGCAGCTGGAGCCGGACCGGGGGCAGTTCCGGCGAGACCGGCGGCAGCAGCGTCGACGGCGCGGGGAGGCCGCGGGGGCCGTCGCCGAGCAGGTCGCCCGGGTCCCCGATCTCCAACACGGCGGTCAGCCCTTCGGCGTCGTCGACCAGCGCGGCCGGGCCGCCGGCCAGCTCCGCCGTGCGTACCGCCGCGCCGGGGGAGAGCAGCCCCAGCAGGCCGTCCGGGCCGGCGGTGGGCGCCGGGGCGTGTCGTCGGCGGAGATGGCCGACGGCGACACCGAACCAGCTGAACAGCCAGCGGCCCCGGACCCGCACCCACGAGCCCGCCAGCAGCGCCGCGGCCAGCAGCATGGCGACCCCGGTCGCCGCCGTGCCCCGGCCGACCCCGGCGGCGACCAGCGCCACCGCCACCTGCGAGGCGACCACCTGACCGGCCCGCCGCCCGGCCGACGGTCGCGGGCCGGCGGCGGGTATCCACTGTGGGGGCAGCGGCTGCCGGTGCGCCGGCTGGGCCGTGGCCACGGCTGCGGCTGCGGCTGCCGCCGTGGTCGTGGTCGTGGTCGTGCTGGCCGTCACCGCGCCTCCCCAGCGCTCGCCCGGCGACGCCGGGCGGAGTCACGGCGTCGGTGCGGTCGGTGCCGCAGCGTCATCGTATGACTCCGGCCCGACGCGGGAGGCCCGTGGTTGTCCACAGGGGAGCGCGGCGGGGTAGCAGAACCGCCACCGGGCGGCTACCGTCAGCGACGAGTTCGCTGAGTCCTCACCCGCACCGGCGCCTCCCGCCGGCGGGGCGAGCGGCGCGTCCGTCACGGGCGCGGCCGACGGCCAGCCACCCATCCAAGGAGACGAGGTGACGTCCGGGGTGTCCCAGACCCAGGCAGAAGCCGCGGTGATGCAGCAGACCGCCGCGAAGTTCGAGCAGGTGGACCAGTCCCTGCAGGCCATGCTGACCGGCCTGCTGACCGAGCTGGAGGTGTTGCAGCAGGCCTGGCGGGGTGCCGGTGGGCGCTCGTTCGAGCAGGTGAAACAGCAGTGGTCGCAGGACCAGTCGGCGTTGCAGCGGGCGCTGCGGGAGACCGCGTCCGCCATCCGCACCGCAGGCCAGCAGTACGACGCCTCCGACAACGAGGCCGCCAGCCGGGTCGCCGGCACCAACCGCGGCATCCAGTTGCCGCTGTAGCACTCTCCCGGAAAGGGGATCATCCGATGGACCACGGTGTGCTGGTCGTCAACTTCGCCGCCCTGCATCAGGCCGGCGCGGACATCCAACGGGCGCTGAAGACGCTGGACGACCAACTCGGGCAGCTCGAACGGGACGCCGCGCCGCTGGTGGCGGGCTGGGACGGCGAGGCCCGGCAGGCGTACGAGCAGCGCCAGACCCGGTGGCGGTCCGCCTCGCAGGACCTCCAGGCGATGCTGCGCGACATCAAGCTCGCCGTCGACGACTCCGCGTCCGACTACCTCGACACCGAGAAGCGGAACGTCAACCTGTTCCAGTGAGCCGTCCCCGGCGGCGTCCGACGGATGTCGGGCGTCGCCGGGGACGTCCGGATGCCCTGCGGCGCCCCGGTTCGACGGGGTGCCGGGTGGGGTCAGGGTGCCGGCCGCCACCGTCGGCGCGCGGCCCGGGGGAGCACCACGGCCAGCAGCACCACGCCCGCCACGGCGACGCCGGTGACGGCGGCGACGGCCAGCGCCCGGTCCCGGGCCGCCCCGCGTCGGGCCTGCCGGGCGAGCAGGGCGGGATCGGTCCGGTCCGCCGGCAGCGCCCCGACGCCACGCTTCCGGCCCGCCGGGCCCGCGCCGGTTTCGGTCACCGCCCGGTACGGGTTGAGCACCCCGGCGCCGTACCCGTCGCCCGAGCCGTCACCCGGGGCCGGATCGGCCGTCGCGACGATCCGCTGCGTCACCTGGGCGGCGGTCAGTTCCGGCCGGTACTCCCGGACGAGCGCCGCGGTGGCCGCCACGAACGGGGCGGCATAGCTGGTGCCCTCGGCCCGGTGGTGGCCCTGCCCGGGCCCGGCCGTCAGCACCTCACCGCCGGGGGCGACCAGGTCGACGTACGGGCCGGCCTGCGAGAAATCGGCCCGCCGGCCGTCGGGGCCGATCGCGCCCACGCCGAGCACCCCGTCGTACGCGGCCGGGTACGGGCGGGGGTTCCCGCCGTCGTGCAGGTTGCCGGCGGCGGCCACCACGACCACGTCCCGGTCCACCGCGTAGCGGACCGCCGCCCGGACGGCGGGGTGGTCGACGTACAGCACGAGGGAGAGATTGAGCACGTCGGCGTCGTGGTCGACCGCCCAGCGGATCGCCTGGGCGAAGGCCGTCGCGCCGACCGTCCGCCCTGCTTCGCGTCCCTCGACGACCTGCTGCTCGCTGACCCGCACCGGCAGGATCCGGGCGTGGGGGGCGAGCCCCTGGAACGCGACGCCGGCACGCGGCACGGCGGCGATGAGGCTCGCCACGCCGGTGCCGTGCCCGGCGCAGTCCCGGCTGCCGTCGCCCCCCGGGTCGAGGAAGTCGGCTCCGTCGAGGACCCGGCCGGCCAGTTGCGGGTGCCCCCGGTCCACCCCGGAGTCGATCACCGCGACGGTGATCCCGGCCCCGGTGGCCAGTGCGGCGAGCCGCTCGGGGGCGTACCGGCGCTGGGGCCAGGGGGTGGCCGCGATGGGCCGGACGGGCGCGAGCGGGGTGGCACACCCCGGTGCCGCCACGCCTCGGAAGCCCGCGAGGTCGAGCCTGTTCGCCGCGCTCGCCGGCTCGGCCACGCGCGGTCCGCCTCCCTCGCCCACCGGGTCGACCGTGCCCGGCCGGTCCGGCGGGGGCCACGGGTCGGCCACGCGCGTCGGGGCGGGCAGCATGATCAACAGGGCCGCCGCCGCGGCGGCGAGGACCGGTCGCGCGGTGGGCCGGGGCATCGATCGCCTCCGTATCGTGTCGGCTCCGGAACAGGATGTTAGTCCCACCCGGATCGCCCGGCGGGGCGTCACCGGCCAGCCATTGTGATCTTGTTACCACCTTGTAGGTTGTACGCGATGCCTATGGCCTGTTCACGGGAGGAGAGGTGGCCGTGACCGACTGGGAGCCGGCTACCGAGGCCGAAGCGGCGATGCGGGACGCGCTCCGCGCCAACGACCAAGAGCTCTACTTCCGCGTGCTGGCCCGCACCGAGCTGCTGTTGCCGGTCTCCACGCAGGCGCTGGCCGGGCAGGCCCCGATGGGCTGGGGGACCTGGACCACGGGCGGGCGCACGCACGTGCTGGCGTTCACCTCGCCCGCCGCGTTGCAGGCCTGCCTGGGCGGGAACCCGGCGGCCAACCGCCGCAGCGCGTACGCCGATCTCGCCGTCGACTGGCCCAACCACGAGTGGTGGCTGGCGGTCAACCCGGGCCTGCCCATCGAGGGGTACCTTCCCGCCTGGTTCGTCTCCCAACTGTCCCGGGGCGACGTGCGGCTGCCCGGCCGCACCATGGGCGCCCGGGCCCGCCTGGAACGCGCGGAGAACGTCGCCAGGACCAGGGCCACCGCGGTGGTTCCCGGCCGGGACGCCCCGACGTCGCCGGTGCCGAGCCTGCCGGAGCCGTCGGTCGCCGGACCGCCGCCGGGCCGGCCCACGACCGAGCCGTCCGCTGCCGCCGAGGCGCCCACCGCGCCGCTGACCACCGCGCCGCTGACCACCGCGCCGCCGACCACCGCCCAGCCGGAGCCGGAACTGCCCAACTCGGGCCTGCCCACATCGGTCCCGCCCGGGCCGTCGTACCGGTCGCCCGGGGGCGCGGGCGAGCCCGCAGCCGGCGGGCCGTACCGGGCCGGAGACGTGGCCGGCCGACCGGGTCCCGCCGTGGCCGCAGGGCCGGACGGCGCCGAGGCGACCCGCGCCGACGCGGCACCGTCCGGATCGGCGTGGCTGAACGTCTCCCGGCGGCGGACGCCCGATGCGCCCCCCGTCGGCGAGGCGGCAGCGGGCGGGGGCGGAAATGGCCGGTCCCCCGATCCTCCGGCGCCGCCCACCCCGCCCGCCTCCTTCTTCGAGCCGGCGTCCGGCCGGAGCCGAGCCGCCCGGCCGATCGGGGAGCCCCGTCGCCCCGCTGAGCGGGCCGCCCCGCCATCCCGGTTCGCCGGGGGTGGTCAACCCTTCCCGCGGCGACGTCCGGCCTCGGACCCGGCCACCGAGCAACCGCCGCATGCCTTCCACCCCGCCGCACCTGCGGAGCCGTCGACGGTGGCGTTCCCGCCCGCCGGTGCTGCCCCGTCCGCGTCGCAGCCCGAGCCGTTTCGCCCCGGTGGCGCCGCCCCCGACGAGGTCACCCGGGCGTTCCGGCCCGACGGTGGCGGCTCGGAGGAGGTGACCCGGGCGTTCCGCCCCGGGGACGTCGGGTCTGGAGAGCGGACGCAAGCCCTGCGTACCGGTGCCGTCGGGCCTGAGGAGGTCACCCGGGCATTCCGGCCCGGGGAGGTGACCTCACCGGGTCCCGGCCCTGTCGGTGCCGAGGACCCCACCCAGGCCCTGCGTCCCGGCGGCGGGGCACCGCCGGAGCCCATCCGGGGGCTCCGGCCCGTCGCGCCGGGCGACGAGCCGACCCGTCCCTTCGGCATGCCGGGTGGCGTGGTGCCGGACGAGCCGACCCGTCCCCTCGGCCCGAGCGGTGGGGAGGAGCCGACGCGTCCCCTCGGGGCCGATGGTGCCGGGCACTCAGGCGGGCCGCCACGTCGTCGACCCGGGGCCGGCGCCGCCCAGGCGTTCCCGCGCCCCCGCCCCGGGGCGGACGGGGAGGAGCCCGCCCGGTCCCTTGCGGAGCAACCCGTCGCCGCACCGGTCGAGGAGATGGCGGAGGAGCTGCCGACGTCGGCCGTCGAGCCGGTCTCCGGGCCGCCCGCGTCCCGCCGTTCCTTCTCGCCCATCGTCATCGAGGGCACCATCATCGAGGCGCGTGACCTGCCGGCGACGGAGCCGGCCGCTGCGCCGGGCGTCGCCCCCGGCCCGTCTCTTTTCGGCGGCACCCCGCCGGCGGTCCCCGCCTCGACATCGGTGCCCGACCTCGGCGGGCTCGAACCGGTGCCCGAACTCGACCGGATCGACCCGGTCTCCGATCTTGGTTGGCCCGCACCGCTGTCCCTCCCCGACCACGACGGCGCGGTCTCCGGACCGCCCGCCCCGGACGACCCGGGCCCGACGGCTCCGCTGTTCCCCCCGTCGACGCCACCCGCGCCGGACCCGTCGGCCGGGTCCCTGTTCCGCCCGGCCACGTCCGGCGTCGCCGACCCCGAGCCGGCCGGCAAGGTGCTGTCGGCTGTGGAGCCCGAGCCAGCCGTGGACCCCGAGCCAGCCGTCGATGCCGTGTCGACAGGGCCCCTGCCGGGCCCGCCGTCCACCGGCGAGCCGGACCTGGGAACCGCCGGGGAGCCGGTGCCGGCCCGGGAGCAGGAACAGGCAGCGTCGGCAGCCCCTGTGGACGACTTCCAGCCGGCGAACGAGGTGGAGGAGGACCTGCTCGCCGCCGCCGGCACCGGCAGTACCGACAGCTTCCTCTCCACGCTGCTGCTGGCCCGGGTGCTGCTGCCGGTGGCGCCCGACTCGGCCACCGACAGCCGGCCGGGGGACCCGGGCTTCGTCTGGCGGACCGAGCGGCTGGACGGCGAGACGTACGTCGTGGTCCACACCTCTCCGGAGCGGCTGGCCGACCACGTCGACGAGCCGGTGGAGACGGTACGGGTCAAGTTCGTCCAGCTGATCCGCTGCTGGCCCGACGACGCCTGGTCGTTCGCGGTGAACCCGAACACGCCGGTGGGCGCGAAGCTGCCCGGCGAGCAGATCGTGGCGCTGGCCAACTGGGCCGCCGAGGTGGGGCTCGGCGACGACGCCGGGAGCGAGCCGGAGCCCGCGCCGGAGCGGGCCGCCGAGGCATCCACGGCTGCCGTCCGGCACGTCCCGCCGCCCGTGGACCCGAACCGACCCGTGGTGATGCAGAAGGCGATCGCCCCGAGCCAGCTCACCTACTACCTGGAGCGCGGCTACGACCGGGTCTCCGGCTTCGTGCACCGGGCCAATGAGCTGGCCCACCTGAACAGCCCCGCCCAGTTGCACGACGCGCTGGGTCTCGGGTACCCGGACTCGCCGTTCTCCCGGGACGCCGCGCAGATCTACGTGCTGCGCTGGCCGGCGCACCGGCCGAGCCTCTACCGGATCCCCTACGGCGGGCAGAACGAGGGCGCCATGCGGGCCATGGAGGGCTGGGTCATGGAGCGCCCACCGTTCCGGGGAAACGGCTTCGCCCCGGGCGACAGCAGCGACGTGGTGGCGGAGTTCAAGGTGGACAGCGCCCGGCTGCCGCACGGCGCGGAGCTGTGGCGGATCGGCGCGGACGGCACTGAGCGCGTGGTCGCGATCCTGGACACCGACGCTCTGCTCTGGCGACAGGTCGGTGAGTCCTGATGCGCGACGGTTACGTGGCCCGCTGGCGCGGGCGTGAGTACCAGGCCAGCCCGGACGGTGACGACGTCCGGCTGTACCAGCCGGAGCCCGGCGACGGGTTCGAGGAGATCCGCCCCGGCCGGTACGTTCGGGTGCTCCCGGTGACCGAGATCGACGAGTTGGCGTACGTCCGGACCACCTGCACCTGGCAGGGGCAGCCGTTCATCGTGCTGGCCGAGCACGACGGCTGGCTGCGGGTGGAGTACACCGGCGGGCGCTGGCCGGTCGCTCGGGCGATGGGGCTGGAGGTCTTCGACTTCGGGGTGTACCAGGGCTGGGCCCCGGCCCGCGAGGTTGCCGAACTACGCGAGCAGCGCCTCTGACCTGGCCGTGCGGGCGGCACCCCGACGAAGGCGACGCCCGAGCCGGTCAGGACTTGGCCCAGCGCAGGATCTCGCCGAGCACCACGTCCCGGGCCTCGACGTGCGGGAAGTGCCCCACGTCGTCCAGCAGCCGCCACTCGTAGGGGGCCACCACGTACCGGCCGGAACCCTGGGCGGTACGCGGCAGGGAGGCGACGTCCAGTGCGCCGTGCAGTTGGAGCGTCGGGGTGATCAGGGGCTTCTGCATCAGCCGGACGAACCGGTAGCCGTGCAGCCGCAGCACCGACCGGAACGCCCACCGGTAGCCCTCCAGCGCGCAGAACGCGGCCTGCGGGATCCGCATCGCCTCCCGGCAGCGCTCGGCGTACGCCTCGAAGTCGGGCCCGGCCACCCAGCGCGGCCCGCCCCAGCGGCGCAGCGCCTCCCCGACGGCCGCCGCGTCGTCCCGGGTGAGCACGTGCTCGTACCGGGGCAGCTGGAACTTCAGGGTGGGTGTCGAGGCGGTGAACTGGCCGCGCGGGTCGGCGAAGATCGCCGCCCGCAGCCGGAGCGGGTGCGGGGCGCCGAGCACCACGAGTCGGCGGACCAGCGACGGGTGGAACGACGCGACGGTCCAGGCGATCATGCCGCCGGCCCCGGTGCCCACCACGGTGGCGGAACGCTCGCCGAGGCCGCGGATCAGGCCGGCGACGTCGGCGGCGAGGGTGTAGCCGTCGTACCCGCGCGGGGGCTTGTCGCTGGCACCGTAGCCGCGCAGGTCGACCGCGACCGCCCGGAAGCCCGCGTCGGCCACCGCCGGGAGGATGTCGTGCCAGGCCCACCAGTGCTCGGGGAAGCCGTGCAGGAAGAGCACCATCGGGCCGGTGCCGGCCTCGACCACGTGGAAGCGGCTGCCGTTCGCGCCGACGAACCGGTGCGTCCACGGCCCCTCGGTGAGGACACAGGTCTCGTCGACGGCCCCGCCACGCTGCTCGGTCATGCCCACAGCCTATGACCCCGGCGTGCCTGTCCGTTCCGGCGTTCCGGCCGGTCGGCTGGTTCCCCGACGGAATGGGCGATGCCCGGGCGGTTGGACTGCCCGGGCATCGCGGCGGTGCGGTCGATCAGTGGATCAGGAGAAGCGGACCTTGACCGAGGTGCCGTTCTGCTCCAGCACCTTGATCTTGGTGCCGGTGGCCGGGACCTTGACGCCGTGGTTCGGCAGCTCCGGGTACCAGTACTGCTTGGTGTCGTCGAACAGCGGCTGCGCGGCCTGGCCCCGGATGTACTGGGCCTGACCGTTGATGTGCAGCGTGAACGAGTCCGCCTTCTTCAGGCCGAACGTCGCGTCGTAGACCTGGACGCGGGCCCGCCACGGGTTGCCGGTCAGGTTGTAGAGCGGCTGCGGGTGCGAGTCGATGATCATGTTCCGACCCTCACCCGGGTGCTCGAACGTGTCGTTGTCCGCGAACCGGAGGTTCCAGTACGAGATCAGCAGGCCCTCCTGGTACGCGTAGTGGTCCACGTAGTCCGGGCGGGTGTTCGCGTAGCCGAAGTAGTACGGGCCGGTCTTCAGGTACTTGTCGTACGAGACGTACGTCCGGTTGCCGGCGATGTAGTAGTTGTCGAAGAGCCGGGTGTAGCTCCCCGAGACGATGCTCCAGCCCTTGGCCGCCCAGTCACCGAGGCCGGTCTCAGCGCCGTTGGTGGAGACGGTCTGACCGTCGGCGGTCACCGTGATGTTGTCGCCGAAGAAGCCGCCCTCGGCGACTCCCCCGTCGGTGAGGTAGTGGAAGCGGAACTGCACGACCTGGCCGGCCAGCGAGTTCAGCGGGATGTTGATGTCGGTCCACTGGCCCGCGCTGCTGCCGCTGAGGGCCGGCGTCGGGTCGGTGTTCGACACCGGCGGGATCGGCGAGCCGCCCACGGTGCCGGGAAGCGCGTCCCAGGTGGCCCCGCCGTCGGTCGACGCCTCGAAGAAGAGGTAGTCGTAGCCCGCCTCGATGTCGAACCGGCCCTTGAGCGACAGCGCCGCCGAGGTCTTCCCGGTGAGGTCGATCGTCCTGGTCAGCGCGGTGTCCAGGTCGTCGTCGTTGCCGGAGAAGAACTGCTTGGCACCCTCGAACGGCTGGCCGTAGTCGAAGGTGTACTCCCGCTGCGGGAGCACCACCACGGCGGCCTGCGGCTTGGCGGAGTTGTACTCCTGCGGGCCGAGCTCCAGGGTCTTCTTCTGGCCGGCCTTGACCACCTCGTAGTCGAGCCAGCCGAGCTGGAGCTTGTTCCAGGCGCCGAGGTCGCCGCCGCGGTCGCCGATGCCGGCGTCCTCCTTGGCGTTCAGCCGGCTCTGGGCCATCAGGGTCCAGTGCTCGTTGTTGTTGTCGCCGCCGTTGAGGTTGTTGTAGTCGTCCGGCAGACCCAGGTCGTGCGCGTACTCGTGGTAGAAGACGCTCCGGCCGCCGTTCTCCGGCTGGACCGTGTAGTCGCGGATCCAGATGCCGGTGTTGCCGATCTGGGTGCCGCCGATCGGGAAGTTCACCGGGCCGGTGCGCGAGGTGTTGTACGCCGACCAGCGGTGGCTCCAGATGGCGTCCTCACCCTGGTGCGGGTCGCCGTCGGCCTGGTCGCCGCCGGAGTGGACGATCTGGAAGTGGTCGATGTAGCCGTCCGGCTCGTTGAAGTCGCCGTCGCCGTCGAAGTCGAACCGGTCCCACTGGTCGTAGGACTGCATGTCGGCCTTGATCTGGGCGTCGGTGCGGCCCTTGGCCTTCTGGTCGGCGACCCACTGGTTGGCGGCGTCGCGGACCAGGTCCCAGGCGTTCTGGCAGTTGTTCGCCGCGCAGACCGCCGGGTCGCCCGTCGGGTCGTTGTCGGCCTTCGGGTCGTTCGAGCGGCCGTACCGGGCGGCGTTGTACTTGACCTTCACCCAGTCGGTGACCTGGCCGTCCACGGTGTAGCGCCCGGAGGACTGGGACTCGTAGTACTGCTTGACCGACTCGTCGCCCTGCCCGGTGCCGAAGTACAGCTTGCGGAAGTAGTCCGCGCTGTAGTCCGCCTGCCACACGGTCGAGTTGTCCACCGCGCGGTTGGGCTGGGGAATCTGGTTGTGCGCCGGCCCGTTGAAGGTGGTCGGACCCGCGATGGTCGGGTTCGTGTCCTTGTCCGGGTAAGCCGGGTCCCGGTCGTCGCCGAACTCGGCCAGGATCACGAAGATCTTGTCGGTCCGCTCCCGGGCCAGCTCGACGTACTGGTCCTGCTGGCCCGCCTTGGCGTTCCGGGCGCCGGCGTTCGCCGCCGTGCTGCCGACGGTCTCGCCGACCTTGACGACGGTGCTGCCGTTGATCTTCTGCGCCTTGGCCCGGCCGGAGAGGACCTCGCTGAGTCCCTCCTGGCGAAGCGCGCGGCGCTTGTCCTCGAGCTTGTCCGGCAGATCGTGATCCGCCGGGTTCTCGGCGGTCGACGGGGCGGTCGCCGGGAGCTTCGGAGCCGGCGCGGCGCTGGCGGACGTGCCGACCACCAGTCCCGTCGCCGTCAACGAAAGCCCGAGCAGACCCACTGCGACTTTCCGCACGTGGTACCTCCGGTGTGAGGGAACCGACCCAACGGGGGTACGGGCCGGTGAGAGGTCCCACTAGTGGGACCAATGGTGAACATAGAGTCTCCTGGGACGGGTGGGAAGACGCGTACGTCGATTTGTTGCAAACTTTTGTTGGGAATGCGTTCCACCGTCACACCCCTGTCGCTCTCCGAACGGTTGAACAGCGTGGACGTCGGTCTGGAATTGCAGTGACACATTTCGATCAGTAGACGTCGGCGCAGACGGAAGGGGCCGGTGGCGTCGCCGCCACCGGCCCCTTCATCGATCAAATGGATCAGTTGCTGACAAGCAGGACCATGTTGTCGGTTGCCTTCTTGCCCTGCGTCACAATCGTGATCTTGGTGCCGGTGCCGGCCACCTTCACCGAGTTCTGCGGGTTGCCGGCCGTCCAGTAACGGTCGACGTCGCTGTCGCTGAACACCGGGTTCGGGTTGAGCTTCGGCACGGTGACCGCCACCCCGTTGAGGTGGAAGGTCTGCGCCGGCTTGACGAACCAGCTGAACGTGGCGTCGTAGCCGCTGCGCCGGTTGGTGATGGCGCGGTCGCCCACCTTGATCTGGCCCGGGCGGACGTCGACCGGCAGGTTGAAGCCGAAGCCCGGGTGCTGCGAGGTGTTGTTGTCGCCGTACGCGTAGTTCACGTACCAGATCAGCAGGCCGGGCTGGTTCGAGAACCGCTCCACCCAGTTCGGGCGGGTGTTGGCGAAGCCGTAGTTGTACCCGCCGGTGCGCAGCGTGTCGTCGTACCCGAGGTACGTCCGGTTCTCCGCGATGTAGAAGCGGGGGTACGAGTCGGTGACCGAGCCACCCATCCGGGTGAAGCCCCTGGCGGTCCACGCGGCGTCCAGCGTCTCCGCGCCGTCGGTCCAGGTGGTGGCACCACCCTTGACCAGCGAGATGTTGTCCAGGAACGCGCCGGCCAGGTGCACGCCGCCGTCGCTCTGGTAGCGGTAGCGGAACTGCACGGTCTGCCCGGCGTACGCGGACAGGTCGTAGGTCAGGTCGACCCACGCGTCGCTGCTGGAGCCGTCGACCCCGGTCTCGCCGGCGTCGATGAGCGAGTTGCTCAGCGGCGCCCAGGTGGCGCCACCGTTGGTGGACACCTCGGCGTACAGGTAGTCGTAGTCCTCTTCGATGTCGTACCAGGCCTTCGCGGTGATCGACGCGGACGTCGTACCGGTCAGGTCCAGCTGACGGGTCAGCGTGGTGTTCAGGTCGTCGGCGCTGCCGCCCCACCACTCGTTGGCACCCGCGAACGGGGTGTTGTACGAGGTGGTCTGGGTCTGCGGGGGCAGATTCACCACGACCGCCTGGGCCTTCGGCCCGTCGCTGTCACCGGCCGGGCCGATCGGCAGGATGGTGTTGCCCTTGCCGTACTCGACCGTCGAGTGGTTCAGCCAGCCGAGGTAGAGCTTCGACCACGGGTCCATGTAGCCCGGGGTCGAGCCGATGTCGTCGGTGCCGCGGCTGAGCCACGAGCCCGAGGCCATCAGGCTCCAGAAGCCCACCCCGTTGTCGCCGCCGTTGGTGTCGTACAGGTCCGGCAGGCCGAGGTCGTGGCCGTACTCGTGCGCGAAGACGCCGAGGCCGCCGTTCTCCGGCTCCGTGGTGTAGTCACGGATCCACATCCCGGTGTTGCCGATCTGCACGCCGCCGGACAGGTTGCCCGCCGGGCCGGCGCTGCCGGCCAGGTTCGGGAACGCGGCCCACCGGTGCGACCAGATGGCGTCCTCGCCCTGGGCGCCGCCGCCGGCCTCCTCGCCCTCGCCCGCGTGCACCGCCTGGAAGTGGTCGACGTAGCCGTCGGGCTCGTTGAAGTCGCCGTCGCCGTCGAAGTCGTACCGGTCCCAGATGTCGAACTGCTTGAGGTAGTCCTTGATCTGCTGCGGCGTCTTGCCGGCCGCGACCTGGGAGTCGTACCAGGACGTGGAGCTGTCCTTGACGAAGTTCCAGTAGCCGTCGGCCTCGGAGATGGCGCTGCTGCCGTACCGGGCCTCGTTGTAGGGGACGGTGACCCAGTCGCTCACGTCGCCGTTGACCGTGTACCGGCCCCCGGACTGCTTGAGGTAGAAGTCCCGGAACGACTCGCCCACGCCGTAGAACATGTTCATGTAGTGGGCCCGGTTGAAGTCGGACCGCCACAGGGTGCTGTTGTCGTCGGTGGCGCCGCCGTCCCAGTTGCGGTCCGGCGCGGCGATCTGGTTCACCTGCGGGCCGGCGGTCCCGCCGGTGCGCGGGTCGGTCTGGTTGCCGAACTGGACCAGCATCGTGAAGATCGGATCGGTCTTCGGGGCCTGCTGGTACTCGACGAACTTGTCGTTCTTGACCTGGATGACCTTGGAACCGTTGCGGGTCTGGAGCTTGACCTTGCCCTGCAGCAGGTCGGCGATCGCCTGCTTACGGACCTCCTGGTGCTGGTCCGCTTTGGCGTCGGGAAGGCTGTCGCTGCGGCGCTCAGCCTTCTCGGCGCCCGGGGTCGGCTCCGCCGCCGGGGCGGCGGACGCCGGGGCCGTGACGACGCCGGCCGCCAGCAGCGCGGCGGCGGCCGAGGCCAGGCCCGCCGTGACTCGTCTCCTCAAAAATCCTCCTTTGTGGACTGTTACATGACAGGCACGACCGGAGTCGACGCTGTCATGGGTGCGTCTGCCACCCTGGCAGAGGAGTCGGTCGTTGTCACTGCCTGGTGGGCGCGGTCGGCCGATGAGGACCCCCGGCAAAGGTCGGCAAATCAGGCCAATGGGCGACGGGATGCGACGCCACCTCACATTACGGTTCGGCCACGATCACCTGGCGTTTCAGCGGTGGCGAGGGCCCCGTCCACGGAGCGCCGCCGGACGACGCAGGCGGGGCCCGCCCGGAGTGGTGTGCTCCGGACGGGCCCCGCCCGATGTTGCGACGCGCCTGAGGGGTCAGGGCCGCGCCGAGGTCACCCGCACCGAGGCGACGGTGTTGTCCGACGTCGCCTGCTTGACCGTGAGCGTGACGCCGAAGTGCACGTTCTGGCTGGCGGGGTTGCCGTTGCCCAGCACGATCGCCCCACCGCCCAGCACGACGCCGTAGAACGACCGGGCCGGCGTACCGTCCGGGTTGACCACCCGGGTGGTGTACGGCGCGTTGCCCCGCGACGGCAGCACCACGGAGGCGTCGTTGTCCCGGGCGTACGGCGACCCGTCACGCATCTCGATGCCCGGGTACCAGGTCTTGGCGTCGGTGAAGCCCGACACCGCCGGCTGCGCGGGGAAGCTCGTGCAGTACTCGCTGTACGGCTCACCTGCCGCCTCAAGGCACTCGGTGAACGGCTTCGTCTTCTTCAGGCCGAACGCCGCGTTCGCCGACTGGGGCCGGCTGGGCAGGTTGTCCAGCACCGACGGGTCCTTCTCGGCCGCCGTGCCCTGCCGCCGGTACGGGTCGAAGTGCGAGTCGACGATCAGCAGGCCACCCTTCGCGCCGTAGCTCGGCAGGGCGGTCATCTGCCCGGTCACGTGGTTGACGTCGCCGAGCGCGGTGTCCCGGTACCAGACCAGCATGCCCGGGGCGTTGTAGGAGATCCGGTCGACCTTCCACGCCTCGTGCGAGTACACCGTGTCGTACGTGTACTTCAGGCCCTTGTCGAAGCCGTCGAAGTTGCGCCACTCGGCCAGGTAGAAGTGCGCCCGCCGCTCGGTGCCCGTGTTGACGTTCCAGCCCGCGCCGGTGGTGTCGGTGAACGTGCCGCCGGTGGCGGTCCAGCCGTTCGCGCCGCCCTCGACGTCGTCGCTCCAGGTGGTGGCCCCGCCGCCGGTGACCGAGAAGTCGTCGGCGAACCAGCCGCGCTCCACGAACGCCTCGTCGGTGGCCTGGCGCAGCCGCAGCTGCACGGTCTGGCCCGCGTACGCCGACAGGTCGACGTAGTCGTGCCGCCAGCCGCCGGTGGGGCCGGTCAGGCCGTACTTCTTGTTGCCGAAGTCGGCCATCCGGCCGTTCGGGTCGGCGTAGTTGTCATCGGTGGTGACCAGCGCGCCGGCGGCGTCGTAGACCTTCTGCTCAGTCCAGGTCGCCCCGCCGTCGGTGGACAGCTCGACGAAGCCGTAGTCCCAGTCCTCCTCGATGACGTAGTTGTTCCACATCCAGAACTTCGAGTCGGCCGCCGAGGGCACGCTCACGGTGCGGGACAGCTTGACGTCGGCCCAGTTCTGGTCGGCCCCGCTGTGCCACATCTTCGTGCCGCTGTGCGGCGTGGCGAGGGTGATCACCTTGTCCGGCAGGTCGACCTTGATGCCGTCCGCCGTGCCGACCGGGGTACGTGAGGTCTGCCCGACTCGGACGACGCGTGGCGCGGAGCCGGGAGTGATGGTCTCCGGCTCGGCCCAGCCGAGCACCCACTTGTCCCAGATGCCCATGTGGGTGGGCAGCGCCTGGAAGATCTCGCCGCTGTGCGACCCGGAGGCCATCAGGTCCCAGAAGTCCACGTCGGAGTCGGCGTTGCCGGAGGTGTCGTACAGGTCCGGCAGGCCCAGGTCGTGGCCGAACTCGTGGGCGAAGACGCCGACCCCGGCGTCCTCCGGCTGCACGATGTAGTTCGCGGCCTTGAGGTTCGTGCCGGGGATCGTGTAGCCGCCGGGGACGGTGGACGAGTGCGCCCAGACCGCGTAGGTGCCCTCGGCGCCGCCGCCACGGGACTTGCCCTGGCCGGCGTGCGTCAGCACCAGGTGGTCGATCACGCCGTCCGGCTCGAGCAGGTTGCCGTCGCCGTCCCGGTCGGCCTGGTCCTCGATGTCGTAGTCGGCCCAGGGGAAGCTCGGGTCCATCGCGGCGAGGGCGTCGATGGCGTCCGTGGCGAGCCGGCCCGCCCCGGCCGGGTTGTCCGGGTGGCCGTTCATCGCCTGCTCGCGGCCGGCGACCCAGTTGCCGTCCGCGTCCTGGAAGCAGCGGGAGGCGGCGTACCAGCCCTCCGAGTGCGGCACGGTGATCCACGGGCTGGCCTGCCCGTCCACCGTGTACGCGTTCTTGGACATCTCGAGGTACATGTTGTGCATGGTGCGGCCGGCGAGGTTGATGCCCGGCTTACCGTCCGGCCCGGTCAGGTCCGGGCGGACCCGCTCGGTGATGCCCTTCTTCGTGTAGAGCATCTTGTTGTAGTGGGCCGGGGAGAAGTCCGGCACCCACATCGAGTTGTTGTCCTCGTTCGGCAGGTTCGCCGGGTTCGGGATGTTGTTGTGCTTCGGCCCGTTCTGCACGGTGCCGGGGACGCAGGTCCGGTCCTCGAACACCGTCTTCGGGACCATCACGCCGGTGAAGTCGTCGTTGGCCTGGTCGTTGAACTCGACCAGCAGGGTGAGCAGCTTGGCGGTCTGGGTGCTCGGGGCCTGCTTGATCTTCCGGGGGCTCTTGCCGGTCTGGACCGACTTGGCCTCCAGCTTCGCCAGCTGCTTCGCCGTCGTCGGGTTGCCGGCGGCGAACTTGCGGTCGTACGCCCGGGACTCGTTCGCCGCGGGGGTGTAGACCCCGTCTGCGCCCTTGACCTCCTTGCCGCCGGTGTTCGGCTGCACCTCGGGCTCGGCGTAGTTGATGTAGTACTCGTCCGCCCCGATCGTGGCTGGGGCTGGGCGGGACGTCTCTGCCGACGCGGTTCCGGTCACGGTCAGTGCCGTGGCCGCGAGGGCGATGGCGGGCAGCGCGACGAGTAGTCGTCGGCGTGACCCGGTGCGCGGATTAGTGTGCATACCGCTCCGTTCTCGGGGCGTGGGGAAGGACACCGGCCGGTTCGACGCACAGTGACAGAGTTCGAATCGACCGGTGCGGCTGAACCTAGAGGAGAACGGAGTCTTCCGACAGGGGGTGCCGTTCCCTGTGTCCGTTCAGGCCGGTACGCCCTCCGCCGACCGACCGAGCGGGCCGGTCGGCTGACGTGCTGTCGACGTACCCCCGAAAAACAGCGGTGGGTGACGGTCCGCGCGGACCGTCACCCACCGAGGGGGTACGCCTGCCGTCAGTCCTCGTCGGACTTGCCGCCGCCGATCCCGGAGGAGATCAGCTCCATCACCGAGGAGTCCTGGAGGGTGGTCACGTCGCCCAGCGACCGGTTCTCCGCCACGTCCCGCAGCAGCCGGCGCATGATCTTGCCGGAGCGGGTCTTCGGCAGCTCCGGCACCAGCAGGATCTGCCGCGGCTTCGCGATCGGGCCGAGGGTCTTCGCCACGTGGTTGCGCAGCTCGGTGATGAGCTTCTCGCCCGCCTCACCGGTGGTGTCGGTGGTGCCGCGCGGGATGGCGAACGCCACGATCGCCTGGCCGGTGGTCGGGTCGGTCGCGCCCACCACGGCCGCCTCCGCCACCGACGGGTGCGACACCAGCGCCGACTCGACCTCCGTGGTGGAGATGTTGTGACCCGACACCAGCATCACGTCGTCCACCCGGCCCAGCAGCCAGATGTGCCCGTCGTCGTCCTTCTTCGCCCCGTCCCCGGCGAAGTACATGCCCTCGAACCGGGACCAGTACGTCTCGATGAACCGGTTGTCGTCGCCCCAGATGGTGCGCAGCATCGACGGCCACGGCTCGCGCAGCACCAGGTATCCGCCGCCGCCGTTCGGCACCGACTGGCCCTGGTCGTCCACCACGTCGGCCACGATGCCGGGCAGCGGGGTCATCGCCGAGCCCGGCTTGGTCTCGGTGACGCCCGGCAGCGGCGAGATCATGATCGCGCCGGTCTCGGTCTGCCACCAGGTGTCCACGACCGGCAGCTCGCCCCGGCCGACGTGCTGCCGGTACCACATCCACGCCTCGGGGTTGATCGGCTCGCCGACGCTGCCCAGCAGCCGCAGCGAGGACAGATCGAAGCCGGCGGGGATGTCATCGCCCCACTTCATCATCGTCCGGATCAGCGTCGGTGCGGTGTAGAGGATGCTGACCTGGTACTTGTCGACGATCTCCCAGAACCGGCCCTTGTGCGGGGTGTCCGGGGTGCCCTCGTACATGACCTGGGTGGCGCCGTTGGCCAGCGGGCCGTACACGATGTAGGAGTGGCCGGTCACCCAGCCGATGTCGGCGGTGCACCAGTAGACGTCCGTCTCCGGCTTCAGGTCGAACACCGCGTGCGCCGTGTACGACACCTGGGTCAGGTACCCGCCCGTGGTGTGCAGGATGCCCTTCGGCCGGGCCGTGGTGCCGCTCGTGTAGAGGATGAACAGCGGGTGCTCGGCGTCGAACGGCTCCGCGGCGTGCTCGGTCGACGCCTGCTCCACCGTCTCGTGCCACCACAGGTCCTTGGCAGTCCAGGCGACCTCCTCGCCGGTGCGGCGGACCACCAGCACGTGCTCCACCGACGGGCAGTTCGCCACCGCCTCGTCCACTGTCGGCTTCAGCGCCGACGGCTTGCCCCGGCGGTAGCCGCCGTCGGCGGTGATCACCACCTTGGCGGTGGCGTCCTGGATCCGGTTGGTCAGCGCGTCGGCGGAGAAGCCGCCGAAGACCACGCTGTGGGTGGCGCCGATCCGGGCGCAGGCCAGCATCGCCACCGCAGCCTCCGGGACCATCGGCAGGTAGATCGCCACCCGGTCGCCGGCGGTCACGCCCAGCTCGGTCAGCGCGTTCGCCGCCTGGCAGGTCAGCCGGTGCAGGTCGGCGTACGTGATGGTCCGGGTGTCGCCCGGCTCGCCCTCCCAGTGGATGGCGACCCGGTCGCCCCGGCCCGCCTCCACGTGCCGGTCCAGGCAGTTGTACGCCACGTTGAGCCGGCCGCCGACGAACCACTTCGCGAACGGCGGGTTCGACCAGTCGAGCACCTGGTCCCACTGCTTCGCCCAGGCCAGCCGCCCGGCCTGCTCCGCCCAGAAGGCGAGCCGGTCCCCGGCGGCCTCGGCGTACGCGTCGGCGGTGACGTTGGCGTTCGCGGCGAGTTCAGCCGGAGGCGGAAACTGCCGGGTCTCGTTCAGCAGATTGGCCAGTGCCTCGCTCATGCCGTGACTCCCTCATCGCATCCGTGACCTGCGTCCCTACCCCCGCAGAGGTTAGCCGGGGCGGGCGGTGCCCGCGACAGCTCCCGGAGCACACCCGCGCCGAGCGGCCCCCGCCGCGCGCCGAGCTGTAGGAGTGAGGTGGGCGGCGGGGCGGGACCGGGTGGCGGGCGTCGCGTTGTCGGGCGGCTGCGGGCCGGGCGCCCGGGCGGGTCGCTAGCGTGACGGGGTGACCACCGATCCGCTCGCCCCGCTGCTCGCGCTCGCCGACATCGCCCCCGCCGTCGAGCGGGCCCGCGACCGGGTCGACCAGTCGTTGCGGCACCGCGCGCTGCGCCGGCACGGCGGCCAGGTCGCGGCCGAGGTGAGCCTCCGCTGCGCCGTGGCCAGCGCCGCCCTGGAGGGGGCCGCCCACGACCGCGAGTCGGTCCGCGCCGGTACGGTCACCGACCCGGTGCTCCAGGGCGCGCTGCGGGTGGCCGGGGCGCTGCCCGGGCTGACCGAGCCCTGGCCGAGGGCCCCCCGACAGGTCCTCGCCCGGCTGCACGTGCTCGCCGCCCGGGACGTCGTACCCGCCGACGAGCTGGGACGGCCGGTGGCCGATCCGGTGGTCGGCGCCCGGCTGGACGCTCTGGCCGGGCTGGTCGCCGGCGGCACCGCCGTGCCCCCGCTGGTGCTCGCCGCCGTGGTGCACGGCGAGCTGCTGAACCTGCGCCCGTTCGCCGGGCCGTCCGGGGTCGTGGCCCGGGGCGCCGCCCGGCTGGTGCTGATGTCCACCGGCCTCGACCCGCGCGGGCTGGTCGGCACCGACGTCGGCCACCGCGAGCGCGAGCCGGAGTACGTCGGTGCGGCCGGAGCCTTCGCCACCGGCACCCCGGACGGGCTGCGCTCCTGGCTGCGGCACTACCTGACGGCGGTCGAGGTGGGCGCCGACCAGCTCACCGCCGTCGGCGACGAGATCCTCGCCGCCGCCTGACCCGTCACCTGGGCCGCGCCCTGTCGACGCCCGGGCCGCCCGTGCCGGTCCCGTCTCCCGGGCCGTGGCTCAGTCGCGCCGGACCGCCCGGTTGACCTTGGACTGGAGGGCCCGTCGGGCGATCGGCCCCAGGTCGTCCACGATCTCGATGAGCATCGCGAGCTGGTCGAGCGCGGACATCGCCCGCTCGGCCGCCACCCGGTCCACCCCGTCGTAGAGCTCCAGCCCGATGAACGCGGCCGACACGGCCCGGGCCAGGCCGGGCACGTCCGCGATCTCCGCGAACGGGGAGCCGGCGAGCAGGCGACCCAGGACGGCCTCGATCTCGTCCACCCAGAGCTGGAGCGCACCGGCCGTCGGTGCGGCCAGCCGCTCGTCGGCCTGCGCCCCGGCGAGCATCTGGGCGAGGAAGGAAACGTTGCCCAGTTCCCGCTCCTGCTCGTGCAGGGCGCGGCCGACGGCGAGCAGTTCGCGCAGGGAGCCAACCCCGGCCAGCCGCGCCGACCAGTGCCCGACCCGCTCGACCGTGCTGGCCCGGCAGGCCGCCGCTAGCAGGTCGTCCACGCTGCCGTAGTGGTAGAACACCAGCGCCTGGTTCACCCCGGCGGCGGCGGCGATCGTACGGGCCGAGACCCCGGCGATGCCGTGCTGGCGGATCGCGGCGATGGCACCGTCCAGGAGGCGCTGCTTGGTGTCGGACATCCCTCTCCTCGCGTGCCGGCTCGTCCGGCTTCGGCTTCTCGCGTGCCAGCCTCTGTGGCTCGCGCTTCTCGCGTGCCGGCTTGCCCGGCTCGCCGGTCGCTGGCCGGACGCGGCGGTGCGATCATCGCATCGGTCACCAACTGCGCGAGCCAGGCGACCCCGGGCAGCCGCAGCGTCCAGCCGGCCAGCGCCCAGCCGAGGTGGACGTGTTCGAGCGCGCGGGCGACGGCGGCCACCCCCCGTTCCCGGTGGCCGTCACCGCCCGCGTACTCCGCCCGCCGCAGCACCCCCTCGTACGCCGAGGCGGGCCGGAGGACGAGGCCCGCCGGGTGCCGGCGGGCGAGGAAGCGCCACACCGCCGCGCACGGCCCGCAGTCGGCGTCGAGCCAGAGGATCGCAGGTGGCCCCGACACGTACGGCCGCCAGCGCGGCCACCAGTTCCGGACCCGCCGTCGGTAGGCCCGCCAGTCCTCCGGGTACCGGCCGGCGAGGTCGTGCTCCTCGTGCGGCCCGGCCACCGCCGCCGCGAAGGCGACCGCCGTCGCGCCCGCGCCGGCCAGCGCCAGGCTCCCGGTCGCCGCGGCGGTCAGCAGCACCAGGGCCACGGCGCCGAACTGCATCGGGTTGGCGAGGTAGGCGTACGGCCCGGTGGTGACCAGCCGCCGGGGCGGATCCCACGGGTACGGGGTGCCGCCGCCCCGGACCGCGAACTCCCGCACGGCGGCGAGCGCCGGCGTCGCCACCAGCAGGACGACCTGCCCGGCGAGCAGCAGCCGGGACGGGGGCAGCCCGGTGAGCCCGGCCCAGGAACCGTCGCCCAGTTCGAAGGCCAGCGTCGGCACGAACCACAGCAGCAGGGTGGCGAAGAGGCCGACCTGGAGCAGCGCCCGGGCGGCCAGGTGCCGGCGGTCCGCGCACCACCGGCCGAGCAGTTGGGCGGGCAGGGCCACGGCGAGCAGCCCGGCAGCCTCCCCGAGGAGCCAGTGCGGACCGAGGCGGACCAGCGGGTGCAGGGCGGGCATCGCCACGGCGTCGAGCCAGAGCAGCAGGCCCAGCGCCAGCGGCAGCGGGAGGACCCTGCGCAGCAGCACCGGCAACGGGCCCCACAGGGCGGCCCAGCCGATCCACAGGTCCACCGGCAGCCCCCGGTACGCGCCCCGCACGGGTGCGAAGGTGTACCAGCCGGTGCGCCGGGCCGCCTCGTCGAGGGCCGCGATGCCGACGGCGCCGGCCACGAAGGCCAGCAGCGCCGCCGCCCGGGCGTCCCGGTTTCGCTCCAACCGGGCGGCGGCGAGCACGGCCAGCAGGGGCACCGCCAGGCTCAGGTGGCGGGCGACCGTCACCGCGGGACCGTCATGTCCAGCAGGTGCCCGACCCCCTCGCCGAGCAGGACGTGCTGCACCGGGCCGAAGTACCAGGACGGGTCGAGGCCGCGCCGGTAGTCCACGCTGATCCGGACCTCGGTGTGCCCGGCGTCGACCGCCCGCCAGCGCAGGTCCGCACGCCGCCAGGTGAACCAGCGGGCGGTGATCGAGGTGTCCTCGACGAAGCGGAAGACGACCTGTTGTGGCTGGGCGGTCTCGACCTCGGCGAGCAGGTGCCCGCCCGGCCCGTGCGCGCTGCCGTGGTAGCCGAACATCCAGCGGTCGCCCACGGCCAGGCCGTCGCCGCTGACCTCGGTGGGTGTGGGCGCGCCCAGCAGCCGCAACGGCAGGGACCGGACCGGGACGGGCCGGGGGCCGGCCGCGAGCCGCTCGGCGACCTGGTCGGCGGGCAGCGCCACCACCCGGACCACCTCGACCGACTGCTCCGGGTCCAGCCGTGGCCCGATCCCGCTGCCCTCCAGGCCGGGCAGGAGCAGCAGCGGCACGGCGAGGACCGCGTACGTCCGCGAGGCGTCCCGCAGCGCGCGGATCAGCGCGGTGGTGCCGTGCGCCACCGCGTACACCAGCGGGGCGGCCAGGATGACGCAGACCGCCCCCTCGTGCAGCGCCACCGCCGCCAGCAGCAGGGCGATCGTGGTGACCACGAAGACCCGGCCGTGCGCCGTCCGGCCGGGGGTGAGGGCCAGGGCGGTCGCGAGGATCACCGGGAGGGCCACGAACAGCAGGGCGCTGTCGGCCCGCCCAGCGCGGATCGTGACGATGTAGACCACCAGCCCGAAGGCCGCGATCAGCCCGGCCAGCACCCAGTTGGCGGCGGTCCGCCGCGGTGGCCGTTCGCCCTGCTCCGACATGACATCCTCCCCAGTTTGAGCGATCGCTCAAGCGGAGCATAGGCGGATTTGAGCGATCGCTCAACAGGGGTTTGGCTCGGCGGCCGCGGCCGTTCCGGGACAGGGCTGCCCACTGGTGGGGCCGCTTCGGGACAGAGCCGTCCCCTCGTGGGGTCGCTCCTGGGCGAGGCCGTCCACTGGTGGGTCGCTCCGGAGCGGAGCGTCGCGTCCTGGCGGAGTCAGGCGGCGGGGGCGCTCGGAGAGGTGATCGGGCGCGGCGGACGCCGGTCGGTGAGGTGACCGGGCGTCGGTCAGGCGACCGGGGCGGTACGGGTGCGGCGGTGCCGGCCGTACCAGGCGATGCCGATGGCCACCCCGACGCCGACGCCGAGGGCCGCCGCGGCGACCGGGACGGCGGGGCGTTCCCGCAGCCGGCGGCCCAGCGGGATCGGGTGCCTGAACTCCAGCACCGGCCAGGCGTTCTCGCTGGCGAGCTTGCGCAGCGCCCGGTCCGGGTTGACTACGCTCGGGTGGCCCACGCACTCCAGCAGCGGCCGGTCGCTCATCGAGTCGGAGTACGCGTACGAGTCGGCGAGGTCGTAGTCGCGCTGCCTGGCCAGCTCGCTGACCGCCTCGACCTTGCTCGGCCCGGCGGAGTAGAACTCCACCTCACCGCTGTAGCGGCCGTCCGCCACCGTCATCCGGGTGGCGATCACGTCGGTCACCCCGAGCAGTTCGCCTATCGGCCGGACCATCTCCTCGCCGGAGGCGGAGACCAGCACGACGTCCCGGCCGGCGGCCTGGTGCTCCTCGATGAGGGCCGCCGCCTCGGCGTACACGTAAGGGTTGATCAGCTCGTGCAGTGTCTCCGCGACGATCTGGCGGACCTGTTCCACCTGCCAGCCCTTGCAGAGCGCGGCGAGGTAGTCCCGGGTCTTGGCCATGGTCTGCTCGTCGGTGCCGCCCAGCCGGAACATCAGCTGCGCGTACGCCGACTTGACCACGTCCCGCCGGGTGATCAGCCCATCCCGGTAGAACGGCCGACCGAACGCCAAGGCGCTCGACTTGGCGATGACGGTCTTGTCCAGATCGAAAAAAGCGGCACTTCGGCCCACGGCGCGAAAGTCTAGCCCGATGGACTATCGTCGGCGGGTCCCTGGGGTACTGGACTCCGGCCCGACCTGGGGGCGACCCCTAGGACCGCTGCCCGTCAGTGACGGCGGTCACACTCTCCGAACACAATTTCGCACTGAGTGGAGTCAACACCACTCGACGTATACGGGTCTGCTCAGGCATGCTTGTGCTTGCGACGAGGACTCACGTGTCGTGCGAAGCAGGCCCTCGGCGGTTGCACCCCCCGTAACCGCTGAGTCGGTTCGGCTCAACCCCCCCGGAGCCGAACCGCCCGACGACCCCCGTCTCCCCCCGACGGGGGTCGTCCCTTTTCGGATCTTCTTCCGGCCCAGGTGGGGGCGAGTCCGCCGGGTCCGTCGGGCGGGGCGACGGGCGGCAAGTCAGCGAATCGTCAGCGGACGTCAGCCGGACCCGGTCGGCGTAGTCCTCGGGCGTGTGCGTGTACCGGTCGAGCGTCGTCGACGCCTTCTCGTGCCCCGCCACCCGCCGCACCACGTTGACCGGCACTCCGTCCGTCACCAGCGACGTGATGTACGAGTGCCGCAGGTCGTGGAACCGCAGCCCGCCGACCGCCGAGGCCGCCGAGTGCGCCACCGCCTCCGCCTCCGTCGTGAACTCCGCCCGCTGCTCCCGGCCGTCCCGGTCCGGCCACGTCGCCAGCCACCGGCCCGGCGCCACCTCGGCGACCCGGCCGAGCAACCCGGCCCGTACCAGCGACGGCAGCCACACCCGCCGCCGGAAGTTCGACCGTCGCTGCGGCCCGCCGTCCCGATCGGCGAAGACCAGCGCCCGGCCGTCCGACGATCCGGCCCCGCGCCGGTGGCGCAGCTCGTCGACGAGTCGCCGAGGACCATGTCCACCTGCTCCGGCTCGGTCAACCGCAGCCCGATCCGGGTCGGGAACAGGTCCCGGAACGGCAGCACGTCCTTGCGCGGGTCCTGGAGCGCGGCGACCACGTGCACCCCGACAGCCCGGCCCTCAGCTGGTAAGCACAAGCAAGGTTTCGATGAGAGCAGTTCACATAGGAGTGTCGGACGGCGGTGGCAATCTCCGGACCCATGAAGCTCTTCGCCCGACACGAGGCCACCGTCCCCATCTCCTACGGCCACTTCGTTCTACGGGACGTGTGGTGCGATGCCGGCGACGATGGCGAGTCGCTCAGAGATGCGCAGGATCAGGTAGCCGGCGCATCCACATACCGACTCACGGTGCTAACGCCCCTCGACCCGTTCAGGGTGGGGCTCGAGCTGCGGGTGTGGGCCGGCGAGCCCGAAGCCGACAGCAGCCAGTGGGACGGATGTCGACAGCTTGAGCTGCACCTCCCCACCGGAGAGATGATCGTCGAACAGATCACCGGAGGAGCGGCGGTAGAGCTCGCGCTACCGCAAGGAGCTGGGGTCTACGGCGTCCGGGTCTACCGCAGCGGAGAGGGCAACAGTCAGAGGTTCCTCATTGACCTCTGGTGGCAGGCGCCGCTGCCGCCAGCCGACGATGACGAGGACTTCTACGGCGATCTGTGGAACTGACTCAGGACAGCGCGTAGGTGTCCTCGATCTCGTGGCGGCTGCCCGGCATAACCAAGACCGACGTCATGATCGGATTACCGGATGCCTGGTGGACGGTGATGACAACGCTTATCACCGACTCGTCGGCCGGCACCTTCAGGGCCTCGGCCTCGATGTCGCTCACCCGGCGGGCGGTCATTCGTTCGGTGGCGTAGTCGGCGCGTAGGCCCTTGTGGCGGGCGATGAGGTCGAGCAGGCCGCCCGGGATCGGGTCCGGCTTGGTGATGTCGGTGCCGACCGCGATGTCCACCGGCACGAACGTGGCCACCAGGTCCACCGGCCCCGCCTCCGAGACGGTCCGGCGGCGCCGCTCGTAGACCGGCGTGCCCTCCGGGATCTTCAACTCCGCCGCGATGCGCGGTGAGGCGAGCACCGGGCCGACGTGCAGGATCTCCGTCTCCCCGGTCTCGTCCAACACGACCGCGTCGCGGGCGTAGTCGGGCGAGGTACGGCCGGAGGCGGGACGTCCGCGTACGAAGCTGCCCTTGCCCTGCTGCGACTCGATCCAGCCGTCCTGCTTGAGGATGCCCAGCGCCTTGAGCACCGTCGGACGGGACACCCCGAACTCCATACAGAGCTGGTTCTCCGACGGCAGTGCCGCACCGGGCGTGTAGTCGCCGTCCTCGATGCGCTTCCGCAGCGTGTTCAACACGCGCAGGTACTTCGGCGTCGGAATCTCGTACGCCATCGCGGGCCACCCCACCTATGAACGCTGCATGAATCACAGCAGCTTATGAGTTGTATGCATGACAGAACAAGTCAGGTCAGCCGCCCGGCGTCACCCGCTCCACCGCTGCGGCCAGCCAGCCCGAGCAGGAAGACGAGGCGCCACCTGCTCCGGTCGCGACGCGCCCGGCCAGCGGCGCGGCAGGCAGCCGTACCGGCCGAACACCCGCAACGCCGCCCGCCGGGAACACGGCCCTTCATCCCCACAGCCGGCACAGCGCCCGTCCGCGCTCGACGACGTGTGCTGGTCAAGCTGCCCCTGCGCTGCCCGGAGCTGGTCGTACGCCGCACCGGACAGGTACGTGGTCACTGGCCCTACCCTTCAGGTAGCAGCTTGCTCGCGTGTACCAGGATCTGCGTCTGCGGACCTCGGCGGCCGGACGGGCTAAGCCGGACACCTTCGACCCAGATCCACTCGTCGTGCGGCGGGCGGTTGACCACCAGCCGGACCCCGGTGACCCACAACGTCACCGGCCCGTCCGACGGTAGGAGACGATCCGTTGCATCGATCTTCAGCACCGCGCCGAGTTGTATCCGGATGTCAAACACCGCGTCTCCTCATCGCCGGCGCCACGTTGCGAGGCGGCGCGCTGTCGGTCTTGCGTCGTTGAATTTGCAGGCCGGCGATCTGCACGAAGACCTCCCGCCGCGCCAGCGCGTTGCCGGTGGCCAGGTCGATGGAGTAGCCGGTAAGCCACACCCAGCCGTAGTACGTCGGCGTGTCGTCCACCGTTCCTCAGCCGCCAGCTCGCCCTGACGTGGATACGTCGGCAGCGCGGCAAGCCCTCGGCTCAACTGGTCGGCTTGGCTCGGCGGCTCAAGGTGCTCGACTGAATCCATCCCATCTAGGCTGCCCTGGTGACGGCCAACGAGATGCCACCCATGGCAACCCCACGCGTCGCCGCCGGCGCCCTCTTCTTCGACAACGAAGGCCGCGTGCTCCTCGTACGCCCCAGCTACAAAGAGCACTGGGACATCCCCGGCGGCTATGTCGAACCCGGCGAGTCGCCCCGAGCGGCGTGCGCACGTGAGGTCGAAGAGGAACTTGGCCTCACGCCCGCGCTCGGACCGATGCTGGTTGTTGACTGGGCGCCCGCCGAACACGAGGGCGACAAGCTCCTCTTCATCTTCGATGGCGGATCACTCACCGCTGAACAGGAAAGCGGAATTCGCTTCGCAGACGGGGAATTAACCGAATGTCGCTACGTGACTGCTGAAGCGATGGGGCAATATGGGCCGCCCCGGCTCGCCCGCAGGATCCGCACCGCAATCGTGGCACGCAGCGACGGAGGTTCCACCTACGCCGAGCATGGCAGCGCAATAATCTAGAACTGTGGTTCCGATACACGTTCAAGGCGGCCCTGAACGCGAGGCGTCAAGCCCCCCATTTAGGATAGGTGTCCGATGTCCTTTTCTAGCTCTACCGTGAGCTTCCCCATCAAGCGTCTGAATGCAACCCCGATTCCGCTATCGGAAATCTTCGCAACCTCCTCTTCGCCTAAATGCACTGCCAGGATGTCCCTCATCTTGTCAATGTCCATCACATCATAGTTGGGGATATACTTCCCGTCCTTGCCGTGAGGGTGGGTGATTGACCAATAGGCGCGCACGAAACTCTTTGTCGCGAACCCGGTCGGCACTTTGGATCTTTTCTTCATTTCGCCGACGAAGACGTCCAGGCGCTTTAGAAGTGTAAGGTCATTCATTTGTCGGAAGTAGTGCAGCCAGCCATACGGGTTGCCACCGTAAATGCAGCCGGTAATCAACGTGTTGATGCGACTCTCAAGCAGACGGACATTCTTTTCGTGCTTATAGCGAGTGAAGATGCGTGCAATTGAATTCTCGACGTTCCGAACGCTCTGGTCGCGGACAGATATGGTCAACGGATTGAACGTGTACCCGAGGTAGCTGAAGCCATCCGAGATATCCCCAGTGCTCGACTTGCTCCCCCCGCCCGATACCTCGTGAACCTTTAGGCCAAGCTCCCCAAAGAGCGTCACCGCTAGCTTGCTTATCCGATCGACGTCTACATGGTCGCACAATATTAAAATGTCATCTACATAGCGAACGTAGAAGCAGCCCTCTGCCGCAAGCTCGCTGTCGATCCTTTGCATGACAAGTTCGGCAAGGCAATTCGATATAGCAAGCCCTTGCGGTACGCCCCGCGCATTCGGGGTCCGACTTCTATGGCTTACAGGGATCGTTGATGTCTTCACTGCACCTAAAACAGCTTCAATAATTTCGTCCTTGCGAACTCTAGTTCGCAACCCTTTCTCAATCAATTCGTGACGAATGGATGGGTAGAAGTTCTCTACGTCCATTTTAATGTAAGAATCAAAACCGCCAACTCTAAGCGCTTCAGATAATTGATGTACGCGCTTTTGCGGGAGTGTGCCCCGAGTCTGAGGAAATAGTTCGCCAAGGCAATCCGCCAAGGCGCGAAGGGCGATCCGATCGCGAGCCGTTGGGACTGACAACACGCGGGGAGGTCGCCCTGCCCCTTTGAGTTGGAGAAACTCTCGATAGGCGCTGAATCGGTACGTTCCTGATCTCATTCTTCGCGAGATGAAGGAGGTCACTTCTTTAATCTCACCGTTCAGTGCGTCCGGACTCACGCCATCACGGCCGCGAGCCCTCTTTTCAAGCACATGTTCCCGGTAGACTCGCACTAGGTTAGATGGAGCAGTCGCCGACCTGAAGATTTTAGAAGCTGGCCTAGATGCCATTGAAGAACCAGGTGCCGAATGGTATCAATATCAAAATTGGCACCGCTAGGCTGGCGTAAGGGAGCGTGGCCACCGACGAATACGCTACAGAAACCGCGAGATCACGAAGTAGCTGCAACTTGCTGCCCCCTTCGCCCTGATTTCTCAATCGAATTCTATGAAAGTCGCGACTGGTGTGGTTCTCGGACGAGGCGACTGCAACGTCATACTCCCATTGCAACTTCTCGCATTTGTCTTGCCGATTCGGCCCCGCATACTCCTTGAGGTTTTCGGCCGCAACAGAGATCTGCTGAATCCTCTTGTAGTTCTCCTCCATTGCCCGCGCCCTAGTTCCATAACCGGCACCCGAGACAACAAGCGAAGCTACCAACGAAAGTATGGATAAAGCAACCATGAGGGCGTCTCCGCCAACACCGTACATATCCCGCTTCGTAAGAAGTCCGACAGACGCGATGGCCGTCGATGTTGATAAAGCAACTAGAGCGAGATTCCATGCAGTGTTTGCATGACTGAGGCGGCGAGAAGCATTCAGTCGGCACAGATATGTCGTGTAACTTCTTTTCTCTAGACGCTCCAACATCGGAGAGAGGGCGTCAGGTAGCGGCTCGGCCACTAGTCTCCTTGCCTGACCATAAAATAAACGTCACCCGCAGCACTCCGGATGCGAGCATTGCCCCGGCAATTAAGCCGAAGCAAACCGCATGGGCGGACCAACACGGCATGTTACTACTGCCACTCAAGCGATGTACCTGAGCAAGTGGCCGAGCCGCCTGGCATCCTACCATCCAAACGCTACCCTGGCGTTCCTTTGCCCAGCGACAGCGACTTGGCAGGAAAACCCAAGGAGAGGGCGACCAGGTGAGGCTCCTACCAGCAGGTTTTCGCCATATGCTTACACGGATTTATGTTGGTAAACGTCCTCCAGCGCCTTGCGCCTTGGGGTTGACCCTCACGAATTGAGTGACGACCGGTGTAAGCACTCGGCGGTCGTTGGCGTGTGGACACAGAAGACGTGAGACGCCGTCTACCGTGACGGGCCTAAGGCTGGGTAGGAGCAGGCGTCGCTCGCAGGGCCGCTGCTAGGTACGCTGGGGCTTTTCAGTTCCGCTCAGCTCCCGCTTCGACAAACGACTGCCGAAACACTCTCTTTAGGATCAAGGGGCCGCGCAAGCGCGGCCTCCCGCCGCCCTCGGCCTGCTGGCGGCCTCCGGCCGGCATCGGCCGGCGCGGCGGGCAACTTGGCCGCCCGGATCGTCACGCCCGAGATTCGATGATCGCTGCTTCGATGCGTAGCCCGATCCCAGCGGCGACGAAGAATCCCGCGAGGATCTGCGGCTCTGTGCCCCCTGCGTCGGTCGACAGAGTGATGGCCGAGACCAGGAGGCCGGCGACAAGGAGCACGTTTCCGAGCGTTCGAGTGGTGGATGCGCGTCTCGAAGCAGGGCTCACCTCGCGGACGGTACCGAAGATTCGGTGCCGGCGCTGTCGGGACCTTTACCCGATCGGTGCGGTGGGACGATCACGAGGGCGGTCGGTCGGCGTCGAGGTCAGGGCGATCGGCTGCCGCGCCGCTTCGCGGCTTGCCACCGGGTACGGGGACCAGGCCGCGGAATGCCGGGCGTCACGCGAAGCCGCCCCGGTCCGGGGGCCGGGGCGGGAAGCCGTACGACGCCGGACAGCCGCGCCGAGGGCGTTGCCGAAAGCTAGGAGACGTCGAAGAGGCGGAGGCCGTCGTACTCGGCGAAGTCGGCGTAGTCCTTGCCGTTGAAGGTCGCCAGCGGTAGCCGGTCGACCAGGCAGCAAGCCGCGATCCACGAATCGTTCGTCGGCCGGGGCGCCCGCGATGCTGTGCCCGCGCCTGGAGCTGCCCCCAGGTCGTCGCCACCGCCTCGTCGAAGGACAGCAGCACGACACCCGACCGCCACTGAGCGAGGTCAGCCAGCTTGCGTGGCCCCCAGCTCCGCAGCACGGTCCACTTGGTCAACTCCCCGAGCGTGACGAAGCTGATGCACAAGGTCTTACCGGCCAGCCGGGCACGGAGGCGGTCATGCAGCCGTCCGCGAAGGATCGCCGACGCGACGTCTGTGTCCAGGACTACGAGGCTCACGCGGTGCCCGCCCGGCGGGAGGCGTAGAGGTCGGCGAGAAAGGCATCCAACTCGTCGTCCGACTCGAAGAGCTCGGGCCGGGCCAGGTCGTCGACGGAGGCGACCGGACGGACACCCTGACGACGGGCCAGCTCCGCCGCTGGTACGTGTTCAGAAGTCGGCCACTTGGGCATGCTCTCGGCGTTGCTCGACATCGTGACTCGCCCCCTCCAGCTCACAGCGGCTCCCATTCTCTCACGAAGAGAGCGTGGACCCCGTCATCTCCGGCACGGACTATCCACGGATTGATCTTGGCGATGCTCGCTGCGGTCGAGCCGGTCGGGGCAGGTCAGAGGCCTATAGGTGACTCGGGCCGTACTCCATTCCTAAACCGTGTGCTCGTGCGGAGCGGGAAGCCACGCGCCGCAGGCCGCCCCTGCGGGCAATCTTAGGCGTTGCGAACCAGCGACCAGCCATGAGAGGACGGTTCGGGAGATTAGGTCTGTTTCGGAACGCCCGTGACAGATCAGTCTCGGGAGATGCATGACATGCCCCTAGGCGATCTTGCAGTGCCTTGCTGGGTTCTTGCGAGCGGTTCAGCTCGACGGGATGTATCTGGTATTCACCAGCCGAGTGCCGGCTCGCCCATGACCTGGCCTCCTACGGCTGCGGCAAGGTCGTGCGCAAGCTTCGACTGCGAGGGGTGGACGTGTACGTAGACGCTGTGGCCAGCCGGTGCTGGAGCGTGCCACAGTTCAGCGCCGTTGATGGCGAGTTCAAACCCGGAGCGGTTGTGCTCGTTTGGCCAGCACGTGTGCCACGAGATCGATGCGGGCTCCGTGTTCGCAACTGCAAGGACGGTGTCAGCCGAGGTAGTCGGCAGCGGGTATTCGGGAGTGGAGACCTCAGCGCCGATCGGGGGCAGTTGACGGAGTGCTGCCACGACCTCGGTCGTCATGTCCGTGATGAGGTACCCGCTGCCGTCACGGTACTGACTCGGTCGGTCGTCAGGCGGTAGATGTGGCTCCAGAACGTCTCTTACCTGACCGAGCAAGCGCGCCGGGATGGATAGAGACACGAACACGGGTCGAATGCTCAGGTACCGGCCCAGATCATGGGTGTTGGTCTCTGCTTGGGCACTGACATCCTGTGGGCAGCGGCAGCCGATCGACCTGTGGCCCAGCAGACGCTCGGCCATCGCATACGCGACGTCAAGGTCATCACTGGTGTGTATCCGGTAGACCGCCGAGTTCCCCATGGATCGCAGTCTCTCAGCCGGGGGCACGGGAATCCGAGCAATCTTCTTGGCGCACCAATCTGAGCCTGCACCCGCGAGCCGGCTCTGCACCATGCTCATCTCCACGCAGCTCCATGGAGCGTCACCCACGTCCTGACAGACCGAGACGCCCGCGCGGGCCGTGCCACCCGAACCCCGTACGCCGGAAGCGCAGGCTCCGCACCTGCTCGGGGGCCATCGGCGTTCGCCGCGAGGCTGCTCGAAAGAACATTCCACAGACAGCGGGCCCGAAGGTGTCATGTGAGGCTACGACGCCCGGGGGCAGTCCTTGTTGACGTTGCCGAACAGCGCACGGCACACCCTTGAGATGCCACTGTGGACTCACTAGGTTTGATCCTTAGCCACGACCAGTGACCGGCTTTCGAGATTCAGGAGAGTGACCCCATCGCATACATCGATCTAGGGGTGGATGAGACCGAGCTCCCCGGCGTCCGTGGGCCGCTGCGCTTCCGGCCGGAGACCGGTCAACCGTTGCTTGAGCTGGTCGAGGTGCTGCTGCGCGGACCGCATTCGCTCACCCCCGGGGAACGGGAACTGATCGCCGCGTACGTCTCCGGCCGCAACGAGTGCACCTACTGCTGCTCGGCGCACTCGGCGTACGCGGCGGCGCAGCTCGACGAGGGCATGGCCCTGGTCGACCAGGTACGCGCCGACCTGGAAAGCGCCCCGATCTCCGCGAAACTGCGCGCCCTGCTGCGCATCGCCGGGGCCGTGCAGGTCAGTGGACGGGAGGTCACCCCCGAGTTGGTCGGGGCCGCCCGTGCCGAGGGCGCCACCGACCTGGAGATCCACGACACGGTGCTGATCGCGGCGGCCTTCTGCATGTTCAACCGGTACGTCGACGGCCTCGGCACCCAACCGGCGGCCGATCCCGGGTGGTACGCGCGGGCGTCGGGGCGCATCGTCAACAACGGCTACCGACAGGTCGTCTGACGACGATCCGGCCGGCGCCACCGGACCGAACCCCGCCCGTTCCACGAGCAGAACCCGGAGCATCAAGTCATCGCGCATATCGACCTCGGCCAGGACGAGCAGGTCTACCTGGGCATCCACGGGCTGATCCGTTACCGGCCGGAGACCGGTCGCCCCCTGCTGGCGCTGAACGAGGCGCTGCTGCGCGGACCGCACCCGCTCACCCCCGGGGAACGGGAACTGATCGCCGCGTACGTCTCCGGCCGCAACGAGTGCCGGTTCTGCCAGGGCGCGCACTCGGCGTTCGCCGCCGTGCAGCTCGACGAGGGCATGACTCTGGTCGACCAGGTTCACGCCGACCTGGACAGCGCCCCGATCTCGGCGAAACTGCGCGCCCTGCTGCGCATCGCCGGGGCCGTGCAGGTCAGTGGACGGGAGGTCACCCCGGAACTGGTCGGGGCCGCCCGTGCCGAGGGCGCCACCGACCTGGAGATCCACGACACGGTCCTCATCGCGGCGGCGTACTGCATGTTCAACCGGTACGTCGACGGCCTCGGCACGCTCGTACCCGACGACCAGGAGTGGTATCTGGGACCAGCCGGACGGGTCGCCACCCACGGTTACCTGCCGGTACTGGACCGCTGACCCGTACCGGTCACCCGAAATTTCACCCGCTAGCCGAATGGAAGCGTGACGCCATGGCACACATCGACCTGGGCGTGGACGAGAACGAGTTTCCCGGGGTCCGGGGCCCGTTGAAGTACCGGCCGGTGACCGGCAAGCCGATGCTGGAACTGGCCGAGACCCTGTTGCGGGGGCCGCTCAGCCTGTCGACGGCCGACCGCGAGCTGATCGCCTCGTACGTTTCCGGCCTGAACGAGTGCACCTACTGCTGCTCGGCGCACTCGGCGTTCGCCGCCGCCCTGCTCGCCGAGGGCATGACCCTGGTCGACCAGGTACGCGCCGACCTGGACAACGCCCCGGTCAGTGCCAGGCTGCGCGCCCTGCTGCGCATCGCCGGGGCTGTGCAGCACAGTGGACGCAGCGTCACCGCCGAACTGGTCGGGGCGGCCCGCACCGAGGGCGCCACCGACGAGGAGATCCACGACACGGTGCTGATCGCGGCGGCCTTCTGCATGGTCAACCGGTACGTCGACGGCCTCGGCACGTTCGCCCCGAGTGATCCGAAGTACTACGACGAGGCGGCCCAGCGGGTCATCAGCGTCGGCTACCGCAACACGGTCTGATACTTCATCTTCACCCGTGCGCCGCTTAGAAGCGGTGACACCCAGGCCACGCACGACGGCTTTCGCGACGTCGTGGCGGGGCGCGCCGCCCGCGCCTCCATGGCTAGCTTGGGAACGGGCCGCGTACGGTGACTCCTCCATCGACGACAAGACTCTGCCCGGTCATGTAGGCCGCAAGCGGAGAGGCCAGGTAGACAGCCGCCGCGGCGGCATCATCGGGGACGCCGACTCGACCCATCGGAATCTCAGGGACTTCCGCGGCGCGCTGGGCGGAATTCGCCGCCGCCGTTGCGATGGCACCGCAAGCCACCACGTTCATGCGGATGCCGTCACCGGCGTACTCCGCAGCCACGGTCCTGGCGAGGCTGGCGAGCCCGGCCTTGGCAGCACCATAGCCAGCCTGCATGGGCGCGGCCATGACGCCCGCGACGGACCCGACGCTGACGATGGACCCGCCGCTGCCCTGGGACAGGAAGACACGGATGGCAGCCCGGGCCGCACGCGCCACGTAACGAAGGTTCATCTCGTACGCCAGATCCCAGTCGTCGTCATCCATCTCGTGCAGGCGCACCGCGGGTACGAACGCGACCTGCCCTCCGACGACGGTCACCAGTGTGTCGAGCCGACCGAACTCGCCGGTGGTGCGGGTGACGAACCCGTCCAGATCCGAGCGCGAGCGCACGTCACCGACGAGCGGAACCGCGCGGGCGCCAGACTCTGTCAACTCATGAACGGCATCATGCGCCCGGTCCGGATCGACGTCGGCGACGGCGACGGATGCGCCGGCCGCGGCGAAGGCACGCGAGATTGCGCGCCCGATGCCCTCGCCTCCACCTCCGATCACCAGGGTGCTCATGCCGGCCAGTGGTGCAGCGAAGTGGTTCATGGCCGGATCTTTGCATACGGCCCGCGCCCGCTGGCCCTGCTGAACCATGCCCCAGCTCCTCGATAGGGCACCATCGGGGCATGGGCCCGATCGCTATCCCCGGCCGCGTCATCATCCTGCGCGACATGCGCTGCGATGACGCGGCCGACGCGTGGGCAACCGTCGGAGACGACCGCGTCACAAGCCCTGAGGCGGCACCATTGCGCCTGGCTGGGCCCGCCAACCGAGTTGCGGGCTCAACCAGGGCCACCAGGCCCAGCGTTGCCTGGGAAAGCAGAACGAACAGGAACGGGCGGGGCAGCTCGAACAGGCCGACGACGGGCACCACGGCGGCAGCGAGCAACAGCGCGGCGCAAGCATCATGTGGGGGCAGTGTCGTTCTGCGGGGCCGCCGTTCGTCATCACTGACAGGAGCCGCAAGGGGCGGCCGGTTGGTGGGAGAGAAGGTATTACATGCGTTACTGCCTGCTGTTGCACAATCTGGAGCCGGCTACGGGGGAGGTCCCCGAGGAGACAATCGCCGCAGCCCAACATGCGTTCCAGGCCTACGCCAGGGACCTGGAAGCAGCCGGGGTGCTGCGGTCCGCTGATGTGTTGCAGCCGAGTACGGCGAGCACGACCGTCACGCTACGCGCCGGGAGCCTGCAGGTGCAGGACGGACCGTTCGCCGACACGAAGGAAGCCCTGGCGGGTCTGTTCGTCATCGACGTCGAGGATCTGGATGCCGCGCTGGCCTGGGCCGAGCGGTGCCCCGGCGCTCAGTACGGCACCGTCGAGGTGCGCCCGACGGCGACCGCCTTCCTGAACGGCCAATGGACGAAGTAGCCACCGCGTGGGTACGGGCGGAGGCCACCGCCCGTACCTGCTACGGCCGCCTGTTGGCCCTTCTGGCCGCGCGTAGCGGGGACATCGTCGCGGCCGAGGACGCCTTGGCCGACGCGTTCGAGCAGGCCCTGACCCGTTGGCCGGACACCGGCGTGCCGGACAACCCGCAGGCGTGGCTGCTGACCGTGGCCCGTAACCGACAGCGCGACCGGTACCGGTCGGCCGCCCACCGCACCAGCGTCGCGCTCGACGAGGCGTTGCATCTGCACACCGTCGACGGCCTCGATCCCGACGCGATACCCGAGCAGCGTCTGGCTCTGCTGTTCGTCTGCGCGCACCCCGCCATCGAAGCGACGATCCGTACCCCGCTGATGTTGCAGACCGTGCTCGGGGTCGCCTCGCAGGACATTGCCAGGGCGTTCGCCGTGCCCGCGCCCACCATGTTGCAGCGACTGGTCCGGGCCAAACGCCGCATCCGCGAGGCATGCATCCCGTTCACGATCCCGGACCGCTCGGCCATGCCGGGCCGGCTGGCCGCTGTGCTGGAAGCCGTCTACGGCGCCTACGCCATCGACTGGCAGGGCATCGCCGCGCCGACCGAACGGGAACACCTGAGCGGTGAGGCGCTGCACCTCGCCGAAACCCTCGCCGGCCTGCTCCCGGACGAGCCGGAGGTGCTCGGCCTGGCCGCCCTGATCTGCCTGTCGTCGGCACGCCACCGCACCCGGACCGCACCCGACGGTAGGTTCCTCGCCCCGGCCGAACAGGACACCACGGCCTGGAACGGCGAGTTGATCGATCGTGGTGAGCGGTACCTGCGGAACGCCCACCACCTGCGTCGGCCAGGGCGCTTTCAGCTGGAGGCCGCCATCCAGTCCGTGCACTGTGCCCGGCGGGTCACCGGGCACACCGATTGGGCCGCACTGCGTACCCTGCACCAGGCCTTGATCTCCGTGGTCCCCACGCTCGGCGGCACCGTGTCGCTCGCGGCGGTGCTCGCCGAGACCGACGGGCCGCAAGCCGGACTGACCCTGCTCGACACCCTGACCGGGCCGGCGGCTCAACGTTTCCAGCCCGCCTGGGCCGCCCGGGCCCACCTGCTGGCGCGAGCCGGTGACACCGACGCCGCCCGGGCCGCCTTCAGCAAGGCCATCTCACTGACCACCGAGGCAGCGGTACGCCAACACCTCGTCGCCATGCGCGAGCAGGTGGGTGACTCCACCGGCTGAGTGCGCCGTTGGCCACGGGCTGAACCGGGAGGTCGGACCACTGGGGGAACTGGTCGGCGACGAGCTGACGCACCAGCTCCGCGTCGACGGGAATGCGCTGGGGCACGGGACCGAGATGTGGCGTGTCGCTCACCGATCCGTCTTGTTGGTCGCCGCAGGCGGGCTGGGTCGCCGGCGATGTATCCAGGCGTAGACGAGCAACGCCAGACCGAGGATCGCGAGACCAGCAGCGATCAAGGCCACCAGCTCGAACCTCTGCTCGAACGCGAGTTCTTCCGCGTTCTGCTGCTCGATGGCCTCAGGCGTGGGGTCCTGATCGGGCAGGGTGATTCCGGTAAAGCTGGTAAGGCAGGGAAGCAGGCAGGAGGCCACCATCAGGAGAGCACCGACGACCGCCAGCAGGCGTGCACGCGACATCGCGACAGGGTCCCACAACGCGTCGGTGACCGATGCGTACCGTCTGGGTTGTCGACCTGCAGGTCACCCCGCCGCGGCCATGCCGCCAGGGGTGCGGAACGCACCCGGCCCCCGCCAACATGCTGCTCAGGAAGCCTCGACAGCGTCGGTCAGCCGGGTGGCGAGGCCTCGGATGTGTGTGATCAGCTCGGATGGCTCGTCGATGCGGAAGCGGAAGCCGAACAGCGCGACGTAGACGGCGATCTCGTCCAGGGAATTCGACCCGGTGTGCAGCATGCAGGTGTGCGGGTCGATGGCTTCGATGACCCCGACGGTGGGCGCGATCCGTTCGGCGGCAGCCTCAGCCGAGGCGTAGAGGGTGATCCGGGCCTGGTAGCGGTAGGGGGCGGTGGACACACCGCGGGTCAGGTACGCGGCGAAGTCGGCGGCGGGTGCCTGTCGTGGCGTGAATCGGGGTCCGGTCGGGATGCGCGGCTGGATCCGGTCGACGCGGTAGGTGCGCCAGTCGCTTCGATCGGTGTCCCAACCGATGAGGTACCAGCGCCGTCCGCTGTGGACGAGCCGGTGGGGTTCGGCGTCGCGTACCGAGGAGGTGCCGTCGTGGCGACGGTAGTCGAAGCGGAGCCGCTGGTGATCGCGGCAGGCCGTGGCGATGGCGACCAGCACGTCCGGGTCGACGGTGGGGCCGGTGGCGGGGACCGTGACGGTGACCGAGTGCAGCAGGTTGACCCGGTGCCGTAGGCGCGACGGCAGAACCTGTTCGAGCTTGGCCAACGCGCGTAGCGAGGTGTCCTCGATGCCGGTGACCGTGCCGCTGGCGGCGGTGCGCAGCCCGATTGCGACTGCGACGGCCTCGTCGTCGTCGAGGAGCAGCGGGGGGAGCTTCGTTCCCGCGCCAAGCCGGTAACCGGCAGCGCCAGGGGTGGTGTGCACGGGGTAGTCGAGGTCACGCAGCTTCTGGATGTCGCGGCGCACGGTCCGTACGTCGATCTCAAGGCGCTGTGCCAGCTCGGCGCCGGACCATTCGCGGGGTGTCTGTAGCAGCCCGAGGAGCCGCAGCAACCGGGCGGAGGTTTCCAACATGCCCCGAGTCTGCCAGGAAGCTAGGGCCAGACCTGTCCTAGCTCGCCCGTAGTGTGATGTTCATGAGCGAACAGATCACCCCGTTCCGGATCGAAATTCCCCAGGATCGCCTCGACGACCTGCGCCAGCGGCTCGCCGCCACCCGTTGGCCGGACGAGTCGCCCGCCACAGGCTGGGAGGCAGGGGTGCCGCTGGGTTATCTGAAGGATCTGGCCGACCACTGGCGCACCGAGTACGACTGGCGGGCCCATGAGGCTCGGTTGAACGAGTTTCCCCAGTTCACCACCGAGATCGACGGACAGACCGTGCACTTCCTGCACGTTCGTTCGCCTGAGCCGGGAGCGGTGCCGCTCATCCTCACCCACGGCTGGCCGGGCTCGGTCGTGGAGTTCATGAACATCATCGGCCCGCTGACCGATCCCGCCCGGTACGGGGGCGATCCCGCCGACGCCTTCCACGTCGTGGCCCCGTCCCTGCCCGGCTTCGGCTTCTCCACCCCGCTCGCCGCACCCGGATGGGGCACCAGCCGGGTGGCCCAGACATGGGCCGAGCTGATGAAGCGCCTCGGCTACGACCGGTACGGCGCCCAGGGCGGCGACACCGGAGCGATCGTCACCCCGGAGCTCGGCCGCATCGACTCCGACCATGTGATCGGGGTGCACGTCAACAACCTGGGCACCTTCCCCTCCGGCGATCCGGCCGAGCTGGCCGGCCTCACCGAGGCCGACCAGGCCCGCCTTGAGTTCATGACGACCTGGGGCCGGGACATGTCCGGGTACGCCATCGTCCAGTCGACCCGGCCGCAGACGATCTCCTACGCCCTCACCGATTCGCCGGTCGGTCAGCTCGCGTGGATCGTCGAGAAGTTCAAGGAGTGGACCGACCCGAGCGCCGGCCTGCCCGAGGACGCCATCGACCGCGACCTGATCCTCACCGACGTCTCGGTGTACTGGCTCACCGGCACCGCCGGATCCGCCGCCCGGATCTACTACGAGGACGCCCGCACCTGGGGCCAGGCCAACCCGAGGTCACAGGTCCCGACCGGGGTGGCGGTGTTCCCCAACGACATCACCATCCGGCCTCTCGCCGAACGCGACCACAACGTTGTGCACTGGAGCGAATTCAGCCGCGGCGGCCACTTCGCCGCCCTGGAGGCACCCGACCTCCTGGTGGACGACGTGCGGAAGTTCTTCCGCCCGCTTCGCTGACCGCAACCGGACAGGGCAGACGTCCCCGCCGGCCCGCACCGCTCGATCCGGGCCGGCAGGACGACGCCCTCGGAGCCTGGAACCAGGCGGGAACACGACGACCGGTTGCCGGCACCACCAGGACCGAATGACGACACCAGGAGCCGTGCTCGATGACCAACCAGTCCACGGTGGTGCCCCGGCTGTCCTGGCCCGACGTGTGGGGCCGACGGCTCGACCGGCACGGGTTGTCCACTCCGGTACGCGGCCGACCAGTCGACGCCGTCGCCGCCATGTGCGGCGCGCACGCCCAGGTGCTCTCCGCCGCCGAGTTGTCCGTGGGGCTGCGCGTCGCCGGTGTCACCCGCAACGACGTCCGGCAGGCGCTGTGGGGCGAACGCAGCCTGATCAAGACGTACGGCCCTCGCGGCACCGTGCACCTGCTGCCGACCCGCGAACTGCCGCTGTGGACCGGTGCGCTCGGCACGCTGCCTAACCCTGCGAACAGCATGTCCGCCGAGGCGCGGCTTACCCCGGACCAGACCGAAGAGGTCGTCGCGGCCATCGCGGGAGCACTGGCCGACGCCGAACTGACCATCGACGAGCTCACCGCCGAGGTGGCCACCCGCACAGGTCCCTGGGCCGTCGATCCGGTCGTGCCAGCGTTCGGGAGCATGGCGCCGCGCTGGCGGCAGGCGATACCCCTCGCCGCGCACCGCGGTGCCCTGTGTTTTGGCCCGAACCGTGGACGGAAGGTGACGTACACCAGCCCGCAGCGCTGGCTGCCAGGATTCCAGCCCGCTTCGGCATCCGCCGCCCTCGCCGACCTGGTCCGGCGCTACCTGCACGCGTACGGGCCGGCAACGCCGCAGCAGTTCGCGCAGTGGCTCTCCGCACCTCGCCGCTGGGCGACCCAGTTGTTCGACTCGCTCGCCGGCGAGCTGCAACGTGTCGAGGTCGATGGCTCTGTCGCCTGGGTCACCGCCGGCGATACCGAGCCGGCACCCGTGCCACCGCAGGGGGTGCGGCTGCTGCCATATTTCGACGCCTATCCCGTCGGCTGCCATCCGCGCGAGCGGCTCTTCCCCGGGCCTGCCGCGCAACGCGCGCTCTCCGGCGGTCAGGCCGGCAACTTCCCGGTGCTGCTCATCGACGGCGTGGTCGCCGGCATCTGGCACCTCCGCCGCTCCGGACGCAAGCTGAACATCACGGTCGAACCGTTGACCGCGCTCACCGTCGCCGAACGCCAGGAACTTGACGACCAGGCGCGGCGGGTCGGGGAGATCCTGGAGGGCGAGCCGCTGTTGACCATCGGGACGGTCGCCATCGGCGGCCACGCGTAGACAGGCACCCTGGCCGGAAGCGACGGCTGCGGCTGCGGCTTACGACGGACATTTGCGTTAGCCGGGTGTGGTGACTCTCAGTTGCTGCGGCCAGTCAGTCCTCGTCAGCCGGGCCGGGGCGGTTCTTGGCGATCCAAGCGCGAACGGCTTTGCCATCCCAGACGCGGCCCATCTTCAACGTGGCGAGGGGGTCAGGGAATCCCTTGCGGCCCACGATGATCGTGGCGCGCTGCTTGCTGATCCCGCCAAGCAAATCACGGATTTCGTCCAGCCCAAGCAGCTCCACAATCTGAAGGTATTGAAGCTGCCCCGTGTGGTGCCCCTCGACGAGCACTACCAGCTCAACACCGGACTAAAGGAGCATTTGTACGCGGACGCCAAGCAGAGCGACGTGTCCTACCTCCGGTTGCCCGGCACGTTCAACCACAAGACATCCGACCCGGTGCCGGTCGTGATGGTGCGCGGTACGGGTGCCCCGGTCTCTGACGACGATCTGGACCGCCTCCGCACACGGGCCGTGCGCCGTGCGTCGGTGGCCGTGGACTGGGTGCCGGTGCCGGTACCGACCAAAGGCCGGATCTCTCGCCGGGCGAAGACGAACCCCGAGGTGGCGCAGCACCAGGACCGGTCCAAGGAGGTGTGGGCGATCATCGGCGATCTAATCAAGTGGGGCTGCTTGAAGGATGAGATCCACACCCTCCTGGACGACGCGCCGATGGTCGCGGCTATCCAGGCCGACCGGTCCTACGACATTCAGAAGGGCATCGAGAAGCGGTGGGCAGAGGAAGCGACAGACGATGACGGGGAAGCCATCGAGGAGCTGACCCCGGAAGAAGAGGCGGACGACGAGCGGGAGCAGTTCGAGAACCTGGTTCGCGAGGAAACCCTGCGACTCCGCGCCAGGGAAGAAGCCCGTCGACGGGTGGCCGAGGAACGCGCGGCGGCTGAGTTCCGTGAGCCGGACCGCGAGAGCTACGGCACCCTAGTTAGCCAGCGCCTCCCACGATAACCGGTCGGGGGCGTCTGGTCAGTCAACGGGTGTCGATCGTGGGGGTCAGCCCTGCTCTTCTTCGTCTGCCGGCGGCCGGGGTTGGCGGTAGTCCCGGATGTATGCCTCGACGTCTGACCGCAGCCAGACCGATCCGACCGACAGCGTCTGGAACGGGCGCGGGAAGTTCGGATGCATCGCGAGCGCTCGGAACCGCGACCGGCCCACGCCGAGCATCTTCAAGATCTCGCCTGCGGCGACGAGTGGCCCCGGCACCTCATCGGTCATATCAGCAAGGTAGAACAGTGCAAGCGTGCCGAGGTTGACACGACCACTCATGCACGCTAAGGGTGACACGACCATTCGGACGCGCTTGAATTGTCGTGCCAACATTGACACGGGGGCAACAGAGGGTGTGTGATCGGTGGCGCGGTACCCCCGCCCTGGTGGAGGCGGAGCCCGGTGGGGCGGGGTGCCGCAGAAACGGAGGCACCGATGGCGCTGCATGACGCCCGACACCTAGCTCTCTTGAAGACACGCCAGGACTTCCGGTGGGATGCGTGCGTCTCATGGCTCTGGCGACACCGACACCGGATCGACTCCACCCGTGTAGCGGGCACGTCCGGTGCGGCCGGATCGGTCGTACGCCGGGCGAGGGCAAGGTGACCGCGCGTCGGTTGCCTCTGCTGATGCGGGTCGCCTGGGGCACCCTCGATTGGCATAGGCACCGCCGGTGCGCAGCCTGTAGCCCGAGCGGCTGGTGTCCGCTGGTCGAGGCAGCCAGGACCCGGATCAGGGCGTGGCATCGCTACAACCGCCACCGATGATCGAACTCAAGGCCGGCGACGTCCTTCACGTAACCGCCGCGTGCAGTGTGCAGTTCACCAGGCCGATGATGTTCCGCCTGATCAAAGTTCGGCACGACCTGGTCACCTACGACCACTGGATCTGGCTCGACGGCTACCAGCTCGACGCCAAAGGCGAGGCCGTGGCCCGCCGGGAGATCTTCGTCCAGCCGGCGGGTCTGATCGTGCAACGACGAACCGCTCCGCTCATCCAACCGAGGCGGCCCAGATCGAATATGAGGGCCTGAACGGGTGCGGGGGTACACCCGCGCGAGGCCAATCGGCCACCGAGTCTGTATGGGCCAACTGGTGATCCTCGGTCCCGTCGTGCTCCATCTCGCCGCAGAAGATGCAGGGGGGGTCGTCGGTGTTCACTCCGCTGTCTCCGCCCGGCTCCCCTTCGCCAGGGACCGTTCGGCGGCCACCACCGTTAGCTGCCGTCAACGGCCTGTTTCTGCGTGGCGGGTCGCTCGGAGGCAGCCAGGGTCCGGCGTACGCCGGTGGAAAGTGACGGCGGTCCGATAGCAGATCCACTGGCTCGGCGGGCGTTTTCCACAGGGCACCAGGTTGTCCACAGGCAGCCGATGGGAGGTGGCGGATCCGGGCACGCTCTCCGGCAGCACCCCCGAGCCCGACTGCTGGAGGCCGCGATGCCACCCCGTACCTCGCTCCCACCGCGCCGGCGGCTGCCCCTGCTGGTGACCTCGGACGACGGCCTCCTCGACGACCTGCTCCGGCTCGCCGCCGCAGGCGGCACCGAGGTCGAGGTGGCCGCCGACCCGGCCGCCGCCAGGTCCCGGTGGACACCGGCGCCGCTGGTGCTGGTCGGCGACGACCAGGCCCAGGCGTGCCTGCGGGCGCGGCTGCCGCGCCGGCCACGGATGGTCCTGGTGGGCCGTTCCGGGCAGCTCGACCCCGGTTGGGAGATCGCCGAGCTGATTGGGGCCGAGCACGTCGCCGTCCTCCCGGCCGCCGAGCCGTGGCTGGTGGACCGGTTCGCCGAGTGCGCCCCGGACCGCGCCGGCGACGGCGTGGCCCGGGTGGTCGCGGTGCTCGGCGGGCGGGGTGGTGCCGGGGCGAGCGTCCTCGCGGGCGGGCTGGCCGTCACCGCCGCCCGGGCCCGGCTGCGCACCCTCCTCGTCGACGTCGACCCGCTCGGCGGTGGGCTGGACCTGGTGCTCGGCTGGGAGCAACTGGAAGGGCTGCGCTGGCCGGCGCTCACCGACGCCGACGGCCGGGTCGACCCGCCGGCGCTGGTCCGGGCCCTGCCCAGCCGGGGTGACCTGGTGGTGCTCTCCTGGGACCGGGGGGACCTGCTGCCGCTGCCCGCCCCGGCGATGGCGGCGACCCTGGAGGCGGCCCGCCGGGGGCGGGACTTCGTCGTGGCCGACGTGCCCCGACACCTCGACGACCCGGCCGTGCTCGCGCTGCAGGCCGCCGACCAGGCATTTCTGGTCGTGCCGGCCGAGCTTCGAGCGACTGCGGCGGCGGCCCGGGTGGTCGCCGCCGCCGCGCCGCACTGCGCCCAACTCTCCGTCGTCGTACGCGGCCCGGCCCCGGGGCGGCTGAAGGCCGTCGAGGTGGCCCGCGCTCTGGGGCTGCCGCTGGCCGGGACGCTGCGCCCCGAGCCGGGCCTGTGCCGGGGACTGGAACGGGGTGAGGCGCCCGCTGCCGACGGGCGTGGCCCGCTCGCCGCGCTCTGCCAGCGGATCGTCGGCGAGCTGACCGGACTGCCCGCATCGGGTGCGGCATGACCGCGCCTCCCGGCGGCGAGGAGCTTTCGAGCCGGGTACGCCAGCGCTTCGCCGCCGCAGACACCCCGGTCACCCCGGCCGCCGTCGTCTCTGCCGTCCGCGCCGAGCCCGCCGCGGCGGTCCTCGGCGACACCGCCGTGCTCCGGATCGCCGGCCGGGTGCACGACGACCTCGTCGGCGCGGGTCCGCTGGCGCCCCTGCTCGCGGACCCAGAGGTGACCGACGTGCTGGTCAACGGGAATCGGGTGTGGGTGGACCGGGGGCAGGGCCTGCGCCAGGTCGCTGTTCCGCTCGGCACGATCGACGACGTCCGCCGGCTGGCCCAGCGCCTCGCCGCCGGAGCCGGCCGCCGCCTCGACGACGGTTCCCCGTACGCGGACGCCCGGCTGCCCGACGGGACCCGGCTGCACGCCGTGCTGCCTCCGGTCGCGACGGACGGGCCCTACCTGTCCCTGCGCACCTTCCGGCAGCGCCCGTTCACCCTCGACGACCTGGTCCGGCAGGGCACCGTGCCCCGGCCCGTCGCGCCGGTGCTGGCCGCCGTGGTGGCGGCCCGGCTCGCGTACCTGGTCGTCGGCGGCACCGGCTCCGGCAAGACGACGTTGCTCAACACGCTGCTGGGGTTGGTCCCGGGCACCGAGCGGATCATCCTGGTCGAGGACGCCGCCGAGCTGCGTCCCGTACACCCGCATGTGGTCGGGTTGCAGGCCCGCACCTCCAACGTGGAGGGCTCCGGCGCGGTCGGGCTCAGCGACCTGGTCCGGCAGGCCCTGCGGATGCGGCCGGACCGGCTGATCGTGGGGGAGTGCCGGGGCGGGGAGGTCGTCGACCTGCTCGCCGCCCTGAACACCGGTCACGACGGCGGGGCGGGGACGCTGCACGCGAACGCCCCGTCCGACGTGCCGGCCCGGCTGGAGGCGCTCGGGATGCTGGGCGGGCTGCCCCGGGCCGCCCTGCACGCCCAGGTCGCCGCCGCGCTCCAGGTGCTGCTCCAGGTCCGCCGGGGTGCCCGGGGCCGGGTGCTGGAGTCGGTCTGCCTGTTGCTCCCCGAGGGACCGGACCGCCTGATCACCGTCGTCCCCGCCTGGGTACGCGGCCACGGGCCGGCTCCCGCCGCAGCGGCCCTCGGCACGCTGCTGCGCGCGCGGGACGTGCCCGTCCCACCCGTCCTCTGCGAGGTGTGGCCTGGCCACTCCGATCGGGATGGACGCTCCGATCGGGGCGACCGGTTCGAGGTGAGGGGTGGCGGGTCCCGGCACGGAGGATCCGAGTGACCAGGGCGGGTTGGCTGGTGGCGGCCCTTCTCGTCGTCGCCGCTGCGGCTGTGGCGTGGCCGCTGCGCAGCAGCCGGTCCCGGCGACGGCGATTGCTCGGTTCGTCTCCGGGCCGGCCGTCGTCGCCCGTTGACCCGGCCGATCGGGTCGGTGCTGTACGCATCCCCACCGGGGCGGCCGCGCCGAGCGCTGTCGGCAGGGCGCCGAACCGGCAGCGTGACCCCCGGGACGACCGGGATCCCGGGCGGCACCCCCGGAACGGGGCAGCGCCGGGGGAACATGGCGGCCCGTGCCCTGCCCCGGGTAGGCCGTCCGGCCCGCGTCCGTTCTCCGGCCCGTCCGGTGAGTCCCGCCCACGCCCGCCATCCCGCCCGTGCGACGCCTCCGGCCCACGACCCTTCTCCGGCGCGTCTCCGTTGTCCGGTCCGTCGGGGCCGTCCCCGAGGTCCGGTCCGTCCAGGCCGCCCGACCCGTTCGGCTTCGGCGGACGGTCTGGGCCGCCCGGTCGTCGTGACCCGCGCCGGCCCACTGCCACCCTGGACCGGTCCGAGGCCGCCCTGCCGGGGCAGCGAGGCTCGCTGTTGGCTTCGCTGCTCCCCGGTGCCGGGAACTGGCGTACCGGGTCGTCGCCGGGGCGGTTTCCCGCCGGCACGGCGAGCAGCCGTCGGCCGGGGGTGCCCGGGTGGCTGTCCGCCTCGCCCCGGCGAAGCCTGCTGCTCGCGGGAGCGGTGGGCGCCGGGGCAGGTGGCCTGCTGGCCGGGCCCGTGGCCGCCGTGGTGGTCGGCACGTACGGGACGTTGGCCGCGCGAGCGGTGCTGCGCAGGGGCCTCGCGCGTGCCGTTGAGCGCGCCCGACGACACAGCCTGGACCAGCTCAGCGCCCTCGCCGCGGACCTGCGTGCCGGCGTGCCGGTGCTGACCGCAGCCGCCACCCTGACCGCTCGCCTGCCCTCGGCTGAGGTCGCCCTGACCGCCACCACCGTGCCACCGGTCGAGGTCGCGCTGACCGTCGGAGCCCCGCCGGCACCCGATGGTCCGCCGGGCGCCTCCGGGACGGTGAACGATCCGGGGTTGGTCCCCGGTCCGGCCCCGGACACCGGCAGGCCAGCCGTTGCCGCGCCCGATCCGGACCGGCTGGGGCGGTTGGCCCAGGCAGCGATCCGGCTCGCGGACCGGACCGGTGCTCCGCTGGCCGACCTGCTGGAGCGCGTCGAGGCCGACGCCCGGGCCACCGACCGAGGGCTGGCCGGCGCGGCGGCGCAGGCGGCCGGGGCGCGGGCCACCGCATTGCTGCTCGCGGCTCTGCCGCTCGGCGGCATCGGGCTCGGGTACGGGGTCGGCGTCGACCCGGTCGAGGTCCTGCTGCACACACCCGTCGGAGGCGGATGCGCGATCGCGGCCGCCGTCCTCCAGTCGGCGGGGCTGCTCTGGACGGAGCGCCTCGGCGCGGTGCCGGACGGGAGCCGCTGATGACCCGGCAGGCGGTGGCGGCCGGTTGCCTCGTCGCGGCGGCGGTGCTCGCCCTCTCCGTCGGCTCGCCTGCGGGCACCACCCGTCGCCTGCGTGGCCTGCAGAGGCGGACCGGGGCGACCGGGCAATCGAGACCGGCGTGGTGGCCTGACCGGATCCGGCTCGGGGCGGGCCTCGCCGGGGTGGCGACCGTCGCGGTCATCGGTGGCTGGTCCGGGTTCCTGGGTGGCGCCGTCGTCGCCGTCGCGGCGGACCGGGGTCTACGCCGGATCGAGCCCCCCGCCGTCCGGGAGCGGCGGCTCCGGGAGGCCGCCGACCTGCCTCTCGCGGCGGACCTGCTCGCGGCCGCGCTGCGGGCCGGTGCACCCGTGGACCGTTCCGTGCTGGCGGTCGCGGAGTCGCTCGGCGGCCCGTTGGCCGACCGCCTGGGCCGGGTCGGCCGGACCCTGCTGCTCGGTGGCGGCCCCGAGGAGGCCTGGGCGCACCTCGTTCCGGTGCCGGGTGCCGAGCGGCTGGCCGGTGCCGCGCTGCGCTCGTCGAACAGCGGCGCGGCGTTGGCCGGCGCGCTGACCCGCCTCGCCGACGACCTGCGGGCCGACCGGTCCACCGCAGCCGAGGCGTCGGCTCGCCGGGCCGGCGTCCTCATCGTGCTGCCGCTGGGGCTCTGCTTCCTGCCGGCCTTCATTCTCGCCGGCCTGGTGCCGGTGATCGTCGCCGTCCTCGGCGACGTCCTGTGAGCGCCGCCGGCCGCCCGGCCGGCGGTGAACGTTGAGAAGGGAAGAGCATGCGCATGATCCTCAATCGCCTGCGAGGCGATGCCGGGATGAACACCGCCGAGTACGCGGTCGGCACCCTCGCCGCCGTCGCGTTCGCCGGCATCCTGCTCAAGGTGTTGACGTCGGGCAACGTGCAGTCCGCGCTGACCGCCGTCATCGACCGGGCGCTGAAGTGACCGACCGCCGGCAGGCCGGGGGCGACCGGCAAGCGCCCGGGCGACGGCCGGGGCCAGCTCGGCCGACCACGTCGGCGCGGCCGTGTTCGTCCCGGTTGCCACGGGACCGAGGGTCGTTCACGGCCGAACTGGCCGCCGGCCTGCCGGCGTTGCTGCTGCTCCTGCTGGCCGGGCTCACCGCCGTCAATGCGGTCGCAACGAAGGCGGCCTGCCTGGGAGCGGCCCGGGAGGCGGCGCTGGCCGCCTCCCGGGGCCAGCCCGGAGGGCCGGCGGGAGCTGCGGCGGCCCCGGCGGGGGCCGAGGTCTCGGTCGTGGGGGACGGCGATCGGGTCACCGCCACGGTGCGGGCACCGGTACGCGCCCTCGGTGCCCGCCTGCCCCGGATCACCGTGACCGCCACCGCGGTCGCCGCCGTCGAGCCGGGCAACCCGGGACCGCAACCGTGACGGCCCGCGCAGACCACTGCGGTCGCGGGCATCGGGCCGGGAATGCCCGCGAACACCACTGCGGTCGGGGGCATCGGGCCGGGCATCCTGGAGGTTCCGGCGTTCAGCGGCGAGGTGCCGGCACGCCCCGGGCTGGGCGCGAGCGGGGCGGGGCGACGGTGTGCCTGCTCGCGGTCGGGCTGGTGTTCGTCGTGGTGGGCCTGTTCGGGGCGGCGGTCGGCGCAGCGCGGGTCGCCCGGCAACAGGCCCGGGTTGCGGCGGACTTCGGCGCGCTCGCCGGGGCGGGTCGGACCCTGGCCGGTGAACAGGTGGCCTGCGCGTCCGCCGACGAGGTCGTACGGGCCAACGGGGCGCGGCTGACCGACTGTCGGCTGGACGGGCCGGACGCCGTGGTGACGGCGGAGGTGACGGTGACCCCGGCACCCGGCCTCACCCGGGTCGCCACGGTGACCTCCCGTGCCGGGCCGGTACGGGCTGACGCCGACGGCGTGGTCGCGATGGGCCCGGATGCCCAAGCCCGCAGAACTGCCGGCGGGGAATGGCTCCGGTGGGCTGCCGACCTCAGTCCTTCTTGACGTGAGCGCGTCGGCGCGTCGAGATCGGATTGCCAGACCCACCCGACGGGCCGTGGCGCGAGCTGGCCACTGCTCCGCCTGGACGGCTCAGTTGACGCTTCCGGGAAGGCTCCTCCGACGAGCCGCCGCCTATCCTGGCCTGACCGGCCGACTCCCGCGCGGCACACACTGGCGTAAGGGCGGTTGGGTGACTTCCACGAGGTCGAGTATCCCTGCGACGTTTCTGATCGTGTTGATGTTTCCGTCGCTGTATCTCATCCTCACGGCGCTCGGGTGGAGCACCGACGCGGCCAAGATGTCGACCCAGGTGGCTGCGGCCGTTGTCGGCGCGCTCGTGGTGATCAGGCGGAATCGAGGCATGAGCTCTTCGGGCGAAGCGCCGGGTCACGGTGCTCCCCGGATCCTCCTGCGCGCCGTTCTCCTGACCGTGGCGGTCTACCTCGCGGTCGCCGTCGTGACCGGGGTGGTCTCGGGCTTCGAGCCGATTGAGGCGACAGGCGACGACGAGCAACTTTTCGACGACCGGATGGAGATGGTGGTCGGGCTGCCGGTGACGATGCTTGTCGTTCACGTCATGGGCATTTGGTCCGTACGGTTCCTTCCCGTCCAGCGTGCCCTCGGGTGGTTGGCCCTCGTGGTGGTGGCCAGCCGTGTCGTGGCCCTGTCGATGTATCCGCTCGGGGCGGCCTTCGGACGAGCCCACGGCCTGCCCGTTCCCGCCTTCCATGAGGCGCTGGTCGCGCAGGCCCTCCTCGGAGTGTTGATCTTCTGTTTCCTGGCCCTCGGTAACCTGCGCGTCCGTACGCGGACTCACGCCGCCGTGCTCGGCGCACCACGGCCTTGAGCGTCTGGTACTGCCGGCTCGAATCAGACCAGCCCCCGGTCCCCGCTCGTCGGTCACCACACCGGGATTGACCGACGTAGGTCTGCTGCCGGTACGCCTCCGCGGCCGCGACGTCCGATGCTGCCGGCGGCGACCGTTGTGGTCGAGCCAGTACCCGACGACCCGTTCGCGGCCGGCGTTGACGAACGCGATAGGAGCCGCGCGGTGCGGGGCCGGCGCGGACGCGCCGGAGAGTTGACGGTTCACCTGACCGAGGGCGGCGGCCAACGCCACCGAGATCTGCATCGGCTACGCCCGGGTCTCCACCGGCGGGCATAAGCTCGATCGCCAGCTCGACGCGCTGGGCGTTCGCCGTCACGGAGTTGATCGGCAGCCGGAGCAGTCGGGGCGCGTACCGCAATCGGCACGCGCCCCGGAGGCAGTGACGGTCAGCGGCCCTGGAGGGCGTCCAGGCCGATCGCCATGGCGATCACGAGCCGGCGGTCGACCTGCGGGTTCTGCACCTCGACGATGTACCGGTCGCGCAGGCCCCACTTCTTGACGACCGAGAAGACCGGCTGGCCGCCCGCGGTGAAGTCGAAGTGGTACGGCAGCCAGGACAGCGAGTCCACGAACCGGCGCAGCAGCGCCACCGGCATGCTCCGTTCCTGGCCGGTCACCTGGGGCAGCCCGGCCTGCTCGACGTGCCACGTCGAGCGGAGCAGCGACTGGGCGAAGTCCTTGCGGAACAGCCCGATCGGGTTGCCGGCGTGGTCGGTCACGTCGTACGTGGCGCCGAGGTCGAGCCGCTGGCGGGCTTTGAAGCCCAGCAGCGGGTACTGCTTGGTGTCGTCGGTGTAGATGGTCACCTGCTCCTTGAAGGCGAGCCGCTTCTGCTGCGCGAACGCGAGCATCTCGCCTTCCGACCCGTCGGGGGCGACGGCGTGGACCTGGTACTGGTTGACCATCATCCGAATCCGCTGCCGGATGTGGAACTGCTGTTGGTGCTGCAAGGCGTCGAGCTGCATGAAATCTCCTTCAGGACGTCGCCGGAGTGTCGCACAGCCCTCGACCGGTCGCTCGGCCCCGGCCACGCACCCCGGGCACCTCAACTGCTTCCGCCGGCCGCGCGGCTCCCGGCGCACTCGGTTGCGCGGCCCGATGATCCGGGTGCTTCGAGGCCCGTTCCCAGGCAACGGCCGGCCGCTTCAGCGCCCGCCGTCGACGGTGGCCTTGAGCGCCCAGGCGTTGAGCACCTGGTGGATGCTGCGCAGCCGCTCGTTGATTTGTTCCAGCCGTTCCGCCTGGGCCAGCGCGGCCAGCGCGCTGCCGAGGGCGATCTGCTGGTCGGGGGTGAGTTGGTCCTGGTCGATGGTGTAGAGCAGGTCGACGGTCTCGGCGATGGTGTCGGCCACGACTCCTCCTCCGGCGGGAAGCACGTGCTCGGGCGGTGGTGGGGTGCGCGAGCGTATGGAAGCGCTCCCATGTGTCAATGCCCCGCCGGGCCGTGATCTATTCCTGTGCTCCGGACGCCGCCACCCGATCGCGCTCCCCGTCCCCGGGCGGCTCGGCGTCGGGCGCGTCGGCGGGGCCGGGTTGCCGGGGCGGGTGCTCGGCCGGCAGGTTGGCCAGCACCACGTCGAGGACCCGGACGGCATCCGGCTTCGACAGCGGGTTGTTGCCGTTGCCGCACTTCGGGGACTGGACGCAGGACGGGCACCCCGCCTCGCAGCCGCACTCGGCGATCGCGTCGCGGGTGGCCCGGAGCCACTGCGCCGCCGTCCGGTACGCCCGCTCGGCGAACCCCGCCCCGCCCGGGTGGCCGTCGTACACGAAGACGGTGGGGGCCTCGGTGTCCGGATGCAGCGCCGTGGAGAGCCCGCCGATGTCCCACCGGTCGCAGGTGGCCATCAGTGGCAGCAGTCCGATCCCGGCGTGCTCGGCGGCGTGCAGCGCCCCGGGGACGTCCGCCGGAGCGACCCCCGCCGAGGTCAACGACTGCGGGGACAGGGTGAACCAGACCGCGACGGTGCGCAGCTCCCGGGCCGGCAGGTCCAGCGGCCGGGTGTCGATCACCTCGCCGGAGGCGATCCGCCGCCGCTGGTACGACACCACCTGGCTGGTCACGTCGACCTCGCCGAGGAACAGCCCGACCGGGCCGGCGTCGACGTACGAGCGCACCGAAGCCACGGTCAGCGAGGTGACGTCCCGGGCGTGGGTGGACCAGTCCGGCTCCTCGGGGTGCACCAGCGCGCAGCCGTCGGCCAGGTCGAGCGCGTCGACCACGTACGAGACGCCCTGGTGCAGGTAGACCGCGCCGGGGTGGAGCAGGAAGTGCGACGAGCCGCCGTCCACGGTGCCGAGCAGCCGTCCGGTGGCCGCCTCCACCACGCACACCGGCGCCCCGCCCTCGCCGCGCAGGTCGACCTGGGGTCGCTCGCGGTGCCGCCAGTACCAGCCGGTCGGCCGCTGTCGCAGCGCGCCCGTCTCGACCAGCGAGTCCACCGCCTCCTTGGCGCCCTCACCGAAGAGTTCCAGGTCGGCCGGGGTGAGCGGGGCCTCGGCCGCCGCGCAGGCGAGCTGCGGGCCGAGCACGTACGGGTTGGCCGGGTCGAGCACGGTCGCCTCGACCGGCCGCCCGAACAGGGCCTCCGGGTGGTGCACCAGGTAGGTGTCCAGCGGGTCGTCCCGGGCCACCAGCACCGCGAGGGCCTCGTCGCCGGAGCGCCCGGCCCGGCCGGCCTGCTGCCACAGCGACGCCCGGGTGCCCGGCCACCCGCAGATCAGCACGGCGTCCAGCCCGACCAGGTCGACACCCAGTTCCAGCGCGTTGGTCGAGGCGAGCCCGAGCAGGTCGCCGTGCAGCAGCGCCCGTTCCAGTTCGCGCCGCTCCTCGCGCAGGTAGCCGGCCCGGTAGGCGGCCACCCGCTCACCCAGCCCGGGGACCGCCTCGTCCAGGGCGCGGCGGGCGTTGGCGGCCACGACCTCGGCGCCCTTGCGGGACCGGACGAAGGCAAGGGTGCGTACCCCTGCGGCGACCGTGTCGGCGAGCAGGTCGGCGGTCTCCCGCAGCGCCGACCGGCGCACCGGCGCGAGGTCGGCGACGGTGGCGTCGGCGTCGGCGGGCAGCAGCGGCGGCTCCCACAGGGCGAAGGTCACCCCGCCGCGCGGGGAGGCGTCCTCGGTGACGGCGGCCACCGGTAGGCCGGTGAGCTGCCCGGCCGCCGTCGCCGGGTCGCCCGACGTGGCCGAGGCCAGGATGAACACGGGGGTACGGCCGAAGCGGGCGCACTGCCGGCGCAGCCGGCGCAGCACGTGCGCGACGTGCGAGCCGAACACCCCCCGGTAGGTGTGGCACTCGTCGACGATCACGTACGCCAGCCGGCGCAGGAAGCCGGACCAGTGGGCGTGCCCGGGGAGGATCCCGTGGTGCAGCATGTCGGGGTTGGTCAGCACGAACCGGGCGTGCCGGCGGATCCAGTCCCGCTCGGCGCGCGGGGTGTCCCCGTCGTAACAGGCGGGGCGTACCCCGTCGAGTTCCAGGCCGGCGACGGCGCGTAGCTGGTCGGCGGCGAGCGCCTTGGTCGGTGCCAGGTAGAGCACGGTGGCCCGGGGGTCGGCGAGCAGGGTGGCCAGCGCCGGGAGCTGGTACGCCAGGGACTTGCCGGACGCGGTCCCGGTGGCGACGACGACGCTCCTGCCCGCGTACGCCAGGTCGGCGGCCCGGGACTGGTGCCGCCAGGGCGCGACCACGCCGCGCCGGGCGAACGCCGCCCGCAGCTGCTCGGGCGTCCACTCGGGCCACGGCGCCCGCTCCCCGGCCCGGGCCGGCACCCGCTCGACGTGGGTGACCGGGTCGGCGCCGGTACGTGCGCGCAGCTGGCGCAGCAGCTCGGCCGGTGCACCCATCGGCGGGCGGTCGGGCCCGCGGCCTGCGGATACGGTTGCTGCGGGGCTCACGTCCTGCACTCTCGCACAAGTGTTCGGAGTTGACTGGCGTGGGTTGTGGGTAAGGGGGAGCCTCCACCGGTGACCTCACGTACGCCGGCGGCGGGGATGGTTAGATGCCCAGGAGAGTTTACGACTCTTGCGAGGAGGACCGATGGAGCTGTCGCTGGCGACCCGTGCCGTGGGGGAGCACACGGTGCTCGAGGTAGGCGGTGAGGTGGACGTCTACACCGCACCCCGGCTGCGGGAACGGCTTTTGGAGTTGATCGACGGTGGGGCCCGTCACGTCGTGGTCGACCTGGGTCGGGTCGACTTCCTCGACTCCACCGGCCTCGGCGTGCTGGTCGGCGCGCTCAAGCGGCTGCGTTCGGTCGGCGGCAGCTTCGCGCTGGTCTGCGACAAGGAGCCGCTGCTCAAGATCTTCCGGATCACCGCGCTGGACCAGGTGTTCCCGCTGCACCCGACGGTCGACGCGGCCATCGGGGCCGATCCGACCGGTGCCGGCGCCTGATGGCCACGGTCCGGCTCTCCTTCTCGCCGGCGCCGGTGCACGTCCGCACCGCCCGGCTGGTCGGCGTCGCGGTGGCCCGGCGGGCCGGCGTGCGCGAGGACCTGCTCGACGAGGTGCGCCTGGCCATCGGCGAGGCGTGCACCCGGGCGGTGGCCCTGCACCGGCAGTACCACGTGCCCGACCCGGTGCTGGTGGAGATGTCCGACACCGGGTCGTACTCGGTGCGGGTGGTGGACCGGGCGCCGATCGAGGCGAGCATCGGCCTGACCGCGCTCGATGCCGACCAGCTCGCCAACGAGTCGCTGGACGAGGACGACCTGACCACCGGCGTGGGCTTCGCCCTGCTCGCCGGCTTCGTGGAGGACCTCCAGGTGCGCCCGGTCGACGAGGGCGTGGGCACCGAGGTCCGGATGGTCTGGCCGGTGGGCCGCTGACTCCCGCTGACCCGTCGATCAACTTCTCTGGCTGACCCGTCGATCAACTTCTCTGGCTGACCCGCCGCTCAACCAACTGATTCGCTGATCAGGCCGCCCCTCCCGACCGGGAGGGCGGCCCTTCCGTCGTTCCCGGGCCTTATATCAGATTCTTTCGCATAACACAGCGACGAAGATCATCCGGACACGGTGCCCCATGATGTGACCTCCGGCACTACGGAGGGCTACAGTACGCGGGTTGTCAGCAAGTGATCCTTCCCGCAGCCAGCGGGTATGGGTGCTCATCGTTGGCCCGCTGGGGTGGGTCGGCGCGCTTGCGAGTCCGCATCCAGGCGTCGGTCTCTGCGTCTCCACGGCCGGCGCGAGCGTTCGGTACAGGAGGACACAGATGTCCGGGACCTTGGCCGCCGAGGGCGGCGCACTGTCCCTTACCGGAGCCAACCTGACGTACGTCGTCATCGCCGCGGTCATCGCGCTGGTGGCACTCGTCTTCGCCGCCGCCTTGACCAAGGCCGTGCTGGCAGCCGGTAAGGGCACCACCAACATGCAGGAGATCTCCGGGGCGGTACAGGAAGGGGCCTCGGCCTACCTGCTCCGGCAGTTCAGGACCCTCGCGATCTTCGTGGTGATCGCCGTGGTGCTGCTCTTCCTGCTGCCGGTGCACGACACCGACGGCAGCGAGACCGCGGTGAAGATCGGTCGGTCCGCCTTCTTCGTGGTGGGCGCCGGGTTCAGCGCGTTCATCGGCGGCGCCGGCATGTGGCTGGCCACCCGCGCGAACCTGCGGGTCGCCGCCGCTGCCCGGGAGGTGGCCGGCGGCCGGGAGGGCGCCATGAAGATCGCCTTCCGTACCGGAGGCGTGGTCGGCTTCCTCACCGTCGGTCTCGGCCTGTTCGGCGCGGCGCTCGTGGTCCTGCTGTTCAAGGGCGACGCCCCGACCGTGCTGGAGGGCTTCGGCTTCGGCGCCGCCCTGCTGGCCATGTTCATGCGGGTCGGCGGCGGCATCTTCACCAAGGCCGCCGACGTCGGCGCCGACCTGGTCGGCAAGGTCGAGAAGGGCATCCCCGAGGACGACCCGCGCAACGCCGCCACCATCGCCGACAACGTGGGCGACAACGTCGGCGACTGCGCGGGCATGGCCGCCGACCTGTTCGAGTCGTACGCGGTCACGCTGGTCGCCGCGCTGATCCTCGGCCGGGCCGCGTTCGGCGACGAGGGCCTGGTCCTCCCGCTGATCATCTCCACGATCGGCGTGCTGGTGGCGATCGTCGGCGTGTTCATCACCCGGCTGCGTGCCTCCGACCGCAACGGCCTCACCGCGATCAACCGGGCCTTCTACATCTCCGCCCTGGTCTCGGCGGTGCTGGTCGCGATCGCCTCCTACGCGTACCTGAAGCCGACCTGGGCCGACCTGCTCGGGCCCCAGTGGCGTGCCAGCCTCGGCGTCGACGGCGGGGACCCGCCGCTCGGCCCGCGCGGGGTGACCATCGCCGCGGTGGTAATCGGCATCGTGCTGGCCGCCGCGATCCAGGCGCTGACCGGCTACTTCACCGAGACCAACCGGCGTCCGGTGCAGGACATCGGCAAGAGCTCGCAGACCGGTGCGGCCACCGTCATCCTCGCCGGCATCAGCATCGGCCTGGAGTCGGCGGTCTACTCGGCGCTGCTGATCGGCGCGGGCGTCTTCGGCGCGTTCCTGCTCGGCGGCGGCTCCATCACGCTGTCGCTGTTCGCCGTGGCGCTGGCCGGCACCGGCCTGCTCACCACCGTCGGCGTGATCGTCGCGATGGACACCTTCGGCCCGATCTCCGACAACGCCCAGGGCATCGCCGAGATGTCCGGCGACATCGACGAGAACGGCGCCCGGATCCTCACCGAGCTGGACGCCGTCGGCAACACCACCAAGGCGATCACCAAGGGCATCGCGATCGCCACGGCGGTCCTGGCCGCGACCGCGCTGTTCGGCTCGTACACCGACACGCTGCGCACGGCGTACGCCGACGCTGGCGTGGGCGACGTCGGCGCGGAGATTCTCAACTCGCTCAACGTGGCGAACCCGCGCAACCTGGTCGGCCTGATCATCGGCGCGGCGGTGGTCTTCCTCTTCTCCGGCCTGGCCATCAACGCGGTCTCCCGCTCGGCCGGCGCGGTCGTGATGGAGGTCCGCCGGCAGTTCCGCGAGCTGCCCGGAATCATGGACGGCACCCAGCGTCCCGAGTACGGCAAGGTCGTCGACATCTGCACCCGGGACGCGCAGCGCGAGCTCATGACCCCCGGCCTGCTCGCCATCCTCGCCCCGATCGCGGTCGGCTTCGGCCTCGGGCCGGGCGCGCTGGCGGCGTACCTGGCCGGGGCGATCGGCGCCGGCACCCTGATGGCGGTGTTCCTGTCCAACTCGGGCGGCGCGTGGGACAACGCCAAGAAGCTCGTCGAGGACGGCGCGTACGGCGGCAAGGGCTCCGACTCCCACGCCGCCACGGTCATCGGCGACACCGTCGGCGACCCGTTCAAGGACACCGCCGGCCCGGCGATCAACCCGCTGATCAAGGTGATGAACCTGGTCTCGCTGCTGATCGCGCCGGCCGTCGTGGCGTGGAGCGTCGGCGACGGGCGCAACGTCGGCCTGCGGGTCGGCATCGCGGTGGTGGCCACGTTGATCATCGTCGCGTCGGTGGTGTTCAGCAAGCGTAAGGGCGTCGCGATGGGCGACACCGACAACAGCGGCAGCGGCACCGGCGCCGGCAGCGCCGACCAGCGGCCGGAGGCGGTCAACGCCTGAGCGGTGACACAGCGGGTTCCCGGCCGGTCCAATACCCGCGGCCGGGAACCCGCCCCGGCCGGCGACGGCCATCCGCGCCGTATGCAAGATCAGCAGCCGGTCGGGCTCCCACCGGGGCCGGCCGGCGGCGGGAGTCCCGCAAACCGAGCGGTGGCACATCGGCGCGGAGGCCGTACGCTGCTTCGCATGCGCACGTGCCGGGCGGCGACCGCCGGAAAGCTCACGGTGGTCCTCGCCACGCTCGTCCTGACGCTGACCGCCTGCGGCGGCGGCCCCAGCCCCCGGGCCTGGGCGGCGTCGGTGTGTGAGGCGCTCACCCCGTGGCGCGCCGAGATCAACAAGCTGACCAGCAGCACCCAGCAGCAGATGACCGCGCAGACCACCCCGGCACAGGCGAAGGAGAACCTGGTGCGGCTCTTCGCCGGCGCGGAGCAGGCCAGCGAGACGGCCCGCCGCAAGGTCGACGAGGCCGGCGTCCCGGGGACCGACCACGGCGAGGAGATCTCGCAGGGCTTCCAGGCGTCGCTGGGCAAGGTGCGCGACGCGTACGGCCGGGCCCGGGCCACCATCGGCGGCCTGGGCGCCGGCAATCCCACCGCCTTCTACGACGGCGTGCGCGCCGCCGTGGACACGCTCAACAAGGAGTACGACGCCAGCGCCCTGGACACCAGCCGGCTCGGCTCCGAGGAACTCAAAAAGGCCTTCGACGAGGTCCCGGAGTGCCGCTGACGTCCCCCGACCGACCACCCGACCCGGTCCGGCAGCTCTCCCTGTTCGGTGCCGAGGCGGCGGACCCGTCCGTCGCCGATCTTGCCGGCCTGCTCGCCGGCCCGGGGGAGATGGTCCGGATGGGTGGCACCGCGCGGCTGTCGATCGTGGTGGACGCCGCCTGGCGGGTACACGTGCTCGTCGCCGAGCTGGCCCGGTGCGGGCTCGCCGCGACCTGGGAGGCGACCGCTGACCAGCAGCACCTGGTACGCACCTCGTACGCCAGCACGCTGGCCCCGCTGGCCCTCGCCTGGCTCCGCGACCCGCCGGCCCCCGCCCTTGCCGCTCCCGACCCGCCGCCCCCCGCCCTTGCCGCCCCCGACCTGCCGGCCCCTGCCCCGGCTGCCCCCGCCCCGCCGGCCCCTGGTCCGGTCAGCGGCGGTCCGGTCAGCGGCGGTCCGGTCAGCGGCGGTCCGGTCAGCGGCGGTCCGGTGAAGCGGCCACCCGCCGGGTTCCACCTCAACGGCCGGCGGCTTCGGCTCTGGGTGGCCGCCGCCGGGAAGTCCGACCCGCCCGGATTCCTGCTCCGCCTCGGCGTGGACGACGAGGCGTGCCGGGAGCCGGTCGGCGCCGCCCTGGCCGCCGTCGGCCTGCCGGCGGCGCTGCTCGACGCGGAGGCGGGCGGGCCGGCGTACCGGATCACCGGCCGTCGCCGCCTGGCCCGCCTGGCCGACCTGATCGGCGACCCGCCGTCCACCGCCCCACCCCTTGCCTGGCCCCACCAGCCCTGACCCCCCTGGGAGCAGGTAGAGCAGGGCCCCCGCCAGGATCACCACTCCCGGTGCGGCGGGCCCCGCAAAAGCGGCGAATCGGCTTCAGCCGCTCACCGCTAGTCCATGATCGGAGTCGGGGCGGGCACGTGAGGTGTGGTCGGTTGTCCGATGGGGGACAGTTCGGCCGTCGGTTTCCCGGGCGAACGGGCTGGTGGGATCGGCCGAGGGGCCGGCATCGTCACAGTGGCCCGCTCGGCACCCTACACACGGTGTACGGTGGCGCCGTCCGGCAAGACCGTCAGCGGTGTCCGGGAAACGGGTGGGCGGGTTGGCCGCCCGCGAAACCCGAAACGTGGGCGGCGCGTTACGTTGGACATCCGGACCGCCGGCGGTTCCGGCGGACCGAGGGTGGTCCGCGCCTCGGACCCGGCCGGCCACGAGCAGGAGTGAGGTCGCAGGAGACGTGCCGAGCAACGCCAGGACCACCCGTCTGGTCATCGTCGAGTCACCGGCGAAGGCCAAGACGATCTCGGGCTACCTCGGCCCGGGGTACGTCGTGGAGGCCAGCTTCGGTCACGTCCGCGACCTGCCACGCAACGCCGCCGACGTGCCGGCCAAGTACAAGGGCGAGTCGTGGGCCCGCCTCGGCGTCGACGTCGACAACGGCTTCCACGCCCTCTACGTGGTCTCGCCCGACCGCAAGCAGCAGATCAGCAAGCTGGTGAAGCTGGCCAAGGAAGTCGACGAGATCTTCCTGGCCACGGACGAGGACCGCGAGGGCGAGGCGATCGCCTGGCACCTGGTGGAGACCCTCAAGCCCAAGGTGCCGGTCAAGCGGATGGTGTTCCACGAGATCACCAAGCCGGCGATCCAGGCCGCGGTGGCCAACCCGCGCGAGATCGACCGGGACCTGGTCGACGCCCAGGAGGCCAGGCGCATCCTCGACCGCCTGTACGGCTACGAGGTCTCCCCGGTGCTGTGGAAGAAGGTCATGCCGAAGCTCTCGGCGGGCCGGGTGCAGTCCGTGGCGACCCGGATCGTGGTCGAGCGGGAGCGGCAGCGGATGGCGTTCCGCACCGCCGAGTACTGGGACATCCTGGCCACCCTGGCGGTGGCGAAGCCGGGCGAGGGGCCGCGCACCTTCAACGCCACCCTGGTGGCGCTGAACGGCGACCGGATCGCGACCGGCAAGGACTTCGAGCCGACCACCGGCCGGGTGAAGCCCGGGGCGGGCGTGGTGCACCTCGACGCCGGCGGCGCACGCGGGCTCGCCGCCCGACTTCAGGGGCGGCCGTTCAAGGTCACCCGGGTCGAGGAGAAGCCCTACCGCCGCCGCCCGTACGCGCCGTTCATCACCTCCACCCTCCAGCAGGAGGCGGCCCGCAAGCTGCGGCTCTCGTCCCAGCAGACGATGCGCACCGCGCAGCGGCTCTACGAGAACGGCTACATCACCTACATGCGTACCGACTCGGTGAACCTGTCGGAGACCGCCATCACGGCGGCCCGCCGGCAGATCGTCGAGCTGTACGGCGAGCGCAGCGTGCCGCCGGAGCCGCGCCGCTACACCGGCAAGGTGAAGAACGCCCAGGAGGCACACGAGGCGATCCGCCCGGCGGGGGACAACTTCCGCACCCCGGGCGAGGTGGCCAAGGAGCTGTCGGGCGAGGAGTTCAAGCTCTACGAGCTGATCTGGCGGCGCACCATCGCCTCGCAGATGACCGACGCGGTCGGCTCCAGCGTCTCGGTGCGCATCCGGGCGGTGTCCTCCGCGCAGGAGGAGGCCGACTTCGGCGCGACCGGCAAGACCATCACCGACCCGGGCTTCCTGCGGGCGTACGTCGAGTCGTCCGACGACGAGACCGCCGAGGCCGAGGACGCCGAGCGCCGGCTGCCGACCCTGGTCAAGGACCAGCCGCTGACCGCCGACGAGTTGGCCGCGCAGGGGCACCACACCCAGCCGCCGTCGCGCTACACCGAGGCGTCGCTGGTCAAGGCAATGGAAGAGCTGGGCATCGGCCGCCCGTCGACGTACTCGTCGATCATGCAGACGATCCAGGACCGCGGGTACGTGACCAAGCGCGGCCAGGCGCTCATCCCGACCTTCGTGGCGTTCGCGGTGATCGGCCTGCTGGAGCGCCACTACCCGCGGCTGGTCGACTACGACTTCACCGCCAGCATGGAGAACGAGCTGGACGAGATCGCCGGCGGCGACCACGCGGCCGTCGACTTCCTCACCGGGTTCTACTTCGGCAGCCCCAACGGCACCGGCGACCAGGCCATCGCCCACGCGGGCGGGCTGAAGAAGCTGGTGACGGAGAACGTCAGCGAGATCGACGCGCGCAGCGTCAACTCGATCCCGCTCTTCGCCGACGAGGAGGGGCGCGAGGTCGTCGTCCGGGTCGGGCGCTACGGGCCGTACCTCCAGCGGGAACTGCCCGGCGGCGAGCCGGCAGCGCAGGCGGAGGGCGAGGAGGGCGGCGGTGGGCAGGGTGACCGGGCGCCGATCCCCGAGGGGCTGGCCCCGGACGAGCTGACCCCGGAGAAGGTGCAGGAGCTGTTCCTCGGCGGGGGCGGCGAGCGCAAGCTCGGCGACGACCCGACCACCGGGGAACCGATCCTGCTCAGGTCCGGCCGGTTCGGCCCATACGTGGCCAGCGGCGAGCGCAAGTCGTCCCTGCTGCGTTCGCAGTCGCCGGACTCGCTGACCCTCGTCGAGGCGTTGAAGCTGCTCAGCCTGCCCCGGCTGCTCGGGACGACCCCGGACGGCGTCGAGGTGTTCGCCAACAACGGGCGCTACGGCCCGTACGTCAAGCAGGGTGACGAGTTCCGCTCGCTGGACTCGGAAGACAAGATGTTCACGGTCACGCTGGACGAGGCGCTGGCCCTGCTGGCCGCCCCGAAGGCCCGTCAGCGCCGGGCCGCCGCGCCCCCGCTGCGGGAGATGGGCGTCGACCCGTTGACCGAGAAGCCGCTGGTCATCAAGGACGGCCGGTTCGGCCCGTACGTGACGGACGGCGAGTTCAACGCGTCCCTTCGGCGCGGGCAGACCCCGGAGGAGCTGAGCATCGAGGAAGCCTCCGAGATGCTCGCCGAGAAGCGCGCGAAGGGCCCGGCGCCGAAGAAGGCCCCGGCAAGGAAGGCCCCCGCAAAGAAGGCCACGGCCGCGAAGAAGACCACGGCAGCCAAGAAGACCACGGCCGCGAAGTCCACCGCCAGCAAGTCGACGGCCAAGAAGGCCACCCCGGCGAAGAAGACTCCCCCGAAAAAGGCCACCACCCCCACAGACTGACGCTCTCCTGCCCAGATCTTGGAAGGAAGTGGCCCCCGGAGGGGCCGTTTCCTTCCAAGATCTCCATGGGCCTCCCGTCAGCCGGGCCAGCCGGCGGCACGCAGGGCCGCCCGTAGCTGGGCGATGACCTCTTCGGGGCGGGCGCGGACGGCCCAGGACGGGAAGCGGAGCACCCTGTCCCCGTCGACCCAGAGCGCGTTCTGCCGGCCCATGTCGGCCCACGCCTGACGGGGATCGAGGTGCTGCCCACCATCGATCTCGACGTGCACCTGCCACTGTTCGAAGTAGGCGTCGAGGTAGCGGCGTCGGCCGGTCGAGTCGTATCGGACCAGCTGCCGGGTCGGCTCGGGCAGCCCCGCACGACGGACCAGGCCGAGGAAGCCGAGCTCGGCCAGGGAGTGCGCACCGCCGGCCGCATCGATGGCGGTGGCCAGGATCAGCCGTCGGCGGCGCACCCGCGGCAGCCGGTCGAGGACGCGGTGCACCTCATCGCCACCGATCAGACGCTGCTGGAAGCCGGCGGCGATCACCGCCCTGGCCTCCTCGTCGCTGCCGGCCCAACCCGCCGCGTCGACGATCGACCGGGCGGGCATCGTCCGGCGGGGTTGCCCGACGGCCAGCACGTCCTCGTCCGGCAGACAGGTCGTCCGGTGCGCCGACACGCTCTGGGGCAGCGGACCCCGCCGGCAGGTGGCCGGCAGCATCAGGTGGATGGGTCGACCGGGGAACCCGCGCAAACCACCCGCCTGGGCTGCGGTCAGCCCACCGAGCACGGCCGTCGGCCCGGCGGCGAGCACCGCGATCCAGCGAAACTGCTCGGCGCTCACCGGGCCGTTGTGGGCGACGAACACGGCCCGGTGCACCTGGCGCCAGCGATGGGTGTCGACCCGGTGCCGAATCGCCTTGCGGGACAGGTGCCGCAGCGCCTGATGGAGGCTGATCACCTCCTCCTGACGGAAGAGCAGCCAGGTCAACTCGTTGGCGTCGTCACCCGGCAGCGCCCGCCGCCACCCCGCCAACGCCCGCGCTTCACGGTTCCCCACCCAACCAACCCTGCCGAACCCCGCCCTCTCCCGCTGCCCCTGTGGACAACGTTGAGATCTTGGAAGAAAACGGCCCCCGGAAGGGCCGTTTTCTTCCAAGATCTCGGCGGGTCAGGCACCGAAGAGGGTGTCCAGGTGGGGGGTTCTGAAGATGCCCGCCGGGTCCAGGCGGGCGCGGACGGCCTGGAAGTCGGCGAACCTCGGGTACGCCGGGGCCAGCGACTCCGCGTCGCGCCAGTGCAGCTTGCCCCAGTGCGGCCGGCCGCCCAGGCCGGCGGCGACCTGCTCGAAGGCTCGGAAGTACGGCTCGTACGGCATCCCTACGTACTGGTGGACGGCGATGTACGCCGACTCGCGCCCGTACCCGTGCGACAGCCAGATGTCGTCCGGGGCGGTGAACCGGACCTCGACCGGGAAGAGCACCTTGAACGGGAGCCCGTCGACGATCCGGCGCAGCGCGTCCAGCGCCTCGGGCAGGGCGGCGCGCGGCAGGCCGTACTCCATCTCCACGAACCGGACTCGGCGCGGGGTGCAGAAGACCGCGTCGGAGCGGCCGGTGTAGGTGCGCTCGGTGAGCGCCCGGGCGGAGACCGCGCTGATCGTCGGCACCAGTGTGGGCACGGCCCGGCCGAGCCGGCACGCACCGGCGAAGATCGTGTTGGACAGGAAGTCGTCGTCCAGCCAGCCGCGCCAGCCGGGCAGTGGCCGGTCGTCGGCCGGCGTCCGGTCGTTGACCTTGACCTGCACCCGGTCGGTGTACGGGAACCAGTAGAACTCGACGTGGTCGTGGGCGGAGATGAGGGCCGGCAGGTCGGACAGCACCTCGGCGAGCGGGGCGGGCCGCTCGTGGGCGCGCAGGGTGAAGGCTTCCACGCAGCGCAGGGTCACCTCGGTCAGCACCCCGAGGGCGCCGAGGGAGACCCGGGCGGCGGCGAACACGTCCGGGTGCTGCTCGGCGGAGCAGTGCAGCACCTCGCCGGTGCCGGTGACCAGGGTGAGCGCCTCGACGAAGGTCGACAGGCAGCCGTACGCGGCCCCGGTGCCGTGGGTGCCGGTGGAGATCGCCCCGGCGATGGTCTGCGCGTCGATGTCGCCGAGGTTGGGCATGGCCAGCCCGTTGGCGGTGAGCAGGGCGTTGAGTCGGTGCAGCGGCATCCCGGCCGGTACGGTAACGAGGCGTCGGCCCCGGTCGATCCGTACCTCGGTATCCAGTTCCGTCAGCTCCATCCGGCGGCCGTCGGTGCGGGCGACGGGGGTGAAGGAGTGGCCGCTGCCGACCGCCCGGATCCGTTCGCCGGCCGCCCCGGCGGCCCGGACGGCCTCGGCGACGTCGGCGACCGTGTGAGGGCGGAGAATGGCGGTGGCGGTGCTGCGCTGGTTGCCGGCCCAGTTGGTCCAGGCGGCGGTGGTGAGCGGTGCGGTGCGGGCCATGCGCGCTCCTCGACGTGAATATGAACTGTCTTCATATCAGGAACGTTGTGCCTGGTAAATACCGCAATCGAGGTCCGCTCGTTGTACCGGTAGTCACGCACTCGTGACGTGCAGATATGTTCATCCGTCGAAGGGGGGTGGCCGAGTGTCCACACCAGCCGCCACGACCGGGCCGCTGCGCCGGGTACCGGTCCAGGGTCGAAGCGTGGCGCGGGTCCAGCGAATGTTGGACGCCTGTGCCGAACTCGTCGACGAGGTGGGGTACGAGGGGCTGACCACTACCCTGCTCGCCGAGCGCGCCGAGGTTGCGATCGGGTCGGTCTACCAGTTCTTCCCGGACAAGCGGGCCATCGTGCAGGCGCTGACGCTGCGCACGATGGAGTCCTACCTCCAGCGTCTCGACGAGCGGTTCGCCTCGGACGACCTGAGCCACTGGTGGGACGGCGTCGACGCGGGGATCGACGAATACATCACCATGCACCGCACCGTTCCCGGATTCCGCACCCTGCACTTCGGCGACGTGGTCGACCTGCACCTGCTCGACGAGCAGCGGGACAACAACGGCGTGATCGCCGACCAGTTGGCCCGGGTGCTCACCGAACGGTTCGGGATGACCGACGAGCCACGCCTGCGGTTCTGCCTGGAGATCGCCGTCGAGGCCTCGGACGCCCTGATCAAACTGGCGTTCCGGCGCAACCCCGAGGGCGACGAGCGGGTGCTCGCCGAGGCCAAGGCGCTCATCCGCGAGTACCTGCACCGGCACGTCATCGTCCCGGCCGACGCCGCCGCTCCCGCTCCCAGCGCCTCCTCCTGATCCCGGCCGCCGGGCCGCCTCCGACTAAGCGCATGACGGGGGACGTGGCGGCCCGGCCTCCTGGAGCCGCTCAGGTGGCTAAAGGAAGGCGTGGCCCTCCCCCCGGTAGGTGGGGACGCTGCCCACCACCCGGTCCCCCTCGACCAGGTGCACTTCGTTGACGTGCTCGCAGAGCTCACCGGCCTTGGCGTGTCGGAACCAGACCAGGTCGCCGAGCCGCAGGTCGTCCGCCGCCCGGCCGGCCAGCGGGGTCTGCACCTCGCCGGCCCCCTCCGCGCCGAGCAGCTTCAGCCCGGTCGGCAGCCAGGGGGCGGGCAGGCGGGTGTCCTCGGCCGGGCCGGAGGCGATCCAGCCGCCGCCGAGCACCGTGGCCAGCCCGGGCGCCGGGCGGCGGACCACCGCGCAGGCGAAGAACGCCGCCGGGGTGGGCCGCCAGGCGCGGTACGCGTCGAACAGCGTCGGCCCGTACAGGCCGGACCCCGCGGTGACCTCGGTGACCGCGGGGTCGGCGCTGGTCGCCGCCACGCTGCCGGTGCCGCCGCCGTTGACGAATTCCAGCTCGGCGTGTTCGCGTACCGCGGTCACCGCCGCGCCCCGGCGGGCCAGCAGTTCCCGGTACGACCCGCGCTGGGCCACCCGGATCGCGGCGGCCAGCGCCGCCCGCCCCGGCGGGGCGTCGCCCAGCCCGGCGATCTGAGCCTCGTACGACATCAGGCCGACCAGCCGGAAGCCGGGCCGGGCGGCGACGGCGGCGGCGAGCGCGCCGGCCGCCCGGGCGCTGTGCACCGGGGAGCGGCGTACCCCGACGTGCACCCGCCCGCGCAGTGGGCGCCAGGAGGCGTCGAGGTCGATGCAGACCCGCAGCGGGGGGCGATGTCCCGGCGGGCGGACCGCGTCGATGAGATCGAGCTGGTCGGTGCCGTCGACCATCAGGGTGACTGACCGGGCCAGTTCCTCGTCACCGGCCAGTTCGGCGAGCGCCCTCCGGTCGGCCGTGGGGTACGCCACCAGCGCGTCGTCGGTCACGCCGGTGCGGACCAGCCAGCTCGCCTCGGGCAGGGTGAACGCCATCACTCCCGCCCAGCCGGGCCGGCCCAGCACTCGGCCGAGCAGCTCACGGACGCGCACGGACTTGCTGGCGACCCGGATCGGCTTGCCGCCGGCGCGTGGGAGCAGCGCCGTGGCATTGGCATCGAACGCTGTCAGGTCGACCACCGCGTACGGCGGGTCGAGGTGGGCGGTCGCCTGGTTCAGGCGCTCGCGAAGTTTGTCGCTTTCGGTGGCCACGTGTGCACGCTAACTGTCAAACGGTCAATGCGAAATACCCTCGCGTATGCCTGGCTGCGGCCGGTGGCGCTGGCGGCCTAGGCTCGGCGAGCAGGCAATGTCGCGGACGGGATGGACCCCGGCCGGGACTAGAGTGTTGCACCGGGACTGCCCAGCGTTGGGCCGGCACGTGGAGGTACGGCCATCGAAAGCCAGAACAACGGCGAGTCGCCCGGCGTGTCGCCCTCCGGCGGTCAGCCCGACGGTGCCGACACCGACGAGACCGTGGGCCGGTCCGGCGGCGCGGCCACGGCCCAGGCCGCCGACCGGTCCGGGGCCGCCGCGATCCGCTCCGTGCTGCGCATCCGGCCGTTCCGCCGGCTCTGGATCGTGCTCGGTGCCGCCTCCTTCGGTGACTGGCTCGGTCTGCTCGCCACCTCCGTCTTCGCCGCCGCCCAGGTCTCGGGCAGCACGGCGCAGGGCGCCGCGTTCGGCACCCTGATCGCGATCCGGCTGCTGCCCGCGTTGCTCCTCGGCCCGGTGGCCGGCGTCCTCGCCGACCGGTTCGACCGGCGCTGGACGATGGTCATCTGCGACGTGCTGCGCTTCCTGCTCTTCGCCTCCATCCCGCTGTTCGCGCTCACCGGGGTCAGCGGCGGCCTGGTGGTCGGCTGGGCGGCGGTCGCCACCTTCCTGATCGAGACGATCACCCTGCTCTGGATCCCGGCCAAGGAGGCCGCGGTTCCCAACCTCATCCCGCGCGCCCGGCTGGAGGCGGCCAACCAGCTCACCCTGATCACCACGTACGGCCTCACCCCGATCGCCGCAGCGCTCGGCCTGGCCGTGCTCGACCGGAGCATCCGGGGCGTGACCGGCGGCGAGATTCCGTCCTGGTCCGAGCCGGCCCAGATCGCACTCTGGTTCAACGCGTTCTCCCGCCTGGCCACCGCGCTGGTGGTCGCATTCGGGATCAAGGAGATCAGCCAGACCCAGGCCAGCGAGGCGGAGCGCACCGAACAGGGCATGCGGCACCAGTTCACCGAGGGCTGGAAGTACATCGGGCAGACCCCGCTGGTGCGCGGCCTGGTGCTCGGCATCTTCGGGGCGTTCGCCGGCGGTGGGATCGTGATCGGCACGGCGAAGTTCTTCGCCGCCTCGCTCGGCGCCGGTGACGCCGCCTTCTACCTGCTCTTCGGCGCGATGTTCGTCGGCCTCGCCGTGGGCATCGGGCTCGGCCCGATGATCGTCCGGGACATGTCCCGGCGGCGCTGGTTCGGGATGAGCATCGTGCTGGCCAGCGCGTCCGTGCTGGTGCTCGCATTCGCCATCCACCTGTCCATGGCGGTGCTCGGCGCGATCCTGGTCGGCGTGGGCGCCGGGATGGCCTTCCTCGCCGGCACCACGCTGCTCGGTGGTGAGGTCGCCGACGAGGTGCGTGGCCGGGTCTTCGCGGTGGTGCAGATCGGTACCCGGCTGGTGCTGATCCTGGCCATCGCGCTGAGCAGCCTGCTGGTCGGCGTCGGCGGCTCCCGCAAGCTGACCATCGCCGACCTGGGCATCTCCATCTCGTCCACCCGGTTGCTGCTGCTCGCCGCGGGCGCCGCCGGCATCTTCGCCGGGATCAGCGCCTTCGGCCAGATGGACGACAAGAAGGGCGTGCCGGTCCTCGCCGACCTGTGGGGGTCGATCCGGGGTCGCCCGCTGATGCCGGCCGAGAAGTTCGTCTCCAGCGGGCTCTTCGTGGTCTTCGAGGGCGGCGAGGGCGCCGGCAAGTCGACCCAGCTCGCCACGCTCGCCGAGCGGCTGCGCGGGCAGGGCCGGGAGGTGGTGGTCACCCGGGAACCGGGCGCCACCGAAGTCGGCGAGCGGATCCGCTCGCTGCTGCTCGGCACCACCGTCGAGGTCCCGTCGCCGCGCGCCGAGGCGCTGCTATACGCCGCGGACCGGGCGCACCACGTCGCCACCGTGGTCCGGCCGGCGCTCGTCCGGGGCGCGGTGGTGATCAGCGACCGGTACGTCGACTCGTCGCTGGCGTACCAGGGGGCCGGGCGGACGCTGCCCGTCGACGAGGTCTCCTGGCTCTCCTCCTGGGCCACCGGTGGGCTCAAGCCCGACCTGGTGGTGCTGCTCGACGTCGAACCGCAGACCGGCCTGTCCCGGGTCGCGTCGCGCAACGCCGGGGTCGACCGGCTGGAGGCCGAGTCCGTCGCCTTCCACGAGCGGGTCCGGTACGCCTTCCTCGACCTTGCGGCGAGCGACCCGAAGCGGTACCTGGTGCTCGACGCGTCCCGCCCGGTCGGGGAGACCGCCGAGCTGGTGGCCCGGCGGGTGGGGGAGTTCCTCGTCGACCCGGCCGGCATCGTGCACCCCCGTCCCGCCCAGGGGCCGGACACCTCGGTGCAGCCGGAGTTATCCGACACGGAGCTGGTGACGATGGAGCGCCGAACCTGATGCCCGACGTCTTCGCCGACCTGGTCGGGCAGGACGACGTCGTCGACACGCTGCGCCGGGCCGCCGCGTCCGCCGCGGCCGTGCTGCGCGGGGCCGCAGCCGCCCACGCGGCGGCCACCGCCGGCCCGGTCGACCCCGACGACGCCGACGCCCTGGCCGCCGAGGCGGAGGCCGAGGCCACCGAGGGGGCGGGTGGGGCCGACCAGGAGTCGGGGATGACCCACGCGTGGATCCTCACCGGGCCGCCCGGCTCGGGGCGCTCGGTGGCCGCCCGCGCCTTCGCCGCCGCCCTCCAGTGCCGGAGCGGCACCGGCTGCGGCGAGTGCCAGGGCTGCCACACCACGCTCGCCGGCACCCACGCCGACGTCCGGCTGGTGGTGCCCGAGGGGCTCTCCATCGGCGTCGGCGAGATGCGCGCCCTGGTGCTCCGGGCGGCGAGCACCCCGTCCGGCGGCCGGTGGCAGGTGGTGATCGTCTCCGATGCCGACCGGCTCACCGAGGCGGCCGGCAACGCGCTGCTCAAGGCCGTCGAGGAGCCGCCGCCACGCACGGTCTTCCTGCTCTGCGCCCCGTCCACCCACCCGGACGACGTCTCGGTGACCATCCGGTCGCGCTGCCGGGTCCTGCCGTTGCGGCAGCCGGCACCCGAGGCGGTGGCCGAGGTGCTGGTCCGCCGGGACGGCGTCGCCCCGGACGTGGCGCGGTGGGCGGCGGCGGCCGCGCAGGGGCACGTGGGCCGGGCCCGGCGGCTCGCCGGCGACCCGGAGGCCCGCAGCCGGCGCGACGCGGTGCTCGCGGTGCCGCGCCGGCTGACCGGGGTGGGTGCCGCCTTCGACGCGGCGTCCGCGCTGATCGAGGCGGCCGAGGCCGAGGCGGAGGCTGCCGTGACGGAGAGCGACGCCGCCGAGCGGGCCGCGTTGCAGACGGCGCTCGGCGCGGGCGGCACCGGCCGGGGCGCGGCCGGCGCGATGCGCGGGGCCGCCGGTCAGCTCAAGGAGCTGGAGAAGCGGCAGAAGTCGCGAGCCACCCGGGCCCAGCGGGACGCCCTGGACCGGGCCCTGGTCGACCTGGCCGGCTTCTACCGCGACGCGCTGACCGCGGCGCTGCGCGCGCCGGTCGCCCCGGTGCACACCGACACCGCCGCCCTGGCCGAGGCCGGCGCGCAGCGGTGGGGCGCCGAGGGGTCGCTGCGCCGGCTGGAGGCCGTGGTGGAGTGCCGGGCCGCCATCGAGGCGAACGTCAAGCCGCGGATCGCGGTGGAGGCGATGATGCTGACCCTCTGGAAGGGCTGACCCCTCCCAACCCCTGCCCGGTCCACAGGTCATCGACAGGCGCGATTGGTGTGCGGTACGGTCCCGTATGCCGCGGTGACGGTGGCGGCACACTCAGTGAGTGCAGTGCCGGGAGGAGTCCGCGATGCCTCGGGGGGAGATCGACGAGGCCTGGATCGAGGAGGCGGTGCGGCGTTACCGCCGCATCGAGTCGTTGCAGGCCGAGTTCGACCAGGCGGTAGCGACCGTGGAGGTCACCGTGCGTTCCCCGGACGGGCTGGTCGAGGTGGTGGTCACCGCCGGCGGCCGGATCACCGACGTGCGGTTCCTCGGCCCGCTGCACAGCCGCCATCCCCGGGACGTCGCCGGCTCGGTGCGGGCCGCGGTGAGCGCCGCCGCCGACGCCGCCCAGTGGGCCCGGGAGAAGCTGCACAACGAGACGTTCGCCGCGTACCGACCGCTGGCGGGGGCCTGAGATGGACGAACTGCGCGCCCTCGCCGCCCGACTGGACGAGGCGAGCGCCACCCTCGACGTCCTGGCCCGCGCCGTGACCGCCGCCGACCCGCCGCACCCGGCGTTCGGCACGCACGTCCCGGGCCGGCCCGGCGAGATCGGCCGGGCGCTGCACCAGCGGTGGACCGAGGCGACCGGCGACCGGGCCCGGGAGGCGACCGTCGCCGCGAGCCGGCTGTCCGCCGCCGCGTCCGCCGTCCGGGGCGCCGCCGACCGGTACGCGGGTGTCGACGACACGGCCCGACGCCGGCTGCGCCGGGAGTTCTGATGGACGCCCTGGACCGCCTCGCTGAGCCGGGCCTCGACCTGCTCGGCCGGGTCGACACGCTGCTCGCGGGCGGGGCCCCCGATGGGCACCGGCTCTGGCCGCTGCTGCGGCGGATGCAGGTGCTCCCGGGTGAGGCGGTGCGGAGCTTCCTCGAACTGCATCCGGCGCCGCTGGCCGACGCCGGCCACGCGGTGCGCGCGCTCGTCCGGGGGTACGACGAGGTCTGTCACACCCTCACCGACCCCGTTGCCTGGTCCGGGCCGGCCGCGTCCGCGTACGACCAGGCGCGCTCCACCCTGCTGCGCCACCTCGACGAGGGCCCGGAGAGCCTGGTGGGTCGGCTGGAGGCGACGGCCGGGTACGCGGACGCCCTCGCCGACTGGGTGGAGGGCAGCCGGCTCGCGCTGGCCCGGGCCCTGGCCGACGTGCTCGGCTCCGCCGAGGCGGTCCGGGTCCGCGCCGCCGCCGCGCCGGGGGCCGAGGCCGGCGCCGTGGGGCCGCTCGCGGCGGCCGACGTCGCGTACCGGGTGCTCTCGGTGCTGGGGGTGGCCTACGACGGCGCGGAGACGCTGCTGCGCCAGTGGTCGCCGAGCCTGGCGGAGACGACCTGGCGCGGGCCGGCGGGCGGCCCGACCCGCTACGACACCGTCACCCGGGTCGGCCGCTGACCCGCCCGCGCTCGCTGCCGATGCTGGCGCGGCCACGGCGTCGCGCCAGCGGCACCGGTGCGACCCGGGCCTGCGGCGGCGACGCCGTGGCCTTCCCCTGCACCCCCCGCAGGTCTGCCCTCCACTCAACGCCCCCGGCCGGCGTTTGTCGTCCGGCGGGGCGCGGAATCAGCCGTCCGGGCAGGCGTATCGGGACGACGGGCCGACCGGGCCGGACGACTCGACGATCATGAATTGCTGCGTCGAGTGACCGGATGGCGACCGGCGGGGTGGGTGGTGGCGGTCAACCGTCGTAGGGTGAGGGCATGGGCATGCTCTGCGCGGTCAGCTTCAACCGGTACGGGCGGCTCTACTACCTCGACCCGGGCGAGTTCCGCCCGCAGGTCGGCGACCGGGTGCTGGTGCCCACCGACGACGGTCCCGAGGTTGGGGAGTGCGTCTGGGCCGCGCAGTGGGTCGGCGAGGACACCGACGCCTTCCCCAAGCTGGCCGGGCTCGCCGGGGACGACGACCTGCGCCGCGACGAGCTGCTGCGGCGGCGCAAGGCCGAGGCGAAGGTGGCCGCGAAGCGGCTGATCCGCGAGCACGGCCTGCCGATGAAGGTGGTTGCCGTCGACCACGTCCTCGGCGCCGACGGCGCCGGCGACCGCACCACGATCTACTTCACCGCCCCGCACCGGGTCGACTTCCGCTCCCTGGTCCGCGACCTCGGGGCGACCCTGCACTGCCGGGTCGAGCTGCGCCAGCTCTCCGCCCGGGACTCCGCCCGGGTGCAGGGCGGCATCGGCTCCTGCGGCCGGGACCTGTGCTGCGCCACCTTCCTCACCGACTTCGAGCCGGTCACCATCCGGATGGCCAAGGACCAGGACCTGCCGCTGAACCCGCTGCGGATCTCCGGCGCCTGCGGCCGGCTGATGTGCTGCCTGAAGTACGAGCATCCGCTGTACGCCCGTTTTGCCGAATCTGCTCCGACAATCGGCAGCCGAGTCACGACGCCCGAGGGTGATGGCCGAGTGGTAGGACACAGCGTCCCGAAGGACTCGGTCACCGTGCGCCTGGACGCCGACGGCTCCCGCTGCTCGTGCAGCCGGGCGTCGGTCTGTGCCCCCCGCCAGGCCCACGACCAGCACTACACCCCCTGACCCGGGTTAGGGGCGGAGGGTTATTGGGGGCTCGGCCAGGCGGGGAGCGAGGGGGGATTTGGGGGCCAGCCAGGAGGCGGTGGGGGAGGTGTCGGGGTTCAGTTTCCAGTCGCGGGCGACCCGGTCCACGGCGATCGGGTAGATGGTCAGCGTGCCGTCCGGGTCGATGCGCATCCGCAGGAACGCCTTGGAGTCCTCGATGCCCTGGCCGGCGAAGAGCTCGTTCAGGTTCACCCCGAACGCGCCCGCGACCAGCAGGTACGCCGCCACCAGCTCGGCGGCCAGGAACCCGATCACCGGACCGTAGACCACCGCGGCGGCGGCGGCCGGCAGCGGCCAGGACCAGTGGTAGAAGGGCAGCGCCAGCCACGCCCAGGTGCCGGCGGCGGCCAGCGCCACGTGGGCCAGCCCGTGCCCCACCCCGAGCAGCCAGTGCCGTACGTGCCGCTTCCCGCCCGCGCTGGGCGGCTTCGCGAAGACCGCCGCCCCGAGCATCGTCACCACCAACATCGCCACCAGCGGGACGCTGAACAGCCGCTGCTCGGTGCCGCCGGCCCGGTTCGCCGCCACCCCGGCCATGGCCAGCATGAGCAGCGTGTGCAGGGTGCCGAGCAGCGTGCTGAAGCCCGGGTTGCGCAGCGGCAGCCGGCCGAAGACCCCCCAGCCGTACCGCCGGGAGCGGGCCCGGTCGGGGTAGCGGGCCACCAGGTCGTACGCGCGGGTGCGGCTGGCCCGCCGGGCCAGGGTGTCGCGCGGCGGCACCTCGATCCGCTCGGGCAGGTGGTGGGTGGGGTACAGGTAGGCCCCGCCGCTGCCGCAGGTGATCAGTTGCCGGTCCGGGCCGGCGTACCGGGCGTAGTGGTGCAGGTCGCCGGAGACGAGCAGCCGCACCCGCGCCCCGGTCGGCGCGACGATGGTGCGGACGAAGTAGTCGATCGAGTCGTACGCCGTGGGGTGGTCGACGGCCTTGACCCAGGTCGGCGCCGGCACGGCGATGATCACCAGGCTCTGCGGTCCCAGCTTGCGGGCGACCGCGTCGAAGTAGGTGAGCTGCGGGTCGTCCAGGTACGAGCCGGACTGGTCGTCGAGGCCGAGCAGCCACCAGTCGGCGGGCAGTTCCACGGCGAAGTACGAGCGGGACTGCCCGGTTCCCCAGCCGCCGAAGTGCCGGTCCCGGGAACGGACGAACAGCCGCAGGAACGCGGTCAGCCCGTCGTACCAGTCGTGGTTGCCGGGCACCGCGAACAGGGTGGGGCGCTCGGGCGGCGTGCCGGGCAGCGCGGCCTGGTACGGCCCCTTGCAGCGGTCCTCGTAGGCGGCGTAGGACGCCGACGGGTAGACCTGGTCGCCGCCCATCACCAGGGTCCGCGCCCGGGGTAGCCGGTGCCCGTCGACCTCCAGCTCCGGCTGGGCGAGCAGGTACGCCACCGAGTATGTGGCGTTGAAGCCGTCGCCCAGGTCGGCCACGTAGTCCAGCCACAGCCCGCCGTCCGGCCCGACCTGGCGGAAGATCCCGTCGCCGAACGCGTTCTGCAGCTCCCGCTTGTCCAGGTACGCCCCGAACAGCATCGCCAGCAGCGTACGCAGGCCGGTGCTGATCAGCAGGAGCGGCGCGAGCCAGGGCACCGGCTTGCGCGGGGTGAAGCCCAGCTCCAGCGGGTCGATGCCGCGCGGCCGACGCGCCGCCCCGGCGTCGGCGCTCTCGTCGTCCGGGCGGTCGACGTCGTCCTGGCCGTCGACGGGGGTGCGATCGTCGGTCACCCGGGGCAGCGTAGTCCCGTCCGGGCCGCCGCGCTGTCGGGTGCGGGCATCCCCCGGCCGGCCCTCCGCACCCGCCGGTGCGGAGGGGATCCGACTGGGTCCACCGCCCGGATGTGCCGTACACTCGGTGATCGTTGCCGCCTTAGCTCAGTCGGCTAGAGCGACGCACTCGTAATGCGTAGGTCGACGGTTCGATTCCGTCAGGCGGCTCGGTAGGAGAAAGGCCCTGGTCAGTAACTCTGACCAGGGCCTTTCTGCTGTCCGCCGGGGGTGCCCGGGAGACGACAGCGTCTTCGACCTGCGGGTGTCCGGCCCTTGCTGCGACTGCGGCCCCGCCTCCCTCGAATCGGGGGAGACGGGGGTGTCACGGTCAGTTGGGCGAGTGCGGTTTGTACGGCAGGGCGGCGGGCTCGCGGGGCGGATGCACCAGGTCGTCCCCCGGCCAGAACGGGCCCCGCGCGACGTATTGGCGGACGGCAGCGGTCAACTGGGCAAGTTCGCGCCGCCGCTCGGCCGGGCCGACGATTTCCGAGGGTGCGTCGATGTAGTGGACCGTGTGCTTGGTGGCGGGTCCGTGACTGAGGAGGGTGGCGGCCAGGGGCGGCAGGCCGAGCGGCATCGCGTCACACTTTCGCTGCTGGCTGAGCCACACGATGTCGTCAACGACCGACGCCCAGTCGCCGACCAGGCTCCAGCCCGCGCCCCCGTCCAGCTCGTACGTCAGGGTCGACAGCGGCACCACGCAGCCTGGCTCGCGGTCGGGAAACTCGGTCAGGCATCGGTACATCAGCGCGCCGTCGGGTTGCGTGACGGCGGGGTGCAGCAGCGTCCGTGCGTGGACGATGGTCGCGTTGATCGGTACCGGATGCTCCGGTGCCTCGTACGGCTCGTGTACAGCGAGGAAGTGCACATCCAGTACAGCCACCGGTGGGGATCCTCACGGCAGGGGGAAGTGGACGAGGGGCCCGAGCCCCTCCGTCCTTATTGGACACCTTGAGGCTCGTTCATCGTGACAGCACGCGCCGGTCGGTCCGGACCCGTGGGTCGACCGCTGTCCGGTGGCGGTGCCGGCGACGCCGCACATCGCTCTTATGGTGCGGGCCGACCTGTTGAGCTGCCGGCCCCACGGGTTGCCTCCGCCCGGTGGACGTGACCCGCCCCCGCCATCAGGAAGTGACTTCTCGTGTTCGTTGTGGGGCTCCCGTGTCCCGGGGCCCGTCCGTGCGAAAGCCCCCTTCGACAACTATCACTATCCGAAGAGTGGACGTTTCCGCTGGTAGAGGCGTTGTTGCCTGATTACCCTGGGCTCATCAGCCCGACGATGTGCACCTTTGGCCGGGCGTGTCCCGCACCTCCGGATTCTTACTCGGAGTGATCGTTGTGCTCGGCCTTCCCCCACGGAAGGAGGGCCCCATGACCCGGGCCCCGACGAATCTCCTGAACGTTCGGACCCTGTTGCTGTCGTGCCTCAAGGACCTGAACCCGGCCGCCGTCGGCATCGTCGGCGACTCGGCCCACCGCGGGGGTTACCACTGCGGCTCCGACCGGGTCGTGACCAACGACTACTCGGTCGTGGAGTCCCCCCGGGACCAGTCGGGGCTGACCCTGGACGCCTCCGGCCTGGACGTCGGCTCCTTCACCGTACGGTCGGGCGGCCTCACCCACGACCTGCGCTCGTTCTCGGTCTGGTGCGTGCAGCAGTGCGCGGCCGGCGCGGCCGACACGCGGGACATCAGGGAGATCATCTACTCCGCGGACGGCAAGGTCGTCCGGCGGTGGGACCGGCTCGGCAAGCGCACCACCGGCGACAACTCCCACCTGTGGCACACCCACTTCAGCTTCTTCCGCGACTCCACCAAGGCGGGCCGGGACCAGACCCCGCTGTTCCGCCGCTACCTGACCGGCATCGGCATCCTGGAGGATCACATGGACCGCGCAGAGTTCCTCGGCCACCTCAAGGCCGCGCTGACCGACGAGGGCATCGCGACGCAGCTACGGGCGATCCCATGGCAGTACGTCGGCGGGGGCATCCCCAAGGACATGAGCACCCTCGGCGTCCTCAACGAGGTGCTGAGCACCACACGCAGCACAGCGGCCAAGGTCGGCGCCGACCTGGTCGACGAGCCGGCCATCATCGCCGGGGTGCTCGCCGGGCTGTCCCCGCAACGGCTCTCCGAGGCATTGAAGACAGCCGGGTTGACCCCGGAGGCCATCGCGGCGGCGGTGCCGCCGGACATCGCCCAGCAGGTCGTCGACGAGCTGACCGCCAGGCTGTCCACCTGACGGCGGGTGGACCTGTCGACTCTCGTCCCGCCCGACCGGGCACGCCGGGCGGGCAGGGACCGCGGGGCGATGGCGGGGAGTGGCCCCCCGAGCCACAGCGACCCGACGGTACGACCGCGCAGGTCGGCACCACCGACGACACGCGGCGCATCGCGGCCTGCGTGACGCGAGTGACCGATCAACAGAGGAGGCCCGCATGTCCACCCCCGCCCCCGTCCCCACCTCGACCGCCACCGAGCCGTTGTTCACCGTCGGCGGGATCATTGCCGCCGGTACGGCCGTGATCAGCCTGCTGGTCGCCTTCGGCCTGCCGCTGTCCGCGAATCAGCAGACCGCCGTCCTCGGCCTGGTCGCCGTACTCGCACCGCTGGTGGTGGCGGTGATCGCCCGGGGCCGGGTCTACTCGCCGGCCACCGTGGCCAGGCTGCTGGATAGCCGCCGGTAGTGCGCGTGGCGGCCCCTCGACGTGACCGGCCCGGGTCGCGGGGACCCGGGCCTTCGTCGTGCGGGAGCCGGTCAGAGCGGCCGGTGGACACCGTCGGGGTCGGCGCCGGTCGGGTACGGGGTGGTGGCCGGCACGGTCGCACCGACATCGGTGTCCCGGTCGGACCCGTCGACCCTGCCGCTGTCGCCCCGGGTGCCGGCGGCGTACTCGACGCCGGGCGTGCCGAGTCGGCGACCCTCGTCGATCGTTCCTCGCCAGCCGCCGGTCTCGACGCCCCGGCTCTCGATGTACGTCTTGAACCTCTCCAGGTCGGACTCGGCCTGGCGCTCGACGAGGTGCAGCCGTTCGCCGGTCTTCTCGACGAAGCCCTCCGGCTCGTACTCGAGGAACAGCCGGACCATCGTGCGATTCGTGTCGACCGGCTGGAAGTGGACGGCACCGGCGTTGGTGAACCCCTCGGTGGCGGCCCAGGCGACCTTGCGGTCCGGCACCTGCTCCAGCACCTTCGCGTCCCACTCGCGCTGGACGCCGGCGATCTCGGCGACCCAGTGCATGCGCCTGTCGTCGAGCTGGCGCACCTCCCTGACGCCGCCCATGAACATGGGGAACTCCTCGAACTGCGTCCACTGGTTGTACGCGGTGCGGATCGGGACGTTCACCTCGACGGACTTCTCGACCCTGGTGGTCATCGACACTCCTTCGGGTTGTGGTGTTCCGCGCTCTCGCGCGCTGGAAACGTGCTCACGTCCACCGAATCCGTACCCGAGGCCGGTCGTCTCAACCACGTCCGTCCGAGATGGCCGTCATATCCACCGTCGGCCGGCGGCGGAACGTGTCGGTCGGGCTGGCTAGCATCCCGCCCGTGACCATGCCTTCAGACAATCCCGTGAAGCTGCTGCCGAGCGCCGACGACGAGGCCCGGTTCTGGGCCCTGGTGGAGTCCGCGTGGGAGCCGTTGGGCCCCGAGGCCCGGGCGCTGCGCCGCGCCCTCGTCGAGCGCGACCCGGACGCAGGCGACGTCGACGTGTACGCCCTGGACGCCTCGTTCGCCCCGTTCCTGGACAACCTCCGTTCCCTCGGCGCCGAGTTGTCCAGCGAGGAGTTGACCGCCCTCGACCGGGTGATGGAGCGCAAGCTGCACGACGTCGACCGCGCGGACATCCACGCGGTTACCGACGGCTCCGACGACGGCTTCCTCTACTGCCGGGGCCACATCGTCGCCCTCGGGCAGGAGTTCTACGAGGCGGTGCGCGTCAACCCCGCCCTGGCCGTCCTGGACGGCAGTTGCGAGAGCATCTGCTACCTGTTCGCCCACCTGCACGACAAGCTGTTCGGCGAGTGGCCGCGCACCGGGTCGGGCATCTCCCGGGAGTCGTTCAGCAACCCGGAGGGCTGGCGCGGCTAGCTCAGAACGCGCGGTACATCACGTGCAGGCCCACCCGACCCAGGCCCGGGTGGGCGAACGCGCCCGGCACCGTGCCGACCACCTCGAAGCCGTGCCGCCGGTACAGCTCCACCGCCGTGCGGTTGGTCTCGACCACCGCGTTGAACTGCATCCCGGCGTACCCGCGCTCGTGGGCCCAGCCCAGCGCGTGCCGGCACAGCGCGGTGCCCACCCCGCGCCCCCGGGCGTCCGCCGCGACCATGAAGCTGGCCGTGGAGACGTGCGACCCGGGACCGGGTCGGTTGGTGCCCATCTTGGCCGTGCCGAGGACCCGGTCGCCCTCGACCGCCACGACGGTCAGGCCGGGCGGGCGCTCCACCCACATTTCGTACGCCTGCCCGGCGGTCATCGTCGGGTCGTACGGGAAGGTCTCCTCGGCCCGGACGACCGCGCCGACGATCTCCCACACCTGTGGCCAGTCGCCCTCGACGAACTCGCGGATCAGCACGGGCGGTGACGCTAGCAGCGTCGCAGGCCGGCGACGACCGGTTATCGCGCCGGCCGGTCACGCCGGGTGCCCGCCTCCTCCGGCTGGGCGGGCAGCTCCCGCATGCCGCGCACGGGGGAGAGGAGCACCCAGAACAGGCCGAGCAGCGCACCGGCGGTGGCGATCCACAGCGCCGGCCGGACGCCGATGGTGGCGCCCAGCGCCCCGCCGAGCAGCGCGCCGATCGGTCGGATCCCGTAGTTGACCGTGCGCCGGGCACCCATGGTGCGGGACAGCAGCGCGTCGGGGGTGAGCGCGGTCTGCATCGAGCTGGTGGTGATGTCGAGCATCATCACGCCGACGCCGGCGCCGAACTCGGCGGCGAAGAGCATGCCGAGCACCACCGGCGTCGGCCCGTCGGCCAACGGGACGAGCAGCAGCGGGGCGGGGAAGGCCACGAAGCTCGCCACCATCGTCGGCCCGATCCCGAACCGGCGGGTCAGCCGGCCGGTGACCGCGGCGCCGAAGAGCCCGCCCACCGCGCCCGCGCCCAGCACCGCCCCGAGCAGGCCGGGGGAGAGGCCGAGCTCCCGGACGGCGTAGAGCACGAAGAGCGCCGAGAACATGAAGTTGAAGAGGTTGAGGGTGGTGGTGCCGAGCAGGATGGACCGCATCGCCGGTGCCCGCGCCAGGAACCGCAGCCCGTCGGCGATGCCGAGCCCGCCGCCCCGGGCCGGCGCCGGCTCCGTCGGCCGGATCTGCCCCAGGAAGTACGCGGACACGAGGTACGACGCGGCGTCGGCGAGCAGCGCGATCGGGGCGGTGAGCACCTGCACCAGCACGCCGCCGACGCTCGGGCCGGCGACCAGGGACATCGCCCGGCTGCCCGAGATGAGGGTGTTCGCGGCCACATAGTCGGGCCGGCGTACCAGCGACACGAAGAGCGGCGCGCGGGCCACCTCGAAGAGCACGGCGAGGGTGCCCGTGGCGAAGGCGATCAGGTAGAGCTGCGGCAGGGCCAGCAGGTCGAACAGGTACAGCACCGGCACGACGGCCAGCAGCAGGGCGCGACCGAGATCGGCGAGGATCATCAGCCGGCGCTTGTGCGGCAACCGGTCGACCCAGGCCCCGGCGAGCAGCGAGAAGAGCAGGTTCGGGGCGAGGGCGGCGGCGGTCAGGTAACCCATCTCGGCCGGGCCGGCGCCGGCCCCGAGCACGGCCAGCAGGGGCAGGGCGAGGGTGGAGATCTCGTCGCCGAAGTACGAGACGGTCTGCGCCGACCAGTACCGCCGGAAGGTCGGCTCGCGCAGCAGCCGGGGCAGCCGCCCGCGCCGAACGGGAGGGGCCGGCGCGGCGGCGTCCGGGGGCGGTACGGCGTCTCGTGCGGCGGCTTCCGGCGGGGCGGCCTCCAGCGCGGCGGTCGGCTCACCGCTCATCGGGCACCGCCGCGCCGCCGTCGCCTTGGGCCGTGTCGCTGTCGCCTTGGGTCGCGCCGCCGTCGCTCGGGGCCGGGTCGCCGTCCGGCGGGGCCGACGCGTCGAGGAGCGCGAGCTGTACGAGCGCGACCCGGCGCGCGTCGGCCGGCCGCGAGGACGGGTCGGCGGTCCGGCCGTCGTACTCGGCGAGCAGGGCGTCCATCCGCTCGGTCAGCGCGGCCAGCTCGTCGGCGGTGACGTACAGCGACGTGTCGCTGAAGCCGGTGACCGCCCGCCACCGCGTGGGCTCGTCGGCCCGCCGGGCGAGGAACTCCTCGGCCTGCCGGGCGTACAGGGCGAGCTGGGTGGCGTTCAGCGTGTCCGTGGCCGCGCGCATCTGCGGGTCGTCGGAGGAGTCGTCCCAGGAGGTGACGAGCGCCGTGGCCCGCCAGGGGCGTTCCCGGGCGTCGCCGGCGGGGGCCCGCTCGGCGAGCCCGTACTTGGCGAGCTGGCGCAGGTGGAAGGAGCAGTTGGGAACGTTCTCGCCGAGCCGCTCGGCGGCCCGGGTGGCGGTCATCGGGCCCTCCCGCCGCAGCAGCCCGATGAGGGCCATCCGCAGCGGGTGGGCGTAGCCACGCAGGGCGACCGGGTCGGAGAGCTTCACCCGAGGCAACGTCATACGCTAAAGCTATCTTTAGAAAGATAGCTTTAGCAATGGTCCGCGCGTAGGCGGGCGGGACGACCGCCGCGATCAGGAATAGATCTTCTTCGCGTACTCCGGGCCGTAGTGGCGCTCCAGGTCGGCCAGGCTCTCTCCCGGGGCCTCGACCTCCTTGACCAGCCGGGCCCGGGACGGCAGCGCGTCCGGCTGCCAGCTCTCCGGCCGCCACAGCTCCGAGCGGAGGAACGCCTTGGCGCAGTGGTAGAAGATCTGCTCGATCTCCACCACGATCGCCAGGATCGGCCGGTGCCCCTCGACCACCATGTCGTCGAAGAACGGCGCGTCGCGCACCAGCCGGGCCCGGCCGTTGATCCGCAGCGTGTCGGTCCGGCCGGGGATCAGGAAGAGCAGCCCGACGTGCGGGTTGTCGAGGATGTTGCGGTAACCGTCCGCCCGCCGGTTGCCCGGCCGCTCGGGCACGGCGATCGTCGTGTCGTCCAGCACCAGGGCGAAGCCGGGCGGGTCGCCCTTCGGCGAGACGTCGCAGGTGCCGTCCGCGCCCGCCGTGGCGACCAGGCAGAACGGCGAGGCGGCCAGCCACTGCCGGTCCCGCTCGTGCAGGACGGTCCGCTCCTTGGCCGCCGCCCGCGCGTTCGGCGTCCCCAGCAGCTCGCGCAGTTCCTCGTGCGAGGTGATCTCCACCGTCACGTCTTCCTCCCCCGACCGTTGACCTCGGTGGTGGCGGCGTGCGGCGCCGGTGCCCGGCCACCTGTCGCCCCAGCCTAGCCGGGCGCGTCTGGCCGGAGATCTGTCCAACGGTGTCCTGGATGCGGCGCCGGCCAACGCCCCGCAACACACCAACGGAGGCCGCCAGTGGAAAGCCGACTCAAGGTGCTCGGGCACCCCGTGCACCCGATGCTGATCACGTTCCCGGTCGGACTGCTGGTCACCGCGGTGATCTTCGACGTGATCGACACCGCCGGCGGCCCGCGATTCCTCGGCGAGGTGGCCTACTGGAACATCACGGTCGGCCTGATCGGCGGCCTGCTGGCGGCGGTGGCCGGCGCGTTCGACCTGCTCGCCATCCCCACCGGCACCCGCGCGAAGCGGGTGGGCCTCAGCCACGCCGCCGCGAACGTCGCGGTCATCCTGCTCTTCGCCGCCGTCTGGGTCGTCCGGCTCAACGCCGACTCCCGGACGGCCGGCGGCGCGCTCATCGCCATCGAGGTGGTCGCGTTGGCCATCCTCGGCGGCAGCGCGTGGCTCGGCGGCGAGCTGGTCGACCGGCTCGGCGTCGGCGTCGACCGGGACGCCAACCTGGACGCCCCCAGCTCGCTGCGATCACGGGCGGCCACCCATTCGATCGGAGACGTGCGATGAGCGAACAGTCCGCAGGCGGCCGGGGCTGGCGCGGCCGGCAGCCGAGCTGGGACCCGATGGGGGAACTCCAGTCCCTGCGCGCCGAGCTGAGCCGGCTGGTCGGCGGCACCCGGCCCGGCCCGCCCGAGGTGGAGCTGACCGAGACCGCCGAGGGCTGGGAGGCCGTGGTCCGGCTGCCCGGCGTCGCCCCCGAGGAGGTGGCCGTCGAGCTGGACGACCGGGAGCTCTGCGTCCGGGCCCGCTCCGAAGCCGAGGTCAACGCCGACCAGGGCATCCCGGGCGGCTTTCAGACCCGGGGCTTCGAGTACCGGGTCGACCTGCCGTCCCGGGTGGACCCCGACCGGATCGACGCGGTGATGGACCACGGGCTGCTCCGGGTCCGGCTGCCCAGGGCGGTCCGGCCCGCGCCGCGCACCATCACCGTCGGCCGCACCGGCTACCGGGGCGCCGGCACGGTTACCGGCCATCCGGTCGACCCGGCGGCCGACCGGGAACTGCACCACCCGGACCTGGCCCCCGGTCGGGAACTGCACCACCCGGACCGGGCCGCCGACGAGATCGACCGGCCGTAGCGGGTCGTGGTCACCCCGTCCCCACTCGGCCCGGTGGGCGAGCGCGTGCCCGACGTCGCGCGGATCGCCGCGCTGCGCGCCAACGCGCTCGGCGACCTCATCTTCGTCCTGCCCGCGCTGGAGGCGCTGCGCGCCGCGTACCCGGGGGCGGAGATCGTGCTGCTCGGCGCGCCGTGGCACGCGAAGCTCTGGCGCGACCGGCCCGGCCCGGTGGACCGCGTGCTGGTGGTCCCGCCCGCGCCCGGCATCCGCGCCCCCGAACCCGGCGAGCCGGAGTCGTCGATGGACGACTTCCTGGCCTCGGCCCGCGCCGAGCGCTTCGACCTGGCGCTGCAACTGCACGGCGGCGGCGGCAACTCCAACCCGATCGTCGCCGGCCTGGGTGCCCGGGTCACCGCCGGGCTGCGGGCCGAGGACGCCCCGCCGCTGGACCGCTGGACCCGGTACGTCTACTACCAGCACGAGGTGCTGCGCTACCTGGAGGTGGCCGCCCTGGTCGGGGCGCCCGCCACCACGCTCGTCCCGACGCTGGCGGTCACCGACGCCGACCGGGCCGAGGCCGACGGGGTGCTCGGCGCGGCGACCAGGCCCCGGGTGGCACTGCACCCCGGGGCCACCGACACCCGGCGGCGCTGGCCGGCCGAGCGGTTCGCCGAGGTGGCCCGCGTCCTGGCCGGCGACGGGTACGAGGTGCTGGTCACCGGCACTCCCGCCGAGCGGGAGCTGGTGGACCGGGTGGTCGCGGCGGCCGGGGTGCCCCTGCGCCCGCTCGTCGGCACGCTCGGCCTCGGCGGGCTGGCCGCCTGCTACGCCGGCTGCGCCCTGCTGGTGTCCAACGACACCGGCCCGCTGCACCTGGCTGCCGCGGTCGGCACCGCCACGGTCGGGATCTACTGGGTCGGCAACCTGATCAACAGCGGGCACCCGCTGCGCGCCCGGCACCGCCCGATCGCCTCCTGGACGGTGCGCTGCCCGGTCTGCGGTGTCGACTGCACCCCGGGGATCTACCCGCACCGCCCCGGGCACGGCGACTGCCCGCACCGCGACTCGTTCGTCACGGACGTCCCGGTCGTGGAGGTCGTCGAGGCCTCCCGCGAGCTGCTGGCGTGAGCGCGGGCGACGCCCGTCAGGCGGGCTGCGGGGTGTCCGAGTCGGCGAGGACGACCTCCCACGCCTCCACGTCCCGCTCGGTGACGGTGGTCGGCGACTCCAGGTGGTACGCCCCGCTGGGCAGGACGCCCGCGCCGCCGTGCCGCTCCAGCACGGCGAGCTGGGCGGCCACGTCCTCGCCCTGGTGCTTCTCCGGCATCCGCCGCCAGAACTCGAAGCCGCCCGAGTCGACCAGCGCCGCCCGGTCGTAGAGCACGCACCCGCCGATCCAGGAGACCTTGTACGCCCGCCAGGCCCCCGGCGGCAGGTTCAGCCGCTGCGTGACGTGCAGCAGGTTCGCCGCCGGATGGATCGAGGCCCGCTGCCACTGCGGCGTGCCCGGGCGGACCCGCTCCGGCACCGGCCGGCCCACCCACTCCTCGTAGTGCCCGTGGGTCTCCGGGCGCACGTCGTCGACGTACGACAGTCCGTGCACGGCGTTGCCGACGAAGCCGCAGCCCAGCTCGCCGATCGCGGTGACCAGCCGGTGCAGGGTTCCCGGCTCCAGCCAGACGTCGTCGTCGAGGCAGAGCACGTACCGGGCCGCCGACCGGTCCAGCAGGTACGCCCGGTGTTCGGCCAGCCCGCGCCTGGGCAGCCGCCGGGTCAGCAGCACCGGGTGGCCCCGGTGGCGCAGCGCCCGCACCATGGTGGCCGCCGCCGGGTGGGCGTACGCGGGGTCGCCGTCGGACTGGTCACTGACCACCACCCCGAACTCGGGCACGCCCTCCTGGGTGGCCAGCCCGGAGAGGGTGACCGCCAGCTCGGCCGGGCGGTTGCGGGTCGGGATCAGCACGTCGAGCTGCCGCTCGCGGCGGAACTCCCCGGCGTCGCCGGGGTCGAGCGGACGGTTCACGCCGGCCTGCCGGTCAAGGTCTGCCCCGGGCCGTCGGACCGGTGCCCGGTGGCCGGCGCGCCCGTCGCCTGGGCCCGGATGCGCTCGATGATCGCCGAGGTGGAGCGGTCCGGCACGTACCCGAGGGTGCGGACCTGGCCGCCGAGCCGGCGCACCAGCGGCGCCTCCGGCACCATCTCCGGCGGGTAGTCGCCGCCCTTGACGTAGACGTCGGGGCGGACGGTCTCGATCAGGGCCGCCGGGGAGTCCTCCTCGAAGACCACCACGTGGTCCACGCAGGACAGCGCGGCGAGCAGCGTCACCCGGTCCTCCACCGGGTTGACCGGCCGGTCCGGCCCCTTCAGCCGGCGCACGCTGCCGTCGGAGTTGACCGCGACCAGCAGCAGGTCGCCGAGGGCCCGGGCCTGCTGCAGATAACGCACGTGCCCGGGGTGCAGCACGTCGAAGCAGCCGTTGGTGAACACCACCGACCGACCCGCGTCCCGGTGCGCGGCCACGATGTCCGCCAACTCGTCCGGGGCGACCAGCACCGGGTGCCCGGGGTCGCCGGCCGGGACGTCGAGCGCGTCGAGCAGGTCCTCGCGCCGGCACACGCAGGTGCCGGTGTCCGACACGGTGATGGTGGCGGCGAGCTGGGCGAGCTGCGCGGCGGTCGGCAGCGGCGCGTCGGCGGCCAGGGCCAGCGTCATCGCGGCCAGGTACACGTCCCCCGCGCCGACCGCATGGCTGGCCGGGACCGGGGTGCTGTGGCTGCGCCGGGGCGCGCCGTCCGCGCCGCCGACCACGGCACCCTCGGTGTCCAGGGTGACCGCGACCACGTCCGCGCCGGTGTGCGCGCGCAACTCCGCGAGGCGGGACTCGGCCAGCACCGCCCGGTCCACCCCGTCGCCGGCCTCGGCGTTCACGGTCACGCCCGTGCCGGTGACGCTGAGCCCGTCGCCGGTCATCGCCACCCGGTCCTCGCCGGGCGTCGGCTCGCCGGTCGGACCCGTCGGCCGGCCGAGCGGCAGCCGGGACGCCGGCCTCACCCCGTCGGCGGAGCCGCTGCCGGAGTCGCTGCCGGAGTCGCTGCCGGAGTCGCCGCCGGGGTCGCCGCCGGGCTCGTCGGCGGCGGTGTTTCCGGCCGGGGTGGGGCGGCCCGGCGCCGAGCCCACGCTCAGCTCCGACGGCCCGTCCGCCGGGTCGGCCCCGGAGTGGTGGTCCAGGTGCAGGTGGGTGTCGGACCGGGCGGCGGCCCGGGCGAGCAGCCGGGTGGCCTCGGCGAAGCTCGGGGTGACCACGGTGGGCGCGAGGCCCCGCCAGTCGGCGAGGTCGTGCGCGTCGAGCGCGACCGTGGCGTACCGGTCCCGGGCGGCGACCAGCCAGGCGCGCACGGGCGCGGGCAGCGAGCCCAGCCCGTAGTCGCAGACCACCAGGGTGGGCACCTCGCCGCCGGCGGCGGCCCGCAGCTCCTCGGTGGCGCATTCCAGCGCCGTGAGCAGCCGGGCCACGCCGTCCTGTTCGAGCACGTCGTCCGGGTCTCCGGAGTCCTCGCGCAGCAGGATCTGGTTGCCGGCGAGCATCCGCCGTTTCACCGGGGTGGACCGGCCGGGCTGGTTGACGGTCCGGTCCCAGACGCCGGCCCGGTCCAGACAGTCGTGCAGTTCGTCCCCGGCGGCGTCCGCGCCGACCGGGGCGACCAGCACCGCCCGCCCGCCGAGGGCGGCCACGTTGACGGCGGTGTTCGCCGCGCCGCCGGCCGCCGAGATGCGCCGGCGCAGGCTGAGGACCGGGGCGGGCGCCTCCCGGCAGAGCCGGTCGGAGTCCGCGAACCGCCACTCGTCGAGCATGGCGTCGCCGATCACCAGCACGGGGCGGCCCAGCCAGCTCTCCACGACGGTGGCGAGCCGGCGCTCTTCCGCTGCTGCTCCTGCCATGCCCGTCGGGGTCCCCATGGGGTGCCGGGTCAAACCTGGGCCGACCCCGCCCGCCGGGGCCGGCCGGGGCGTGGAGCGGGTCACCTCGGGGCCGGGTTTCGGGCATCCGGGCCCGGGAACGTCCAGAGGTACCCCCGGAGAGGAGATGCACGAGATGGCAGCGACGACACTGCAGGGCAAGCGGATCGCCTTCCTGGCCGCCGACGGCGTCGAGGAGGTCGAGTACACGCAGCCGCGCGAGGCGGTCGAGAAGGCCGGGGCCACGGCCGAGTTGGTCTCGCTGAAGCCCGGCCGGATCCAGTCCTTCAACCACCTCGACCACGGCAGGACGTACGACGTGGACGTGACCGCGGCGGACGCGGACGCCGGCGGCTACGACGCCCTGGTGCTGCCGGGTGGGGTGGCGAACCCGGACTTCCTGCGCACCGACCCGGACGCGGTGCGGTTCGTGAAGGCGTTCTTCGAGGCCGGCAAGCCGGTCGGGGTGATCTGCCACGGCCCGTGGACGCTGGTCGAGGCGGACGTGGTCCGGGGCCGCCGGATCACCTCCTGGCCGAGCCTGCGCACCGACCTGACCAACGCGGGCGCGAACTGGGTCGACGAGCAGGTGGTCACGGACAACGGCCTGGTCAGCAGCCGCAAGCCGGATGACCTCCCGGCGTTCTGCGCCAAGATCGTGGAGGAGTTCGCCGAGGGCCGCCACTGACGTCGGGACGGCCGTCGACGCCGGTCGGCCGGCGCTGACGCCGGTCGGCCGCCGTCGAGGCCGGGAGCCCGCCCGTCGTGGCGCGGGCGTCGAAGGAACCTCGGCACCAGGCATGATCCTCGCCGTACGGGATAGAAGGCGGGGTGACCAGCGAAGCCAACACCCGCCCGACGCTGACCGCCCGCCAGCTCCGCCTGCTCATGTTCGGCCTGATGACCGGCATGCTGCTCGCCGCGCTGGACCAGACGATCGTCGGCACGGCGCTGCCCACCATCGTCGGCGAGCTGGGCGGGATCGAGCACTACTCCTGGGTGGTCACCGCGTACCTGCTCGCGTCCACGGCCTCCACCCCGCTGTACGGCAAGATGGCCGACCTGTACGGGCGCCGCCCGGTCTTCCTCTTCTCGATCGGCACGTTCCTGCTGGGCTCGCTACTCGCCGGGCTGTCGCGGGACATGACCGAGCTCATCGTGACCCGTGGGGTGCAGGGCCTCGGCGCGGGCGGCCTGATGACGCTGGCGTTCACCATCATCTCGGACGTGGTGTCGCCCCGGGAGCGGGGCCGCTACCAGGGCCTGTTCGGGGCGGTGTTCGGCATCTCCTCGGTGGCCGGGCCGCTGGTCGGCGGCTACTTCGCCGAGACGAACTGGCGGTGGATCTTCTACATCAACGTGCCGCTGGCGATCCTGGCCATCGTGGTCTGCTACCACGTCCTGCGGCTGATCCCGTTCGAGCGGCGGGAACACACGATCGACTGGCTCGGCGCGGGGCTGCTGGTCGTCGGGGTGAGCTGCGTGCTGCTCGCGCTGAGCTGGGGCGGCACCTCGTACGCCTGGGGCTCCGGTCTGATCATCGGGCTGTTCGTGGCCGGGGCGGTGCTGGCCGTGCTGTTCCTGGTCCAGGAGGCCAGGGTGGGTGAGCCGATCCTGCCGCTGCGGCTGTTCCGCAGCCGGACGTTCGCGCTGGCCAACGGTGCCGGCTTCGTCATCGGCCTGGTGATGTTCGGGTCGATCATCTTCATCCCGCTGTACCTCCAGATCGTCAGGGGCGCGTCGCCGACCCGCAGCGGTCTGCTGATGCTGCCGATGATGGCCGGCATCATCGTCACCTCGATCGTGACCGGCCGGGCGATGAGCCGGATCGGCCGGTACAAGTGGTTCCCGGTGGCCGGCTCGGCGGCGCTGCTCGCCGGCATGCTGCTGTTCACCCGGCTCCAGGTCGCCACGTCGCTCTGGCTGGCCTTCGGCTACATGGTGGTGATCGGCGTCGGGCTGGGCCTGTGCATGCAGTCGCTGATTCTCGCCGTGCAGAACGCGGTGGACATCCGGGACCTGGGGGCGGGCACGTCGTCGGTGACCTTCTTCCGGTCGCTGGGCGGCTCGTTCGGGGTGGCGATCCTCGGGACGGTGCTGTCCTCCCGGCTCACCGGCCAGCTCGCCGACCGGCTGCCGGGCGCGATCTCCCAGCTTCCGCCGGACCAGCGGGCCGCGGTGGCGGCCCAGGGCGGGACGAGTATCTCGATCAACGACCCGGCGACGATCCTGGCGCTGCCCGGCCCGGTCCGCGACGCCGTCCAGGGCGCGTTCGTCGAGTCGTTGCACCTGGTCTTCCTCACCACCGGGCTGATCGCCGTGCTGGCGGTGCTGTTGACCCTGCTGATGCCGAACGAGCAGCTTCGCGGCGCCGGTCCGCAGGGCGCCACCGGCGGCGCCGACCTGCTCGGCGGCAGGGCGCCCGCTCCCGGCGGCCGGCCGTTGGCGAAGGAGTCGAAGGACGAGGCCGCCACCGATATGGAGGCCAAGAGCCAGACCATGCTCTGACCCGGGCGGGGCCGCCCGGGGTCAGGCGTAGGCCGGCTCCGGGCTCACGCGAGGATCAGCCGGGTGACTCCCGGGCTCACTTGAGGATCAGCCGGTTGGTCTGCTCGAAGACGTCCAGGTCGGCGAGGGTCTCGGTGACCGACACGGAGAGCGGGGTGGGGAGCCGCTCGCGCGGGAAGAATCCCGCGTCGGTCGTCTCGTCGGTGACCCGGGTCAGGTCGCCGTCCCAGTCCTCGACCCGGAACGCGACCGTGAAGATCTGGTAGGTGTGGCCGTACATGTTGGTGTTGATGTGGTCCGGGCCGGTGTAGAGGGTGAACGCGCTGACCCGTAGGGCGCGCAGCCCGGTCTCCTCGCGCACCTCGCGGACCGCGCAGTCGGCGATGGACTCGCCCAGCTCCATCGCGCCGGCCGGCATCGCCCACTGGCCGTTGTCGGAACGCCTGATCAGCAGCACCCGCCCGGCGTTGTCGCGGACCACCGCGCGGGCGCCGACGAACATCAGGGTGCGGTCACCGGCCAGGGCGCGGAGCTGCCCCACGTACGAGTCGGCCCAGGAGATGCTCATCTGAACAACCCTACGGGGGTTCCCAACGTGTGACCGCCGACACTAGCTTCTTACTCATGCGTAGCACGATGATGGACGCTCCCCTTCAGGTCGCCCGGATCCTCGACCACGGCGCGACGGTGCACGGCACGGCCGAGGTGGTCACCTGGACCGGCGCCGAGCCCCGCCGCATGTCGTACGCCGAGGTGGGGCGGACGGCCGCCCGGCTGGCCCACGCGCTGCGCGACGAGTGCGGGGTGACCGGCGACGAGCGGGTCGCCACGTTCATGTGGAACAACGCCGAGCACCTGGTGGCGTACTTCGCCGTGCCGAGCATGGGCGCGGTGCTGCACACGCTCAACATCCGGCTCTTCCCCGACCAGGTCACCTACATCGCCAACCACGCGCAGGACCGGGTGGTGCTGGTCGACTCGACGCTGATCCCGCTGCTGGCCCGGGTCATCGGCGAGCTGGCCACCGTGCGGCACGTGGTGGTGGTCGGCGGCGGCGACCCCGCCCCGCTGGTGGCGGCGGCGGGCGACCGGATCGCCGTACACCACTGGGACGCCCTGCTGGCCGGGAGGCCGGAGGTCTACGACTGGCCGGAGGTGGACGAGCGCGACGCCGCGGCCCTCTGCTACACCTCCGGCACCACCGGCAACCCCAAGGGGGTCGCCTACTCGCACCGCTCGATCTACCTGCACTCGCTGCAGGTCTGCATGCCGGAGGGGTTCGGCCTCGGGCCGACGCACCGCGAGCTGACCATCGTGCCGATGTTCCACGCGATGTCCTGGGGCCTGCCGTACGCGGCGTTCCTCTCCGGCGCGTCGCTGATCATGCCGGACCGGTTCCTCCAGGCCGCCCCGATCGCCGAGATGATCGCCGCCGAGCGGCCCACCCTGGCCGGCGCGGTGCCGACCATCTGGAACGACCTGCTGGCCTACCTGGACACCCATGACGTGGACATCTCCTCGTTGAGGGAGGTCATCGTCGGCGGGTCGGCGTGCCCGCCCGCGCTGATGCACGCGTTCGCCGACCGGCACCACATCGACGTGGTCCACGCCTGGGGGATGACCGAGACGTCGCCGCTCGGCTCGGTGGCCCGGCCGCCGGCCGGCGCGACCGGCGAGGACGCCTGGCGCTACCGGTACACCCAGGGCCGGGTCCCGGCCGGGGTCGCCGCGCGGATCGTCGGCCCGCTGGGCGAGCCGCTGCCCGCCGACGGGACCTCCGTCGGTGAGCTGGAGGTCCGCGGGCCGTGGGTGACCTCCCGGTACGTCGGGGACGACGCCCCGGACGAGGAGAAGTTCCGCGACGGCTGGCTGCGCACCGGCGACGTCGGCACGCTCTCGCCCGACGGCTTCATCACGCTCACCGACCGGGCCAAGGACGTGATCAAGTCCGGCGGTGAGTGGATCTCCTCGGTGGAGCTGGAGAACGCCCTGATGGCCCACCCGGCCGTGCTGGAGGCCTGCGTGGTGGGCGTGCCCGACGAGCGCTGGGACGAGCGCCCGCTGGCCACCGTGGTGGTCCGCGAGGGTACCGAGGTGAGCGCCGAGGAGCTGCGCGACTTCCTCGCGAGGTCGGTGGCGCGCTGGCAGCTCCCGGAGCGGTGGTCCTTCATCGACGCGGTCCCGAAGACCAGCGTCGGAAAGTTCGACAAGAAGGTGGTGCGCTCCCGGTACGCCGACGGCGGGCTGAGTGTCCGGGAGCTGACAACGCCGTAACGCTTTCAGGCGCATCTTCGCCTGAAGGGGCAGGGACGTACTCCTAAACATCCCTCCCCAGGGGGCGGCCCCGGCGTTCGCACCGCGCCGGGGCCGCCCGTCTCATGCGGGCCGTCCCGTTTCTCCCCGGTGCGGCTACGCACAGTCATTGTCGCGAAACTTGTTCGGCTCTGTCCCGGCGTCGGGGAAAACAGCCGGTGAACGCCGCTCAGTCGGCTGTGCTGACCAGCACCTTGCCGACCACCGAGCGCTCCACCGCCCGATGCGCCGCCGCCGTGTCGGCCAGCGGGTGGTGGTGCAGCGGCAGGCCGGCCGCCGCGCCCACCCGTACGCCGCCCTGCGCCACCGCCGCCGCCACGTCGTTGACCGCCTGCGCCTTCGCCGCCGTCGGGGCCGTGTAGACCAGCACGAACTGCCAGCGGGCGTTCGGCACCATCAGCGGCCGGATCGGCAGGGTCACCTCGTCCCCGCCGTCGTCGGCGTAGACGCAGACCGCCCCGCCCTGGCGCAACAACTGGACGTCGGCCGCCGCGTTCCTCGCGGCCGAGACCTCGACGATCGTGTGCACCCCGTCGGGGGCGATCTTGCGAACCTCCTCGACCACGTCCTGCTCGCGATAGTTGATCACGAATGAGGCCCCGGCCGCCGCCGCCAGGTTCGCCTTCTCCGCGCTGCTCACGGTGGTGATCACCGTGGCGTCGGCCCACCGGGCGAGCTGGATCGCCGCGTTGCCGACCGCGCCCGCCCCGCCCTGCACCAGCACCGTGTGGTCGGCCAGCGCGCCGGCGTGCAGCCCGTCGGGCATGAACTCCCCGGCCGTCAGACAGCGGTGCGCGGTGAGGAACGGGATGCCCAGGCTCGCCCCGAGGTCGAAGGGGGCGCCGCCGAGGGGAACCGCCTGCCGGACCGGCACCACCGTGTACTCCGCGGCGGTGCCCCAGGGCCGCTGCCACGCGGCTTCCCAGATCCACACCCGCTCGCCGGTCAGGTTCCGGTCCACGCCCGCGCCGACCGCCTCGACGACCCCGGCACCGTCCTGGCCGGGGGTCTGCCAGCCGGCCGGCGGCCCCTGCCGGCGGGACTTCCAGTCGGTCGGGTTGACCCCGGAGACGGCCACCCGGACCAGGACCTCGCCGGGCCCCGGCTCGGGCACCGGCCGGTCGACCAGGCGCAGCACCGAGGCGTCACCGCCGGTCTCGTAAACGACCGCCCTCACCGTCGCCCCCTAATCCTTGGAAGCCAACTCCGTACCCGACCACCCACCCTTCATGCCACCCCCGCACCCCCGACGGCTCAGTCGGCCGCGCTCGCCCGGGGATCTAGTCGATCAGCGCCGGGCTCCGCTTCACCGGGCCGCCCGACGGTCAAGATGCCGCGAAACGGGAAAATCGGAATAAGTCTCGGTTACTTTCTGAGAGCGGTGCTGCTGCCCGGCCCGGCAGGAAGGGCGGAAGAGGAACGGCCGTATCGAGCGGCCGTCACCGGAACAGGTTTCTGGGGGGCGTGATGAACGTGCTCGCGCAGGACGGATTGAAGATCAACTGGGTGGAGATGCCCACCTACAACACGATCATGGCGCTCTCGGCCGGAGTCGGCCTGCTCCTGGTGGTCATGTTCGCCCGACAGCTGGTGCAGGGCCGGGACGTCGCCACCGACGGCTGGGCGATGGCCTTCGCCGTCCCGGGCATCATCCTCGCCCTGACCGGCCTGCACATGACGCTCACCTGGCCCCTGGCCAGCGGCGGCTTCGCCTTCGACAACATCATCTTCGGCGAGCCGGCACTGGCCTTCGGAGTGCTCATGCTCGGTGCGGCGCTGGTGTTCTGGAAACGCGGCCCGATGCTCGCGGCCGACCCACCCGCGAACCCCGGCCACCGCCTCCAACTGGTCCGCCAACTGCTCGGCCCGAGCTCCGTGTTCGTGTTCGCACTCGGGCTCTCCTGCTTCGCCATCGCCGCCGCCGGCTGGACCTACACCCTGTTCGCGGCACCGCCCGAGGAACCGATCTCGGGTGAGTTCGCCGACTACCCGTGGTTGGAGGCGACCTTCATCTCCGGGCTCTACGTGCTGGTCGGAATCGGCGCCGTGGTCTTCCCGTTCGCGATTCGACGGCTGGCCCGTCCGCTGCTGCTCGTCGTCGGCATCACCTGGGGGCTGGCCGGGCTGGTGTTCCTGCTCTTCGGCGCGCTGAACTACTTCACCCACATCGGCCTGATCGTCAACACCCAGTAGCCGGAAGCATCCTGGCCGACCCGGATCGCTCAGCCGAGGGCGGCGACGACATCCGGGGTCAGGTCGCCCACGGCCGGCAGCACCACGGCCGCGAGCCGCTCGGCGTCCGGGTCCAACGGGTACGCCCCGTGCGGCACCGCCACCACCCGCATCCCGGCGGCGGCGGCCGACCGTACGCCGTTGGAGGAGTCCTCCACCGCGACGCAGCGGGCCGGGTCGACACCGAGCCGCCCGGCGACGGCCAGATACACGTCGGGGGCGGGCTTGCCGTGCGCGGTCTCCTCGGTCGACAGCGTCGCCCCGAACGCGTCGGTCAGGCCCGTCGCGGCCAGCGCCGCCGCGATCAGCCGGGTCGGCGAGGAACTGGCCAGCCCGAGCGGCCACCGCGCCGCCAGCCGACGCACCACCTGGTCCGCCCCGTCGATCACCGGTACGCGCTCCGCGTACCGCCGGGTCATCTCGTCGACCACCTCGGCGGCGACCTGCTCGGCCGTCCGGTCGACGCCCAGCTCGCCGCTGAGGTACCGGGCCCACTCGCCGGTGCTCATCCCCATCAGCCGGCGCTGGGTGTCCGGCTGCCAACTGCCGCCGTGCGTCGCCACGTACGCCCGGCGGACCTCCTCCCAGACCGGCTCGGAGTCCACGATCACGCCGTCCAGGTCGAAGACCACCGCATCAGCCACGCCCCCCATCCTGCCCGAGTCGGGGTGGCTCCGCGACGGACAGGCTCCCGGCCCGAGCCGGGGCGGCCCCGCCACGGACAGCCGGCCGGAGACGGGGCAGACCCGGCGGTGGCCGGGCGGGGCGGCGGGCCGGGCTCAGGCCGGCAGCGGGGGCAGGCCGATCGGGCTGTTCGGCGGGATCATCGTGTGACCGGCGCGGGCGATCGGTTCGAGCAGCTCCCGCAGCCGCTCCGTGCCGTCCGTGCCGAGCGCCCGCCACGGGTGGGTGGCCGCCAGGTCGGTGGCGTCCTCGACGGCTTGGAACGCGGCCCGGCCGTGCCCGGTCGGCTCGCCGTCGGGCGTCAGCCAGTTCCGCTCGACGAGCCGGCCGGCAGCCGCCCGCCACTGCTCCTCGGACCAGCCCCGGCCCAGCAGGTTCACCGGCGTCATGCCGTCCGCCACCTTCCAGGCCAGCGTCTCCACCGGGTCCAGGCCCGCCGCGACCAGCGCGGCGACGTGCCCGTCGCCCCGGTGTTCGCGCAGGGTGGTGGCCGCCTGCCAGAGCCGGGCCAGCGGGTACTCGGCCGCCGGCAGGGCGGCGTTCGCGGCCCCCAGCACCCGGCCGGCGGGCTGCGCCGCGCGGGCGGCCGTCTCCAGCAACCCGGCGGTCTCGGCGAGGTGCCCCTCCGGCAGCTCGTACGTCAGCTCGGCCAGCGCCTGCACCGCGCCGGTGAGCCGGGCCCGCAGCGCCTCCTCCGGGGTGGCCAGCCGCCACACCGCAGGCAGCGCCCGGGTCACCATGTGCGGGGCGAAGCTGAAGAACGCCGCGACCACCGGGGCCGCCTCGGTGGCGCCCAGCGGGGCGGCCCGGCCGGCGAAGTAGCCCCGCCAGTAGCCGCGCAGCCCGACCGCCTCGTAGGCGGCACGGGCGCGCGGATGGAAGTAGGTGACCGCGTGCACCGGCTCGAAGTGTGTCCACATCAGCCGGGCGAGACCCGGGTCGTCCAGCGCCGCCACGTGCACCTCCGCGTCGGATCGGGAATCACCGCGGCGCGGCCGGAACCGCCCACGGTGACCCCGAACCTACTGGTCGTGGGCGACCGGAAGGAAGACCGCTGTGAACTACCGCATGACTGCGGACTACTGGGCGGCCAGCACGTCGACGACGAACCGCAGCGGGCCGGTCGGCCGGCCGCCCGAGGCATCGTTGCCGTACGCCAGCTCGGCGGGGAGGTCGAGCTGCACCCGGCTGCCCACATTCACCCCGACCAGGCCCTGGTCCCAGCCCTTGATGACCTGCCCGACGCCGATCCCGAAGGTGGCCGGCTGGCCGTTCTTCCAGGACGCGTCGAACTCCTTGCCGTCCTTGTAGAACACGCCCACGTAGTTGGTGGTGATCTGCTGGCCGGACTTGACCGCCGGGCCCTTGCCCTTGATCAGCGTCGTCACGACGAGCTTCTTCAGCTCGCCCTTGCCCGCCTCGACCTTCGGCTTGGTGGCCAGCGCCGGGTCCATCCCCTCGGGAATCTGCGGGGCGGGCGGCGCGGTGGGCTCGGCCGATGGGGCGCTGGCCCCGGCCGACGGGGCGGACGCGAACTCACCCGGAGCGTCGTCGTCGCCCTGGTTCACGACGACGAAGACCCCGACCAGGATCGCCACGACGGCGAGGCCGGAGAGCGCGCCGAGGATGGACTGCCGGCGGCGCTTCGCCTCGGCGGCCTTCTTCGCCGCCAACTGGAGGCCAAGTCGCCGCTCCGCCTTGCCGCCCGGGCCCTGGCCCGCCGACCGGTTCTGCACACGCTCGCTCACGTCGACTCCCTGATCAAGAGGTGGGGGCCCGGCGGCCGCTGCCGAGGCCAGCGCACACGGTACCCGCCCTGCTCCCCTCGGTGCTGCCTCGGCCGGCGCCCGTCCCGGTCCGGCCGTCCCGTTCCCGCCCGCCCCGCCCGTTCGTCCTGTCCGGTCCCTACCGCTTCGGCCACAGTTGCCCGGGTGCGGGGCTCCCGACGAGGGTAGTTTCACGACCATGGCGATCCTCACCGAAGCAGACCTGGCCCTGCTGGCCGAACCGCAGCTCGCGCACGTGGCCACCATCGAGCCGGACGGCACCCCGCACGTGACGCCGGTGTGGGTGGACACCGACGGCCAGCACATCGTGTTCAACACGGCCAAGGGGCGGCAGAAGTACAACAACATCCAGCGCAACCCGATGGTCGCGGTCTCCGTCGTCGACAAGGCCGACGACTTCCGCACCCTGTGGGTGAAGGGCACCACCGAACTGGTCGAGGAGGGCGCCGACGAGCACATCGACCGGATGGCGCAGAAGTACCTCGGGCAGGACACCTACCCGTTCCGGCAGCCCGGCGAGGAGCGGGTGATCGTCCGGGTCACCCCCACCCAGAAGCTCGGCCGCGGCTGACCCGCGCGGCGGGGCCCGACGGTCGACCGGGCCCCGCCGCGCCACTAGGCGGTCTTGCGGGGAGCCTTCTTCGGCGCGGCCTTCCTGGCTGGGGCCTTCTTCGCGGCGTCGGCCTCCGCGGCCTTCTTCGTGGCCGCCTTCTTCGTACCCCCGGCCTTCTTCTCGGCCGTCTTCTTCTCGGCGGTCTTCTTCGCCGGGGCCTTGGCCGCCTTCTGCGCCGACCGGGCCGAGGTGATCGGGGTCGGCTCCCCGCCACCGGCCGCCGGCTGCTCGCCGCGCGCCGCCCGGGCCCGCTCCACCGACGCCTTCAGCGCGGCCATCAGGTCCACCGCCGCAGCCGGGGCCTCCTCGACCTCCTCCGGCTGGACGACCTCCCGGCCCTCCACCTTCGCGTCGATGACCTCCTGCAACGCCGCCCGGTAGTCGTCGGTGAAGACGTCCGGCTCGAACTCCCCGGCCATCGAGTCGATCAGCGAGCTGGCCATCGCCAGCTCCGGGGGCCGGATCTTCAGGTCCTCGCCCAGGAAGCCGAAGTCCGGGGTACGCACCTCGTCCGGCCAGAGCATCGTGTTGAGCAGCAGCACCCCCTCCCGGACCCGCAGGGTGGCGAGCTGCTCCCGCTGGCGCAGCGCCACCTTCACGATCGCCACCCGCTCCGAGTCGGCGAGCGCGTCGCGCAACAGCACGTACGGCTTCGTGGCCGCGCCCTCCGGCTCCAGGAAGTACGCCTTGTTGTAGAGGATCGGGTCGACCTGCTCCGCCGGGACGAACTCCAGCACGTCGATGGCCCGCGAGGTGGTCAGCGGCAGGTCGGCGAAGTCGGAGTCGGTCAGGATCACCATCTCGCCGCCGCCGATGTCGTACCCCTTGGCGATGTCGTCGTAGGTGACCTCCTCACCACAGACGGAGCAGGTGCGTTTGTAGCGGATACGCCCGCCGTCCTCCCGGTGCACCTGGTGGAAGCGGATATCTTTCTCCTCGGTGGCCGAATAGAGCTTCACCGCGATCGAGACCAGCCCGAACGAGACCGCCCCCTTCCAGATCGCCCGCATACCCCACTCCTCTCCCCGGTTCAGCTCAGGATCCCAAAGGATCGAAGCGGGCGCGAGCACTTCGATTGCCCTACTACAGTCGAGAAATGCCCGGCGCGCCGTTGAAGCCGATGCTCGCGATGACCGGCCCACTGCCCGCCGGCGCCGACTGGGCGTACGAGTTCAAGTGGGACGGCGTACGCGCGCTGGCCGACATCACCACCGGCCGGCAACACCTGTACGCCCGCTCCGGCGCGGAGATCACCACCGCGTACCCGGAGCTGATCACCCTCGGCGAGCAGGTCGACGACGCGCTGCTCGACGGCGAGGTGGTGCTGCTCAACCAGGCCGGCCAGCCCTCGTTCACCGCCTTGGCCGAGCGGATGCACGTGCGGGACGCGGCGAAGGCGGCCCGGCTCGCGGCGACCGCGCCGGTGACGTACATGATCTTCGACCTGCTCCGGCTGGGTGGCGCGGACCTGACGGGGCGGCCGTGGCGGGAGCGCCGGGAGCTGCTGGACGGGCTGGGCCTCGGCGCCGCCCGGTGGGCGGTGCCGCCGACCTTCACCGACGGCCCGGCCACCTACGAGGCGGCCGGAGAGCACGGCCTCGAAGGGGTGATGGCCAAGCGGGCCGGCTCGGCCTACCGGCCCGGGGTCCGCTCCCCGGACTGGGTGAAGGTCAAGCTGGAGGTGACCGGCGACTTCGTTGTCGGCGGCTGGCGACCCGGCGCGCGCAAGATCGGTGGGCTGCTGGTCGGGGTGCCCGGCCCGGATGGCCGGCTCGTCTACCGGGGCCGCGTCGGCGGCGGCATCGGCGCGGCCATCGAACGGGAGCTGCTGCGCGAGCTGGAGCCGCTGCGTTCCGGGGAGTCGCCGTTCTCCGGGGACGTGCCGCGCGAGGACGCCCGGGCCGCCATCTGGGTACGGCCCGCGGTGGTGGTCGAGGTGAAGTACGGTCAGCGCACCCCGGACGGCCGGCTGCGCTTCCCCCGCCTGCTGCGGCTCCGCCCGGACAAGCCGCCGCAGGAGGTGGACGATGCCGGGTGACCGGTTCCGGGTCGACGTGCAGGGGCGCTCGCTGGACCTGTCCAACCTGGACAAGGTGCTCTATCCCGACGCCGGTTTCACCAAGGGCGAGGTGATCGACTACTACACCCGGATCGCCCCGGTGCTCCTGCCCCACCTGGCCGACCGGGCGCTCACCCGGATCCGGTACCCGAACGGGGTCGACGACAAGAGCTTCTTCGAGAAGAACGCCCCGGCCGCCACCCCCGACTGGGTGCACACCGAGACGCTGCCCGTCCCCGGGTCGAGCAAGGGCCGGGAGACCATCGACTACGTGGTGGCCGACGACCTGCCGACCCTCGTCTGGCTGGCCAACCTCGCCGCCCTGGAACTGCACACGCCGCAGTGGAGGATCGGCAGCCATCCCGACACGATGGTCGTCGACCTGGACCCGGGGTCGCCGGCGGGGCTGCGCGAGTGCTGCGAGGTGGCGCTGCTGCTGCGCGACCGGCTGGCTTCCGATGGGGTGGAGGCGTACCCGAAGACGTCCGGGAAGAAGGGCATGCAGTTGTGCTGCCCGATCGCCGGCACCCAGTCCTCTGATCTCGTGTCCGACTACGCGAAGCGGATCGCCCAGGAGTTGGAGTCGGAGCACCCGAAGCTGGTCGTGTCGCGGATGGCGAAGAACCTGCGCCCTGGGAAGGTCTTCATCGACTGGAGTCAGAACAACGCCGCCAAGACGACGGTGTCGCCGTACTCGTTGCGGGCCCAGTCCGTGCCGGCGGTGTCGACCCCGCTGACCTGGGACGAGGTTTCCGCCGGTGCCGCTGGTAAACGGCCGGCGACTCGCCCCTACACCGCTGCGGAGGTGTTGAAGCGGGTGGAGAAGCAGGGGGATCTGCTCGCACCGCTGCTGGACGGCGGCCCCGAACTGCCTGCCGGCTGACGCGCCGGCCGAGTCCGAGTCCGTGTCGTCGACGGAGGACCGTCGTACCCTCACCTGGTGCTGCTCACGTACGTTGATGAGTCGTTCACCGACCGTCTCTACTGGATCGGGGCGCTGCTGGTCCCGGACAAGGTCGCGATGCCACTGAGCGAGGCACTCGACCAGGTGATGGACCACGCGACCAAGACGTACAGCGTGCCATCCGAGACCGAGCTGCACGGCTACGACATATTCCATGCCAGATCTGTCTGGAAAGGAGTGCCGCCCCGGGCCCGGATCGCGGTCTACCGCAGGGCCATGGAGGCGATCGGTGCCCATGACGTCACGATCATCATCCGGGGTGTGAAGCGGGCAGCCCTGGCCAAGAGGTACGCCGCGTCCGCCCGGCCCGCGCACGAGGTGGTGCTGTCGCACCTGCTCGAGAGGATCGATGGGTATGCGGCGAGCCGGGAGGAGTATGCGTTGGTCATCGCCGACGAGGTGCAGGAGCAGGCGGCGCACCGAGCCGACCTGACGCGGTACCGGGTGTCCGGGACCGGTGGGTACCGGTCGAGGAAGCTAACGCGGATCGTCGACACGCTGCACTTCGCCCCGTCGCACGCCAGCCGGCTCGTCCAAGCGGTCGACCTGGTGACGTTCCTGTTCCAGCGTCTCGACCGGCCCGGTGCCGACCTGCGGGAAGCGGCGGCCAACGAGCGGTTGTGGTCCCTGGTCGCCTCCTGCTGCTACCACAACTGGTGCTGGGACCCCCTGGCCAAGGTTCCCTGATCCTTTGATGCACGAAGGGCCCGCGTCAGCGGGCCCTAAGGCGGGTGCGGGAGCCCGAGGGCGTCCTGCGACATCCAGGCTAGCAGGAGTTCGTGCGTCGCATGCCGAAGATGCCCAGGTGACAGCTACCCGGCGGGGAACACCCCGTGTGTACGGGCGCACGCGGGGGTGATCCCGGTGGTGATGGCGTCGCGCATCGCCCCGGCAACTGCTCCCCGCGCACGCGGGGGTGATCCGTGGCTACTCGTCCCGCTCTGCGGCGGCGAGTCCTCGGTGATCGACGCGAACCTGGACCGGGCGCCGCTGGACCGCCCGCGCCGCCGCCCAGCGGCCACCCACGTCATCTGAGCCTCTCCGCTCATCCCCGACTGATCCACCGGTCACGGCGAGAGCAGGGCGAGATGTGATCGGCCGGCAGGGTGCACCGCGCGCGGCCGGACAGTAGCCGGTCGCAGAAGACCCAGTGGCGTACGTTCTGCTCGTCCTCGGCCGAGACCGTCACCCCGCCCGGTTCGACGCGGGCGCTGAGCCGAGCCAGCAGGCGGGCCGCCGTTCGAGCGAAGACCCGTGCCCGGAGCAGGTCGGGCGCGGTGATCGGCAGGTGGATCACCCAGCGATCGCTCATCGGTACCGGTGCTTTCCGGACTGGCCGCCCTGCCACGTGTGCAGCGCACGCCGGATGCGTACGTTCTCCTCCCGTACCGCGACCACGGCGGCCTGTGCGACGGCCAGCTCGTTGGCGATCTCGTGCAGGAAGGCGCGGATCTCGAACGGGTCGAGCCCGTGCCGGCGGACGTTGAACCGCCGCTCGCGGATCTGCGCGGGGCGCAGGGGTTGTCTTGTTCTCTCCTGTCGGCCGGTCAGCCAACGGATCAGGTGACGCACGGGGGACCGCCCTTCGTCGGGTGCACGTCGAAGTGGAGGGGCGGCCCCCGCCGGTCGCAGTCGGCGGAGGCCGCCCGCCCGGCCGCCGCAGCCACGAACGGCGGTACGGCGGCAGGGCCGCGCCGGGGGAGTGGCGCGGGGTGGGGTCTTCCGGCGGCGATGCGAAACCGGTACGAGAGGTGCCAACCGACCGCAGCAGTACCGCATCACCGACAGTGACGCTACCGACACCTCTCACCTCTGTCAACGCTTGCCTACCTATCAAATCTCGCTGACGCGTTGCCTACTGCTTCCCTTCCAGTTGTTGCCGCCCTTTCACCTCGTGCTCGATACTGGGAGCGCCAACCGACTGCAAGGGGCCTCCACGTGCCGATCCCGCCGACCATGAGTGAGCTGATCAAAGATCTGCTGAGGCGGATCGAGGTGGGCGAGTTTCAGCCCGGGGAACAGATACCGTCCACCCAAGAACTGGCTGATCACTACGACCTGTCGCTCTCGACGATTCACCGCGCGGTGGCGACGCTGCGGGAGCAGGGTGTGCTGGTCGGCCGTCCAGGTCGCGGCGTCTTCGTCGCGGAGTCCTCCCGGGGCTGACCAGGCTGGTGGGTGGGCGGTCAACTTCCGCGCCGCCCGGGGTGCTGCGACCGCGCCAGCGGCTTCGGCCAGGGTCCAGCCCGTTCCTGCTCGCCGTGAATTCCCCGCTTGAGGTGCAGCGGTGGTAACTGGCGCCGACGGTATGGTCTACGGGAGCGACGGGCCGGTCTGGGGCGAGGGCGCTGTTCGACGAGCCCGCTGACGCCAGCCCCCGTCCGTGCCGGCCCCCGGCCGGTGACCAGGCGAAACTCTCGGCCGGTGCCGACGACCAGGGCGGTGCGCCCGAACTGAGGAGTGCCACGTGGAGCGGACCACCCTGCCGGCCGTCACGGCGGCCGTCCCCTCCTTGGCTGCGATGGCCGGCGACGTCGACCGCTCGCTGCTCACCTTCTACGACGACGCGACCGGCGAGCGGGTCGCGCTGAGCGCCGTGGAGTTGGGTGACTGGGCCGCTCGTGCGGCGGGCCTGCTGCGCGACGGGTGCGGGCTCGGCGTCGGCGACCGGGCGGCGGTGCTGCTGCCGCCGCACTGGCGTACGGCCGCAGTGCTGCTGGGTGCCTGGTCGGTAGGGGTCGCGGTGTCGTTCCGGCCCCGGGCCACCGCCGGGTTGCCGGTCCTGGAGCCGAGCGGGGACCGACCGTACGACGCCGTGTTCGTCACCCCGGAGCGGCTCGACGACTGGCTGGAGGACGTGCCCGAGGGCCTGCACCGGTACCTGGTAGGCACCGGAACGGGGCCGCTGGCCGAGGTGCCGGTCGGCTGGCTCGACTGGTCCGCCGAGGTGCTCCGGCACACTGCCACGCCGCCCGGCGTAACCACCCTCCGCCCGAGCGACCCGGCCAGCCCGGACGGCACCAGCTACGACGAGTGGGGCCGGCTCGCGGCCGAGATCGCCGCGCAGCTAGACCTGCGGGCCGGGGACCGGCTGCTGGTCGACGCCACCCAGGACGATCAGCCGCTGAAGTGGCTGCTCGCCCCGCTCGCCGTCGGCGCGTCCGTGGTCGTCTGCGCCAACCTCGACCGGTCACGCCTCGACGCCCGGATCACCGCCGAGGAGATCACCCGGGTCCTCTGACCGGGTGGGCTCAATACCCCTCGGCCGGGCTCGGCTGGGTGGCGTTCCGGCAGGCGGCGCCAGGTAAGCCCTGCCGACCGCCATGTCGGCGATGTGGGGGGTCGGGGTGACCCGAATCGCCATCTCGCCGACATGGCGGAGCGCGTCAGTCGAACGCGGCGGCGAACATGCCGGGCTGGTAGGAACCGCCCCGCTGGTGCACGATCACGGCCAGCCGGTTGGCGGCGTTGATCAGGGCGACCAGGGCGACCAGCGCGGCGATCTGGTCGTCGTCGTAGTGCCTGCGTACCTGGGCCCAGGTCTCGTCGGACACGCCCTGGTGGGCGTCGGCGAGCCGGGTGCCCTCTTCGGCGAGCGCCAGCGCGGCCTGCTCGGCCTCGGTGAAGACGGTGGACTCGCGCCAGGCGGCGACCAGGTTGAGCCGGATCGAGGTTTCACCGGCAGTCGCGGCCTCCTTGGTGTGCATGTCGATGCACCAGCCGCAGCCGTTGATCTGGCTGGCGCGCAGCGACACCAGTTCCTGCGTGGACTTCGGTAGTGGCGACTGATGGATCACCATGCCGGCGTTGGCGAACCGCTTGGCGAACCTCGTGGCGAGCTCGTTGTCGAACAGGTTGAATCGGGCGTCCATGGTGCCGTCCTTCACTCGTGGGGTTCGGTCGGACGAACACGAGATGCCGGCGTTCGGGTCCCTGTGACGGCCTGGGCGGGTGACGACTGCCACAGCCGGAGGTGTCACAAGACGGCGGGGTTCGGCATCTGATGGGTGACGCAGTCGAGAGCGAACGGGAGTCACCCATGGTGGGCACACCGCAGACCGCAGCCGACGGAGGCCGGGACACCGAGCTGTCGGACCCGGCCACCGAGGCGTTCCTCGCCCACCGGAACCTGCTGTTCACCGTCGCGTACGAGATGCTCGGCTCGGCCGCCGACGCGGAGGACGTCCTGCAGGAGACGTGGTTGCGGTGGGCGGGCGTCGAGCTCGGCACGGTGCGGGATCGGCGTGCGTACCTTGTCCGGATCACCACCCGTCAGGCACTCGCCCGGCTTCGTACGCTCGGCCGCCGCAAGGAGTCCTACGTCGGCCCCTGGCTGCCTGAACCCCTGCTAACCGCGCCCGACGTGGCCGAGGACGTCGCGTTGGCCGACAGCGTCTCGATGGCGATGCTGCTGGTGCTGGAGACGCTCGCGCCGACCGAACGGGCGGTGTTCGTGCTGCGCGAGGTGTTCGACCTCGGGTACGACGAGATCGCCGAAGCCCTCGACAAGAGCACGGCCGCAGTCCGGCAGATCGCACACCGGGCCCGAGCACACGTCGCGGCGCGCCGGCCACGCCGGGTCGTTTCGGCGATCGAGACCCGGAACGCGCTCGATGCGTTCCAGCGGGCGGTCGAAACCGGTGATCTGCAGCGCCTGCTCGACATTCTCGCCCCGGATGTCGTCCTTCTCGGCGACGGTGGTGGAGTCAGGCAGGCCGTCCTACGGCCCATCGTGGGGGCCGACAAGGTCGCCCGCCTGCTGGCCGGCGGGTGGAGCAGGAGCGCGCACCTCTCGTCGCTGCGGCCGGCACAGGTCAACGGCAACCCGGCGCTGATTGTCCGACTCGACGGGGAGCTCGACACCGTCCTGGCGGTGCGCATCGACGACGGCCGCATCACCGGGCTCTACGCCGTACGCAATCCCGAGAAGCTGTCGCACATGGCGCGGGTAACCGTGCTGAGTCGCTGAGTCGCTGAGTCGGCGGCGGCTCGGGACCGACGACGGCGTGCTGACGGGCTCGGCCGCCGGACCGATGCTCAGTCGACGCTGGGCAGCTTCGGGTCCGGAAACCCTTTGACTCCACCGGGCTCCGCGCCGCCTACTTCTCTCGGCGGGCAGGACGAGGAAGGGACTCCGGTGGATCGGACGGATCTGGGCGTGGACGCTCTCACCTGGGGGGATGTCGGCGAGCAGCACCTCGCGGCGCTCACGGAGCTGGCCGGGGGATGCCTGGCCGTCGACGGCGGGCTGCCGCTGTTCGCCCGTCCCCCGTTGCTGCGGGCCCGGCTGTTGCAGACTCGTACCCTCGGTGCCTGGCACGATGGCCGTCTGGTCGCGGCCGTCGGCGTGGGCACCGGCCGGGAGCCGGCCACCAGCACCGGCCTGGTGCATCCGGGTTGGCGTGGGCGGGGTCTGGGCGGTCGGCTGCTGGACTGGGCGGGCGAGCAGGCCGGGGGTGCCGAGCTGCTGCTCACCACCGAGTCCTGGAGCCCCGGCGCGGACGCCCTGTTCGTGGCGCGCGGCTTCGAGCGGACCTTCGTCGAGTGGGTGCTGCGGCACGACCTGGCCGCCCTGCCGGACGTGCCGCCGCCCGACGGGGTGCGCACCGGGCCGATGGTCCGGGAGGCCGGCCCAGAGCTGTTCGAGACGTACCGGGCGTCCTTCGCCGACCGTCCCGGATTCCGGCCGCCCGATGCCGAGGAGTGGCTGGGCGAGCTGTGGGACGACGACGGGTACCGGCCGGACCTGTCGCTGATCGCCCGCGGCCCCGACGGTGCCGCCGTCGGCTTCCTCAACGTCATCGACAACTGGGTCGACCAGGTGGGCGTGGTCCCCGGCTGGCGGCAGCGGCGGGTCGGGGCGCACCTGGTGGCCGTCGCGCTGCGGTCGCTGGCCGGTGACGGTGCCGGTGCCGGGGAGGCGTGGCTCTGCGTCAACGACGACAACCCGGCTGCCGTGCTGTACCGGAGGCTCGGGTTCCGCGACGCCGGCCGCCGCGCCCGCTACCTGCGCCGCCGCCCCTGACGCGGCCGGCCGGTCGCGTCAGAGGTGGCGGGCGGAGCCGGTGAAGTGGCTGCTCGCGCCGCTGGTCGCGGGCGCGTCGGTGGTGGTGGTGTGCGCCAACCTCAACTGAGCCCGGCAGGACGCCCTGATCACCGCCGAGGGGATCACGAAGACGCTCTGAGCCAGTTCGATGACTTCCTTGCATCTGGTACTACCAGCAGTACCATAAGGGTATGCCGGCCGTAGCCAGGATCGTTGAAGCGATGCGGAAGAACCCGCAGAACCTTGCCTACAAAGCGATCGACAAGAAGGAGGCCATGTGATGCAGCCCGGTGCCCTTCCCGAAATCACCCACTACACCTACCGGGTCACCTGGTCCGCCGAGGACCACGAGTTCGTCGCCACCTGTGCCGAGTTCCCATCCCTGACCTGGCTGGCGTCGTCCCAGACCGAGGCCCTTCAGGGGCTCCAAGGCCTGCTACGCGAGGTGATCATTGACATGGAGGAGCAGGGCGAACAGGTGCCGCAGCCGTTCGCGGACCGCCACTACTCGGGCAAGTTCAACCTTCGCGTCGGCGAGAGCCTGCACCGGGAGCTCGCCATGCAGGCCGCCGAGGACGGCATGAGCCTCAACCAGTACGTCCTGCGGAAGCTCCGCGCCGCCTGACCGGGGCGGTCAGTCGACGGTGGGCAGCTTGGGGCCGAGGACGTCGTCGGCGTCGACGATCGTGTACGCGTACCCCTGCTCCGCCAGGAACCGCTGCCTGTGCGCCGCGTACTCCGTGTCGATGGTGTCCCGGGAGACGACGGTGTAGAAGTGCGCCTGCCGTCGGTCGGCCTTCGGGCGGAGCACCCGGCCCAGCCGCTGCGCCTCCTCCTGCCGCGACCCGAACGTGCCCGACACCTGGATCGCCACGGCCGCCTCGGGCAGGTCGATGGAGAAGTTGCCGACCTTCGAGATGACCAGGGTGCGCACCTCGCCGGACCGGAACGCGTCGAACAGCCGCTCCCGCTCCTTGTTGGTCGTCGACCCCTGGATGATCGGGGCGTCCAGGTACTCGCCGAGCTGGTGCAGCTGGTCGATGTACCCGCCGATGACCAGCACCTGGTCGCCCGCGTGCCGGTCGACCAGCGCCTTGACCACGGGCAGCTTGGTGCGGGCGGTCGCCGCCATCCGGTAGCGCTCCTCGGCCTCCGCCGTCGCGTACGACATCCGTTCCGCGTCGGTGAGCGTCACCCGTACCTCGGTGCACTCGGCCGGGGCGATCCAGCCCTGCGACTCGATGTCCTTCCACGGCGCGTCGTACCGCTTGGGGCCGATGAGGCTGAACACGTCGCCCTCCCGGCCGTCCTCGCGGACCAGGGTGGCGGTCAGGCCGAGCCGGCGGCGGGCCTGGAGGTCGGCGGTGAACCGGAAGATCGGCGCGGGCAGCAGGTGCACCTCGTCGTAGACGACCAGGCCCCAGTCGCGGGCGGAGAACAGGTCCAGGTGGGTGAACGCGCCGCCGCGCCGCGAGGTGAGCACCTGGTACGTGGCGATGGTGACCGGGCGGATCTCCTTGCGCTCGCCCGAGTACTCGCCGATCTCCTCCTCGGTCAGCGAGGTGCGGGCGATCAATTCCCGCTTCCACTGCCGGCCGGCGACCGTGTTGGTCACCAGGATCAGGGTGGTCGCCTTCGCCTCGGCCATCGCCGCGGCCCCCACCAGGGTCTTGCCCGCGCCGCAGGGCAGCACCACCACGCCCGACCCGCCGGCCCAGAACGCCTCCACGGCCTCCCGCTGGTACGACCGCAGCGTCCACGGCTTCCCACCGTCCCCGCCGGCCTCGGCCAGCTCGATGGGGTGCGCCTCGCCGTCGACGTACCCGGCCAGGTCCTCCGCCGGCCAGCCGAGCTTCAGCAGCGCCTGCTTGAGCCGGCCCCGCTCGGACGGGTGCACCGCGATCGTGTCGTCGTCGAGTTTCGCGCCGAGCATCCCGGCGAGTTTCTTGCTCTTGGCGACCTCGATCAGCACCATCCGGTCCAGCGCCCGCAGCACCAGCCCGTGCGCCGGGTCGTTGGCGAGTTGCAGCCGGCCGTACCGGTCCATCGTCTCGGCCACGTCGACCAGCAGCCCGTGCGGCACCGGGTAGCGGGAGTACTTGATCAACGAGTCCACCACGCCCTCGGCGTCGTGGCCGGCGGCCCGCGCGTTCCACAGCCCCAGCGGGGTCAGCCGGTACGTGTGCACGTGCTCGGGGGAGCGCTCCAGCTCGGCGAACGGCGCGATCGTCATCCGACAGGCCTGGGCGTCGGGGTGGTCGATCTCCAGCAGCAGGGTCTTGTCCGACTGAACGATCAGTGGTCCACCGCTCACGCCAGCGTCCTTTCCTTGCCTGGTCGCCGGCCGCCTCGCGGGTGTCCGGGTGACCCCGGGCCGACCAACCAGTCTTGCACGGAAGCGGATGAGGGCAGAAAATCGGACACGGGGTGCAACCATTCCCGTACGTCCGGCGTCTAGCAGAGGGACGACCATCCTGGGAGGCCTCATGAGACAGGTTCCGCTCACCGCCAGGGTCGTCGCCTTGGCTGTGGTCACGCTGGTCGGCGTCGGTTCGTGCACGCCCGATCGGCAGGCCGACCCGGGTGGCCGTGGAGGAGGGCTCGCCCAGGCCGGCTCAGCCGAGCAGGGAACGGGGGCGGGCGGTTCGTCCGGCCCCGACCAGCGGACCCGGCCGAACCCCACCCCGACGAAGGCGAAGCCGAAACCCAGGCCCAAGCCGACGCCGACCCGGACGGCGGCCCCCGAGCGGGCCGCGCCGACCGCGCCGACTCGGGCCGCCGGCTGCCAGCAGGGCGAGCACCAGCGCGAGGTGGAGACCTACCTGGCGAAGCTGGGCGGGTTCGGGCGGGTGACTGTTGACGGCCGCCAGTCCGCCGCCGACTGCGCCGCGATCAAGAAGTTCCAGCAGCGGTACGACATCCGCCCGGCCGCCGGCCGCGCCGGCCCCACCACGTACGACGTGTCGAAGCGGCTGGCCACCACCGACACCCGCCGGTGCAAGGCCGGGTCGTCCGGCACCACCTTCTGCATCGACCTCACCCGGCAGACCACCTGGGCGGTGCGCGGCGGGAAGGTCGTCTGGGGCCCGACGGTGACCCGGACCGGCATGCCGGGGTACGCCACCCCCGCCGGCACGTACAAGATCAATTACCGGAACATCAAGGAGTGGTCCGACCCGTACGAGGTGTGGCTGCCGTACTGGCAGCATTTCACCCAGGGGATGGGCTACCACCAGACCACCACCTACCTGCACGAGAAGTCGATCGGCTCGCACGGCTGCGTGAACCTGCTCCCCGCCGACGCCCGTCGGGCGTGGGAGCTGGGCAAGGTCGGCAGCCGGGTGGTCCTCTTCGGCCGTCGACCCGGCACCTGACCGGCCCGGGCCGCGATCCGGCCGGCCCGCGATCACCCGGCCCGCGATCCGTCCTCCACCCGACCAGCCCCGGCTCCGAGGAGGCGGCGATGAGCGTCGACCACGAGGCGGCAGCAGCCGAGGACGAGCCCGTGCCCGGCATCGCGGTCACCACGGCCACCGTGGTCGGCTACGGGCTCGCCGCCGCCGTCCTCGTCGCCTGGTTCCTGTACGGCTGGCTGGTCCAGCAGCAGGGCTTCGTCGCCTCGGTCGGTGAGTCCGCCGGGGCGGGGTTCGCCCTGCTGCTGGCCGTCTCCGTGGTGGGCACCGTGCGGCGCAGCCGCCGCTGACCGGGGACGGGGCCCCGGCCGGGCGCCGGCACGCCGGTCAGCTCTCCAGGACCGCCGCGGTGATCCGGTGCAGCGCGAAGGTGTGCAGCATCTCCGTCCGCTCGTCCTCGGCCCGCAGATAGCCCGCCCCGATCGACACCGGCCGGAGCAGCCGGGACGCGGTCGCCCCGTGCGTGTCGACGTACCCCACCCAGACCAGCGCCTTGTCCCGGACCGCCTGCTGGAGCACGGCGAGCGCGTCGCTGTGGCCGTGCGCCGGTGCCGGGCCCGAGCCGGCCGTACTGCCACGCACCACCGCCGGGGCCCGCCGGGCCGCCCGCGCCGCCGCCTCGCCCCGGCGGATCTGCTCCACCACCCCGAGCAGCCGCGGCATGGCCAGCTTCGGGGACGCCAGCGGGTCGAGCGTCCGACCGACCGGCGCCCGTCCGGGGGCCCGCCGGGTCTTCGGCCGGGCCAGCACCGCCGCGCCGGAGGCGTCCTCCGGCACCGGGGCGTACCCGGCGTCGCGCAACGCCATCAGCATCCGGTTGACCTGGTACGGGGTGGACAGCACCGTCGGGGCCAGCCGGCGGAACGCCAGCGGCTCCAGCCGCCGGTCGGCCAGCACCTCGGCGAGCAGTGCCTCGTCGTCGCTGCGCACGTACCCGCCGGCGGAGCCGACCCGCAGCCCGCCGTGCTTGCGGGCCACGTCGTCCACCAGGTAGGTCAGCCCCTGCGGGATCGGGGTGCGGGAGCGGCGACGGAACAGGGCGTGCAGGTCGTCGGCCGAGTACCCGGCGTCCAGGGCCCGGCGCACGCTCGCCGGGGTCACCCGGTGCACGCTCGCCCCGCCCGCCGACTCGTGCTCGGCCACCACCTCCAGCTCCCCGGCCAGCGCCGGGTCGGGCGGGCCGGGCACCACCACGGTCAGGTCGGCCTGCACCAGGAAGTGGTCGACCGGGGAGGGGAGCAGGGCGTCCAGCGCCCGCACGGCGGTGGACGCGGCGCCGCTCTCCGCGTCCGTGTGCAGCCCGAGCGGGTCGTCCGACCCCCGCTCGTCGGCGTCGGTCAGGTCGGCCAGCAGCAGCCGCCCGTACGAGGTGAGCGCCCCCAGCCCGGTCACCCCGAGCCGCGCGGCCTCCGCCAGCACCTCCCGGTACGCGGCCTCCCGGCCCCGGCTGCGTCGGGGCGCCCGCCAGTCGAGCAGCCCCAGCACCTCCTCCGGCGTCGGGGCGGTGGCCGGCTCCAGGTCGGCCAGCACCGACAGCACGGCCCGGCGGGCGGCGGGCGCGCCGGCCCGTTCCGCCTCGGCCGACAACACGGAGATCGGCCGGTCCCGGTCGTCCCGCTGCCCGGCCAGGCCGGCCTGCCGGGTCATCACCAGCCACGCCCGGGCCAACTGCACCCAGCGCTGGGCCAGCGACATGGCCCGCCACACCTCGTACCCGCCGGTGGGCATGACCTGCTGGTCCGCGCCGTACCGGGCGGTGGCGGCACCGGTCAGCTCCAGCTCGCCGGCCAGCCCGGCCGCGTACGCCACCTCCAGCAGCAGGGCGGCGGTCGGGTCGTCCACGCCGAGGGTCTTGGCCAGCCGGCGCAGGTCACGCACCCCGACCCCGCCCGAGCGCAGCACCGGCGCCGGCTCGGCGGACAGCAGTTCCAGCAGCGCCTCGGTGTTCCGTACCACCTCCATGGTCTGCCCGGCCCCGGCCGAGTCGACGGCCTTCGCCTCGCGCGGCGCGGCGGCCACCGGCGGCGGGCTGGTGCGCAGCGGGCCGAGCGGGCCGCTGTCCCGGCGCAGCAGCAGGCCGACCTCGCGGGGCAGCTCCACGGTGCCGGCGGAGACCAGCACCAGCAGCCGGTTGTCCACCAGCCAGCGCACCGGCGAGCCGGTCGGCGCGCCGCCGTTCGTCGGGTCCGGTGGGACGCTGTCCTCGGCGCCGAGCGGCGGGGCCTGGAGCGCGCCCGGGGGCACGCTGCCCACCGGCGGCCCGGCGGCGAGCCGGTCCAGGATCGCCCGGGCCGACGGCGGCGCGGCCAGCAGCGTGCGTCGCAGCTTCGCCGGGTCCGCGCAGAGGGCGGCCGCGTGCGGGTCCAGCTCCGCCGCAGGCCGGCCCAGCCCCGCCGGGTACGGCGAGACCTCGTCCACGCCGCCCACCACGCGTAGCGCGTGCTCCGGGCCGTGCAGCAGGAAGAGCGCGCGCAGCTTGTTCACCGCGCCGCGGATGGTGGCGGGGGCCGGTGCGCGGGGGCCGGCGGTGGCCATGGCCAGGACCGCCTCCATGGCGGTGGTGCCGTCGTCCGGGCCCCGGGTGAGCCGGGCAGCGTCGAGGATCTGGAGGGTGAACTGGTCCAGCCCGTCCAGGGCCCGGGCCACCGAGACCCGTGACTGGGCCCGGATCGCGAGCGCGGACACGTCGGCCGGCACGGGCACGACGAGGTCCGGCCGCAACTGGAGCAGGGCGGCCAGGGACTCGTCGGGCAGCGTCCGCAGGTGGTCGGCGAGTGAGGTGGTCATCGTCGTTCCACGCTAGCCCGCTTCGGGGCCCGCGCGCCCCCCGGACGTCCGGCTCGGCCGGTGATGGGCGGGTACGTTCTCGGAATGCCCTCGCTGACGGTCGGTTTCGACCTCGACATGACCCTGGTCGACTCGCGTCCCGGCATCGCCGCGGCGTTCCGGGCGCTCACCGCGCGCACCGGCGTACCCGTGGACGCCGACGCGGCGGTGTCCCGGCTCGGCCCACCGCTGCGGGTGGAGATCGCCCGCTGGTTCCCGCCCGAGCGGGTCGAGTCGGCCGTCGAGGCGTACCGGGAGCTCTACCCGGCGTACGCGATCACCCCGACCCTGCCGATGCCCGGCGCGGTCGCGGCCATCGAGGCCGTGCACGCCCACGGCGGCCGGGCGCTGGTGGTCACCGCCAAGATCGGCCGGCTGGCCCGGCTGCACCTGGACCACCTGGGGCTGGCCGTGGACGAGTTGGCCGGTGACCTGTTCGCCGAGGAGAAGGCGACGGCGTTGCGCGAGCACGGCGCGACCCTGTACGTCGGCGACCACGTGGCCGACATGGTGGCCGCAGAGGTAGCCGGGGTCCCGGGGATCGGGGTGGCCACCGGCCCCTGTTCGGCCGAGGAACTGCGTTCCGCCGGGGCCCACCTCGTGCTGGACGATCTCACCGGATTCCCAGCGGCGCTCGACCACATGATCCGGCTAGCCTTGAAGCAGTAGACGTCTCAAGCGAAGCAGGGGTTCTCAGGTGCCGACGGGTCGAGTGAAGTGGTATGACGCGGCCAAGGGTTACGGGTTCGTCACCAGCGACGAGGGCGGCGACGTGTTCCTGCCCAAGGGCGCGCTACCGGCGGGCGTCACCGACCTCACGGGTGGTCAACGGGTCGACTTCAGCGTGGTGGACAGCCGCCGGGGCGCCCAGGCGATGGGGGTCAAGCTGCTCGACGCCCCACCGTCGATGGCGGAGCTGCGCCGCCGGCCGGCGGAGGAGCTGCACGGCCTCGTCGAGGACATGATCAAGGTGCTGGAGGCGAAGGTCCAGCCGGACCTGCGGCGGGGCCGTTTCCCGGACCGGAAGTCCGCGCAGAAGATCGCTCAGCTCGTCCACGCGGTGGCGCGCGAGCTCGAGGTCTAAGGGCCGGAGGTCGGAGGTACGAGCCCGGCGTCGGTGGCCCGGCCCAGCAGCGCCTCCACGGCGGCGAACCCCGCGTCACCCAGGTCCGCGGTGAACTCGTTGACGTAGAGGGCGATGTGCCGGTCCACCACGTCGGGCTCCATCTCCTGGGCGTGCGCGAGCACGTACTCCCGGCTGACCTCCGGGTCGGCCCACGCCTGGCGGACCGACTCGCGGATCCACCCGGCCGCCTCGACCGGGTCGACCGCGCCCTTGCGCGCCAGGATCGCGCCGAGCGGGATCGGCAGCCCGGTGTCGCCCTCCCACCACTCGCCGAGGTCGACCAGGGCGGTCAGCCCGTGCCGGGGGTACGTGAACCGTGCCTCGTGGATCACCAGCCCGGCGTCGTACCGCCCCGCCGCCACCCCCGGCATGATCTCGTGGAACGGCACGACCTCGATGCGCGCGGGCGGCCGGTCGGCCGACCAGAGCCGGAACAGCAGGTACGCCGTGGTCCGGTCCCCGGGCACCGCGACCGTCGCGCCGGTCAGGTCGCTACGGCCCGCCCGCCCGACCCGCCCGACCGGGTCGCCCTGGTCACCCGGGTCGTCCTGGTCCCCCCGGGTCAGCACCAGCGGGCCGCAGCCCCGGCCGAGCGCGCCGCCGCAGGGCAGCAGGTGGTAGTCGTCCAGCAGCCAGGGCAGCGCCGCGTAGCTCACCTTCACCAGGTCGAACGCCCCCCGCTCGGCGGCGGTGTTGGTCACGTCCACGTCGGCGTACGTCACCTCGACCGGCGGAGCGCCCGGCACCCGGCCGTGCACCAGGGCGTCGAAGACGAACGTGTCGTTGGGGCAGGGCGAGATCGCCAGGGAGAGCGCCACGCCCCCACCGTATCCCCGCCCCTCCCGCCGTGCCCCGGCCAGCCCCGCCCGCTGTGACCCGCCCCTGCCCGCTGTAACCAGCTTGCCCGCTGCGCCCCGCCCCGCCCGGGTGAGGGTGTGGGCGGTGAGGGCGTGGGCCGTGAGCGGTGCGGGGGTGGTGAGCGGTGCAGGGGTGGTGAGCGGTGCAGGGGTGGTGAGCGGTGCGGGGTGTGGGTGTGGGCGTCGAGCGGTGGGGTGGCGCGTCGGCCGGTGTGGGCGCGACGCGTCAGCTGCGTGGCGCACGGGCTTCGGGGTTGCCTTCCGCCGCCTTTGGAGCTGCCCGCATGAACGGGGCAATCCGGAGTTCGCTGATCTCTCGGCCGAGAACAACCGGAGGCTCCCCTCCGCCCTTCCTCGGCCGTCGGCCCGTCCGCCCAGTCTGCCGTCGCTCCGCCGTTCTGCGTCGTTCTGTCCTTCCGCCCGTTCTGCCGATCTGCGCCGGTCCGCCGTTCTTGTCGCTCTGCCGTTTTGTGCCGGTCCGCCGTTTGTGCCGTTCTGCCGCTTTACGTAGGACGGCCGTAACGGTATGGGGGGCATGGCGGTCGGCCGGTGCCGGCCAGTGGGCGCATGAACGGGGCAGCTCCAAAGGGACCGGATGGAGACCCGCCTTCCACCGCCGAGGGCTGTTGTCCACAGGTCTGTCCACAGGTTTCGGTTGGATGTTGATGGTCCGGCAGCCACCGCCGACCATCGATGCGTGGAGAATCCAACAGGTACCGCCGGGCGGGACTGCAAGCCGACCGAGATCGACGATCAGGCGGTCGACGTCGCGGCCGTGCTTCGGGCCCTGCGCCGACAGGCCGACCTGAGCCAGCGGGAGCTGTCGGCCAGGGCCGGCGTGCCGAAGAGCACGGTTGCCCGGATCGAGTCGGGGGACGTGGCCGATCCGAGGCTGCGTACCGTGGAGCGTCTGGTGCGGGCGGCGGGAGGCCGGCTGCTGGTCGGGCGGCCCGGGGACGGGCCCGGGGACCGGCCGCCCGAGGTGCTGGCGGTGCCGGGGGTGCCGCACGACGGGATGCGGGACGAGGCGGGGCGGCGGTACCCGGCGCACCTGGACGTCTGGGAGGTGCACGACCCAAAGGACTGGCCGGGCGCCTGGTGGGCGGAGTGGTACAAGCTGCCCCCGGAGCGGTTCCCGCGACCGGTGCCGGCTGCGACGTACGAGCTGAGTCGCCGCTACCGGGACCAGCGTCGGTGGGCCGACCGGATCCGCCGCGAAGTGGCGGTGCGCCGGGTCACCGGCGAGGGCCTGCCCTCGACGTGCTGGCGGTTCGTGGCGGAGCTGCCCGACGGCCGGGTGCTCGGCGAGCTGCGGGCCCACGAGCGCAGCCCTCGCCTGCTGTACGGCGACCTGATCGACGCCGGGGAGCGGGAGATCGTGCTGGACGGCGTCCTGGTGACCGGGGCATGTCGCCGGCTCGGTATCGGGCGGCGGCTGGTGGAGGCGCTCACCGTGGAGATGGACCGAACGGGGCTCCGTGTGGCGCACGCCGTGGCCGACTTCGGTGGCGTCGATCTGCTGCTGGCCTGCGGGTACCGGTTGGAGGCAAGCCGGCCCTACGCGCTTCGCCTCGACCGCTCACCGCCCCGGTGGGCGTGCTGACGGGGCCCGGCCCTGGTTCAGGCCAGTGCGGCGGTGGCCGCCGTGAGGGCGGCGAACGCCTCGCGCAGCCGCCAGGAGGACCGGTCGCGCGGGCCGATCGGGTTGGAGACGGTGCGCAGCTCGGCGAACGGCAGGCCGGCCTGGGCGGCGGCGACCGCCACCCCGTACCCCTCCATGGCCTCGGCCACCGCGTCCGGATGCCGGTCGGCCAGGGCCTCGGTGCCGGCGGAGGTGCCGGTCACCGTGCTGACGGTGAGCACCGCGCCCACGGTCGCCCATGGCAGGGCGGCGCGCAGCGTGGCGAGCAGTTCCGGGTCGGCGGGCACGATGCTGCCGCCGCCGAGCAGCTCGGACGGCATGCCCAGCTCGTCCACCGGGATGAAGCCCTCCGGTGACTCGGCGCCGAGGTCCGCCGCGATGCTGCGGGTGGCGAGTACCGTGCCGCCGACCGCCACCCGGCCGACGAAGCCGCCGGCGATTCCCGCGCTGATCACGGCCCGGTACGGGCGGCCGGCGGCCTCGGCGAGCGCGAGCAGCCGGGCGGTGGCGGCCCCGGCGACGGCCGGTCCCACCCCGACCGGCACGACGGTGACTGCGGGGCCTGGCGGCGGCCCTGCCCCCGCCCCTGCCCCTGGGCCCGCCTCTGCCCCTGGGCCCGCCTCTGCCCCTGGGCCTGCCCCCGAGCCTGCCCCCGACGAGCCTGGGTGGCTCGGCGTGTGGGCCGGGAGGCCGGCGCGGACCGCCTCGGCCTCGGCCGGCACCGCGGTCACCACGAGCAGCCCGCCGGCGGCGGTCCGTGCGGAGGTGGTCCGCGCGGCGGTGAGGCCGGTCACGACACCGGGTCCCGGGGCTCGCGGCGGCTTCCGTCGTCGGCCCCGCCCGGGCCGCCGGAGCCGGAGGCGGCGGAGGAGGGCCGGTAGATGTGGTACCCGGGCGGGGCGAGGGCCGGGTCGTCGGCCGGACCGACGTCGGGGCCCCGGACCGGGCCGGGCGCGGACCGGTCGGGTGAGGGCGGGCCGGGTGGGGCCGGGGCGGGTGAGATCGGGGCGGGTGAGATCGGGGCGACGTCCGCCGCCGTGTCGGCGGCGTCCGGCGGGGCTGTGGTCGCCTCCTCGGTCAGCTCGTCGTCGCCGAGCGGGCGGCCGATCAGCCGCTCGTCGCGGAGCTTCCCGGCGACGTACACGCCCCGGGCGGCGGCGAGCACGCCGACCCCGGCGGCGACGGCGATGCCGAGCCGTCCGTCGAGCGGGACCAGGCCGAGGCCGCCGCCGGCCACGAAGGCCAGCATCAGCGCCGTCTCGGAGTGGGCGAACGAGCTGGCCCGCAGCCGCTCCGGGATGCGTTCCTGGATGGAGGCGTCGACCGACAGTTTCGCCACCCCGCTGGCCAGCGCGGCGACCAGGCAGAGCAGCGCCACCATCGGCAGCGAGAACTGGATGGTGGCCAGGACGGCCGTGCCGGCCACGATGATCATGCTGCTGGACTGGATCGCGGTGGGCCGGTGAATGCGCAGCCGGGTGCCGACCGCCGTGGCCAGGAAGGTGCCCACGGCCAGCGCCCCGCCGACCAGGCCGAGCGCCACCTCCGGGCTCAGGTCCCGGCCGAAGAAGTCGGTCGTCAGGTCGCCCTTCCTCAGCGCGAACGCGAGGAAGAGCAGCAGAAAGCCGTACACCGCGCGGGGCAGGGCCGCACCGACCAGGGTGGCGATGACGAGCCGGCCGGCCGGTCGACCGCGTCCCAGCGGACGGTCCCCGGCGGCCCGCCGGCCGAGCGACCGCAGCGGGCGGGGGACCCGCTCGGGTGGCTCCGAGTCCGCCCGGGGCGGCAGCCGCAGCGCGATCACCATGCCGACCAGGAAGATCACCGAGGCGACCCGGAGCGACCACTGCGGGCCGAACCAGAACGCGGCCAGCCCGATCGGGGCGACCAGCCCGCCGGCGATGGTGCCGTAGACGCTGGCCCGCGCGCCCACCTGGGACAGCCCGAGCCCCTCCGGCAGCAGCCGGGGCACCGCCGCAGAGCGGGCCACCCCGTACGCCCGGGAGAGCGCGAGCACCCCGAAGGCCGCCGGGTAGAGGCCGAAGCCGCCCATGTGGTCGGAGATCATCCAGGCGAGGAAGGCCCGGCCGAGCATGGTGGCGGCGAGCGCGTACCGCCGGCCGTGCCGGAAGTGGTCCAGCAGTGGGCCGACCACCGGCGCGAGCATGGCGAACGGCACCATCGTGACCAGCAGGTACAGCGCCACCTTGCTGCGCGCCTCGCCGAGCGGCACCTCGAAGAAGATCGTGCCGGCGAGCCCGATCGCGATCAGGGTGTCCCCCGCACAGGAGACCGCGTGCAGGTCGAACAGGCGCACCATGCCGACCTCGCCGCCGGCGCCCCTGGTCCGGGCCGAGCCGGCCCGGCGGGTCATCCAGCGTCCGCCCCGCGCGGATCCACGCAGCAGCAGGCGGACGGCGCGGATGCCGGTGCCGACGGTCCGCCCGAGTAGGGACCGCTCGGAGCGGGAGAACAACGGCATGTGCACCATCCTCGCCCATCCGCCCCACCCCCGCGCGACCACCATCGGAGAACACGCTCCGGGGAGTGCCTGTCGGTCGTCGCCGCGCATGGGGGACAATGGTTGAGTGACCAGGCCCGCCTCCGCCCGTGCCGCCCGCCTCGACCAGGTCTGCGCCGCCGCCGTCGAGGTGGCCCGCGACGCAATCACCGAGGTGGAGCCCTCCGACGTCGTCGGTGACCACCTCCAGTCCGTTGCCGAGGCCGACCGGCTCGTCACCCACTACTTCGAGTGCCTGCTGTCCGGTTATCGGGGTTGGCGGTGGGCGGTAACGGTGACCCGGGTGCCGCGCAGCCGGAACGTCACCATCTGCGAAACGGTTTTGCTGCCCGGCCCGGACGCGTTGCTCGCCCCCGGCTGGCTGCCCTGGCAGGAGCGGCTCAAGCCGGGCGACCTCGGCCCCGGCGACCTGCTGCCCACCTCGCCGGACGACGAGCGGCTCGCCCCCGGGTACGTGCTCTCCGACGACCCCGCCGTCGAGGAAACCGCCTGGGAGCTCGGCTTCGGCCGGCCCCGGGTGCTCTCCCGGGAGGGCCGCGCCGAGACCGCCCAGCGCTGGTACGAGGGCGACCATGGGCCCGCCGCGTCGATCTCGGCGGCCGCCCCGGCGGCGGCCCGCTGCGGCACCTGCGGCTTCTACCTGCCGCTGGCCGGCTCGCTGCGGCAGTCCTTCGGTGCGTGCGGCAACTTCTACGCCCCAGACGACGGCCGGGTGGTCAGCGCCGACCACGGCTGCGGCGCGCACTCGGAGACCCTCATCGAGACCCCCGACACCCCGGTCGACGAACTGCCCACCGTGTACGACGACAGCGCGGTCGAGGCGATGTCGGTCAGCGAGCCGGTGTCGGTGAGCTGGGCCCCGGGGTCGGTGGCGGAGCCGGCCGAGCCGTACGGCCCCTGACCGGGCGGCGTCAGCGGCCGGCGTCGTCCGGCCGGAGGGTCTGAGCTGCGGCGCGGCGGCGACGCCGGTTGGCGTCGTGGCGCATCATCACCGCCAGACCGGGAAAGCCCCACAGGAATCCGGCCAGGCACGTCCAGAGCCAGTCTTGACGTCCATGCTCGGTGAGCCAGGTCCGGAAGAAGATCAGCAGCACCAGACCGACCACCGCCCAGACCGCCAGCCCGGCGACCGCGAACGGCACCATCGGCGGGTCGAGCGGCTCGGGCCGCGGCGGTTGCTCCTGTCGCACGGGGGCAAGCGTACGCGACCAACTTTTGCAGGTGGCCGGTGATCTGCGACGATGCGCGCGACAGACGGAAGATCACCTGCGAGGACCAGATGGCCATTGCGCCGCCGTACAAGAGCAATGCACCCGATCCAGCCCGCCCCCGTAACGGTTTCGACCGATTTTTTGAGATCACCGCCCGCGGCTCGACGCTGAGCCGCGAGGTCCGAGGTGGTCTGGCGACCTTCTTCACGATGGCCTACATCGTGGTGCTCAACCCGCTGATCCTCGGCGGCGCCATCGACGGCGACGGCAAGAAGCTGTCCATCCCCGCGCTGGCCGCCGCGACGGCGCTGGTCGCCGGCCTGATGACCATCCTGATGGGGGTCGTCGGCCGGTTCCCGATGGCGCTGGCCGCCGGCCTGGGCGTGAACGCGCTGGTCGCGTACGAGATCGCCCCACAGATGACCTGGGCCGACGCGATGGGCCTGGTGGTGATCGAGGGTGTGCTCATCGCGATCCTGGTGCTCACCGGCCTGCGTACCGCGGTGTTCCGCGCGGTGCCCACCCAGCTCAAGACCGCGATCGGCGTCGGTATCGGCCTCTTCCTGACCATCATCGGCCTGGTCAACGCCGGCTTCGTCCGCCGTATCCCGGATGTGGCGAACACGACGGTCCCGGTCGGGCTCGGCATCAACGGCAAGATCGTCAGCTGGCCGCTGCTGGTCTTCGTGGTGGGCCTGCTGGTCACGATCGTGCTGGTGGTCCGCCGGGTCCGGGGCGCGATCCTGATCGGCATCCTCGCCTCGACCGTGATGGCGATCATCGTGGAGGCCGTGGCCAACGTCGGCCCGTCCTTCGTCAACGGCAAGCCCAACCCGCACGGCTGGGCGCTGAACGTGCCGGAGCTGCCGAAGAAGGTCGTGGACGTCCCTGACCTGTCGCTGCTGGGCAACTTCAACGTGCTGGACTCCTGGAGCCGGGTCGGCTGGCTGATCCCGCTGATGTTCGTCTTCACGCTGCTGATCACGGACTTCTTCGACACGATGGGCACCATGGTCGCGATCGGCCAGGAGGGCAGCATGCTCGACGAGCGGGGCACCCCGCCGCGGGCCAAGGAGATCCTGCTGGTCGACTCGATCGCGGCGGCGGCGGGTGGCGCGGCGAGCGTCTCCAGCAACACGTCGTACGTCGAGAGCGCCGCCGGTGTCGCGGAGGGCGCGCGGACCGGCGTGGCCAACCTGGTCACCGGCGTGCTGTTCCTGCTCGCGATGTTCCTCGCGCCGCTGTCCCTGGTGGTGCCGTTCGAGGCGGCGTCCACGGCGCTGGTGGTGGTCGGCTTCCTGATGATGACCGCGGTGCGGACCATCGACTGGACCGACTACGAGATCGCCATCCCGGCGTTCCTCACCATCGCCCTGATGCCGTTCACGTACTCGATCTCCAACGGCATCGGCGCCGGCGTCATCTCCTTCGTGGTGGTCAAGCTGGCGAAGGGGAAGGCCCGGGAGGTGCACCCCCTGCTGTACGGGGTGGCCGCGCTCTTCGTGCTGTACTTCCTGCGCGGGCCGATCGAGTCCGTCGTGCTCTGACGACCCACCGTGGTCGGCCGGGCCGGGGTTCCCTATTCGGGTACCCCGGCCTTTCGGTCATGAACTCCCTGGTGAGCATGGTCATATCGGATGTCCTTAGCCAGGCTTATTAGCTAGGCTAACTATCGTGACGGAGCGGACGGTGACGGCGAAGCGCGTGCCACCGGCGCAACTGGCCCCCCAGTTGCGCGATGCGATAACCCGGCTCAACCGGCGGGTCCGACAGGCCCGTCCGGTGGGCGACCTGACGGTCACCCAGCTCTCCGCGCTCACCAGCCTCAGGCTGGCGGGCGCGCTGACGCCCAGGGAACTGGCCGATGTTGAGCGGGTGCAACCGCCGACGATGACCAAGATCGTGGCGAAGTTGGAGGAGCGCGGCCTCGTACGGCGTACCCCCCATCCGACCGACCGCCGGCAGGTCATCCTCTCGGCGAGCGAGGGGGGGCAGGTCGTGCTCGACCAGTTCGAGCGGGTCCGCGACGAGTGGCTGGCCCACCGGCTGGCCGAGCTCACCGAGTCCGACCGGGAGACATTGCAGAGGGCGTCCGAGATCCTCCAGCAGCTCGCCCGCGCCTGACCGCGCCACCGCGCCCGCGCCGTCCGCCGTCGATGACGCGTACGACCGAGGAGGCGCACACAGGGTGCAGGCGAAGCTGAGCACGATGTTCCAGTCATTGCAGGTCCGTAACTACCGGCTCTTCGCGTCCGGGCAGCTGATCAAGATGATCGGCGTCTGGATGATGTTCATAGCCCAGGACTGGCTCGTCCTTGAGCTCTCGGGCGACTCCGCCACCGCGCTCGGCTTCGTCACCGCGCTCCAGTTCGCCCCGGTGCTGCTGCTCACCCTGATCTCCGGGCGGCTCGCCGACCGGTACGACAAGCGCCTGCTGCTGTTCGTCGCGAACGTGTTCTGGACGGTGCTGGCGTTCGGGATGAGCCTGCTGGTGTTCACCGGCCTGGTGGAACTCTGGCACGTCTTCGTCTTCGCGGCCCTGCTCGGCGTCGCGAACGCGGTGGAGACCCCGGTGCGGCAGGCGTTCGTCTCCGAGCTGGTCGGCACATCCCTGCTGCCCAACGCGCTGTCGCTCAACGCCGCCGTGTTCAACTCGGCCCGGATCGTCGGCCCGGCCGTGGCCGGACTGGCCATCGCCGTCGTCGACGTCGGCCCGGTGTTCCTGTTCACCGCGGTCAGCTCGCTGGCCCCGCTGGCCAACGTGGTCCGGATGCGTCCCGCCGAGCTGTACCGCGAGGCCCTGCCGCCGGTCGGCGAGCGGGACTCCGCCCGGGTGGTCGACGGGCTACGGTACGTCGCCCGCCGCCCCGACCTGCTGCTGCCGATGGCGGTGATGTCGGTGATCGGGATGAGCCTGTTCAACTTCCAGCTCACCCTGGCCGCCCTGGCCAAGACCGTGTTCAACACCGGCGCCGCCTCGTTCGGCCTGTTCAGCGCGGCCCTGGCTGTCGGCGCGCTGGGCGGGGCGCTGGCCGGCACCGGGCGGCGCAGCCGCCCGTCGGTCTGGGTGGTGCTGGGCGCGGCGATCGGCTGTGCCGTCTTCGGCACCCTGGTCGGGATCGTGCCGGCGTACTGGATGGTGGTGACGCTGCTGCTGCCCGCCGGGTTCTTCATGGTGTTCTTCGCCCAGGCCGCCAACCAGCGGGTGCAGCTCGGCACCGACGCCGCGTTCCGGGGTCGGGTCATGGCGCTGTGGGTGCTGGTCTTCCTCGGCACCAACCCGGTGGGCGCACCGCTGATCGGCTGGGTCGCCGAGACCTTCGGCGCCGGGGCGAGCATCTGGATCGGCGGGTTGATCTCGCTGGCCACCGCGCTGATCGCGCTCGCCTGGCAGTTGCGCCGCTCGGGTGCCCGCCTGCGCCTGCGGATTCTCCCGATGCCCCGTTTCTACGTCGTCTCCCCGGAGTGACGGAAGGTCCCCTGTCGGCATCCTCCGGCGAGCAGGACCCCGCCTGCGGGTGGGCTAGAAATTGATAAACATGGATGTCAAGAATGCGGTAGCGGACAGGCGTGCGGGGGCTTAGCGTCGATACGTGGAGGTAGGCCGCGCGATTCTCCTCGTCCTGGCGTTCGCCGCTGTCGCGAGTCTGCCGGTTGCCTTCGCGCTGCTCTGCTGCGCCGACGAGATCATCGACCGGGTCGCCTGCGGGTACGCCGAGTGGCGTGAACGCCGCCAAGAACGCCGAACCGTCGCCCGGCTGGACCAGGCCGTCGAGGCCGACTCGCTCACCCGGGGCATCGACCTGACCGAGTTCGACCGGGCCGACCGCCGATCCCTCCAGGAGATCGCCGCCGATCTGCGCCGCTTCGGCGGTCACCGGGTCAACCAGGTCGGCCGGGCGGTGATCTGGCACGCCGCCGTCCTCGACGCGTACGACGAGCACCTCCGGGCGGCCTGCCGGTGCCTGGGGCTCACCGAGCACCTGGGCGAGCTGGCGGGCGTCGACCGGGAGATCGAGCGGGTCCGGGTCGAGGGGGCGCTGCACGCCGCCGGGCTGACCCTGCCCGCCGCCCGTGCCCCGCACCGCCAGCGGCGCCACTGAACGGCGTACCCGGATGCGGCTGTTCGTCGCGGTCTACCCGCCGGCTGCGGCCGTCGCCGACCTGGCCGCCGAGGTGACCCGGCTGCGGGTCGGCCGGGCGGCAGCGGTCGGCACCGACGTCCGGCTCGCCGACCCCGCGAACGCGCACCTCACCCTCGCCTTCCTCGGCGAGGTGGACGCGGGCCGGCTGGTCGATGCGGAGAGCGCCCTCGGGATCGCCGCCGAGACGTTCCGGGCCGGCCGGGTCGGCTCACCGGTGCTGCGGCTCGGTGGCGGTGGCAGCTTCGGCGAGGGCCGGCTCACGGTGCTCTGGGTGGACGTGCGCGGCGACGTCGAGGCGCTTCGCGTCCTGGCCCGGCTGGTCCGGATCGGGCTGAGCCGGGGCGGGCTGCCGCACGACGAGAAGCCGTTCCGCCCGCACCTGACCATCGCCCGGCCCGGCGACCGGATCGACCGCGCCGACGTGGCCGCCGACCGGGAGGCCCTGCACGACTACCTGGGACCGCGGTGGCCGGCCGCCGAGCTGGTGCTGGCCCGCAGCCACCAGGGCCCCCGGCCGACGTACGACCGGCTGGCAGCCTGGCCCGTCTGAGGCCCGTTCCGCAGGCCGGCGGTGTGCCGGCCTCCCACGTCGGGGGCCGGCACACCGCCGCTCAACAGCTGGTCACGGACCCGTCACCAGGCCCACGCCTCCGGGCCCGGGCCGCCCTTGCCGACCGGCGGGAACAGCTCGTCGAGCCGGGCCAGCGCCGCCTCGTCGAGCCGCACGTCCAGCGCGCCCAGCGACCGGTCGAGCTGGTCGAGGGTGCGCGGCCCGATGATCGGGGCGGTCACCCCCGGCCGGGAGAGCAGCCAGCCGAGCGCCACGTCCGCCGGGTCGTGGCCGAGCTCCGCGCAGAACTTCTCGTACGCCTCGATCGCCGGCCGGTGTTCCGCCAGGGCCTCGGCGGCCCGGCCGCTGGTGCCCCGGGCGGCCCCGCCCTCGGCCATCTTGCGCAGCACCCCGGACAGCAGCCCGCCGTGCAGCGGCGACCAGGGGATGATGCCGAGGCCGTAGTGCTGGGCGGCCGGGACCACCTCCAACTCGACGTGGCGGGTCAGCAGGTTGTAGATCGACTGCTCGGAGACGAGGCCGAGGAAGTTGCGCCGTTCGGCCGCCGCCTGCGCCTGGCCGATGTGCCAGCCGGCGAAGTTGGACGAACCGACGTAGATCACCTTGCCCTGGGCGACCAGGGTCTCCATGGCCTGCCAGATCTCCTCCCACGGGGTGACCCGGGAGACGTGGTGCATCTGGTACAGGTCGATGACGTCGGTCTGGAGCCGGCGCAGCGAATCCTCGCAGGCCCGGACGATGTGCCGGGCGCTCAGGCCCTGCTCGTTGGGCCACTCGCCCATCTTGCCGTAGACCTTGGTCGCCAGGACGACCTTGTCCCGCCGGCCGCCACCCTGGGCGAACCAACGGCCGATGATCTGCTCGGTGATTCCCTCGCCGGTCTGCCAGCCGTACACGTTGGCGGTGTCGAAGAAGTTGATGCCGTGTTCCAGCGCCCGGTCCATGACAGCGAAGCTGTCCGGCTCGCTGGTCTGTGGCCCGAAGTTCATGGTGCCGAGGCAGAGCCGGCTCACCGAGAGCCCGGTGCGTCCCAGATTCGTGTACTCCATGCGGCCCACCCTGCCACGGGCGCACTTCGAGTGCCTCGCCGTTTGCCGGGGCGTGGCGGGCACGCTCCCGGCAAACGGGTGGGTCAGGAGGACTCGCGGGCCGCCGGACCGCTGCCGAAGAGGACGTCGTCCCAGCTCGGCAGCCGCTTGCGGGGCTTGCCGGAGGCGTCGGTCGACTCGTTCCCGCCGGCCGCCGCCGCGGCGGACCCCGTGCGGCGGGGCCGGAGCACCGCCAGCGACGGCACGGCCGGGATCTCCTTCGGGGCGTCCGAGTCGTCGTCGAACGCGGAGCCCTGGCCGCCGCCGAGCAGGGCCGCAGCCCCCCCGCCGACCGGCCGCTGCCGGGGCGCCTCGGACCCGGCCAGCGCCGCCGGCGTGCGCGGCTCCAGGCCGCGTCCGGACGTCGAGCCGAGTGGACGGTCAAGCGAGGCGAGCAGGGCGTCCCGCCCCGCGCGGATCGGGTCCCGCCCCGGGCGGCCGTGATCGCCGGTAGCGGCGGGCAACCCGTGCCCGCCCCGGCCCGGCTCGGCGCGCGACGGGCCGGGCAGCGCGTGGCCGCCCCGCTCCGGCGCGGGCTCCTGCCCGAGGATCGGGGTGGGACGCTCGGCGCACAGGTACTGCGCCATGTCGTCGTGCGGGGTGACGTTCTGCCGGGTCTTGTCCAGGTCCCACACCGCCTGGGCGGTGGCCTTGCCCGACGGCCAGGTGGCGATGATCCGCCAGGTGCCGTCGTCGCGACGGTACGCGTCCCAGGAGATCTTCTCGGTGTCGATCCCGTGCTGGGCCAGCCGGCCGTTGACCACGTCGGCCAGCGGGGTCGGCTTCTCGGCGCCCTTGAGCCGGGTGCGTCGGGCGTGCTGGGCGAGCATCGCCCGCTCCTGGAGCACGGGGCCGGCGTAGCGCAGCACCCGGTCGACCGGGACGCCCGCGATGCGGGCGACGTCCTCGGCTGACTCGCCGGAGCGGATCTTGGCTTGGATGTCGCGCGGGGACAGCGACGGCACCAGGTCGGCGGTGTTCGACACCACGGCGAGCGGGGGCGCACCCGGCTCGGCGTGCATGGCACCGGCGATCCGCTCGTCGATGGGCAGGGCGAGCAGCCGCCCGACCTCGTCGGCGAGCACCAGCGCCTGGCCGTCCTCGGAGAGGGCGACGAAGCGTACTGGGCGCATGAGCGTTGCCTCCGTCCCGCTTCGCTGGCCGCGCGCCACGAGTCGGCCACCCGGGCGTCTCGCACCACGGTACGCCCATCCGTCACCAGGTGGGGGAACCGACACCCGCATGTCGCGGACGGGCTGCGAGGATGATCACACTGGGTGGCCGTCGGCGGCCTGGCGACCACCCAGTGTGACGATGCCTAGAGCCGCTCGACGACGTAGTCGATCGAGGCGGTCAGCGCCTCCACGTCGGCCGGCTCGACCGCCGGGTAGAGCGCGATGCGGAGCTGGTTGCGGCCCAGCTTCCGGTACGGCTCGGTGTCGACGATCCCGTTGGCCCGCAGCGCCTTGGTGATCGCCGCCGCGTCCACCCCGTCGGCGAAGTCGACGGTGGCGACCACGTTGGAGCGCAGCGCCGGGTCGGTGACGAACGGGGTCGCCACGGCCGAGCGCTCGGCCCAGCCGTACACGATGCCGGCGCTCTCGGCCGTGCGCTTGGCCGCCCAGTCCAGCCCGCCCTGTTCGTTCATCCAGTCGGTCTGCTCGGCGGCCAGGAAGATGGTGGCCAGGGCCGGGGTGTTGTACGTCTGCTCCAGCCGCGAGTTGTCGATCGCGGTGACCAGGTCGAGGAACGCCGGGATGTACCGGCCCGAGGCCTTGATCTCGGCGGCCCGCTCCAGCGCGGCCGGCGACATCAGGGCCAGCCAGAGGCCGCCGTCGGAGGCGAAGCACTTCTGCGGGGCGAAGTAGTAGACGTCGGTCTCGCGCACGTCGACCGCCAGGCCGCCCGCGGCGGAGGTGGCGTCGACCAGCAGCAGCGAGCCCTCGTCGGCACCGGCCACCCGGCTGATCGGCACGGCCACGCCGGTCGACGTCTCGTTCTGCGGAAGGCCGTACGCGTCGACCCCGGCCTCGGCCACGAGCGTCGGGGCGCTGCCCGGCTCCGACTTGCGCACGGTCGGCTCGCCGAGGAACGGCGCCTGGCTGACCGACTTGGCGAACTTCGCGCCGAACTCGCCGAAGCTGGCGAACTGGGCCCGGTCCCGGATCAGGCCGAACGCGGCGACCTCCCAGAACGCCGTGGTGCCGCCGTTGCCGAGGATCACCTCGTAGCCCTCGGGAAGGGAGTAGAACTCGGCGATGCCGCGCCGCAGCCGGGCGACCTGGTCCCGGACGGTCTTCTGCCGGTGCGAGGTGCCCAGGAAGTTGGTCGCCGCGTCGGCGAGGGCGGAGACGGCCGCCGGACGGACCTTGGACGGCCCGCAGCCGAACCGCCCGTCGGTGGGCTTGATGTCGTCGGGAATCCGGATGGTCGGTGCGTCAGCCACGGTTGTCGAGATCCTTCCGCGTGGGCGGGGCCCGGTCTGGGTGGGCGGGTGCGGACCGACGGCGGTCGCGTGCGTGGGCGCACGGTCGGCCGGGATCCGAACCTGGTCCGGCGGCTCTGCCGAGCATTCATCCTCGCACCCGGGCCGACCCGGACACCCGGCGGTGAGGCGTGTGACACATCCGCCGGCCGCGCGGCTGGGCAGCCCCCCGGCAACGCGAAGGGGCCCCGCCGATCGGCGGGGCCCCTTCGCGTTGGCGCTGACGGGTCGGACGGGCGTCGCGCACCCAGGTGGTGACTGCGTCGGGAGGACGCCCGGCTCAGACGCCGTGCGGAATGGCGTCCCAGCCCTCGACCTGCTGCGGCTTGCGGGGGCCCGGGCCGACATAGGTGGCCGACGGGCGGACCAGCCGCTGGAGCTTCTTCTGCTCCAGGATGTGCGCGCTCCAGCCGCCCATCCGGGCGCAGGTGAACATCGAGGTGAACATGTGCGCCGGCACCTCGGCGAAGTCCAGCACCACGGCCGACCAGAACTCGACGTTGGTGGCGAGCACCCGGTCCGGCCGGCGGGCCTGAAGCTCGGCCAGGGCGGCCTTCTCCAGCGCCTCGGCGATCTCGAAGCGCGGCGCGCCCAAATCCTTGGCGGTGCGGCGGAGCACCCGGGCGCGCGGGTCCTCGGCCCGGTAGACCCGGTGGCCGAAGCCCATCAGCCGCTCGCCCCGGTCCAGGACGCCCTTGACGTACCCCTCGGCGTCCCCGCTGCGCTCGACGGCCTCCAGCATGGTGAGCACGCGGGAGGGGGCGCCGCCGTGCAGCGGGCCGGAGAGGGCGCCGATGCCGGAGGAGATGCAGGCCGCGGCGTCCGCGCCGGTGGAGGCGACGATCCGGGCGGTGAACGTGGAGGCGTTCAGGCCGTGCTCGGCGGCCGAGATGAAGTAGGCGTCCACGGCCTTGACGTGCCGCGGGTCGGGCTCGCCGCGCCAGCGCTTCATGAAGCGCTCGACGATCGTCTCGGCCTTGTCGATCTCCTTCTGCGGCACGGCCGGCAGGCCCAGGCCGCGGGCGGACTGGGCGACGAAGGAGAGCGCGGTCACCGAGACCCGGGCCAGGTCCTCGCGGGCCTGCTCGTCGGAGATGTCCAGCAACTGGCTGAGTCCCCAGTACGGGGCGAGCATGGCGACGGCGGACTGCACGTCGACCCGGATGTCGCCGGAGTGCACCGGCACCGGGAACGGCTCGGCCGGCGGCAGCCCCGGCCCGAAGCGCCCGTCGACCAGCAGCGCCCAGACGCTGCCGAAGGAGAGCTGACCGATCAGGTCCTCGATGTCGACGCCGCGGTAGCGCAGTGCGCCCCCCGCCCTGTCCGGCTCGGCGATCTGGGTCTCGAAGGCTACGACGCCCTCCAGCCCCGGTTTGAAGTCGGCCATGTCGCTCTCTCCTGGATCTGCTCGATGCGCCCGCCCCGGGCTCATCCGGCCCGGCCGGTCGAGCGCCTTAGGCGATCCTCAGGGACGTGTTCGTGACATCTTGCCTGCTGGGTAACCGACTGCGCGACCCAGTGCGACTGTGCTGCACGCCTCATCCCCGCCGGCGGACGTCCGGCGGGCCTCGGTGAGACTGGGGGGTGCGGGCTGGCCAGCGGTGCGGATGCGGGCGGTCCGACGAGAGGGAGACTGACTGTGACGGGTGACACACCCGGACCGGCGGGGATGCGTAACGAGTACGCCGCCGACCTGGGCCTTTCCGAGGTGGACCTGGCGGCCGACTGGCACACCCAGTTCGCCCGCTGGTTCGCCGACGTGGTGGCCGCCCGGCTGCCCGAGCCGAACGCCATGGTGTTCGGCACCGCCGACGCCCAGGGCCGCCCCAGCGGCCGCACCGTCCTGCTCAAGCGGTACGACGCGGCGGGCTTCGTCCTGTTCACCAACCACGGCTCGCGCAAGGGCGTCGAGGCGCTGGCCAACCCGTACGCCAGCCTGGTCTTCCCGTGGTTCGCGATGCAGCGGCAGGTGGTGGTGGCCGGGCGGATCGAGCCGGTGGACCGGGCTGACACCGAGGCGTACTACGCCGGCCGGCCGCGCGGCTCCCAACTCGGCGCCTGGGCCAGCGCACAGTCCCGGGTGATCCCGGACCGGGCCGCGCTGGACGCCGGCTACCGGGCGGCGGCCGAGCGCTTCGCCGAGGTGGAGCCGATCCCCGCCCCGCCGAACTGGGGCGGGCTGCGGGTGCGCCCGGAGACGGTGGAGTTCTGGCAGGGCCGGGCCAGCCGGCTGCACGACCGGCTGCGGTTCCGCCGCACCGGGCCCGCCCCGGGGACGGCCGACGACGGAGGCTGGGTGGTGGAGCGGCTGGCCCCGTGACCGCCGTCAAGGAGGCCCGGCCACGCGGGGCGCGCCGCTGGGCGATCGACCTGCGCCCGCTCGGCGTGCCCGCGTACCGGCGGGTGTGGCTCGGCAGCGCCGTGGCCATGTTCGGCTTCCAGTTCACCGCGGTCGCGGTGCCGGTGGAGATGTACGCGTTGACCGGCGGCTCGTTCTGGGTGGGCCTGCTCGGCGTCGCCGGGTTCCTGCCGCTGCTGGTCTTCGGGCTGTGGGGCGGGGCGGTCGCCGACGTCCTGGACCGCCGCCGGGTGCTGCTCGCCGGCGGGGCGCTGCTCTGGGCGTCGACGCTCGCGCTGCTGGTCCAGGCCCTGCTGCGGGTGGGCAGCCCGGCGCTGCTGCTGACCCTGGTGGCGGTGCAGTCCACCGCGTTCGCGGTCACCTCGCCGACCCGCAGCGCGATTCTGCCCCGCCTGGTGTCGACGGAGCTGGTGGCCGCGGCGAGCACGCTCAACTACACCACCCACACCGTCACCTCGGTGTTCGGGCCGTTGGCCGCCGGCCTGATCTTCGCCGGCTGGGGCACGGGCCTCGGCCTGCCGGTGGCGTACGCGGTGGACGCCCTGCTCTTCACCGTCTCGCTGTGGGCCACCTTCCGGCTGCCGGCGCTGCGCCCCGAGCCCGACCCGGACGGCACCGCCGCGCCCCGCCGGGCGGGGCTGAGGAGCATCGTGGACGGCTTCCGCTACCTGGCCGCGACCCCCGTGCTGCTGCTCTCCTTCGTCATCGACCTGATCGCGATGGTGCTGGCGATGCCCCGGGCGCTCTTCCCCCAGGTGGCCCAGGAACGGTTCGGCGGTGGTGCTGCGGTCGGCTGGCTCTACAGCGCGATCGCCATCGGGTCGATGCTCGGCGGGCTCACCTCCGGCTGGATCGGCCGGCTCCGCCGGCAGGGGCTGGCGCTGGTCCTCGCCGTGTTCGGCTGGGGGCTGGCCATCGCCGCCGCCGGGCTGGCCCGCCAGCTCTGGCTGGTGGTCGGGCTGCTCGCTCTGGCCGGCGCGGCCGACCTGATCAGCGCCGTGCTGCGACAGACGATGCTGCTGGTGCACGCGCCCGACCGGATGCGCGGCCGGCTCCAGGGCGTGAACACGGTGGTCGTCGCGGGCGGGCCCCGCCTCGGCGACCTGCGCGCGGGGGCGACGGCAGCCGGGTTCGGCACCGGCGTCGCCTGGGTCGGCGGCGGCCTGGCCGCGGCGGTGCTGGCGGTGCTGCTGGTGGCGGTCTTCCCGGCCCTGATCCGCTACCGGGCCGCCACACCGCGTACGCATGGAGCCAACGGCTAAGGTCACCGGCATGCAGAACGCCGCGACCCCCCCGCCGTCAGGCGCGCAGTGGACCATTTCCGCCGCCGGCCACGAGGCCGTCATCGTGGAGGTGGGCGGCGGTCTACGGACATACCGGCACGACGGGGTCGACTACCTCGACGGGTACGACCTCGACGAGATCTGCCCCGGCGGGGCCGGGCAGGTGCTGGCCCCGTGGCCCAACCGGATCCGCGACGGGCAGTACTCCTTCGGGGGGCGGTCGTTGCAGCTCACGCTGACCGAGCCGACCCGGAACAACGCCATCCACGGCCTGGTCAACTGGGCGCGGTGGCACCTGGTCGAGCAGGCCGACGACGCGGTGACGGTCGGCTACGACCTGCCGCCGACCCCCGGCTACCCGTGGGGCCTGCGGCTGCGCAACCGGTACGCCGTGGGCCCGGACGGCCTGCTCGTCGAGCACGAGGTGACCAACGTCGGCGACGGGCCCTGCCCCTTCGGCTTCTCGACGCACCCGTACCTGCGGCTGCCCGGGGTGGCGGTCGACGACATCTCGATCCAGGTGCCCGGGCGGACCCGGGTGATGCTGGACGGGCGGCTGCTACCGGTCGGGGCGACTCCGGTCGCCGGCACCGAGTACGACTACACCAGCCCGCGCAGGATCGGCGACGCGGTGCTCGACGCGGCCTTCGGCGAGGTGTTCCGGGCCGCCGACGGCGGCTCCTCGGTGACACTGGCCGCCCCGGACGACGCCGTCGCGGTGCGGATCTGGGCGGACCGGGAGTTCGGCTGGTGGCAGGTCTTCACCGGGGACACCCTCGGCGGGGAGCGGCACCGGCGCTCGGTGGCCGTCGAGCCGATGACCTGCCCGCCGGACGCGTTCCGCTCGGGCAAGGACGTGATCACGCTGGAGCCGGGGGACACCTGGCGGGGCACCTGGGGCATCCGTCCCGGGGCCTGACCGGCCGGCGCGAGGGAGCGACATGGAGTTCGCCGAGGTCGTCCGGCGGCGCCGGATGGTGCGCAACTACGACCCGGACCGCCCGGTCCCGCCCGAGGTGGTCGAGCGGCTGCTCGACCACGCGGTCCGGGCCCCGTCCGCCGGGTTCGCCCAGGGGTGGGGATTCCTGGTGTTGGAGGCGCCGGAGGATCGGGAGCGGTTCTGGGTGGCAACCACCCCGGACGACGGTGGGCGGGAGCGGTGGCTGGCCGGGATGCGGCGGGCACCGCTGATCGTCGTGCCGCACGCCAACCGGTCGGCGTACCTGGAGCGGTACGCCGAGCCGGACAAGGGCTGGGCGGACCGCTCGACGGAGCGCTGGCCGGTGCCGTACTGGCATGTCGACACCGGCTTCGCCGCCCTGCTGATGCTGCTCACCGCGGTGGACGAGGGGCTGGGCGCGTGCTTCTTCGGCATCCCGCCCCAGCGCACAGTCGCGTACCGGCAGGCGTTCGGGGTGCCGGAGAAGTACCAGCCGATCGGCGCGCTGACCGTCGGCTACCGGGCACCGGACCACCGGTCGCCGTCGCTGAGCCGGGGGCGTCGCCCGGTCGACGAGGTGGTTCACCGGGGCCGCTGGAGCTGACCGGTCCGCCGGAACCGACCGCGACCGGCGGCGCGGGACCCGGTCCGGGCGGCCGGGGCCGGGGCGCCGCAGTAGTGAATGCGACATGAGGGAGTAAAACGCGGTGTGGCACGGGCGGCTACGCTGGCACGGTCATCGGTGCCGCGACGCGCGGCGCCACACCGCGATGCGACCCGACGCGGCGGGTCGGCCCGGTCAGGGGGAGGGGAGCGCACCGTCGTGATCTTCAGAGCGGTCCGGGACGGGAGTCCCTACCCGGACCACAACCTGACGCTCAAGCAGTGGGCGGAGATCCCACCGCGCCCGCTGAGGCTGGACCAGCTGATCACCACCAAGCGCGAGCTGGCGCTGGACAAGCTCCTCGCCGAGGACTCCACCTTCTACGGCGACCTGTTCCCGCACGTCGTGCAGTGGAACGGCGGGCTGTACCTGGAGGACGGGCTGCACCGCGCGCTGCGCGCCGCCCTCCAGCAGCGCAACCAGATCCACGCCCGGGTGCTGGTGCTCTCCGATCAGGCCAACTGAGGAACGCTGTCGGGCCTCCGTCACCTCCGGGCGCGTGCCCAGGACAGGAACCGGTCGGTCAGGTCGGTAGGCGGCGTGCCGGGCGTCAACGCCGCGAGCTGGGTAGCGGCCTCCAACTTCAGGGTGGCGAGGTAGATCAGGAGGGTCGTGCTGTTGCCCTGGTACTCGTCAGCAGAGACAGCTGCGCCATACCGCAGGCCCGGCACAGCCAAATCGGGCGGATCGGCGGGTGCGGGCGGCTGCGCGGGCCCGGGGTGCGGGGGAATCATCGGGCCGATCAGTGGTGGGTTGTACGGTATCGAATTCCGGGGCGATGGGGGCCGGCCTCGGCGCGGGGTTCGGACCGGCCAGCGTCGGTTCGGGATCCGGCTTCGCCGCCTGGTGCGGCCGGCAGACCTGGCACACGCAGTGCTGGCCGCGCCGGGACCAGTGCCGTTTCCCTGGGTACGACATGACTTCGCCTCTCCGTCGAGATTGGAGAGGGGACACCCACTCGTCGGGCGCAGGGAAGGACCGGGGTGGCTCCCTCGACGAACGCGCCCGCCGGGGTCATCCCTCCTGTCGCGCCTCCGGTCGATGGCCGTCGTGGGGTGTCGTCGGCCCTGATTGGTGTGGGCGTTGCAGCATGCGGAAACCTCACCGATCGGCAGGCGGGGCGGGCGGTGGCGTGTCACATCGACTAAAAGTACGCGTTGGTATAGCGCACCGGCAACGTCGATGGAAAAGGCCGGTATCTGTTCCTACTGCCGAACCCTGGCCTCTCGATGTGAACGAGATGGGGTCGGCACAAGGACTTAGCCAGCCACAGTGCCGATCCTTTATTGACACATCCCCAGTTGGTCCGCGCTCAAGGGTTCACGGCCGCCCAAGCCGTCCAATGAATTTCCTAACATCAGGGAAATGCTAGGTAAAGACGCCTCGTAAGGTATACCTCCCACTCCGCCACCAGATGGATCGCAAACAAGCTCAAATCATTCAGGTATCGCTCGATGTCGGCCGCTTCGCGGCCTGGTTGAAGAAATATTTCTCGGAAATGGGAATTCCCATGGGCAATGTCGTTCCGCGCAAGCGCTATCTTTAGAAGGGAGCCCTCCCACGAGACCGCAGGAAAGGGAACTCCGGGCAAGCCGTAGACCTGCCAAAGGTGATGGAAGTGTGGGGGCTTCAGTGTTTTCCCGTCAAGTGGAGGCTGGGACGTCTTCCGCATTATCGGGAACTTCGTAAGCTCACTGCATGTATCCAGAGTTGTGGCATACGCCTTCCGGGTCCACAAGGTTGAGTTGTCGCCTGTATGCCGCAGACTCTCCAGTTCGGCGTGTGCAGCTAATGCGCGGAGAGATGACCTGATACCTTTAACCGGGATTGCCGCCTGGTTGAGTTCTCGGTGAGTAAGCTGGATGAAAATTCGCGTTGACGCCTCCAGTTCCGCCATAGCGCCAACGACTGCGGCGCCGCGCGCTTCACGCGAGGCGAATCCCCATTTTGCGGGATTCTCCCGGGTAAGAGACTCTGCGCCCACTAGATACCGACGTAAATCATCATATCGGTCCAACAGGCGATCAATTTGGCTATGTAACTCCGCAATTAAGGCATCATGCAGTGCCACTGAGCAGTGCCTTCGCGCGGTCGATGCGGCGAGCGAGGGCGGCGCGGGTATTCGATCCACCCATGCTCGCCCGCTTCAGTTCGATATCGTCCAACCATTTCCCGGCGGGCTGCACGATGGGAACCTTGTCGTTGAGCAGGTCCGCGACAGCCACGAGACATCCCTCGAATTGGACTAGCGGAGTAACTCCATAGTCCGATCTAAGGAAGGGGCCGCCACTGCATAATTCACGAAGTTTAGCTGTCGACTCAGCAAACTCGCGCCTGGACTTTTCATATTCAAACGCCTGAGTAGCGTCTTCCATGTACGTATTCAGGAAGTGTTCGACCCGGCCATCAAAAGCGGCTCGGCGTTCTCTGTATGCAAAGAACTTGAGGACCTGTTCAGCTTTCGTTCCATCATGCTTCTTGACGTCCTGCAATCGCAACAAGGCCGCCAGGTCAGCATTTCCAGAAAGCTCCTCAAGGAATGCGTTGAAGTCTCCTCGGTAGACACATGCTCGGACTTCCTGGGCCGTCAACGCAACGGCACCTTTGTTGAGGCGCTCGAATACATCGAACCGGACCTGCAAATCGCTTTTATCGGTCAAGGACACAACCTGAAGCGGTTGACGCCCGAAGTAAACTCGCAATGACTTGGGAAGATCGTCGGCTAGTTTTCCGTTTAGCTCAGAGAGTTTCTCCAAGCCGGTCAGCCTAAGCGGAGCGATCCTGTTGATAATGGCAAGGTCTTCCGGGCATTCCGCCATAAAGTGCATCAATGTGGATAGGCGCTGGAGCCCATCAACCACTTCCCATTGAAATCCCACGTTTGTTGCTACGAAAATCGGCGGAATGGGAAGGCCAAGGAAGACTGACTCAATGAAGGCTGACTCCCCCGCTTCGGTCCAACGAAATTTCCGCTGATACTCAGGAGCGACATTCAACTCCTCGTCCGACATCATACGAGTCAGTTCACGCACCGAAAAATTGTGGGTAGCAACGTCGACCTTTCGGCGCTCCGCGTTCAGTTGCGCCTCGACGCTCTCGATGTCCACCATGACGGCAGGCTACCGCCTTGACAGCCAACCGAGTGCTACCCCTCAAGCCGCACCTGCAAAGACCTTGGACCATAGCGCAGTACGTCCCGGCTGCCGCTGACCGCGCACGTTTTGAGAGCTGGACACAGCAGAGGCCGGGGTTGGGGCCGGCGGGTAGCTGTGCCGGCCGTCGGGACAGGTCCCCAGTCTCCGCCGTCGCGCTCCGGTCGGCCCACCACGTTGCCGGGGCGGCTGGTGACCTGGCACGACGACCCAGTCCCGGCGCGGCGCGGAGGGGACCGTCCAGAGTGCGACACGCGTAGACCGGGTTCTCGCCGAGCGGGTGTCGCACGAGGGCCGTACCGTCATCGGAAGACGATGTGTCCGATCGAGGATGGTGAGCGCGATGTCCCCTGACGGTGAGCCCGACGGTCAGGTCGACCGGCCCGCCCCGCGGGGCCCCTCCGGGCCCGCCCGGGGGCTGCTCGTGGTGCTCGGCGCCGCGGCGCTGGCCGTGGTGGTGCTGCTCGGCACGCAGGTGGCCGGGGTCTTTCCGGACTTCCGCAACCCGTTCAGCAAGGAGCAGACCGACCGCAGCCAGCCACCGCTGCTGAAGTCGATCCAGGATCTCAGCCGCTACGTCGCGGCCGAGGGCAACTTCCAGGTCGTGGTCGACCTGCAGAACGACCGGAACAACGTCCCGGAGTTCCTGCTCAACGAGCGCACCCTCTTCGTGGGGGCGGGCAGCGTCGAGGCGTACGTCGACTTCGGCAAGATCGCCGAGGGGGCGATCGTCGTGTCGGCCGACGGGAAGTCCGTCGAGGTCAAGCTTCCCGCGCCGCAGCTCGCCCAGACCAACCTGGACATGGAGAAGAGCTACGTCGTCGCGCAGCAGCGAGGGCTGCTCAACCGGCTCAACGATTTGGTCAAGGGCGACCCGAACCGCCAGCAGCAGGTGTACAAGCTGGCCGAGGACCGGATTACCGCCGCCGCCCGGGACAGCGGGCTGACCGCCCGCGCCGAGGAGAACACCCGCAAGATGTTGGAGGGCCTGCTCCGCTCCCTCGGGTACGAGAAGGTGACCGTCACCTACACCGCACCCTGACGCCCTCCCGCCAGCGACGAAGCGCCCGCCCCGGACTGCCGGGGCGGGCGCTTCCGCGTGTGGTGGGTGGCGGGTCAGTGGCGGGCGGCGGCGTAGCGGTCCTCGTTCGGCATGAGCACCCACAGCACCAGGTAGACGATCACCTGGGTGCCGGGTAGCAGCAGCGACAGCAGGAACAGCAGCCGGATCATGTTGGCGGAGGTGTTGAACCGGCGGGCCAGGCCGACGCAAACCCCGGCGAGCATGCGCCCCTCGCGGGGCCGGACCAGTTTGCGACTCATCGTCGTACTCCCACTCTGCGGCGTACCCGCCGCTTCTGTGTTCCACGGTAGGAACGGACGACCGCCCCGCCCTCCGTCCCGAGGGGGATCCCGCGACCCCGGTCCCGTAGGTGCTTACCCGGGCACCCCCGCCGTGACGCCTCCCCGCCCCGCGCCTCCCCGCCCCGCGCCTCCCCGCCCCGCGCCTCCCCGCCCCGCGCCTCCCCGCCCCGCGCCGCCCCGCGCCGCGCTGCCCCGCCCCGCCCCGCGCCGCGCTGCCCCGCCCCGCCCCGCGCCGCGCCGGATCGCGCTAATTCAGGGAAAGAGTGGCCTCGCGGGGGTGCGGAGACCACTCTTTCCGTGAATTAGGCGCGGATCTTGACGCTGCGGTGGGGGCGGCGTGCGGGGACTGGAGGGGGGTGACCTGGGCGGGTAGGCTGGCCGGTTGGGCCGTCCACACCCGGACGGCGGTGGGACGGCCGACCCGACCGGGGGAGGCCGCGACCGGGCCGGGCCCGCACTGCGGGGTCGACGGCGAGGAAGTGCACATGATCAGCGTTTTCGACCTATTCAGCGTGGGCATCGGGCCGTCCAGCTCGCACACCGTGGGCCCGATGCGGGCCGCCCGGACGTTCGTCACCGGGCTCAAAGCCGACGGGCTGCTCACCGCGACGGCCCGGGTGCGGGCCGAGCTGTTCGGCTCGCTCGGTGCCACCGGCCACGGCCACGGCAGCGACCGGGCGGTGCTGCTCGGGCTGGAGGGCGAGGCGCCGGAGGCGGTCGACACCGACACCGTCGGGCCCCGGGTGGCGCGGATCCGGGCCGAGCGGCGGCTGGGCCTGCTCGGCGTCCAGGAGATCGACTTCGACCCGGACCGGGACCTGATGCTGCACCGGCGTCGGTCGCTGCCGTACCACCCGAACGGGATGACCTTCGTCGCGTACGACGCCGCGGGGGCGCAGCTGCGGGAGCGGACGTACTACTCGGTCGGCGGCGGGTTCGTGGTCGACGAGGAGGCGGCCGGGGCGGACCGGATCGTCCCCGACACCGCCCGGGTCCGGTACCCGTTCCTGACCGGGGCCGAGCTGCTGCGGGTCAGCGCCGGCAACGGGTTGTCGATCAGCCAGGTGATGCTCGCCAACGAGCTGTCCCGGCGCACCGAGGGCGAGGTGCGCGACGGGCTGCTGGAGATCTGGCGGGTGATGCGGGAGTGCGTCGAGCAGGGCTGCGAGCGCGACGGCGTGCTCCCGGGTGGGCTGAAGGTGCGGCGGCGCGCGGCGGAGCTGCGGCGCAGCCTGGAGGCGGACACCGGGACCACCGACCCGCTGCGGGTGATGGACTGGGTGACCCTGTTCGCGCTCGCGGTCAACGAGGAGAACGCGGCCGGCGGCCGGGTGGTCACCGCCCCGACCAACGGCGCTGCGGGGATCATCCCGGCGGTGCTGCACTACTACACCCGGTTCGTGCCGGGGGCGTCCGACGAGGGCGTGGTCCGGTTCCTGCTGGCGGCCGGGGCGATCGGCGTGCTGTTCAAGGAGAACGCCTCGATCTCCGGTGCCGAGGTGGGCTGCCAGGGCGAGGTCGGCTCGGCCTGCTCGATGGCCGCCGCCGGGCTCGCCGAGGCCCTCGGCGGGACGCCCGAGCAGGTGGAGAACGCGGCCGAGATCGGCATGGAACACAATCTCGGGCTCACCTGCGACCCGGTCGGTGGCCTGGTGCAGATCCCCTGCATCGAGCGGAACGCGGTGGCTAGCATCAAGGCGATCACTGCCGCCCGGCTGGCGTTGCGCGGCGACGGGGTGCACCACGTCTCGCTGGACAAGGTGATCAAGACGATGCGTGAGACCGGCGCCGACATGAAGGTCAAGTACAAGGAGACGGCGCGGGGCGGCCTGGCCGTCAACGTGATCGAGTGCTGATCCGGCGAGGAGGCGGGGGTGACGTCTGGCGTCGGGGCGCTGTGGGCGCACCGGAACTCGCTGCGCATTCTCGTCCGGCGCGACTTGGCGGTGAAGTACCAGCAGTCGGTGCTCGGGTACCTCTGGTCGCTGATCGAGCCGCTCGGCATGGGGGCGATCTACTGGTTCGTCTTCGGGGTGCTCTACTCCGGCGACACCAGCCGGCACCTCGGGCAGGCCGCCGCGTCGTACCCGCTGTTCCTGATCACCGGCATCTTCGCCTGGATGTGGACCAGTTCGGCGCTGAGCGAGGCGACCAACGCGCTGACCGGGCAGGCCCGGCTGATCACCACGCTGAACGTGCCGCGCCAGGTCTTCCCGATCAGCCGGATCACCGGCCGGTTCGCCGAGTACGCCGCCGGCCTGCCGATCCTGGTCGCCATCGCCGCCGTCTACGTGGCGCGCGGTGAGGTGCACCCCGGGTGGTCGGTGCTCGCCCTGCCGCTCGCTGTCGCAGTCCAGGCGGTGCTGCTGGTCGGGCTGGCGTTGCTGCTGTCGGCGCTCAACGTGTTGATGCGCGACATCGAGCGGTTCATGCGGCTGCTGATCCGGCTGTTGTTCTACGCCACCCCGATCATCTACCCGCTCAGCCTGGTCCGGGAGTCCACCATGCCCGGCTGGGTGAAGACCGGGTACGAGCTGAACCCGCTGGTCGGCATCTTCCAGCTCCACCACGCGGTCTGGTACCCGGACCAGTTCCCCGACGCCCGGCTGCTGACCACCACGATCGTGGCGAGCCTGCTGGTGCTGGTGGCCGGCTGGTGGGCGTTCCGCCGGCTCGAACCCGCCGTGCTCAAGGAGCTGTGATGACGGCGCTCAGGGAGCTGTGATGGCGGAACCGATCATCGAGGCGGACGGCCTCGGCATCCGGTTCGTCCGCAACCGGCGGCGGCAGCTGCGGCTGCGGGAGTTCTTCATCCGACCGGGTGACCGGTCGGCCGACGCCGGCCGGTTCTGGCCGCTGCAAGACGTGTCGTTCTCCGTCGCGGCCGGCGAGACGGTCGGGGTGGTCGGCCGCAACGGCACCGGCAAGAGCACCCTGTTGCGGCTGATCGCCGGGGTGCTGATCCCCGACGAGGGACGGATCCGGGTCCGTGGCGACGTGGCGCCGCTGCTGGAGCTGTCCGCCGGCTTCTCCAACGACCTGACCGGGCGGGAGAACCTGTACCTCGTCGGCGGGCTGCACGGGCTGTCGTCGGGCTATCTGCGCGAACACTTCGACGAGATCGTCTCCTTCGCCGGTGAGCAGGTGGAACGGGCCATCGACGCGGCGGTGCGGCACTACTCCTCGGGGATGAAGGTGCGGCTCGGTTTCGCCATCATCTCGCACCTGCCGCACCCGATTCTGCTCATGGACGAGGTGACCGCGGTCGGGGACGCGGAGTTCCGCGAGAAGTGCTATGCGACGATCGACCGATTGCTGGGGGAGGGACGCACACTGGTGCTGGTGTCACACAACGAAAAGGATCTGACCCGGTTCTGCCGTCGAGGGCTGTACCTCGACGCCGGGCGGCTGACCGTCGACGGGACGATCGCCGAGGCGCTGGACGCGTACAACACTGCGGTTCCGCGGTGACGCTCGCGATCGTGCTCGCCGCCGGTTCGCCGGCCGCGGGCCTGCCGACACGCGCCGGGGCGACGCTCGCCGACCGGCTGGCCGACCAGTGGCGCCGGGCCGGTGCGAGTCAGGTGCGGCACGCCGCCGACCTGGCCGAGCTGGCCACCCTCGCCGACGCCGCGACCGGGCCGGTGATCGTCAGCGGGGCGGACCTGGTGGCGCACACCGCCGTACTGCGGCACCTGGCCACCAGCCCGGTCGGGCCGACGGTGGCCCTGGTGCTCACCGACCCGCCGGCCCCCGGCCGGGCCGTGGTGCGCGAGGAGCGCGGCCAGGTGGTCGCCGCCGGCGTTGACGGGCAGCTCGAAGGCGGTGCGACCGGGGTGTTCGGCGGGGCGCTGCGGGTGGGGGTGGACGACCTGCCGGCCCTGGCCGCCGCCGCCCGGGCCGCCGAGGCGGACGGGTCGCCGGCCGGCACAGCCCTCGGGCCGGCAACGGCCGGGCCCGAGGTGGACCGGTTGTTCGCCGGCCTCACCGCGCTCGGCACGCTGACCTTCGCCCACCGGGTACGCCTGCTCGTCGCCCACCGGGTCGCCGACCCGGCGGGGCTGGCCGCCGCCGAGGCGGCCCTCGGGGCGGTCGACGAGGACAGGGCCGAGCTGCGGCTGTCGGTGAAGGAGAAGGACGACTTCTTCACCACGTACTTCGTCAGCACCTGGTCCCCGTACGTCACGAAGGCGTCGGCGTGGCTCAAGCTGACCCCGACCGGGGTCACCGCGATCTCCGTGCTGTTCGCGGTCGCCGCGGCGGTGCTGTTCGGCGTCGGCGGCCGGCCCGCGCTGGTCACCGGCGCGGTGCTGCTCTACCTCGGCTTCATGCTGGACTGCGTGGACGGGCAGCTCGCCCGCTACACCCGGCACTTCAGCGCGTGGGGCGGCTGGCTGGACACCATGGCCGACCGGGCCAAGGAGTACATGGTCTACGCCGGCCTCGGCTACGGGGCGACGGCCGCCGGCTACCGGTACGGCTGGGCGCTGGCCATCGCCGCGATGACGTTGCAGACCGTCCGGCACATGACCGACACCTGGTACGGGGTGCTGCACGACGAGGCGGCCCGCCGGCCGAGGACCGCCGCCACGGGCGGCGGCGGGATCGGCGACAAGCTGAACGCCGCGTCGACGCGGGTGCAGGCCGACACGGGGTCGCTGTCGTACTGGCTGAAGCGGACGGTGGTTTTCCCGATCGGGGAGCGGTGGGCGCTGATCGCGCTGACCGTCGCGCTGTTCGACCCGCTGGTCAGCCTGGTCGCGGTGCTGGCCTGGGGGGTGCTGGCGTTCGCGTACACGGGTGCGCTGCGTACCCTGCGGGCCCGCTGGATGCGGGTGCCGGTGCTGGACACGGTCGACGCCACCCTGCACCGCGACGACGGCCCGCTCGCGGCCCGGTTCCCGGCGCTGCGCCCGGTGGGCCCGCTGACGCTGGCGGTGATCGGCGCCCTCGGCCCGGCGGCGCTGCTGGTCGCGGGCCTGCTGCGGGCGGGTGGGGACGGCGACCCGGCCGGCCTGCGTTGGGCGGTGCCGGCGGCCCTGCTGGTGCTGCTGGTCGCCGGCCTGGGCGCCGGGGCGGCGCACAACGGCCCGCTGGACTGGTTGGTCCCGGCCGCGCTGCGGGCCGGCGAGTACCTGTTCGCCGTCGCGGTCGGCGTGGTCGCCGGGGTGCCGGCGTGGGTCGTCTTCGGGTACGTCTTCGTGCTGACCCTGCACCACTACGACCTCACGGCCCGGTTGGAGAAGCGGCAGGCGGCCCCGCCGCTGCACCCGTGGACGCTGGGCTGGGAGGGGCGCTCGGTGCTGCTGGCCATCGCGGCGATCGTCGGATTCGCGGCTGTTGTGATGGCTACACTCGGTACGTACCTGTTCATGGTTTTCGTCGGGAGCGTGGTCCTGGCCTGGGTCGTCCTGCCCGCCCGCGCCCGGCGGGCCGCGGGCGTCCCGGCGCGTGGAGGCGTCCGCCAGCCGGGCTGACGTGGGGGGGCCGGTCGATGGCGCTGATCAGCTTCGTCGTACCGGCCTACCGGGTGCAGGCGTACCTGAGCGAGTGCCTCGACTCGATCCTCGGCCAGCCGTTCGACGACGTCGAGGTGATCGGCGTCGATGACCACTCGCCGGACGGCGGCGGCGACATCCTGGCCGACTACGCGGCCCGGGACCACCGGGTCCGTGCCGTCCGGCTGACCGAGAACGTCGGCCTGGGTCCGGCCCGCAACGCCGGGCTGGACCTGGCCGGCGGCGAGTACGTGTGGTTCGTCGACGGCGACGACTGGCTGGCCCGGGACTGCCTGGCTGAGGTGGCCGCCCGGCTCCGGGCCACCCGCCCGGACGTGCTCGTCGTCGACCACGTCCGGGTGCGGTGGGACGAGCGGCCGACCCGCAGCGCGATGCGGGACGTCTTCCCCGAGCCGCTCGGACCGGCCACCTTCCGGCTGCGTGAGCGGCCGGAGACGCTGCGGCTGCTGCACACCGCGTGGAACCGGCTGGTCCGCCGGGAGTTCCTGGTCGACCTCGGGCTGCGCTTCGAGCCCGGCTGGTACGAGGACGTGCCGTTCAGCTTCCCGGTGCTGATGGCCGCCGAGCGGATCGGGGTGCTGGACCGGGTCTGCGTCAACTACCGGCAGCGCCGGGCCGGCGCGATCACCCGGACCCGGGGGGACCGGCACTTCGAGGTGTTCGTCCAGTGGCACCGGGTGTTCCGGCTGATGGACCAATGGGCGCCGGCCGTCGACGGCCTGCGCCCGGCGATCTTCGAGCGGATGATCTGGCACTACCTGACCGTGCTCGGCAACGGCGAGCGGATCGCTCCCGAGCTGCGGCCCGCCTTCTTCGCCCAGATCACCGCCGACCACGCCCGCTTCCGACCGCCCGGGGGCCATCCGATGCCGGAGGGGGTGGAAGGGCTCAAGCACCGGCTGGCCGCCGCCGGCCGGTGGCGCACGTTCAGCGCCCTGCGGGCGGCCAACCACACCCGGGACGCCACCCGGCGGCAGGTCCGCCGGGCGAGGCCGGTGGCCCGGCGGGCCGCCCGACTGGGCCGCGACGCGCTGCTGGGCCAGTACTACCGGGCCGAGCTGCGCCGCCCGCTCGACCCGACGCTGGCCGTCTACGCGGCGTACTGGTACCGCGGGTACGCCTGCAACCCGGCGGCGATCTACGAGGCGGCCCGCCGGCTGGCACCGCAGGTCCGCGGGGTGTGGGTGATCCGGCGGGACCGGGTCGGTTCCCTCCCGGCCGGGGTGGAGTTCGTGGTGGCCGGCAGCCGCGAGTACCACCGGGTGCTGGCCCGGGCCACCTGGCTGGTCAACAACGTGAATTTCCCCGACTTCGTGCGCAAGCGGCCGGGCTCGGTGCACGTGCAGACCCACCACGGCACCCCGGTCAAGGTGATGGGGCTGGACCAGCAGCGCTACCCGGCCGGCGCGGTGGGGATGGACTTCGCGAAGCTGCTTCGCCGGGCGGACCGATGGGACTACAGCCTCTCCGCGAACAGCTTCTCCACGCAGATGTGGGAGCGGGCGTACCCGGCCGCGTACACCACGCTGGAGGTCGGGTACCCGCGCAATGACCGGCTGGCCACCGCCACCCCCGCCGAGGTGCGCGAGGTGCGTTCCCGGCTCGGCCTCGCCCCCGGCGACCGGGTGGTGCTCTACGCCCCGACCCACCGCGAGCACCTGCCCGGGTACCGCCCGCCGTTCGACCCGGACGTGCTGCTCGACACGCTCGGCCCGGCCGGCCGGCTGCTGATCCGCAGCCACTACTTCCACGATCGGGACCGCCGGCCGCCGGGTCCGGTCCTCGGCCCGGGTGGCGCCCGGATCCGGGACGTCAGCGACCATGACCGGGTCGAGGACCTCTACCTCGCCGCCGACGTGCTGGTCACCGACTACTCGTCGGCGATGTTCGACTACGCCGTGCTGGACCGGCCGATCGTCGTGTACGCGCCGGACTGGACGGCGTACCGGCTGGCCCGGGGCGTCTACCTGGACCTGCTCGCCGAGCCGCCCGGCGCCGTGACCAGCAGCTTCCCCGGTCTGCTCGACCTGTTCCGCTCCGGCGCGGTCGACGCCCCCGCCGCGACCGCGGCCCGGGAGCGGTTCCGGGCCCGGTTCTGCGCCCTGGACGACGGCCACGCCGCCGAGCGGGTCGTCCGCCGGGTTTTTCTCGGCGAACCGGGCTGAACCCTGCCGGCGTAATAGGCCTGTCACGAGCCGAACATGGCACGTTTACCCGATGTGCGGACCCGATGATCCTGGTCACATTCATTCGGGTACGGCCGACGAGCTGGGGGAGGAGACGGTGACAACCGTCGCGCTCAAGGATGTGACCAAGGTTTTCCCGGACGGGACGGTCGCCGTCGACAAGATCAACCTGGACGTGAACGACGGTGAGTTCATGGTCCTGCTCGGGCCGTCCGGGTGCGGGAAGTCCACCGTGCTGCGGATGGTGGCCGGGCTGGAGGATCCGAGCTCCGGAGCGGTCCTGCTCGACGGTGAGCTGGCAAACGACCTGCAGCCCCGGGACCGGAAGATCGCCATGGTGTTCCAGGACTTCGCCCTCTACCCGCACATGACGGTGGGGGACAACATCGCCTTCCCACTGCGGCTGGCCGGGGTCGATGCCTCGCCGCGCGACGAGCGGGTCGCCGACGTGGCCAGCGCGCTGGGCATCGGCGACGTGCTGGGCCGCAAGCCCAGCCAGCTCTCCGGCGGGCAGCGCCAGCGGGTCGCGATGGGCCGGGCCATCGTCCGCCGGCCAGGGCTCTTCCTGATGGACGAGCCGCTGTCCAACCTTGACAGCGGGCTACGGGCGGAGCTGCGGGCGGAGATCTCCGGCCTGACCCGCGAGCTGGGCGTCAGCACCATCTACGTCACCCACGACCAGGCCGAGGCTCTGACCATGGCCGACCGGGTGGCAATCATGCGCAAGGGCGTGCTCCAGGACGTGGGCACCCCCACCCAGGTGTACGGCCGCCCGGCCACCCTCTACGTGGCCGCGTTCCTCGGCAGCCCCCGGATGAACCTGCTGGAGGCGTCCGTCTACGTCCACCTCGACCGGTACGTCGCGCTGAAGATCGGCGAGCAGTCGCTCTACCTGCCCTGGACCGACATCCGCAGCCGGGCCGTCGCGCACTACCACGGCGAGCGGATCGTCGTCGGGATGCGGGCCGAGGCGCTCACCCCGGTCGCCCCGGACGCCCCGGGCGACGTGCTCCGGGGCCGGATCCGCTACCTGGAGCACCACGGTCACGAGTCGCTGGCCTACCTCGACATCGGTGCCACCGCCATCGTGGTGGACGAGATGGGCAGCCGGACCGAGGACACCGACGGCGGCCAGCGCGGCCGACGCCGGTTCGGGCAGGTCATACAGCGGCTCACCGGCCGGGGTGCTGAGCCGGGACCATCTTCCGACGAGACCGGCCGGGGCAACCGGGCCAGCGTGCTCAACGACCAGGGCCGGCACCACCGCCGCCCGGCGGAGCTGGGGGTCCGGCTCGCGCCGTACCCGGGGGTCTCCGCCGGTCATCCGCTGGCCGTCTCGGTGCGCCTGGACGCGCTGCACTTCTTCGACGAGCGCGGCGACCGGATCGACGTGGGCTGGCGCTGACCTCCCGGACGGGGTGGCGGGTGGGCAGGTCGGTGCCCTACGGTCAGCGGACCTCGTCCACAAAGCACGGTGTGAGAAAGGGGTCTGCCAGTGTCGGCTGACCGTCCCAGTCCGCTCGTCATCGAGCGCATCCTGCGCGACCGGCAGGGCATCTGGCAGCAGATCGTGGCCGACCGCGATCTCAACGGCCTCACCATGCGGATGCTGGCCAGCTCCGGCATCGCCCTCGCCTGCTACGGCGCGGTGCTCGGCGCGTTCCACAGCGTGCTGATGGCGCTGACCTCGGCGGTCAAGCTGCCGCTGCTGTTCCTGGTCACGCTCGCCATCTGCCTGCCCACGCTCTACCTGTTCAACCTGGTCTTCGGGGCCCGACTGTCGGTGCGACAGTCGCTGGCGCTGGTGATGGTGGCGGTCACCGTCACCTCGATGCTGGCCGTGGCGTTCGCGCCGATCAGCCTCTTCTTCCTGATCACCGCACCCGACTACGGCTTCTTCAAGCTGCTCAACGTCGCCATCCTGACGCTGAGCGCGGTGGTCGGGCTGCGCTTCCTGACCGGCGGCATGCAGGTGCTCAACGCCCACGGCCTGCTCGCCCCGGCCGCCCCGGCCCCGGCGCTCGTGTCCGCCCCGGCGGCCCCGGCACAGCCCGCCCCGACTCCCGTGCCGGTGGCGGCCGGTGCCAACGGAGCCGCCGTCGAGGCCGTGCCCGCCGTCGTGGGTGCCCCCGTCGCCGAGGCTGCCGCCCCCGCCCAGGTGGTTGCGGCACCCGGCCCGATGGCCGTCGCCCCCGGTCACCCCGGCCCGATGGCCGTCGTCGGTCACCCCGGCCCGATGGCCGTCGCACCCGGTCACCCCGGCCCGGGGCTGCTCCCCGCCGGGTACCCGCCGGCGCAGTACCGGCACTGGCCGGAGCCGGCGGTCCGGCGTCCGGCGGCCGAGCGGCCCGCCAGCATGACCCTGCTGTACGTGTGGATCCTGCTCTTCGGCTTCGTCGGCACCCAGCTCGCCTGGACGCTCCGCCCGTTCTTCGGCAGCCCCGGCGAGGGCTTCGCTCTGTTCCGCAGCATCGAGGGCAACTTCTACGCCGAGATCATCCGCACCATCGGCAACCTCTTCTAATAGCGCTTTGTCAGGTTGGCGTGTCGCTGCGTGGTTCGGGTAGTTCGATGTTGGGGGGTGACCCCTGATGAGCTTCCGTTGTGCGGCAACGGCCTGAGGCGTTCGCCGGAGACGTGTTCACCCCCGCTGGTCCGGTCGGATCAGCGCGCCAGGGGTGAGACGTATCTGCGGGGGCTGCTGCCGGACGTCACACTGCTACGCCACCTGCGGAATTCATGCTGTGCCGATCTCCCCGAAGATCCATGAATCGAGATGTATAGTCCTCGCATGAAAAAGAGACTTGCTCTGTTCGCGATGTCGGCTACCGCCGTTGCCACGTTCGCCATCGCCAGCCCGGCACATGCGCTGGTGTGGATCTCGATGGGGCCATACCCGACCCAGGCCGCCTGCCAGGCCGAACGTGCCGAGTTCAGCAACACCTACAACGTGCAGCAGTGTCTGTACCGCGACCTGACGGGAACGCTGAACGACGGCTGGCACTTCAAGTACGCCCCCGAGTTCTAGCGATGGGCAGGAAGCCGGCCGGTGATGCGGAGCGGGCGGCTTCCCCCCGGTGGCTGCGGCCAGAGCGGCGATGCCGTCCGCAAGTTCTAACCGACGTGCCACTTCTGATTTTCGCTGCCGTTGCAGTCCCAGAGGTTGAGCCAGACACCGTTGGCGGGGTCGCCGCCGGGCACGTCGACGCATTTGGCCGGGACGGTGCCGAGGCTGACCAGGTCGCCCGCGCTGTTCAGGTCGAAACGCTGCTTCGCGCTGCCCGTGCAGGTGGCGATCCGTAGGTGTGGGCCGTTGCTGGTGTCCGTGATCTCAAGGCACTTGCCCACCACCCGAAGCGTGCGGTCTGCGGCGAGGGTGAACTGCTCCCCGGCGGCGCCGTGGCATTCCCACGTCTGGATTTTGGCAGTTGTGGTCGGGGAGCTGTCCGGTACGTCGATGCACGTGCCGCTGCCGTTGTTGATGATGGATCGGTTGGTGAACCGGGGCTTTGCCGAGGTGCTGCTCTTGGCGGGCTTCGGTGACCTCGGCGGGGTGACGCTGACGCGAGGGGAGGGCGAAACGCTCCTGCTCGGCCTGGCAGACGTCGATGCTCCGCCCGGTGATGCCGGGGCCTGCTGCGCGCGGAATCCCTCCAGGATCAGCGAGAGAGCGCCCTGCTCGGCCGCCCACGCATTGTCCGGTGTGATCCAATCAATCACGTATGCCTGGCCGTTTTCGGCGACGAAGGTGCGGCTGAGGGCGTGCATCCGCGTCCCACCGGCGGCGGTGTAGGTCCATTCGCGGTCCACCGCCCGCGCCCGGTAGTTCACCTTGTGCAGGTGGGCCTGTTCGTACTCCGGATACTTCGTGGTCTCGCGGTCCGCCGCCTCCGCGGCTCGGGCGTCCGCCAGGAGATCGGCCTTCGGCGTGCCCAGAGCGCCGATGGCCAGCACGCGACGGCTGCCCAGTTCGTGGAACTCGACGCGCGTGCCGTCGCGGAGCTGCTGCCAGCCGTCCGGGACCGGTATCGAGAAGCGGGAGTCCTCGGTGTAGTAGTGCCATCCGGCCATCGGCGCGTTGGTCGGTGAAGCCGACGTGCCGAGCACCGGGTCGTGCTTGGCGTCGTCGGCCAGGGCGTTGCTGATGAGCGGTTGAACCGCGATGACGCCGACAAGGCCCACGGCCGCGACGGCGGCGATCAGCCAGCGATTTCGCCTCGTGGCGGCGGTGGTGGTCGTGGCGGCGGTGGTGGTGGTCGTGGTGGCGGTCGGTGTCTGGGCCGGCCTGTCCGGCGGGGCCATGGTGACGGACGGCTTCGGGGTCGACTGGTCCTGCGTCGCCGTCTTCGCCGTCGTGCCCGTCGGTGTCGTGCCCGTCGCCGTCGTGCCCGTTGGCGTCGGGCTTGCCGACGCCTGCGCTGGTGCCAGGGACGGTTCCTCGGGTACCGCCTGGCGCAGGAGTCGCTCGGCTTCCTCGGCGTCGATCCGCCGGCTCGGGTCCTTGCGCAGCAGCCCTTCGAGGGCCGGGGTCAGCGCACCCGCACGCTGGGGTGGCGTCGGCGAATCGGTCGCGATGGCGGTCAACGTCGCGATCGCCGACGACCGCGCGTACGGCGGTTTCCCCTCCACGGCGGCGTAGAGCGTCGCGCCGAGCGACCACAGGTCGGCCGCAGGGCCGATCACGCCGTCGGTGAGCCGCTCCGGCGGAAGGTACGAGGGCGACCCGAGCACGATCCCGGTTCGGGTCATGCCCGGGTCGTCAGGTGCGGTGGCCAGCCCGAAGTCGGTCAGCACCACCCGGCCGTCATCGGCGAGCAGCACGTTCGCCGGCTTGACATCCCGGTGCAGCAGTCCGGCCCGGTGGGCGGCGCGCAGCGCGGCGAGCAGGGCCAGGCCGATCCGCGCCACCTGGGCCGGCGTCAGCGGGCCGTTCTCGGCCAGCACCGTGTGCAGCGACCGGGAAGGGACGAACTCCATCACGATCCAGGGCTCGCCGTCGGCATGCAGCACGTCGAAGATCCGTACCACATTGCTCTGGTCCAGCCGCGCAATCGCCCGCGCCTCGCGCATGGACCGCTCGCGCATCTCCCGCCGCTCGTCGTCCGTCAGACCCGGTGGCGGCAGCAGTTCCTTGATCGCCACATCCCGGCGTAGCGTCTCGTCGCGGGCCAGCCAGACCCGTCCCATGCCGCCCTGCCCGAGGGGACTGACAAGCCGGTATCGGCCGGCGATCGAACGCTGTGGAGTGTCGGACACAGCCAGGACCGTACCTGCGCGGCGTGCGAACTTTTTGCCCGGGCAGTTGCCCGAAAAGCGACAGTCAGATCCATCACCCGTGCCCGGTGAGGCCACGAACCGGGCGAACAGTTCGCCCGGGGCGGGTCCGTCGTCCGGGTTGAGCCGGTACAGGTCCCGGACCGCCTCGTAGTACAACCCGCTCAGGTAGATCGACAGGCCGACCTGGTTGTCGGCGTAGTCCACCTTGAGCAGCAGTCGGGCCTCCGCACACGGCCAGGGCTGCCCGCAGGCGCGGCAGCACCACAGGGGGCGCAGCGGCGTGTGGGGTCGGGCGTGCGGCGGGTACGCCCGGGGGCGGTCCGCCTTCGGCCCGTCGCCCGGTTGCGGGAGTTGGTGGCTGATCAACGGGTCTCCTTCGTCGGTGGGAGGGGCCCGCCCCGCCAGGGGGAGTGGAGGGGCGGGCCCGCGCGGTCGCGCCGCGTTCCCGGGGGTGGAAGCGGCAGCGGCTCCGCTGCGTGACAGTGTGCTGATAGCGGGAATACTGTCGGAAGCCGTTCCGCCCCCACCAGCCCGGCCGTCCGAATCGGCCGGCGCACGTGTGCAGAGGTGTGCAGATGAACCGGATGCCCATGTTGGAACTGTTCGCCGGGGAGCTGCGCCGCCTGCGGTCCGGCGCGGGCCTGTCGCAGGAGGCCCTCGGCGAGCGGGTGAACTACTCGGCGTCGCTGGTGGCGGCGGTCGAGCAGTGCCGCCGCCCGCCCCGGGAGGAGTTTCACCCAGCGCTGCGACGAGGCGCTGCGGGCCGACGGGCTGCTGCTCCGGATCCGGGAGACGCTGGTGCGGGAGAGCCTGATGCCGTGGTTCCGCGAGTGGGTGACGATCGAGCAGGAGGCGACCGCGCTGCGCAGCTTCGAGCCGCTGGTGGTGCCGGGCCTGCTCCAGACCGAGGGGTACGCCCGCGCGCTGTACGGGGGGGCGAGCCAGCTCGTCGGCGACGAGATGGAGCAGCAGGTCGCCGCCCGAGTGGCGCGGCAGGCGGTGCTCGACCGGACCGCCCCGCCGCAGCTCGTGAGGTCGATCGCGATCGGGCTCGGTGCCACGGCGGAGATGATGCTGGCCCTGCTGATGCTGGCGGAGGTCCTGGTCGGGGCGGCCGCCTTCGCGTTGATCAACCACATGGGCTGAGCGCCCGATGACGGGGCGGCGGGGAGTGGGGAGCGCCCTTGCCGGTCAAGTTACCGGGGAGTAACGTTCGGGCATGACCATCGACTCACGCCAGGTCGCCGCCGGCATGCTGGAGGCGGTGCCGTTCGCCCGGACCCTAGGGGTCGAATTCGTCGAGGTGGCCCCCGAGGCGCAGGGCGGGGTGCGCGCCGTGGTCCGGCTGCCCGACTCGCCGGCCACCCACAACCACGTCGGCGGTCCGCACGCCGGGGCGATGTTCACCCTCGGCGAGACCGCCTCCGGCGCGGTGGTGCTGGCCGCGTTCGGCCAACTCCTCGACCGCGCGGTGCCGCTGGCCGTGCGCGCGGAGATCGCGTACCGGAAGCTGGCGATGGGGCCGGTGCGGGCCACTGCGCGGCTCGGCCGGGCGGCGGCCGAGGTGATCGCCGAACTGGACGCCGGCCGGCGGCCCGAGTTCCCGGTCGAGGTCGAGATCGCCACCGAGGACGGCACGCCGACCTCGGCGATGACCGTGGTCTGGACGCTGCGCCCCAACCGCTGAGCGTGTCGCCACCCCGGCTCCCCGCGCGTCATGGGGTGAATCCGGTTTGCCGGGTCCGGCCGCTGGATAGATTCGTACCGTGCTGGGCCTGCCTGATCATGTGACCGCCTGTCTCTTCGATCTGGACGGCGTGCTGACCCAGACCGCCCGGGTGCACAACGCGGCGTGGACGCAGACGTTCGACGCGTTCCTCCGGCGGCACTCGGCGGCCGGCGGTGAGCCGTACCGGCCGTTCGACCCGGGGCCCGACTACAACCGGTACGTCGACGGCCGGCCCCGGGCCGACGGGGTGCGTTCCTTCCTGGCCTCCCGGGGGATCACCCTGCCCGAGGGCGGGCCCGACGACCCGCCGGAGGCGGACACCGTCAACGGGGTGGGCAACCGGAAGAACATCGTCCTGCTGGAGCGGCTCCGCACCGACGGGGTCGAGGTCTATCCGGGCTCGGTGACGTACCTGAAGGCGACGGCCGACGCCGGCTTGCGCCGCGCGGTCGTCTCGGCGAGCGCCAACTGCCGGCAGGTGGTCGCCGCCGCCGGGCTGGAGCCGCTGCTGGAGGCCCGGGTGGACGGGGTGGTCGCCCGCGAGCGGGGGCTGCGCGGCAAGCCGCACCCGGACACCTTCCTGGCCGGGGCGAAGCTGCTCGGGGTCGAGCCGGCCCAGGCGGCCGTCTTCGAGGACGCGCTGGCCGGCGTCGCCGCCGGCCGGGCCGGCGGGTTCGGCTACGTGGTCGGCGTGGACCGGGTGGGGCAGGCCGAAGAGCTGCGCGCACACGGGGCGGACGTCGTGGTGACGGACCTCGGCGACCTGATCGACAGGGAGACACCCACATGATCCGTGAACGCGCCTACCCGGTGGAGCCCTGGCACATCCGGGAGACCCGCCTCGACCTGGACGTGCTGGCCCAGTCCGAGTCGGTCTTCGCGCTCTCCAACGGGCACATCGGGCTGCGCGGCAACCTGGACGAGGGCGAGCCACACGGCCTGCCCGGCACCTACCTGAACTCCTTCTACGAGCTGCGCCCGTTGCCGTACGCCGAGGCGGGCTTCGGCTTCCCCGAGTCCGGCCAGACCATCGTCAACGTCACCAACGGCAAGCTGATCCGGCTGCTGGTCGACGACGAGCCGCTCGACGTCCGGTACGGCGAGCTGCTCGCCCACGAGCGGATCCTCGACCTGCGGGCCGGCACCCTGCACCGGGAGCTGCACTGGCGTTCCCCGGCGGGCCGGGAGGTCAAGGTCCGCAGCACCCGGCTGGTGTCGTTCACCCAGCGGGCGGTCGCCGCCATCAGCTACGAGGTGGAGGCGGTCGACGGGCCCATCCGGCTGATCCTCCAGTCCGAGCTGGTGGCCAACGAGACCCTCCCGGCGCAGAGCCGCGACCCCCGGGTGGCGGCGGTGCTGGAGTCGCCGTTGGTGGCCGAGGAGGAGCTGACCACAGGCGGCGGCGGTCTGCTGATCCACCGGACCAAGGTCAGCGGCCTGCGGGTGGCCGCCGCCATGGACCACGACGTGCACGGCCCGGAGCGCACCACTGTCCAGTCGGAGGGGTACGAGGACTGGGTCCGTACCACCGTCGGGTGCGTGCTCAAGCCCGGCGAGACGTTGCGGGTGGTCAAGTACCTGACGTACGGCTGGTCGAGCAAGCGGTCCCTGCCGGCGCTGCGCGACCAGGTCGGCGGGGCCCTCGCCGCGGCCCGCCTGGACGGCTGGGACGGGCTGCGCCGCGAGCAGCGGGAGTACCTGGACGAGTTCTGGGACGCCGCCGACGTGCGCGTCGAGGGTGACCCGGAGGTGCAGCAGGCGGTGCGGTTCGGCCTGTTCCACGTGCTCCAGGCCGGTGCCCGGGCCGAGCGGCGGCCGATTTCCGCGAAGGGCCTGACCGGCCCCGGGTACGACGGACACGCGTTCTGGGACACCGAGATGTTCGTGCTGCCGGTGCTCACCTACACCCAGCCGGGCGCGGTGCGCGACGCCCTGTACTGGCGGCACTCCACCATGGAACAGGCGCAGGACCGGGCCCGGACGTTGAACCTCGCCGGCGCGGCCTTCCCGTGGCGCACCATCGAGGGGCCGGAGTCGTCGGCGTACTGGCCGGCGGGGACGGCCGCGTTCCACATCGCCGCCGACGTCGCCGACGCGTTGCGCCGGTACATGCTGGTTACCGGCGACGAGGGGCTGGCGCGGGAGATCGGCCTGGAGCTGCTGGTCGAGACGGCCCGGCTGTGGCGTTCGCTCGGGCACCACGACCGGAACGGCCGGTTCCACATCGACGGGGTGACCGGCCCGGACGAGTACACCGCGGTGAAGAACGACAACATCTACACCAACCTGATGGCGCAGCGGAACCTGCTCACCGCCGCCGAGTACGCGATGCGGTTCCGGGACGAGGCGACCGACCTCGGGGTGACCGAGGAGGAGGCGGCGGCCTGGCGGGACGCGGCGAACGCGATGTGCGTCCCGTACGACGACGAGGTCGACGTGCACGAGCAGGTGGACGGATTCACCCTGCTCCAGGAGTGGGACTTCGAGCACACCCCCGCCGAGAAGTACCCGCTGCTGCTGCACTACCCGTACTTCGACCTGTACCGCAAGCAGGTGATCAAGCAGGCCGACCTGGTGCTCGCGATGCACTGGCGCGGCGACGCGTTCACCGACGAGGAGAAGCTGCGCAACTTCCTCTACTGCGAGCGGCGGACCGTGCGGGACTCGTCCCTGTCGGCGTGCACGCAGGCGGTGATGTCGGCCGAGGTCGGCTACCTGGAGCTGGCCCACCGGTACCTGCGCGAGGCCGCGCTGATGGACCTGCACGACCTGAACGAGAACACCCGCGACGGGGTGCACATGGCGTCGCTCGCCGGGGCGTGGATCGCCCTGGTCGCCGGGTTCGGCGGGCTGCGCGACCACGATGGGCTGCTGACGTTCGCGCCCCGGCTGCCGAGCGGGCTCACCCGGCTGGAGTTCTCGTTGCAGTGGCGGGGCATGCGGCTGCGGGTCGACGTCCGGCCGTACCAGACCACGTACGCGCTGCGGCACGGCTGCACCGACGACGTGGTGGAGCTGCGGCACCACGGCGAGAAGGTGCGGGTCACCTGCGCCGAGCCGGTCACCGTGCCGGTGCCGCCGTTCGACCAGCCCGGCCCCGAGCCGGAGCAGCCGCCCGGCCGGGCACCTCTGCTGCACCTGCCCGAGAACGTCAGTTAGGGCCTGGCGGCGGCTGACGTAAACTGTCAGCGATCCAGCGCTGGTCATCTGGGATTCAGCGCCGGCGTGGTGGCTGGGCGAGGGGATCGGGCCGGGCCGCTCCAGTCGACGGCCACCGGTCGGAGATGTGGGCGGGGGAGTGACATGGCCGTGCGCGGTCCCGCGATGACGGACGTCGCTCGTCTGGCCGGTGTGTCCCATCAGACGGTGTCGCGGGTCCTCAACGGGCACCCCAATGTCCGCGAGCAGACCCGGTTGCGGGTGCGGGCGGCGATCGCCGAGCTCGACTACCGCCCGAACGGCGCGGCACGTGCGTTGGTGACCGGCCGATCGCAGGTCATCGGCGTGGTAGCGCAGAACACGACCCTGTACGGTCCGGCGTCGTTGCTGGCCGCGTTGGAGCAGACCGCCGCAGCGGAGGGTTTCGCGGTCAGCATGGGCAGCGTGCGGGATCTGGACCGCCACTCCATCTCGGCCGCGGTCGAGCGGCACCTGGCGCACCGGGTGGCCGGCATCGTCGTCATCGCCCCGGTCGAGTCGGCCGGCGAGGCGTTGGAACGCCTGCCCAAGGACGTCCCGCTGGTCACCGTCGACGGTGACCCCGATCGGCCGGTGCCGTTGGTGACGGTCGACCAGATGGCGGGCGCCCGGGCGGCGACTCAGCACCTGCTCGACGCCGGGCACCGCACCGTCTGGCACGTGTCGGGGCCGTCCGACTGGTTCGACAGCGCCGGTCGTATGGAGGGCTGGCGGGAGGCGCTGCTGGCGGTGGGGGTCGATCCGCCCCCGTTGATGCCGGGGGACTGGTCCGCGGCGTCGGGTTACCGGTGCGGGCACCTGTTGGCCCGGATGCCGGAGGTCACCGCCATCTTCACCGCCAACGACCATCTCGCGCTGGGCGTGCTGCGGGCGTTGCACGAGTTCGGCCGGCGGGTGCCGGACGAGATCAGCGTGGTCGGCTTCGACGACGTGCCGGAGGCGGCGTACTTCATTCCGCCGCTGACCACCGTCCGGCCGGACTTCGACGCGGTGGCGCGGGCGAGCCTCCAGATGCTGCTGACCCAGATCGAATCGGGCAATGGCGGGGCGTTGCGACGGACCATCGCGCCGACCCTGGTCGCCCGTGACAGCGTCGCCCCACCGCCCCGCTGACCGGGCCGGACCCAACCGGTGGGCACCCCCCACCGGACGTACGCCCGGTGCGACGTCGCCGCCGGCGGTGGGCTCCCGGTCGGGCGGGCGGCGCGTGCCCACCCGACCGGAGGGCTCAGAACTGTCGCCCGTTGGAGGGGCGGCCGGCCGCATCGCGCGGGGGGACCGTTCGCGGGTCGTCGGAGGTGCGGGCCTGCGCCGCCTCGTCCGCCCAGTCCCGGCCGCGTTCGGCGTCCCGTTCCTGTCGTTCGTCCCGCTCGGCGGTCTGCTGCCTGGACCTGTCCTGCTGTCGACCCATGACGATCCTCGCGATCCGTCGGGGCGCGGCTGCGCCGGTGCTGCGGTCGTCCCGGGCCTTCCCGGTCGGCCGAAGCGCAAACGACGGCGGCGCGGCGGTCACTGCTCCAGGTGGCGGGCGAAGCTCAGCCGCAGGTGGTTCTTCGGCCGGGCCCCGACGATCGAGCCGACCACCTCGCCGCCCCGGAACACCAGCAGGGTCGGCATCGACATCACCCCGTACGCCCTGGTGGCCGCCGGGTTCTCATCCGTGTTGACGGTGACCACGCGCAGCCGGTCCCCGAACTCCCCGGCCAACTCGGTGAGGCTCCGCGAGATCGCCAGGCAGGGCGGGCACCACTCGGCCCAGAAGTCGACCACCACCGGCCGGTCGGCGGCCAGCACCGTCTCGGCGAACGTGGCGTCGGTGACTGCGGTCAGCGGGGAAGTCCCCGTTTCCTGAAGCATGTTTCCTCCCGGTACGCGATGGCCTGGGTAAGTTGGTCGTGCAACTGCCGCCGTACCGCGCCCAGCCGGTCGAGGTAGGCGTCCACCTCGGCGAGCTTGCGACGCAGCACGGCCACGGAGTCCGGGCAGACGTCGCCGGACGAGTGGCCGGCCCGCAGGCAGGCCACGAACGGCCGGATGTCGTCCAGGCCGAACCCCACGGCCAGCAGGGCGCGGATCTCGTGCACCACCCGCAGTTCCGCCTCGTCGTAGACGCGGTAGCCGTTGGCCGAGCGTTCGGGCCGGACCAGCCCCTGCGTCTCGTAGTACCGCAGCGTCCGGGTGCTCGTACCGGCGCGTTCCGCCAGTTCGCCGATCCGCATCCGACCCTCCTTCGCCCGCCCCTGTCCGCCACGCTAGACCTTGTCGCCGGTGTCAAGGCAACGACGAATTCCGGCCGCCGGGGTGGGTAACCGGGCGGGACGAGAAACGGGAAGGGGCGGGCGGATGGCGGCGCGAGGAAAGGCTGATACGACGACCCGGGGCGGCGAGGTCACGATCCCGGTGGGGGACGCCGGGCTGCCGGCCGACGTGCTGGTCCCGGACGGGGCGGCCGGGGTGGTGCTCTTCGCACACGGCAGCGGCAGCTCACGGCACAGCCCCCGGAACACGGCCGTCGCCGGGGTGCTGCGCGAGCGGACGCTCGGCACGGTGCTGGTCGACCTGCTCACCCCGGAGGAGGACCGGGTCGACGCCCGGACGGCCGAACTGCGCTTCGACATCGGGCTGCTCGCCGACCGCCTGGCCGCGATCGTGGACTGGATGGCCGACGACCCGGCCCTGAGCCGACTGCCGGTGGGCCTGTTCGGGGCGAGCACCGGGGCCGCCGCCGCACTGGTGGCCGCGGCGGCCCGGCCCGAGCGGGTACGGGCGGTGGTGTCCCGGGGCGGCCGGCCCGACCTGGCCGGTCCCGCCCTGTCCCGGGTGCACGCCCCGACGCTGCTCCTGGTCGGCGGCCTGGACGAGCAGGTGATCACGTTGAACGAGGAGGCTGCGGCCGACCTCGGCGAGGTGGCCGAGCTGCGGGTGGTGCCCGGCGCGACCCATCTGTTCGAGGAACCGGGCACGCTGGAACAGGTCGCCGACGCGGCGGCGGACTGGTTCGCCGCCCACCTGCGCCCCGGGGCCTGACTCAGGCGGTGGCCGCTGGTCGCCCGGCGGCGTCCTGCCGGTGCCGCTGCACGGTGTCGATCACCCGGTACGCGACCGCGGTGATCGGCACCGAGACGAACGCCCCGGCGATCCCGGCGATCAGCGTGCCGGCCGTCACCGCCACCAGGATCACCGCCGGGTGCAGCTTGACCTGACGCTTCATCACCAGCGGCTCCAACAGGTTCCCCTCGACCTGCTGCACGGTGATCACGGCGGCCAGGGCGAGCAGGGCGACGGTGGGCCCCTTGGCGGCGAGCGCCACCAACACCGCGACCGCCCCGGCCACGGTGGCCCCGATGATCGGCACGAACCCGCCGAGGAAGGTGATCAGAGCCAGCGGCAGGGCGAGCGGCACCCGAAGCAGCACCAGGGACACGCCGATCCCGATCGCGTCGATCGCCGCGATCAGCATCGTCCCCCGGCTGTACGCCCCGAGCGTCCGCCAGCCCACCCGGCCGGCCTCGGCGGTGACCTCCCGGTTCGGCCCGGTCATCCGGCGCAGCACCCAGTGCCACATCGAGCGGCCGTCCTTGAGCAGGAAGAACAGCAGCACCAGGGAGAGCAGGACCGAGCCGAGGAACTCGGTGGCCGTCCGGGCCCCGCCGACCGGGTCGGGGGCGCTGCCGCCCAGCCCGTCCCGGGCCTGCTGGACCAGCTTGTCGAGCTGGGAGTCGGTGACCGGGAGCGTGGAGGTGACGAAGTCCCGGCTCCGCTGGAGGCCCTGGTCGAGTTCCTGGCTCAGCTCGCCGAACTGGCTCGCCGTCAGGTTCCATACCAGCACGCCGACGCCGACCAGGACGCCCAGCAGGAGCAGCACGGAGAGCAGGGCGGCCAGCGCCGCAGGCAGCCGGAGCCGGCGCAGCAGGAGCAGCACCGGATCGAGCAGCGCGGTCAGGAAGAAGGTCACGGCCAGCGCGATGGCCAGCGGCGCCAGCAGCACGGCGATCTTCCCGACCAGGTACAGCCCGGCGACGAACACCACCAGGCAGGCGCTCCACAGCACCGCCGAGCGGACCAGCCAGGGCAGCCCGGCCCACGCCTGCCGCGGTCCCGTCCCGGCCCCCGGCGCGGCCGTTCCGGCCCCCGTTCCGACCGTCCCGGCCCCCGGCGCGGCCGTCCCGGCCAACGCCGGCCCCGGACGCGCCGTGGGGTTCCCGTCGTCCGTCGTCCCCTCGGGCGTCCGCCCGGCACCGTCCTCGACCACGTCGGTCCTCCTCGGTCTCGGCGACGTCCCTACCCGTCCGGCGGCTCTCCGACACCCCACCGCCCGCGCTCGGATCCCTACGGCGTCGCCTCCGCCGGGGGCGGCCTGCGGCCGGGTGCCCGCCGGGGCGGTGCCGGTTTGCGACCGGTGGCCCAGGGAAGGCTCTGCGAGGACCGATCGGAGGAGGAACGCATGAGCGACTTCATGGACAAGGCCAAGGACTTCGCCGACAAGCACGACAAGCAGGTCGACCAGGGCCTCGACAAGGCCGGCGACATGGGCGACCAGCGCACCGGGGGAAAGTACGACAAGCAGATCGACAAGGGCGTCGACATGGCCCAGCAGCGCACCGGCGAGGGCGACACCTCGCCACGCTGACCCACGCAGGCCGGGCCCGCGCGCCCGAGCGCCGGGCCCGGCCTGCCGGGGGTACGAATCCACCCCAGCCACTGGCCGAGGATCGACCTCTCTCGCTACCATCCGCATCCGGGGCATGACTCACAGTGGAGTCGTGCCCGGCGGTCGGACGGCCCGAAGGCGGGGCCGTGGAGGAGAGGAAGTCATCCGGTGGCCGACACATCCGAGGCGACGATCGAGCGCTACCCGTTCAGCGAACCCGACCGGCTCAATCTCGACCCGCGTTACGCCCGGCTGCGCCGCGACGAGCCGCTGATCCGGGTGCGGCTGCCCTACGGGGAGCCGGCGTGGCTGGCCACCCGGCATGCCGATGTGCGTACGGTGCTCTGCGACGCCCGCTTCAGCCGGGCGGCGATGCCGGTGGCCTGGTGACGGGAAGGATGACCAGGTGAACCAGGAGGAGGAGACGACCAGCTCCGGGTGGCGGTTGCAGGTGGACCCGACCCGGTGCATCGGTTCGGGGATCTGCGTCGGGACGGCTCCCGGGCACTTCACGCTGGTCGAGGGCCTGTCCCGTCCGTTGGCCGAGCAAGTGACGCCCGCCCAGGAGGTGATCGACGCGGCCGACTCCTGCCCGATGGAGGCGATCGTGGTCTCCGACCTGGAGAGCCGCCGGCAGATCGCCCCCGAGCCCTGATCCGACGGGTACGACATCCGAAAAGGGCCGGTCCCCGGGTGGGGACCGGCCCTCGTGGGTCGTGCCGGATCAGGAGCTGTAGCCGCGGCCCGCGATCCAGTTGGCCAGCTCGGCGACGTCCATCCAGTACTCCTGGACGGCCGGGTCCGCCGGGTCCGCGATTCTGATCGTGTTGCCGTCGTCCTTGTACTCCACCACGGTCAGGTAGTGGCCCGGGTAGCTGTGCTCCCGGCCCTCGGTGTCCACCGCGCCGCCGAGGATGTTGGCGACCACCGGCTCACCCGCGTCCACCGCGGCCTTCACGTCCACCCGCAGCCGCTCGATCTGCTCCTTGGACGCGACGTCCGAACTGATCTCGGTGGTCCTGTACCTGCCGTTGGTGTACTCGTTCAGCACCCGGGTGATGTCGATGGCCGAGTCGGTGCCGTTCTCGGTCGTGCCGAGCTTGGCGGCCAGCTCGTCCTGGCTGACGGTCCTGCCCTCGGCCGACAGGGCGATCCGGGCCGACGCCGGGCCGCAGTAGTAGAAGTTCGGCTGGGCCTGGTACTCGTAGCCGGCCCGGCGCTCGCTCTTGTCGTCCTTGCTGGTCTTGGTGGTCTTGCTGGTCTTGTCGACGCGGAGCGCGCCGGTGGGCCCGGTCTCGGCCGGGGCCGCGTGCGCCGCCGGCGCGGGGCCGGCGACGGCACCACCGCTCATCACCAGACCGGCGACGGACAGCATGCTCTTGCGCAGGATCGTGTTCATGTCGAAGCTCCGTTCGGGGGTTGCCGCCTCCGGGTCCGGAGACGCAAGCACCGGGAAGGGCGCTCGGCTGACTCACCGTCGGGGGCCACAACGCCCCGGCCCTCCGCCGACATTCCGGGGGCGTCCACCCGGTGAGGGGCGGTCCTGTTCGGTCGTACGAGGGGTTCAACGCGCTGCCGTTCGCTCCGATTCCGGCCCCAGGCGGGCGGGTGAACCGGTCATCCAGTCACAGACTGCCCAGGATTCGGGTCACGGTGATCTCGATGACCACCCGGTGCGGATTGGGACGCGGGGTGCGGTAGCGCTCGGCGTACCGGCGTTCGGCCTCGACGACCGCCGCCGGGTCGGAGCGGAGCACCGCCCGGCCCTCGACGGTCAGCCACCATCGCCCGTCGACGTGACAGACCGCCACCGGGGTGCCGGCCGCGCCGGCCGCCGCGACGTGCCGCGCCTTCGCGGACGTACCCGACGTGATCACCCGGGCCAGGCCGGCCTCCGGGTCGAGGGTCACCCCGACCGGGACGACGTGCGGCGTCCCGTCAGCCCGCAGGGTGGTCAGGGTGGCCAGGTGGCGTTCCCGGCAGAACGCCGCGACCCGCTCGTCACGGATGCCCAACCGATGCCCGCCCGGCATGACACGCCCCTGTCCGAAGATCCGACCCCGATCATGGCACTCCCCGGATCACGGCATGCACTGATGTGGTGCGGCGGCCGGGTCAGGGGACCGGGCGACGGGTCTCCTCGTCCCGGGGCTCCGGCTGGCCGGGCAGCCGCCGCTCGGCGGCGCGATGCTGCTGGACGAGCCGGCCCAGGTAGATCAGGGCACCGGCGAGCACCCCGATGTCGTCCAGGTAGATCGGGTCGGGCAGCACGTCGATCGGGAAGACCGTGTAGGCCAATGCGCCCCAGAAGGCGACCTTGCCTCCCACGCCCAGCGTGCCGAGCATCTTGCGGGTGCGTACCACCCGCACGGCGAGCAGGATGGCGCCGACCAGCGTCGCCGCGACGACCAGGGCGGCGAGCGCCAGCAGCCAGTAGTGCTCGTTCATGCCGCCACGCTAGCCGAGATCACCAAGATCACGCTCGATCGGGAAACAGGGGCATCAGCGCGGCCGGGTGGCCACTGTCTCCCGGATGGAGCGCGATCTCGCTGCCTGGTCCGTCAGGCGGGGACGGTGGCGCGGCCCCGGGCGGCGCGGCCCCGGGTCACGACCGCGCGTCCCCGGGCCACAGTCGGCAGGTCCCGGGTGACGGCCGGCGTCTCGCGGACGAGCACCGGCATCTCGCGGGTCTGCTCGACGGCCGGCGACCGCCCGTCGGTCACCCCGGGCAGCAGCGGCTGCTCCTGCTCGGCGGGCCCGGTGGCGGCGAACGCCTCCTCCCGGAGGCTCCGCGCGGCGAGGACGGCCTGCTCGGCGGCCCGCCAGGCGGCCTGCTCCCGTTCCCGGGCTGCCTGCTGCCGGTTGCGCAGATGGTCCCGCACCGCGCGGCGCAGCACCAGTTCCTGCTCGACCGGGTGCAGCCGGGGATCCCAACCGCCGCGGTGCGCGAAGACGTCGCTGAGCTGCTCCTCCGACAGGTCCCGACGCCAGTACGCGTCCAGCGCGGCCCGGTGCAGGTAGCGCTCGCGGTCGGCGTACTCGGCGGGGGTGCGCTCGGTGTGCGGCTGGGGGAGGCCGGCGGCGGCGGCCAGCCGGCGGACGTCGGCCTCCGCGACCTCGCCCGCCTGCCAGATGGCTTCCACCTCCTCCTGGGCGGACAACCACTCGGCCCGCAGCCGTTGGGCGGTGGCCGCCGCCCGCTCCGCCGCGGTCGCCATCTCCCCGGCGTAGCGGCGCCGTTCCCGGTCCTCCTCCGCCTGTTCCAGCAGGCTCGGCATGGCGGCCTCGCGGAAGCGCCCGCCGATCACGGAGCGGAACAGGCCCGGCCGGACGACCAGGGTGGTCACCGCGACGGCGACGACGCCGAGGAGGGCCAGCCAGATCGCGGCGGCCTGGGGCACGTCGAGCAGGACGGAGGAGAGCGCGGTCTGCATGGGAGCACCTCGGGTGGGACGACGTGGACTGACGGTCGGGCCCGCTGTGCGGGCGGTGGGCCGCGCGTGAACCGGTGCCGGACGGGACCTCGCCGGTCAGCGCTACGGGTGACGGTGGGCGTGGTCGTCAGCGGCGCGGGAGGGCGCGGCCGTCGGCGGGCTCGCGGAGAACGATGCGGTGCCGGGGCAGTGCCGGTGCGGCGCGGTGCAGCGCCGGGACGGCCCGGATCGGCGCCTGATCGGCCCGGTCAGTGGCGGGGCGGGCCGCGCCGGACGACGGTGCCGCCGCTCGGGTCCACGGCCGGACGGTCGACCGGGACGACCCGCGTCGCGGTCGCCGCCGGGGCGGTCGCCGGTCGCCGGGGGCTGTCGGGGGCCGGCCGGGCGTGCGGGGCGGCCAGCTCGGTGCGCAGCTCTGCGGCCGGGCCGGACCCGGGGCGCAGCTCGGCCACCCGGCTGGTCACCACGGCGGGGCGGGCCAGCTCGGCGGCGGGGGCGGCGGCAGTCAGGGCGGACACCCCGCCGAGGCCGAACGCGAGGACCAGGGCGGTCAGCGCGAGGCGACCCAGTTCCCGGATGCGGCGCAGCGTCGCCCGCCACGACGGGTGTGCCCCGCGCAGCGTCACCGGCCGGGAGGGGCGGGCGAACGCTAGGGACTGCACGACACCAACCTATCCCCGTTCCGGTCCACCCGCAGCCTCGGCGGAGCGTCATAGGGGTGAGCCGGGCCACGAGCCGGCGCTGTGGACAGCCGGGCACCGCTGGAACCCGACGGCCGAGGGGCCCGCGAATCCATCGACGGAGGCGGTCCCGTCGACAGTGGCCGCAGGCCCCTCGTGCCGTCGGCTGGGCTCACTAGGCCCGGCTCATTCGGCCCGGCTCATTCGGCCCGCAGGCCGTCGGGGCGGGTCAGCCGCCAGAGCACCGGCAGGCTCGCGCCGGTGACCAGCAGCACCACCCCACCACCGAGGCCGGCCCCCAGCGCGACGACCGGCCAGCTCACCGTGACCGGCGCGCCGACCATGCGCAGCAGGACCGCCCCGAGGCCCAGCCCGAACCCGACCGCGAGGCCGAGGCCGACCAGCACCGGCACGGCCGTCTGCCAGAACACCGACCAGCTCAGCGCGCCGCGCGGGGTGCCGACGGCGACCAGCATGGCCAGCAGGCGGCGGCGCTCCCGCAGCTGCTCCAGCACGCCGACCAGCATGCTCGTCCCGAGCAGCAGCAGGGTCACCACGACGCCGACGGCCAAGCCGCGCTTGACGTTGACGAACTGCGTCGACCGGGTGACGTCGCTGAGCGTGCTGACCTGGGCGCGCAGGTCCACCTCGGCGGCGGCGTTGCGCACCCGCTCCAGCGCGTCCGGGTCGCCTGGATCGATGCTGATCAGCGCCTCCGCGCGCAGGCCCGTCCACCGGGAGGCGTCGGCCGCGCCGGGGGTGACCAGCAGGCCGTCCCGTACCGAGCCGGCCGGGTCCGGCATCGCGGGAACCGTGCGGGTCCGGGCGGGCACCGTCCAGGGGATCTCGTTCGCGCCCACGATCACCCGGGTGCCGGGGCCGGGTCCGGGGCCCGCTCGAGGGCCGGACCTCTCGCCGGCCGGCTCCTCGGCGAGGAAGACGTCCCCGTCCGCGCAGGAGCCGAGCCGGGCGAACTCGGCCAGCGCGGCGCAGTCGCCGATCCGCACCTCGGTGAACGAGTGTGCGTCGGTGCCGGGCTGCCGCTCCCCGATCGCCAACGTGACCAGCGTTCCCGAGCTACGGGCGACGCCGGGCGCGGCGGCCAGCCGGGTCAGCGCGGCCCCGGGGTCGGGTAGGTCGGCGAACCAGACGTGCGCCTGGGCCCGCGAGGTGTCCTGGCCGGTCTGCGTCGTGAACCGGTTCTCCACCCCGGCGACCAGCATCTGGAGGCCGATGCTGCCGGCCACCGCCACGGCGACGCCGTTGACCAGGCGGGCGGAGGTGGCGCTGTCCAGTTGCAGCCGGCGCACCGCGAGCTGCCACGGGACCGGGCCGCCGCGTAGCCGGCCCACCACCAGGTCGATCAGCCAGGGCAGCAGGGTGACCGTGCCGATCAGCACCAGCACCGCGCCGGCCGCCACCTGGTAGTCGTCGCTGCCGGCGGTGCGCTCGCCGACGCCGGTCAGCGGGTACAGCAGCGCCAGGCCGGCGGCCGGCAGCAGCAGCCGCCACCACAGGCGGCGGCGGACCGTCGTCCCCTGCCGACTCACCCCGAGCGGTTCGACCACCACCCGGCGCTGGGCGACGAGCGCCACCAGCACCGCGAGCACCGGGACCGCGACCGCCACCGCCGCCACCAGTGGCAGTGACGGGCGCAGGTCCGACGCGTACACGCTGACGTTCTGGAGGGTGAGCAGCGGGGCGAGCTGGCGGCCGGCGGCGAAGAGCGCGCCGCCGACGGCGAGGCCGAGCACCGCGCCGGCCGCAGCCTCCCCGGCGGCGATCCGCCGGATCATCCCGGCGTCGGCGCCGAGCAGGCGCAGGGCGGCCAACCGGCGGTCCCGGCGGTCGCCGCCGAAGCGGACCGCCGCGCCGACGAAGACCACGACCGGCAGCAGCAGCACCACGAAGACGACCACGACGAGGACCATCAGGACGGGCGAGAACTCCTCGCTGGGCGGCCCGCCGCCGAAGTGGTCGATCCGCTGCGCCTGGTCCCTGGTCAGGGTGTCGCTGCCCAGGTAGAAGGCCAGCTCGTGCGGGCCGGTGAGGCCCTGCGCCGCGATGGTGTCGGTGACCCGGGCGCCGCCGAGCCGGGGCGCGAACAGCGGGCCGTCGGGTGAGTCGAGCAGCTCCCGCAGGGCCGGAGAGACGACCACCTCGCCGGCCGCCGGCAGCCGGGTCAACCCCGGCGGCACCGGTGCGGCCGGCCCCTCGGGTCGGAGGATCCAGCCGCGCACCGGCCGCTCCCGGAACACGGTGTGGACGGGTGCCACCAGCAGCGTGTTCGCCGCTGCGGCCAGCTCCGATTGGTTCCCGATGACCGCCAGGGCGTCGCTGCGCGCCGCCCTGGCGTCGAGCGCGCCCGGCACCGCTGCGGCGAGCAGCAGCATGGCCACCCCGACCCCGACCCCGAGCGCGGTCAGCACGGCCCGGGTCCACCCGTCCCGGCCGCCGGTGACGGCCATCCGCGCGCCCATCAACAGGTCCGCGAGCACCCCGCGCAGCCGGCCGGCCGCACGTCCCGGCGCCTCCGGGCCGGTCATGCCGCCCGGCGTCCGTGCCCGGGTCATGCCGCCCGCTCCAGGTTCCGGGTCCGGCCGTCCCGGACCACCACCTCCCGATCCGAGTACGCGGCCACCCGCGCCTCGTGGGTCACCAGCACCACGGCCGCGCCGGTCTCCCGGGCCGCCCCGGTGAGCAAACGCATCACCCGCTCCCCGTTGAGCGAGTCGAGCGCGCCGGTCGGCTCGTCGGCGAAGACCACCCGGGGGACGGTCACCAGCGCCCGGGCCACCGCGACCCGCTGGCCCTGCCCGCCCGAGACCTCCCCGGGGCGCTTGCCGGCCACCTCGGCGACCTCCAGCCGACCGAGCCAGTCGGTGGCCCGCCGCTCGGCCTCACGCCGGGCGACCCGCGCCAGCCGCAGCGGCAGGGCCACGTTCTCCAGGCAGGTCAGCTCGGGCACGAGCTGGCCGAACTGGAACACGAAGCCGAACTGCCCCCGGCGCAGGGCGCTGCGCTCCCGGTCGGACATGGCGGTCAGGTCCGCGCCCCGGAATGCCACCCGGCCGGAGTCGGGCCGGACGATGCCGGCGAGGCAGTGCAGCAGGGTCGACTTGCCGGAGCCGGACGGCCCCATCACCGCCACCACCTCACCGGCCCGTACGGCCAGCGACGCCCCGGCCAGCGCCGGCGTCTGGCCGAAGGCGCGGTGCAGGTCCTCGGCGGCCAGCAGCTCCGCTCCGGTCGGGCCCTGCCCGGTCGCCGCCCCGCCGGGGGCGGTCGCCGCGCTCACCGCCGCACCGCCGCCGTCAGCTCGTCCAGCCGGGCGGCGGTCAGCTCCAGCCAGCGCAGGTCGGCTTCCAGGTGGAACAGGGCGTGGTCGCAGATGAGCTGGTCGGCGAGGTCCCCGTTGGTCTTGCGCTGGGTCAGCTCGCGCATCAGCCGCAGGTGCTCGGCGCGCTGGGTGTCGAGCAGGTCGGCGGCGGAGCGGCCGGTCAGCAGCGCCAGCACCACCTTGGTGTAGAGGGTGCTGTGCAGGTACGGCTCCGGCTTCTCCGGCTGGGACAGCCAGCGCCGCACGTCGGTCACCCCGGCCTCGGTGATCGCGTACCGCTTGCGTTCCGGGCCCTCGCCGGCCTCGACCGAGTCGACCTCGACGAGGCCGCTGCGCAGCAGCCGGGACAGGGTGGCGTAGACCTGGCCGAAGTGCAGCGGACGGGCGTGGCCGAACCGTTCGTCGTAGGCGCGTTTCAGGTCGTAGCCGTGGCGGGGGCTGGCTTCGAGGAGCCCGAGGATGGTCTGACCGATCGACATGGCGCGACTATACACACCAGGTATACACGTGATGAATAGTCAGGTCGCAAAAGGCGCGGGGCCCTCCGGATGGAGGGCCCCGCGCCGTACGGGTGAAGAGGACGGGTCAGCTCGCCCCGAGCACCGGCGGGGTGCCGGTGTCGCCGTTCCCCCAGACCATCTCGTCCTCGGTCAGCCAGGTCAGCCGCTCGTCGGACTCGTCCTCGGCGGACCGTCCGTGCCCGCCGAGCACGCCCGCCCGGCCGCCGGAACTCCCGTTCGCGCCGACCCGGCCCACGCCCGTGGCGGCGCGGTGCTCGACCGCGCCCAGGCCGCCGGCCGGCCGCGCCGTCACCGCCGCCCCGCCGCGAGCCGACCCGGCCAGCGAACCGGTGCCGCCGCCGAGCACGCCGCCGGCCGGTGCGCCGGTGGACGCCCCGAAGAGCAGCCCCGCCCCGGCGCCGGCCGACGCAACCGTGGTCCCGCCGCCGACCGTGCCCACCGTGCCGCCGGGCAACTGCACCCCGCCGAGCGACGGATCGGCGCCCGCGAGCGACGTCCCGCTCCCCGGACCGCCGACGACCGTGCCGATGCCGCCGGGCGTCACTCCGCCGTGGTCCACGCCCGACGGCGTCGATCCGATGGGCGACACGTGCCCCGGGGTTCCCGGGGCGGACACCGTCTTGTGGCCGGTGGTCGGTACGCCGCTGCCGGAGCCCGGTGCGGCCCCCGGGGCGCTGGCCCCGGGGCCGGCGGACGGCGTCGTCGTGGAGGTGGTCGGGTCGAACGGCAGGTCCCGGTCCGGCTCCGGCGGGGTGACCAGCCGGCCGTACGCGGACAGGTCGTAACCGGCGGCCAGCTCGGCCACCACCTGCACCATCCGCCGGTGGGCCTTCTCCTTCTCGGCCTTGTCCTGATTGTGGCCCATGATGCCGCCGACGATCGCGCCGGCCGGGCCGAGGACCGCGCCGCCCTTGATCGCCCCGGAGACCGCCTTGTCGTGGTCGTCGGTCTCGTCCGGGCTCTCCGCGTCCTTCTTGGCGGTGCGCAGGTGGGTGGCCATCAGCGTGAGGCCCTGGCGGACGTCGGCCATCCCCTCGGAGAGGGTGGTCGAGTGGTCGACGACCAACGACAGCCGGCGCTGGAACTCCCGCCCGGCGTCCCCCTCCCAGCCGTTGGCCAGCTTGTCGAGGTCGCCCTTCAGGTCGCGGGCGAGGCCGTCGAGGGTGCCCTTCATCGAGTCCCACTTGGCGGCCAGCCCGTCGATCTGGGCCGGGTCGCCAACCTTTACGGCCTCGTACAACGTCTCGTGGCTGACGTGCTCGTAACGCGCGGTGTACTCAGACACGACGGTCCCCCTGCCTGTCCAGCGCGTCGTCGACCCCGCCGAGGACGGCGGCGATGTCAGCGGAGTTGGCCGCGTTGCGATCCTCGGTGGTCTTGTAGTTGGTCAGGATCGTGCCGGTCGCGCTCCGCGCGGCCCGCACCGCGTCGCGGAGCCGCTCGACCTGCTGGACGTAGCTCGTGTGCAGGTCGGAGTAGCGCCGGGCGTTGCTGGCCGCGTCCGTGAACGTGCCCAGCTCCGGAGGCCGGCACTGCGTCTCCGTCTTGAGCTTCCTGAGCACGGCCTCGGCCTCGGTGAGCCGACCGGCCAACCGCAGATGGAAGTCCTCTAGGGACAGTACGTCGACTGTAGTGCGCCCGGTCATGGCAGCATCCCCGTAGTCCTCGTCGATAACCGTTGGCGAGACCAGGTTAGTGGACGGGGGCCAACCTGGGCGACCCGCGAAAATGCGGTCGACGTGTTTTCGGCCCCACCAACCTGGTCACCCACCGGTGTTCGGCGACCCGGTCGCCCCGGCAGACCCGTCATCCGCAGGCCGGCTCGGCTCGCCGCTCGCCTCCCGGTCCGGCGTGCGGCTCGCACCCCCGGCGGGCGGGCGACGTGCAGCTTCGGTCGGCGCGCTGCGGCTCGCGGCACCCGGCGCGCTGCCGCTCGCGGGGCTTGGGGCGAAGTACGCGAGCGCGTCCTCCCGCTCGAGGGCGGGGCCCGTCGGCACCAGTGACAGCAGCGACGCGGGCACCGCCAGCGGGGTCACGCCGCCGTACCCGAGGGCGGTCAGCGCGTCGCCCGACCGGGTGCCCAGCGGGTAGCGCACCCCCTGGGCGCCGATCAGATAAACCGTCGAGCCCGGCGTGCCCGCGCCGCCCTCCCCGGCACCCGGGGCGGCCTGGACCAGCACACCCTTCCCGCCCGGCAGCAGGACCTGCTCGGCGGTGCGGACCGCGTCCCGGGCGCCCTGCCGGACCGGCGTGGCTGGGCTGCTCAGCTCAGCCGGCACCCGGTCGAAGACCTCCAGCGTGGTGGTGGGCGGCGCGTCCACGGCCCCCTTGCGGTAGGTGGCGCAGAGCACCGTCCGGCCCGCCTGGACCGGGTGCAGCACCGGCAGCGCCCGTGGCGTCCCCTCCGGCTCCACCCGCTCCCGGGTCAGCAGCCGGCCGGCCTGGTCCGGCGTGATGTCGGTGACCCGCCCGCCGTCGCGCAGCAGCAGCAGGGCGGTGACCTCGCCGATCGCGGCCAGCCCCTCCCGGGTCAACACGTAGTGCTGCTCGGCCGCCCGGAAGACGTCGCCGACCCGGGCCGGACCGTCGCCCACGGTAAGCCGGCTGGTCTCCCCCTCGCCCGCGATGTCGGGCTCGCGGAGCACCGGACCCGCCGGCACGGCGTTGAGCAACTGCGCGCCGACGGTGACAGTTGGGGCGCCGGCCATCCGCAGCGCCGCCGTCGCCTGGTCCCCGCCCGCGATCTGCATTCGGGCGTCGCCGGTGAGCAGGTACCGCCCGCCTTCGACGGTGACCAGCACCGCCCGGTCGCCGAGCGGCACACCGCCGGAGAGCGGCCGGTCGATCACCACGTGGGTGGTGGAGCGGCGAGGGTCGGCCGGGTCGGGCACGTCGCAGACCGACCAGGGCAGCCCGATCAGCGACTTTCGGTCGGGCAGCGCGTCGGGGGCGCCGACGATCCCGACGGTACGCCCGCGCGGCCGGTCGGCGATCGACGCCTGCGACATGGTCCGCACCGCCGGGTCCGCCTCGTTGAGGATCAGCCGGGCCGAGGCGTAGTTCAGGGTCGGATGCAGCAGGTTGTCCACGTAGACGTACGTCGCCCCGGTCTCCCGCTCGATCACCAGCGTGTTCGCCTCCAGCGGCGCGGTGTTGCCGGTGAGCTGGCCGTACGCGCCGATGCCGCCGAGCACCACCGCTGCGGCCACCACGCTGCCGATCACCGCGAGGCCGAGCCGCCGCATCGGCAGGTTCGTGGTCTCCGGATCGCCGGACAGCAGCGCGGAGACGATCCGGCGGGTGACGAAGCGGTACGCCTGCACCTGGTCGCGGCGGGTCCGCATGACTTACCTCCGGCGGGATGGGTCCGCGGCGATCAGGTCCGAGCTCCGCCGCGGGCTTCCCTACGATAAGGGGCCGCCGGTCGGGGAACGGGACCACCGCCCACCCCGTACCGGCTCAGGAAGCCGCCCGTCCAGAAGGGACGCCACCGATGCCCCAGGTCCAGGCGCCACCCGGTCGTACGGCCACCGGCTCGGCCGACCCGCCCGCGCTGCCGGCGCCGCCCGACCGTGCGGTCGTCCCGGCCGACCGGCGCAGCCGGGGCCGGCTCGGTCCGGTCGTCGTCGGGCAGCTCGTCGTGGCGGAGCTCGGCGCCCTCACCGTGTACTCCGCCCTCGGCGGCGCCGGCTGGCTGGTCGGGATCGTCGCCGCCCTCGCGACGGCGGCGGTCGTCGCCGCCTTCGCCCGCCGCGGCGGGCGCTGGTGGTACGAGGACCTGCTGCTGCGCCGCCGGCTACGGCTTCGCCGGGAGCGGGCCCGGACGGCGGTGACCGGGGGTGGCCCCGGCGACTCCCTGCTGTCCGCCCTCGCCCCGGAGCTGACCGTGATCGAGTTGACCGAGCGGGGCACCCGGCTCGGTATCGGCCAGGACGGCCAGGGCTGGTTCGCCGCCGTGGCGCTGGACCCGCGCCCCGGAGCGCCCGCCGGCTCCGTCGAGGCGGCGGTGGTGGACCGGGCGCTGGCCGTCCTGGCCGACTTCTCGGCCCCGGTCTCCCTCGCCCAGGTCGTCTCGCACACCCTGGTCTGGTATCCGGCCCCGGGCGCCCCCCCGGCCGCCCACCGCACCGTGTGGGTGGCCGTACGGCTGTCCGTGCGGGACGCCCGGAACGAGGCGGTGACCCGGGGCGGCGGAATGGTGGGCGTGCACCGGACCGTGTCCGCCGGTATCGGCCGGCTCGGCAAGGCGCTGCACGCCGCCGGCCTGAGTCACCGGGTCCTCGGCCGGGACGAGCTGCGCGCCGCGGTCGTCTCGGCGGCCGGCATGGACCTGGCGCCCGCGCCGCAGGCGGAGACCTGGACCGGGCTGCGCGGCGGCGGTTGGACCCAGCGCTGCCTGGCCCTGCGCGCCCGCTCCGGGGTTCCCTGGGGGGCCCTGGTGGACGCGGTCACCGCTACCTCCGCCCCGTCCCACACGCTCGCCGCCGTGGTCCGCCCCGGCAACCGGCCGAGCCCGCCACTGCTGCGCGTCGCGGCCCCAGCCGACCACGTCGAGGCGCTGGTCACGGCGGTCCGGGACGTCGCCCGACGGGGCGCGGTCCGGGCCCGGCCGCTGGACGGCGAACACGGCCCCGGCGTCTACGCCACCGCCCCGGTCGCCCTGCGCGTCATCGACCACCGCGCCGAGTGAGGCCGGCACGGTCGGGCGCCTCGCCGACGGGGCCGGACGGGGCCGCTCCCCGCCCGGCGGTCGAGGGTGGGGCCGGTCCCCGTCCGGCGGTCGCGGGTGGGCCGTCAGGGGCGGAGGTTGACGATCCAGCCGTACATGCCGCAGACCCACGCCGCGAGCGGCACCAGCGAGATGATCAGCAGGATCTCGACGATGTCCAGGAGCCGGCCCCAGACCGGCGAGATCCGCTTGCCCGCCACGGTCAGCCCGTAGATCAGGCTGATCACGGCCGCCACGACCAGGCCGCCGAGGACCACACCGAGCCGGAGGGCCGTGGAGCCGGCGGCGAAGGTGGCCGCCGCCGCCAGGCCGAGCCCGACGGTGCCGGCGAGGAGCACCGGGGCGCGCAGGGCGCGGCCGATGAACGGTCGGGCGCGCAGCAGCGACAACAGGGCCAGCACCAGGCAGAGCAGCGTCGACGGCAGCCGGCCGTCGAGGGCGAGGATGACCTCCCCGCCCAGCACCAGCAGCGCCACCGTCCACAGCAGGCCGGTGAGGAACGCGTCGGCCCGCTCGCTGAGCCGCAGCACCTGTCGACCGTCCACGGTCTCGGTGTCGGTCTTCAGGTCGTCCGGGCCGGTCGGGATGGACGGGACGGGCAGCCGGGCCAGCCGGTAGGACGCCATCGGCAGCGCTGGCAGGAAGGCGAACGCGACCGTGGCGACCACCGCGGCGGCGGCCGGCGCGCCGACGGAGAACGCCAGGCTCACCACCGCGCCGAGACCCACCGCCGCGCCGACGGCGGTCGCGCCGAAGAAGAGCGGGAGCCGGTCGCCGACCGCCAGCGCCGCGACCGCACCGAACACCACCACGGCGGTCGCCGCGAGCAGCACGTGCGGGCTGGCCAGCCCGGTCAGCGTCCGGTCACCGGCCAGCACCAGCAGACCGCCTGTCGCGGCGTGCCCGATGCCGACCAGGGCGAGCACCGAGCCGGTCCGGCTGTCACCGGCAGCCCGGGACAGCACCGCGGCGCTGACCACCAGGGCGACCGCGACCAGCAGGGCGGCGATCGCGCCGGGAAGCTGCGGCGGGCCGGCGAACAGCGCCGCCAGGGCCCCCGCGGACAGCGCCGCCGCGGCGAAGAGCACCGAGAACGAGCGGGTGGTGCCCACCTGCCAGCTGCCCGGGCGCTGGTTCGTCGCGGTGGCCACCGCGTCCACCACGTCGTCGAAGACGATCTCCGGGGCCGCCGCGGCGCGGGGGGTGAAGTAGAGCACCTCGCCGTCGCGCAGGCCGAGCTGCGCGGCGGTACGGCCACCGTCGAGCGGCTGCCCGCCGAGCCGGGCGAGGCTCCAGCCGCCGTGCCGGACCCCGTCGTCGGCGAGGTCCTCACCGGCGTGCCGGAGCAGGGTCGGCAGCAGGTCGGCCAACGGCACGTCGGCGGGGAGGGCGAGATCCATCCGGGTTCGGGGCGCCACGATGGTGATCCGGCTCAGACCACCGGTCGCCGTCTTCGTCGCCACTGTGGCCTCCTCGCGCTCGCCTACGCTCCACCCCACCGGGGCGGCACCGCCCCGTGGGTCCACGACGCCCACGGGAGATTACCTACGATGGCGTCCACGTACGATGCCCACCCGACGGCCCGCGGTCGGTCGTCGTGGCCCCCCGGCCGCACCTCGCGCCGTGCCGGTCGGTGTCCGGGCCGCTTCTGGGGGAGGAGACAGCCGTGAGCACCGTGGTGTTCCGCCGGCTTCCGCGCCAATCGGGGCCTGCCCTGCCGCGTGGTGAGGTGCTGCTGGAGTCCCCGCCCGAGCTGCCCGAACAGACCCCTCGGGGGATGGGGCAGCTACTGATGATCCTGCCGATGGTCTGCGGCGTCGGCGCGATGGCGTTCCTCTACGCCGGCCGGGGCGGCGGCATGATGACGTACGTCGCGGGCGGGCTGTTCGGCGTCTCGATGCTCGGCATGGCGCTCGGGTCGCTGAGCAACGGCGGCAACGACAAGGCCGAGCTGAACGCCGAGCGCCGCGACTACATGCGCTACCTCGCCCAGATGCGCAAGCGCACCCGGCGCGCGGCCGAGCAGCAGCGGGCCGCGATGGCCTGGCGGCACCCGGAGCCCGACGCGCTCTGGTCGATCGCCGCGTCCCGCCGGCTCTGGGAACGGCGGGTCACCGAGGACGACTTCGGCGAGGCCCGGATCGCGGTCGGCCCGCAGCGGCTGGCGGTGGAGATCGTGCCGCCGGAGACCAAGCCGGTGGAGGACCTGGAGCCGATGAGCGCGATCGCGCTGCGCCGGTTCGTCCGGGCCCACTCGACGGTGCCGGGCCTGCCCACCGCGCTGTCCGTGCGGGCGTTCTCCCGGGTGGTGCTGCGTGGCGAGCGGGAGCCCGTACTCGACCTGGCCCGGGCGGCGCTGGGCCAACTCGCCACCTTCCACGCCCCGGACGACATCATCGTCGCGGTGGTGGCCGCCCCGGAGCGGCAGCCGGCCTGGAACTGGGTGAAGTGGCTGCCGCACGCCCAGCACCCCGGCCGCACCGACGCGGCGGGCGCCCGTCGGCTCGTCTTCGCCACCCTCTCCGAGGCTGAGGAGTCCCTCGCCGACGAGCTGGCCGGCCGGCCCCGGTTCTCCCCGGAGGCGAAGCCGCTGACCACCGCGCCGCACGTGGTGGTGCTGATCGACGGCGGCGAGGTCGCCGCGACCTGCCACCTGACCGGCCCGAGCCTGCTCGGCACCACCGTCATCGACCTGTCCGGCGCCGTCCCCCGCGACGCCGGCCGCTGGCTGCTCTGTCTGGACGTCGGCGACGGCGCCGCGCTCGATCTGGTCCGGGGGGCGTCCGTGTCGCGGCTGGGCCAGCCGGACCGGCTCACCTCGGCCGCGGCCGAGGGACTGGCCCGGCAGATCGCCCCCTACCGGCTCTCCCAGCAGCAGGCCAGCGCCGAGGAGCCGCTGGCCCGCAGCACGGAGCTGCCCGACCTGCTCGGCATCGGCGACGCCGCCACGGTCGACACCCAGCGGACCTGGCGCCCGCGCAGCCAACGGGACCGGCTGCGCATCCCGCTCGGCGTGGGCCCGGACGGCAACGTCGTCGAGCTGGACTTCAAGGAGTCCGCGCACGAGGGCATGGGCCCGCACGGCCTGGTCATCGGCGCGACCGGCTCCGGCAAGAGCGAGCTGCTCCGTACGGTGGTCGCCGCGCTCGCGGTCACCCACTCGTCGGAGGAGCTGAACTTCGTCCTGGTCGACTTCAAGGGCGGCGCGACGTTCGCCTCGCTCGACGCGCTGCCGCACACCAGCGCGGTGATCACCAACCTCTCCGACGAGCTGCCCCTGGTCGACCGGATGCGCGACGCCCTGGCCGGCGAGATGAACCGCCGCCAGGAGGTGCTGCGCGCCGCCGGCAACTACGTCTCCCGGTTCGAGTACGAGAAGGCGCGGGCCGCCGGTGAGCCGCTGGACCCGATGCCCAGCCTGCTCATCATCTGCGACGAGTTCAGCGAGCTGCTCGCCGCGAAGCCGGACTTCATCGACCTGTTCGTGATGATCGGCCGGCTGGGCCGGTCGCTCGGCGTGCACCTGCTCCTGGCCAGCCAGCGGCTGGAGGAGGGCAAGCTGCGCGGCCTGGACACCCACCTGTCGTACCGGGTCGGCCTGCGTACCTTCTCGGCGGTGGAGAGCCGGATCGTGCTCGGCGTGCCGGACGCGTACGAGCTGCCCAGCGCACCGGGCCACGGGTACCTGAAGACCGACACCACCACCATGCTGCGGTTCCGGGCCGCGTACGTGTCCGGGCCGTACCGGGCGCCGGGGGAGCAGAAGTCGTCGCAGGCGTTGGTGCAGCGCCGGATCCTGCCGTACGGCACGGACTTCGTGCCGGTGCGCGCCCCGGAGCTGACGGTGGAACCTGTGGACGAGCCGGAGCAGCCGGCAGACGGCAAGGCCGTGGCGATGCTCGACGTGCTGATCGCTCAGCTCGCCGGCCGGGGCCGCCCGGCCCACCAGGTCTGGCTGCCGCCGCTGTCCGAGCCGCCGAGCCTGCTCGACCTGCTCAGCCCGCTCGCCGTCGACAAGACGTACGGCCTGACCACCTCGGGCTGGCAGGGCCGGGGCCGGCTCACCGTCCCGGTCGGCGTGGTCGACCGCCCGTACGAGCAGCGGCGCGACCCGATGATGGTGGAGCTGGCCGGCGCGGGCGGCAACGTGGTCATCGTCGGCGCCTCACTCAGCGGCAAGAGCACCATGCTGCGGTCGATGCTGGCCTCGCTGGCGCTCACCCACACCCCGCGCGAGGCGCAGTTCTTCTGCCTCGACTTCGGCGGCGGTGCGCTGCGCAGCCTGGAGGGGCTGCCGCACATGGCCGGCGTGGCCGGCCGGCGCGACACCGAGGCGGTCCGCCGGACGGTCGCCGAGGTGGTCGGAATCATCGACGAGCGTGAGCAGCGGTTCGCCCAGAACGGCATCGACTCGGTGGCCGGCTACCGCCGCCGTCGGGCGGCCGGCGAGTTCGCCGACGACCCGTTCGGCGACGTCTTCCTCGTGGTGGACGGCTGGAACACCCTGCGCCAGGAGTACGAGGAGCTGGAGCAGACCATCACGAACCTGGCCAACCGGGGGCTGGGTTTCGGCGTACACGTGGTGGTCACGGCGGTCCGCTGGGCGGAGATCCGGATGAACATGCGGGACCTGCTCGGCACCAAGCTGGAGCTGCGGCTCGGCGACGCGGCCGAGTCCGAGATCGACCGCCGGGCCGCGCAGAACGTCCCGGAGAAGACCCCGGGCCGCGGCCTGACCCGCGACAAGCTGCACTTCATGGCCGCGGTGTCCCGGATCGACGGCCGCCGGGACGTCGACGACCTGACCGAGGCGTCGGTCGCGTTGGCCGGACACGTGGCGCGGGCGTGGCCGGGCACGCCGGCCCCGAAGGTCCGGTTGCTGCCGCGCCGGCTGCCGCTGCACGAGCTGGTCCGGGTCGCCGACCGGTCGGCGCCCGGCCTGCCGATCGGTGTCAACGAGTCGGCGCTCGCCCCGGTGTACCTGGACCTGGCGAACGAGCCGCACCTGACGGTCTTCGGCGACGCCGAGTGCGGCAAGACCAACCTGCTGCGGGTGATCGCGAAGGGGATCGTCGAGCGGTACACCCCGGCGCAGGCGCGGCTGGTCATCGCCGACTACCGGCGCGGCCTGCTGGGCGCGGTGGAGGGGGAGCACCTGCTCGACTACGCGCCGTCCAACCAGGCCTTCGGCCAGGGTCTCGCGTCGATCCGCAGCGCCCTGTCGAACCGGCTGCCCGGGCCGGACGTCACCACCGCCCAGCTGCGCGACCGGAGCTGGTGGAAGGGGCCGGACCTCTACATCCTGGTGGACGACTACGACCTGGTCGCCTCCGGCGGCAGCAACCCCCTCAGCGCGTTGCAGGAGCTGCTGCCGCAGGCCCGCGACATCGGCCTGCACCTGATCATCACCCGCCGCGTGGGCGGCGTGGCGCGGGCGCTGTACGAGCCGGTGCTGCAACGCCTCCGCGAGCTGGACTCCCCGGGCCTGCTGATGTCCGGCAACCGGGAGGAGGGGGCGGTCTTCAACACGTTGCGGCCGAGCCCGCAGCCGCCGGGCCGGGGCACCCTGGTGCGCCGCCGCGACGGTCAGCAGCTGATCCAGACGGCCTGGTCCGAGCCGGCCTAGGGTGGGACGTCGGCTTGTCGTTCCGGTAGCGTCGGGCCGATCGTCGCTTGTGAAGAGAGGACCGTGGTGAGCACTTCGCGGGGTTACGGCGGCGCCGGGGGCGCTATGGAGAACTTGTTGCGCCAGGCGCAGGAGCAGCAGCGTCGGCTGGCCGAGTTCCAGCGGCAGCGCGCCGATCTGCGGGTGACCGGGGAGAGCCCGGACGGCCTGGTCCAGGTCACGGTGAACGGCGAGATGAAGGTCGGTGACATCGAGATCAACGCCCGGGCGATGCGGCTGGACAGCTTCTCCCTCGCGGAGTCGCTTCAGGCCGCCGTCGACGCGGCGTACGCGGCCTTCGGCGAGCGCCAGCAGGAGCTGCTGACCGATATGCTCGGCGGCTCCGAGCTGGTCCGCCAGGCCCAGGAGGGCACCCTCGCCCCGGAGGACTGGTTCCGCCAGTTCGGGGTGGACCTGGCCGATCCGTTCCGCGGCATGCGCCGCTGAGCCGGGAGGAGACACGGTGGCTAACAAGGTCGACGTCGACGCGATCCGCAAGGCGAGCACCAAGCTCGCCGCCGCGGACGGCCCGATCCAGTATCTGCGCAACGTGCAGGCACTGCTGGAGAGCGTGAAACTGCCGGGCGGGTCGCTGACCCTCTTCGGTGACACGACCGTGCAGGCCCACAACGCCTCGGTCGACGGTCACCTCGACAACGTGAAGACCGGCATCGCGCACCTGAACAAGGCGGCCGAACAGCTTGAGCAGACCGCCAAGAACTGGGAGAAGTCGGACCAGCCGTGGGTGGTCAAGTGACCGGCCGGGCGCATGACGGGGGGAACAACTGATGGCGGAGCTCCTGATCGCCAACGCGTCCGGAGCGGTGACCGGCACGCACACGGTCGCCACCGCGACGGCGCCGGTGCGGGGGCTGCTCCCCGCGGCCCGGGCCAACTGGGTGTGGCTGGTCGGCGCCGGCGTCCTGGGGGTGATGATCGCCTATCTTGAGACGTTCGACAACGACGAGGTCAACAAGTCCATCAAGGAGTGGGGCGACGCCGCGCGCCTGCTCGGCGGGGACCAGTTCGGCGCGGCGCTGGATCAGGTGCCACCGTCCGACACCGAGTGGGACTTCGACGACCGGGACGCGTTCGAGCTCTTCCTCCGGAAGCTCGGGGCGGAGATCAACTCGCTGGCCGAGGCGTTCAGCGCCAACAAGGACACCCTCACCTCCGCCCGGGACGCCTTCAACGACGCCGTGGACGCGCTGGTCGAGGCGCTCATCCCGATCCTGATTGCGGTGATCGCGTCGGTCGCCCTCCAGGCGTTCCCGCCCACCGCGCCCATCGCCGAGGCGATCGGGGTGGCCGGGATGACGGTGAGCGTGGCCATCCTCGCGCTGATCTTCGGGGACATCAGCTCGATGTTCACCGCCGTCATGGCCGGGTTCCAGAGCAACAACCGGTTCGCCTTCGTGTCGGACTCCCGCCCGGGTTGGGCGCCCACCGGCTCGGATCCCGCCATCAAGGACATCAAGATCGACTGGGTGCAGGACTCCAAGTTCTACGAGTGACCGAGAGGCGGCGACATGGCCAGAGTGGTCCTGGGGCTCTTCGTGTACTGCCTGGTGACCATCCCGGTCTTCCTCGGGCTGGCCCTGGTCGCCCAACTTGCCCGGGTGACCTGGGCCAAACGGGCCAGCGAGGCGGTGCTCATCACGGGCGTCGCCGCGCTGATCCCGGTGGTGCTGGACCGGGCGTTGGAGAAGCCGGTGCTCTGGGCGGGCGTGGTGCTGCTGGTGGTGCTGTTGGTGGTCGGCGTGGTGATGCACGTGAAGTCGTACACCCGGCCGTCCTGAGGCCGGCTGTGGGCCGGATCGTTCGGTCCGCACCGGAACACGTCGTGGTCCCCACCTGCCAGGGAGCGACGGTACGGAGGCAGGGCTGCGCGGGCTGGACGGAATCGGTTACCGTCTCATCCAGAGTGTCCGTCGGTGGGGTTGGTAGGTTGCCTTGCCGCGGGGGAAGGCGCGGCAGAGTTCCGCCGCCACAACGATGACGGAAGGGTGTGAAGCATGGCGTTCGAGGTCGAAGCATCGACTCTGCATACCGCGGCGAATGACGTGCGGTCCACGCGCAGCGAGGTCGACGGCGAGCTGAAGAAGCTGTTGGGCGTGGTCGACGACCTGGCGATCGCCTGGAAGGGGCAGGCGTCCGGAGGCTTCCAGCAGCTCATGCTGCGTTGGAACGAGGACACCGGGCTGCTGCTGACGGCGATGGACAACATCGCCGACCTGCTTGACAAGTCCGGCACGACGCACCAGGTCAACGACGAAGAGCAGCAGCAGATGCTGGACAAGTTCCACTCTGCTCTGAACCCGTGACCGGCAGTCAGGCGCAGAGGAGGAAATCGTGACGATCAAGGTTGACTACGCTGTCCTCGAGAGCAGCAACCAGCAGATGACGGCCATCGCGCGGACTCTCGACGAGAAGCTCGACACGCTTCGGTCCATGCTGACCAAGCTCCAGTGGGAGGGCGAGGACCGCGTCGCCTACCAGCAGCACCAGGCGCAGTGGGACACCGCCGTCCGGGACATCAACAAGATCCTGAACGAAATCGGCGGCGCCGTCGGCATCGCCCGCGCGAACTACGTCACCACCGAGATGAGCAACTCCAAGGTCTGGAGCTGAGATAGTTACCGGCGCGGCTCCGGTCCGGCTCGACCGGACCGGAGCCGTTCTGCGTGACGGGTCGACGAGGGTCCTGGGGGAGCAATGCGTACGGGGAAGCGCCGCCGGCCGCTGCTGCGGTCCGCCGCCGCCGTGCTTGCGCTGGTAACCGCCGCCGGAGCCGGCCTGCTGGCCGGGCCCGCGCCGGTCCGCGCCGCCGACACGGTACGCGGCCTTCAGTGGTACCTCGACACGCTGCGCATCCCCGAGGCGCACAAGCTGACCAAGGGCAAGGGCGTCACGGTCGCCGTGGTCGACGGCGGGGTGCACGCCGCACATCCCGATCTGAAGGGTCAGGTCCTGCGGGGCACCTCCCTCTCGAAGGACGTGCCGGCCGACGGTCGTTCCGACCCGGACCGCGAGAACGGCCACGGCACCAAGATGGCCGGCATCATCGCCGGGCGGGGCGGCGGGTCCATGCACCAGTTGGGCATCGCCCCGGAGGCGAAGATCCTGCCGGTCGCCCTCGGCCTGCCGCGCGACTGGGACATCGCGGGCGGCATCCGCTGGGCCGCCGACCACGGCGCGGACGTGATCAACCTGTCCGTCGGCGCCACGGGCAGCGACCCGCAGGTCACCGAGGCCGTGCGGTACGCGCTCGGCAAGGGGGCGGTGCTGGTGGCCGCCGCCGGCAACCGCCGCACCGACCGGGCCGTGCCGCTGCCGGCCAACATTCCCGGCGTCCTCGCCGTCGGTGCCACCGGGAGGACCGGGTCCCTCTGGAGCGGGTCGGTCACCGGCCCCGAGGTGGGGCTGACCGCGCCCGGTGAGCGGATCATCGGCCCGGTGCCGCCACCGGTCTCGCCGAACGGCTACGGCGTGACCGACGGGACCAGCGACGCGACGGCGGTGGTCTCCGGGATCGTCGCGCTGGTGCGGTCCCGCTATCCCGATCTCGCTGCCGCCGACGTGGTGAACCGGCTGATCCGCACCGCGCGGGACCAGGGCGCCCGGGGTCGCGACCCGGAGTACGGCTTCGGCTCGGTCGACGTGCTGGCCGCGTTGACCCGCTCGGTGCCGAAGGTCGACGCGAACCCGTTGCTGACCGGTGCCTTGCCGACGCCCCCGCCGGCCTCGGACGGCGACGACGGCGACGACGGGCCGGCGATCTCCGTCGGACTGGCCGACAACGCACCGATCCAGCTCGGGCTCTGCCTACTCGCGGTGCTCCTCGTGGGCGCGGTGGTCGTGGTGCTGATCGTGGTGAACCGGCGGGCGGCGCGGCGCCGCGTACCGCAGGCCCCGGTGGGCGGCCCACCGCCGCCGCCCGGCCGGACGCAGCCGGGCCACGGCCCCTGGCCGTACCAGCAACACCCGCAACAGCCGCGACCGCTCGGGCAGCCGCCGGCCCCGCATCCGTACGGGCAGCAGGCCCCGCATCCGTACGGGCCGGCGGGCCGGCCGGACCCGCAGCCGGGCGGCGGGCAGACCGGGGCTCCCCCGGCGGACCCGCAGCCGCGTTGACACCGACACCGTAGACACGGGGCCAGGGGAGGGCATCATGAGCGACGAGGACAACGATCCGGACCGGGTGAACGTCGATTTCGCCGTCCCGATTCCGGTCAACCCCATGTTCCCCGGGGTGGGCGACATCCGTGGGATGAGCTTCGACCGGATCGGCGTGGACCAGGCCGAGACGCCGTCCGGACTGGTCGCCGGGAGCGGCGAGAAGGGCGTCGAGACGGAGTGGGACGCCGGCAACATCGACTCGGCCATCATCTGGCTGGAGACGCACGCCGGCTACCTCCACCGGCTTTCCTACGACATGGTCGACATCAAGGAGAAGCTCGGCGGCGACCAGGCCATGGCGGGCAAGGGGCCGCTCGGCGGCTTCCAGTACGCCAAGCAACTGGCGCAGCAGCACCAGCAGGTGTACGCCAGCACGGAAAGCGGGCTGCGCACCCTCTCGGAGAACCTTTACACGGCCGCCGAGGCGCTGCGCACGGTCAAGCAGAACTACGAGACCGCCGAGGGCGCGAACGCCATGACGGCCCAGCAGATGCAGCAGGCCTTCAACGATGCCGCCAGCGGCGGCGGCAGCTAGACCGGGGGGTAACGGGACGTGGGGAAGAGCTGGGAGGACATGGCCCGTGAGGTGCTCGTCGAGGGCCGACCGGCCGACGTGCAGAGCGCCGCACTGGGCTGGAAGGAACTGATCAAGAACCTCGACCAGGTCCGGGAGAGCCTCGAGACGAACGTCAAGGACATCGGCGTGGCCTGGAAGGGCCCGGCGTACGAGTCGTTCAAGACGCACATCGAAGGGCTGGCGAAGAGCGCGAAGACCATCGTCGAAGACGTCGACAGCCCCGGCCGGGGCAAGGTCAGCATTGTGACCACCCTGGAGACGGCAGCCAGCCAGCTGGAGCAGGCGCAGGCCAAGATGCCGATTCCGGCGGCCTGTGTCGGTGACGTCATGGCGGCCCGCAACGGCGAGGTCACCCTCGGGATCGGGCTTTTCGAGACCCGGGTCAAGGCGGACCTGATGGGTAGCTGGCCCGTCGAGCAGCTCGGCAAGCTCGGCGACTGGGTGACCGGCTGGTTCTCCGACCAGGAGGGCGAGGCCCGCAAGGCCTACAACGAGGTGAACGACAACTTCAGGGACCGGACGATGGAGGCCCCGACCTCGGTGGCCCCGGGCACCCGCACGGATCTCAAGCCGGACGTACCCGACCTGGGGGGTGGCCCGGGTGGCGGTGGCGGCGGCGGTGTGCCGAAGGTCGGCGGGATGCCGGGCACCGGTGGGATCGGCGGTGGTCCCACGGCCGACGTCGGCAAGCTGCCGGAGCTCGGCAGCGGCCCGGACCTCGGGTCGACCGCCCACCCCGACCTGTCCACGCCGGACACCGGCACGGGGAACCTCCCCGACACCGACTACCCGGGCCCCGGCGGGCTGGACGACGGCTACGGCACCGGCCTGGCCGGCGCCGGCGCACCGACCACCACCGGACTCGGTTCGGGCGGCGGGCTGGGTGGTGCGGGGCTGGGCGGCGGCAGCAGCGCAGGCCTGTCCGGCGGCGGCGTGGGCGGCGGCATTCCCGGCGGCGGTGCGCTCGGCAAGGCGGTCAGCCCGGGGCTGCCGCCGATGATGGGCGGCGGGGCGGCCGGCGCGGGCGGAAAGGGCGCGGGTGGCCGGCTCGGCGGCAAGGCCGGCATGGGCGGCATGATGTCGCCCGGTATGGGGGGTGGCGCCGGTGGCCGGGGCGCGGGCGGCAAGGCCGCAGCCGGCGCCGGTCGACCGGGGGGCGCGATGGCCGGCCGGGGCGGCATGGCCGGGGCGGGCCACGGCGGCGCCGGCTACGCCGAGGAGGAGCAGCCGCGCAACAACTGGCTGGAGGAGGACGAGGACGTCTGGGGCACGGGCGGCGACGGCGGCCCCGGCATCCTTCGCTGACCCCCGGGTCCGCGTCCGGCGTTGAGCACGATGGTGCCGGCCCACGCTTCGGCGCCGGCCGGCACCGTCGTGCTCATTGGGACGAGGCGGGGGTGGGCCGGCGTCCCGGGCGCCAGCCGCGTCGCCGGCCCCGGACCAGGATCGGCTTGGCGGCGAGCAGCACGCCGGCCAGCAACGCGCCCACCACGGCCACCCAGATCGCCACGGACCGTTGCCAGCCCAGCGGGTCCCGGGGTGGGTCCGGCGCGGCCAGCGCCCCCGGCGGCGGGTCGGTGCGTGTGCCGAGCAGGCTGGTGACCGCCCGGTACGGGTTCACCACCCCGTACCCGACCTGGGCGTTGTGCCCGTCAGGCGGGTTGTCCGCCGTGCGGGTGAGCCGTGCTGCGACCTGCTCCGGGGCGAGATCGGGGTACGCGGCGCGGACCAGCGCGGCTGCGCCGGAGACGTACGCGGCGGCGAAGCTGGTGCCGCCCTGCGGCTCGGCGAGGTACCCCTGCCCCCGGGGCGCCGGGCCGAGGATGTTCAGCCCCGGCGCGGCGATGTCCACGTAGTCGCCGGTGACCGAGCTGCCGACGTGGCCGCCCTGCTCGTCGACCCCGGCGACGGCGATGACCCCCGGGTAGGCCGCCGGGTACGCGGGCAGGTTCTGCTGCTGCTCCTGCCGGTTGCCGGCGGCGGCCACCACGACGACCTTGTTGTCCAGGGCGTACTCGACGGCGGCGGCCAGCTCCGGGCGGGGCAGCGTGACCAGCGACAGGTTGATCACGTCGGCACCCTGGTCGACGGCCCAGCGGATGGCCTGGGCGATCTGCGCCGGCAGGTTCTCGTCGTTGGTGCGCTTGGTGTCGGGCAGCACGCGTACGGGCAGGATGCGGGCGGCGGGGGCGATGCCGGTGAACGGCGAGCCGGTGCCCTCCCGGCCGGCGATGATGCCGGCGATCATGGTGCCGTGCCCGGCTTCGTCGCACTGGCCCTCGCGCGAGGGCAGGTCGTTGAAGTCCCGCCCGGGGCGCACCTGCCCGCGCAGCAGCGGGTGGGTGGCCGAGACGCCGGAGTCGATGACCGCCACGGTGACGTGCTCGCCGCGGGTGATCCGCCACGCCGCGGCCGGGTCCAACCGGGACAGCGCCCAGGGGGTCTCGGTGGGTGCGGGGTTCCCGCTCGGCCCGCACGCCGGGGCGGCCGAGGCTGGCACGGGAGGCAGGACAGCGATGCCGAGCAGCGCCGCCGCGAGTCCACACAGGAGCGCGGACCGCGCCCGCCTGGTACGCCCGTTCACTGCCATCCCCCTGGCCGGGTAGCTCCCGCGCACCGGCAGAGAGTACCGCCGCGCCGCCCCGGGCGGGGACATGGGCCTCTGGCGGCTCAGGAGCCGGCGGCCTCTCCGGTCTGCTCCCCGGTGAAGAGGGCGAGCAGGTCGCCGACCTGGCGGTCCGACTCGGCCGGGTGACGGAAGTGGCCGCTCGGGTTGACCGTGTACTCGTTGCGCCGGCCCACCCGGGTACGCCGCAGGTAGCCGCCGACCTCCAGGTCCGCCACGATCGCCTGGGCGGCCCGTTCCGTGACGCCCACCTCGTCCGCGACGTCGCGCAGCCGGGCGGTCGGGTTCCGGGCGATGGCGAGCAGCACGTGCGCGTGGTTGGTGAGGAACGTCCAGTTCCGGGTGCTCCCGCTCGCGCCAGCCGTCGTCGTCATGTCCGACATGCTATGGCGAGGCCGCCCCGCGTACTCCCCCTGGGCGGCCGGCTGCCCCTGCGATCCCGGCCGGATCGGGGCGCGGGGCTGGCCTCCGCGCGCTACCGCCGCCTCGGGCACGTGTGCAAGCACTTCCCGACGTATGAAATGCGTATCACGTAACGCTTGACGTACCTTTAGCTGCGTGTGACGGTGGAGGAACTGGTCGTGCGGCCGAAGGGCAAGGTGGTGGGGCATGAATCATCTGAGCATGTCGATGACTCAGGTGGGGTTGGGGCGGGTTGACCCCTCGCCTGCCGCTAGCCCGGGCGATCTCGACCCGCTCGCTCCGGGTCAGGCCCTCGCGGAGTTGCACGCCGGAAACCACCGGTTCGTCACCGGGGTGCCGCGCCATCCGAATCAGGACGCCGGCCACCGGGCGGCCGTCGCCGACGGCCAGCACCCGTTCGCGGTGATCGTCGGCTGCTCCGACTCCCGGCTGGCCGCCGAGATCATCTTCGACCGAGGGCTGGGCGACCTCTTCGTGGTCCGCACCGCCGGGCACACCGTCGGCCCCGAGGTGCTGGGCAGCGTGGAGTACGCGGTGACCGTGCTGGGCACCCCGCTGGTGGTGGTCCTCGGCCACGACTCCTGCGGCGCCGTGCAGGCGGCCCGGGCGGCGGTCAGCACCGGAACCGCGCCCGTCGGCCACCTGCGGGCCGTGGTGGACGCCGTGGTGCCCAGTCTTCGCCGGGCCGCCGAGCGCGGGGTCGAGGACATCAACGGGATCGTCGACATCCACATCGCGCAGACCGTCGAGGCGATGCTCGCCGACTCGTTCGTGCTGGCCGCCGAGGTCACCGCCGGGCGGTGCGCGGTGGTCGGGATGTCGTACCGGCTCAGCGCGGGCGGAGTACGGACGGTGGCCGCGGTGCCCGCCGGCTTCGCCCCGGCCGTCGCCGCGGCCCCGGCCGTCCCCTCCGCCGCGGCCCCGGCCGGCCAGGACGGGCCCACCCCGCCCCCGGGAGTCACGCCGGCCACTCCGGCGGCCCCCGCCGCCGCCTGAGACGCTCGTGGGGCCACGATGCGGCGAGGGCCGCCCCGCGGGTGTGCGGGACGGCCCTCGATCGCGTGGCGGCGTCGTCAGAGCATTGACATGTGTACGTGGTCGGTGTGGTTGGAGGGCCCGCTGTAGGAACTCCAGCCGGTCGCCGGGAACCAGATCTGCCGGTTCCAGATGACGTAGTAGATGCCGAGCCGGTCGGCGTTGCGGATGAGGAACGCGGCGAGGTTGTTGCCGTACAGCCTGGTGTCGTTGTTGTGCCAGGGGGCGAATCCGCTGTTCTGCAGCGACCAGTCGCAGGCCCGGCCCTTGGGGTGCTCCCACGGCCCGCCCGGGCGGTAGCAGCCGACAAAACGGTGGAAACCGGCCTTCTTGGTCTCCTTGTACGCGTGCAGCGTCCGGGGGGTGATCGTGCCGGAGGTGGTCGGGTCGTTCTCGGTGCGCGACTCGGGCCGCCACTCACCGTCGGAGGTCCGGCCCGGCGCGATCCTTGCGACCGGGGAGGTGGCGTCGACCAGGCCGCCGGTGAAGCCCTTGCCGCCGACCAGCGCGAGGGACTTCTCGGCGTCGTGCTTCCTCTTCGCCATGATCGCGGCCTGCTTCTGCTGCTCGCGGATCTCGGCGTCAAGCGCGATCTTGGCCTGTTCCGCCTGCTTCTTGGCGTCGTTGACCTCGCCCAGCTTCCGAGCGTTGATCATATTGAGCTGGTCGAGGGCGGTGGCGCGCTCGACGAATGAGTCCGGGGCACCGCTCTCCAGCAGCATCGCCATGGCGCCGATCCGCCCGGTCCGGTACGACTGGGCGGCCATCTCGCTGATCTGCGGGGCGAGCGCGTCCAGTTCCTGTTCGGCCCGCTTCACCTCCAGAGCGAGCTGGAGCTGGCGCTTCTTGGACTTGTCGAGCTTCGACTGGGCCTGGGTGTAGTCCCGGTTGGCGGCCTCGATGACATCGGTGATCAGCTTGGGCTCGTCGTCCTCCTCGTGCCCCGAGGGCTTGGGGGTGGAGGGCGCGGCGAACGCCGGGGCGGCCGGCCCGGCGAGCATCGCCAGCGCGGCGAACACGGCCGCCACGGGTGCCAGCCAGCGGCGCAGGGGTGCCGTCACAGTTTTCCCTTCCATCGACCGCCGACCGGGTTAGCTGACGGGTTCGGGGCGGAAGTGGCCCCTACCGCTGTCGCGGATTCACCCCAGGTACCTGGATCCCCGGCTCGCCTCGCGGCGATTGGGCGGCGGCACCGCAGGCGCCGCTGCGCGCCTTCGGCGGTGACCGGCAGCGAGGTTACCCGACAGTCCTCGTGGGGATCTACGTCCGGATGCCGACTAAAAGCGTAATTTTGTAATTGCTTTCGGTAGTCAGTGACGCGATTCTCACACGTGGCATCACTCTCGGTCACGCTGCGAAGTGTCACCATGTGCTGTCCGTGCTCCCTTCTCGGCCGGCCCACCGGGCCGGGGAACCGGTGGGGCGGGCCGGACCGCCGGGAAACCGGTCGTCGGGCCGCCCACCGCTGAGCGCCTCCAGCGCGAGGTCCCGCTCCGCCGGGTGCCGGGCTGCGCCGGGGGTACGCGAGACCGGCACGTCCCCGTCGCCGCCCGGCCGGCCGGGCCCGGCCGCTGCGGCCCGACCCGCTGCGGTGACCACCGCGGCCAGCCCGGTCGTCAGCGGTACGGCGGCGATCAGGCCCAGTGTGGCGACGGCGCTGCGGACGATCTCCTGCGCCATGAACTCGGTGGTCAGGATCTCGGTCACCGGGCGGGAGTCGGCGGTGAGCAGGAGCAGCAGCGGCAACGACGCGCCCGCGTACGCCAGCACGATGGTGTTCACCGTGGACGCGATGTGTGCCCGGCCGACCCGGGTGGCCGCCCGGTAGAGCTGCAACCGGGACAGCCCCGGGTTGGCGTTCGCCAGCTCGGTCACCGTGGCCGCCTGGGTGACCGTGACGTCGTCGAGCACCCCGAGCGAGCCGATGATGATGCCGGCCAGCAGCAGGCCGTGCAGGTCCACGTCGCCCCGGAACATCGACAGGGTGGTGGCGTCCTCGCTGCCGTGGCCGGTGAGGTGGGTGGCGGCGGCGGCCAGGGTGCCGAGGGCGCCGGTGAGCACCAGGCTGCCCAGGGTGCCGAGGACGGCGACGGAGGTCTGCGCGCTCACCCCGTGGGTGAGGTGCAACACCACGAACATGATCAACGCCGAGCCGACGATGGCGATCAGCAGCGGTGACCCGCCGGCGCCGATCCCGGGCAGCACGAACGTCAGCAGGATGGCGAAGCTGGCGGCCAGGCCGGCCAGGGCAGCCAGCCCTCGCCAACGGCCGAAGGCGACGATCGCCAGCGCGAACACCACCGCCAGCCACACCAGCGGGGTGCCGCGCTGGTGCTCGGCGATGTTGTAGGCGCTCGTCGACGGGTCGGCCGGGTCGGTCAACTCGACCAGGACGATCCGGTCGTCGACGGCGACGGTGGGCGCGCCGGGACCGGTCGGGACCGGCGTCTCGACCTGCTGCCCCGCCTCCGGCCCCTGCTCCACCCGGACGGTGACCGTGCCACACGGGCCGTCCTGCGCGCCCGGCCCGCCCGAGCTGTCCTCCGGCGTCTCCGGCTGCGGCGGGCACGCCTCGGTGACCACCCGGGTCACCGTGCCGTGGTACCGGGGCACCGCCGCGCTGCCGTCGCTCTGCGGGCCCCCGTCGCGGGGCCAGAGGAAGACTGCCGCGATCACGGTGATCACGAAGAGCGGCACCACGGTCGCGACGAGGACCCGCCGCACCCCGGGCGGGGCGGGCGGGGCCGGTCGGGTGTGGTCGGCGCCCATCGACGGTCTCTCCAAACGGCGTGTCAGCGCGGGGTACGGGCCGGTGGACCGGGCGGTTCAGTGTTCCCGTCGTACGGCCCGACCTGTCGGGTCGGACTCGGCGGCGGGAAGGCTCCCCCGGTGTCCGTGCCGTTATCCACGGCGAACATGGGGCGGGACGGTGCGGCGGCCCGGCACCGGCCGCCGGGTCGGCGCCACCCGGCGGGACGCGGGGGCGGGCGGTGCGGAATCCGGACGACCATTGCCCGAAATGGTAGCCATCCCCACCTGGGGACGCAGATCGCGCGCCCGGTCGGCCCGCCGGACATGCCCCGACTGAATCCCGGGTCGATTTGCCCGCCCCGGGTGCGGGGGTCGGTCGCCGCATCGGCCGGGACCGGTGGGCGGCGGTGCGACTGCTCGTGGCGTGTTCGGCCCGGGCGTCCGGCCGGACCGGCTAGCGTGGACCGGGTGCGGACGGCGACGGTGCTGACTGCCGGGCGGTGGGCCCGGCTCGTGCTGCTGATCTGCACCCTGGTCGGGTTGGCCGCGATGCACACTCTCGGCCACGGCGCGCACGGCGGCGGGGGCCACGGGGGCCACGGCGGCGGGGGCCACGGCGGTCACGACCGGGCAGCGTCTCCCGACGCGCACCCGGCCACCTCCTACCGCGCCACCACGATGGGCGGCGCTTCCGCCATGACCGCCATGACGGGCGCTGCCCTTCCCGTGGCCATCGGCGCTGCCTTCCACGCGGCCGACGTCACCTTCCACGAGGCCGGCGCTGCCTTTCATGCGACCGACGTCACCTTCCACGCGGCCGACGCGACCGGCGCTGCCCTTCCGGTGGCCGACGCCGGGGCGGGCACCGTGCTCCGCGTCGGCGTGACGCGGGTGGGTGCGATGCGGATGTCGCCCGAGGGCTGTCCGGTGGCGGGGTGCCCGTCCGCGCGGCTGCTGCCCGCCGGCGATCCCGGTGCCGGCCCGCCCGGCTGGAGCATCTGCCTGGCGGTGCTCGGCGCGCTCGCGGTGGCGCTGTTCGTGGCCGTGCTCCTGCTCAGCGGGGTGCGGTCGGTCGGTCCCTCCGCCCGTCGGCCCGCCGGGCCGCCCGCCGGTCCGCGTGCCCCACCGCCCCGGCCGATCGGCCTGTGGCTGGCCGAGATCTCGGTGTCGCGTACGTAGGACGCCCCGGCGCGGACGCCCGGCCCCTGCGGCCGGCGACCCGTGTCCCCGTCCTGCCCGCGTACGCACTCGACATCGAAGGATCCAGACCGTGACCACTCGTACGATCGCGCGCCGCGCCGCCCTGGCCGGCGGGGCGCTCATCGCAGCCCTGGCCCTGACCGCCTGCGGCTCCGCCGACCACACCTCCTCCGGCCACGACACGCCGCCCGCCGCGACCAGCGGCGCACCGGCGAGCGGGTCTGCCACGTTCGGCGACGCCGACGTGATGTTCGCCCAGATGATGATCCCGCACCACCGGCAGGCGGTGGAGATGGCCGAGTTGGCCGACTCCCGGGCCGCCGACGCCGAGGTCAAGCGCCTCGCCGTTCAGATCAAGGGTGCCCAGGGCCCGGAGATCGCGACCATGGCCGGCTGGCTCACCGGGTGGGGTCGCCCCGTCCCGTCGGACGGGCCCGGACACGGGATGCCGGGGATGGACCACGGCATGCCCGGGATGATGTCCGACGCGGACATGACCAGGCTGGCGGGCGCGACCGGCTCGGAGTTCGACCGGCAGTTCCTGACCATGATGATCGCCCACCATGAGGGTGCGATCACCATGGCGAAGGAGGAGCTGGCGAAGGGCACGCACGCCGACGCCAAGGCGATGGCCCAGGGGATCGTCACCGCCCAGCAGGGCGAGATCGACGCCATGAACAAGATCCTCGCCCGGCTCTGACGCCGGCGGCCCTGTGGTGGGGGCGGGTCTCTCCGGCCCGCCCCCGGTCCCGGGCGGCGAGCCGGAGGCCGGTCCCGGTCACGGGACTGGATTGGGCCCGGCGGTGGAAAACGGGATCGGGTGGCGGCGGGCGCGGTCAGCCGCGCTTCATGAGGCGGCCGACGGCGGCCATCATCTCGGTGGCCATCTCGTCGGCCCGGCCCTCGGCCGCACCCTCGTGCATGCAGTGCCGGGCGTGGCCGTCGAGCAGGCCGAGGGCGACCTTGTCGAGGGCGGCCTGGATCGCGGAGATCTGGGTGAGCACGTCGATGCAGTAGCGGTCCTCGTCGACCATCTTCTCGATGCCGCGGACCTGGCCCTCCACGCGGCGGAGCCGCGCGAGCAACTGGTCCTTGCTGGCGGTGTACCCCCGGGTCGGGGCGGGCGTCGGTGCGGTCATGGCATCGAGGATAACCTACCCCCCGGGGGTATGCTACGGTTCTTTGCGGCAGCGATACCCCCCACGGGTATCGGGATGCTTGAGATGGCTGTGGTCCGCCTCACGATTACCCCCCGGGGGTATGGTGAGGCCAGGAGAGGGGAATTGCGATGATCACCACGACATACCAGGTGCAGGGGATGACCTGCGGGCACTGCGCCTCCTCGGTCAGCACCGAGATCGGCGCGATCGAGGGCGTCAGCGACGTCCAGGTGGAACTGGCCGCTGGCCGGGTCACCGTCACCAGCGAGGGCCCGCTGGAAACCGACACCGTGCGCGCCGCCGTCGACGAGGCCGGTTACGACCTCGTCGGCGCGTGACGCCGACCGCACAGAACCGAGGTACCCGATGAACACGGCGACGAAGCTGAGCGGTTTCGCCCTCGGCCTCGCGGCGGTGTTCGGCGCGGCGTACGGGGTCGGCCGGGTGGCCGGCCCCGTGGCCCCGGCCGCCGAGACCCGCCACGACGCCGGTGACCCCGCCCACGGCAGCGCCGCGCAGCCCTCCGGCGACGCGCGCTCCTCCACCGACGACGCCGCAGCCCACCTGCCCGGCGGGCTGCTCGTCTCCGACCGGGGCTGGACCCTGGCCCCGGTGGCCGCGCCGGCCGGCGAGTTCGCCTTCCGGATCACCGGCGCCGACGGTGCCCCCGTCACCCGTTACGACGTCGCGCACGACAAGCGGATGCACCTGATCGTCGCGCGGCGGGACCTCTCCGGCTTCCGGCACGTCCACCCGGAGATGGCTCCGGACGGCACCTGGCGTGTCGCTTCCCCGCTCGGCGGCCCGGGCGTCTGGCGCGCGTTCGCGGACTTCACCCCCACCGGTGGCCCGGCGCTGACCCTCGGCGTCGACGTCACGGTGCCCGGCCCGGTCGACACCCGGCCGCTGCCCGCGCCGGCGAGCAGCGCCACGGCCGACGGCTACACCGTCACCCTGGCCGGCTCGCCGCAGCCGGGCCGTGCCACCGAGCTGACCCTGACCGTGAGCCGGGACGGCACGCCGGTCACCGACCTGCAGCCCTACCTCGGCGCGTACGGGCACCTGGTGGCGCTGCGTCAGGGGGACCTGGCGTACCTGCACGTGCATCCCGAGGGCGCGCCCGGGGACGGGCGGACCCCGGCCGGGCCGGCGGTGACGTTCTCCGCGGAGTTCCCCTCGGCCGGTGCGTACCGGCTCTACCTCGACTTCAGGCACGGCGAGGCGGTGCACACGGCCGAGTTCACGGTCGTCGTGGGCGCCCCCGCCGTGTCCGGCGGCACGGCGACGAGCACGCCGGCCGCCACCACCAGCCCGACCGCCACCGCCCCGACCGCCACCGGTGCCCCGAGCGCCGGTGCCGGGCACGGGGTCCCCGGGCACGGGCACGACTGACAGGAGGGCTGAGATGACCTCGCCCACGCGGCCGTTGCAGGTCGCAGCGAACCGGATCGAGCTGGCGATCGGCGGGATGACCTGCGCGTCCTGCGCCGCCCGGATCGAGAAGAAGCTCAACCGGATGGACGGTGTGACCGCCACGGTCAACTACGCCACAGAGAAGGCCACCGTCTCGTACGCCGACGACATCAGCCCGGACGACCTGATCGCCACGGTGCAGAAGACCGGCTACACCGCCGTCGTGCCGCCCCCGCCCGCCCGGGCCGGCGCGGAGCCCGCCGCCGAGCCGGTCGACGAGCTGCGCGGGCTGCGTACCCGGCTGTGGGTGTCGGTCGCACTGGCCGTGCCGGTGATCGTGCTCGCCATGGTTCCGGCCTGGCAGTTCGACTACTGGCAGTGGCTGTCGCTGACCCTGGCCGCCCCGGTCGTGGTCTACGGCGGCCTGCCCTTCCACCGGGCCGCGCTCGTCAACCTGCGGCACGGCGCAGCGACCATGGACACCCTGGTCTCGCTGGGCACCCTGGCCGCGTTCGGCTGGTCGCTGTGGGCGCTGTTCCTCGGCGATGCCGGGATGCCCGGCATGACCCACCCGTTCCGGCTCGACATCACCCGCACCGACGGTGCCGGCAACATCTACCTGGAGGCCGCCGCCGGGGTGACCGCGTTCCTCCTCGCCGGCCGGTACTTCGAGGCCCGGTCCAAGCGGACCGCCGGGGCGGCGCTGCGCGCCCTGCTCGAGCTGGGCGTCAAGGATGTCGCCGTGCTGCGCGGCGGGGTGGAGACCCGCGTCCCGGTGGACCAGCTCGCGGTGGGGGACCGGTTCGTGGTCCGCCCCGGCGAGAAGATCGCCACCGACGGGGTGGTCGAGGACGGCACCTCGGCCGTCGACGCGAGCATGCTCACCGGCGAGTCCGTCCCGGTCGAGGTCGGCCCCGGCGACACCGTGGTCGGGGCGACCGTGAACGCCGGCGGCCGGCTGGTGGTCACCGCGACCCGGATCGGCGGCGACACCCAGCTCGCCCAGATGGCGAGGCTGGTCGAGCAGGCCCAGACCGGCAAGGCGGCCGTGCAGCGGCTGGCCGACCGGATCTCCGGGGTGTTCGTCCCGATCGTGATCGCGCTGGCCGCCGGCACGCTGGGCTGGTGGCTCGGCTCCGGTGCCGGCCCCACCGCCGCGTTCACCGCCGCCGTGGCGGTGCTGATCATCGCCTGCCCGTGCGCCCTCGGCCTGGCCACGCCGACGGCGCTGCTGGTCGGCACCGGGCGGGGCGCCCAGCTCGGCATCCTGATCAAGGGCCCGGAGGTGCTGGAGTCCACCCGGCAGGTGGACACCGTGGTGCTGGACAAGACCGGCACCGTCACCACCGGGAGGATGACCCTGGTCGACGTGCTCCCCGCCGAGGGCGGGGACGCCGCCGAGCTGTTGCGGCTGGCCGGGGCGCTGGAGGCGGCCAGCGAGCACCCGATCGCCCGGGCCGTTGCCGCCGGGGCCGCCGACGCGGGGCCGCTCGCCCCGGTCACCGGTTTCGCCAACGTCGAAGGGCTCGGCGTCACCGGGACCGTCGAGGGACGCGAGGTGACCGTCGGCCGGCTGCGGCTGCTGCGGGAGCGCGGACTCGACGTACCGGAGGAGGTCGAACGGGCGGTGACCGGCGCGGAGGCCGCCGGCCGGACGGCCGTGCTGGCCGGCTGGGACGGGCAAGCCCGGGGCGTGCTCGCGGTGGCCGACGCGGTCAAGCCCACCAGCGCGGCGGCGGTCGCCGGGCTGCGCGCCCTCGGCCTGACCCCGGTGCTGCTCACCGGCGACAACGCCACGGTGGCGAAGGCGGTGGCCGCCGAGGTCGGCATCACCGAGGTGACCGCCGAGGTGCTGCCCGCCGACAAGGTGGACGTGGTGAGGCGGTTCCAGGCCGAGGGCCGGACCGTGGCCATGATCGGCGACGGGATCAACGACGCCGCAGCCCTTGCCCAGGCCGACCTGGGCCTGGCCATGGGTACCGGCACCGACGTGGCGATCGAGGCGAGCGACCTGACGCTGGTCCGGGGCGACCTGACCGCCGCCGTGGACGCGATCCGGCTGTCCCGCCGCACCCTGGCGATCATCAAGGGCAACCTGTTCTGGGCCTTCGCCTACAACGTGGCCGCCCTGCCGCTGGCCGCCGCAGGCCTGCTCAATCCCATGATCGCCGGGGCCGCGATGGCCTTCTCCTCGGTCTTCGTGGTGGCCAACAGCCTCCGCCTGCGCCGTTTCCGGCCGGCGGCCTGACCTCGCCCGTCCCAGCGATCACGGCGGGTGACCGTCGTCTCCGTCGGGCGATGATTGGGCAGCCGGGTGGCGGGGTACCTCCATGACGTCGCAGTACCGACAAAACGGCACCACTGGAGGTAGATCATGGGCATGGACGACAAGATCGCCAACAAGTCCGAGGACGCTGCCGGCAAGCTGAAGGAAGGCGCCGGGCGGGCCACCGACGACGAGCGCCTCGAGGCCGAGGGCCGCAACGACCAGTCCAAGGCCAAGCTCAAGCAGGCCGGCGAGAAGATCAAGGACGCCTTCAAGAGCTGAGCACCAGCTCTTACCGCGCCGGGCCGGCTCTCGCCGGCCCGGCGCTTCGCGTGTCGGTGGCCCGTCCCACGCGGCTGGGTGGCCGCGCCGCGTGCCGGTGGGTACGGTGCGTGACGTCCTACGGCATGCTTGGGCGGTCCACAACCCAACGGGGGAGAACATGTCTCGTCCTGCCGTGACCGCGCTCCGGGCCGCAGCCCTGGTGACCCTGGCCATCTTCGCCGCCGGCTGCCAGTCGGGCGGGGATGCCGCCGAGGAGCCGGCTGCCGCGCCGCCCACCAGTGCTCCGGCCGCGCCACCCACCAGCGCCGCCGCGTTGCCCTCGGAGTCCCCGACCGCCGTGACGGCCGCCAACACCGACGAGGTGTGTCGGGCGGTCGACAAGCTGATCGTCGCCGGGAGCAAGAGGATCGCGGCCGACTCGGCCACCGCCACCCGGGACGAGGAGACCAACGACGAGCTCAACGCCCGGCTCAAGCGGACCCTCGCCGGCCTGGCCGATGACGTCCGCAAGCAGGCGGCGCGGGCCGAGGACCGCGAGATCGAGGCGCTGATCTCGGACACCGCGAAGCAACTCGACGGGGGCGCCCGGTCGGCCACACCGGTGAAGTGGCTGAGCACGACGTTCGTCGACATCCCGCCGAAGCTGGCCCGGGGGTGCCGCGCCTGACCGGCCCTCGCTCGGGTCTTCCGACCGCCGGGCGCGCCCGGCCGCCTCCGCCGACAGGCGACCCCGGGCCGCCGCCTCTTCGTCAGCGGGCCGGTCGGCCGCCGCGCAGCGGCCGGGGCGGCCGGCCGGCCGGGTCCAGCGACGCCCGGTCGGCGGCCGAGGTGCCGGAGGACCAGCCCTCCTCGTCGGCGACCGTGAGCCGTTTGCTGGTGACCCCCGGGAAGAGGTCGTCCAGCCGTTCCCGCACCGCCTCCGTGCGGGCCGCGAGCACCGGCAGCAACCGGTCCGCCCCCTGCTCCAGGGCCGCCTCCCGGCTCGCCTCGTCGGTGGCGGAGCGCAGCCGTTCGCCGATCCGCAGCGCGAACGCGTTGAGGAACGACTCGTCGTACGCCTTCGTCCGCCGGCTGCCGCCCGCGGATCGGCGCTCGGTCCGGCCGCGCAGCATCGCGGCGGTGGCCTGCACCAGCAGCGACGTGTAGATCAGCTCGACGGCGGCCAGCTCGGCCGGGAAGCCGAGCACGGTGGCGAATTCCAGGTCGTCGGACCAGACCGACTCGCACCGGTTCGCCGCCGCCACCTCCTGCACCAGCAGCGCCTTCGCCCCCGGATACGGCGGCTCCGTGCCGAGTCGCACGCCGCCGGGCACGTCGGTTCGCTCGGCGGTCGCGGCGACCAGGGCGACATCGAGGCTGTGCCGGGTCATCAGCTCCTGCGCCTTGCCGGTCAGCGCCTCCGCCTCCGCCGGGAAGGTGGTCGACTCGGCCTTGGCCAGCAGGGCCCGCACCCGGTCGAGCATCCGCGACCCGCTGCCACCGGCAGGGACGGCCGCAGCCCGGTCGGTGGTGCCGGGCGGCGGGCGGAGCACCGCGATCGGGGGCAGCCCCTCGACCAACGCCAGCACGTCCACCGCGTCGCGCAGAGCGGCGATCCGGTCGGTGCCCTCCCGGGCCGCCCAGGACGTCAGGTAGCGGCGGTCGTCGTCCCACCACACGGCCGCGTCGAGGCCGGCGAGCTGGTCGTCCCACCAGCCGGGAACCGTGTCGGTCAGGTCCCGGCGCTGGGCGGCGGTCAGGTCGACCGTCAGCCGCCCAGCCGGCGGGCCGAGCCGGCGGGCCGCGATCCGGGCCAGGTCCGCCGGCTGCCAGCCCCGGGGCCAGAGCCGGCCCACGCCGCGCACCAGGCGGGCCACCAGGGCGGCGTCCACCGCCGCGGGGCCGTCCGCGACGCCCGCGCCGACCACCAGCCGGTCGAGCTGCCGTTCCGCCGCGCGTACGTCGGTGCCGCGCGCCGCCGCGAGGGCGTCGGCGACCAGCTCGTCGGCGTCCGGCACGGTGTCCTCCGTCAGTCCTGGTCCCCGGTGTTCGGCCGGCGGCTCGCGGGGCGGGCCGGGTGCCGGTCCGCCCGGAAACCGTACCGCCGGGCCGTGCCGGGCCGGGCCGGGCGTGAGCGCCACCACGTCCGGCCCGGAGACCCCCGGGGTCGTTCGTCGCGCCGCCCGTCGTCCCCAGCCGCCCCCGCGCCGGCGAAGACTGCGGGGCCGAGCCGGAGGCCTGTTCAACGCCCTACCGGCCGGTGTGGCGGCCCGTGCCGGCGGGCACGGGCGCGGCCCCGGAGGGCGCGATTGATCCGGGTTACGGCTACCCTGGGGCGAACGAGCCGGTACCGCCTTCTGTTACGAGGGACCGCTGCCGGTCACCGATCAGGGGGAGTGGTTCGTTGAGCCCCGCCAGGCCGATGCCCGAGCCATGGTCGACGTCCAGTCACCTGTCGATCACCCCGCTCGCGGTCACCGGGAACCGGGGGCTGCTCGCCGTGACCGGCGAGGTCGACCTGGCCACCTCCGGTGAGCTGGCGGCGGCCCTGACCGACGTCCTGGACGGCCCGCCGCTGAGCGCGCTGGAGGTCGACTTCGGCGGGGTCCGGTTCCTGGATTCGTCCGGCATCCTGGTCCTGCTGCGCACCCATGCCCGCGCCGCCGAGCAGGGCTGCCGGCTCACGGTCGTCGACGTCCAGCCCGCCGTGCGCCGGGTCCTGGAGATCACCGGCGTGCTGGCCACGCTTGGCCTGGACACCACGTCCCCAACCCGCTGACGGCCAGGCCGCGAGCTCGTTCACCGTCCGTCGCCCTGAGCCTCCCCGCGTGGGAAGGACGCCCAGATGTGCTTCGTGTCCTCCGTGGCGTACCAGCCGACATCCAGGGAGAAGGCCCGGGCGAGCTGGAGGCCCCGACCCCCGGCGCCCAGCGGGCAGGTGTCGGCCAGCTCGGGCACGGTGGTCAGGTCGTGGTCGGTGACGTCGAGGATGAACACGTCCTCGTCCCGCAGCAGCCGGACCGTGGTCGGCGGCAGCCCGTGCAGCAGGGCGTTGGTGGCCAGCTCCGTGGCGACCAGTACGACCCGCTCGGGGATGCCGTCGAGCTCCTCGCCCTCGGCGATGGCGTGCCCGGTGAACGCCTTGTGCAAAGACGCACGGAGACCGCGTAGCTCCGATCCGGTGGACAGGGTCCAGCAGTGCAGTTCCGTGGCGCGGGGCGGTGGCGGCGACGTACGCAATCCCATCATCCCGGTTTACCCGCGGAGCCCGCCGCCTACACGGCCTCCGGCGGGCCAGCACCGGTCACGGCAGCAGCCTGCCACCGGTCACCCCGAGCACCTCGCCCGTGACGTAGCTGGACTCCTGGGAGGCGAAGAAGACGTACGCCGGGGCCAGCTCGGCCGGCTGGCCGGCCCGACCCAGCGGCACATCCGCGCCGAACGATTCGACCTTCTCCGGGGGCATGGTCGCCGGGATCAGCGGGGTCCAGATCGGGCCGGGCGCCACACAGTTGACCCGGATGCCCCTGTCCGCCAGGCTCTGCGCCAGCCCCTTGGTGAAGTTGACGATGCCGGCCTTCGTGGTGGCGTAGTCCAACAGGTCGGGAGAGGGCTGGTACGCCTGGATCGACGCCGTGTTGATGATCGTCGCGCCGGGTGCCAGGTGCGGCACCGCCGCCTTGCAGAGCCAGAACATCGCGTACAGGTTGGTCTTGAGCACCCGGTCGAACTGCTCGGTGCTGATGTCGGTGAGCCCGCCGGCCTGCGACATCTGGTGGGCGGCGTTGTTCACCAGGATGTCCAGGCCGCCGAGCTCGTCGACGGCCCGCCGGACGATCTCCTGGCAGTGCGCCTCCTCGCGGATGTCGCCCGCCACGGTCACCACCGTGCGACCGGCGTCGCGTACCAGCCGGGCCGTCTCCTCGGCGTTGGCCTCCTCCTCGGGCAGGTAGGTGATCAGCACGTCCGCGCCCTCGCGGGCGAAGGCGAGGGTGACGGCCCGGCCGATGCCGGAGTCGCCGCCGGTGACGATGGCCCGCCTCCCGGTCAGCCGGCCGGTGCCCCGGTAACTCTCCTCGCCGTGGTCGGGGGCGTCGGGCATCTTCCAGGTCTTCCCGGGGGCGGACTGCCGTCCGCCGGTCTGCTCGTCCGGGGTGCGGAACTGCTCCTGGGGGTCCTGCCGGTCGTGCTGGTCGTGCTGGTCGTGGCTCACGATCCCATCCCTTCTTGCCGCTGGTGCGCGGTACTGGTCAGTGATTCCCCTACCCGGCCCGATTCCCCTACCCGGCCCGCCCAACCAGATCCGGGCCGTGAAGCGCCGGCTGGTTCGCTGTCCGGCCTCGCCGGGAGTCACGGTGCGGGGCCGGCGAAGGCGGCTGGGGTACGGTCCGGCAGGTGACAGTCCTCCGTTCGCTGCTGTTGTTCGCCCTCGCCGCGATCGCCGAGATCGGCGGCGCGTGGCTGGTGTGGCAGGGCTGGCGCGAACACCGGGGCCTGTGGTGGGTCGCCGCCGGCATGATCGCCCTCGGCGCCTACGGCTTCGTGGCCACCTTCCAGCCTGACCCGAACTTCGGCCGCATCCTGGCCGCCTACGGTGGGGTGTTCGTGGCCGGCTCGCTCGCCTGGGGCGTGTTCGTCGACGGGTTTCGCCCTGACCGGTGGGACCTGGCCGGCGCGGCCATCTGCCTGCTCGGCGTCGCCGTCATCATGTACGCCCCGCGCGGCGCCTGACCGGCTCCGCCGGACCTGGGCCGGCCGAGCGGGTGACCGTGCGCTCGCCGAGCTCGGCGGGGTCGCCCCGCCAGGCCGGTAAGGTTGCGCGGTGCGTATCTGGCGAGGCGTCTCAGACGTACCTTCCGATGTGGGCCCGTGCGTCCTTGCCGTGAGCGACGGATCGCAGCCCGGAGGCAACCGGCCGGTGTGGAGCGGCGTCGCGGAGGCACGTCGACTCGGGGTGGCCTGCGTGCTGCTGTTCCTGGTGTCCTCGCCGGCCGAGGCCGCAGCCGTCGAGGACGACGGACGGCTGCTCGCGGGCCTGGGCGTCGACGCGATCTGTGTGCAGCCGCTCGCCGTCGTGCCCGCAGGCGGCGGCTGGGACGAGTCGGCGGTCGCCACCCTCGTGGCGAAGCTGCCGGCGGTGGCGCTGGTGCTCGACCCGGCGGCCGTTGCCGGCGGCGGGGGCGACCCGGCGGCGCTGGGCCGGCTTGCCGGCGTGGCCGTGCATGCCGTCGACCCGTCCGGGCAACCGCAGCCGGACCGGCTGTCCGTGGCCTACGTCAGGGAACGCCTGCTGGCGGGTGACGTGGCCGCGGCAGCGGAGACGGTGGGCTGCCCGCACCGGGTGGCGGGGGTGGTCGTGCACGGCGAGGGCCGGGGGAGCGGTCTCGGCTTTCCCACCGCGAACCTCGCCCTCGCCGAGCATTCGGTGGTGCCCGGCGACGGCATCTACGCGGGTTGGTTCACCGTGGTGGACAGGAGTTGGTCCGACGGGGACATGGCCGGGGGTGTCCGCTATCCCGCCGCGATCTCGATCGGCCGGAACCCCACCTTCGCGGGCCGCCGACGCACCGTGGAGCCATACGTGCTCGACGTTGCCGCCAACCTCTACGGCCAGGCGGTGACAACCGACTTCGTCGAGCGGGTACGCGTACCCGAGCGCTTCGACTCGATCGAGGAGTTGATCGCCGCCATGCGACGGGACGTCGAGAACGTTCGATCGATGTTGCGTGCTGCGCGGGGATCCCGGCGTCTGGGCTAGCCTGCGGGGATGGTGGTGCGATCGTCGCGTGGTGGTGCTGGTCGGTGGCGGGCGCCGGTGAAGCCGAAGCCACCGGCGTCGCTGGAACTGGCGACCGTGGAGAGCGCCGCCGTCGAGGACGAGGCCACGTTCCGTCGGCTGGGCTTCTTCGATCTCGACCTGTCGGGGCGGTCGGCGGACGGGGTCGAGTTCGCGCAGTGCCGGTTCAGGGGCACGGACCTGAGCGGGGTCGGGCTGGAGGGGGCGAGGTTCACCGACTGCCTGTTCGAGAGCACGAACCTGGCGAACCTGCGGGCGGAGAAGTCGTCACTGCTGCGGGTGCGGCTGTCGACGGCGCGGATGACCGGCGTGCAGTGGATCAACGGCGCGGTGCGGGACGTGACGGTCTCGGACTGCCGGCTGGACCTGTCGTCGTGGCGGTTCACGGCTTTCACCAGTGTGGCGTTCGAGGGGTGCAACCTGACCCGGGCGGACTTCCAGAACGCGGACCTGCGCGGGGCCCGGTTCACCGACTGCGACCTGAGCGGTGCGCAGTTCTCCCAGGCGACGTTGGAGGGCACCCGGTTCGCCAACTGCGTCCTGGCCGGGATCGGCGGCGTGACGAGCATGGCCGGGGCGATCGTGGCCCAGCAGGACCTCGCCGCCCTGTCGTACACCCTGGCGGGGGCGTTGGGCATCCTCATCGAGGACGCCGACGGCGAGTGAGCCCGGCCGGAGCCGGGGTCCGGCGTCCACGCGGAGCGGGGGTCAGGCCGGTTGGCGGGACGCGACCGCCCGGACCGCCTCGATCAGGCTGGTCGTTCGGGGGTCCGGGGTCATCGTGACGCGCAGGCCGTTCATCACGTACCCGAAGGCGATGCCGCTGGCCGGATCGGCGTAGCCGAGCGAGCCGCCATGGCCGGGGAAGCCGAAGGCGGTGGGCGACCACCAGGGCTGGTCCGGCAGGGGTAGACCGAAGCCGAGCGCAGGCCGGGTCGGAACCATCAGCACCCGGTCGACACCGCTGGCCTGTTCAGCGGTGGCGGTGGCGAGGGTGGCCGCGTCGAGGATCCGGAACCCGTCGACCTCGCCGATCAGGCCGGCGTAGAAACGGGCCAGTGACGACGCCGTGCAGATGCCGTTGACCGAGGGGATCTCGGCCGTCCAGGTCTCCGGATCGGAGAGGTCGAGCGGCGGGTCGGTCACCGCGGCCGACCGGACCACCAGCGAGGTCGGATCGGTGTACCGGGCGAGCATCTCCCGCAGCGCCTCGGGTGTCGCAGTGCCGGGCTGCTCCACCGGCTGCTCGACGAGCCGGCTGACCCGGTACGCCTCCGATGCGGGCAGGCCGACCCAGAGGTCCAGGCCGAGCGGCTTGCCGATCTCGTCCGCGAAGTACGTGCCCAGGCTGCGGCCGGAGACCCGGCGTACCACCTCGCCGACCAGCCAGCCGTAGGTCAGCGAGTGGTAGCCGTGCGCCGTGCCCGGCTCCCAGACGGGTGCCTGGGCGGCCAGCGCCGCGACCATCGGCTCCCAGGCCAGCGCCTGCGCCCGGGGGATCGGGCGGTCGAGTACGGGCAGTCCCGCCTGGTGGGACAGCAGCCAGCGGACCGGGATGCCGCCCTTGCCGGCCGCCGCGAACTCCGGCCAGTACCCGGCGACCGGGGCTGCCAGGTCGAGCTGCCCCCGCTGGGCCAGCAGGTGGGCGCAGGCGGCGGGCACGCTCTTGGTGGTCGAGTAGACCACCTGGAGGGTGTCCTCCCGCCAGGCGCGGCCGGTGGTGGGATCGGCGACCCCGCCCCACAGCCGGACCACTTCCCGGCCGTGCCGGTAGACGCTGACGGCCGCGCCGATCTCGGACCGCGTCTCGAAGTTCGCCAGGAACGCCTCCCGGACCGGCTCGTAACCCGGGGCGACGGTGCCGCTGACCACGGACATGCGCTCTCCTCTCGGAGCGTCGGGCCCGGGCACCGACCAGCCCGGGGCGATTGCGTCAAGATACCCTGACGTTGACTGTCAGGAAACCCTGACGCACATATGCTTGCGGGATGGCGGAGGCAACGGTTCCAGGGCACCCGAACCTGATCGGGTTCCGTTTGCCGGACGGGACGCTGAGCACCGACGCCGCAGCGCCGGTCGGCACCGTCGGCTACCGGGCCCGGTGTGGCTGCGGTTGGGTCGGCGCCAGCGACTATCCGGCTGCCGAGGAGGGGCGCTGGATGGCCACCTCCGAGTGGGGCGGACACATCAGGCCGATCCTGGCCGCCACTCCGCCCGGCTGGCTGCTGGGCCGCTCCGACACCCTCCGGGACAACGTGGCCGAACTGGCCACTGCCTGGCCGTTGCAGGCGCTCGGCATCCTCGCCGAGGTGGAACGCTGGCAACGGCCGCTGATCGAACGTGCCGTGCTGGCGGCCCGGGAGGCCGGGCTCTCCTGGGCCGAGATCGGCAACGCCCTCGGCGTCAGCCGGCAGGCGGCGCACGAGCGTTTCCGCAACGCCGCACCGCCCAAGCCGCCCGCCTGACGGGTCGCTCCCGGGGGCGCCGCTCGGGTCGGCGGATCGCCCCTCCGCAGGCCGGACGGGGTGGCGGGCTGGGCGGCGTTATCAAAACGAGGTCTTGACGGGCCGGGAAGTTTGACATTTGATAAATCCCGTCCACGCAGGAGGTCACATGTCAGGTCGTAACCGTCTCGTCGCGGCAGTCGCCGCGGCGGCTCTCGCACTCACCGTCTCCGGCTGTGGTGGTTCGGAGAAGACCGATTCCCCCGATGCCGCCTCCGTCACCTACCTGACCTCCTTCGGGACGTTCGGTCGGGACTCGTACGCCTACGTCGCCCTGGAGAAGGGCTACTTCAAGGAGGCCGGGCTCAACGTCACCATCAAGCCCGGCACCGGCACCGTCGACGTCATGAAGCTGATCGGGTCGGGACAGGCCGACTACGGCACCGGCGACCTCTCCGGGGTCATCACCACGATGGCCAACGAGAAGATGCCGGTGCGCGCGGTGGCCGCCATCCACCAGAGGTCGATGGCCGGCATCGCCTCGCTGGACAAGGCGATCGACTCGCCGGAGAAGCTGCCCGGCTCCAGCATCGCGGACAGCTCCGGCTCCACCAACATGATCATTTTCCCGGCCTACGCCAAGGCGGCCGGCATCGACCCCAAGTCGGTGAAGTTCGTCCCGTCCTCGCCGCAGTCGCTGCCGCAGCTGCTCGCCGCCGGCTCGGTGGACGCGATCGGCCAGTTCGCCGCCGGCAAGCCGCTGCTGGAGAAGGCAGCCGGCGGCAAGACCGTCACCATGCTGCCGTACGCGGACAAGCTGCCCGACCTGTACGGCAACGGCCTGCTGGTCTCCGCCACGAAGCTGGACAGCGACCGCGCACAGGTCGAGAAGTTCACGGCGGCGCTGGTCAAGGGCCTGGTCTACGCGGTGGAACACCCCGAGGAAGCCGCCCAGCTGCTCAAGAAGCACGACCGGACGGCCGACGAGAAGGTCGCCGCCGCCGAACTCACCGAGATGCGGCCGTACGTCCTGATCGACGGCGGGCAGGCCGGGAAGCTCGACCGGGCGCGGGTGGAGGCGATGATCAAGCTGCTCGCCGGCACCGGCACCCTCAAGTCGACGCCGAGCGCCGACGACCTCGGCGTCTACGACATCGCAAAGCCGTAACTTCCTCTTCGACGGCGGTGCGCGCGGCCCGTTGCCGCGCGCACCGCGAGGGGCGAGACCATGATCGGAATTCGTAACGTTTCGCAGATCTTCCGCACCAGGGCCGGTGACGTGGAGGCCCTGCGCGATGTGTCGCTGGAGGTCGCCGACGGCGAGTTCGTGGCGATCGTCGGGCGGTCCGGCTGCGGCAAGTCCACCCTGCTGCGGCTGGTGGCGGGCCTCCAATCGGCCACCTCCGGCGAGATAACCGTCGCCGGCACCCCGATCAACGGGCCCCGGCGGGACGTCGGCTTCATGTTCCAGCGCCCGGCGCTGCTGCCGTGGCGGTCGGTCGTCGACAACGTGCTGCTGCCGACCCAGGTGTTCAAACTGGACCGGCGGGACGCCCGGACCCGCGCGCACGAACTGCTCGACCTGGTCGGGCTGAACGGCTTCGAGAAGCGCCTGCCGCACGAGCTCTCCGGCGGCATGCAGCAGCGGGTCTCGCTGTGCCGGGCCCTCATCCAGCAGCCCCGGGTGCTGCTGATGGACGAGCCGTTCTCCGCGCTCGACGCGCTCACCCGCGCCGACCTCACGGTGGAACTCCAGCGCCTCCAGATGAAGCACGCCTCGACCGTCCTGTTCGTGACGCACTCGGTCGACGAGGCCGTGCTGCTCGCCGACCGGGTTGTCGTGCTCAGCCCGCGACCGGGCCGGCTGCGGCAGATCGTGGACATCGACATCGCCCGTCCCCGTTCGCTGGGACACGACGGCCACTCGGCCGAGCTCGGCGAACTGCGCGCCCGCCTGCACGACCTGCTCATGACCCCCGAGGAGGTGGCACGGTGACGGTCACCGAGTCCCGCCGTACCCGCCCCGGCAAGCCGCGCGCGGACGCCCGCTGGCTCCAGCACCTTCCGCCCGTGCTCGGCGTCGTGGCCGCCGTCGCCCTGTGGTGGGCGATCACGGTCGTCTTCGAGGTGGAGAGCTTCATCCTGCCGTCCCCGGTGCAGGTGGGACAGGCCATGGTCGAGCAGGCCGGCTACCTGTGGGACAACACCCTGGTCACCCTCGCCGAGACGCTGCTGGGCTTCGGACTGGCCATCGCGGTCGGGGTGCCGCTGGCGCTGATCGTCACCGCCTCGCGGATGCTGGAGCGGACCGTCTACCCGCTGCTGCTGATGCTCAACGCCGTACCGAAGGTGGCCGTCGCGCCGCTGCTGGTGGTGTGGATGGGCTTCGGCCAGTTCCCCAAGGTCTTCCTGGTCTTCCTGGTCTGCTTCTTCCCGATCGTCATCTCCACCGCCGCCGGGCTCAGCTCCACCCCGGCCGACCTGGTCGAGCTGGGCCGGTCGCTGAAGGCCAACTGGTGGCAGACGTTCCGCATGATCCGGATGCCGGCCGCCATCCCGCAGCTCTTCGTCGGTCTCAAGCTCGCCATCACCCTCGCCGTCATCGGCGCGGTGATCGCCGAGTTCGTCGGTGCCACCGAGGGGCTGGGCTACGCGATCGTCGCCTCCGGCGCGAGCGCCGACACCGCGTTGGCCTTCGCCGCGATGATTCTGCTCGGGGTGATGAGTGTCGTGCTGTTCTACCTGCTCGCCGCAGTCGAGCGGTTCTTCGTGCCGTGGGCGGACCGGCCATGAGCGCGCCGGACTTCCAGCCGACGGTCCCGGTCCGGTGGCTCACCGACGCGGTCGCCTCGGTCTTCGGCGCACTGGGCTTCTCCGAGCAGGCGGCCGGCCTGGTCGCCGGGTCCCTGGTGGACGCCGACATGCGCGGGATCGGCTCGCACGGGGTGATGCTGCTGCCGATGTACGTCGACCGGATCAGGGCCGGCTCGGTCAGCCGGGCCGAGCGGGCCGAGGTGGTTCGGGACAAGGGCGCCATCGCGGTGCTCGACGCCGGCCACGCGTTGGGGCAGCTGACCGGTGACCAGGCGATGCGGCTGGCGGTGGCGAAGGCCCAGGCGTACGGCGTCGGCGTGGTCACCGTCCGCCGGGCGTTCCACTTCGGTGGGGCGTTCCGTTACGTGGACTTCGCCGCGCGCAACGGCTGCGTCGGCATCGCGGCGGCCAACACCCGCCCGCTGATGCCCGCCCCGGGCGGCGCCTCGGCGGTGGTCGGCAACAACCCGCTCGCGGTGGGCGTACCCCGCGCCGGCGGCAAGCCGGTGATCCTCGACGTGGCGCTGTCCGAGGCCGCGCTCGGCAAGATCCGGCTGGCCGCCGGTGAGGGCCGCGAGATCCCCGCGAGCTGGGCGACCGACGCGCAGGGGCGGCCCACCACCGACCCTGCCGCCGCGCTGAAGGGGCTCCTGCTGCCGTCCGGCGCCCACAAGGGATACGGCCTCGCCCTCATGGTCGACGTGCTCACCGGGGTGCTGTCCGGCGGGGCGTACGGCCGGGCGGTCCAGGGCCTCTACGCCGACGTGTCGGTGCCCAACGACTGCGCGCACTTCTTCCTCGCCCTGGACGCCGAGGCGTTCGCCGAGGACGCGGAGGAGATCGCCCGCCGGGTGGACGACCTGACCGGCCAGGTGCTCGGCTCCGCGCTGGCACCCGGCGTGGAACAGGTCCACCTGCCAGGCGACATCGAAGCCGGCCGGTACGACCGGGCGCTGCGCGAGGGCGTGGCGCTCCAGCCGTCGGTCTTCGCCGGGCTGGTGGAGGTCGCCGCCGGGCTGGGCGTGCCGCTCACCGCGCCGGGCAGCGCCGGCTGAGCCGGTCCGGTCCGAGGAAGGAGAAGGAAGTCATGCAGGCCAGTTTCGATGCCACCGGCGAGGTGCTCGTGGTCACCGGCGGCGCCAACGGGATCGGCGCCGCCCTCGCCCACGCGTACGCCGACGCGGGCGGCACGGCCGTGGTGTTCGACGTGACACCCGGCCAGCCGCACCCCGGCGGGCGGGTGCACGAGCACCGGGTGGACGTGTCCGACCGGGACGCGGTGCACGCCGCCGTGGCCCGGGTGCTCGCCGAGCACGGCCGGATCGACGCCCTGGTGGCCGGCGCGGCGGTGCAGCCCCGGTGCGACGTGGTCGACATGGACCCCGAGCAGTGGCGCCGCACGATGGCGGTGAACCTCGACGGGGTTCTCTGGTGCGCGCAGGCGGTCCTGCCGGACATGATCGCCCGCCGCTCGGGCACGATCCTGGTCTTCGCCTCGGGCCTGGCCACCGCCGGCCGGGCGCAGGCGTCGGCCTACGCGGCGAGCAAGGGGGCGTTGATCGCCTTCGCCAAGTCGCTCGCCGCCGAGGTCGCCGAGCACCGGATCCGGGTGAACACCGTCTTCCCCGGCGTGGTGGACACCCCGCAGTTCCAGCAGGCCAACCCGACCGGCGGCGAACGGGAACACTGGGAGCGGGCGACCGGCATCGGCACGCCGGCCGACGTGGTCGGGCCGCTGATGTTCCTGCTCTCACCTGCGGCGACCATGACCGGATCCACCCTTACCCGTGACCGGGCGTACCCGATGAGCGAGGCGAAATGAGCGACACGACCGAGCAGCTGCCGGTGGGAATCGTCGGTGCCGGGCCGGTCGGCCTGGTCACCGCGTTGGGCCTGGCCCACTACGGCGTACCGGTGGTCGTCTTCGAGGAGGACGAGCGGCTGTCGCTGGACACCAAGGCCGGCACCGTCCTCACCCGCACCCTGGAGGTGCTGCACCGGTACGGCGCCCTGGACGACGTGCTGGCCGGGTCGCTGCGCATCGACGAGATCGGCGAGCTGGACCGGGCCACCAACACCCAGACGCTCAGCGTCCGGACCGGCGACCTGACCGAGGACACCCGGTTCCCGTTCATCATCAACATCCCGCAGCACGAGCTGGAGCCGATCCTGCGGCAGCGGCTGGACGCCACCGCCCCCGGCGCGCTGCACATGGGGCACCGGATGCTCGACTTCGTCCAGCATCCGGACCGGGTGGACCTGCGGCTGCGTACCGCCGAGGGGGAGCGGACCGTGCCCGTGCGGTACCTGCTGGCCTGCGACGGCGGCCGGTCCGTCGTCCGGGAGCAGATCGGCGCGGTCGTCGAGGGCGAGACGTACCAGGAGCGGTACATGCTGGTCGACCTCAAGGTCGACCTGGACGTGGAGAACCCCCGCGACTACCCGTACCTGGCCTACTTCGGTGACCCGAAGGAGTGGATGATCCTGGTCCGCCAGCCGCACTGCTGGCGCTTCCTCTACCCGCTGCCAGCCGGGCAGGCCGAGCCGAGCCGGGAGGAACTGGTCGACAAGGCGCGCCGGTTCATCGGGGACACCAAGACCCTGGAGATCGTCGGCACCAACGTCTACAACGTCCACCAGCGGGTGGCCGACCGGTGGCAGGACGGGCGGGTCTTCCTGCTCGGCGACGCCGCGCACCTGATCACGCCGATGTGGGCGCTGGGCCTGAACACCGGCGTCCTGGACGCCTCCAACCTGCCCTGGCGGATGGCCTGGGTGCTGCGTGGCTGGGCCGAGGAGAGCCTGCTCGACGGTTACCAGGTCGAGCAGGAGCCGGTCGCCACCAAGGGCTCCGCGTCGATGGCCGCGGCGGCGCGGGCCTACATGGCCCGGCGGGCGGACGACCCGGGGGTGATGACCGCCGGCAACTGGGGCAACGCGTTCACCCGGGCCATGCTCGGGGTACGCCTCGACGTGGACGGCACGGGCGACTGGTCGATGGTCGCCGCCGGGGACGAGCCGCTGCCGGTGCTGGCCGGGGCGCGCAGCCCCGACCTGCCGCTGTTCGGCCAGTCCGGCACGGTGCACCTGCACGACCTCGTGGCCGATGCCTTCGTGGCGCTGTACTTCACCGACCCCCGCCGGGGGCCGGCGTTGCCGCCGCAGGACTCGCCCGCGCTGCGGCACCACGTGGTGAGCCGGTGGGACGCGCCGCACGACTCCGGGCTGCGGGACCGGGCGCTGTTCGACCCGGGCGACCGGGTGCGACGCCGGTTCGGGGTCGCCGATGACACCCTGGTGCTGGTCCGCCCGGACGGGCACGTCGCGGCGATCGTCCCGTTCGATCCGGCCACCGGCGTCGACACGGCCGCCCAGCTCTACGCCCGGATCACCGGCTGCCCACCGCCCCGTGACCCGGCCTGACCACCCCATCGTCTGCGAGAGGGATGACAATGAGTAACTACGGTCACGCGACCGCCCCGGACGGAAGCCAGGTCGAGCTGGGCGCCGTCGGCCAACGGGTGGTCTTCGAGAACGACCAGGTGCGGGTCTGGGAGATCAGCCTGGAGCCCGGCGAGCAGCAGCCCTGGCACCACCACCTCAACCCGTACCTGGTGATCGCGCTGGCGGCCGCCGACAACCGGATCGACGCGCTGGCCGGCGGCGACCCGCGGCTGGTGCACGAGGCCGTCGGCGGGGTGGTCTACCGCGCGCCGGGCGAGGTCCACATGCTCACCAACCACGGCACGACCCGCTACCACAGCCGGCTCGTCGAGCTGAAGTGCCTCGGGGAGAACCTCGTGGCCGGTCAGGACGACCAGTGAGCGACCTGCCTCCGCTCGTGCCGGCCCCGCCGGTGCCGGCCGGCGTCGACCCGCAGGAGTGGGCCAACAACCTCTCCGAGCCGTCGAACTACGGCGGGGAGGCGGCCGACCGGTCGCGGGAGGAACTGGTGCCCGCCCCGGGCGGCGTGGTGCTGGCCCGGTTCCGCGAGATCCTGCTCCAGACCGACGAGCTGGACTGGGCGGACAAGACGCTCGCCGGCCTCTCGCACAAGGCGCTGTGGCGCGACGACGAGACCGAGGCGTCCATCTCGCTGATCCGGTTCCGCAAGGGGTCCGGCATCCCGCTGCGCCACTCGCACGCGTCCAACCAGTTCATGTTCTGCCTCAGCGGCCGGTACACCTACGTGCCCACCGGGCTGACCCTCACCTCGGGCTCCTTCTACTGGAACCCGAAGGGCAGCCTGCACGGGCCGACGCTCGCCGAAGAGGAGAGCGTCCTGCTGGAGATCTACGACGGGCCGCACTACCCGACCCAGCCGCAGTGGTACACCGATCCGGCGGACGCCCACTAGCCCCACCCTCGGAAAGAGAGGATGACCATGCCCAAGCAGCAGATCGTTTCCCCCGAGCTGGCCGTCCCGAACGGTCACTTCGCCCAGGCCACCCAGGTCAGGGCGCGGGGCCGGATGGTGTTCGTGTCCGGCATGACCGCCCGCAACCGCTCCGGCGGGGTCACCGGCGTCGGTGACGTCTCCGCCCAGACGCACCAGGTCTGCCAGAACCTGCGCGCCGCGATGACGGCCGCCGGCGGGTCGCTGGAGGACATCGTGCGGGTGGACGTCTACGTCCGCAACATGGAGGACTTCAACGCCATCCACGAGGTGCGCCGGCAGTACTTCACCGGTGAGCCGCCGGCCTCGACGATGGTGGAGGTCTCCAAGTTCGTGAACAAGGACTACCTCATCGAGATCAACGCGATCGCCGTGATCGACGACGGGCAGGACGCCTGATGAGGCTCGCCAGCGTGCTCGCCGAGGGCGGCCGGCGGATCGGGGTGGTGCACGGTGACACCGTCGCCGTGCTCCCCGCCGAGCTGGGCGGGCTCGACGAGGCGATCCGGGGTGGCGCGGACGCGTTGGACGCGGTTCGCGCCGCCGCGCGGCAGGTCGAGGCGGTGCCGCTGGCCGAGGTCCGGCTCGACGCGCCGCTGCGCCGGTTCAACCGGGACATCCTCTGCACGGGCTGGAACTACTGGGACCACTTCGAGGAGTCGCGCGGCAAGCGGGAGGGGCAGGACCCCGCGGAACCCCCCAAGCACCCGACCTTCTTCACCAAGGGCCCGGACACGGTCGTCGGCCCGTACGACGACATCGCCTACGACCCGCGGATCTCCGCCAAGTGGGACTACGAGGCGGAGGTGGCGCTGGTCATCGGCGCGGACTGCCGTTCGGTGAGCGAGGCGGACGCGATGTCGTACGTGGCGGCGTTCTGCGTCGCCAACGACGTGTCGCAGCGCGACCTGCAACGCGCGCACGGCGGTCAATGGCTCAAGGGCAAGAGCATCGACGCCACCATGCCGTTCGGGCCGTGGCTGACCACCGCCGACGAGGTGCCGGATCCGGCTGACCTGCGCATCCGGTGCGAGGTGAACGGTGTGGTGCTCCAGGACGCGTCGACCGCGCAGATGGCTTTCCCATTCGCCCGGATCATCGCCGAACTGAGCTGGGGGATGACCCTGCGGGCCGGCGACGTGGTGCTCACCGGAACGCCGAGCGGCATCGGGAACGCCCGCGATCCGCAGGTGTTCCTGAACGACGGCGACCTGGTGGTGACCCGGGTGGAAGGGCTCGGTGAGCTGCGAAACCGAGTGCGGCTCACGAAGCTGCACTGATCCCTGGCGGGTGCGGGACGGGGCAACGTGGCACCGCCCCGCACCATTCCACGGCGGCGAAATTGGTACCATTTCCAAAGCGCGCCGGTGCGTTTGTGGGATCACCCGGAACACCCATGAACCAGGATCATGTCCCGCATGTTTCCGGAGACGACGGGACGCGGACGGCATCCACCAGCGGCTTTACCCGGAGGCACACCGTGGCAGCAACGCATCGTAGAACCGTCCTGGGTGACGCCGGCGATGACGGTCGGGTCGGTGCCGGTGGAGCCGACGGGCAGCACCGCACCCTCGCCGACTCGGCGACCGCGGTCCTGCACGAGGCGATCCTCACCGGTCGGCTGCCGGCCGGCACCCCGCTGCGGCTCAACGAGATGGCCGACCTGCTCGGCATGAGCATGAGCCCGGTCCGGGAGTCGATCCGGCGGTTGGCCGCGATCGGCCTGGTCGAGGTGGTCCAGCACAAGGGCGCCTGGGTCATGCCGCTGACCGTCGAGGACGCGGCCGACACCCATGAGGCCCGGATCGCCATGGAGACGGCGCTGATCGAGCGGGCGGCGACCCGGTTCACCGCCGCCGACGCCCGGCGCGCCGAGGCGGCACTCGACGAACACGTCGCCGCGTCCGAGCGCGGCGACGCCACGGCTGCCCGCCGGGCGCACACCGAGTTCCACTTCACCATCTACCGGGCTGCCGGTTCGCGCTGGCTGCTGCGCGGCCTGGAGCCGGTCTGGGAGAACAGCGAGCGGTACCGGTTCGCCACGGTCACCCCGACCGGGCAGAACGAGGAGCGGGTCCGGGAGCACCGGGCCATCCTCGACGCGTGTGTGGCGGGGGACGTGACGGCGGCGGTGGCCGCCGTGCAGGTCCACATCCAGCACGCGGCCGACCGGGTGATCGGCAAGATGAACATCGACGCCGCAGAGGTGCCCGCGGCCCGGGAGCCGGTGCGCGCGCGTACCGGCAGATGACCACCGGCCCCGGTCGGGCCCAACCGATAAGGAAGACCAGTGTCCGGCATCGACATGCACGCCCACCTCGCCCCCGACCTGCGCCCCGCCGATCTTCCCGGGGTCGCGGTCGACGGTGACGGCGCGGCCCTTCTCGGCGGCAAGCGGGTCGGCCCGACCGACCTGTACCACCCGGACCGGCTCGAAGACCACCTGGACCGGGCGGGGCTGGACGAGGCGATCGTCAGCGTGCCTCCGCCCTTCTACCGCCAGCGGTTGTCGGGGCCGGAGGCGGCGGCGTGGGTCCGCGCGGTCAACGACGGTCTGCTCGCCGTGGTCGCCGACCGGCCCCGGCTCACCCCGCTGGCGTACCTGCCGTTCGAACACCCCGAGGTGGCGCTCGCCGAGTACGACCGGATCGCCGCCGACGACCGCTGGGCCGGGGTGGTCGGTGCCGCCGGTGGAGACGCCGGGCCGTTGGACGGCCCGGCGCTACGCCCGCTGTGGCAGCGTCTCGACGCGGACCGGCGCACCCTGCAACTGCACCCCGCGCACTCGGCGGATCCCCGCCTGGAGCCCTACTACCTGGCCAACCTGCTGGGAAACCCGGTCGAGACGACGGTGGCGGTGGCCCAGCTCGTCTTCGGTGGGGTGCTCGGCGAGCACCCGGGGATCCGGTTCGTGCTGGTGCACTGCGGCGGTTGCGTGCCGGCGGTGGTCGGGCGCTGGGAGCGCGGGCACACCACCACCCGGCCGGGCGTACCGGTGCTGTCGCCCACTCCGGCCGAGGCGGTGCGCACCCTCTACGTCGACAACCTCGCCCACGACCCGGCGGTGGTCGACCTGGCGGTGTCGGTCTTCGGCGCGGACCGGCTGGTGCTCGGCAGCGACTGGCCGTTCCCGATGGGCACTGCCGACCCGGCCGCCACGGTGACCCACCGGGGCGGGGACTACGCCCGGCAGGTGGCCACCGACAACGCGGCGCGGGCCCTGGGACGGGCACCCGCTGGTCCGTGACCACGGCACCCCTGGTCCTGCACGTTGCCTTCAGCATCCATTCATGGGACGCGCAGGGCCGGGGTGGTGGCTGGCCTGACCGGCTGTGGCCGTGGGGGATGACTCGGACATGCCCCGGGGTGCTGGCGATCATGCTGGTCGCGCCGAAGGGTGTGATCGGATACGCCGACAGGTTGAGATGGCAAGCGCTGGCGCTGCCACGGAGGAGGCGTACCGGTGGACGAGACGAAGCTGCTGGTCGGTCGCGGCCTGACCAAGCGGTACGACGGGGTGACCGCGTTGGCGGACGTGTCGTTCGAGCTGCGAGCCGGGGAGATCCTCGGGCTGGTCGGGCCGAACTCAGCCGGCAAGACGACGCTGGTGGACCTGATCTCCGGTGCGCAACCGGCCACCGCCGGTGAGCTGCTGCTGCGTGGGCAGCGGCTCACCGGACCGGCCTCCCGCCGAGCCCGGGTCGGGCTCGGCCGCACCTTCCAGTACCCGCAGTTGGCGCTGCGCCTGAGCGTCCTGGACAACCTGCTGCTCGGTCGGCACGCGCAACGACACAACACGCCGTGGCGGAAGATCGCCGGCACGTTCACCGGTGGGGGACGGCCGCACCGGGCGGCCGACCGCGAGGGCGTCCGCCAGTTGGCGAATGAACTGGGCATCGGGGGCCTCGACCGCGAGGCGGGCGACCTGGCCCCGAGCGAGCAACGACTCGTCGAGGTCGGTCGGGCACTGGGCCAGGACCCGGTGGTGCTGCTGCTCGACGAGCCCTTCGCCGGCTCCGACGCGCAGGGCGTGGCCGCTGTCGCCAAGGCGATCCGGAAGGTCCAGCGGCGGGGCCACGGGGTGATCCTGGTCGACCACAACGTGGAACTGGTCGCCCGACTGGCCGACCGGGTGCTGCTGCTCGACCGGGGTCGGGTCGCCTTCGACGGCGATCCCCGGGAGTGCCTGGCGAGCCCGCAGATGCGGCAGGTCTACCTCGGCTCGACCGACGCCGACTGATCACGCCGAAGAGGGTGACCACACCGACGTCGAGGACCGAGTGGCGGCCGGTGCCGTGACCAACGACGCGCCGGCCGGAGCCGACGCCGGGGCGCTGGCCGCCGATGGCGTGCCACGCCAGGGGAGGCCAGCGCCCCGGCCAAGTCGTGAGGGTCTCCGGCTTGGCAGGCCCCAGGGGATGCGCGCCCTGCCGACATCATCGGCTCCTGCCGGGTCGGCCCTCGCCGGGTCGGCCCACCCTCCGTTGGCCCCTATGGAGCTGCCCCGTTTGTGCTGTCGACGGAGCGGGAGCGTGGACGGGGCAGCTCCATAGGGGCCGAAGGGCAGGTGCCCGACCCATTCGTCAGGCCGCCACCCGGCCGCCCGGCGTACGGGGCGGCACGGCATGGCATGGCATGGCATGGCACCGCATCGGGCGGCCTAGGGGCGACCTCCCGGGGCATGCGCGGGAGCCTGCTCGCCACCTCCGTGGTGGCGGGGAGCCGACCGCGCTGGACCGTCCTCGGCAGCCCTCGGCGACGGATCAGAACGTCGGAGCCAGGTAGAGGAGCCGGTTGGGTGAGCCGGCGCCCGGGTTGCCCACCGCTACGTTGGCGACGCCGAACAGGTAGCTCGCCACCTGGGCCGGTGTCCACGTCGGGTAGTTGCTCAGCACCCGGGCCGCCGCCCCGGCCACGTGCGGTGCGGCGTGTGAGGTGCCTGCCAACGTCTGCACCGCCGAGGGCGAGCCGATCCAGGCGGACCTGATGCCCACGCCGGGGGCGAAGATGTCCACGCAGGAGCCGTAGTTGGAGAAGCTGGCCCGGCTGTCGTTCGACTGCGTCGCGGCCACGGTCAGCGCGGTCGGCACCGACGCGGGTGAGAAGTTGCAGGCGTTGGCGTTCGAGTTGCCGGCGGGGACCGTCACGGTGATGCCGTCGGCGACGGCGTTGGCCACCGCGCTGTTGAGCGCGTTGTTGAAGGTGGACTGGACCCCGATGTTCGCGACGGCGGGCTGCCCTGCCTGGTGGTCGCCGACCATCCAGTTGATGCCGCTGATCAGGATCGACAGGGTGCTGGGCAGGACGCAGTCGAACACCTTGACCGCGACCAGCACGACGTTCTTGGCCACCCCGTGCGTCGTCCCGCCGACGGTGCCGGCGGCGTGGGTGCCATGCCCACTGCAGTCGTCCGCCGGCAACATGCCGTCGACCGCGTCAACGCCGTAGATCGCCTGACCGCCGAAATCCTGGTGCCCGATGTAGATCCCGGAGTCGACGATGTACGCCCTGACTCCGGTGCCCTGACTGACGAAACTGTAGGTGCCGCTGAGCCCCAGCGGTGCGTCGATCCGGTCCAGGTTCCATGGCGCGTTCAGTTGCGTGGTGGCCAACGTGGTCAACCGGTCCTGCTCCACCTGGGCGACCGTCGGGTCGGCGGCCAGCCGGCGGGCGACCGCCTCCGACGCCCGCATCGAGAAGCCGTTCAGGGCGTCGCCCCAGACCTGGTCCGGGTGCACGCCGTAGCGGCCGGCGAGGCTGCTGACCACGCTGGACGCCGTGGACCGGCCGCCGACCGCGCTCTCCTTGAGCGTCACGATGTAGCTGCCGGGAACCGCCGTCGCGCTGCCGGCGCCCAGGATCTCGCCGATCGCACCTGGCGTCGGCTCGGCAGCGGCTGCCGAGGACGCCGGACCGGCGAGCATGGTGGCGGCCAGGGTCGTGGTGGCGAGGACGGCCATGACGGCCAGCCCGGGTCGACGGCTGTGGGTGAAGATCGCCCTGTGGCGGAGTCTCATCTCTGCGCCATCCCTCTGCTCCGGCCGTTCCATCGCGCTCGTGACGCCGATGGAATGGTCTGGTCGGTTTTCGGGATCGTACTGCGCGATTGCCTCGACGGCGATTGACTGAATGCGCCAACCAATCGACGGGGCTCTTTTTGGCATGGGGTGCCAATAACTGTTCCCGGAGGTATCAGGAGGCCGTACGAGGGCTCGCACTCCCGATCAACGAGATCCGGGCCGCCTCGCGGGGCCGCGGACCGATCTGCTGGGGGCAGGCGCGCCCCCCGAAGCGGATCGGTCCGCGGCCGATCGACTCAGCTGACGGTCACGGAGACGGTCTTCGGCGGCTGTTGCAGCTGACCGTAGTTGTCGGTTCCCCTGACCGAGACGGTGTAGGCACCCGCGGGGACCACCGGTGACGTGTACGCGAAGTTCGACCCCGGGGAACCCGGGCTGGTGAGGAAGACCGAGATCCACGGGAAGTTGCCCGGGACGGACGGCGTGCTGAACACGCCGGAGGCGTTCATCCCCTGGCCGGCGCCGTTGACGATCTGGACGTCCACCCGAAGCATCCCGACATCGTCCACGGCACGTCCGGTGACCACGATCCTCGAGTCCGTGTAGACCTCGCCGTTCTGCGGGGTGAGGCTCGGCTCCAGCCGTGGGTCGAGATCGCCCGGATACACGAGGTACCGAGCGGTGGCGCCGGAAGTCGAACCGTCCTGCTGGCCCGCCGTGTCGACGGCCCACGCCTCGACGCTGTACTCACCCTTGGTCGGCAGGTCGATCGACAGGGCGAATGTGGTGCTCGTCGCGCCGGGCGAGGCGAGGGTGGCGTTCACCGTGGCGAAGCTCGCCGCCATGGTGCCGTTCGGCTGCACGTACCGGCCGGTGTCGAGGTCGCGCAGCGCCACCCGCACGCTCTGCACGCCAATGTTGTCCGTCGCGGTGCCGGCCAGGTTGAGGTGCAACTGGTCGACGTTCTGGTCGACGCCGGTGAAGTTCAACAGGCCGTTCGGGAAGGCGTCACCGGGCACCTGGGCGGTGACGGTGAGCCGGCCCAGGTTGGCGGTCGCCGTGCTCAGGCCCAGGTTGTCGGTGGCCCGCACCCGGAAGTCGTACACGCCGGGCGTGAGCGGCACGGTGGTGTAGGACCAGTTGTACGACGGGGCGTTCAGGTTGATCGGTGAGACCCGGTGGTACGCCGCGATCGAGTCGGCGCCCCACGTGCCGTCGGCCGCCAGCGCCTCGCGCGTGGTGTTGTTGCGCAGGTAGATCTCGACCGACTTCAGGGTGCCGTCGTCGCTGGCGGTCCCCGAGAACGTGATCGAGCCGCCCGGCGCGACGGTGACCGGCGCGGCGGCGGTGGGCGGCGTCATCGGCGTGGGGGTGCTGACGGCCACCGACGGCGCGACGCCGGTCGCCGAGATGATCCAGTCCCGGGTGTCGCCGCGCAGGTCACCCTGACCGGCGTTGTCGATGGCGGTGGCCGTCATCTTCCACTCGCCCTCGGTGGGGAGGGCCACCTCGACCTGCCAGGTGGTCGACAACGCGCCGATGACGTCCGGCTCGCCCCGGAAGGTGTTGTAGACCGGTGCGGCCGTCCCGTCGTCCTGGAGGTACTGGTTGTCCGACCTGCGGAACGAGTACGTCATCGCGCTGACGCCCTTGTCGTCGCTGGCGGTGCCGGTCGCGACGAAGCTCTGGGCGGCGACCAGGCCGGCGGGCGGCGAGGTGATCTTCGTGGTCGGCGGCAGGTCGTCGAAGCTGAAGGTCTCGATCTTCTTGACGGCCTTCGAGGCATCGCTCTGGCCGTTGTTACCGAACGTCTTCGCCTGGACCTGGTATTCGCCGACGGGGAGCGACACGGTGAGGGACCACGAGGTCGAGGCGGTGTTCACCGCTGCGACCGTCGCGTTGATGCTGTTGGCGGCGCCCCACGTCGTGAGGTCGTCCTGCAGGTACTTCTTGGAACCCCGGTTCTGGATCTCGATACCGACCTTGGTGACGCCGGCCGGAGAGGTCGCCTGCCCGCCGAGCGCGAACGGCGCGTTGGCCTGCTTGACCGCCCCCTCGATGGGCGTGACGATCGTCGTGTCGACCGGCGAGGGCGCCGGTGCCTGGGTGAGGTCGAAGAACCCGACCCGCCCCACCGGCAGGCCGCCCTTGGTGTTGCCGTCGCCACCGACGAAGAGGCCGCGCGGGGTGGCCAGCATCGCCTTCTCCCCTTCGTACGAGCTGGAACCCGGGTTCCACTCGATCGCCGTGCCCGTGGCCGGGTCGAGCGCGCCGAGGTGGTCACGGCGGACCACCTGGTCGCCGAGACCGTAGCCGCTCAGGCCCTGGCCCGTGCCGTACCCGACGTTGTCCAGGCCGGGCCACGGGACGTTGGAGGTCGGCGATTCCTGCCAACTGAAGTGGCCGCCGACGTACACGGCCGTCTCGGTGATGGCGACCGAGTAGATGCTGTCGAAGTGACGCGACACCCAGGTCGGCTCGACGTGGTCGGCGCCGGTCACCGGGAACGCGATCGCCGTGTCGTTGATCGGCGGGCGGTCGCCTCCCGAACCGCTGGTGACGACGAAGTAGGAGTCGTCCGGCGCGACGTCACCGGCGAAGACCCGCTGGATGCCGCCGACGAAGGAGAGGTTGTCCTCCCACAGGCGGGTGCGCCACGGCAGGAGGGCCTTGGTGGCGGTGTCGACGAGACCGACGCCGTAGCGGTCCTGGCCGGCGATCTGACGACCGGTGTGGATGACCAGCAGTTTGCTGCCGTTGTGCGTCAGCTTGAGCTGCTGCACGGTGAGCATGCCGCCGACGCCGATGCCGCCGGACAGGGGCAGGTTGAATCCGCTGTCGACCGCCCCCGTCGTCGGGTTGAGCGCGACCAGCCCGGTGCGGTTCACGCTGTTCACCTTCGTGAACTGGCCGCCCACGTACACCGCGGTGCTGCTCACGGCCAGAGCGGTCGCGCGCCCGTTCCCCTGCGCGGTGAACGCCGCGATCGGAGCGCCGGTGACCGGGTCGAGCCGTACGATCTTGCGCTTCGTCAGGCCACCGACCGTGTTGAACGAGCCGGCGACATAGAGCGACGAGCCGTCCGGCGAGGCCTCGACGGCCTCGACGGATCCGTCGAACGTCGGCTGGAAGCCGGTGTCGATCAGGCCTGTGTCGATGTTGTAAGAAGCCAGCGACGGCTGCGCCACCGGCGTCCCGCCGACGTTGGCGATCGCGGTGAAGGAGCCGGCGATGAAGACCCGGTTGCCGATCACCTCGATGTCGGTGATCTCGCCGTCGGTGATCCTCGGTACGTCATTGCGCGGCGTGCTGGGAACCAGCCCGGTGTGTCCCGGCACCGACAGTGCCGCAGCCGTGCGGACGGCCGTGCGGGTCGCATCGCCGCCGATCGTTCTTGTAGCGGCGCGAGCGCTGGTGCTCGCGACCTCGTCGGCGGCACTGTCCTGCACAGTGCCCGCAGCCGCCGGTTGGCCTGTCAACAACACAGCCCCGGCGACCAGACCCGCGATGGCGCGGCTCCGAACGTGCATCGAGACAACCCCCTGTAAAACGCCTGAATCGCGTCGCCGGGTCGATTCCCGGCAACGTCCATCCCTGGCGTGCCGGAAGTCACCGTAGGAGGTCGCCATCCCTTGTGTACGGACGCCCGTCGGAAACCCGACCGGTCGACATCTGTTCCGGTCCTACCGGCCGGGTCCGCCGTCCTTGGATCCAGACCCGCCCCACCAATCGGCTCGGTCGCTCTGTGAAGGAATCGACGAGGCTTCACCGCCGTGGCAGCCGACACGCCCGGACTCGACATGTGGGGTGTGACAACGCCGTAGTCCCTATATATGGTGTCGACCGTAGCTGGTTCGGCCGCTCATCCGGGGCGGTCGAGGCAAGAGGGAACCCGGTGGAAATCCGGGACTGCCCCGCAGCGGTGAGTGGGAACGACCGCCGTCATCAGCACTGGGCCGCCAGCGGCCTGGGAAGCGACGGCCAGTAGAAGACCGGCGAGCCCGGTCACGCCCGCGAGTCCGAAGACCTGCCAGCGCGCCGCGCACCCATACCGGGGTGGGCGGCGGTCCGAGGCCGCGTGGGACGGCCGACGCCACCTGACCCGCGCCCCGCCGGCGTGACGTCCGCCGGTGTCTGTCTCCACGCGCCCGAAGGCCATCAGGTCTCGAGCCCGCGAGGAGTGAGTGGTGGCAGTCACCGAGGTTGTCCCGGCCGATGGCATGGTGGCCGACGAGGCAGCCCTACCGGGCCCGCGGCGGACGCAGATGCGCGTCCGTAAGCGCGACGGCGGCACCGAACCGGTCGATGTCAACAGGATCGTCGGAGCGGTCGAGCGGTGGACGGTCGGCCTCGCCGACGTCGACCCGTTGCGGGTGGCGACGCGGACGATCAGCGGCCTGTACGACGGCGCGACGACCGCCGAGCTGGACCGGCTGTCCATCCAGACCGCGGCCGAGATGATCGGTGAGGAGCCGCAGTACTCGCGGCTGGCCGCCCGCCTGCTGGGTGGCTACATCGACAAGGAGGTCCGCAGGCAGGGCATCGGGTCGTTCAGCGAGGCGATCCGACGGGGCCACGTCGAGGGCCTCATCGGCGACGGCACCGCCGCGTTCGTCGCCGCCAACGCCACCCAGCTCGATGACGCCGTCGACCCCCACGGTGACCTGCGGTTCGAGTACTTCGGGCTGCGCACGGTCCACGACCGGTACCTGCTGCGCCACCCGACGAGCCGGCTGGTGGTGGAGACCCCGCAGTACTGGTTGCTGCGGGTGGCCTGCGGCCTGTCCCACGCCCCGGACGAGGTGATCGAGTTCTACCGGTTGATGTCGAGCCTGGCGTACCTGCCGAGTTCGCCGACGTTGTTCAACTCCGGCACCCGGCACACCCAGATGTCCTCCTGCTACCTGGTCGACTCCCCGCGCGACGAACTGGACTCGATCTACCAGCGGTACGCGCAGGTGGCGAACCTGTCGAAGTTCGCCGGCGGCATCGGCATCGCGTTCTCCCGGGTCCGGTCGCGGGGCGCGCTGATCCGGGGCACCAACGGGCAGTCCAACGGGATCGTGCCGTGGCTGCGGACGCTGGACGCCTCGGTGGCGGCGGTCAACCAGGGCGGCCGGCGTAAGGGCGCGGCCTGCGTCTACCTGGAGCCGTGGCATCCGGACATCGAGGAGTTCCTGCAACTGCGGGACAACACCGGTGAGGACGCCCGGCGCACCCACAACCTGAACCTGGCCAACTGGGTCCCGGACGAGTTCATGCGCCGGGTGGAGGCCGACGGGATGTGGTCGCTGTTCGACCCGGACGTGGTGCCGGAGCTGCCGGACCTGTGGGGGGACGAGTTCGACGCGGCGTACCGGGCGGCCGAGGCGCAGGGCCGGTACGTGCGGCAGGTGCCGGCGCGGGAGCTGTACGGGCGGATGATGCGGACCCTCGCGCAGACCGGCAACGGGTGGATGACGTTCAAGGACGCCGCGAACCGGTTGTGCAACCAGACCGCCGAGCCCGGCAACGTGGTGCACCTGTCCAACCTGTGTACCGAGATCGTCGAGGTGTCCAGCGACGCCGAGACCGCCGTGTGCAACCTCGGCTCGGTCAACCTCGCCGCCCACCTCGCCGACGGCGGCATCGACTGGGAACGGCTGCGCGCCACCGTCCGCACCGCCGTGACGTTCCTCGACCGGGTCATCGACATCAACTACTACCCGACCCCGCAGGCCGCGGCGAGCAACCCCCGCTGGCGACCGGTCGGCCTCGGCCTGATGGGCCTGCAGGACGTGTTCTTCGCCCTGCGGCTGCCGTTCGACTCCCCGGAAGCCCGGGAGCTGTCCACCCGGATCAGCGAGGAGCTGTACCTGACCGCCCTGGAGACCTCCGCCGACCTGGCGGAACGCCTCGGAGCCCACCCGGCCTTCGCCGAGACCCGGGCGGCACGCGGCCAGCTCCAGCCGGACCTGTGGGGCGTCACGGGCAGCCAGGCGCAGCGCTGGGGGGCGCTGCGGGAGCGCGTCGCCGCGCACGGCCTGCGCAACTCGCTGCTGGTGGCGATCGCCCCGACCGCCACCATCGCCTCCATCGCCGGCTGCTACGAGTGCATCGAGCCGCAGGTGTCCAACCTGTTCAAGCGCGAGACCCTGTCCGGGGAGTTCCTCCAGGTCAACACCGCTCTCGTACGCGAACTGAAGGCCCGCGGCCTGTGGACCGACCAGGTCCGCTCGGCGATCAAGCGCGCCGAGGGATCGGTGCAGGGCATCACGGAACTGCCGGCGGAGGTCCGGCAGCTGTTCCGTACGGCCTGGGAGTTGCCGCAGCGGGCGCTGATCGACCTGGCCGCCGCCCGCGCCCCGTTCATCGACCAGTCACAGTCGCTGAACCTGTTCCTCGCCGCTCCGACGATCGGCAAGCTCTCCTCGATGTACCTGTACGCCTGGAAGGCGGGGCTGAAGAGCACCTACTACCTGCGGTCCCGCCCCGCCACCCGGATCCAGCAGGCCACGGTCGCACCCGTCGGCCCGGTCAGCGCCGTAGGCCCGGTTGGTGTCGTCGGTCCGGTTGGTGTCGTCGCGCCGGCGGTGACCGTCGACGAGGCGGTGGCCTGCTCCCTGGAGAACCCCGAGTCGTGCGAGGCCTGCCAGTGACCGCCCCGACCGACGCCACCGCCACCGACCCGAGGACCACACACATGCTGCTCGACCCGGGGATGGACCTCACCCTCCGTCCGATGCGCTACCCGCACTTCTTCGACCGGTTCCGCGACGCCATCCGCAACACCTGGACCGTGGAGGAGGTCGACCTGCACGCCGACCTCGCCGACCTCGACCGGCTCTCCCCGGCGGAACGGCACCTGGTGAGCCGCCTCGTCGCGTTCTTCGCCACCGGCGACACCATCGTCGCCAACAACCTGGTGCTGAACCTCTATCAGCACGTCAACTCGCCGGAGGGCCGGCTCTACCTGTCGCGGCAACTGTTCGAGGAGGCCGTGCACGTCCAGTTCTACCTGAACCTGCTCGACACGTACGTGCCCGACGAGGCCGAGCGGTTCGCCGCGTTCGACGCCATCGAGAACATTCCCTCGATCCGGCGTAAGGCCGAATTCTGCTTCCGCTGGATCGACTCCCTCCAGGACCTGCGGGAGCTGCGCTCGAAGCAGGACCGGCGGGTGTTCCTGCTCAACCTGATCTGTTTCGCCGCCTGCATCGAGGGGCTGTTCTTCTACGGGGCCTTCGCCTACGTCTACTTCCTGCGCTCCCGGGGACTGCTGCACGGCCTGGCATCCGGCACCAACTGGGTGTTCCGCGACGAGTCCATGCACATGGCCTTCGCCTTCGACGTGGTCGACACCGTCCGCCGCGAGGAACCGGACCTGTTCGACGACGACCTCGCAGACCAGGTACGTCTGATGCTCACCGAGGCCGTCGAGTGCGAGGTCCAGTTCGCCGAGGACCTGCTCGGCCACGGCGTGTCCGGGATGTCCCTGGCCGACATGCGCCAGTACCTCCAGCACGTCGCCGATCGGCGGCTCGCGCAGCTCGGCATGCCCGTCCACTACGGGTCGACCAACCCGTTCGCGTTCATGGAGTTGCAGGACGTGCAGGAGCTGTCCAACTTCTTCGAACGGCGGGTGTCGGCGTACCAGGTCGGGGTGACCGGCACCGTCGGCTTCGACGACGACTTCTGAGCCGACCGGGACAGGCGAATCGCTCGGCGTCGGCTCAGTTCCGCGATGGTGAGAGGCCGATCGCCGGCTCGGGGTAGTCCGGCAACTCGATGTTGTTGCTGCGATCCTCGGCAGTCCTGAGCATCATGGTCATGAGGAGTGGCCGGTTGAGGAGTCCGTTGCGTACCCGCGCCGCAGCGGCGGTACGCGGCGCGAAAAACTTGCCTGTGGTGTCGCCGCCCTTCTGGCAGCGCCGGGCGAAGCCGGCGAGCAGCCGTTCGTAGCGTGGGAACGCGACGGTGTGGTCGCCGTCGGCGGCAGCCAGTTCGCCGGCTAGGACGTACGCCGCGACCACCGCGGTGCCGGTGCCCATCCCGCCGATCGTGGCTCCGCAGGCGGCGTCACCGATCACGGCGATCCGGCCGCTGGACCACGGCGAGAGGTCCACCCGGCAGATCGAGTCGAAGTAGAAGTCGGTCGCCTCCTCCAGCGCGGCGAGGAGCCGTGGCACCTCCCATCCCAGCCCGGCGAACCGCTCGCGGACGATGCCACGCTGCTGGTCGGAGTCGTGCCGGTCGTAGTCGATCCGGGGCGCGGCGAACGCCACGAAGGCGCCCGCCCTGGACGGATCGCGGTGATCGCCACCGATGCTGGCCATCCGGCCGGGGGCGTTGTACAGCAATGAGTGCCGGTCGAGTCCGAACTCGTTCGGCAGCCCCCAGGTCGCCACGTAGTAGCCGAGGTGCCGGACGAAGCGTTCCTCCGGCCCGAAGGTCAGCCGGCGTACGGCCGAGTGCACCCCGTCGGCGCCGATCACCAGATCGAAGGTACGGCGCGTGCCGCTGGTGAAGGTGACGTTCACGCCCTGCGACGTGTCGGTCATGGTCGCGATGCTGTCACCGAACAGGTATTCGGTGCTGTCTCGGCTCCGCTCATGGAGCACCCGGGACAGGTCGAAGCGTGGCACTTCGATGTCGCCGCCCGCGAAGTCGGCCGGCACTTCCATCAGCTTGCGGCCGGCGGCGTCGACGAAGCGCATCGCGGTGCCGCCGGTCTGCACCTCGCGCAGGTCATCGAGTACGCCCATCCGCTCCAGCACGCTCAGGTGGGTCCGGCCGCGGAAGTCGACGCGGTTGCCACCGGCCCGCAGGCCAGGCGCGATCTCGACGACGGTCGGCCGGAAGCCGTACCGGCCCAGCCAGTACGCCAGCGCCGGCCCCGCAATGCTGGCACCGGAGATCAGCACGGTCGAATTCTTCATGACGAGCCCTCCAACAAGAAACAGTGTCCGACGGACACTATCGTTACTGTGTACCATGGAAACAGATTGTGGACAACAACCAGACGCGTGGAGGCCAGGTGTCGAGCGACTTCCTGTGGGAAGGCCGGGCGCAACCGACCCGAGGACCCAAACCCGCCCTGAGCCTCGAGCACATCGCTGACGCGGGGATCGCGATCGCCGACGCGGAAGGCCTCGCGGCGGTGACCATGCAGCGGGTGGCCGCCGACCGCGGGTTCACCAAGATGTCCCTCTACCGGTACGTGGCGGGCAAGGGGGAACTCGTGGCGCTCATGGTCGAGCGCGCGATCGGTGTGCCCCCGGCCATCGACCCGGCCGACTGGCGGGCCGCCCTGAAACAGTGGGCCCACCAGCTGCTCGACGCGTACGTGCGGCACCCCTGGACGGTGGAGGCGATCCTCGGTCCCCGGGCCGTCGGCCCCAATGAGCTGGGCTGGATGGAGTGCGCGGCGAGCATCCTGCCGTCCACCGGGCTGACCGGGAGCGAGCGCCTCGACGCGATCGGGGTGCTCGCCGGCCATGTCCGCGCGATCGCCCAGCAGGCCATGGTGGGCCGGCAACCCGAAGCGGACCTCACCGCCGAGATCGCCGAGCAGTTGCGCCGCCACGGCGACCGCTTTCCCGCACTGGTCGCGACGATGGCCGCGGCAGCCGCCGACGGCGGGCACGACCAGGCGTTCGAGTTCGGTCTGGACCGGATCCTCGACGGTCTCGACCTCCTGGTCAACCGGCGTGGCGGCTGAGTGATCAGCGGACGGACGTCCCGATTCTCTCGGCGATCGCCGATGGCTGAAACGGCCACGTACCCCCGCGTGTGGGAGTGCGCAGACCCTCCAGCCCCGGTCGCCCTGCGTCAGCGAGGTCGATCAGGCGATCGGTAGCGAATTGACGTCCGGCGGTTGGCAGTCACTGGGCGCATAGCGGACGCATAGAAGGCGCAGATTGCCGTCGGCAATGCTGGCCGCCATCGATGTTGTGCGGTTTCGGGTGAGACCCGACCGCACACATTCACTGTCAGAACCTGAGAGGTGGATATGACCAACAACATCAAGGCGGGTGCCCAGATGGTGGACCACGCGGAGAACTTCGTCGACCTCGACGACCTCGACCTCGCCGGGATCGACGTCGAGGCCGGCGAGATCGCCGGTGGTATCAACTGGACCTCGATCATCCCGACCACCGGCTGCACCAGCACCACCAACCGGTGCGGCGGCGGCGGATCGTACTGATCGTCCCGTAGATAGGTAAAGATCGATGCGACAGCTCGCCGCTACGTTGCTGTGGCTGCGCGACGGTCCGGACGAGGTCCAGAGCCTGGTAGCAGGCCTGGATCTCGTTCGTCGCGCCGCAGCCGAGGACGCCAGTGAGGCGTGGCTCTGCATGATTGCCAACGGCACCGCGCACTACCTTTCGACGTATGCGCCCGGTGACCTGCTGTCCCGGGCATACACCGGAACCAACGCGGTTTACGGCGTGGTCGCCCAGGTCGGTCGGCTGGACCGGGGCCCGGACGGTGAGCTGGTGGTCGACGGGTGCTGGCGGTTCGGCTCCGGCGCGGACCGGGCCACCTTCATGGCCATGGGGTGCGAGCCGGTTCAGGGCAACCGCACCACCGTGCTCATCGACCGCGCCCGACTGCACATCGAGCACCCGTGGGAGGGCCCGGGCCTGCTCGGCACGACGAGTCACACCCTGAGTGCCCGGCGCCTGGGGGTGCGACCTGAGGACGTCATCGAGATGTCGGCCATCTCGACGAATCGTCCGCTGGGGATCTACGCCGATGCGGAGCTGTTCCTGGCGAACATGCCCGGAGTGGCGATCGGGCTCGCCGAGCGGCTGCTGGAGCTGCTGGGTCCCGGCCTGTCGCCGGGATCGCCCTGGCAGGCCGCCTACGCCGAGGCCGAAAGTCGTACCATCCTGGCCCGACGCGGTCTGACCGGGATGCTGCACGGCTTCGACGCGCTGGCCCGGGACGGGCGGCTGCGGCCGTTCGCGCCGGCCCTGCGGGCGGAATACCGCGCGGTCCTCTCCGCCGCCTACCACGTCTGCCTCGACGCGGTTCTCGCCCTGATCGAGGCCTGCGACTCGGCGGACCCCGGTGTGGAGCAGCGGCTGGCCGAGGCGCGTCTGGACGCCGCCACCATGAAGCCGCACGCGGCCATGCGGCCGCACAGATGACGGAGTTGCTGGAATGACGCCATCCCCACGGCCGCTGTCCACGCCGGGCTGGTGCCTGGTCCGGGTGCCGGTGCTGCCGGCCGTGCCTTGCGACGACTCGTCGCCCCGGGTCGGCGAGATGTCGCGGCGGCTGCTGGAACTGGCCGTGGAGTACGCCACCACCTTCCAGCGCTCCGGGGATGACGACCGCGACTGGCAGGACCAGCCGACCCGAATGGCGATCTACGGCAACCGGGCCCGATTTCGGCCTACCCCGTTCGGAATGTTCGGCTTCAGCATGCTCGCCGACCTTGTCGACGGTGATTCCACGACACAGATCGACCTCGCGACCGAGATCCGGCTGGCGCGCCTCGACCTGCCCCGGCCGACCGGGAACTGGTTCGTCAATCCCACCCTCGTCGCCGATGCCGGCCGCTGGTCGTACGTGCGTCCGGACCGGGGCGGTACGACGTCGTTGTCGGACGATCCGACGATCTGCCGGCTCGCCGAGCTGCTCGGTGAACAGCGTGCCGCTGCACCGCGCTCCGCTGCCGACTGGGCTGCCGACCTCGGCGATGACGGCACGGCGCAGTTCGACCTCTGCGTACGCCGGCACCTGCTGTTGCCGGAGCACGCGCCGGAGATGCTGGTGGGGACCGCCGTGGCTGCCTCGCCCGCGGATCCGGTGAAGGCGGTGCTCGCCGAGGAGCGGCCCTTCCGCCCCGACCAGTTCGTGGACGCGTTCAGCGAGGTCCGGCCCCGCCTCGACCGCGGCCCGGTGGAGGCGCTGGTCGACGGCGTCGCCCAGATGATGCGGGTGCCGTGGCCGTCCGACCGGCTCGAACGGGTCAGGGAGTACGTGGGCGGCATGTTCTCCGGCGGCGCGGTGCCGCTGACCTGGCTGCTGACCGCACCGGTGGACCACTCGCTGGGTAGTTGGCGGCGACCGCCGACGCCCTCGGAGACCCCCGACCTCCCGGATGCGCCGCGGCGGCTGTTCGTGCCCCCTCGCCGCCGCGACAACAGCGCGGTGGAGTGGTGGAACGACGCGGTCACGCTGGACCAGTGGCGGGCGGGGCAACCCGAGCGGGCCAATGCCGGGATCTCCGATCCCGCGGGCTCGACCCGACCCCGGTTCGGCATGGCCTGCGGCGCGCTCCTGGCCGAGCCGTGCTCCGGTGCCGATGCCTGGCTGAAGATGATCATGCCGGGGTTCTGGGGCGGGCCGGGGGCAAGGTTCGGCGAGCATCTGCGCGTCCCGGATCTCTGCGCCAGGGTGGAGGACGCCGGCCGGCTCGCCGTCGAGATCGGCTGGATTCCGCTGGACCGGCGGGCGCCGCTGGCCCGACGGCGGGTCGGCGATCTGCCCCGACTCAACCTCAACCTGCCGCACCGTCCCGGCGACCTCCTCCTCACCGACCTGGCGGTCGTCGTCGTGGACGGGCGGCTCCAGCTGATCAACCGCGCCGACGGGCGCTTCGTGGAACTACGCTGGGACAGCCCGCTGTCGTTGAGTCACGATCTCAACCCCTGGGCGGTCAGGTTGCTCGGGCTGCTCATGGACGAGGCCGCCGACACGATACCGGCCGCCGACCCGAGCCAGTGGCGGTCGCCGGGTGGCATGAATCCGCGCATCACCGCCGGTCGTTGCCTGCTTGCCCGCCGTGGCCTGGTGCTGAACGCCCGGCACCGGGCCGACCTGCTCGAGTTGGCCGCCGATCCCGTCGGGCTCTGCGACGTCCTGACCGAAGTCGGGCTGGGATCCACGGTGGAGCTGACCGAGGGCGCGGACCTCACCATGCGGATCGACCTCACCGACGCCGTGCAACGACGGTGGTTCATCCAGCGGCTGCGCCGCGAGGGCAGGCTCCAGCTGCACGAGGCGCTGCCGGTGAGAACGCCGGTGTGGTCCGATCTCGGCGGCCACGTGCACGACCTCTGGGTGCCCTGGTCGTACCGGGAGTCGACGGTGAGCCGGCCGCTGTCACGGACCCGGCTCGTGGACCGGCTGCCTGTGGCGGACCCGGACTGGACCAGCTGGTACGTGTACGCCCCGGACCGGGCGGTGGAGACGTGGCTGGCCAGGGCTGGCGTCATGGCGCTCATGCGCCGGGCCGAGCTGTTCTACATCCGGTACCGGGACGAACGGCCTCACCTGCGGGTACGCGTGCGTTCCTCGGCCGCGACCGAGACGTTGCTCGCCGATCTGCGCACCCACCTGGCCAGACTGGTGCCGCAGCAACCGTGGGAGGTCGAGGTCCGCGCCTGGGTGCCGGAGGACTACCGGTACGGCGGCCCGGCATGCCGGGCGGACACCCTGCGACATTTCTGCGGCGACTCGGCATGGTGGGTGGGGCGGCTCACCGCCGGCCCGGACCAGGCGGGCCGGTACGCGCTGGCGGTGTCCCGGATCGCGGCCTGGTGCCGGCAACTCGGCGGGGACGACGGAGCCCTCGACCTGCTGTGCGATCTGCGCGGGCTGGATCCGCGGTTGCCCAGTTCCCTGGCCCAGCGGGACTGGATGGCGGCCTTCCGTTCGGCCCGGCCCGATCTGGAGCGGGCCCTGGACTTCGTACTCGCCGAGCCTGACCCGACGCTCGGCCATCTCGTGGAAATGAACGAGGACGCCCGCCGTCTGGCGCTCAGCAGCATGATCCACATGACCATCAACCGAGGGCTTCCGCTCGGACAGGCGGTGAGCCGCGAGCCGGAGATCGTGATGGCAGCGGCGCGGCTGTTGAAGGGCCGGATGGCCCGGGTGCCACGGGGCGGGACCGGGCATGCCTGAGGTCGACGCCGCGCGTCGGCTGCTCCGCCGGCTGATGACGCATCTCCGCCAACGTGGCAACGCGACCGTGGATGCGCTGGCTGCCCTGGCTCTCCTCGCGTCGCGGCTCGACCACCGTCCGCTGGCTGGGTCGCTGACCCAGCTCGCGTTGCGCGGCGAGCCCGTTTCCGACCACCGGGTCACCTGGCTGCTGCACCGTCTGGTGGACGACTGCCTCGCTTCGCCTGCCGGCCACCTGGATGTGCCGGCGTCGACCGCCCCGGCGGCTGCCGAGGTGCTGACCGCCCAGTACCGGCGCTTCGTCGATGCCGGCGAGCTGGATCCGATCAACGGTGCCGGGGGCATCGGGATCACGCTGTGGGACGTGGCGGGCCCGACGGCGCGTGACGAACTCGCACCCGCGCTCACCCGGACCGCCCTCGGCATCCTGCGGGTGCCGTCGAACGGGCTCTACCACGGCCGCAGCGGTGGCATCCTGCTGCTACGAATGCTCGGCCGCCGGTATGGCCGGGACGAGGTGCTGACCGGCCCGGTCGACGCCCTGGTCCGTGACATCGAGCGGCTGGAGCCGGCGGTGCTCGACACCGGTGGCCTGGGCGCCGGCGGGGTCACCCTGTGCTCCGGCCTGCCAGGGATGCTGGCCGCGCTGGGCCCGGACGCCGAACCGGCCGTGCTGGAGCGGGTAGTCCGAGCGCCGATCACCCAGGCGTCCCTGCGTCGGCTCGACGAGTTGCTCGTCGACGAGACCGCCGACGTCACCTTCTGCCACGGCCTCGCCGGGCTGAGCCTCGCCATCCGGCTCTCGCCATGCTGGGCGGGGCTCGTCGGCGCCGATCGGGCGAGCGCGCTGGCGGCCCGGCTCTCGGCCCACCTCGACCGGGTCGACGGGCAGGCGGTGGCCGACGTCTTCGACACGCCGTACGTTCTTTCCGTGCTCAGCGGACCGGTCGGGGTGGCGCTGGCGCTGGCGGAGACCGAGACCAGCACCCCGCCGTGGTGGGGGAGCGGGGTGAGCCTGGGCGACGGCACGTCCGCCGTGGCCGGAACACGAGTGATCGGAGTCCCCGTATGACAGTCAGCCTGCAGACGCAGGACAACGACTGCGGGGTACAGGCCCTGGTCACCAGCCTGAAGCTGCTGGGCCACGACTTCCCCGAGCCGGCGTTGCGGGACGCGTTGGCCGTACGTGGAGCGCTCTCCATGCGGGACCTGCGGGACACCTCGGCCGAGGTCTGCGGCGTTCGCTACCGCGCCCGGCGGGACTGCCCTTTCGACGCGCTGACCCCCGGCGCCATCGTTCACCTGCGGGCTGACCACTTCATCACCGTCGAACGTCGGCGGCGGCGCCAGGTGCGGATCTTCGATCCGTCGTTCGGTCACGCGTGGCTCGACGAGCGCGGCTACCGCGAGCGGTCCTCCGGCTGGGTGCTGCTGCCGGGTCCCCAGCCGGTCACGCCAGGTGCCGGCGACCAGCCTGCGGCGCGGGTCACGTCGGCCGGGCGCGCCCGCCGGTCGGCCCGGGCCTCGTGGCTGTGGCCGCTGGTGCGTTCCGGAGAGCTCAGCTTCCGCCAGGTCGTGCCGCTGCTCGTGATGAGCCTCGTGCTCTACACCGGCCTGACCATGCTCAACCTGGTCCTGCTGCCGTACCTGAACCAGGTCGCGGCCGGTGGCCGGGTGGCCGCCGGCCCCCTGGCCGCCGCCCTCATCACCTTCTTCGTCGCGCTGAGCGTGCTGTTCTGGCTGCGGCACCGGCAGCTCACAGCGGTCGGGCTGGCGTTCGACCGGGCGATGCTCGGTAACCTCGTCGATCGGCTGACCCGCACCTCGGCGACGACCGAGATGACCTCGGGTGGGGTCCTGCACCGGGTGCAGAGCGCCCGGGAGGTGCGGGAGGCCGGCACCACCCTGGCCCTGTCGATGTTCACCGACGCCATCGCCGTGGTGATCCTGCTGGCGTTCATGGCGTCGATGTCGCTGCCGCTCACCGGCGTGGTGGCGGCCCTCGGCGCCCTGCACATCGGGGTGACGCTGCTCGCCCGAAGGCCGATCAGCCGTCATTACGACGAGCAACTGCGCCTGGACGGTGAGGTCCAGGATGTCCTGATCACCACGACCCGAGGACTGACCACCTTCCGTGGTCTCGGGGCCGTCTCACACCTGAGGGCCGAACACGCCCGACGGCTTGATCTGCTGCACGAGTCGGTACGAGCGTTGCAGTACCGGCTCTCCTGGGTGTACGGGCCGAGTGAGGCCCTGCGCTTCTCCGGCCTGTACGTGATTCTCATCGTGGGGTCGGTGCTGGCCGCGACGGGGCTGGTCAGCACGGGCGAGCTGTTCGGATTCCTCACCCTCGGCGGGACGGTGCTGTTCTCGGTCATCTCCATCGCGCAGACCCTGCCGGCCGTCGCCCAGTTGGAGCGGCAGCTGCGTTACGTGGCGACGCTGCTGACGCTGCCGGCGATGCCGGCCGGCACGCACACCCGGCCGGTGCCGGACGCGCCGGCGGTGGAGCTGGACGGTGTGCGTGTCTGCCGCCCCAGGGACGGCTTCGACCTGCGGCTCGACCTGCGTGTCGAGCGGGGTGAGACGGTCACCGTCGGCGGGGTGAGCGGCGTCGGCAAGTCCACGATGGCGCACATCGTCAGCGGGCTGGACCCGGCGCCGGCCGGCCGGGCCGTCATCTACGGTGTGCCGGCCGGCGACTGGGACCCGGACGAGTTGCGGCCGTTGGTCTGTTACGTGCCGCCCCGCTCCGACTTCCTGCACACCACGATTCGCGACAGCCTCTGCGCCGGCGCGAACGAGTTGGACGACCAGGAAATCCGAAACATGCTCACGTTGATGGAGCTGGACGAGGTGATGCGCCCGCTGCGGCTGGGGCTGCGCACCACGCTGCGGATCAACGGCGCCACCTTCAGCGCGGGCGAGGTGCAGCGGTTCGCGTTGGCCCGGGCGCTGCTGCGCCGACCATCGCTGTTGATCCTCGACGAGGCGACCAACTCCCTCGACCGCGAGATGGAACTGCGGCTGCTGACCGCCGTCCGGCAGCGGGTGGAGACGCTGATGGTGGTCAGCCACCGGCCGGTCGGCGAGCACCTGGGCAGCCGGCACCTGACCGTCGTACGCGATCAGGACGGTGTCTCCCGGGTGGTGGCCGGTGGCTGAGCCGTTGCGCGGGGTGCACGCCTATTGGCGGATTCCCAGCCGGCATCCGCGCCCCTACCGGCAGTTGTCCTGCGCCACCTGGCTGCTGAGCATCCTGTCCTGGCAGCGGCACGCCGGTCCGATCGACCTGTACGCCGACCCGCCGACGATCGACTGGCTCGATCAACTCGGCTGGCTCGGCTACTACGACCGGACGGAGGTCCTCGACGACGCCGGGCTGGACCGACACTACGATCGGCTCGCCTGCTTCGCGTTGCCGAAGCTGCTCGCCCTCGATCGCTTTCCCGAGTCGGTGCTCGTCGACACCGATGCCTACCTGCGCGTCGGCCTGCGCCCGCAGGGGCCCGGTTCGCTCTTCGCCCACCTGGAACGCGGCGACGTCGACTTCTACACCCGGCTGCGCGAACTCGCCAACCCGGCCGGGGTGGATCTGCCCGACTCGCTGGCGCTGGTCGGCAACACCTCGCTGTTCCGGGCCGCCGACCCCGACCTGGCCCGTCGGATCAGCCGCACCGGGCTGTCCTTCCTGGCCGACAACCCGTCCACCCCGGGACGCGACATCCACTCGCACATGACCGTCGCCGAACAGGTGCTCGCCACGCACCTCACGATCACCGCTGGGCATCCCGTGGTGAACGTCTTCGGCGCGGTCTGGTCGCCGCAGACGCTCACCTGGATGACCGACCCCCCGAACTTCGGCCACCTGTGGAGCATCAAGCGCGGGCCGCAGGTGGCGACGCTGGTCGCCGCGTACGCGTCGGTCACCCGAATTCTGCGCGACGAGTACGGGGTCGCACCGGATCGGGTACGCACGGCGCTGGAGCAGGTGTGAGCCGGGCGGGCCTGTTCGACAGGCTGGCGAACGCGGGCGCCATCGTGACGTCGGCGGCATCGGCGGCGTCGACCGTGCCCGGTGGACATCCGCCGGAATGGGTGGTGGAGCCCACGTCGCTGACCCAGCTCGGCGCCGTGATCCGGATCCTCAACGACAGCGCGGTCCCGTGGCGGGTCGACAGTCGCGGGCGCAACTGGGGGTACGACGACTCCCGCGTGCGCACGCCCGGCGTGATCGTCCGGCTGGCCCGACTGGACCGGCTCAGCCTGGATGTCGAGATCGGTCTCGCCACGGTGCAGCCCGGGGTGACCTTCGCCAAGTTGAAGGCGACACTGACCGACGCCGGAGCGCCGTTCTACCTGCCGCCGCCGGGTTCCGGACCACACACCTCCGTCCTCGGCAACGCCCTCGACCGGGGGCTGCTCTCCGGGCTCGGCGAACGGGAGCGGCACTGCCGGGACTTCCTGGTGATGGAGCGCGACGGTTCGATGCACCGGCTGGGCTGGACCGGTGCGGAGGACGCGCGGGTCCGGGGCGCCCTGCCCTACCCACCCGGTCCGCACGGCCAGGGAGCGCTGTTCCAGACCGGCGGGTACGGCCCGATCGTGGTGGAGCTGACCCATGTCCTCCAGGCGGCGCCGGCGCAGGCGATGCGGCTGGTGGTGCTCTCCGAGCCGGCCCTGACCGAGGAACTGGTGCGTTGTTGGCGTGAGCTGCTCGTGGAAGGGCTGGCGAGTAGTTCCATCCTGGCACCGCAGGCGCGTCGGCGGGCGCAGGGGATCGCCACCGCCCACGACGGGCTCGTCCTCGATTTGTCCGTCACCGCCGGCTCCGTGGCGACCCTGCGGGCCAAGGCCGCGGACGTCCAGCGGCTGGTCCGCGAGCACGGGCAGCGGCTGGCGCTGCGGGTCTCGGAGCACCCCGACGACCTGCGCATCGTCGGCGGTGACAGCGAGCACCCGGAGGAAGTCGCCCAGCTCGCCGAAGGGCTGGAGTGGCACACGGCGACGCTGCCGTTCGCTCCGTCGATGGTCGTCGCCTTCGCGCACGCCGTGCAGGCAGAGGCGGTGCTGGCGGACACGCCGTGGTCCCTGCGCCCGCTCGACGACCGGGCAGTGGTCTGGCTGTCCCCGTTCGTCTACCGCAAGGACGATCCGGCCGGCGTCGAGCTGCTTCGCCGCCGGACTGCCGCCTTCGAACGCATCCGTGGCGAATTCGGGCTGCCCTCGTACCGGTCCGGCGGGGTGCGTGGCGGGCGATGAAACACCTTCTCGTCGTCAGCGTGCACCGCATCTCCACCGGGCAGTCGGGCGAGGCGATCCACCTCCGGCAGCTCGCTGCGACACTGCGGACCACCGGTGAGCGGGTGACGGTGCTGGACGGGCCGATGGACCCCGGCGCGGCGGGCAGCGGTCATGGCGCGGCGCTGCGCTCCCTGGCGGGATCACTCGACCGGCTGCTCCACCAGGACCGTCCGGATGCGGCCCTGCTCTGGGGGCATCTCGGTGAGGAAACCGTGTTGGCGCAGCGGCTGCGGGCGGCGGGCGTGCCGATCGTGTTGGAGCATCCCGCGGCCGACCTCCGGCCCGTCGCGCAGACGCTCCGCCTCGTCGACGAAGTCGTGGTCCCGTCCCGATTCGCCCGAGACCTCTTCCTCGGGCAGACCGGTCGGAATGCCCGGCCGATCGAGCCGCTGCTGCGCCCATGCTCCTGTGCACCCGGCGCGGACCCCGCCGGCTCCGCCCGGTCCGGCCCGTACCGGCTCACCTTCGTCAACCCGGAGCCGGCCAAGGGTCTCGGTGTGGTGATGCACCTGGTCGCAGCCGCCATCCGGGCGAACCTGCCGTTCCGCTTCCGCTTCGTGGAGGGGCGTTGGACCGCCGCCGACCTGGCCGCTGAGGGCATCATCGCGGCGGAACTGCCGTGCGTCGAGGTCGTCGGCTACCGCGCCGACGTCTGTTCGCTGTACGCCGAGACGGACCTGCTGCTGGCGCCGAGCCTGTGGCGGGAGAGTTTCGGGATGATCGCCCGCGAGGCCGTGGTGCACGGTGTGCCCGTCGTCGCCACCCGGACCGGCGGGTTGCCCGAGGCCGTCGGCCACGGCGGGATCTGCCTCGATCCGCCGGAGTGCGGCGATGACTACCTGGTACGGATGACCGGGGACGAGGTCCGGGCGTGGCTGTCCGCTGTCGTGGACGGGCTGCGCCGTGGGCGCCGGCCTCAGCCGGAGTTACTGTCCCGGGCCACCGCCGAGAGCGTCCAGTCGTACCGCGAAGTGCTGTCGGGACGCGCGGCGGCGTGAGGACGCCGCTCGGCGCGCCACCCCGGCAACGCCGTGACCGTGACAGCGGCGCTGCCGTCCGGCGCGGCCCTCTCGTCAAGATCGAGCTTGGGATCCTGCCGCAGTATGGCCAGCTCCAGGTCGCGGAGCAGCGGGCCGGGGTCGAGCCCGTGCTGATCGGCGAGCATCTCGCAGCCCTGCCGGGCCACCCGGAGCGCCTCAAGCTGCCGGCCACAGCGATACAGCGCAATCATGAGCTGGGTGCGCAGGCGTTCGCGCAGCGGATACTCGGCGACGTACCGGGTCAGTTCGGCGATGAGCTCATGGTGTCTTCCGAGGGTCAGCTCAAGGCCGAGGAGCCATTCCAGGTCGGCGAGGCGTCTCTCCTCCAGATGCAACCGGCCGGGTTCGACGAAGTCGGCGGCCGCACCGGAGAGCGGCGTTCCCCGCCAGAGCGCCAATGCCTCGCGCATGAGCTTGCGGGCATTCTCCAGGAGGCCCCGCTCACCCTCGACCCGAGCCGTCGTGGTCAGGGTCGTGTACCTCGCCAGGTCGAGCTGGTCGGCCGCCAGCGCCAGCACATATCCGCCGGGCTGGGTGACGATCGGCTCGGTGGCGATGTCGGCCTGCTGGATGCTCCGGCGCAGCGCCCAGATCTCCGACTGGATCTGGGCTCTCGCCGTCGACGGCGGGCTGACTCCCCAGATCGCCGCGGCCAGCTGGTCGACCGACACCACCTGGTTGGCGTGCAGCAGCAGGTAGGCCAGCACCGCCCGCCGGCGGGGCCGATCCACGTTGACCGGGGAGTCGTGAGCCGTGACACCCACCGGGCCCAGTAGTGTGAAGCGCAGGGTCATGATGCTCTGCCCGGGGACAGCGGTGCCGGGCTGCCGCCCTCGCAACCGGTGATCGGATCGCCCGTCTTCGGAAGCCGATGACAGTCCAATGGGGTATCCATTGTGGGTGTTCTCCTCGCGAGGCTGGGCAAGCCGTTCGGGAGCATTCTCGTGGGTAGGTGTCCGTCGGCACCCGAGATCGATGACTACTCCCATCGCGTGGAAGCTAATGACGGGCTGGTACGCGGGACCGACGTCCGGCTTCCCGTAGTTGTCCCGTACCGGTTCCTTACCGTTCCGCCTGGTCAAAATCGGGTGGCCGGTGGCCGAAGCCACCGTCGGGTGAGGGCGTCCGCCATCCGGTCCGCACCTGCGGCGCGATAGATGGTCACTGCCTCGTCGACCAACCGACTCGCCGTCCGGGAATCCTGCCCGGCAAGGCAGTGGGCGTGCACCGCCAGGGCATCCGCTTCAAGAAGGCGGAAGCCGTGCGTCCGTGCCGTGTCGCGGGCCAGCTCGCAGGCCCGCTGCGCGGCGTCGCGGTCGCCGGTGCAGAGGAACGTGCCGGCCAGGCCCACACCGGCGCGGGCGTCGAAATACGGGTAGTGGTGCTGCCTCGCCATGGCCTGCGACTGGAGCAGGCACCGCGTCGCCTCCGACACGTCCAGGCCGGCCAGGTGCGCCTCGCCCAGTGTGGTCAGCAACGCCACCTGGGCACGCTGGTCGCGGACGATCAGGGCGACGTCGTAACCCTCCCGGGCCGCGCTGACGGCGGCGACCGGGGCGGCCTGCTGCCGGTGGAGTTGGCTGATCTCGTCCAGGGTGGACAACTCTCCGTGCATGTTCGAGCGCAGTCGGTAGCCGGCCAGTGCCGCTGTCAGATGAGATGCGGCCTCGTCGAACTCGCCGAGTTGACGCAGCACCATGCCGAGGTTTCCCCGCGTCGACAGCGCAGACGCCTCCCGGCCGGCCCGCTCGTTGATCCGTAGCGCGGCGGTGAAGCACTCGGCGGCGGGCCGGAGCCGCCCCTGATCCGCGTACATGGCGCCCAGACCGCTGAGCGCGAGAGACCGGACGTACCCGGCGCTCTCGTCACCGCACAGGGTGAGCGCGCGTCGATACGAGGTGTGGGCGTCGTCGAGCAGGCCCTGCTCCGCCTGTACGACGCCGATGCTGTGCCACAGGTACGCCGCGGCCTCATGCCATGCGCCCGCCTCGGCCAGCAGCGCGCCCGCCAGGTAGTCGTCCAGTGCCTCCCGGTGGCGACCCAGGGCCCACATGGCCTGCCCGCGGCTGATGAGCAGCGCGGCCTGTGCGGCTTCGTCCGCTGCCTCCGCAGCGACCCGCAGACCGGCTTCCGCCGTTCGCAGCCACCGATCCACATGCCGCCGGACGAGGAAATATCCCCGTAGCTGGTCGGCGATCTGCCAGCTCAGCGGGTCCGGACCCCGCGTGGCGGTCTGCTCGACCAGGGCCACCAGCGCGGCGACCTCCCGGTCCAGCCACTCCAGCGCCCGGTCCTGTCCCGTGAAGGCATCGGCCCGCCCGGGGACGGTGGTCGGTAGTTGGACCGTGTGTGGGGAGACCCACCCCATCGCGGCGATCAGGTGTTCCAGATGCCAGGCGTGCAGACGCCTCCGGCCGGCGTCGCGCTCGCCGGGATCACCGTCGGCGAGCAGCTTGCCGGCGTACAGCCCGAGCAGGTCGTGGAACCTGAATCGATCTGCGGTCAGTTGGAGCAGCATGTTGCCATCCAGGAGCTCGCCGACGACGGAGTCCGTCGCGACCGGGTCCAGGCCGAGCGCCTCCGCGGTGGCATCGAGACCGAAGTCGTCACCGGGATGCAGGGCACAGAGCCGAAACGCCCGCCGTGCGGCTTCGCTGAGGTCCTGGTAGCTGAGCTGGAAGCTGGCCAGGACGCTGGAGTCGCCGACGCTCAGTTCGGCCAGCCGCCCGTTCACGTCCCGCAGCCGCCGGGCCAGATCGGCGGTGCTCCAGGCGGGCCGGTTCGCGAGCCGGGCGGCCACGATGCGAAGTGCCAGCGGCAGCTTCCCGCACGCCAGCGCGACCTCCTGGGTCGAGCGGGGATCTGCTTGCGGCCGGCTGCCGCAAGCATCCGCGAACAGCTTCACGGCGTCCGAGATGGGCAGCGTCGGGACGTCGACGACGGTCGCGCCGGCGAGGTCCGGCAGTCGCCACCGGCTCGTGACCAGCACGTCACAATGGCCGGGACCGGGAAGCAGCGGCCGTACCTGCGCCGCCTCCCGCGCGTTGTCGAGAATGATCAACATTCGGCGGTCGGCCAGCTCGCTGCGCAGAGACGCCGACGCCTCGGCCTCATCCACGCCAACCTGGCGAGCAGGCACGCCCAGGGCGCGCAGGAACCGTCCAAGCACCTCCATGGGTGCGACGGCTGCCCCGGTTCCGCCCCGCAGGTCGGCGTAGAGCTGCCCATCCGGGTAGCCGGTGCGCAACTGGTGCGCCGCCCTCAGGGCGAGGGCGGTCTTGCCCACTCCCGCAGCTCCGCTGAGCGTGACGATGTTGGGGGAGACCTGCCCCTCTTCGGACATACGTCGTTCGAACGCGGCCCTGATCGTGGTGAGCTCGGTGGCCCGTCCGACGAACCCCGGCGGCGGGGCGGGCGCCTGCTGGAGCACCGGGCGGCGCGCCGGCGCCGGGGCCGGCGACTCGCGGCGCTGCAACGCGTAGTCGTGCGCCTGCCGGAGCTTCGGGCTGGGCTCGATGCCCAGGTGCTCCACCAGGGCGGCACGAATCCGCTGGTAGGTGGCGAGCGCCTCGGCCTGCCGGCCGCTGGCTGACAGGACCATGATCAGCTCGGCGTGCACTGGCTCGTCCAACTCGAACTGCCAGGCCAACTCCCGCAACGGCGGCAGCACCTGCTCGCCGCCGCCGAATTCCCGGGCGAGCGCCGCCCAGCTGCGGAGGAGCTGTGCGTACTGATGCCGCAGAGCGGTGGTCACCGGAATGTCGCGCAGCGCCTCCACGTCCGGCTCGCCGCGCCACAGGAGCGCCGCTGCGGCGAAATGGTTGCTGGCCAGCTCGGGGTCGGCCTCGCCGGTGCCCAGCGCGATGAGCCGGCGAAACCGAAGCAGATCCAGTTGCCCCGGCGCGAGCGTGAGGCGGTAGCCATCGCCTGCCGCGCGGAGCACCCCCGTCGCGTCGTGGAGTCGCAGCTTCCGGCGGAGCCGGCCGACGTAGCTCTGCAGCAGTTGCTGGGCCCGCTGTGGCCGCTGGTAGCCCCACAGCAGCTCAATGAGTTCCTCGCGTCCCACCACCTCGCCGGCGTTCAGTGCCAGTCGCACGAGGATGCGGCGCTGCTTGGTGGAGGCCAGTTCCACCTCGTGCGGACCGCACCGCACCTGAAGTGGCCCGAGCACCGCCACCGAGATTTCGTCGACAGGGTCGCCGGGCACGGGCACGGGGTCGGGCTGCGGTGCCGGTTCCGTGCGGGCCGTTGCGGCTGCCCGCACCAGCTCAGCTCCCTCGCCGGACAGCCCCAGTGCCTCGATCATGGCGTGCAGCGATGCCCGGCGTGGAAGTCGGCTGCGGCCCTGCTCCAGATCACGAATGGTCGCGATGCTCACGCCGGCCCGGTCGGCCAGCTCCCGCTGCGTAACACCGGCGCGCTCGCGGGCTGCTCGCAGGATGACGCTGAACGGCACGTCCGGGGCCGCCCCGGGCGTCGAAAACGAAACTGCAGGAAGCGAGAACTCCCATGCCGGCACGGGGGCCGATGTTACAAGACCGGGGCAGGGCGGTGACGGGGGTCACCTCCGTCAGTTGAGCGGACAAGGGAATCAAGGCCCTCCGCCCGGGGCGGCTGCGTCTCGTCGGGCCGACGAGACGCAGCCGCGGACGCCGTTCACGGTACGACCGGTGGCCTGACCGCCGGGCCGGGTCAGCCGGAGGGATGCGGCCGTACTCCGAACGCCTCATGGGTAGCCGTCTTCCATCCGCCCGCTGTCGTAGGCGCTCGCCCCGGCCGGAGCCGCGATAGGCGGCGATCACGACGCTGGTGACTGTAGGAGGCCGCCTGTGCACCTGTCGCGAGCTGTGGATGTCGATCAAGTCATTCCACAATCGAGCAAAGCCGTTGTGGACAAACTGGCGACGTGGGCGGGAGCGTTCGAGAGGAAGAGCTGTGAGAACGGGTGCGGCGCTGGACGGGGGCACCGGAAGGCTTGGACGACGACTCCTGGCGGCTGTACACACGCCACTGGTCCCTGTACCGGCACAAGCGGCCAGTAACCGGTCGACGCCGCTTGGAAAGCTTCGAGAACCCGGGCAAGGCTGCTTCGAGGCATTTCTGCACCGCTCGCAGCGAAAGCGACGCCGGTCGCCGGCGCGACCATGTGGCGGTGCACGCTCATCGGTCGATCTGTGCGCTAAGCGCCGCGTCCCTTCGTTGCACACCGTGACGCGCGGATCGCGGCTACTTAGAGACTTGGTCCAGGATCGGTGTCCGGCCAGACTCGGTCCAGGTGCTCGGCGAGACGCTCCCACATTGCGGCTGCCCACCGGTGTCATTGGTGTGGCTCATGAGAGGTAGGTGCGTTGGCTGAAACCGCCTACCGGATTGCGATACCGCACCGCGAGTAGAGTCAAGGCGGACGGTGCGCAAGGGCGGTTCCTTGCACCCTTTTTCGGACGGGCGGTGTTCGCCGTGGCCGGGGCTGTCGTTGGCTGGGGGCTGGCAGGCTAGTTTGCTCGGATGGGTCTTCTCGATGACGTCGCGAGGCGTGACAGTTGGCGGTGCTGGGTGTGTGACGAGCCGGTTGACGCCGGCATGTCGGTGAACGACCCGCGTGGTCCCAGCGTCGACAGTCGCACCGCCGACAAGAAGGCCAAGGTCGTCGAGCGACTCGCGCACCGTGCCTGCAACACCCGCAAGGGCGCGGTCAAGGTGGTCATCGCCTGGCCGGACCGTCTGCACGTGGTGGAGCCCGCGCCGCTGATCACCGTCGCCGAGCGACTCGAACGCAAGGGTGGCCGTGAGCTGGTCGCCCGCTGTCCGAGCAGGAAGGACGCCCAGGAGGCGGCGGACTGGCTGGTCGACCGGTTCTCCCGGCTGGTGCCCGGACTGCCGGTGACCGCAAGCGTCGACGCGGGCGGCGGGCAGTACCTCGTCGCCCTGGCCACCGGCCGCCGCTGACCGGTGGCCCTGGTCGGCGGCGGGCCGCCGCCGACCAGGGCAGCCCGGACCCGAGCCACCACCAGCGCTGCTACACCACCCACGACACCCCGCCGCTCACACTGCGTCAACGGCAGCGAGCGGCTCGCACGTTCCCAACGGCAGTTGAGGATGCTCGGAGGGTTTCAACCAGCGCCTTGTCAGGCTGGCTGATGTCTCCGACCACCGCGTCGTCAGTTCGCGTGCCCTGCGGTGAATGTGGGGCGATTCCGGCTGGATACGGTGCGCGAGGCGCCCGGGAGGGCATGTGGGGCGACTCTGGCTCCAGCGCGGCCGGCAAAAACCTGATGGAGGCTTCGGCAAGTCACTTCCCGGGCCTGCAGCCAACCAGGCTGAAGCACTACGCCCCCTGTTCATCACTTGGCGCAGAAGGGTGCCTGCTTAGTCTGACGAACCACAGGTAGGTGGCGACAAATAATATGAGAATCAACGATATGCCAAGAGAAGTGACGGCCGCGATGGTCGGAATTCTAGAATCTCTGAATAGGGTGACGAATATGTATATCTGGAAAACTGCGAGAGCGGCGGTGCCTGCCCAAGCGTCAACGATTCTCATCGCCTGATGTAAGCGGTCAACTCCAGGATGCTCATTCACATCGAGACGTATTGGGCTGGCATGAGTCGACATCGGGCCTCTCCATGGGCTGAGCAGCGGTATCAGCCCGGAGGCCTGCCAGTTCGGTAGGTGCTTACCGGCCGCTTCGTCGAAGATGCGGCGATAGAAGGTGGAGAGTTGCAGGACGGTGACGGCGCGAAGAACCAGCAGCATCATGGCGACTGGGATGATGAGCCTCAAGGGTGAGATGTCATAAATTTTCATTCCCAGCAGTTCGGCTTCCAGGAGCTTGCTGTACGTCAGGATGATGAATACAGCTGCGAGGCCGAATCCACGTAACAGTGCTCGGCTGGCGTCTCGTCCCTGGTCTTCCTGAATTTGCAAGAGGCGCGACAAGAAAAAGCGTAGATCATCTTTGTCGACGTCATCGCCCTCAAAAAGCTTTGCAGCCCGCTGCTCAATCGAAAGGTCATCCATGGAAATGGATGTTATCGGGTGCGGGCAACGGTAGGGTGCGCGCGCAGGTGTAACGCAAACGATCATTTCCGATTCCGATCGTGCAGCGACATCGCCTTCGGGCTGCTGCGACTGTTGGGGCTTCAACTACCGACCGCAACTCGCCGGTGTGCCCGGAGGAGAGGCTGTGGCAGGTCAGTCCGGCCGCGGACTACGGCCGGCTCGACGCGGCTGCCCAGGTACCGTGCCCTGCACCACCACATCAACGTCCCCGGCCGCTACTCGGTCCAGCGGCCTGGGTGAACCCGTGCCACTCCCTGCCACGCGGGGTCGACACGCAGGTCGCTAGACTGGGCACTCGCGCCCCCGTAGCTCAGGGGATAGAGCATCGGTTTCCTAAACCGTGTGTCGCAGGTTCGAATCCTGCCGGGGGCACCTCGAAGATCAGCAAAACGCCATCTGAACTGCGGATACGCGCTTGCGTGGAGTCCAGGCAGGACCGCGGAGCCAGGGAATGAGTCCGCCCCAATCCCCGGATGGCAGTGGGGCAAGGGTGTGCTTCCAGCCCGCGCCCGAGCAGGATTGGAAATCTATCGATACGTTCAGCCCCGTCATGCAGACAGGTTGTGGGCACAAACCGCCCAGCGACCCGGAAAACCCTTCCGGGGTCGCGACCGACCGAGGGGAGCCAGTGAACCGGTGCGCGGGACGCCCAACAACCTGACCTTCGGCGAGCGCGTCGCCTGGTACCGCTACCGGCGCGGCGTCTCCCGGGAAGTCCTGGCCGGACTCATCGGCCATACCGCCTTCTGGCTCGGCAAGATCGAGAACAACCGGATCGAGCTGGATCGGCTCTCCGTCATCAAGTCCTCGCCGAAGTCCTGGACGTCTCCCTCGGCGACCTGCTCGGCGAACCCTCACTGCTCGCCTGGACCGGCGACAGCGGCACAGAGACCGTCCCCAGCCTCCGCGCCGCCCTGATGAACTATCGCGCCCTCGGTCCGTTCGGTGGCGGCACGGACGCGGAGCCGCCGAGCGTCGCCATACTCAGGAAGGAGGTAGCCGCCCTCTGGGACGCCTACCAGGACTCACGATTCGGGTACGTCACCGGCAGCCTGTCCGACCTGCTCCACCGCGCCCAGGCCGCCGCCGACCACCACGACGGCGACGATCCAGACCAAGCCCGCCGGCTCTCGGCCTGGCATACCAACTCGCCGCCACCCAGCTCACCAAGCTCGGAGAAAGCGACCTCGCCTGGATCACCGCCGACCGTGGCTTGACCACAGTGGAAGCCACTCTTTTGATCTCACTCCTCAGTGCCCCGCCTCCGGCCGGCGTCGGCCGGCACCACGGCCGATCGTTCGGCTGGTCAGCATCGGCGGTGCCACCACGGTAGTTTGGGCGACGTCTGCGGATCGTGAAGGCTTCGGCGCAGCAGGACGGCGTCCAGGGCATCAACGAGGGAACGCACCTCGCTCCCGGCGCGCGGTGGGAGCATCGTCATGACGTCTTCCAGCATGTCGCGAGCCCAGCCCGCGCCGCAGCAGGAACAGGTGAACTCGGCCTCCCACTGCTTCCATGGACGTCGGATCCCACGTACGTGCACGGACCAAACGTTGATTGCCGCAGCCACGACCCCTGGCATCAGTCGCGCGCCTTCAAGCTGCCGAATAGCCGCATTGGTTGCTCCGGACAGCCCGGGAGTGCTGCGATAGCGCACCCACGGTCGGCGCCAGGTCCGCTCCCGCAGTCGAAGCGATGCCGGTCTGTTACGCGGCATAACCCCTTCGAATGGCATTCATGACGACATCCTGCCAGCCGTACCCGGCCACCGCCAGGCCGTGACGATCGCGAGGGTGGCTGGCCGCCGTCGAGGTCGGGGCGAATCGCTGCCCGCGCCGCTTCGCGGCTTGCCACCTGAGTACGTGGTCCAGGCGCGGTAAGCCGGCGCGGTACGCGAAACCGCTCCCGGCCCACAGGCCGGGGGAAAGCCGTACGCGCGTTGGCCAGCCGCGCCGGACCCAAGCGCGTGCCGTCCGCGTGCCAGAAGCCGGTGTCGTGGGCGGTCCTCAACGGGCACCACGGGGCACCGCGATTCCGCCGCCGAGCAGGCACTTCAGACTGATGGGTCAGCGGATCACGATCTTCCAAACTGAACCTCAACCGGATTACCTGTACGGGGCGTACTGGATGCTGTGGGACCAACGCCGCCAGAAGGGCAGTGGCAGGCAATCAGCCGGCGCTTCGCCTCCGACCTCGGTCTCCAACGGCTCCATCGGCGCGCATGACCGAGATGGCCGATCGACCCCGGAGCGAGCACCTGCCGAACCCTGCCGGCGATCACTGAGCGAGCGATGGCTTCGAGTAGGGCGACGTCTTCGGGGCCGGATTCCAGTTCCCATCGGCCGCCGTAGTCGCCGACCTGCAGGATGAGTTGGTCGGAGAAGTCCGTCCATCCGAAGGCATGAGCATCGGGGTTACGTGGTGTGACGTCTTGATGCCGGCGATCTCCGGTTGCGTCCAGGGAAGGGTGTACGACGTGCCCCTCATTGGGCGTGTTGCGTAGATGAGAGACGGCCCTCGCGCTGATCCTTTACTACGACGAACTCAGAGAAGGAAGAGAGACCGGAACACCGTCTACCGGTGTGAATGTCGACAACCGCTCGGGCCCCGGTGACCGCCGCTGTCCCCACCGCCCAGCACCCGACTAGCTCTACGTACCGGCCGGACGTATCCCGGCCGGTACGCGACGAGTCCCAAAACCAGTTAGGAGGTACCAACCGTGAACACCACTACCGAGTACGGTTCGGTCGACATCGCTGTCGAGCTCCCCGAGGGAGCCGAGATGCCGGACCGGCCGTTCTACACCGTCGCCGACCTTGCCGAGATTGGCGCACGCGTGCAGGGCGTCGGGTCGATGCGCAAGGAGACGATCTCTCAGCACCTGTTCGAGTCCCGGGCGGAAATCCGCCGCAAGAGCGGCAAGGTGGAGGCGGGGAAGTATGTCTCGGACCCGTTCCCGGCGCCAGACGACTACGTGGGTAAGGCCCCGTGGTGGGCGAAGCCCCGGGAGTCGGAGATCGTAGCGTGGTTCAAGCGGCACCCGCGTAGGCAGGTGGGCGACGGGATCGGCGGCCGGCGGGCGAAGGACTCCTGAGCGGGTACCGCAGGTCGCCTGTTTTGCCCCGTGCGGTCAGCAGTGATCATGATCAGGCACTACGGAACCGCCGCTGACCGGGCACTCCGGACGCATCGGGTCAGCAGAGAACGATCGCGTGGGGGGAAGGGCGCCGGCTGCGTCCGCGAGCTGACGGCGGTCGCGCCGGCGTCCGTACGAGCCGTCAAGGTCCGCATGACGTGGCGGGCCGGGCGCGTCACCTGGGCCGCTACCTCGAACTCCTGACCGGCATCGCCAGCCGCGCCGGAGCCGCCGATCCGCCCTTACTGGGGAGGCAGTTGCTCATCCTGCTGGAGGGTGCGACGGCCGTCGCCGCACATCACTCTGCAGTCGGCGCCGGCGACCACGCTCGCCGTGCCGCCCTCACCCTGCTGTCGGCCGCCCGGACCAGCCTCGACGGTTGACGCGGGGTTGGAATCTCCTCCTACCCGCTCCTACGTCCGCCGCTTCTGCCGGGTGGTCAACGACTCCTGATACTCCATCGTCACTTGGCTTCGGAGTTGGGCGTGGCGCGGCTACGAGGAGGGCCACCGTACGTCTGACACGATCCTGCCTCCCGGAGCGTGTCCGGCCGATCGCGGCGCGCCACGCGAGAACGGTGCAGCCACGGGTGGGACGCGACATGATGAAGAGCGTGAATTCCTCCCTCGACACCCTGCCGAAGATCGGCGCACCAGCGACGCGGGCTTTGAACAACGCTGGTTACACGGCCCTGCGTGACCTTGTAGGGGTGCCGCGCGCCGGGCTGGCCAAGCTGCACGGCATGGGGCCGAAGGCGCTCGAGATCATCCAGAGTGCGCTCGAGCAGCACAACCTGAGTCTGGGTCGATAATTCACCGTCTCTTGATCTTTCGGCTGGTTCGGTAGCCAGTCTGCGCTGGTGATGGGCCCGTCGGGCCACGGCCACCGCACGATCTTCGGTCGCCGTGACGATCCCGAGGGTGACCGGTCGCCGCCGAGGCCTGGGCGATCGCTGACGCACCGCTACGCGGCTTGCCACCGGATATCGCGGTCCAGTCTCGCGCGGTGAGCCACCAAGCCGCCCCCTGCCCCGGGCCCAGGGCAGGGGGGCAGGGGGCAGGGGGCGGTGAGGCGTACGCCGGTGGACGGCCAGGCACCTCTGTCCACCGTTGTCCCGGCCGTTTCGATTCGTCGCGGATCAGTTTCACGCGGCGCTACCTAATCGTGCACGAGGTCGTAATCCTGCGTCCCGCCAACCGTGCACGAGGGCGTAAGTCAAACTGAGCCGAACGCCAGCCTCGTCGGTCACGTGCACCAAGGGAGCGGCCTCAGAGATAGGAGTACTTGGCCAGTACGTCGGCGTGCCGAGCGAGGAAGTAGCTGAGGTGGTCATCGGTAAGGTGGTTCCGCCAGTCTCCAGCGACCCCCTTCCGGAAGTGGCTGCCGTCGTCGGGGACACCCGGCGTCCGGCCGCCGCTCATCCGGGAGAAGCTGTTCGTGTCAAGTACTTCTGCGAGCCTTTCCGTGCCGACCTGCGGCAGGAGCCCGAGGAAACGAAGGATCCCGGTGAACCCGCCGACCTCGTCCGTCATCAGGTCTTCCAGTTTCACCTCGAGAACGTCGGGTCGCTGCGACCACTGCCGGAGGTCGTCGAACATCGGCTCGAGGAAGTCCATCACGGCATAGAGGCCCTGTTCCTTGGATATCCCGGCGAGCTGTTGACGGTGCCGGGCCAGGGACGGAAAATCGTCGATGTCGTGTGAGAGAAGGTGCGAGAAATAGGCGGAAACCACGATGTCGCGGGGATCCCGTACCACGTGGAACGATCGCGTACCCGGTGGGAAGAGATCCACGTGGCGCGGATGCGCGTCGGTGAACGCGAAGGACCGGGCGCCGAGACTGAGCCCCGCGGTCAAGAAATCCGCAGCGTAAAGCTGGTCGATCGGTTTTTCATCGGGGTCGAAGACCAGCCATGAACTGTAGGCGACGTACTTGAGCCCCAACCCGGCGCTTAGTTCCTCGAAGACGCGCCGGATCCAGAGGCTTGCGCACTTGTGATGGCCGAAGTACGCGTACACCTGCCCGAACTCCCGCGACACCTGTGCCTGTGCCATCAGGCCGTCTCCTCTCTCGACAGTCAACTTACCGGGTTGTAACCGAGGAGCAGTTGTTGGCGGTATCCCGACTCACTCGGCGACAGCCACCGGCATTCGGCGAACCCGGCCGCCTGTGCCAGCGACAGCAGTTCAGCACGAGGCCAGGCCCGGTAGCGGACCAGCCGCTCCTTGACCGTCCACTGCGCCTCCGACTGGCGTGACATCAGGAAGTAGCGGAGCCGGTACACGTCCGTCGACTGCCATTCCCACGCCTGGAAGGCCAGGCGATTGCCGTCGTCCATGATCCTTGGCGCCGTCCCGGTGATTTTGGCCGCGCGGTCGGAATCGTAGTCACGCGTGCTGACCAGCGTTACTCCGCCAGGGCGGAGTCGGCTACGCATTGACGAGAAGGCCTGCAGGATGTCCTCTGGTTCGAGCAGGTGCGAGATCGCGTTTTCAAGCGCCAACACAGCGTCGTAATCAGCCGGAACCACCTCTTCCAGGTGGCGGAAGTCCGCTTGCCGGAACTGGATCTGCGTCCCGAGGCGCTCGGAATTCTTGCCCGCCCGGGCTACGGCCGTCTCGCTTAGGTCGGTTCCGGTGACGGTATAGCCCAGACCGGCGAGTCCGACAGCCTGCGTTCCGATACCACACGCGCAGTCAAGTATCCGGCGGGCCGGAAACGGCAGCACGGATCGAAGAATGGCGTCGAGCCTGCCGGCCTCGTCACGCGTATGATCCTCCCAGTCCGAGTACAGAAGTTCATAGTCCGGCGCGAGGCTGTCGTAAAAGTCGGTCACTTCTTCTTGTTGTTCCACGGTGCTCTTTCTGTCACGCTGCGCGACTGCTCCCTGACCCGTGACTCAGTTCCGGCCCAGTGATCCAATTGATAACATCTTTCCGTGGAATCCGCGAGCCACCCGCGCCCTTGGACGTACAGGTCGAGGCGTTCCGCAACCGACCTCTCGATGCCGCCCATGCGTCGACAACTGCGGCACGTCACCCCCGTAGCTCTGCGCGACAACACCTGCGGGCGACCGCAACCATTTCGACAGTCGTCCACAGTCTCAGCGGTTGGACTGGGCGCCGCCGGCGACATGCGGCACTCTGCGGACGTTGCCTCGCGTCGGGGAGCCCGTCCTCTAGCATGGTTGGCCCCTGTCCAACCGTCGAAGCAGGCAGCCCCATGACCGGTACGGTTTTCGAGAACGCCCGGATCCACACGCTCGACCCCGCCCGGCCGCGCGCCGAGGCCATGCTGGTGCGCGGCGAGCGGATCGTCGCCGTCGGAAACCGCGACGAGTGCCGGGACCGGGCCGGCGGCGGAGCGCGTCGGGTCGACCTCGCCGGGATGACCGTGCTGCCCGGAATGATCGACAGTCATATCCACTCCGCGCTGTACGTGCGCGGCCTGGAGCAGGTGGACCTGCGCGGCACCGCCAGCCTCGACGAGGCGTTGACCCGGATCGGGCGGCACGCCGCGACCCTGCCGCCCGACGCCTGGCTCTTCGGCGGACGCTGGGACAGCCACAAGTGGGCCCGGCCGGTGCAGCCGAACCGGGCCGATCTCGACCGGGTCTGCCCGGACCGTCCCGCCGTGCTGCCCAGCATCGACGGGCACACCACCTGGGTCAACAGCGCCGCCCTGCGGCGGCTCGGCATCGACGCCGACACCCCCGATCCGGTCGGTGGGCAGATCGCCCGCGACGAACGCGGCGAGCCGACCGGCATCCTGCGGGAGGCGGCCGGGGACGCGGCCTACGACATCTTGCGCTCCTCCGTCGCCGGGGACATGGTCGAGCAGTTGCGCACCCACCTGCCCCGGTTGCTCGCCGTCGGCCTCACCAGCATCCACGACCTCGACGGGCAGGACTGCCGGGCCGCCTACGAGACCCTGTACGCCCGGGGTGAACTGCCGCTGCGGGTGCACAAGTCGATCCCGTCGACCGCGTTGGACGAGGTGATCGACCTGGGCTGGGCGACCGGCGACGGGGACCGGTGGCTGCGTACGGGACCGGTGAAGATCTTCACCGACGGGGCGCTCGGTTCGCACACCTGCCTGATGAGCGAACCGTACGACGGTGAGCCGGACAACCACGGCATCGCGGTCACCCCGGCGGAGGAGTTCGAGCGGCTGGTGGCGAAGGCGGCCGGGGCCGGCATCGCCGTGGCGGCACACGCCATCGGCGACGCGGCCAACGCGATGGTGCTGCGGGCGTACGCCCGCTGGCAGGAGTCGGCGCGCACCGACCCGACCGTCGCCGGGGCGGTACGGCGGCTGCGGCACCGGATCGAACACACCCAGCATCTTCGGCCGGAGGACGTGCCGCTGCTCGCCCGGCTGGGCGTGATCGCCTCGATGCAGCCGACCCACTGCACCAGCGACATCCCCCTGACCAGCAGTATGCTCGCCGGCCGGGATCTCGCCTCGTACGCCTGGCGGAGCCTGCTGGACGCCGGCGCGACGGTGGCGTTCGGCTCGGACGCGCCGGTCGAGGACCCGGACCCGTTCCACGGCATCCACGCCGCGGTGACCCGGCAGCAGCCCGACGGCAACCCGCCGGGCGGCGTGGACCCGCACGAGCGGCTCAGCCTCGACGCGGCGCTGCGGGGGTTCACCGTCGCCGGCGCGTACGCCTCCTACGAGGAACACCTGAAGGGGCGACTCAGCCCCGGCATGCTCGCCGACTTCATCGCGCTGCCCGCCGATCCGTACCAGGTCGAGCCCGCGGACCTGCGTGACCTCACGGTGGCGCTCACCGTGGTCGGCGGCGTCGTGCGCTGGCAGCGCTGACCCCACGGCCCGACCGGATCGGGCACAGGATGTCGGGTCCGGCCGGGGTCGTCCTTCCTAGCGTGGTGGGCATCAGGGAGGGAGATTCGGGTGCTGGACCGGCTGAACGAGGCGATGACGTACGTCGAGCGCCATCTCGACCAGCGCATCGAGGTGGCCGAGATGGCGCGGATCGCCGTCACGTCGGAGTATCACTTCCGGCGGATGTTCTCCGCGCTGGCCGGCATGCCGCTCTCCGAGTACGTCCGGCGTCGACGGCTCACGGTCGCGGCCGCCGAGGTGCTCGCGGGGGAGTCGACGCTGCTCGACGTCGCAGTCCGGTACGGCTACGGCTCGGCCGAGGCGTTCGGCCGGGCGTTCCAGGCGGTGCACGGGGTCGGCCCGGGCGAGGCCCGGCGGACCGGCGCGGTGCTGCGGTCCCAGCCCCGGGTGTCCTTCCGCCTCATCGTCGAAGGGTGCACCAGCATGCGTTACCGCGTCACCGAGAAGGACGCCTTCCACCTGGTCGGGCGGAAGGCCCGCGTCCCCCTCGTGCACGAGGGGATGAACCCGGCCATCGTCGCGTTCGTCAAGAGCATCGACGCCGGGACGGTCGAGCGGATCGAGGCCCTCTCCGACCAGGAGCCGCGCGGGATCGTCAACGTCAGCGACAAGCTGGGGGACAACCGGGAGGAGGGTGTCGAGCTGGACTACTGGCACGGCGTGGTCACCGGCGTCACCCCGCCGGAGGGCCTGGACGCCATGCCGGTGCCCGCCGGCACCTGGGCGGTCTTCTCCAGCTCGGGCGAGTTCCCGCAGACCCTCCAGAACATCTGGCGGGACGTCTTCACCGAGTGGTTCCCGGCCAACCCGTACCGCAGCCGGCCGGGCCCGGAGATCCTCCAGGCCAGGGTCTCGGCGGACGGTACGCGGGCCGACGCCGAGCTGTGGATCCCGGTGGAGCGGGTGGCGTCCTGAGCCCGTCCGTCGCCCCGCCGCCGACGGGGCGCGGGGTGGGGCGACGGACGGCGGCCCGGCGGCGTACGACTCCTCGGGAACGGGGTGGCTACGGCTCAGAGCGCCGCGCGCAGCGCCTCGGCGAGGGTGGTCGGCCGGCGGCCGATCAGCTTCGCCAGGTCGTCGCCCTCGACGTACAGGTCGCCCTGGGACAGGCCCCGGTCGCTGTCGGCGAGGAGGGTGGCGAACCTCGGGGGGACGCCCGCGCCGGCCAGCACCTCGGCGTACTTCTTTGCCGGCAGGTCGGTGTAGCCGACGGTGCGGCCGGTCTGCCGGGACAGCTCCTCGGCGAGCTCGGTCAGGGTGAACGCCTCGCCGCCCAGCTCGTACACCCGGCCGGCCTCGCCGGCGCCGGTGAGCGCGGCGGCGGCGGCCTCGGCGTAGTCCGCGCGGGTGGCGGCGCTGACCCGGCCGTCGCCCGCCGCGCCGGTCACCCCGTACCGGAGGTACGTCGGGAGCTGGTCGGTGTAGTTCTCCAGGTACCAGCCGTTGCGCAGGATCACGTATGGCAGGCCGGCGGAGGCGATCTCCCGCTCGGTGGCCAGGTGCTCCCCGGCGAGGATCAGGCTGGACCGGTCGGCGTTGGTGACGCTGGTGTAGACGACCAGCCCCACGCCGGCCTCGCGGGCGGCGGCGACGACGTTGCGGTGCTGGGTCTCCCGCTGCCCGACCTCGCTGCCGGAGATGAACATCAGCTTCTCGGCCCCGGCGAACGCGGCGCGCAGCGATGCGGGGTCGGTGTAGTCGGCCCGCCGGGTGACCACCCCGCGTCCGGCTAGGTCGGCGAGCTTGCCGGTGTCCCGGCCGAGCGCCACGATCTCCCCGGCCGGTACGCCCCGACGCAGCAGCGACTCGACGATCAGGCGGCCGAGGTGGCCGGTGGCGCCGGTGACGACGATGGACATGGTGAACTCCTCGAAGGTGTCGATGATCCTCGTTGGGTACCAACAGGGCGCTCTTCCCATCGCTTCCCGTTGGACGCCCACTGATCCTCGTCGGCTGCCGGGGCTGGTGCGTCCGGGCGGGAGGGGGTAGAAACATGTCGATCCCATAAATCATGAAGGGATGCCGGACGGCGGATTGAGAGCGCTCTCACGGTCGCCCGGCTCGCCACCGCCACCCGACAGGCAGGCTGATGACACCTCGCACCCGCCGCCACCTCCTGGCCCTGGCCACCACCACCGTCTCCCTCGCCGCCGCCGGCCTCGTTCCGGCGCCCGCGCTGGCCCACCCCGGCCACCCCGACGACCGCGACCCGGACCTCGGCCCGTACGTGCACGTCTACGACCCGTCCACCCCGACCGCCAAGATCCAGTCCACCCTCGACGCGATCTTCACGAAGCAGGAACGCAACGAGATGGGCACCGACCGGCACGCGGTGCTGTTCAAGCCCGGCCGGTACGACGTCGACGTGAAGCTCGGCTACTACACCACCGTGGCCGGTCTCGGCCGCTCCCCGGACGACGTCGACATTTACGGCGCGGTCCGGGTCATCGGACAGCCCGACCCGAACTCGCCGGGGGGCATCTCCGCGCTGACCAACTTCTGGCGCTCGGCGGAGAACCTCTCCGTAATTCCCTCCGACTGGTCGAACCAGTGGGCGGTCTCCCAGGCGTCCCCGATGCGCCGCGTGCACGTGCGCGGCCCCCTCTGGCTCGAACCGGGCAACGGCGGGTACTCCAGCGGCGGCTACATCGCCGACTCGAAGGTCGACGGGACCACCATCAACGGCTCCCAGCAGCAGTGGCTGACCCGGGACAGCGAGCTCGGCGGCCAATGGAGCAACGGGGTCTGGAACCAGGTCTTCTCCGGCGTGACCGGGGCACCCGCCCAGAGATTCCCCGACCCCCCGTACACCACGCTCCCGACCAGCCCGGTCACCAGGGAGAAGCCGTACCTGTTCGTCGACGGCAACGACCGGTGGCGGGTGGCCGTACCGGGCCTGCGGCACGACACCGCCGGCGTCACCTGGGCGGCCGGCGGCCGACCGACCCCCTCGCTGTCGCTGCGCGACTTCTTCGTCGCCCGGCCCACCGACACCGCCCAGCGGATCAACCGGGAGCTGGCGCGGGGGCGGCACCTGCTGCTCACCCCGGGCGTGTACCGGCTGGACCAGGCGCTGCGGGTCACCCGACCGGGCACCGTCGTGCTCGGACTCGGCATGCCGAGCCTCGCCCCGACCACCGGTGATGCCGCGCTGCGGGTCGCCGACGTCGACGGGGTACGCGTCGCCGGGTTGCTGGTCGACGCCGGCCGGCGCGAGTCCGACGTGCTGGTCGAGATCGGCCGGCGCGACGGCCGCCGGGACCACGCCGCGAACCCGACCTCGGTGCAGGACGTCTTCTTCCGCATCGGCGGCCCCTGGGTCGGCCGGGCCCGGACCAGCCTCGCCGTGCACAGCGACGACACCCTGCTCGACAACATCTGGGCCTGGCGCGGCGACCACGGCAACGGCATCGGCTGGAGGGTGAACACCGCCGACACGGGCGTGCTGGTCACCGGCGACGACGTGACGGCGTACGGGCTCTTCGTCGAGCACTACCAGCGGTACCAGACGGTGTGGACCGGCGAGCGCGGCCGGACCGTCTTCTACCAGAGCGAACTGCCCTACGACCCGCCGAGCCAGGCCGCCTGGACCAGCCCGACCGGTCGCGGCTGGGCGTCGTACAAGATCGCCGACTCCGTGCGCCGGCACGAGGCGTGGGGGCTCGGCGTGTACTCGTACTTCAACCAGGGGGTCGACATCCGGGCGGACCGGGCGATCGAGGTGCCCCGCCGGCCGGGCGTGCGGTTCCACGACATGATCACCGTCTTCCTCGACGGCAGCGGCGGCATCGAACGTACGGTCAACGACGCCGGCACCCCGGTCGTCGGCACGTTCGGCACCAGCCCGGTGGTCAGCTACCCCTGACCGGGCGACCGTCCGGGCGGACCCGGTCAACGGGTCCGCCCGGACGCGGCTTCAGATGCGTGTCGGACAGGGTCAAGGGGCGCGCCCGCCGGCCCATCGGTGACCACCGACCGGGCCGCCCCCGGCCCGCGAGGGTGGGCGCCGGGCCGCACCGTGCCGGCCCGCCGCCGGGGCCGTCACGCCGAGAGTTGGTCGACCCGGGCGACCACCTGGTCGATCAGGCCGTACTCGCGGGCCTGCTCCGCGGTGAACCACCGGTCCCGGTCCCAGTCCTGCTGGATCTCGTCCAGGCTCCGCCCGCTGTGTCGGGCGATCAGCTCCTGCATGGTGCGCTTGACGTGCAGCATGTTCTCCGCCTGGATGGTGATGTCGGCGGCCGTGCCCCCCCATTCCGCCCGACGGCTGGTGCATCATGATCCGCGAGTGCGGCAGCGCGTACCGCTTCCCGGCCGTCCCCCCGCAGAGCAGGAACTGCCCCATCGAGCCGGCGAAGCCGAGCGCCAGGGTGGCCACGTCGTTGCGGATGTACCGCATCGTGTCGTACACGGCCATGCCGGCGCTGACCGAGCCGCCCGGTGAGTTGATGTAGAGGTGGATGTCCCGCTCGCTGTCCTCCGCGGCCAGCAGCAGGAGCTGCGCACAGATCTGGTTGGCAGACTCGTCCGTGACCTCGGTGCCGAGGAAGACGATCCGCTCCCGCAGCAACCGTTGGAACACCTGGTCGCCGAAGGCCGGCTGCCCGCCGTCCAGCATCCGTACGTCGTACCTGATCATGTCGACCTCCGCCGCGCCGGTGGGCGATTTCGACCGCCCCGGGGACCGGCCCGTCCAGCGTGCGCCCGCCGGAGGCGGCGACCCCAGCGCTTCTGCCGCTGGCAGATTCGCCGACGGCAGAACCGGGCGGGACGCCGGCGGCCGGGCGACGCGGCCGGGCGACGTCCCTAGGCGGTCACCGGCCGCCGCAGGCTCACCGGGGCCCGCCCGCAGTGCGCCAACCCGGCGGTACGCGGACCGACGGCGAGCGGCGTCCCGCGCAGCGCCCGGTGCACGTCGGCCCCCCGCCGGGCGCCGGTCAGCCGGTCAGCAGGCCGCTCCAGCCGGGCCATCCGGTCGCCGTACCGGGGCAGCGGCAGCGCGACGGCGTGCGCCGCCACGGCAGCCCGGGGACCCACCGGGGTGCGCGGCTCGACTCGGCGCAGGTCGTCCCGGGCCTCCTCCAACAAGTCGGACAGGCGGATGCCGAGGGCCCGGCAGATCGCCGCGAGCACCTCCGACGACGCCTCCTTGCGGCCCCGCTCGACCTCGGACAGGTAGGGCAGCGACACGCCGGCCGCCTGGGCGACCTCACGCAGGGTGCGGCCCTGTCTCGTCCTGATCCGGCGGAGCACCCCGCCGATGACCCGTCGCAGCAAAGACATGCGGCCTCACCCCCGGTCGTCTCTCCGCGGACAGCCCCATCATGCCCGGTGCGGGGCCGCCCGGCAGCCCCGGTCCGGCGAGCCAATGCGGCCGGAGGCGTCCCGGTGGCACCCCGGGGTGCGGATCCCCGCGTACCGGCTATGTTGTGCACGTGCAGGCAACGGAGGCGGAGCAGGTTCGACGGTGATCCATTTTCCCGCGCAACGACGGGGCCCGCTGAGCGCGTTGAGCCTGCGCCTCGCCGCCGCACTGGGCCTGGTCCTCGCCGTGGTCGCCGCGGTCTATCTCGACCGGGACGGCTACCGCGACGTCAACGAGGACGGCCTCACCCTCCTCGACTGCTTCTATTACGCGGTGGTCTCCCTCTCCACCACCGGCTACGGCGACATCACCCCGGCCGCGCCGTCCGCGCGGCTGGTCAACGTCCTGTTCGTCACCCCCGCCCGGGTGATCTTCCTGATCATCCTGGTCGGCACCACCCTGGAAGTCCTGACCGAGCAGTACCGGACCGGCCGGCGCCTGTCGCGGTGGAGGAGAAGCGTGAAGGACCACGTCATCATCTGCGGCTACGGCACCAAGGGCCGCAGCGCCGTCTCGGCGCTGTTGGAGAACGGCCTGGACAGGTCCCGGATCGTGGTGGTCGAGCGCAGCCCGACCGCCCTGCGGCAGGCCACCTCGGCCGGGTTGGTCGCGATCGAGGGTTCGGCGACGCGTTCGTCGGTGCTGATCGAGGCGCACGTTAAGAACGCCAAGTCGGTGATCATCGCGACCGACAGCGACGACGCGTCGGTCCTGGTGGCACTCACCGTCAGGCAGCTCACCGCCGGTCAGGTGCGGATCATCGCCGCGGTGCGGGAGGCCGAGAACGCGCCCCTGTTGAAGCAGAGCGGCGCCCACCACGTGATCGTCTCGTCCGCCACGGCGGGGCGGCTGCTCGGCCTGTCGACCTCCGCGCCGCCACTGATCGACGTGGTGGAGGACCTGCTCACCCCGGGCCAGGGCATGGCGCTGGCCATGCGCTCGGCCGAGCGCAGCGAGGTGGGCCGTTCGCCGCGCGAGCTGGACTCCCTGGTCATCGCGCTGGTCCGCCGGGGCAAGGTGGTCACGCTCAGCGATCGGGCCGGCGCGGTGATCGAGACCGGCGACATGCTCGTGCACGTCCGTGACGACCGCCCCCAGCAGGCGAGCACGCCGGGCTGACGAAACGGCCCGCAACCTTCGCAGGTTGCGGGCCCTTTCCGTGTCGCGGGGAGGCGGCGACGCCGTGCCGCCGTCAGCGGCGGGTCAGCGGATCGTCCAGGTGTCGCCGCTGGCGAGCAGGCCGGCGAGCTGCTGCTCCGGGGTCTCGGTCACTGCGGCCTTCGCCGCCGCGAGCTGCTCCTGCACCACGCTGTCGTAGGACGGGCGGTCGACCGAGCGGAACACGCCGATCGGGGTGTTGCGCAGGTCGAGCCCGGGCAGCCGGGACAGCGCGAACGCGTACGCCGGGTCGTTGACCGTCGCGTTGTGCACGACGATCTCCTCCGGGCTCACCGAGGCGGTCTCCCGCACCTCCAGGCCGAAGCCGCCCGGCGGGTGCACGACGCAGAACTGCCCGTCGGAGCCGAAGGTGATGGGCTGCCCGTGCTCCAGCCGGATCAGGAAGTCGTCCCGGGTGCCCGGCTCCTTGAGCTGCTCGAACGCGCCGTCGTTGAAGATGTTGCAGTTCTGGTAGATCTCCACGAACGCCGAGCCCTGGTGCTCCGCCGCGGCCCGCAGCACCGACTGGAGGTGCTTGCGATCCGAGTCGATGGTGCGGCCGACGAAGCTGGCCTCCGCGCCCAGCGCGAGCGAGAGCGGGTTGAAGGGGGCGTCCGCCGAGCCGGCCGGGGTCGACTTGGTGACCTTGCCAACCTCGGAGGTGGGCGAGTACTGCCCCTTGGTCAGGCCGTAGATCCGGTTGTTGAACAGCAGGATCTTCAGGTTGACGTTGCGGCGCAGCGCGTGGATCAGGTGGTTGCCGCCGATCGACAGCGCGTCGCCGTCGCCGGTGACCACCCACACCGACAGGTCCGGGCGGGACACCGACAGGCCGGTGGCGATCGCCGGGGCGCGGCCGTGGATCGAGTGCATCCCGTAGGTGTTCATGTAGTACGGGAAGCGCGACGAGCAGCCGATGCCGGACACGAAGACGGTCCGCTCCCGGGGAATGTTCAGCTCCGGCATGAACTGCTGCACGGCGGCGAGGATCGCGTAGTCACCGCAGCCGGGGCACCAGCGCACCTCCTGGTCGGACTTGAAGTCCTTCGCGGTGAGCTTGAGGGCGACGGGCTCAGACATTCTTCAGGACCTCTTCCAACATCGTCTCCAGCTCGACGGCGGTGAACGGCAGGCCGCGGACCTGGTTGTAGCCGATGGCGTCGACCAGGTACTTGCCCCGGATCACCTGGGCGAGCTGGCCGAGGTTCATCTCGGGAATGACCACCCGGTCGTAGGAACGCAGCACCTCGCCGAGGTTCGCCGGCATCGGGGACAGGTGCCGCAGGTGCGCCTGGGCGACGGACAGGCCGCGCTGGCGCAGCCCCCGGCAGGCGGCGCCGATCGGCCCGTACGTCGAGCCCCAGCCGAGCACCAGCACCCGGGCGTCGCCGTCCGGGTCCTCCACCTCGACGTCCGGCACCGGGATCGTCTCGATCCGGGCCGCCCGGATGCGCACCATGAAGTCGTGGTTCGCCGGATCGTACGAGATGTCGCCGGTCTTGTCGGCCTTCTCCAGGCCGCCGATCCGGTGCTCCAGCCCCGGCGTGCCGGGGACGGCCCACGGCCGGGCCAGGGTCTCCGGATCCCGCAGGTACGGCAGGAAGGTGCCGTTCTCTCCGTTGGGCTCGGTGGCGAACTCGACCCGCAGGTCGGGCAGGGACTCCACGTCGGGCAGCAGCCACGGCTCGGAGCCGTTGGCGACGTAGTTGTCCGACAGCAGGATCACCGGGGTGCGGTACGTCAGCGCGATCCGGGCCGCCTCGATGGCCGCGTGGAAGCAGTCCGAGGGTGACTTCGGGGCGATCACCGCGACGGGGGCCTCGCCGTGCCGGCCGTACAGGGCCATGTTGAGGTCGGCCTGCTCGGTCTTGGTCGGCAGGCCGGTCGACGGGCCGGCCCGCTGCACGTCCACGATGACCAGCGGAAGCTCCAGCGCCACCGCGAGCGAGATCGTCTCGCTCTTGAGCGCCACGCCGGGGCCGCTGGTGGTGGTGACGCCGAGCGACCCGCCGTACGACGCGCCGAGCGCCGCGCCGACGGCGGCGATCTCGTCCTCGGCCTGCATGGTGACCACGCCGAGCCGCTTGTGCTTGCTCAGCTCGTGCAGGATGTCCGACGCCGGGGTGATCGGGTACGCCCCGAGGAACACCGGCAGGCCGGAGCGCACGCCCGCGGCCACCAGGCCCAGCGACAGCGCCGCGTTGCCGGTGATGTTCCGGTACGTGCCCGGCAGCATCTTCGCCGGCTTCACCTCGTACCGCACCGAGAACGAGTCGGTCGTCTCGCCGAAGTTCCAGCCGGCCTTGAAGGCCGCGATGTTCGCCGCGACCAGCTCGGGACGCTTGGCGAACTTGCGCTCCAGGAAGCGCAGGGTCGAGGAGTACGGCCGGGAGTACATCCAGGACAGCAGGCCGAGGGCGAACATGTTCTTGGCCCGCTCGGCGTCCTTCTTGGACACCTTGTTCTCGGTGAGCGCCCGGACCGTCATCGAGGTGAGAGCGACCGGGTGCACCACGTAGCCGGCGAGGGAGTCGTCGTCCAGCGGGCTGGACTGGTATCCCACCTTGGCCAGGTTGCGCTTGGTGAACTCGTCGGTGTTGACGATGATGTCGGCGCCGCGCGGCAGGTCGGCCAGGTTGGCCTTGAGCGCGGCCGGGTTCATCGCCACCAGCACGTTCGGCGCGTCACCGGGGGTGAGGATGTCGTAGTCGGCGAAGTGCACCTGGAAGCTCGACACGCCCGGCAGGGTGCCTGCGGGGGCGCGGATCTCGGCCGGGAAGTTGGGCAACGTGGAGATGTCGTTGCCCAGCTGCGCTGTCTCCGAGGTGAACCGGTCGCCGGTCAGCTGCATGCCGTCGCCGGAGTCCCCGGCGAACCGGATGACCACCCGGTCGAGTTGACGGATCTGCTTGGTCACGCCTGAACCTCGCTTCGCTCGGCGCGGTGGCGCGGGCGGCTGAACATGATGGCGACCTTGCCTTGCCCGGCCACGCGACCTCCTTGACGCACCGCTGCCCCGCACCGCCCGTGGCTGGTCCGGTCCGCTGTAGTTCCTCACCCGAGAGCCTACGTCGAGTGGGGGGTCGAACTCGCCCTGTGGTCCGCCGAATGGGATCGAATTCGGGGCGGTTATGCCCTGTTTAATAACGTTTTGACGCGCCCGCCGTAATCAGAATCACCGGTCCGCCTCGGCTTTCGGTGGAGGACCGTGGGCGGGCCCGGACCCGCCGGGGCGACCGGAGCCGGGCGGGTCCCGGGTCAGTCCGACGGGGCCGGCGCGGGACTGGCCGGGCCGGCGAGCCGGCGGCGCAGCGAGGTGGTGGCCAGCACGAGCGCCAGCACGACCAGCAGCACGGAGACCACGATCAGGACGACCGCGCTGCGTTGCACCGAGGTGAGACCGCCGGTCGGGTCCGGGCCCACGCCGGCCGCGGCCAGCACGCCCTGGGAGCCGCCCGGGGCGGGGGTGGCGATCGGGGTGGACATCGCGGCCGCCGCGGTGATCCGGAAGCTCATCTGGAGCTGCCGGGCCTGCCCGCTGCGCGGGTCGACCCGGCCGATCACGGCGCCCGCCAGCGGCGCTTCCCGCTGGGCCTCGGCGGTCGCGCTCACCGGGAGCCGGACGGTGACGGTGCCGCCGGCCGGCACCGTGCCGACGTCGCAGCGGGTACGGGCGGGGCTCAGCGCGACGCAGCCGGGGGGCGGGGTCGGCACGGTCACCCCGGTGGGCAGGACCACCTCGACCCGGCCGGCGGCATCGGCCTTGCCCGTGTTGCCCAGCCGGACGCCCAGCTCGCTGGCGGCCCCGCTGATGTCGAAGGCCACCCCGTCGGCGTCCAGGGAGATGCCCGGCACGGGCGGCCCCGGCGGGAAGAGCACCGCGAAGCCCTCGTTGTCCTCGGGCGAGCCGGCTACGCCGGGGGCGCTCGCGCTCACCCGGACCGCACCGCTGAGCGGCATCTGCCGCCAGGCGGCGCCGTCGACGCGCACCTTGACCAGGGCGCTGAACCGGTCGCCGGGCGCGGTCTGCCACCCGCCGCAGTGGTGCTCGCCGCCGCCGGCCTCGGCGCACCCGGGGGTGCCGGCGTCGGTCAGGCCCGCCGGGAGGGTGTACGAGAGCCGGATCAGCTCTGCCACCTCGCCGGTGTTGGTCACGGTGACCCGCAGGGCGGCCGTCGTGTTCTCCGCGTTCCAGTACGCCTCGGTCAGCGTGACGTCCTCGGTGCTGACCCGCACGCCCAGCCGGCTCGGCGCCGGTGCACCCGCGCCGGGGGCCGAGGGGTGGGGCGGCGGGGCGGAGGTCGCCGGCGGCGGGAGCGACGGAGCGGTGGTGGCCGGAGCGGTGGTGGCCGGCGGGTCGACGGGCCCGGCCGGCGTGGTGGCCGCAGGCTCGGTGGGCGTGGGTGCCGGGGCGGTGGTCTCCGACGGTGGCGGCACGGTCGGTGGTGCCTCGGTGGGCGCCGGGTCGGTCGCGGTGGGCTCGACCGGAGGCGTCTCGTCGCCGGGCTCGCCGGCCGGGTCCCCGGGCGGGTCGGCCTGCGCGACCGCCGCGCGGGCCATGGCGGGGGCGGCGGCGGCCCAGCCGGGCAGCGCCGCGACACCGAACGCGATGGACGCCGCGAGCAGTACAGCGACACGTCGATCGGCTACCCGCCGAACGGGGCGTACGTCCACGCGGGCCATCTCTCTTCCGGGACTACCAGGGCGAATTCATTATTCGGTAATACTTGCCGCAGGACACCAGTTCCCTCGGGAAACAGTTCCGTAACATGTCCGGTATGCGGCCAGGCGGGACACGGTAGGCTGACTCACCGTGACCGGCTACCTGGGCTCGTACGCGACGCTCGGGCTGTTGCTGCTCGCCGGCGTCCTCTTCTTCGTCACGGCGTTCTCCGCGAACCGGGTGTTACGCCCCGCCCGCCCCGCGGATCCCCCCGGCAAGCGGGCGGGCTACGAGTGCGGCCTCGACCCGGTGGGCGGCGACTGGGCGCAGATGCAGATCCGCTACTACGTCTACGCGTACCTGTACGTGCTGTTCGCGGTCGAGGCGGTCTTCCTCTTCCCCTGGGCGGTGGTCTTCGACCGGCCAGGCTTCGGCCTGGTCACCGCCGCCGAGATGGGCATCTTCGTGGCGGTGCTGGCGCTGGGCATCCTCTACGCCTGGCGTCGGAACATCCTCCGCTGGACCTGACCCGCCGGCCGCGCGTCGACCCGGGCGCCAGGCACCGGCGGGCGCTCAGGCCAGGCCGCGTCGGGTGGCGGTCGGCGGGCGGTCGCCCCGGATCGACGCCACCATGTCCAGCACCCGGCGGGTGGGCAGCACCTGGTGGGCGCGGAACACCCGGGCACCCAGCCAGGCCGACACCGCGGTCGCCGCGAGGGTGCCCTCCAGCCGCTCGGCGACCGGCAGGTCCAGCGTCTCGCCGATGAAGTCCTTGTTGGACAGGGCCACCAGCAGCGGCCAGCCCGTGCCGGACAGCTCGGCGAGCCGACGGGTGATTTCCAACGAGTGCCTGGTGTTCTTGCCGAAGTCGTGCGCCGGGTCGATGAGGACGCCGTCGGGGCGTACCCCTAGGGCGACCGCGCGTTCGGCGAGGCCGGTCACCGTCGCGACCACGTCGGCCACCACGTCGTCGAAGGCGGCCCGGTGCGGGCGGGTGCGTGGCGCGAGCCCCCCGGCGTGCGAGCAGACCAGCCCGGCGCCGGTCTCGGCGGCGACCCGGGCGAGCGCCGGGTCCGCGCCGGACCAGGTGTCGTTGAGCAGGTCGGCGCCGGCCGCGATCGCCTCCACCGCCACCTCGGCCCGCCAGGTGTCGATGGAGATCACCACGTCCGGGAAGGCGGCCCGGACCGCGGCGATGGTGCCCACCGTGCGCCGGATCTCCTCGATCACGTCCACCTCGTCGCCGGGGCCGGCTTTCACCCCGCCGATGTCGATGATCTCCGCCCCGTCGGTGACCGCCCGCTCCACGGCGCGCAGCGCGCTGTCCTGGGCAAAGGTGGCGCCCCGGTCGAAGAACGAGTCCGGGGTGCGGTTGACGATGGCCATCACCGCCAGCTCGCCCGGCGCGAACGTGCGACTTCCGAGCCGAAACGCCCCGGTCATGCTCGCCTCCCGATCTCGCCACGGCCGTGTGACCCGGCCCGCCCTGCGACGCTAGCCGGTCGGCCGGCGTCCGGTCCGCCCGGTACGACCGCACAGATCCGCACCGATCTGTGGGAGGACCGCCCGGCGGGGTCGCCCCCGGCCCGTCCGCATGCCACGATCTCCTACATGGGTCAGGTGCTGCTCCTGCTGGTCGTCGCGCTCACCGTCGCGGCGGTGGTCTTCGGGGTGACGGTGCTGGTCACCGGCCGAGATCCCGGACTGGCGCCGGTCGAGCCGGACGGGCGGGCGGTCCCGCTGCCCGCCAGCCGGCCGCTGCGCGAGTCCGACGTGGGCGACGTCCGTTTCGACACGGCGGCGCGGGGGTACCGGATGGCCCAGGTCGATCAGGCGCTGCGCCGGACGGCCTACGACATCGGGTACAAGTCCGAGCTGATCGGCGTGCTGGAGGCGGAGGTCACCGCGTTGCGCGAGGGACGGGCCGCGGACGCCGACGAGCTGCGCCGCGCCCGCGAGCAGGCCGCGGCCGCCGCCGAGGCGGCCGACGCCACCCCCGTCGGCGACCCCGGCGAGGTCGCGTCCGCCGACGCCGACGGGCCGGCGACGGCGGGTGCTGAGGCCGAGGGCCCGGCCGCGGTGTCCGCCGATGCCGACGAGCCGAACGTGGTTTTCACCGATGCCGACGAGCCGACCGCGGTGGGCCCCGCCGACGAGCCGGCAACGGTGCCCGCGCGGGCCATCGACGCCGACGCCCCGGAGGCGGACCCTTCCGGGGCCGGCGAGCCGGCGGACCCGGCCGGTGGGCGGGGGCAGGCGGCCCGGTCGGAGCCGGCGTGACCGGCGGGGCGGACGGCGACAGCCTGCGCGAGGCGGCCCAGCCCGGCGCGGGCGAGGTCACCGCGACGGTCATCGTCAACGCCCCGGCCGAGCGGGTGTTCGCCGCCCTCACCGCGTGGGAGCGGCAGTCGGACTGGATCCCGTTCACCACGGTCAAGGTGGTCGAGGGCGACGGTGGCGAGGGCAGCCTCGTGGAGGCGGTCACCGCGCTGGGCCCGGCGGTCCTGCGGGACGAGATGCGGGTGGTGCGGGTCGACGCGCCCTACGAGGTCGGCGTGGTGCACTGCGGTCGGCTGCTACGCGGCCCCGGGGTGCTGCGCTGCACCCAGATCGAGGGCGGCCGGACCCAGGTGGTCTGGCACGAGTGGTTCCACCTCCCTGCCGGCGCCGCCGGCCGGTTGGCCTGGCCGGTGCTCTGGCCCGGCTCCAAGGTCAGCCTCACCCAGGCGCTGAAGAAGTTCGGCCGGCTGGTCGAGCAGGGCCGCCTGCCCTGACGGCCGGCCCCCAGGGTGCCCGCCAGGTCGGTGACAACGCGGTTTCCCGGTGTCCGGACACCCCCGTTACGGCGGCACGGCGGCGGGCGGTCGGCGTCCCGGTCTAGCGTGTACGCCGTGACTGACCTGGTGATCGACGCGCACGGCCTGTCCCGTTGCGCGTGGGGGGCGAGCACCCCGGACTACGCCGCCTACCACGACGGGGAGTGGGGCCGACCGCTGCGCGGCGACGACGCGCTCTACGAGCGGATGACCCTGGAGGCGTTCCAGTCGGGGCTGTCCTGGCTCACCATCCTGCGCAAGCGCCCCGCCTTCCGGCTGGCCTTCGACGAGTTCCGCATCGAGGCGGTGGCGGGCTACGGGGAGGCGGACGTGACCCGGTTGCTGGCCGACGCGGGCATCGTCCGGAACCGGGCCAAGATCGAGGCGACGATCGCCAACGCCCGGGCCGCGCTGGACCTGCCCGACGGGCTCTCCGACCTGCTCTGGTCGTTCGCGCCGTCGCCCCGGGCCGCCCGGCCGGAGACGCTCACCCAGGTGCCGGCGCTGACCCCGGAGTCCACCGCGATGGCCAAGGCGCTCAAGAAGCGCGGGTTCCGGTTCGTCGGCCCCACCACGTCCTACGCGTTGATGCAGGCCACCGGGATGGTGGACGACCACCTGGCCGGCTGCCACGTCAGCGCGGCAGAGCCGGCGTGATGGGATGGTTTACATGACCGACACCGACCGCCGCGTGAGCGGCACGATCCACGTCCGGGGCGAGGGCGGGCCGGGTGACGGCGCCTGGGCCGTGCTCCTCCCACCTGGCCGGTACGACGCCGAGCGGCTCGTCCACCACGACACGCTGGAGCTGACCGGGCTCGACGCCGCCGGCGCGGCCTACCCGGCGGGTGCGGCCCCCGCCGGGCCCCGTCCCGGCGATCCGGTGGCGGTGCTGACCGAGGGGCCGCTGCGGCTGGTGGCGCTGGGTCGGGTCGCCCGGCCCACCGTCGAGCGCCGGGAGGACCCGGACGACCCCCAGTCCGATCCCGCCTCCGGCTCGCTCGTGGTCGCGTACACCCGAAGGGCCTTCGACGAGCCGGTGGCGGCCGAGGGGCTGACCCTCGACGGGCCGGTCACCGCGCTGCCCGCCGGCGCCTACCGGGAGCTGGCCGAACGGCTCGGGCCACCGCCGGAGCGCCGACGGTGGCTGGTCAGCCTCGACCTCCCGATCGAGGCGGAGACCCCGGCCGAGGCGGTCCGGTTGTTCTGGTCGTACGTGCGCGACCTGGGCCCGCAGGAGCTGCCCGCGTTCGTCTCGCCGTCCGGAAACGAGCTGGCCATGCAGGCGTTCGTGCTCGGTGCCGAGGCCAACCAGGACCCGGAGGAGGACGACTAGCCAGGGGCTCGCCGGGTAACGAGGGCTCGTGGCGGGCGGCACGACGCCCGGCCAGGGGAGGTGCGATGCGGTTCCAGGACAAGGTCGCGTTCATCACCGGTGGCGCCTCCGGGCTCGGTGAGGCCACCGCCCGGCGGTTCGCCGCCGAAGGGGCCAGGGTGGTGATCGCCGACATCAACGCCGCCGGCGGGCAACGGGTGGCCGGCGAGCTGCCGGACGCGCTCGCGGTCACCGTCGACACCGGTGAGGCGGCGTCGGTCGAGCAGGGCTTCGTGGCCGCCGTGCAGCGTTACGGCCGGATCGACGTGATCTTCAATAACGCCGGCATCGACGGCAGGCAGCAGCCGCTGCACGAGATGGACCTGGAGAACTGGGAGCGGGTCAGCCGGGTCAACGGCGACGGCGTCTTCCACGTCCTCAAGTACGGCATCGAGGCGATGCTGCACGGCGACGGGGGCGCGATCGTCAACACCTCCTCGACCACGGGGCTGGCCGCCCAGGAGAACATCTCCCCGTACACGTTCACCAAGGCCGGCATCATCGGGCTGACCCGCTCGGCCGCCGTCGAGTACGCGACCCGCGGCATCCGGGTCAACGCGGTCGCCCCGTCGGTGGTGATGACCCCGCTGGTGGAGCACTTCATCGCCAGCGCGCCGGACCCGGCGCAGATGCGCCGGCAGATGGAGTCGTTCAACCCGAAGCCGGGCATCCCCACCCCGGACGACGTGGCCGGGGTGGTGCTCTTCCTAGCCTCCGACGACGCGGCCTGGATCACCGGCCACACCGTCCCGATCGACGGCGGCTACGTGGCCCGCTGACCGGCTGCCCCACCGCCCGCCCGCAGCTGGGGCGGATCGCGTTCAGCGTCCCTCGAAGACCGGTTTCTGCTTGTTCACGAAGGCCGTGGTGGCGGCTCGGTGGTCGGCGGTGGCGCCGCAGATCGACTGGGCCTGCGCCTCGGCAGCCAGGGCGTCGGCGAGGGTGCCGGCGTCGGCGACGGAGAGCTGGCGCTTGATCGCCCCGTACGCGACGGTCGGGCCGGCGGCGAGCCGGGCGGCCAGTTCCTGCGCGGCGGGCAGCACCTGCTCGTCGTCGTCGACCAGCCGGGTCAGCAGGCCCAGCCGGTGCGCCTCCTCGGCGGACACCGGCTCGGCGAGCATCAGCAGCTCGACGGCCTTGGCGTGGCCGACGAGCCGGGGCAGCGTCCAGGACGCGCCGGTGTCGGCGGCGAGCCCCACCCCGGCGAAGGCCATCAGGAAGCGGGTCTTCGGACCGCCGACGCGGAAGTCGGCCAGGAGGGTCAGCGACGCGCCGGCCCCGGCGGCCATTCCCCGAACCGCGGCGACCACCGGCTTGGGCAGGCTGGCCAGCCTGGCCGCGATCGGGTTGTAGTGGGCCCGGACGGTGGCCAGCGGGTCCGCCCCGGCCGATTCGAGGACCTGCACGTGCTCGCGCAGGTCCTGGCCCGCGCTGAACGACCCGCCCGCCCCGGCCAGCACCACGGCCCGGCAGCTGCGGTCGGACTCGAGCCCGGCCAGGGCGTCCCGGAGCGCCTCCTTGAGCGCCACGTCGAGCGCGTTCATCGCCGTCGGGCGGTTCAGCGTCAGGGTGACGACGGAGTCGGTGCGGTCGACGAGCAGCGGCTCGGTCACGTTCTAACGACCCTTCTGTCGGGGGGTGCGGTTCGTGGCGTCGAGGCACTGCTCGACGTACCGGTCGGCGGCTGGCCGCAGCCGGGCGGCGTGCCGGTCGAAGAAACTGGCCGCGGCGGTGCCGGGCCAGCGCTCGGGCAGCAGCGCCGGGGGGAGCTGGGGGTCCCGGAACAGGAAGGTACGCCACGCGTGCACGAGCCGGAACCGTGCCGCGTACGCCTCCTCGTCGTCGCTGCGTGTGGTCACCATGGCCAGCAGCGGGCGCTGCTCGGCGACGAACTGCTCGTAGGCCCGCCCGATCTCGCTGAGGTCCCACGCCCGGCGGACCACCTCCACCGCGCCCCGGGTGCCGGCGGCGTGGGACGCGGTGAACCGCTCGTACCGCACGCCCGCGTCATCGAGCAACAGGTCGACGTCCTCCGCCGGCCGGGTGGCCACCCACGTCTGCTCGTCGAGGGTGCCGTAGCCGAGGAAGCTCAGGTTCGCGGCGAGCCGCTGCCGTTCCCGGCGGGAGGTGGGGGTCGACAGGACGAGGAGGTCGAACCGTCCGTCCCAGTTGACCCGGCCGGTCCGGTAGATCCGGGCAGCCGCCTCGTCGAGTCGTCGGGCGGCTTTCGGTGTGATCGAATATCCCGGCCCGGAGACCAGTCGGAGCGGGTCGAGCCAGCCCTGGCGGACCATCCGGCTCACCGCCGTCCGCACCGCCGGAGGCGCGATCCTGAGCGGCGCGAGCAGCTTGACCAGGGCGGCGACCGGCGCGCGGCCACCCCTGGGTCGGAGGTGGTCGCCGTACAGGTCGAAGAGTGCCGACCGTGCCTGCATGACCGCACATTGTGACAGGCCTTCTCAGGATATGCTAGATGCTGTTACATCAAAGCTGCTTCGGTTTGGGTCCGGCGGTGTTCATCAGGGAAAATCGTCATCGGTGCCGCCGTGCAAGTTGCGGCGGGCGATGGCGAAGAGGCTGTGGGGCAACCCACCGACCCTGGCGTAGGTCTGAGGGGAGACAACATGGCGGCGATGAAGCCGCGGACGGGCGACGGTCCGCTGGAAGTCACCAAGGAGGGCCGGGGCATCGTCATGCGGGTCCCGCTGGAGGGTGGTGGCCGGCTCGTCGTCGAGATGACTCCCGACGAGGCCAACGCGCTCGGTGACGCACTGAAGGCAGCTGCCGGCTGACCGAGGAGCGGTCCGGCCGACGGTCGTCGAGCGGACGGTTCGTACAACCCTGAGCCACCGGCCCCGCCGGTGGCTCAGGGCCTTCATCTTTGGTACGGGCACCGGGCCCGTTCTCCCGGTCGTTCTGGAGGTCGTTGCAGCGTGCTGGCCATCCGTCTGGTGAGCGGGCCCGAGCGGCCCGACTCCCTGGCCCTGCCCATCCGACCCGCGGCGGCTGCCGAGGGCGGGGACGCCCCAGCCACGCTGCCGGCCGGCCTGCCCGTGCCCGACGACGACGTGCTGGCCGAGGCAGCCGCCCTCGCACCCGCGGCCCGGGCCACGGGCCGGGCCGGTGAGGTGCACATGCACCTGCGCCCCGGACGCACCCCGGGCCGGCTGCTGCTGGCCGGGATCGGGGCCGGCGACGAGGCCGGATGGCGTGCGGCGGGGGCCGCCTTGGCCCGGACTGCGGGAGGTGAGACACATCTCACGGTCGGGCTGCCGGGCGACGCCCCGGCCGAGGCGGTGCGCGGCCTCGTCGAGGGGCTCCTGCTGGCGTCCTACCGGTTCCGGCTGACCGAGGCCGGCGAGCGCCCCGCCCTGACCGGCGTCGACGTGCTGGTGACTGACCCGTCCCGGTACGCCGGCGTGGTGACCACGGCCGAGGTCACCGCGCGAATGACCCACCTGGCCCGGGACCTGACCAACACCCCGTCCTCGGTGAAGAACCCGCAGTGGTTCGCCGAGCAGGTCGAGGCGGCGGTGGCCGGCCAGCCCGACCTGCACGTACGCGTGCGGCAGCCGGACGAACTGGCCGCCGAGGGCTTCGGCGGCATCCTCGCCGTCGGGGGCGGCTCGGCCAGCGGGCCCCGCCTCGTCGAGTTGGACTGGCGGCCGGCCGGGGCGCGTACCCATGTGGTGCTGGTCGGCAAGGGGATCACCTTCGACACCGGCGGCATCTCGATCAAGCCGGTGGCGGCGATGAAGCTGATGCGAAAGGACATGGCCGGGGCCGCCGCGGTGGTCGCCGCCACCCTGGGTGCGGCGGCGCTGGGGCTGCCGGTCCGGGTCACCACCCTGGTTCCGCTGGCGGAGAACGCGGTCAGCGGGTCGGCGTTCCGCCCCGGCGACGTCGTCACGCACTACGGCGGCGTCACCAGCGAGACCACCAACTCCGACGCCGAGGGCCGGCTGGTGCTCGCCGACGCGCTGGCGTACGCCGCCGCCGAGCTCAAGCCCGACCTGCTGCTCGACCTGGCTACCCTGACCGGCGCGAACGCGGTGGCGCTCGGCAAGCGCACCGGTGCCCTCTACTCCGACAACGACGAGCTGGCCGCCGACCTGCTGGCGGCGATCGACGCGGCCGGCGAGGCGGCCTGGCGGATGCCGCTGCCGGCCGACTACGTCGAGCACCTCGGCAGTGAGGTGGCCGACCTGTACAGCGCCCCCAACCAGGGCGCCGGCTCGGTGCTGGCCGCGCTCTATCTGCGCGAGTTCACCGGCGATCTGCGGGGTCGCTGGCTGCACATCGACATGTCCGCGCCGTCCTGGGCCGACGGCGACGCCGCCGAGCTGGCCCGGGGGGCCACCGGCTGGGGCGTCCGGGGCCTGCTGCGCTGGCTCGGCACCCTTGACTGACCGCCCCGCCGTCGCGCCCACCGGCCCGGCGTCCCCGATCGGCCCGGCGTCCCCGGCCGGCCCGGCGTCCCCGACCGGCCGGCTCATGCGCCGGCCGGCCCGGCGGCACCGCTGAGCGGTGCACCCGGCTGCGGATGGCGGGGCCGCCTACCGAACCGGGCGGTCCGTGCGGCTCAGCGGCCGGCGGGGGTGCCCGGGCGGTGGCCGCTCAGCACTTGACTGCGGCGAGCAGGCCGTGCCCGACGGGAAGCAGCGCCGGCGTCCAGTGTTCGGACTCCCGGATCGCCTTGATCGTCTCCCGGGTGGTCACCGTCTCCACGTCCCGGGCGGCCGGGTCGCCGATCCGACCACCGGCCAGGGTGCCGTGCAGCGCGAGCACCCCGCCGGGGCGCAGCAGCCGCAGCGCCGCGTCCACGCAGGAGCTGAAGCTGGTGGCCTCGGTGTCGACGAAGACCAGGTCGTACGCGCCGTCGGCGAGCCGAGGGAGGACGTCCAGCGCCCGGCCGGCGATGATCCGGGTGCGCCCGGCGGGGAAGCCCGCCTCGGCGAAGATCCGGCGGGCGATCCGCTGATGCTCCACCTCCACGTCGATCGTGGTGAGGACGCCGTCCACGCGCATGCCGCGCAGCAGCCACAGCCCACTGACCCCGGTGCCGGTGCCGATCTCCACCACCGCCCGGGCACTGCCGGCGGCGGCGAGCAGCCGCAGTGCCGCCCCCGCACCTGGGGTCACCGCGTCGAGGCCCACCTCGTGGGCGAGGCTGCGGGCGGTCCGCAACACGAGGTCCTCGGTGACGTACGACTCGGCGAACTGCAACGTCTGGAGCATCGAGCTGCCGGAACTGGCGGCCGTGGCGATAGGACACCTCCGTCAGGGGCGGGTTGGCGCTATGAGCCTAGAGGCGGGGCCGGACGGATGCAGCCGCGAGTCCGGTCTCGGACGATCATGTGGACGTGTCGGACGGGGGTTGCTGGCCGACGATCACCGACGGCAACCGCTGACTGCACGCGCGGCGTTCGTGTAATCCTGGATGCGGTATCCCCCGTCGTCGGGATCGGCCTCCCGTGCCGGTCCGAAGCGGGGGAGCCGGGGGACGACTGGGAGGCCTACGTGACCGACGGCTGGGACTGGCGCCAGCCCGGGGGAACTCCGACGCCGGCGGGCCCGCCGGGGAGCGGGGCGACGCCGGCGGGGTCCCCGAGGGCGTCCGACGGCCCTCCGGGCGGCCCGACGAGTTCGCCCTGGTGGTCCGACGCGCTCGCCGACCCGTGGCGGGACCCGTACGCCCCCGCGGCGGTGGTCGTGCCCGGCCCGGTCGGGGGCGCCGACGCCGAGCCGGAGCGGGTCACCGACCCGGACGCGCCCGGCCGGCCGGCTCTGCGCCAGTTGCTGCTGATCCCGCTGATCACCGCGCTGCTCGCCGGCACCCTCGGCGGGGCCCTCGGGTACGCCTTCGCGGTGCGCGGCGGCGTGGCCGGCGGGTCCGTGCTCGGCGCCGGTGCCGGTGCCGCCGACCCGCCCGCGCTCGCCCAGCGGCGGCCGGAGTCGCTGGCCGGGGTCGCCGAGAAGATCCTGCCCAGCGTGGTGACGGTCCGGGTGGCCGGCCTGGGCGGCACCAGCGAGGGCTCTGGCTTCATTGTCAGCACCGACGGACACGTGGTCACCAACGACCACGTCGTCGCCGGCGGCGCTGGCAAGGCGACGGTGGTCCTCAACGACGGCAGCACCGCCGCCGCCACCGTGGTCGGCCGGGACCCGGAGTCCGACATCGCGGTGATCAAGGTGTCCCGTACCGGCCTGCGGCCGGTGGAGTTCGGCGACTCCGACGCGCTCGCGGTCGGCGATCCGGTGCTGGCCGTCGGCTCGCCGCTGTCGCTGGCCAACACGGTGACCGCAGGCATCGTGAGTGCCGTGGACCGGACAATGCAGGCCGGCGAGCCCGGTGGCCCCACCCGCTACTACGCGGCCATCCAGACCGATGCCGCGGTCAACCACGGCAACTCCGGCGGCCCGCTGGTGGACGGGGCGGGGCGGGTGGTCGGGGTGAACTCGACGATCAAGTCGCTGGTGGCAGACGGCCAGGAGGCCGGCAACATCGGGCTCGCCTTCGCCATCCCGATCAACCAGGCGAAACGGGTCACCCAGGAAATCATCGGCACCGGCAAGGCCCGGCGCACGGTGATCGGCGCCCAGGTCGGCGGCACCGGCGCGGCCGGCGGCGGCGCGGGCGGCGTACGGCTGGCGGCGGTGGAACCGGCCGGCCCGGCGGCCGGGGCCGGGTTGCGGGCGGGGGACGTCATCCTGCGGCTCAACGGCCGCCCGATGGCCGACTCCACCGACCTGATCGCTCTGGTGCGGAAGTTCGCCCCGGGGTCGGTGGTGACCGTGGAGTATCGACGCGGGTCGAACCGGCAGAACGCGTCGGTGACCCTCGCCGCGGACGCCAAGTGAGACCCGTTACCCCCTCCCGGTCGGGCGTCCGACGTGCGTAGTCTTGGCTGACGCCGACGAGGAGGCCCAGCAGTGTTCGACAACCTGAACTGGTGGGAGATCGGTGCGCTGCTGCTCCTGGCGCTGCTGATCTTCGGTGACCGGCTGCCCGTCGTGATCAACGACGGGCTGCGGATGGTCCGCAACCTGCGCGCCATGGCCCGCAACGCGACCGGCGACCTCAGCCGCGAACTGGGCACCGACATCCAGCTTGAGGACCTGCACCCGAAGGCGTTCATCCGCAAGCACCTGCTCAGCGAGGAGGACGAGCAGGCGATCCGGAAGCCCCTCCAGGGCGTGTACGACAACCTGCGGGCCGACGTCACCGGCGTGCACGACGACCTCAAGGACGTGGCCGCCTCGGTGGACCTGCGGACGAAGACCCCTGGCGGTTCGGCCGCGGGTGGCCCCGCGACGGCCCCCGCCCCCCGCACGGCCAGCTACGACGACGCCACCTGACCGGGTCGCCCCGGGCTGGGAGCCGAACGGGGACGACGCGCTCCGGTACGGGGCACGCCGCCCCCGTTCGATACGACGGGTGGCCGGGTCAGCGGCCGGCGGGCTTGAGGCCGAGCGGCTTGCCGAGCAGGGACTCCCGCCGCACCGCCAGCCGGTCGGCGACCCCGTTCAGGGCCTTCGCCGCCGGCGACTCCGGCTCGGCCAGCACGATCGGGTTGCCGGCGTCGCCGGACTCCCGGACCCGGGTGTCCAGCGGGATCTGACCCAGCAGCGGCACCTGGGCGCCGATCGTCCGGGTCAGCGACTCGGCGACCACCTCGCCGCCGCCGGAGCCGAAGACCTCCATCCGGGTGCCGTCGGGCAGTTCCAGCCAGGACATGTTCTCGATCACGCCGACCACTCGCTGGTGGGTCTGCACCGCGATCGCGCCGGCCCTCTCGGCCACCTCGGCGGCGGCGGCCTGCGGGGTGGTCACCACGAGGATCTCCGCGTTCGGCAGGAGCTGGGCCAGCGAGATGGCCACGTCGCCGGTGCCCGGGGGCAGGTCCAGCAGGAGCACGTCCAGCTCGCCCCAGTAGACGTCGGCCAGGAACTGCTGCAACGCCCGGTGCAGCATCGGGCCGCGCCACACCACGGCGGCGTTGCCGGCGGTGAACATGCCGATCGAGATGACCTTCACGCCGTGCGACTGCGGCGGCATGATCATGTCCTCGACGCGGGTGGGACGGGCGTCCGTGCCGAGCATCCGGGGCACCGAGTGTCCGTAGATGTCGGCGTCCACCACGCCCACCGACAGGCCCCGGGCGGCCAGCGCGGCGGCCAGGTTGACCGTGACGCTGGACTTGCCCACGCCGCCCTTGCCGCTGGCCACCGCGTAGACGCGGGTGCGGGAGCCGGGCTGGGCGAACGGGATGACCGGCTCCGCGGCGGCACCGCCGCCGCGCAGCTTCGCCTGGAGACCCTGCCGCTGCTCGGGGCTCATCACCCCGAACTCGATCTCCACCCCGGTCACCCCGGGCACCGCGCCCACGGCGGCGGTGATGTCGGTACGCAGCTTGTCCTTCAGCGGGCAGCCGGCCACGGTGAGCAGCAGCTCGACCCGGACCACGCCGTCGTCGCCGACCTGGGCGGAGCGGACCATGCCGAGATCGGTGATGGGCCGGCGGATCTCCGGGTCGTCGACGGTGGCCAGGGCGGCCTGGATGGCGTCCTCGACGGTGCTGACGGGTGCTGACATGCCCGCAATGCTACGTCGGGGGCGATCCGTGCCGGCCGCCGGCGGGACCGGTGTGAGCGAATCGATGGCCCCGACGGCCACCGCTGCGGGCTCCCGGCCGGAGCGTTCCCGGTCCGGCCCGTCAGCGTTCCCGGTCCGGCCCATCAGGCTTCCCGGGGGCTGGGCCCTCCGGGCGGCCGTCCTGGGCAAAGTCGCCGTCCAGTTCGTCGATCGGCTCGTCGAGCGGCTCCCCGGCCCCAGGCGGCTCCCCGGCCTTGAGCGCCTCCCTGGCCTCACGCGTCTGCCTGGCCTCAGCCGTCTCGTCGGCCCCACGGGCCTCCCGGGAACCACGATGCTCCCCGCGACCACGTCGTTCTCCGCGAGCGCGGGGCTCCCCGGCCCTGTGGGGGGCCGGCTTGTCCTGCTGCCCGCGCTCCAGCCGTTGCCGGCGCTGGGTGGCCTCGTCCAGCTCCTCGGCCAGCCGGGCCAGCTCCGAGCGGAGGAAGTCCCGGGTCGCCACCTCGCCCAGCGCGATCCGCAGCGCGGCGACCTCCCGGGCCAGGTACTCCGTGTCCGCCTTCTGCATCGTCGCCCGGCGCCGGTCCTCCTCCATCCCCACCCGGTCCCGGTCCGTCTGCCGGTTCTGCGCGAGCAGGATCAGCGGCGCCGCGTACGAGGCCTGGAGGGAGAGCACCAGGGTCAGGAAGGTGAAGGTGTACGGGTCGAAACGCAGGCTCGCCGGGGCCAGCGTGTTCCAGACGAACCAGGCGGCGATCACCACCGTCATGTAGACGATGAAGTTGGCCGTGCCCATGCCCCGGGCGATCCCCTCGGACCAGCGGCCGAACGCCTCCGCGTCGAACCTGGGCAGCTTCACCCCCCGGGGCTCGCGCGGCTGGTCCAGCCGCTCGGCCCGACGCTGCTCACTCATCCGCGCCGTCCAGCACCACGGGCCCGCTCGGGGCGGACTCGGCGTCCCGGTCCCGCCAGTCGCGCGGCAACGAGTGGTCCAGCACGTCGTCGACCGTGACCGCACCGACCAGCCGGTTGTTCCGGTCCACCACCGGCATGGCGACCAGGTCGTACGTGGCCATCCGGCGGGTGATCTCCGGCAGCGGCGTGGCGGGGCGCAGCGGGTCGATGTCGTTGACCACCACCCCGCCGAGCAGGTCGGCCGGCGGCTCGCGGAGCAGCCGCTGGAAGTGCACCATGCCCAGGAAACGCCCGGTCGGGGTGGTCATCGGCGCGCGGGTCACGAAGACCTGGGCGGCCACCGCAGGGGAGAGGTGCTCCTCCCGGATCCGGGCGAGGGCCTCGGCGACCGTGGCGTCCGGGGGCAGGATCACCGGCTCCGAGGTCATCACGCTGCCGGCCGTACCGGAGGTGTACTTCAGCAGCTGGCGTACCGGGTCTGCCTCGTTCGGCTCCATCAGGTCGAGCAGCATGTCCTGCTCGGACGGGGGCAGCTCGTTGAGCAGGTCGGCGGCGTCGTCCGGGTCCATCTCCTCCAGCACGTCCGCGGCCCGCTCCCGGTCCAGCGCGGCGAGGATCTCCACCTGGTCGCGCTCGGGCAGCTCGCTGAGCACGTCGGCCAGCCGCTCGTCGTCCAGCGCCGCCGCCACCTCGTTTCGTCGGGCGTCGGGCAGGTCCTGGAGGGCGTTGGCCAGGTCGGCCGGTCGCATGTCCTCCAGTACGGCGAGCAGGTTCGCCGTACCCCGGTTCTCGCCGATGCCGCTCAGGCCGCGCACCCGGTCCCAGTCGACCTGCTGGAGGTGGCCACGGCGGGTGAGCCGGCCAGTGTGTTCGCGGACGGCCACCCGGCTCAGCGACCACTCGCCGCCCCGGCTGCACTCCATCGCCACGTCGACCACCGCGCCCGGCTGGCCGCCCGGGTCGATCTGCACCCGCCGGTCCAGCAGCTCCTGGAGCACCAGCAGCTCGTTGGGGCGCTTCTCGAACCGGCGCAGGTTGAGGGTGCCGGTGCCGAGCACCACCGCGTCGGCGTCGATGGAGGTGATCCGGTTGATGGACAGGAAGATCCGCCGGCGCATCGGCATCTCCGCCACCAGACCCACGACCTCGGGCGGGCGCTGGGTCGGCCGGATCCGGGCGACCGCGTCCCGCACCCGTCCTACCTGGTCACCGTTCGGGTCGAAGACGGCGACTCCGGCGAGTCGGGCGATGTAGACCCGGTTCGGCGTGCTCACGGGCACCAGCCTAAGCGCCTACTGTTTATCAACATGTCGACCTTGGCGTACGAGATCGTGGACGTCTTCACCGACCGCCCCTTCGCCGGCAACCCGCTGGCCGTGGTGTTCGGCGCCGAAGGGCTGGCCACCGAGCAGATGCAGGCGCTCGCGCTGGAGTTCAACCTGTCCGAGACGGTGTTCGTGCTGCCTCCCACGCAGGCCGGGGTCACCTACCGGGCGCGGATCTTCACCCCCACCGGCGAGCTGCCGTTCGCCGGGCACCCCAGCGTCGGCGCGGCGGTGACCGCGAGCCGGCGCGGGATGTTCGGCGTAGGGCAGGTCACCCAGGAGTGCGGGGCGGGGGCGCTGCCGATCGAGGTGACCGCGATCGGCGCGACGCTGACCGGCGGCATTCCCACCCTCGGCCCCGAGTTGGACCTGGAGCCGCTGCTGGAGATGACCGGCCTGACCGCCGACGACCACGCCGGCCCGGCCCCCCGGGTGGCCGGCTGCGGGCTGGAGTTCCCGTACCTGCCGGTGCGGCCGGACGCGGTGGCCCGCGCCCGGGTCAACACGGCGGCGGCGGAGCGGTACGGGATCGAGCATGTCAGCGTCTTCTCCTGGGAGGCCGACTCGCAAACCGCACACGCCCGGGTGTTCGTGCCCGGGCACGGCGTCTCGGAGGACCCGGCGACCGGGTCGGCCGCCCTCGGGCTCGGGGTGTGGCTGGTCGCCAGCGGCCTGCTGCCGGGCGACGGCCGTTCCTCCTACGCCGTCCGACAGGGCGCCGAGATCAACCGCCCGTCCTTCCTGGCCTGCACGGTCACGGCGGCCCACGGCGCCGCGGTCGGCGCCACGGTGACCGGCGACGTGGTGGCGGTGGCCCGGGGCGAGATCGCCGTCCCGCCCTTCGTCGGCTGAGTGGCGCGCCGGGTCGGCAAGGCGCGACCGTGATGGCGGTGCGGTCGCGCGGGCCCGAGGACATGCGGGAGGATGCCGGGGTGACGGACGAGGTGGATGAGCGGGTCGCGACGCCCCTGGTCGACGAGGCGGTGAAGAAGGCGGCTGTCGCCTGGGTGGGCGTCGCGGGCGAGCCGGCGCGGGCGCTGTGGTGCGTACCGTTCGAGGGGTCGCTCCTGGTGGTGAGCGGTCCCGGCGAGCAGGCGGCACCCGGCCTGGCAGAGGCGGCCGAGGCGCAGGTCACCCTGCGTGGCGACCACGGCGGGCGGATCGTGGCCTGGCCGGCCCGGGTGGCCCGGGTGACTCCCGACAGCGAGGAGTGGACGGCCCTGGCCCCGACGGTGGCCGCCAAGCGGCTCAACGCCCCCGGCCCCACGGCCGACCTGGTGCGGCGGTGGGCCGCCGAGGGCTGCGCCCTGGTTCGGCTGGTTCCGGCCGGCGACCCTGCAGCCGGCGACCGGCTCCCGGACTCCTCGCTCGCTGAGCCGCCCCGACCGGCCCCAGTGGTCCGGGTCACTCGCAGTCCCTTCCGCCTGCACCGGGTCCGCCGCCGCTGAGCCGTCCGCCCCGCGAGACTGGGGTCCCTCGCCGCAGCCCGGAGCGCGGAGCGCGGTCGAGAGTGCCGGCCGGGCGGCCCGTAGCCGTCAAGGCATGGCTGCGCCGGGGTGATGCCCAGCGCGCCCTATGGAGCTGCCCCGGTTGCGCTACCGGGTCGGCGGTAGCACGAACGGGGCAGCTCCATAGGGCGCAACCGAGGGCTGGCCGGACAGTCGGGGCACCCAGGATCGGCGGCCAGGGTGGCAAGGTGGCGACGGCGGTTAGGTGGCGAGGGCGGCGAGGTGGCGAGGGCGGACAGGGCAGCGAGGGCAGCGAGGGCCGTAGGGAGGGCAAAGGCGACCAGGACAACGAGGGAAGGCCAGGGCGCGTACGCCCGGTCGGCCCGCTGCCGGAGCCCGTTCGGTCCGGAGCCGGGCGGCCGACCGCGTGGCGGGTCAGGCCGGCACGGCGGCCGGGTCCACCAGGTCGATGACCTCGGTCAGCGAGCGGAGCACGGGCCCGGTCCAGTCCGGCTCGGCGTCGAACACCATGTGCTCGGCCAGGTCCGGGGCAGCCAGCCGCACCGCCGTCAGGCCCGCCTGCTTCGCGCCGGTGAGCTCCCGGCTGCCCCCGTCGCCGACGTACAGGCAGTCGGTCGGCGGCAGCCCCAGCAGCCGGCACGCGGCCAGGTAGAGCGCCGGGTCGGGCTTGCAGCGACCGAGTTCCACCGAGAAGACCCGCACGTCGAGCAGCGGGTCGACGGCCAACTGGGGCAGGAAAGCCGGCAGTTCGTGGGTGCAGTCGCTGACCAGCCCGGTGCCCAGGCCGCGCTGGCGCAGCGCCGCCAGCACGGGCACCGCCTCGTCGCGCAGCCGGGTGTCGGCCCGGACCGCCCGGTGCCGGGACCGGACCGCCGCGCGCAGCGCGCTCTCCGGCGGGTTCACCCCGGCCTGGTCGCAGACCCAGCGCAGGGTCGCCCGGGCGTCGCCGAACCGCCCGCTGGCGCGCTCGTAATAGCTGCGGTCGAGCACGGCGGCGAGCGCCTCGACCGGGCAACCGAGCAGTTCGGCGGTGGACCGGTGGGCCGTGCCGCGCTGCACGGAACGGGTGAGTGTGCCAAAGAAGTCGAACAGCACCGCATGAAAGACGGGCATGGGGAGGTGCCTCCGGGCGTCGAGGGGAGGGTCGCCGACGGAATTCCATGATCGTAACGGAGCGCTGACGTTCTGTGGTGTCCCGTGCCGTGTGAGGATTGCTTTCCGTGTCCGTATCCCCGCAGCACCGCCCGCCGGTCGACGCGCCGACCGTCGGTGTCGTCGCCCTGGCCGTCGTCGCGGTCTCCTCGTCCGGGCCGCTGGTCGCCTTCGCGGCCGCGCCGGCCCTGGCGATCGCCTTCTGGCGGAACCTGCTCTCGGTCGGCGTGCTCGGCCCGTTCGCGCTGGCCCGGCGGCGGGCCGAGTTCCGGGCGCTGACCGTCGGCGTGGGCCGGCGCGAGGGCTGGTACTGCGTGCTCTCCGGGGTCGCGCTGGCCGCCCACTTCGCCACCTGGATGCCGAGCGTCCGACTCACCTCGGTGGCCGCGGCCACCGCCCTGGTCGCCACCCAACCGGTCTGGCAGGGGCTGATCGCCCGTGGCCAGGGGCGCCGGCTGCCGGCGGCGGTCTGGGCCGGCATCGGGGTGTCGGTCGGCGGCGCGGCGCTCGCCTCGGGGGCCGACCTCGGCGTCTCCGGCCCGGCGTTCGCCGGCGACCTGCTCGCGCTGGCCGGCGGCATGTTCGCCGCGGTCTACACCGCCCTCGGGGAGCGGGCCCGCAGGGCGGTCAGCACCACCACGTACACCACCGTCTGCTACGGGGTGTGCGCGCTGGTCCTGCTGACGGTGGGCCGCCCTGATCGCCTGGGCCTGGCTCGGCCAGCTCCCCCGGGCCACCGCGCTGCCCGGGCTCGCGCTACTGCTGGTGGGCGTCGTCGTGGTGGTGCTCGGCGGGGCGCGTGCCGGCCGCCGGGTCGTCCCCACTCCGCTGCCGGCCGACGCGGCCCCGCTCACCGAGCGTCCGCCGGCCTGACTCCGCGTACTTTCCGGGGCGAGTGTCGCGATTCCGCCCGCCCCGGCGCACCTCTTCGGCGACAGTGCGAGGGGAGAGGGGCGGTGGGATGGGCGAAGGCGGTGGGGAGGGGACTGTCGTCACCCCGGCGGCGGAGTTCCCGGCGCTGGGGCCGGAGGAACTGGGGTCGCTGCGGCGGATCGGGGAACGGTGGCAGGTGACCCGGCGGGACCGGCCGGGGCCGGTGGGTGAACTGCCGGTGGACCCGACCCTCGGGCGGTACCGCCGCCGGCCCGCCCCGAGGCGGTTCGGCCGGCTGGCGCCGATCGAGATGTTCCAGGCCGGGGAGCCCGACGAGCTGGTCGCCACCGAGCCGGCGAACCTGCCCGGCTCCCGTCTCGGTCGCGGCCTCGGCCGGCTCCGCCGGGTGCTGCTCGGCCCGCCGCTGAGCAGCGCGGCCGTGCTGTACGAGCGGATGCGCAAGCTGGTCGCCCTGCCGGTGCTCTCCTCCGACCTGCTCAGCTCGGTGGCGTACGGGCCGGAGGCCATGCTGACCGTGCTGGTGCTGGCCGGTGGCGCCGCGCTCGGGTTGTCGTTGCCGCTGGGCGCGTTGCTGGTGCTGCTGATGGTCGCGGTCGGAATCTCCTACCGGCAGACCATTCCGGCCTACCCGCACGGTGCCGGCTCGTACATCGTGGCCGGCGACAACCTGGGTGCCGGTGCCGGGCTCACCGCGGCGGCCGGGCTGATGATCGATTACGTGCTGACGGTGTCGGTGTCGGTGGCCGCCGGCATCCACGCCGTCACCTCGGCCCTGCCCGGGCTCACCGGGCTCACCGTCCCGCTCGGCGTGCTGGTGATCGCGATGCTGCTCGCCGGCAACCTCCGGGGCGTGCGTACCGCCGGGAACATCTTCGTGCTCCCCACGTACGCCTTCATCGCCGCGCTGCTGGCGGTGCTCGGCGCCGGCTTCCTCCGGGCGGGCGGCCGGGGGTTCGCGGCGCTGCCGCCGCCGGACGTGCCGGCGGCCGAGGGGCTGGGCCTGCTGCTGGTGCTGCGGGCGTTCGCCTCCGGGGCGGTGTCGATGACCGGCATCGAGGCGGTGTCCAACGCGGTTCCGGCGTTCCGTCCGCCGGAGTGGCGCAACGCCCGCACCACCCTGAGCTGGATGGTCGCCATGCTGGTGGCCCTGTTCGCCGGCATCGTCGTGCTGATCCACCTGAACGGCCTGGCACCCAGGCCGGGTCAGACGCTGCTGTCCCAGCTCGCCCGGAGCAGCTTCCCCACCGGCCCCTGGTACGCGCTGGTGCAGGCAGCCACCGCGCTGATTCTGCTGCTGGCCGCCAACACCGCCTTCAACGACTTCCCCCGGCTGCTGTTCTTCATGGCCCGGGCCGGGCACGCCCCGCGCCGGTTCCTGCACATGGGGGACAGGCTGGCGTTCGGCAGCGGCCTCGTCGCCCTCTCCGTCACGGCGGCGCTCGTCTTCGTCGTCTTCGGGGGGCACACCGAGGCGCTGATCCCGCTCTACGCGGTCGGGGTGTTCCTGGCGTTCACCCTCTCCCAGACCGGGATGGTGGTGCACTGGCGTCGCCGCCGGGGGCGGCGCTGGCAGCGTCGGCTGGCGGTCAACGCGGTCGGCGCGACGCTGTCCGGGTTGGTCCTGCTGACCGCCGCGGTCGCCAAGTTCGCCGAGGGCGCCTGGGTGGTGGTCGTCGCCGTGCCGCTGCTGGTGCTGCTCTTCCACCGGGTGCAGCGGCACTACCGGCGGTTGGACCGGGCGCTGGCGCTGCGCCCGCCCGGCACTTTCCCGGCGTCCCCCGGGTCGCCCCTGCCTGCCGAGGGGCAGGAGGTGCCACAGCAGATCCGGCACCTGGTGGTGGTGCCGGTGGCCCGGCTCAACCGGGCCTCGCTGCGCGCCCTCGCGTACGCGGCGTCGCTCGGGCAGCCGACCCTGGCGGTGCACCTCGCCCCGAACGAGGAGGAGGCAGACCGGTTCCGTGGACAGTGGGAGGCGTGGGGGGACCACCTGCGGCTGGAGACGATCGTGTCGCCGTACCGGGCGGTGATCGGGCCGCTGGCCCACTACCTGGAGGCGCTGCACGCCTCCAGGGCCGATCTGGTGCTCACCGTGATCGTGCCTGAGGTGGTGCTGCGCCACCCCTGGCACCGGCCGTTGCACAGTCAGGCGGAGCGGCGGCTGCGCCGGGCGCTGCGGGAGCTGGCCGGGGTGGTGGTGACCAGCGTCCCGGTGCACCTGCCCGGGTGAGACGGGCGCGACCGGTGCCGCGTGGCGGTTGGCGGGCTACCCGGCGTCGACGCCGACCGCCTCCGCGCTGGCCGTCCAGAGGCGGGCGGCGAGCCGCGGGTCGGCGGCCTTGCGCAGCGGTCGGCGGGGCCGCCGGTCGGCGTAGTAGCCGCCGGACGTCAGCCTGGCCGGCTCCTGGTCGGCGAGCCAGACCAGCGTCTCGGCGCCCTTCTCCGGGCTGCGGAACGGCAGGACCCGCATGCCCAGGGCCACCAGCCGGCTGTCCGCGCCGAACCGGGTCCGCACCACACCCGGGTGGAAGCAGTACGCGGGGATCTCCGGCCAGCGGCGGGCCGCCTCGGCGGTGAACAGGATGTTCGCCTGCTTGCTGGTGCCGTACGCGCGCATCGGCCGGTAGCCGCGCAGCGTGGCGTTGAGGTCGTCCGGGTCCAGTACGCCGCTGCGGTGCGCCCCGGAGGCGGTGACCACCAGCCTGCCGACCCGATCCCGTAGCAGGGTGCTGAGCAGGAACGGGGCCAGGTGGTTGGCCTGCATCGACAGCTCGAACCCGTCGATCGTGGTGACCGGGCGCAGCACGATCGCCCCGGCGTTGTTGGCCAGCACGTCGATCCGGTCGTACGCGGCTCGCAGCCGTTCCGCCAGCCCTCGCACGTCGTCGAGGACCGCGAAGTCGGCCCGGAACAGTTCGGGCCGCTCGCCGCTGGCGTCCCGCACGCGGTCGCCGGCCGCCTGGAGGCGGGCCGGGTCCCGGCCGACCAGCGCCACCCGGTCACCGCGGCGCGCCAGGTCCACGGCGGCGGCCAGTCCGATGCCGGAGCTGGCTCCGGTCACCACCACGATCCGACGCCCAGTGAGATCTTCCACAGGTCCATTCACCCCGGTCACGGCACGAGGCTACCGTGGCGTCACAAACACCTTTGCGATCGTTAAGTCCGCCGGCGCGGCGGGCCCCGTCAGCCCGTCGGCCGGTCCGCCGACGCGGGAAGGAGCGCATCCATGGCCGCTGTCGGTCGTCCTCGCCGGTCCTGCCTCGCCGTGCCCGGTTCCAGCGTCAAGATGCTCGGTAAGGCCCAGGGCCTCCCCGCTGACCAGGTCTTCCTGGACCTGGAGGACGCGGTGGCCCCGCTGGCCAAGCCGGACGCGCGCAAGAACATCGTGGCCGCGCTCAACGAGGGCGACTGGGCCGGCAAGACCCGGGTGGTCCGGGTCAACGACCTCACCACCCCGTGGACGTACCGGGACGTGATCGAGGTTGTCGAGGGGGCCGGCGCCAACCTGGACTGCGTGATGTTGCCGAAGGTGCAGAACGCCGCCCAGGTGCAGTGGCTGGACCTGACGCTCACCCAGCTCGAGAAGACCCTCGGCCTCGAGGTTGGCCGGATCGGCATCGAGGCACAGATCGAGAACGCCGCCGGACTGGTCAACGTCGACGCCATCGCCGCCGCGTCGTCCCGGGTGGAGACCATCATCTTCGGGCCGGCCGACTTCATGGCCTCGATCAACATGAGGTCCCTGGTGGTGGGCGCGCTGATCCCCGAGTACCCGGGCGACCCGTACCACTACATCCTGATGCGCATCCTGATGGCCGCCCGGATGCACGACAAGCAGGCCATCGACGGCCCGTTCCTGCAGATCCGGGACGTCGACGCGTTCCGGGAGGTGGCCGGTCGGTCGGCCGCGCTGGGCTTCGACGGCAAGTGGGTGCTGCACCCCGGGCAGATCGACGCCGCGAACGAGGTCTACTCGCCGGCCCAGGCCGACTACGACCACGCGGAGCTGATCCTCGACGCGTACGAGCACTACACCTCGGAGGCGGGCGGCCGGCTCGGCGCGGTGATGCTCGGCGACGAGATGATCGACGAGGCGTCCCGCAAGATGGCCCTGGTGATCGCGGCCAAGGGGCGCGCGGCCGGGCTGACCCGCACCTCCAGCTTCACGCCCCCAGCGGGGTGACCCGGTGCCGCCCCGGGGCGCGGGGCGGCACCGGGTAGCACCGGCCCAGCGTCAGTAGCTGCCGCTGCTCGTGCTGCCCGCGTAGATCGCGATGCCGATCATCACGATGTAGAAGATGATCCCCAGCACTATCAGGCCGGTGAGGATCCAGCCGACGATGATGGCCGCCTTCGCCATCCCCTCCCCGCCCTCGCCGGTCTGCCGGATCTGCTTCTGGGCGACGTGACCCATGATCGCGCCGACCGGCGCGGTGATGCAGGAGGCGAAGCCGACCAGGGCGAGCACCAGTGCCGCGATGGCCAGGCCGTTGGTCCTCGGCGGCTGCGGGTACCCGTACCCGGGGTAGCCGGCCGGCGGGTAGCCGGCGGGTGCGTAGCCGGGCACGGCGTACGGGTCGGCGGCAGGCGCGGGCTGCCCCGACTTCATTCCCGCATACGGGTCGACGGGCGCGTACGGGTCGGGCGCGTACGGGTCCGCGCCCGTCGGCTGGCCGGGGACCGGCTGCCCGCTGACCGGCAGGGTGGGGTCGACGGGCGGGGTGGACGGCTGGGACCAGGGGTCGGTGCCGGACGGCGGCGGATATGTCATCGGTTCTCTCCGTCTGTCGAGGGTGCGCGGTCAGGGTAGCCAGGCCCGCCCAGAATGAGAGGCCCCCGTTACCGGGTGCCGCGTTGCCCGGCGGGGGCGTAGCGGGCAGGATCTCGGCATGGCAGCAGACGCGCGGTCCGCGGACCGTTCCGGAAGCCGACCGCGGCGGGACGCGAGCCGACCGGGCCTGGCCCGGCGCGGCCGGGCCACCGCCGCGACGGCCCCGGCCGACCAGGACGCCCCGGCGCCGCTGGCCGACCCCGTCACCATGCGGCTCGACGGCAGGGTCGCCCTGGTCACCGGGGCCGGCAGCCCCGACGGCATCGGGTACGCCACGGCCCGTCGGCTGGCCGACCTGGGCGCCCGGGTGGCCATCGTGTCCACCACCCGGCGCATCCACGAACGGGCCGGCGAGCTGGGGGTGACCGGGTTCGTCGCCGACCTCACCGACGAGTCGGAGGTCGGAGCGCTCGCCGACGCGGTCGCCGAGCAACTCGGCGACGTGGAGGTGCTGGTCAACAACGCCGGCCTGGCCAGCCGGGCCAGCCCCGAGGTGCTACGCCCGGTGGCCCAGCTCAGCTACGCGGAGTGGCACGGCGAGATCGAGCGGAACCTGACCACCGCGTTCCTGTGCAGCCGCGCGTTCATCGGCGGGATGGCCGAGCGTGGCTGGGGGCGGATCGTCAACCTGGCGGCCACCGCAGGCCCGGTCAACGCCCTGCCCACCGAGGCGGCGTACGCCGCCGCGAAGGCGGGCGTGGTCGGCCTGACCCGGGCGCTGGCGATGGAGATGATCGCCGACGGGGTGACGGTGAACTCGGTGGCCCCGGGGACCATCCACACGGCCGCCTCCACCGTGGCGGAGATCCGGCAGGGGCTCGGCACCCCGGTGGGCCGCCCCGGCACCCCGGACGAGGTGGCCGCCGCGATCGCGTTCCTCTGCTCGCCCGCCGCGTCGTACATCACCGGGCAGATGCTGGTGGTGGACGGCGGGAACAGCGTGCGGGAGGCTCAGTTCCGGTGACCCGGCCCGGGCGTCAGTTGTAGGAGCCGCCGCCGGAGCTGCCCCAGATCGTCAGCGCCATCCAACCGCAGCAGGCCAGCAGGCCGATCGCGGTGAAGAGGTAGCCGAGGATCAGGCCCCAGGTGGCGAGCTGGTCGCCCTCCTCGCCGGTGCGCCGGAGCTGCTGCTTGGCCACGTGCCCGAACACGATGCCGGCAGGCGGGAAGACGAACGCGAAAACCAGCGCCAGCACGGCGAGGATGTTCGTCGCCCGGCCGGGCGGCGGCTGGCCGGGGTACTGCGCCGGCTGGCCGTACTGCCCTGGCTGGTCGGAGTACTGCCCTTGCTGGCCGTACTGCCCGTAGCTCTGGGGTGGGCCGTACTGGCCCGGTTGCCCGTACTGCCCGTATCCCGAGGGCGGGCCCGACTGGCCGGGCTCGCCGGGCGGCGGCTCGTACGGCGACGGCGGCTGGTCCGGTTCCTGCGGTGGATAACTCATTCGGCCCCTCCCGCGCACCCTTGGTGACCTGCCCTGTTGCGGACGCTACCCGCAGCGGTGAACCTTTTCACAGCGGTTGTGTGGACAGGTTGCCTTGGCCTCGCCGGCCGGGAGGTCGATACTGACCGAGCGTTCAGTTACCCATGAGTAATGCGCCGATCCCCGGAGGCTGAGATGGCCCGACTCGCCCAGACGCCCGGCCTGACCGACGTGCAGCGGTCGATCCTGGAAACCGTCCGGGAGTTCGCCGACAAGGAGATCATCCCGCACGCGCAGCGGCTGGAGCACGCCGACGAGTACCCCACCGACATCCTCGACGGGATGCGCGAGATGGGGCTGTTCGGCCTGACCATCGCCGAGGAGCACGGCGGGCTCGGCGAGTCCCTGCTGACCTACGCCCTGGTGGTCGAGGAGCTGTCCCGGGGCTGGATGTCGATCTCCGGCATCGTCAACACCCACTTCATCGTGGCGTACCTGATCTCCCAGCACGGCTCGGCCGAGCAGCAGGCCCGGCTGCTGCCGCGAATGGCGACCGGCGCGGTGCGCGGCGCGTTCTCCATGTCCGAGCCCGAGTGTGGCTCCGACGTCTCGGCGATCAAGTCCAGGGCGGTCCGCGACGGCGACAACTACGTCCTGAACGGCCAGAAGATGTGGCTGACCAACGGGGCGTACTCCTCGGTGGTGGCGACCCTGGTCAGGACCGACACCGGTGCCGACTCGGTGTACGGCAACATGAGCACCTTCCTGCTGGAGAAGGAGCCCGGCTTCGGCGAGACCGCGCCCGGCCTGACCATCCCCGGCAAGATCGACAAGATGGGCTACAAGGGCGTCGAGACCACCGAGATGGTCCTCGACGGCGTCACCGTCCCCGCCTCCACCGTGCTCGGCGGACCGGACAAGGTCGGTCGCGGTTTCTACCAGATGATGGACGGCATCGAGGTCGGCCGGGTCAACGTCGCCGCCCGCGCCTGCGGCATCTCCATCCGCGCCTTCGAGCTGGCCGTCGCGTACGCCCAGCAGCGGAAGACCTTCGGCCAGCCGCTGGCGAAGCACCAGGCGATCGCCTTCAAGCTCGCCGAGATGGGCACGAAGATCGAGGCCGCGCACGCCCTGATGGTCAACGCCGCCCGGCTCAAGGACGCCGGCCAGCGCAACGACGTCGAGGCCGGGATGGCCAAGCTGCTCGCCTCCGAGTACTGCGCCGAGGTGGTCCAGGAGGCCTTCCGCATCCACGGCGGCTACGGCTACTCCAAGGAGTACGAGATCGAGCGGCTGATGCGGGAGGCCCCGTTCCTGCTCATCGGCGAGGGCACCTCGGAGATCCAAAAGACGATCATCTCGCGTGGCCTGCTCAAGGAGTACAAGCTCTGACCGGCCCGGTCGGGGGCGACACCCGTCAGGGCAGGCGGGTCAGGGCAGGCGGGTCAGGCCGGCGGCGGCGCGCTCGACGATGAGGCAACGGTCCTCGACATAGTCGATCCCGGCCTCCTCGGCGATCCGCCGCGCCTCCGGCGAGACGATCCCGAGCTGCAACCAGACCGCGGGCGCGCCGATCGCCACCGCCTCGCGGACCACACCGACCGCGTCCCGGGCCGGGCGGAACACGTCCACCAGGTCGACCGGGTGCGGGATGTCGGCCAGCGACGCGTACGCCCGCTCGCCGAACAGCTCGTCGACCGTCGGGTTGACCGGGATGATCCGCCAGCCGTACCGCTGCATCTGCGCCGGCACCCGGTGCGCGGCCTTGCTCGGGTCTCGGGACGCGCCCACGACGGCGATCACGGCGGAATCGGCGAGGATCTGCTGGGCGGTACGCACCCACCGACTGTAACCGGCCGGTCGGCGGGTGTTGCGGGCGAAGCGGTTGTGGCTGACCATGCCGTTGGCGATGAGGTCGCCGGTGTCGGTTGGTGATGACCCGGAGTGACCCGGTAGGCCGGTCGTCCCGGCGAACCCCGGGATGTCGAACGTGCGAATTGTCGCGCCGGGCAGCGCCGGCGGCAGGGGTGGAGCCGCCGGCGCTGCCCGCTCGGAACCGCCCTCGTCCGGGGGAGCGGAGAGGTTGTCCCAGCGCATGGCCATCATTCGAACACGTGTGCGAAAGAAGTGCAAGTGACCTGCGGGACACCAGAACCCCGGCGGTCATCCGGCCGGGGGAGGATGGAGCCATGGAGACGTCGACCTTCGTCTACGACGGCGACTGTGCGTTCTGTACGAAGTGCGCCCAGTTCATCGAGCACCGCATCCCCACCGGGGCGCGGGTGCTGCCCTGGCAGTTCGCCGACCTCGACGCGCTGGGCCTGACGGAGGCCGAGTGCGAGGAGGCCGTGCAGTGGGTCGGCGCGGACGGCTCCCGGGCCGCCGGTCCCGACGCGATCGCCAGGCTGCTCGGCGACAGCGGTCCGCTCTGGCGGGTGGCCGGGGCCGGCCTGCGGTTCCCGCCGGTCCTCGCGGCGGCCTGGCCGGCGTACCGCTGGGTGGCCCGCAACCGGCACCGGCTGCCGGGCGGCGCCGCCGCCTGCTCGCTGCCCCAGGAGGCGCGGGAGCGGCTCTACGGCCCGGCCGGCCGGCCCGCCACGGACGCCTGACCCGGGGCGGCCGTGGCCGGGGCCGTGGCTGTAGCCGGGGCCGCCTGCGCCGGCTCCGACCCGCCGGTCCCGCGCGGGCCGGGTTGGCGTCGCCCGCCGAGCCGTCGGGCCCAGAGCACCGGGCGCACCCGCTCCAGCGGCAGGAAGCCGGCCATCGCCGCCAGGTGCGGCGCGAACGAGATGGTGATCGTCGCCACGGTGACCAGGTGGAACGAGTAGAAGAAGCCGATCATGGCCTGCCGCCAGCGCTCGGACAGCAGGAAGACCACCGGGCTGAGCAGCTCGAAGGCGAGGATGCCGAACTGCGCCACGAGCAGCAGGTACGGCACCCCGGCGATCAGGTCGGCCAGGTCGGTGCCGCGCCGGATGATCGCCCGAGCCAGCACCGAGCCGGTGGCCCAGTCGAGCCCGCCGAACCGGAACTTGGCGAACGCGGCCAGAAAATACGTGCAGATCACCGCGATCTGGGTGACTCGCAGCGCCCAGCCGCCGGCCTCGGTGCGCGTCGGGTCGCCGTGCCGGGCCCGCCCGGCGGCGGGGAGCACGGCGAGCGCGACGAGCAGGCCGAACCGGTCGTGATCGACCTTGCCATAGCTCATCGCGATGATCATCCACTGCAGGTAGAGCGCGAAGACCGACCAGCCGAGCAGCCGGTGAGCGCGCCCGGTCGCGGCGAGCGCGGCGAGGAGCAGCAGGGCCCAGAAGATCGCGGCGACCAGCGCCGGGGTGGGGGTGGGCAGCGGGAGCGCGCGCCCGACGAGCAGCGGCTGGTAAAGCTCGCCGGGCACGCTGGCCCGGGTGCGCACCCAGGGGGTGAAGAACACCAGGTCGGCGGCCACGAAGAGATAAATCAGGGTGCGGAAGGCGGCCACCCGGCCGCGCGGGACCGCCTCGGTCAGCCAGCCGATCACCGGTCCGCCTGCCAGCTGACCACCGTCTCGTCGGCCCAGCGACCGGTCGGCCGGCCGCCCTCGATGCCGTACTAGCGGATCACGATGCGCACCTCGACGAGCCCGGCGGCGTCGGGGTGGCGCTCGGCGTACGCGTCGGCGACCTGGCGCAGCCGGTCCGGCTCGGCGACGTACCGGCTCTGCTGGCCCTCGATCTCGGCGCGGCGGATGCCGGTGGCGTCCTGGTCCAGGTCGACCACCGCGCCGGTGCGGTCCACGCCCTCGACGCGGGTGTCCGGGGCGGGGGCGTCGGGCGGGTCCGAGGTGGAGTACATCCGGAACGGGCCGAACGGGAAGTGGTCGTCGCTGCCCCAGGCCGTGCCGGCGAGCAGCATGGCGAGGCCGAGCGCGGTCGCGCCCAGCCGGACCGCCCGGCCGGACCGGGTCAACGTCTCCATCGGTTCAGGACCATACGGGATGGATCGGCTGGCAGGGGTCCCTCCGTCGGCCGGTCGGCACCGGCCGTACCGGTACTTTCCGCCCGCTGCGACGGCCGGCCCGCTGCGACGGCCCTACCCGGGACGCGACGACGGCCGGGCCCCGGAGTTGGGGCCCGGCCGTCGCGGTGGTCGGTTCAGTGGTTGTGCTCGGCCAGCTTCTTGCGGACGTCGTCCATGTCGAGGCCCTGAACCTGCTCGATGAGGTTCTCCAGGGCGGACTCGGGCAGGGCGCCGGGCTGGGAGAAGACGATGACGCCGTCCCGGATCGCCATGATCGTCGGGATGGAGCGGATGTCGAACTTGGCGCCCAGTTCCTGCTGCGCCTCGGTGTCGACCTTGCCGAAGACGATGGCCGGGTGCTTCTCCGAGGAGCGCTCGTAGACCGGGGCGAACCGCTTGCACGGGCCGCACCACTCGGCCCAGAAGTCGACGAGGACGATGCCGTCGCTGCCCGCCACCTCGTCGAAGTTCCCCGTGGTCAGCTCAACGGTTGCCATTTGCACTCTCCGATCACCGAGGAATCAACTACGCCTCATGAAACCAGGACGGGTGCCCACGAATTCCCGGCCAACCGGTGCCGAAACCCCGCCGGCCGGCGGGCGGGCGCCCAGGGGCATCGACCTGCGTCTGTCGTCCCCGGCTTGCGGGGTGCACATGCACGACGCATTTGCGTGACGAGCCGTGATGGGAGCGTTTCCATGACCGTCCGCCCAGGCGGCGGCGCCGTGCTGGTGATCTGATGCCTGACTAGCGCCGATCCGACCTGCGGAGATCGCTCCGGAATTAGTTGACGGTCACGCAGAGTATTGTTACGAAAAGATAAATGTGACGTCGGTCTCTGTTCGTTTGGCATCGCCGTAAGGCAGAATCTGTCGCATCAGAGCGTGGGCGGCGGGTGCCGGGGAGGGCCCCGCCGCTCATTGCGTCTCCCCCCAAGTGCCGCCGCCGGTGTGACATTTCCTCGGCCGGCCGGCCTCGGTCCCCGCCTTAACACTCGATAAGGCATGCTGGCCCGAACTCTGTCGCCGCCGTTAAGGGGACATCGATGCAGTTCGGCCGCTACTACGAGGAGTTCGAGGTCGGCGCGGTCTACCGGCACTGGCCGGGCAAGACCGTCACCGAGTACGACGACCACCTCTTCTGCCTGCTCACCATGAACCACCACCCCCTGCACCTGGACGCCCACTACGCCGAGTCGGCGAGCCAGTTCCAGCGCAACGTGGTGGTCGGCAACTACATCTACTCCCTGCTGCTCGGCATGTCCGTACCCGACGTCAGCGGCAAGGCCATCGCGAACCTCGAGGTCGAGTCGCTGCGGCACGTGGCCCCGACCTTCCACGGCGACACCATCTACGGCGAGACCACCGTGCTGGACAAGCGCGAGTCCGGCTCGAAGCCCGACCGGGGGGTCGTCTCCGTGGAGACCCGCGGTTACAAGCAGGACGGCACCATGGTCTGCGTCTTCCGGCGCCGGGTGATGGTCCCCAAGCGGGAGTACGCGGCCAACGCCGTCGGAGAGGGCGTCGACCCGGAGCGGCCGAGCTTCCCCGAGCCGCGCTGACCCTCCCGTCCGGCGCCGGGCCTCTCCCGCCGTCTTCCGCGGGTTGGGGCCCTTTCCCTGGTCGGAGGCTTATGCTGGCGCCGGAGGTCCCCATGAGCCACTCCGTCGCCGGAGAGCCGCCCTCTGCCGGCCGCCGCGCCGCACCGCTGACCACCGCCGTCTACTCCGCCGCCGAGTGGGACCTGCTGACCGGGCTGCCCGGCCGCGTGCTCGTGGCCGCCGCCACGCCCGCCCCCGGACGCCCGACGCGGGGCGTCGTCGCCGGGCTCGCCGGCCTGGACGCCGTGGCGGCGGGCCGTGCCTCCGACAGCGACCTGGTCCGTGCCGTGGTGGCCGTCATCTACGCCCGGCACGACGGGGCGCCCGCCCCGGCCGGCCGGCTCACCGACCTCGTCGACCTGCTGGCCGCCTGCCGGGCCGCGGTGCGGGTGCTGCGCCGCCGGGCCGACCCCGCCGACTCGGCCGCGTACCGGCAGTGGGTGCAGTCGGTGGCGGCCCGGGTCTGCCGGGTCACCGTCGGCGGGGTCCCGGCCCCGGCGGACGTGCCCACCGCTCCGGCCGACCGGCGCTTCCTGGACCGGCTCTGCGGTGCGCTCGACCTGGGCTGATCAGGCCGCCGTCCCCGCCGGCCCGCGACCGGCCCCGCGGGCACCCCACGGCCGGCGGCCGGCGGCCGGACCGTACCCTCTTCAGACCGTGACGGGTGACCAGCTCGAAGTCGGCGTGGGGCCGTGGCCCGGCGACCGGCCGGACGACCCCCGGTACGACCCGGACCTGCTCGCCGGGGGCGACCGGCGCAACGTGGTGGACCGGTACCGGTACTGGCGGCGGGAGGCCGTGGTCGCCGACCTCGACCGGCGCCGGCACAGCTTCCACGTGGCCGTCGAGAACTGGCAGCACGACTTCAACATCGGCACGGTGGTCCGCAACGCCAACGCCTTCCTCGCCGCCGAGGTGCACATCGTCGGGCGGCGGCGGTGGAACCGGCGCGGCGCCATGGTGACCGACCGGTACCAGCACGTCCGACACCACGAGACGATCGACGAGTTCGTCGCCTGGGCGGTGGGGCGGGACCTGCCGGTGGTCGGCATCGACAACCTGCCCGGCTCCCGACCGCTGGAGACGACCACCCTGCCGCGCCGCTGCGTGCTGCTCTTCGGCCAGGAGGGCCCAGGGCTGTCCGAGACCGCCCGCACGGCCTGTGACCAGCTCTTCTCGATCGCCCAGTACGGCTCGACCCGATCGATCAACGCCGGGGTGGCCAGCGGCATCGCGATGCACGCGTGGATCCGGGCCTACGCCGGCCCGCCGCCCGACTGAGCTGGTGTCCACACCGGTCCGCCACCCGGATCCGGGCGGGACGCCGGCCCGGTGACCCTGCGCCGAGGTCGGGCACGGTCGGTGGAATCCCGCCCCGACGCGCCGGGGAAACGGCCGCTCGACTTGACGGCCCGGCCGTCCGGGGTGACGGTGGAAACGTGAGTGTCACGGTGAGTTGTCCGAGGTGTGGTGGATCCGTGCGGGAGCCGGACCTCATGCACACCGAATGGCGGTGCCTGCGCTGCGGCCCGGTGCCGCCGTTGCACGTGCCCGAGCACATCGGCGCGGAGATCATGGCCAGCGTGGTGGAGCGGGTCGCCGCCGCCGCGCCCGGGGCGGAGCCGGCCACGCCGGTGTGGTGCCCCTGGCCACTGCCGCCCGGCTGGACCCTGACGGGCGTGGCATACGCCGGCGACGAGCGGACCGGGGTGCGGGCCACCGCGATCGCCTGCGCCGGGCCCGAGCCGCTCAGCGGCGGCCCCGCCGATCTGGTCTTCGTGGCCGAGGAGCCGGGAGTGGGCCTGGGCACCCGGCTCGCCGGGCTGGCGGGCCCCGATCCGGGCCCGCAACTCGCCGAGGCGTTGAACGAACCCGGCCCCGGGCATCCGGAGCACATCGGACAGGCCAGGATCCGGGTGGCCGGCCATCCGACTCCACTGTGGCTCGTGAATTCTCCGACAGATCGAAGCGCGTACGCCGGCGAGGCTCGGGGAATGTGGCTCCATGCGATAGCCTGGCCGGCGAGTGCGGGGCATCTGCTCGCCGAGGACGTGGAGTTGCGCGACCTCACGGAGTGGACGCCGTCCGAGCTCGTGTACGGCGCACCGTCCCCGTACCTGCACGGGAAGGCCTGACAAGTCTCCCGTTCTGTCGGAGAACGGACGCAAAGATTCACTGTACGACACCTTACTGATACTCTGGGTGCCGCTGCGGTAAATGGACCCGGCGCCAGCGCGAGAGGATGGCCCGCCATGGTCAAGAAGGTCCTCACCTGGGCCGGTATCGCATTCTTGATCTTCTTTGTCGCCTACCGGCCGAACTCGGCCGCAGACGTCTTCAAGTCGATCGGTGGCGGCATCATGGACATCGCCCAAGGCTTCGGCGACTTCTTCACCAGCCTCATCGCCTAGCCGCCGATGGGAAGCCCCTCCGGCCCCCCCTTCGATCCCGACGACCCCGACCGGGGGCGCCGGGAGCGAGACACGGAGCCGATTCCCCGGGTCCGACCCGACGATGTGCCGGGTTCCCGTTCTGGTCCCTCGGACGGCCCCCCGTTCTCGGACGACGTCGGCTACGGCGACGGTCCGTACGCGGGCGAGGAGCGCCCCGGGCGTGCCTGGGTCCGCGACCCCGAGGCCGGCTACCAGGCACCGCAGATCTCCGAGGAGGAGTTGGCCGGCCTGCGGGTCGACGCCTCCGGCATGCCGCTGGGCCCCCGGCGGGTCCTCCCGCTGGAGGACGAGCCCAGCTCGCTCGTCGCCCGCTACCTCTTCCCCACCGAGCGGTACCGGGGCGAGTGGAAGCGGCACTGGATTCACCTCACCACGCCGATCCTGGTGGGCATCGCCGCGACCTTCGTCCTCGGCTACCTCTCCGGCTTCCTCGCCGGGCGGGACGTGGGCGCGCTGACCACCGTCGCGGTGCTGCTCTGGTTCGCCGTGATGGGCTGGGTCGCCTGGCGGGTCGCCGACTGGTGGTACGACCGCTTCATCCTGACCAACAAGCGGGTGATGGTCGTCAACGGCATCATCACCCGCAAGGTCGCGATGATGCCCCTGGCCCGGGTCACCGACATGAAATACGAGCAGAGCCCGACCGGCCGCGCGCTCAACTACGGCACCTTCGTGCTGGAGTCCGCCGGCCAGGACCAGGCGCTCCGCGAGATCAAGAACCTGCCCAACCCCAACGAGCTCTACCTGCGCGTCGTCGAGGAGATGTACGAGCCGCAGGCAGTCGAGGCGCGGTTGGGCAAGGAGGCGGACGAGGCCAAGGCCGACGACGGCGCCTGAGAATTCCGTCCGAACATCGGAGAACAAGGCACCAATCGCCGTCGACCGACGCGCCCCGGCGTGGCAGCCTGCCAGCAGGGCACGGGGGCGCGGGAGGTGGGCGTGGCCGGTAGGGACCCGCTGGAGGAGGATTTCCGTGAGTTCGTCGAGGCCCGTTCCGGTGCCCTGCTGCGCACCGCGTACCTGCTCGCCGGGGACTGGGCCACAGCCGAGGACCTGCTCCAGACGGCCCTGACCAAGACGTACCTGGCCTGCCGGCGGCTCGGCGGGATCGACGCGATCGAGCCGTACGCCCGCCGGGTCATGGTCAACACCTCGACGAGCTGGTGGCGGCGACGCTGGCACGGGGAACGGCCGACGGAGGTGCTGCCCGAGCGGGCCGGGACCGACGAGATCGAGCAGCAGCTCGACCGGGATGTGCTCTGGCGGCACCTCAGGGCGCTGCCCAGCCGGCAACGGGCGGTGCTGGTGCTGCGCTTCTACGAGGACATGTCGGAGGCGCAGACCGCCGCGTTGCTGGAGATCTCCCCGGGAACGGTGAAGAGCCAGACGTCCCGGGCGCTGGCCACCCTGCGCCGCCGACTGGGCGAGCAGGCGGCCCTCGACCTGCCCGACCTGCCCGGGTCGACGCGGTCCGCCGGTCGGGATGCGCCGCGTCGCCCGTCCCGGGCCGCGGCGTCCGACGCCCCCGTCCCGGGACGGGCCGGCCCGCGCCCCGGTGCGTCCCGGACGCCGCCGCTGCGGCCCGCGCCGGCCGGGGAGCCGTCCCGCGTGCCGGCACCCGCCTCGTCCCGCGTGCCGGCCGATGCCCAACGTGCCGCCGGCGCCCCACGCCGCAGCGGCCACCCGAAGGACTCGGCGCCGGTGGCCGCCCCCACCCCGCCGGTCGCCGACGCCGTCGCGGCCGACGCCGTCGGGGCGTCGACCCGGGCCGTCGGCGCGGAGAGGCGGTGAGCGGCGTGCCCAACCCCGCTGACAACCGGACGAGGGGCCCCGGGCGTCCAATGGATGTGCCGAGAGACGAGCTGGAGCGCGCGGTCCGGGAGACCCTGTCCCGGCAGGCCGCCACGCTCCGACCCCTCGCAGTGGACCCGGCCGGGCTGGCCATCCGGCGCGCCAACCGCACCCGTCGCCGCCGCACCCTGACCGGCATCGCCCTCGCCGGGGCGGCCACCGTGCTGGTCAGTGCCGGCCTGGTGCAGTTCGGTGCGCAGCCGGGCCACCCGACCACCCCGACCGTGGTGCTCGGCGACCCGCGTGAAGCCACCGCCAGCCCGACCCCGCACCTGGTGGCGAGCCCGTCGGCCGGGGCCGCCCGACCGGTCCCCGGCCCGGGCGGCTCCGCCGTCGACCTGATCGTCGGCACGACCCTGCGCACCGCCCGGGCCGAGAGCATCCCGCTCGGGCTGGGCGCGGTCGACCGGGCCCAACGCATCCCCGACCAGGGCGGCTGGCTGGTGGTGAGCGGTCCGACCGCGGCGGGCCGGACCCTGGTCTCCGTGCGGCCGGACGGCAGCAGCCAGGCGCTCCTCGCGGGCGCGGAGGCCATCGCCGTCGCCACCACCGGCCGGCAGGTGGCCTGGCGGGACGGGGACCGGATCACCCTCGCCGGAATCGTCGGCGAGCGACTGGTCGCGGTCACCAGCACGCCGGCCCCCGGGCCGTCCGTCCCGGTCGGCTTCGTCGGCGACGCCGTCCTCGTGCGCCTCGACCCCACCCGTCCCGGGTACGCGGTGTGGCGACCGGCTGCCGGCGGGCTCTCCGCCGGGACCGGGGACGACGTCCTCGCCGTCCACGGGACGCTGCCGGACGGCCGGGCGATCGGCCTGGTCACCAGCGGTACGCCCGGTCGGCCCTGCCTGGCGCTGCTCGACCCCGCCCGGAACCTCGCCGTGACCCGTACCGCCTGCGGGCCGGTCCTCGACGCCGACGGGTTCGGCGCGGTCTCCGCCGACGGGCGCTGGCTGCTGGCCAACGGCCGCACCGGCGCGTCGAAGGCCACCGGGGCGCTCCTGATCGACCTGGCCACCCTCGACGGGACGCCGGTGGCCCGCCGAGCGGGTCCGGCGCTGGCCGGCGCGGCGGCCTGGACCCCGACCCGGACCGCCGGGTACGTCGACGGGCGCGGCTGGCTCGTGCAGGTGCGCACCGACCGGGTGCTCGCCGGGGAGCAGGCCGACGCCGCTCCCGTGGCCGGCGTCGATGCGGGCGGCCGGCCGGTGGTGGTCACCGACGTGATCCCCTGACCTCCGGCCCTGGCCGGGGCCGTGCCGGCGGCGGGTAGCGTCGGGCGATGACCCCGCACCCCGGGCCGGCAGCCCGCATCGACCTGCACACCCACTCGACGGCCAGCGACGGCACCCTCACCCCGGCCGAGCTGGTCCGGGCCGCAGCCGACGCCGGACTGGACGTGCTGGCGATCACCGACCACGACACCACCGCCGGCTGGGCGCCCGCCGTGGCGGCGCTGCCTCCCGGGCTGACCCTGATCCGCGGCGCGGAGATCTCCTGCCGCTGGTACGGGGCCGAGCCGGCGGTGGCGCTGCACCTGCTCGCGTACCTCTTCGACCCGGACCACCCGGAGCTGGTCGCGGAGCTGGCCCTGATGCGGGCCGGCCGTGAGGTGCGTGGGGAGCGGATCGTCGAACTGCTGCGCGCCGACGGCGTCGAGGTGAGCTGGCCGGAGATCCTGGCCGGGGCGGCCGGCGGGACGGTGGGCCGGCCGCACATCGCCCAGGCGTTGATCCGGGCCGGGCTGGTGACCACCACCGTCGAGGCGTTCGGGTCGGCCTGGCTGGGGGAGCGCTACCGGCTGCCCAAGGAGGACCTCGACGTGTTCCGGGCGGTCCGGCTGGTCCGGGCGGCCGGCGGCGTGCCGGTCCTCGCCCACCCGAGGGCCAGCCGGCGGGGGCCGATCGTGCCGGACGGGCTGATCGTCGAGCTGGCGGCGGCCGGCCTCGCCGGACTGGAGGCCGACCACGAGGACCACTCGCCCGCCGAGCGGGCGCACGTGCGGGCGCTCGCCGCCGAGCTGGGCCTGTTCGTCACCGGCTCGTCCGACTTCCACGGCACCCACAAGACCGTCCGGCTCGGCGCGTTCACCACGGCCGCCGAGGTGTACGAGCGGATCCTGGCCGAGGCCGGCGGGGTGACGCCTGTCGCTTCGACCTGATCCGCTTCCACCCGCGCCGCTACCGTGTCCGGGTGGATTCCAAGCTCTTCGGCGAGGTCTTCGTCACCCTGCTGGTCATCGTCGACCCGCCGGGCATGATGCCGATCTTCCTCGCGCTCACCGGGCCGCTGCCCGCCCGGGACCGGAACCGGGCGGCGTGGCAGGCCGTGGCGCTGGCGCTCGGGGTGATCGTGGTCTTCGCCGTGGCCGGGCAGACCCTGCTCGCCTACCTGCACGTGGACCTGCCGGCGCTCCAGGCGGCCGGCGGGCTGCTGCTGATCCTGGTCGCCCTGGAGCTGCTCACGGGCAAGACCGACGACCCCACCCAACAGTCCACCTCGAACATCGCCCTGGTGCCGCTGGGCACCCCGCTGCTGGCCGGGCCGGGCGCGATCGTGGCGACCATGCTCTTCGTCCAGCAGGCCGACGGGGCCACCGACTACGGTGCCATCGCGGCGGCCATCGTCGCGGTGATGCTCACGGTCTGGCTCGTGCTGCGCTTCTCCGGCGGGATCGTCAAGATCCTGCGGCCCGGCGGGATCGAGGTGCTCACCCGGATCGCCGGCCTGCTGCTCGCCGCCATCGCGGTGCAGCTCATCGCGGACGCCGTCGCTGCCTTCGTCACCCAGTACGTGAACATGGCCTGAGCCGACCGACCCGACTCGCCGACCGGGTCGGGCGGACCGTCGTACCGGGGTGGCAGGATCGGTGGGGTGCGACGAGCCTCCTCACCCGGACGATCCACCTCCGCTCGGGCCCCCCGGGCCCGCGCCGGCCAGCCCGAGCAGCTCGGCTTCGACGGCATGCCGGAGCGGCTGTTCGTCTGCACGCCCAGCAAGCTCGGCGCGTACGCGGACTGCCCCCGCCGCTACCGCTACTCGTACGTCGACCGGCCGGCGCCGCCGAAGGGTCCGCCCTGGGCGCACAACTCGCTCGGCGCGAGCGTGCACACCGCCCTGAAGAACTGGTACGCGCTGCCCGCCGACCGCCGGCGACCGGAGGCGCTGGTCGCGCTGCTGAAGGGCACCTGGGTCCGCGACGGTTACCGCGACGACGAGCAGGAGCGGGAGGCGTACCGGCGGGCGCTGGGCTGGCTGGAGTCCTACGTCGGCACCCTGGACCCGGAGGCCGAACCCGTCGGCGTCGAGCGGGTGGTGGCGGTCAAGACGGCGGTGCTGGCATTCAACGGCCGCACCGACCGGATCGACTCCCGACCCGGCCCCGACGGCCCGGAGCTGGTGATCGTGGACTACAAGACCGGCCGCGCCGGGACGGACGCCGACGACGCGCGCGGCTCCCAGGCGCTGGCCCTCTACGCGTACGCCGCCGAGCGGGTGTTCCGCCGGCCGTGCCACCGGGTGGAGCTGCACCACCTGCCCACGGGGACCATCGCGGCGCACGAGCACACCGCCGAGTCGCTGACCCGGCAGCTCACTCGCGCCGAGGAGACCGCGCGGGACATCATGGCCGCCGAGCGGGCGGTCGCCGACGGGGCCGACCCCGAAGAGGCGTTCCCCACCATGCCCGGGCCGCGCTGCGGCTGGTGCGACTACCGCCGGACCTGCCCCACCGGCTCGCAGACGCCGGGCAAGGAGCCCTGGGCGGCGATGGAGCGCACGGCCTGACCGACACCGCGCCGCCGGACGGCCTGACCGACACCGCGCCGCCGCGGTCGAGGCGGGCCAGGACCGGCGGGCATCAGGCGGCGACGCCGGCTGCCCGCGCCTTTGCGGCCTGCTGCAACGGGCCCTCCCGCCAGCGGCGCGGCAGGGCCGCCAGGGCGAGCCGCAGGGCGCGCACGCTGAGGTCGGCCGACAGTTCGGTGGTCGGCAGCCCCAGCCCGCCGTACATCCGGCGGGCCCAGGGCGGCAGCAGCGCGAACGCGGTGCCGGCGACGCCGAGGTACGCGAACCGGGCCGGCCCGAGGCTCAGCCCGACCCGGGCCGGGAGGTTGAGCTTCCACGGGATCGGCGGAGCGGTGAGGAAGACGGCCGTCTCCGCCGCCTCCCGGGTGATCCGCAGGTCCGGCCGGACGCGCCGGTAGTACTCCGCCACCTCCGCGGCGGTGCCGGGCATGTCCGCCGGGTCCAGCCCGACCAGGGCCGCCACCCGGCGCTGCTCGCTGTAGTAGCCGTCCACCTCGGCGTCGGTCAGCCGCAGCCCGGCGCGGCGGGCGGTGCTGAGGAACGACTCCACCTCGGCCACGTGCACCCAGCGCAGCAACTCCGGGTCGTCGACACGGAACTTCTCCCCGGTGGCCGGGTCGGTGGCGCGCAGCCGGGCGTGCAGCCGGCGTACCCGTGCCCCGGCGGCCTCGGCCTCGGCGGTGGTGCCGTAGATGGTGGTCGCCACGTACGTGGCGGTGCGGACCAGCCGCCCCCACGAGTCGGCGCGGTAGTCGCTGTTCTGCGCCACCCCGGCGACGGCCCGGGGATGCAGCGCCTGGAGGTAGAGCGAACGCAGGCCGGCGACGATCAGGATCGGCTCCTCGTGCACTTTCCACGTGACCGATCCCGGACCGAACAGGCCGAGGTCATCGGAGTCCACCCGACCAAGGGTGCCACGCCCCGAGCCCGGCCGGCGGGGGTGGCGTCAGTCGTCGGCGGAGCGGCGGGACTGGCAGGCTGGGCAGAGCCCCCAGAAGGTGACCTCCGCCTCGTCCACCTCGAAGCCGTACGCGTTGTTCGGGTCGAGGCACGGGGCCGCGCCGACCGCGCAGTCGATGTCGGCGATCTCGCCGCAACCCCGGCAGACCACGTGGTGGTGGTTGTCTCCGGCGCGCGCCTCGTAGCGGGCGGGGCTGCCGGCCGGCTCGATCCGGCGGGACAGCCCGGCCCGGGACAGCGCGCCGAGGACGTCGTAGACGGCCTGGGTGGATACGGAGTCGAGGCGTTCCCGCACCCGGCGGGTGATCTCGTCGACCTCCAGGTGGCCGCCGGCGGCGAGGACGTCCAGCACGGCGAGGCGCGGCCGGGTGACCCGTAGGCCCCTCGACCGGAGCAGCTTCTCACCACCGGACATGAGGTCAATGACAACACGGCCCCCACCAGGCGACAAGCGAGCTCCTCGACCGGGTGGTCAGGGCCACAGCCCGCCATCGCCCGGGCCACGGGCTGAACCGGGCAATCGACGCGCGCGTGTACCCGTTCGTCAGCACTGCCGTGGCGTCGGGTCGTCGTACGCTGGCTGCCGCGGACCGCGTCCACTGCCGGAGGTGTCGGGTGTTCAGGGAGATCAACGGGCTGCCAGGCCACGTTCTGGTGATTCACGCCGCCGTGGTGTTCGTTCCGCTGCTGGCCGTGCTGGCTGCCGCTTACGGGTTGCTGCCGAGGTGGCGCCCCCGGCTCGGCTGGGCGGTGGCCGCCCTCGCGGTGGTCACCCCGATCGTCACCTGGATGGCGACGGAGTCGGGCGAGGCGCTGGAGGATGCGCTGCGGGAGAAGGGCTACCCGCCGCAGATCCTCGACCAGGTCCACGAGCACGCGGAGTACGGCGGGACGCTGCTCTGGTTCACCGTCGGCCTCGCCGTGGCGGCCCTTCTCCTGCTGCTGGTGACCCGCAACGACGACCGGGTCTCCCGGCTGCCCTCCTGGGCGCCCCTGCTGCTGACCGTGGTGGTGGTCGTGCTCGGGGTGGCCTCGCTGGTCTACGTCTACCTGACCGGCGACACCGGTGCCCAGGCGGTGTGGGGCGGCACCCTCTGACCGTCCGTGCGGCGAGCCGGCCCGGTCAGAAGATCGCCCGGGAGCAGAGCAGGCAGACCAGGGCGACCAGCACCACCGCTGCGGCCCCGCCGACGCTCCAGGTGACCCACTGGGCGCGCTGTTCCTCCACGTCCAACCCGGCCGCGTCCTGCGGAGGCAGGTGCCGGGGCGGTGCCGCCCGCAGGTGCACCGGGGGCCGCCAGCCGGGCGGCGGGGGCGTGGTGGGCGGCGGACCGCCGTACCCGGCCGCCGGGCCGGGACTGTCGGCACCGGCCGGCCGTTCCTGGCCGGGGGCCGCGCCGCCGCTGCCGGGGATGTCCGGCGGGCGGCGCCAGTAGTCGTCCTCGGGGCGGTCACCGCTGGGCGTCGTCACGCCGTCCGACGCTACCAACCCCGAGGCCGCGTGGCCGACCGGACGCGGGCCGGAACCGGTACTCTTGCCGCTCGTGAGCATCGACCCGGGGACGCAGGCGCGCGGCGACGACGACCGCGCCGTCGAGCTGAGCGACGAATTCGTGGTGCTGCCCGAGCAGACGGCCGACGACACCGACCGGGGTTGGGGCGAGCGGTCCGGCGGCAACGACGACTGGCTGCTCGCCGAGCGCCCGCCGCACTGGGCCTGAGCCCCGCCGCCTCCCGTCCCGCTCGGCGTCAGCTGCGGACCACGATGGCGAACCGGCTGCCCTCCGGCAGCCCGACGGCGCGCTGCGCCTGCTCCGGGCGCAGCGCCAGGTAGAGCGCCGAGGAGCCGTCCGCCGCGCCGGCCCCGACCACGTCGAGCACCAGCGCGCGGGACGCCAGCAGATCGGCCTCGGCGGCCCGGCCGTCGGCCGGCACGGCGAGCAGGTCGACCCGGGCGCCGGGGCGGACCACGGCGAGCGCGGCGGGTTCGGCCAGTCGGACCGGGACGCCGACCGCCCCGTCGGGCAGCGGCAGCGCGGACGGCGGGCCGCCGATGGACGGCACCGGGCCCGGGCCGGGGGAGCCGGAGCCGCCCGGCGGTGGCGGGCAGCCGGCCGGGGTCTGTAGGACCGCCGCGGCGAGCCCGAGGAGGGCGGCGACGAGGGCGGTACGCAGCAGCGCAGACCGTCCTGGAAGCCGGGGCCGGCGCACCGGCCGCAGTGATCCCGTGCCCGCCCCGGTGATCGCCATCCGGTCCTCCCGCCTCCCCCGGGCGCCGCGGTGGCACCGGGGCACCCCGCCTCGCCCGGCACGTGGTGGCACCGGGAGCAGCAGGCTAGGCCGGGAAGAGCCGGCCCCGCCCGGATCGGGGCGGGGCCTGTGGACAACCGGGCCGCCTGTGGACAACCCCCACGCGGCGCGGCGATCTGCTAGGAAACCGGGTCAGGAGGAGCTGGAACCGCTGGCCGCCGGGGCCTTCGGCGTGCCGCCCGAGGACGACGACCCGGACGCGCCGCCTGAGGACGACGACCCGGACGAGGTCGACGAGCCCGAGGACCCGCTGGTCGAGCCGCCGGACGTGCTCGACGACGACCCGGAGTCGCCGGACGACGAGTCGGACTTGGCCGGCTTCTCGGAGCCGCTCTTGGCCGGGTCGGCCCCGGAGCGGGAGTCGGTGCGGTAGAAGCCCGAGCCCTTGAAGACGATGCCGACCGAGTTGAAGACCTTGCGCAGCCGCCCCGCACACGCCGGGCACTCGGTCAGCGGCTCGTCAGAGAAGGACTGCACCGCCTCGAGCTGGTGACCGCACGCGGTGCAGGCGTACTGGTACGTGGGCACGTTCTCCTCCGGATGATCTGGCACGGCCGGTTGGCACTCGGCTCATTCGAGTGCCAATGGTGCGTCATCGGACCCGGGTTCGTCCAGCGGAAGTGCCGGGACCGACCCGGGGCCGCCTGTCAGCGTACGCAGCCCCGTCCCGGGGCCGACCACCGCGCGGACCGGCCGGTCGTGCGGCTCGACCGGGAGGTGTTCGCGTAGCTCGCCGTCGTGCAGCAGGGCCACCGTCAGGGCCCTGTCGCCGACCCGGGCCAGCGCCCGGTCGTACGAGCCGCCCCCGCGGCCCAGCCGTCGCCCGTGCCGGTCCACCGCCAGGGCCGGCACCACCACGAGCTGGGCGGCGGCGACCGCCGACCGGCCGAGCCGGGGGCCGGTCGGCTCCCGCAGCCCCCGCCCGGCCGCGACCAGGCAGCCGGGGCCGGTGTACGCCGCCCAGTCCAGGTCGAGGTCGTCGCACAGCACCGGCAGCAGCAGTTCGGCCCCGGGCGCCAGCGCCGCGCGCAACGCCTCCGGCAGCTCCGGCCCGCCCGGCTCGGAGCCGACCGGGACGTACGCGGTCATCCGGGTCGGACGCAGCCGGCGGACCACCTCGACCAGCGCGGCCCGGACGCGCGCCGCCGCCTCGGCCCGGGCTGACGCGGGCAGCGCGCGGCGGCGGGCGAGCAGTTCAACCCGGGCACTCCGCTTCGCCGCATGGGCCACTTCCGCGTCATCAGAAAAATCAGGCACGCAACACTCCTGACGCAACGTTTCCCACCCGGTCGCACTGTGTCAGCATCGCTAGCATCAGGCGCGGACTTCCGGGGGGAAGCGTTGACGCTACGCGGGCGGTTGACGGCAGCCTTCCTCGCGGTGGTGCTCGGCCCGGTCCTGCTCGGCGCGCTTCTCGTCGGCTCGACCATGGCGGCCGTCGACCGCAGCCGCTCGGCGGAACGGCTCGGGCTGGCGGCGGCGAGCGTGCGTACCTCGGTCGACGCCCTCTGCCAGCAGTTGCGGGCGGCGGCCGACGCGGTCGCCCTCGTCGCCGACCAGGCCGGGCGGCCCGGCGCGGCCGGACAGGTGGTGAGCCGGGGCCTGGCCGCCGCCGTGCTGGTCACCGACGTGGCCGGCGGCGTCCTCTACACCACCCCCGACGCCCTGACCGGGCCCTGGCGGGACTGCTCCGCCGACGACCCGGCCGGTGGGCCGGTCCGCGCGCTCACCGCACGGGTCGGGCTGCGCGACCGGGCCGGCGTCGACCTGGGCTCGGTCGCCGCGGCCCAGCCGGTCGACCCGGGCTTCGTGGCCCGGCTGGCGGCGGTCACCGGCGTCGCGGTCACCCTCCTCGACGACGCAGCCGGCGGCGTCGCGCACACCACCGAGGACCCAGGGGTACGCGACGCGGTCCTCAGCGCCGCGCGGAAGGTCACCGGGGACCGGGTCACCGAGACCGTGGACGGCCGGTACGTCCGCCGGGTGGGCCCGTCGCCGGGGCAACCACTGCCGCTGGTGCTCTCCGTGCCCAGCGAGCAGCCCCCCGGCCTGTACGCGGCGCTGGTCGGCGCGGTGGTGCTGGCCGGGCTGCTGGCGGTGGCGGTGGCCTGGCGGCTGGCCCGGGTCACCACCCGGCCGCTGGTCGAGCTGGCCGGCGCGGTGGACCGGGTGGCCCGCGGCGACCTGGGCGCCCGGGTGCCGGTGCGCAGCCGCGACGAGATCGGCCGGCTCGCCGCCGCGTTCAACCGGATGACCCGGGAGACCGACTCCTACGTGCAGGCGCTCACCAGCAGCCGGGACCAGTTACGCGGGCATCTCGCGGTGCTCGGCGACACCCTGGCCAGCACCCACGACCTGCAACGCATCCTGCGGGTGATCCTGCACAGCGCGATCGCCGCGACCGGGGCCCGGGCCGGGGCGGTGCTGCTGGTCGACGGCGGGGTGCTGGTGGGGCGGTGCTCCGAAGGGCTGGACGGGCGCTGGCCCGCCGCCGGGGCACTGCCGGACGCCACCGACCCGGCGCGGCCCGCCGGTGCCGACCCGGCGGCGCTGCGGGTGCCGGTGGGGCGCGGGGTGGTGGGCGCGGTGGCGGCCACCGGTGAGCCGTGCCGGGGCCGCGTCGATCCGGCGGCCGAACCGACCGGGGAGCCGCGCTGCGAGACGTACGTCGCGGTGCCCTTCGCCACCCCCGGCGGTTTCGCCGAACGGGCCGGCGCGGAGCCGGCGGCGGCGCTCGGCGTGCTGGTCCTCTACGACCGGCTCGGCGGGGACGAGTTCGACGACGACGACCTGGTCACCCTGCGCACCTTCGCCGGGCACGCGGCCGTGGCGGTGGACAACGTCCGGGTGCACGAGGAGGCCCAGCGGCTGTCGCTGACCGACCCGCTCACCGGGCTGTGGAACTACCGCTACCTGCGCGAGTCGATCCGCCGGGAGGTGGAGCGGGCCAGCCGGTTCGGCCGGATGCTCAGCGTCCTCGCGCTCGACCTGGACCGCTTCAAGACGGTCAACGACACCTGGGGGCACGCCGCCGGGGACGCGGTGCTCGCCGAGTTCGCCCGCCGGCTCCGGGGCGAGATCCGCGAGGTGGACCTGGCCTTCCGCCAGGGCGGGGAGGAGTTCGTGCTGCTGCTGCCGGAGACCGACGCGCGGGGCGCGACCATCGTGGCCGAGCGGCTCGGCGCGGCCGTCCGGGACACCCCCGTCGCGTGGGACGGGCCCGGCGGGGTGACCATCGGGGTGACCGTCTCCGTCGGCATCGCCGTGTACCCGGACCACGCCACCACCGGCCAGCAGGTCCTCGACGCCGCCGACGCCGCCCTGTACGCGGCCAAGGCGGCCGGCCGGGACATCTGGCGGCTGGCCGAGGCGCGGCCCTGGCCCCCGGTGGAGGAGATCGTCGTGCCGGCCGCCGCGGTCAGCCCCTCCGACGGGCTGCCCCGGGCGGGCGCGGCGATCGACGGGCGGGAGTCCCCGTCCCGCGTCGCGGCGGCGGTCGGCCCGGTCGACCTCGACGCCGGGCGGCCGGAGGTGCCGGTGGCGCGGTCCGGGCCGGGCGGCGCGTCTTCCGGTCCTCACCCGTCGCGGCACGCCCGTGGCCGATAGTCTCGCGACATGTCGGAGCACTCAGCGAACCCCTCACCGGCCGCCGCAACCGGTCGTTCCCGCGCCGTCAAGGCCGTCATTCCCGCTGCCGGCCTGGCTACCCGGTTCCTGCCGGCGACCAAGGCGGTGCCCAAGGAACTGCTGCCGGTGGTCGACCGGCCGGTGCTCCAATACATCGTCGAGGAGGCCACCCAGGCCGGCATCGGCGACGTGCTGCTGATCACCGGGCGCGGCAAGACATCGATGGTGGACCACTTCGACCGTCGGCCGGACCTGGAGGCCCGCCTGGAGGCCAAGGGCGACACCGAGCGGCTCGCCGCCGTGCGCGGGCCCAGCGAACTGGCCGAGATCTACACCTGCCGCCAGCCCGAGCAGCTCGGCCTCGGCCACGCCGTCGGGTACGCCGAGTCGCACGTCGGGGACCAGCCCTTCGCGGTGCTGCTCGGCGACGAGTTCGTCAAGCCGTCCGAGCCGCTGCTGCCGGCGATGCTGGAGCTTCAGGCCCGTACCGGTGGCGTCGTGCTGGCCTTCTTCGAGGTCGACCCGGCTGAGACGAAGCGGTACGGCATCGCCTCCGTCGAGCCGGCCGAGGCGGAGCTGACCGACATCGGCGAGGTCGTGAAGGTCACCGGCATGGTCGAGAAGCCGAAGCCGGAGGACGCCCCGAGCAACCTCGCAGTCCTCGGCCGGTACGTGCTGCCGGGGCGGATCTTCGACGCGATCCGGCGGACGAAGCCGGGCAGCGGCGGGGAGATCCAGCTCACCGACGCGATGGAGCTGCTGCGCACCGAGGGCGTGCCGGTGCACGCGATCGTCTACCGGGGCACCCGCTACGACACCGGCATGCCGCTGGGGTACCTCCAGACCGTGGTGCAGATCGCCGCCGAGCGGGAGGACCTCGGGGCCGAGTTCCGCGCGTGGCTCGGCGAGTTCGTCAACAAGGGCGACGAGACCGTCACCGCGGCGATCCTGAACGGGACGCGCGACGGGTCGGGCGGTCCTAATACATGACCGCGACGGCCGACGCCGAGGCGGCCGCGAACGAGTTGACGCCGCTCGCCGACTACCTGGGCAGCGTGCTGCGCAGGTTACGCGCGCTGCCTCCGCTCGACCTCGACCTCACCCAGGCGTACGGCAACGTCCTCGCCGAGGACGTCGTCGCGCCGCACTCCTTCCCGGCCTTCGACCAGGCGGCCGTGGACGGGTATGCGGCCCGCTGGGAGGACCTCTCCGGCACGGGCCGGGCCGCCGGGTACCACGCCGGCCCGCCCGGGTCCCGCACCGTGCGGCTGAACGTGGTCGGCGACCTCGGCGCGGCGAGCTGGCGCCCCGTCCGGCTCACCCCGGGCGCCTGCTTCTCCGTCGCGGCCGGTGCGCCGCTGCCGATCACCGCCGATGTGGTGGTGCCGGTGGAGTGGACCGACCAGGGCATGGCCGCCGTGGAGATATTCCGCACCCCCAAGCGGGGGTACGGGGTACGCCGCGCCGGTGAGGAACTGCCCGCCGGGACGCTGCTCGCCCGCGCCGGCACGTACGTCTCCCCGGCCCTGGTCGCGGTGTTCGCCGCCACCGGCATCGGGCATGTGGTGGTCCGGCCCTGCCCCCGGGTGGTGGTCGTGGCCACCGGCGACGAACTGGTCGATGTGGGCCGGGGCAGCCAGCCCGGCCAGGTGGTGGACGCCAACTCGCACGCGCTGACCGCCGCCGCGGCCGAGGTCGGGGCGCTGGCGTACCGGGTGGGTATCTGCGACGACGACCCGGAGGGGCTGCGCGGGCTGCTGGAGGACCAGACCCTGCGCGCCGACCTGATCATCACCACCGGCGGCACCGGCACCGGACCGGGCGACATGGTGCGCCGGATCCTGTCCCGCCGGGAGGGCGGCCGGGCCGGGCCGGTCACCTTCACCGAAGTGGCCCTCTATCCCGGCACCGCCCTCGGGTTCGGTACGGTCGGCGCCGAGGAGGTGCCGGTGGTCTGTCTTCCCGGTGAGCCCGGAGCGGCGCTGATCGGCTTCGAGGTGCTGGCCCGCCCCGCCATCAACCTGCTGGCCGGGGCCGAGCCGGTGTTCCGGCCGAGCGTCCGCGCGCATCTGCTGGAGACCATCACCTCGCCCGGCGGGCTGCGCGAGTTCCGGCCCGCGCACGTCGCCGAGCGGCGCGGCGGCGGCTACACCGTCCAGCCGCTGTCGGGCGGGCCGTTCACCCTGTCCGGGCTGGCCGAGGCGAACGGGCTGATGGTGCTCGGCGAGCGGGTCACCGCCGCCGCGGCCGGCTCCACCGTGGACGTCCTCCTGCTGGACCGGCGCCGGTGAGCGCGAGGAGTGAGCTTGCGAGCCCCGCAGTCGCGAGCGGAAGGCAGACCCGGTGAGCGCGAGGAGTGAGCTTGCGAGCCCCGCAGTCGCGAGCGGAAGGCAGACCCGGTGAGCGCGAGGAGTGAGCTTGCGAGCCCCGCAGTCGCGAGCGGAAGGCAGACCCGGTGAGCGCGAGGAGTGAGCTTGCGAGCCCCGCAGTCGCGAGCGGAAGGCAGACCCGGTGAGCGCGAGGAGTGAGCTTGCGAGCCCCGCAGTCGCGAGCGGAAGGCAGACCCGGTGAGCGCGAGGAGTGAGCTTGCGAGCCCCGCAGTCGCGAGCGGAAGGCAGACCCGGTGAGCGCGAGGAGTGAGCTTGCGAGCCCCGCAGTCGCGAGCGGAAGGCAGACCCGGTGAGCGCGAGGAGTGAGCTTGCGAGCCCCGCAGTCGCGAGCGGAAGGCAGACCCGGTGAGCGCGAGGAGTGAGCTTGCGAGCCCCGCAGTCGCGAGCGGAAGGCAGACTCGGTGAGCCTGTTGCGGGCCGGACGGTCGCCGGGCTGGCCGGTGGTGCTCGTGGACGGTCCGGTGCTGCTGCGGCCGTACCGACGCTCGGACGCGGCGGCCTGGTCGGAGGTGCGCCGCGCCAACCGGGCCTGGCTGACCCCCTGGGAGTCCGCGCTGCCCGGGAGCTGGGACGAGATGAACTCGCCGGCCGCGTTCCGCTGGGTGCACCGGGACCAGCGCCGTTCGGCGCGTACCGGCGAGGGGATGCCGTTCGCGGTCTGCCTGCGTGAGCAGGAGCGGGAGCGGCTGGTCGGGCACCTCAACATCGGCAGCATGGTCCGGCGGGCGTTCTGCTCCGCGTACGCCGGATACTGGGTGGACTCGCGGGTCGCCGGGCAGGGGGTCATCCCCACCGCGCTGGCGCTCGCGGTGGACCACGCCTTCGGCCCGGGTGGGCTGCACCGGATCGAGGTGAACATCCGGCCGGAGAACAAGCCGTCCCGCCGGGTGGTGGAGAAGCTGGGCTTCCGTGAGGAGTCGTACCACGTGCGTTACATGCACATCGACGGAGCCTGGCGTGACCACATCGGATATGCCATGACCAGCGAAGAAGTGGCCGCCGAGGGCGGCCTGTTGGCCCGCTGGCACCGGCTGCGCGCGACCGCCGGGTGAAGCGGCCCACCTGTGCCTGATCGGCGCGGCGCACAATCAAGACGGTCGGCGGCCCGTAACCTCAAGTAACTGCAAGCTGTGGCAAGCGTTGCCCGCCCGCATGATCGACCGCCAGGAAGGCGATTTGTCGAAGATCCTGCGGCCGTGCGGCGGTTGTCCCGAACTCGGTGACGGGAGGGATGAGGGTGCCGACCTCGGTGCTCCTCGCCGTCCTCGCCGCCGCCGGTCTGCTCGCCCTCGCGCCGGCCCTGGTTCGTCGGTACGACGCCACCGAGCGGCTGGTGGCGGAGCGGGCGCAGTCGACGGCGCGGGTGCTCCAGCGCCGCAGGCGGGGCCGCACTGTTCCCGGCCGCCGGCCGGTCAACCCCTCCCGGGCGCTCGTTGTCACCCTGAGTGAGGATGCGAACACGGGCAGTCTGTCCGCCCCGGTCTCCGCACCGCCCGCCGCAGGCCGCCGACGGCGTCGGTTGAGCGCCGTCCCGCCGGCGGCAAAGTCCCGTCGACGGGCCGTGCCCCGGCGCCGCCAGCACACCCCGGCGATCTACCGTCGCCGTCGGGTGCTGGCCGCTCTGCTGCTACTCAACTTCGTCGAGCTGATCGGCGTGGTCGTGGTCGGCCCCGGGTTCTGGATCAGCTTCTCGGTCACCGCGACGCTGCTGGTGATGTACGTCGTACACCTGCGCAAGCTGGCGCTGGTCGAGCGCCGCCGGCGGCGGGCCCAGGCCCGGGAGGCGGCGTGGCTCGCCGCCCGCCATGCCGAGGTGCGCCGCGAGCAGGCCCGCCGCGCGGCGGCCCGCCGGGAGGCGCAGCGCCGACTGGCGGCCCAGCGCGAGGCGGTACGCCGCAGGGCGATGGGCCTGGACCGCCCGGCCGACCTGCCGCCCGCGGCCAGCGGCGGCTCGGTGTCGTACCGGCGTACGGGCGGCCTGCGGGGCCGCCCGTACCAGTCGGGCCGCACCTCCCACTCGGCCTGACCCCCGCTCGGGTGTTCTGGGGCGATCTTGGAAGATTTCGGCCCTCCCGGGGGCCTTCTTCTTCCAAGATCGGGATGTCTGGTGGGGCGGATTCGCTCGGCGGACGGGTGTGCTGTTAGTCTTGCTGCCGGCCCGCCCGGTGAAAGCCGGGTGGGACCGAAGCCGGTTCGCCGGTGGAGGGGCTGTGGCGCAGTCTGGTAGCGCACCTCGTTCGCATCGAGGGGGTCTGGGGTTCGAATCCCCACAGCTCCACCCAGTTCAAAGGCCGTTTCCGCTAGTCGGATACGGCCTTTTTCGATCTTGTACAGCATTGAGGTCCAGCAGCTAGGTTCGCCGCCCCATCGGCAGGCCGCTGTACTTGAAGCGCTGCCGATGAAGGCAGACCGTCGGGATCATCAACCTCCCGTTCCGGAGCGATGACCTCGCCACGGTCGCGTACAGCGTGTTCCCCGAGAACCGTGGGCAGGGTGTCGCCCCGAGGGCGGTGCGGCTGCTGGCGCGCTGGGCCCTGTCCGACCTTCGACTGAAGCAGTTGATCCTTGAGGCGAGCGAGGGGAATGCGGCATCGATCAGGGTGGCCGAGAGGTGTCACTTCCGGTATGTCGGTACTTGCAGCGGGACGGTTGAGGGTGACCGTCAGGAACGCACGGTCGTCTTCGCGCTTGAAGGACTCGGGTCCGCCGGTCAATGACTACCTTGGCGCCGGCCCAGTTCGTACGGGTTCTTCACGGACGGTCCGACTCCGCGGGTGCCCTGCGTCGGCTCGTCGACCTGGTGCCGGCGTTGCACGCTCTGACCGACCGGCGTGCGGCGTTGGTGGAGATGGTGTCGGTGTGCGGCGTGGCGACGGGCTCCCTGCTCAACGTCAGCCGTCCGGCTCATGCACGGCTCGCTGCGGAGCGCTGTGCCGAGGCGGCGGGTTTGCTCGACGACGTGGTGGCTAGGGGTGGCGGCAGCCAACCGGGCGCTGATTTGACGCGACGGTGTTGCAGCGGCCACCCCAGTGACACGGGCGGGTGGCCCGTTACCGAGGCGGCCAGGTCAAGAGGCCGAACACGCGCGCACATGTTCGTCCACCAGTGACTTGCGGCAGTGACGCTGTGCGGGTCGCCGGCAGTCGATGAGCTTGCGTCAGTGACACCTTCGCCCTTGACGGTCGTCCGGCGTCGGCGCCGACCTGCGCTCTACGGGCTGGAACCAGATTGATCGATGCCTTGCGTGACCCCAGCATGCTGCCGTATGTTCCCGGTTACGACGAAGTTTCGCTACGGGTTTTACGAAGGGGTACGCAAGGAGCCGCCCATGTCCAGGTCGTTGGTGCTCCGCCAGAATGCGGTTGCTTGGCCAGCGGCCGCCGACGCACACGGAACACGTGCACGCACGGTGAGTCACCTCAGTGACCGCCACTCCCTAATGCCCGGGGGCGCGAAGAAGTCACTCCTCGGCGATACCGCGCCCCGCCCGACACCAACTCCGGCCAGTACGAGCCGGGCTGGTTGCCGATCTCGCCGGGCGCCCTACTCGTTCGCGCCGACATCGGTGTCGGCAACCAGCCGAACGCAGATAGCCAGAAGTCCTGGCGGGGTCTTCTTGGCGATCGAACCTTGTCGGACTGCATCGACTGAAATGAATCACCGCGTTCGTCTGTGGATACGCGGCCGCACGTAGCCCCTGAGTCAGCGAGATGGCGATCCGCTACGTCGCCACGGTTCCGGGCCCAACGCGGCCCACCTCATCCGCCAAGCAGGGGTGGCTTGTTGCGCCGCCCCTGAACGGCCAAACGACGCCGACATGAGCCCCACCAGTTCAGCGGCGTCGTTGTCAGCGCGGCACCGCGTTCGTACCTTGTGGGCGATCACATCCCGCCCGCGAGCCCGACGGTTTCCCACCTCACGAAAGGGCACAACCGAATGCGAAATCTAAAACGGCTCTTCTCCATCGCGTCAGCGCTTACGGTGATCGCGGCGGTAACCGCAGCGATGACCGTAGCAACCGCCCCCGCTCAGGCTGCGCCGGTCGGCATCACCAACGGGACCCAGTTCACCGACACGTCCGGGAACCTGCTGCATGCCCATGGGGGCGGGGTGCTCAAGGTCGGCAGCTACTACTACTGGTTCGGCGAGAACCGCAACGCCAACAACACGTTCCGGGCGGTCTCCGTCTACCGGTCGACGAACCTGCGTGACTGGGAGTTCCGCAACAACGTGTTGACCCAGTCGTCGGCCGCCGAACTGCAGGTGGCCAACATCGAACGGCCGAAGGTCATCTACAACGCCAGCACCGGCCGGTACGTGATGTGGATGCACAAGGAGAACAGCTCGGACTACGGCGAAGCTCGGGCCGCGGTTGCCTCGTCGGCCACCGTGGACGGTACCTACACCTACCACGGCAGCTTCCGACCGATGGGCAACATGTCCCGGGACATCACGCTCTACAACGACAACGGCACCGCATACATGATCTCGGCCGGCGACGAGAACCGCGATCTGTACATCTACCGGCTGACTGCGGACTACCTCAACCCGGCTAGCCTGGTCGGCAACTTCTGGAACGACGCCGGACGCGAGGCACCCGCCTTGTTCAAGCGCGGCAGTACCTACTTCATGCTCACATCGGGCTTGACCGGCTGGAGCCCCAACCAGGCCCAGTACGCCACCGCTTCGAGCATCTCCGGCCCTTGGACCGCCATGAGGAACGTCGGTGACTCGACCACGTTCCGGTCCCAGTCGGCGTTCGTGCTGCCGATCCAGGGCACCAATACGACCAGCTACCTCTACATGGGCGACCGCTGGGCCGGCGCCTGGGGCGGACCGGTCGGCGACTCTCAGTACGTCTGGCTGCCGATCACCTTCCCGAACGCCACCAGTATGAGTCTGAACTGGGCGCCGTCGATCACCATCGACACTGCCACCGGGACCATCACCGCCAACTCACCGCCGTACTACCGTCTCACGGCGCGGCACAGCGGCAAGGTGCTGGACGTCGCGGACAGTTCCATCGCCGACGAAGGCGAAGTCAAGCAGTGGTCCTGGAATGGCGGCGGAAACCAGAAGTGGGAGTTCAAGGACGCTGGTGGAGGCTACTTCCGAATTGTCAACCAGAACTCGGGCAAGTGCCTCGACGTCGCTTACGCCTCCACCGCCGACGACGCCAACGTCGTCCAGTACACGTGCGGCAGCGGCACCAACCAGCAGTGGCAGTGGACCGCCACCGGCAGCTACTTCCAACTACGGGCCCGGCACAGCGGCAAATGCCTCGACGTAGCCGGCGGCTGGACCAACGACGGTGCCGACATCACGCAATTCACCTGCGGCTCGGGCACCAACCAGCAATGGACCCGCACCCAGTCGTGACGGTTGGAACCCGTCCGGTGAGTGGTTGACCGGCGGCGGCGTGGCGCGTTGAGCATGGCGGCCGGTGGCGTTGTATGGAGGCCGACAACGCCACCGGCCTGACGCAGATTCACCGGTGCCCGTAATCGGGTCCGCCCCAAGCCGACGCGCGTAGGACCGCGATTGGTTCCTGCGCTGAACGGCCTACGCACGCGTGGTTTTGTCGTACCCAAGACAGGAGAAGTTGATGGTCACGAGAAGGACGGTTCTTGCTGCTGCGGGAGCGGGCGGAGCCGCAGTCGCAGGCAGTGCATTGGGGGCAGGGACAGCATGGGCGGATGCCACGATTGCTGTCGATCCGCGGGCCGATTACGGGGCCTGGGAGGGTTGGGGCACCTCGCTGGCCTGGTGGGCGAACGTGTTCGGGGACCGCGACGACTTCGCCGATCTGTTCTTCACGTTGAAGAACGTGTCGTACAACGGCAAGGTGCTGCCGGGGCTGGGCCTGACGATCGCGCGTTACAACCTGGGCGCCTGTGGCTGGAACGCGATCAACGGTGAGCGGATGGTCGCCTCGTACAACATTCCCCGGTTCAAGCAGATCGAGGGATTCTGGCTGGATTACACCAACGAGGATCCGACCTCGTCGGCGTGGAACTGGAACGCCGACGCCAAGCAGCGCGCCGCCCTCGTCAAGGCGACGCAGCGAGGGGCGATAAGCGAACTCTTCGCCAACTCACCCATGTGGTGGATGTGCTACAACCACAACCCCTCCGGCGCGGGCGACGGGGGGCTGAACCTACAGGCCTGGAACCACCGTCAGCACGCCCATCACCTCGCCGTCACCGCTCGCTACGCCAGAGAGCGGTGGGGGGTGCGGTTCCGGACCGTGGACCCGTTCAACGAGCCCGCCGCCGGCTGGTGGCGGGCTGACGGCACTCAGGAAGGCTGCCACATCGACGCGTACACCCAGCGCAGCGTGTTGGCGCACATGCGCACCGAGTTGAATCGGCAGGGCATGGGTAGCGTGGCGATCTCGGCCTCGGACGAGACGAGCTTCGACGCCGCCCGGGCCACCTGGAACAGCTTCGACAGCGCCACCAAGGCGCTGGTCCGGCAGGTCAACGTACATGGTTACGGCCCGGACGGCCGCCGTGATCTGCTTTACAACGCGGTGCGGGCCGACAACAAGATCCTGTGGAACTCGGAGCACGGCGACGGCGACGGCACCGGCCTGGCGATGGCCCGAAACCTGTGCATGGACTGGCGCTGGCTGCACCCCACCGCCTGGTGCTACTGGCAGGTGATGGACCCGTCGGCCGGCTGGGGAACCATCCGCTACAACGGGGACACGGCCACCGCCGGGGCGGTGGAGACGAAGTACTACATGCTGGCCCAGTTTACCCGGCACATCCGACCGGGAATGCGGATCATCGATGTCGGGGTCGACTATGTCATCGCGGCCTATGACCCCGCCGCCCGCCGCCTTGTCGTCGTCGCGCTCAACTCCGGCGCCGCGCAGAACCTCACCTTCGACCTGTCCCGCTTCGCTCAGGTCGCTGGCGGTGCGAATGGCGTGGTCTCACGTTGGTCGACCGTCCCGGGCGGCTCCGATCGGTACACGGCACGGCAGGACGTCCGGGTGACCAACAAGCGGGTCACCGTTCCGTTTGCGGCGGCGTCGGTACAGACCCTGCAGATCGACGGCGTCGTGGTCTAGCACAACGATCGACGGCCTAACCGCCTTTCGATGTCGAGGAATCCGCACGTCAGGGGTGTAGTCATCGTGGCCAGCGCCTGCCGGGTGGCGGTCGCGGCAGCCTGGCCTCCGTGCAGTTGCGGGCGCTGTCATCTGTCGCCCTTCTTGCTCCACCCCACCCCCGTAGGACCAGACGTGACGACTCAGCTCAAGGAGGCACAGTTGGATATTCAGTCCTGGATGCGTGCGGCCCTAGCCGCCGCTCTCGCCGCAACCGTCCTGCCGCTGGCAGGAATCGGCACTGCGGCCCACGCAGCCGCACACAACGGGCTACCGGATGGCACCAGAAAGCAGAAGAGTCTGGTCATTGGCGTCGACGGCGCTACGTTCGCCAAGTTCTCGGCGGTGGACATGCCGGCCATCAAGGGCCTGATGGCCCAGGGAATGACCGCCAAGAGCAACCTTTACGCCGCGTCCATGGCACCTACCATGTCGGGGCCAGGCTGGGGCACCATCGCCACGGGCGTGTGGCCGGACAAGCACCTGGTGAAGGACAATTCCTTCTCCGGGAACAACTTCGCGACGTATCCCAGCTACCAGGCTCGCCTGGAGACGGCCAACCCGGCGGTCTCGACCCTGGTTGTCGGCACGTGGGGACCGATCACCTCGAACGTTTTCACCAAGGCCGATGTGCGCATCGTCGGATCGAGCGACAGTGACACAACGGCCAAGGCGGTGAACTATCTGTCCTACGGTAACCCGGACAGCACCTTCGTTCACCTCGACGACGTCGACCACGCCGGTCACTCCTACGGTGCGGCTAGCCCTGAGTACCGGGCTGAGTTGAAGGCCGCGGATGTGCGCGTGGGCAGGATGGTCCAGGCGGTGACTTCGCGACCGACATACGCCAACGAGGACTGGCTGATCATCGTCACCGCCGACCACGGCCACACCGACGCGGGAGGGCACGGCGGCAACACGGCCCAGGAGCGGCAGACGTTCGTCATCGCCAAGGGAGCCGGCTACCGGGCCGGTTCGCACCGCTATGACATCAAGGTCGTCGACATCGCGCCTTGGGTTCTCGCCCATGAGGGTGTCGCGGCACCGACCACGTGGGGCTTGGACGGTAAGGCCGTGCCGAACCTTGCCCCGGACGCCTTCGACAGCCGGCGTTCCTCGCTGCTCACCCGTGTGGACGAGACGTCGATCTCGACCTCGATCAAGGGCTGGACCGCCGCCGCGCCGAGCGGCTGGCAGGTCGACAACACCAGGATGCCGTCCGGTGGGGTCACCGAGTGGCGTGGCTGGTCCTTCGCGACAGATGAATTCTGGACCGCCACCGACCCGGGTCAGGGACGCGAGACCAACGTCAGGGCACGTGACGTATTCGCTGTCGCGGACTCTGACGAGTGGGACGACAAGGCACACGGCGCCGGACAGTTCGATTCCACCCTGATCAGCCCGCGCTATGCCGTACCGAGCGACGGGACGATAACCCTCTACTACGCGACCAACTACAAGATCGACGGGCCGCAGACCGGGGATGTACACGTCTCCTGGAACGGGGGGACGCCCCAGCTCCTGAAGTCGTACCGCGCAGACGTGAACAAGGTGGAGAAGTTAGCTCTGACCGCACCCGCCGGCGCGACAACCATGCAGCTGCGCTTCCGGTATACCGGCACGAACAGTGCGTTCTGGACGGTGGATCAGGTGGAGCTTCTCGACTGACCTGAGACGGCGATGACCAGGCCCAAGCAACTGGTGAAGCTGTCGGTGATGAGCAGGAGCCTCATCCTCCGACGTCAGCTGGCTTCGGCGTTGGGCGCGGGGACGGGGACGGCCACCGTGTTGATCATCGATGGTTTGTGAAGACGATCGAAGATCGTGCGGTGGCCGTGTGCCCATCGGTAGCGGGACGCGCGCTTTGCGTAGCGGGTTGGCCAGGTCACGCCCCTGTCGTAGACGGTTGAAGCAGCGTTCCACGACGTTGCGCTTGCGGTAGGCCACCAGGGCCCCCGGCAGAGTCGGCCCCCGGCAAAGTCGTCAGGTGATGCCTTGGCCGGTGTCGCTGGTGGTGCCCGGACGGCTCGCCAGCCGAACAGGTTGAGATCACCGACATCACCGAACACCCGACCCGGGGGATGGCGAGGTCTACTACGCCGTCGTCCTGGACCTACTCCCGCAAGGCCGTGGGCCGGCCCATGGCCCGCGGTGCCGGCAGTGGCGGGGGCCGTGCGCGCGGACGGTTTCGGAGACGGTGGCCTCGCATCCGGCGCGCAGGTCGTAGCGCCGTTTCCACTCGGGGGCCAGCTCTGGTAGCGACGCACCCCGCTCCGATCACACAACCAAGATCACCAACAGCATCCCGAATGTGGGACAGAGCCGAATGTGTGAGACGGGGCCCTTAGATCCACAGACCCGATTCCGGGACTGACAGCGACATTCTGACGCATGTTGTCGTGGTAGCTACGAGTCAATGGGTTCGGCATCGGGCAGAAGCGTTGGGCTGCGTAGCACTACGACCTCGTTGATGTTCAGGCGGGGGCGGTCGATGGTGAGACGTTGCCCGGGGATGTCGGTGATGTCGACTGGAGTTTCGGTTCGGTTGATGAGGAACTGGTAAGGACCTCGGGCGGCGAGTTCGACTCGGCCGCGGAGATGTTCTGGCAGTTCGCTGTGGACGCCGGCCCGGCTGGCCAGATCCGCTAGGACGGTAACGAGGCCGGTATCGCCGAGTCGCGTGGAGACGTAGGAGGCAGAGCCGGTTCCGGTGACGTACCGGGTGATCGCCGGCCGGTCGGTGTGGTCTCCGGTCTTGTACCGAGCCAGGACCTCCGTAGCGTTATCGGTGAGTTCGATGTGGTCGGTCCACAAGGTGCCGGTGGTGCCGTTGTCGAGCTCAACGCTCTGGTCATCAAGCAAGGGGGTAAATTCATGGATGCGGATGCCGAGCAGGTCGCGGATGGCGCCCGGGTAGCCGCCCAGCCAGACGCGGTCGTTCTCGTCGACGATGCCGGAGAAGTAGGTGGTGACCAGGTGGCCGCCATTGTCGACGTAGCTGCGTAGCCGGTCGGCGAGGGGTTGCGGGACGACGTGCAGGATGGGGGCGATGAGCAGGGCATAGTGCTCGAGCGGGGCGGTGGTGGGAACGACGTCCGCGCGGATGCCGAGGTTGAGGAATGCGGAGTACCAGTCCAGTGCCTCTTGGCGGTAGCGCAGTCGGCTGGTGGGGTGGGAGTCGAGTTCGGCGGCCCACCAGGATTCCCAGTCGAATATGATGGCGGCCTGGGCCCGGGTGCGTGAGGTGCCAGCGACCTCTGCAAGCTTGTGGAGGGTGGCGCCGAGGTCGGTGACTGCGCGGAAGACATCGCTGTCCTGGCCGACGTGCGGGATCATCCCTGAGTGGTATTTCTCGGCTCCGGCCGCTGACTGTCGCCACTGGAAGAAGCAGACGGCGTCGGCGCCGTGGGCTACGTGGGTCAGCGAGTCGCGTGCCATCTGACCGGGACGTTTGGCGACGTTGACCGGTTGCCAGTTCACGGCGCTGGTGGAGTGCTCCATGAGGAACCAGGGCCGGCCTTCGGCCAGGTTGCCGGTGAGGTTGGCGCAGAACGACAGCTCGTCGTATTCCTGCGGGCCAGGGGTGAGGTAGTGGTCGTTGGCGACGAAGTCGATCTCGCCGGCCCAATCGGCATAGTTCATCCCGCTGGTCTCGCCCATGATCATGAAGTTGGTGGTGATCGGGATGTCGGGGGTGATCTCGCGCAGCAGGTCACGTTCGGCGCGCAGATGATCTTTGAGGGCGTCGGATGAGAAGCGTTTGAAGTCCAGTTGCTGGGTCGGGTTGGGATACGAGGCGGCCGAGCGGGGCGGCAGGATCTGGGCCCAGTCGCTGTAGTGCTGGGACCAGAAGGACGTGGCCCACGCCTGGTTCAGTGCGTCCAGCGTGCCGTAGCGGGCTTGGAGCCAGGCGCGGAACGCGGCGGCGGCGTCGTCGGAGTAGTCGTAGGCGTTGTGGCAACCCAGTTCGTTGGAGATGTGCCAGGCCGCCAGTGCCGGGTGTCGGCCGTATCGCTCGGCGAGCCGGCGGGTCAGGTGCAGGGCGTGGTCGCGGAAGATGGGTGAGGTCGGCCGCCAGTGCTGCCGGCCGCCTGGCCATAGCGTACGACCGTCGCGGTCGACCGGCAGGATCTGCGGATTCTTCGTGGTGAGCCATGGCGGCGGTGAAGCGGTGGCGGTGGCCAAGTCGACGGCGATGCCGTGGGCGTGCAGTAGGTCCATGACCTCGTCGAGCCAGCCGAAGTTCCATTCGTCCTCGGCGGGTTGGAGCCGGGCCCAGGAGAAGATCGCCAGCGACACGATGTTGACGCCGGCCGTCTGCATCGCTCGGGCGTCCTCGGGCCATACGTGGCGAGGCCACTGCTCCGGGTTGTAGTCGGCGCCGAATGCCAGACGTGTCCGGGCGGGGTCCGAGGGCCAGCGTAGCCATCGGTGACCGCGGTGCTCTCCCACGTGGAAACTCCCAACGAACGTCAAATGCTTACGTGAACATGGCCGGCCGCCAGGGCTGGCGGCCGGCCGGTACCGGGGGCGCTACTGGACGGTGAAGCCTTGATCGTGTCCGTACTTGACGGAGGCGTCCTGCCAGGCTTTGAGTCCGTCCTGCAGCGTAAGGTCGCCGAGGTATGCCTTGCCGACGGTGTCGCCGAAGATGCTGTTGGCGTAGACCTGGAAGGGCAGGTAGGACCAGCCCGGAGTGACCTGACCGGCGGCTTCGGCCAGGACCTGGTTGACCTTCTGGCCACCGAAGTACGGGAACTCCTTGTTGAGGAACTGAGGCGAATTCAGCTGCGCTGTGGTGGCAGGGAAGGCGCCGCCGTCGGCGCGGGTCTGGGCGCCCTGGTCAACCGTGGCGTACTTGAGGAAGGCGTAGGCGAGGGTCTTGTTGGCGCCCTTTTCCGGGATGGCCAGCGAACTGCCGCCGTTCTCGGCGGTGGCTTTGCCGCCGGCCTCCCATTGCGGCATCGGCGCGACCCGCCACTTGCCGGCGGCGGCCGCGACCCCGGACTCGAGGTTCGCCGGCATCCAGGCGCCGATGACCAGCGTCGCGATGGTGCCGTCGCCGAGGCCCTTGTACCAGGCGTCGCTCCAACCGTTGACCGGTGAGAGCAGCTTGCCGTCGATGAGCTTCTGCCAGGTCGCAGTGAACTTCTGGGTGCCCGGGTCGGCCAAGTTGACCCCGACCTTGGTGCCGTCGACGGTGTAGGGCTTGCCGCCGGCCTGCCAGATCATGCTGGTGGTGAAGCCCGCGTCGCCGGTGTCGCTGGTGATGTATGCCTTGGGGTCGGCCTTGTGCAGCTTGCCGGCCTCGGCGACGTACTCGTCCCAGGTGGTTGGCACCTTCAGGCCGTGCTTGTCGAAGACCTCCTTGTTGTAGAACAGCGCCATCGGGCCGGAGTCCATTGGCAGACCGTAGACGGCGCCGCTGGACTGCACGGCGTTCCAGGGGCCGGGGGTGAAGGTGCCTTGCAGCTTGTCGGCGCCATACCCGTTCAGACTGCTCAACGCCTTGGACAGGACAAACTGCGGCAGCGCGTAGTACTCGACCTGGGCGATGTCCGGCACGCCGGACCCGGCCTTGACCGCGTTCTGCAGCGCGGTGTACTGGTCGTTACCGGTGCCCGCGTTGACCAGGTCGACCTTGACCTTCGGGTATTTGGCCTGGAAGTCGGTGACGACCTGCTTGAGCGTCGGCTCCCAGGCCCACACGGTGATGGTGCCGCCAGCGTCGAGGGCGGCTTGGATGTCGGCGTCGGACGCGGCGGGTGGCGGTCCGCCGGAGTCGGCGTCATCGCCGGATCCGCACGCGGTCACCAGTAGCGAGACGGAAAGGGCCGCGCTGGCCAGTAGAGTTCGTCGTCGTAGGAGCATCTTGAGCGTCTCCATTCTCGGTCTTCTATGTTCGTGGTGCGAAGGTGGCGGTTTGCCGGGCCACACGCCGGGTATGGATCACCCCTTGACGCTTCCCGCGGCCAAGCCCGACTGCCAGTACCGCTGCAGCAACAGGAACGCCGCGATCAGCGGGACGATGGTGAGCAGGGAACCGGTGATCACGAGGTTGAAGACGGCCTCGCCGCCCGCGGTGCCGGCCTGCTGGTTCCAGGAGTTGAGGCCGATGGTGAGCGGATACCAGTCCGGGTCTTTCAACATGATCAGCGGCAGGAAGTAGTTGTTCCAGGTGGCGACGACGTTGAACAGCAGGACGGTGACCGTCCCGGGTGCCAGCAACGGTGCGCTGACGGAGAAGAACGTGCGGAATTCTCCGGCACCGTCGACGCGGGCCGACTCGATCATTTCGGTCGGAACAGCGTCGGAGGCGAATGTCCATATCAGATAGAGGCCGAACGGCGAAATCAGCGAGGGGATGATGATCGCCCACGGCGTGTTGGTCAGGCCCAGCTTGGAGAACATCAAGAAGGTGGGCACGGCGAGCGCGGTGCCTGGCACCGCGACGGCGCCGATGACCACCGCGAAGACCGCCTTCTTACCGGGAAAGTCGAACTTCGCCAGCCCGTACCCGGCCAGCGTCGCCAGCACGGTGGCGCCGCCGGCGCCGAGGCTCACGTAGAGCAGCGTGTTCAGCAGCCAGCGGGTGAATATGCCGTCGTCGTAGGTGAAGGTGTCCGCGATGTTGCCGAACAGGGCGAAGTCGTCGGCCGGCGCCAACCCGAACGAGTCGAACAGTCCCTGCTGGGTCTTCGTCGCGTTGATCACCAGCCAGACCAGTGGGAGCAGGGCGTAGATCAGTACGAGGCCGGTCAGTGCGGTCAGCATGGCGCTCTTGCGAGGATGCGGGGCCTGCCGGCGTATCGTCAGCTGGCGGCGGCCCGCGGTCTGCGGCCGGGCCGGCTTGGTGATGGACGTTGTGGCCATGCTCAGACCGCCTTCCGCACGCCGCGAAGCTGGACGAGGTAGGCGACGATCATCGTGATCACGCCCATGACGATCGCGACCGTCGCGGCGTAGTTGAACTGCTGCCCCGCGAAGGACAGCGAATACGCGTAGAGGTTCGGCGTGAAGTACGTGGTGATCGAGTTGGCGGCCAGGGTCTTGAGGATGCTCGGCTCGTTGAACAGCTGGAAGCTGCCGATGATCGAGAAGATCGTGGCGATCATCAGCGGTCCGCGCAGGGCCGGCAGTTTGATCGCCATGATGATCCGCATCTGCCCGGCCCCGTCGATCTGCGCGGCCTCGTACAAGGACGGGTCCACCACCCGCAGCGCCGAGTACAGGATCAACATGTTGTAGCCGACGAACTCCCAGGTCACGATATTGCCGATCGACGCGAGGATCAGATCCGGCGACAGCGGGTCCGGCAGCGACACCCCCAGCGCGTCGTTGACGTTGCCGACCAGACCGAACCGGCCGCCGTACATGAAGCCCCACATGAGCGCGGCGACGACAGCGGGCACCGCATACGGCAGGAACACCGAAATCCGGAAGAACCCCGCCCCGTACAGCCGGCCGCTGTCAACGGCCAGTGCGATCAACAGCGCCAGGAGGAGCATGATCGGCACCTGCACGGCCAAGAACAGCGCAACCCGGCCGAACGCCGACCAGAACTGCGCATCACCCAGGACCTTCGTGTAATTGTCCAGGCCGACGAAGGTCGTGCCGCCGATCAACTGGGTCCGGAACACGCTCAGGTAGAGGGAGTACGCGATCGGCGCCAGGAAGACCAGGGCGAACACCAGCATGAAAGGGCCGGCGAACTGCCAGCCGACCCAGGATCGCCGGCTCCCAGACGCCTTCCGGCCCTTCGGCACCTGCACTAGCCCTGCCGAAGCCATCGATGCGCTCCTTCCCTGGCACAGTCCATGGTTACGTAAACATTGCCGCGAAGGTTGCCGCGCTGTTTAGGTAAACTTGCGTGGCGGTATAGTGGCACTCCTCACCACGGCCGTCAAGCAACGGCTTTGTCGCGCCGCATGGGCTTTCGGTGTGGGCGCATGCCAAGGCAGGGAGCGATGATGGACGCGGACACCCGAGGGCATCGACCACCCGCTATCCCTGTCGGAGGGGCCCAGCGTGGCGGCTCAGGCATACCCGGCGGGCGCCGCAAGCAGCGCGTCTCCATGGCTGACGTCGCCCGACTCGCCGGCGTCTCCTCGCAGACCGTCTCCCGGGTCTCCAACGGCCATCCCGCGGTCATCGAGGCGACCCGGCAGCAGGTGCTGGAGGCGATGCGGCAGCTGGGCTACCGACCCAACAGCGCCGCCCGCGCGCTGCGTTACGGCCAGTTCAACACCATCGGCGTGATCCTTTTCAACTTGTCGTCGACCGGCAACAGCCGGACCGTGGAGGCGATCGCCACCCACGCCGCCACCGAGGGATACGCGATCACGCTGATCCCACTCGGCGCGCCCACCCAGGACAACGTGCTCGGTGCCTTCACCCGGATGGGCGAGCTCGCTGTCGACGGAGTCGTCGTCATCATCGAGATCCACCTGCTCGACACCAACACCGTCGCCCTGCCGCCTGGCGTACACACCGTGGTCGTGGACTCCGACGCCGGCGACCGCTATCCGGTCGTCGACACCGACCAAGCAGACGGCGCCCGGCAGGCCGTACGTCACCTGCTTGACCTGGGACACCGTACGGTGTGGCACGTCGCCGGCCCGGCCGAGTCGTTCGCCAGCGAACGACGGGCCAAGGCATGGCGTTCCGTGCTCGAGGCCGGCGGCCGCCCCGTGCCCCCACTCGAACGTGGTGACTGGTCCGCCGAATCCGGCTACCAGGCCGGCCTACGGCTGGCAGGCCGGCCGGACTGCACCGCCATCTTCGCGGCCAACGACCAAATGGCCCTCGGCGTGCTACGCGCCCTGCACGAACAGGGTAGACAGGTGCCCAGCCAGGTGAGCTTGGTCGGCTTCGACGACATCCCGGACGCCTCCTCCTACCTGCCCCCGCTGACCACCGTGCACCAGGACTTCGCCGAGGTGGGTCGTCGCTGCGTGCAATCGCTGCTGCGACAGATTCGCAACGAACCCGCCGACCCGGGCACTGACCTCGTACCGACCCGGCTCGTTGTCCGCACCAGCACCGCCCCGCCGTCCTCCTGACGCGCTCCGGGCGAGTGCCGTCCGCCCCGCGCCGCGCCCCGGCTTCCTCGCCCGAGGGTTTGCCGAGTAAGCAGGGGGTGATGACGCGGATCCTCCTCGCGGGTCTGTTCATCGATCGGCGCTGGCTCCCTTTCGGCGGTGGCAGGGAGTGGCGGCCCAGCCGCCTGGGCAGCGGCACCGACCAAATCTGCACGATCGGCGCAAAAGGGCCGTTCGTCTTATAGTCCCCAGACTAGGGACGTCGATCCACCGCGCGGGTGCGGCTCGGGGTCGGCGGAGGCCGGCTTTGGACGGTGCCGATGGCGGACAGGAGTTGTTCCAGCGCGAAGGCTGCTGCGCCTAGGCTCACCGGATTGCCGGTGAGTCGGCACAGGGTGATCTCCGTGGCCGCAAGAGGGCGGGCGAGCGCGTATTGGCCTACCACGGCGCGTACCTCCGATAGCAGCGGCTCGCCCAGATGCTTGGCTACCCAACTGCTGAGCACGACGACATCGGGGTTGACTAGGTTGATCAGATCGGCCACCGCCACGCCGAGATACCGCGCGGTCTCGGTAACCACTTTGAGTGCTACTGGGTCGGCGGCAGCGACGCCCGTAGCGAGCGCTTGTATGGTCGCCGTCTGGTCATGTGGGTGCAGCATCGGGTTGTCTGGGGTCAGGTCGCGCAGGTTCTGCATGATGCCCGGCGCGCCGACGTACGCCTCGACGCAGCCGCGGCTGCCGCAGTGACAGAGCCGGCCGTCCATGACGAGCGTGGTGTGGCCCCATTCGCCGGCGCTATTGGTCGCCCCACGGTGCAGGGCGCCGCCGAAGATCAGGCCGGCGCCCACGCCGGTGCCGAGGTTGACCACGATGACGTCGTCGTGGCCCCGGCCGGCACCGAACCACAGCTCGGCCACGGCGCAGGCGCGCAGCGGATTGTCCAGGTAGAGGGGCAGGTCTAGAGACGCCGACAGCAGGCTGCGCAGCGGCACGTCGTGCCAGTCCCAGTTGGGTGCGAACACGGATACCCCGCCCTCGCGGTCTATCTGGCCAGGGACGCTCACGCCGACGCCGAGCACCCGGTCATCGCTCACCTTCGCCTCGGTCAGCGCGGACCGAACTCCGGACACGATGTGGGCGACGACCTGGTCGGGCCTGTTCTCTGCCGGGTGCAGCGGTTCCTCAACGTTGGCAAGCACCGTCAAGGTGGGGTCGAAGACTTCGACGTGCACGTAGGTCTCGGCCACGTCGATGCCGACCAGAGCGCCGCCGTCGGGGTTGACCGCGACCAGCCCGCGCGGCCGGCCCCCGCCGGAGTCCTGGTAGCCCACCTCCACCAGCAGGCCGAGCTCCAACAGTTCGCCAACGAGGTTGGACACAGTCGCCAGGCTCAGCCCGGTCTCGGCGGCGACCTGCTGCCGCGAGACGGTAGCCGAGGCGATGAGGTGCCGCATCACCTCGAAACGGTTGGTGACCCGGATGTCTCTGGATGTGCGCCGCACATCGCGACTCTAGACGCTGCGAAGAAGCTAGCCGAGCCATGGATGCTTGTGCCACGGCGTCGCCTGCCGTAACGTGCGTCACGCCAGTTTCGAAACCCCTTTTAAGAAGCCATCCGGTAAGCGCCGGATCGGAGGCTGTGTGATGGCTCGACGTAGGGCGACCCGGGTAGCCAGCGCGACGGTTTCGGCGACAATCGGCTCGGCGCTGACGACGAGCGCCCTCGCGCCGCTTGCGGCAGCAGAGGCCGGTCGGCCCCTCGCCGGCTTCGACCTCAACCGGACCGACTACCGGGTCGCCCCCGCCCGCCCCGACCGGGCCGTGGTCACCGCGACCGTCGCCGGCCCGTACGCCACGGCCCACGTCGGTCCACCTAGTCGATCGCAGTGACCAGCGAGGACGGTTCGCAGACCCGAACCTACCGAGTGGAAGTCCGCACCCGATAAGCACCGATCCCGACCGGCGAATGTCGCTGCGGTCAACGACGCATGGTCGGCCACCAACAGGCGGCATCCAACAAGGCGTCAGGGCGCGTGCTTGGCAGTCAGACCACGCGGCCCAGCCGAAAGCAGGTCTGTTAAGACGACGCCAGGCGTCAGGGGCGGGTTCGACATGTATATCGAGCATATTAAGGAGAGGCTTGTGGAAAAAAGAAGATTCCTGGTGGCTCTGGGCGGCGCCGTCTTGGCCCTGAGCCTCGCGGCCTGTGGCGGTGAGGGTGCTGGTGGGGATACCGACACGTCCGGTCAGGACCCTAAGGACCTGAAAATCGGTGTATCGATGCCGACCCAGACCTCCGAGCGGTGGATCGCCGACGGCAACTCAATCAAGGAAAAGCTGGAGGCGAAGGGGTACAAGGTCAACCTGCAGTACGCGGGTGACGACATCCCGACCCAGTCGCAGCAGGTCGACCAGATGATTTCGCAGAACGCGGATGTCCTGGTCATCGCCGCGATCGACGGCACAGCGCTCAGCAGCCAGATACAGGCCGCCGCCGACAAGAAGATCCCGGTGATCGCCTACGATCGGCTGATCCGGGACAGCAAGAACGTCGACTTCTACGTCAGTTTCGACAACTTCAAGGTCGGCGTCGCCCAGGCCAGCGCGCTGCTGGTCGGGCTGGGGCTGCAGACGAAGGACGGCGCCAAGGGCGACAAGACCGGGCCGTTCAAGGTCGAACTGTTCGCCGGCTCGCTCGACGACAACAACGCGCACTTTTTCTTCGACGGCGCGATGCAGACCCTGAAGCCGTTCATCGACAACGGTTCGCTGGTGGTCAAGTCGAAGCAGACCGAGATCGAGAAGGTGGCGACCCTGCGCTGGCAGCAGGAGACCGCGCAGAAGCGCATGGAGGATTTGCTGACCTCCAGCTACAACGACGGCAGCAAAGTCAACGGTGTGCTGTCCCCGTACGACGGCCTGTCCCGCGGCATCATCACCGCGCTGCAGAATGCCGGCTACGGCACGGCGGCCAACCCGATGCCCGTGGTGACCGGCCAGGACGCCGAGATCGCGTCGGTCAAGCTGATCAACGATGGCGTACAGGGCTCGACGATCTTCAAGGACACCCGGCTCCTCGCCCAGCAGGCGGTCGTCGCAGCCGAGGCGTTCCTGCAAGAGAAGCAGCCGCAGGCCAACGACACCAAGACGTACGACAACGGCGTCAAGGTCGTGCCGTCGTACCTGCTGCCCGTGGTGACCGTCTTCAAGGACGACATCAAGAAGGAGCTCATCGACTCCGGCTACTACACGGCGGCGGAGGTCGCCGCAGGCCAGGCCAAGTAACGGAACTGTCGGGCTCGGCGGTGCACGACCGCCGGGCCCGGCCCCGAAGCTGGCGAGGTCCGGTCCGAGGAGCGCCGCGACGAGGACGGACCGAGCCGGCATCCGGGGCCGAGCGCGAGCGAAGCGAGCGCCAGCCAGCCAGCAGAGCCCATGGCCATGACCGGCGACGAAGGAGGACGGATGGACGACGAGGTACTGCTCGAGATGCGCGGGATCACCAAGCGCTTCCCCGGTGTGACGGCTCTCGAGCACGTGTCGCTCGCCGTTCGGCGTGGGGAGATCCACGCGATCTGCGGGGAGAACGGCGCGGGCAAGTCGACCCTGATGAAGGTGCTGTCCGGCGTTTACCCGACCGGCAGCTACGAAGGCGAGATCGTCTTCGACGGGCGCGCGGCGCACTTCAGCGGCATTCGCGACAGTGAGGCCGTCGGGATCGTGATCATCCACCAGGAGTTGGCGCTGGTGCCGTTCCTGTCGATCGCGGAGAACATCTTCCTCGGCAACGAGCGCCGCGGTCGCGGCGGTCTCATCGACTGGAACCGCACCAACGCCGACGCGGCCGCGCTGCTGGCCTCGGTCGGCCTGGACGAAAACCCGGTCTCGCCGGTGATCCAGCTCGGCGTCGGCAAGCAGCAACTGGTCGAGATCGCCAAGGCACTGTCCAAACAGGTGAGCCTGCTGATCCTCGACGAGCCGACCGCCGCGCTCAACGACATCGACTCCGCGCACCTGCTGGATCTGCTCCGGCGGCTGCGCGACCAGGGCATCACCTGCATCATGATCTCCCACAAGCTTAACGAGATCACCGCGATCGCCGATTCCACGACCGTGATCCGCGACGGGCGCACTGTCGAGACGATCGACATGCGCTCCGGCGACGTGACGCAGGAGCGGATCATCCGCGGCATGGTCGGCCGCGACCTCGACAGCTTCTACCCCGACCGCGTCTGCACGCCCGGCGATGAGGTGCTGCGGATCGAGGACTGGACCGTGTGGCATCCGGTCCAGCCCCGCAAGGTCGTCGACGGCGCCAGTCTCACCGTGCGGGCCGGTGAGGTTGTCGGCATCGCCGGACTGATGGGTGCCGGGCGCACCGAGCTGGCGATGAGCGTGTTCGGCCGCTCGTACGGGCGGGACATCAGCGGCCGGCTATTCATGCACGGCAAGCCGGTCAGGGCGCGGAGCGTGGCCGAGGCGATCGACAACGGCATTGCGTACGCCACCGAGGACCGCAAGCGGTACGGCCTCAACCTCATCGCCGACGTGCGGGCCAACGTCTCCGCTGCCGCGCTCGGCAAGCTCTCCCGCGCGGGCTGGGTCAACGCCAACGAGGAGATCAAGGTCGCCGAGGAGAGCCGGCAGGACATGAACATCAAGACGCCCAGCGTCATGGACCCGGTGGGCACGCTCTCCGGCGGCAACCAGCAGAAGGTCGTGCTGTCGAAGTGGCTGTTCACCGACCCGGACGTGCTGATCCTGGACGAGCCCACCCGCGGCATCGACGTCGGCGCCAAGTACGAGATCTACACAATCATCAATCGGCTCGTGGCCCAGGGCAAGGCGGTCGTCGTGATCTCGTCCGAGCTGCCCGAGCTGCTCGGGATGTGCGACCGGATCTACACGCTCTCGGCCGGGCGGATCACCGGTGAGCTGCCGGTCGACCAGGCCACACAGGAAAACCTCATGGCGCTCATGACGAAGGAGAAGGAGCTCGCCAGATGACCACCATCAAGACCCCCGGGACGCTGGAGCTGGCGCCGCCCGGGAGTGGCTCCGGTGCGGCGCTGCATGCCGGTACCAGCGACCCGCGTGCGCTGATCCTGCGCAACCTCCGGCAGAGCGGCATCTACATCGCGTTCGTCGCCATCGTGACGCTGTTCGCGTTCCTGACCGACGGTGTCCTGCTCAGCCCCGGCAACATCACCAACATCGTGCTCCAGTACTCGTACATTCTGGTGCTCGCGATCGGCATGGTGATCCTGGTCATCGCCGGACACATCGACCTGTCGGTGGGTTCAGTGGTCGCGCTCACCGGCGCGGTCTCCGCCGTGCTGGTCATCGAGCAGGGGTACCCGTGGTGGATCGGTGTCGCGGCCGCCCTCGCCGTCGGTGTCGCGGTCGGCGCGTGGCACGGCTTCTGGGTGGCGTACGTGGGCATGCCCGCGTTCATCGTGACGCTCGCCGGCATGCTGCTCTTCCGCGGCCTGACGTTGCAGGTGCTCGGCAACATCTCGCTGTCGCCGTTCCCGAGCGAGTACCAGAAGGTCGCCAGCGGCTTCCTGAACGGCCTTGTCGGCGGGCAGGGCTACGACGCGTTCACGCTGCTCATCGCGGCCATTGCGGTGATCGGGTACGCGGTGAGCGTTTTCCGCACGCGGCTGGCCCGGATCCGGTACCAGCAGTCGGTGGAGTCGTTCCCGCTGTTCGTCGCGCGGATGCTGCTGGTCGGCGCGATCGTCATGTACTTCGCGTGGCAGCTCGCCCACGCCCGCGGCCTGCCCATCGTGCTGATCATCCTCGCCGTCCTGGTGATCGCGTACGGGTTGATGACCCAGAACACCGTCTTCGGCCGCCAGGTCTATGCGATCGGCGGCAACCTGTCGGCGGCGACGCTGTCCGGCGTGAAGGTCCGCAAGGTGAACTTCTGGATCTTCGTGAACATGGGTCTGCTCGCCGGTGTCGCCGGTGTCATCTACTCCTCCCGCTCCAACGGCGCGCAGCCGGCCGCCGGCAACATGTTCGAGCTCGACGCGATCGCCGCCGCGTTCATCGGCGGGGCGGCCGTCTCCGGCGGTGTCGGCACGGTCGTCGGTGCCATGGTCGGCGGTCTGATCATGGCAGTGATGAGCAACGGCATGCAGCTCATGGGCATCGACCAGTCGACGCAGTCCGTGGTGAAGGGCTTGGTCCTGCTCCTGGCCGTCGCGTTCGACATCTACAACAAGCGCCGCGCCGGAGCCATCCGCTGACACGACCCAGTCGTCTTCACCGCGAATTGCGCTGCGCGAATGCCTACTGGAGGCTGGGCGACGCGGCTGATTCCAGGACCGCCGTCGACAGCTCCACCAGCGGGGGTACCTACCTGGGTGCTGGGCCGGGTGCCGAGGGCGTGCTTGCCGGCGCCGTGCGATTCAGCGTGGCCCTCATCCCCCGGCGCGCACGGCGTACCAAGAGGAGCGGTTGACGGCCCGCAGCCGTCGGGAACTGAACGCATGGGGATTCCGGAGTGCATGCGGCTCCGCGACGCCGACCGCGACAGCTACCGCGCGGGTGGCCCGATCGTACGGGCCTTCGGCTGCTATTCCGGCGCTAGCCTAGCGCCGTTCGAGCGTGAGCAGCGGCTCGGACAGCGCGGGTGATGGCGCGCCGGGATCCCCGGGCTCCGTCCGATTGCACTATCCGTCGCCTGACGCCAACCAACACGGCTCCGACAACTCCGGGGAACATCAAAAGCCTCCGAGCTACCGGGGGAACCTCACTCCCGTGTGGCCGGGCTGGCCGATGGGTTCGGCCTGCCCGGCGACCGGGTCCTGTCGTGGTGCGTCGGGACGCGCCGGCTCACAGGCCGACGATCTGCCATTCCTGGTTGGCGTCGCCGTTGGCAGGCCATTGGATGACCCGTGCGCCGTCGGCGGTGGAGCCGTTCTCGACGTCGATGCACCATCCGTTGCGCCTGTTGACGAGCCGGTAGTAGCCGCTGGTGGCGGCCGGCACCAACTGCCACCGCTGATTGATGCTGCTGTTGTCGGTCCACTGGATCAGTCCGGCGCCCTCGCTGGAACCGCCCGGGCTGTCGAGCACCTTGCCGCCGTGCACGCCGGTCAGCCGGAACGAGCCGTCGTAGTTGGGTGTCAGGCGCCACTGCTGGTTGGTGGCACCGGTCCAGGGCCACTGGATGATGGCGGCGCCGTCGGCGGTGCTGGCGCCGTTGACGTCGAGCACCTTGCCGCTGTGCCGGTTGACGATCCTGACGGTGTCCGCGGGCAGGCCGACGGTGACCTGCACCTGCTGGCCGGCGGGCAGGGAGATCACCCGGGCGTGCGCGCCGAGGGGGGAGGAGGTGATCGTGGCGGAGGTAGAGATCGAGTTGATCCCGCGGCGACAGATGAGGGTGATTTTCTGGGTGACGGCGGAGGCCATGGTGATGGTGGTGGTGCGTGCGGGCAGGTTCCAACTGAGGCTGGCGATGCGTACGCGGTTGCGGCCGCGCACGTTGGTGATGGTGCCCTTGGCCAGTTGGTGGGGGAGTGCGGGCAGCAGTTCGATGATGCCGGGCCTGGTGTAGACGAGCGCTTCGCTGAGCACGCCGGGCAGGGCGTTGGCGGCGTCGGCGTTGTAGATGTCGAGGTTCGGGTTGTGCGAGGTCATCAGTGACCTGAAGACCATGTTGTTGCCGACGATCTTGCGTAGGTTGTGGTAAACGGCGGGTCCGTCCTTCAGCCGTGCAGCAGCCAGGGCGCGGTGCAGGCTGCCGTGTGCGGAGATGTTCTCATCGCCGCGCAGCGCGAGGGCGCGGATCGATGCCGCGACGAGGTCCGGTGCCTCCTCGGGGTTGATCTCGTGCAGGGGCCAGGCCCCGTAAAGGTGCTGGATGTGGCGGTGGCTGTAACGGTCGGTCAGGCCGGGCCGGGACCATTCGGCCAGGGCGCCGTCGCTGTTGACGGCATACGGCGGCAGCCGCGCCAGCAGGGCCCGCCATCGCTGGACGCCCTGGCCGCTGCCCTGCTCGACGCCGAGGGCGTTGGCGGCGTCGATGGCTGCCTGCAGCGCGTGCTTGCCGGCCTGGATGTCGCCGGTGGCGTTGACGGCCAGGGCGACGCCGGTGCTGCCGGGCGAATTCTCCATGGAGAACGACGGTACGAACACCACGTCGCCGTTGGCGTCGGTGCGGGTGAGGAAGTCCTCGTAGAACAGGGCGAGTTCCATGAGGGCTGGGCCGAGCTTGTCGACCAGGAATGCCTGGTCGCCGGTGACCTGGTAGTACTCCAGCAGCGGGTAGAGCAGCCAGTCGGCGCCGCCGGTCCAGCAGTGGCCGGGGAAGTCGTAGTTGAAGTGCAGCATGTGGCCGTACTCGCCGTCGGTCCGGGACGGGGCGAGGAAGCCGCGGGCGCCGTAGAGGTTTCGTGCGTTGGTCCGCCAGTGGGCGAGCTGGCCGAGGATCAGCTTGAAGTAGCCGTCCATCGCTTCGGTGAGGTCGAGGATGTTGCCGCCGGCGACCTGCAGGTTGATGTTGGCGTCGGTGGTGAAGTCGTCTGCCCAGGCGGCGTTCCAGGAGCCCGTCCAGATTCCGGTGAGCCGTGGTGGCAGTACACCGCTGGAGCTGAGGAAGAGGTAGCGGCCTGAATCGTTCAGCCGTTCCAGCAGGGCGAGGTCGATGACGTTGCGGTCGGCATTCTGGCGTGCGACGAGTTCGCTGGTGGACAGTTGCCGGTCGGCTGGGCTCACGTTCAGGTCGAGGCGGCTGCGGTCGAACAGCGGCTTGTGCAGGGCGATGTGGCGGCTGCGCAGCGTCGAGTAGCCGGCGGCCAGGGCGGCGAGCGCCGCGTGAAGCGGCTTGGCGTTCCACGCGGTGGCTGATTCGTACCGGTTGAGCTTGGTCAGCAGCACGAGCGTGGTGGCTGCGGTGACGACGATGGTCGAGCCGGACACGGTGACGGAGCCGCCGGTCGCCACGACCCGGGTGACGCCCTCGTAGCCGTATGCCCCTTGTGCTGTCGGGTAGACGGCACGCAGGTTCAGGTAGCCGTTACCGTTGGTGACGGTGGCCAGGGTGCTGAAGGTGACCGTGCTCGGGACGCCGGCCAGGGCGGCGTTGACGCTGAGCGTGGCATTGATGGCCCGGCCGCTGGCGGGTGTGAGCTCGTGGACGATGACCTGGTCGGCTCGGGAGGCGAAGGCTCGGCGCCTCCAGGTGCCGTGGGTGTCCGTCCAGGTCGAGGTGACCTCGCCGGTGGCGAAGTCGGTGATGCGCGCGTAGTTGCTGATGCTGGAGGCGTCGGGTGTTTTGATCTGCAGCTCGTAGCCGGGATGGTAGGTCTGGGTCCAGCGCAGGCTCCACCCGTTGGTGAAGTCGGCGTTGGCGCCGCTGTAGTCGCCGGCCAGCGCCTTGTCGCGGACACCGGCCAGCCGCCCGGAGAGCACCGGCGGGGTCAGGTTGCGGGTGCCGTTGGGCAGGACGAACCGGTGATGGTTGAAGACCACTTTTTCCAGTGCCGGCGCGCCGTGGAGGACGGCGCCGTACTCACCGTTGCCGGTGAGGAATCCGTCGGTCCAGTCGGTGGCGACGGCGGTGTCGTATATGCCGCGTTCGGGGAGGGTGACCTGCGGCGGTACGGCGGCAGCCGCCGGTCGGGCGAACACCGGCAAGGGCAGGGCGGCGGCGCCGGCGGTGAGTGCGGCGGTGGTGATGAGGCGTCTGCGGTCGACGGGCAGGCTCATGGCGACTCCTGGGACGAGGGACGGCGCGAGCTGGTGTGAGGGGTGGTAAGAGGTGCGGCGGCGCACCACTGCGCGCCGCTGTGCCCGGTACCCAAGGGCTTGCCGAGCTTCCAGAGCTGGTTGGGTAGCCGTACTGGACGGTGTCGGCGCCGGCCCTGCCACGTCCAGACCCATGCCGGTGACGTGGCGGTGGCCGACAGCGGTGATCCAGGACGGGCTTCAGCGGACATCCCGTCAGCCTCAAGAGCGACTTAGTCGACATCGTCTCTGGCCCAGCGGACGTGAACCCCGTCGCTCGGGGAGCAGATGTACGCGTTTCCAGCACGGCCCGTTGCGCGTCGGTATCGCCCGGTGATGGCCGTTGCCGCAGACGTGGCCCGTTCGGTCCGGACCAGCGCGACCGCGCAGCCACCGAAGCCGGCGCCGGTCATTCGCGCACCCAGAACGCCGGGGGTGGACAGGGCGATGTCGACCAGGGCGTCCAACTCGAAGATGCTCACCTCGTAGTCGTCGCGCAGGCTTGCGTGCGAGGCTGTCATGAGCGATCCGAACGCGTCGACGTCTGCGGACCGCAACGCGTCGGCGGCGGTCAGCACCCGCTCGTTCTCCGTGACGACATGCCGCGCCCGACGCAGCTCGGTGTCCCCGAGCCGTTGTTGCTCGTCGGCCAGCAGCTTCGGGCTGACATCACGCAGCGCCTTCAGGTCCGGTTCGACCGAGCTGAGCGTACGCAGCGCCGACTCGCACTCGGCGCGCCGACGGTTGTATGCGGACGCCGCCAGCGTCCGGGAGACCCCCGTGTGCAGAACCAGGATGCGGACGTCACTCGGAATCGGCACGGGATCGATGTCAAGAGTCCGGCAGTCGATCAACAGCGCCCGCCCGGCAACGCCGCCCGCGACGGCGAGCTGATCCAGGATTCCGCTCTGCACACCGACAATCTCGTTCTCCACCCGCTGTCCGAGGCGGGCCAGCATGACCCGGTCGAACAGCTGCCCGGACAGTGTCATCAGCCCGGCGGCGATACCCAGCTCAAGTGACGCCGACGACGACAGACCCGCCGCGACCGGCAGGTCACCGCTGATCAGGACGTCGGCACCGGTCAGCCCGTACCCCGCCTCGCCCAGCAGCGCAGCCACGCCCCGCACGTAGCGGGTCCACTCGGGCCCCTCCTGCGGGCGCAGCTCGTCGAGGGACACCTGATCCTTGGCCCCGAAATGCGGCGCGGCTACCCGCAACATGCGGTCATCTCGCCGGCGCAGCGCGACATCGGTGCCCATGTTCAACGCCATGGGGAAGACCCAGCCGTCGTTGTAGTCGGTGTGCTCGCCGAGGAGGTTGACCCGGCCCGGCGAACGCACGAACAGTTCCGGGCGGACGCCGAACTCCTGTTCGAAATCCGCTCGTACTTGTCCGTCAACCATTAGTCCTCCGGCAGGCTCCGCAGCAGCTGTGCTGCGTTCTCAGGAGTGATGTCGCGCTGCGGCTGGGCAAGCAGCTCGTAGCCGACCATGAACTTGCGTATCGTCGCGGATCTCAGTAGCGGTGGATAGAAATGCGCGTGCAGGTGCCACTCCGGATGAGCTTCGCCGTCCGTGGGCCGTTGATGCCAGCCCGTCGAGTATGGAAAGGCGACTCCGAAGAGCCTGTCGTACCGGCGGGTCACTCGCCGCAGGATGTCGGCCAGGGCGTCGCGCTCACCGGCATCCAGGTCGGGTAGCGCCCCCTGATGCGCGCGGGGAAGCACCAGCGTTTCGAACGGCCAGGTAGCCCAGAACGGCACCAACGCAACGAAATGCTCGTTGGCGCAGACGATCCGTTCGTCGTGCTTCAGCTCGACAGCCAGATAGTCGCAGAGCAGGCACTGGCCATTCGCGGCATACATCTGCTGCTGATGCAGCTCGCGCGCCACCTCGTTGGGCAGTCGCTCGTTGGCCCAGATCTGCCCATGCGGGTGCGGATTGCTGGCACCCATCATCGCGCCCCGGTTTTCGAAGACGAGTACGTAGCGGATCCAGTCGATGGATCCGAGCTGAACATACTGGTCATTCCAGGTGTCGACTACTCGCCTGATCGCGTCGAGGCTCATCTCACCCAGAGAGAGGTCATGTCGGGGGGAGAAGCAGAGCACGCGACAGATTCCTCGTTCGCTCTCCATCACCAGCGGTCCGTCATCACCCAGCTGCTCGGCTGGGGTTTCCGGTCGCAGCGCCGGGAAGTCGTTGTCGAAGACATAGGTGGATGTGTACTCGGGAGTGGTCGCGCCGCCCGCCCGATCGTTCCCGGGGCACAGGTAGCAACTGGGGTCGTATTCGGGCCGGCGCTCGTCGACCACGTCTTCCACCTGCCCCTGCCACGGACGGGTGGCACGGTGCGGGGAAACCAGCAGCCATTCGCCGGTAAGCCTGTTGAGCCGACGGTGTGGCGCGGTGAACATGCAACCTCCGGATCGGGCGAGACGTGCGCAAGCGGGAAGAACTGTCAGGCGTGCCGGTGCGACGGTGACGTGCAGACGGCAGCCAGACGCCCTTCGTCCCGCTCCCGGCTGGCGGGACGGGGCCAAGGGAGCCGGAATTGCCGGGTCGACAAAGGGCGCCGCCTTGGCTGGAGGCGCTCTGGCTGCGGCCCGTGTAGCCGCCCATCGATGTTCACGTAAACATCGGCTGCGGCGATCCTCCCACCACCTGTACGGGCCGTCAAGGTCCCGTCTGCCGGTCGAACGCCGCGCCGCCCCCACCTGGTCGACGCCGCCCGCGCCTACCGCCAAGCGGACGACCCGATCAGCGCGGGCCGGCTGGTGATCGACGCCGACGGACTTTTCGATCTTGTGCGGCAGCTCAGGTGTCCAGTTGCTCGCCGAGACGCTTGGCTGCGGACCGGCTGGCCTCCGAGGCGGCCTTGCTGTAGCGGTTCACGGCCACGGCGATAGCCTGTGCGCCATGGGCTGGAACACCTCTGCGGTCTTCGTCGCCGACCACGATCCGCTCGCCATGCTGACCACCGCCGCGACGGCCACCGGAGAAGAGGTCCACGGCGACGAGGCGACCTCGGGCATGCGACACGACGTCGTCTACACGGCCCGGACCGGGCGGTGGCACGAGCTGTGGGACCCATCCCTTGTGTACGTGACGACAGAGATCGACCTGACCGGCCACCGGGCGCTGTCGGTCGTCTTCTCCAGCGTCAGCAGTAGTTACGGGTTCACCTATCACGACGGGCACACCCTGGCCCGGCGTCTCGTCTACACCGACGGGGAACCCGTGGTCGACGAGGGCGCCCCACTGCCGGTCGAGCAGGGGCTGACCTTCCCGGAATGGGGGCCGGACGAGGACTTCGTCTGGGCCGTCATCGACGAGATCACCGGCATCACCTTCGACCTGGAACGCCGTTATCAGGTCCATCAGGTCCACTGACTGTCGCCTGAGCCAGCGGTGCCGGCACGCCGTAAAGATCTCGAAATCGCGCGCCATCTGGTCAGGAGCCGACCGGGAGTAGTCCCGGCCTTTTCCCGACAAGCAAGCCGGGCGGTTGGTCGTCAGAGCGGAATGAGGCCGGATCGGGCGGCGTACCAGCCGAGTTGCATCCGGCTGTTGGCTCCGGTCAGCTTCATCAGGCGACGGAGCCGGCGTTGCACCGTGCGTTCGCTGGTGCCGAGCCGTCCGGCGACGGTCTTGTCCGGCAGCCCGGACAGCAGCAGCGTGAGCAGGAGGACATCGACCTCGTCCATGGCCTGTGCGCCGTCGGCGAGGCCGGCGGCGGTGACCCGGAGCGGTGTTGCCGCCGCCCAGACCCGCTCGAACAGGTCAACCAGCATCCGGACCAGAGACTCGCCACGGATCAGGAGGAAGCCGGGGTGCATGCTCGTCTGGTCGAGCCGCATCGGCAGGAGGACGGCGTGCCGGTCGATGATTATCATCTTGTTGGGTAGGGCATCCGCGACCCTGATCTCGTAGCCGTTCTTCAGGTATCCGGTGATCTCTTCGGGAACTCGGGAGTCGTCAAAGGCGCTGCGTTCGTAGACGTAGCGGTACGTCGGCGCGAACCTGCTGAAGGTGTCGAGATCGGGGCTCAGGATGTATGGCGGTCGGAAGAACACCAGCATCTCCGTCTGGGCGCCCCGTTCCATGGTGTCGACCCACGTGGCGAGTTGCTCAGGCGTGGTGATCGTCTCCACCTGACCGGCCGGCCAGGACGATCCGGTGCGGTACATCGCGACCAGCTCCGCCAGCCGGCCGTGGACCCGTTGCAGCTCGGCCTGACGCTGCACGATCAGTGTGCCGAGTCCGACGTCCGGGGCCACCGCCGTGTGCAGGCCGTTGTCATGGCCGGTGACCAGGCCGAGTGAGACGAGCTTGGCCAGGCAGTCGCTGACGGTCGCGGGAGCGATGCTGAGAGTCTCCGACGCTTCGGTGACGGTTGTCTGACGGCGGCGGAGGATCTCGGCGTAGACCGCCTCCTCGCGCTCGTCAATGCCGAACCCACCTAGCATCTCGCCCCTCCCCACCTGCTGTTTTGCGCCGTACCAGTCTCGGCTACCGCCATCGGCCCGCTGACCAGGTACTCGGCATGTGGGATCGGGCAGCCGGACGGCCCCCTCCGATCGGTGCGTGGCGAAGACCCGACATGTCCGGTGCTCGCCAGGCTGCACCGTAGCGCCGCCGACCGGACATTGACCAGGCTGTTTGATCACTAGGCGCTCTCGCGTCTATAGATAGGAGTCCATGAGATGCGGGTATGGCGTAGACGGACGCTGCTCGGCGCCACCGTCGCTGCCGCGCTCGTCGCGACGGGCGGCGGTGCAGCAGCCCACGGGCAGCCGAAGGCCTCTCAAGGCGGGGTGACCACGGTCCCAGGGTCGGCGCAGACGACCAAGCAGGTCACCCTGCTCACCGGTGATGTCGTCACGGTGACGAGCGGCGCGAACCAGCCGACTGCGGTGGCAGTGAACGGGCACGAGGGCACGAACGGAAGAATCACCGTCACCACCGTCGGCAAGGACGTCTACGTCCTGCCCAAGGAAGCTCAGTCGCTAATCACCGCCGGGCGGTTGGACCGGCGGTTGTTCAACGTGACCGGTCTGATCGAGCAGGGGTACGACGACGCCCGTACGGGGTCGATCCCGCTGATCGTGCGCTACCGGGGCAACGGCGTCGCAGCCCGTGCGGCGGCCCCCTCGGGCGGTCAGGTGCTCCGGTCGCTGACCAGCATCAACGGTGCGGCGATGGCGGCGGACAAGAAGCAGGTGGAGGCGTTCTGGGAGGCCATCGACGACGATGGCCCGCAGGCGGGCACGGCGCGGACCCAGCTCGCCGGTGGAATCGACCGGGTCTGGTTGGACGCCAAGGCCAAGGCGCTGCTCGACGTGAGCGTGCCCCAGATCGGCGTGCCTGACGCCTGGGCGGCGGGCTACGACGGCACCGGGGTGAAGGTCGCGGTGCTGGACACCGGAATCGACCCGAGTCACCCGGACTTTGCCGGGAAGATCGCCGACAGCCGGAGCTTCATCCCTGGCGAGGAGGTCAAGGACGGCCACGGCCACGGCACCCACGTCGCCTCGACGATCGCCGGCTCCGGCTCCGCGTCGGGTGGGAAGAACAAGGGAGTGGCGCCCGGCGCGCAACTGCTGATCGGCAAGGTCCTCGGTGACGGCGGCTCGGGCCTGGACTCCGGGATCATCGCCGGGATGGAGTGGGCGGCCCGCTCCGGTGCCAAGGTCATCTCGATGAGCCTCGGCGGCCCGGGAACCGACGGCACCGACCCGATGGCGCTGGCCGTCAACCAGTTGACCGCCGAGACCGGCGCCCTGTTCACCATCGCCGCCGGCAACGAGGGCGAGAGCGGAGCGAGCACCCTCGGCTCCCCGGGCACGGCCGACGCTGCGCTGACCGTGGGCGCGGTCGACGACGCGGACGACATCGCCTACTTCTCCAGCCGTGGCCCACGGGTCGGCGACGGTGCGATCAAGCCCGAGATCACCGCACCCGGGGTGGCCATCGTCGCCGCCCGGGCCGCAGGCACCTCACTGGGCAAGCCGGTCGACCCGCACCACACCTCAGCCAGTGGTACGTCGATGGCCACTCCGCACGTCGCCGGCGCTGCCGCGATCCTCGCCCAGCAGCATCCGGACTGGACCGCCGAGCGGCTCAAGAACCAACTGGTCAGCACCGCGAAGGCAGGTGCCAGTGCCCCGGCGTTCAGCCAGGGCGCGGGTCGGGTGGACGTGTCCCGGGCCGTCCAGCAGAACGTGTTCGGCACCGGCGTGGTCAACTACGGCATCGTGCAGTGGGATACCACCGCACCGGTGGTCAAGCAGGTGACGTACACCAACGACGGCGACCAGCCGGTCACCCTGGCCCTGTCCCTGCGGGGCGCCGGACTGCCCGCCGGGCTGCTGAGCCTCGGCGCCGACACGGTGACCGTGCCGGCGAAGGGCACCGCCACCGTGTCGGTGACCATGACCCTCACGGGGGTGCCGACCGGTGCCTACAGTGTCAACCTGACCGGCGTCTCCGCCGACGGCACGACTGTCGTCTCCACCGCTGTCGGTCTGGTCAAGGACGTGGAGCGGTTCGAGACAAAGATCAAGGTCATCGGCCGGGACGGCGCGGCGCCCGCGCTCGGCATGGCGGAGGTGCGACTCTTCGATCTCGGGCGATCCGCCGCTCCCGAGGTGTTGTACCCGGACCAGGACGGGACGATCACGCTGTCCCTGCCGGCCGGTGAATACACCTTCCATGCGGCGATGTCCGACCCGAGCGCGGAATACAACCGGGTCTGGGAGTACACCCACGGCGTCCAGCCGAACATCTCGATCACGGGCGACCGGACGATCACCTTCGACGGGCGTAAAGCCTCGTCGGTGAGCATGCGGACGCCGAAGCCCACGAAGACCGACCGGGCCCGGCTGGGTTTCACCAACAGCAGCAGCACCAACCAGAAGTACGGGTACGGCTTTGAGTACTGGTTGGGTGGCGAGACCGCCCTCTACTCGATCCCCACAGAGCAGACCAACAACAACCTGGAGGCGTACACCGGGTGGACGCTGACCGCGCTCGACCTGACGGCGCGGGTCGTCGGCCGGGGTGCGAGGTCGCTGGACGACGCTGCCTACTTCGGCGGTAACGGCGGCTCGGTGCGGTTCGACGGCACCAAACGACTGCAGGTGGTCTCGGCCGGGACCGGCACCTCCCAGGAGTACGCCGGGCTCGCCGTGCGGGGCAAGACCGCACTGGTCAAGCGCAGTGCCGCCATCTCCCCCGACCAGCAACTCGCCAACGCGGTCGCCGCAGGCGCGTCAGCGGTGATCGTCTACAACAACATCCCCGAGCGTTGGGGCGTCGACTTCTGGACCCGCACACCCACCGCGATCCCGGCGATGACCCTCTCCGGCAAGCAGGGTGGGCAACTGCTCGACCTCCTGCGTCGTGACCGGGTCACGGTCGAGTTCAAGGGGGTGGCGGTCAGCCCGTACGCCTATGAGCTGCTCCAGGTGGAGAAGGGTGGCCTGCCGGCGAACCAGCGGTACCGGGTTCGGGACAGCGACCTGGCTACCCTGCGAACCTCCTACCATGCCTCCACCAACGGCACCGAGGCCTCCTACTTCCGGCTCATCTGGGCACCGCGACAGGTCCTGGCGTACAACGCCTGGGACCGGCTGGTCACGCCGTTGACCCGGACCGAGTACGTCAGCGCCGGTCTGCGGACCGGGCAGATGACGGCGCTTGCTCCGGCATGGCAGGTGGGCGGATCTCAGCAGATCGAAACGGTCAAGGTGCTGCGCCCGGGGCAGCGGCTGTCCCCGAGCTGGAACAAGTCCGTGGTCCGTACGGCCCTGCCAGCGGATCTGGCGGACGCGGCCTACCGCGACAACGACCTGGTGGTGGTCCAGTCTTCGGCGATGCTCGACACCGGAGCCGACCACAGGGAGCAGCCGCACCTCATCCAGACCGACAAGGTTCGCGCCACGGTCTACCGCAACGGCGAGTTGCTCGGAACCTCGAACGGGGCCGGGTTCGCCTTCCCGGCCCTGCTGGAGCGGGCCGCGTACCGGGTGACGCTCGACGTGGCGAGGGAGGACTCCTGGTGGACGACCTCCACCAAGGTCAACACTGCCTGGACGTTCCACTCGCAGCGCGCGGACGCCCGGCAGATCATGCCGATGCTGTCGGTCGACTACGACGTGGATGTCGACCTCAACAACCGGGCCAGGGCCGACTCCCGGTTCGACATCGACCTGACCGTCCGGCACCCGAACGGGCTGTCCGGGCCGGCGGTACGGAACACGAAGCTGTGGGTCTCCTACGACGACGGCGCGACCTGGAAGGCCGCCGACGTCGACCGGAAGCGGACGGGACAGTTCGAGTCCACGATCTGGCACCCGAAGTTGGCCGCGACCAACGGGTTCGTGTCGCTGCGGGTGCAGGCCACCGACGCTGACGGCAACACCGTCGAGCAGACCGTGACCCGCGCCTACCAGCTCCGGTAACAGACGGCGCTCACCCGGACGCTCCCACCCGGATTGTCGGGTGGGAGCGTCCGGCGTACTGGCCCACAGGAGCCCTCGACGGGGGCGTCTCCCCGAAGAGCGTGGCCCGCATCGGCGCGGCAGACCTGGTAGCCGGGTCGATCTTCCGGCTCGGGCGTTCGACAGTAGGATCGACATCCTTCTACCTCGTAGCCCAATCGGAGGGAACTCCTCAATGACGGGTCTGTTCGCCCGCGTCCTCACGTCGGCCTGCCTGGCACTCGCGACCGCCGGAGCCTCGGTGCTCACGGTCGCGGGCGCCACCGCTGTCGTGGCCACGCCGGCCCACGCCGCCGGCCCCCGGCCCAACTTCCAGATGCCGGTTCCCTGCGGCGAGACATGGAGGATGGCCACCTACTACGGCCACGACGACTACGACATCGACCTGACCTTCACCGGCGGGGCCAGCAACGGCCGGCCGATCCTCGCCTCCTACAGCGGCACCGTCACGTTCGCCGGCTGGGGCAACAGCGGCGGCTGGTACGTGATCATCGATCACGGCGGCGGTTGGCGGACGTTCTACCTGCACATGATCGAGACGCCGATGGTCCGCGCCGGGCAGTGGGTGTCGACCGGCCAGCAGATCGGCCGGGTCGGCAGCACCGGCAACTCCACCGGCCCGCACCTGCACTACGAGCAGGTGCGCGACGGCGTCAAGACCGAGTCGTACTTCAACGGGGTGGCCTCCGGCATCACCTCCGACGGCAGCCCGAACACCGGTCCGCTGTACATCTCCGGCCCCACCTCGCCGGCCCGGAACATGACCAGCCAGAACTGCGGGCAGGTCAACACCAACCGCCAGGTGTACGAGTCCGGCAGCCACAACGGTTGGCAGATGCTGCCGGTCAACAGCATCACCGGCTCGGCCACCGCGTCGATGGTCATGGGCACGAACAAGCTGCTCTACACCGTCAACGACGGCCGGGTGTACGAGGCGTCCAGCGACACCGGGTGGCGCAACCTCTGGACCGGCATCTCCGGCGTCAGCAACAACGCCCTGGCCGTGATCAGCGTCGACGGCGTGAAGTACGTCTACACCGTGGTCGGGGGGATGGTGCACGAGGCGTCCAGCGCCAACGGTTGGCGGAACCTGAACACCGGCATCTCCGGGGTCAGCGCCAACGCCCTGGCCGCGATCAACCTCAACGGTGTGAAGATCGTCTACACCGTGGCCGGGGGCTCGGTGCACGAGGCGGCTAGCAACAGCGGTTGGCGGAACCTGAACACGGGCGTCTCCGGGGTCAGTGCCAACGCCCTGGCCGTGATCAGCGTCGACGGCGTGAAGTACGTCTACACCGTTGCCGGCGGGATGGTGCACGAGGCGTCCAGCGCCAACGGTTGGCGGAACCTCAACTCCGGCATCTCCGGGGTCAGCGCCGACGCCCTGGCGGCGATCAACCTCAACGGTGTGAAGATCGTCTACACCGTGGCCGGGGGCTCGGTGCACGAGGCGGCCAGCAACAGTGGTTGGCGGAACCTCAGCTCCGGCGTCCGTGGCACGGCCGTCTCGGCGACGAGCAACAGCGGGGTGAAGATCCTCTACACCGTCTGACGGTCACTCCGGCACGCCCGGACCGCACGGTCCGACTCCGCCTGCCTGGCGACCAGACCCGGGATCCCCCGGGCCGGTCCGGGTTCCGCCACCGCCGGCGGCACCCGGACCCACGGGTCAGCTACCGCAGATGCCGTACCCGTTGAGGCTCCACGTGCCGGCGAAGCCGTCGGCGTCCTCGGTCGCCCGCACCCGCACGGTGGTGCCCGAGGTGATGTTGATCGCGTTGAGCAGCACCTGCCCGTTGCCGGCGTTGATGTCGGCCCCCGCGCTGTAGAGCGCCTTGCCGGCCGGGCAGGTCCTGAAGTGGGTGTGCTGGGGGTCGCTCGAACTCGCCCCCGTCACCACGATCCGCTCCAGCCCGGCCGGCGCGGTGGCGCAGACCGCGAACGACGTGGCGCTCCAGCCCGTCGGCGAGGTGCCCTGCACCGCGACCGCCCGGACGGTCACCGACGACAGGTCGGACGACGGCACCACCTGGTCGAGCACGACGTCACCCAGGCCGCTGTTGATCCGCCCGCCCATCCCGATGACCTTCTTCGTCCCGCAACTGGCCGTGACGAACTCCGTCCCGACCGCCCCGGTCGTCGCCACGACCTGGTAGCCGGCCGGCGTGGTGGCGCACTGGGCGAGGGCCTGGAGCCCCCAGTCGCCGGTGAAGTTCGTCGGGCCCACCTCCCGCATCGTCACGAAGAAGCCGGTGCCGTTCGCCAGCGGCTCCAGCCGGTCCAGCCCGACCCGGCCGTCGGCCGTCGACCCGGCCGTGAGGAAGCCGCCGCCCCCGGTGACCACCTTGCCGGCCGGGCACGACGCGAGCGCCGACTTGTCCAGGCTGCTCTCGGCCGCCAACTGGGTGACCGTCTCCAGCCCGGCGGGGTCCGCCGACGCCGGCACCGCCCCGCCGATCGCCCCCAGCACCGCCGCCGCCCCGACGACCGCCGTCAGCACGCCACGTCCTCTGATTGCTCGCATTGTCGATCTCCCTGTCCACCCCGGACGGCCGGTGCGCTGGCACCGGTCCGTCGCCGCCGGTCCGTCGCCGGCGGCTGGGGATAGCCTGGGCGGCCACGCTTGGCGTCCACTATCCGACGGCTTGCCGCCGGCCACCCCCGCGCATCCCATCCATAGACTTGGCTCGTCCGATCACGACTGGTGGGGAACGTCATGCGGTGGTCCGTCCTCGGTCCTGTCCAGGTGACCGCCGGGGACCGGGTCCTCGCCATCGACCGTCCCCAGCAACGCGCGGTGCTCGCGCTGTTGCTGCTCGACGCCGACCGGCTGGTCCCCGCCGGGCAACTCGTGGCGGCGCTCTGGGCGGACGACCCACCGGCCACCGCCCGGACCCAGGTGCAGGTCTGCGTCTCCCGGATCCGGGCGGCCCTGCGCGCCGAGGGTGCGGCCCACCTGCTGGTCACCCAGGGCGGCGGCTACCGGCTCACCGTACGCGGGACGGAGCTGGACCTGGCCGAGTTCACCGCGGCGGTCGAACAGGCCCGCGCCGAGGAGGCGGCCGACCGGCCTGCGGAGGCGGCGCGGCTGCTGCGCGCCGGCCTGGCGCTGTGGCGCGGGCCGGCGCTCGCCGGCGCGGCGGGTGCCTTCGTCGCCACCGCCGCCGCCGGCCTGGACGAGCAGCGGCTGGCCGCCCACGAGCGGCTCGCCGCCGTGGAACTCGGCCTCGGCCGGTGCGCCGGGGTCGCGCACGCCCTGCGCCCCCTGGTCACCGCCCACCCGCTGCGCGAGCCGCTGGTGGCCCGGTACCTGCTCGCCCTGGCCGGCTGCGGCCAGCAGGCCGCCGCGCTGCGGCTGTACGCCGAGACCCGGCGCCAACTCGTCGACGAGCTGGGTGTGGAGCCGGGTGCCGAACTGGTCGAGGCGCACCTGCGGGTGCTGCGGGGCCAGGTGCCAACCGCCACCGGGCCCGCCCCGCCCGTTCCCGCCGAGACAGTCGCGTCCCAGCCCGCTGGGCCGCCCCCGGCGCAGCTCCCCGGCGAGCCGGCCTGGTTCACCGGGCGGACGGCGGCGCTGCGCGAGCTGAACAACCTGCTGCCCGGCGATCCCGCCGGCGAGGACGACACCACCTGCAGCGGCGACGCCGGCGGCGGGGACGGTGCCGGACGGGCGGTCGTGATCTCCGCGATCGCCGGCACCGCCGGGGTGGGCAAGACCACCCTCGCGGTGCACTGGGCGCACCGGATCGCGCATCGCTATCCGGACGGCCAGCTCTACGTCAACCTGCGCGGGTTCGACCTCGACGGCCGGGCCGTCCCGCCGGCCGAGGCGCTGCGCGGCTTCCTGGCGGCGCTGCACGTGCCGCCCCAGCGGGTGCCCACCGACCTGCCCGGGCAGTCCGCGCTGTTCCGGAGCCTGCTCGCCGGCCGGCGGGTGCTGGTGCTGCTCGACAACGCCCGCGACGACGAGCAGGTGCGGCCCCTCCTGCCGGGCTCACCGGACAGCCTGGTCGTGGTGACCAGCCGCAACCGGCTCACCGGGCTGGTCGTCAGCGACGGGGCCCGTCCGGTGACCCTGGACCTGCTCGCGCCCGCAGAGTCGCGGGAACTGTTGGGCCGCAGGCTCGGCCGAGGTCGCGCCGGCACCGAGCCGATGGCGCTCAACGAAATCGTGCGGCGCTGCGCCGGCCTGCCGCTGGCGCTGGCCATCGTGGCAGCCCGGGCCGTCGGACAGCCTGACGTGCCGCTGGCCGCCCTCGCCGCGGAACTGCGCGCCACCAACGCGGACCGGCTCGCCGCGCTGGAGACCGGTGACCCCGCGACCGACGCCCGGGCGGTCTTCTCCTGGTCGTACCGGGCGCTGGACGCCGCGTCCGCCCGGCTGTTCCGGTTGCTCGGTCTGCACCCCGGCCCCGACGTCGCGCGGCCGGCGGTGGCCAGCCTGGCCGGCCTGCCCCCGTCCCGGGTCGGCCCGTTGCTGGTCGGGCTGGCCCGGGCGAACCTGCTCACCGAGCGCGTCCCCGGCCGGTACGCCATGCACGACCTGCTCCGCGCCTACGCCTCCGAGCTGTGCCACGAGGCCGACCCGGAGGCCGAGCGGACAGCCGCCCGGAGCCGCCTTCTCGACCACTACCTGCACGCCACGCACGCGGCGGACCACCTGCTCGACCCGTACCGGCTGGCCCGGCCGGCGACGCTGCCGGCACCGGAGCCGGGAGTGACGGTGGGCGACCGGCCGGACCACGCCTGGGCGACCGGCTGGTTCACCGCCGAACACCACGTCCTGCTGGCCGCCGTGGAACAGGCGGCGGGCACCGGCCTGGACCGGCACGCGTGGATGCTGGCCGCCGCCCTCACCACGTACCTCGACCGGCGCGGGCACTGGCCCGAACTGGCCGCCGCGCACCGCACCGCCCTCGCGGCGGCCCGGCGTCGGGGCGACCTGGCCGGGCAGGCCCTGGCACACCGGGGCCTGGCCATCGCCTGCACCTGGCTGGGCGACCACCGGGGCGCACACCTGCACTACGGCCGTGACCTGGAGCTCTACCGGGAGCTGGGCGACGACACGGGTCGGGCGCACACGCACCTCGGGGTGAGCTGGGTGCTGGCCCGGCAGGGCCGGCACCGGGCGGCGCTCGACGAGACGCAGCGGGCGCTCGACCTCTACCGGGCCGCCGGCTACCGGGTCGGGCAGGCCAAGGCGCTCAACAACCTGGGTTGGCTGCACGCCCGCCTCGGCGAACCCGGGCCGGCGCTGCGCTGTTGCCAAGCGGCCCTGCGGCTGCACGAGGAGAACGGCGACCGGCACGGCGCCGCCCTGACCTGGGACAGCCTCGGCTACGTCCACCACGGGCGCGGTGACCACGGGCAGGCCGCGGACTGCTACCGGCGGGCGCTCGCGCTGCACCGCGAGCTGGGCGACCGGTACGACGAGGCGGAGGTGCTGGACAACCTCGGCGACGCCGAGCGCGCGGCCGGCGACCTCGCCGCCGCCCGGCGGGCCTGGCGGGCGGCGTCGGCCATCTTCGACGAGCTGCGCCACCCCGACGCCGACCGGCCCCGGGCCAAGCTGGCCGCCACCGCCGGGCCGCCCCGACCACAGTCGTACCGGCCCGCCCCACTCGTGGTCGGGCAGACCGCCCCCGGCCACGCGGCGCCTACCGAGCGGCACCCGTGAGGTGGGTGCCGCTCAGCCCCTCAGCGTCATAGGCGATGGCCGATCCGCGCACCCGGACAGCCGGGTACGCGGTTCGGACCTACGGCTTCCAGGAGCCGGCGGTCTCAAACTTGTGCCGGTACTCCATCGCGCCGTTCTGGTTGGCCACGTCGAAGGTGACGCTGCCGGTGCGCTTGCTGCCCTCCCGCAGGTTGACGCCGGAGTCGAGCAGGTCGCCGCAGCCGGCGAACGCCCCGGCGATCCCGTTCTCGGTGGTGCCGTCGTCGGCGACCCACTGGAAGTAGAACGGGTTGATCGACATCTTGCCCTTCTTCACCGTCGCGGTGACGTCCGCGATCAGGTAGAGCCCCTTGTCGGGCGCGGACGAGTACGCCTTGCAGCCCTTGGTCGAGGTGCGGAACCGCAGCACCGTGATCTCCATGGTGCCCTCGTCGTCGGTGATGACCAGGCTCTCGCCGGCCTTCAGGTTGAACGTCTCACCGTCCGCCGGGGTCGAGGACGAGGACGGGCGGGTGGTCGGCCGGCCGCCCGGAGCGGTGGTCCCCACCGGCCCGGGAAGCTGCCGCTCCGCCTCCTTCGCCGCCTCGTCGACGCCCTTCACGAGCGCCACCACGCCACCGATGCAGCAGAGCAGGGCGAGCACCGCCGCGACGACCGCGATGATGATGATCGGCTTCTTGCTGCTCTTCTTCGGCTGGACCGGGCCGAGCGGGTAGCCCGGGCCGCCCGGCGCGGCACCAGGCTGGTACGGCTGGTACGGCGATCCCGAGGTGGGCGGGTACGGCGTGCCGGACACCGGCGGATACGCCGCGTCCGGGGCGGGCGGCGGCGGATACCCACCCGGCTGGTACGCCGGATCCGGGTGGGCCGGCGGCGGGTACCCACCCGGCTGGTACGCCGGATCGGCGGGAGTGAACCCGCCCTGCGGCGGCTGGTACGGGGACCCGGAGGCCGGCGGGTACGGGGCGCCGGAGACCGGCGGCGGCGCGTACGGCGCACCGGACACGGGCGGCGGGGGCAGCGGTGCGGTTGGATCGGCCGGCCACTGCGGCACGGGTGCCGTCGGCGGTTCCTGGTTTGGCTGGTATGGATCCTGCGGCCCGTAAGGGGGCTGGGGGTGGCTCACCGTACTCCTCGGCACCTGACTACGTTCGCGACGACCTGACGGTATCGCCCCTGGCAAGGCCCCGGGTACACGTACCGTCTCAGCGGGGTAACAGGATAGCGGCGGTGCGGACCAGACCGGCGTCGACGGCGAACCGCCCGGTGATCGTCGCGGGCGGGTCGGGCACCGGGGCCGCGTCCAGCCGGGCGGCGGAGATCCGGGCCGTGAACAGGCCGGAGTCCGGGTCCAGCTCGACCAGGGCGTCGTGGAAGTCGAGCCAGGTGCCGACGATCGGGTGCCAGACCTTGTAGACGGTCTCCTTGGCGCTGAACAGCACCGCCGGCCAGGAGACGCCGGCCGGCAGCCGAGCGCACTCGTCCCACTCCTCGGGCAGGCCGATCAGCCGGCGTACCCCGGCGTTGAGCTCCCTGTGCTGCTCGGCGTCCATGCCGACGGAGCGGACCTGGTCGGCGCGGGCCGCCGCCGCGGCGCAGTAGCCGTGGGTGTGGGTGATGGTGCCGACCACCCCGGCCGGCCAGACCGGGGACCGGTCCGGTGCCGACGGCAGGGCGACCGCAGGCACCCCGAGCCGGGTGAGCGCCCGCCTGGCGCAGACCCGCCCGGCGGTGAAGTCCCGCTGCCGGCTCTCCACCGCCCGTTCGCCGAGGCAGGCCCGCTCGGCGGGCAGCAACTCCCCGGTCCAGTCGTCGGACCCGGCGACGGCCACGGCCACCTCGGGCGGCAGCAGGTCACGCATTTTCGGCCCCGGCCCCGGCCCCGGCCGCCTCGGCCCGCCAGGCCAGCACCTGCTCGGTGGTCAACTCCCGGATGCTCATCGGTGCCGAACGTACCGCAAGGGGGCGGCACCGGATGGCCCCGGACGCGGCCCGACCGACCCCCGCCGATGGCCGCCCCCTCGCGGGAGGGAGCGGCCACCGGCACGTCGGCGCGCGGCACGGCCGGGAGGGGCGTCGGTCGAGGGCGGTGGGCCGGGAGGGGCGGCGGTCAGGGGCGGCGCGGGCGGCGGGTCAGGGCGAAGCCGACCACGCCGGCCACGGCGGCCAGTACGCCGCCGACCGTGGTCCAGATCCAGCGCGAGGACCCCTCGGGCAGCCAGCCGGTGAGGAGGGACTCGTCGTCCTCCTCCTCGGCCGGTGCCGCCGCCGGCTCACCGGTCAGCACCGTGCCGGCCTTCGTGTTCGGCACCAGCGGTGCCTTCAGCTCCCCGTCGTCGGCCGGGGCGTCGCCGTCGCCCACGTCTGAGACCAGCAGGTCCACGTCGATCGGCAGGCCGAGGTCCGGCTCCGGCAGGTCCACCACCGAGAGCCGTACGTAGTACGTGCCGGGCAGCGGGTCGGCTGACCACGGCTCCGCCCAGGACCGGACCTGCCGCAGCGTGCAGCCGAGCGCGACGCTGGTGACCGACGCCGCAGCGGTCGGGGTCTGCGCCCCCGCAGTGCATGCCTGCCGGCGGCGCAGGCCGTCGAAGACCTCGACGGTCCAGGTGGACGCGCCGGTGCGGCCCTTGGGGAAGCTGGCCGTCGCGGTGATCTCGTGGATCTGCCCGGCGCGGGCCGGGAAGGACCAGTAGAGGTGGTCGCCGGTCGACGCACCGACCCGGACCGGCTGCCCGGCGGTGATGCCGGTGGCGGTCAGGAACGAGGTGCCGGCCTTGGTGACCGTGGTGGCCCCGGGGGAGGGGGTGGGCGCGGCGAGCTCGTCCCGGGTCGCGGGGGGCGGCGGCCCGGCCAGCGCGGGCGCGGTCGGCAGGGCCAGCGCGGCGGCGGTCGGCAGCGTCAGGACGGCGGCGGCGGCCAGCGCCGCCCCGGACCGGATCAGCGGGGTACGCATCGTCAGTTCTCCCTCCAGGTCGCGACCCACCAGCGGGTGAGCAGGCCGGCGACGAGGCCGGTGAGCAGGCCGGCCAGGGTCAGCAGCATCAGCAGCACCCAGCCCCGGCCCAGGTCCGGCCCGCCCGGGGCGGGCGACGAGGCAACCACGTCCACGGTCAGCTCGATCGGCATGCCGGGGGTGGCCCGGGTGCCGGGACGGGGCGCGAAGGCGTTGCTGACCACCAGGCAGACGGTGGTCGGGGCGGCGTCGGCCTCGCCCGGCGCCGGGGTCGACGTCTCCCCTTCGTCGGCGTCGTCCGAATCGGCGGCGGCCGACCAGCGCAGGCCTGCGGAGACCACGTCGGTACGGCCGCTGCCGGCGTCCACGCCGCGGACCAGCTCGCGGCCGTCCGGCGCGGTGGCCCGCAGCAGCACCCCGTAGTCCGGGTTGACCGGGCGGTCCAGCGCGATGCTCACCGAGGCACGCAGCTCCTGCCCGGGGCGCACCGGGACCCGGTACCAGCGGTGCTCGGAGAACTGCTCCCGGTCGGTGTAGACGCCGGGGGCGAGCAGCGGCGCGTCCGGGCAACGGGCGGAGCCGCCCACCACGGCCGGGGCCACGGTGTACGTGTCGCGGGCCCGGTCGACCAGCTGCTTGATCCGTCCGGTCAGCTCGTCCGCGCTCTGCGCGGCCGTGTACGTTCCGCCGGTCGCGTTGGCGATGCAGAGCAGTTGCCGGCGCACCTTCTCGTCGGGGGCCAGGCCGAGGGTGTCCACCACCAGCTTGGTGCCCTGCGCGGCCAGGTCCCGGGCCACCTCGCAAGGATCCGGCGGGGCGCAGGTGTCCTCGCCGTCGGTGATCAGCACGATCCGGCGGGCGGTGGCGCCGGTGCCCAGGTCCTGGGCGGCCGAGCGGAGCGCCAGCCCGACCGGGGTGAAGCCGGTGGGCCGGAGGGTCGCCACCGCCGCCTTGGCCTGGGTCCGGTCCACCCGGCCGACCGGCACGATCTGCTGGGTGTCCTGGCAGCCGACCTTCTTGTCCTTGCCCTTGTAGGTGGCGCCGAGGACCCGGATGCCGAGCTGGGTCTCCTCCGGCAGCGCGTCCACGACCTCGTTGAACGCCTGCTGCGCCACGGAGATCCGGCTCCGCCCGTCGATGTCCCGGGCCCGCATCGAGCCGCTGACGTCGAGCACCAGCTCGACCCGGGGCGGCTCGGCGGGGGTCTCCTCGTCGGCCCACGCGGGCGCGGGCCCGCTCAGCACGATCCCGGGACCGATCAGGACGGTCGCCGCCAGCAGTCCACTGAGGACGGATGTCGATCGTCTTCTGTTGATCACCGGGGCGAGTGTAGTGAGATCCACTCCGGACGGTCGGTCGCCCCCCGGCGGCTGCCCCGCACCCGGCCGACGGCCCCGAACGGCCCGCATGACCAGCACTCCGGCGGGGCCGGCCGCCGGGGTCTTGCCAGGTCTTCCCCGGATGACTGACGGTTAACTGCCAGGGGTAAACCACCAGGCTGGGGTGAGTCTCGTCAGAAATCTGACCCGAGTCCACCCGTTGTGCCGGTGGTTCCCGGTGGCTAAGCTTCACGTGCGCGCCCCAATCGCCCGCTTCCCCCGTGGCAGGCGATCGGGGCGCGCGTCTTCGTGCCGGGGCCATTTCTTCGTGCCCGGGCCCTTGGCGTCCTCGCGCCGGAGCCGCTGGCTATCCGATATCCGACGCAGCCTCCGGTTTCCGCTTACCGGCTACCGAGCTCGCCCCGTCATCACCGTCCGCGACAGCCGGAACGCCCCCACGTCGGCGGTCGACCACCGGTCGCGGGGGCGCCGCCGCTGGGCCGTCGTCAGGTCCAGCGGCCGTCCAGCCAAATCCGGGCCGACCACTCCGCGTACGGCAGCAGCCTTCCCACGAAGATCGGATAGAAGTACGCGAAGCAGAGCGCGACCAGCAGCACGTACGCGCCGACCGCGATCCCGCCGATGAGCCGGCGGTCGGCCGCGTCGTCCGGCCCGGGGGGTGGGTCCCCGGGGGGCACCCGGGAGGGGGCGGGGGAGACGATGGCGCCCAGCACGTAGACCACCGCCAGCACCAGGAACGGCAGGGCCGGCGCGGCGTAGAAGGAGAACATCGTCCGCCCGTCCAGGGCGAACCAGAACCAGGGCAGCAGGCCGGCCGCCGCGCAGAGCAGGATCGCCCCGGCCCGCCAGTCCCGTCGGGCCACGCCGATCCAGGCCGCCCCGAACAGGGCGGGCAGGAACGACCACCACAGCAGCGGCGTGCCGAGCAGCAGGACCTCGGAGGCGCAGGTCGGCGCTCCGCAGGCGCCGTCACCGGACCAGTGGAACGCCACCGGCCGGCCGAGCAGCAGCCACTGCCACGGCCAGGACTGATACGGGTGTGATTTTTCCAAAGTTGTGTGGAAGCCGTACGCGGCCTTGTGGTACTCCCACAGGTTGTTCAGCGCCCCGAGGTACGGGGTGTCGCTCAGCCCGGGTACGTTCGGGTACCGGGCAGCGAGCCGGTAGTAGCCGTCGTCGGTCAGCAGCCAGCCCGACCAGGTGGCCACGTAGGTGACGACCATCAGCACCCCGGCCAGGGCAAGCCAGGGCACCTCGTCGAGCAGGGCGTCGCGCCAGGGCCGGCGCACCCCGGCGGACCGGCGGACGCCGACCTCCCAGAACAGGGCGAGCAGCGCGAAGGCCGGCAGGAAGTACACGGCGCTCCACTTCACCGCGCAGGCGCAGCCGAGCAGCACCCCGGCCGCCAGCCGCCACCAGGGCCAGTTCCGCCAGCCGCCGGCCGGCCGGCCGGCCCGCCCCGCGGCGGCGGGGTCCAGCCCGGCCTCCAGCGCCCGGCTCCACCGTCGCCGGCGGGCGTCCCGGTCGAGGACCAGGGCGCCGAACGCGGCCAGCACGAACAGCAGCAGGAAGATGTCGAGCAGGGCGGTGCGGGAGAGCACCAGGTGGAAGCCGTCCAGGGCGAGCAGCAGGCCGGCGGCGCAGCCGAGCGCGGTGGAGCGGAACAGCCGGCGGCCGATGCGGACCAGCAGCAGCACCGACACGATGCCGGCGATCGCGGCGCCGATGCGCCAGCCGAACTCCGGGGCGGTGGTCGTCAGGTGCCCCGGCACGGAGATGTTGTGCTCGGCGTCGGAGTAGCCGAAGGCCCACTCGCCGAGCCCGATCAGCCACTTGCCCAGCGGCGGGTGCACCACGTAGGACGGGCCGTTGTCCTTGTAGTTCCACTCGACGCCCTTGTCGACCAGCCCCCAGCCGTCGCGGGCGTAGTAGATCTCGTCGAAGATCTTGCCCTTCGGGCTGCTGAGGCCGACCAGGCGCAGGATCGCCGCGATCGCCACCACGACGGCGGTGGCCAGCCACGAGTTGACGTCCAGCCGGGCATCGACGGTCGCCAGCCGCCGCCGCACGATGGCGGGGACGCCCCCACCGCCGCTGATGGGGGGAGGCGTGGACTCCTCGGTCGCGGCGCCGGCTGCGGCGTGCTCCGATTTCGCCTGGCCCGCGCTCGCGCTCTGCGCTGTCGACGCACTCGTCACGAAGCGATCGTAGGCTGCGGAGGTGCCCGGTGGCGCCCGTCGTTTCCAATACCGGTACAACTGTCGATGAAGGAGTGCGTCTCGTGGGTGAAATGTCCGAAGTTGGCCGCCTGGTCCTCCTCGGCGCGCCGCTCGGCAACCCGGCCGACGCGTCCGCCCGGTTCCGCGAGGTGCTCGCCGCCGCCGACGTGGTCGCCGCCGAGGACACCCGGCGGCTCACCCGGCTGGCCCGGGACCTCGACATCACCGTGCCCGGCCGGATCGTCTCCTACTTCGAGGGCAACGAGGAGCGCCGCACCCCCGAGCTGGTCGAGGTGCTCCGCGCGGGATATGTCGTGGCACTGGTCACCGACGGCGGGATGCCCAGCGTCTCCGACCCCGGGTACCGGCTGGTCCGGGGCGCGCTCGACGCCGGCGTGCCGGTGACCGTCGCCCCCGGCCCGAGCGCCGTCACCACCGCGCTGGCCCTGTCCGGGCTGCCCAGCGACCGGTTCTGCTTCGAGGGCTTCCTGCCCCGCACCCCCGGCGCTCGGCGCTCCCGGCTGCGCGCGCTGGCCGGCGAGGAGCGGACCCTGGTGCTCTTCGAGGCCCCGCACCGGATCGCCGGTGCGCTCGCCGACCTGGCCGCCGAGTTCGGCGCCGACCGGCCGGCGGCGCTCTGCCGCGAGCTGACCAAGACGTACGAGGAGGTGGTCCGCCGGCCCCTCGGCGAGCTGGCCACCTGGGCCGCCGACAGCGGGCCACGCGGCGAGATCACCCTGGTGGTGGCCGGTGCCGCGCCGGCCGCCGCCGAGCGACCGGACGACGCGACGTTGCGTGCCGCCGTGGCCGAACGAGAGGCCGCCGGCCTGTCCCGGCGAGACGCGATCACCGAGGTCGCCACCGGGTACGGCCTGCGCCGCCGTGACGTCTACGCGGTCGTGCACGCCTGAGGTGCCGGGAGGTCGCCCCGTCGCCGCCCCGGCCGGCGGCGCGGACGCGACGAGGTGGGCGGGGTGGGACATGGGAGGTCCGCGCCCGGCCGGCGGGGGCGTCACCAGGCGTTGACAAGGAAGCCCGCCGTGATCACGAGCGGGCCGGCCACGGCGGCGGCCACCGCCCAGCGGCGGTCCCGGCGGTCGGTGAACAGGGTGGCGCCGGTGCACCGGGCGATCGCCACACCACAGGCCAGCACCAGCAGCAGCCCGAGCAGCCAGCGCAGGTGCCGGCCGACCCCGGTGTCGGCGTACGCCGCATCGGACGCCGGCCCGGTCATCCCGGCGGGCAGGACGGAGCCGGTGGCACTGCGCTCGGCGGGCACGCCGCTGATCCGCACCCCGAACGCGACGTACCGACCGTCGTCGGCGGTGAAGATCCCCTGGCAACGCTGGGTCAGCCCGCCGCCGGTGCACTCGTCGACCACCACGGTGCCGGTGACGCGGTGCCCGACGGCCAGCCAGAACGGGCCGACGCTCACCCAGGCGAAGAATGCGGCGAGCAGGCTCAGCGCGAGAAGCGCGGAAAGCCCTCGCCAGGGCTCCGGCGGCCGGGCGGGGCGGTCGGCCCGCCGCCGTCGGGCCCGGGCCGCCCGGTCGCCGTCGCCGTGCCGCCACCGGCCGTGCCCCTCCCCGAGCGGCGTGCCGTCCCAGTGCACCTCCTCGATCGGTGCCCAGAACAGCCCGTCGTCGGACCCCGGCGGGTCGCCGACGGCGGTTCCCGGGCGGGGCCGGCCACCCGGCTGCCGGACCGGGACCCGGCGCGGCACGGCGCCGACCGGCGCCCCGGTGGTCGGCTCCACCTCCACCGGCCGGCTGGGGCCGCCGGTGGCCGGACCGGGCACGACGCCCGAACCGGACAGCAGCGCGCTCGGCCCGGGTGCGGGGTTCGGTCCGGGCCCGGAGCTCGGCGCGGGTGCGGCGGCCGGCCGAGGCCGGGCGGCCGGTCCGGACGGGGTGGCCGGTCCGGACGGGACGCTCGGCGCGGGTGCGGCGGTCGATCCCGGCAGGGCGATCGACGGGGTCGGCCCCGGCAGGGCGATCGGCCGGGTCGGCCGGGGCTTGGTGGCGGTGGGCGCCCCCGTCGGTTCGGCGGTCGGGACCGGCCGGGGCTGTGGCGCCACGGTCCCGGCCCGGGGCGACGGTCCGGGCGGCGGGTCGTCGTCGCGGGCCGACCCGGTGGGCGGCTCCTCGTGGTCCCGGGCGGCTCGGCTGGCGGTCACGGGCTTCATTGGACACCGGTCGGCGTGGGTATCGAGGCAGCTCAGACCGCGTGTCGGCGACAATTCGGGCAACGATCGTCCGCCCCGACGCCGCCCGGTCACCGAGGCCCCCTCGCCCCGCCCCCGTCCGTGTCGACCCGGCATGCCCGACGGGGCGTTGACCCGCCCGGGTGGCCTGTTGGTTCGCGGTGCACCCGGCGAGGTCACTAGGCTTGCTGGTCATGAGTCACGTTCTCGCGGCGGTAGCCTGGCCTTACGCCAACGGCCCGCGCCACATCGGCCACGTCTCCGGTTTCGGCGTTCCCTCCGACGTCTTCGCCCGGTACATGCGGATGGCCGGCCACGACGTGCTCATGGTGTCCGGCACCGACGAGCACGGCACCCCGATCCAGGTGCAGGCCGACGCCGAGGGGGTCACCCCGCGCGTGCTGGCCGACCGGTACAACCGGGTGATCGCCGAGGACCTGCGGGCGCTCGGGCTGTCGTACGACCTGTTCACCCGCACCACCACCCGCAACCACTACGCCGTGGTGCAGGAGTTGTTCTCCGGGATGCACCGCAACGGCTACATCGTTCCGAAGGTCACCGTCGGCGCGATCTCGCCGTCCACCGGCCGCACCCTGCCCGACCGGTACATCGAGGGCACCTGCCCGATCTGCGGGTACGACAGCGCCCGCGGCGACCAGTGCGACAACTGCGGCAACCAGCTCGACCCGGTCGACCTGATCAACCCGAAGTCCAAGATCAACGGCGAGACGCCGGAGTTCATCGAGACTGAGCACTTCTTCCTCGACCTGCCGGCCCTGGCCGACGCCCTGCGGCAGTGGCTGGACAGCCGGGAGGGCTGGCGGCCCAACGTGCTGCGGTTCTCGAAGAACCTGCTCGACGACCTCCAGCCCCGGGCGATCACCCGGGACCTGGACTGGGGCGTGCCGATCCCCCTCGACGGCTGGCGGGACCGGCCGGACAAGCGGATCTACGTCTGGTTCGACGCGGTCATCGGCTACCTGTCCGCGTCCATCGAGTGGGCCCGCCGCACCGGAGACCCGGAGGCGTGGCGGAAGTTCTGGAACCCGAAGGGCGCCGAGGGCAGCACCGACGGTGACACCCAGAGCCACTACTTCATGGGCAAGGACAACATCGTCTTCCACTCGGTGATCTGGCCGGCGCTGCTCGGCGGCTACTCGGGCGAGGGCGCGCGCGACGGCGAGCCGGGCCGGCTGGGCCGGCTCAACCTGCCCACCGAGGTGGTCTCCAGCGAGTACCTGACCATGGAGGGGCGCAAGTTCTCCTCCTCCCGCAAGGTGGTCATCTACGTCCGGGACTTCCTGGAGCGGTACGACGCCGACGCGCTGCGCTACTTCATCGCCGTCGCCGGTCCGGAGAGCAACGACACCGACTTCACCTGGGCCGAGTTCCTCCGCCGCAACAACGACGAGCTGGTCGCCGGCTGGGGCAACCTGGTCAACCGGTCCGTCTCGATGGCGGCGAAGAACTTCGGCGCGATCCCGCCGGTCGACCCGGCGGGGCTCACCGAGGCCGACGAGGCGCTGCTCGCGACCGCCCGGGCCGGCTTCGGGACCGTCGGCGGCCTGATCGGCCGGCACCGGCAGAAGCAGGCCATCGGCGAGGCGATGCGGGTCGTCGCCGAGGCCAACAAGTACATCTCCGATCAGGCCCCGTGGAAGCTCAAGGACGAGGCGGACAAGCCCCGGATGGGCACCATCCTGCACGTCGCCCTCCAGGTGGTCAGCGACGCGAACACGCTGCTTACCCCGTTCCTGCCGCACTCCGCGCAGAAGATCCACGAGCTGCTCGGCGGCACCGGCGTGCACGCGCCGATGCCCGTGCTGGAGGAGGTCGACGACCTCGACGGCGGGCCCGCCTACCCGGTGCTGACCGGGGACTACACGGTCGGGACGCGCTGGGAGTCCGTACCGCTGGAGGCGGGCCGGCCGCTCGCGGCGCCGAAGCCGGTCTTCCGCAAGCTCGACCCGTCGATCGTCGACGAGGAACTGGCCCGGCTCGCCGGCTGACCACCGCGTCGGCCTGACCCGCCGCCGGCCCGACCCACCGCGCCGGCGCGGCCCCCGCCCCCGGGGACCGCGCCGGCCGTACGGCCGGCGGCGGCCTCAGCGTCGGGCCATCGCCGGGGCCACCACGAACTCCAGGATCGCGCGGTTCACCTCGTCGCTGTTGGTCCACGGGATGCCGTGCGGCGCTCCCTTGAGCGTGGTCAGCCGGCTGTCGGGCAGCATCGGCTGCAATCGCTGCCCGGTCGCCGCGTACGGCAGCACCCGGTCCTGGTCGCCCTGCACGATCAGCACCGGCACGTCGATCCGGGGCAGGTCCGGCCGGAAGTCGGTCAGCCAGGCGTCCACGCTCTGGTACGTGCCGATCGCCGAGGCCCGCGTGCCGATCTCCCAGTGCGCCCGGTACGCCTCCTCGCTGACCAATTTGCCCTTGTTGTCCGCATAGTTGAAGAAGTTGTCGCAGAAGCTGGTGAGGAACGCGAACCGGTCGGCGAGGATCGCCTGCTGAAACCCGTCGAACAGGCTCCGGTCCAGCCCCTCCGGATTGTCGGCGGTCTTCAGCAGGAACGGCGCGAGCGGGCTGAGCAGCACCGCCCGGTCCACCCGGCTCGACCCGTACGCGCCGAGGTAGCGGGTCACCTCCCCGGTGCCCATCGAGTGCCCGATCAGGATCGCGTTGCGCAGGTCCAGCTCGGTCATCAACACGTCCAGGTCGGCCGCGAACGTGTCGTAGTCGTACCCGGCGGCCGGCTGGCTGGAGTTTCCGAAACCCCGCCGGTCGTACGTGATCGTGCGGTAGCCGGCGGCGAGCAGGGCGCTGGTCTGCTTCTCCCAGGTCGCCCCGTTGAACGGGAACCCGTGGATCAGCACCACCGGCTGCCCGGCGCCGTGGTCCTCGTAGTACAGGTCGATGGGCGCGGAGTTCTCCGCGCCGACGGTGATGAAGGGCATGTCGTCTCCCGGAGCGGGGTCGGGGCCGTCGGACGCCCGGCGCATTCCCGGCCCTCTTGCTGTTATGCCCGCCCACCACCGCTTCGGTCCGACCGGCGGTGTGTGATGCTGACGGCGATGACCGAGCCGACTGAGTCCCGCCGCCAACGGGCCACCCGCCGGGCCGGGGAGTTCCCGCCCGCGCCCGAGCCGCTGCCCCGCCCCGTGCCGGACAGCCACACCCACCTGGACATCACCGTCACCGAGGCCGGCGCCCCGGCCGGCGGGGCGGGCGGGAACGCCGCCGCCGACGACCCGGTCGCGGCGGCCGTCGCGGTGGCCGCCGAGGCCGGCGTGGACCGGCTCGTCCAGGTCGGCGTGGACGTGGCGTCCTCCGCGTGGAGCGCCGACGCGGCCGACCGCTACCCGGCGGTGCTGGCCACCGTCGCCCTGCACCCCAACGAGGCGCCCCGGCTGGCAGACCTCGACGAGGCGCTGCGGCAGATCGAGGCGCTCGCGGCCCGGGACCGGGTGCGCGGGATCGGGGAGACCGGGATGGACTTCTTCCGCACCGGCGACGAGGGCCGGGCCGCGCAGGAGGAGAGCTTCCGGGCGCACGTCGCCATCGCCAAGCGCTACGGCAAGGCCCTGGTCGTCCACGACCGGGACGCGCACGACGACGTGCTGCGGATCCTCGACGACGAGGGTGCCCCGGACACCGTCGTGCTGCACTGCTTCTCCGGCGACGCCGGGTTCGCCGCCGACTGCGTACGCCGCGGCTACCTGCTCAGCTTCGCGGGCACCGTCACCTTCGGCAGCGCCGTCGCGCTGCGCGAGGCCGCCGCGCTCACCCCGCTCGACCAGCTCCTGGTGGAGACCGACGCGCCGTACCTCACCCCCACCCCGCACCGGGGGCGGCCCAACGCGTCGTACCTCATCCCGCTCACCGTGCGGGCACTGGCCGCGACCACCGGCGCGGACCTCGACGAGCTGTGCGCGGCGCTGTCGGTCAACGGCGAGCGCGCCTTCGGCCCGTGGTGACCGGCCTGCTCGGCCCGGCGGAGATCCGGGAACTCGCCGCCCGCCTCGGCGTGCACCCGACCAAGAAGCTCGGCCAGAACTTCGTGCACGACCCGAACACCGTCCGCCGGATCGTCACCGTCGCCGGCCTGGCCCCGGACGACGTCGCCCTGGAGGTCGGCCCCGGCCTCGGCTCGCTCACCCTGGCCCTGCTGCCGGTGGCCGCGCACACCCACGCCGTGGAGCTCGACCCGACGCTGGCCGCCGCGCTGCCGGAGACCGCCGCCCGGTTCGCCGGGCCGGCCGCCGCCCGGCTGACCGTGCACCACGCCGACGCCCTGCGGATCGGCGCCGCCGAGCTGGTCGACCCCGCGCCGACCGCGCTGGTGGCGAACCTGCCGTACAACGTGGCCGTGCCGGTGGTGCTGCACCTGCTGGCCGAGCTGCCCAGCCTCCGGCACGGCCTGGTGATGGTGCAGAAGGAGGTCGCCGACCGGCTCGTCGCCGGCCCCGGCTCCAAGGTCTACGGCATCCCGTCGGTCAAGCTCGCCTGGTACGCCCGCTCCCGCGCCGCCGGTAAGGTGCCGCCCAACGTGTTCTGGCCGGTGCCCAACGTCGACTCCGGCCTGGTCGCCTTCACCCGCCGCGAGCCGCCCCGCCCCGACGTACCCCGGAAACAGGTTTTCGCCGTCGTCGACGCCGCGTTCGCCCAGCGCCGCAAGACCCTGCGGGCCGCCCTGGCCGGCTGGGCCGGGGGCGCGGACCGGGCCGCCGCGGCGCTCACCGCCGCCGGCGTCGACCCCGGCGCGCGCGGCGAGTCGCTCACCGTCGAGCAGTTCGCCGCCATCGCCGCGTCGGCCCCGACCGCCCCACCGGCCGCGCAGTAGGCTGGCGCGGTGACCGAGGCCTGGGGACCGGACGACGATGACGACCAGCAGCGGCGCGGGGCCAGCGGCCCGGTCCGGGTGCGGGTGCCCGCCAAGGTCAACCTGCACCTCGGGGTGGGCCCGCTGCGCCGGGACGGCTACCACGAGCTGAACACCGTCTACCACGCCATCTCGATCTACGACGAGCTCACCGCCCGCCGCGGCGACACCCTCACCCTGACGATGGAGGGGGAGGGCACCGGCGAGCTGGCCCTGGACGACACCAACCTGGCCATCCGGGCCGCCCGCGCCCTCGCCGGGTACGCGGGCGTCCCGCCGCACGCCCGGCTGCACCTGCGCAAGCAGATCCCGCTGGCCGGCGGGCTGGCCGGTGGGAGCGCCGACGCCGCCGCCGCGCTGGTCGCCTGCGACGCCCTCTGGGGTACCGGGCTGTCGCGCGACGAGTTGGCCGGGATCGCCGCCGACCTCGGCTCCGACGTGCCGTTCCTGATCTACGGCGGCACCGCGCTCGGCACCGGCCGGGGCGAGGCGGTCAGCCCTGTGCTGGCCCGCGCCACCTCCTGGCACTGGGTGGTCGCCATCGCCGACGGCGGGCTGTCCACCCCCGCCGCGTACGCCGAACTCGACCGGCTCCGCGACGCCGGGGCCGCCGGCCCGCCGCTGGGCAGCACCGACGGGCTGCTCGCCGCGCTGCGCCAGCGGGACCCCCGGGTGCTCGCCGCCAGCCTCGGCAACGACCTCCAGGACGCCGCGCTCGCCATGCGCCCGTCCCTGGCCGGCACCCTGAAGGCCGGCGAGGCCGCCGGGGCGCTCGCCAGCATCGTCTCCGGCTCCGGGCCGACCTGCGTGTTCCTCGCCGCGAACGCCGACGACGCCGACCGGATCGCCGCCGAGCTGACGACCGCCGGGGTGTGCCGCCAGGCGCGCACCGCGCACGGCCCGGTGCCCGGCGCGCGGATCGGCTGAGCCGGGAATACGCCCGCCGGGCGGGCTGAGCCGGGAGTACGCCTCCCCGGGCGGGCTGAGCCGGGAGTACGCCTCCCCGGGCGGGCTGAGCCGGGAGTACGCCTCCCCGGGCGGGCTGAGCCGGGAATACGCCCGCCGGGCGGGGCTGAGGCGTACGCCCGCCGGGGCGGCCCGGAGCGTCCGCGTACCCTTGGAGGCCAGGCGTCCTGAGGTGCCCGCCGGCACCGGGACGCCTTCATCATGAAAGGTGGGTTCGTGGCCAACATCGTCAACCTGGACCGGGTGTCCAAGGGGTACGGCGCCGCCGGGCCGCTGCTCACCGACGTCTCGCTCGGCCTCGACGACGCCGACCGGATCGGCGTGGTCGGCCTCAACGGCGCCGGCAAGTCCACCCTGCTGCGGCTGCTCACCAAGCAGGAGGAACCGGACGACGGCCGGGTGACCCACCGTCGCGACCTGCGCGTCCTCTGGCTTCCGCAGGCCCTGACGCTCGCCCCCGAGGCCACCGTCCGGGACGTGGTGCTCGGCACCGCCTGGCTCGGCGAGAGCATGGGCGCCGAGCACGAGTGGGCCGGCGACGCCGGGGTCCGAGGCATCCTCGACGGCCTCGGCATGCCCCACCTCGGCCTCGACCAGCCCGTCGGCCCGATGTCCGGCGGCGAGCGCCGCCGGGTCGCCCTGGCCGCCCTGCTGGTCCGCGACTCCGACCTGCTCATCCTCGACGAGCCCACCAACCACCTCGACGTCGGCGGCGTCGACTGGCTGGCGAAGCACCTGGTCGGCCGCAAGGGCGCCCTCGTCGTGGTCACCCACGACCGGTGGTTCCTCGACGCGGTCTGCACCGACACCTGGGAGGTTGCCGACCAGACCGTCCGGGCGTACGAGGGCGGCTTCGCCGCCTGGACCCTGGCCCGCGTCGAGCGGGACCGGGTCGCCGCCGCCACCGAGGCCCGCCGGCAGAACCTGCTCCGCAAGGAGATCGCCTGGCTGCGTCGCGGCCCGCCCGCCCGGACCAGCAAGCCGCAGTTCCGGATCGACGCCGCCAACGCGCTGATCGCCGACGTGCCGCCGGCGCGCGACACCATGTCGCTGCAACGGATGGCCACCGCCCGGCTCGGCAAGCAGGTGTACGACCTGGAGGGCGTCCGGCTGCACGCCGGCCCGAAGGAGATCCTGCACGACGCCACCTGGCACGTCGGCCCCGGTGACCGGATCGCCATCCTCGGCCGCAACGGCGCCGGCAAGACCACCCTGCTGCGGATGCTGGCCGGCATCACCCGCCCCGACGGCGGACGGTTCGCCACCGGCTCCACGGTCCGGCCCGCGTTCCTCTCCCAGGAGTTGGCCGAGCTGCCTGGCCACCTGCGCGTCCTCGAAGCCGTCGAGGAGGTCGCCCGCCGGGTGCAGCTCGGCGACCGGGAGGTCTCCGCCGCCCAGCTCGCCGAGGTCTTCGGCTTCGACGACCGCCGGCTCTGGACCCCGGTCAGCGACCTCTCCGGCGGGGAGCGCCGCCGGCTCCAGATGCTCCGGCTGCTCGCCGGCGAGCCCAACGTGCTGCTCTTCGACGAGCCCACCAACGACCTGGACACCGACACCCTCGCCGCGCTGGAGGACCTGCTCGACTCCTGGCCCGGCACGGTCATCGTGGCCAGCCACGACCGGTACCTCATCGAGCGGGTCACCGAATCGGCGTACGGGATGTTCGGCGACGGCCGGCTGGTGCACCTGCCCGGCGGCGTCGACGAGTACCTGGCCCGGGCCGCGAACCAGCCGCTGGCCGCGGTCGCCGGCGCATCCACCGCCACGGTGGGCGCCACCCCGGCGGCCGGCGGGATGTCCGCCGCCGAGGCCCGGCAGGCGAAGAAGGACCTCACCCGCCTGGAACGCCAGATCGGCAAGCTGGACCAGAGGGAGGCGGCGCTGCTCGACCAGCTCGCCGCGAACGCCACCGACTACGCCAAGGTCGCCGAGCTGGACGCCCAACTCAAGGACATGCGGGCCGAACGCGAGCAGGTCGAGGAGACCTGGCTGGCCCTCGCCGAGCAGGTCCCCGGGAACTGAGCCGGCCGGCTGCCGGAAGGCGAGCCGGCCTCGGGTGGGGGGTGTGCGGCGTCACAGCCCGCCGTGCGGGACAATCAGGTGACCCCTCACCCGCACGGTCTTGGAGATTCAGACATGGCCCACACCCCCGTCAACCACCCCGCGCGGCCGATCTACCGGGCGATCGGCGGGCTCGTTGGTCTGTACTTCGTGGTCTTCGGAGTGCTCGGCATCGTCGCCAGCGCCGGCAACGACTTCCTCGCCCAGGATGACACGAAGGCGCTCGGCCAGGGGACCAATCTCGGATTCTCGCTGATCAGCATCCTGCTCGGCGTCGCGATCCTGGCCGGCACCGCGATCGGCCGCAACCTCGACGTCGCGATCAACCAGTGGCTGGCGTACGTGCTCATGGTCCTCGGCCTGGCCGCGCTGGCCTTCCTGCAGACCGACGCCAACATCTTCAACTTCACCATCTTCACCGACATCGTGGTGCTGACCCTCTCGATGGTGCTGCTGATGGTCGGCATGTACGGCAAGGTCGGCACCGAGGAGGAGAGCGAGGCCTGGCAGAAGGCCCGGCTCGTCCTCTGACCGGGGGCGCCGCTGCGGGGATCGGCTGGTTCCGGTCCCGCTGCGGCGGTTCGGCCCGCATCCGGCGCCCGGGCGGGCGACAATCCTTCCGAACGGACACATCCGGACGGAGGGGTTATGGCGCACTTTCCGGTCAATCACCCGGCGCGAGCGCTCTATCGCGTCCTCGCCGGGGTCATCGGGCTCTACATCCTGGTCTTCGGAGTCTGGGGAGTGGCCGCGACCTGGGGCGAAGGGCTGTTCGACCGGGGCAGCACCTGGGCCCTCGGCCTCCGCACCAACCTCGCGTTCTCGCTGGTTTCGGTGATCTTCGGGGCCGTGCTGATGGTCGGGGCGTCCCGGCGGAGCAACCTCGGCCACTACATGAACCTGACCGCCGGGGTGGTCTTCCTGGTCACCGGCGTGCTGATGATGTCCGTCCTGCAGACCTCGGCGAACTTCCTCAACTTCTCGATGTCCACCGTCATCGTGTCGCTGCTGTTCGGGCTGGTGCTCCTCGCCACCGGCCTCTACGACAAGGTCGGCCCGCCCGAGCGCGCCGAGGCCGAACGCCGGCACCGCCGCGCCGCCGTCCCCGGCGGTCGCTGAACCCGGCCGTCCCGGACCCCGGTCACCGGCCCTTCGCCGTGATCAGGGTCGGCTTCGCGTCCAGGTGCGACAAGCCGTTCCAGGCCAGGTTGACCAGGTGCGCGGCCACTGTCTCCTTACGCGGCTTGCGCACCTCCAGCCACCAGCGCCCCGTCAATGCCACCATCCCGACGAGGGCCTGCGAGTAGAGCTCGGCCAGCTTCGGGTCGTACCCCCGGGTCTTGAACTCGGCGCCGAGGATGTGCTCGACCTGGTGCGCGACGTCGTTCATCACGCTGCTGAAGTTGCCCGTCGCGGACATCACCGGCGACTCCCGGACCAGCACCCGGAACCCGCTGGTCTCCTCCTCGATGTACCCGAGCAGGGCCATCGCCGCCTGCTCCAGCAACTCCCGCGGATGACCGGCGGTCAGGGCCGTGGTGATCCGGTCCAGCAGGGCCCGGACCTCCCGGTCCACCACCACCGCGTAGAGCCCTTCCTTGCCGCCGAAGTGCTCGTAGATCACCGGCTTGGAGACCTTCGCCCGGGCCGCCACCTCCTCGATCGAGGTCGCGTCGAAGCCGCGCTCGGCGAACAGCTGCCGGCCGATCGAGATCAACTGCTCGCGCCGCTGGGCCGCCGACATCCGCACCCGCGAGGGCGGCTTGCCCGCCGCCGCAACCGCGCGCCGCCGACCACCTGGGCCACCCTCGCCGACCGGACCGTCCGCCATGTCGTCACCTCGCCGGCGCTCGGGGACGCCTGTCGTGGGATGCCGCTGCCTCCGCTGTTCGCGCCGTCGACCCCGTCCGAATCCGGGACGGTGCCGCCGCGTCGTCCGACCGTACCCGTGCCGGTCGACCCGGCGTCGGCCGGCACGGCGGGAGTCCACGGGCGCGTGGAGCCGCATGGGACAGTTTCGTGCGTGGATGCCTTCATGCCGCGCGCCGTGCCGTCGGAGTGCCGCGCCGGCAGTTCTGAAGGACCGAAGGGATCATGAGGGGAATGGGCGATGGCGTCCAGGGCTCGGGACGCTAAGGTGTAGAGGTCTGCCGACCGCTTGGTTTGTCCGTTTAGACCGTCCCGGGTCGTCTAATGGCAGGACGTCAGGTTTTGGTCCTGATTATAGGGGTTCGAATCCTCTCCCGGGAGCTTCCGCTGTACCGCCGCCATGGCGTGGTTAGCATGGCCGCGAGACTGTCGCCGTCCCGACGGGAGCTACATCGTGTCCCAGCTCCACCTCCGAACCGTCGTCGTGCTCGCCGCCGGGGAGGGCAAGCGGATGAAGTCGGCGCTGCCCAAGGTGCTGCATCCCCTGCTCGGCCGGACCCTGCTCGGCCACGTGCTGACCGCCGCCGCGCCGCTTGCGGCCGACCGGACCGTCGTGGTGGTGGGGCACGGCGCGGACCAGGTCCGGGCGCACCTGGCCGAGGTCGCCCCGGCGGCCACCCCCGTGCTCCAGGCTGAGCAGCTCGGCACCGGCCACGCGGTCCGGATCGGGCTGGACGCGGCGCCGGACGCCGCCGGGACCGTGGTGGTGATCAACGGCGACGTGCCGTTGCTCCGCCCCGAGACGGTCGCCGCGCTGGTCGACGCGCACGAGGGCGCGGGAGCCGCGGCCACGGTGCTGGCCGCCGAGGTGCCCGACCCGACCGGGCTGGGGCGCATCGTCCGGGACGCGGCAGGTCGGCTGGAGCAGATCGTCGAGGAGCGCGATGCCACCCCGGCCCAACGCGCGCTGCGCGAGATCAACGCCGGCATCTACGCGTTCGACGCGGTGCGGCTGCGCGCCGCGCTGGGCAAGCTCTCCGCCGACAACGACCAGGGCGAGGAGTACCTCACCGACGTCTTCGGCCTGCTCGTCTCCGCCGGCGAGCCGGTGGCGGTGCACGTGGCCGCCGACCATGTCGAGACGCTGGGCTGCAACGACCGGGTCGAGCTGGCGGCCCTGCGCCGGCTGCTGCGCGACCGGGTGAACGAGGGGTGGATGCGTACCGGGGTCAGCATCCTGGACCCGGCGACGACCTGGATCGACGTGACGGTCGCGGTGGACCGGGACGCGGTGATCGACCAGAACACCCAGCTGCGCGGCGGGACCGTGGTCGGCGCGGAGGCCGTGGTCGGCCCGGACGTGACGTTGATCGACACGGTGATCGGCCCGGGGGCGACCGTGCTGCGTAGCCACGCCGTCGAGGCCGAGGTCGGCCCGGGGGCCAGCGTCGGGCCGTACGCGTACCTGCGGCCGGCGGCGAAGCTGGCCGAGCGGGCCAAGGTCGGCACCTTCGTCGAGGTGAAGAACTCCGAGGTCGGCGCGGGCGCGAAGGTGCCACACCTGTCGTACGTGGGTGACGCGACGATCGGGGCGAAGGCCAACATCGGCGCGGCGACGATCTTCGTGAACTACGACGGGGTCAACAAGCACCGCACCACGGTCGGCGAGGCGGCGTTCATCGGCTGCGACACCAGCCTGATCGCCCCCGTGGAGGTGGGCCCGGGCGCGTACGTCGCGGCGGGCAGCGCGGTCAGCCAGGACGTGCCGCCGGGTGCGCTCGGGGTCACCCGGGCGCCGCAGCGCAACATCGAGGGCTGGGTGGCCCGCAGGCGGCCCGGCACCGCCTCGGCCGAGGCCGCCGAGCGGGCCCGCCAAGCTGTGGCGGAAGCGGCGGAGGATGCGCCGGAGGCCTGAGGGCCGCAAGGGAAGGTGAGGCAATCCACGGGGGCACCGAGGCGGTTCGACGGCCGTCAGGCGGGGGAGATACTGCAACCGCATAGTCCCGGCCAGACCGCAGCCGGGACCACCGACCAACGGGAGCAGACGAGCCCATGGGCAGCATCGTCGCCGAAAACCGCAAGAGCCTGATGCTTTTCTCCGGACGTGGCTTTCCGGAGCTGGCCAAGGAGATCGGCGAGGTGCTAGGCGTCGCGCCGACGCCCGCCGACGCGTACGAGTTCGCGAACGGGGAGATCTTCGTACGGTTCAAGGACTCGGTGCGCGGTTCGGACGCCTTCGTGGTGCAGTCCGTGACGCACGGGGTCAACACCTGGGTCATGGAGACCCTGATCATGATCGACGCGCTGAAGCGCGGTTCGGCCAAGCGGATCACCGTGGTCCTGCCGTTCTACCCGTACTCGCGGCAGGACAAGAAGCACCGGGGCCGGGAGCCGATCTCGGCGCGGCTGGTGGCGGACCTGCTGAAGACCGCGGGCGCGAACCGGATCCTCACGGTGGACCTGCACACCGCGCAGATCCAGGGCTTCTTCGACGGCCCCGTGGACCACCTGTTCGCGATGGACATCCTGGCCGAGTACGTGGAGCGCAAGTTCGCCGGTCGGCCGATGACGGTGGTGGCGCCGGACTCGGGCCGGGTTCGGGTGGCGGAGCGGTGGACGGACCGGCTGGGCGGCTGCCCGCTGGCGTTCATCCACAAGACCCGGGATCCGCTCAAGCCGAACCAGGTGGTGGCGAACCGGGTGGTCGGCGACGTGGAGGGGCGGGTCTGCCTGATCGTCGACGACATGATCGACACCGGCGGCACGATCACCAAGGCCGCCGAGATCCTCCGGACGGCCGGTGCGGCGGAGATCGTCGTGGCGTCCACCCACGCGCTGCTGTCCGACCCGGCGACCGAGCGGCTGAAGAACAGCCCGATCACCGAGGTCGTGGTGACCAACACGCTGCCGCTGCCATCCGAGAAGCAGCTCGACAAGATCACCGTGCTGTCGATCGCGCCGCTGCTGGCCCGGGCGATCCGGGAGGTCTTCGACGACGGGTCGGTGACCACCCTGTTCGGCGGCCTGAGCTGACGGTCGCCCGCGCGCCGGCTGTCGTCCCGAGGCCGGCGCGCGGGTTCCGGACCGGCTCCGACGCGGCGTCCGGTTCGGCTCCGACGCGGCGTCCGGGGCGATGTTCGACCGGCGTCCGGGGGCGGTGTCCGCTGGGTGTTTTTGCCCCTGCGGATGGCGGAGGCGGGGACTGCCGTCGAGGGCGTAATCAACTCGGGTAGACTACTGCGGTTGCCACGGCGAGGGTGCCCGGCGGGCCGCTGAAAAGCGCCGCACGGATGCACCGTCATCGACGCGGTGCTCCGGGCAGTCGTTCATGACGCATGAGCCCCAGCGAGCCCCTCGCCCCAGCACCGCCAGTCGACAAGCCCGCCGCAGCGAAAGCATCAGGAGTTTCCCCGTGTCCGAGGTAAAGATCAGCGCCGAGCCCCGTACCGAGTTCGGCAAGGGTGGTGCCCGCCGTACCCGCCGGGCCGGCTTGGTGCCCGCCGTGCTTTACGGCCACGGCGAGAAGCCCAAGCACATCGCACTGCCCGTGCGTGAGTTCGCCGCCGCAATCCGCAAGGGCGGCGCCAACCAGCTCTTCGCGATCGAGGTCAGCGACGGCACCCAGGTGCTGGCGCTGCCGAAGGCGATCCAGCGGGACCCGATCCGGGACAGCTACGAGCACGTCGACCTGCTGCTGGTCCGCCGCGGCGAGAAGGTCACCGTCGAGGTCCCGGTCCAGCTGACCGGCGAGGCCGCCAAGGACACGCTGATCGTGCACGACCACGACACCCTCTCGGTGACCGCCGACGCCACGAAGGTGCCGGACCACCTGGAGGCGTCGATCGAGGGTCTGGAGGCCGGTACCCAGGTCACCGCCGCCGACGTGGAGCTGCCGGCCGGCGTCGAGCTGGTCGCCGACCCGGAGGCCACGGTCGCCTCGGTGACCGCCGCCCCGACCGCCGAGCAGCTCGAGGCCACCCTCCCCGAGGTCGAGGAGGCCACCGCCGAGGCCGAGGCCGAGGTCGGCGAGGAGACCGCCGAGGGTGCCGAGGCCCCGGCCGCCGAGGGCGAGCAGGCCCCGGCCGAGGCGAAGACCGAGGCCTGACCGGTCCCCGTTCCGTGCGACAGGCGCTCCCGTGATCGGGGGCGCCTGTCGGCATATCGGGGGGTCGTCGGGTCGCACGGCCATGGTGGGCGGCGCTGAGAGCGGGAGGGGCGTGGCGTGACGGACGAGGCGGGGCCGTGGCTGGTGGTCGGCCTGGGCAACCCCGGTCGGGAGTACGCGGGCAACCGGCACAATGTCGGCTTCATGGTGGCCGACCTGCTGGCCGCCCGCGTGGGTGGCAAGTTCGGCCGGCACAAGCGGGCGGTGGCTGAGGTCACCGAGGGGCGGCTCGGGTTCGGCGGCCCGAAGCTGGTGCTGGCGAAGCCGCTGACGTACATGAACCTCTCCGGCGGGCCGGTGGCCGGGCTGGCGCAGTTCCACAAGGTGCCGCCGGGCCGGGTGATCGCGATCCACGACGAGCTGGACATCGACTACGGGCAGGTGCGGGTGAAGTGCGGCGGCGGCGAGGGCGGGCACAACGGCCTGCGCTCGATGTCGAAGTCGCTGGGCACGAAGGACTACGTCCGGGTGCGGTTCGGCGTCGGCCGGCCGCCGGGTCGGCAGGACCCGGCGGACTACGTGCTGTCGGACTTCTCCGCCGCCGAGCGCAAGGAGCTCGAGTTCCTCATCGACCGGGCGGCGGACGTGGTCGAGTCGGTGGTCATCCGGGGCGTGGAGCCGACCCAGAACCAGTATCACGGGGCGTGACCTGGGCGGGGCGTACGCGGGTGACCGAGGCCCGGCCGGTAGTCTGCGCCTTTCGGGCGAACCGCAGCCGGCGGCCCGGGTCGCCGGCGAGGCGACGGGAGCGAGTTGTGGGCAGTCCTCCGATGATCGACGGCGCGTTCGCCCGGTGGTTGGCGGCCCAGGCCGGGCAGGCGCTGCTGGGCCTGCGTACGGAGATGGGCTTCGCCGACCCGGGGGCGTTGAAGTCGGCCGGGGACAAGGTCTCGCACGACCTGATCCGGACGGAGCTGGCGAAGTGGCGCCCGGGGGACGCGGTCCTCTCCGAGGAGGACGAGGGCTCGCGGCTGGCCTGGGCGGCGGAGGTGAACGCCGGGGCGGTGCCCCGGCTGACCGCCGACCGGGTGTGGATCATCGACCCGCTGGACGGGACGCGGGAGTACGCCGAGGAGGGGCGCTCGGACTGGGCGGTGCACGTGGCGCTCTGGGCGCGTAACGCCGCCACCCCGCACGGCCTGGTGGCCGGCGCGGTCGGGCTGCCGGCGCAACACCGGGTGCTGGGCACGGACCAACCGCCGGCGTACCCGCCGATGGCGCTGGGCGCGGCGACCGCGGGCGGGGGACAGGTCATCCGGTTGGCGGCCAGTCGTAGTCGTCCGCCGGTTTTTCTGACCGATCTGGCGGAGGATGTCGGCGCTCGTCTCGTTCCGATGGGCTCGGCGGGGGCGAAGATCGCCGCAGTGGTGACCGGTGAGGTCGACGCGTACATCCACGCCGGCGGCCAGTACGAGTGGGACTCGGCCGCCCCGGTAGCTGTGGCGACGGCCACCGGACTGCATGCTTCCCGGATCGACGGTTCTGCGCTGAGATACAACGAGGCTGATCCGCGCCTGCCCGACCTGTTGGTCTGCCGCAAGGATCTCGCCAGCCGGTTGCTTGCAGCGTTGCAGAGGCAGTCCGGGTAGCCTGAGCGTTCTTCTTTACGTGTCCGACCGGAAAGGTCTGGAATCCCATGGGCGGATCCGAGCGAATCGAGGCCGTGTCATGACCACCCCCGCCGCGTACCAGGTCTCGCACCTCGACGCGTTGGAGGCGGAGAGCGTCTTCGTGATGCGCGAGGTGGTCGCGGAGATGGAGCGGCCGGTGCTGCTGTTCTCCGGTGGCAAGGACTCGATCGTGATGTTGCGGTTGGCGCAGAAGGCGTTCGCTCCGGCGAACATCCCGTTCCCGGTGATGCACGTCGACACGGGGCACAACTTCCCGGAGGTCCTGGAGTACCGGGATCGTCGGGTGGCGGAGCTGGGCCTGCAGCTGATCGTGGCGAGCGTGCCGGAGGCGTTGGCGCGGGGGTTCGTGCGGGAGGCGGCGGACGGGACGCGGAACCGGATCCAGACGCCGGTGTTGTTGGACGCGGTGGAGAAGCACCGGTTCGACGCGTTGTTCGGTGGGGCGCGGCGGGACGAGGAGAAGGCGCGGGCGAAGGAGCGGGTGTTCTCGTTCCGGGACGAGTTCGGGCAGTGGGATCCGAAGAACCAGCGTCCCGAGCTGTGGTCGTTGTACAACGGTCGGCATCACCCGGGCGAGTCCATCCGGGTGTTCCCGTTGTCGAACTGGACCGAGTTGGATGTGTGGCACTACATCGCGCGGGAGCGGATCCCGTTGCCCCCGATCTACTACGCGCACGAGCGCGAGGTGGTGGAGCGGGACGGGATGCTCTACGCGGTGAACGAGTTCTTCCACCCCCGGGCGGGTGAGGAGCGGTTCAAGGCCCAGGTGCGCTACCGGACGGTGGGCGATGCCTCCTGCACCGCTGCCGTGCGTTCGGACGCGGACTCGGTGGAACTGGTGATCGAGGAGGTGGCCGCGACGCGGATCACCGAGCGGGGCGCGACCCGGGGTGACGATCGGGTCAGTGAGGCCGCGATGGAGGACCGTAAGCGGGAGGGCTACTTCTGATGAGCACCGACACTGTGGCCGCCGAGGTCGATCTCGGGGCGCGGCCGATGGACCTGCTGCGGTTCGCGACGGCGGGGAGCGTCGACGACGGTAAGTCGACGTTGATCGGCCGGCTGTTGTACGACACGAAGTCGTTGTTCACCGACCAGCTCGCCGCCGTCGAAGCCGTCAGCGCGGCGCGGGGGGACGAGTACACCAACCTCGCGCTGCTCACCGACGGCCTGCGGGCGGAGCGGGAGCAGGGCATCACGATCGATGTGGCGTACCGGTACTTCGCCACGCCGCGGCGGAAGTTCATCATCGCCGACACTCCGGGGCACATCCAGTACACCCGCAACATGGTCACCGGGGCGTCCACCGCCGATCTGGCGCTGATCCTGGTGGACGCGCGCAAGGGCCTCGTCGAGCAGTCGCGGCGACATGCGTTCCTGTGTTCGCTGCTGCGGGTGCCGCACCTGGTGTTGTGTGTGAACAAGATGGACCTGGTCGGTTTCTCGCAGGAGGTGTTCGAGCGGATCGCGGACGAGTTCACGGCGTTCGCGGCGAAGCTGGACGTGCCCGACCTGACGGTGGTGCCGGTGTCGGCCCTGCGGGGGGACAACATCGTGTCCCGGTCGGAGAACATGCCGTGGTACGACGGTCCGTCGTTGCTGCATCATCTGGAGCGGGTGCACATCGCCTCGGACCGGAACCTGCAGGACGTGCGGTTCCCGGTGCAGTATGTGATCCGGCCGCAGTCCACGACGGTGACCGACTACCGGGGGTACGCCGGTCAGGTGGCCTCGGGGGTGTTGAAGCCGGGGGACGAGGTGATGGTGCTGCCGTCGGGGTTCACCAGCCGCATCGCGGCGGTGGAGACCGCGGACGGGCCGGTGGAGGAGGCGTTCCCGCCGATGTCGGTCACGGTCCGTCTCGAAGACGAGATCGACATCTCCCGGGGTGACATGATCTGCCGGCCGAACAACGCCCCGGCGGTGGCGCAGGACATCGAGGCGATGGTCTGCTGGATGGACGAGACCCGCCCGTTGCAGGTCGGCGGTAAGTACGTGATCAAGCACACCACCCGCTCGGCGCGGGCGATCGTACGGGGCCTGCACTACCGCTTCGACATCAACTCCCTGCACCGCGACGAGACCGCCACCGAACTGAGGCTCAACGAGATCGGCCGGGTCCGGCTGCGGACGACGGTGCCGCTCCTGGCCGACGAGTACCGCCGCAACCGCACCACCGGCGGTTTCGTCATCATCGACGAGACCACCAACCGCACCGTAGGCGCCGGCATGATCGTCGAAACCGTCTGACGCCGCCCGCCCCCACCCCTCGAACGCCCCGCATTTTCACGGAAAGAGTGGCCATCCAAGCCCGGATGGCCACTCTTTCCGTGAAATAGCGCGTGAGTGGGGCGCGTGGGGTGGGTGGGTGGGTGGGTGGGGGTGAGGCGGCGGGGTGTCAGGGGCGGGGGTGGGTGTCGGGGGTGGACAGGTGGAAGGTGGGGGCGGGGAAGTTGCGGGCGGCGTAGGCGGCGGTGACGGCGGCGGACGCCGCGTCGGCGCGATCGGCGTCGACCAGGGCGAGGACGCAGCCGCCGAAGCCGCCGCCGGTCATCCGCGCGCCGTACGCCCCGGCCGCGAGGGCCGCCTCGACCGCCGTGTCGATCTCCGGCACGGTGATCTCGAAGTCGTCCCGCATCGAGGCGTGCGAGGCGGTCAGCAGCGGGCCGATGTCGCGGATCCGGCCGGCGCGCAGCAGTTCGACGGTGTCGAGCACCCGCTGGTTCTCGGTCACCACGTGCCGGACCCGGCGGCGGGTCTCGTCGTCGTCGAGCAGGGCGAGGGCCTCGTCCAGCCCGGCGGCGGGGACGTCGCGCAGCGCGGCCACCCCGAGGAGCTTCGCCGCCTGGTCGCAGGAGGCGCGGCGGGAGGCGTACTCGCCGCCGGCGTGCCGGTGCGGGGCCCGGCTGTCGATCACCAGCACGGCCAGGCCGGCGGCGGCCAGGTCGAACGGGATGTGTTCGACGGACTCGGTACGGCAGTCGAGGAACAGCGCGTGGCCGGGGCGGCAGCGGATCACCGCAGACTGGTCCATGATCCCGGTGGGGACGCCGACGTAGGCGTTCTCGGCCCGCTGGGCGAGCCGGGGCCGCCGTTCGGCCGGCAGGTCCACCCCGCCGAGGTCGACCAGGGCGGCCAGCACGGCGGCCTCCAGCGCCGCCGAGGAGGACAGCCCGGAGCCGACCGGCACGTCCGAGGCGATGGCGAGCCGCGCGCCGGGCACGTCGTGGCCGGCGTCGCGCAGCGCCCAGACCACCCCGGCCACGTACGCGCCCCAGCCGGCGACCCGGCCGGGCGCGGCGACCTCGTCGGCGCCGAACTCGACCGGGGAGTCGGACAGCTCCGACCAGACCGTCCACCGCCCGCCGTCCTGCGGCGCGGCGGCGACGACGGTACGCAGCGGCAGCGTGAACGGCAGCACGAAGCCGTCGTTGTAGTCGGTGTGCTCGCCGATCAGGTTGGCCCGCCCGGGAGCCGCCCAGCGGCCGGCGGGTGGCTCGCCGTACCGGTGCAGGAAGCCGGCGCCGGCGCGGTCGGCGACGTTGCCGGGACGCGCGGGATCGGTCACGGACGCTCCAGGACGTGCGTGCGGTAGAAGGCCCAGGCGTCGCCGACCATGTCGTGCAGGGTGGGCTTCTCGGGCACCCAGCCCAGCTCCTCGCGGGCCAGCGCGGAGGAGGCGACCAGCTCGGCCGGGTCGCCCTCGCGGCGCGGCGCCACCTCGATCGGCAGCGGCCGGCCGGTGACCTCGCGGACCACGTCGACGACCTGCCGGTTGGTGAACCCGGCGCCGTTGCCCAGGTTGTAGATGCGGTGCCGGCCGGGAACGGCGGCGGTGAGCGCCAGCAGGTGGGCGCGGGCCAGGTCCTCGACGTGGATGTAGTCGCGCACGCAGGTGCCGTCGACGGTGGGGTAGTCGTCGCCGAAGAGCTGGAGCTTCTCCCGCCGCCCGGCGGCCACGTCCAGAGCGATCGGGATGAGGTGGCTCTCCGGGTCGTGCCGCTCGCCGATGGCCAGGTCGCCGCGCAGGTACGCCCCGGCGACGTTGAAGTAGCGCAGCGACACGGCGGCCAGGTCGTGCCCGATCGCCTCGGAGGTGAGCGCCATGTCGACGGCGAGCTTGGTGGCGCCGTACGTGTTGGTGGGGGCCTTGACGGCGGTCTCCGGGATGGGCAGCTCGACGGGGTTGCCGTAGACGGCGGCGGTGGAGGAGAAGACCATTCTCGGCACGCCGGCGGCCCGGACCGCGTCGATCAGGGCGAGCGAGCCGACGGTGTTGGTGTGCCAGTACAGCTCCGGCCTGACCATCGATTCGCCGGCGGCGATCAGGGCGGCGAAGTGCAGCACCCCGTCGAAGCCCGCCCCCGGGGTGAGCACCCGGGCCGCGTCGTGGATCGACGCGTCGACCCAGGTGGCCTCCGGGGCGAGCGCCTCCCGGTGCCCGGTGCGCAGGTCGTCGAGGACGACCACCTCGTGGCCGGCGTCGAGCAGCAGCCGGGTCACCACACTGCCGATGTAGCCGGCGCCGCCGGTGACGAGCAGTTTCACGTCGATCCTCCTGCCTGGCCACGCCTCGCGGGGCCGTTCGTGATCACCTTACGACGGCTCGCTGTGGCCGCATGGGCCGTCGCCGGGCCCTCGGGGCTCTACCATCTACAGACATGCGGGAAGCGGGCGGTCCCGGGCTCCGGCGACGATCGCCGAGGCGGGCTCGACGCGTTCCGGGGCCGCTGGCCCGGGCGGTCGCCCGGCTCGTGGTCCGGGCCGCCGACGGCGCCACCCGGCTGGTCACCGACCTGCTCGGGGCCAGCCCCGCGGCCGGCCGGGAACGGATCAGCGAGGCGGAGCTGCGCGACCTGGTCGCCGCCAACACCGTTCTCGACCCCGACGAGCGGCGGATCATCGACGAGGTGCTGGTGGCCGGCGCGAGCCTGGTCCGTGAGGTGATGATGCCCCGCACCGAGGTGGTCTTCCTCTCCGCCGGGCTGAGCCTGGCCGAGGCGGAGCGGCTGGTCCGGGCCGAGCCACACACCCGCTACCCGGTGGTCGACGGCACCCACGACGACGTGGTCGGCTTCGTCCACCTGCGCGACGTGCTGCTGCGCCCCGACCTCGATCCGGACGCCACCGTCGGCGAGCTGACCCGGGAGGTCAAGCAGCTGCCCGGCAGCAAGCGGGTGCTGGCCGCGCTGACCGAGATGCGCCGCGAGGGCCACCACCTGGCGGTGGTGGTCGACGAGTACGGCGGCACCGCCGGCATCGTCACCTGCGAGGACCTGATCGAGGAACTGGTCGGGGAGATCCACGACGAGCACGACGACGCCCCCGAGCCGGCGCTGGCCGGGCTGCCCGCCGTGGTGGACGGCCGGCTCAACCTCGCCCACTTCGCCGAGCGCACCGGGGTGCGGCTGCCAGCCGGCCCGTACGAGACGGTCGGCGGGTACGTGATGGCGGCGCTCGGCCGGCTGCCGATCGACGGCGACGAGGTGCCGGTGCCCCCGGCCCCGGGCGACGGCGGCGCCCCCGACGTCCCGCCCGAGGGGTGGCTGCTGCGGGTGCTCACGCTGGAGGGGCGCCGGGTGGCCCGGCTCGCGGTCTCCGCGGCACGCCTGCCCGAGCCGCGGCGCGAGGTCGCCGCCCCGGTGCCGGCGGCCGAGAGCCGACCCGCCGGCCCGTCATGACGTACGCCGGGGGGTGCTGACAGAATTGCCGGCATGTTTTCGCCGGTGTGCTTCGAGTAGCCGGCGCGACGTGATACGGGTGGACGGCTCGGTGGCCGAAGGGGTGGCGCGGAACGTGGATCGCAGGGACGGGGCGCCGGTGGCCGGCGACACCATCCAGATCGGGATCGCGGTGGACATCCCGGAACCGTGGGGCGGGACACTCACCCGGCGCCGGGTCGAGACCGGCGACCCCCTGGTGGTCCAGGCGCACGTGACGCTGCTCGGGCCCACCGAGATCCCGGTGGCGGCGCTGCCGGCGGTCGAGCGGCACCTCGCCGCGGTGGCCGCCGCCCACCTGCCGTTCGCGCTGCACCTGCGCGGCACCGGCACGTTCCGCCCCGTCACCCAGGTGGTCTTCGTGGCAGTGGCCGCCGGGATCAGCGAGTGCGAGCTGCTGGCCGCCGCGATCAGAGTCGCGCCCGAGCTGCACCGGGAGGCCCGCTTCCCGTACCACCCGCACGTCACGGTGGCGCAGGACGTCGCGCCGGAGGCGCTGGACAAGGTGTACGAGGACCTGGCCGACTTCTCGGCGATGTTCGAGGTGGGCTCGTTCACCCTCTTCTCCCACAGCGGGCAGGCCCGGTGGCAGCCGCGCCGGGATTTCCTGCTCGGTGCTTGAACCCGGCGGGCCGTCGACGTGCCGGCGGCCGATCGGCGAGGATGACGGCGTGAACGTGATCGGGCGGATCGAGGCCGGCATCGGCCGGCGGGTCACCGCCGCGCGCCGCCGGTCACGGACGTTCGACCATCTGTGGCGGGCCGGGACGCTCTACGGCGATGTGCTCGCCGCGCGGCTGGCGGCGGCCATCGCGTACTACGGCTTCTTCGCGGTCTTCGCGCTCGGCCTGGTCGCGTACGCGATCTTCGGGGCGATCCTGGAGGACAACGACGAGATCAGCGCCGCCGCCGCCGGGTTCCTCCGGGAGAACCTGCCCTTCCTGGACCCGGCGCAGATCGCCCAGAGCAGCGGCACCGTCGGCGTGATCGGCCTGGTCATCCTGGCCTTCACCGGGATCGGCTGGGTGGAGGCGATCCGCTCGTCGCAGCGGCTGATATACGGGCTCAACCAGCAGCCCGGCAACCTGGTGGTGCGCCAGGTGATCGACCTGGGCGTGCTGGTGCTGGTGTTCGTGATGCTCGGTGTCTCGGTGGCCGCCGTGGACACGCTGGAGTCGCTGCTGCGGTTCCTGCTGAGCAGCACCGGCTCGGTGGGGCTGACGGTGGTGAGCGCGGTGCTCAGCGTGCTGGTCAACGCGGTGTTGGCGACGGCGCTGCTGGTGGCGGTGCCCCGGCTTCGGATGAGCCGGCGCCGGCTGCGCCCGGTGGTGTTCGTGGTCGCGGTCGGGATCACGCTGCTGAACACGGTCGGGCGGTACTACGTGGTGCGCACCGAGCGGAACCCGGCGTACGCGGTGGTGGCCGGGGCGGTCGGCGTGCTGCTCTACCTCTACCTGCTCAACCAGCTCGTCCTGTTCGGCGCGGCGCTCGCCGCGACCAGCCCGTACGGCCGGGTGGTGGACCTGGCCGAGGGGCCGGTCCCGGCGGACATCGACGCCGACACCGATCCGGGTGCGCCCGGGGGAGCGGGCTGACATGCGGATCGTCGTGGACCAGGCGTCGCCGGTGGCGCCGTACGAGCAGGTGCGTGGCCAACTCGCCGAGCAGATTGGGGACGGGCGGCTGCCGGTCGGTACCCGGCTGCCGACGGTCCGCCGGCTCGCCGGCGAGCTGGGGCTCGCGGCGAACACGGTGGCCCGGGCGTACCGGGAACTGGAGGCCGCCGGGCTGCTGGAGACGCGGGGGCGGCACGGCACCTTCGTGGCACCGGGCCGGGACGACGCGGTGGACCGGTTGCAGCGGGCGGCGGCCGGCTATGCGGCCGAGGCCGCGCGGCTCGGGGTCGCGCCGGACGCGGCGCTGGACCTGGTCCGGGCCGCCCTGGACGCGGCCCGGCGAGGGTGAGTTGCTCCGGGCGGGGCGGCGGACGTGCACCGGACCGACAACCGGAGAACCGGCAATTCGGGCAAAAGCCGCCCAGTCGAACGTGAGAATCCACCATGATGAGCCGGTGGGCGCACTCGTGACGTTGGACCTGCCGGACGACTCGCCGATGCGGGGCCTGCCCTGGATCATCACCTTCGCCCCGCTCGGCGAGACCGACGCCGACGAGTGGGAACCGGTGGTCTGCGGCCCGTACGAGCGACCGCACGCGCTGGCCCTCGCCGAGTCGGTGGTGGCCGAGGAACAGCTCATGGCGGTGGTCGAGCCACTGCTGCCGGCGCTGTCGCCGGACGAGATCCGCAGTGAGATCGCCGCCGCCCAACTCGCCGCGCAGGACGAGGACAACCGGATCGAGGCGGCCGACCTCTACGGCGACTTCGAGGACGTCATCGACGACGAGCTGGAGGCGGCGGCCGAGGCGGACGACCGGACCGGGCCGCTCCCGGCGCCGGACGAGGCCGAGCTGCGGGCCGGCTTCGCCCGGATCGCCAAGCTGCTCACCGAGAAGGGCGGCTGACCCGCGCGGTCGGCGCCGGCCGGGCCGCCACCCGTCGCCGTGGCCGGCGGCCGGTCAGTGCGCGCCGCCCAGGTTGAGCACGACCACACCGGCGATGACGAGCCCGACGCCGACGACCTTGGTCACGCTGAGCGGTTCGCCGAGGAAGGCAGCCCCGACCGCGACGATCGCCGCCGTGCCCAGCCCGGACCACATCGCGTACGCCACGCCGACGGGAATGTCCCGCACCGCGAGCGAGAGCAGCCCGAACGCCGCCAGGTACGCCACCGCCAGCGCGAGCGTCGGCCACGGCCGGGTGAACCCCTGCGTCGCCTTGAGCAGACTCGTCCCCACGACCTCGGACGCGATCGCGAGCACCAGGAACAGATATGCCATGCCCTGATTCTCCGGTGACGGGGAACACCTCCGCCGTCCCGCGACCCGGCGTGACGCGCGTCGGTCCCGTGGTCCAGATGGTCGCCGACGCCCCGCAGAGCGGACTCCGCGGGGCGTCGGCGGCACCTCACCCCCCACCACAAGGGGTCGACTACCCAGTCGCCCGTCGGCGCGGGGCACAACGGACGACCAGGGGCTCAAATGGGAGTCTACCCAGGTCAGCGCCGGTCGAACCACGCGGCGGCGTCCACCGGCAGGACGTGCCCGACGCCCTGCTCGGTGAGATCCGCGCTGGCGGCGACCGGCCGGCCGTAGCCGTCGATCAGGACGTCGGCCTCGCTGAGGTTGACCACGCAGGTCAGCTCGGCCTCGCCGGCGGTCCGACGGAAGGCCAGCACCCCCGGGCCGGTGGCCTCCAGCCAGGTCACCTCGCCGGCGTCCGGGCCGAGCGCGGGGTGGGAGTGCCGGATCCGCAGCGCGGCACGGTACAGCTCCAGCGTCGAGCCGGGCACCCCGGCCTGGGCGGCGACGGAGAGGGCGGCCCAGGTGGCCGGGGCGGGCAGCCAGCTCGGCGCGCTGCCCGCAGGGCCGAAGCCGTACGGGGCCAGCTCGCCGCTCCACGGGATCGGCACCCGGCAGCCGTCCCGGCTCTCGCCGGTGCGCAGGAACGACGGGTCCTGGCGCAGTTCGTCCGGCAGGTCGAGCACCTCCGGCAGGCCCAGCTCCTCGCCCTGGTAGAGGTACGCGCAGCCGGGCAGGGCGAGCATCAGCAGGCTGGCCGCCCGGGCCCGGCGCAGCCCGACCTCGCCGTCGCCGTACCGGGTGACGTGCCGCTGCTTGTCGTGGTTGGACAGCACCCAGGTGGTTGGCGCGCCGACGATCGTCGCCTCCGCCAGCGCGGTGTCGATCACCTTGCGGAACGAGTCGGCCGACCAGGTGGCGTCGAGGAAGTCGAAGCTGAATGCCTGGTGCAGCTCGTCCGGGCCGATGTAGCGGGCCAGCCGCTGGGGGGTCTCGGCCCATGCCTCGGCGACCGCCATCCGGCCGCCGGGGTAGCTGTCCAGGATCGGCCGCCAGGCCCGGTAGATCTCGTGCACCTCGTCCTGGTCGAAGTAGGGCAGCCGGCCCTTGCCGAGCAACTCCGACTGACGCCGGCCGGTGGTCATGCTGCTGAAGCCGACGTCCGGCAGCCCCTCGGCCTTGATCATGCCGTGGGCCACGTCGATGCGGAACCCGTCCACGCCCCGGTCGAGCCAGAACCGCAGGACGTCCTCGAACTCGGCGCGGACCTCGGGGTGGCGCCAGTCGAGGTCCGGCTGGGCCGGGTCGAACAGGTGCAGGTACCACTGGCCGTCGGGCACCCGGGTCCAGGCCGGGCCGCCGAAGATGCTCTCCCAGTCGTTCGGCGGCAGCTCGCCGTCGGCGCCCCTGCCCTCGGCGAAGAGGTAGCGGGCCCGCTCGGGGGAGCCGGGGGCGGCGGCGAGCGCGGCGGTGAACCACGGGTGCGCGCTGGAGGTGTGGTTGGGCACCAGATCGACGATGATCCGCAGGCCCAGGGCGTGCGCGTCGGTGATCATCGCGTCGAAGTCGGTGAGGGTGCCGAACAACGGGTCGACGTCGCGGTAGTCGGCCACGTCGTAGCCGCCGTCGACCATCGGCGAGGTGTAGAAGGGGGTGAGCCAGAGCGCGTCGACCCCGAGGTCACGCAGGTACGGCAGGCGCTCGCGGATACCCGGCAGGTCGCCGACGCCGTCGCCGTTGGAGTCGGCGAAGCTGCGGACGTAGACCTGGTAGACGACCGCGGAGCGCCACCAGTCGTCGTCGGAGGTCAGTGGCGTCGGGTTACTGGCGGTCATCGGTGGCGATCCCCGTTCTGTGGCGCGAAACGGCGTGGTGTGGCGTGGCACGGCGGTGTGTCACCCGGGTGTCAGAGCAGGATGCCGCCCGGCTGCTGCAAGAGTCAAGCAGGAATTGCGCAAGAAATGACGCCCTTGGTGGCGGGAGTGCGGTGTCGACGCCGGCCCGATGGTGGGACTCGCCGGGCGATCCACGGTGCGGGACGGCGGCCGGCGCGAGCCCGGGGCCGGCTCGGGCGGGCGCGGGGAGGGTCGGGGCCGGCTCGGGCGGGCGCGGGGAGGGTCGGGGCCGGGGCCGACTCAGGCGGGGACGGGGAGGGCCGGGGGCGTCGGGCGCTGCCGGGTCGGGCCGCCCGTCGCCGGGCCGGTGGCGTCCTGGCGGACGACGGCGGTGGAGCCGCGTACCACCAGCTCGGGCCGGAACAGGTACTCCGAGTGCGGTGCGGCGTGCCCGTTGATCTCGTCGACCAGGGCCCGGACGGCGGCCACGGCCATCGCGGCCACCGGCTGCCGCATCGTGGTCAGCGGCGGGTCGGTGAAGGCCATCAGGGGCGAGTCGTCGTACCCGACCACCGACAGGCCGCCGGGCACGGGCAGGCCGCGTTGCCGGGCCGCCCGGACCGCGCCGAGCGCCATCAGGTCGGAGCCGCAGACCAGGCCGGTCACCCCGCGCTCCAGCAGCCGCCCGGCCGCCGCCTCGCCGCCCTCCACCCCGAAGAGGGTCAGCTCGGCCAGCTCGTCCAGCTCGGCGTCGGGCAGGCCCGCCAGGCGCTCCATGGCGGCCCGCCAGCCGGCCACCCGGCGCTGCACCGGAACGAACCGGTCCGGGCCGGTGATCAGGCCGATCCGGCGGTGCCCGAGGGCGACCAGGTGGGCCACGGCCAGCTCGGTGGCCTCCCGATCGTCGCAGGAGACGAAGGGCGCGGCGACGCCCGGCACGTACCCGTTGATCATGACGACCGGCAGCGGCCGGGCGATCAACGCCCGGTACCGGTCGTGGTTGGCCGCGGTGTCGGCGTGCAGCCCGGAGACGAAGACGATGCCGGACACCTGGCGGTCGAGCAGCATCTCGACGTACTCGTCCTCGGTGACCCCGCCCGGGGTCTGGGTGCACAGCACCGGGGTGAACCCGCTCTGCGCCAGGTTCGACTCGATCACCTGGGCGAAGGCGGGGAAGATCGGGTTGTCCAGCTCCGGCACGACCAGGCCGACCAGGCCGGCGCTGCGCTTGCGCAGCCGGGCCGGGCGCTCGTAGCCGAGGACGTCGAGGGCGGTGAGGACGGCCTGCCGGGTCTCGGGGGCCACGCCGGGGCGGTCGTTGAGCACCCGCGACACCGTGGCCTCGCTGACTTCGGCCTGCTGGGCGATGTCGGACAGTCGAGCGCGCATGGGCGAACTTTAGCCCACGGGCAAGTTCTTGCGTACGCGCCTGCAAGCTCTTCCATTATCTGCAACCTCTTGCTAACGTCCCCGCAACATGCGGGAGTAGCGGCGCAGCAACCGGGCGCCGGGCAGCAAGAATTTTCGAAGGTTTCCACTGGCGGGCCGCCCTTCCCCCGGCGCAAACGCCATGACGACAGGAGTACCGATGCGCATCCGTACCGCGGGTGTGGTCGCCGTCCTCGGCCTGGCGCTGGCCGCCACCGGCTGCGGCGGTGGCGACGACGACAGCAACGCGCCGGCCGCGAAGGAGTCCGCCAAGGCAGCCGGCGGCAAGCTGGTGATCTGGGCCGACGACAAGCGGACCGCCGCCCTCAAGCCGTTCGCCGAGAAGTTCGGCAAGGAGAACGGCGTCACGGTCGAGGTCCAGGCCGTCTCCAAGGACCTGCAGACCAACTTCGTGACCGCCTCGCAGCAGGGCAGCGGCCCGGACGTCGTGGTCGGCGCGCACGACTGGATCGGCAACCTCGTCCAGAACGGCGCCATCGACCCCGTGCAGCTCGCCGCCGAGCAGAAGAGCGGCTTCAACGAGACCGCCGTCAAGGCCGTCACGTTCAACGGCCAGCTCTACGGCGTGCCCTACGCCATGGAGAACCTGGCGCTGATCCGCAACACCGAGCTGGCCCCCGAGGCGCCCAAGACCGTCGAGGACCTGGTCGCCGCCGGCAAGAAGCTCAAGGCCGAGAAGAAGGCCAGCGAGATCCTCTGCCTCCAGTCCGGCCAGAACGGCGACGCCTACCACATCTACCCCTTCTACACCTCCGGTGGCGGGTACCTCTTCGGCACGACCGCCAACGGCGACTACGACCCGAAGGACCTGGGTGTGGGCAAGCCGGAGTCGATCGAGGCGTTCAAGAAGATCGCCAAGCTCGGTGAGAAGGGCGACGGCGCGCTGAAGCGCTCGATCACCGGCGAGAACTCGATCGCCACGTTCACCGGCAAGAAGTGCGCCTTCCTGGTCTCCGGCCCGTGGGCCGTCGCGGACGCCAAGAAGGCCAACATCGCCTACGACATCTCCCCGGTCCCCGGCTTCGCCGGCGGCAAGGAGGCCCAGCCGTTCGTGGGCGTCCAGGCGTTCTACGTGGCCGCCAAGGGCAAGAACAAGGCCCTCGCCCAGGAGTTCGTGGCCAACCATGTCACCACCCCCGAGCTGGCCATGGCGCTCTACAACGCCGAGCCCCGTCCGCCGGCGCTGACCGCCGCCCTCGACCAGGCCAAGGGCGCCGACCCGGACCTGGCCAAGTTCCAGGAGGCCGGCAAGAACGGCCAGGTGCTCCCGGCGATCCCGGCCATGGCCACCATCTGGGACCCGTTCGGCAAGGCCGAGGCCGCCATCATCGGCGGCGCCGACCCGACCAAGACGATCACCGCGGCCGGCAAGACCATCTCCGGCCAGATCAAGTAATGAGCACGTCGCTGTCCGGCCCGGGGGCTGCCACGCAGCCCCCGGGCCGGGAGCCCGTCGGCCCCGGGCTCCCGGACCGGTCCCGCACCGCGCGGCACCACGCGCCGATCACCACGACCGGCCTGCTCGTCAAGGTGGTCCTGCTCGGCCTGACCGCCGGGATCGCGGTCTGGGCGGCCTTCCCGCTCATCGAGGCGGAGAAGTGGGTCGGGCTGGCCCTGCTGGCCGCCACCACCGCCGGACTCTTCTACCTCTACCTGACCCGCCGACACATCCCGGCGAAGTACCTGGTCCCCGGCACGCTGTTCCTCATCGCGTTCCAGGTGGTCCCGGTGCTCTACACGGCGAGCACCGCCTTCACGAACTTCGGCGACGGCCACCGCGGCACCAAGGAAGACGCCGTCGTCGCCATCCAGACCGCCTCGGTCAAGCAGGTGCCCGGCTCCGCCGAGTACACCCTCTCCGTGGCCACCCAGGGCGACCCGGCGACCGGCCCACTCGTCTTCCTGGTCAGCGACCCGGGCACCCGCGCCGTCTCGGCCGGCGACGCCGGCGGGCTGCGCCAACTCGACCCGGCCGACGTCACCGTGGCCCCCGGCGGCAAGGTCACCGCCGCCGACGGCTACACCGTGCTCAACTTCGGCCAGGCCAGCGCCCGCAGCCAGGAGATCACCGACCTGGTCGTGCCGACCTCCGGCGGCGCGCTGCGTTCCGCCGGCCTGTCCCGTGCCTACGAGGGCAAGGCGATCCGGGCGTACGACGCCGGCTGCGACTGCGTCAAGGACATCGAGACCGGCAAGACCTGGACGGCGGACGAGGAGTCCGGCGCCTTCGTCGCCCCCGACGGCGAGCGGCTGGCCCAGGGCTGGAAGGTCACCGTCGGGCTGAAGAACTTCTCCCGGGTGCTCACCGACCCGGCCATCTCCGGGCCGTTCTTCGGCACTCTGCTGTGGAACTTCGCCTTCGCCGTCGGCTCCACCGGCGGCACGTTCATCCTGGGCATGTTCATCGCCCTGGCGCTGCACTCGCCCCGGATGCGGGGCACCAACATCTACCGGGTCCTGCTGATCCTGCCGTACGCCATGCCGTCCTTCGCGATGCTGCTGGTCTGGCGGGACATGTTCAACACCGACTTCGGGCTGATCAACAACCTGTTCGGGCTCGGGGTGGACTGGTTCGGCCAGGAGTGGTCGGCCCGGATCGCGGTGATCCTGGTGCAGCTCTGGCTCGGCTACCCGTACATGTTCCTGGTCGCCACGGGCGCGCTCCAGGCCATCCCGAAGGAGTTGACCGAGGCGACCTCGGTCGACGGCGCGTCGCCCTGGCAGTCGTTCCGGGCGGTCACCCTGCCGCTGCTGCTGGTCGCGCTCTCTCCGCTGCTGATCGCGTCGTTCGCGTACAACTTCAACAACTTCAACGCGATCTACCTGACCACCGAGGGCGGCCCGTTCCCGGCGGACAACCCGACGGCGGGAGCGACGGACCTGCTGATCACGTACACGTACCGGCTGGCCTTCGGCGCGCAGGGCGCCCAGTTCGGCCTGGCGGCCGCAGTGTCGATCTTCATCTTCACCATCGTCGCGGTGGTGTCGGCGGTGAGCTTCCGGCGCACCCGTAAGCAGGAGGAGGTGTACTCGTGACCTCGCTTCACGGCACTCCGGTCGCGGGCGGCGCGACCGGCGCCGCCCCGGCCGTCAACCGCAACGCGGGCCGGCGTCGCAACCGGTGGTTCGCCCAGGTCGGCTGGCGCCACCTGGTCGCCGTGCTGGCGGTCGCGTTCAGCCTCTTCCCGATCCTGTTCGTGCTGTCGGCCGCGCTCAACCCGCTCGGCACGCTCTCCTCGACGGAGCTGCTGCCGACCGGGGCGTCCCTGGAGAACTTCACCAACCTGTTCGACCGTACGGCGTTCGGGTGGTGGTTCCTCAACTCGCTGCTCATCGCCGGGGTGGCCTCGTTCGTGTCGGTCGGCCTGTCGGCGCTGGCGGCGTACGCCTTCTCCCGGATGCGGTTCTCCGGTCGGCGGGTCGGGCTGTTGTCGCTCCTGCTGATCCAGATGTTCCCGCAGTTCCTGGCGATCGTGGCGATCTTCCTGCTCTTCACGACGATCACCGACCTGTGGCCGGCGATCGGCTTCAACACCCCGTGGGGCCTGCTGCTGCTCTACCTGGGCGGCGCGCTGGGGGTGAACACCTGGCTGATGAAGGGCTTCTTCGACACGCTCCCCCGGGAGCTGGACGAGTCGGCCACGATGGACGGCGCCACGCACGCCCAGGTCTTCTTCCGGATCATGCTGCCGCTGGTGGCGCCGATCCTGGCGGTGACCGGCCTGCTCGCCTTCATCGGCACCATCAACGAGTTCCTGATGGCGAACGTCTTCCTGACCAACAGCGAGTCGAAGACCCTCGCGGTCGGGATGTTCGGCCTGGTGGCCGGCGAACGCAACAACAACTTCGGGATCTTCGCGGCGGGCACCCTGCTCACCGCGATCCCCACGGTGCTGGTCTTCCAGATGGTCCAGCGTTACATCGTCTCCGGCCTCACCGCCGGAGCCGTCAAGGGATAAACCGGATAGGTGGCCGCTCCTCGCCGAGGTCGAGGCGAGGGGTGCCGCTCCGTCGCGACCAGCCGGGTCCACCGGCTGTTCAGCGACACCGCAGCGCTGCGGCAAGGGCGTCGGCGTCCGACGTACACCGGAGCAGTCAGGATCGACCGCCGCGGTCGGGGAACCGGCCGCGGCGGGAGACCCATTCCTCTCCCCGTCCGACCGACGCGAAAGGCACCGCCATGTCCCTGTTGCCGCACCACGACGGATCCGCTTTGTACGTCCCCGAGCAGGAACCCGCGCTCGGCGACACCGTCGACGTCTTCGTCCGGGTGCCGGCCGGCGCCGACGTCCGGCAGGTGCACGTGCGCACCACCGGCGACGGCGAACCCCGGTTCACCGAGGCGGTCGTCGACCGCACAGACGGCGGCGACGTCTGGTGGCGGGTTCCCGTCGAGGCCCGCAACCCGGTCAGCAACTACCGGTTCATGCTCACCGGCAGCCGCGGCTACCGCTGGCTGAACGCCGCCGGCGTGGTGCCCCACGACGTGCCCGACAACGGCGACTTCAAGCTGGTCACCCACGCCCCGCCCCCGGCCTGGGCCCGGGACGCGGTGATCTACCAGATCTTCCCGGACCGGTTCGCCCGCTCCGCCGCCGCAGACGGCCGGGACCTGCCGGACTGGGCCATCCCGTGCGACTGGGACACCCCGGTGATCGGCCGGGGCCCGGAGACCCCCCGCCAGTTCTACGGCGGCGACCTGGACGGCGTCACCGAACGGCTGAACCACCTGGACCGCCTCGGCGTGAACACCGTCTACCTGACCCCTGTCTTTCCGGCCCGCTCCAACCACCGCTACGACGCGGCCAGCTTCGACACCGTCGACCCGCTGCTCGGCGGCGACGCCGCACTGGCCCGCCTCGCCGAGGCCGTACGCGCCCGGGGCTGGCGGCTGCTCGGCGACATCACCAGCAACCACACCGGCGACGCGCACGAGTGGTTCACCCGGGCCGTCTCCGACGTGTCCGCGCCCGAGCGGGAGCTGTACTACTTCGACGAGGTGACCGGCTGCGCCCTGGAGCCGTCGTACGAGTCCTGGAACGGGGTCAGGTCGCTGCCGAAGCTGAACTGGGGCAGCGCCGAGCTGCGTCGCCGCTTCGCCACCGCCGAGGACTCGCTGCTGCGCCGCTGGCTGCGGCCCCCGTACGGGCTGGACGGCTGGCGGGTGGACGTGGCGAACATGACCGGCCGGCGGGGGGCCGACGCGTACACCCACGAGGTGGCGGCGCTGCTGCGCGAGGTGGTGGCCGACACCCGGGCCGACGGGCTGCTGATGGCCGAGCACGGCCACGACCACACCGGCGACCTGGACCGCGGCGGCTGGCACGGCACGATGAACTACGTCGGCTTCACCGACCCGGTCTGGTCCTGGCTGCGGCACGGCGACGAACCGGTGCCGAACTTCCTCGGCACCCCGGGCGGGGTGCGGCGGCGGGACGCGGACGCGGTGCTCGCGACGATGGACACCTACCGGTCGCTGATCTCGTGGCGGTCGTACACCCACTCGTGGCAGTTGCTCGGCTCGCACGACTCGGCCCGGATCCGCACCGTCGTCGGGGACGCGGCCCGGCAGGAGGTGGCCGCCGGCCTGCTCGCCACCATGCCCGGCACCCCGGTGATCTTCGCCGGGGACGAGTTGGGGCTGACCGGCGCCAACGGCGAGGGCTCGCGGAGCCCGATGCCGTGGCACCGGCCGGAGAGTTGGGACGCCTCGACGTTCGCCTCGTACCGCGCCCTGATCGCGCTGCGCCGCTCGGAGCCCGCGCTGCGCCACGGCGGCCTGCGCTGGCTGCACGCCGACGCGGACACGCTGGTCTTCCTGCGCGAGGCCCCGACCGGTGCGGTGCTGGTCCTGGCCCGCCGCGCCGCCGGTGCTCCGGTCCGCCTGACCGGCCTGGGACCGGCGGAGAACATCCACGGCGGCGCCCCCGCCCTGCACCCCGACACGGACGGCACGATCACCCTCCCGGCCGACGGCCCCACCTTCCAGACCTGGCGCCTACCCTGACCCACCCCCACCCCACCCCCTACCCCCTCACCCACCCCTACCCCGCCCCCGCCCTCCCGCCCCGCCCCCTTCGACGATCTTGCACTTGCGGCCCCGACAAGAGGGGCATCTGACCCAAATCGAGGGCCCAAAGTGCAAGATCGCGGAGCGGGGGGCGGTGGGGTGGGGTGGTGGTGGAAGCGGGTAGGGGTGGGGTGGGTGGGGGCGGGTGGGTGGCGTGGTGGGGGTGGTCACTGACACGCGTTGATCCGCCCCGCTACTACGATCTGTCGTTGATGGGGGAGGATGGTCGGATGGAAGCTCTGAGACTGATCCTTCTCTACGTCCATCTGATCGGGTTCGCCCTGCTGCTCGGCGGCACGATCGCCCAATACGTCAGCGGCCGGCTGCGGATCAACGCGGCCATGCTCTGGGGGTCGGTCATCGGCCTACTGACCGGAATCGGGCTGTCCGCCCCGTTGCGTGACGGCGACGAACCGGCCCCCGCGAAACTTGTTACCAAGTTGGTGCTCGCGCTGCTGATCTTTGTCATGGTCTTCTTCTCCCGTAAGCGGGAATCGGTCAACCGTGGCCACTTCCTCGCCATCGCGGGTTTGACCCTGGTCAACGCGGCGGTGGCAGTTTTCTGGCGGTAGCGTCCTGACCAGGGGACAGGCCGCGGGAAACGGACGTTCGCGACACCGAACCGGCCACTGCCAGGGCGACAAGTGATCTGCCGCACCCAACGGATCACGTAGGGGTAACAGGCGCTCAACAGTCGTGCACGATTGTCGTCGGTGGGTGGACGCGGGCGTACGCTCCCGTCCGTAACGTGGGACGCCGGCGGCGCAGCGCAGGCCGGCTCAAGGGCTGCCACCGCGCAGAGCGGTGTGCAATGGGAAGGAGACGTCTTGCGCTCTGTGCGTGGGATGCGGATCGCCTCCGCCTTCGTGGCGGGTGGGCTCGTGCTGGGCGCCGCCGCGTGTGGTGAGGCCCCCGAGGACGACAAGGACGCCGGGAGCACCGGTGCCAAGAAATACAGCGCCTGCATGGTGACCGACGTCGGCGGCATCGACGACAAGTCGTTCAACACCTCGGCCTGGAAGGGCCTGCAGGAGGCCAAGAAGGCCAACGACAACATCGACATCAAGTACGTCGCGTCGAAGGCCGAGGCGGACTACGAGGTCAACCTGACCGGGTACGTCAACCAGAAGTGCGACTTCGTCCTGGCCGTCGGCGGTCTCATGACCGACGCCACCAAGAAGATCGCCCAGGCGAACCCGAACCAGCAGTTCGGCATCGTCGACTCGAACCCGGGTGTGGCCAACATCTACCCGATGCAGTTCGACACCGCGCAGGCCGCGTTCCAGGCCGGTTACCTCGCCGCCGGGATGAGCAAGACCGGCAAGGTCGGCACCTACGGTGGCCTGCCGATCCCGCCGGTGACCATCTTCATGGATGGCTTCGCCGACGGCGTGGCGCACTACAACAAGGCCAAGAGCAAGAACGTCCAGGTGCTGGGCTGGGACAAGGCGACCCAGAAGGGTTCCTTCACCAACGACTTCACCAAGCAGGACGAGGGCAAGAAGGTCTCCGACACCCTGGTCGCCCAGGGCGCGGACATCATCATGCCGGTCGCCGGCGGCGCGGGCCTCGGCACCACCTCGGCGGCCCAGGCCTCCGGCGGCAAGTACTCGGTCATCTGGGTCGACGCCGACGGCTGCGAGAGCACCCCGAACTGCTCGACGCTGCTGACCACCGTGGTCAAGAACATCGCCGACTCCGTCAAGGATGCGGTGGTCAAGGCCGCCGGTGGCGAGAAGCTCCAGGCCACCCCGGGCTTCGTGGGCAACCTGGCCAACAACGGCGTCTCGCTCGCCCCGTACCACGACTTCGACAGCAAGGTCCCGGCGGACCTCAAGGCCGAGGTCGAGAAGCTCAAGGCGGACATCGCCGCCGGCACCATCACGGTCACCTCGAAGGCCCAGCCGACCAAGTGACCGCTCCGTCGGCCACCGCGGTGCGATCATCGACCGCGGGGGCCGGCGGCCCCCACGCCTGACGACCGGCCGCCTCGACGTACGCGGGGAGCACTCCTGCGGAGCCGGGGCGGCCGGTCCGCGCCACCCGACGCCCGGCCCGGCCGGCGACCGGCCCCGCGGCGGCCCCGCCGCACCATCGCTCGCACTCCAGGAGGTTGCGCTGAAACTCGAACTGCGCGGCATCACCAAGCGGTTCGGTGATCTGGTCGCCAACGACCACATCGACCTGACGGTGGAGCCTGGAGAGATTCACGCCCTGCTCGGCGAGAACGGCGCCGGCAAGTCGACCCTGATGAACGTGCTCTACGGGCTGTACCAGCCCGACGAGGGCGAGATCCTGGTCGACGGGAAGCCGCTGAAGCTGAAGGGCCCCTCGGACGCGATCGCGGCCGGGATCGGCATGGTGCACCAGCACTTCATGCTGGTGCCGGTCTTCACCGTCGCCGAGAACGTCATGCTCGGCGCCGAGCAGGTCAAGGGCGGCATCGCCGGTTTCCTGGACCGGCGGCGGGCCCGGCGCGAGGTCGCCGAGGTCTCCGAGCGGTACAACCTGCGCGTCGACCCGGACGCGGTGATCGAGGACCTGCCGGTCGGTATCCAGCAGCGGGTGGAGATCGTCAAGGCCCTCACCCGCGACGTCGACCTGCTGATCCTCGACGAGCCGACCGCCGTGCTCACCCCGCAGGAGACCGAGGAACTGCTCACGGTCATGCGGTCGCTCAAGGCCGCCGGCAAGTCGATCGTCTTCATCACCCACAAGCTCGGCGAGGTCAAGGCCATCGCCGACCGGATCACGGTGATCCGGCGCGGGAAGACCGTGGGCACCGCCTCGCCGACCGCGAGCCGGGACGAGTTGGCCGCCAAGATGGTGGGCCGCAGCGTCCGGCTGACCGTGGAGAAGCCGCCGGCCACCCCGGGCCGGCCGATCCTGGAGGTCGCCGGCCTGGTCGTCGACGACGACCGGCAGATCCGCGCCGTCGACGGAATCGACCTGACCGTGCGCGCGGGCGAGGTGCTCGGCGTGGCGGGCGTGCAGGGCAACGGCCAGACCGAGCTGATCGAGGCCATCATGGGCCTGCGTCCGGTCCTCGCCGGCACGGTCACCCTGGACGGCCAGCCGGTGCACGGCTGGTCGACCAAGAAGGTGCTGCGCGCCGGGGTCGGCTACGTCCCCGAGGACCGCAGCGTCGACGGCCTGGTGAAGGAGTTCTCCGTCGCCGAGAACCTGGTGCTGGACATCTACGACCGCCCGCCGTTCGGCAAGGGGCTGTCCCTGAAGCCGGACGCCATCGCGAAGTCGGCGCAGGAGCGGATCGAGCAGTTCGACGTCCGTACCCCGTCGGCCGACGCGGCCGTCGGCACCCTCTCCGGCGGCAACCAGCAGAAGGTGATCGTGGCCCGGGAGCTGTCCCGGCCGCTGAAGCTCTTCATCGCAGCCCAGCCGACCCGTGGCGTCGACGTCGGCTCCATCGAGTTCATCCACTCCCAGGTGATCCGGGAGCGGGACGTGGGCACCGCCGTCATGGTCGTCTCCAGCGAGCTGGACGAGGTGATCAGCCTGGCCGACCGGATCGCGGTGATGTACCGGGGCCGGATCATCGGCATCGTCGGGCCGAACACCCCGCGCGAGGAGATCGGCCTGCTGATGGCCGGCATCACCCCCGACGCGGCCACCGAAGCCGACGGCGCGGCCCCCGGCAGCACCGCCCCGGCCGACGGCGCGACGACCGAAGCCACCGGCCCGACCGCCGGCAGCACCGCCCCGGCCGACGGCGCGGCGACCCCGGCCCCCGAGGGCCCCCGTAACGAGGACGAGGCATGACCAACCCCAACCCGGCGTCGGGCTCGCCCGACAAGGAGCCGGCGACCGAGGCGCAGGCCGCGCAGGTGGCGGCCGGTGGCGTCGACCGCGCCGCGACGGCGACCACGCCGAAGCGGGAGCCGGAACCGGACCGCCCCGCCCTGGGCCGGCTGTTCCTGGACAACCTGTGGGCGGCCAACACGGTCACCGTCACGGTGCTCGCGGTGCTGCTGGCGATGCTCGTCGGCGCCGTGCTGATCATCGTGTCGGACCCGGAGGTGCTGGCCACCTACGCCTACATCACCGCCCGCCCGGTCGATGCGTTGAACGCGAGTTGGACGGTGGTCAGCGAGGCGTACGCGAACCTGTTCAAGGGGGCGATCTTCGACCCGGAGGCGTCCGGGTTCACCGCGGCGCTCAGCCCGATCTCCGAGACGCTCACCTACACCGCGCCGCTGGTCTTCACCGGCCTGTCGGTGGCGCTCGCCTTCCGGGGCGGCCTGTTCAACATCGGCGCGCAGGGCCAGGCCACCATCGGCGTCATCCTCGCCGCGTTGGCCGGCTTCCTGCTGCCGCTGCCCCCGGTGCTGCACCTGATCGTCGCCCTGCTCGCCGGCGCGGTCGGCGGCGCGCTCTGGGGCTTCATCCCCGGCATCCTGAAGGCGCGCACCGGCGCTCATGAGGTGATCAACACGATCATGCTCAACTACGTCGCGGTGTACTTCCTGTCCTGGATCATCATTCAGAGCGGCGTGCAGAACCCCGACCGGGCCGATGCGATCAGCAGGCCCGTCGACTCCTCCGCCCAGCTCCCCCGGCTGCTCGGCGGCGACCTGCGGGTGCACGCCGGCATCCTGCTGGCCGTGCTGGCCACCTGGTTCGTCGCCTGGCTGCTCAACCGCTCCACCTTCGGCTTCGAGCTGCGCGCGGTCGGCGCGAACCCGGACGCCGCCCGCACCGCCGGCATCAGCGTCGCCAAGACGTACGTGCTGATGATGGCGATCGCCGGCCTGCTCGCCGGGCTCGGCGGTAGCCAGATGGTGCTCGGCTCGACGGCTAACGCGCTCACCCCGCTGGTGGTCGCCCAGATCGGGTTCGACGGCATCCTGGTGGCCCTGCTGGGCCGGGTCAAGCCGTGGGGCGTGCTGCTGGCCGCGCTGCTGTTCGGCGCGCTCCAGGCCGGCGGCAACCGGATGCAGTCGTACTCGGGGATCTCGCTGGAGCTGGTCACCGTGCTCCAGGCGCTGATCGTCATCTTCATCGCCGCGCCGGCCCTGGTGAAGGCGATCTTCCAGCTCCGGGCCGCCCGTGCCGCCCGGTTGCAGACGAGCCTGGCGAAGGGCTGGTAACGCATGTCAACCATGGCTGTTCCGGACGTCGCCGTGGCCCAGGTCGACGAGGGCTTCTGGACCCGCACCCGCAAGATCGGCGCGGTGCTGCTGGCGCTCGGCGTGCTCGCGACGGTGCTCTTCGGAGCGCTCGCCACCGACCGGCAGGCCCGCTTCACCCTCAGCGAGACCGAGGGCGGCGCGGCGCTGGAGATCCACGGCACCGTCGGCGCGATCCTGTTCGGCATCATCGCCGCGGCGGCCGGCGCGGCCCTGATGGCCGGGGTGCCGAAGCGCTGGTTCACCGTGCTGCTCGGCGTCGGGCTGGCCGCCTTCGTGCTGTCGTTCCTGTGCTGGCAGGTCTCCGCCGCCCCGGAGGGGCGGAACTTCATGCCCCTGGTCAACATGGTGCGCGGCACCTTCATCCTGGCCCTGCCGCTGATCTTCGGCGCGCTGGCCGGGGTGCTCTGCGAGCGTTCCGGCGTGGTCAACGTGGCCATCGAGGGACAGTTGCTGATGGGCGCGTTCAGCGGCGCGCTGTTCGGCAGCCTCTCCGGCAGCGTCTGGGTGGGCCTGGTCGCCGCCGCGATCGGCGGCGCGTTCATCTCGCTGCTGCTGGCCGTGTTCGCCATCCGCTACCTGGTGGACCAGGTGGTCATGGGCATCGTGCTGAACCTGCTGGCGGTCGGCATCACCGGCTTCCTCTACGAGCGGCTGATGCAGACCAACGCGGAGAAGTACAACTCCGCGCCCCGGTTCAGCAACTGGGAGATCCCGCTGCTCAGGGACATCCCGGTGCTGGGGCCGGCGCTGTTCCGCAGCAACATCTTCCTCTACCTCGGCCTGCTGCTGGTGCTGGTGATCCACATTGCGCTGTTCCGCACCCGCTGGGGCCTGCGCACCCGGGCGGTCGGCGAGCATCCCACCGCCGCCGACACCCTCGGCGTGAAGGTGCTGGGGCTGCGCTACCGCAACGTCCTGCTGGCCGGGGTGGTGGCCGGGATCGGCGGCGCGTCGTACACGCTGGCGCTCTACTCGTTCACCAAGAACATGATCGGCGGCAAGGGCTTCATCGCCCTGGCCGCGCTGATCTTCGGCCGGTGGAGCCCGACGGGGGCGCTGCTCGCGGCGCTGTTCTTCGGCTTCGCCGACCAACTCGGCACGTACCTCGGGGCCGTCGGCAGCAGCATCCCCAGCCAGTTCCTGGCCATGCTGCCGTACCTGGCGACCATGCTGGCGGTGGCCGGACTCGTCGGCAAGGTCCGCGCGCCGGCCGCCGACGGCAAGCCGTACATCAAGGGCTGAACTCGTCTCGGATCCGTGCCCGGCGGGAATTCCCGTCGGGCACGGCCGGTTCCGGGGCCGTGACGCATCGATGATCCGGCCGTACCTGAACGGGTTCGTGGTGCCTGAACTGCTGACGGACGACGATGGCGACCCGGTGCAGCCTGCGAGCATGGAGACGCTGCACCCCAACCAGGACGGCAACCTCGCCTACGTCCGTACCCTGAACGGGTACATGGATATGTATGGCTACCGCTGGTGACGTCACGTGGAGCCCGGCTGTCCTTCAACCGGGCTCCACGGCTCGAAGGGGAAGAGACGCGCATGATCCGAGCGGCCTCGCTCGCCGGGGCACTGGGGGCGCTCGGGGCGGCTGTGCTCGCGTCCCTGTGGCGTACCGAGGCTCTGCTCTTCGCGGGTTGCGAGCCGGAGACCATCGGCGACTGCCTGACCTGGCGACTGCCCGTGCTCCTCGTCGGTCCGCTGGTCGTGACCGCCCTGGTCTGGCTCGCGCTGTGGGTGTCCGGTGTCGACCGGGCGGTGCCGTCGGCCCTCCTCGGGGCCATCGTCACAGCCGACGCCCTCCTGTTCTACGAGGCGTTCCAGCCGCGCTGGACGCCGCCGTCCGCCGGGCTGGCCGCGGTGTTCGGCGCGGTCGGCTTCGCTGGGGGCGTCCTGTTGGGGGTCCGTCGGCTGCCGGTGGCCGTCCAGGTCGTCGCGGCGGTGGCGCTGCTGCTGGCGCCGTACGGGTTCTTCCCCGTCCTTCACGGTACGGCGCGGCGGGCCAACCTGGAGGAGGAGTTCTCCCAGCTCGGGCTGCCTCTGTTGGTGACGCGGGTGGACGGCTACCAGGTCGTCGCGGCTCACGCCAACCGTGGCGACCGAAGGCTCTCGGTGTCGATGCACAGGGGCGAGCTCTGGTTCACGATCGTCGTGGTACCCGTCCCGACGGGCTTCGCGCCGCCCACGCACTGCGGGCCCACCACCGACGAACTCGACCGCGACCAGCCCACCACCGACCCGGCGAGCGCGCCGCCGTGCCGACCTGTCGGACCGGATCACTGGGTACGCGTCGAGCGGGACGACCCGGTCCATCTCGTCCGTAGGAACGAGGTGCTGGTGTACGTCGACCCCGGCATCGACGTGCCCGCCGCCGACCTCGGCGCAGCTGCGGCGAACCTGACCGAGGTGACCCCCGGGCGGCTGGCGGAGCTGGCCGTCGGCTGAGTCGGGCCGCGTCTGCGCGCCCTGCCCGTGCCTGACCGGCGCCAATTGGGCAGAATGGCGGGATGACCGACATCGACTGGGAGCGGCTGCGGGCCGCCGCCACCGAGGTGATGCGCCACGCGTACGTGCCGTACTCGAAGTTCCCGGTCGGGGCCGCCGCCCTGGTCGACGACGGCCGGATCGTGGTCGGCTGCAACGTCGAGAACGCCGCGTACGGGGTGGTGCTCTGCGCCGAGTGCGGGGTGGTCTCCTCGCTGCACGCCACCGGCGGGGGCCGGATCGTCGCGCTCTCCTGCGTCGATGCCACCGGCGAGCCGCTGATGCCGTGCGGCCGGTGTCGGCAGCTGCTCTGGGAGCAGGGCGGCCCGCAGTGCCTGGTCGAGGCCAAGGACGGCCCGCTGAGCATGGCGGAGCTGCTGCCGCACGCCTTCGACGTGGCCGACATCGAGGCGGTGACCGGCGAGCGGCCGGTGCCGGTGGTGCCGGACCGGCTGGCCGCCTGGCGGGGGCGGGGCAGCGTCTTCGTGCACCCGGACCTGTCCGCCGGGCAGCAGGTGTGGACGGCGTACTGGGAGCGGTCGGCCGGGGACACGGAGGGCGCCGAGACCGGCGTGCTGGAGGAGGGCCCGAGCTGGGGCGACCCGGCCGAGGCGATCGCCTGGGGTCACGCCCGTACCCCGCGCGTGGTGGTGGTCGACGCGACCGGCACCATCTTCTGGGCCGGCGAGGGCGAGCCGCCGATGGAGGTGCCGGTCCGCTGGGCGGGCTGAGCCGGGTGGTGGCGGGCCGCGGCCCGAAAGCTGCGAGGACGAGAAGAGGAACTCAACGGTGAGTGCTTTCACGGCGGTCGACGTCATCCGGGCCAAGCGGGACGGCGGCGTGCTGAGCGACGCCCAGATCGACTGGGTGGTCGACGCGTACACGACGGGTCTGGTGGCCGACGAGCAGATGTCGGCGCTGGCCATGGCGATCCTGCTGCGCGGGATGAGCGCGCCGGAGATCGCCCGGTGGACCGCCGCGATGATTGCCAGCGGGCAGCGGCTGGACCTGTCCGCCGTCGACCGGCCGACCGTCGACAAGCACTCCACCGGCGGCGTCGGTGACAAGATCACCCTCCCGCTCACCCCGCTGGTCGCGGCGTGCGGCGGCGCGGTGCCGCAGCTCTCCGGGCGGGGCCTGGGCCACACCGGCGGCACCCTGGACAAGCTGGAGTCGATTCCCGGCTGGCGGGCCGCGCTGACCAATGACGAGTTCATCCGGCAGCTCCGCGAGGTGGGCGCGGTGATCTGCGCGGCCGGCGACGGCCTGGCCCCGGCAGACCGCAAGCTGTACGCGCTGCGCGACGTCACGGGCACTGTGGAGGCGATCCCGCTGATCGCCAGCTCGATCATGAGCAAGAAGATCGCCGAGGGGACCGGCGCGCTGGTGCTGGACGTGAAGGTCGGCTCCGGTGCGTTCATGAAGTCCGTCGATGACGCCCGGGAGCTGGCCCGCACCATGGTCGAGCTGGGCGGCGCGCACGGGGTGCGGACCGTCGCCCTGCTCACCGACATGTCCACCCCGCTCGGGCTGACCGTCGGCAACGCGGTCGAGGTGACCGAGTCGGTCGAGGTGCTGGCCGGGGGCGGCCCCGCCGACGTGGTGGAACTGACCCTGGCCCTGGCCCGGGAGATGCTCGACGCGGCCGGGCTGCCCGACGCCGATCCGGCGGCGGCACTGCGCGACGGCCGGGCGATGGACTCCTGGCGGACGATGATCCGCGCCCAGGGTGGCGACCCGGACGCGCCCATGCCCACGGCGAACGAGATCGAGGTGGTCACCGCCGACGCGGACGGCTTCGTCTCCTCGGTCGACGCGTACGCGATCGGGGTGGCGGCCTGGCGGCTCGGCGCGGGTCGGGCCCGCAAGGAGGACCCGGTCAGCGTGCCGTCCGGGGTGGTGCTGCACAAGCGACCCGGCGACCCGGTGCGGGCCGGCGAGCCGTTGTACGAGCTGCGCGCCGAGCACGCCGCCCGGATCCCGGCGGCGCTGGCCGAGGCGGCCGGCGCGGTACGGATCTCGGCCACCGCCCCGGCCACGAAGCCGCTGGTCATCGAGCGGATCGGCTGAGCCGGACGAGCGGCAGGGGGCCGTGGTGCCGCCCACCGGAACCGGCTATTCTCCCAGGCCACGGGGGACGACCAGCGCTGAGTTGATGCGACTGACAGGGATCTGAGCCGTGCGCATACCCGCCCCCGACCCGCGAGAGGTCCGAGAGGCCAGCCTGGACGAGTTGTCCCGGTTGGGACTGCCCCTGCCCCCGAGCCAGTACCCCCTGGTGTGGGAGCCGGGCGACGAGATCGAGCTGCGGCCGACCGTGGAGATCGAGGCCAGGATCGCGGTGCTGCACCTGATCCTGGCCCGGTGCTTCGGCATGCCGCCGCAGGCCGCGATGAGCTGGCTGCTCGCCTCGCACCTGGTCGACATGGTCACCCCGCCGGAGGGGCAGTTCGTGATGGGTGGCCGGGGCGACCACCGGTCGTTCGTGCTGCACCACGACGCGCTCTTCTCCCTGGCCTGGGTGCTCGGCCTGACCAAGCAGCTCGACCCGACCATGCCGGTGGACGACCGGCTGGTGGAGCGGCTGCCGCAGATCGCCGCGGGGGAGACGTTCGCCGAGTGGCGTTCCCGCATCCTCGCCGCGCCCCAGCACCCGGCCGACGCGGCGGCCCTGCTCGACCTGCACTACTGCCTCGACTGGGCGTACCTGGAGCTGGAGCGGTCCGGCCGGTCGCTGCCGGGGCTGGTCGACGCGAACGCCATCGGGCAGCGCCGGTGGGCGCTGGAGTGGGCCGTGGTCCTGCGGGGGCAGTACCACGACGAGCCGCCGGGCTGGGAAGAGGTCGACCTTTCGACCTGAGCCGCTCAGCGGGGGCGGTGCACGCTCAGCCGGACCGCGAGGGTCACCCCGACCGGCTCGGGCAGCGCGGCGGTCCGCGCGGCGCGGGCGGCCGGGTCGGCGTGCCAGGCGCTGGGCCCCATCCCGACCAGGGTGGCCACCTCCGGGTGGGTCAGCTCCAGCCGGGACCGCAGCACCGTTGTGGCGACCTCGTCGAACTGGCCGGCCAGGCTCCCGGCGACCCGGTCGGCCTTGGCCGGGTCGACCCGCAGCAGGTCGAGCGCGTCGACCAGTTCGGTGAGGTGGTCCTCGGCCGGGGTGACCACCAGCAGCGCGCCGGCCGGGTGCAGCACCCGGCGGAACTCGGCCCCGTTGCGCGGGGCGAAGACGTCGAGCAGCACGGCGACGCTGCCGTCGGCCAGCGGTAGCCGCTGCCAGGTGTCGGCGAGGGCCGCCGCCGCGCGCGGATGGGCCCGCGCCGCCCGGCGCAGCGCCGGCTTGGACACGTCGAGGGCGAGGCCCACGGCGTCGGGCAGCGCCGCCAGCACCGCCGCGAGGTGCCGGCCGGTCCCGGCGCCGGCGTCCACCACCAGCGGGTACGCCCCGTCCGCCGCCCCCGTCGGCACGTCGCGGGCCGCCTCGGCGAGCGCGGCGGAGACCAGGTCGTAGTGGCCGGCGGCCAGGAAGTCGGCGCGGGCGGCCACCATCTCGGCGGTGTCCCCGATGTGCGGGGCGCGGCCGGCGAGCAGGTTGACGTACCCCTGGCGGGCCACGTCGAAGCTGTGCCGGCGCGGGCAGCGCAGCGCCCGGCCGGTCCCGGCGACGGCCTCCGCGAGTGGCTCCGCGCAGACCGGGCAGCGCAGCCGGCCGACGATGCGGGGATCGGTCACCGGGGTCACCGTAGCGACCGGCCCTCGTCGGTCAGGTGGTCGACGACCCGGTGCGTGAGCGCGTCCAGCGCGGCGATCTCGTCGGGGGTCAGCAGGTCGATGAGGTGCCGGCGGACCGCCGCCACGTGCCCGGGGGCCGCCGCCTCGACGGCGCGTCGGCCCTCGGCGGTGAGCGCGACGACCGCGCCCCGCCCGTCCGCCGCGCACTCCTCGCGGGTGACCAGGCCACGCTGCTGCATGCGGGTCAGGTGGTGGGAGAGCCGGCTGCGCGACCAGAGCATCCGGTCGGCCAGCTCGCTGAGCCGCAGCCGCTGGTCGGGCGTCTCCGCCAGGTCGGAGAGGACGTCGTAGTCGGGCTCGGAGAGCCCCGCGTCCCGCATCAGCTCGCGGGCCAGCTCCAGGTCGAGCAGGCGGCGCATCCGCCGGTATCCGCGCCAGGCGCTCTGCTCCCGCTCGTCGAGCCAGCGTGGTCGTTCCATGCCGGCCATCCTAGCCATCTGGTTGACATGTCATCAATCCGCCTCCTAGGGTAGGTGACATGTCAACCAGATGGTCGAGCCGGCCGGCCGCCGCCCTCGCCCCGCTGCGGGTGCCGGCGTGAACGCCCGGCTGTGGGAACTGTTCGGGGAGCGGGGCCGGGGCGTGCTGGTCACCCTGCGGCGCGACGGGCGGCCCCAGCTGTCCAACCTCGACTTCCTCGCCGAGCCCGGCCTGATCCGCTGCTCCACCACCGCCGACCGGGCCAAGGTGCGCAACCTGCGCCGCGACCCCCGGGCCAGCCTGCACGTCGCCACCGCCGACGGCGGGGCATACGCGGTCGCGGAGGGCGTGGTCACGCTCACCCCGCCGGCGGCGGCGGCCGACGACGCAGCCGTCGAGGAACTGGTCGAGGTCTACCGGCGGATCCGTGGCGAGCACCCCGACTGGGCCGAATACCGGGCGGTGATGGTCGCCGACGGTCGGCTGGTGCTCCGGCTCGCCGTCGAGCGGGTGTACGGCTGGCGTCCCTGACCGGGCGCGGGGCCGGCTTCCCGGTCCGGCTGGCCTTTCGGTCCCGGCGGCCTCCCGGTCCGGCCGGGCGGGCCGGTCCGGTCGGGCGGCCCGGGTGCCCGGCCGGACCAGACCACGGGGCCGGCCCGGTCCGGACCGGCGGCACGCCGGCCGCCGATCCCCGCCGGTCCATAGGCGGGCCCGGCGGGGCCGACTAGGGTCTCAGCATGGTCGCGACAATTCGTTACGAGGACATCGTCAAGGTCCCGAAGGCGCTGCTGCACGATCACCTCGACGGCGGCCTGCGGCCGGCGACAATCGTCGAGCTGGCCGCCGAGGTGGGTCACGAGCTGCCCACCACCGACCCCGAGTCGCTGGGTCGGTGGTTCGTCGAGGCGGCCAACTCCGGGTCCCTGGAGCGCTATCTGGAGACGTTCGCGCACACCGTCGCCGTCATGCAGACCCCGTCGTCACTGCGGCGGGTGGCCAGGGAGTGCGCCCAGGACCTGGCCGCCGACGGGGTGGTCTACGCCGAGGTGCGGTTCGCCCCCGAGCAGCACCTGGAGCGGGACCTGACCCTGGACGAGGTGGTGGAGGCCGTCGTCGCCGGGTTCACCGAGGGCGCGGCACTGGCCGCGGAGGCCGGCACCCCGATCCGGGTCGGCACACTGCTCACCGCGATGCGGCACGCCGCCCGGTCGCAGGAGATCGCCGAGCTGGCCGTCCGGCACCGGGACGCCGGTGTGGTCGGCTTCGACATCGCCGGCGCGGAGGCGGGCTTCCCGCCCACCCGGCACCTGGACGCCTTCGAGTACCTCCAGCGGGAGAACTTCCACTTCACCATCCACGCCGGCGAGGCCTTCGGTCTGCCGTCGATCTGGCAGGCCATCCAGTGGTGCGGCGCGGACCGGCTCGGCCACGGGGTGCGCATCGTCGACGACATCACCCCCGGCGAACCGCCGACGCTCGGCCGGCTGGCCGCGTACGTGCGGGACAAGCGGATCCCGCTGGAGCTGTGCCCGTCGTCGAACGTGCAGACCGGGGCGGCGGCGTCCATCGCCGAGCACCCGATCGGGCTCCTGCGCGACCTGCGCTTCAGGGCGACGGTGAACACCGACAACCGGCTGATGAGCGGCACCTCGATGTCCCGGGAGATGGCGCTGCTGGTGGACGCCTTCGGCTACGGCTGGAAGGAACTCCAGTGGTTCACCATCAACGCGATGAAGAGCGCCTTCATCCCGTTCGACGAGCGGCTGGCGATCATCGACGAGGTGATCAAGCCCGCGTACGCGAAGCTGCTGGGCTGATCAGTGGCGGTGCGGGTGGCCGGCGAGCAGGTCGGCCACCCGGCGCAGCACCTCGCCGGCCGGGGCCGGGTGCGCGCCGAGCCCCGCCTGCCGACGCAACACCGCAGGCTCGGCGCGCAGCAGGGCCAGCCCTCGGCGCAGCAGTACGCCGGGGGCCTTGCGCTGTTCTGCGAGGTCACGGGTGAGTCGACGGAGGAAGGTGGTCCCCCGCGGGCGGCGCAGCGCGTACGCCCCGGCGAGCAGCCCTCGGCGTCGACATTCCTCGACGATCTCGGCGGCGAAGATTCCTTCGGCGATGAAGAATGGCGACCCGGCTACCTCGAATGGCCGGGTGGCCACCCGGCGGTCCGCACCGATCGCATAAACCGGCACTTCGGCCTTTCCGTGCCGGGACAGGCTGGCAATGGTCTCCACGGCCGCCTCGGCGTCCCACGACCGCGGTGAATCCCAGTCAACGAGGTTGTTCTGACGCGGCAACGTAGGGTCATCGCCGTCCTTGTAGAAGTCGTCCAGACATAGGACCGGGAGCCCGGTTCGTTGCGCGATGTACGACTTTCCCGAGCCGGATGGGCCAGCGAGCAGGACGACGCGGTGCGGATGATCCATTACTTTGTGTGACTCCGGCCAGACAGATTGCGAGCAAATTGCATCAACATCTCATCACACCCCCGGCAACCGCCAACCTGGGCTTTCTCTTTGGAACACGGCGTGATGGAATCTCGGAGGTCCGACCCACCGGGTCGGTCGCTGGGCGTTGCCCGGGGCAACGCGCGGACGCTGTGATCGCGAGGGCGGTGACGTGAGCAAACGGCCGAAGACGGCGGGCTCCTTCCTGTCGCGACTGCGTCGGCCGGCCGGCCGACTCCGCGACATGCCGATCTGGTCAAAGCTCGGTCTCATCATGATCGTGCCGACCATCGCGACGGTGGTCGTCGGTACCAGCGGCCTCGTCGACAACCTGGACACCCTCGGCAACGCCAACCGCTCCGGCGACCTGGCCAACCTCGTCGACCACTCCGGCAAGCTGGTCAACAGCCTCCAGGACGAGCGCACCTCGGCGGTGCTGCTGCTCGGGGCCGACGGCGAGCAGTCCAGGGCCCGGTACCAGGAGTCGTACAACCGGGTCAACGGCCAGGTGGACCAGGACACGAGGCCCTACCTGCAACAGCGGAACAAGATCGAGGACCTGCCGGCCAGCCTGGACGGCCTCCTCGACGGGATCGACCAGAACCTGAAGGACCTGCCCGGCACCCGCAGCCAGGTGTTCAACGGCAAGCTGAAGATCATCGACGCGATGCAGGCGTACGAGGGTCTGATCAACGACCTGCTCGCCGTCCGCGACTCCGCCACCCAGCTCGCCGGCGACAACGACCTCAGCGACCGGATGCGGGCCTCGGCCGCCGTCGCCCGCGAGAAGGAATACCTCTCGGTCCGCCGGGTCGTGGTGCACCGCGCGCTGATCCAGCGCGAGCTGACCCCGGTGCTGCGCACCGACTACATCGCCAGCGGCACCGGCCAGCAGCAGGCGCTGCAGAGCTTCAAGGCGGTCGCCAACTCCGCCGAGGCGGACCTGCACGACCAGACCGTATCCGGCGGTGACCGGCGCGAGGCGCAGAACTACACCGGCTGGATCGACGGCAACATCAACGGCAGCATGACCGAGGCGCCGTTCGCGGCGGACCAGTGGGACGCGGCCATGGTGGCCAACGCCAAGCTGATCCGCACCGTCGAGGCGAAGCTGGACGGCGACGTGGTCCGGCAGGCCGACGGGTTGCGCTCGGACGTGCAGCGCACGGTGTTCGTCCAGACCGGACTGCTGCTCAGCATGCTGCTGCTGGCCATCCTCTTCGCCTACCTCGTCGCCCGGTCGATGGCCCGCTCACTGCGCGACCTGCGGGAGGGCGCACACAAGATCGCCCGGCACGGGCTGCCCCAGGCGGTCGCCCGCCTGCGCGACCCGCAGCTCTCCAACCAGCTCTCCCCGGTCCAGCTGGCCAACCAGATCGCCGAGCCGCTGCCGGTCCGCAGCAAGGACGAGTTCGGTCAGGTGACCGAGGCGTTCAACGCGGTCCACCTGGAAGCCGTCCGGACCGCGGCCGAGCAGGCCGCGCTGCGCGCGTCCGTCGCGACCATGTTCGTCAACCTGGCCCGCCGCTCGCAGATCCTGGTCGACCGGCTGATCGGCCACCTCGACCGGCTGGAGCGCGGCGAGGAGGACCCGGACCGGCTGGCCGAGCTGTTCCAGCTCGACCACCTGGCCACCCGGATGCGCCGTAACGACGAGAACCTGCTGGTGCTCGCCGGTGCCGACTCCACCCGCGTGCAGCGCGAGCCCGCAGCGCTGATCGACGTGCTCCGGGCCGCCCAGTCCGAGGTTGAGCACTACACCCGGATCGAGTTCGGGGTGATCGACCGGGACATCGAGGTCGCCGCGCACGCCGTCAACGACCTGGTCCACCTGGTCGCCGAGCTGTTCGACAATGCGACCGCCTTCTCCCCGCCGGACTCGCAGGTGATGGTGGAGGCCCGCCGCGTCGGCGACCGCGCCTCCCTCTACGTCGAGGACCGGGGCATCGGCATCAGCGGCGACCAGCTCAGCGAGCTGAACGATCGGCTGGCCACGCCGCCGCAGGTGGACGTGGCCGTCTCCCGGATGATGGGTCTGGTCGTGGTTGCCCGACTGGCGTCCCGACACGGGGTCAGGGTCGAGTTGCGGCCCGGAGCCGACCGAGGCACCGTCGCCGACGTCACCCTGCCCACCTCGGTCCTGGTGCCCCGCGCGCTCTCCGGCCGGGTCCAGCAGCCGTCCGCGCTGTCGGCCTCCGGCCCGCAGCCGTCCGCGCTGCCCCCCGGCCCACAGCCGGCCGGGGCGCCCCCGACCCTGGGTGCCTTCGCCGCCTTCGGCGGCGGCCCGTCGGCTTCCGCGCCCACGCAGCGGCCGGGGCACTCCGGCAACCAGGTCACCCTGGGCGGCCGGACGTTCGACCCGGCCTCGCGCAACGGCCAGGGCACGCCCGCCCCGGCCGGCGGTTCCGTCCGGTCGATGCCGGCCTGGTCCGACCTGACGGGGGCCAGCGGGGTCAGCGGCGGTGACACCCGCGGCCCGCGCACCTCGAACGGGCAGCCGATCGACCCGCTGCCGCAACGGCGTGCCCCCGGCGACGCCGACCCGGACAGCACGGGTCAGCAGCCGGTGATACCTCGGCAACTGCCGAGCAGCCCGGAGACCCGGGGCTGGACCCCGCCGCCGGTCTCCGCCCCTCCGGTCTCGGGCGCGCCGGTCTCCGGCCAGCCGGTCTCGGCCGCCCCGTTCCCAGGCCAGCCGGTTTCCGGCCAGCCGTACTCCGCAGCGCCCGTCTCCGGTCAACCGTTCTCCGCGCCGCCGCTGCCGAGCCGGCCGACGCCGTCGGCCCCGGGGCCGGCCGCTCCGCCGGCCTGGCCGCCGGTGGCCCCGCCGGCGCGGGAGCCGGCCACCCCGCCGGTGCCCGAGCGCCTCGCCGCCGCCCTGGACATGACCACGGAACTGCCGCGGGTGCCGCGCACCGACGTGCCGCCAGGGCCGTACGCCCCGGTCGCCCAGCCGGCCCCGGGCCGGCCGGGGCCCCCGCAGGCCCAGAACCAGCAGCGGTACGCCGACGAGACGATGGAGCTGCCGATCTTCCGGGAGCTCGAGTCGGCGTGGTTCCGCACCCGCCGGGCGGGCTCCGAGGAGGGCGCCGCCCAGCCGGCGCAGGCCAACGGAGCCACGGACCGGGCCAACAGCGCCGTGACCCAGCAGTTCTCCGCGGTCGACGTCGCCGACCGGGCCGTTCAGACATCAGGACCCCGGACGACAGGTAACGCACCGATGGCAGACATCCCGATGGCCGCAGGAGTGTCCCGCGACAACGGGCTGACGACCAGCGGTGGCACCCAACGCGGTCCCGCCGTCGACCCGTTGACGGGCCGCCGGCCAGGCAGCGCCTGGCAGACCTCGGCCGACGACGGCTGGCGGGCCGCCTCGGCGGCCACCGAGGTTCCGGTCGCGGAGACCACCCGCCAGGGCCTACCCAAGCGGGTGCCGATGGCCCAGTTGGTGCCGGGCGCGGTGGAGAAGCCAGCCGTCTCCGCTCAGCGCCGTACGCCGGAGGGGGTCCGCGGCCTACTCTCCGCCTACCATCGAGGCGTGCAGCGCGGGCGTACCGAGCCCGACGGTAACTCGACCAGCCCGGACGTGACTCCGGGAGGGCAGCAATCCTCGCAGTCTGGCTCAGGCCCGGTGGCCGGGAGCGGGCAGAAGGAGCAACAACGATGACAACTACGCAGGATCTCGGTTGGCTGCTGGCCAACTTCGCCGACCGGGTGCCCGGTGTCGCGCATGCGGTCGCCGTCTCCGCGGACGGCCTGCTCCTCGCGTCGTCACGAGACCTTCCGCGTGACCGGGCCGACCAGTTGGCCGCGATCGCGTCCGGTCTGGTCAGCCTGACCCAGGGAGCGGCCCGTTGCTTCGAGGGCGGCGCGGTGTTGCAGACAGTGGTCGAGATGGACAACGGCTTCCTGTTCCTGATGTCCATCTCGGACGGTTCGTCCTTCGCCGTGCTCGCAGCTCGCAGCTGCGACGTCGGGCAGGTCGGCTACGAGATGGCCCTCCTGGTCGACCGGGTGGGCGACGCGTTGACCCCGCAGCCGCGTGCGGCTGTGGGGATGATGGGCTGACCTACGCGCTGACCGGTTGGTCAGGCGGGGCGGCAAGGACAACGACGAGGGGTTCCGTTCCAGGGGCCAGCCGGTGTCAGGGACGAAGGGAGGTGAGCGGCGAGATGGTCGATCGTGACGAGCCGACCGGAGCGTTGGTCCGTCCGTACGCCGTGACCCGCGGTCGTACCCGCCCCCGGCTGGACATCGCCCTGGAAGCGCTCGTCGAGACGACGGTGCGCGGCCGTACCGCTGCCAGCAGCAATGGCAGCCAGGGTCGTGAACACCAGTACATCGCCGCGCTGTGTGACGGACGTGTACAGTCGCTCGCCGAGATCGCGGCGCGGCTGCAGCTTCCGCTCGGCGTGGCTAGGGTGCTCATCGCCGACATGGCGACGGACGGCCTGGTCGCGGTCCACGAGCCGACCATTTTGGGCGACTCCGACGACTCGGTGGGCACTGAACTGCTGGAGAGGGTGCTGAGTGGACTTCGCAGGCTCTGACATGTCGCACCGCCCGCCCGCGCCGAGCGGCCGGGTGACGTCGGCGAAGATCGTTATCGCCGGTGGGTTCGGCGTCGGCAAGACGACGCTGGTCGGCTCGGTCTCGGAGATCACTCCGTTGACCACCGAGGCCATCATGACCTCGGCCGGCGTGGGCGTCGACGACACCCGGCAGGTGCCGGGAAAGACGACGACCACGGTGGCGATGGACTTCGGTCGTATCTCGATCGACCGGGACCTGATCCTTTACCTGTTCGGCACACCCGGCCAGACCCGGTTCTGGTTCATGTGGGACGAACTGGTCCGGGGCGCCATCGGCGCGGTGGTGCTGGTCGACACCCGACGACTGGCCGACTGCTTCGCGGCCATCGACTTCTTCGAGCACCGGCGGCTGCCGTACCTGGTGGCCATCAACTGCTTCGACGGGATGCAGTACCACAACCCGCAGGACGTCCGGGACGCGCTGGCGATCTCGCACGACGTGCCGGTGGTGGCCTGCGACGCCCGGAACCGGGAGTCGACGAAGCACGTGCTGATCTCGCTGGTCGAGTACGTGTTGACGATGCGCCGCTCGCGCGCCGTCACGCCGGCCTGAGATTCGCCCGGGCAGCGCCCGGTGACCGGCACGCCGCCAGGTCACCGGGCGCTACCTGCTGTCCGAGACCGCCCGCCCGCTCGCCGTCCGATCCGCACCGCCTCTCGGCGGGCCGGCGGGGTGGGGCCGGCCGCGCGGGTGACTTGCGGATCGGGTCAGGACACCCGGACCCAGCCGCCGTGGTCGACCCGGTAGATGCCGAGGGAGTTGCGGTCCATGCCGCCGTGCCGGATCGGCGCGAACGCGTACGCCCCGGCGATGCCCTCGGTGACCTGGTTCTGCAGGTACGCCCGCAGCCGCCCCCGGTCCACGCTGGCCGCCGACCGGGACGCGTTGGCGATCAGTTGCAGCGCGTCCGAGGCGTACGGGGCGAAGCCGCTGAACCCGCCGTGTCGCTGGATGTAGCGGTACACGAAGTCCCGCCGGGCCAGCGCCGCCGTGGTGGTGTTGGTGAGGGTGGACCCGCCCAGGCAGATCGGGTGCACCGCGTACGCGCCCTCCAGGGCGGCCGAGTTGCCGTCGGCCAGGGTGTCCTCGGCGACGCCGCCCGCGTCCAGGTAGAGCGGCCCACGGTGGCCGGCCCGGCGCAGCGCCAGGATCGCCCCGCCCGTGTCGGGGGCGGTGCCCCAGACCACCACGGCGTCCGGCTCCGCCGCCACCACCCGTTGCGCGGCCCGCAGAAAGCTCTCGCCGGTCCGGGGCAGCCGGACGACCTCGACGGGCCGCAGCTCGACGGCCCGCAGGGCCGCTGACATCGCCCGTACGCCCGAGTTGCCGTGCAGCCCGTCCGCCGCCAGCACCACAACCCGTTTCCGCCGCTGTGAGGCGATGAGGCGGGCCAGCCGGCGGGCAACGTCGGAGGCGTCCGGGGTCAGCTTGTAGACGTACGTCCGCTGGGCCAGCGGCAGCACGATCCCGTCCCCGTACGCCAGCGAGACGTACGGGGTCCGGAGTCGTTGGGCGACGCCGACGATGGCGGCGGAGGTCTCGGTGACGGTCCCGCCGAGCAGGGCGTGCGCCCCGTCCCGCTGGATCAGCTCGGCGGCGTGCCGGGCGGCCAGGTCCGGGTCGCTGGCGTTGTCGCGTACCTCCAGCCGGACGGTCCGGCGCAGGTTGCCGACGGGCACACCGTCGGCGTTGAGCGACTCCAGACTGATCCGTAGGGCCCGCTCCTGAGGCACCCCGAGCGCCGCGCCGGCACCGGTCAGCTCCAGGCTGACGCCGAGCACGAGCTCCTTACCGTCGGTCCGGTCGGCGCCCCTGGTGGGACCGTCCTGCGCCCCGGTCCGCCCGCAGGCGGTCAGCAGCAGGACGCCCGCCCCAGCCGCGAGCACCCCCCGCCGGTTGGGTGTGCCCGGGTCGATCGCCGGTGCCGCCATGTTCCAGTCGCCTTCCCCACCCGGCGACACCTGCCGCCGGCCGTTACCGTCCGGTATGTTCCCGGCCGCCGCGACCCGGCGTCAACTTCTCCGGGTGTGGGCATGAACACGCAGGTGGGAGGCGGTTTTCGGGGGTCGGCGGCGGCGGTGGCGGTGGCGGTGTCCTTCCCGGGCCGTTGCCGTCCGGCGTGCCGACTGACCCGCCACGGGGCGTGGCGGGTCAGTCGGCCGGCGTCGCACCGGCGCGTCGGGCCGCCCGGATCGGGCGTGCGGGTCTCAGGACCGGTATCCGGCGGACCGGTACTCGTACTCCCGGTCGTCGTCGCGGTCCCCGGTGTCCCGGGTGAAGTCCCAGCCGCCGGCCGCTTCCCGTCCCGGACGCCCGCCGACCGCGAAGCCGCCGATCTCCTGCCCGCGACGCCAGCCCCGGAAGTAGCCGGTGGTGTTCTCGGCCAGGCTGGCCGCGTCGCGGACGATCCGTAGCGGACGCTCCTCGCGCAGCGGTGAGCCCGGGACCAGGTTGGCCTGCGGCACCCGCTTCGGCAGCCCGGCCTTCGTCTCGACGCCCACGGCCGGGCGGGCGGCCTGCTCGGCGGCCTGCCACCCGGTGTCCGCGGTGCTCGACCAGTCGACCTCGGCCTCTTCGTCCTGGCCCACGAACCAGGCCGACTTGGCGGCGGCGAAGATCAGCAGGTCGCCGTCGCCCTCGTCGGAGATCGGCGGAGTCCGCCGCTCCATCGGCGCGGCACGCGGCGGCTGGACCGGGGCCGGCTGGTGCTCCATGGCCGGTCGGTCGAGGCGGTGCTCCATGGCGGGCCGCTCGGGCCGGTGCTCCATCGCCGGTCGGTCGGGACGGTGCTCCATGGCCGGCCGCTCGGGACGGTGCTCCATCGCGGGCCGGTTCGGGAGGGGCTGCGAGGCGGGCCGGTTCGGAAGGGGCTGCGAGGCGGGCCGGTTCGGGAGGGGCTGCGGGGCGGGCCGGTTCGGGAGGGGCTGCGGGGCGGGCCGGTCGGCGCGGATGGACTCCCCGCGATCGACGAGCCGCAGCGGCGGTGTCTCCAACTGTGGGTCGCCGGACGGGGCCGACCCCTCGCGCAGCGCCCGGTCCGCCAGCGGCTGCGGCTCGACCAGCCGCAGCATCGGCGGCTCCTGAGGCAGGTCGTCGGCGAGCCAGGGCGGGGTGACCCGACCGTCGGTCGGCACCAGTTCCGTCGGCCCGTCGATCTGTCGCGGCCCTCGGTCCTCGAAGGACCGGACGACCGGGTTGTCGGCGGCGCTGTCGGACGGGTCCTCGGGGTTGTTGACCAGCGGCCAGTTCGCCCGCGAGCCCGGGGGAGCGGCCTCCTGGCCGGGCCGCGGGGTCGGGACCGGCACGCTCAGGTCGGTGGCGCTGAACCCGCCGGCGGGTCGGGCGCCCTCGCCAGTGGTCTTCGGCCGGGGCGGGATGACGGTGCGTTGCCGCTCCGCCCGGGCGTGCTGGATTGCGGCGGTGGTCAGCGTGGGCCGGAACGGCTCGCCGGCCTCGGCCGGCGGCACCGAGCCGCGATCGCGCTGGGCCGGCGCGAACGGGGTCATCCCCGGCGGCGGTGGCGGCGGCGCGGACACCGGCCGGTTGGTCGGGCCGTCCACCACCCGGCGCGGCTCACCGGCCGAAGGCGGTGCGGAGACGGGCGGGGTGGCGGTGGCGGCCGGGGCCATCGGGCGCGGGGCGATCGGCGGCGGGGCGATCGGCTCCGGTGCGATCGGCGGCGGGCCGAGGGGCCGGGGCGAGGGCGGCATTCCGCTGCCGGGGATCGGCTCTGGGCGGCTGCGGCGGCCGACGGGCTCGGGTTCGGTGGGCCGCAGCGCGCGCAGCCCGGTGCCGGTGCCGCCGAGGCCGGTCAGTTCGGCGACCGGCTCGCCCCGGCGGGCGGCGGCCCGCCGGCCGGGTGCCTGGGCCGGGTTGGTGACCCGGGCGCCGAGCGCGCTGACCAGCGCCTCACAGCCCGCGTCGCAGGCCCGCACCGAGGCGACCGCCTGGCGGACCGTCTCCGCCACGGCCGAGGTGAGCGCCCGGCTGACCGCCGCGCGGCGTGGGGTCTCGGAGATGGCGACCTGTAGGGCGGTCACCGCGTCGTTGATCTCGTCGGCGTCGGCCACCCCGTCGGCCGCGAGGTGCGCGGCGATGGCGTCCGCCGCCACCGACACCTCCCGGCCCCGGGCGATCGTGCCGCCCAGCATGCCGGGCTCGGGCAGGGCGTCGAGCACGGCCAGCGCGACCGGCTCGGCCGGGTCCGGGTACGCCCGCAGCGCGGCCGGGTAGAGCTCCCGTAGCACCTCACGCAGCGCCACGGCTGCGGAGTGCCGGCCGCTGGCGAGCGCGGCGTGGGCAGCGAGGACCTGCTTGTAGCCGGTGAGATCCCGGGGTGCCGGCAGGGTGACCGCGGAGAGCGCCCCGGCCTGGAGTGCCCGGGCCAGCCCGACGGCCTGCCGCTCGGCCGGCGGGGACTGCATCTCCTCCAGCGAGTCGTCGTCGGCGAACCGTTCGGCGAAGTCGTCCACCGAGTCGTCGTCGGCGATGGCCAATGGCCGCCCGGCGGCGCTGAGCAGCGCGGTGACCGTGTGGTCATCGCTGTCGGCCGCGATCGCGGCACCGCTCGGCCCGCCCGACCGCTCCACGAGCAGGGCGACCAGCTGGGCGTATCCGGCCGGGTCGTCGCCGATCTCGCAGACATGGAGCAGCCGGCCTGCGTCGTCGACGACAGCAGACGTCAGCGTCGAACCGGCCGAAGCCGGTCGGCCGGCTGGATCCGCTGAGGCCAGACCGCAGTACACGCGCACGAGCGCCACGGCGTCGTCCTCCTCCCGGGACTGAGGTCTTTCTCTGCCAGTGACTGATGCTCCCTGGAACGCGTCAGTCGCGCCAGTCCACGACTGCAGAGATCTTGCCGACAATGGTGCGCCAACCGAGACTCGCCGTCTGCGCCCCGATCTTCTTCAGCCGCCGCCGGCCGAGGAAGCCGCCGATCCCGCCGTTGACCGTGGACCGCAGCGCTTCGTCCAGATTGTCCAGGCTGGAGCCGGCGGAGAGCATGTCCAGCACAGCGGGCAGACGCAGCGCGTACGCGACGTCCCGGGCCGCCTCACCGGCCTCGATGAGCAGGGGAGCGTCCCAGGTGTCGTGTCCGCCGCGCAGGTTCTCCACGACCAGGTCGAGCTCGTAGGTGTCCTCGTCGAGGGGCGCGATGTCGGCCGGGGTCAGCCGATCGGACAGTTCATTCCAGCTGTCCAGCTGGGACATGTCGGTGGGTGCGCCGGACCGGACGAAGCTGACCAGCGACTCCGGCGTCTTGAACAGCAGCAGCTTGCCCCGGTGGCTGAGGAAGACCGGAATCTCCTCGTCGCCCTCCTCGTCGCCCTCCTCGTCGGCCTCGGCCTCGTCCTCGTCGTCCTCGTCGGTCTCGGCGTCCTCGTCCCCGTCGGCCTTGGTCGAGGAGTCGTCGGCGCCCCGGCGTCGGGACTTCCCGCCGTTCTCCTTCTCCTCTTCGGCCTCGGCGAACTCGGCGGCCACCTCCTCGTCGAGGATCACGACCTCGTCGTCGTCCTCGTCGACCTCGATCGCCTGACGGCGAGCCAGGAACGGGTCGTCGGCGTCGCGGTCGGCGACGTCGGTGGGGGTCAGCTCCCGCGCCGGCCGGTACGCCCGCAGCGTGTAGCCGGTGCCGGAGGGCAGTGCGATCTCCACCGGGTCGATGCGCACCTCGTCCCAGAGCGAGCGGTCGGCGTCCCGCGCCGACGGGCGCTCGACCTCCTCTTCCTCGACGTCATCGACGGTGCCGTCCTCTTCGAGGGTGCCGTCGGTTTCGTCGAGCTCGGGCTCGTCGGCGTCGGGCCGTTGGGGCGACTGGCGGGCCACGCTGACCTCCGTGTGCTTCGGGTTGCCCACCCGGCGGCGTCTCCGGCCGCCGAGTGACTCTGGGCACATACCCTAGTGGGCGGCTCATGGGGACCGGTGCCCGCACCCCGGTGGCGGTCGGGCGGGCGGACAAGTAGCGTTGCTACCTATGAAGGCCCAGTCCCTGCACGGACACCTCGACGCGCTGCTGCTCGCGGTGCTGGAGCGGGGCGCGCTGCACGGCTACGCGATCATCGAGGCGCTCCGGGCGCGCAGCGACGGCAGCCTCGACCTGCCGACCGGCACGATCTATCCCGCGCTGCGCCGGTTGGAGCGGGCCGGGCACGTGGCCAGCGCCTGGAGCACCGTCAACGGCCGGGAGCGCCGCACCTACGAGCTCACCGACTCCGGGCGTCGGGCGCTGGCCGGTGAGCGGGCCGGCTGGCGGGAGTTCAGCGTCACCGTGGGCCGGTTCCTCGACGACACCCCCGCCGCCCCGGCCTGACCGCCGCGCGACCGCCCCCGCTCGGCCCGCCGGCCGCTCGGCCGCGCCGTCGGTCGCCCCCGGGTGACCGGTCGCCGTGCCCCTCGTCAGCGAGCCGCGAGCAGCCAGGACCGGGCCGCCCGGCCGATCCAGAGGAAGCCGGCACCGGTCACCAACCCGCCCACGATCATCGGGGGCCAGGTGAGGGCCGCCTCCCACAGCCCGATCGACCAGCCGTACAGGGCCCCGCCGCTCAGCACGCCGAAGGTGAGCGCGGTGGTGAGCCCGAAGCCGGCCAGCCGGGCGAGTCGGGGCAGGGCCGGGTGGGCCGACCGGGCCGAGGCGGCCACCAGCAGCAGCCCGGCTACCGCCAGCAGCGCGGTGGCGATCCACAGGCCGTTCAGCGAGGCGGACAGGAGGCGGTAGCCGGCGGGCGGGACGGACCCGCCACTCCAGCTCGACCCCTTCCAGGTCAGGTCGCCCGCCACGAGCAGAACCCCGGCCACCGCGAGCACCCGCAGGGCCAGACCGCGCAGCGAGCCGGCCGCCAGCTCCGCCTGGTAGGTCGGGACGAGCCGGGAGGCGTCGCCGAACTCGGCCACCGCCCGCCGCTCGGCCTCCGCCGCCGGCAGCCCCCCGTCCTGGTACGCCTCGACGGCGTCCTGCAACGCGTGCCGAGCCTCGGTCAGCAGGTCGGCCTTGAGCCGTGGCGGACCGTGCAGCCGGTCGTCCAGCTCGCGCAGCCGGTCCTCCACGCGTACGACGTCGCACCGGGACATGGGACCGAGCCTGCCACGGCGGTGCCCCGTCCGCGTCGGGGAGATTCCCGGAGCCGGCGCTCAGGGGCGGGGGGTCAGGGCCAGGTAGCCGCGTTCCGCCGCCTCCTGGAGCAGCCACTGGTCCCGGTACCAGCCCGGCGCGGCGATCAGCTCGGCGTGCCGGCCGCGCTGCACCACCCGGCCGGCGTCGAGCACCACGATCTCGTCGAGGCCGGCCAGCCCGCTGAGCCGGTGGCTGATCAGCAGCACCGAGTGCCCCGCCGGGGTGGCGGCCAGCGCCGAGGCGAGCACCGCGTCGGCCGCGGCCGGGTCGAGGCCCTCGGTCGGCTCGTCGAGCACCAGCACCCCGGGCGCGGCGAGCAGCGCCCGGGCCAGCGCGAGGCGTTGCCGCTGGCCACCGGAGAGCTGCCCGCCCTCCTCTCCGACCACGGTGTCCCAGCCGGCGGGCTGGGCGCGTACCCAGTCGAGCAGGCCGGCGGCCCGGGTCGCGGCGGTCAGCGCGTCGGTGTCGGCGGCGGGCCGGCCGAGGAGCAGGTTCTCCCGGACCGTGGTGTGGAAGACGTACGCCTCGGCGAGCAGCCCGCCGACCGCCCGGGGCAGTTCCTGCGCCGGGTACGCCGACAGGTCCACCCCGTCCAGGGTGGCCCGGCCGCCCTCGGGGCGCACCGTGTCGGTGAGGACGGCCGCGAGCGTGCTCTTGCCGGCGCCGCTCGGGCCGACCACGGCGACCCGGCGGCCGGCCGGCAGGTCCAGGGTGACCCGGTCCAGCGCCGGTGCCGCGCCCGCCCGGTACCGCACGGTCACCTCGTCCAGGCGCACGTCGTGCGGGGCGGCGGCGGTCACCGTGACGGGGGCCTCGTCGGTGCGGGCCTCGTCGGCGGGGGCCGGGGTGGGGCCGGCCTCGGGGACGGTCGGGGCGGCGCCGGCCTCGGGGGCGATCAGCAGGGCGGCGACCCGGACCAGGCCGGCCCGGAGTTGGGTGCGCTGCCGGGCGGCACCGACCAGGGCGAGCGCCACCTCGACGGTGGCCAGGGAGCCGACCGCCAGCACCCCGACCAGCACCCCGCCGACCCCGGCGCGCAGCGCGGCGACCACCACCCCGGCGGCGGTCGCCCCGGCGACCAGCACCCCGGCCGCGTCCACGGCGAAGCCGGTCGCGGCGAGCCGTCGTTCCAGCCGGGCCAGCCGCCGGGCCCGCCCCCCGGCGGCGGCCAGCGCCTGCCGGGTGGCGCCGAACGCGGCCAGGTCGGCCGCGCCGTGGGTCAGGTCGACCGCGTCCGTGGCGAGCGCGCCGCGCAGCGGGGCGACCTCGTCGGCGGCCCGGCGGGTCAGCGCCGTGGCCGCCAGCGGCAGCGCGACCCCGGCGACGAACAGGCCCAGCGCCAGCACCCCGGCCGCCGGCAGCGAGACGAGACCGGCCCCGGCCACGGCCAGCACGCTGACTCCGGCGGCGGCCGACCCGGGCACGAGCACCCGCAGCAGCAGGTCCTGCACGGCCTCCACGTCGGAGACCAGTCGGCTCAGCGCGTCCCCGGTGCGACCCCGGGCGGCATCGCCCCGGGCCGCCAGCGTGGCGAACACCCGGGCCCGCACGTCGGTGATCATGCGCAGCACGGCGTCGTGGCCGGCCAGCCGCTCGGTGTAGCGGAACACGCCCCGACTGATCGCCAGTGCCCGGACCGCGACGATCGCCACGGTGAGCCGGTCCAGCGGCGGCCGGCCGGCGGCGCTCATCAGCAACCAGGTGGCGGTGGCCATCAGGGCCAGCCCGGCGAGCTCGGTGGCGGCGGCGAGCAGCCCCGCCCCGACCAGCCGCCCCAGGTACGGCCGGGCCAGCCGGAGCACGGTCCGCTCGGCGGCCCGGACGCTCCGGCCGTCGGGCGGTGGGGCCGCAGCGGCGTCCACACCCGGGCTCGGCGGCGTGTCGAGCGGTGGGGCCGCAGCGGCGTCCGCGCCCGGGCTCGGCGGTGTGGTGGACGCGCCGTCGGGGGGACCGGTGCTCATCGGGCCACCTCCGCGACCGTCCCGCGGGTCAGCTCGGTGACCCGGCCGTCCTCGACCCGCAGGATCCGGTCGGCGTCCTCCAACAGGGCCGGTCGGTGGGCCACCAGCAGGGCGGTCCGCCCGGCGACGAGCCGACGGGTGGCGGCCAGCACCACGGCCTCGCTGGCGGTGTCGAGCCGCGCGGTGGGCTCGTCGAGGAGCACCACCGGGGCGTGCCGGAGGAACGCCCGGGCCAGTGCCACCCGCTGCCGCTGGCCGCTGGACAGGCCGTGGCCGCGCTCGCCGAGCATCGTGTCGAGCCCGTCGGGCAGGGCGGCGACCACCTCGTCCAGCGCGGCGGCGGTGACCGCCGCGGCGAGCGCGTCGTCGTCGGTGTCGGGCGCGCCGAGCCGGATGTTGTCGGCCAGCGTCGCGGCGAACAGGTGGGCGCGCTGCGGCACCCAGGCGAGCCGGCTGCGCCAGCCGTCCGGGTCGACGCCGGCCAGGTCGACCCCGTCCACGGTGATCCGGCCCCGGGTCGGGGCGACGAAGCCGAGCAGCAGGTTGAGCAGGGTGCTCTTGCCCGCGCCGCTGGGCCCGACGACGGCGATCCGCTCGCCCGGCCGGATGGTCAGCGTGACGTCCCGCAGCGCGACCGTCCGCTCGTACTCGACGGTGACGCCCTCGAACCGGATCTCGCCCCGCCCGTCGGGGGCCGGCGACGGCTCCGCCCGGTCGGCGGCCGGCTCGACCGCGGAGAGGGTGAGCGCCTCGTCCAGCGCGGTCAGCCCCTCCATGCTGGCGTGGAACCGGCTGCCCGCCGCCCGCAGCGGCAGGTACGCCTCCGGGGTGAGCAGCAGCACCAGCAGCGCGGTGGAGAGGGCCAGCCCGCCGCCGAGCAGCCGGATGCCCACCGGCACCGCGACCAGCGCCACCGACAGCGTGGCGACCAGCTCCAGCACCAGCGCGGAGAGGAACGCGATCCGCAGCGTCTTCATGGTGGCCGCGCGGTGTCCGTCGGCGATCCGGCGCACCACCTCGACCTGCCCCCGTACCCGGCCGAACGCGCGCAGGGTGGGCAGCCCGGCGACCATGTCGAGGAAGTGCCCGCCGAGCAGCGACAGCCGTCGCCACTGGCGGTCCGTGGCGGCCTGCGCCTGCCAGCCGAGCAGCGCGCCGAAGACCGGGATCAGCGGCAACGTCAACGCGATGATCACCGCCGAGCCCCAGTCGGCGAAGACGATCCGGGCCAGCACGGCCACCGGCACGGTGACGCTGAGCACGAGCTGCGGAAGGTACCCGGTGAAGTACGCGTCCAACGCGTCGAGCCCGCGCCCGGCCAGGGTGGCGAGCTGGCCGGCCCGCTGGCCGGCGACCCAGCCGGGGCCGTGCCGGCCGACGGCCGCGAGCAGGTCCTCCCGGAGCGTGGCCTTGACCGTCGCGGCGACTCGCGCCGCCACCGTGCCCTGCGCCCAGGTGACCAGCGCCCGCCCGGCCACCGCGGCGAGGAAACCGGCCAGCGCCGGCCGGTCCAGCCGCCCGTCGATCGCGGTGGCCAGCAGCATGGCCAGCGCGGTCGCCTGCCCCACGACCAGCAGCGCCGTCGCTCCGCCGAGCAGTGCGAGCACGGCGAGGTCGCGCCGGGCCGCGGGGACCCGGCGCAGCAGACGCGGGTCGAAGGGACGGCGGTTCACCAGTACACCGGTGCCCTGCCGTCGGTCCGTCCCCGGAACACCCACCAGCACATTGCCTGAAAGCCTAGTAGGGCCGGCAGGAGCGGCACCGTCAGCCAGCCCAGCAGCGCCAGGGTCGGCCCACTGGCCGCCCCGCCGGTCACCGTCAGTGATGCCGCCGGATCGGTGGTGGAAACCAGCGCGTAGGGCCAGAGCGCCGCCCCGACCAGCGCCACCGGCAGCGCCAGCGCCGCCGAGGTGGCGGCGAAGGCCACCCCGGGCCGCCGCCGCGCGAGCGCTGCCCGCGCCACCAGCAGCGCCGTGACCAGCACGAACGGCAGCAGTGCGGCGAAAAGCGGGCGCTGCGTCGCGGCGCGTACCCGATCGGAGAGGCCGCCCGCGACGGTGGCCAGCGTGACTGCGGCGAGCGCCACCGCGACCAGCCTGCGGGCGGTACGTGCCAGCGGCGCGGCGTCGGCGGCCGGAAGCCGGAGGGTGAGGAAGGTCGCACCGTGCACGGCCACCAGGGCCACCATCGCGACCCCGGCGGCGGCCACGAACGGGGTGGCCACGTGCCCGAGACCCGCCACGTGCCCGGCGGCGGTCAGCGGCACGCCCTGGAGCAGACCGGCGAGCAGCCCGCCCCAGCCGAGCGCGGCGAGCAGGCTGCCGGCGACCACCACCCGGTCCCAGGCGGCCCGGGCCCGGCCGTCGGTCGGGCGGCTGCGCAACTGCACGCCGACGGTCACCGCGACCACCCCGGCCAGCGCGGCGGCGACGACCGGGTAGAACCCGGAGAGCAGTTCCCCCTCCAGGGTGGGGAACGCGCCGAACAGGATGCCGACCGCGGCCACCAGCCAGACCTCGTTGCCGAGGAAGAACGGGCCGACGGCGGTGAGCGCCGCCCGGTGGTCCGGGCCGCCGCCCCGGGCGAGCAGCAGCCCGACGCCGTAGTCGTAGCCGCCGAGCACCAGGTAGGCGGCGAAGAAGAGGCCGAGCAGGGCGTACCAGGCGAGTTCCACGGCGGCTCCCTCAGGCGAGGACGGACACGGGGCGGACCGGCTCGGGGGCCGGGGCGGGCGGGCGGCCGAGTGGCGGGTCGGCGGCGCCCCTGGCGGCGTGCCGGGCGAACAGCACCCCGTTGGCGACGGCGAGCGCGCCGAGCAGCAGGGTGAAGCCGATCAGCGAGGCGAGCATCACGCCCGGCCCGACGGGGGAGACCGCCCGTTCGGTGGGCAGCAGCCCGTACGCGACCCAGGGCTGGCGGCCCACCTCGCGGGCGATCCAGCCGAGCAGCACCGCCGCGAAGGGCAGCGGCAGTGCCACCAGGGTGATCCAGAGCGGGACGCGGAGCCGGATGATCCAGTCCCGCCAGAGCAGGGGGAGCAGCAGCCAGACGCAGCAGAGCAGCATGCCGATCATGATCATGAAACCGAGCCCGACGTCGGCCAGCACGGGCGGGGCGTAGTCGCCGGGCCCGAACCTGGCCGTCCACTCGGTGACCAGGGCGTCCCGGCCCGCGCCGCCGCTGAACTTGGTCGGCTGCGCCTGCCCGACCGGCCCGAACTGGGCGAATCCGAAGCCCAGCACCAGGCTGACCGCGAGCGCCGCGGTGACCAGCCCGATCCGCAGCGAGGTGCGGAACAGCGCGAAGTCGGGGGTACGCCGGAGCAGGTGCCAGGCGCTCACCGCGGCCATCAGCATCCCGCCGGTGAGCAGGGCGGCGGCGACCACGTGTCCGAACGCCATCCCGAGGGTGGGGTTGGTGAGCAGGGCGCCGAAGTCGGTCAGGTGGGCCACCCCGTCGCGCAGCTCGTAGCCGACGGGGTGCTGGAGCCAGGAGTTCGCCACCATGATCCAGAACGCCGAGGCGTACGCGGTCAGCGCCACGCCCCACAGCAGCGCGAGGTGGACGCCCCGGCGCAGCCGGTGCCACCCGAAGATCCACATGCCGAGGAACGTGGACTCCAGGAAGAACGCCACCAGGGTCTCGATCGCCAGTGGCGCACCGAACACGTTGCCGACGTAGCGCGACAGGCCGCTCCAGTTCAACCCGAACTGGAACTCCATCACGATCCCGGTGGCGATGCCGAGCACATAGTTGATCACGTAGAGCTGGCCCCAGAACCGGGTCAGCCGTTCGTACGCCGGGTTGCCGGTGAGCACCCAGGCGGTCTGAAGCCCGACGAGCAGGGTGACCAGCCCCAGCGTGACGGCGACGAAGAGGAAGTGCAGCGAGGTGGTCGTGGCGAACTGCAGACGGGCGAGGAGCAGGGAGTCCATGGCCGCTCTCCGGGGGTAGGCTCGCTTTTGGTAGAGAGCCTACACGTAGACCGCCTACCTATTAAGGGGGTGTGCGGCGGCGGTCGGATCAACCGGCGTCAGTCCGGTGGGCCGTCAGCTCAGGAAGAGGGAGATCGGCAGCGTGACCAGGGTGGCCGCCACCGCCAGCGCGGTGGCCCCGATCAGCCGGGGCGGCCGGTCGACGATCAGCAGCCGCTGGACCCGGACGTCCAGGTCCCCCTCGCCCATGCCGAGCGCGCCGGCCGGGGTGACCCGGTGGCCGGCCTCGGCGAACCGCCGTAGCGCGCCCGCGAGAGGCGCCTCGGCGTGCAGCTCCCGGGCCTTGTCGTCGGCGCGCATCTCGACCAGCAGCGCGACCCGCTCGTGAGCGTCCCGCACCCAGCGGAACCAGGGCAGCGCCCGACACAGCGCCGTGAACGGCAGCAACACGAGGTCGTGCCGCTCCTGCGCGTGCGCCCGCTCGTGGGTGAGCACCGCCTCCAGCTCGGCCCGGTCGAGCATGCTGAGCGTTCCGACGCTGACCACCACCCGGGGCCGCACCCCCGGCAGGCAGTACGCCGCCGCGCCCGGATGGTCCAGCACCAGCGCCCCCGGCACCTCGGGGTCCCGGCGGGCGACCAGGGTCAACAGGTCCCGGTGCCGGCGCTGGGCGCGGACGGCCGCGTGCAGGCTGCGTACCGTCGTGCCGAGCAGCACCGCCCCGATGCCGAAGCCGACGCCGACCAGCCCGAGGTGGATCGCGCCCATCCCGGCGGGGAGGGTGCCGTGGGTCAGGTCGGAGCCGAGGGCGAGCAGCGCGCCGCCCGTCGGCCGGTCGTACGCGGTCAGCCCGAGCGCCATGGGCAGGCCCATCGCGGAGAGGCCGAGTGCGAGCCCGACCGCCTGCCAGCAGACGATCGCCACCCGGGGGCTGCGCCACGTCCAGGTGGAGGCCGCGAGGACCTGGGCGGTCAGGTAACAGGCCAGGACCGTCGCGGCGAAGTGCGCGGCGTACGCCATGACGGCGCCCTACCGGTCCGTGGCCTCGTCGGCCAGGGCGGGCTGCCCGGCCCGGTCCGTACGCGGATCCTCGACCCGATCGGTCAGCGACCCGGCGGCCTCGGCGCCCAGGGCGGCCCGCAGCACGTCGGCCTCGGTCCCGGTGACCGAGCGGGCGAAGCGCACCAGCGCGGCGTCCCGGCTGCCACCGAGGTCCAGCGCGTCGAGCATGAGCTGGGCGATGTACGCCTCGCGGCTGGCCGCGGTCCGGTACCGCCAGGCCCGCCCCTCCCGCTGGCGCCGCACCATGCCCTTGCCCGCGAGTCGGTCCAGCACGGTCATCACTGTCGTGTACGCCAACTCGCGCCCGTCGAGCGCGTCGGCGACCTCACGCACGGTCACCCCGTCCGACGTGCCCGGGACGGTGTCCCACAGCACATCCATCACCGCACGTTCAAGATCCCCAAGCCGCGTCACCGATCAATCCTACCCCCCGTAGTAGACCCTCACCGCCCCGCAGCCCTCTGCTGCCCCACCCCACGCCCCCACCCCGCGCCACGCCCCCACCCCGCCCCGCCACCCCGCCTGCGCGCCGCGCCCCGCAAGATCGCCACAGTTTCTGGGAATGAGTGGCCTTGCCGCGCCGGAAGGCCACTCATTCCCAGAAACTGTCGCGGGCTCGTGGGCTCGTGGGCTCGTGGGCTCGTGGGCTCGTGGGCTCGTGGGTGGGGTGGGTGGTGAGGCAGCGCTGGCCGGCGTCCCCTTAGGAGGGGACGCCGGCCAGCGGGGTGGGTGGGGTCAGACGCCCTTGGGGTGCCAGACCGTCTTCGTCTCCAGCAGAGTGGTCATCCGGGTGATGCCGGGGTCGGCGGACCAGTCGTGGTCGGCCGGGGCCGGCCGGAGCACCCGCTTCAGGTTCTCCGCCGCCTTCACCTCCAGCTCGGTGGCGAGCGAGGGGTCGCTCACCCCGGTCAGGTCGATCGCGTTGACGTCCATGTGGCCGGCGAGCGCCGGCGCGGTCTCGGTGATCTTCCCGGTGAGGATGTTGACCACCCCGCCGGGCAGGTCGGAGGTGGCCAGCACCTCGGCCAGGGTCACCGCCGCCAGCGGCTGCGCCGGGGAGGCGGCCACCACCACCGTGTTGCCGGTGACGATCGCCGGGGCGATCACGCTGACCAGGCCGAGCAGCGCCGGCTGCTCGGGGGCCACCACCGCCACCACGCCGGTGGGCTCGGGCGCAGACAGGTTGAAGTACGGGCCGGCGACGGGGTTCGCGCCGCCGTACACCTGGGGGAGCTTGTCGGACCAACCGGCGTACCAGACCCAGCGGTCGATCGCCGCGTCGACCTCGTCGGCCGGCACACCGAGCCCGACGAACTGCTCGCGGCGGCCCTCCAGCATCTCGGCGACCCGGTAGAGGATCTGCCCCCGGTTGTACGCGGTAGCCCCGGCCCAGCCCTTCACGGCCGCGCGGGCGGCGACGACGGCGTCCCGGGCGTCCTTGCGAGAAGCAAGGGACACGTTCGCGGATTGCACGAGATACGACCGTCCCGACTCGCTGCGCGGGAACTTCCCGCCGATGAAGAGCTTGTACGTCTTGCGTACCGCGACCCGCTCAGACATTGAGGTAGCCCTCCAGCCCGTGCCGGCCGCCCTCGCGACCGTAGCCCGACTCCTTGTACCCGCCGAACGGCGAGGTGGGGTCGAACTTGTTGAACGTGTTGGCCCAGACCACCCCGGCGCGCAGCCGGTCGGCCATCCACAGGATCCGGGAGCCCTTGTCGGTCCAGATCCCGGCCGACAGCCCGTACGGCGTGTTGTTGGCCTTCTCGACGGCCTCGGCCGGGGTGCGGAAGGTCAGCACGGACAGCACCGGGCCGAAGATCTCCTCCCGGGCGATCCGGTGCGCCTGGGTGACCCCGGTGAAGATCGTCGGCGCGAACCAGAAGCCGCGCTCGGGCAGTTCACACGGCGGCGACCAGCGCTCGGCCCCCTCGGCGGAGCCGGCGTCGGACAGCTCGCGGATGCGGGCGAGCTGGGCGGCCGAGTTGATCGCCCCGATGTCGGTGTTCTTGTCCAGCGGGTCGCCGACCCGCAGCCGGGCCATCCGCCGCTTGAGCGACTCCAGCACCTGCTCGGCGACGGACTCCTGGACCAGCAGCCGGGAGCCGGCGCAGCAGACGTGCCCCTGGTTGAAGAAGATGCCGTTGACGATCCCCTCGACCGCCTGGTCGATCGGGGCGTCGTCGAAGACGATGTTCGCCGCCTTGCCGCCCAGCTCCAGGGTGAGCTTCTTGCGGGTGCCGGCGACCGACCGGGCGATGGCCCGGCCGACGTCGGTGGAGCCGGTGAAGGCGACCTTGTCCACGCCCGGGTGCTCAACCAGCGTCCGGCCGGTGTCGCCGGCGCCGGTGACGATGTTGACCACGCCGGCCGGCAGGTCGGCCTGCTGGCAGATCTCGGCGAACAGCAGCGCGGTCAGCGGGGTGGTCTCGGCGGGCTTGAGCACCACCGTGTTGCCGGCCGCCAGCGCCGGGGCGATCTTCCACGCCAGCATGAGCAGCGGGAAGTTCCACGGGATGACCTGGGCGGCCACGCCGAGCGGCTGCGGGTCCGCGCCGAAGCCGGCGTGCGGCAGCTTGTCGGCCCAGCCGGCGTAGTAGAAGAAGTGCGCGGCGACCAGCGGCAGGTCGACGTCCCGGGATTCCTTGATCGGCTTGCCGTTGTCCATCGACTCCAGCACGGCCAGCTCGCGGGAGCGCTCCTGGATGATCCGGGCGATCCGGAACAGGTACTTGGCCCGGTCCCGGCCCGCCATCGGGCCCCACACCTTCTCGTACGCCTTGCGGGCGGCGCGGACCGCGCGGTCCACGTCCTCGCTCCCGGCCTCGGCGACCTCGGCGAGCACCTCCTCGGAGGCGGGGTTGACCGACTTGAAGGCGCCGCCGTCGGTGGGGTCGACGAACTTCCCGTCGACGAAGAGCCCGTACGAGGGCTTGAGGTCCACCACCGAGCGGGACTCGGGAGCGGGTGCGTATTCGAACATCACTCTCAGTCCAGGGTGAAGTAGTCGGGACCGGAGTAGACGCCGGTCGTCAGCTTGGTGCGCTGCATGAGCAGGTCGTTGAGCAGGCTGGACGCGCCGAACCGGAACCAGTCCGGGTCGAGCCAGTCCGCGCCGACGGTCTCGTTGACCATGACCAGGTACTTGATCGCGTCCTTGGTGTTCTTGATCCCGCCGGCCGGCTTCACACCGACCTGCCGCCCGGTGGCGTCGCGGAAGTCGCGGACCGCCTCCAGCATCACCAGGGTCACCGGCAGGGTGGCGGCGACCGGGACCTTGCCGGTGGAGGTCTTGATGAAGTCGCCGCCGGCCAGCATGGCCAGCCAGGAGGCCCGCCGCACGTTGTCGTACGTGGCCAGCTCGCCGGTCTCCAGGATCACCTTGAGGTGGGCGTCCCCGCAGGCGTCCTTGGTGGCCACGATCTCGTCGTAGACCTCCTTGAAGCGCCCGGCCAGGAAGGCGCCCCGGTTGATCACCATGTCGATCTCGTCGGCGCCGGCCGCCACGGCGGCCCGGGTGTCGGCGAGCTTGACCTCCAGCGGCGCCTGCCCGGAGGGGAACGCGGTCGCCACACTGGCCAGGTGCACGCCGCTGCCGGCCAGCACCTCGGCCACGTGCGGGACCATCGCCGGGTAGACGCAGACCGCGCCGACGTGCGGGCAGGACGGGTCGGCCGGGTCGGGGCGCAGCGCCTTGGCCGCGAGCGCCCGTACCTTGCCGGGGGTGTCCGCCCCCTCCAGGGTGGTCAGGTCGACCATCCGGATGGCCAGGTCGATCGCCTGCGCCTTGGCCGTGGTCTTGATGGAGCGGGTGCCGAGCTGTGCCGCCCGCTGCTCCGCGCCCACCTGGTCCACGCCGGGCAGGCCGTGCAGGAAGGTCCGCAGAGCGGTCTCGGATCGTCCCAGCCCGGAGAGATCCGACCGGGCCGACGTCGCTGTCGCCGTCATGCCGGGGAGTCTACGCATCCACTCGCGTAGTGACACTGATCACGGTGCGCCGCCGCGGGCGCCGCCGATTCGTCGGGCTGCCGCAGCGTCGTCGGGCTGCCGCCCGGGGTGAGCCGGGTCGCTGCCGCGCCCGCTCCCGCACTGCGGGATCCGAACGTTCGGTAGGTTGAGTGATCGTGGACGTACACGTCATTGACCACCCGCTCGCCCAGTCGCGGCTGACCGCCATGCGGGACGCCCGCACCGACTCCTCTTCGTTCCGGGCCGCGCTGCACGAGCTCACCACCATGCTCGTGTACGAGGCCGCACGCTCCTTCCCCGTCGAGAAGTACCCGGTGCAGACCCCGGTGACCGGTGCCGAGGGCACCCGGCTGGCCAACCCGCCGCTGCTGGTGCCGGTGCTGCGGGCCGGCCTCGGCATGGCCGACGCGGCGCTCGGCCTGCTGCCCGAGTCGTCGATGGGCTTCGTCGGCCTGGCCCGGGACGAGGAGACGTACGAGCCGCGGGCTTACATGGAGTCGCTGCCCCGCGACCTGGCCGGCCTGCCGGTGCTGGTCCTGGACCCGATGGTGGCCACCGGCGGCTCCCTGGAGCACTGCTGCCGGCTGTTGGCCGACCGGGGTTGCACCGACATCACCGTGCTCTGCGTGCTGGCCGCGCCGGTCGGCATCCAGCGGCTGGAGCAGTCCGGCCTGCCGCTGCGGCTGGTCACCGCCTCGATCGACGAGGGCCTCAACGACAAGATGTTCATCGTCCCCGGCCTCGGCGACGCAGGCGACCGCCAGTTCGGCGGCATGCCCCGCTTCTGACGGCGGTCCGGCGGTCGAGCCTCGAACCTCGCGAGCCGGTCGCGCCGGTGCCGCTCGTGAGGGGCGGGAAGGGCACCCTTCCCGCCCCTCAGGCATCGACCGGGGGCCTTCCCGCCACGCCGGGCGGGTGGGGGGCCCGCCGGGTGCGCCCAGGCGCTACCGTCTCGGGCCATGACTGGTGTTGCGCTTGCCGAAGAGTTGCTGCTCCTCGCGTACGACGACGAATCCGGCAAGGCGACCATGCCGCGGATCAGCCTCGACCTCGGGATGGCCGCCGCCGTGCTGATCGAACTGGCCCTGGCCGGCCGGATCACGTACGCCGACGGGAACCTGGTGGTCGCCGACCCCACCGGAACGGGCGAGCCGACCCTCGACGAGGTGCTGGCCCGGATGGCCGCCGACACCCCGCACACCCCCTCCTCCTGGGTGCAGCGGCTGCGCCACGGCCTGCGCGACCGGGTCCTCGGCGACCTGGTCGCCCGGGGCGCGGTGCGCGACGTCGAGGAGACCGAGCTGGGCTTCATCCACGTGCACCGCTACCCGACGGCGGACGCCTCCGTGGAGGAGGACACCCGCCGCCGGCTCGCCGAGGCGCTGGCCGACGGGCAGCTCCCCGACGAGCGGACCGCCGCGCTGGCCACCCTGGTCGCGGTGCTCCGGATGGAGCCGGCGCTCGGCCTGACCGGCGACGCAGCCCGGGACGCCCGGGTACGGCTGGAGGAGATCGCCGGCGGCGCCGGCTTCTCCGGCACGGTCGGCCTGGACGCCTCGGTGGTCCGCCCGTCGGTGGCGCTGGTCGTCATCGCCCTGGGCGCCGCCGTCGACGCCGCCCTCGGCAAGCGCGCCTGACCCCTCCGGCCGGGACGAACGACCCGGGCCGACTGCCCCACCCACCCACCCCGCCCCACCCCGCATGGTCGCGCTCTTACACGGAAAGAGTGGCCTCGAATCGCTGCAAGGCCACTCTTTCCGTGTAAGTGCAACAAGCCCACCCCCGCGTAACGGCGTTGATCAACTTGGTGGGGTGGTGGGGTGGGTCAGAGGTTCAGGGTGGTGGCGATCTCGGTGCGGAGGGTGGCTGCGGTTGTGGCCGCGCGGGTGCGGGCCGCCGGCACGTCGCCGTCCGTGACCGGCTCCACGACCTCCAGGTACGCCTTGAGCTTCGGCTCGGTGCCCGACGGGCGGATCACCACCCGGGCCGTGTCGGTGCGCAGGATCACCACGTCCGCCTCGGGGAGCAGGTCCCGCGCCTCGGTGACCGGGTGCCCGAGCAGCGTGGTCGGGGTGGCCGCCCGGACCCGGGCCATCGCGTCGGCGATCACCCGCAGGTCGTCCACCCGGACGGAGAGCTGGTCGGTGTGGTGCACGCCGAACTCGGCGGCCAGCTCGTCCAGCCGGTCGGTCAGCGTGCGCCCCTCCGCCTTGAGGCCGGCGGCCAGCTCGGCGACGGTCAGCGCGGCGGTGATGCCGTCCTTGTCGCGTACGTGTTCCGGGGCGACGCAGTAGCCCAGCGCCTCCTCGTAGCCGAACACCAGCGGCGCGGACCCGCCGCCGGCCCGGACGATCCACTTGAACCCGGTCAGCGTCTCGTCGTACGGCAGGCCCCGGGCGGCGCACATGGCCCGCAGCAGGGACGACGACACGATCGTGGTGGCGTACAGGCCCCGCACGCCCCGGCGCATCAGGTGATCGGCGAGCAGGACGCCCACCTCGTCGCCGCGCAGCATCCGCCAGCCGCCGGGCTGCTCCTCGGCCGTGACCGGAGGGCCCGCAGGCCCACTCCTCGCGCTCGCCGGCCCGCCGTCGCGGACGGCCACCGCGCAGCGGTCCGCGTCCGGGTCGTTGGCGATCGCCAGGTCCGCGCCGGTCCGCTCGGCCAGCGCGACGAGGCGGTCCACCGCCCCCGGCTCCTCCGGGTTGGGGAAGCTCACGGTCGGGAAGTCCGGGTCGGGCTCCGCCTGATCGGGCACCACGCCGGGGACGCCGAACCCGGCGTGGGCGAAGGCGGCGGTCAGCACCGCCGCGCCCACCCCGTGCAGCGGGGTGTAGGCCACCTTCAGGTCCCGGGGGCCGGCCGGGTCGATCACGGCGGCGGCCCGGTCCACGTACGAGGCGACCAGGTCGTCACCGAGCACCTGGCCGGCCGGGCCGAGGGGCACCTGGGCGAGCGGGCCGACCGCCCGGATGGCTGCCTCGATCCCGGCGTCGGCGGGCGGCACGATCTGCGCCCCCGCGCCCAGTTCGCCGCCGAGCCGGGCGCCCAGGTACACCTTGTAGCCGTTGTCCTGCGGCGGGTTGTGGCTGGCCGTGACCATCACGCCGGCCGCCCCGTCGAGCTGCCGCACCGCGTACGCCAGCACGGGGGTGGGCAGCGGGCGGGGCAGCAGCAGTGCCGGACGGCCCGCGCCGGTGGCGACCTGGGCGGTGCGCTCGGCGAACTCCCGGGAACCGTGCCGGGCGTCGTACCCGATGACCAGCGGGCCGGTCGCGCCCTGGGCGGCGAGCCAGCCGACCAGCCCGGCGGCGGCCTGGCTGACCACGGCGAGGTTCATCCCGTTCGGGCCGGCCCGCAGCGGGCCGCGCAGCCCGGCGGTGCCGAAGGTCAGCGGCCCGGCGAACCGGTCGGCCAGCTCGGGCGCGCTCGCCGGCAGCCGGTCGAGCACGGCTCGCAGCTCCTCGCGGGTGGCCGGGTCGGGGTCGTCGTCGAGCCACCGCCGGGCCCGGTCGCGAATGTCGTCAAGGTCAATGGGTTCCGCCGCCATGCCTCTTGATAGCAGGCGGCGGATCACCACGTCCCGTCGGCCTCGCTCCGGTCGGCCCGGTGGGGCTCAGTTCGCCCCGCCGAGCTTGAACGACTCCACCATCCGGTCGAAGATCGGCTTGCTCTCCGCGAACCGGGCGTCAGTGGCGGAGAGGTAGAACGAGTAGACCTTCCCCTCGTGCACCACCCCGCGCCACACGCCGTGCCGCATGCCGTCGCCCTCGCCGCAGGTGTACTCGAACTCGGCCGCCGCCTGACCGTCCAGCTTCTGCTCGGTCATCGACACCTGGTTGTACGGCTTCGGGCAGGAGGTCGGCTTGTTCCGCAGGCCCTTCTCGGCGACCTCGGCCCAGCGCATCGACGACGTGCCGCCCCACTCCTCGGAGAGGATGCGAACCTTGCGGCCGCTGTCCTCCGGGTCGACGAAGTCGACCCACACGCCGGCGCTGTTGCGCTGCCAGCCCTTGGGCACCTGCACCGTGACGCCCCGGGCCGACTGCTCCTGCATCTCCACCGGCGCGGCGGCGGGGGCGGTGGGCTGCGCCGAGGGGGTGGTCGGCCGGTCCGGGTCGCCACCGCCGAACAGGACGACCGCGCCGACCAGCAGCAGCACGACGAGGCCGCCGGCCGCTGCGAGCTGCACCTTGCGCGGCCAGCCCTTGACGGTGGCGACGAGGCCGCCGACCCCGCCGGGGGCACCGCCGCCGGCCGGGGCGGGCGCGGCGGCCGGGGCGGCCCACGGCTGGCCGGTGCCGGGCACCGACCACTGGCCGCCGCCGTACGTCCCGCCCATCCGCTGGGTCGCCCCGGGCGGGCCACCGAAGCCGGGCACCGCCTGGGTGGCGTCGGGCTGGCCGACCCGCTGGGTGGCGTTCGCCCCGACGCCGAACGGGACCTGCTGGGTGGCGTCCGGGCGGGGCCCGAACGGAACCTGCTGGGTGGCGTCGGGCGATGTGCCGTACGTCACACGCTGGGTGGCCTCCGGCGCGCTGCCCGCGTCGACCCGCTGGGTTGCTTCCGAAGATCCGCCGTACGTCCGACCGGCCGGCGACGTCGGCGCCTGCGTGGGCATCGCCCCGGTGGGGGTGTGCAGCGGGCCGGCGAGCGCGTCGGCGCTGGTGTCGTCCAGCGCGGCGGCGCTCGCGGCGGCGGCGGTCTTCTTCTTCGCCTTCTCGCCCCGGCGCAGCGCGGCCAGCCGGTCGGTCAGCGACTCCTCGGGGGAGAGCATCGCCCGGCCGCCGATCTGCCCGCTCGGCTTCGGCTCCGGGCTGGGCGGCGGTGGCGGGGCGACCACCGGCCGCTGCGCCGGCACCACCGCGTACGGGTCGGTGACCGAGTTGACGGCGGTCGCGGTGCTGGTCAGCGGGCCGGCCAGCAGCTCACGCAGCATCGCCCGGGAGGTGTGCACGTCGAGCCGGCGGGCCGGGTCCTTCTCCAGCAGGCCCATCAGGACCCGGGTCAGCGGACCGCTGCGCTGCGGGGTGGCGGGCGGATCCTCGACCACAGCGTGCATGGTCTCGATCGGGTCGCCCTTGTCGAACGGGGGGCGGCCCTCGACCGCCGTGTACAGCGTCACGCCGAGGGAGAAGAGGTCGCTGGGCGGGCCGAACTCCTGGCCCATGGCCCGCTCGGGGGAGATGAAGTGCGGCGAGCCGAGCACCATCCCGGGGGTGGTGAGCTGCACGTCGGTGGGGAGCTTGGCCACCCCGAAGTCGGTCAGCACGCACCGGCCGTCGGTGCAGATCAGCACGTTGGCCGGCTTCACGTCGCGGTGCAGCACGCCGATCGCGTGCGCCACCTCCAGCGCGCCGAGCAGGGCGATACCGATCTTGGCGACCGCGCGGGGCGCGACCGGCCCGTCCTCGATCACCATGTCGGCCAGGCTGCGGGCGTCCAGCAGTTCCATCACGATCCAGGGGCGGCCACCTTCGGTGACCACGTCGTACACCTGGACCACGGCAGGGTGCTGGATGGCGGCGGCGGCGCGGGCCTCGCGCAGCGTCCGCTCGTACATCGCGTCGCGGTCGCTGGGGGCGAGGCCGGGCGGAAGGATGACCTCCTTCACCGCCACGTCGCGCCGCAACAGGGTGTCTGTGGCACGCCAGACCGTGCCCATGCCGCCGTTGCCCACCGCGGACCGGAGCGAGTAGCGACCACCGATGGTGGTGCCGGGCGCCGCGCGTCCGTGGGGTGGACTGACTGGTCCGCCGCTCCACGTCGGGATCTGAGTCACAGAAAAGCCACCGGGGGAAATCGAGGGGGCTGGGACACAACTCCCCTATCTTGCTGGTTCCGACGCCCGATGCGAAACCCGACGCGACGGACGTTTACCGAACTCCACGGTACGTGTCCGGTCGATCACCCTGAGGTTGCCGAAAGTTGGGGCCCCTGTGCGGAATCCCTCACCCGTCGTTGCGTCGGCGCGTCCTACCATCCGGGGATGAGCGAACGGCGGTCAAGCGAGTCCGGCTTCCCGATCAAGGGCCTCTACACGGCGGATGACCTGCCCGAGGGTCTGGACTCCCGGCTGGGCGCCCCCGGCGAGTTCCCGTACGCCCGCGGGGTCTACCCCACCATGTACACGTCGCGCCCGTGGACCATGCGCCAGTACGCCGGCTTCGGCACCGCCACGGAGTCCAACGCGCGCTACCACCAGCTTTTGCGGGCCGGCACGATGGGTCTCTCCGTCGCCTTCGACCTGCCCACCCAGATGGGGTACGACTCCGACGACCCGATCGCGCACGGCGAGGTGGGCAAGGTCGGGGTGGCCATCGACTCCGTCGAGGACATGCGGCTGCTCTTCGCCGGCATCCCGCTGGACAAGGTCTCCACCTCGATGACGATCAACGCGCCGGGCTCGGTGCTGCTGCTGCTCTACCAGCTCGTCGCCGAGGAGTCCGGGGTCGAGGGTCCGGCGCTCAACGGCACCATCCAGAACGACATCCTCAAGGAGTACATCGCCCGGGGGACGTACATCTTCCCGCCGAAGCCCTCGCTGCGGTTGGTTGCCGACACGTTCGCCTACTGCCGCAAGGAGGTGCCGAGGTGGAACACCATCTCCATCTCCGGCTACCACATGGCCGAGGCCGGCGCGACGCCCGCGCAGGAGATCGCGTTCACCCTGGCCAACGGCGTCGAGTACGTCCGGGCCGCGCTGGCCGCCGGGCTGGCCGTGGACGACTTCGCGCCCCGGCTGTCGTTCTTCTTCGTGGCCCGGACGACCCTGCTGGAGGAGGTCGCGAAGTTCCGCGCCGCCCGGCGGATCTGGGCCCGGCTGATGCGCGACGACTTCGGGGCGAAGAACCCGAAGTCGATGATGCTGCGCTTCCACACCCAGACGGCGGGCGTGCAGCTCACCGCCCAGCAGCCCGAGATCAACCTGGTCCGGGTGGCGGTGCAGGGGCTCGCCGCCGTGCTGGGTGGCACCCAGTCGCTGCACACCAACAGCTTCGACGAGGCCATCGCGCTGCCCACCGAGAAGGCCGCCCGGCTGGCCCTGCGCACCCAGCAGGTGCTGGCGTACGAGACGGACCTGACCGCCACCGTCGACCCGTTCGCCGGCTCGTACGTGGTGGAGGCGATGACCGCCGAGATCGAGGCGGCGGTGGTCGAGCTGATGGACCGGGTGGCCGATCACGGCTCGGCGGTGGACGCCATCGAGGCGGGCTTCCAGAAGCGGGAGATCGAGCAGTCCGCGTACCGGTTCGCGCAGGAGGTCGACTCGGGTGAGCGGGTGGTGGTCGGGCTCAACCGGTTCACCATCGACACCGACGAGCCGTACGAGCCGCTGCGGGTCGACCCGGAGATCGAGGCGGCCCAGGCCGAGCGGCTGGCCACGCTGCGCGCGGAGCGCGACGGGGGCGCCGTCGAGCGGGCCCTCGCCGAGCTGCGCGCCGCCGCCGAGGGCACGGAGAACGTGCTCTTCCCGATGAAGGAGGCGCTGCGGGCCCGGGCCACGGTGGGCGAGGTCTGCGGCATCCTGCGCCAGGTCTGGGGGACGTACCGCCCGAGCGACCGGTTCTGACCCCTGTCGGCCGCCCCGGCCCGCGTGTGCGGCCCGGGGGCGATGGGTAACCCGTCCGGGTGAACGGGACGGACAGCATGTGCGCGAGCGTCGCGTCCCGTCGTGTCACCGTCGGGTCGCCCCGCCGCCGGGTGCGGTCGGCTAGTTGTCCGAGTGGCGGGTAACCGAAGCGACTAATGCGACAATTTGGGAAACGGCTGCCCCGGATCGACGGTGATTTCGGAACGCCGACTCGGTTACGGGTTGTAGGAGGTGTGGGGCAGATGACGACGTTCGACCGCGATCTACCTGCTGTCCCGCAGATTGTCGAGCCCTTCCACCAGGGCTTTCGTGACGCTGCGCCATCTGATCGCTACGGGAATGAAGTTGCACAGCGTCACCGTCGGAGGTCTAGGCTGTCTGCTGTCATCCCCGATGATCCATCCATTTCTAGTGATCGAGATATCGACGTGACGAGTGCGTTGACACTGCCGAACGGCAGCAAGCTGGCGTTGTCGGACTCGCCGGAGGCGCCGTCCGGGTCCCAGCCCCTGCCCGCCGAGCTGGACCACCTGCTTGCCCTGAGGGTGCCCGGGCTCATCGCCACCCGCCGGCACATCCACTCCCATCCGGAGCTCTCCGGCGAGGAGTTCGAGACCGCCGCCCTGATCGCCCGCGAGCTGTCCCTCGCCGGGCTGACCCCGCGCATGCTGCCGAAGGGCAACGGCGTGATCTGCGACATCAACGGCCGCCCCGACGGCCCCGTCGTCGCGCTCCGCGCCGACATCGACGCGCTGCCGCTCAACGATGTCAAGGATGTGCCGTACCGGTCCACCAAGGACGGCGTGTGCCACGCCTGCGGGCACGACGTGCACACCTCCGTGATGCTCGGCGTCGGCATGCTGCTCGCCCAGCTCGCCGACCTGGGCGAGCTGGACGGCCGGGTCCGGCTGATCTTCCAACCGGCCGAGGAGATCCTGCCCTGCGGCTCGCTGGAGGTCATCGAGGCCGGCGGGCTGGACGACGTGGTGCAGATCTTCGCCCTGCACTGCGACCCCAACCAGCCGGTCGGCAAGATCGGCCTGCGGGTCGGCCCGATCACCGCCGCCGCCGACAACGTCACCGTCAGGCTCACCGGACCGGGCGGGCACACCGCCCGCCCGCACCTGACCGTCGACCTGGTCGACGCGCTCGGCCGGCTGGTCACCGAGGTGCCCGCCCTGGTCGCCCGCCGGGTGCCGGCCAACAGCGGGCTGCTGCTGGTGTTCGGCCAAGCCCTGGCCGGCACCCGGAACAACGTCATCCCGTCCGAGGCGAGCGCCTCCGGCACCCTGCGGGTGATGGACCGCGACACCTGGGCGCAGGCTCCCAAGATCGTCGCTCAGGTGGTCCGGGACGTCATCGCCCCGACCGGTGCCACGGTCGACCTGGAGTACCTGCGCGGCCGCCCGCCGGTCTGCAACGACGCCGGGGCGATCCAGGTGCTCACCGCCGCCACCGTGGCGGCGCTCGGCCCGGACGGCGTGGCGGAGACCCCGCAGAGCATGGGCGGCGAGGACTTCTCCTGGTACCTGGAGCACGTCCCCGGCGCGCTGGCACGCCTCGGCGTCGGCCGGGCCGGCCCGAACGTCGACCTGCACCGGGCCACGTTCGACGTCGACGAGCGGGCCATCCCGTTCGGCGTCCGACTCATGGTGCAGACCGCGCTACGGGCACTGGCGGCGACTCGCTGAGCACCGGCGCCGGCCTGCGCCGGCGCCGGCGCAGCACCGCCACCAGCAGCGCCACGGGCACGCCCAACGCCACCGCGAAGGGCAGCAGCGCGCCCAGCACGGTGAGCAGCACGCCCAGCGAGGCGACGAACGCGTCCCAGCCGCCGCGCAGCCCCACCAGGAATCCGGTCCCGTCCTTCTCCTCCTCGGAGGAGGTGTCGGCGTCCGACCCGACCAGGGTGAGGGTGATGGTGGAGAGCGCGGTCAGGTCGGCCAGCCGGCGCTTCTTCGCCTCCAGCGAGGCGAGGTCGGCCTCCCGCCGGGCCACCTCGCCCTCCAGCGTCACCAGGTCGCCGATCGAGCTGGCCCGGGCCAGCAGCTTGCGGCCGCTCTCCACCCGGGCCCGCTGCGTGATGATCCGGGCGTCCAGGTCGACGGTCTCCTCGGTGACGTCCTCCGTACGGATCGAGCGGCGCTCCTGCCGGCCCAGCTTGGCCAGGTCCTCCACCACGGCGGTGAACCGCGCCGCCGGCACCCGCAGCTCCAGTTCGGCGCGGGCGTTGTCGCCCGTGCTGCTGCGTTCGTCGCCGCCGACGAAACCGCCGACCGCGGTTGCCGCCGTGACGGCGGACCGGGCGGCGGCGTCCACATCGTCCACCCGCACCCGGATGTTTCCCGTGTAGATGATCGACCGCTGGTCGACCCGTAGGTCCGGCGCACCACCACCGGTGCCGGCCTTCGCCCCACCCGCCTCGGCCGGCGCCGCGCCGCCCGGTGCCGCCTTCTCCGGCGCCGATGCGGCCGAGTCCTCCGAGTTGTGCCCACCGCTGAGACCACCGCACCCACCCACCGCCAGCAGGGCTGCCAGCCCCACCGCGGTCAGCAGTGCACCTCGTGCGCGTCCGTCCATTCCCGCTCCCCCTGTTCCTGGCCCGTCGGGCGTTACGTCAGACGTGACGCGGAGACCCGTGGGTTCCGGCAGACTGCGCTGAGGGACGTCACGATTTGGTAATCAGGGGGTCATGATGCAACTCACCAAGTACGGCCACTCCTGTATCCGCGTCGAGCACGACGGCGGGGTGCTGGTCGTCGACCCGGGCGGGTTCAGCGACCCGGCGGCGCTGGACGGGGCGGACGCGGTGCTGATCACCCACGAGCACCCCGACCATCTCGACGTCGCGGCCGTCACCCGGCAGCTCGACCGCCGGCCGTTGCGCGTCCACGGCCCGGCCTCGCTGGCCGGCGTCCTCGGCGACGCGGCCGAGGCGCTGGACCCGGTCGCCCCCGGGCAGTCGTTCACCGCGGCCGGCGTGCCGGTCCGGGCGTACGGCGGGCGGCACGCCGTCATCCACCCGGACATTCCGGTGGTGGACAACCTGGGGTACCTGCTCAACGACGTGGTCTACCATCCCGGCGACTCCCTCGTGGTGCCCGAGGACGTCCAGGTGGACACCCTCTTCGCGCCGATCCACGCCCCCTGGTCGAAGTTCTCCGAGGTGCTCGACTTCATCCGCGCGGTCGCCCCGCGCCGCGCCTTCGCCGCCCACGACGGGCTGCTCAACGACAACGGCCTCGCGGTGCTCAACCGTCAGTACACGGCGCTGTCCAAGACCGACTACCAGCGCCTCGAACCGGGCAGCCGGTTGGACGCCTGACCCGGTGCCGCCCCCTCGGGACCTGGTCCGACGGCTCTACGAGGAGCCGCCGGACCGGTTCGTCGCCACCCGGGACGCGGCCGTCGCCGAGGCCCGGCGGGCCGGCGACCCGGCCACGGCCAGGGAGATCGCCCGGCTGCGCCGCCCGACCGTGGCCGCCTGGCTGGTCAACCTGCTCGCCATCCGGCGCCCCGAACTCGTCGCCGATCTGGGCCAGCTCGCCGAGGCGCTGCGCGCGGCCCAGCGCGACCTGCGCGGCCCCCGGCTGCGGGAGCTCTCCGCCCAGCGGCGGGCGGCGGTCGCCGCGCTGGTGGCCGAGGTGCGCCGGTTGGCGGCCGACGCCGAGGGTGGCCCGCCGGGCGGGAAGCTGCCCCTGGCCGAGGTGGAGGCGACACTCAACGCCGCCCTGTCCGACACCACGGTCGCTGAGCAGGTGCGTACCGGCCGGCTGCTGCGGTCCGCCAGCTACGCCGGCTTTGGCGAGGTGCCCCGCCCCCAGCTGCGGCTGGTCACCGACGACGCGGAGCCCGCACCGGCCACCCCGGACCGGGCCGCCGACCGCGATGGAGCCGCCGACCGGGACCGGGCCGCCGACCGGGACCGGGCCGCCGATCGGGACCGCGATCGGGCCGCCGACCGGGATCGGGACCGGGACCGGCGGGAACGCGACGAGCGGGAAGCGGAACGCGCCGCCCGGGCCGAGCGGGTCCGGCAGCGCCGGGCGCTGGCACGGGAACTGGCGAAGGCGCGTACCGACCAGGGCCGGGCCGAGGCGGAGCTGGCCGGCGCGGCGGACGCCGAGCACGACGGCACCGAGGAACTGGCCGACATCGAGCGCTCGCTGGCCGAGCTGGAACGGCGGCGGGCCGAGGCCGAGCAGGAGCTGAGCCGGCGGAAACTGGCCCGGCGGGCGGCGGAACGGGCTGTCACCGCCGCCCGCCGGCGCACCGGCGAGGTCGAGGGGGCGATCGAGGCGATCGACGCCGAAGAGGGGACTGACGCCGGGGACGGCGGCGGGGCAGACTGATTGCGATGACGCCGGAGCAGGTCGCCGCCGCGAGCAAACCGTTCGTGCTGGAGCTCGGGGAAACGTTCACCCGCTGCCCCGGCACGCTGCGCAGGGCCCGCCTGCTGGGCATCTCCGGCTGGGCCTTCTACATCACCGGCCGGGCCGGGGCGCTGGGTGACGTCCGGGCCCCGACGGTGGCCGCCGCCCTCGGCTTCATCGCCCCGGACGCCGTCGCCGACGGCTGGGACGCCGCCGCGCGGGTGATCCGTCCGCTGGAGGTGGCAGCCGCGAACCTCGCCGAGTGCTGCCGCTGGGGCGACGAGCATCTCGCCGCCCTGCCCGGGGCGCGCCGGCTGGGCGCGCTGCTGCGCCGGGTGGTCGCCGCGGCGGACGCCAGCGGCATGCCGCTGTTCGCCGCCTGGCGGGCCATGCCGGTGCCGAAGGACTCCCCGGGCGCCCGAGCCGCCGTCGGTCTGCTGCTGCTGCGCGAGCACTTCGCCGGGGCGTACCTGATGGCGGTGCGGGCCGGCGGGATGACCCCGCTGGAGGCGGTGCTGGCCGGGCCGGAGGGGGAGGCCGGCGCGCTGGCCTGTGGCTGGCCGCCGCCGTACCCCCGGGTCGGGCCCCTGGTGCGGCGGCGGTTGTGGGCGGAGGCGGTGACCGACCGGCTGGTCGCGGCGGGCTTTCGCGGCCTCGCCCCCGGCGAGGGCGCCGAACTGCTGGACCTGCTGGCCACCACCCGCGCGCAGGTGCGGGGACGGCCCACCCAGCGAAATCCCGGCCGGCCGGAACGGAGATAAATGGGCGGCGGCGGGCGGTGGGCTGCTGCCAGGATCGCCGGATGACCCTTCCCGTTGGCTGGAGTGCCCGCCGCCCCACCCTCGACGACGTGCCGGCGATCCTTGCGGTGGTGCACGCCGCCGACACCTTCGCGATCGGCCACCCCGACTACGACGCCGAGGACGTCGAGGCCGCGCTGACCGCCCCCTTCGTCGACCCGGCGCTCGACTCCTGGCTGGTCAGCGACCACGACGGGAGGGTCGTCGGGTGGACCGTGGTGGACAACCCGACCGGGGTGGGCCGGGAGTTCGTCGACGTCTGCGTCGACCCGGTGCGCGCCGAGGCCGCACGCGTCCCCCTGCTCACCCGGATGCTGGGCCGGGTCGCCGAGCGGGCCGCCGAGCGGGGCCTGCCCGCGCTGACCGTCCGCACCGCCGCCTTCGCGCCGGAGACCCGGTGGGTGGCGGAGCTCGCCGAGGCCGGCTTCACCCAGGTGAAGCGGTACGTGCGGATGAGCAGGACACTGACGGGCCTGCCCGTCGAGCCGCCGTGCCCGCCCGGGGTGACGATCCGTCCGCTGCACGTCGGGGACGAGGCCGACCTGCGCCTGTTCCACCGGATCTTCGACACGGCGTTCCGGGACACCCCGGACTACGAGCCGGTCGGGTACGACCAGTGGCGGGAGCAACTGCCCCCGTACGCCAGGACCTGGGACGAGTGGCTCGTCGCCGAGGTCGACGGGGTGCCGGCCGGCGCGTTGCAGTCGTCCGACCAGGCGTTGGAGCAGGACCAGGGGTGGGTCCGCACCCTTTCGGTGCTGCCGGCGTACCGGCGACACGGGGTGGGCGCCGCGCTGCTGCGGCGGGCCTTCACGGTCTACGCCGCCAAGGGCAGGCGGTCCGCCGGCCTGGGCGTCGACCTGGCCAACCCGACCTCCCCGGCGACGCTCTACCGCTCGGTGGGGCTGGGCGAGGCGCGGTGGACCGACATGTACGAGCGGGTGGTTCCGGCGGTCGGTGTGTGACCGGAGCCGCCCGCCGGGGGGCGGCTCCGCGCGCCGCCACCCACCCGGAGCAGACTGGGGGGCGTGGTAGACGCGCTACGCCGACGCGGTGCCGGTGGGGCGGGACCGCAGCTCGCTGACGTAGTCGTCGGGCGCGCCCGCCTTCTCGGCGGCGTTGGCGATCTCCGACAGGTACCACGCCGTCGGCAGGCCGCCCTCGTACCCGTCGAAGACGTAGACCCAGGCGGTCACGTCCCCGTCGAGGGTGGAGACCCGGACGTGCAGCTTGCGGTACGTCCCGGAGGTCACCCCCTCGATGTCGTCGAGCTGGCCGGCGTCGTACGGGTTGATGTCGTAGAGCGCCACGAACACCCGGTCGCTGGGGGACTCGACGATGGTGCTGACCGCGCCCTCCCAGCCGATGACGCCCTCGCCTGCGAAGGTGAGTCGCCAGCCTTCCAGCCAGCCGATGCCCACCATCGGCGAATGCGGACAGTAGGCGCGCATCCGGGCGGGGTCCAGGTTTGAGCCGTAGGCGGCGTAGTGACGCACGGCGATGACGATAGCCCGACGGGCGGGCGGGGGAGAATACGACGGTGCGTGTCGGACGTGTCGGAGAGAAGAAAGTCACCGTGAGCATGGACGAGGGGCGAGAGCTGTGAGCCAGATCGTGATCATCGGCGGGGGGCCGGCCGGGTACGAGGCGGCCCTGGTCGCCGCCCAGTTGGACGCTGATGTCACCGTGGTGGAGGCCGACGGGGCCGGCGGTGCCTGTGTGCTGTCCGACTGTGTCCCGTCCAAGACCTTCATCGCCAGCTCCTCCGTGGTCACCGGGTACCGGGACACCGAGGAGTTCGGGGTGCACTCCGACGGGCTGGAGGCGGTCACCGTCGACGCCCGGACGGTGCACGAGCGGGTCAAGCGGCTCGCCCTTCACCAGTCGGCCGACATCCACGCCAAGCTGCTGAAGGCCGGCGTCACCTTCGTGACCGGCACCGCCCGGCTCGGCGAGGACACGCTCGGTCACACCCACCGGATCGTCGTCACCCCCGCCGACGGGGCCGAGGATTACTCGATCGCCGCGTCGACCGTGCTGGTCGCCACCGGGGCCACTCCGCGTCAGCTTCCCACCGCCGTGCCCGACGGCGAGCGCATCCTGACCTGGCGGCAGGTCTACGACCTGCCCGAGCTGCCCGAGCACCTGATCGTGGTCGGCTCGGGCGTCACCGGGGCCGAGTTCGCCAGCGCGTACCTGGCCATGGGGGTCGAGGTCACCCTCGTCTCCAGCCGGGACCGGGTGATGCCGCACGAGGACGCCGACGCCGCGATGGCCATCGAGCGGGTCTTCCGCTCCCGGGGGATGACCATCCTCAACAACTCCCGCGCCGAGGGCGTCCGCCGCACCGCCGACGGGGTGGAGGTGGAACTGGCCGACGGCCGGCTGGTGCAGGGCTCGCACGCGCTGATCGCCGTCGGGTCGATCCCCAACACGGCCGGCCTCGGCCTCGACGAGTACGGCGTCGAGCTGGCCCGGGGCGGCTATGTCAGCGTCGACCGGGTGTCCCGAACCAACGTCCCCGGGATCTACGCCGCCGGCGACTGCACCGGGGTGCTGCCGCTGGCCAGTGTCGCCGCGATGCAGGGCCGGATCGCGATGTGGCACACGCTCGGCGAGGCGGTCCGGCCGCTGCGGCTGCGTACGGTCGCGGCGAACGTCTTCACCGACCCGGAGCTGGCCACCGTCGGCGTCTCCCAGGACGAGGTGGACGCCGGCAAGACGCCCGCCCGCGAGGTGATGCTGGCGTTGGGGGGCAACGCCCGGGCGAAGATGGACGACCTGGCCGACGGCTTCGTCAAGCTGTTCTGCCGCCCGGCCAGTGGCCAGGTGATCGGGGGCGTCGTGGTGGCCCCGAAGGCGAGCGAGCTGATCCTGCCGATCACCCTGGCGGTGGAGAACAACCTCACGGTCAACGAGCTGGCCCAGACGATCACCATCTACCCGAGCCTGTCGGGCTCCATCACGGAGGCCGCCCGCCAGCTCATGCTGCACGAGCTGGAGTAGCCGCCCTCAGTTCGGCTCGTCGGTCAGTCGACCGGGGCCTCGGGGCGGGTGCGGCGGGCACCGAGGGCCGACATCGCCCAACCGGCGGCGGCGAAGCCGCCCGCCGCCGCGGCGGCGATCACCAGCAGTTGCCACGCCGACTCGGTCAGCGCCGTCCCGCCCAGGTGCCCGACCAGCGCCCCGTACGTGGCCCAGCCGGCCGCCGCCACCGCCTCGTACGTCAGGAACAGCCGGTACGGGTACCGGCTGCGGCCGGCGGCGAAGCAGGCGGCCATCCGGCCGCCCGGCACGAACCGGCAGAGCAGGATCACCAGCGGACCGGGCCGGCGCAGTCCCTGGGTCATCCGTCCGGCCATCCGGCGGACCCGGCTCGGCTCGGCCTGCCGGCCCTGCCGGCGGTCCGGTGCGCGCCGGCCGATCAGGTAGCAGGCCAGGTCGCCGACGAAGACGCCGAGCGCGCCGACCCCGATGGTCAGCGGGAGGCTCAGCCCGCCGTAGACGGTGAGCGCCCCACCGGTGATCATGATCGCCTGGGTGGGGATGACCGGCACGAACGCGTCGACCGCCAGCAGCCCGAGCAGCGCCAGGTACGCCCACAGTGGCGACGCCATGTGGGTGAGTAGCTCAAGCACGACTGACACCTCGCCGGGTCCGGCAGATCGGGTGCCCCGAGCCTGGCCCCGTGGCGGGGGTCACCGGAGCCCACCCTGGCCGGTGGTGACCACCGACACGACGGTTCCGGCCCCCGACGTGCCAGGATGCGGCGGCTCGGCCGCCCTGAGCGACCTCGGCGTACGGGCCGAGCCGGGCGGCGGATCGGCTACGGGCGGCGTACCGTTGTCGGCGCGCGGCCTCGGGCGCGTCGGGCCCCCCGTTCCCGACGACCGGGCCGCCGCGGGCCGCCGGCAGGTCCCGTGCCGGCGGCCCGCTCCTGCGCCGCAGGCCCGCCGCCCGCCCGGACGCGGTGCGCGCAGCTGGCGGGGCCCGAAATCGGATGCGTGCCGGCCCGCCGCCGGTCTACCGTCTCCCCATGCGCAGCGCGGTATGGACCACGACGCCGGGAAACCCCGGCGCGCCGCACTGACGTCACCGTCATCGAGGCCCCGGGGCGAACCGCCCCGGGGCCTCGCGGCGTTCCGGGCCAGGTCGCCTCCGGGTCGTACCCGAGGGAGAGCGACATGACCGACCACCGCAGGCTCGGCCGGGAGCTGGAACTGTTCGTCTCCGACCCGCTGACCGGCGCCGGCCTGCCCATCTGGCTGCCGGCGGGCGCCGCCGCCCGGCACGCCGTCGAGGCGTACGTCCACGAGCTGGAGCGACGGGCCGGCTACCAGCACGTCTACTCGCCGCCGCTGGGCAAGCGGGAGCTGTTCGAGCTCTCCGGCCACCTCGGCTACTTCGCCGACGACATGTTCCCGCCGATGCGGCTGAGCCCGGACGACGAGTTCGTGCTCCGCCCGGCGCTCTGCCCGCACCACGCCTTGGTCTTCCGGGCCCGGGGCCGGTCCTACCGGGAGCTCCCGCTGCGGGTCGGCGAGCTGGGCGGGATGTACCGGGCGGAGCGCTCGGGGGTGCTCGGCGGGCTGTCCCGGGTGCGCGCCATCTCGCTCAACGACGCGCACAACTTCTGCGCCCTGGAACAGGTGGGTGAGGAGGTCGCGGCGATCCTGGCGCTGATCCGCGAGGCGCACGCCGCGCTCGGCGTCCGCCCGGCGGGGTTCCGGCTGTCGCTGCGCGGTCCGGGCCAGCGGTACGTCGGCACCGACGAGCAGTGGCACCGGGCCGAGGACCTGCTCCGGGAGGCGCTGAACGGCGTGGACGTCGTCGAGGCGCCCGGCGACGCCGCGTTCTACGGGCCGAAGATCGACATTCAGGTCGCCGACCCGACCGGCCGGGAGTCCACCCTCGCCACCGTCCAGCTCGACTTCGACAAGCCCGAGAAGTTCGACCTGTCGTACACCGGCTCCGACGGTGGCCGGCGGCGGCCGGTGATGGTGCACCGCAGCCTGGTCGGCAGCATGGAGCGGTTGTTCGCCCACCTGATCGAGGCGCACGACGGCGCTTTCCCACCCTGGTACGCCCCCGTACAGGTGACCGTGCTCCCGGTCGACCCCGACGATCCGGGGCAGGCCGCGGCGGCCGACCGGCTCGCCCGGGACGCCGTCGCGCTCGGCCTGCGGGCCGAGGTCGACGGGGGTGGGTCGCTGGGCTCCCGGATCCGCGACACCGCCCGCCGTCGGGTGCCGTACGTCGCGGTGCTCGGTGCCCGGGAGGCGGCCGACGGCGCGGTCGCCCTGCGCCTGCGCGACGGCCGCCGCCTGGACCCGCGGCCCGCCGCCGACGCCCTGGCCCTGGTCGCGTCGGTGGTCGCCACCCGGTCGGCGGCGCTGCTGCCCTGACCCAGGCCCGTCACCCGGCCCGGGGCCGGTCGCCGCTGTCGCTGGATCTCCGGACACGACGATCAGCCCTGGACCGAGGCGGCGGGCAGCGACACGGGGTCGGGGGGGAGGGCCGGATCGGGCTGGCTGAACTGGGCCTGGTAGAGCCGGTGGTACGCGCCCCGGGCGGCCTGCAGCTGATCGTGGGTGCCCTGCTCGACGATGCTGCCGTTCTCCATCATCAGGATCAGGTCCGCGTCCCGGATGGTGGAGAGACGGTGGGCGATGACGAAGCTGGTCCGGTCCGAGCGCAGCGCCGCCATGGCCCGTTGGAGCAGCACCTCGGTCCGGGTGTCGACCGAGCTGGTCGCCTCGTCGAGGATCAGCAGCGACGGCTCGGCCAGGAACGCCCGGGCGATGGTGATGAGCTGCTTCTCGCCGGCGCTGACGTTGCTGCCCTCCTCGTCGACGACGGTGTCGTAGCCGTCGGGGAGGCTGCGGACGAACCGGTCCACGAAGGTGGCCTTGGCGGCGGCGACGATCTCCTCCTCGCTCGCGGTCGGCCGGCCGTACGCGATGTTGTCCCGGATGGTGCCGCCGAACAGCCAGGTGTCCTGGAGCACCATGCCGATCCGGCCGCGCAGGTCGTCCCGGCTCAGGGTGGTGATGTCCACCCCGTCCAGGGTGATCCGGCCGGTGTCCAGCTCGTAGAAGCGCATGATCAGGTTGACCAGGGTGGTCTTGCCCGCCCCGGTCGGCCCGACGATCGCCACCGTGTGCCCCGGCTCGGCGACCAGCGACAGGTCCTCGATCAACGGCTTGTCCGGCTCGTACCGGAAGGAGACGTGCTCGAACTCGACCCGGCCGTGCGGGTCGGTCACCCGGGCCGGCGCGGCCGGGTCGAGGCTCTGCTCGTCGGCGTCGAGGACGGCGAACACCCGCTCGGCGGACGCCACCCCGGACTGGAGCAGGTTCGCCATCGAGGCGACCTGGGTGAGCGGCTGGGTGAACATGCGGGAGTACTGGATGAACGCCTGCACGTCGCCCAGGCTCATCGACCCCGACGCCACCCGCAGGCCACCGACCACGGCGATCGCCACGTAGCTGAGGTTCCCGACGAACATCATCGCCGGCATGATGATCCCGGAGATGAACTGGGCGCCGAAGCTGGCCCGGAACAGCTCCTCGTTCTTGGCGGTGAAGGCCGCCTCCACCTCGTGCTGCCGGCCGAAGACCTTGACCAGCTCGTGGCCGGTGAACGCCTCCTCGATCTGGCCGTTCAGCTCGCCGGTGTGCTTCCACTGGGCGATGAACTTCGGCTGTGAGCGCTTGGTGATCTGGCCGGTCACCACCACTGACAGCGGCACCGCGACCAGGGCGGCCAGCGCCAGTAGCGGCGAGATCCAGAACATCATGGCCAGTACGCCGATCAGGGTGAGCAGCGAGGTGAGCAGCTGACTCAGGGTCTGCTGGAGGGTCTGCGAGATGTTGTCGATGTCGTTGGTGACCCGGCTGAGCAGCTCGCCGCGCGGTTGCTTGTCGAAGTAGGGCAGCGGCAGCCGGTTCAGCTTCTCCTCCACCTCGGCGCGCAGCCGCAGCACGGTGCGCTGCACCACGCCGTTGAGCAGCCAGCCCTGCCACCACATCAGCAGGCTGCCCGCCAGGTAGAGGACGAGCGCCAGCAGCAGCACCCGACCCAGCGCGGTGAAGTCGATGCCCACCCCGGGCACCAGGTCCATCCGGGCGAGCATGTCGGCGAAGTTGTCGTTGCCGGACGCCCGGGCCCCCGCCACGGCCTGCTCGGCGGTGGTCCCGGGCGGGAGCTGCCGGCTGATCGCCCCGCTGAAGATCAGGTCGGTCGCGCGGCCGAGGAGCTTCGGTCCGTACACGCTGAACCCGACGCTGATCACGGCGAGCACGACGATGACGACGAGCGGGAGCCGGTGTGACCGCAGCCGCCCCAGCAGCCGGCGGGCCGACGGCCCGAAGTTCATCGACTTCTCGGCCGGCATGCCGGCGCTCGGCAGCGGGCCGCCGCGGTGGCCGCCCTGGGGCAGCCGCGTCGGCGTCTGCGCTTTACCGCCGGCCGCGGGCCGTCCCTGCGGCGCGGGCTTCTGACCCGGTACGGCGGTCATGCCGGCACCCCCGCGCTCTGCTGGGAGGCGACGATCTCCGCGTACGTCGGGCAGTTCTCCAGTAGCTCGGCGTGTCGGCCCATCCCGACGATGCCCCCGTCCTCAAGCACGATGATCTGGTCGGCGTCGACGATCGTGGAGACCCGCTGGGCCACGATCACCATCGACGCGTCCGCGGTGACCGGCCGCAGCGCCGCCCGGAGCCGGGCGTCGGTGCCGAGGTCGAGTGCCGAGAACGAGTCGTCGAACAGGTAGATCTCCGGCCGCCGGACCAGGGCCCGGGCGATGGCCAGGCGCTGCCGCTGCCCGCCGGAGACGTTGGTGCCGCCCTGCGCGATCGGGGCGTCCAACCCCTCGGACAGTTCGGCGACGAAGTCGCGCGCCTGGGCGATCTCCAGGGCCGCCCACAGCTCCGCGTCGGTGGCGCCCGGGTTGCCGTACCGCAGGTTGCTGGCGATCGTCCCGCTGAACAGGTACGGACGCTGCGGCACCAGCCCGATCCGCCGCCACAGCTCGTCGGGCGCCAGGTCGCGGACGTCCACCCCGTCGACCAGCACCGCGCCGGCCGTGGTGTCGACCAGCCGGGGGATCAGCGAGAGCAGGGTGCTCTTGCCGGATCCGGTGCTGCCGATGATCGCCGTGGTGCGCCCGGGCGTGACCCGGAAGGAGATGTCGTGCAGCACCGGCTCGCTCGCCCCCGGGTACTGGAACCGCACGTCGCGCAGCTCCAGCTCGCCCCGGCCGGTCACCTCGGTGACCGGCGCGGCCGGCGCGACCACCGAGGAGTCGGTGTCCAGCACCTCGACGATCCGCTCGGCGCAGACTGCGGCGCGCGGCACCATCATCAGCATGAAGGTGGCCATCAGGACGGCCATCAGGATCTGCATCAGGTACACGAGGAAGGCGGTGAGCGCGCCGATCTGGATCTGCCCGGCGTCCACCCGTTGCGCGCCGAACCACAGCGCCGCGACGCTGGAGACGTTGAGCATCAGCATCACCACCGGGAAGATGAGGGCCATCAGCCGGCCGGTGCGCAGTGCGGTCGCGGTCAGGTCGACGTTCGCGCGGGCGAAGCGTTCCGTCTCGTACGGCTCGCGGACGAACGCCCGGACCACCCGGATGCCCGTGATCTGCTCGCGCAGCACCCGGTTGACGGTGTCGATCCGGGTCTGCATGAGCCGGAAACTGGGCACCATCCGCCGGATGATCAGCCCGAGCGCGAGCGCCAGCACCGGGACGCAGACCAGCATCAGCCAGGACAGCTCGACGTCCTCGCGCAGCGCCATCACCACCCCGCCGACGCTCATGATCGGCGCGCCGACGAGCATGGTGCAGCTCGTCAGCACGAGCATCTGCACCTGTTGCACGTCGTTGGTGTTGCGGGTGATCAGCGAGGGCGCGCCGAACCGGGCCACCTCGCGGGCGGAGAAGCGGTTGACGTGGCCGAAGATCTCCGCTCGGACGTCCCGGCCGAAGCCCATCGCCGTGCGGGCGCCGAGGTAGGCCGCGGCGATCGAGCAGGCGATCTGGACCAGGCTGACCAGCAGCATCCAGCCGCCGGTGCGCATGATGTAGTCGGTGTCGCCACGGGCCACGCCCTGGTCGATGATGTCGGCGTTGAGGCTCGGCAGGTAGAGCGAGGCCATCGTGCCGACGAGCTGGAAGGCCACCACCGCCGCCAGCGGGCGGCGGTAGGGCCCCAGGTGGGTGCGGATAAGTCGGATCAGCACGCAGGCTCCTGCGGTCTCGTTTCGGGACTCGTCATCTGTGGCTCCTCTCCGCTGCCGATGACCTCGATCAGGAACTCCCGGATCACGGCTGCCTTCACCGGGTCGGCGTCGACGGAGGTCAGCGGTCCCCTGGTCTGCATGAGGGTGGTGAGCTTGGCGACCTGCTCCCGGCCGGCGGGGGTGAGGGCCAGCCGGACCCTGCGCCGGTCGGCGTCGTCGCGGTGCCGCTCCACCAGGCCGTCGCGTTCCAACGTGTCGACGATGCCGGTGAGGGTGGCGGGCCGGACGAAGCAGCGCTCGGCGACCGCCCGGTGCGGCAGTTCGCCGTACCGGGCGAGGGTGATCAGGGTGCCCATGCCGGCCTGCGTGAGGCCGTGCTCCTCTGCCAGGTAGCGGTTCCACTGCTGACCGACGAGGTGGCCAGCAGTGACCAACAGACGGCCCAGCGGCACGTCTCCCAGCCCGGTCACGTCCATGTCCCTCAGATTAGCTCCCTGATGGTCAGGCCCCAAACGAAATTACGGACCCCTGCCAACAAGAGCAACGCACCCGCCCCGAGCGAAGTTACCCCCACCCCCACCCCACGGCTGCCCCGCGCAGCCCCGGTTGATCAAGAGGTTTGGGTCGCCCGGACGGGCGTGGACGACGTGAACCTCCCGATCAACCGGGTATCGGATGAGGGTGGGGTGGGGTGGGGTGGGGTTACCAGCTTGTTGGTAGGGGCATGCCCTCGGTGTAGCCGGCCGTGCTCTGTACTCCGACCAGTGCACGTTCGTGGAACTCGGCCAGGTTTCGCGCGCCCGCGTACGTGAAGGCGCTGCGCACCCCGGCGATGATCTCGTCGATCAGGTCCTCGACGCCCGGCCGGGTCGGGTCCAGGTACATCCGGGCCGAGGAGATGCCCTCCTCGAAGACCGCCTTGCGGGCCCGGTCGAACGGGCTGTCGTCGGCGGTCCGGGCGCTGACCGCCCGGGACGAGGCCATCCCGAAGCTCTCCTTGTACCGCCGGCCGTCCGCGTCGGTGTACAGGTCGCCCGGTGACTCGTACGTGCCGGCGAACCAGGACCCGATCATCACGTTCGACGCGCCGGCCGCCAGCGCGAGCGCCACGTCCCGGGGGTGCCGTACCCCGCCGTCGGCCCAGACGTGCCGGCCCAGGTCCCGGGCCGCCGCCGCGCAGTCGAGCACGGCGGAGAACTGCGGCCGGCCGACCCCGGTCATCATCCGGGTGGTGCACATCGCACCCGGTCCGACGCCCACCTTCACGATGTCCGCGCCGGCCTCGACCAGGTCGCGTACCCCGTCAGCGGTGACCACGTTGCCGGCCGCGACCGGGACGCCCGGGTCGAGCTTGCGCACCGCCCGCAGCGCGGAGAGCATCCGTTCCTGGTGGCCGTGCGCGGTGTCCACCACCAGCGTGTCCACCCCCGCCTCCAGCAGCGCGGCGGCCTTGCCGGTGACGTCGCCGTTGATCCCGACCGCCGCCGCGACCCGCAGCCGACCCCGGTCGTCCGTCGCCGGCCGGTAGAGGGTGGCGCGCAGCGCGCCCTTGCGGGTCAGCACCCCGACCAGCCGTCCCTCGCCGTCCACCACCGGCGCGAGCCGCCGCCGGCCCGCCGAGAGCCGGTCGAATCCGGTACGCGGGTCCGCGTCCGCCGGCACCGTGTGCAGCTCGGTCGACATCACGTGCCGGAGCTGGGCGAACCGGTCCACCCCGACGGTGTCCGCCTCGGTCACCACGCCCAGCGGGCGACCGGCCTCGTCGATCACGACCACCGCGCCGTGCGAGCGTTTCGGCAGCAGGTGGATGGCGTCGCCGACGGTGTCCGTCGGGCCGAGCGTGATCGCGGTGTCGTGCACCAGGTGCCGCCGCTTGACCCAGGCGACGACGGTGGCCACCACCTCGATGGGGATGTCCTGCGGGATCACCGCGACGCCGCCACGCCGGGCGACCGTCTCGGCCATCCGCCGGCCGGACACGGCCGTCATGTTGGCCACCACCAGGGGGATCGTCGTGCCCGTGCCGTCCGCGGTGGCCAGGTTGACGTCCAACCGGGAACCGACCTCGGAGCGGGTGGGCGCCATGAAGACGTCGTTGTATGTCAGGTCGTGCGCGGGAACCGCGCCTTGAAGAAAACGCACGTCGCCATCATTCCCGCCCGCCGACGCCCGTGCCCCCGGTGGTAGCCGAAAACACCCTGACCAAGCCCGGAGCCGACGTGGTCAGCCGAGCAGCAGGGTCACCGCGACCGCGACCATCACGAGGGCGACCGCGCCGTCGACGAGTCGCCAGGCCGCCGGGCGGGCCAGCACGGGCGCGAGCCGGTGGGCGGCGGCGCCGATGACCGTGAACCAGACCACGCTGGCCAGCGCGGCGCCCGCGCCGAAGACCCAGTGGTGCGGATGCTGGCGGGCCACCCCACCGAGCAGGAGGACGGTGTCGAGGTAGACGTGCGGGTTGAGGTAGGTGAACGCGAGGCAGGCCAGCAGCGTCGCCCCGAGGGGTGCGGGCGGCCGGTCGGCGGGGGAGAGCGCGCCGGGCCGCAGCGCGCGGCGGGCGGCCAGCACGGCGTACCCGAGCAGGAACGCGGCGCCGAGCCAACGGACGGCGGTGACGGCGGCGGGGTGTTCCGCCGTGGCGGTGCCCATCCCGGCGATGCCGACCGAGATGAGCAGGGCGTCGGACGCGGCGCAGACGGCGACCACCGGCACGACGTGCTCCCGGCGCAGGCCCTGCCGCAGGACGAAGGCGTTCTGCGCGCCGATGGCGGCGATCAGCGCGATGGAGAGGGAGAAACCGGCGGCGGCGGAGCCGGCCACGGAGCTGCTGAGGATTTCGGGCACGGGCCGACGCTACGAGCCGCCCGCGATGCAGCCCAGCTAAAGATCTTCATGGTGGATAAGCTCGGCTTCATCATGCTGGACTCCACGCAGCTCCGGACGTTCGTCGCGGTGGTCCGCGAGGGCAGCTTCGAGGCGGCGGCGCGATCCCTGCACGTCACCCCCTCGGCCGTCAGCCAACGGATCAAGGCACTGGAACAGGCCGTCGGGCAGGTGCTCATCCGCCGGTCGAAGCCGTGCCAGGTCACCGACGCGGGCCGTCCGCTGCTGCGGCTGGCCGGGCAGGTGGCGCTGCTGGAACGCGAGGCGCTGCACGCAGCCCGGCCGCCGACGGTCGGCGGGTCCGCCCCCACCCGGGTGACGGTCGTCGCGAACGAGGACTCGCTCGGCACCTGGTTCGTCGGCGCGCTGGCGCGGCTGCCCACCGAGCTGGCGCTGCTGTTCGACGTCCGCCGGGACGACGAGGACCACACGGCGGAGCTGATCCGCGACGGTACGGCGATGGCGGCGGTGACCGCGCAGCGCGACGCCGTCCAGGGCTGCCGGGTGGAGCGGCTGGGCGCGATGCGGTACGTCGCGCTGGCCCGGGCCGGGTTCGCCGACCGCCACTTCCCCGACGGGCTCACCGAGGCGGCCCTCGCGTCGGCGCCGATGATGGCGTTCGACCGCAAGGACCAGCTTCAGCACAGGTTCGCCCGTACCGTGACCCGCCGTCGGATCGACCCGCCGATCCACTACGTCCCGTCCTTCGACGGCTTCAACGAGGCGGTGCGGCTCGGGTTGGGCTGGGGCATGGTCCCGGAGCGGTTCGCCCGCGTCGACATCGCCGCCGGGCACTGCGTCGATCTCGGCGCCGGGCGTCACCTGGACCGCCCGTTGTACTGGCAGCACTGGCGGGTGGCCTCCGCCGCCCTGGACGCGCTGACCACCGCCGTCCGTGCGGTGGCGGGCGCCGAGCTGCGCTGACGTCGCCCGCCCGCGTCCCGCTGGGTGGGCTCGGCCTGTGCCGCGCTGGGGCCGCCCCCGCGCGGGGCCGGGTAGGTCAGGCGATGGTGCAGATTGCCGCGCCGGCGGCGATGACGGCACCGACCTCGGCTGCGAGGCCGCTGACCGTGCCCGCCTGGTGGGCGTGCAGCGGCTGCTCCATCTTCATCGCCTCCAGCACCACGACCAGGTCACCCTCGGCGACGGTGTCCCCGTCGGCGACGGCGATCTTGACGAGGGTGCCCTGCATCGGGGAGGTGAGCGCGTCCCCGCTGACCGCCGCGCCGGCCTTGGCCCCGCCGCCCCGGCGGGCCGGCTTGCGCGTGGCGGGCGGGGCTGCGGTCGTACCCGCGCCGAGGCCTGCGGGGAGGCTCACCTCCAGCCGCTTGCCGCCGACCTCGACCACGACGGTCTCGCGCCCGGCCGGCGCGTCGGCGGGGCCGGCGGTGGCGGTGAACGGTGGGACGGTGTTGTCGAACTCGGTCTCGATCCACCGGGTGTGCACGCTGAACGGCTCGGCGGTGAACGCCTCGTCGCGCACCACGAGCCGGTGGAACGGCAGGGCGGTGGCCATCCCCTCGACGACCATCTCGTCCAGCGCCCGCCGGGCCCGCTCCAGGGCCTCGGTGCGGGTCTCTCCGGTGACGATCACCTTGGCCAGCAGCGAGTCGAAGTTGCCGCCGATCACGTCGCCGGCCGAGATGCCGGTGTCCACCCGGACGCCCGGGCCGGTGGGCAGCCGCAGCGCGGTGACCGTGCCGGGGGCGGGCAGGAAGCTGCGGCCCGGGTCCTCGCCGTTGATCCGGAACTCGATGGAGTGCCCGCGCGGGGCCGGGTCCTCGACCAGCCGCAGCTTCTCGCCGTCGGCGATCCGGAACTGCTCACGGACGAGGTCGATTCCGGCGGTCTCCTCGGTGACCGGATGCTCGACCTGGAGCCGGGTGTTGACCTCCAGGAAGGAGATGGTGCCGTCCGCGCCGACCAGGTACTCCACGGTGCCGGCGCCCTGGTACCCGGCCTCCCGGCAGATCGCCTTGGCGCTCTCGTGGATCTGGGCGCGTTGGGCGTCGGTGAGGAACGGCGCGGGGGCCTCCTCGACCAGCTTCTGGTGCCGGCGCTGGAGCGAGCAGTCCCGGGTGCCCACGACGACCACGTTGCCGTGCTGGTCGGCGAGGACCTGCGCCTCGACGTGCCGGGGCTTGTCCAGGTACCGCTCGACGAAGCACTCACCCCGCCCGAATGCGGCGATTGCCTCCCGGGTCGCCGACTCGAAGAGCTGCGGGATCTCCTCCATCGTGCGGGCCACCTTGAGGCCGCGCCCGCCGCCGCCGAAGGCGGCCTTGATGGCGACCGGCAGCCCGTGGTCGACGGCGAAGGCGATCACCTCGTCCGGGCCGCCGACCGGGTCGGCGGTGCCGGGGACCAGGGGAGCGCCGGCCCGCTGGGCGATGTGCCGGGCGGTGACCTTGTCGCCGAGGTCCTGGATCGCCTGCGGTGCCGGGCCGATCCAGGTCAGGCCCGCGTCGATGACGGCATGGGCGAAGTCGGCGTTCTCGGAGAGGAACCCGTACCCGGGGTGGACGGCGTCCGCGCCGGCCTTCTCGGCGACGTCGATCAGCTTGTCGATCCGCAGGTACGTCTCGGCGGCGGTGTCGCCGCCCAGGGCGTACGCCTCGTCGGCCAAAGTCGCGTGCAGGGCGTCCCGGTCGGAGTCCGCGTAGACGGCGACGCTGCCCAGGCCGGCGTCGCGGCAGGCACGGATGACGCGGACGGCGATCTCGCCGCGGTTGGCGATGAGTACCTTGCGCACCTTGGTGGCTCCTCCCCGGAGGTTACTGACCGGGAGTTTATCGGCCGCCGCCGTCGCCCTAACGGTCGCTCAGTGTGGTATATGGCACTGCCCGAGCGCCGATAGTCAAACTTGTCTAATACGCTCGTCCGGTGTCTGCCACGCGCATGATGATTCTCGGGCTGGTCAAGTGGATGCAGCCGGTGCACGGCTACGACGTACGTCGTGAGCTGCTCAGTTGGGGTGCCGACAAGTGGGCCAGCGTGCAGCCCGGCTCGATCTACCATGCGCTGCGCAAGCTGGCCCAGGATGGGCTGCTCCGCGAGGTGGCGACCGAACAGGTCGGGGCCCGGCCGGCCCGGACGACGTACGAGATCACCCCGAGCGGGCTCGACGAGTTCGAGACCCTGCTGCGCGACCTGTGGTGGGGCAACCAGCAGCCCGCCGACCCGTTCGTGGCCGCGTTCGCGTTCCTGCCGGCGCTGCCCCGCCCGGAGGCGGTGGCCGCGCTGCGCAGCCGGGGGCGGGTGATCCGGGCCGGCGTGGAGAGCATGCGCGCCTCGATGGAGTCGTCCTGGATCCGGGATTCCAAGCCGGTCGGGGTCACCTGGACGTACGAGTTGTGGATCGCCCGGGGGGAGGCGGAGGCGGGCTGGTGCGACCGGGTCGCCGACCGGATCGAGGCCGGCGCGCCGTACCTGCCGGAGGGCCTGGCCGGCCGCGACGGCCGGATCGCGGTGGAGCCGGCCGCTGCCTTCGCCCCGGACCAGGAGTCGGAGTCGGCGCCGGAGTCGGAGCCGGAGTCGGAGCCCGGATCGTCGCCGAGAGTCGACGGGAACGCGTAATAATCAAAGTTGACCAATGAAGTTATATCGCGTTAGCCTCGGCGGGACGTCCGGAGTGACGCCCCTGTGCCACCCCCTGCGGAACGGCCGGTTCCGGCCGGCCACGGACGAACAGGAGCGAAGATGATCGAGACCAGAGGGCTGCGGAAGTCCTTCCGCTCCCGTGCCGGTCGGGACAAGAAGACCGTTGACGCCGTCCGCGGGGTCGACCTGAACGTCGCCGAGGGGGAGATCTTCGGCTTTCTCGGGCCCAACGGGGCCGGCAAGACCACCACGCTGCGGATGCTGGCCACCCTCATCGAACCCGACGGCGGCGCGGCCACCATCGCTGGCGCCGACCTGCTTCGCCGGCCCGCCGAGGTGCGCCGCCGAATCGGCTACGTCGCCCAGGGCGGCAGCACCTGGGACGACTCCACCGCCCGCGAGGAGCTCGTCCTGCACGCCCGGATGTACGGCATCCGCAAGGCCGACGCCCACCGTCGCGCGGAGCGCGCCCTGGCAGCGTTCCAGCTCACCGAGTACGCCGACCGCAAGTGCAAGACCTATTCCGGCGGCCAGCGACGGCGGGTCGACATCGCCCTCGGCATCATCCACGAGCCACGGATCGTCTTCCTGGACGAGCCGACCTCCGGCCTCGACCCGCAGAGCCGGGCCCACATGTGGGACGAGATCCGCCGGCTGCGCAGCGAGGGGATGACCGTCTTCATCACCACGCACTACCTGGACGAGGCCGACGCGCTCTGCGACCGGATCGCGATCATGGACCATGGCGAGCTGGTCGCCGAGGGCACCCCGGTCGAGCTGAAGCGCGCAATCTCCGGCGAGGTGGTCGTCGTCGGGCTGGACGCCGCCGCGACCCCGCACGCCGCCCAGCTGCTCGACTCCGAGCCGTACGTCAACAAGCTGGAGACCGTCGACGGCGGCGGCCTGCGCCTCCACGTCGACGAGGGGGCGACCGCCATCCCGCAGATCCTGCGCCGCATCGACAACGCAGGCCTCGCGCTGAGCTCCATCGAGCTGCACCGGCCCAGCCTCGACGACGTCTTCCTCACCAAGACCGGCCGCTCGCTGCGCGAGTCCTGACCCGCCCCCGACAGGAGAACCCTCGTGAAACTCGCCCGCGACACGTGGCTGATCTTCCAGCGCCAGATACAGCTGCTGCTGCGTAACCCGGTCTGGGTCGTCGTCGGCGTCTTCCAGCCGGTGATGTATCTGCTCCTCTTCGCCCCGCTGCTCAAGCCGGCCCTGAACGCGCCGACCCAGGCCGAGGCGTACAAGATCTTCGTGCCCGGCGTGCTCGTGCTGCTGGCCATCTTCGGCGGCCTGTTCCAGGGCTTCGGCCTGATCGCCGAGCTGCGCGCCGGGATCATCGAGCGGTCCCGGGTCACCCCGGTGAGCCGGCTCGCCCTGCTGCTCGGCCGTTCGATGCGCGACGTGGTGTCGCTGCTGGTCCAGGCCGTCATCATCACCCTGCTCGCGCTCCTGTTCGACCTGCGGGTGTTCATCGGCGACCTGCTGCTGGCCTACCTGATGCTCGCCCTGATCGCGCTGATGACCTCGGCCGTCTCGTACGGCGTCGCGCTCAAGGTCAAGAGCGAGGACGCGCTCGCCCCGCTGATGAACACCGTGGCCCAGCCGGTGCTGCTGCTCTCCGGCATCCTGCTGCCGCTCACCTTCGCCCCCGGCTGGCTCCAGGGCGTAGCCGAGTGGAACCCGTTCTCCTGGGCGGTCGATGGCACCCGGGCGCTGTTCGCCGGGGAACTCGGCAACGACAAGGTCTGGCAGGGGCTGGCCATCATCGCGGTGCTGGCCGCCGCCGGCGTCGTCTGGGCTGCCCGCCAGTTCGCCCGCAGCGTGCGGTGAGTCGGAGGGCGTCCTCCCAGCGCCCGCCGCCGGTGGGGCAGGGGTGCCATTCATCGCCGAGAGCTGCCTCTCACCGAGGGCGGGGCACCGGTCCGCCGCGCGTAGCGTAAGGGCCGTGCCCCGCCTCACCCATGACCGAACCACCTGGCTGGCCTACTCCCAACTGGCGTTGTGGGGCTTCTTCCTCTACGGCTTCGGCCCCGTCGTCCCGCTGCTGCGCGACGAGCAGGGCACCAGCGCCGCCGTCGCCGGCCTGCACAGCACCGCCATCGCCGTCGGCGCGCTCCTCGGCGGGGCGCTGTTCGCACCGGTCGCCCGCCGGATCGGCCGGGGCCGGTCGGCCTGGCTCGGCCTCGCCGGGGTGGCCGTCGGCGTCACCGGGTTCGGCACCCTCCGGCCCCTGCCCGCGACCCTCGCCGCCGTCGTGGTGATCGCCACCTTCGGCATGATGGTGATCAGCGGGGTCAACGTCGTGCTCACCGCCCACCACGGCCCCACCGCGCCGGCCGCCCTCACCGAGGCCAACGCAGCCTGCGCCGGCATGGGCATCCTGGCACCGCTGCTCATCGGGGCGACCGTCGACGCGGGGCTCGGCTGGCGGCCGGTGATGGCCGTCGAGGTCGGCCTGATCGCGCTGCTCACCCTCGCCGCCCTGACCTTCCGGGTACGCCCACCCGCCACGTCACCGGCCGTGTCGGTCCCCGCCGTGTCGGCGGAGCACGCGGTCCCCGCCGTCGCGTCCCGCGTCGGCGAACCGGCGGTCGCGCCGGCCGGGGTGCCGGCCGGTGCGGGGCGGGCGAGGGGAGGGCTGCCCCGGCCGTACTGGATCGCCTGGGTCCTGATGGCGGTGACCGGCTCGATCGAGGTCTGCCTGTCGCTCTGGACCGCCGACGTGCTCCGTTCGCACGCAGGGTTGGGCGCCGGGGCGGCCTCGGCGGCGGTCGCCGCGATCGTCGGCGGGATGTTCCTCGGCCGGCTGGCCGGCGGCCGGGCCGCGCTGCGCTACCGGCCCGTGCCGCTGCTGCTGGTCGCGCTGGCCGTCTCGCTGACCGGGTTCGCCGTCTTCTGGGTCGCCTCGGTCGGCTGGCTGGCGGTGACCGGGCTCGTCGTGCTCGGCCTCGGCAACGCGCTGCACTACCCGCTGGCCATCTCGATCGCCCTGGCCGTCGCCGGGCCGGCCGCCGACAAGGCGGCCGGCTGGTCGTCGTACTCGATGGGGGTGGGCTTCGGGATCGCGCCGGTGGCGCTCGGCTGGGTGGCCGACGGCGTCGGCCCGCACCCTGCCTTCCTGCTGCTACCCGGGTTCATCGCGACGGCCGCGCTGCTCACCCTGCGGCTGGGCCGCGCGCTGCGCCCGGACGACCATGATCGACATGACGAACGGCAGGCCGGTGTCTCACGCCGGGCACAGCCAGCGACATCCCACATATCGGTCTGATCAAGGACGGCCCGGAGACGGTCAGCGCACCCGGGCGAGCGTCAGCCCGTCGGCGATCGGCAGCAGCACCGTCTCCACCCGGACATCGGCCATGATCTCGTCGTTGAACGCGGCGATGGCCCGATCATCGGCGTTCTGCGGAGCGAGCACCCGGCCCCCGCGCAGCGTGTTGTCGACCGCGACGATGCCACCCGGACGCATCCGCGGCACCAACTCCGCCCAGTAGACCGGATACCCGGTCTTGTCCGCGTCGATGAACGCAAAGTCCAGGTGCCGGTCGTTCGGCAACTCGCGCAGCGTTTCCCCGGCCGGCCCGATGCGCAGCTCGATCCGGTCGGCCACCCCGGCCCGCGCCCAGTACCGCCGGGCGATGCCCGTGTACTCCTCCGAGATGTCGAAGCAGGTCAGCCGCCCGTCCTCGGGCAGCCCGCGGGCGATCGCCAGGGACGACAGCCCGGTGAAGGTGCCCACCTCCACCGCCCGCCGCGCTCCGAGCAGCCGGGTGAGGAAGGTCAGGAACGCCGCCTGCTCCGGCGCCACCCGCATCCCCGCCTGGGCCGGCAGCGCGGCGAGGGTCTCCTCGACCAGGTCGCCCATCACCTCGTCCGGGGCCGAGCCGTGGGCCACGACGTACGCGTGCAGTTCCGGGGTCAGCGGCAGCGATTTGCTCATGGCTGGAAGCTAGCCGAGCGGCTCGACCGACTGGCCGCCGGGCGCGATCTTCGTCCACAGGTCGGTGATCTGCAGGTCCAGTTCGCCGAGGAGCCTGCGCAGCAGCGGCAGGGAGAGCCCGACCACAGTCCCCGGATCGCCGTCGATCCCGTCGAGGAAGGCCCCGCCCAGTCCGTCGATGGTGAACGCCCCGGCCACGGCGAGCGGCTCGCCCGTAGCGACGTACGCGGCGATCTCGTCGTCGCTGACGTCGGCGAACCGGACGGTCGTCGAGGCGACCGCCTCCGCGCGTGACTCGTGGACCACGTCGATCAGGCAGTGCCCGGTGTGCAGCACCCCACTGCGCCCCCGCATCCGCTCCCAGCGCCCGACGGCGTCCGCCGCGTCGGCCGGCTTCCCGAGGATCTCGCCGTCGAAGGCGAGCAACGAATCGCAGCCCAGGACCAGGGTCCGTTCGTCCGGGGACGACCGAATCCGGCCGACGACCGCCTGCGCCTTGAGCCGGGCCAGTTCCAGGCACAGCTCCTCGGCGCTCTCGCTGACCACCTGGGACTCGTCGACCCCGCTCACCAGCACGTCGGGTTCGATCCCGGCGGCGTGGAGCAGCTTGCGGCGGGCGGGGCTCGCCGAGGCGAGCACGAGACGGAGCGGCATCGAGTTCGGCACGAAGCCGACGCTACCGGCTACCCCCGCCCCCACGCGTCGCGGCACCCGGCCATTGGTTCTTTCGCCCCGGGCCCGCCTCTGACCGACTCCGTCTCAGTGCCACCGGATGTCCCGCCGCTACCTCACCCCGATGTGGAGTTGAGCAGAAGCGCCGGACGGCCGATCCGATGCCGGCCGCTCACCGGCTGATCCGGGGCGGCGGGTTGTCGCCACGGCGTCGCCGTCGGGCGACCAGTGCCCAGGCACCCCCGGCGGCCACGATCACGCTCAACGTGGCCAGTCCTCGGGCGGTCGCCCCGCCGTCGCCTCCGTCGTTGCCGGCCGGCTCCGCGACCGCCGTCGTGACCGGCCCGGACTTGGCCGTGGCATGCGCCGTCGCCGATTCGAAACCCAGCGGGGGTACGTCTGCCGTCAGCGCCGCGACCAGGTCGATGACGCCGTAGCCGTACTCGTCGTCCCGACCAGGCGGACCCTTGTCGACGGCGGTGGCGGTGAGCCGGTGCGCGACCTCGGCGGCGGGGAGATCGGGGTACTTGGAACGGATCAGAGCGGCAGCACCCGCGACGATCGCAGTAGCGCTGGAGGTACCCGTGCCCTTCGAGTACTTGCCGCCGTAGCTGGTGCTGTAGATGTCGACAGCCGGCGCTACGACGTCCACAGTTGGTCCGGTGACCGACACAGCAGCAAGCTCTCCAGCCTGGTCAACGCCGCCTACTGCTATCACGCCTTCTTCTGATGCGGGATAGCCAATACTTATGTCAAACGGCTTATTGCCGGCAGCTGCGACCACCACGATGTCTGCTTGGAGCGCCGTCCTGATGGCCTGTTGTAGTCGCCGGCTCGCGCCAGCAACTGCTGAGATGCTGATGACGTCGGCACCGTGTAATGTCGCCCATTCGACGCTAGCTGCAAGCTCTTCGGTGTCTCCCTTGCCATCTATCTGCCTTGATCGTATGGGCAGTATCTTGGCTTCTGGTGCAATTCCAAGGGCGCCTAACCCCTTAGGGGAACCGTGAGCGGCAACCAGGCCAGCCATCGAGGTTCCATGACTATCGTCATCTCTGCGGCCGTCACCATCTTCTGAGACGTCGGTTCCTGGGAGTAAATTATGTTCAAGGTCTGGGTGCGGAAATACGCCTGTGTCGGGAATGGCGACGATTGTGCCTTTGCCTCGACTGATACCTTGCGCCTCTGCTGCTTTAAGGAAGCGTAGGTGCCACTGATCTTTTCTGATCTTCTCTGCGTTGCTCGAGTTGGAGGTGGCGCTGGTTGGATTGATGAGTGAAGTTGCGATGGTCAAGAAGGTTGTCATCGTAAGGCTAGCCAGCGAGAAATGAGTCACCGGTCGAAGCCGAGGGCTGGCCCTGGATCGATGGTGCCCTCGTCTTCAATGTGACGGACCACTGGTGGAACCCCCTTGAGGGTCTCCCAGGGATGTTCCGGATCCCAGGAGGAAGGACTTTCGCCGGGTTTTCCTTGTCCCCCAGTTTGGTTATTGGCGGCCCTTGGTCCAGAGTTGCCGCCGATCGGGGATATCCCATGGAGGGGGCCAAATTGATTGCTGCGTCCGTTTCCTGGTCTGGAGCCGGCGGCTCCGGTGGGTGCTGTGCCAGCGCCGCCACCACCGATGATGCCACCGACCGGGTTGACCTTGCGAGGCAAGTTAGTGCCTCCTGGTTGACCAATGCCAAATCCGGGCGCGCCGCCGATTAATCCGCCAGGTGGTAGCGGCCTCGTTGGGTTGGGCAGCGAAGGGCTGCTGCCATTCTTGGTGGTATGCCTTGGTGTGGGAATCTGTTCGTGGGGCGGCTTAAAGGGAGTTGAGCGATTGGAATCGTTAGTGACTGGCCGTGTAATTTCCGGTAGTCCGATTGTGGGTGACGTGGTGGCGGGTGGGCTCGATGGGCCGCTTGCTGGCGTCGGGTTTCCCGGGATTGACGCATGGGCCGTGCTTGCTCCGCCGAGCACTGGACCAGCGATTTGCGGTGTTGCAACGTGGGTCGTTGGGCTTTTAGGCGGTCCATTTTTTGCCAGTGCTGATCGTGAAGGTGTCATAGATGTTGGCACGATGGGTGGAATGATCGGTGCTTCGCTGGCGTACACGTCCGGGTTGTCCGGCTGTCTTGGCGTCTTGGGTAAGGGCGGGGGTTGGCGGAGCATTACCTGGGCCTGTTGGAGTTCGCCGCTGAGGCCGTACATCAGGGTCCGGGCCTGGGCGTTGAGTCGTTCCAGGTCGACGTCGGTCACCGGCTTGTCCGGCACCCGGCTGCCCATCGCAGCCTTCGGGTCCGCCACTGTCGCCTCGTACGTCCGCTTCTGCTGGAGCTTGGTCACGTACTCGTCGTGGAGCGGTTTCAGTTCGACGCGGGCGCTGCTGATCGCGCGGGTGGCTGCGGCGAGGGCGTCGTAGTTCGCGGCGGCCGTGTCGTGGGTGCGCTGCACCTTGTCGATGAGGCCGTCGAGTTCGCCCAGGTAGGACCGGGCGGCGGCGTTGGTCGCCGGTGGCCACGCCTCGGCCAGGCCGCGCCGGTACTCCTTCAGCCGGCCCAGGTGGGCCTGGGCGAGGTCGCAGACCTTGCGCCAGCCGGCGACCTGCTTCCAGTGCCCGGTGGTGTCGTGGTCCTGAATGCACGCCCACATGCTGAGCAGGTCCATCAGCAGCCACTGGGTGAGGCCGGACGTCCGGCCGCTGCCCCGCTCGATCACGGCAGCACCACCCGCCCCGGCCCGCTGTCGGGGCCGGTCGGGTCGGGCAGGCTCGGTGTGAGGCGGGTCGGAACGATGACGCTGGGGTCGGCCAGGGCGCGCTCGACGTCGGAGACGCGGGCGGCGGAGAAGGCGTCGGTGTCGGCGTACTTCGTGGCGATCCTTCCGGCTGCGGCGGCCAGGCGGCCGGTGGCACCGCCGACGGACCAGACCATCGTGGCCGTGGCCTGCTGGGTCTCGTTGTGGGCCTGGAGGAACTGCACCAGCTCCACGAAGGCGTCAGCGGGGTTGGGGATCTTCGCCTTCATGTCGTCCGCGATGTACGACAGGTGGGGCGTGTAGTTCCGCTCCACCTCGGCCTGGAGCCTGTCGGCGAAGTCGCGCAGCTGGCGGATGTCGGCCTCGATGCCCCCGTAGTCGCTCAACCAGGGCGCGGGGCGGTCCTCCTCGGGGATCATCGGCCCTCCCTACCTGTCACGGCACCGTGTCCCTGAGTGAGGTTAACGGGTGCCAGTGACGTCCGGCAGCCCCGTGCACGCCTCAAGTCAGCGGGGCAGGCCGGAGACCCGCCACGCTCCGGGGCCGGCGGCGGGTGTCGCGGTGGCCGGTCGACTGCTGCGGGTCCAGACCGAGGCGACGACTGGTCCGGCTGCGGCGACGGGGCGGGTCCGGGAGACAACCGCGCCGACCAGGGCGGCCAGTTCTTCGGCGGTCGGCACACCCCGGGTAACCCGCAACAGCGGCTCTTCGGCAGACATGGGCTCAGCGTACGCGTCGCGAACTTGACCTTCGCCGCACTGTGGCGTGCCGGCGGTGTACGGCGAGCCGCCGCCGGGTACCGTCTCCTGCGATGTCGAACCCGCTTCCCCAACTCGTCGCCGACCGGTACCGGCTCATCTCGCCGCTCGGCCAGGGTGGCATGGGTCGGGTGTGGAAGGCGCGCGACGAGGTGCTGCACCGGGACGTGGCGATCAAGGAATTGGTCCCGCCGCCCAGCCTCACCGCCGAGGAGCGCCGCGAGATGCGGGAACGCTCGCTGCGGGAGGCCCGCGCGATCGCGCGGCTCAACCACGTCAACGTGGTCCGCATCTTCGACGTGCTGCGTACCGACGGTGATCCGTGGATCGTCATGGAGTACGTGCCGTCGAAGTCCCTTCAGGACATTCTGGCCGAGGATGGGCCGGTGTCGCTGGCCAAGGCGATCGATGTCGGCCTCGGTGTGCTCGGCGCGTTGAATGCGGCGCACAAGGCCGGCGTCATGCACCGCGACGTCAAGCCCGGCAACGTGCTGATCGGCGACGACGGCCGGGTGGTGCTGACCGATTTCGGGCTGGCCACCATCCCCGGCGACCCGAACGTGACGCGGACCGGCATGGTGCTCGGCTCCCCGGCGTACATCGCCCCGGAGCGGGCGAGGGACGGCACCGCCGGGCCGGAGGCCGACCTGTGGTCGCTGGGCGCGACGCTCTACGCGGCGGTCGAGGGCAAGTCGCCGTACGCCCGGCCGTCGGCGATAGGGACCCTGGCCGCGCTCGCCACGGAGCCGATGCCGCCGCCGAAGAACGCCGGCCCGCTCAAGGCGGTGCTGACCGGACTGCTGCGTAAGGACCCGGCCGAGCGGATGGACGCGGTGGCTGCGGAGCGGCTGCTGCGCCGGGCCGTCGGCCGCCGGGCGAAGGGCATCTCGCTGCTCGACGGCGTACGCCGCCCGGGGCCGAACGGCCCGCGCGAGCCGCGCCGGACCGTGGTGCCGGCCCCGCGCCCGGCCGAGCAGCCCACGGAACGGACGGTCACCCCGCCCACGCCGCGTACTCCGGGATTCGCCGCTGCCGCGGCGGCCGGTTCGGGGGCGGCCGGCGCGAGCGGCGGCGACGCGACCGCGAAGGTCCCCGCCGGCACGGACGCCGATCCGACCGCGAAGGTGGACCGGACGACGCCGTCCACCGACGCGGATCCGACCGCGAAGGTCACCGAACCGGGTCCGGCCTTCGACCAGCCGGCGACGGCTGCCGGCGCGGGAGGGGCGACCGCTGACCCGACGGCCAAGCTGTCCGAGCCGACCGCGAAGCTGTCCGAGCCGGAGACCGTGCGGGGCGGTGCCGTCGATGACACGCGCGTCGAGCCGGCCGCCGACGCGCCGGTCTCGCCGCCCGTCCCGCCCCGGGAGCGGGCCACGTCCGTGCTGTCGGCGCCGGTGAGTTCTCCGCCGGTCTCGTCGGGCCGGGCCGCCGTCGTCGCGGGCGTCAAGCCCGATCACCGACGGCGCAACCTGCTGATCGGCGCGTTGGTCGCGGTGCTGCTGATCGGGCTGCTGGTGGTGGTGGTCCCGTTGCTCGGCAACGACGACGATTCGGAGAAGGGTGGCGGCCCGCAGGCCGGTGCCACGAGCGCCGCCCCGTCGGCGCCGGTGACCTCGGCGCCTGCGCCGTCGCCGACGAGCGCCGCTCCGCCGACGCCGAGCCCGACCGGGCTGGTGCTGCCCGACGGGTGGACCCTGCACAAGGACCCGACCGGCTTCAGCATGCCGCTGCCGAAGGGCTGGCGGCGCAGCGAGGGCAGCACGTGGGTGCAGTTCAAGGAGCCGAACGGGGTCCGCGAGGTGACCATCGACCGGACCGACCGGCCCCAGCGCGACGCCGCCGCGGCGTGGCGGGCCATCGAGAGCGACCGGGGCACGAGAGTCAACAACTACAAGAACCTGGGCATCCGCACCGTCCCGGGCTTCTGGAAGACCTGCGCGGACTGGGAGTGGCTGGAGACCCGGGACAACACCCGCCTCCACGTCCGCAACCGCGGCTTCGTGACGGCCAAGAACCGCGGGTACGCCATCCGCTGGGAGGTCCCCGCCTCAGAGTGGGCGGCCAACCTCGACGAGTTCGAGCTGATCGCGAAGAACTTCACGCCCGACCGGAAGGACTGACCGGCGGCGGAAGCCCGGCCGCGTCGCGGCGGGATTCCCGTTCGCGCGAGATTGGCTTGCATGACCTTCCGTCACACGGGGTACATGACCTCCACGACGGAAGGAGGTACGACAATGGGACATCGAATCAGGGACGCCCGGCCCCGACTGGCACTGTGGATGCTCGTCGCCCTCGGCGACGTGGTGCTGGTGCTGGTGAGTGTGGGTCTTCCGGTGCTGTTCGCGTTGTTCAGCGTCGTCACCGTCACCGTCGCCGGGGTGGCCGCCTGGCGGATGACCCGGCGCGGAGCGTTGGCCCGCGAGGAGCGGATCTCTGGCCCGGTCGCGACGCCGGTGGCGTCACGGCGGAGGGCCTGACCCGGGTCGTCGAGGTGACGAGCTGGCGGCAGCCGGACCAGTTGTCGACCGTACGGTCGCAGTCGATCCCGCTGCCGCCAACTACCTTTTCAGGCGGCGGGATCAGCCGTTGTTCGCGAGTGCGATCAGCCGGGTGCGGTCGCCGTTCCAGTAGTTGCGGTCGACGTTGCCGCTGATCCCGGTGGCGGTGTACTGCCAGAAGCTGTAGAACGGCACGCCGGCCGGCAGGGTGCCCGGCGTGCTCGCCCAGCGGGCGAGCCAGAGCGGGTGGTTGGCCCACGGGCCGGACCAGCTGCCGGTGCACTGGTTCCACCAGCTCGTGGTGGTGTAGATGACCGCGTACCTGCTGGTGCGGGCCCGGTACGTGTTCAGGAAGTCCTGGACCCAGTTGCGCATCCCGGTCGTGCTGAGGCCGTAGCAGTACCCGCCGGCGTAGGGGTTGCCCTCGAGGTCGAGCGCGGCCGGCAGGGTGCGGCTGTCCGCCGCAGCCGGGGCGGCGCAGCCTGGCCGGGTCGGGGCCGGGGCCGGTAGGCTCGCGCCCCATGGTGTCGATCGACGGGCTGGGCACGCTCTGGGACCGGCTGTTCACCGCGCAGCCCGACCCCCCACCGCTACTCGTCCTCGTCACCGCCGTGGTGGCGCTGGCGGTGGTGTCCACCCGGCTGCCCTGGCGGATCGCCCGCAACGCCGTCACCATCGCCCACGAGGGCGGGCACGCCCTCGCGGCCCTGCTCACCGGCCGCCGGCTGCACGGCATCCGGCTGCACTCGGACACCTCCGGCCTGACCCTCTCGGCGGGCCGACCGACCGGGCCCGGCATGATCCTCACCCTGCTCGCCGGGTACGTCGCCCCGTCGCTGATCGGCCTCGCCGGCGCCTGGCTGCTGGGCGGCAACCGGATCACCCTGCTGCTCTGGGTGGCCGTGGCGCTGCTGCTGGCCATGCTGGTCATGGTCCGCAACGTCTTCGGGGCGCTGTCGCTGCTGGTCACCGGCGGGGTGGTGCTCGCCGTGTCCTGGTACGCCTCCCCGCAGGTCCAGGCCGCCTTCGCCTGGACCTGCGTCTGGTTCCTGCTCCTCGGCGGCGTACGGCCGGTGGTCGAACTCCAGCGGATGCGCTCCCGGGGCCGGATGCCGGAGTCCGACGCCGACCAACTCGCCCGGCTCACCCCGTTCCCGCCGCTGTTCTGGGTGGCGCTGTTCGCGCTGGTCAACCTGCTGGCCCTGGTCGTCGGCGCGGCGCTGCTGGCCGGCCCGATCCTCACCGACGCCGGCCTGACCGTCTGACCACCCGGGCCGGCCGCAGGATTCGTCGCCCGTCCGGGGGACGGCGAAGAGCCTGGTCGACGGGACGGCCGGAAACCCGGTCGGCTGATCCGGCAACCGCGCCACCCGGCCCGCGCGTGTCCACTGCGACCGACACGGGGGAGGTGGCAGGTGCCGGACGTCGACGGGTTCGACGAGTTCTACCGGGGCAGCCGGCAGCGGCTGCTCGGCTTCGTCTTCGCGCTCACGGGCAACCTCGCCGAGGCGCAGGACGCGGTGCAGGAGGCGTACATCCGGGCCTGGCAGCGCTGGTCCACGGTGCGCGGCTACGACGACCCGGAGGCGTGGGTCCGGGTCGTCGCCTCCCGGATCGCGGTCAGCCGCTGGCGGAGCCTGCGCAGCCGGGCCCGCGCGTACCTGCGACACGGCGTCGACGACGTTACGCCCGCGCCGAGCACCGACACCGTCGCGGTGGTGGCCGCGCTGCGCCGGCTCCCCGAGGAGCAGCGCACCGCCCTCGCCCTGTACTACCTGCTCGGCATGCCGGTCGCCGAGGTGGCGCGGGAGACCGCCGCCCCCGTCGGCACGGTGAAGGCCCGACTCTCCCGGGGGCGGGCCGCGCTCGCCGGGCTGCTCGCCGTCTCTGACCTGGAGGAGGCCGCCGATGCGTGACGACCTGACGTTCGCCGAACGGATGCACCGGGACCTGCGGGACGTTCGCTGGCCCGAGCCGGCGGAGATCCGGGCCCGGGCCCGCCGCCGCAGCCGGCGTACGGCGGTGGCGGCGGCGATCGCAGTGCTGGCCGTCACCTCGCTCTCCGCCGTGGCGGTCGGCGGCCGGGACGGTGCGGTCGCGCCGCTGACGTCCTGGGCCGACTGGCGGATGTTCCAGCCCGAGCCCGAGCCCGAGCCGGAGCCGTCCGGGCAGGCCGAGATCCCGCAGGAGGCGTTGTTGGAGTCGGCCGACGTCGGCGTGCCGAGCAACGTGCGGCTGGGGGACACAGGGCTGGGGGAGCCGGTCCAGGTGGACCCGCTGCTGGAGATCTGCGCCGAGGGCAGGGGACTGTCGGGGCAGCAGACCGTGTCCCGGTACTCCCGCTCGCAGACCCTGATTCAGAAGGACATGCCCGATCAGGCCTGGTCGTCGGGCGCCCCGGTCCTCACTCAGGACGTCTACCGAGTCGCCCGCGGGGCGTCCACCCGGTTCTTCAGCGGGCTGGACCGCATCGTGACCGCCTGCGCCGGCTGGACCGAGGTGGCGCCGAGGCAGTGGGGCCTGGGCACCGGCACGGTCTCCGTGGCGCACACCTGGCGGGCGGTCGAGCGCGACTTCGCCGGCGACGAGGCGGTCCTGCTGCGGCACGCCCTGTCGCAGCCGGTGGACGTGGCGACGGGGAAGCCCCTGGACAGGCAGTTCCCCTCGGAGACCCGGATGGTCGTCCGGGTCGGGGACCTGGTCACCGTGATCGTGCCGGCGCCCGGGCTGGGCGTCGACGGGCCGAACATCGCCGGCTCCACGAGCGACGCGGAGCTGCTCGAACTGGGTCGTACCGCCGCCCGGCGGCTGTGCGTCGCTGCCAACCCGTCCTGCTGAGAACCGGGCGTCGGCCGGGGGCTCCTGCCGGGGGTACGTGCCCCGGCAGGAGTCCCGCCACCCGCCTACAGCGGGATGTTGCCGTGCTTCTTCGGCGGGAGCGTCTCGCGCTTGGTGCGCAGCACCCGAAGCGCACGGACGATCTGGGTACGCGTCTCGTGCGGCGAGATCACCGAGTCGATGTACCCACGTTCGGCGGCGATGTACGGGTTGGCCAGGGTGTCCTCGTAGTCGGCGATCTTCTCGGCCCGCACGGCGGCGGGGTCGTCGGCCTCCGCCAGCTCCGAGCGGTACAGGATGTTCACCGCGCCCTGCGCGCCCATCACCGCGATCTGCGCGGTCGGCCAGGCGAAGTTCAGGTCCGCGCCGAGGTGCTTGGAGCCCATCACGTCGTACGCCCCGCCGTACGCCTTGCGGGTGATCACGGTGACCTTAGGGACGGTGGCCTCGGCGTACGCGTAGATCAGCTTGGCGCCCCGGCGGATGATGCCGTCCCACTCCTGGCCGGTGCCGGGCAGGAACCCGGGGACGTCCACGAAGGTCAGCACCGGGACGTTGAACGCGTCGCAGGTACGCACGAACCGGGCGGCCTTCTCCGACGCGGCGATGTCGAGGGTGCCGGCGAAGTGCATCGGCTGGTTGGCCACCACGCCGACCGGGCGGCCCTCGACCCGGCCGAAGCCGACCACCAGGTTCTGCGCGTAGAGCGGCTGGACCTCCAGGAACTCGCCGTCGTCTAGGACGTGCCCGATCACCCGGTGCATGTCGTACGGCTGGTTGGCCGAGTCGGGGATCAGGGTGTCCAGCTCACGGTCGGCGTCCGTGACCGTCAGGTCGGCCGGGGCCTCGAACACCGGCGGCTCGTCCAGGTTGTTCGACGGCAGGTACGACAGCAGCGCCTTGACGTACTCGACCGCGTCCTCCTCGTCCGTGCCGAGGTAGTGCGCGTTGCCGCTGCGCGAGTTGTGCGTCCGCGCGCCGCCCAGTTCCTCCATCCCGACGTCCTCGCCGGTGACCGTCTTGATCACGTCCGGGCCGGTGATGAACATGTGCGAGGTCTGGTCGACCATCACGGTGAAGTCGGTGACCGCCGGGGAGTACACCGCGCCGCCCGCGCACGGCCCCATGATCAACGAGATCTGCGGGATGACGCCGCTGGCCCGCACGTTGCGGAAGAAGATCTCGCCGTAGAGGCCGAGGGAGGTGACGCCCTCCTGGATCCGGGCCCCGCCGGAGTCGTTGATGCCGACCACCGGGCAGCCGATCTTCATGGCCAGGTCCATCACCTTGACGATCTTCTCGCCGAAGACCTCGCCGAGGGAGCCGCCGAAGACCGTGAAGTCCTGGGAGAAGACGCAGACCTGCCGGCCGTCGACCGTGCCGTAGCCGGTGATCACCCCGTCGCCGTACGGGCGGGTCCGCTCCAGGCCGAAGTTGGTGGACCGGTGCCGGGCGAACTCGTCCAGCTCGACGAAGGAGCCCTCGTCGAGCAGCATCTCGATCCGCTCCCGGGCGGTCTTCTTGCCCCGCGCGTGCTGCTTCTCGACCGCCCGCGCCGACCCGGCATGCACCGCCTCGTCGACCCGTCGCTCCAGGTCCGCCAGCTTGCCGGCGGTGCTGTGGATGTTGATCCCGGTCTCGGTAGTCACCCAGGGAATATAACGATGGTTCAGGCCGACGCCGGTGTGCAGTGCGCCTCAGTGCGGGCTCCCCCGACGGGATCCGGCCGGCCGCCGGGGCGGGCCGTAGGCTGGCGGGATGCCCGGCTCCCCGTACACCGACCTGGACCGCCCGCCGCTGTCGGCGGCCCGGCTGCGCCGCGCGTTGGTCGCCCCGCACGGGCCCTGGCGGCACCTCGACCTGCGCGACGAGACCGGCTCCACCAACGCGGACGTCGCCGAGGCGGCCCAGGCGGGGGAGCCGGAGGGGCTGGTCGTGGTCGCCGAGCGGCAGACCGCCGGTCGGGGGCGACGCGGCCGGTCCTGGCAGTCGCCGCCCCGCGCGGGCATCGCGACCAGCGTCCTGCTGCGGCCCGGCGAGGCCGTCGCGGAGCGCGGCTGGCCGCCGGCCCCCGCCTCGGGGTACGGCTGGCTGCCGCTGCTCGCCGGCGTCGCACTGGTCGAGACGGTGGCCCGGCTGGCCGAGCTGGACGCCGCCCTGAAATGGCCCAACGACCTGCTCGTCGGCGACGCGAAGTGCGCCGGCATCCTGGCCGAGGCGGTGCCCGGCCCGGCCCCGGACCGGCCGACGGCGGTCGTGCTCGGCATCGGCCTCAACGTCACCCTCGGGGCCGGCGAACTGCCGGAGAACCCGACCGGTCTGCCCGCCACCTCGCTGCGACTGGCCGGGGCCACCGCCACCGACCGGGACCCACTGCTGCGCGCCCTGCTGCGCTCGCTCGCCGACTGGTACGACCGGTGGCGCTCCGCCGGCGGGGATGCGCTGGCCAGCGGCCTGCGCGACGCCTACCTGGCCGCCTGCGCCACCGTCGGTCGGCCGGTGCGGGTGCTGCTGCCCGGCGGCGACGAGGTCACCGGCACGGCCACCGGCATCGACCCCGACGGCCAGCTCATCGTCGACACCCCCGCCGGCCCGCGCGCCCTCGCGGCCGGCGACGTCCTGCACCTGCGTTAGGCCGCCACGGTGGGAACCACCGCACCGGCTGATCCAACCGTGGGCGTCGACCGGTTACGGTCAGCGCGTCCGTTCTGCGAGGAGGTTCCCGTGGCGTTCCCCGAAGACGTGCTCACCGAGGACGAGCACGTCGTGCTGCACCTGCATCCGCACTGGAAGTCGGTCGTGCGGCCGGTGCTGGTGCTGGTGCTCGCCGTCGCCGCAGTGGTGGCGGCCTGGATCCTGCTCCCGGACGGCGAGGCCTCGACCATCGCCCTGTACGCGGTCGCGGGGCTCGCCCTGCTGCTCGTGCTCTGGTTCGGGCTCTGGCCGTTCCTGGTCTGGCGCAGCACGCACTACCTGTTCACCAACGAGCGGGTGCTGCTCCAGCAGGGGGTGCTCTCCCGGGACCGGCGGGACATCCCGCTCACCCGGATCAACGACCACGCGATGAGCCAGCGCTTCGTCGAGCGGCTGCTCGGCTGCGGCACGCTGACCATCGAGTCGGCCGGCGAGCGCGGCCAGTCGATGCTGACCGACGTCCCAGGGGTGGACCGGGTGCAGACCAAGCTGTACGAGCTGGTCGAGGCGCACCACGACCGGCACTCCCTCGGCGACGGCGAGATGCGCGAGATCCTCGCCGACATGCGCGAGGGCAAACCCCTCCGAGACCCCGCCTCCTGACCTCACCCCTCGCCGGCCCCCTCCCGCAGCGGGAGGGGGTTGGGGTTGGTCAGGTGGGGCGGAGGGTGAACCAGCCGCGGAAGCGGGTGCGGAGCACCTCTCGGTCCGGCTGGTCGTCCGGCCCGAGGCGGAACATCGTGCCGGTGAGGCTGACCGTGCCGAGCCCCGGCCGGGCGGCGGACGGGCGACTGCCCGCCACGTCCAGGCGCACCGTCAGGCGGTCGCCGGCCCGTACCGGGGCCAGCCAGCGCAGTTCCTCCAGTCCGGGGGAGGCGTCGGCCGCGGCCCGGGCCAGCACGTGGTCGACGTACGCCCGCATGAAGAGGCTGACTGTGTAGAAGCCGCTGGCGATCAGCCCGCCGTGGTGACTCGCGGCGGCCTGCTCGGGATCGACGTGGTACCACTGCGGGTCGAACCGGCGGGCGAAGGCGACCATCTCGTCGCCGTCCACCAACACCACGCCCAGATCGAAGGTACGCCCGGGAGTCAGGTCCTCGAAGAACAGCTCGGCCGGTGCGCCCGTGCCCGATCGCACCGGAAGGCCCACCGGGGACGGCGCGACGGCGCTGCCCCCCGGCGCGACGGCCGAGCTTTCGTGGTGCGTCGGCGGCGCACCGGGAGCGGCCTGGTCCGGGCTGGTCGGTCGGGCCTGGTCCGGGCTGGTCGGTCGGGCCTGGTCCGGGCTGGTCGGTCGGGCCTGCTCCGGGCTGGCCGGTCGGGCCTGGTCCGGGACGATCGGTTCGGTGCCGGCAGGGCCGGTCTGCTGTGCACCGGCCGATCCGGGGTCGCCGGCCTGCTCCGGGACGGTCGGCCCGGCCTGATCCCAGGCGGTTGGTCCGGTGCCGGCAGGGCTCGTCCCCGGCCCGGCGAAGCCGGGACGATCGGGGCCGGGCTGCGGCGTGGCGGGGCCGGGGCGGTCCGGGTCGGTCCCCGGCGTGGCGATGTCGGTCACGTCGCGGCTCACCGCCGGCGCCGGCGGGTGCCGGCGTGCAGCTCATCGGCGAGTTCCGCCGCCAGCTCGCCGTCGAGCGTGGCCCCGAGCGCGGCGTCGGCCGGTGCGGGACGCCCCTGCGTCGGGGCGGTGCCGTCGCGGCGGCCCTTCGGCCGGCGGGTGCCGGGCGCTGGCTCGGCCTCCTCCAGCTCGCTGACCGACTCGGCCAGCTCGGCGACCGGGTCCATCTCGGCCATCGTGTCCCACTCGTCTCGGGGAATGGTGTGCCAGGTGTCGGCCTGTGGCTCGACCGGCGCGGGCTGGAAGACGAACGTCCGGTACGACCAGAAGCGGAAGAGGGTGGCCAGTAGCACGCCGCCGGTCTTCGCCACGTTCAGGGCGAGCAGGCTGGTCATGCCGAGGCCGTACTTGGCCGCCGCCAGGACGCCGAGCTCGATAAGTAATCCGGTCGCGTTGAACAGGAAGAAAAGGGCGTATTCTCGACGTAGCGCCGCTTTTGGGCGATCCCGGTACGTCCAGTGGCGATTCATCAGATACGACGTGATCGTCGCCACCACGGTGGCGATGGCAGTCGCCTTGAGCTGACCCTCCCGGAAGACGGTGAGTGCCAGCGCGTTGAACACCGCGTAATTGATGACGGTGTTGATGCCGCCGACGATGCCGAATTTGAGCGCCTCATGGATGAACTTCTGCCAGCGCTCAGGCAGCAGACGGACAAGACGCATGGGCAACACCTTAGGCGAGTGGGCGGGGCCGGTTCGGCCCGGCCGGACGAGAGGGGCGGCAGGTCACGCCCGGGGTTCCCGGTCGAGGGCCGCTCCCGTGACGGTCTGGGTTCCCGCTTCGACGGTTTGGGTTCCCGCTTCCACGAAGACGAACCTTCGGTACGACCAGAACCGGAACAGGGTGCCGAGGCCGGTGCCGACGACGAAGCTGGCGACGTTGTCGGCGAGGGCGGTCTGGAAGACGCCGGGCCAGAGGGCACCGAGGCCGTACCGGCTGATCGCCAGGCAGGCCACCGCGATGCCCAGGCCGACCGCGTTGAAGAAGAAGAACAGCGCGTACTCGCGGGCCGGGTTGGAGCGCTGGCGGTGCCGCCACGTCCAGAACCGGTTGCCGACGAAGGCGACGCTCGCGGCGATCACGGTGGAGATCGTCTTCGCGGTCACCTGCTCCAAGCCCCGGGCGTTGACCAGGTAGTTGAAGAGGATGAAGTCGACGAGGAAGGCCACACCGCCCACGGTCGCGAACTTGCTGAGCTCGCGGACCAGATGACCGAAACGGTCGATCAAGGTGCGTACCGGACCCGGGCGGGTCGGCGGGGGGCCTGACTGGTCCCCGGTCATCGTCGCGGCCACCCGCCGAGCGTACCGGTTCCATCCGCCGGAGGCGGGCACCAACGGACGGACCGGCCGCCCGGCGCACTGCGGGGGGCGCGGGGCCAGGCTGAGCTGCCGGGAGGTCGACGCGCGTCGGTGAGCACACCGTAACCCACGGTGCGCCAATTGTGGATGGGGTTGCCGAATGGATGCGGCTCACCCGTCGCGCAGTTCCGGCGTCGGTCCGGCCGCGTCAACGCGCCGGCCGGTCGTACCACCCCGGCGGCGTTGACCCGAAGTCGCCCGTGCGGCGGGTGACCTCGGCCAAGGTTCATCAAAGAATTTGCGTGAAACTGCGCGTGAAAGTGGGTATTAGATCGTGATGCCGCAGCGTGGCCGCCCCTTGTGCAGTTCTTCACAACCAGTCCCACTGACTCGCGACGTCGCCCGGTTTACGCTGAGGTCAATCCCAGGTTTCCACGAAGGCGACGCCTCGCGCCGTCCCAACTCGTGCATCCCATAGATCGGTCAGCGTCGACCACAAGGAGATGTGTCATGGTTGCTCCGGCTACCGTTCGCGGTATCGATCAGGCCCCGACGTCCCACCCCGAACTGCTCACCTGGGTCCGAGAAGTAGCGGAACTGACCACCCCGGACCGGGTCGTGTGGGTGGACGGGTCCGACGAGGAGTGGCGCCGCCTCACCGACGAGCTCGTCGACAACGGCACCCTGATCCGGCTCAACCCGGAGAAGAAGCCCAACTCGTTCTACGCCCGCACCGACCCGTCGGACGTCGCCCGGGTCGAGGAGCGAACCTTCATCTGCTCCGTGGACGAGGCGGACGCCGGCCCCACCAACAACTGGATGGCGCCGGCCGAGATGAAGCGGACGATGACCGAGCTGTACCGCGGCTGCATGCGCGGACGCACCATGTACGTCATCCCGTTCTGCATGGGCCCGGTCGAGGCCGAGAGCCCCATGTTCGGCGTCGAGATCACCGACAGCCCGTACGTGGTGGCCTCGATGCGCATCATGACCCGGATGGGCGCGAAGGTCCTGGAGGCGCTGGGCGACGACGCGGACTTCGTCCACGCGCTGCACTCCATCGGCGCGCCGCTCGCCCCCGGCCAGCAGGACGCCACCTGGCCGTGCAACGAGACGAAGTACATCTCCCACTTCCCGGAGACCCGGGAGATCTGGTCCTTCGGCTCCGGCTACGGCGGCAACTCGCTGCTCGGCAAGAAGTGCTACTCGCTGCGGATCGCCAGCGTGATGGGGCGCGACGAGGGCTGGCTCGCCGAGCACATGCTGATCCTGAAGATCACCTCGCCGGAGGGGCGGGTCTACCACGTCGCCGGGGCGTTCCCGTCGGCGTGCGGCAAGACCAACCTGGCCATGCTGGAGCCGACCATCCCGGGCTGGAAGGTCGAGACCATCGGCGACGACATCGCCTGGATGCGCTTCGGCCAGGACGGCCGGCTCTACGCGGTCAACCCCGAGTACGGCCTCTTCGGCGTCGCCCCCGGCACCGACTGGAAGACCAACGCCAACGCGATGCGGACGCTGGACCGCGGCAACTCCGTCTTCACGAACGTCGCCCTCACCGACGACGGCGACATCTGGTGGGAGGGGATGGGCGAGCCGCCGGCGCACCTGGTCGACTGGAAGGGCAACGACTGGACGCCGCAGAGCGACAGCCTCTCCTCGCACGCGAACAGCCGGTTCTGCACCCCGATCACCCAGTGCCCGATCCTGTCCGACGACTACTACGACCCGAACGGCGTGCCGATCGACGCGATCCTGTTCGGCGGTCGCCGCCGGGACACCATCCCGCTGGTCACCGAGGCCCGGGACTGGGTGCACGGCGTCTACCTGGGCGCGACGCTGTCCTCGGAGACCACCGCCGCCGCGTCCGGCGCGGTGGGCGTGGTGCGCCGCGACCCGATGGCCATGCTGCCGTTCATCGGCTACAACGCCGGCGACTACTTCCGGCACTGGATCGAGATGGGCAAGGGCACCGACGGCGACGAGTCCAAGCTGCCGAAGATCTACTACGTCAACTGGTTCCGCAAGGACGCCGAGGGCAGCTTCCTCTGGCCGGGCTTCGGTGAGAACTCGCGGGTGCTCAAGTGGGTCGTCGAGCGGCTGGAGGGCCGGGCCGACGCGGTGGAGACCCCGATCGGCATGGTGCCGACGCAGGACGCGCTGGACATCGAGGGCCTCGACATGACCCCGGAGGACGTCCGAATCGCGCTGAAGGTCGACCCGGCGGAGTGGCGCGAGGAGCTGCCGCTGATCACCGAGTGGTTCGAGAAGTTCGGGGACAAGCTCCCCGGCGTGCTCTGGGCCGAGCTGGACGCGCTGCGCGCCCGGCTCGACGCGGAGCAGCCGACGCGGTAGGTGTGATCCGCCCCCGTACAGGGCATCATCTGATCCCATGAGGACGGCCGTCGAGACCCAGGTCCGGCGGCCGTCCGCCGTCCGGGTGCTGACCACCCTGCTCGCCGTGACGGCGGCGGCCACCGTCGTGGTCGAGCTGCTCAACTGGTGGTACGCCCCGGAGCAGGAGTTCGGGCTCGCAGTACGCACCGGCTGGGCGATGCTCCGCTCGCTCGGCTTCCTGGTGCTGATCGGGCACGTCCGCCGGGGCCGCACCGTGGCCCGGCCGTTCGGGCTGATCCTCGCCGTCACCACGGTCTTCGCGGTGGGCCGGCTGGTGGTGCCCCGGCAGGGCGTGCCGGCGCTGCCCGGGCTGCTCGGCTTCGCCCTGCTGGCCGCGCTCTGCGTGGCCGTGGTCTGGCTGCTGTACCGCTCGGACGCGGTCGCGGGCCACCTGGTCCGGCACCGCAAGGGCCTGGTCGTCTCCGGCGGGACGATCTCCTGGCGGGAGGTCGCCCCGAAGCGCCCGCCGGTCACCGGCTGGCTGCTGACCAGCCGGGTCGCCGCGTTCACGTACAGCCCGTTGATGCTGGTCCCGGCCCTCGTCGCCACCGGCGCGATCCTGGACGGCCGGTTGGCCGCCGCGCCCGCCGTGCTGTTCTGGTTCGCCGCCGGCATCGGGGTCAGCTACCTCGTGCTGCTCTGCACCGCCTTCCTCATGCGCGGCAAGCGCTGGGCCCGGTCGCTGCTGGTGGCGATCACACTCGGCGTGCTCGCCGTCGACCTGCCGCTGTGCTGGTGGCTGCTCGGCGTCGACGGCCTGATTCGCGACGGCGGGCCGTTGCTCGCCGCCGCCGCCCTGGCGTTGTACGGGTTGTGGCGCGCCGGCCGGGTCGAGCAACCGGCCGTGCCGGGCTGAGCGCGCCGGGCAGGTCGTGGCGCGCCGGCCGGGCGTGTGCCGGGCTGAGCGCACGGAGCAGGGGAGGCGGCATGACCGACGAGTACGACGTGGCGGTGGTCGGGGCGGGCCCGGCCGGGGCGGCCGCCGCGCTGGCGGCCCGCCGGGTCGGTGCCCGGGTGCTGCTGCTGGACCGGGCCGACTTCCCCCGGGACAAGGCTTGCGGGGACGGCATCGCCGCGCACGCGCTGGATGTCCTCGCCGGGCTGGGCGTCACCGACGCCGTCGACGGGTACGCCCCGCTGCCCCGGCTGCGGCTGATCGGGCCCAACGGCGGCGCGGTGGCCCGGCCGCTGCCCCGGCCCGCGTACACGGTGCCCCGGAAGGTCTTCGACGCCCGGCTGGTGGCGGCGGCGGTGGCGGCCGGCGCGGAGCTGCGCCGGCACGCCGTGCGCCGGGTCGAGGCGCGCGACGGGTGGGTGGTGCTCGACGGCGACATCGCCGCGCGGGCGGTGGTCGGCGCGGACGGCGCCGGATCGGTGGTCCGCCGGGCGCTCGGCCACCCGCCGAATCCGGACCGCCACCTGGCGCTGGCCGTCCGGGGGTACGCCCCGGCCCGGCCGGGCCCGCCCGAGCAGCTCATCGTCACTTCGGCACCGCGTTGGCCGGCGTACGCGTGGTCGTTCCCGATCGGCGACGGGCGGGCGAACGTCGGGTACGGGGAGGTGCTGCGGGGCGAGCCGCTGACCCGCGCGCACCTGCTGGACCGGCTGGCCGCGCTGCTGCCCGGCACCGACCCGGCCGCGGTGACCGCCCTGCGCGCCCACCACCTGCCGCTGTCCACCCACCGCCCGCCGCCGGGCCGGGGTCGGCTGGTGCTCGCCGGGGACGCGTTGTCGCTGATCAACCCGTTCACCGGGGAGGGGATCTTCTACGCGCTGCTCTCCGGCGCGCTGGCCGGCGCGGCGGCGGCCGGTGACCCGGGCGCCGCCGCCCGGCGGTACGCCGTCGCCCTGCGCCGTCGCCTCGGCACCCACCTGCGGCACAGCTCGACGGCGGCCCGGCTGGCCCGGCGGCGGTGGATGGTCGACGGGGCGGTGCGCGCGGCCCGCCGCGACGAACGGGTCTTCGGCACTGTCGTCGAGCTGGGCCTCGGCGACGGCCGGCTGGACGCACGCACCCTCGCGATGATCGGTATCGGCCTCTCGGCCCGGGATGGGCCACCGCGGGACTGATCCGGGTGGCGGGTCGCTACTCTGCAAGGTGATGACTCTGCGGAACCTCCTCTACTCCGTGTACGAGCGGCGGCTGACGGCCATGCTCGCGGGCAAGCCGGTGCCTCGGCACGTGGGCGTGATGTGTGACGGCAACCGCCGTTGGGCCCGTGAGATGGGATTCGTCGACCCCAACGACGGGCACCGGATGGGCGCGGAGCGGATCAAGGAGCTGCTGCGCTGGTGTGACGCCGCCGGGGTGGGGCACGTGACGCTCTGGCTGCTCTCCACCGACAACCTGTCCCGCCCGGCGGAGGAGCTGGATCCGCTGCTCCAGATCATCGAGGACCTGAGCACCGAGCTGGCCGAGGAGGGCAACCCCTGGCGGCTGCGGATGGTCGGGGCGCTCGACGTCCTGCCGGCGCAGCACTCGGCGGCGCTCAAGGCGGCCGAGGAACGGACCCGGGATCGCGTTGGCGGCGCACAGGTCAACATCGCCGTCGGGTACGGCGGCCGGCGCGAGATCGCCGACGCGGTCCGCTCGCTGCTGCTGGAGCACGCCGCAGCTGGCGGCACCATCGAGGAACTGGCCGAGGCGTTGGACGTCGACCACATCTCCGAGCATCTCTACACCCGCGGCCTGCCGGACCCGGACCTGATCATCCGGACCAGTGGCGAGCAGCGGCTGTCGGGCTTCATGCTGTGGCAGTCGGCCCACTCGGAGTACTACTTCTGCGAGCTGAACTGGCCCGACTTCCGCCGGGTCGACTTCCTCCGCGCGCTGCGCTCGTACGCCACCCGCCAGCGCCGTTTCGGCACCTGACCCCCGCCCCGTTCCCCCTCGGCGGGGTGTGGGCGTCGTCAGCGTAGGTGGGGGAGGGCCTCGGTGAGGAAGTCGCCGAGGGCGGCGGGGGAGTCGATCGTCAGGTCGGCGGCCTCGGCGACCTCGTGGCCGGTCTCCGGGTTCGCCACCGCCACGCAGACCCCGAGGAACTCCGGGTCCGCCGCCGCGCGGGCGCGCAGCGCCGCGAACGCCTTGATGTCGGAGACGTCGTCGCCGAAGTACCAGGCGCCGCCGGCGTCCCGGACGACCTCGCCGATGACCATTCCCTTGTCCCGGTCGACCGGGGGCTTGATCTCCAGCACCATCCGGCCGGCCTGCACGCGCAGACCGAGCCGGTCGGCCTGGGCCCGGCCCCATTCCTGCACCTGGGCGCCGAGCTGCGGGGCGGTGCGCCAGTGCAGAGCCACGGAGAGCCGCTTGAACTCGACCAGCGCCCCGGCCGGCAGCTCGGCGCGGGCGAGGTCAGCCAGCTCCCGCATGGTCGGCACCCAGGGCAGCGCCGCCGGCTCGGTGACGGTATCGCCGCCGGAGTGGCTGTGCTCCAGCCCGTAGAGGCCGTAGAGGTCGACGCCGTCCAGCCCGCCGAGTTGGTCGCGGAGGAACTCCACCGGTCGGGCGGAGACGATCGCGATCCGGCGGACCAGCGGCGCGAGGGCCTCGATCGCGGCCAACACCTTCGGGGCCGGCCGCACCGCCGTCGGGTCGTCGTCGACGGGCGCGAGTGTGCCGTCGAAGTCGAAGAAGAGGACGGTGTCGCCCAGCCGGCCGGCGGTCGCCCGCCAGGCCCGGTCGGCGTCCAGCGGGGTCTTCGGCTGTTGGTTGCCCAGATTCAACGGCGGCACGGGCGAAAGCGTACCCCGGAGTGAGCGGCCTATTCGGGGTCGAGACGAGTCTCCCCGGACCGGTCCAGGTCAGCGTTCGGAGGCTCCCCGACCTCGGCGTCCGAACGGCACCACCTCGGCGTCCTGGCCGTGGCTGAGCAGGTAGCCCTCCACGAAACCGGTGTTCCGGTCGCCGGTGCGCGCCTCGATCTCGTTGAGCCGGGCCACCAGGAACTCGGTGAGCGCGCTGATCCGCTCGTTGAGCCGGTCGTGCAGCTCGGCGACGACGGCCAGGACGACCGCCGTGCCGGCGGTGGTGAGGGCGAGGACGTTGGCGACCACGGGAAGCTGCCCGCCACCGACCGCGCCGAGCACCAGGTTGCCGGTCACGGCCGATGTCAGGGACACCACCGCGACCACGACTGCCAACCATTTCAGGGTCATGGACAGACCCCTCCTTCTGTCCCGCAGGGCTGAGTTCGGCCTTGTCCCGTCCCCCCGCCGATGACGAGCCCAAGCAGTACGAATAGGGACGCTAGCGCTCCCGTTCCTCCCCCGAAGGCAAACGATTGGGTTCGACCTGCCGTTCTTTCGCCATCTGAGGAACTACCCCGCCCGATTACCCATTTTTCGGACATCGATGGGGAGAGTTGGGCGATAAGCGAGGTAACGAATGGTTTCCCGGATGTGGAACTTCTCCGCGTCCGACACGTTCGGGTCGATCAGGCGGCGCAGCAGCGCCTCCACGTCCGGGTCCATCGGAGGCGGGCCGGGCACGGGGCGCGGGGTGGCCGCCCGGTCCCAGCCGAGCGCCGCGAAGGCGGCCGTCGGGTTGAGGCCGAGACCCTCGCAGAAGGCGACCACCCGCTCGGCCTCCGGGTCGCTGACCCAGTCTCCCCGGACCCAGCGGTTGATGGTCTGGCGGGAGACACCGGTGCGCCGGGAAGCCTCGGTGCCGCTCCAGGCGCGCATGGCCCGGGCGTCGTCGAGGGCCCGGCGGACGAAGGCGGCGAAGGCGATTTTCCGGGCGTGAGCGCTCTCGGTCACTCCGTGACGGTACGACCACTCACGTCTGGCCCGGTCGCCGGGCGCGCCTGTGTCACGTGAGTGAGACACGCGTACGGCATGCCAGGTGACCGTTCCGCACCGGTTTCGTGGGCCTCACCAGGGTGGAATAGGTGCCGGTCAGTGCCGGTGTGATCGGACGAAAAGCTGATACTGTCACGTTCATGGGACAATCTACCGTGTGTCACGTGCCTGAGACGACTGGTGCTCGCATGCGTCCCTCACCCGGTACGAAGGAGGTGTGGTGACCGAACTCGCCACTCGCGCCCAGGCATTCGGCCTGATCGCCGAGGGGGTGGCCGCCGGGCTGAGCGCGCCGTGGCGCCTCTACCTCGCCAGGGGCTGCCGTTTCCTGTCGCTCAACGTGGGGGATCGGGTGGAGTGGAACGCCTGGCGGACCCACCTCGGCTGCCCGGAGCTCAGCGTCCGGGTCTACGACGCCGGCGGCGAGATCCGCCGTTCCTCGGTCGCCGAGGTGGTCCTGGACGGCTGCCGGATCAGCGTCGAACTGACCGAGGAGGTCAGCACCGACGACCTGGACCGGCTGCTGGCCACCGACCCCACCTTCGTCGAGCCGGAGGAACGATGAGCGCCCCGCCGCGCCGCAGTCCCCCCGCGCCGCCGCGCCGCGCCGCCGCCGCGCCGTCCGGCCGCCCAGTCGCCGCCCCGCTGTCCCGCCGGGGAGCCGCCGGATGAGTCCCTTCCTCGCGGTCTTCCTCGTCCTCGTCCTCGGCTCGACCAGTTACGCTGCCGGCCGGCTGCACGGTCAGCTCAGCTACCGGATCGGCTACCGCTTCGGGTACCGGCAGGGGTACTTCGACGGCGACCGGGGCGCCTGGAACCGGCGCCGCCGGGAGGCGCAGGCCGCCATCGCCTCCGCCCTGGCCGGCCCGCCCCCGACCCGCGACCGGAGTGGCCAGGCCGCCCGGCAGGGCACCACCTACACCGGCTCATCCTTCGCCGCGCCGTCCCGTGGGGGCGCCGTGGCGGTCGCCGCGCCGGCCAACGCGAGCGGGCGGCACCCCACCGGCGCCCTGGTCCGGTGGCGGGGCTGATCAGGCTCCGCCGGCCGCCGGCTCGCGGCGGCAGATCCGGCCCGCCACCGGCTTCCGGCGGTGGCTACGCCTCCCGCCCGCCGGCTTCCGCCGGCCGGGGGGCGGGGCGGACCGCCGGCTCCCGCCGGAGCGGCACGAGCACGGTGCGTCGTCCGCGGCGGACACGCACCGTCGGGGCCACGTCAGACCGGTGACCGTGGTCCCACCGGCCGGGATGCGCGCAGGGGGCATGCATCCCGGCCGGTCCGCCGTGCCTGCCCGCCGGCCCGTCGCCGGAGATCCAGTCGACAACCTCTAGCCGGGACGTCCCGGCGGGGCTAGCGTCTAGTCATGGCACGGGGTTCCCCCGAGCCAGCCGGTCAGCCCGGATCTGCGACCTCGCACACGGGGCCCGCATCCGACCCCGTGTCCCCGGGCACCGGACGAGGCGGAACGCGGATGGCCGGGTGCCCATCCGTCGGAGCAGGCCTGTGACGACTCACCGTACCCCCGCCGGTGCCGACCAGACCCCGGCCGCGACTGCCACGACCCGCCGCGCCACCCGGAGCCGCCGCGCGGCTGCCCCGGTCGAGCCCGAGGAGCCCCGACCAGCCGGCCAGGCGTTCGTCCTGGACACCTCGGTCCTGCTCTCGGATCCGGCGGCGTTCCACCGGTTCGCCGAGCATGAGGTGGTGCTGCCCCTCGTGGTCATCTCCGAATTGGAGGGCAAGCGGCACCATCCGGAGCTGGGCTGGTTCGCCCGGCAGTCGCTGCGCATGCTGGACGAGCTGCGCGTACGCCATGGCCGGCTGGACCGGCCGGTGCCCGCCAACGACGACGGCGGCACCCTGCGGGTGGAGCTGAACCACACCGACGACGGCGTGCTGCCGCCCGGCTTCCGCAACGAGTCCAACGACGCCCGGATCCTCTCGGTCGCGCTCAACCTCGCAGCCGAGGGGCGGGAGGTGACCCTGGTCAGCAAGGACATGCCGCTGCGGGTGAAGGCGGCCTCGGTCGGGCTGCACGCCGACGAGTACCGACACGGCCAGGCCAGTGACCCGACCTGGACGGGGATGGCCGATCTGGAGTTGGGTGAGGACGAGATCGGTCGGCTCTACGCGGGCGAGACCCTGGACGTGGACGCCGCGGCCGGGCTGTCCTGCCACACCGGGCTGGTGCTGCAATCCACGCGCGGCTCCGCGCTGGGCCGGGTGCTGCCCGACAAGACGGTCCGGCTGGTCCGGGGTGACCGGGAGGCGTTCGGCGTGCACGGCCGCTCGGCCGAGCAGCGGATCGCCCTCGAACTGCTGCTGGACGAGTCGATCGGGATCGTCTCGCTGGGCGGCCGGGCCGGCACCGGCAAGTCGGCGCTGGCGCTGTGCGCCGGCCTGGAGGCGGTGATGGAGCGGCGCCGGCACAAGAAGGTGGTCGTCTTCCGCCCGCTCTACGCCGTCGGTGGCCAGGAGTTGGGCTACCTGCCCGGCTCCGAGACCGAGAAGATGTCGCCCTGGGCGCAGGCGGTCTTCGACACTCTCGGCGCGGTGGTGCACGAGAACGTGCTGGAGGAGGTCATGGCCCGGGGGATCCTGGAGGTCCTGCCGCTCACCCACATCCGGGGCCGCAGCCTGCACGACGCCTTCGTCATCGTGGACGAGGCCCAGTCGCTGGAGCGGGGCGTGCTGCTCACCGTGCTGTCCCGGATCGGCCAGGGCTCGCGGGTGGTCCTCACCCACGACGTCGCCCAGCGGGACAACCTGCGGGTGGGGCGGCACGACGGGGTGACCGCCGTGATCGAGGCGCTCAGGGGCCACCCCCTGTTCGCGCACGTCACGCTGACCCGGTCCGAGCGGTCGCCCATCGCCGCGATGGTGACCGACCTGTTGGAGGGCATTCCACTCTGAGCATGATTCTCGACCGTTAAATGGTGTTTCGTCCCGATTCTGCCTGTGGCCCAGGTCACAATTGTGCCTGATGGTTTCCCATCGGTCCCACTGTGCGCAATGGTGTCCAACGAGCGCCCGCGTCCCGGAAAGATCGTCCGCCGTCGTCCGACGGTGGGGCGGAAGGAACCCGGGTCCGCCGGCTGCGACCGGCAGGGTCGGGGCGCTCACGACGCGGGTCGACCCCTCCGCGGGTCGGGGCCGCGTCGTGTCCATGCCCCCGACGAAGGGACCACTTCGTGAGTCGGCTGTGGAGCCGGTTCGGTGCCCGTACCGCCGCCGTCGCACTGCTCTCCGTGGGCGTTGCCGGCGGCTTCTATCTGGGCGAAGACCGGGAAACTCAGCAACAGGGCCTGACCGCGCAGGTCGGCCTCCAGGTCGACCAGGCCGAGTACGACTACCAGCGCGACCGGCAGGCCGAGCACCGGGTCAGCTCCGCCAAGCAGCGGGCCGCCGAGTACCAGGCCAAGCTGCGCGCCGCCGCGGCGGCGAAGGAGGCCGCCGAGCGGGCCCGCGAGGCCGAGGCCGCCGCGGCGTCCCGCAAGAAGGAGCGCGAGGCGGCGGCGAAGAAGGCCGCCGAGAAGGCGGCGGCGGCGGCAACGGCAACCAAGACGAGCAAGCCGTACGACGGCCCGATCCCGGCCTCGTGCAGCGAGTACGGCGGCAACCGGAAGATCGGCTGCGCGCTGATGCTCGACGCCGGCTTCGGCATCGACCAGTTCCCGTGCCTGGACAAGCTCTGGACCAAGGAGAGCGGCTGGAACCACAAGGCCCGCAACCCCTCCTCCGGCGCGTACGGCATCCCCCAGTCGCTGCCGGGCAGCAAGATGGGCTCGGTGGCCGGTGACTGGGAGAGCAACCCGGCCACCCAGATCAAGTGGGGCCTCGGCTACATCAAGGGCCGGTACAGCAGCCCCTGTGGCGCGTGGAGCCACTCGCAGAACAACGGCTGGTACTGACCGGCGAAGCATCGGGGCGGCGGGGGGCGCGGAATTCGCACCCCCCGCCGCTGTCATGTCGGGACCGGTTTCACCCACGGGTGGCGGTCGGCGGGGTTTGCTGATAGCTCTTGGGGGGTGACCCTGCACGGCGAACCCCCGGGTGGCGACCCGCGACGCTTCGGCACCGAGGCCTTCTACGCCTCGATCGGCCGCGCCTTCGTCGCCATGTGCGCCGTCGTGCCGGTCCTCTTCCTGGTCGAGGGCCTCGACGCCGGCCTCGGCATCGACCTCGACCTGGCCGGCGGCATCATCCCGCGCCGCATCGACGGGCTGGACGGGGTGCTCTTCTCGCCGTTCCTGCACGCCGACTTCAACCACCTCTACAGCAACAGCGTGCCGCTGATCCTGCTCGGCACGTTCGTGCTCGCCGCCGGCTTCCGGCGCTTCCTCTGGTCCACCCTGGTCGTCGTGCTGGTCAGCGGGCTGGGCGTGTGGTTCACCGGCTCGCCGAACTCGGTCGTGGTCGGGGCCAGCGGGGTCATCTTCGGCTACCTGGGCATCCTGCTCACCCGAGGCGTGGTCGAGCGGAGCTGGTGGAACTTCGGCGTGGTGCTGCTGGTCGGTCTGCTCTACGGCTGGCAGCTGCTGGGCATCCTCCCCACCGACGGACGGATCTCCTGGCAGGGCCACCTCTTCGGGCTGGTCGGTGGCGTGGTCGCCGCGATCCTGTTCCGGCGCCGCCGGGCCGAGTCCGATCCGTACGACCTGGACTCCCCGCTCACCCTGCCCTGACGCGGCCCCTTCCCCTGCCGCCCGGCGCGGCACGCGGGTGTGGGACGTGCTTGCCCCGGTCCCGCGCCGGGCCTACGGTCGGCACCAGCACGCGTTTATCCATGAGCGGAAAGTGACGGTACGTCATGCCCGAGGTGGACGTCGCAGTGATCGGTGCCGGTCCGACGGGGCTCTTCGCCGCGTACTACGCCGGGTTCCGCGGGCTCTCCGTGGCGGTGGTCGACGCGCTGCCCGAGGCAGGTGGCCAGATCACCGCGATGTACCCGGAGAAGTTGATCCTCGATGTGGCCGGCTTCCCGGCGGTCAAGGGCCGGGACCTGGTGGCCAACCTGGTCGCCCAGGCCGCCCCGTTCCACCCGCGGTACCTGCTCGGCACCCGGGCCGAGAAGCTGTCCCTTGTCGAGGGGCGGCCGGTGCTCGGCCTCGCCGGCGGCCAGCAGCTCTCCTGCGGCGCGGTGGTCGTCACCGGCGGTCTGGGCAGCTTCAGCCCGCGCCCGCTGCCGGTGGCCGACAGCTTCACCGGCGCGGGGATCGTCTACTTCGTGCCGGAGCCCGCCGCGCTGGCCGGCCGGGACGTGCTGATCGTCGGCGGTGGCGACTCGGCGTTCGACTGGGCGCTGGCGTTGCAGCCGCTGGCCCGCTCGGTGACGCTGGTGCACCGGCGGGAGAGGTTCCGGGCCCACGCCGGCACCGTCGCCCGGGTGCAGGAGTTGCCCGTCCGGGTCATCGTCAACGCCGAGGTCACCCGGCTGCACGGGGATAGCGCGGTGACCGGTGCCGAGATCACCGTGCGGGGCGGTGAACCCGAGACGCTGCCGGTCGACACGGTGGTGGCCGCGCTCGGCTTCACGGCCGACCTGGGCCCGATCGCCGAGTGGGGGCTGCGACTGGACCGCCGGCACATCGTGGTGGACAGCGCGATGGCGACCAACCTGCCCCGGGTGTTCGCGGCCGGAGACATCACCGAGTACCCGGGCAAGGTCCGGCTGATCGCCACGGGCTTCGGCGAGGCGGCCACCGCCGTCAACAACGCCGCCGTGGCGATCGACCCGTCGGCCCACCTCTTCCCCGGCCACTCCTCCGACGCCTGACCCCACCCCACCCCGCCCCACCCACCCCGCCCCGCCCCCACACCCACGCGCCGATCTTGCAGTGGCGGCCCGGGCGAAGGGTGCAGAAGGGGCGAAACGGGGGCCCGAAGTGCAAGATCGCGGGGCGGACGGGTGGGGTGGGTGGGGTGGGGTGGGGTGCGGGTAGTGGGGGTCAGCGGGGGAGGCCGATGAGGTCGGCCATCAGGGCGGTCTGGTGGTCGAAGTACGCGTCGCGGTGCGGTAGTGCGCGGTTGATCCGGCCGAACAGCTCGAAGCTGATCAGCCCGAAGAGCTGGGTCCAGCCGGCCATCCCCCGGGCGAGCAACGCCGCAGGCAGCCCGGGGGCGAGGCTGTCGGCGACCTCCGCGAGGTCCGTCCGGAGCGGTTCGGGCAGCTCTCCCGGGTCGGGGGCGGCGAGCCGCCCGGCGGCCATGCCGTCGTGCAGGATGCCGATCAGGGTGGCCGGTGGGCGCTGGGCCGGTCCCACCGTGTCGTCCGGGGCGGCGTACCCGGGGACCGGGCTGCCGTAGAGCAGCGCGTACTCGGCGGGGTGGGCCAGGGCCCAGTCACGGGCCGCCCGGCACGCCGCGTGCCAGCGCCCCCGCAGGTCGAGCCGGTCCGCGCCCGCGTCGGCCGCCTCCACCACTGCGCCCAGCGCGTCGTACGCATCGATGATCAGTGCGGTGAGCAGGTCGTCCCGGCTCGGGAAGTAGCGGTAGATCGCCGAGGACACCATCCCCATGTCCCGGGCCACCGCCCGCAGGCTGAGGTTCGCCCCGTCGCTGGCGAGGTGCCGGCGGGCGACGACCTTGATCTCGTCGAGCATCTCGGCGCGGACCCGGGCGCGGATCGAGGAGGCGGCCATGGTCCCCACTCTGCCACAGCCGAGAGCGGCCATCAAAATAGAGAGCACTGCTCTTGACTGGTGGTTGGGCGGGGCTGCATGCTGGGTGGGCCACATCGAGAGCAGTGCTCTCTAGTCGTACTCATGCTTCGAAAGGTGATCTGTGATGTCGCTGCACGTGATCGTCGGCGCCGGGCCCGTCGGCACCGCCACCGCCCGCCTCCTCACGGCCGCCGGCGAGCGGGTCCGGGTGGTCACCCGGCGCGGGACCGGCCCGGGCCACCCGACCGTCGAGCGGGTCGCCGCCGACGCCGCCGACCCGGACCGGCTCGCCGCCCTTGCCGAGGGCGCGGTCGCCCTCTACAACTGCGCCAACCCGGCGTACCACCGCTGGCCGATCGACTGGCCGCCGCTGGCCGCCGCGCTGCTCACGGCCGCCGAGCGCGCCGGCGCGGTGCTCGTCACGGTCGGCAACCTCTACGGGTACGGGCCGGTCGACGGCCCGATGACCGAGGCGACCCCGCCGGCGGCCCCCGGCACGAAGGGGCGGGTCCGCAACAGGATGTGGGCCGAGGCGCTGGCCGCCCACCGCGCGGGCCGGGTCCGGGTGACCGAGGTGCGCGGCTCCGACTACCTGGGCGCCGGAGCCACCTCGCTGCCGATGATGTTGCTGCCCGGGGTGCTCGCCGGCCGCCGGGTGGTGCTGCCCGTCGACTTCGACGCCCCGCACACCTGGACGTACGTCGACGACGTCGCCCGTACCCTGGTGGCGGTCGCCGCCGACGAGCGCGCCTGGGGCCGGGCCTGGCACGTGCCCAGCCCGCCCGCGGTCTCCGCCCGCGAGTTGGCCACCCGGGCCGCAGTCCTGGCCGGCGCCCCCGCCCCGAGACTCACCCGGCTGCCGTACCCGGCGCTCTGGCTGGGCGGACTGGTCAACCCGTTCGCCCGGGAGCTGCGGGAGACCGCCTACCAGTTCGACCGGCCGTACCTGCTCGACTCGACCGCGGCCACCGCCACGCTCGGCCTCACGCCGACCCCGCTGGACCGGGCGCTCGCCGAGACCGTCGCGGCCCTGCGCGGCGTCACCCCGCCCGTCGACCGGACGCCGGCCGGTGACCGTCGGCGCTGAGCCGGAGCCCTCCCTACCGGTGGCGGGCCGGGGTGCGGGCGGCGATCATCACCGCGACCAGGGCGAGCGCCGCACCCAGCAGCGTGGCCACGCCGGGGTGTGAGGCCGCGGTCGGCAGCACCAGGTCGAGCAGGACGGCACCGATGACCTGGCCGGCGATGGTGGCCAGGCCGAGCAGCAACACCCCGGTGAAGCGCACGATGGCCGCCGCGATCGCGATGAAGACGATGCCGATCGGCCCGCCGAGATAGAGCCACGGCTCGGTCGGCAGGCTTCCGGCGGGGCCGCCCCGGACGGCCACCCCGACCGCGAACGTGACGAGCAGCGCGACGGTGCCGACGGTGAAGTTGACCAGCGTGGCGGCCAGCGCGCTGCCGGAGGCCGCCCTGACCCGCCCGTTCACCGCCTGCTGCCAGGCGAGGCCGATCCCGGCCAGCAGCGGCAGCACGGCCAGGCTCAGCGTGCCCGGGTCGCCCAGCCGGTCGCCGACCGCCAGCAGCACAGCCAGCACGGTCAGCGCCGCGCCGACCAGGCGGTTCGGGGTGACCGCCTGGCGGCCGGTCGGCCCGATCCCGGCCCGGTCTACCAGCAGGCTGCTTCCGGACTGTCCCGCGACCACCGCCACGGTGAACACGGCCACGCCGAGCGTGCCGATGGTCAGCCCCTGGCTGGCCACCAGGAACGCGCCGCAGACGCCGCCGAGGCACTGCCACGGCCGCAGCGTCCCGTCCGCCAGCGCCGCCCGCAGCGCGGACAGGCCCCGCCGCCCCGCCGGGGTGGCGGGCACCAGCACCAGCAGCACCAGCAGGCCGAGGCCGAACGACACCACCGCGGCGGCGATCCCGTCGGCCAGTCGTACGCCCAGCTCGCCGTTGATCCGGGACTGCACGGCGACGGCGGACCCGGAGGCGACGGCCAGCCCGACGCCGGTGATCCGGCGGCCGGCCGTCAAAGTCGGCGGCGCGGTCGTGGTGGTGACCGTCACTCCTGCTCGGCCAACGGGCGACCGTCGAAGTCGATCGCCGAGTACAACGCCAGCTTCTCCAGCCGGTGGTAGGAGTCGATCACCCGGATCGTGCCGCTCTTGGAGCGCATGACGATCGACTGCGTGAACACCCCGCCGGCCTGGTAGCGCACGCCGCGCAGCAGGTCGCCGGAGGTGACCCCGGTCGCCACGAAGAAGCAGTTGTCGCCGGTGACCAGCTCGTCGGTGGTGAGCACCCGGTCCAGGTCGTGCCCGGCGGCGAGCGCCTTCTCCCGCTCCGCGGCGTCGGTCGGCCAGAGCTTGGCCTGCATCATCCCGCCCATGCACTTGAGGGCGCAGGCGGCGATGATCCCCTCGGGGGTACCGCCGATCCCCATCAGCACGTCGACGCCCGACTCGCCGCGGGCGGCGGCGATGGCGCCGGCGATGTCACCGTCGGAGATGAACCGGATGCCGGCCCCGGCGCGGCGGATCTGGGTGACCAGGTCGTCGTGGCGTGGGCGGTCCAGCACGCAGACGGTGACCTCGGAGATGTCGGTGCCCTTGACCTTGGCGATCCGGCGCAGGTTGTCGGCCACCCCGGCGTTGATGTCGACCACGTCGGCGTAGGCCGGGCCGACGGCCAGCTTCTCCATGTAGAAGACGGCGCTCGGGTCGAACATCGCCCCGCGCTCGGCCACGGCGAGCACGGCGAGCGCGTTCGGCATGCCCTTGCTCATCAGCGTGGTCCCGTCGACCGGGTCCACCGCGACGTCCACCTCGGGGCCGGTGCCGTCGCCGACCTCCTCGCCGTTGAAGAGCATCGGGGCGTTGTCCTTCTCGCCCTCGCCGATCACCACGACGCCCCGCATCGGGATCGAGTTGATCAGCTTGCGCATGGCGTCGACGGCCGCCCCGTCGCCGCCCTCCTTGTCGCCCCGGCCGACCCACCGGCCGGCGGCCATCGCCGCCGCCTCGGTGACCCGGACCAGGTCGAGGGCGAGATTGCGGTCCAGATCCTGGGGGGTCCGCGTCCTGGTGCTCGTCATGACGGCTTCCTCCTCGCGACGTTGCGGGGTGGACCGGCGGCACGCGGTCGTCGCCACCGCCAGTTTTGTCGCTGATCCTCACACGATCGTCAACTTATCGCCGGGTCGGGGCGCTGGTGGCCACCTTCCCGCCAACCGGTCGGTGGAACGGGTCACCCCGTTGCTCCCGCTCACCCCGGCCGGCTGGGAAACGCGCCGGCTGCCGGTGGTGGTGGGCCGCTTCTCGTTCGTCGGGGCCTGGAAGGATGGGGAGGTGGATCCCGCACAGCCCGCCGAGCGCACCCCCACCGAGCCGACCCCTGCGACGCCCGCTCCGTCGGAGCCGACCCCGCCGGCCACGGCCGGGGAGCCGGCCCTCGTCGAGCCGGCGTCCACCCGCCCGACCGGGCCGGACGAGCGTTCCGCGCCGTCCCCGACCGGGCCGGGCGAGCGCCCAGCGCCGTCCCCGGCCGGGCCGGCGGCGTCGCCGGGTCGGCCCGGGGGCCGACCGGCAGCCGGCAAAGAGAAGAGCAGGTCCGAGCGGTCGCCGAAGGACATGGCGATCTCGCTGTTGGTGCTGCTGGTCCCCATCGTCCTGCTGCTGGCCTTCTACCGGGGCTTCCTCGGGGGCGACCAGCCGAGCACCGTCGACCCGGCCCCGGCGCTGGAGCAGGCCCACGCGGCCAACGCGTTCCCGGTGAGCCAGCCCACCGGGCTCGGCGACGACTGGAAGACGGTCAGCGCCAGCTACCGCAGCGTGGAGGGCGGCTCCAGCCTGCGGATCGGCTACCTGACCCCGGAGGGGCGGGGCGCCCAGCTCGTGCAGAGCAGCGTGCCACCCGAGCAGCTGCTGCCCGCCGAGCTGACCGCCGAGGGGCAGCCCCAGGGCCCCACCGAGCTGGGTGGGCGCAGCTGGCAGCGGTACACCGCCCGGGGCAACGAGCAGGCCCTCGTGCTGCTCGAACCGGACCGCACGGTGATCGTGGTCGGCGACGCCCGGGAGAACGAGCTGCGCCGGCTCGCCGACGCCGTCCGTTAGGGCGGGCCGCCCGCGTGGGGCGGCGGGACGGATGGACCGGACAGGGATTGCCGAAGGCGGCGACAGGGAACAGAAGGTGTGCGACCTCGTCGGCGCAGCCAGCCGGACGGGACTCGTGCGTCGGAGCCAGCGCTCGGGCTACGGCGCGACGCCTCCGGTGCCCTGCGCGGGCCGGACGACCCACTTGGAGAGGTTCACGTGACCATTCGTCGCTTCAGCGCAGCGGTCTTCGCCGCGACGCTGCTCACCCCTGGTCTGGCAGCCTGCAACAGCACCGGAACCGGAGAGGCGGGGTCCTCCGCGTCCCCGACGGCTTCCGGCATCGCGGCTTCCGGCAGCGCCACCCCGGGGAGCGCCTCGCCCGGTACGGGCGACGCCAAGCAGGCCCTGTTGAACTCGACCAACGAGATCCGCAACGGAAACTTCCGGTTCACCATGGCCGGCGTCGGCACCACCGCCGAGGGGCGGGTGCACGAGCCGAGCCAGAGCGCCGAGATGAAGCTGACCATCGGCGACGCCTCCTCGGACGTGTCGATGAAGCTGGACCTGGTGCACCTCAAGCCGGACAGCTGGGTCAAGCTCGACCTCGGTGGCCAGGCGGCCAAGCTGCCCGGCGTGCAGAACCTCAACCTCGGCAAGTACCAGCACCTCGACCAGACCCGGATCAAGGGCAACCGCAACCTGGCCTTCGACTTCGACAAGGTCGACCCGGCTGGCAGCGAGGTGCTCACCCAGGGCGTCACCGAGGTCCGGCAGACCGGCGAGGGCGCGTACGCGGGCACGATCGACGTGACGAAGGCCGCCGAGGCCGGCTCGCTGAACGCCGAGCTGATCAAGACGCTCGGCCAGCAGGCCCGTTCGCTGCCGTTCACGGCGAAGCTGGACCCGCAGGGCCGGCTCAGCGAGCTGGTCATCCAGATCCCGGCGTCCGGCCAGAACAAGGCGCAGGACATCAAGATCACGTACGCCGACTACGGTGCGGCGAGCGCCGCCCAGCGCCCGCCGGCGGCCCAGGTCGTCGAGGCTCCCAACGAGCTGTACAACCTGTTCAGCTGAGGCTCGGGCGGGTGTGGGGCCGGCCGTTGCCGCCCCGCACCCGCCGTCAGGCGTCCGGCCCTTGCTGACGGGCCGCGTCGATCCGGGCCCGCGCGCCGTCGAGCCAGCGCTGGCAGATCGCGGCCAGCTTCTCGCCGCGTTCCCAGAGCGCCAGCGACTCCTCCAGCGAGGTGCCGCCCGTCTCCAGCCGTTCCACCACCGAGGCCAACTCGGCGCGGGCCTGCTCGTAGCTGAGCCGCGCGTCCGCCCCGGCGTTCTTCTCGTCAGTCATCGGTCCCATCCCAGCACATCCCCGTCCGTCCGCCACGCCGGGCGCTCCGCCGTTCCGTACCGAGCCGCCCGGTCGGCTCGCCGCGTCACGCCAGCCCGGTCGGCTCGCCGCGTCACGCCGCTCGCTCCGCCGGCTCGCCCTGCGCGCTCAACCGTCGCGGCCGGCTCGCCCCCGCGCTCAACCGTCGACCGTCGCGGCCAGCTCGCCTTCGGCGAGGCGTACCCGCAGTGGGTCGCCCCCGCCCACCTCGCCGGCCGATCGGACCACGTGGCCGTCGGCCCGCTGGACGATCGCGTAGCCCCGGTCGAGGGTGGCGGCGGGGGAGAGGGCGCGCAGCCGGGCCAGGGTGTGCCGCAGCTCCTCCCCGGCCGCGCCGAGGCGGTGGTCCAGGCAACGCCCGGCCCGCTGGCGCAGCGCGGCGACCTCGGTGGCCCGCTGCTCCACCATCACCTGTGGCCGGGCCAGCACCGGCCGGGACCGCAGCCCGTCCAGGCGGTGCGACTCCCGGTCGACCAGGTTGCGCACGGCCCGTTCCAGCCGGTGCCGGGCCTGTCCGATCAGGCGCAGCTCCTCGCCCAGGTCGGGCACCACCCGCTTGGCCGCGTCCGTCGGCGTGGAGGCCCGCACGTCGGCGACGTAGTCGACCAGCGGTGCGTCCGCCTCGTGGCCGATCGCGCTGACCACCGGCGTACGGCAGGCGAACACCGCCCGGCACAGCGCCTCGTCGGAGAAGGGGAGCAGGTCCTCGATGCCGCCGCCACCCCGGGCGATGACGATCACGTCGACGGTCGGGTCGGCGTCGAGCACCCGCAGCGCGTCGACGATCTGGGTGACGGCGCCCGCGCCCTGCACGGCCACGTTGACCGTGCGGAACTCCACGGCCGGCCAGCGCCGACGGGCGTTGGTCAGCACGTCCCGCTCGGCGGCGGAGGCGCGGCCGGTGATCAACCCGACCCGCCCGGGCAGGAACGGCAGCCGCCGCTTGCGGGCCCGGTCGAACAGCCCCTCGGCGGCCAGCAGCTTCTTCAGCTTCTCCAGCCGGGCCAGCAGCTCGCCGAGCCCCACCTGACGGATCTCGTCGGCGCGCAGGCTCAGCGTGCCCCGGGCCGCGTAGAACTCGGGCTTGGCGTGCAGCACCACCCGGGCGCCCTCGCGCAGCTCGGGGGCGCCCGCGTCGAGCACGTCCCGGTTGGTGGTCACGGTCAGGCTCAGGTCGGCCGCCGGGTCCCGCAGGGTGAGGAAGACGGTGCTGGCCCCGGGCCGCCGGCTGATCTGCGCCACCTGCCCGTCGACCCACACCCAGCCGAGCCGGGCGATCCACGCCCCCACCTTCTGGCTGACCACCCGTACCGGCCACGGCTCCTCGGAGCTGCTCCGCCCGCTCTCACCCGCGCTCACCCCCTCACCCTACGGACGCCCCTGACGATCACGGGTCCCGCGTCGCCGGCGGGGCGTCTCGCGGGGCCGAATCCCGCGGCCTCCGGTCGACGGCTGGGGGACCAGCCCGGCGGTCGGCGGGGGCTGTGGCGGGGATCGCAGCGGCCGCCCGGCTCGGGGCCGGCACGTAGGATGGGCGGGTGACCGAGGCTCAGGCGACCCCCCAGACCGGCAAGCGCGTGCTCCTGGCCAAACCCCGCGGCTACTGCGCGGGCGTCGACCGGGCGGTGCAGACCGTCGAGGAGGCGTTGAAGCTCTACGGCGCCCCGATCTACGTGCGCAAGCAGATCGTGCACAACAAGCACGTGGTGCGAACGCTGGAGGACCAGGGCGCGATCTTCGTGGAGGAGAACGAGGAGGTGCCGGAGGGCGCCACCGTGATCTTTTCCGCGCACGGCGTCGCCCCCGAGGTCTACGAGCAGGCGAAGGTCCGCTCACTCAAGGCGATCGACGCGACCTGCCCGCTGGTGACCAAGGTCCACCAGGAGGCGAAGCGGTTCGCGGCCGAGGACTACGACATCCTGCTGATCGGCCACGAGGGGCACGAGGAGGTCGTCGGCACCGCCGGCGAGGCCCCCGCGCACATCCAGCTCGTCGACGGCCCGGGCGACGCCGACAAGGTCACCGTCCGCGACCCGAGCAAGGTGGTCTGGCTCTCCCAGACCACGCTGTCGGTCGACGAGACCCTGGAGACCGTGGCCCGGCTCAAGTCCCGGCTGCCGCTGCTCCAGTCGCCGCCCAGCGACGACATCTGCTATGCCACCTCCAACCGGCAGCACGTGGTCAAGGAGATCGCCCCCGAGTGCGACGTGGTGCTGGTCGTCGGTTCGCGCAACTCGTCGAACTCGGTCCGGCTGGTCGAGGTCGCCCTGGACGCCGGCGCCCGCGCCGGCCACCTGGTCGACTTCGCGCACGAGATCGACGACGCCTGGCTGACCGAGGCTCGCACCGTGGGGCTGACCTCGGGCGCGAGCGTCCCCGACGAGTTGGTCCAGGAGGTGCTGGCGCACCTCGCCGAGCGGGGCTTCACCGACGTGGACGAGGTGGTGACCGCCAACGAGCGGCTGATCTTCTCCCTGCCCCAGGAGCTCAAGCGGGACATGAAGGCCGCCGCCGCGGCGGTCACCCGGGCCTGACGGCCGTCCGGCGCCCGACGGCCGTCCGGCGCCCGACGGCCAACCGGCGGCCGTCGCGCCTGCCGGTCGGGCTGCCCGGCGGTTCACCCGTCCGGTCCGGTGCTGGTTCGCCGCCGAAGGCGACGAACCAGCACCGGCGTCGGAACGGATCGTCGTCCGGGTGCGTCCGAACAAGTATGAAGACTCCTCGGATGGCCCTCGCTGCCCTGGTCGTCTGCGCCGCGCTGAGCGCCTGCGGCGGCCAGGGGGCCGGTGACGGCACGCCCGCCTCCAGCCCCTCGGGAGGATCGCCGATGACCGACGCGACCAGCACCGGACCGACGGACCCGACCGCCGCCGTGCCGCCCCCGTCGACGCCCACCAAGACCCCGCAGGGGCCGAGCCGCCCGCCGGGCCCCGGCGCGGCCACGCTGACGGGCACCGTCGAGGCCGGGGTGGAGCCCGGCTGCCGGCTGCTGGACGGCCACCAGCTCATCGGAGGCCCCGCCGACGTGCTCGCACCCGGCACGAAGGTCACGGTCACCGGCCAGGCCAAGCCCGACATGATGACCACCTGCCAGCAGGGCATCCCGTTCGTCGTCGAGTCCGCCCGCCGCGGCTGACCCCTACCCCCGACTGAACGAGACGACCCGGCAGCCCGTCCCCGCCCGACGCGGGCGGGCTGCCGGTGCCGCTGGATGTCAACGCGGACCAGGACGATTCGCCCCGATGGTCAGTTGGCCGATGCCGTGTTGAACGACGCCGGATCCACATCGGGGACGGCGAACCTGGGGTTCGACCCCGCTGCCACGACCCGCATGACGAACCCCGCGGCCTCCTCCAGCTGGCGCGCACTGGTCAGCCCACCGAGCACCGCAGTCCGTCCGCCGAGGTCCGCGATCAGCGCTCCGGCGCGTTCCAGCGCCTCGGGCTGGTCGCCGCAGATCGCCACGACCGGTGCCGAGTCCTGCGGCCCCGCGTAGGGCCAGGACACTCCGGCGAACAGGTGCAGTGCCTTCACCACGTGCGCGCCCCGCGCGAGGCGGGCCACGAGCTCCGCGGCCGAACCCGACGTCGGCTTCAGCTGCCCGGTGGCGAAGTCGACGGCGTTGGTGCAGTCGATCACCGTCATGCCGCTCAGGGAGCCGTCGGCCGCGCCGACGAGGGCGAGCGACTCCTCCAGGCCCTCCCAGGCGACCGCGACAACGACCGCGTCGACCCGTGCCGCGAAGTCGGCGGGCTCGACAGCCTCAGCCGCGCCGCCGATCTGGCCGGCGACCCGGCTGGCGTTTCCCGAACTGCGCCCCGTCACCACGACCGGGTGGCCTGCCGCCGCCCATGCTCGGCCAAGCGCGGTGGCGAGGTTGCCGGTTCCCAGGATTCCTACGTTCACGGTGATCTCCTCGATCTGTGGATGACCTGGGAAACGCTAGGACGGCGGTTCCTACCACCTGGTAGGAGATCGCTGCGACACTGGGAGGATGATCGACGGGACCTGCCAGACATTCGTGTCGGACTGTCATGTCCGCACGGCAGTCGAACTGATCAACCACGCGTGGGATCCCGTCGTCCTGTCGGCACTGCGCGCCGGCCCCACGAGGCGCAACGACCTGTTGGAACGCATCGCGGGCATCAGCGACAAGGTCCTGACGCAGGCGCTGCAACGGCTGCTGGCGCGAGGGCTGATCACCCGACGGGGCAACGACGAACGGGCGCCGGGGCGTCGCGGCGTCGTCTATCAGCTGTCGCCGCTGGGCGAGTCGTTCGCCAACGGCCCACTCGCGCAACTGGCCCAGTGGGCTGCGGCGCACCAGGCGGAGCTCCTCGAGCCGTCAACAACGTGACGATCCGCGACAGCTAGCGCTCCGTCGCCGCCCGGGGCCGGTCGGCCACAGCCGAGGTCGGCTCCGCCAGCTCCGGCGCCTGCGGCTGGCGGGGGGCCACCTCGACCTGCGCGGGGACGGCCAGCTCCTGGTCGGACACGCCCAGCTCGGCGAGCTTGCGGGCGCTGACCAGGACCCGCGCCTCCAGCGAGCCGACCGCCCGGTTGTACGCCGTCACCGCCCCGCCGAGCGACGCGCCGAGCTTGCCGACGTGGTCACCCAGGGTGGACAGCCGGCCGTACAGCTCGCGGGCCAGCGAGTGCACCGCGACCGCGTTGCGGGCCAGCGACTCCTGCCGCCACGAGTACGCCACCGTACGCAGCAGCGCCACCAGGGTGGCCGGCGTCGCCAGCACCACGTCGCGGGCGAACGCGTGCTCCAGCAGCGTCGGGTCGCGCTGCAACGCCACGTCGAGGAACGGGTCGGCGGGCACGAACAGCACCACGAACTCGGGGGTCGAGTCGAACGCCGCCCAGTAGGACTTCGCGGCCAGCGCGTCGACGTGTGCCCGCAGGTGTTTCGCGTGCGCGTCGAGCTGGGTGTTCCGGCCCCGTTCGTCGCGCGCCTCCATCGCGGTCAGGTACGCGTCGAAGGGCGCCTTCGCGTCCACCACCACGGTGCGCCCGCCGTGTAGCCGGACCACCAGGTCGGGGCGTACCCCCTGGTGGTCGGTGGCGGCGGTGACCTGCTCGTTGAAGTCGCAGTGCTCCAACATCCCGGCGGCTTCGACGATCCGGCGGAGCTGGTGCTCGCCCCAGCGGCCCCGTACCTGGGGCGCGCGCAACGCCGCCACGAGCTGCTTGGTCTCGGTACGCAGCTCGCCGGAGACGGTGTTCATCGCGCGGACCTGCTCGCGCAGTTCGGCGTACGCGTCGACCCGGACGTGCTCCAGGTCGGCGACCCGGGACTCGTAGCGCCGGAGGGTGTCGTGCAGCGGCGCGACCGCCCGGGCCACCGCCTCCTGGGACTGGGCGGTCGCCTCGTAGCTGAGCGCCCGCATCGACTGCTCCAGCCGCCCCTCGCCCTCCCGGGTCGCGGCGAGGGTGGCCTCCAGCCGGGCGATGTCGGCCGCCGCCCGGGAGCGGGCGGCGAACCAGCCCAGCGCGCAGCCGGCGGTGAGACAGAACACCACCACGGCCAGCGTCGAGAAGCTCATCACCAGAGCTTGCCAAACGGGTACGAGGTGACGACGCCGGGTACGTTCGAGAGCATGGAATTTCTGCTCGTGGTCATCCTGGTGGCGCTGCTCGTCGGCGGTCTCGTCTGGTGGCGCCGGGAGAGCGCGGCCCGGGCGGCCCGCAGCCTGGCCGACGCGCGCGCCGACGCCCAGCGCTGGTACGAACGCCTCGGCGGCCAGGTGATGAACCTGCACGGCGACGACCCGGCGGTGCGGCAGGCCCTGGTCGACGCCGGCGAGCGGTACAACGCGGCTGGCGGCCAGCTGGAGCAGGCCCGCACGGTCCACCAGTTCCGGCTGGCCCGGGAGACCGCCCTGGAGGGGCTGGCGTACGCCCGCGCGGCCCGGATCGCACTGGGCATCGACCCCGGCCCCGAGCTGCCGCCGCTGGCCTCCGCGCAGGGTGCCGGCCAGCTCACCCGGGAGCGCGAGGTCAACGTGCAGGGGCAGACCTTCCGGGCCGGCCCGCAGCCCGGCCGGGCCACGCCCTACTACTACCCGGGCGGCCGGATGCAGGGGCGGCCGGTGCCGGCCGGCTGGTACTCGACGCCGTGGTGGAAGACCGCGCTCGGCGCGGGCGCCGGGGTGCTCGGCGGGATGCTGATCGCGGACGCGCTCTTCTCGCCGGCGTTCGCCGACCCGGGGTACGGCGCCGAGGCCGGCGGCCAGGAGGGCTTCGACGGCGGCGGTGACCAGGGCGGCGACTTCGGTGGGGGCGACCAGGGCGGTGACTTCGGCGGAGGCGATTTCGGGGGCTTCGGCGGGGGCGATTTCGGGGGCGGCGACTTCTGACGCCGGGCACGCCTGCCCGACGCGCCCGCGCCCGTGCCACTGACACCGACCGCGCGTGAGGAAGGTCCCCTGCCGGGCGAGATGCGCCGGCGGGGGACCTTCCTGGCGTCTCAGCCGGTGTTGCGCATGCCGGCGGCGATGCCGTTGACCGTGGTCAGCAGGGCCCGCTCCAGCGCCGTCCCGTCGTTGGGGGCGCGCCGGCCGCCCGGGGCGGTGGCCACGGCCCGGCCGGCCGCGCCCGAGTCCCGGTACTGCCGCAGCAGCGCCACCTGGAGGTGGTGCAGCGGCTCCAGGTAGGTGTCCCGCACCGCGAGGGTGCGCTGGAGCACCGGCGAGTTCTCCAGCAGGGCCGGCGAGGAGGTGATCGCCAGCACCTCCTGCTTGGTCAGCTCGTACTCCTGCTCGATCTTGTTGAAGATCGGGTGCAGCTTCTTGGGCACCAGGGTCTCGACGTACCGGCGGGCGATGCTCAGGTCGGTCTTGGTCAGCATCATCTCGACGTTCGACAGGAACGTGCGGAAGAAGTGCCAGTTGCGGTGCATCTCGGCGAGCACGTCCTCCAGGCCGGCCTCGCGCGCCGCCGCCAGCCCGGAACCCACCCCGAACCAGCCGGGCACGATCTGCCGGGTCTGGGTCCAGCCGAACACCCACGGGATGGCCCGTAGCCCGGCCAGGCCGGCCCCGGTGTTGGGCCGCTTCGCCGGGCGGGAGCCGATGTTCAACGCGCCCAGCAGCTCGGTCGGGGTGGACGCCCAGAAGTACTCCGGCAGGTCCGGGTCCTCCACCAGCGACCGGTACGACCGGAACGCCGCGTGGGAGACCACGTCCATCGACGCGTCCCAGCGTTCCAGCATCTCGGCGGGCTGCCGGGGCGCGGTGTGCAGCAGGGTCGCCTGGAGCACCGCGGCTACGGTCAGCTCCAGGTTCTCCCGGGCCAGCGCCGGCAGGGTGTACTTGTCGGAGATGACCTCGCCCTGCTCGGTCACCTTGATCGCGCCGTCCAGGGTGCCGTACGGCTGGGCCAGGATCGCGTCGTGGGTGGGGCCGCCGCCGCGCCCGACGGTGCCGCCCCGGCCGTGGAACAGCCGCAGGTGCACCCCGTGCCGGGCGGCCACGTCGCGCAGCGCCCGCTGGGCCCGGTGGATCGACCACTGGCTGGTGGTGATGCCGGCCTCCTTGTTCGAGTCGGAGTAGCCCAGCATCACCTCCTGCACGTCGCCGCGGGCCGTCACCAGGGCCCGGTACGCGGGCAGCGACAGCAGCTCGTCCAGCAGTTCGCCGCCGGAGTCCAGCTCCGCCGGGGTCTCCAGCAGCGGCACGATGCCGATCCGGGCCCGGCCGCTGTGCACGTCGACCAGCCCGGCCTCGCGGGCCAGCACCACCGCCGCGAGGACGTCGTCCACGCCGAGGGTCATCGAGATGATGTACGACTCGATGACCTCGGAGCCGAACCGGTCCTGCGCCTCGCGGATCGTGCCGAACACGTCGAACGTCTTGCGGGCGCTCTCGGTCAGCGGGGTGTCGAGCGTCGACAGCGGCCGGCGGCCGGTCAGCTCGTCGGCGAGGAGCTTGGTCCGCTCCAGGCGGCTCAGCGACGGGTAGTCGGACACCTCACCGACGGCCGCGTAGAGCTGGGTGAGCACCTCGTGGTGCTTCTCGGCGTGCTCCCGCACGTCCATGGTCGCCAGGTGCATCCCGAACGCGGACACCGTGCGGATGGTGGAGGCGAGGTGGCCGACGGCGGTGAGCTTGCCGGAGTTGCGGGCCAGCGAGGCGCGCAGCAGCTCCAGGTCGGCGACCAGCCCGGCCGAGCCCCGGTAGTCCCGGCCCGGCACGTGCGGGGTGCCCCGGCGCAGCCGCTCCCGGGTGTTGGCCAGCTTCGCCTTCACGCACCGGGCCTTCAGCCGGTACGGCTCCTCGGCGTTGACCCGGCGGAACCGGGCCGCCACCTCGGGCAGCGCGTCGAGGTCGGCGGCGAGGCTGGCGGAGAGGTCCAGCGACACCCCGCGTAGCCGGCGGGAGACGGACACCTCCTTGATCAGGTGCTCCATCGCCGCCTCGGTGGCCGCGATGCCGTGCTCGTGCTGGATCTGCAGGACCTCCCGGGTGACCGCCGGGGTGACGAACGGGTTGCCGTCCCGGTCGCCGCCGATCCAGGTGCCGAAGGTCAGCGGCCGGGACGTCGGCGCGGTCTCCACCCCGAGGGTGCGCAGCGTGTCGGCGAGGTCGTCGAGCACCTGCGGGGCGGCCTCGGCGTACAGGTCGCGCAGGTAGTAGATGGCGTTGCGGGCCTCGTCGGTCGGGTCCGGCCGGTCCAGCCGCAGCTCGTCGGTCTGCCACATCAGGTCCAGCAGCTCGGCGAGGCGCCGGTTCGCCGGCCCCTCGTCGCTGGCCCCGTAGAGGATCGCGTTGGCCGTCTCGGCGTCCAGTTCGTCGGCGATCGCCCGAAGCTTCGACAGGATCGACCGGCGGGCGGCCTCGGTCGGGTGGGCGGTGAACACCGGCCGGACCGCGAGCCGGCGGGCCGCCGCCGCGATCTCCTCGGCCGGCACCCCGCGCTCGGCGATCATCTTGGCCGCCTGGTCGAGCCAGCCGCCCTGCACCGCCCGGCGGCGGCGCAGGTCCCGGGCCCGGTGCACCTGCTCGGTGATGTTGGCCAGGTGGAAGTAGGTGGAGAAGGCTCGAGCCAGCTTGGTCCCGGTGGTCACGTCCAGGCCGCCGAGGCGCTGCGCGGCGGTGGGGACGTCGGAGCGGACCAGGGCGCGGATCTCCTCGACCAGGTCGAGCAGCGGGCGGCCCTCCTGCCGGGCGAGGGTCTGCCCGAGCAGCGTGCCGAGGCGGCGGATGTCGGCCCGCAGTGCGGCGTCGGGGCCGTCGTGGTCGTACTGGTCGGTCACGATGCGCTCCTTACGTGAGAACGAAGGACAGCGCTGTCCGACTTCCTGGATCGTATCCGCGCCGACCCTTCGGGAAGGAAGGGGTCCTGCTCGTCCCTTCCCTGCGACGCCCGGCTGCCGCCGCTGCCCTCACTCCGCGGATCGGGCATCCGTGCTGGCTGGGGCGGTGGTGGTCGGCCGTCGGGCGGTGCCGCGCCGGCCGCGTACCAGCGCGGCCGTGAGCAATCCCACGACGCCGAGCGCCGCCCAGAGCACCAGCCCGCCCACCGGCCAGGTCATCGAACGGCGGTCGAAGTAGACCGCCGACTTGATCAGGTCGGTGGTCAGCCCGGGCACGTTCCAGAGGTGCATCCCGCGCAGCCAGGTGGGCAGGAACTCCGGTGCGTAGACGCCGCCGGAGCCGGGGTTGCCGAGCACCACCAGCAGCAGGATGACGAGCCCGGTGCCGAGCAGCCCGAGCCAGCCCTGCACCGCGGCGGCGACCATCGCGGCGGCGAAGACAGCCAACGCCCCGACTGCGGCGACCGCCGGCACGTCGTGGTCCCACACGTCCAGCCCCGGCCCGACGATCAGCGCGCCCACCACGCCGAGCACCACCGCGTACGCGGCGAGGGCGGCGATTCGCAGCCCGGCGCGGGCGAGGCTCCGGGGCGCGGTGCCGATCTTCAGGCCCAGGGCGGTGGAGGCGAGGTAGCCGCCCAGCACGTAGCCGACCGCGAGGTAGAACGGGACGAGGCCGCGCGGGTCGCTCGGAGTGACCGGCACCTCGTCGGTGACCTGGAGCGGCAGGTTCGCCTCCCGGGCGGTCTGGCCGAGCACCTGCTCGACCACGTCGGTGGCGGCCGGCGCGGAGGCGCTGGCGGTGGCCAGGCGCAGCCCGCCCTCGGGCGTGGAGGTGAGCACCCCGTACACCTCGCGGGCGGTCAGCCCGTCGTCGGCGGCCTCGGCGTCGCCGTACTCGACGGGCTCGATCGTGTCGGTCCGGCCGCGCACGGCGGCCATGACGGCCTCGGCGTGCTGGTCGCCGACGACCACCCCGACCGGCAGGTCGCGGGGCGTGGGCTGGTGCAGCGCGCCCACGTACGCGGCGATGAACGCGGCGGCCAGCGCCAGCGTGCCGACCAGCAGGGCGGCGGCGCGGGGCAGCCAGTCGCGCACCGGGATGTCCGGCTCCTCGTCCACCTGGCCAGCCTAGGGGCGATACTCCCGTTTTGGGGCGTTTCGCCGGGCCGTGGCACCGGGCCGTGGTGCCGGGCTGGGCCGCCGTGACCCGGGCGCTCGCCGCCTATTGCCCGGCCGCGGTGGTCGTCTTCGACGTCGATCTCGGCCACACCGACCCACAGTTGATCATCCGGTACGGGGAGAGTCCGTCGTCGACTCCGTGCAGCGCCGGATCAGCGTGCGCTACCGACCGTCGGGCTCCCGCACGAACACCCCGGCGCCCGGGGCGCCCTCGACCAGCCCGCGAGCCTTGAGCCAGTCGATCGCCGAGCGGACCACCTGGCGGGAGACGCTGAACTCGGCACACAGTTCCGTGCCGGAGGGCAGCTTTGCTCCCGGTGGATACTCGCCCGACTCGATGCGCTCGGTCAGGGTCTCGATGAGTCGTTGTTTCTTCGTGTACGCAGGCATGGGCTTACTTCCGTGGCAGGTAAGGCCATGTGATCACGGTTGGTGCGAAGCGTCAATGAAAAGTGCGCTCAGGTACTGGCCTAACATGACAGGTAGTGCTAGCTTTGTGGCGGGCAGCCGTGGCAGGTTCTGCCTACTGAACAAAGGGCGGCCCGGGGTGGAGGTGGCACTCCGCTCCCCAGGCCTTGACCGGGAAGGAGCCCGGCCCATGAGCAACCTACCGAACCATCCCCACCCGTCCTGGTGTCTTCGCGGCGCCGATTGCGCCGTGTCGGGTGGGCTGCACCTGTCCCACCTGATCGACGCGGCGGTCCGCGGCGACGAGGTGTTCCAGGTGCGACTCGGCCTGTGGCGGATGGACGTCGGACCCACCCCGCCGTCCGGTCTGCTGCTCGAACTCTCCGCCGGCGAGCACGTCGAGCGCTGGCCGATCGACCGGGCGCAGTCGCGTGCGCTCGCCCGCATCTCCCGGCGGTTGCTGGCGGGTCTCAGTTCCGGCGCGATGCGGGCTGCCTGACGGCCGGCTCGACATTGGCAAGGTCAACTCAAGATGCGTGACATCGAGGTGGCTGCGCGGCGGAAGACCTAGATGTGCGGGATCTGTCGCTGATTTCGGAAGCGGGTGGTGGTCAGGCGTCGAGGACGGCGAACGCGCGTACCGGGAAGGTGCCCATCCCGGCCACCCTCGGCGGCGCGGCGGTGAACCGGAAGCCGGTCGGGGGCAGCGCGTCCAAACCGGTCAGGTGCTCCACGATCGGGATCCCGGCCGCCAGCAGGCCACTGTGCGCCGGGCGCTCACCCCGAGCTGCCGGGCTCATGTCGTCGATGTTGATCGAGTCGATGCCGACGAGGGCCGCCCCCGCCTCGACCAGCCCTCTATCTCCCCCCGGATCGAGCACGCCCCCGCCCCCGCCCCGCACCCCGCCCCGCCCCGCCCCGCACCCTGTGCCGCCCCGCCCCGCACCCTGTGCCGGGCGGCCCCGCACCCTGTGCCGGGCCGCGCCGCGCCGCCCGGCGGGGCAGGGCGGGTAGGCCTGCGGCAGATGGACGTCGCCCTCACCCCATACGCCCCCAGGCCGTGCAAATTCACGGAATTCGTGGCCTCGGGAGGGGTCTGACACCACTAATTCCGTGAATTTGCGCGCCCACGGGGGCTCGGGGTGGGTGGGTGGGGAGGGCGGGAGGGGGGTGGGGGTGGGGGGACGGGGATAGGGTGGGGTGTTGTCAACCCCCCGTCCGGGCCGGGCGTGGGGGAACTGTCGTGTGCCACGACCGCGTCGCTGGGAAGTGATCAGATTGCTCACCGGACTCTTCGCCGCCGCCCTGGCCGATCCCGGGCTGGCCCGGGCGCGTGACCTGGCGCGCTCCGGTGCCGCACAGGTCGACGGGCTGGACCTGACCGCCCCGGCGGCACTGCGCCCGTTCGCCGTCGCCGCCGTCGCCGCCGACCCGGTCGCAGCCGCCGGACCCGCCGGGAGGCCGGCACCGGGTGCGGGGCCCGAGGGAGGGCCCGCCGGGGGCGCGGGGCGGCCCGTGCTGGCCGTGACCGCCACCAGCCGGGAGGCCGACGACCTGGCCTCGGCGCTGGGCAGCCTGCTCCCGGCCGAGCAGGTCGCCGTCTTCCCGTCCTGGGAGACGCTGCCGCACGAGCGGCTCTCGCCCCGCTCCGACACCGTCGGCCGGCGGCTGGCGGTGCTGCGTCGGCTCGCCCACCCCGACGCCGCCGACGCGCATGGGTGCGCCGGTCCGCTGCGGGTGGTCGTCGCGCCGGTCCGCTCGCTGCTCCAGCCGCAGCTCAAGGGCCTCGGCGACCTGGAGCCCGTGCAGCTCGCCGTCGGCGACGAGGCGGATCTGGAGGACGTCGCCCGCCGGCTCACCGACATGGCGTACGCCCGGGTGGACCTGGTCACCAAGCGCGGTGAGTTCGCGGTGCGCGGCGGCATCCTCGACGTCTTCCCGCCCACCGACGAGCACCCGTCCCGGGTCGAGTTCTGGGGCGACGAGGTGGAGGAGATCCGCACCTTCGCCGTCGCCGACCAGCGGACCATCGAGGCCGTACCGCTGCTCTGGGCGCCGCCGTGCCGGGAGTTGCTGCTCACCCCGGCCGTGCGTAAGCGGGCCGCCGCGCTCGCCGCCGAGCACCCGGAGTTGGCCGAGATCCTGGACAAGCTGGCCGAGGGCATCCCGGTCGAGGGGATGGAGTCGCTGGCCCCCGCGCTGGTCGGCGCGGACTCGCTGGAGCTGCTGCTGGACTGCATGCCGGCCGGCACCCACGTGCTGCTCTGCGACCCCGAGCGCATCCGCACCCGGGCGCACGACCTGGTCCGTACCTCCGACGAGTTCCTCCAGGCGAGCTGGGCCGCCGCCGCCGTCGGGGGCCAGGCCCCGGTGGACCTCGGGGCCGCCGCCTTCAAGACCCTGGCCGACGTACGGGCGCACGCCCGCGCCCTGCGCCGGCCCTGGTGGACCCTCGCCCCGTTCGGCCTGGTGGAGGCGGACGCCACCGCCCCGGCTCCCCAGCCCTGGGAGGACGGGCCGACCGAGGTCAACGTCACGCCCGACGACGCGATCGCGGTGACCCTGGCCGCCCAGCCGGCCCCGCTGTACCACGGCGAGACCCCCCGCCTCGTCGACGACCTCAAGCGCTGGGCCGGGGAGGGCTGGTCGGTCGCGCTGGTCTTCGAGGGCCACGGCCCCGCCCAGCGGGCCGTCGAGGTGCTGGGCGACGCCGGCCTCGGCGCGCGGTTCGCCGAGGAGGTCCCGCACGCGCCCGAGCCCGGCGGCGTGCTGGTCACCTGTGGCGGCCTGACCAGCGGGTTCGTCGACGAGGCGTCCCGGTTCGCGCTGCTCACCGGCAACGACGTCACCGGCGGCCGGGGCACCTCGACCCGGGACATGCGCAAGATGCCGAGCCGGCGGCGCAACACCATCGACCCGCTGGAGCTGAAGGCCGGCGACCACGTGGTGCACGAGCAGCACGGCATCGGCCGGTACGTCGAGCTGGTGCAGCGCACCGTCAACGGCGCGTCCCGGGAGTACCTGGTCATCGAGTACGCCGCGAGCAAGCGCGGCCAGCCCGGCGACCGGCTGTTCGTCCCCACCGACCAGCTCGACCAGCTCTCCCGGTACGTCGGCGGCGAGCAGCCCACCCTGCACAAGATGGGCGGCTCGGACTGGCAGAAGTCCAAGGCCCGGGCCCGCAAGGCGGTCAAGGAGATCGCCGCCCAGCTCATCCAGCTCTACGCCGCGCGGAAGGCGTCCAAGGGGCACGCGTTCGGGCCCGACACGCCGTGGCAGCGGGAGTTGGAGGACGCCTTCCCCTGGCAGGAGACGCCCGACCAGTTGGCCGCCATCGAGGAGGTCAAGCGGGACATGGAGCAGACCGTCCCGATGGACCGGCTGATCTGCGGCGACGTCGGGTACGGCAAGACCGAGATCGCGGTACGGGCGGCGTTCAAGGCGGTCCAGGACGGCAAGCAGGTGGCGGTGCTCGTGCCGACCACCCTGCTGGTGCAGCAGCACTACAACACGTTCGCCGAGCGGATGGGTCAGTTCCCGGTCGAGATCCGGCAGCTGTCGCGCTTCCAGACGCCGAAGGAGTCCGAGCGGACCCTGGAGATGGTCGCCGACGGCACCGTCGACATTGTGATCGGCACCCACCGGCTGCTCCAGACCGCCACCCGGTTCAAGTCCCTCGGCATGGTGGTCGTCGACGAGGAGCAGCGCTTCGGCGTCGAGCACAAGGAGCACCTGAAGACGCTGCGCGCCTCGGTCGACGTGCTGAGCATGTCGGCCACCCCGATCCCGCGGACGTTGGAGATGGCGATCACCGGCATCCGGGAGATGTCGACCATCGCCACCCCGCCGGAGGAGCGGCATCCGGTGCTGACTTTCGTCGGGGCGTACGACGAGCGGCAGGTGGCCGCGTCCATCCACCGCGAGCTGCTCCGCGACGGCCAGGTGTTCTACCTGCACAACCGGGTCGAGTCGATCGACAAGGCGGCGCGGAGGCTCCGCGAGTTGGTGCCCGAGGCCCGGGTCGCGGTGGCGCACGGCCAGATGGGCGAGGACGCCCTGGAGAAGGTCATGGTCGGCTTCTGGGAGAAGGAGTTCGACGTCCTGGTCTGCACCACGATCGTGGAGTCGGGCATCGACATCCCGAACGCCAACACCCTGATCGTGGAGCGGGCCGACCTGCTCGGCCTGTCCCAGCTGCACCAGATCCGGGGCCGGGTCGGCCGGGGCCGGGAGCGGGCGTACGCGTACTTCCTCTACCCGCCGGAGAAGCCGCTCACCGAGCACGCCCACGAGCGGCTGGCCACCATCGCCCAGCACACCGAGCTGGGCGCCGGCATGTACGTGGCGATGAAGGACCTGGAGATCCGGGGCGCGGGCAACCTGCTCGGCGGCGAGCAGTCCGGCCACATCGAGGGCGTCGGCTTCGACCTGTACGTCCGGATGGTCGGCGAGGCGGTGCAGACGTTCAAGGGCGAGCGTCCCGAGGAGGAGGCCGACGTCAAGATCGATCTCCCGGTCGACGCGCACCTGCCGCACGACTACGTCTCGGTGGAGCGGCTGCGCCTGGAGATGTACCGCAAGCTGGCCGAGGCCCGCGACGACGAGCGGCTGCGCGAGGTGGTCGCCGAGATGACCGACCGGTACGGCGAGCCGCCCGCCCCGGTGCAGAACCTGGTCGCGGTGGCCCGGTTCCGGCTGCTGGCCCGCCGGTACGGCCTCACCGACGTCTCGATGCAGGGCAAGCACCTTCGGTTCGGCCCGCTGCCGCTGCCCGATTCGAAGCAGCTCCGGCTCAAGCGGTACCACCCCGACTCGGTCTACAAGTCCGCAAACGACCAGGTCAGCGTGCCCCGGCCGAGCACCCGCCGGATGGGCGGCGAGCCGCTGCGCGACCAGGCGCTGCTCCAGTGGTGCGCGCAGCTCCTTTCCGACGTGCTCGGCGATCCGGCCGCCGCGGCCCGGCCGGCCGGGATCGGCGCCCGGTGAGCCGGCTCGCGGGCCGGGGCGGGCCTCGGCGGGCCGGGCCGGGGGCGCGGCGGGGCGCACGCTGACCAGCGCCGGGCGGTGGGCGGCGTCATGGCCGGTGGGCACGCATGAGAGAGTGACGGACATGCGTGCTCGCCGTCTCATCGCCGCCGCCAGCGTCGCGGCCCTCGGTGCCCTCTCCCTCGGTGCGTGCGGGAAGTCCGCGCCGGACGTCGCCGCGTACGTCGGCGACACGAGGTACTCCGTCGACCGGGTGGACGAGATCTACGACAACGCCCGGGCGATGTATGCCGCCGCCGTGAGCGCGGAGGCCGGGAAGTCCGGGGCCACCCCGTCGCCGGAGCAGCTGCGCACCTCGGTGACCCGGCAGGACGTGCTGAACCTGCTGGTCAGCATCGATCTGGGCAAGCGGGTGGTTGCCGCGCAGGGCCTCCAGGTGCCCGACGAGGTCAAGCCGGAGCAGTTGGAGCAGCAGCTCCGGATCCCGGCCGCCGCCGAGTACGCGAAGCTGTGGGGCGAGTGGGTGGACATCTCCGCCGTGCTGGGCGCGAAGCTGCCCCCGGTCGAGGTGAGCGACAAGTCGATCATGGCTGTCTATGGCGCCATCGAGAAGACCGGGGCGATTAAGTCCGGGCTGAGCGTCGCCGAAGTCCGGCAGGCGTTCGGCGAGACCGGCGAAGGCGGCGGGGGCGGCTTCGTGCGCGGTGCCACCGCGCTCAGCTCGGCCCTCCAGGAGGAGGCGGAGAAGGCCGGCGCCTCGATCAACCCCCGGTACCGGCCGATCGGCGTCCCGTCGGTGGTCAGCACCGGTCAGTCGCTGGTCTTCTACTCGCTGCCGTACATCGACCAGGACGGCCCGGTCACCGACATCTCCACCCCCGACGCCCCGGCCACGGAGTCTGCCGCCCCGGCGACCCCCGGGGTATGACGGCCCGGATCGTCCTGCTGGTCACCTCGCCCCGGCTCCCGGTCGGGCTGCTGACCGCCGCCGCCTGGGACGTCGTACGCGGCAACCCGGTGCTGGCCGGGGCGGAGAGCGAGCTGACCGCCGCGGTGCGGGCGGCGGGTGGCGCGGTGACCGTGCCGGACGGCCCGGCGACGCCGGCGCTGCTGGACGCGGCGGCGGCGCACGGCACGGTGGTCTGGTTGGCCGGCCCGGTGGGCGACGAGACGCTGGCCCGGGAGTTGGGGCTGCGGCTGGCCCGGGAGCCGGGCCTGGCCGAGCTGGAGCTGATGTACGGCTCGTGGGACCCGCCCGGGGCCCGGCTGCTCGACGCCGTCGAGGTGATGGACCGGCTGGCCTCGCCCGGCGGTGACCCGTGGAAGCGGGCGCAGACCCACCGCAGCCTCGCCGGCTTCCTGATCGAGGAGTGCTACGAGGCGTACGACGCCATCGGCGCCGACGACACCGACGCGCTCCGCGAGGAGCTGGGCGACGTGCTGCTCCAGGTGCTGCTGCACGCCCGGCTGGCCGAGGAACTGCCCGAGGGCGAGCGGTGGAACGTCGACGACGTGGCCGGCGGCCTGGTGGACAAGATGATCCGGCGCAACCCGCACGTCTTCGCCGACGACCAGGCCGTCACCCTGGACGAGATCACCGCCAACTGGGAGCGGATCAAGCGGGAGGAGAAGGCCCGGGACTCGGTGCTGGACGGCATCGCGCCGAGCCTGCCCGCGCTCGCCCTGGCCGGCAAGATCCTGGAGCGCGCCGCCCGCGTCGGCCTGGCCGTCCCGGTGCCCCTGCCCGACTCGCAGGTCGACCCGGCGGAGGCGCGGCTCGGCGCGAGCCTGCTGGCCACGGTCGCGGCGGCCCGGGAGAACGGCCTGGACCCCGAGGCGGCGCTGCGCCGTGCCGCCCTGGCGTACGCGGACGCCTTCCGCGCCGCCGAACGGGCCACCCGCACCGCCTGACCCGCAGACGCGGGATCGGCCGCGGCAGGCCCCACCGGGTGGTGGCGGCAGCGTGCGGTCCGGCGCGAACGCGACCCGGCGGGGTTCTGTGCCGCCGCCGGAGGCCCCGATCCGCCGAATCTCGTGCCGGCCCGGTGGGAACCCGGGCGGGCGAGCGGACAGGAGGGGGTGTGGACAGTTCATATCGCGCCCGGCTCCGCGCCGGCGACGGAGCAGCGTTCGGGCAGCTGTTCGAGGAACATGCCCGCGTCGTGTACCGGCACGCGTTCCGGTCGACGGGCTGCCGGAGCACCGCCGAAGACGTGGTCTCACTGACGTTCCTGGAGGCCTGGCGACTGCGCGGCAAGCTACGGCCCGACGGCGACAGCGTGCTCCCGTGGCTGCTGGGCATCGCCACGAACGTGCTGCGCAACACGAGCCGGGCGGCCCGCCGACACCGGGCCGCGCTGGCCCGGATCCCGCGTGCCGACACCGTCCCGGACTTCGCCGAAGCGGTCACCGACCGGATGGACGACGCCGAACGGCTGCTGGCGGCCAGGGCGGCGCTGCGCGCCCTGCGGCCGGCCGAACGGGAGGTCTTCACGCTCTGCGTCTGGTCGGGGCTGGACTACGCCACGGCGGCCGAGGCGCTCGGGGTGCCGATCGGCACGGTCCGGTCCCGGCTGTCCCGGGCCCGGACGAAACTGCGCGCCCTGGCCGAGCAGGCGCTCGCCCCGACGCCGGCGGTTGCCCTGCCTCCGGCCCGGGAACCCGCGCCGGTTCGCGGACAGGTACAGGGTGGCCGCACATCCGCGGCCCGGTCGATCCAGGAGATGAACCGATGAACCCACGGCTTGATCCTGCCGAGCGCGACGCCCTCGCCCGGTTGGTGCCATCACCGCCGGAGCAGGAGCTGTCCGCCGACCGCCATCACGTCCTGAAGGAAGCCTTCATGCGCGAGATCGCCCCATCTCCGGCGGCATCCCCGGCCCGGCCGTCGCCCCGGCCCCGACGTCTGCTGGCGTGGCTCGCCCCGCCGGTGGCCGCCACCGCCCTGGCCGCCGTGCTGGTCGCCACCATCGGGCTGCCCGGGGGGGACCCCGAGCGGGGCACCCCGGCGAACCAGTACGTCAAGGTGTTGCAGGGCGAGGCCGCAGGGGTGGCGCCGCTGATGGAACAGGTCGCCCTGGTGGCCGCCGCCAAGCCGGCGGCGTCGCCGGTGGCCGACGGCAAGTTCGTCTACGTCCGCAGCAGGGTCGCGTGGCTGGTCTTCCCCGAGGACGGCAACGACGGCCCGAAGGAAGCGGGGGTGAACCGGCAGGTGCTCGACGAGGTGCACGACCGCGAGCTGTGGCTGCCCCAGTCCAGCGGCGACGCGCTGGCCCGCGAGCGGGGCGAGACGTTCACGGTGAAACACTCGACGCCGAACAGTAGGTACGCCAACCTGCCGACCAACCCGGACGCGCTGCTCCAGCACATCTACGCCGAGGTCAAGCCGCAGGACCTGCCCCGCGACGTCGCGGCCTTCGACTACATCGGTGAGGCGTTGCGGGAGAGCCTGCTGCCGCCCCAGGTGAACGCCGCCCTCTACCGCGCGGCGGCGAAGATCCCGGGGGCGGTCCTGGTGCCGGAGTCCGTTGACGCCGCCGGGCGGACCGGGGTGGCCGTGGGCCGCACCGACGAGTTCGGCACGCGCACGGAGTGGATCTTCGACCGGACCAGCTTCGAGTACCTCGGTGAGCGGTCCTACCTCGTCCGGGACACCGAGACCGGCAAGGCCGGGATGCTCACCGCCACCACCGCAGTGCTGAGCCGGGGCGTGGTGGACAAGGCGGGCAACCGGCCCAACTGACGTCGAACGCCGGGCCGGCTCCCCCCGCTAGGGTCGTCGCATGTCATCCTTCGCACCCCGTGCCGAACGGATCGTCGACGCCCTGCTGGAGAGCCGGCCCGGCCTCGCGATGTCCGCCGGCGACCACCGGTGTGACGACCGGCTGCCGGACCTGTCCGCCACTGCCGTCGCCGCCGACCGGGAAATGCTCCGGGACGCCGCCGACGCGCTCGCCGAGCTGGACCCGGACGCTCTCGACGTCGAGGAGCGGGTCGACCACGCCCTGCTCACCGCCCTGGTCGACCGGGAGCTGTTCGAGGCCGACGAGATCCGGGCGCCCGAGTGGGATCCGCTGCTGTACAACCCGGGCCCGCTGCTGCACGCGCTGCTCGCCCGCCCGTACGCCCCGGCCGAGGTGCGGCTGACCAGCCTGGCCGGCCGGCTCGCGGCCGTACCGGACGCCCTGGCGACCGCGCGCGCGACGCTGCGGGACATGCCCCGGGTGCACGCCGAGACGGCGGTCGGGCAGTTCACCGGCACGGCGGCCCTGGTCCGCGACGAGGTGCCCCGGCTGCTGGCCGAGGTGCCCGCGCTGCACGACCGGGTGGAGCCGGCGGCGACCGCGGCGATCGCGGCGCTGGAGGAGTTCGTGGCCTGGCTGCGCACCGGCCTGGCGGCCGACGCCGGCCCGGGGCGCGACCCCCGGCTCGGCCGGCGGCGCTGGGAGGCCCGGCTCTGGCACACCCTCGACACGGAGCTGGGCGCCGCCGAGGTGCAGCGCCGAGCCTGGGCCAACCTGGACCGGGTCACCGCCGAGATCCGCGAGGCGGCCGTCGAGCTGGTCGGCGGCGCGGGCGACGACGAGACGGTACGCCGGGCGCTGGACCTGCTGGCCGCCGAGCACCCCGACGACCACACCATCGTCGACCTGGCCTCGGTCACCCTCGACGAGGCGACCGACTTCGTCCGCGCCCGCGACCTGGTCACCCTGGTCGACGACCCGTGCGTGATCCAGGAGATGCCTCAGTTCGCCCGGGGCGTGGCGGTGGCGTACTGCGACTCGCCCGGCCCACTGGAGACGGCGGACGTGCCGACGTTCTACTGCATCGCGCCCACCCCGGCGGACTGGCCGGCGGCGCGGGTCGAGTCGTTCTACCGGGAGTACAACGACCACATGATCCGCAACCTGACCGTGCACGAGGCGATGCCGGGGCACTTCCTCCAGCTCGCCCACGCCCGCCGGTACGACGGCCGCACCCGGGTCCGGGCGCTCGCCGAGTCCGGGACGTTCATCGAGGGCTGGGCGGTCTACACCGAGGAGCTGATGGCCGGCCTCGGCTTCGGCGGCCTGCCGGTGCGGCTGCAACAGCTCAAGATGCAGCTCCGGATGACGATCAACGCGCTGCTCGACCAGCTCGTGCACTGCGACGACCTGCCCGAGGCCGAGGCGATGGCGCTGATGACCGGCCGGGGCTTCCAGGAGGAGGGCGAGGCGGCCGGCAAGTGGCGGCGGGCGCTGCTCACCTCCACCCAGCTCTCCACCTACTTCGTCGGGTACAGCGAGATCGCCGAGATCGCCGCGCTGCGCCCCGACGGGGTGTCGGTGCGCGAGTGGCACGACGCGATGCTCGCCCACGACTGCCCGCCCCCGCGCCACCTGCGCACCCTGCTCGGCGTGTGACCGAGGGTTCCCCTGCCGACGACCGACGTCGGCAGGGGAACCCACACCGGCCGGATCAGACGATTCTGAGCTGGGCCATCATCCCCATCGCGCTGTGGTCGACCATGTGGCAGTGGTACGGGTAGACGCCGCGCCAGGTGTCGAACGTGGCCTGGAGCCGTACGGTCTGACCGGGCCAGAGGAGCACGGTGTCCTTCAGGCCGGCCTCGGTGGGATCGGCCGGGGCGTTGCCCCGGTCGAGCACCCGGAACTGCACCAGGTGCATGTGGAAGTTGTGCGGCATGAGGGCGTTGGCATTCGTCACCGTCCACTCCTCAGTGCTGCCCCAGGCGACGGTGGTGTCGATCCGGGCCGGGTCGAAGACCTTCCCGTCGATGTACGCCTGGTGCCCGGTGCCGGGCTCGTCCATCCGCAGCTCGATGTTGCGCCGCACGGTTGGCGTGGGCAGTGGCGGCAGGGTGCGCAGCCGCTGCGGCACCGAGCTGCGGTCCGGCGCCGTGGCGCGTACGACGTCGAAGCGCATCACCTGGCCGACCTGCTCGGCCGGGCCGGGCCCCATCAGGTTCTGCAACACCACCGACGTGCCCGGCTGGTAGCGCGCGAAGTCGACCACCACTTCCAGCCGTTCGCCCGGCGACAGCAGCAGGTACGGCGTGGTGACCGGCGCCTCCAGCAGGCCACCGTCGGAGCCGATCACGGTCATCTCCCCGCCGTCCGCGAGCCGCAGCAGGAAGAACCGCAGGTTGCTGGAGTTGACCAGGCGGAAGCGGTAGCGGCGGGCCTGCACCTGGAAACGCGGCCAGGGCCGACCGTTGACCAGGAGGGTGGTCCGGTTGTCGGCGTCGTCCATCGTCCAGACGAGCTGGGCGTCGGCGTCCAGGTGCGCGTCGCGCAGCACCAGCGGGACGTCGAACGCGCCGCGGGGCAGCGGAAGCGCCGCCTCGGTGCGGTCGCTGAGCAGGTAGAGGCTGGACAGGCCGCGGTAGAGGTGTTCGGCCTCCATGTGGTGGGTGTGGTCGTGCATCCACAGCGTGGCGTGCGGCTGCCGGTTGGGGTAGGTGTAGGTCCGCTCCCCGCCGGGCGGGATCGTGGCGTCACCCGAGCCGTCGTCACCGGGCGCGGTGGCGCCGCCGTGCAGGTGCACCGCGGTCGGCATGTTCAGCCGGTTGCGCTGCCGCACCACCACCCGCCGGCCCGACGTGGCACGGATCGTCGGGCCGGGCAGGTCGCCGTTGTACGTGTACACCTCCGTGCGGGAGCCCGGCAGGATCTCCAACCGCCGGCGGTGCATGGTGACCGAGTAGTAGTCGGTGGTGGCGGTCCGCAGCACCGGCCGCAGGGTCTGCGGCACGGTGAGCGGAACGGTGAACGGGGTCACGGCCGGGGCCGCCGACGTGGCGGGGGCCGCGGTGGCGGGAGCCGCGCCGACACGTCCGGCGAGGCTCACCAGGCCACCGGTTGCGCCGACGATGCCCGATGCCGCACCGAGGCGCAGCAGTTGACGACGAGTGGACACGGTGGTCCTTTCGTGGGAGGGGTGCGCGTCGTGGGAGAGGTCCGGGGAGGTTCCGGCCGACGCCGACGCCGACGGCCCGTTGACCGGGCTGTTGCCCCCGGGGCACCGATGATGCCGGGAACACCGCCGTGAGGTGACCCCTATCATTCGGGTACCCCGATGCCCGCCGGGGGCCACCGCCGGGCCCGGCCGTCAGTGCCGGAGGACCCCCCCCGCGGTCGGTCAGCCCGCCGGGCGGGCGGCGACGTGGTCGACCAGCCACCGGGAGATCGAGTACGCCGAGGGCAGCTCAGCCGGCAGCGCGTCGAGCGGGAACCAGCGGGCCTCCACCAGCTCCTTCCCGTCGACGACCGGCTCGGCGGCCGGGTCGGCGGCGGCGGTGAAGCCGGCCAGCAGTACCCCCGGCCCGGACACCGCCCAGGGCTGGCTGCCGAAGTAGGAGATCGCGCCGAGGGTCAGCCCGACCTCCTCGCCGACCTCCCGGCGGGCCGCCGCCTCCAGCGACTCGCCGGCTTCCACGTACCCGGCGACCAGCGCCCACAGCTCCGGCGGCCCGTCCGCGTGCCGCACCAGCAGCAGCTCGTCGGGGCTGCCGGCCGGCCCGGGCCGGGTGATCGCCACCAGCACGGCGGCGGAGAGCTGCATCGGAACGTACAGGTCGCAGTCGGGGCACCGCCGGGACTGCTCGCCCGGCACGTCGGCCAGTTCGGCCCGGCACGCCCCGCACCACCGGTGGGTGCGCCGCCAGGTGAGCACGGCCAGCGCCCGGCCGGCCAGGTCGGCCAGGGGGGCGGGCAGCTCGGCGGCCAGCGTCCGCCAGCTGTGCCAGCGGCCCGGGAAGGCCTGCTCGTCGGCCAGTTCGACGCCCCAGGCGGGCACCTCGTCGAGGGTGCCCAGCGGCACCCAGGCGCTGTCGGCGGGCAGCTCGGCCACCCGGGGGAACCGGCCGCCGGGGCCGGTCAGCAGCTTCCGTCCGGCGACCGCCAGGGCGAGGTCCCCGGGCTGCGGCGGCCCGGCCCGGTCGGCCCCCGGCACGAACCCATCCCGGCGGGGCGTCGGCGGGGTGGTCACGAGCCGGCGGAGCGGCGGTCGACGACGACGGCCCCGGCCGGCAGTTCGAAGCTCGCCCCGTCGACCGTGTCGCTGTAGCGGGTCAGGGCCAGCTCCGCCGGCCGGCCGTCGAGCTCGCCGGTGAAGCTGCCGAGCACGCCCTCCGTGGTCACGCAGGCGGTGAAGTCGCCGGCCGACCGCTGCACGTTGACGCAGGTCGCCTGGTGCCCGGCGAGGGTGGTGCCGCTCTGGGCGACGACCGCCTCCGGGTCGAGCGCGGCCTCGGCGAGCAGCCCCACCACCACCGGCGGGGTGACCAGGCCGCGCTGCTCGGCCTCGGTGAACAGGGCCACCGAGGGCTTCGCGGTGGTCACGGGCGGGGCGAGCAGGGTGCACACGGTCCGGCCGGTGCCGGTCTCGCACCGGGTGGTGGCCTCGGCGGCGACGGTCAGCCTCCCGCCCGGCCAGGCGTACACCGAGCGGGCCGGGTCCTGGGTCTGGGCGATGGAGGCGGCCTGGCCGCCGGAGATCTGGTAGTCGGCCGCGTAGGTCAGCTCCAGAGCCCGGTCCAGCCGGGCGGCGATGTCGTTGACCAGGTCCGATCGCCCGAACGCCCGGCCGGCGTCGTCCAGGGCCTGACAGCCGGTCACGGAGAGTGACGCGATGGCTGACAGGGCGAGCGCGCGGAGCGTGGTCGAGACGGCGGGCATGGCGACCAGCCTTGTCGATCGGTCCACGTCGCGCAAACCGGTTGCCGGGTTGAGGGCCGAGAATCCGGGAATGTCCGACGTCCACCCCCGGGGCCGGTGCGCCGGGCGACGCGGTGCGCCGAGCCGCCGCCCGATACGCTGCGTTCAACACCTGCCCCAGCCGCACCGTCGCGGCCCATACCGGACCGGAACCACACATACGAGGAGCGACTCAGTGGCAACCATCGAGGGAATCGTCGCCCGGGAGATTCTCGACTCGCGGGGCAACCCGACGGTCGAGGTCGAGGTCGGGCTCGACGACGGCACGATCGCCCGCGCCGCGGTGCCGTCCGGCGCCTCCACCGGCGCCTTCGAGGCGATCGAGCTGCGCGACGGTGACGCCGACCGCTACCAGGGCAAGGGCGTCGAGAAGGCGGTCTCGAACATCGAGGACAAGATCGTCGATCAGCTCATCGGGTACGAGGCCAGCGAGCAGCGGCTGATCGACCAGAAGATGCTGGACATCGACGGCACCGAGAACAAGGGCGAGCTGGGCGCCAACGCCATCCTGGGCGTCTCCCTGGCCGTGGCCAAGGCGGCGGCCGGCAGCGCCGAGCTGAGCCTCTTCCGCTACCTGGGCGGCCCGAACGCGCACCTGCTCCCGGTGCCGATGATGAACATCCTCAACGGTGGGGCGCACGCCGACTCCAACGTCGACATCCAGGAGTTCATGATCGCGCCGATCGGCGCGCCCAGCTTCCGCGAGGCGGTGCGCTCCGGCGCGGAGGTCTACCACGCGCTGAAGGCCGTGCTGAAGAAGAAGGGGCTCTCCACCGGGCTCGGCGACGAGGGCGGCTTCGCCCCGAACCTGCCCACCAACGCCGCCGCGCTGGACCTGATCGCCGAGGCGGTCGAGAAGGCCGGTTACCGGCTCGGCGCCGACATCGTCTTCGCCCTCGACGTGGCCGCCACCGAGTTCTTCGACAACGGCACGTACACCTTCGAGGGCGCGGCCAAGTCCGCCGAGGAGATGAGCAACTACTACACCAAGCTCGTCGGCGACTACCCGATCGTCTCCATCGAGGACCCGCTGTCCGAGGACGACTGGAGCGGCTGGGCCACCCTGACCGCCGCCGTCGGTGACCGGATCCAGATCGTCGGCGACGACCTGTTCGTCACCAACCCGCAGCGAATCGCCCGGGGCATCGCCGAGAAGTCCGCCAACGCCGTGCTGGTGAAGGTGAACCAGATCGGCTCGCTCACCGAGACCCTCGACGCGGTCGAGCTGGCCCACCGGGCCGGCTTCAAGTGCATGATGAGCCACCGTTCCGGCGAGACCGAGGACACCACCATCGCCGACCTGGCGGTGGCCACCGGCTGCGGCCAGATCAAGACCGGTGCCCCGGCCCGCTCCGACCGGGTGGCCAAGTACAACCAGCTCCTGCGGATCGAGGAGGAGCTGTCCGACGCGGCGCGGTACGCCGGGGCGGGCGCGTTCCCGCGTTACCGTTCCGCCTGAGAACGCCCAGTTAGCCTCGGGGGAGGGGTGTGACGATGCAGCAGCGCCGCACACCGGGTGGTCAGCGTCCCGCCCGCCGGCCGGGTAGCACCGGCCGACCGGGCGGGGCCCGCGCCCGGGCGTCGGTCCGCGACGGCGTCCGCGCGGAGGCGCGCACCGCCGGCCGGTCGCCCGGCTCGGCCCGCGCCGCCGACCAGGTTCGCTCCGCGAACCGTCCCGCCGCAGCCCGGCGCACGGCGGCCGGCGGCAGCGTGAAGCGGCTCTCCGCGCCCCACCCCCGGCGCTTCACCGGGCGGGCCACCGTGCTCTTCGCGGTGCTGATCGCGCTCGCCCTCGCCTACACCTACCCGGTCCGGGTCTACCTGGACCAGCAGGCGGACATCGAGCGGATAGAGGCGTCCCAGGCCGCCCAGCGGCAGTTGATCGCCGAGCGCTCCGTCGAGGCGGCCAAGTGGCAGGACAACGAGTACATCCGCATCCAGGCCCGGGAGCGGTTCTACATGGTCTACCCCGGCGAGGTCCCGGTCATCGTGCTCAACGACCCGGCCGGCGCGGCCCGGGACGCGAGCGGCGGGAAGGCCCCCGCCCGCCCGCAGACCCCCGACCCCTGGTACGACACCCTGTGGTCGAGCGTGCGGGCCGCGAACGCCGACCGCCCCGGCCAGTGAGCGCAGCACCACCAGAGCACCGACGAAAGATGGGCACCGTGACTGTCGTACCCCCGCAGCACCCGGCGGCGGACTCCGTACCCCCGCCGGAGCGGGAACCGGCCACCGAGCGCGACCTGGCCGCGGTGGCCGCCCAGCTCGGACGCACCCCGCGCGGCACCCGGGCGGTGGCCCACCGCTGCCCCTGCGGCCTGCCCGACGTGGTGGAGACGACCCCGCGCCTGACGGACGGGACGCCCTTCCCGACGCTGTTCTACCTGACCTGCCCCCGGGCGACCTCCGCGTGCAGCCGGCTGGAGTCGGCCGGGCTGATGAAGGAGATGGCCGAGCGGCTGGCCACCGACCCGGAGCTGGCCGCCCGGTACCGGGCGGCGCACGAGGACTACCTGGCCCGCCGGGCCGCGATCGGCGAGGTGCCGGAGATCGCCGGCATCTCGGCCGGTGGTATGCCCGGCCGGGTGAAGTGCCTGCACGTGCACCTCGGCCACGCCCTCGGCGCGGGCCCGGGGGTCAACCCGCTCGGCGACGAGACGTTGGCGCTGGTGGAGAAGTGGTGGGCCGCCGGCCCCTGCGTGGACGTGCCGGCGGACGAGTGACCATGCCGGCGTCCGACGAACTCGTGGTGCGCCGCGCCCGCACCTCCGACGTGCGGGGCATCCGGCGGCTGGTGGACACCTACACCGACGGCCGGCGGCTGCTCAGCAAGGCCACCGTCACCCTGTACGAGGACGTGCAGGAGTTCCGGGTGGTGGCCGACGGCGACGGCGCGGTGGTCGGCTGCGGTGCGCTACACGTGATGTGGGAGGACCTGGCCGAGATCCGCACGGTCGCCGTGGACCCGGCGTACCGGGGCCGGCGGCTCGGCCACCGGATCGTCGGCGAGCTGATCGACGCGGCCCGGGAGATCGGGGTGGCCCGGATCTTCGTGCTCACCTTCGAGACCCGGTTCTTCGCTTCGTTCGGCTTCGCCGAGATCGACGGCGCGCCGGTGCCGCAGCCGGTCTACGAGCAGCTGCTGCGCTCGTACGACGAGGGCGTCGCGGAGTTCCTGAACCTGGAGCGGGTCAAGCCCAACACCCTCGGCAACACCCGGATGCTGCTGCGCCTCTGACCGGCGTCACGGGATCGTCACGGCCGCCGCGGCAGGGGAGTCGGCGGGCCGTGCCGGGGCCGTCCGGGCCAGGGCGGCGCGACCGGCGTTGCGCTGGTCGTTGCTCGGCACCGGGCTGGCCGGGGTCGCCGCGGCGGGGGTGCTGGCGGTGTCGATCGGCGCGTCGCCGCAGCGCATGCCGGCGGGCGTCCCGCCGCTGGCCGGCGGGCAGCCGGGAGCGGTTGACAGCTCCGGCGACGCGAAGTCGCTGACGGCCCGCGACATTCTGCTGGCCGCGGCCAGCAGGGCGGAGCAGGCACCCGTCGAGACCGGCAGGTACTGGCACGTCAAGACGATCGACGTGCACGGGCCGGTGCTGGTGGGCACCGGCGCCGACCGGTGCTCGCTGCTGCGGAAAATCGTCAACGAGAGCTGGGACGCCGCTGCCCCGCGGGAGGCCAGCTGGAGCGGCGACCGGGATCTCGGGTCGCGGCCGCGCAGCGCGGACGACGAGCGGGCCTGGCGCGTGGCCGGTTCCCCGACCACGTGGAACATTGCCGTCGACGGCCCGACGAAGCTTTGGCGCGGGTGGGCGGTTTCGGGGCATGCTGTCCGGATGGCGATCCCGCGTCCGACGTTCCGAGTGCTCGCGGCGCTGCTGAGCGCCGTCGCACTGCTCGGTGCGGTGCGCCTGCTCATGCCCGCGACCGCCGGCCCGGACGAGCAGCCACCGGGGGTGGCCCGGCAGTTGACGTTCCTCCGGTCGGCGCTGGACGACGGCGCGGGCACCGACGCGCAGGCGATGTTCCCGGAGGGCTGGTTCTTCGCCCATGCTTTGTACGGGCTGGCCCGCGTGGAGCAGGGCCTGCGGTCCCCGGAGGTGGGGCGGGAGACGGCGCTGCGTGAGGCCCGGTGGGCGCTGGCCCGATTGGAATCCCCGTCCGGGCGGGAACCGTTCAGCCCCGAGTTGACCCCGGCGTACGGGGTCTTCTATCAGGGCTGGACGAACTGGCTGCGCGGCGGCGTGCTCGCCCTGCAACCGGCGGACCGGCGCGACCCGGCCGAGGTGGCCCGGTTCGCCGAGGCGTCGGCGGCCGTCGGGGCGGCGTTCGACGGGTCCGCCTCGCCGTACCTGGCCGCGTACCCGGGGCAGGCGTGGCCGGTGGACTCGACGGTGGCGATCGCCTCGCTGCGGCTGCACGACGCGCTGCTCCCGCCTCGCTTCGCCGGCACCGTGACGCGCTGGCTGGACGGGGTGCGACAGCGCCTCGACCCGGGGACCGGGCTGCTGCCGCACCGGGTGGAGTTGACCTCCGGTGCCCCGGCCGAGGTGGCCCGGGCGACGTCGCAGAGCATCATCCAGCGCTTCCTGGTCGACGTCGATCCGGCGTTCGCCCGGGAGCAGTACCTGCGCTTCCGGGAGCGGTTCGTGGCCACGCCGCTCGGGCTCGGCCCGGCCGTGCGCGAGTACCCGCACGGCATGGACGGGCCGGGCGACGTGGACTCCGGGCCGCTGCTGCTCGGGGTGAGCCTGTCGGCCACCGTGGTCACCCTCGGCGCGGCCCAGTCCCAGGGCGACGCCGCGCTCGCCGGGGCGCTGGCCAACTACGGCGACCTGGTGGGCCTGCCCGCCGACACCCCGTGGACCCGCCGGTACGCCCTCGGCGTCCTGCCGATCGGCGATGCGTTCCTCGCCTGGTCGAAGACCGCCCGCCCGTGGGTGGCCGACCCGCCGGATCCGCCCCCGGCCACGGTGCGCTGGTGGTGGCGGTTGCCGCTGCTGTCGGCGCTGCTGCTCGTCGGCGTCGCCCTGTGGCTGCCGGACCTGTTCCGCCTCGCGCGTCGCCGTCGATCATCGAGCGTCCGTCCGGCGGGGCGGGCGGCTGAGCCGGCCGGGGTGGGACGGCTGCCGTAGGGTTGCTGCCGTGACGACGCGCGTGGCCTCCATCGACTGCGGGACCAACTCGATCCGACTGCTGGTCGCCGACCTGCCCGACGCCTCCGCCGGGCCGGAGGCACCGCTGGTCGACCTGTCCCGCCGGATGGAGATCGTCCGGCTCGGCCAGGGCGTCGACCGGACCGGCCAGCTGGCCCCGGAGGCGATCGAGCGGACCCGGGTCGCGCTGGCCTCCTATGCCGCCGAGATCGAGAAGCTGGGCGCGGAGCGGGTCCGGATGTGCGCCACCTCGGCGTCCCGGGACGCCTCCAACGCCGGGGACTTCCGGGCCATGGTGGAGCGGACCCTCGGCGTGGCCCCCGAGGTGGTCACCGGCGACGAGGAGGCCCGCCTCTCCTTCACCGGCGCGGTGCGCGGCCTGCCCGCCGACGCCCGGCCGCCGTACCTGGTCGTCGACATCGGCGGCGGGTCCACCGAGTTCGTGGTCGGCACCCGCTCCGGCGGCGTCGAGGCGGCGATCTCGGTGGACATCGGCTGCGTCCGGATGACCGAGCGGCACCTGCACGGCGACCCGCCGGGTCCGGACGAGATCGCCGCCGCGCAGGCCGACATCACGGCCGCCGTGGATCGCGCGTTGGAGGCGGTGCCGGGGCGGCAGGCCGCCACCCTGGTCGGGCTCGCCGGCTCGGTCACCACCGTCGTGGCCCTCGCCGAGGGCCTGACCGAGTACGACCCGGAGCGCATCCACCACGCCCGGGTCTCGTACGACGAAGTGGCCCGGGTGACCGCCGACCTGCTCGGCAAGACCCGCGAGCAGCGGCTCGCCACCCCGGTCATGCACCCGGGCCGGGCCGATGTGATCGGCGCGGGTGCCCTGGTCCTCCGGGTGATCATGGAGCGCGCCGGGATGTCCTCGGTGGTCGCCTCGGAGCACGACATCCTCGACGGCATCGCCTGGAGCCTGCTGCCCGCCGCCGGCTAGCCGACCCCCGGCATCGCCGCTTCTCCGGCCCGGCGTCCGGCCGTCGCCGGCGCGATCGACCTGCCCGTCGCCGGCGTGATCGGTCGGCCCGTTGCCGACGCGATCGGTCGGCCCGTCGCCAGTGTGATCGGTCGGCCTGTCGCCCAAGATCATGCTCGATCTGGGATCGAGTGGCCTCCCCGCGCGCCCGATGCCACTGCACCCGTGTTCGAGCACGGTTTCGATCGGGTCAGGGTCCAGGGCCTTTTCGGCTTGACAGGCCCCAACGGGATGCCCGCGCTGCCGACATCATCGGCCCCTGCCGGGCGGCCCCTGCCGGGCGGCCTACCTCCCGTTGGGCACTGTGGAGCTGCCCCGTTTGTGCTATCGACGCAGTGGGCGCGTGGGCGGGGCAGCTCCATAGGGGCCGAAGGACAGGTCCCCGACCGGATGCGGGGGCGTATTTGTCAGTCTACGAGGGGTGGATCTGGGCGGACGGCTACCAGCTCGACCGGCGTGGGGACGCGATTGCCCGGCGGTCCCTGTTCGTCATGTTCGCTGGGTTGCAGTGGCTGAACAAGCCGGTGCGCGGATGTCTCCGGCGCGGTCGTCACCGCGTAATCGGCCACCCCGTCCCGCCGCCGCTCCCGTCCCACGGGAAGCCCCGTCCCGCCGCACTGGCCCCGCCCCAACCCTGCGGATCCCACCCGAACTAACTCCACCATCCGGGAACTCCGTTCCACGTCTTAGGATGGCCGGAGATCTTGGAAGGAAACGGCCCCTGAAGGGGCCGTTTCCTTCCAAGATCTCCCGTGCGGTCAGTCGCGGCCCCGGCTTGGCGCCGAAAATGGCGCTCCTGTTCGTGGTGTACGGCATGCGGGAGGGGCCTCGGTCTCGCCGGACCTCAGCTATCCCGCAGCTCCCGCGAATGCCCCGGAAGGGCACGCACCGATCAACTATCTGTTGGCCGGGAGCCGCCGCAGGTCCTCCCGCGCCGTGTTGGTCTCCGGTGGCAGTCGAGGCCACCGGAGACCAGGAGTCAGCGGCGCAGTCGCCGGTAGCGGCGAACCGCCAGCGGAGCGAACGTCGCGATCAGTAGCACCGGCCACGCCACCGCCAACAGCATCGCGTGCTTTGCCGGCCACGAGTTACCACCCAGGCCCGGATTGCCGAAGAGCTGACGTATTGCGGCGACGGTTGCGGGTACCGGCTACTCAGCCTCCGGGTCAGCGCGGACTAGGAATGCGGCTTGTCGACGTACCCGATCTCCTCCAGCTTGTTGCCAATGAGCCGGTAGGTGGCCGTCCGCTCGATCACCAACTCGACCATTGAGGCGTCGTCGGGTCGGGTCAGGTAGACCACCTGCGCCTGGCCGGCACTGATGGTGACCTTCTCGATCGGGGTGCGGTCGCCGAGGTCGACCGTGCCGACATAGGCCGGGGCGCCCTTGACGTTGCGCCAGAGCACGATGCCCCAGAATTTGCCCGTCCCGCCGCCGTCGAGCATGATCGCGCGCAGCGCGTCGGCGGCGCCGTCGCCGGTCAGGTCACCGATCGCGCAGGGCGGTTGCAGGGCGACAACCACGCCGTCCTCGCCGGCCCAGCGCCCCTCGGTCAGCGGGATCGGGTCGGGGTAGTTGTTGTACCGCACCTTGGTGCTGCCCAGCTCCGATTCGGCCACCTGGTCGCAGGTCAGCGCGGGGACCTTCGCGGGCGGCGAGACGTTGTCGTTCGCGCTGCTGCCGTCGCCGAACGGCGGGTCGGCCACCGGCGAGTCCGACGGCACGTTCGTACCGCCGGGGCCCGGCGTGGCGCCGCCGTTGACCTCGATCTTGCACCCGCCCGCCACGAGGACCAGGGCGAGCGCGGCCAGCGGCAGCAGCGTCCTGCGCATGGTTGTTCCTTTCGATGAAGTGGGCCGCAGCGTAGTGCGCCCCCGCCAGTGTCCACGGTGACGATGTCGAGCGTTCACCGTGGTGAATGAATCGCGCTGAAGGGGCGTCGATCACCTGGCCATCGTGATCAGACAACGCTGATGCGTCGCAGCCCTTTCCGCCTCTGTAGCATCGCTGCGACGACGAGGGGGTGCCGAGTGAGCGACATCATCCCGACCCTGCCCGCTCTGGGGCTGGAGTTCCTCCCTCTCGACCCGGAGGATCCCCGCTCGGTTGGTGACATCCGGCTGCTCGGCCGGATAGGCGAAGGCGGCATGGGCCGGGTCTACCTTGGAGTGACCCAGGCCGGCCGGGCTATGGCGGTGAAGGTCGTCAAGGATCCCTACTCGACTGATCCCTCGTTCCGTGCCCGATTCGCGCGTGAGGCCGCGATCGCCAAACGGGTCGGCGGCGTCTTCACCGCCCCCGTGCTCAGCCACGACTCCGAAGCCGCCCGCCCGTGGCTGGCGACCGCCTTCGTGCCGGGCCCCAATCTCGCCGTCGCCGTCGCGCGCCACGGAACACTGCCGCTGCACGGCGTGTGGCGCCTCGCCGCCGGGGTGGCCGAAGCCCTCAACGCCACCACGCCGCCGGCATCGTCCACCGTGACCTCAAGCCCGGCAACGTGCTGCTCGCCGCCGACGGACCCCGCGTCATCGACTTCGGCATCTCCCGGGCCGACGGCGAGCTCGACCTCACCCAGACCGGCGTCCGGATGGGCACCCCGTCCTACATGTCACCGGAACAGCTGCGCGGCGAGCGATCCACCCCTGCCACGGACATCTTCGCCCTCGGCTCCGTCGTCGCCTTCGCCGCCACCGGGAAGGCCCCTTTCCGCGCCGGCAGCGACGGGGAACTCGTCTACCGCGTCACCCAGGGCGAACCCACTCTCGACGGCATCACAGATCCGGGACTGCGGGAGCTGATCAGCCGGTGCCTGGCCAAGGAGCCGCGCCTGCGCCCCACCCCGCAGGACGTCATCGCCGCCTACATCGACCGCAGCGCGGCACCCGCCGGGCAGGACTGGCTCCCCGAAGGCCTTGAGGAAACCCTCCCCCAGATCGGGGCCGCTCTGACCATCCCGCTCAGGCCGCCCGGCATCGCACCGACCCTGACCACCCCCGCACCGACCCTGACCGCCACCGCACCGACCCTGACCGCCACCGCGTCGATCGGGCCGGACGGGCTGACCACCCTCACTCTCGGACGGGATACCGCTCCCGAGCCGGCCGCCGCGCAGCTGACGAAGCCACCGGATCTGACGACCCGTGCCATGCCGCCGACCGACACCCGGCGCCGGAAATGGCGTCGACCGGCTATCGCCGCGGCGATCGGCGTGCTCGTGGTGATACTGGGCGGGGCCTATCTCGCCGACGGCGACACGACACCCCGCGACCCTTCGGCCGACAGTTCACCGACCGCTGCTGCCGTCGTGGCCGCCTCCGCCCCACCTGCCAGCGGGGCCGCCCGCCCTTCCGACGTTCCCCACGCGACCGGTACGACCGGCGCGCCCGGCGGTGGCCCATTGGCGGCTGGCAGCCCTTCGGCCGGCCCGACGCGGGACAAGGGCGATCCGGGCACCGCGCGACCGACCAAGGCCACGCCGCGCACCTCGGCGTTGCCCTCGGGGCCGTTCAATCCCGACAACATGGTGATCGTGAGCTCCGACGGCACCGTGCTCAGCGCCACCGGCACGAGCGACGGCTCGAAGGTGGTGACCACCGCCTGGCGGAGCCTTCCCGGGCAGAGGTGGCAATTCGAGTCGTCCGGCGATGCCCTGGTCGTGAAGTCCGCACCGGCCAAGCAGCTCACCGTCGGCTACGACGGGGTCGGCGTGCTGTCATCGGTCGGCGGTGGAAACGGCTTCGCGTGGGTCTACGACTCGGCGAGGCGTCAGCTCCGCAAGCGGAACACGAGCGGGTGCCTGACCTCCCAGGGCCCTGGCCAGCAGGTCACCTATGGCGTGTGCAGCAGCAACCAGAACCAGCTTTGGCGGGTGGTGTCGTGAACTTCCCCCTGCGGTCCTGAAGCGGCTCCGCCCGTCCGGTGTGCTGCTGGAGTTGTCCGCCGGCGACGACCCGGAGCGCTGGCCGATCGACCTGGCGCAGGTTCGGGCGCTGGTGCACGTACTGCGGGATCTGCTGCGGGTCGCGGACGGCGCGGCGCGGCGTGCGACCTGACCCGCGCGGCGCGTCTCTTTGACGCTACTGCGCATTGCGCACTAGTGTGTAATGCGTGGACACCACACAGCTGTTGAAGGGCGTGCTGGATCTCGCGGTCCTGGCCGTGCTCCGGGAGGAGGACGGCTACGGTTACGACATCATGCGTCGCCTGCGGGAGTCCGGCCTGGACGAGGTCGGCGACGCGTCGGTCTACGGCACGCTGCGGCGGCTCTTCGCCGCCGGCCTGCTGACCACCTACGTCGTGCCGAGCGAGTCCGGCCCGCACCGCAAGTACTACTCGCTGAACGCGGCCGGCCGGGACCAGTTGACCCGCTCCGGCAAGATCTGGCGCTCGTTCGCCACCACCATGGACACGCTGCTCGACGATCGGGGGGTGACGGCATGACCGTCATGGAGCAGGAGATCGCGGACTACGTGACGCGGGTCCGGGCAGCGCTGGCCGACCTGCCGCCGCCGGTCCGGGACGAGTTGACCGAGGACCTGGCCGAGCACCTGGCCGAGGTGGCCGCCGAGGGCGACGGGCCGCTGGCCGACCGGCTGGGCACGCCCGAGGCGTACGCGGCGGAGCTGCGGACGGCGGCCGGGGCGGGGGGTCCGGCCGCCGTCCGCAACCTGGACCAGCGGGCCACGGCCGCCGCCGCCTCGCTGCGCGCCCGGCTGCGGGTGGTCGACCGCAATCTCGGCCCGGTCCTCGGGTACGCCTCGGCGAGCGAATACCTGCGGCTGCTCCGCCCGGCGTGGTGGGTGCTGCGCGGATACCTGGCCGCCATGCTGATCACGATGATCACCACGGGTGCGCCGTTCGGGCTGCTGCCGAGGCTGGGCGGCAGCACGCTCGCCGCGCTGCTGCTCCTGGGTGTCTGCGTCGTCGCGTCGGTGTGGCTGGGCAGGCGCACCCCCACGCTGGGCCGCTGGCCCCGGATCGCGCTCCGCGCGGGCACGGTGGGCCTCGCCGTCTTCGCGTTCGCCGGTTTCGTGGACGCGGACGACCGGCTCGGCTGGAACGAGTCCGGCTACCAGCCCACCTCGGAACAGGTGCCGTACGTCCGCGACGTCTTCGTCTACGACAGCGAGGGGCGGCTGGTGGAGAACGTCCGCCTGTTCGACCGGGAGGGCAACTCGATCCGGCTCGGGTACCCGGAGTGCGAGCGCGAAGGGCTGCCCGAGTTGGGGGCGGCACCCGCGTACCCGTACTGCCCGGAGCATGCGCCGTTCCGTTCCGGGCCGGTCGGGCCGCGCCCGTCGTCCAGCCTGCCGACCCTGGGGCCGGCCCCGTCGCCCGCCGTGCCGACCGAGGGCCCGACGCCGTCCGGCGCGCCGACGGCCGGGCCGCCCCCGTCGCCGGCGGCGACCATCGACCCGCTGCCCAGTGCCAGTGTGCCGGTGCCGACCGCATCGCCCACGCCCACCTCCTGATTCACACCCACCGGCCACGCGTCGGGGTGTCCGGGCCGCCGGACGCCCCGACGCGCTCGTCCGTGACCCGGGGGAACCGGGGGTGGAAATTGGCTGAACGGACGAGCCGAACGGGACAGCGCCCCTCGATGTTGATCGCTACGGTGTCGTCTGCTCATCCACCCCTCGGAAGGAACCTCAGTGCCAGAGCAGGTCGCATCGCCCCCCAACCCGCCGTCCGAGGACGCGCCGCGACCCGCCGACCCGCCGGCCGCCGCCAAGGCCGACCCGCCGGCCGCCGCCGAGCCCGCTGCTGAGTCCGCCGCCGCGCAGCCCGTCGGGCCGCCGGCCGCCGCCGAGTCCGCCGCCGCTGGGCAGCCCGCCGGGCCGCCGGCCGCTGGGCCGCCCGCCGCCGGGCTGCCGGGAGACTCCGCGTCGGCCCCGGCCGGGCTGCCGGGCGACGCCGTTCCGGCCGCCGAACTGCCGAAGCAGCCGGAGGGGGAGCCGGAGAAGAAGCGGTCCGTCGGCCGCAAGGTGCTCGGCGTGGTCGGCGTGCTGCTCGCCGTCGGCGTGGTCGCGGCGCTCAAGTTCGGCGTCGGCTCCGCCGTGGCCACCGCGTTCGACAAGGACGGCACCGCCGACGCGAAGACGGGCGACTGCCTCGCCGAACTGCCGGACGTGGCCGAGGGCGAGCGCAAGGACGCCAGCGGCGCCGAGGTGGTCGCCTGCACCTCCAGCCAGGCGGCGTACACGGTGGTGGGTCGGGTGAACGGCCAGACCGAGGCCCAGGCGCGGACGGGGAAGGCCTGCGAGCCGTTCCTCAAGCCGGGCCAGGAGGGCTACTTCTTCTACAACATCAAGCCGGGCAGCACCGGCTACCTGCTCTGCCTGACGAGGAAGGCGGCCTGACCGGGCCGGAACGACGTGCCGTTCCGGACCCGAAACGGCCCCGGCGCCGGCGGCTGACGGCGGCGCGGGGGGACCGCGCCGCCGTCGGTGTACCCGGGAGGCAACGAGCGGGTGAGAGCCGTCGACATACCAGGTGTCACCGGCGGGGGGACAGGAGGTGAATGCCACTGTTCCGGCGTCTTCCCGACGGCGGTCGCGGCGTGGCAGGCTACCGACACGTAGGTACACCCTGCGACCAGCCAGCGTTGACTGACCGCTAGGAGGACCCGATGGGCGAGATGGTGAGCTACGCCAGCAACGGGGGGACGCGCGAGGGGTATCTCGCGATACCTGCCGCGGGCGCGGCCGGCCCGGCGGTCGTCGTCATCCAGGACTGGTGGGGCCTCGTGCCCCACATCCGGTCGGTCGTGGACCGGTTCGCGGAGGCCGGCTTCGTCGCCCTCGCCCCGGACTTCCGGCACGGCCAGCCGGCCAGCCGGCCGAGTGAGCCCCGGCACATGCTGAACAGCGCGCAGATGAACGAGGCGGCGGCGGACGTCGCCGTCGCGGCGGAGTACCTGGCCGGCCGGCCCGAGGTCGCCGGCAAGGCCGGTTGCGTCGGGTTCTGTGCCGGTGCCAGCCTGGCGCTCTGGGCGGCCACCCGGTCCGAGCGGATCGTGGCCACCGCCGCCTTCTACCCGCGACTGCCCTGGGACGGGATGAGCCCACAGTGGAGCGGGTACGCGGGCAAGGATGCCGTCATCCACTGCTCGGAGGCGGACGGCACCTCCACCGCCGACGGCGTGCAGACCGCCCGCCGGGCCGTGGAGACGGCCGGCGGCACCTGCCAGACGTACGACTACCCGGGCACCGCGCACGCCTTCTTCAACGAGGACCGGCCGGAGAGCTTCGACCAGCGGGCCGCCGCCACCGCCTGGGCCCGCACCCTCGAACAGTTCCGGGCGAAGCTTGGCTGAGCCCCGTACCCCGGGCGAGGTGGTCGCGCGCGCCGCGCGGGCGGCCGACCTCGCCGACCTCGACGGCGCGGTCAGCGACTGTTTCGCCTGCCCGCGCCTGGTCGACTGGCGGGAGGAGGTCGCCCGGACGAGGCGGGCGGCGTTCCGCGACCAGCGGTACTGGGGGCGGCCCGTGCCCGGCTTCGGCGCGGCCGACGCCCGGCTCGCGATCCTCGGCCTGGCCCCCGCCGCGCACGGCGGCAACCGCACCGGGCGGATCTTCACCGGGGACCGCTCCGGCGACGTGCTCTTCGCCGCGCTGCACCGCGCGGGCCTGGCCAACCAGCCGACCAGCGTCGCCGCCGACGACGGCCTGGCTCTGCGCGACACCCGGATCTTCGCCGCCGTGCGCTGCGCTCCGCCGGACAACAAGCCCACCCCGGCGGAGCGGGACACCTGCGCGCCGTGGCTGCACCGCGAGGTCGCGCTGATCAGGCCCACCCTGCGCGTCGTGGTCGCGCTCGGCGCGTTCGCCTGGGCCGCGTGGTGGCCGGTGTTGCGCGAGGTGTACGGCGTTCGCCCGCCCAGCCCTCGACCGGCTTTCGGCCATGGGGCACACTGGTCCGGCACGACCGCACCGGCGCTGCTCGGTTGTTACCACGTCAGCCAGCAGAACACCTTTACCGGGCGGTTGACCCCGGGGATGCTGGACGACGTGTTCGCCCGGGCGAAGCAGTTGGCCGGGGTGGACTGACGGCGTGGGGCGGTGGCGATGGACCTCAGCGTGCTGCGCAGGTGGTGGCCGGTCGGCGCGGTGGCCGCCCTGCTCGCCGTCGCCGCGCTGGCCGCCGGCCACTCGTCGCTCGGCGCCAGCCGCATCCCGCCCGCCGACAACATCCCGTACGTGCCGGACTACCCGTCGACGCAGCCGCCGCCCTCGATCCCGGTCGAGCCGCGCGACGCCGGGGAGGCCACCCGCGCGCACATCCCCGAGTGGCTTGGCACCGTCGCGGTGGTGCTGCTCGGCCTGGCGATCGCCGTCGCCCTCGGCTACCTGACCTGGACCCTGGTCCGGGGGGTGGCCCGCCGCACCACCCGGGCGCTGCCGTCCAGCAGGGCCCGGCGCACCGCCGAGGGAACCGCCCGCGAGGTGGTCGCCGCGCTCGACGCCGGCCTGGTCGAGCTGGACGACGCCGACGTCGACCCGCGCACCGCCGTGATCGCCTGCTGGGTGCGCCTGGAGGAGGCCGCCGACGCGGCCGGGGTGGTCCGGCGGACCGGGGACACCTCCACCGACCTGGTGACCCGGCTGCTGCGCGGCGACCCCGAGGCGGGGATCCCGGCGATCGTCAGCGCCGACGTGCTGGCCGAGTTCGCCCACGTGTACCGCGAGGCCCGGTACGCCACCCGCCCCGTCGACGAGCGCACCCGCGACCAGGCTCGGGCCGCGCTGCGCCGGCTGCGCGGCGAGCTGACCGTCGTGGCCGCCGGCGAACCGGTCGAGGGGGCGTCGGCGTGAGCGCCAGCATCGACGACCTGCTCGCCTTCGAGGAGGAGCCGCCGCCGCAGGCCCGGGTCACCCAGGGTGGCCGGGTCAGGGGCGTGCTGCGGACCCTCGCGGTCACCGGGGCGCTCACCGCGGTCGCGGTCGCCGGGCTGCGCACGGTCGGCCTCCAGGTCTCGCTGGTGGTTGTCGTCGCCGGGGTGGTCGCGTTGCTCGCCGTCCGCCGGGTCACCGCCGCGCTCGCCCCGCCGCCCCCGCCCCGGGTCGGGGCCCGCGCGCCCGCCGGTGAGGAGGACGGCAACTACCACTGGGCCGCCCGGGACGCGCTGCGCGCCGCGATCAACGGCTGGGAACGGCCGCTGGACTGGTCGTCGGGCCGGCCGGAGCGGTTCGCCGAGCGGCTCCTGCCCCGCCTCGGCGAGCTGGCCGACGAGCGGCTGCGTCAGCGGCACGGCTTCACCCGCGAGTCCGACCCGGCCCGCGCCCGGGCCCTGCTCGGGGACCGGCTCTCGACGTTCCTCGACACCCCGTCCCGCCGCACCCCGTCGCCGCGCGACCTCGCGGCGATCGTCGCCGAACTGGAGAAGATCTGATGAACGACGTGGACCGCACCCTGCCCACCGTCGAGGTCGGCCGCCTGGCCCGGGCGGTGCTGGACGCGGTCGGCTCGGTCGTGGTCGGCAAGCGGGAGACCCTGGAGCTGGTCCTCGCCGGCATCCTGGCCGGCGGCCACGTGCTGCTGGAGGACCTGCCCGGGTTGGGCAAGACGCTGACCGCCCGCTGCTTCGCCCAGGCCCTCGGGCTGGACTTCCGCCGTCTCCAGTTCACCCCCGACCTGCTGCCCGCCGACGTAACCGGCTCGTTCCTGTACGACCAGCGCAGCGGCGACTTCTCCTTCCGCGCCGGCCCGGTCTTCACCAACCTGCTGCTCGCCGACGAGATCAACCGGACGCCGCCGAAGACCCAGTCGGCGCTGCTGGAGGCCATGCAGGAGAAGCAGGTCTCCGTGGAGGGCGTCACCTACCGGCTGGACGAGCCGTTCCACGTCCTGGCCACCGCCAACCCGATCGAGTACGAGGGGACGTACCCGCTGCCGGAGGCGCAGCTCGACCGGTTCCTGCTGCGGGTGTCGTTCGGCTACCCGGACCGGGAGGAGGAGTGGGACGTGCTGCGCCGGCGGATCGCCCGCCGCCGCGAGGAGGCCGAGATCAAGCCGGTCGTCGACGCCGCCACCCTGCGGGCAATGCAGGCCGCGCTGGAGGACGTGGTGGTGGAGGACTCCATCGGCCGGTACATCGTGCAGTTGACCGCGGCCACCCGGGAGCACCCGTCGGTGCTGGTCGGGGCTTCTCCGCGTGGCTCGCTGGCGCTGCTGCTGCTGGCCCGGGCCAGGGCGGTCTTCGCCGGCCGGGACTACGTGGTGCCGGAGGACGTCAAGGAGGTGGCCGCGCCTGCCCTGGCGCACCGGATCACGCTGCGCCCGGAGATGTGGCTGCGCCGGGTCGACCCGTCCTTCGTGGTCGGTGAGGTGCTCGACCAGACCCCGGCCCCGGCCAGCGGCGCGCTTCCGAGCTACGCCGCCGACGGGCCGGGACGCTGACGGCCGTGCCCACCGACGAGGGGCAGCAGCCGGCGGCGGGCTGGGCGCCGACCCGGGCGCTCGGCCGGGCGGTGCTGCTCACCGGCCTGCTGCTGATCGCCGGGGTGTTGCTCGGCCGGGTCGACCTGGTCGTGCTGGCCGCGCCGTTCGCGCTTGGCACCGCGTACGCGCTGCGCCGCCGGCCGACCGCCGGGCCGCAGGTGTGGGTCGCCGCCGACGAGGCGCACCTGGTCGAGGGCGGCGAGTTCACCGGCACGGTCACCGTCGGCAACCCGGACACCGTGGGGTACGACGTAGCCGTGGTCCGCACCCGCGTCTCGCCCTGGCTGCTGGTCGAGCGCGCCCAGGTCGGCGGGGCCCGGGTCGACCTGTCCCGCAGCGGGGTGGACCGGCCCTTCGTCACCGTCGTGGACACCGGCACCGCCGTCGACCTGGAGCTGACCGGGAAGGCCCGGCGCTGGGGCCGGCACCCCGTCGGCCCGGCCGGCGCCCGGGTCGCCGCCGCGGGCGGGCTGCTGGTCTCCCGGGCGGCGGTCACCGAGCCGGTCCGGGTGCGGGTGTATCCGAGGACGGAGCCGTTCGAGGCGGTGGAGGCGATGCCCCGGGCCGCTGGCCTGGTCGGCGCGCACCACTCCCGCCGCCCGGGCGAGGGCGGTGAGCTGGCCGGCGTGCGGGTCTTCGGCCCCGGCGACCGGCTGCGCCGCATCGACTGGCGGGTCTCGCTGCGGGCCCGGCAGCTGCATGTGGCGGCCACCCTGTCGGACCGGGACGCCGAGGTGGTGGTCCTGCTGGACGTGCTCGCCGAGGCGGGCCGCTCGGGGGGCGTCGGCGGGGCCGCCTCGGTGTTGGACACGACCGTCCGGGCCGCCGCCGCGATCGGCGAGCACTACCTGCACCGGGGCGACCGGGTGGCGATGCTGGAGTACGGGCCGGCTGCCCGCCGGTTGCGCGCCGCGTCCGGCCGGCGACAGTACCTGACGCTGTTGGAGTGGCTGCTCGACGTGCGCGCCGAGGCGTCCCCGCACGAGCCGTACGACCAGATCTTCGGGCCGCACCTGCTCTCCTCGGACGCGCTGGTGGTGGTGCTCACCCCGCTGCTGGACGAGCGGTCTGCCCAGATGTTGGCCCGGCTGGCCCGGTCCGGGCGGTTCGTGGTGGCCGTGGACACGCTCCCGGCCGACCTCGCACCGCCGGGTCGGCAGGGCTGGGCCGAGGTGGCCTTCCGGCTGTGGCGGCTGGACCGGGACACGATGATCGGCCAGCTCCGCGAGCACGGCGTGCCGGTGGTCCGCTGGGCCGGCGCGGGCAGCCTGGACCAGGTGCTGCGGGACGTGGCCCGGCTCGCCACCGCCCCCCGGGTGGGCACCCGGTGACGGCCGCGAGGACAAGGGGGCGGAACCGGTGAATCCGGTCGAGGTGGTGACGGAACGGGCCAGGGCGGCGCGCTCGGCGGTGATCCGGGTGAGCCTGGCGCCGCTGCTGGTCCGCGTCGGAATCTTCGGCACGGTGCTGGCCGGCCTGCTGCTGGCGTACCCGGTGCAGGTCCTCCTCGCCGGGCGGCCGCTGGCCACCCTCGTGGTGGTGGCGCTGCTGCCGGCGGTCGGGCCGCGCCGCGTCTGGCCGACCTTCGCCGCCCTGGTCACGGTGGGCGGGTGGCTGCTGTCCACCGAGGGGTACGGCCAGCCCGTCGCGCTGTGGCGGCTGCTCGCCGTGGCGGTGGCGCTCTACCTGGCCCACTCGCTGTGCGCGCTGGCCGCCCTGCTGCCGTACGACGCGGTGGTGGACCCGGAACTGATCGTGCGCTGGCTCACCCGGGCCGGTGGGGTGCTGCTCGCCTCGGCGGTGCTCGGGGTGCTCCTGGTCGAGGTGTCGGGCGTCGGTGGGGACCGCGGCTTCCTCGCCGCGACCGTGGTGGGACTGCTGGTCGCGGTGGCGCTCAGCGTGCTGCTGAGGTGGCTGTTGCGTCGCAGATAGCGGGACGGCGGGAGGACGTCGCGCAGTTCACAGGTGTTGTGCTCCGTCACAGAAGGGGGTCTCGGACGGGATTACCCGACTCGCCCGGGGAAAGATGGATGACGTGAACCCGAAGCGGATCCTTGTCGTCGGTGCCGGGCACGTCGGTCTCTACGCCGCCCTGCGTCTGTCGAAGAAGCTCTCCTCAAGTGAGGCGGAGGTCGTCGTCGTCGACCCGCAGCCTCACATGACGTACCAGCCGTTCCTCCCGGAGGCGGCGGCGGGCAACATCTCCCCCCGGCACTCCGTGGTGCCGCTGCGGCGGGAGTTGCGCCGGTGCAAGGTGGTGGCGGGTACGGTCACGCGGATCGAGCACGACCGCAAGGTGGCCACGGTGCAGCCGATCAGCGGCCCGACCACGGAGATCGCCTACGACCACGTGATCGTGGCCCCCGGCGCGGTCTCCCGGACGCTGCCGATTCCCGGCCTGCACGAGCACGGCATCGGCTTCAAGACCATCGGCGAAGCCATCTACCTGCGCAACCACGTGCTGGACCGGCTCGACGTGGCCGCCGCCACGCCGGATCCGGAGGTCCGGCGCAGCGCGCTGACGTTCACCTTCGTCGGCGGCGGGTACGCGGGCATCGAGGCGCTGGCCGAGATGGAGGACATGGCCCGGGACGCCCTGCGCTACTACCCGGAGCTGAAGCCGGAGGACATGCGCTGGGTGCTGGTCGAGGCGACCCAGCGGGTGCTGCCCGAGGTCGACCGGGACATGGGCGCCTACACCGTGCAGCAGCTGCTGAAGCGGAACATGGACATCCGGCTGGACACCCGCCTGGAGTCCTGCGTCGACGGGGTGGTGAAGCTCTCCGACGGTGACAGCTTCCGCTCCGACACGATCGTCTGGACGGCCGGCGTCAAGCCGTCGCCGATGCTCGACGCGACCGACTTCCCGCGCGACGAGCGCCGCCGGGTCACCTGCCTGCCGACCCTCCAGGTCGTCGACGGCGACCGGGTGGTCGAGGGCGCGTGGAGCGCCGGCGACTGCGCGGCGGTGCCGGACCTGACCAAGGAGCCGGGCAACTTCTGCTCGCCGAGCGCCCAGCACGCGGTGCGCCAGGCCGCCCGGATGGCCGACAACATCGCGAACGTGGTCCGCGGGCGCCAGCCGGTGGAATACAAGCACAAGCACGCGGGCAGCGTGGCGAGCCTCGGCCTGTACAAGGGCGTGGCCCAGGTGTACGGCATCAAGATGACCGGCCTGCCGGCGTGGTTCATGCACCGGACGTACCACATGAGCCGGATCCCGTCGTTCAACCGCAAGGTCCGGGTCGTGGTCGACTGGTCGCTGGCGTTCTTCCTCAAGCGCGAGGTGGTCGCCCTGGGTCAGTTGCACGACCCGCGCGAGGAGTTCGTCGAGGCGTCCCAGCCGGCCGCCCCCCGCGTCTGAGTCGCACGAAGAGTGGGCCCCCTCGCCGACGAGGGGGCCCACTCTTCGTGGGGGCCTCAGACCCGCCAGATCCAGGCGTCGGCGATCCGGGTGGACGGGCCGTAGAGCTGGTCCAGGACGGCCCGCAGGTCGTCGGCGCGCGGCGTGCTCTCAGCCAGCGCGAAGCAGGACGCGCCCCAGCGGTCGGCGTCCCGGGCGGCCTGCTGGCGCTCCGCGTCGCCGATCACGGGCCGGCCACCCTGCTCCGCCACGTTCGTGAGCAGGGCCGACGTCGGTCGCTTCCAGGTGCCCATGGCGGCTGTGTCGCCGCGGCCGTACGGGCCGATGAAAAAGCCCTCCGGCATGCCGAAGGCCGCGTCCGCCGCGGTCGCCCAGCGCATCGGCCACGGCTCCTTCGGGGTGGGCAGCGGCACCGGCACCAGCACCCCGCCGGGCCGGACGCACTCCTGCCAGTGGCCGCCGGTGACGAACTCGGGAAGCGCCGGCCGCTCGGCGGTGGGCAGCGGCGCCGGCAGGACCGGCAGCAGCGCGATCCCGACCGCCGCCGGGACCAGCCGGCGGGTCGTCCCGGCGGCGCGCAGCGCCCGGTCCACGGCCAGCACCAGCAGCGTCGCGATCACCGGCAGCACCCCCAGGGCGAACCGCATCGGCAGCGCCCCGTCGACCACCGGCAGGCCGCCGAGCAGGGCGTACGGGCCGGGGACGGTGGTCCGGTCGCCGTCGAGGACCACGTCCGGGCCGAGCGAGAGCGCGCCCATCGCCAGCGCCCCCGCCGCGCAGGCGATCACCAGCGGGCGGCGGCCCAGCCAGACCGCGCAGCCGACGGTGACCACCAGCAGCGGCCAGCCGAGGAAGGTGTTGTACTCCGCCGGCCCGGTGGTGAGCCGGGCCGCCTCGTCGCTGCCCATCACCGACAGCGGGGAGACGGTCCACCAGCTGCTCAGGTCGGCCGAGAAGTAGTACGGGCTGAACATCCCGTCCGCGACGCCCAGCGGGCCGGCGAACTGGAACCACAGCGGGTAGCCCAGCACGAGCAGGGCCAGCCCGGCGGCGAGCAGCATCCCGCCGGCGAAGCCGGGCAGCGCCCGGCGCAGCAGCGCCCGGTCGGCCAGGGCGTACGCGACGGCCATCACCAGCAGCGTCACCGCGCAGAGGAAGAGCACCTCCTCGCCGACGAAGACCTGGACGCTGACCGCGGCGGCCAGGCCGACGGCGGAGGTGAGCATCCGGCGCCGGTCCGGGCCGACCCGGGCCGGTCCCGTCCCGCCCGCGCCGCGCATGTCGCCCGCCCGGCCCCGGGGGCGGCCCGCCCGGCCCAGCGGGTCGGCGGCGCGCAGCAGCCGGACCACCAGCCAGACGATCACCGGGACCAGCCACTGCGCGGTCATGTGCAGGTGGCTGTTGGTTTGCGAGATCATCCCCGGGCCGAAGCCGCACAGCCCGGCGCCGAGCGCGGCGGCAAACCGGCGGGCCCCCAGGACCCGGGCGAAGAGCAGGTGCCAGGCGAACGCGGTGCCGGCGAGGTTGAGCGCCGCGAGCAGGGCGAAGGTGACCGGCGCGCCGAACAGCAGGGTCACCGGGGCGAAGAGCACGCCGAGCGCGATTACCGTGGTGTTGGCCATCAGGTTCACCCCGTCCGGGGCGTTGAGCCGGTCGGTGAGCAGACCGAAGTCGCCGAGCAGGGCGCGCGAGTCGACGGCCAGGAACCATTCGTACAGGGCCTGGTCCTCCGGGTTGAGCGCCAGCACCCGGCCGGCGGGGTCCGGCCACAGGCCGTGGGTGAGCCAGACCGCGAGGGCCGCGAAGAGCAGACCGACGAGCAGGTCGGCCCGGTTCCGGGCGGCGGCGGCCCGGAGCCTGGCCCACCGGGAACCGGCCGGAGCAGGGGCATCGGAACGGAGTGCTTGTGCGGGGGCGGCGTCGGGGGCCGTGGGGGCTGCGCTGCTCACGCCTCGACCCTAGTGCGGCGGCGGTGACGGGGTACGCCGGGTGGTGGCGGACCCGCTACGGTGACACTGCACCGATGCGTCGGCGCGTCGGCGTGGCCCCGCCCGGGTGGTGGAAAGGCAGACACGGCCGCCTTAAAAGCGGCTGCCGCAAGGCGTGCGGGTTCGACCCCCGCCCCGGGCACCTCGCCTCTCAGCTTCTTCACAGCTCCTGCCTCGCTCCGTGATCTCCACGGCGTCGAGCGCGGCGTTTACCCTTGAAGGGCACGTTCACGTGCGACGACCCCCTGAGGGAGGCCAGACAGTGAAGACTTCGAACCCGGTGCTCGCCCGACTCGGCCAAGCGGCCGAGCGGGAGCGCGCCACCGGGTACGCCCCGACCGGGCCCTACGGGCAGCCCGGATATCCCCCACAGCAGTACCCGGGCGCGACCGGCTACCCGGCCGCGCCGCCCACCGTGACGCCGATGTCCATCGACGACGTGGTGGTCAAGACCGTCACGCTCCTCGGCATCCTCGGCGTGTCCGCCGCGGCGGCCTGGGTGCTCGTGCCGGACTCGCTGCTCCGCGTCGCCTGGATCGGCGCCGCGGTGGTCGGCCTGGCGCTCGGCCTGATCATCTCGTTCTCCCGGATGGCGAATCCGGCGCTGGTCATCGCGTACTCCGTCGTCGAGGGCGTCTTCGTCGGCATGGTGAGCAAGGCCTTCAACTCGCTCTACGACGGCATCGTGCTCCAGGCCGTGGTGGCCAGCTTCGGCGTGTTCTTCCTGATGGCCATGCTGTACAAGGCACGGGTCATCCGGGCGACGCCCAAGTTCGTCCGTGGCATGGTCGCGGCGATGGTCGGCCTCTTCGCGGTGATGATGATCAACCTGGTGCTGGCGCTGTTCGGCGTCAACACGGGCCTGCGTGACGGCAGCCCGCTGGCGATCGGCTTCAGCCTGGTCTGCATCGTGGTCGCGTCGCTGAGCTTCGTGCTCAGCTTCGCGGAGATCGAGGAGGGCGTCCGGATGGGGCTGCCCCAGCGCTACTCCTGGACGGCCGCGTTCGGCATCCTGGTCAGCCTGGTCTGGCTCTACATCGAGATCCTGCGCCTGCTGAGCTTCTTCCAGGGCGACGACTGACCCGCGTCGCCGACCGGCGCCCGCCCCCGCGACCCGCGGCGGCGGGCGCCGTCGTCTGCGGGCCGGCCGTCGCCCGCCACCGGCCCGGCCGGGAGCGGGCCCCGGCGTTTGCCCGCCGCCGCCAACGCCGCCGGGGCAGAGTGACTGCGAGGGGTACGTCGGTCAGGAGGTGACGGTGCGCAGTTCCAACCCGGTGTTGGACCGGCTGGACGACACCCGCCGGCGGGAACGTGAGGTGCTCGGGCTCGGCGGCGCCGAAACGATGACCGTCGACGACGTGGTGCTGCGCACCGTCGGGCTGCTGCTGCTCACCGTCGCCACGGCGGCGGTGGCCTGGTTCGTCGTCCCGCAGGCGGTGTGGATCTCCGCCGCGCTGGCCGGCTCCGCGCTGGCCGCGATCGCGCTGGCGCTGGTCATCTCGCTGCGCGGCAGCACCAACCCGGCGCTGATCGCCGGGTACGCGGTGCTCCAGGGGCTGCTGCTCGGGGTGGCCAGCCGGGCGTTCGAGCTGGTCTACCCGGGGATCGTGGTGCAGGCCGTGGTGGGCACGTCCGGCGTCTTCCTCGGCATGGCGCTGCTGTACCGGGCCCGGGTGGTCCGGGCCACCCCGCGGCTGGCCCGGCTGGTGGCCGGCACGCTGCTCGGGATCGTCGCGATCGGCGTGGTCAACCTGGTCGCGTACCTGCTGACCGGCCGGCAGGGGGTGGAGGTGTACAGCCTGACCGCCGGTGTCGGCTGGCTGTCGTACCTGTTCTCGGTGGTGGCGATCATCGCCGGCGCGTTCAGCTTCATCCTCGACTTCGACCTGGTCGAGCGGTCGGTCCGCGCGGGCCTGCCCCGCCGGTACGCGTGGTACTGCGCGTTCGGGCTGCTCGCCGGCCTGGTCTTCCTCTACTGGCAGCTGCTGCGACTGCTCAGCTACCTGCGCCGCGGGCCAGTGCTCCGCCCTTCAGGGCGGGGGTGAAGGCCCGCGTTGGGAGGGCTGTCAAGGCCCGAGCAGTGTTTCAGACCGGGCGGTTCTGTTGCTCGATGTAATCACGCACGACGCTCAGGGGTGCGCCGCCGGCGGAGCCCGCGAAGTAGGAACCCGACCAGAGCTTGTTGGTCTGGTAGTAGTGGCGTGCGAGGTCGGGGAACTCCTGCCGCATCCGCCTGCTGGACACGCCCTTGAGGCTGTTGACCAGCTTCGCCAGGGCGACCTTGGGCGGGAAGTTCACGAGCAGGTGGACGTGGTTGTTTTCCCCGTTGAACTCGACCAGCTCGGTTTCGAAGTCGGCGCACACCGCCCGCATGATTTCGCCCATCCGGGCGAGGTGTCGGTCGCCGAACACCCTGTGCCGAAACTTGGTGACGAAGACCAAGTGGGCGTGCAGAGCGAAAACGCAGTGTCTACCAGTGCGGATGTTCTCATTTTCAGCCATAGACCAATGGTATGTTGATCTGGTGCGGCTCCGTTACCACTACCGGGTCTACCCGGACACCGCCCAGTGCGAAGCGCTGGCCCGGTCGTTCGGGTGCGCCCGCGTGGTGTTCAACGACGGGCTGCGCGCACGGCAGATGGCCAGGGAGAACGGCGAGAAGTACCTGGCGGACGCCGAGTTGTCGAAGCGGATCACCGAGGCCAAGGCGACACCGGAACGGGCGTGGCTTTCCGAGGTGTCGTCGGTTGTGTTGCAGCAGGCCTTGGCCGACCTCAACACGGCGTACCGCAACTTCTTCGCCTCGATCAGCGGCAAACGCAAGGGCCGCAAGGTGGCACCGCCGAGGTTCCGTTCCCGCAAGGACAACCGGCAGGCCATCCGGTTCACCAGGAACAGCCGGTTCAAGGTCCTGGACAACGGTCGCCTGCGCCTGCCGAAGATCGGCGACGTGCCGGTCCGTTGGTCGCGGACCCTGCCGTCCGAGCCCAGCTCGGTCACGGTGATCAGGGACGCGGGCGGCAGGTACTTCGCCTCGTTCGTCGTCCAGACGTGCGAGGACGAGGTACTGCCCGAGACGGACTCGGAGGTCGGTATCGACCTGGGTCTGACCCACTTCGCGGTCCTCTCGGACGGCACGAAGGTGACGGCGCCGAGGTTTCTGCGCCGCGCGGCCCGCAAGCTGCGCCGGCTGCAACAGGATCTGTCCCGCAAGCAGCGGGGCAGCCAAAACCGCAAGAAGGCCGTCGTGAAGGTCGCCCGTGTTCATGCGCGAGTGGCCGACACCCGGCGAGACTGGCAGCACAAACTGTCCACGGCGATCATCCGCGACAACCAAGCGGTGTACGTCGAGGACCTGTGCGTGATCGGTCTCGGCCGGACCCGGCTCGCGAAGTCCGTCCACGACGCCGGATGGGCTTCGTTCACGAGCATGTTGGAGTACAAGGCCGCCCGATACGGGCGCACCTTCGGCCGGGTGGATCGGTTCTTCCCGTCCACCCGGATGTGCTCCGACTGCGGCCGGATCAACTCGAAGATGGCCCTGGACGTCCGGGCGTGGGACTGCCCGTGCGGCAGCCACCACGACCGGGACGTCAACGCCGCCATCAACATCAAGGCCGCCGGACGGGCGGACTTCAACGACCGTGGAGCGCAGGTAAGACCAGCAGCGATGCTGGCACCGCGCCGCGAAGCGGTAACCCACCCGAACGCCACGTGTTCCACACACAGCGCAGAGGGAATCTCCGCCCTTCAGGGCGGAGAGGATGTCAACTGCGCCGCTGACTGGCCGGCGGCCGGCCGACGGCCTTTCGTAGACTCGGTGCGGTGAGCGCAGCGGAACTGGACCGGGCGGTGGGACTGCTGGTCCGTCAGATCGGGCACTGGCAGCAACCGCGCTGGGCGGCGGCCGCCGGGGGTGGCAACGTGGCCCGGGCCGACCTGGTGCACCGGCTGGTGCAGGAGCTCGCGAACCTCGCCGCCGACGCCGAGGGGCAGCCCCGCCGGGCGGTGCCCCGGCTCGGCAACGACCTCGCCCTGCCCGACCAGCTCCGGGTGGTCACCGCCGACCTGCTGGCCGCCGGGCCGGCCACCGACCTGCTGGCCCGGGCCGCCGCCGAGGTGACGGCGACCCGTACCGTGCTCTGACTGCCGCCGTGCCGGGCCCGGTACCCGCCCGGCCCGCCGGCGTCAGCCGAGGCGCTCGAGCACCATGGCCATGCCCTGGCCGCCGCCGACGCACATGGTTTCCAGGCCGACCGACCCGTCGTGCCACTCCAGGGCGTTGAGCAGGGTGCCGGTGATCCGGGCGCCGGTCATGCCGAACGGGTGGCCGACGGAGATCGCCCCGCCCATCACGTTCAGCTTCTCCTCGGGGATGCCGAGCTGCCGGTAGGAGGGGATCACCTGGGCGGCGAACGCCTCGTTGATCTCGACCAGGTCGACGTCGTCGATGGTCATGCCGGCCCGCGCGAGCGCCTGCCGCGACGCCTCGACCGGACCGAGGCCCATGATCTCGGGGGACAGGGCGGTCACCCCGGTGGAGACGATTCGGGCCAGCGGGGTGATGCCCAGGTCCCGGGCCCGCTGGGCGCTCATGATCACCACGGCGGCCGCACCGTCGTTGAGCGGGCAGCAGTTGCCGGCGGTGACCCGGCCGTCGGGGCGGAACACCGGCTTCAGCCCGGCGACGCCCTCCAGGGTGACCCCGGCCCGGGGCCCGTCGTCGCCGTCGACCACGGTGCCGTCGGGCGTGGTGACCGGGGTGATCTCGCGGGCCCAGAAGCCGTCGGCGATCGCCTTCTCGGCCAGGTTCTGGCTGCGTACGCCGAAGGCGTCCATGTCGGCGCGGGTCACGTCGTGCACCTGGGCCAGGTTCTCGGCGGTCTGTCCCATGGCCAGGTAGATGTCGGGCAGTTCGCCGGACTCTCGCGGGTCCGTCCAGACCTCCGGGCCGCCCTGGGCGCGCTGCGTCGACCGCTCCCGTGCCGCCGCGAAGCGGGGGTTCTCCCAACCGCCACCCACCAGCGCCTGTGCCTCGGGCGGCAGCCCGTCGGAGTTGCCCCGGGCGTACCGGGAGACCATCTCGACCCCGGCGGAGACGAACACGTCGCCCTCGCCGGCCCGGATCGCGTGCATCGCCATCCGGGTGGTCTGCAGCGAGGAGGCGCAGTACCGGGTGAGGGTGGCGCCCGGCAGGCCGTCCAGGCCCATCAGGGTGGCGACCACCCGGGCCATGTTGAAGCCCTGCTCGCCACCGGGCAGGCCGCAGCCCAGGTAGAGGTCGTCGATCTCGGCGGGGTCGAGCTGGGGGACCTTGTCCAGGGCGGCCCGCACGATGGTGGCGGCGAGGTCATCGGGGCGGACGTCGCGCAGGGAACCCTTGTGCGCCCGGCCGATGGGGGAGCGGGCGGTGGCGACGATGACGGCGTCGCGGGACGACTCGGTCGGCATGAACCAACGTTAACTCGCCGGTAACATGCCGGGGAAGCGTCCCACCCGGCGGGAAATGTCACCCCGCACACCGCACACCGCACCCCGGAGCCGGCGGTGCCGCCGGGGCCGGCGGTCAGTGGCGGGAGGCGACGTTCGCCGCGGCGGCCACCGCCGGGATCAGCGCGTGCGCCCAGATCCGGTACCCGTCGGCGGAGGGGTGGAACCCGTCGTGGCAGAAGGTGCCGGCGTCGGCCCGGAACACCGGGCCGGTCTCGGTGCCCAGGTCGACCACGGTGCCCCCGGCGTCGAGCACGGCGACGGTCTGTGCCCGGGCCACCCGCCGGCCGGCCCAGCCGACCACCTGCCGTAGCGGTGGGGCGATCGCGTGGACCGCCCCCAGGTCGGGGCAGGTGCCGACGACGACCTCGACGTTCGCCTCGCGCAGTCGCCGCACGGCCGCCCCCAGGTACGCCCCGGCCTCCGCCGGCCGGCGCAGCGCGGTGGCGTCGTTGGCGCCGATCAGGATCACCGCCACGTCGGGGCGCGGGCCGAGCAGCGCCCGGGCCACCTGGGTGGCCAGGTCGGTGGAGCGGGAGCCGGACACCCCGACGCTGGACAGGTGCACCTGGCGGCCCGCCGGCCCCTCGGCGAGCAGGTGGGCGAGCTGCCCGCCGACGGTGTCGCCCAGCAGGCCCACGCCGACTCCGAGGGCGGACGAGTCGCCGAGCAGGACCAGCCGCAGCGGCGGCGCGCCCGGCCGCCCCACCGTGGCACGCAGGGCCAGCCCAAGCTCCGGCTGGGCATACCGGCGGTTGCGGGCGACGAACGCCTCGCCGGCGAGGACGGCCGCGCCGCCGATCGTCCCGGCGATCAGGGACAGGGCCGCAGCCCGGCCCAGCCGGAGGGCGAGTTCCGCGCCCAGACCCCGGTCCCCCGCGCCGTGGCTACCGCTGTGCTCGGTCATGGCCGTCCCTCCAGTGTGGGTGAGTCGGCGGCCGGGCCGGGTTGCGGCACCGCGCCGACGCCGAAGAAGGCCCGCCGGCGCAGCTGCGCCCATCGCCCGCCCGGACCCCGGTCGCGCCCGTGGACCTGGGTGGCGCTGACCTCTGTGCCCGCGTGCCGAGCCGCCTCCTGGGCGGCCTCAGGCAGCGACCGTACGCCCTCCCCGCGCGCGAGGCCAGGGCGGCGCTCCTGCCCGGCGCCGAGCGCCGAGAGCACGGTCGGCAGCAGCGCGGCGGCGGCCATCGCGTACCCCTCGGCGGAGGGATGGAACCGGTCCCAGGCGAACATTCGGGTCGGCTCGGCGACGAACCGGGGACCGAGCAGGTCGGCGAGGGAGACCGTCCAACCGCCCGCCTCGACCACCGCCACCGTCTGGGCGGCGGCGAGCTGCCGGCTCCACCGCCGGGCCAGCCAACGCAGCGGCGGCTGGATCGGCCGGATCGCCCCGAGGTCGGGGCAGGTGCCGACCACCACCTCGCACCCGCCCTCGCGTAGCGCGTGGACCGCGTCGAACAGGTAGCGCACGGCCAGGCTCGCCGGGGCACGGTTGGTGACGTCGTTGCCGCCGATCAGGATCACCGCGACGTCCGGCTGGTGCTCCAGCGCGGACTCCACCTGCGGCTTGAGCCCCGACGAGATGGCGCCCACCACGGCGAACCGGTGCAGCCGCACCGGGCGGTGCAGGCGGCGGGACAGCCCGGTGGCCAGCAGCGAACCGGGGGTCTCCCGGCGGCGGTGCACCCCGTACCCGGCGGCGGTGGAGTCGCCGAGGATCACCACGGTCAGCGGCGGGCCGGGGAGCTTCGCGCCGTAGACGCCGTCGCAGCGGGGCGGGGGTGCCTCGGCCATCGGAATGGTGCGGCGGGCCTGCCGGGCCTGGCCGATCAGCACCCCGCCCGTGGCGACGGCGGCAGCGGCGGTGGCGCCCGTGCCGAGCGCCGCCAGGCGGGCGACCCGCCGGGCACGGCGCCAGCGCGGACCGACCGGTACGGCGGAACCAGCGACCCCCATACAGCGACATTATCGCGCCGGCACGACATGCCGCTGTCGTCGTGCTGCCCTCTGCGATGCCTGGGATCCGACGGTTGCGGGTATTCCTTGCACCGACACCGCACGATGTCGGGCGGAGAGGGGTGTGGAGATGGGAAAGACACTGAAACGTGGCGCGGCGTTCACGGCGTTGGCCAGGGCGCTGTCCTCCGGGGCGAGGGGCGGCCCGTCGCTGGGCGCCCGGCTGGGGGCGCTGCCCCGGATGATCCGGGCCACCACCCGGGGCGAGTACGACGGCGGCCTCCGGCTGGCCCTGATGACCGCGGCGACGGCGTACATCGTCTCGCCGATCGACCTGCTCCCGGAGATCCCGCTGGCGATCTTCGGGCTGGCCGACGACGCGGTCATGGTCACCTGGCTGGCCGGTGCCGTGCTGGCGGAGACCGAGCGGTTCCTGGAGTGGGAGACCCGCCGCAGCTCGGTCATCCCGGGGCATGTGACGCCCTGACGGCACGTACCCTGGGCGTCGAATCAACGTCTGCCCGGCCGCCGTCGCCGGCGCCGTAACGGAGGGCACAACGAGGTGCAGTACTACGACAATGTCGTCGAGATGATCGGCAACACCCCGCTGGTACGGCTGCGCAACGTCACCGAGGGCATCCGGGCGACCGTGCTCGCGAAGGTGGAGTACCTCAACCCGGGCGGTTCGGTGAAGGACCGGATCGCGCTACGGATGGTCGAGGACGCCGAGGCCGCCGGGATCCTGGGGCCGGGCGGCACCATCGTTGAGCCGACCAGCGGCAACACCGGCGTCGGGCTGGCCCTGGTGGCCCAGCTCAAGGGCTACCGGTGCGTGTTCGTCTGCCCGGACAAGGTCAGCCAGGACAAGCAGGACGTGCTGCGGGCGTACGGCGCGGAGGTGGTGGTCTGCCCGACCGCCGTCGCGCCGGAGGACCCGCGCTCCTACTACAACGTCTCCGACCGGCTGGCCCGGGAGATCCCCGGCGCGTGGAAGCCCGACCAGTACAGCAACCCGGCCAACCCGCGCTCGCACTACGAGACCACCGGCCCGGAGCTGTGGAAGCAGACCGGCGGCGGGCTGACCCACTTCGTGGCCGGGGTGGGCACCGGCGGCACCATCTCCGGCATCGGCCGGTACCTGAAGGAGGCCTCCGACGGGCGGGTGCGGATCGTCGGCGCGGACCCGGAGGGCTCGGTCTACTCCGGCGGCACCGGCCGGCCGTACCTGGTCGAGGGGGTCGGCGAGGACTTCTGGCCCGAGACGTACGACCGGAGCATCACCGACGAGATCGTGGAGGTCTCCGACAAGGCGTCCTTCGAGATGACCCGGCGGCTGGCCCGCGAGGAGGGGCTGCTGGTCGGCGGCTCCTGCGGGATGGCCGTGGTCGCCGCCCTGGAGGTGGCCCGCGCCGCCGGCCCGGACGACGTGGTCGTGGTGCTGCTGCCGGACAGCGGCAAGGGGTACCTGTCGAAGATCTTCAACGACACCTGGATGGCCCGGTACGGCTTCCTGGACAACTCGGGCAGCGAGCCGACCGTCGCCGACGCCCTCGCCAGCAAGCCGGGCGGGCTGCCCGAGCTGGTGCACGTGCACCCGACCGAGACGGTCCGTGACGCCATCGACTACATGCGCGAGTACGGCGTCTCCCAGCTCCCGGTGCTCAAGGCCGAGCCGCCCGTGGTGACCGGCGAGGTGGCCGGCTCGATCGCGGAGCGGGACCTGCTCGACGCCCTGTTCACCGGTCAGGCTCACCTGCACGACACGATCGAGCGGCACATGGCCGACCCGCTGCCGATGATCGGCGGCGGCCAGCCGGTGAGCGAGGCGGTCGCGCTGCTGGAGAAGTCCGACGCGGCGCTGGTGCTGGTGGACGGCAAGCCCAAGGGCGTGCTGACCCGGCAGGACCTGCTCGCCCACCTCGGTGCCCACTGACCGACCGCGCACACTGACCTGACCGCGCACACTGACCTGCCGGGCCCAGGCTCGGCCTGATCCGGCGACATGCCGCAGGGCCCCTTCCCCGACCGGGAAGGGGCCCTGACCCGTTACACAGCAGGCGCACAAGTTCGGCACAGGACCCGCCCAACCCCTCGGCCTAGCGTCGGTGCCGGATCGGTTGATCCGTCATCGAGCCACCCCGGGAGGACCCATGCGTCACGACCTCGACCACCACGAAGGGCAGCGGGTCAGCCGTCGTCGGCTGATCGCCGGCGTCGGCTCGATCGGGCTGGCCGGCCTGCTGGCCGCCTGCGGACGGGACGACGGGGCCGTCACCGCGTCGACTGGTGAGACCGTGACGCCGCAGGCCACCGCCGGCACGTCGGGCGACCTGGCCGCGCTCTTCGCCGACGCGAACACCTGCACGCTGACCGCGAGCACCACCCAGGGCCCGTACTACTTCGACGCCGACAAGATCCGTCGCGACATCCGGGAGGACCGGCCGGGCACCCGGCTGCGGGTGGCCATCCGGGTGCAGGACAGCGAGAAGTGCGCTCCGCTGCCGAACGCCGTCGTGGAGATCTGGCACTGCGACGCGGCAGGGCTGTACTCGGGCGCGGAGGGCCAGTCGACCGGCGGCGGTGGCGCGCCCGGCGGGACTCCGCCGAGCGGTGCGCCCGGCGGTGGGCCGGGTGGGACTCCGCCGAGCGGTGCGCCCGGCGGTGGGCCGGGTGGGACTCCGCCGAGCGGTGCGCCCGGCGGTGGGCCGGGTGGGACTCCGCCCAGTGGTGCGCCCGGCGGTGGGGCCCCGGGTGGCGGCTCCGAGGGGCAGGCGGCCGACCTCACCCCGACCGACGACAAGCGGTACCTGCGCGGGGCGCAGGTCACCAACGCCGACGGAATCGTCGAGTTCGTCACCGTCTGGCCGGGTTGGTACCGGGGCCGTACCGTGCACATCCACGCCATGGTGCACGTGAACAACAACCGGGTGCTCACCACCCAGGTGATGTTCGACGAGGCGCTCAACACGAAGGTCTTCGCCGCGGCGCTGTACGCCTCGCACACCGGGCGGGACACCTTCAACGACAAGGACAACATCTACGCCGACAGCATGCTGATGAAGGTCGTCGAGGACGGCGACGGCTACCTCGGCGTGATCAACTTCTCGGCGGACTCGGACCGGAACGGCGCCTGACCCCGCCCGGGTTCGTCGCTGCGTCTCAACCGTCAACGGCACCGCGCCCGGACCTTGGACCGTTGTCGTTCAGGGTGAACGAAAAGTGTCCAAGAATCGCGATTCAGGGTGAGCGGCTCGGCCCTGGGTTGGCACGCGCGGCGCTGGGGGGAGGGGGGAGGGGCGGAGATGACCCCCGGTGTGAAGCTGGGGTCAGTGCTCACTGGAACGACAGCTCGCGGGCGTAGCGGAGCTGGGGGACGCGGGCCGTGCCGACGTGCTCCTCGCGGCGCTCGCCGGTGGGCTGCCAGCCGCCGCGCTCGTAGAACCGGCGGGCGTGGGCGTTGGACTCCAGCACCCACAGCACCGCCCGGCGCCGGCCCCGGTCGCGCATCGTGGCCAGCGCGTCGGCCATCAGCGCCCGGCCGGTGCCCCGGCCCTGCTCGGCCGGGTCGAGGTGGATGGCGTTGAGCAGGCCGGTCGCCGGATCGTCCTGGTCGTCCGGGCCGAGGTAGCTGAACCCGACCAGCCGGCCGTCCCGCTCGGCCACGGTCATCAGGTGCTCGTCCCGCTCCCACGTCCACCGCTCGGCCCAGTACGCCCCCATCGCCTCCGGCGTCGGATCCGCGAGGGCCTCCGCCGGCAGGAACGACGAGTACGCCGCCACCCGGGACCGCTGGTGCAGCGCCCCCACCGGGCGCAGGTCGTCGGCGGTCGCGTGGCGCAGGGTGATCGTCACCCGCCCGAGGCTACCCGCCGGGGCGGCACCGGCACGGTCATCAGGTCCTCGGCGATCACCAGCTCACCGGCGAAGTGTTCGCGGGCCTCGTCGGCGAAGCGCCGGGCGTCGGCGTACCGCTGGGAGAAGTGGGTGAGCACCAGCGTGCGTACCCCCGACTCGGCCGCGACCCGGGCGGCCTGGCCGGCCGTGAGGTGCCCGACCTCGGCGGCGAGCGCGGCCTCGGAGGCCAGGAACGTCGACTCGATGACCAGCAGGTCGGCGTGCTCGGCGAGGGCGTACACCCCGTCGCAGAGCCCGGTGTCCATCACGAAGGCGAACCGCTGCCCCGGCCGGGTCACGCTCACCTCGTCCCGGGTCACGCGGCGACCGCCGACGTCCAGGTGGCCGACGCGGAGCAGCTCCCCGACGGCCGGCCCGGCGATGCCGTACGCGGCCAGCCGCTCCGGCAGCATCCGGCAGCCGTCCGGCTCGACCAGCCGGTAGCCGTACGTCTCGATCGGGTGCCGCAGCCGACGGGCCTGGAGCGTGCCGGCGCGCAGGGCGAACCGCTGCCCGTCGGCGGTGATCGGCTCGACGACCAGCTCGGCGGTCTCGTGGAAGCTCGACGCGTGCCGCAGCCGGTCGAAGTACTCGGCGCCGCCGGCCGGGAAGTGCACCGCCACCGGGCGGGGCACCCGGTCCAGGGAGAGCCGCTGGATGGTGCCGGGCAGGCCGAGGCAGTGGTCGCCGTGGAAGTGGGTGACGCAGATCCGGGTGAGGTCGGTGGCGGTGACGCCGGTGTGCAGGAGCTGCCGCTGGCTGCCCTCGCCCGGGTCGAAGAGGATCACCTCGTCGTCCCAGCGCAGCACGTACCCGTTGTGGTTGCGTGCCCGGGTCGGTGCCTGACTGGCCGTCCCGAGCACCACGAGTTCGCGCATCGACACAATGCCCCCGGTGAGCATGGAGCGACCCCCGGGGCTTCCGTGCTCGCGCACGGGCCGGCTGGACTGGGCCGGCACCCCGGGGGTCGGGTGGCTGTCGTGGTTTCGCCGCACCGCTGCCACACGGTCTCGACGATGGTGCATGCCCGCCTCGCGGCGGACAGGGTTCTCACTGTCGAGGACAGCGGCTAGCGGACAGCCACCTCACGAGTCCGATTGCTATACAACTTTGGACCACCTCCCTTCACGTGTACGGCCACGCTACCCACTCCCCGGGGGCGGCAGCAACGGATTTGATTCACAGGGCCGACGGGAACAAGCGCGGGCCGGGCCGTGGCAGCCCTGGCCTGGCTCAGTCGGTGATCCCGATCGGGCCCTCTCGTGGGCCCTCCTCGCTGGCCGGCTGCACCGCCAACGACGGGAAGTCGGCCAGGTCACCCTCCGGCTCGGCGTCCCACTCGGGGAAGACCAGGTCGCTCTGGAGGTACAGGCAGAGCAGTTGGGTCAGGTGGCTCAGCCCGTCGAGATGGGTGCGCTCGTGGCCGTGGGTGGCGTCCACCCCGAAGCCGAGCAGCGCCACCCGGGCGTGCGCGCCCGCCTCGACCGCCGCCGCCACGTCCGAGCGGTAGTACTCGAAGACGTCCCGGACCAGGTCCACCCCGTGCTCGCGGGCGATCGCCGCCAGGTTGCGGGTGAGGTGGTAGTCGAACGGGCCGACGCCGTCGCCCATCGCCAGGGTGGCCGCGTCCTCCCGGGACTGCTGCCCGGGGGCGACCACCGCGGCGTCCACGGAGACGATCTCGGCGACGTCCGGGTCCAGGCCGTGGCTGGCCCCGTGCCCGATCTCCTCGGTGACCGTTACCAGCAGGTGCGCGGTCACCGCCGGGGTCACACCCGCGTCGATCATCGCCTTGAACGCGGTCAGCACCGCCGCCACCCCGGCCTTGTCGTCCAGGTGCCGGGACTTGACGTACCCGCTGGGGGTGACCGTCGGGTTGGGCAGGAACGCCACGAAGTCCCCGGCGTCGATGCCGAGGGCGCGCAGCCCGGCCTCGTCGGTCACCGGCTCGTCGACCCGGACCTCGACCTGTTCCCAGCCGACCCCCTGGAGGTCGACGGCCTCGTTGTAGCGGTGCCCGCTGGCCTTGAGCGGCAGCACCTGGCCGGTGACCACCCGGTCCAGGTCGTCGGTGAAGATCCGCACGTGTGCGCCCTCGGCGAACCGGGCGCTGTGCGTGCCGATCTGCATCAGCTCCAGCCGGCCGTTCTCCTTGAGCCGCTTCACCATGCCGCCGATGGTGTCGGTGTGCACCACGATCGCCCGGTCCGCGCCGGTCTGCCGGGGGCCCGGCAGGCAGGCGCTCAGCGCGCCGCGTCGGGTCAGTGTGGAGGAGATCCCGAACGCGGAGAGGCGCTCGCCGACGTACTGCTGCACGTGGTCGGTGCGCCCGGACGGGCTCGGGATCTCCAGCAGCTCCAGCAGCACCTGGCGGAGGTAGTCCAGGTCGATCTTCAGCGGGACGGGCTTGCGTGCGGTCATGCCTGAGAGCTTGCCGCACCCGCCGGTGACCAGAGGCGTTGCGGTGCCCGCGTGCCGGGGAAGAGCAGGTCGACGAAGCGCTCGGCGGTCGGCTGCGGCTCGTGGTTGGCCAGGCCGGGCCGCTCGTTCGCCTCGATGAACACGTGCTCCGGCCGGTCAGGGGCGGGAACCAGCAGGTCAACCCCCGTGACCGGGATGTCCAGCGCCCGGCTGGCCGCCACGCACGCCTCGGCGATCTCCGGGTGCAGCTCGCCGGTGACGTCGTGGATCGTGCCACCGGTGTGCAGGTTCGCGGTCCGGCGGACGGTCAGCACCGTGCCCTCGGACAGCACGTCGCGCAGCTCGTACCCGGCCTCGGCGACCACGTCCCGGGTCATGTCGTCCACCGGGATGCGGGACTCACCCCCGGTGGCGGCGGCCCGGCGGCGGCTCTGCCGCTCGATCAGCTCGGCGATGTCGTGCACCCCGTCGCCGGTCACCTGCGCGGGCCGGCGGACGGCCGCGGCGACCACCTCGTGGTCGATGACGATCACCCGCAGGTCCTCGCCGTCGCGCATCTCCTCGACGAGCACGTCCGGGCAGAAGCCCCGGGCCAGCGCGACGGCGGTGGCCAGCGCCTCCGGGGTGCGCACCCCGACGGTGATGCCGTTGCCCTGCTCCCCGCGCGCCGGCTTCACCACGACCCGGCCCACCTCGGCCAGGAACGCGGCGTCGGCGTCGTCCCCGGTCGCGGTCCGGCCGCGCGGCACCGACAGGCCCGCCTCGGTGAGGATCCGCCGGGTGACCCGCTTGTCGTCGCACCGGCTCATCGCGACCGCCGAGGTCAGCTCCGACAGCGACTCGCGGGTGACGATCGTCCGACCGCCGTTGCTCAGCCGCAGCTCGCCCCACTCGGGGTCGGTGACCTCCACCCGGATGCCCCGGCGCATCGCCTCGTCGGCGACGATCCTCGCGTACGGGTTGAGCCGGTCGTACCCCTCCGGCGTCGAGGGCAGGAAGAGCGGCGCGTTGATCGGGTTCTTCCGCTTCACGCAGAGCGTGGCGGTGCGGTAGAAGCCGAGCCGCTCGTACAGCCGGATCGCCCCGGTGTTCTCGGCCAGCACCGACAGGTCGACGAACGCCCGGCCGCGCCCGGTGAGCCGGGTGGCCAGCTCGGTGAGCAGAGCCTGGCCGGTGCCGGGCGGGGCGGTGTTGAAGTCCACGGTGAGGCACCACAGGCTGGCGCCGTTGTCCGGGTCGGCGAAGACCGCGACGTGGTCCACGCCGGTGATCGTGCCGACCACGTCCCCGGTGGCGTCCTCGGCCACCAGGTGCAGGAACCGTTCGGTGCGGGCGTTGTCGACCAGCACGTCGACCGGGGCGGTGACCATGCCGTTGCGGGCGTAGATCCGGTTCACCGCGTCGGCGTCGTCGGCGTCGTGCAGCGTTCGGATCCGCAGCCCGGGCAGGGCGTCCTCCTCGCCGGCGGCCGGGCTGCCGGCCGGGCTGGCGGGGAGCCGCAGCCGGTACGTCAGCGACGGGTCGATGAACAGCTCGTCGGGCAGCCGGGACACCAGCACGTGCGGGTCGCGCAGGTAGATGCAGATGTCCCGGGCACCGGCGGCCTCCGAGCGCAGCACCGCGGCCACGGCGGCCTGGTCGGCGAAGGTCTGGCCGAAGACCAGCCGGCCCCAGCCGCAGTCGAGCACCACGCCGTCGCCCCCGGTGGGCCGTTCCGCCTCGGCGGGGGCGGGAGCCACGGGGTCCCCGCCCGGCCCGACCCGCTCGCGTCGCCGGCCGAGCACCCGTTCCCGGTCGGTGGGTGCCGCCCCGGTCGCCAGTGTGTCGCTCACCGTCAGTCGATTCCGTGGCTCTGGAGCCACATTTCCAGGAGTCCCAGCTGCCACAGCTTGTTTCCGTTCAACGGGGTCAGTTCGGCGTTCGGGTCGGACAACAGCGCGTCGACGTACTCGGTGCGGAACAGGTTGCGGCGGCGGGCCTGCGGCGCGTGCAGCGCGTCGCGTACCCGGTCGAGGAGCTTGCCCTCCAGATGGGTGAGGCCCGGCACGGGGAAGTAGCCCTTCGGCCGGTCGATGACCTCGTGCGGCAGGACCCGGCGGCCGATCTCCTTCAGCACGCCCTTGCCGCCCTGGGCCAGCTTCAGCTCCGGCGGGCAGCTCGCGGCCAGCTCCACGAACTCGTGGTCGAGGAACGGCACCCGGGCCTCCAGCCCGTGCGCCATGGTCATGTTGTCGACCCGCTTCACCGGGTCGTCGGTCAGCATGACCTGGGTGTCGATCCGCAGGCCGGCGTCGACCGCCGTCTGCGCGCCCGCCCGGGCCAGGTGGGCGGCCACGAACTCCCGCGCCGGGTCGCCGTCGGCCAGCCACGCCGGGTCGAGGACCCGGGCCAGCCCGGCCCCGTCCCGGTCGAAGAACGCCTTCGCGTACGTCTCGACGGCCCGCTCCCGGTCGACCCCGGCCAGCGGCGGGTACCAGTGGTAGCCGCCGAGGATCTCGTCCGCGCCCTGGCCGGACTGGACCACCTTGACGTGCTTCGACACCTCCTGGCTGAGCAGGTAGAACGCCACGCAGTCGTGGCTGACCATCGGCTCGCTCATGGCCGCGACGGCCGCCTCCAGGGGCGGCAGCAGGTCGCGGGCGGCCACCCGGATCTGGTGGTGGTCGGTGCCGAACTTCTTCGCCACCAGGTCGGAGAAGACGAACTCGTCGCCGGAGCGCCCGCCGACGGCGTCGAAGCCGATGGAGAACGTGGACAGGTCGCGTTGGCCCTCGCCGGCCAGCAGGGCCACCACCAGGCTGGAGTCCAGCCCGCCGGAGAGCAGCACGCCCACCGGGACGTCGGCGACCATCCGGCGGCGCACCGCCGTGGTCAGCGACTCCAGCAGGGCGTCCTCCCAGTCGCGGGCGGACCACCCGGCCCGCTCCTCGTGCCGGGTGAAGGACGGGTCCCAGTAGACCCGCTCGCGGCTGGTGCCGTCCGCCTCGTACACCCGGACGGTGGCCGGGGGCAGCTTGGCCACCCCGCGCAGGATCGTGCGCGGCGGCGGCACGATGCTGTGGAAGCTCAGGTAGTGGGCGAGCGCCACCGGGTCGATCGTGGTGTCCACGCCGCCGCCGGCCAGCAGGGCCGGCAGAGTGCTGGCGAAGCGCACCACGCCCGGGGCCTCGGCCAGGTAGAGCGGCTTGATGCCGAGCCGGTCCCGGGCCAGCACCAGCCGGCCGGTGTCCCGCTCGCTGATCGCCACGGCGAACATGCCGACCAGGTGGTCGACGAAGTCCGGCCCCCACTCGGCGTACGCCTTGACGACCACCTCGCTGTCGCCGGAGGAGAAGAACCGGTGGCCCTTGGCCTGGAGTTCCTCGCGTAGTTCGCGGTAGTTGTAGACGCAGCCGTTGAAGACCCCGGTCAGCCCGGACGCCGGGTCGACCAGCGGCTGCCCGCTGGCGGCCGACAGGTCGATGATCTTCAGGCGGCGGTGGCCGAGGGCGGTCGGGCCCTGGGACCACACCCCGCTGTCGTCGGGGCCCCGGTCGCTCATCGTGGCCGCCATGCGCTCCACCACCGCGACATCGGCCCGCGAGCCGTCGCGGCGAAATTCCCCAGCCAGTCCGCACATGGCAGACAATGCTGCCAGAGGTGAGTGCGGTTCGCCTGTTGAGATGATGCCGTCGTCGTTACGTGCTTGCTAAAATGCGCGCCGCCGCATCCGGGACGGCTCCCGCGCGGGCGTTCGCACCCCGCCCCGGCACCCTGCCCGGTTCGCCCGGCCGACCGGTTGTGACAAACGCCGCACCGGTGGAACGGCATCCGCCGCCCGTCGCCCGTACCCGCCGATCGGTCCCGCCCCACCAGCACCGGGTGCCGGGTTTCCACCCCGACGGGGCATGGAGTCGAGTTCGTTCCCGTGCCACGCTCGCCGGTGAGCCACGAGGAGGCGATGCTGATGCGCGCGACGACGCGACGACGGGTTGTCCGGACGGTCGGCCGGCTCGCCGTGGCCACCACGCTGGCCGCCGCCGGGGTGCTGGTCGGGGCGTCCCCGGCGCAGGCGGTCGCCACCCGGACGGTGGCCTTCTGGAGCATGGACGAGCCGGCGGGCGCCACGGTCCTCGCCGACAGCAGCGGCAACGGCCGGCACGGGACCGTCGGGACCGAGGTGGCCACCGGGGTGCGCTACGCGGGCGCGACCGCCCACCGGTTCGCGTACCACAACCCCGTCGACCACGAGTACGTGCCGGGACACGTCGACCTGGTGCCGGCGAGCAACGAGTTCAACCCCGAGGCCGGGGACTTCTCGTTCACCATCCGGTACCGCACCACGCGCTCCTTCGGCAACATCCTGCAGAAGGGGCAGGGCAACACGGCCGGCGGCTACTGGAAGTTCGAGGCGCCCGCCGGCAAGCCCCGGTGCATGTTCCGCGGCGGCGACGGCGCGACGCGCACCGGCTACACGGGCACGTCCATCGCCGACGGGCAGTGGCACACGGTGACCTGCAACCGCACCTCGACGTACGTCGAGATGTACGTCGACGGCGTGCGCACCAGCCGGCTCACCGGCCCCACCGGGACGATCGCCAACAACTGGCAGCTCTCCGTCGGCGGCAAGAGCGCCTGCGACGGGGTGGACGTCACCTGCGACTACTTCGCCGGCGACATCGACTGGATCAGGCTCCTCAAGGGCTCCGGCGGCGCGGCCAACACCCCGCCCACGGCCCACCTCGCGCCGTCCTGCGCAGGGCTGGCGTGCACGTTCTCGGCGGCCGGCTCCACCGATGCCGACGGGGCGGTCCAGGACCACGCCTGGGCCTTCGGCGACGGTTCGACCGCCGACACGGACAGCGTTCCGAGCACCACCCACACGTACGCCGAGGCGGGCACCTACCCGGTCACGCTCACCGTCACCGACGACCGGGGCGCCACCGGCACCGCCACCCTGGACGTCACGGTCGCGCCGCTGCCGGAGCTGATCTCGTACGTCGGGCAGGCCACCGCAAACGCGAACGTCACGAACCACTCCGTCGGGGTGCCCCCGGGTGTCCAGGCGGGCGACGCGCTGCTGCTGTTCCTGAGCCAGAACACCCACGCCACCACCGGCGAGCCGACCGGGGTGACCGGCTGGACCCGGCTGGACCGCCTCGACGGCGGCTACGCCACCACCACGGCCTGGTGGAAGGTCGCCGGCGACGGTGACGCGGGGTCGACCGTACGGGTCGCCCTCGGCACGCAGTCGAAGGGCAACCTGGTGCTCGCCGCGTACCGGGGGACCGACCCGACCGGCCCGGTCGCCGGGCACGCCCGGGCCACCGACCCGGCCAGCTCCGCCGTCCGGATCACCCCGACCACCCCGGTCACCGCCGAGCGGGGCTGGGCCGTGTCGTACTGGCTGCACGGCGACTCCACGTCCACGGCGCTGACCGCCCTGCCCGGCGTCCAGGCGCGCGGCAACAGCTCGCAGACCGGCGGCGGCCGGGTCACCGGGCTGCTCGCCGACTCCGGGGCCTCGGTGCCGACCGGCGCGTACGGCGGCCTGAGCGCGACGGGCGCGGCGGCCAGCACCACGACGACCACCTGGACCGTCGTCCTCCGGGCGGGCTGACGCCGGCCGGAACCGCCGGCCGGCGTCAAGCCGCCGGTCAGGCGGTGCGGGCCACGCCGACCGGGCAGCTCAGCCCGTTCGGCCCGTGGTTGCAGTACCCGTTCGGGTTCTTCGTCGGGGCGAGGTACTGCTGGTGATGGTCCTCGGCGAAGTAGTAGTCGCCGAGCCGGTCGATCTCCGTGGTGATCTCGCCCTTGCCGGCACGCGCCACGATCGGCGCGAACGCGTCCCGGGACGCCTGGGCGGTGGCGAGCTGGTCGTCGCCGGTGACGTAGATCGCCGACCGGTACTGGGTGCCCACGTCGTTGCCCTGGCGCATGCCCTGGGTCGGGTCGTGGTTCTCCCAGAAGACCTTGAGCAGGTCCTCATAGCTGATCACCGTGGGGTCGTAGACCACCTGAACCACCTCGGCGTGCCCGGTCCGGCCCGAGCACACCTCCTCGTACGTCGGGTTCGGCGTGGTGCCGCCCGCGTAGCCGGCGGACGTGGTGAACACGCCCGGCAGCGTCCAGAACAGCCGCTCGGCGCCCCAGAAACAGCCCATGGCGAACACGGCCACCCGCGAGCCCGCCGGGAAGGGGCCCTTGAGCGGGGTGCCCAGCACCTCGTGCCGATCCGCGATCGGCATCGCGATGAGGCGACCCGGCAGGGCCTGGTCGGGGGTGGGCAGCTCGGGCTTCGTATGGCGCAGGAACACGATGGAACTCCTCTCGTACCTCTCCCCGCGTGCAACACCGCCGGGCCCGCCTTCCTTACCCACTTCACCCGCACCCAGGCGAGATCCCGCATCGGAGCGGAGGCGAGGAGGGCTGCAGCCGTTGGCGTCGCTACTCTCGGCCACCATGCCTGCCGGCAAGGGTGCGCCCTCTCGCCACTTTGCTCTGCCTCCTCATCCGCAACAGTTACCTTCGGTGACGAACTGCTCCGGCGAGGTCGGCGGCCGCCCCCGTGTTCGCAATGGTCAGCGCGGTGTTGCGGATGAGGCGGCAGAGCAAAGCGAGGGCGGGGTGTCGCCACCGCCAGCCGTTGACGTCACGTAGCGTTGCGACGCACTGTCAGTAGGGCGGGCCGAGGGACCGCGTCAGAGGGCTGCCGTGATGCGGGCGGCGTAGGACTCGGCTTCGGCGTCGTCGGCGTAACGGGTGCGGGGCCAGAAGAAGCCGCGCAGGCCGTCGCCCTTCGTCCTCGGCACGACGTGGGTGTGCAGGTGCGGCACGGACTGGGACACCCGGTTGTTCATGGCCACGAACGTGCCGCCGGCCCCCAGACCGGACTCCACCGCCACGGCGAGCCGCTGGACCAGCCCGAAGTAGCCGGCCAGCGCGCCCGCCGGCAGGTCGGCCAGGGTGACCAGGTGGGTGCGCGGCACCACCAGCACGTGTCCCCGGAACACCGGCCGGGTGTCGAGGAAGGCGATCCCGTCCGGGGCGTCGGCCACCCGGAACGCCGGCACGTCGCCCGCCACGATCCCGCAGAACACGCACCCGCCCATCCGGCCAGGCTAGCCCCACCGGTACCGGTCGACGCCGCGCCGGTCGTGCGGAGGGAAAGGGAGCCCTTCTCCACCGGAGGCGTTGACCGTGATCCCTTCCGTCCACCGACTAACGTCTCGGGCATGAGTCACGGCTTCGACACGCTCGCCATCCATGCCGGACAGGACCCCGAGGCCCGCACCGGCGCGGTGATCCCACCGATCTACCAGACCAGCACCTACGCCCAGGACGCCGTCGGCGCGCCCCGGCAGGGCTATGAGTACAGCCGCTCCGGCAACCCCACCAGGGATGCGCTCCAGGAGTGCCTCGCCGCGCTGGAGGGCGGCCCCGTCGGGCTCGCCTTCGCCAGCGGCCTGGCCGCCGAGGACACCCTGCTTCGTGCCGTCTGCAAGCCGGGCGACCACGTGGTGATCCCGGACGACGCGTACGGCGGCACGTACCGACTGTTCGCGAAGGTGTCCGAGCGGTGGGGGCTGGCGTACACCCCGGCTAAGGTCTCCGACGTCGATGCCGTGCGGGCCGCGATCCGGCCCGGCACCACGAAGATCGTCTGGATCGAGACGCCGACCAACCCGCTGCTCGGCATCGCCGACATCACCGCGCTGGCCGCCGTCGCCCACGACGCCGGGGCGCTGCTGGTGGTGGACAACACCTTCGCGTCGCCGTACCTGCAGCAGCCGATCTCGCTCGGCGCGGACGTGGTGGTGCACTCCACCACCAAGTACGTGGGCGGGCACTCGGACGTCGTCGGCGGTGCGCTGGTGGCGGCCGACCGCGGGCTGGGCGAGGAACTGCGCTTCCACCAGAACGCGATGGGCGCGGTCAATGGCCCGTTCGACGCCTGGCTGACCCTGCGCGGCATCAAGACCCTGGGCGTCCGGATGGACCGGCACTGCGACAACGCCGAGCGGATCGCCGCATACCTGGACGGGCACGCCAAGGTTGCTCAGGTCATCTACCCGGGCCTGCCGTCGCACCCCGGGCACGAGGTGGCCGCCAAGCAGATGCGCCGGTTCGGCGGCATGATCTCCTTCCTCGCCGCAGGCGGCGAGGAGCACGCCGTGGAGATCTGCAACCAGGCAAAGTTGTTCGTGCTCGCCGAGTCTCTCGGCGGGGTGGAATCCCTGATCGAGCACCCGGGTCGGATGACACACGCAAGTGCTGCCGGCTCGCCGCTTGAAGTTCCCGGCGATCTCGTGCGACTGTCTGTCGGCATCGAGACGGTCGACGACCTGCTCGCCGACTTGGAGCAGGCGCTGGGCTGACCGCTGGCTGGGGAGGGTGGCCGTGCAGGACATCATGCCGACCTGGGTGGGTGCGACCGCGAAGCAGATCGCCCGCGGCGTACGGCGGGGTGACGTCTCCGCCACCCAGGTCGTGGCCGACCACCTTGACCACATCGCCCGGGTCGACGCCGACCTCGCCGCGTTCCGCACGGTGCGCGGCGGGGAGGCGATCACCGAGGCGGAGAAGGTCGACGAGCAGGAGGAACTGGCGAACCTGCCGCTGGCCGGGGTGCCGGTCGCGGTCAAGGAGAACACCCCGGTCGCGGGCCTGCCCACCTGGAACGGCTCGGCCGCCGTGCGCAGCGCAGTGGCGGAGGCCGACCACGAGGTGGTCCGGCGGCTGCGCGGCGCGGGCGCGGTGATCCTCGGGGTGACCCGGATGCCGGAGCTCGGCCTCTGGGCGCTCACCGACGACGGCAGCGCGGTGACCCGCAACCCGTGGGACTCCGGGCGCACCCCGGGTGGCTCCTCCGGCGGGGCCGCCGCCGCAGTCGCCGCCGGGCTGGTGCCCATGGCGCACGGCAACGACGGCCTCGGCTCGATCCGCATCCCGGCGGCCTGCTGCGGTTTGGTCGGGCTGAAGCCCGGCCGGGGCGTGGTGCCCTGCCAGCTCGGTGCCGACGACTGGTTCGGCCTGACCGAGCACGGCATGCTGACCTCCACGGTCGCCGACGCGGCCGTCGGCTTCCAGGTGCTCGCCGGCCGGCCGCAGGAGAAGCTGGTCCCGCCGCACCGGCTGCGGGTCGGCGTCTCGCTGCGGTCCCCGGTGCGCGGCATCTCGCCGGACGCGCCCAACCGGGACGCGGTGGCCGCCGCCGGCCGGCTGCTCGCCGCCGCCGGCCACGACACCGTTCCCGCCGACCCGGTCTACCCGACCCGGCTCGGTCTCCAGGGCATCGCCACCTGGTTCGCGGCGGCCGCCGCCGACGTGCGGGCCGCCGGCCTCGACCGGCGCGACCTCCAACGGCGCAACCGCCGGCACGTCGCGCTGGGGGAGTGGGCGCACCGCCGGGGGTACGTCCGGGAGGCCGACCGGATCGCTTGGCGCGAGCGCTCGATCGGCTTCTTCGCCGACCACTCGGTCGACCTGCTGCTCACCCCGGCGCTGGCCGGCCCGCCGCCGGAGGCCACCGGCTGGTCCGGCCGGTCCTGGAGCGCGAACATGAAGGCCAGCATCCGGTACGCCCCGTACGCCGCCCCGTGGAACATCGCCGGGCTGCCCGCGATCGTGGTGCCGGTGGGCCGCCGCCCCGACGGGCTGCCGGTTGCGGTGCAGCTCGTCGGCCCGCCCGGCTCGGAGCTGCTGCTGCTCGGCGTCGCCGGCCAGTTCGAGCTCCAGGCGCCCTGGACCCGACACGCCCCCGGCTACCCCCGGGTCGTTGGGACGGGGTCACGGGCCACCGCTTGATCGTCTAGCGTGTGCGCTCCTGACCGACGCGCACACCCGGACGGACCACATGTGGTGCCACCGCCGTCGCCGCCGGGGCGGTGCCGTCGGTATCCGCCGGCTCCCGGGCCGCGGCGTCCCCGGAGCCGCCCGTCACGGACCCGTCGCCGCAGGTAGCGGGCGCGCGGAGCGCGGTGTCGCCGCCGGCCGCCGGGGCGGCGGGTGGCACGATCGGGGCATGACGGAACTGGTCGGTCTCGCCGACGTGCGTGCCGCGCGGGAGTTGCTCGCGGGCATCACCCGCACCACCCCGCTGGAGCCCTCCCGCCCGCTGAGCGCGGCGCTCGGCGGGCCGGTCTGGCTCAAGTGTGAGAACGTGCAGCGCGCCGGGTCGTACAAGGTGCGGGGGGCGTACGTGCGGATCTCCCGGCTGTCCGCGGCGGAGCGCGACCGGGGCGTGGTGGCCGCCAGCGCCGGCAATCACGCGCAGGGGGTGGCGCTGGCCGCCGGGCTGGTCGGCACGCACGCCACCGTCTTCATGCCGGTGAACGCGCCGCTGCCGAAGGTCGCTGCCACCAAGGGGTACGGCGCCCAGATCGAGTTGGCCGGGCACACGGTCGACGAGTCGCTGGTCGCGGCGCAGGCCTTCGCCGAGCGGACCGGGGCGGTCCTCATCCACCCGTTCGACCACCGGGACGTGATCGCCGGGCAGGGCACCGTGGCGCTGGAGATCCTCGAACAGTGTCCGGACGTGAAGACGATCATCACCGGGGTCGGCGGGGGCGGCCTGGTCTCCGGGATGGCGGTCGCTGCCAAGGCGCTGCGGCCGGACGTGCGGCTGATCGGCGTGCAGGCGGCCGGGGCGGCGGCGTACCCGCCCTCGCTGGTCGCCGGTGAGCCGGTCCGCCTGCCCGCGTTCAGCACGATCGCCGACGGCATCGCGGTGGGCTGCCCGGGGGAGATCACCTTCAGTCACGTCCGTGAGCTCGTCGACGAGATCGTCACCGTCTCCGAGGAGGACATCTCCCGGGCGCTGCTGATGCTGCTGGAGCGGGGCAAGCAGGTGGTGGAACCGGCCGGCGCGGTGGGCGTTGCCGCCCTGCTGGCCGGCGTGGTGCAGGTCGAGACGCCGGTGGTGGCGGTGCTCTCCGGCGGTAACATCGACCCGCTGCTGCTGCTGCGGGTGATCGAGCACGGGCTCGCGGCGGCCGGCCGGTACCTGCGCGTCACCGTCCGCTGCTCGGACCGGCCGGGGCAGCTCGCCTCGCTGCTCAGCGAGATCGCCGAGCACCGGGCGAACGTCGTCGACGTGGAGCACCAGCGGGCCAACCCGCACCTGGGGATCGGCGAGGTGGAGGTGGCGCTGTCGGTGGAGACCCGGGGCGTCGAGCACTCCGACACGCTGATCAGCGCCCTGCGGGCCAGCGGCTACCAGGTGGTCTTCGCCGCAGAGTCCTGAACCGTGGCCCCGGGGCCGGGCTGCCGGCCCCGGGGATCATCGTCGGGGTGGCTCAGCCCGCGAACGGCTCGAACTTGACGATGGTCACCTTGATGTCCGCGCCGCTGGGGGCGGTGTAGGTGACGGTCTGCCCGGGCCGCGTGCGGAGGATCGACTTGCCCAGCGCCGACTCCGGGCTGTAGACGGTCAGCTCGGTCGTCGCCGAGATTTCCCGCGATCCGAGCAGGAACGTCTCGGTGTCGTCGGTGTCGTCGTCGAAGTAGATCGTGACGACCATGCCGGGGGACACCGAGTCGGCGGTCGGCGCCTCGCCCACCTTGGCGGTGCGCAGCAGCTCCTTCAGGTAGAGGATCCGCCCCTCCGCCTTGCCCTGCTCCTCGCGGGCGGCGTGGTAGCCGCCGTTCTCCCGCAGGTCGCCCTCCTCGCGCCGGGCGTTGATCTCGGCGGCGATGACCGTCCGGTTGGCGATCAGCTCGTCGAGCTCGCCCTGGAGGCGGTCGTGCGCGTCCTGGGACAGCCAGGTGGCGGGCGCCTCGTTGTCAGTGTTGGACACAGGCGGTCTCCTCGGTTGTGCGGACTGGCTGACAGGTGAGCTACAAAGCTACCAGTGCGCTGCCCGTCGGGGTGCCGACGATCACCGCGGGTGCCGACGACGGGACCCGCAGTATGCGTGGCGCGAGGCGTTCCGGCAGTTCAGTCGGCCGGTAGGCAGCGCACCACCTCGCCGATGAAGGGCCGGGCGCTGGTGGTCAGCCGGTGCCGGGTGGTCACCTGTGACTCGCCTGCGAGGGCGGTCACCCGCACTTCCTCGCGGGCCAGTTCGGCGCCGTTGTGCGAGCGGGCCCGCAGTGTGCAGGTCGCCGAGCCGCCCGGCGGGACGGTCACCCGGAAGTCGACCACCACCTGGGAGTCGGTGATGTCGGTGTAAGTGATCACCTGGGCGTCGTAGTCGGGGTCGCCGTACTTGCCGTACATGCCGAACGCGGCCACGCCGAGCACCGCCGCCAGGGCGACGGCGAGCAGGGCGACCAGCGCCGGGCGGCGGCGGGCGGGCTCGCGGCGGCGGCCGTAGCGGCCCGGTGGGAACACCGGCGCGCCGGAGGTGATTGTGGCGTGCGTCTCGGTCACCGGCGGGTATCTCCTGGCGTTGTTGTCGGCGGCATCGGCAAGAATGGCAGAGTCCATCTTCCCAGCCCGGCGCTGACTCACCGAACGAGTGCTGAGTCACCGATGATGAGTCGAGCGATGACGAGTCAAGGATGACAGGTCGGCCCGTGTCGTCGACAGGTCAGCGCCGGTGGGCACGAACGAGGAGCGCCGCAAGTGGCAGAGCAGCTGCGTCTCATGGCCGTCCATGCGCACCCCGACGACGAGTCGAGCAAGGGTGCCGCGACCATGGCGAAGTACGTGGCCGAGGGGGTGGACGTCCTGGTCGTGACGTGCACCGGCGGCGAGCGCGGCAGCGTGCTCAACCCGAAAATGGACCGGCCGGACGTCTGGGCCAACATCGGCGAGATCCGCCGCGCCGAGATGGACGCGGCCCGCGCGGTCCTCGGCGTCGAGCAGGCGTGGCTCGGCTTCGTCGACTCGGGGCTGCCCGAGGGCGACCCGCTGCCGCCGCTGCCCGAGGGGTGTTTCGCCCTCCAGGACGTCGAGGTCGCCGCCGGCCCGCTGGTGCGGCTGATGCGCCAGTTCCGCCCGCACGTGGTCACCACGTACGACGAGGAGGGTGGCTACCCGCACCCCGACCACGTCATGACCCACAAGGTGACCGTCGCCGCCTTCGAGGCCGCCGGAGACCCGGCGCGCCACCCGGAGCTCGGTGAGCCCTGGCAGCCGCTCAAGCTCTACTACGACGTGGGGTTCTCCAAGGGCAAGATCCTGGCGCTGCACGAGGGCATCCTCGCCGCGGGGATTCCCTCGCCGTACGAGGAGTGGCTCAAGCGGTGGGACGACCGCCCCGACAAGGGCCCTCGGATCACCACCCGGGTCGAGTGCGCGGAGTACTTCACGGTCCGCGACGACGCGTTGCGCGCCCACGCCACCCAGATCGACCCGGACGGCTTCTGGTTCCAGGTGCCGATGGAGCTCCAGCAGCGCGCCTGGCCGACGGAGGACTTCGAGCTCGCCCGCTCGATGGTCGACAGCCCGCTGCCCGAGTCCGACCTCTTCGCCGGGGTGCGCGAGACGGCCCATGCCCGCTGATCCGGCGGCGGGTTACCCTGGTCACCAGCCGCCCAACGGAGGAACGCCATGCTGACCGCTGCCCAGGTGCTCGCGGAGAACAACTTCGGTGACACTCGCACGGGTGGCCTCGCCGGTCCGATGGGCCTCTTCCTCATCCTGGTGCTGGCCGCCGCCACCGTGCTGCTGATCCGCAACATGAACGCCCGGCTGCGCCGGCTGCCCGACCAGTTCCCGGGGCCGGACGGCGTCGATGCGGGCCGAGTCGAAGCGGGAGTCGTCGATCCGACAGACGGGACTGTGGGGCAGGAGTCACGCCCGAACGCTCCCAAGCAGCCCCAGCAGGGCTGAAACGTATGATCCGCGCGTGATTCACGCCGAACCCGGCTGTCGCCCCCTGTTGCGGCCACCGGCTTTGGCTTAGCCTTCCGCCGGGGGACCAAAAGTCCCCGAGCCGCGCGCGGGAGGGGGCACCGATGACCGGGTCAGCGACGGCTGCCCGCCGTGCCGTGCGACGACCTGCGGACGGGAGAGATCGGTGACCTCCGGCAGGGCCGGCGGTCAACTCGACCGGCTCGGCCTGCGTGGCACCCCGGGCCGGGTCCTGCTGCTGACGGCCGCCGTTGCCCTGACCGCCCTGGCGGCAGCGGTGGTCGGCCTCACCCTTCCGACGGGCCTGCCGGCCGACGACCCGCTCCCGGGGCCCGCCCGGTTCGGCATCGGCGTCGCGGCGTTCGCCGTGGCCCAGCTCGCCCGCCTGCGGTTCCGCGCCGGTTCCGGGATGGTCAGCATCACCTGGGGCGAGGCCGCGCTCATCGTCTGCCTCTACCTGGTGCCCGCCGGCTGGCTCCCGGCCGCCACGCTGCTCGGCGCGGGGGCGGCCTGGACGGGGCTGTCCCTGGCCGCCGACCGCCGGCCGCCGCTGGAGACCGTCCGCATCGCGACCTCGCTGACCGCCGCGACCGCCCTCGCCGTCACCGTCGCCACCGCCCTCGGCACGCCCCTGCTGGCGGCCCCCACGCCGGAGCTGGCGCCGGCCCTGGTGGCCGGCTCGATGACGTACCTGCTCGTCAGCGCCTGGCTGGGCGGGGTCACCGTGGCGCTGCGGCACGGCGTGCCGCTGGGCCCGCCGTTGCTCGCCGCGCTGCGCGGCAAGCTGCTGATGTTCGTCGGGAACGTGGCCGTCGGCCTGGGCGTGGTGGCGCTGTTGGAGATCGACGCCCGGTGGCTGCTGCTGCTGCCGCCCGTGCTCTGGCTGCTCCAGCAGACCTACCGGCACCGGCTCGGCGCCGACCAGGAGCGGCGCAGCTGGCGGGCCTTCGCCGAGGCCACCGCCGCGCTCAACCAGCTCGACGAGCGGGGCGTCGCCACCGCTGCCGTGACCGGCGCGCTGACCCTCTTCGGTGCCGAGCTGGTCGACGTGGACGTGGCCCGCGGTGACGGCCGGTGGCGGCGTTACCGGGGCGAAACCGGCGGCCAGGTGGTCGACCGGGAGATCGGCCCGCCCGCCCGATCCGGCCCCGACGCGCACGAGCTGGTCCGGCCGCTGACCGTCGGCGCCACCCGGGTCGGCGAGCTGCGGGTCCGCTTCCCCCGTACCGCGCCGCCCAGCGCCCGCGAGCAGGACGCCGTCGCCGCGTTCTCCGACGCCCTCGCCGCCGCCCTGCACGACGCCGCGACCCACCGGGAGCTGCGGCTGGTCACCGCCCGGTCGTCGTACGAGGCGGTGCACGACCCGCTCACCGGGCTGCTCAACCGGGCCGCCATGCTCGGCAAGGGCGACCAGGCGCTGCGGCAGCGCGCCCACGACCACCCGGTGGCGTTGCTGCTGCTCGACATCGACCAGTTCAAAGAGGTCAACGACACCCTCGGGCACGCCGCCGGCGACCAGCTGCTGCGGCTGAGCGCCAACCGGCTCGGCGCGCTGACCCGCTCGGGCGATTTGCTGGGCCGGCTCGGCGGCGACGAGTTCGCCATGCTGCTGACCAACGTCCCGGTGCTCGGCGGCCGGACCGCACCGATGGCGTACGCGCTGCGCCAGGCCCGGGAGATCGCCGAGCGGCTGGCCGCCCCCACCGAGGTGGCCGGGGTGCGGATGTCCGTCGAGGTCTCCGTCGGGGTGGTGGTCGCCGACGCGGGCACCGCCGACATGACCGAGCTGCTGCGCCGGGCCGACATCGCGATGTACCAGGCCAAGGAGGGCGGCGGCAGCGTCGCCGCGTACGACAGTTCCCGGGACGCCGCGAGCACCGATCAGCTCGCGCTGCTCGCGGAGCTGCGGGAGGCGCTGGCCACCGACGACCAGCTCGTGCTGGCCCTCCAGCCGGCGGTGGACCTGGCCACCGGCGCGCCGACCGGGGTGGAGGCGCTGATCCGCTGGCGGCACCCCCGCCGGGGCTGGCTCGGCCCGACCGACTTCATTCGCCCGGTGGAGAACAGCGAGCAGCTCGGTACCTTCACCCGGTACGTGCTGGACAAGGCGCTCGGGGTGGCCGCCGACTGGGCCCGCGCGGGCCTGGACGTGCCGATCTCGGTGAACCTGTCGGCCCGCAGCCTGCTCGACCCCCGGCTGCCGGCCGAGATCGGCGAGGCGCTGCGCCGACACCAGGTTCCGCCGCGCCGGCTGGTGCTGGAGATCACCGAGACCGTGGTGATGAGCGAGCTGGAGATCATCGACGAGGTGCTCGCCACGCTCCGGTCGATGGGCGTGCAGCTCGCGGTGGACGACTTCGGCACCGGGTTCTCGTCGTTGGCGTTCGTGACCCGGATCGCCGTGGACGAGCTGAAGGTCGACCGGTCGTTCGTGATCCGGATGGCGGACTCGCCGGAGGCGGCGGCGATCGTCCGGGCGACCGTCGGGCTCGCCCACGAGCTGGGCCTGCGGGTGGTCGCCGAGGGAGTGGAGACCGCCGAGCAGCGGCTGGCGCTGGCGGAGCTGGGCTGCACGGCCGCGCAGGGGTACCACTTCTTCAAGCCGATGCCGGCCGACAAGATCGGCGCGGTGCTCGGGTCGCTGCTCGACACCGCCCAGGGCAACGTCTTCCCGCTGCGCGCCGACGGCGCCTCCTGACCCGTTCGGGCGCTCTGGCGGGCATTGCGGGGAACGGCGGCCCGGGCAGCGGTCGGGGCCGGTTCGCCCCGCGGCTGACCGTAGGGCGACCAGCGTCTTCGGCGCGAGCCGGAGACGCCTTTTCGGCCCTTGTGAAGCGTTGGGTGTCACTGCATACCGCTGTTCAAGTCGCTGCGGTGACGGTTGGTGTGGGGGTTTGCGTCCCGCGCCTGTTCGGGGACCTGTCCTTCGGCCCCTATGGAGCTGCCCCGTCCACGCTCCCGCTCCATCGACAGCACAAACGGGGCAGCTCCATAGGGCCAACGGAGGGAAGACTGACCCGGCCCGGGGGAGGCCGATCCGGCAGGGGCCGACGGTCGGGTCACCCGTGCCCGAGGCCCCTGCCTCAGCCGCGCGGGAGCACCTCGTCCACCACGCTCGGCAGGGCCGCCCAGTCGGCCGAGGCGACGCTGGCGTGTGCCCGGGCCAACTGGGCCACCCGGGCCGCCGCCGCGGCGGGGTCGGTGTTCCCCGTCGCCGGGGGAACGTTCTGCGCGTCGGTCATCACCAGCAGGTAGTGGTTGGCGTCGTACCAGGCGGTGTCGATGCCACCGGTGACGTACGCGGAGGCGTCGCCGTCGAAGACCACGAACCAGGGGCGCAGGCCCGCGTCGGCGTACCGGGTGCGGGGGTCGTTGGCCTGGGCCCGGTGCACGGCCGGGAACGCCTGCGCCGAGGCGAGCGTCCCGGCGGCGGCGAGCGCGGCGAGGTGGCGGGCGTACTCGACGTCGGTCCAGAGGGTGTCGGTGGGGTTGCCCTCCTCCACGGTGCCGGGGATCAGGTGCACGATCACCCGGCCGGCGAGTTGCTGCCGGGTCGGCCAGTTGTCGGCGCGGGCGGCGGCGTCCAGGGTGGCGTACCCGCCGCGCAGCTCGGCGGGGCGGAACGCCGCCGATCCGAGGCGGGCGGCGAGCAGCGCGTCGAGCTGCGCCGGCCCCTGCCCGGTGCGGCCGCTGAAGCCGGTCTTCAGCTCCAGTTTGAGGTGCAGCGGGCCGGCGTCGGGGTGGGCGGCGAGCCAGATCCGGATGTCGTCGAGGCAGTGTTCGAGGTTCCGGTTGCGGGTGCCGGTGTAGAGCTGGGCGGCGCTGGTCGCGGCGACGCAGTTGTTGGCGTTGCCGAGCGGGTTGGAGTGGCTGACCCGCCACTGCCTCGTGATGATGTCGGGCCACACGTCCAGCTCGATCATCCCCGGCCGGGCGTCGAGCGCCTGGGCCAGGTAGGCGTACGTGCCCTGCTCGTACGCGTTGTGGGTGCCCACGGTGGTGGTCGCCGAGACCCGGGCGGCCGGGTCGACGGCCGCCTCCGCCGGGCCGGCGGCGAGCACGGCCGCGACCACCGCGACCGATGCGAACGCTGACAGGGGACGGGATCCGCGCATGCGTGCCTCCTCGGAGGGGCCGGCGACGGCCGCCGGGCATGCACTGATATAAATCGATGAACTTGAACGGGGGAAGGCCTCGGGCGAAGGTTCCGGGATCGGTGGCGTCGGTTCCGGGGCCGCGGACGGGACGGCACCGGACTGGATATGGTCGTCCGGTGAACCGACTCGCCAGTGCCACCAGCCCGTACCTCCTCCAGCACGCCGACAACCCGGTGGACTGGTGGCCGTGGTGCGACGAGGCGTTCGCCGAGGCGAAGCGGCGCGACGTGCCGGTGCTGATCTCGGTCGGCTACGCGGCCTGCCACTGGTGCCACGTGATGGCCCACGAGTCGTTCGAGGACGCCGCCGTCGGGAAGCTGCTCAACGACGGCTTCGTGGCGATCAAGGTGGACCGCGAGGAGCGGCCGGACGTCGACGCCGTCTACATGACCGCGACCCAGGCGATGACCGGGCAGGGCGGCTGGCCGATGACGGTCTTCGCCACCGGAGACGGCACCCCGTTCTTCTGCGGCACGTACTTCCCGAAGCCGAACTTCGTCCGGCTGCTGGAGTCCGTCGGCACCGCCTGGCGGGAGCAGCGCGAGGCCGTGCTCCAGCAGGGCTCCGCCGTGGTCGAGGCGATCGGCGGGGCGCAGGCCGTCGGCGGGCCGACCGCCCCGCTCACCGCCGAACTGCTCGACGACGCCGCCGCCCAGCTCGCCAGGGAGTACGACCGGAGCAACGGCGGTTTCGGCGGCGCACCGAAGTTCCCGCCGCACATGAATCTGCTCTTCCTGCTGCGTCACCACCAGCGCACCGGCTCCGCCGAGAGCCTGGAGATCGCCCGGCACACCGCCGAGGCGATGGCCCGGGGCGGCATCAACGACCAGCTCGCCGGCGGCTTCGCCCGGTACTCGGTCGACGGGCACTGGACCGTGCCGCACTTCGAGAAGATGCTCTACGACAACGCCCTGCTGCTGCGGTTCTACACCCAGCTCTGGCGGCTCACCGGCGACCCGCTGGCCGCCCGGGTGGCCCGGGACGTCGCCCGGTTCCTCGCCGACGAGCTGCACCGCCCCGGCGAGGGCTTCGCCTCCGCGCTCGACGCCGACACCGAGGGCGTCGAGGGCCTCACCTACGCCTGGACCCCGGCCCAGCTCGTCGAGGTGCTCGGCACCGAGGACGGCCGCTGGGCCGCCGACCTGTTCGGGGTCACCGAGTCCGGCACCTTCGAACACGGCATGAGCGTGCTGCGGCTGGCCCGGGACGTCGACGACGCCGACCCGGCGGTGCGGGGCCGGTGGCAGGACGTCGTCCGACGGCTGCTGGCCGCCCGGGACAACCGCCCCCAGCCCGCCCGCGACGACAAGGTGGTGGCCGCCTGGAACGGCCTGGCGATCACCGCGATCGCCGAGTTCGTCCGCCTCGTCGAGGCGCAGGGGGCGGCCGGCGGGGACGAGGCCGCCGCCAACCTGCTGGAGGGCGTCACCATCGTCGCCGACGGCGCGATGCGGGACGCCGCCGAGCACCTGGCCACCGTGCACCTGGTCGACGGTCGGCTGCGCCGGGTCTCCCGGGACGGGGTGGTCGGCAAGCCGGTCGGGGTGCTGGAGGACTACGGCTGCGTGGCCGAGGCGTTCTGCGCGATGCACCAGGTCACCGGCGAGGGGCGTTGGCTGGAACTGGCCGGCGGGCTCCTGGACACCGCGCTGGCCCGGTTCGCCGCCCCGGGCGGCGGGTTCTACGACACTGCCGACGACGCCGAGCAGCTCGTCACCCGGCCGGCCGACCCGACCGACAACGCCACCCCGTCCGGCCGGTCGGCGATCGTCGCCGCCCTGGTGGCGTACGCGGCGCTGACCGGGGAGAACCGGTACCGGGAGGCCGCCGAGGCCGCCCTCGCCACGGTCGCCCCGATCGTCGCCCGGCACGCCCGGTTCACCGGGTACGCGGCCACCGTCGGGGAGGCGCTGCTCTCCGGCCCGTACGAGATCGCCGTGGTGACCGACGACCCGGCCGGCGATCCCCTCGTCGCCGCCGCGTACCGGCACGCCCCGCCCGGCGCGGTGGTCGTCGCGGGCCGCCCGGACCAGCCCGGGGTGCCGCTGCTGGCAGACCGGCCGCTGGTCGACGGCCGACCCGCCGCGTACGTCTGTCGGGGTTTCGTCTGCCAGCGCCCGGTCACCACCGTCGAGGACCTCCGCGCCCAGTTGTGAGGGCCGCCGCGACCGCCCCGGACCTCGGCCCGGGGCGGTCGGGGCGCGCCGCTAGGCTGGCGGGCGAGATGGATACCCGAACCGGTCTGCCTGTTGTCGGCATGGTGGGGGGCGGCCAGCTGGCCCGCATGACCCACCAGGCCTCGATCGCCCTCGGTCAGTCGCTGCGCGTGCTCGCGCAGGCCCCGGACGACGGCGCGGCCCTGGTCGCCGCCGACGTCCAATACGGCGACCACACCGACCTCGCCGCCCTGCGCGCCTTCGCCGAGGGCTGCGACGTGATCACCTTCGACCACGAGCACGTGCCGACGGAGCACATCCGCGCCCTCGCGGCCGAGGGGGTGAGCCTCTTCCCGCCGGCCGACGCGCTGCTGCACGCGCAGGACAAGCGGATCATGCGGGAGCGGCTCGCCGCGCTGGGCGTACCGAACCCGGTGTGGCGACCGGTCGCCGAGCCCGCCGACCTGGTCGCCTTCGGCGAGGCCCAGGGCTGGCCGGTGGTGCTGAAGGCCGCCCGGGGCGGGTACGACGGCCGGGGCGTCTGGCTGGTCGACGACGCGACGCAGGCCGCCGAGCTGGCCGCCACCCTGCTCGCCGGGGGGACCAGCCTGATCGTCGAGGAGCGGGTGGCGCTGCGCCGGGAGCTGGCCGTGCAGGTGGCCCGCTCGCCGTTCGGGCAGGTCGCCGCGTACCCGGTGGTGGAGACGGTGCAGGTCGACGGGATCTGCGTCGAGGTGCTGGCCCCGGCGCCGGGCCTGGACGAGGAGCGGGCCGTCGCCGCCCAGCAGCTCGCCATCGACCTGGCCACCGCGCTCGGCGTGGTCGGCCTGCTCGCCGTGGAGCTGTTCGAGACGTCGGCCGGGCTGGTGGTCAACGAGCTGGCCATGCGCCCGCACAACTCGGGCCACTGGACGATCGAGGGGGCCCGGACCTCGCAGTTCGAGCAGCACCTGCGGGCCGTGCTGGACTACCCGATGGGGGACACCGGGCTGACCGCCCCGGCGGTGGCGATGGCGAACGTGCTCGGCGGCGAGCCGGGCGGGATGTCGATCGACGAGCGGCTGCACCACCTCTTCGCCGCCGAGCCGGGCGCGAAGGTCCACCTGTACGGCAAGCAGGTGCGCCCCGGCCGCAAGATCGGCCATGTCACGGTGCTCGGTGCCGACCTGGACGACGTGCGGGCGCGGGCCGCCCGGGCCGCCCGCTGGCTCCGCGAGGGCCACCAGTGAGCCTGCGACCCCCGCAGTCGTCAACGAGAGGCAGACCAGCATGAGCACCGTCGGGTTGATCATGGGCAGCGACTCGGACTGGCCGACCATGAAGGCCGCCGCCGAGACCCTGGCCGAGTTCGGGGTCGGCTACGAGGTCGGCGTGGTCTCCGCCCACCGCACCCCCGGCAAGATGATCGAGTACGGCCGCACCGCCGCCGACCGGGGGCTCAAGGTGATCATCGCGGGGGCCGGTGGGGCCGCCCACCTGCCCGGCATGGTCGCCTCGGTCACCCCGTTGCCGGTGATCGGCGTGCCGGTGCCGCTGAAGTACCTCGACGGGATGGACTCGCTGCTGTCCATCGTCCAGATGCCGGCCGGCGTGCCGGTGGCCGCCGTGTCGATCGGCAACGCCCGCAACGCCGGGCTGCTCGCCGTCCGCATCCTGGCCGCCGCCGACGAGGAACTGCGGGCGCGCATGGTCGCCTACCAGGAGAGCCTGGAGGAGTTGGTCGCCGAGAAGGAGGCCGCCCTGCACGCCTCCCTCGGCTGACCCCCGCGCCCGGCGGCCGCGCTCACGTTCGAGCCGGCCCACTCGGCGCGACACGGCAGTCACGCCCCAGGGCCCCTCCACTTCACCGCATGCCGCGCAGCGCCGTCTGCAGGCGCTCCTGGGCGCGGCGTCGGCGCTCGTTGCTCGCGCCGAGGACCAGCAGGACCAGCCCGGCCGGGATCAGCACCAGCCACGGGCCGAGGCTGAACAGCGCGTGTATCGCCGCGATGGCGGTGACGGCCGCCCCGACGATCACCGGGGCCTGCTGCTGGCTGGTGGTGCCGAAGATCAGCACCGCCACCGCGCCGAGCAGCAGCAGCACCTGGCGCAGCATGCTGGAGTCGGTGGCCAGCACGATCGCCAGAGTCGGCACGAACGCGGCGACCAGCGCCGGCCCGTACGCCACCCAGCTAGACAGGTCCGGCCGGTGCCGCAGCTCCAGCACCCCGACCAGCAGGGCCAGCGCCGCGAACGGCAGCGTGTACGCCTCCGGCAGCGCCACGTCGGCGACCCGCATCAGGATCCACCAGGCGACGATCTCGCAGAACACCACCGCCCAGAACAGGATCTGCCGCTCCACCGGCCGACGGCCCGGCCGGGCGGCGGCCACCCCGAGCACGGCCCCCCAGGCGGCAAGCAGCGCGGCGATGTGCCGGGGCGAGTCGAAGGCCAGCGCCAGGGCGATCAGCGCGGCGGCGTACCCGCTCCACTCCACCGTGGCCGCCTCACGCTGTGCCTCGGGGCGGCGCAGCCGGGGCAGGGTCGCGGCGAACACCTGTAGGGCCGCCCCGACCGCCAGCACCCCGAACGCGGACCAGACCGCAGCCAGCCCGGCCACCAGGCCGGCGACGAGGACGAACAACTGCGCCATCAGCGAGGCGAACAACCAGCCCAGGATGCGGGCCCGCTGGGTGGTGCCGTACAGGGCGGCGACGGCGCCGACGCCCATCGCCCCGCCCAGGGTGAACAGGGTCAGCTCCCGGGTGGCCAGGCTGCCGAGCAGCCCCGCCCCGCCGCCGGCCAGCCCGATGACGAAGACCAGCACCCGGGCGGTGCGCAGCGACCGGGCCCGCTCCGCCAGCGGCGGAGGCGGGGTGAGCGCCAGCCCCAGCATCGAGATGGTGAACACCGACAGCGCCGCAAGCGTGCTCACCGGCCAGCCGTGCCCCAGGGCGATCGGGGTGATCAGCAGGGTCATCGCCGCGCCGGGCAGCACCACCGGCACGGCCCGGGACCGTCGCCCGCCGCTGAACCCGACGGCGGCCAGCGCCGCGGTCACGGTGAGCAGCAGCGCGGTCAGGACGTGCGCCGGGTCGACCGCGTTGGCGGGCGGGATGATCAGCTCCGGCGGCGGCCCTTGCCACACCCGGCCCAGCGACCGGTACGGCTCGACCAGCGCCACCACCAGCGTGGGGGCGAGCGAGGCCACTGCCAGCGCGGTCGGCAGCGCGGCGGCGGCCAGCGCCCCGGCAGCCGGGCTGACCCGCCAGCGCGCCACCGCCGGATCGTCGTCGGGCGCCCGGCGCAGGGCGCCGTCGAGCAGCACCGACCAGCGCCGGATCGGCTGGGCCGAGCCGGCCGGCGGGACGGTGGCGGCGCGGACCAGTTCGGCGAGCACCCCGAGCAGCGCGCCCGCCGCCGCGTACACGCCGGCGGGCAGGCCGGTCACGATCGCGGCGACCGCGCTGACCGTCGCGCCGCCCACCACGGCCGCACTGGCGTACGGGAGATACTGCGGCACCTGCCGGCGGACCGCGGCGATCGCGGCCAGACCCAGGCTGGACGCGGCCAGCGCGGCGGTCAGCACCACCTCGGGCGACCGGCCGAACTCGGCGGCCAGGGCGGCCACCGCGCCGGGCAACGCGAGTAGCGCGGCCCCGGCGGCGGCCCCACCGACCTGCACCAGGTGCGGCGGCATCCCCTCGGTGTCGACGTCCTCGACCAGCGGGGCGGCGAACACCCGAGCCAGGGTGGCCACGACGACGCCGATCAGCGCGATGCCGCCCAGCGCCAGCGCGGTCGTCCACGGCCGGACCAGACCGGCGCCGGCCGCGTGCAGGGCGACGGCCCCGGCCACGGTGGCCCGGGACAGCCCGGCGCGCGGGTCGATCGAGGCCGCCGCGGCCGTGCCGAAGGCCGTGGCGACGGCCAGGCCGACCAGCACCGGCGACCACCAGGGCAGGTCGAAGGCGGCCGACGCCCCGATGGTGGCCAGGACGGCGGCGACGCCCGAGACGTCGTACTTCCAGGGGGCCGGCAGCAGCACCCCGGCCGCGACGCCGAGCAGCGCCAGCGCGACGGGCGCCTGCCAGGTGGACCCGCCGACCGGCGCGGCCGGCCAGCCGGACAGGTCGCCGGCCCAGATCGGGCCCGGGGTGGCCAGCACGCCCCACCCGCCGCGCAGCGCGCTCCAGCCGGCGAGCAGCCCGATCAGGGTGCCGCCGACGGCGAGCCCGAGGATCGGCCCGCGCCGCCACTGCTCGGGCATCGCCCGGGCCGCGACGGCGACCACCGCCACCAGCGCGGCGGCGACTACGAGCTGCCCGCCGGGGGTGAGCACCGCCCCGATCCGTACCAGGGTGGCGATCAGCGCCGCGGTGACCGCGGCGGCGGCCAGGTCGGAGCCGTCCATGGCCAGGTCGGAGCGGCGGCCCGCGTCGATCGACGGGGCCAGGAAGACCAGCACCCCGGCCACGAACAGCAGCCCGCCCACCCAGGCGTCCGCGACGGTGGCCCCGGGCGCGCCGAACGCGGCGGCGGTCACCGCCAGCGCCCCGAGGCCGGTGCCCATGGCCAGCGGCGCCGGGATGTGCCGCTCGGACACCTGCACCATGGCGGCGTACCCGAGGGTGACGCAGACCGCCAGGAAGCTCGCCGCCAGCACCGGCACGGTGGCCTCGCGCAGGCTCGCCGGGGTCGGCGTCGGGTCGGTCGGCATGGTCGCGGCGACGAACGCGGCGACCGCCCCGGGCAGGGCGAACGCCGCGCCGCCGGCGGCCCAGGCGGAGACGACGCCTGCCGTGGCGGGGGTGATCCGAATCCGGGGCGCCACCGCGACCAGCGCGCCGGCCAGGAAGAGGGCGAGCAGCACGGCGGCGGTCAGCGCCGGCCGGGCCAGCCCGGCGCCCGCGCCGAGCAGGCCCACCACGGCCGCGGCGACCGCGTGCACCGTGGCGGCCCGCGTGGTGCTGGCGGTGAGCCCGGCCGCGCCGATGCCGATCGCGACCAGCACCATCGGCCACGGCGCGGCCACCCAGCCCAGACCGAACGACGCCGGCACGGCGAGCGCCGTCAGCGCCGCCCCGACCACCGCGAACTCGCGGCGGATCTCCGGCGGCAGGGCCAGCACCGCGGCGACGGTGAGCAGGAAGGCGCTGGCGGCGAGCTGCCAGGCCGCCGGCCCGACCGAGGCGGCCAGCTCGGCCGGGTAGCGGGCGAGGTCCGCCGCCCAGGCCGGGAGGGCGGCCCGCGCCGGGGCCAGCCCGGCGCGCAGCGCGCCGCCGGCCACCACCAGGCCGCTGACCGTGAGCGCCGCGGCCGAGGCGAGCTGCGGCCCACGCCGGGCGGCTTCGGGTACGGCCCGCACGGCCAGCCCGGTGAGGGTGATGACGGCGGCGATCAGCAGCAGGGCCCGGCCGGGGAAGGCCACCGAGGCGACCCGGCCCAACGCGCCGATCACCGCGAGGGTGAGGATGCCGGCGGCCACGTCGGGCAGCGGCGGGCGGCGCAGCACCAGCGCCCCGCCCAGCCCCACCAGCGCGGCCAGCAGCAGCACCGCGCCCGCCCCGGCCGCCGCCGGCACCGTTCCGGCGCGCAGCAGCGCGGTCACCGCGTACGCGAGGGCCAGCGCCACCGCCACGGCGTGCAACAGCCAGGTCAGCGCGCCCAGCGCCGGAACCGGGCGGGCCGGCGTGGCGGCGACGGGCGCGCCACCGGTGCCGTCGAGCACCTCGCCGGACTCCTCCGGGGCGCCCTCCGGACGGCCGTCCTCGGTGGGGCGGCGGGGCGGTGGGGCGGCGGAGGCGGCCGGGGGCGTCGGCAGGTCCTCGCGCACCGGCCGCTCGACGGTGACCGGGGAGCGGGCCAGCACCAGGTCCACGACGGCGACCACGGTCAGCGCCAGCGCCCAGCCGGCCGGCCCGGTGACCCACTCGTAGGCCAGCAGCGGCAGCACCGGCTGCGCGGCCAGCACGGCGGCGAAGCGGGGGGCACGCAGTCCCGTCCAGAGCGCGTAGCCGAACCCGACGGCGACGGTGACAGCGAAGATCACCCCGGCGAAGACCGCCCCGGACGCGCCCCCGCCGCCGATCCGGTCCACCGCCCACAGCGCGTACCCGGCCAGCGGCACCAGCAGCAGACCGACGGCGGCGATCGTCTCGGCGGTCGAGGTGAGCCCGCGTCGGGCCAGCACCGGCGGGGCGAGCAGCAGCAGCACCGTCGCGACGAGCAGGATGCCCAGCCGGGACAGGGCGTCCATCGAGCTGGTGGCCACCGCGGCGAAGACCACCGCGGCCACGGCGAGCAGCAGCGCGCCCAGCCCGAGGGGGATGTTCTGCACCTCCCGCGAGGACGCCTCCGGCGGATGCTCGGGGTTGTCGGCGTCCAGCCAGCGGGCCGCCGACGGCGGGGGCGGGTCCTCCGGCCGGGGCGGTGCGGCGCCCTGCCGGGGCACCCGGGGCGGCGCGCCGGCGGTGGCGGTGGGCGGGCGGCGACCCGGCCGGCGGCGCAGCACCCGCCGGGGGCGGGCGGTCTGCTTGGTCCGCTCCTCACCGGCGTGCGCGAGGATGTCCCGCTGGAAGAGCGCGGCCTGCATCTTCGCGGCGATCTGCCGCTGCTCGGCGGCGATGGCGGCCTCGCGGGCCTTCATCTCCGCGATCGAGCGCTCGACGTCCGCCAGGTGCCCGGCCCACTGGGGCTGGTGCGCTCCGCAGTGCGGGCACTTGGCGGCCGGCTTGATCTCCCGGCCGCACGAGGAGCACTGAAAGGTCTGCACGACACCCCTCCACCCGCTGGCCCGCACTGTGGACTCCCACTGTCGCAGCATGCCCTGAGCCGGCGCGGATTTCGACACCTGTCGGCGGGTCGACGGTGACGAACAGCGGACGGCCGGCCGCGGCGGGGCGCCGCGGCCGGCCGTCGCCGGTGTCGAGGTGGATCAGGGGCGGCCCATGCCCCGGTACTCCCAGCCGGCCTGCGTCCACAGTGTCGAGTCGAGGCAGTTGCGGCCGTCGACCACCCGACGGCCGGCGACCAGCTCGCCGAGGGCCACCGGGTCGGCGTTGCGGAAGTCGGCCCACTCGGTGAGCACGCAGACCAGGTCCGCCCCGGTCACCGCGTCGGCGATGCTGGTCTCGTACGTCAGCTCGGGGGCCACCCGGCGGGCGTTCTCGGTGCCCTGCGGGTCGTACACGTGCACGTCCGCCCCGGCCTTGCCGAGCAGCCCGGCGACGGCGAGCGCCGGGGCGTCGCGTACGTCGTCGGTGTTGGGCTTGAAGGTCGCGCCGAGCACGGCGACCCGGGTGCCGGACAGGTCCGGGCCGGCCGGCCCGGAGCGGCGGCCGAGCAGCTCGGCGGCGAGCCCGACGACCCGGGTACGGCGACGCAGGTTGATCAGGTCGACCTCGTGCAGGAAGCGCAGTGCCTCGCCGGCGCCCAGCTCCTGGGCGCGGGCCTGGAAGGCGCGGATGTCCTTGGGCAGGCAGGCCCCGCCGAAGCCGAGGCCGGCCTGGAGGAACCGGTTGCCGATCCGGGGGTCGTACCCGATGGCGCGGGCGAGCTGGGTGACGTCGCCGCCGGAGGCCTCGCAGACCTCGGCCATCGCGTTGATGAACGAGATCTTGGTGGCCAGGAAGGCGTTCGCGGCGACCTTGACCAACTCGGCGGTGGCGAAGTCGGTGGCCACCAGCGGGACCTCCCGGTCCTCCGTGGCGGCCAGGTCGAAGACGCCCTTGTGGGCGGCGTAGAGCATGCCGTTGGCCCACTCGCTCTTGACGCCCACCACGATCCGGTTGGGGCGTAGCACGTCGTCGACGGCGAAGCCCTCCTGGAGGAACTCCGGGCTCCACGCCACCTCGACCCCGAGGTCGGCCGGGGTGTGCTTGCCGACGAGCTGCTCCACCCACTCGGCGGTGCCCACCGGGACGGTGGACTTGCCGACGATCAGCGCCTTGCGGGTGAGGTGCTGGGCCAGGCTGGTCACCGACGCCTCGACGTACGACAGGTCCGCGCCCATCCCGTCGGCCCGCTGCGGGGTACCGACGCAGATGAAGTGCACGTCGCCGAACTCGGCGGTCTCGGCGATGTCGGTGCTGAACCGCAGCCGGCCGGCGGCCAGGTTGCGCCGCAGCAGTTCGTCGAGGCCGGGCTCGTGGATCGGCACCTCGCCGGCGTTCAGCTTGGCGATCTTCTCCGCGTCGACGTCGTAGCCGAGCACCTCGTAGCCGAGCTCGGCGTAGCAGATGGCGTACGTCGCACCGAGGTACCCGGTGCCGAGGAAGGTGACCCGGGGACGGGCCGCGCCCGACGGCGGCGTCACCGCGGCGATGGCCGGCATCGGTTGGTTCGGGTACGGGATCGTCACGCCTGTCTTCTCCGCTCGCGCTGGCGGCGCTTTCTCGCGTCGCGTTCGGCTGCGGCGCCTGGCCGGGCACCGAAGGGATTTGTGTTGTTTTGTGCGCGTCGTGCCGTATCGACGCCTCCGTCAGGCCCGAGCCTACGCGGCGGTAAGGATCATCCGAGCGCTGGTGGCTATCCTTCAGTCTGCGCGGTCGGCGGTTCCGAAACGCTACAGACTGCGCATGATAGCGGTGAAGGGGAGGGGCCGACATGGCCGCAGAGCAGTCGTTCGACGTCTACCGGTTGCCCGAGGAACACGGGGCGATCCGCGAGGCGGTGCGTGAGGTCTGTGCCGCGAAGGTGGCGCCGCACGCCGCCGAGGCGGACGAGACGGCCGAGTTTCCGAAGGCGTCCTACGACGCGCTCCGCTCGGCCGATTTCCACGCCCCGCACATTCCCGTCGAGTACGGCGGGGCCGGCGCGGACGCCCTGGCCACGGCCATCGTGATCGAGGAGGTGGCCCGGGCCTGTGCCTCGTCCTCGCTGATCCCGGCGGTGAACAAGCTGGGCACCCTGCCGCTGATCCTGGCCGGCTCCGAGGAGCTCAAGCGCAGGTACCTCACCCCGGTCGCCGCCGGCGACGCGATGTTCTCGTACTGCCTCTCCGAGCCGGAGGCCGGCAGCGACGCGGCCTCGATGACCACCAGGGCGGTCCGCGACGGCGACCACTGGGTGCTCAACGGCGTGAAGCGGTGGATCACCAACGCGGGCGTCTCGGAGTACTACACGGTTTTCGCCGTGACGGATCCCACAGCCCGGTCGAGGGGCATCTCGGCGTTCGTCGTCGAGAAGTCCGACCCGGGGGTCAGCTTCGGCGCCCCGGAGAAGAAGCTCGGCATCAAGGGCTCACCGACCCGCGAGGTCTACCTCGACAACGTCCGCATCCCGGCCGACCGGATGATCGGCGACGAGGGCACCGGCTTCGGCACCGCCATGAGGACCCTGGACCACACCCGGGTCACCATCGCCGCGCAGGCCGTCGGCATCGCCCAGGGAGCGCTCGACTACGCCAAGGGGTACGTGCTCGAGCGCAAGCAGTTCGGCAAGCCGGTCGCCGAGTTCCAGGGCATCCAGTTCATGCTCGCCGACATGGGCATGAAGCTGGAGGCGGCCCGGCAGCTCACGTACACGGCCGCCGGCAAGTCCGAGCGGGGCGACGCCGACCTGACCTACTTCGGCGCGGCGGCCAAGTGCTTCGCCTCGGACGCGGCCATGGAGATCACCACCGACGCGGTGCAGCTGCTCGGCGGCTACGGCTACACCCGGGACTACCCGGTCGAGCGGATGATGCGGGATGCCAAGATCACCCAGATCTACGAGGGCACGAACCAGGTGCAACGGATCGTGATGGCCCGTCAGCTACTCAAGGGCCTCGCGTAGCGGCCGGGCCGCCGGTGTCGTCGCGGTAGCGCGGTCGGCTACCGCTCGGCTCATCGGGAGAGGTTGCGGGCGACCCTCTCGTGCAGCGCGATGCCGGCGGAGACGGAGACGTTGAGCGACTCGGCGGCGGGATTGATGGGAATCGAGACCGAGCCGGCCGAGATTGCCTCGAAGTCGCTCGACGTGCCGGTCTTCTCGCTGCCGAACAGGAGTGCCAACCGCTCGTCGACGTTGCGGAGATCGCTGACGGCGAACTTCCCGTCAGCGTCGAAGGCCATCAGTCGCATTTCCTTGCCCCGGAAGTAGTCGACTGCCTCCGTCCGCGACGCGAGAATGACGGGCAGTGAGAAGACGTATCCCCGGCTCGCCCTGACCAGACGGCGATCCGCGATGCTGACAAGATCACTGTCCACGAGCACGATGCCCGCGGAGCCGAGCGCGAACGACGTCCGCACGATGGCCCCGATGTTGCCGACGATCTTCACGCCATCGAGGACGATGACATCGCCGGTCGAGCTGGCCAGATCCTTCAAGCCCCACGGCCTCGGCACCCGGGCGATGCCGAATGTCTTGGGAACCTTGTCGGTCTTGAAAATCTGCTTCACGATCGACGATTCGATCAGCCGGACCGGAATGTTTCGCTGCCGACAAGCGGTGAGAAGCGCATCCGGCACGGGATTGGTGTCGATCCCGTAGACCTCGACAAACTCCACGCCCGCGCGAATGCACTGCACGAGAGGCTCTGCGTCCTCAATCAGCGCCGTCCGAACAATGGACCTCGAGTGTTTCGTGACGTCGATGATTCGCTGAACGGCGGCATCGGACCTCGTGGTGATTATGTCGAGGTTGGGCACGCGCAGACTTTAGCACGGTGAACAATGGCCTTCGACATCGCAGTGCCCGCCAGCCAGGACCGGGTGCTGGTCTCGTTCCTCCAGGCCGGGTGGCCGCCTCGCGGTCTCGATGTCGGCGCGCGTCGCCTCTTACGTGTGCGCCCCGTCGATGTGCACGAGGCGGCAGGACCCGGCCGGCACGACGTCGCCCAGGTCGGCCGAGGGTCGTGGCGTGCACGGTCGGTAGCCGATCTCGGAAACGCAGGTAGTTCTCCTGAATTCCCCCAGCTGCGGGCCGGGATGGGATGCGGCGTTCTCGCGGTGGTTCTCCTCGTTGACCGAGGCGTCGGAATCAGACCGGTCGCACACGATCAGCGTCTCTCCGGGGGGCGTGGGAAGAATCCCAGCAGAATTGCGCTCTTCTCTAAAACGGGCAGGGTGCCGGTCAACCGCCGCCTGTCAATATGCGATTCGTTCTGAAGCTCATTCAGAGCCCCTCCACTGTCGGCGGGCGGGCCGGTCGTCCGGCCCGCCCGCATCGTCACCCGATCCCCTCGTCGGCCGCCGCGCGGCGCGCGTACGGCCAAATCGTCACCGGATCTCGGTCGTGTCCTCCTCCGACCGGGTGGTGCCGCGCGGCGGCGCCGACCACGGTGACTCCCCGCCGGTGCGGCGCGGCAGCGGCTCGGTCGGCGTCGGGTCCGGGTAGCCGAGGCTCGGCGGGGCCGCGTCCCGGTCGGCCGCGCCGGTCGGCGGCCAGTCGGTCAGCGTGAATTCGTTGCGGTCCGGCCCCTCGGCGGGCGTCGGCGTCGGCTCGGCCACCGGTCGGGGCCACCGCCGCCAGCGCTGCCCGCTGAAGGTGGCCATGACCAGCAGCAGGCCGATCAGGAAGAGCGTGCCGTTCTCCACCGGAACGTGCAGCGGCAGGGGGTCGCCGAAGACCTTCCAGCCGTCCGGGATGCGGTCGCGCACCTGGAAGGGCGCGGCGAACATCCCCACGTACGGGGCGGCCAGCAGCAGCCCGGCCACGAGCGGGCCGAGCGGTGAGGTGCGCAGCGTGCCGAGCAGGCCGAGCAGGACCCCGCCGACGGCGAGGTATGCGGCGGGCTCGATGAGATTGGCCGAGTTGGACGTGCCGATCTCGACCCAACGGTCGACGGTGCCCGCCGACCCGTCCTGCCCGAGGGTGACCAGCACCCACGTGACGGGCGCCACCACCAACCCCGCGAGGAAGCTCCAGAGATGTCGCATCCGCGCACCGTACCGTTTTCGACATGACCGAGCACCTCTCCACCGCGCCGGCCGGCAAGCCGACCTCGTACTCCCGGGTCACCCTGAGCCGGATCATGACCGCCGTCGACGTCAACCTCTACGGCACGGTGCACGGCGGAGTGCTGATGAAGTTCATCGACGACGTGGCGGGGGCCGCCGCGGCCCGGCACAGCGGCGGTACGGCGGTCACCGCGGCCATCGACGAGATCGTCTTCACCGAGGCGGTCCGGGTCGGGGACCTGCTGCACGCGCACGCCCAGGTGAACTGGACCGGGCAGACCTCGATGGAGGTCGGGGTGCGGGTGGTGGCCGAGCGGTGGGACTCGGCCGAGGACGAGCCGGTCCGGGTGGCCACCGCATACCTCGTCTTCGTGGGCGTCGACCTCGGCGGCGTGCCACGGACGGTCCGGCCGGTGCTGCCGGAGAGCCCGGAGGACGAACGCCGGTTCCGGGAGGCGGAGATCCGCCGCGCCCACCGGCTCGCCCGCCGCCGCGCCATCCAGGCCCACCGGGCCGGCTGACAGGTGTGCGGAGTGCCCCTCCATGTGCCGGAAAGGTCAGGTGAGGGGTGACTGGCCGACCCCTGGTGGGGATGTGGGTCGGCACGTGCGTCGACGGGGGTCGGGTGCGGAGAATGGCGTTCTGAGGTAGGGCAAGATGGCGTACGGCCCACTTCACAGTGTCGTGCGGGGCCAGGGGAGAGTGGAACAGTGGGTGACGTGCTGTGGACGCCGCCGGCGGACGTACGCGAGCGGTCCCGGATCGGGAGCTACCTGCGCTGGCTGCGTGAGCACCGGGGGCTGGACTTCGCCGACTACGACGAGCTGTGGCGCTGGTCGGTCACGGACCTGGACGCGTTCTGGCGGTCGATCTGGGACCACTTCGAGGTCGTCGCGCACACCCCGCCGACCGCGACCCTGGCCGACCGGGGCATGCCCGGCGCGCAGTGGTTCCCCGGCGCCACGCTCAACTATGCCGAGAACGTGCTGCGGATGCCGGGCCGGGCCGACGACGACGCCGTGGTGATCGCGCACGGCCAGACCCGGGCGCCGGTGACCCTGACCGCCGCCGAGCTGCGCGAGCAGGTCCGCCGGGTGGCCGCCGGGCTGCGCCGGCTGGGCGTCACCGCCGGTGACCGGGTCGCCGCCTACGCGCCCAACATCCCCGAGACGTACGTGCTGCTGCTCGCCACCGCCAGCCTCGGCGCGGTCTTCTCGTCCTGCGCCCCCGAGTTCGGCACCCGCAGCGTCACCGACCGGTGGCGGCAGATCGAGCCGAAGGTCCTCGTCGCCGTCGACGGCTACCGGTACGGCGACAAGCCCGTCGACCGGCGTGCCGAGGTGGCCGCGATCCGGGCCGCCCTGCCGTCGCTGGAGCACACCGTCGGCATCGCCTACCTCGACCCGGCCGGGGCCGGCGGCCATGATTCGGCCTCCTCGCCTCCAAGCGACGCCCCGGACCGGATGAGGGCCGCGCCCGAGGGCGCGGTCTCCTGGGCCGAGCTGGCCGCGCCGACCGACGAGCCGCTGGCCTTCGCCCCGGTGCCGTTCGACCACCCGCTCTACGTGCTCTACTCCTCCGGCACCACCGGGCTGCCCAAGCCGATCGTGCACGGCCACGGCGGCATCCTGCTGGAGCACCTGAAGATGCTGGCCCTGCACCACGACCTGGGCCCGTCGGACCGGTTCCTCTGGTTCACCACCACCGGCTGGATGATGTGGAACTTCCTGGTCTCCGGGCCGGCGGTGGGCGCGGCGATCGTGCTGTTCGACGGCAACCCGGGCCACCCCGACCTGGGCGGGCTGTGGCGACTGGCCGAGGAGACCGGCACCACGTACTTCGGCACCTCCGCGCCGTACCTGCTGGCCTGCCGTAAGGCCGGGCTGGTGCCGAGGGAGATCGCCGACCTCTCCGCGCTGCGGGGGGTCGGCTCGACGGGCGCGCCGCTGCCCGCCGAGGGCTTCACCTGGGTGTATGCCAACGTCGGCGACGCCCTCCAGCTCCAGTCCCTCTCCGGCGGCACGGACGTGTGCACCGGCTTCGTCGGCGGGGTGCCGCTGCTGCCGGTGTACGCCGGGGAGATCACCTGCCGGGCCCTCGGGGCAAAGGTGGAGGCCCGCTCCGCCGACGGCACCCCGGTCGTCGGCGAGCTGGGCGAGCTGGTGATCACCGCGCCGATGCCGAGCATGCCGGTCGGGTTCTGGAACGATCCGGACGGCGCCCGCTACCGGGAGGCGTACTTCGACGTCTACCCGGGGGTGTGGCGGCACGGCGACTGGATCACCATCAACGACCGGGGCGGCTGCGTGATCACCGGCCGCTCCGACGCCACCCTCAACCGGGGCGGCGTCCGGCTCGGCACCGCCGAGTTCTACTCCGTCGTCGAGGGCCTGGACGAGGTCGTCGACTCGGTGGTGGTGCACCTGGAGGACGACGAGGGCGGCGCGGGGGAGCTGCTGCTGTTCGTGGTGCTCGCCGAGGGCCTGGAGCTGGACGACGACCTGCGCAAGAAGATCTGCCGCGAGCTGCGCACCGCGCTCTCGCCGCGGCACGTCCCCGACGAGATCCACCAGGTGCGGGCCGTCCCGCGCACCCTGTCGGCGAAGAAGCTGGAGGTCCCGGTGAAGAAGATCCTCACCGGCACCCCGGTCGACAACGCGGCGGCCAGGGGCGCCCTGGCCAACCCGGAGTCCCTGACGGCCTTCGCCGCCTTCGCCCAGCGCCGCTCGGAGTCGGGCTCCCCGACCCCCGCCTGACCCCGTAGCTCATGCCAGGCCAGGCGAAACCGGCGCACGCCACGGATCGGCTCAGGTCAGGGCCAGGGTGACCTTCTCCGCGTCCGTGCGGGAGCGGACGCGGGTCGGGTCGAGGTTGGCGCAGAGGACGACGGTGGCGCCGACCATCAGCGGGGCCAGCAGCCAGTCGACCGGGCTGGGGTGGGCGGCGGCGTCCAGCAGGACCCGGTCGCCCCTGGCGATGCCCAGCTCCGTCGCGCGGGTGGCCGCGCGGGCCAGCAACTCCGCGTCCTGCGGCCCGCCCTTCGGGTACGGGGTGAAGTGGTCGCCGTGTGCCCGGACGGCGAGCACGTAGTCGGCGAAGCCGGCGGGCACCTGGCGCAGCGGCTGGGCGAACGGGGCGAGCGCGAGCACGTACCGCTCGCCGGCCGGCCAGGCATCCGCCTCGGCGACCCGGTCGACGGCGGCGAAGAGCACCTCGGCCGGTCCCGGGCCGCCGGCCACGGTCAGCCCCACCGACCAGCAGCCGAGCAGCACGGCGGCGGTCTGCCAGTGCGGGGGCAGCAGCACCGCGGCGGACTCGCCCGGCCCGGTGCCGATCTCGTCGACGAGCAGGTTGGCCGTCTTGGCCACCCAGTTGGCCAGCGTCGCGCCGGACAGTTCGGCGCGCTCGCCGGTGGCGTCGTCGTACCAGGTCAGCAGGGGGCGGGTGGGGTCGGGCGCGATCGCGTCGGTGAACACCAGGGCAATGTTGTCGGCCATCGGCGCGAACGATACGCCCCCCGCGCCCGTGCTCGTTGACGCGGACAAGTCGGCGTACCGTCGGGTCGCAGTCAGCGCCCGGACCTGGCTCCGGCGTAGGCTTGCCCGGAGTGTTGTTCCCCACAGATTCACCACTGCAAGGAGTCGCATCGTGACCGCCGGTCGCCCGCCCCGCGTACTCATCGACGCCACGAGTGTCCCCGTCGACCGTGGTGGCGTCGGTCGATACGTCGACGGCCTGCTCGGTGCCCTCGGCAAGGTGTGCGGCCAGGGGGTCGACCTGGCCGTGGTCAGCCTCCGCACCGACCTGGAGCGGTACAGCCGGATGCTGCCCGGCGCGGAGATCGTCGCCGCCCCGGCCGCGGTGGCGCACCGGCCGGCCCGGCTCGCCTGGGAGCAGACCGGTCTGCCCCTGCTGGCCCAGCAGGTCGGCGCGCAGGTGCTGCACTCGCCGTTCTACACGTGCCCACTGCGGGCGGGTTGCCCGGTGACGGTGACCGTGCACGACGCGACGTTCTTCACCGAGCCGGAGCACTACGACAAGTCCCGCCGGACGTTCTTCCGCAGCGCGATCAAGACCTCGCTGCGCCGCGCCAGCCGGGTGATCGTGCCGAGTAAAGCCACCCGGGACGAGCTGATCCGCCTGCTCGACGCCGACCCGACCCGGATCGACGTCGCCTACCACGGGGTCGACCACGCCGCCTTCCACGCCCCGGGCGAGGAGGAGAAGGCCCGGGTCCGGGCCCGGCTGGGGCTCGGCGACAGCAGCTACATCGCCTTCCTCGGGGCGAAGGAGCCGCGCAAGAACGTCCCCAACCTGATCCGCGGCTGGGTCCGGGCGGTGGCCGACCGGGCCGACCCGCCGGCGCTGGTGGTCGCGGGCGGCCAGGGGCACGACGACGACATCGACCGGGCGGTCGCCGAGGTGCCGTCGCACCTGCGGCTGCTCCGCCCGGGTTACCTGCGCTACGGCGACCTGCCGGGCTTCCTCGGCGGAGCGCTGGTCGCCGCCTACCCGTCGTACGGTGAGGGCTTCGGCCTGCCGATCCTGGAGGCGATGGCCTGCGCCGCCCCGGTGCTGACCACCCCGCGGCTGTCGCTGCCGGAGGTCGGCGGCGACGCCGTCGCCTACACCAGCGAGGACCCGGCCCAGATCGCCACCGACCTGGTCGCCCTGCTGGACGACGAGCAACGTCGATTGTCGCTGGCCAAGGCCGGTTTCGACCGGGCCAAGGAGTTCACCTGGGAGTCCAGCGCCGAGGTGCACATCGCGGCGTGGAGCCGGGCCCGCGCCTGAGGCTTCGACCGACGGTGCGTCCGTAGCGTGGCGGTTCGGGCATGATGTGCTGATGCTCTACGCCGTCATCCCGGCGGGCGGCAGCGGCACGAGGTTGTGGCCGTTGTCCCGTGCGGGCCATCCCAAGTTCCTCCACCCGCTCACCGGCACCCCCGCCTCCCTGCTCCAGGCGACCGTGGACCGGTTGGCCCCGCTGACCCCCCCGGAACGCACCCTGGTGGTCACCGGAGCCGCGCACGTCGCGGCGGTGGCGCGACAGCTTGCCGGCCTACCCGAGGAGAACATCCTCGTCGAGCCCTCGCCCCGGGACTCCTGTGCGGCGATCGCCCTCGCCGCAGCGGTGATCGCGCTGCGCGAGCCGGACGCGGTGATGGGCTCCTTCGCCGCCGACCACCTGATTCGGGACGCCGACGCATGGGTGGCCACGGTCCGCGAGGCGGTACGGGGTGCCGAGCAGGGCCTGCTGATGACGGTGGGGATCACCCCCACCCGGGCCGAGACCGGGTACGGCTACCTGCACACCGGAGACCCGGTCGGGGACGGGCCGCTGCGGCCGGTGCGGGAGTTCAAGGAGAAGCCGGCCGCCGAGGTGGCGGAGGCGTACCTGCGCTCGGGGCACCACCTGTGGAACGCCAGCATGTTCGTCTGGCGGGTCGACGTGTTCCTGGCCGAGCTGGCCCGGCAGCAGCCGGCGCTGCACGCCGGGATCACCGCGATCGCCACCGCCTGGGGCACCCCGGAGCAGGACGACATCCTCGGCACGGTCTGGCCGACCCTGCCGAAGATCTCCGTCGACTACGCGGTGATGGAGGGCGCGGCGACCGCCGGCCGGGTGGCGACGGTCCCCGGCGACTTCGGCTGGAACGACGTCGGCGACTTCCACACCCTCGGCGACGTGCTCCCGGCCGACCCGGCCGGCAACGTGGTGCTCGGCGCGGACGCCGAACCGGGCGTGCTGCTGCGCGACAGCACAGGCCTGGTCGTGGTCCCGCAGTCCGGTCGGCTGGTGGCCGTGCTCGGCGTGCACGACCTGATCGTGGTCGACACCCCGGACGCGGTGCTGGTCTGCCCCCGCGACCGCGCCCAGGACGTGAAGGCTCTCGTCGACGAGCTGAAGGACCGGGGCGAGGAGAGCTACGTCTGACCTTTCCGACCCGGGCGGCGGCCGGCCCGCCGCCCGGACCCGGGGCCGGCCCCGGTCAGTTGGTTCGGCGGCGCAGTGCGGCGAGGGCGGGGGCGACGAGCTGGGCGGTGCCGCCGGCCAGCGGCTCGGGCAGTCGGTCCGGGGGGAACCAGCCGAGCGCCTCGGACTCGTCGCTGACGCGCTCCGTCGCGCCCGGCGGGGCGAAGACCGCGAACCGCACGTCGTGATGGAACGAAGCGCCCCGGCAGGCCACGGGGTGGATGTCCACGTCGATCGGGACCGGGTCGATGACCAGGCCGGGAATGCCGGACTCCTCACCCGCCTCGCGCAGCGCGGCCCCGGCCAGCGTCCGGTCGCTGGGTTCGCAGTGCCCGCCGACCTGCACCCACCGGTGGAACTTGCGGTGCAGGCAGAGCAGGATCCGCTCGCCGGTGGCGTCGAGGACCAGCGCGCTCGCGGTGACGTGACCGGCCCGGTGCTCCCGGCCCAGCGCCGCCGGCCCGCCGGCCAGCAGGTCGAGGGTGCGGTCCCGGGCCCGCCCGGCCGCCGCGCCGGTCGGCATCCATCCGGCGAGCAGGGCCGTCGCGTCGGCGTGCAGGGCCGCGTACGCCCCGGCGGCCCCGGGTGTGGTGCGGGCGGCGGAGGAGGAGGAGCGGCTCGGGGCGCTGTCACGAGGGGTCACCAGGGGACCCTTCCTCAGGTCTGACATGGTCACACTCTAGGCGCGTGTGTCCGCTGCCTACCCTTGCCCCGTGACCCTGCGACTCGTCGAGTTCGTCGTCGCCGGCAACGAGGCCAGCGACCTGCTGCCGGTGCGTTCCCCGGCCCTGCTCGCCGCCCACCGCGCCCGGCGCGGCTTCTGGACCGTCCTCGACGAGGGGCCGGTCGAGCGCTGCCTGGCCCTGCTGCTCGAACACGAGGACGGCAAATGGTCCGCCCAGCACGTGGACGCCGACGCCGGCCCGGAGAACGGCCGCACCGAGGACGGTGAGGCGCTGGCCCACCACGACGGCTGGGTGTACGTCTTCGGCTCCCACTTCGGGTCGAAGGGCGGCCCGCTGCGCCCGCGCCGGGCGTTCGTGGCCCGGTTCCGCGAGGACGACGCCGCCGGCGGCCGGCTGCCGGTCCGGGTGGTGCGAAACCGGTTCCGGCTGCACCGCGCGGTCAACGACGCGCTGGCCGGGGCCGAGTTGGCCACCCTGCCGCCGGGGGATCGGGTGCGGGACCGGTTCATCGTCGAGACCGTTGCCCGGGGCGCCGCCCGGGCCAAGGGCTGGGTGACCCGGCTCGCCGAGGGGGACCTGCCGCTCAACGTGGAGGCCGCCGCGTTCACCCCGGACGGCACCGCGCTGCTCGGGCTGCGCTTCCCGGTCACCGTCGACGGGGACCCGATCCTGGTCGAGGTGGCGGGGGTGCCCGAGATGTTCGAGGCGGGCGCCTGGCCGCGCGCCCTCGGGGCGTACGCGCTGACCGGGGTGACCCCGCCGGGGGCGTTGACCGGCTTCCGGGCGGTGACCCCGCTGCCCGACGGCGGCTACGCCGCGATCGTCGGCTCGATCGACGCGCTGGGCAAGGGCTCGGTGCTGCTGGACGACCACCCGCAGGGCGGGCACGTCACCTCGCGGCACGTCCGGTTCCGCCTGGAGAGGGCCGCGGGTCATCTGCTCCCGGCCGAACTGGTGGCCGACCTGGCCCCGTTCCACCACGTGGAAGGGCTGGCCGAGGAGCACGGCCACTGCTGGTACGTCACGGACGAGAACCACCGGATCGCGCTCTGGATCGGCTGACCGCCCTCGCCCGGGTGAACGGCCGGGTGGCACCCCTGCGGAACAAGGGCCGCAGACCCTCGTGGTGCCGCCCGGCCGCCGGATCCTCCCCGGCCCCGGTGCCCCGGGCCGACGTCGAACGACGGACCGGCCCGTTGCGGGGCAAGCAGAGCATGCCGAATTCGTGCCCGCGCCGTCGAGGTTTTTCAGTCCACGCTTAAAAATGGAGATAAGTGCCGTCCGGGTACAGTGCGAACGGTCAGCGGGCCCGCCCGCTGACCACAGGCACGGGGAGCGCTCCAATGCTGAAGATCCACTTTTCCGCCGAGGACATTCTCCGTACCCGGGTCGCCCCGGGTGCAGACCCGCTCTGGGAACTGATCCTCAGCATGCACGTGCTTCAGGTGGGCCGCCAGGACCCGCTGACCTCAGGCTGGCGTCGCGGCGTCTCCCGGGAGCTGCGCCGGCACATCGGCAAGGAGCACCTCCGGCTGCTGTTCGCGCTGAACCCCGGCTGGGGCTACTTCCCCGACTTCCTCACCCCGCACGACAGCGTCCAGGGCCTGGAGGCGGGGCTGGACGCGGTGCGGAGCACGCCCGCCTCGCGGTTGCACCGGGACCTCACCCGGGTGATCGCGGAGAATCCCCTGCCCTCCTCGGCGGCGGCGCTGGCCCGGGGCGAGCCCGAGATGCTGCGCCACCTCACCGAGTCGATGGAGCAGTACCGGGCGCTGGCGCTCAGCCCGTACTGGTCGCGCATCCAGGCCGCGGTGGAGGCGGACCGGACGCGGCGGGCCCGGTCGCTGCTGGACCGGGGCGTCGAGGGGCTGCTGGCCAGCCTCCGCCCGATGGCCCGGTGGGAGGCGGGGGTGCTGGAGATCCACGGCTACCCGGACAGCCGGGAGCTGCACCTGGGCGGCCGGGGCCTGCTGTTGGTGCCGTCGTTCTTCTGCGCCAGCATTCCGGTGGCGCTGCTCGACCCGGCGCTGCCGCCGGTGCTGGTCTACCCGGTGGACCGGCTGGGCGGGCTGGCCCCCGCCCCCGGCGAGGGCGGCGCGACCAGCAGCGGCCGGGAGGCGCTGGCCGCCCTGCTCGGCCGGACCCGGGCGGCGGTGCTGGAGGCCACCGGCGAGGGGTGCACCACCGGCGAGGCGGCCCGCCGCCTGCGCATCTCCCCGGCCGCGGCGAGTCAGCACGCCACCGTGCTGCGCAACGCCGGCCTGCTGGTCAGCCACCGGGACCGCAACACGGTGCTGCACACCCTCACCCCGTTGGGCCGCGCGATCCTCGACGCCTGAGCGGAGCCGCCGCCAAGGACCACGCGTCAGCGCGGCGCTGGCCGTGCGTCAAAGGGCGAGCGCGGCGCTGGCCGTGCTGCCGGTCGGCGGCGGCAGCAGCGCCGACGGGACCCCCTCGGCGGCCAGCGCGGTGCGCAGGCGTTGCAGGTCCGTGCCGAAGCGCACCAGGTCTGCGGGGTCGACCGGGGCCGGCAGCTCGCCGAGCACCAGGTCGGTGGCCCGCTCCGGCCAGCGGGGCACGGCGGCGACCAGCATGGCGCGTACCTCGTCGTCGGTGACGTGGGTGAACACCGCGCCGGGGGCGACCACGCCGGCCACCGCGGCGATCGCCCGCCGCACGGCGGCCGGGTCGGCCCTGGCCTCCCCCGGGCCGTCCGGCAGCACCGCGGCGGCGGCCAGCCCGGCCGCCATCGCCTCAGTGGTGCCGAGCGAGAAGAGGTCCAGCTCGGCGTCGCGGACCAGCTCCCGTGCGCCGACGCCGTCGTCCCGGGTGGCCGTGAGGTAGCCGCGGACCACCGCGACCGGCACCTGGTCGCATTTGCCCTTGATCAGCTCCCCGGCGCCGGCCAGCTCGTCCACCACGGCCATCTGGGTGAGCTCGAGCTCGTTGCCGTACGGGTCGACCTCGCCCCGGTGGTCGCGGATCGCCGGCATGCCGGCCGCCCCGAGCGCCACGTCGGTGAGCCCGTTGCGCCAGGGCCGGCCCATCGTGTCGCTGACGATCACCGCGACGTCCAGGTCGTAGCGCTCGCGCAGGGCCGCCCGCAGGGCCCGCGCCGAGGCGTCCGGGTCCTCCGGGAGCAGCACCAGCCGGGTCTTGTCGACGTTCGAGGCGTCGATCCCGGCGGAGGCCATCACAAAGCCGTGGTGGGTCTGCACGATCCGGGTCGCCCCCCGGACGGCCACCACCCGGGCGGTCTCCGCCGCCAGCACCTCGTCCCGGGCGGCCAGCCGCTCCGGCCCGCCGGCCGGCACGTCCACCAACCTTCCCTCGGCCTTGGAGACGATCTTGCTGGTGACCACCAGCACGTCGCCGTCGTGCAGCCAGGGCGCGGCGGTCGCGATCAGCGCCGCCAGGTCGTCGCCCTCGGTCACGTCGCCGATGCCCACCACCGGCAGAATCTCCAGCCTCACATCAGCTCCAATGCGACCCGGACCATCGCCGCCGTCGCCGCCTCGTCCGTCATGAGCAACGGTGCCGCCCGGACCGTCACGTCCGGCACCACGGCGTCGGCGTCCTCGGGTGCCACGAGCCAGCCGTCCAGCAGGCCACCGGAGGACCGGCTCCCGTACAGCCCGCCCACCCCGGCGGCGCTGCACTCGACGCCGACCACGGCCAGGCAACGGTCGGCCATCCCGCGCACCGCCGCGCCGCCGATGATCGGGGAAACGCCGATCACCGGGGCCGGCCCGTCCGTGACCGCCTCCCGCAACCCCGGCACGGCCAGCACCGGGGCGACGCTCACCACCGGGTTGCTCGGTGCGACCAGCACCACGTCGGCCGAGGCGATCGCGTCCAGCACGCCGGGCGCGGGCTTCGCGGTCTCCGCGCCGACGAAGACGAACCGGTGGGTCGGGACGTCCGCCCGGTGCCGCACCCACCACTCCTGGAAGTGGACCGCTCGCTGGCCGCCGGCGGGATCGTCCACCACGACGTGCGTTTCCAGCCGGTCGTCGGTCGCCGGCAGCAGGCGCACGCCGGGCTGCCAGCGGGTGGCCAGCGCCTCGGTGACCGCCGACAGTGGATACCCGCCGGTCAGCATGGTGGTGCGGACGAGGTGGGTGGCGATGTCCTTGTCGCCCAGCCCGAACCAGGTCGGCTCGGCCCCGTACGCGGCCAGCTCCGACTTCACCGTCCAGCTCTCGCCGACCCGCCCCCAGCCCCGCTCGGGATCGGCGCCGCCGCCGAGCGTGTACATGACGCTGTCCAGGTCGGGGCAGAGCTTCAGCCCGTGCAGGTAGAGGTCGTCGCCGACGTTGACCACGGCGGTCACCTCGGCTCCCACCTCGCGGGCGTAGGCCCGGACGCCGAGCAGGAACCGGGCGCCCCCGATACCGCCGGCCAAAACGACGATGCGCATGGCGTCCATCCTTCCGCACGCCCCGCCCCGAGGGCGCCGGTGCCCGGGGAGACTAGGCTCACGTCGGCAACTGTCCGTTACCGCCTCCTAGGGGGAGTTCGTGACCAGCCCCGCCGAGCCCGCGTCCGGTGACGCGGCGCCCGCGCCCCACCCCGCCACCCCGGCCCGCCAACTCACCAATCCGCTACGCGAGCTGATCGCGTTCGTCCTGCTCGGCGCGAACGCCGTGCTGCTCTTCGTCGGCCTCATCCAGCTGCTCGCCCCGACCGACTACAGCACCTTCTACAGCCGGGCGGGCAGCAGCTTCTTCTCGTTCGCCGGGCTGGAGGCGACCGTGCTGCCGGTGCTGGCCGTGCTGCTCGCCACGCACGTCGCCCCGGTGGTGCCCCGAGCCAAGCTCATCACTCAGGTGGCGTTGGGCCAGTACGCCTTCGGCGCCCTGCTCGGCGCGCTCACCCTGCTGATCTGGACGGTGGACCGGCTGGCCAAGGCGGAGGTGCTCGACGCGTTCCTCGGCCTGCTCACCCGGATCGCCTGGCTGGCGATCTTCGCGACCGCCGCGTTCGTCGTGGTCCGGGTCTGGCGCGCCCTCTACTTCAGCCCGAAGCCCAAGCCGGCCCCGGGCGTGTACGGGCAGCCGCAGCCCGGCTGGCCGCAGCAGCCGGGTCAGCCCGGCCCGCAGGGCGGCTGGGCCCCCCAGGGACAGCAGGGCGGTTGGCCGGACCCCGGCCACCAGGCCGGCTACCCGGCCCCCAACCAGCCCAACCAGCCCGGCGGACAGTTCGGCCAGTACGGTCAGCCGGGCCAGCCCGGTCCGGCCGCCGGCCAGTATGGCCAGCCCGGCCAGCAGACCCCGCCGTTCGCCCCGGCCCCGCAGTCGGCACCGCCGTACTCGGCGCCGCCGTTCACCCCACCGCAGTCGGCGCCGCCGTTCACCCCGGCCCCGCAGTCGGCGCCGCCGTCCACCCCGCTGTACTCGGCGCCGCCGTTCACCCCGCCGTACTCGGCGCCGCCGTTCGGCCAGCCGCCGTCGGCCGACCCGACCCAGGCCATCCCGCGTCAGCCCACCGAGGCGGGTGCGCCCGACGGGCAGCAGGACTCCGACAGCGACCGCACCCAGCGCTTCCACCGCGAGGACTGAACCGCCGCCGCCCTTCGGGTGCATCTGCTGTGTCGAAGTGACAACAGATGCACCCGAAGGCCCGGGTGACCCTGCCCCCAGGACCCGGGCTGCGAGGACCTCCCGTGCCGCCGGTGCCCGGTTTCTCCGCCGCGAAGGGTGGGCACGCGCGCGGTAGCGGCGTATGTGAACCAGCGCATAGGCTGGACGGATGGTTGATCGCATGGAGTCGGGGCCCACCGCGATGAGCATCGAACGGGCGCTGCGCCGGGCCGGGTCCGGGCGGGCGCTGGACGTCGACGAGGCCACCGCGCTGCTCGCCGCCCGGGGCCCGGCCCTGGACGAACTGCTCCGCGTCGCCGGTGACATCCGCGACGCCGGCCTGCGTGAGGCTGGCCGCCCCGGCGTGGTCACCTTCTCCAAGAAGGTCTTCATCCCGTTGACCCGGCTGTGCCGGGACCGCTGCCACTACTGCACCTTCGCCACCGTCCCGCACCGGCTGCCGGCCGCGTTCCTCGACCGGGACGAGGTGCTGGCCATCGCCCGCGAGGGCGCCGCCCAGGGCTGCAAGGAGGCGCTGTTCACCCTGGGCGACCGGCCCGAGGAGCGCTGGCCGGCGGCCCGGGAGTGGCTGGACGAGCGGGGATACGACTCCACTCTCGACTACCTGCGCGCCTGCGCGGTGGCGGTGCTGGAGGAGACCGGGCTGCTGCCGCACCTCAACCCGGGCGTGCTCTCCTGGTCGGAGTTGCAGCGGCTCAAGCCGGTCGCGCCGAGCATGGGAATGATGCTGGAGACCACGGCCACCCGGCTCTGGTCGGAGCCGGGTGGTCCGCACTACGGCTCACCCGACAAGGAGCCGGCGGTCCGGCTGCGGGTGCTCGACGACGCCGGCCGGGTCGGCGTGCCGTTCACCACCGGCATCCTGATCGGCATCGGCGAGACCCCGGCGGAGCGGGTGGACGCGATCTTCGCGATCCGCCGCGCGCAGCGCGGGTACGGCCACCTCCAGGAGGTGATCGTGCAGAACTTCCGGGCCAAGCCGGACACGGCGATGCGCGGCATGCCCGACGCCGAGCTGCACGACCTGGCCGCCACGGTCGCGGTGGCCCGGGTGCTGCTCGGGCCGAAGGCCCGCATCCAGGCCCCGCCGAATCTCATCGCGGGGGAGTACGACCTGCTGCTGCGCGCCGGCATCGACGACTGGGGCGGGGTCTCGCCGGTCACCCCGGACCACGTCAACCCGGAGCGCCCCTGGCCGCAGCTCGACGAGCTGGCCCGGCGCACCGCGCAGGCCGGCTTCACGCTGCGCGAGCGGCTGACGATCTACCCCGACTACGTCCGGGCCGGCGACCCGTGGCTGGACCCGCGCCTGCTGCCGCACGTGTCGGCGCTGGCTGATCCGGCCACCGGGCTCGCGGTCGAGGAGGCCCGCCCGGTGGGCCGTCCCTGGCAGGAGCCGGAGGAGGTCTTCGGCGGCGGCCGGACCGACCTGCACGCCACCATCGACACCACCGGCCGCGCCGACGACCGGCGCGGCGACTTCGACAGCGTCTACGGCGACTGGTCGGAGGTGGCCCTCCAGGCCGACGCCAGCCTCGCGGGGGCGGCCCGGCCCCGGCCCGCCCCCGCCGGGGCGGCCCAGGCCGACGCGGGCCCCGGCGCACCGGGCCAGGCCGGGGACCGCGCTGCCGCGGGGGCGACCGCCGGCTCGGGCGACGCCGACCTGCGTACCGGGCTGCGACTGGCCGCCGACGACCCGGCGGCGCTGCTCGACCCCCGGCACACCGACGCGGCCCTGGCGCTGTTCGTCGCCGACGGCCCGGCGCTGGACCGGATCTGCCGGCTCGCCGACGACGTGCGCCGGGACACCGTCGGCGACGACGTCACCTACGTCGTGAACCGCAACATCAACTTCAGCAACGTCTGCTACGTGGGCTGCCGGTTCTGCGCCTTCGCCCAGCGCGAACGCGACGCCGACGCGTACCGGCTCTCCGTCGACCAGGTCGCCGACCGGGCCGAGGAGGCGTGGGCCGTCGGGGCCACCGAGGTCTGCCTCCAGGGCGGCATCGACCCCAAGCTGCCGGTCACCGGGTACGCGGACCTGATCCGGGCGATCAAGGTCCGGGTGCCGGGGATGCACGTGCACGCCTTCTCACCGATGGAGATCGTCACGGCGGCGGCGAAGGCCGGCGTGCCGGTACGGGAGTGGCTCACCGGGCTGCGCGAGGCCGGCCTGGACACCATCCCGGGCACCGCAGCCGAGATCCTCGACGACGAGGTGCGCTGGGTGCTCACCAAGGGCAAGTTGCCGGCCGCCGCCTGGGTCGATGTGGTCAGCACGGCCCACGAGCTGGGCATCCGGTCCAGTTCCACGATGATGTACGGCCACGTCGACCACCCCGGGCAGTGGCTGGCCCACTTCCGGGTGCTGGCCGGGGTGCAGGACCGCACCGGCGGTTTCACCGAGTTCGTCGCGCTGCCGTTCATCCATACCAACGCCCCGATCTACCTTGCCGGGATCGCTCGTCCCGGCCCGACCTGGCGGGAGAACCGGGTGGTGCACGCGATGTCCCGGTTGCTGCTGCACGGCCGGATCGCCAACATCCAGTGCTCCTGGGTGAAGCTCGGCGACGAGGGCACGGTGGCGATGCTCAACGGGGGCTGCAACGACCTGGGCGGCACCCTGATGGAGGAGACGATCTCCCGGATGGCCGGTTCGAGCAACGGCTCCGCCCGTAGCGAGGAGCAGTTGCGGGGCATTGCCGCGGCGGCCGGACGGCCGGCCCGCAAGCGGACGACCGCGTACGGCCACACGCGGCCGTAGCGTCGAGGGGCGACGGCCTCCACAGTGCCGTTCACCACGTCCTGCCAGTGGGCGTCTATACCGTCTGATGGGACATGGGCATACCCATCGGCACGGTGGACCTCGTCGTGGATCGGTGGCTGATCCGCTTGAACGAGCAGGGACTCATGGGCCATGCACTGATCCTCCGATCAGGTTCGACCGCCGCTTTCCGTCCACGATGTGGACGGGTCGTGGTCGGCGGTCCCGGCTCGACGGGCGATCGCGGCCGAGGCGCGTTAACCTGTCCCCCACCAAGATCAGCATCGTGGTGGGGCACCCCGTCGGGGCCGCCGCCGGCGCATCCGGTGGCGTCGGTCGGTGGACCGCCACGGCAGAAAACTCGGGCAACTCGCCGAGGAGGGCGTTACTCGTCCGGGGTCTGAATCGATAGGGCAGGTTGCGAGGTCGGGCGGCCGGAGTGGTCGCCCGTGGCGTGTCGGGAGGACGACTCCATTATCAAGTCCGGCTTGACGGCGCACGTATTACACACGTGTAATTTGAATGGGGTTGTTCGCGCGGAACGCAACAAATCGGAACCGTACGGACAAGCACGCCTTTGCGTGGGGGGTTGCAGCGGCGACGACGCCGGTGCGCGACAAGGAGGCATCTTAGATGGACGGCCAGCTCGAGGTGGCCGACCTGCTCGGGAACGCACCGGAGTGGCAGGAGCAGGCACTCTGCTCCCAGACCGATCCGGAGGCGTTCTTCCCCGAGAAGGGCGGCTCGACCCGCGAGGCGAAGCGGATCTGCTCGCGGTGCGAGGTCAAGACCGAATGCCTGGAATACGCTCTTGGCCACGACGAGAGGTTCGGAATCTGGGGTGGGCTCTCGGAACGAGAGCGGCGCAAGCTCAAGCGGCGGGCCGCCTGAGCGTTGCCGGGCCGGGGCGGTGGGGGCCGCCCGGCTCAGGCAGTCGGCCCGGGATTGTGGGGGTCACCCCGCGAGGCCCGCGGCCCGGCGACGGGTGGGCTCAGGCCAGCTCGTCCGGGTCGACCCCGAGCAGGTTCGCCACCTGCTCGATGATCACGTCGTGCACCAGGTCGGCCAGGTCCTCCCGGTCCATGGCCCGGAACTCCAGCGGACGGCGGTAGAGCACGATCCGCGGCGGCACCTCCTGCTGGCCGGGGCGGCCGGGCAGCAACCGGGCGAGCGGCACCTCGCCGTCCTCCAGCACGTCGGAGTCGTACACGTTGAGGTCCGGTGGCACGTCCTCCACCGCGAACTCGACGCCGGCCAGCTCCTTCGCGAACCGTCGTTCCAGGGTCTCGACGGTGTCCAGCACGAGATCGTCGAAGACCTCGGCCTTGGTCCGGGCCAGCGGCACCGTCGCCGGCACCAGCCGCCCGCGCAGGCCCCGCCCGTGCCGGTCACGGTGGGCGCGCCGGCCGGAGCCGGGGCGGCGGTGTTCCGGACTGGTCATGCGCTACAGGGTAGCCCGGCGCGCGGCCCGGCCCCCGGCTGTGTCGCTCCTGCGGCGCGCCGTCCCCGCCCGGTCACTGTCCTGCTCGTCGGATGTTGCGAATTGTGATCTCGATGACGGGCGTGTCGCAACGCGAACCAGTGCGTCGGACCCGGTAATGGAGATACCCTCCCGCCGTGAGGTCACCACGGCGCTGCTCCCGAAACGGCTGCCCCCGGCAAGCGGTCGCCACATTGACCTATGTCTACAACGAGTCGACGGCCGTGGTCGGGCCCCTCGCGGCCTTCGCCGAACCGCACACGTACGACCTCTGTGAGCAGCACGCCCGCAGCCTGACCGCCCCCCGGGGCTGGAACGTGGTCCGCCACGAGGGCGAGTTCGAGCCTCCGCCGCCCAGCGCCGACGACCTGGTCGCCCTCGCCGAGGCGGTCCGCGAGGCGGCCAGGCCCGCGCCGCCCCGCCCCCCGGACGAGCAGCACCACCAGCAGTACCCCCAGCACCCGCAGACCGGCCGCCGTGGCCACCTCCGGGTGATCCCACCCAACCACTGACCGCGCCGGGGTCAGTGGCCCAGGAAGCGGTTGAACAGGGCCGCCCGGCGGGCCGGCCGGCCCGTCCGCAGTTCCGCCCGGTCGGCGGAGAACATCACCTTCAGGCCCGCGTTGACGGCCAGCCAGCGCACCGGCTCCGGCTCCCAGCGCGGCGAGCGGTGACCCACCCACGGCAGGTCGGTCAGGTCGCTCACCACGCCCCGGACCAGGTCGGCGAGGGTACGCCCGGCGAGGTTCGTGGTGCCGACCCCGTCGCCGACGTACCCGCCCGCCCAGGCCAGCCCCGTCGAGGCGTCCAACCCGACGGAGGCCGACCAGTCCCGGGCGACCCCGAGCGGCCCGCCCCAGGCGTGACTGACCGGCACCTCCGGCCCGAGCACCGGGAACAGTTCGCCCAGCACCCGCTGCAGCGCGGCGAAGACCCGGGGCTCCCGGTCGTAGCCGGGGGAGACCCGGGACCCGAAGTGGTACGGCGCGCCCCGCCCGCCGAACGCCAGCCGCCCGTCGGCGGTGCGCTGGCCATAGATGATCACGTGCCGGTGGTCGGAGAATGTCTCCCGCTGCGCCAGCCCGATCTCCGCCCAGGTCTGCTCGGGCAGCGGCTCGGTGGCCACCATCAGCGAGTAGACCGGCGCGATCGCCCGCCGCTGCCCGGGCAGCCCCGGCGTGTAGCCCTCCGTCGCCCGCACCACCACCGGCGCCCGGACCGTCCCGGCCGGGGTCACCGCCGCCCCGGCCCGGACCGCGGTCACCGGCGTCCGCTCGTGGATCCGCACCCCGCGTCGTTCGACCGCCCGGGCCAGCCCGCGGACCAGCCGGGCCGGGTGCACCACCGCGCAGTGCGGGGTGTACGTCCCGCCGCGTACCCCCTCGGCGGCGCACCTGGCGGCGGCCTCGGCGGCGTCGAGCAGCACCAGGTCGTCGGGGTCGAGGCCGTGCGCGCGGGCCTCGGCCACCTCGGCCCGGGCCCGGCCGAGCTGGGCCTCGCTGCGGGCCAGCATCACCGTCCCGCCGAGCTGCCAGTCGCAGTCGATTCCCTCGGCGGCGACCACCCGTCCCACCTCGCGGACGGTCTTCTGCATGGCCCGCTGCATCCGTAGCGCCGCGTCCCGGCCGTGGCGGCGGGCCAGCGCCGGCAGCGAGGTGGGGAACAGCGCCGAGCACCACCCCCCGTTGCGCCCGGATGCGCCGAACCCGGCGATCTCCCGTTCCAGCACCGTGATCCGCAGCGCCGGGTCGGCGACCGCGAGGTAGTACGCCGTCCACAGCCCGGTGTACCCGGCCCCGACGATCACCACGTCCGCGTCGGCGGCCCCGCCCAGTGGCGGGCGGGGCGTCAGCTCGTCCATCGTGGACAGCCAGTACGACAGCTCCTGATAACGCATCGCCGGCCGACCGCTACAGCCGTGCCCACGCCTCGGTGAGCACCGCGCGCAGGATCTGCTCCATCTCGTCGAACTGCTGCTGCTCGGCGATCAGCGGCGGGGCGAGCTGCACCACGGGGTCGCCCCGGTCGTCGGCGCGGCAGTACAGCCCGGCCTGGAACAGCGCGGTGGACAGGAAGCCGCGCAGCAGCCGCTCCGACTCGGCCTCGTCGAACGTCTCCCGGGTCGTCTTGTCCTTGACCAGCTCGATGCCGTAGAAGTACCCGTCCCCCCGCACGTCGCCGACGATCGGCAGGTCGTGCAGCTTCTCCAAAGTGGCCCGGAAGGCGTCCTCGTTGGCCCGGACGTGCCCGAGCAGGTCCTCCCGGGCGAACACCTCCAGGTTGGCCAGGGCCACCGCGCAGGAGACCGGGTGGCCGCCGAAGGTCACCCCGTGGGCGAACATGCCGGTCTCGGTGAGGAACGGCTCCATCAGCCGGTCGCTGGCGATCATCGCGCCGAGCGGGGCGTACCCGGAGGTGATGCCCTTGGCGGTGGTGATGATGTCCGGCTGGAAGCCGTAGCGGACAGCGCCGAAGTACTCGCCGAGTCGGCCCCACGAGCAGATCACCTCGTCGGAGACGAGCAGCACGTCGTACTCGTCGCAGATCTGACGGACCCGCTCGAAGTACCCGGGCGGTGGCGGGAAGCAGCCGCCGGAGTTCTGCACCGGCTCCAGGAAGACCGCCGCGACCGTGTCCGGCCCCTCCCGCTCGATCGCCCGGCGGATCTCCTCGGCGGCCCAGCGGCCGAACGCCTCGGGCGAGTCGCCGTGCTCCGGCGCCCGGTAGAAGTTCGTGTTCGGCACCTTGATCCCGCCGGGCACCAGCGGCTCGAAGTCGCTCTTGATGCCGGGCAGGCCGGTGATCGACAGCGCACCCATGGACGTGCCGTGGTACGCGATGTACCGGCTGACCACCTTGTGCTTGTTCGGCTTGCCGGTGCGCTTGAAGTACGCCCGGGCCAGCTTCCACGCCGCCTCGACGGCCTCGGATCCGCCGGTGGTGAAGAAGACCCGGTTCAGGTCGCCGGGGGTCAGCGAGGCGATCTTCTCGGCCAGCTCGACGGCCCTCGGGTGGGCGTACGACCAGAGCGGGAAGTAGGCCAGCTCGCCGGCCTGCTTGGCGGCGGCCTCGGCCAGCTCGGTGCGGCCGTGCCCGACCTGGACGACGAAGAGCCCGGCGAGCCCGTCGAGGTAGCGGCGGCCCTGGGAGTCCCACACGTACGCGCCCTCGCCGCGCACGATCGTCGGCACCTCGTCGGCGGAGTAGCTGGCCATCCGGGTGAAGTGCATCCAGAGGTGGTCGGTCGCGTTGGCCATGTCAGCCCCATCAGGTCTCGGGGCCGGTCAGGGGTGGCACCGGCCGCTCTGCCCACGGTTATCCCACAGCCATCACCGAGAAAGCAAGTGAGATCGGTGGCACTAAACGCCTACAGCAACGGAATCAGCGAGTGGTTACGCCATGTGCAACGGATTCCGCATCATGCACTATCGCTCGGATTCCACCCGCCTCCACCCGCTGCCCCGCCCCCCGGTGCCCGCTGCCCCGCCCCGCGGGCGCCTGCGCTCCCGCCGTCAGCTCCACCGGTTCCGTCGGGGCTGGCAGGGCTGACGGGGGATCGCGCAGCTCTTCGGGAGCCGAGCGTTCCGCGACGCCATGCTGCGGCCTGCCTCGAATGGGCGGTCCCTTGCGGGGGGGGGGCGTGGTCGTTGGGGCCCTGCGGAGCTGCCTCGTCGGCGCTGCTGCCTCTGGTTGGCGCTATCGCTCCTGATCGGCGCTCCGGCCGGCGGGCCCTTGGCGTGCTGCACGGGGTCGTCGGTACCCCCTATGGAGCTGCCCCGTTGGCGCTACCGCGCTGCTGTGCCGGTGGTGTCACCGGCGGGCGGGGTGTGGTCGGTGGCCGTGTGGAGCTGTCCCGTTGGCGCTACCGCGCTGTTGTGCCGGTGGTGTCACCGGCGGGCGGGGTGTGGTCCGTGCCCTCTATGGAGCTGCCCCGTTGGCGCTACCGGCCTCTGCGCAATGGCATCCCCCCGGTGCCGGTGCCGGTGCCGGTGCCGGTGCCGGTGCCGGTGCAAGCGTGGCTAGCCAGAGCGGCGCGCCGGGCCGAAGGGCTCGATGCGGGATCGGGGCGGAGGTCTCCCGCGCTGCACCGCCGGTAGCACAGACGGGGCAGCTCCAAAGGAGCCCGTGGGGGACTCCCGATGCTCGCCGAACGGGCCTTCTTCAACCCGCCGCCGCTGTGGACGCCGGCCGGGTGGAACGTGGGAGGGCTGGGCCGAAGGGCTGGCCTGGCCTGGCTCGGCTCAGCTGGCCTGGCTGGCTGAGTTGGCCGAGTTGGGCCGGGGTGGGCTGGGCTGGCTGGGCTGAGTGGGGCTGGGGTGGACGTTGCCAGGGCCTTTGCCGGGCGGTTCGGGCGCATGCCGGATGCGCGAAACAGGTCCTACCACGACCTGCCGTTTCGGGGCCGACATCGACACGGAGCGTCGCTATGGTGCCCACGACGCGTATCCGTGACAGGAGGCCTGATGGGCAACGAGGTGCTGCGGATGGCGATGGCTGCCCTGGGGGAGACGGCCGAGTCGCTGGCGGAGAAGGTCCGTGTCGACCCGAAGACGGCCGCCCGGTGGCTGGCGGACGGGCGGACTCCCCACCCCCGGACCCGGTTCGCGGTCGCCGGCCTGCTCGGCAAGGAGGTCGCCGAGCTGTGGCCGGAGCCGTTCCGCCGCCGGGACCTGCCGTGGTTCCGGGCATGGGCCGAGCTGGAGCAGAACGCCACCTCGCTCCGGTCGTACCAGCCGTTGTTGGTGCCGGGGCTGCTCCAGACCGAGGGGTACGCGCGGGCCGTGCTGAGCACCGGCGGGCTCCTGCCGCCGGTCGAGGTGGAGCGGATCGTGGCCGGCCGGCTCGACCGGCAGGCGATCCTGTCCGCCGAGGCCCCACCGCAGTTGGTCGCGGTTATCGACGAGGTGGTGCTGCGCCGGGTGGTCGGCGACCGGGCGGTGATGGCCGGCCAGCTTGCCCACCTCGTGGCGATCGCCGAGCGGGAGCACGTGCAGGTCCGGGTGATCCCCGCCGAGAACCCGTGGCACACCGGTCTGGCCGGGCCGTTCGTTCTCGCCCGTTTGCCCGACGGGACGGAATTGGCATATATCGACAACCAGCTTCGCGGTCAGGTCGTGAGCGACCCGGTCGACGTTGCTAGCCTGGGGCGCAGGTGGGAGAGCGTCACCGGCGAGGCGCTGCCCCATCGCCGGTCGATCGAGCTGATCAGGGAGGTGGCGACGACATGGAGCTGACCGACTCGCTGGCGGCTGCCCGTTGGCGTACCGCGACCCGCAGCAGCAACAACGGCGGGGACTGCGTCGAGGTGGCCGACAACCTGCCCGGTCGGGTGCTGGTGCGCGACAGCAAGGACCGCGACGGCGGGACCCTCAGCTTTGCCCCGGCCGCCTGGCAGGCCTTTGTGGACCTTGCCCGCCGACCGCCGACCGCCTGACCGGCGCAGCCACCACCTGACCGGCCGCCGACGCCTGACCGGGTGGTCGGGTCGGGAGGCTCAGGCCGTACCCCAGCTGTAGGTCTGCTTGCGGAGCTTGAGGTAGACGAAGGCCTCGGTGGCGAGCACGCCCTCGACGGCGCGCAGCCGTTGCAGGATCTCCAGCAGGTGGGCGTCGTTGCGGCAGACCACCTCGGCGAGCAGGTCGAACGACCCGGCGGTGATCACCACGTAGTCGACCTCCTCGAACTCGGCGAGCCGGTCGGCCACCGCCTCCAGGTCGCCGTCGGTGCGCAGGCCGATCATGGCCTGGCGGGGGAAGCCGAGCTGGAGCGGGTCGGTGACCGCGACGATCTGCATCACCCCGGCGTCGAGCAGTCGCTGCACCCGTTGGCGCACCGCTGCCTCGGACAGGCCGACCGCCTTGCCGATCGTCGCGTACGGCCGGCGGCCGTCCTCCTGGAGCTGCTCGATGATCTGCTTGGCGACGTCGTCCAACAGAGCGTGACTGGCACCCCCGCGGACGGCGACGCGTCGCCCGCCGTTGCCGCTCTCCTGCTGCCGGATGGTCATCGTCCGCTCCCCATGTCCGCTTCTTCCACGGAATCGTAGTGCCCCGGCGCAGTCTGGCGTAATTCGTGGTGCATCGCTATCGCGGCAACGGAATCCCTTGTGAGGCAGGTCAGCTCATGTCAGGATCAGTCGTCCATCGCCTGAAGACCCTCCCGCCGTCGGGCCATCCCCCGTCCCGCCCGCCGGCGATGACCCCCTAGGAGTCGTCACATGCGAACTCCCCTCCGGCCCCTCACCCGGCGTGGTCTGCTCACCGGCACCCTCGGATCCGCCACGATGCTCGCCACGGCGGGCGCGCTCGCCGGCTGCGGCACCAAGGGCGCCCAGCAGACCGAGGCCGGCTGCGTCAGTGAAGACCTCTCCGGCACGGAGAAGAAGCTGGCGTTCTCGAACTGGCCGCAGTACATGGACGTCGACGACAAGAACGAGTCGAAGCGGCCCAGCCTGGACGCGTTCGTCGCCTCCAGCGGCGTCCAGGTGACCTACACCGAGGACATCAACGACAACAACGAGTTCTTCGGCAAGGTGCAGAACCAGCTCGCCGCCTGTCAGGGCACCGGGCGGGACATCATCGTGCTGACCGACTGGATGGCCGCCCGGATGATCCGGCTCGGCTGGATCCAGAAGCTCGACCCGGCCAAGATTCCCAACGTGACGGCCAACCTGCTGCCGTCGCTGCTCAGCCGCTCCTTCGACCCGGAGAACCGGATCTCCATCCCGTGGCAGTCCGGCCTCGCCGGCCTCGCCTACAACGGCGGCGTCACCAAGGAGATCCGTACGGTCGACGAGCTGCTGACCCGCCCCGACCTCAAGGGGAAGGTCACCGCGCTGTCCGAGATGCGCGACACGATGGGCCTGCTGCTCCAGTCGAACGGCCACGACTCGGCGAACTTCACCGCCGCCCAGTTCGACGACGCGCTGAACAAGCTCAAGAAGGCCGTCGACTCCGGGCAGATCCGCAAGTTCACCGGCAACGACTACGCCCCCGACCTGGCCAAGGGCGACATCGCCGCGTGCGTCGGCTGGTCCGGCGACATCATTCAGCTCTCCGGCGAGAACGAGAAGATCAAGTTCGTGGCGCCGGACTCCGGCGTGATGCTGTTCAGCGACAACCTGATGGTGCCGAACAAGGCCACCCACAGGGCGAACGCCGAAGAGCTGATCAACTACTACTACCAGCCGGCGGTCGCCGCGAAGCTGGCCGCGTACGTCAACTACATCTGCCCGGTCAAGGGCGCGCAGGCCGAGATGGAGAAGATCGACCCGGAGCTGGCCGCCAACCCGCTGGTCTTCCCGGACGACGCCCTGCTTGCGAAGTCCAAGGTGTTCATGGCGCTGGACGAGAAGCAGGAAAAGGAGTACGAGGGCAAGTTCCAGCAGGTCATCGGCGCGTGACGGGGATGAGCGCGAAGACGACGGGACGCGACGCGCCGGCCGGCGACCTGCGGCTGGTCAACCTGACCAAGAGGTTCGGCATCTTCACCGCGGTCGACGACCTCGGCCTCACCATCCCGCAGGGCTCGTTCTTCGCCCTGCTCGGGGCGTCCGGCTGCGGCAAGACCACCACCCTGCGCATGATCGCCGGCCTGGAGCAGCCGACGAGCGGGCAGGTGCTGCTCGGTGACCGGGACATCGCGCGGCTGCGCCCGTACAAGCGGCCGGTCAACACCGTGTTCCAGAGCTACGCGCTCTTCCCGCACCTCAACATCTTCGAGAACGTGGCGTTCGGGCTGCGGCGGCGCGGCATCCGCTCCGTCGACGACGAGGTCATGCGGATGCTCGCGCTGGTGCAGCTCGACGACTTCGGCCACCGCCGCCCGGCCCAGCTCTCCGGCGGGCAGCAGCAGCGGGTCGCGCTGGCCCGCGCGCTGATCAACCGACCCCAGGTGCTGCTGCTCGACGAGCCGCTCGGCGCGCTCGACCTGAAGCTGCGCCGGCAGATGCAGACCGAGCTGAAGCGCATCCAGACCGAGGTCGGGATCACCTTCGTGCACGTCACCCACGACCAGGAGGAGGCCATGACCATGGCCGACACCGTCGCGGTGATGAACGCGGGGCGGATCGAGCAGCTCGGCGCCCCGGCCGACATCTACGAGTACCCGGCCACCGCGTTCGTGGCGAACTTCCTCGGCCAGTCCAACCTGCTCGCCGCCGAGGCAGCCGGTCCCGCCGGGTCCGAGGTGCCGGTCACCGCCCACGGTGCCGGCTTCTCCGTGCCCGCCGACCGCGCCCGTGCCGACCGGGGCACGGTCTACCTGGGGGTACGCCCCGAGAAGCTGCACCTGGCGGACTCCGCCGATCAGGTTCCCGCCGGCCACCAGCACGTCACCGGCGTGGTCACCGACGCCTCGTACGTCGGGGTCAGCACCCAGTACCTGGTGCGCACCGGCTGGGGCGGCGAGCTGTCCGCGTTCGCGGCGAACAGCGGGCTCGGTGGCCGGCTGCCGGTCGGGGCGTCCGTGGTGGCGCACTGGGACCCCCGGCACGCGTTCCTGCTGCCCCGGGAGCCGGGTCAGGACGACCGCACCGCCGGCCTGCTCGACGAGCCGGTGGGTGCGTCCTCGTGACGGCGCTGGCCCACGTACCCACGTCGACGGGGCGGCCGGCGGGGCCCCCGCCGCCGGCCCGGCGCGGGCGGCACCGGCTGCTGCCGTACCTGCTGCTCCTGCCCGGCGCGGCCTGGCTGCTGCTGTTCTTCGCCGTGCCGCTGTTCCAGCTCGCCGTCGCGAGCCTGTACGACCCCAGCGGCTCGCTCTCCACCGGGTACGCGCTGACCTGGGCGTTCGGCAACTACCCGGACGTGTTGCAGGCGTACTGGCCGCAGTTCGCCCGTTCCTTCGGGTACGCCGGGATCGCCCTGGTGCTGGCCCTGCTGATGGGCTACCCGCTGGCGTACGCGATCGCGCAGAAGGCCGGCCGGTGGAAGAACCTGCTGCTGGTCTGCGTGGTCGCCCCGATGTTCACCAGCTTCCTGGTGCGCACCCTGGCCTGGAAGACGATCCTGTCCGACAACGGCGCTCTGGTCGGGCTGCTGCGCGACGTGCACCTGCTCGGCCCCGACGGCCGGTTGCTGGCCACCCCGATCGCGGTGATCCTCGGGCTGACGTACAACTTCCTGCCCTTCCTGGTGCTGCCGCTGTACGCGAGCCTGGAGCGGCTCGACCACCGGCTGCTGGAGGCGGCCGGCGACCTGTACGCGAGCCCGGTGCAGACGTTCCGCCGGGTCACCCTGCCGCTGTCGATGCCCGGCCTGATCGCCGGCACGCTGCTGTTCTTCATCCCGGCCACCGGCGACTACATCAACGCGGAGCTGCTCGGCACCCCCAACGAGTACATGATCGGCAACGTCATCGACTCGGCGTTCCTGGTCCGGCTGGACTACCCACAGGGCGCGGCGCTGTCGTTCCTGCTGATGGCGGCGATCCTCGCGGTGGTCTTCGGCTACCTGCGCCGGGCCGGCACGGAGGAGGTGCTGTGAAGTTCTCCCGTTGGCTGGCCGACCGCTGGGTGATGGGCGTGGCCCTGCTGGTGCTCGGCTACCTGTCCCTGCCGATCGCCGTGGTCGCCGCCCTGTCGTTCAACCGCCCGTCCAGCCGCCTGTCGTACGACTTCAACGAGTTCACGCTCGACAACTGGCGGCAGCCCTGCGCCACCTCCGACATGTGCGACTCGGTGCTGCGCAGCGTGCAGATCGGCTTCATCTCCACCGTCGTCGCCACCGTGCTCGGCACGCTGATGGCGTTCGCGCTGGTGCGGCACCGGTTCACCGGCCGGTCCGGGATCAACCTGCTGATCTTCCTGCCGATGGCCACCCCCGAGCTGGTCATGGGCACCTCGCTGCTGGCCCTGTTCGTCTCCGCCGGCGTGCCGCAGGGCTTCTGGACCGTCGTCATCGCGCACGTCATGTTCTGCGTGTCGTTCGTGGTGGTGACGGTCAAGGCGCGGCTCGCCGGGATGGACCGGCGGCTGGAGGAGGCCGCGGCGGACCTGTACGCCGGCCCGTGGCAGGCGTTCCGCCTGGTCACCCTGCCGCTGGTGCTCCCCGGAATCGTGGCGGCCGCGCTGCTGGCGTTCTCGCTCAGCTTCGACGACTTCATCATCACGAACTTCAACGCGGGTACCACCGTCACGTTCCCGATGTACGTCTGGGGCGCCGCCCAGCGGGGCATCCCGCCGCAGGTCAACGTCATCGGCACGGCGATGTTCGTGATCGCGCTGCTCCTCGTCGGGCTCACCTCGCTGCGTGGGCGGCGGTCCCGCCGCGCCGGCCTCCCGGTCGCCCCGGCAGCCGACCGCCGGGCGAAGAACCCGTCATGATCCTCCCGCATACCGGACGGGCGCTCGCCGACGCGGCACCCGTGCCGTACTGGCTCGACCGGCCGGAACGTCCCGACCCGCTGCCGCCCCTGACCGGCGCCCACGCCGCCGACCTGCTGGTGATCGGCGGCGGGTACAGCGGGCTGTGGGCGGCCCTGCTGGCCAAGCAGGCCGACCCCGACGCCGACGTGCTGCTCGTCGAGGCCGGCACCTGCGGCTGGGCGGCGTCCGGGCGCAACGGCGGGTTCTGCGCCGCCTCGCTCACCCACGGCCTGGCCAACGGGGTGGACCGTTTCCCCCGCGAGATCGCCGAGCTGGATCGCCTCGGCCGGGAGAACCTGGCCGACATCGCCGCCACCGTCGACGCGTACGGCATCGACTGCGACTTCGAGCGCACGGGCGAACTGGCGGTGGCCGTCGAGCCGTACCAGCTCGCCGGGCTCGCCGAGGATGTGGAACTGGCCCGCCGGTACGGCCACGACACGCGGCTGCTCGACCGCGACGAGGTGCGCGCCGAGGTCGACTCGCCGACGTACCTCGGCGGGCTGTGGGACCGCGACCGGGTGGCGATGCTCGACCCGGCGAAGCTGGCGTGGGGGCTGCGCCGCGCCTGCCTCGACCTCGGTGTGCGCGTCCACGAGCACACCCGGGTCACCGGCCTGCGCGGCGACGGCCCCGCCCTGCGCGCCGCCACCCTCGGCGGAGCCGGGCGGGCCCCCGGCGTCGTCCGCGCCCGGCGGGTCGTCCTCGCCACCAACGCGTTCCCGCCGCTGCTGCGCCGGCTGCGCGCCTGGCTCGTCCCCGTCTACGACTACGCCCTGATGACCGAGCCGCTCACCCCGGCCCAGCGGGACGCGATCGGCTGGCGCAACCGGCAGGGGCTCGCCGACACCGGCAACCAGTTCCACTACTACCGGATCACCGCCGACGGGCGGATCCTGTTCGGCGGCTACGACGCGGTCTACCACCACGGCAACCGGGTCGCCCCCGAGCTGGAGCAGCGGCCGGCCACCTTCACCGCCCTCGCCGAGCACTTCTTCACCACGTTCCCGCAGCTCGCCGACGTGCGCTTCACTCACCGCTGGGGCGGCGTCATCGACACCTGCACCCGGTTCTGCCCGTTCTTCGGCACCGCGTACGACGGGCGGCTGGCGTACGCCGCCGGCTACACCGGCCTCGGCGTCGGGGCCACCCGGTTCGGCGCGCGGGTGATGCTCGACCTGCTGGCCGGCGGGGACACCCCGCTGACCCGGCTCGACCTGGTCCGGGGCAAGCCGCTGCCGTTCCCGCCGGAGCCCGTCCGGGCCGCCGGCATCCACCTCACCCGCTGGTCGCTGGCCCGCGCCGACGCGCGCGACGGCCGGCGCAACCTCTGGCTCCGTACACTCGATCGTCTTGGTTTGGGGTTCGATACCTGATGCGTATCCTGCTCGTCGGCGCCGGTGGTGTCGGCTCCGCCGCCGTCGCGATCGCCGCCCGCCGAACATTCTTCGACACCATGGTCGTCGCCGACGCCGACCCCGCCCGCGCCGCCCGCGCGGTCGACGGCCACGGGGACCGCTTCGTCGCCGCGACCGTCGACGCCTCCCGCGCCGACGCGGTGGCCGCGCTGTGCCGCGAGCACCGGATCACCCACGTGCTCAACGCCGTCGACCCGCGCTTCGTCATGCCGATCTTCGACGGCGCTTACGCGGCCGGCGCCGACTACCTCGACATGGCGATGTCCCTGTCCCACCCGCACCCGAAGCGCCCGCACGCCGAGACCGGCGTGAAGCTCGGCGACGACCAGTTCGCCGCCGCCGACCGGTGGGCCGGGGCAGGAAGGCTCGCGCTGTGCGGCATCGGCGTCGAGCCGGGCCTCTCCGACATCTTCGCCCGGTACGCCGCCGACGAGCTGTTCGGCGAGATCGACGAGATCGGGGTACGCGACGGCGCGAACCTGACCGTGGAGGGCCACGCCTTCGCCCCGTCCTTCTCCATCTGGACGACGATCGAGGAGTGCCTCAACCCGCCGGTGATCTGGGAGAAGGGCCGGGGCTGGTACACCACCGAGCCGTTCAGCGAGCCCGAGGTGTTCCACTTCCCCGAGGGGATCGGCCCGGTGGAGTGCGTCAACGTCGAGCACGAGGAGGTGCTGCTCATCCCGCGCTGGGTCGACGCGCGGCGGGTCACCTTCAAGTACGGCCTCGGCGAGGAGTTCATCGGGGTCCTGCGCACCCTGCACAAGCTCGGCCTGGACTCCACGGAACCGGTCACCGTGCGCGGCGTGCCGATGTCCCCGCGCGACGTGGTGGCCGCCTGCCTGCCCGACCCGGCCACCCTCGGGGGGAAGATGCGCGGCAAGACCTGCGCCGGCACCTGGGTCCGGGGCCTGTCGAAGTCGGGCGAGCCCCGCGAGGTCTACCTCTACCACGTCGTCGACAACGAGTGGTCCATGCGCGAGTACGGCCACCAGGCCGTCGTCTGGCAGACCGCCGTCAACCCCGTCGTCGCCCTGGAACTGCTAGCCACCGGCGCGTGGTCCGGCACCGGCGTGCTCGGCCCGGAGGCGCTGCCCCCGCGCCCGTTCCTCGACCTGCTCACCGGCTACGGCTCGCCCTGGGGGATGGAGGAGCGGTGACCCGCCCCGGGTCGCCCTGTCGTGCGATCACCCGGACATCACCGATGGCGGAGCGGCAGTCGCCTCACCCGTAGACGGCCTCTGGCGAAGCTGACCACCGCCCCGGTGCGGAGGTCGTCGAGAACCGACGGCAGGTTGGCGATCAACAGCTTCATGCGGCTGCGGGTCGGATCGGCAGTTCCCGTTCCGAGACGGCCGCCGCAGCGAATTCCAGTGCCGCGAGCACATCTTCGCGTTCGAGGTACGGATAGTCGCCCAGCACGTCGTCGATGCTGCGCCCGGCCGCGAGCTGGCCGAGTACGGCGGTGGCGGTGACCCGAGTGCCTCGGATGCAGGGCAGCCCGCCCATCCGCCCGGGGTCGACGGTGATCCGCTCCAAAGCCATGGCTGGATTCTACGGCTGGTCGAGGGATCACTGCTGTTCCCCGCGCCGGCCGATCAGAGAGAGTGGCGGCAAGGTTCGTCAAGAAACGGAGACGTCGCCCGCTCTGGTCACCCCACGGAAGGTTGACTACGGCCTGGGGTGGACGTTTCCCGGGCGGGTACGGGCAGACAGACCACGATGGTCGGGAGGCGATCCGGCCCGAACGTCCGGTTCCCGCCCGCCACTGTCCGTGTCGAACTGGGAGCCAATTGATGTTGGGCAGCGCCGCTGCGGCGGTTACCGTGGCGGCTTCCGGCGGTGACACTCGGGGCCGTGACGCATCAACCGCCGTACCACCCCAGCCAGCCGTTCCCCGGCCCGCCCGCCTCGCCCGCCACCCGCTCCAGGTGGCTGCGTTGGCTGCCGTCGGGGCAGCGCGCGGGTGTGGTCCTCGGCGGGGTGCTGCTGGCGTCCGTCCTGACTATCCTGACTGTCCTGGGCACCCTGGTCAACGATCCCCAGCAGGACAGGACGCCGGCCGCCACCGGTGCGGGCCAGGCCGGCAACTCTCCGGTCGCCTCTCCGGTCGCCACTGCCGAGCCCGTCGTGTCCGACGCCCCGTCGGCCGCCTCCGAGCCGTCACCCGCTCCCGCCACGGCCTCGCCGTCACCAACGGTCGCCGTCCCGACGGTGAAGACCCGCACCGAGACGAAGACGCAGCCGATCCGGCACGCACAGCGGACCGTCAAGGATCCTTCCCTGGCAAAGGGGAAGCGGGTCGTCCGCACCCCCGGGGTCGACGGGGTACGGACGCTGACATACCGGGTCACCCTGGCCGACGGGGTGCCCACCGGCCGGAAGCTGGTCCGCTCGGTCGTCACGAGGCGGCCGGTTGCCCAGATCGTCGCGGTGGGCACGAAGCAGGAGCGTGAGTGTGATCCGAACTATGGCGGCTGCGTGCCGATCGCCAGCGACGTCGACTGCACCGGCGGTAGCGGCAACGGCCCCGCATACGTCACCGGCCCCGTCAGGGTCATCGGCGACGACATCTACGACTTGGACCGCGACAACGACGGCTACGGCTGCGACGACTGACCCACCCCACCCCCTTCCCCCGCGATCTTGCATTTAAGGCCCGGACAAATGTAGTAAACCGGTCACATTTGGGGCCGTAACTGCAAGATCGCGGGGGAAGGGAGAGGGAGCAGCAGTTTGGGGTTGTCCACAGGAGGGGCTGGTTTTCCACAGGGCGCGAGGTGGGTGCGGCGGCCGGGGTGTGGTTCTGGGCAGTCTGCCAGCATGGGGACTCAACTTTGGCGTACCGCGTCGCTGCTCCAATCCACCACGCGGAAGCGGCTCCGGATCGGTGTAGCGAAGGAGCGGGTTGTCCGAGTGCGGCGAGGGGTGTACGCGAATCGCCTTGTCGATGATCGCGAATCGCTACAAGCCCTGTTGATGTGCCTGCCGCCCGAGGCGATGCTGGCCCGGCAGACTGCCGCCCGAATGCATGGGTTCGGTGTCCTGCCCGAAGGTGCCGTTCATGTGCAGTTGCCGCCCGAAGTTCCCAGGCCCCGCCTTCCTGGTCTGTTGGTCCACCACTCGGCTCTGCCGGTGGAGCCGGTCATGGTGAACGGGCTGCCCTGCGTGCCGGCTGCCAGATGCGCGGTGGACCTGGCGAGGACGGTTCGGCGACTGGACGCTCTCCCGGTGCTCGACGCCGCGGTTCGGTCCGGCACGGTGTGCCGGGATGAGTTGATCGTGGAGGCCTTTGTCCATCGAGGGCTACGGGGTGTGCGCCAGGCACGCTCACTGGCGTTGCTGGCTGATGGGCGCTCCGAGTGCCGACAGGAGAGTCAACTGCGGTTGGTGCTGATCGACGGCGGCCTGCCGGCGCCGGAGCCGCAGATCTGGGTGCTGGACGGCGACGGGGTGGCGCGATACCGGCTCGACCTGGGATACCGCGAGCGGCAGGTCGGCATCGAGTACGACGGTCTGTCCCACCTCGATCGTGATCGACTGCGACATGACCGGGACCGCGCCAACTGGCTGGATGCCGAGGGCTGGACGATGCGCTACTTCACGGACCGCGACCTCTACCGCCGCCCTGCCCACATCGTCGCGACGGTCCGCACAGCCCTATCCCCCTGACCCACCCTCCATCCCCCTGACCCACCCTCCCTGCTAACCCTCTCCCTCCCGCGATCTTGCACCAGCGGCCCCGACAACTTTCGTGAAGCGGGCATTTCAGGGGCCGCAACTGCAAGATCGCGGGAGGGAGAGGGTGGGTGGGTGGTCAGGGGGTGGGGGTGGGGGTGAGGTGGGAGCGGATCAGGAAGCGGACGCCGTCGGGGGCCTCCAGGCTGAAGCCGCTGCCCCGGCCCGGGATCACGTCGACCGTGAGCCTGGTGTGCCGCCAGAGCTGCCACTGCGATTTCGAGATCCAGAACTCGACGGGCTCGGGGACGCCGTCGATCACCAACGAGGCGAGCAGCACATCGGAGCCGCCGGTGCGGAACTCGCCCGCCGGAAAACACATCGGGGCGCTGCCGTCGCAGCAGCCGCCGGACTGGTGGAACATCAGCGGCCCGTGCCGCCCCCGCAGCGACCGGATCAGCTCGGCCGCCGCGGGGGTGAGGGAGACGGGCGACGCCGCGCCACCCGGGTCGGGCGGGAAGCGCGCAGGGGCGTCGACCGGATCGGCCATCAGAAGAAGCCGAGCTTCTTGGGGGAGTAGCTGACCAGCAGGTTCTTCGTCTGCTGGTAGTGCTCCAGCATCATCTTGTGGTTCTCCCGGCCGATGCCGGACTGCTTGTACCCGCCGAACGCGGCGTGCGCCGGGTACGCGTGGTAGCAGTTCGTCCAGACCCGACCGGCCTGGATCGCCCGCCCGGCCCGGTACGCGGTGTTCATGTCCCGGGTCCAGACGCCGGCCCCGAGCCCGTACAGGGTGTCGTTGGCGATCTTCACGGCGTCGTCGAGGTCGGCGAAGGAGGTCACCGAGACGACCGGGCCGAAGATCTCCTCCTGGAAGATCCGCATCGCGTTGTCGCCCTCGAAGATGGTCGGCTGCACGTAGTACCCGCCGGACAGTTCCCCGCCGAGGTCGGCGCGCTCGCCGCCGGTGAGCACGCGCGCGCCCTCCTGGCGGCCGATGTCCAGGTAGGACAGGATCTTCTCCAACTGGTCGTTGGACGCCTGCGCGCCGATCATCGTGTCGGTGTCGAGCGGGTGACCCTGGCGTACCGCCCGGGTGCGGTCCACCGCCGCGGCGAGGAAGTCGGCGTAGTGGCCCTGCTGGATCAGCGCCCTCGACGGGCAGGTGCAGACCTCGCCGGAGTTGAGGGCGAACATGGTGAACCCTTCGAGGGCCTTGTCCAGGAAGTCGTCGGACGCCGCGCTCACGTCGTCGAAGAAGATGTTCGGGCTCTTGCCGCCCAGCTCCAGGGTGACCGGCTTGATGTTCTCGCTGGCGTACTGCATGATCAGCCGCCCGGTGGTGGTCTCGCCGGTGAACGCCACCTTCGCCACCCGGGGCGAGGAGGCCAGCGGCTTGCCCGCCTCGACGCCGAAGCCGTTGACGACGTTGACCACGCCGGGCGGGAGCAGGTCGGCGATCAGCGAGATCAGGTGGTGGATGGACGCCGGGGTCTGCTCGGCGGGCTTGAGCACCACGGCGTTGCCGGCCGCGAGGGCCGGGGCGAGCTTCCAGACGGCCATCAGGATCGGGAAGTTCCACGGGATGATCTGCCCGACCACGCCGAGCGGCTCGTGGAAGTGGTACGCCACGGTGTCGTCGTCCAGCTCGCCGAGGCTGCCCTCCTGGGCCCGGATCGCCCCGGCGAAGTACCGGAAGTGGTCGATGGCGAGCGGGATGTCGGCGGCCAGGCTCTCCCGTACCGGCTTGCCGTTCTCCCAGGTCTCGGCGACCGCGAGGGACTCCAGGTTCTCCTGCATCCGGTCGGCGATCCGGTTGAGGATCAGCGCCCGCTCGGCGGCCGGGGTGCGGCCCCAGGCGTCGGCCGCGCCGTGGGCGGCGTCGAGGGCGCGTTCGACGTCCTCGGCGGTGCCGCGGGCCACCTCGCAGAACGTCTGGCCGGTGATCGGGGTGGGATTCTCGAAGTACTGGCCGCCGTGCGGCTTGACGTACTCGCCGCCGATGAAGTGGTCGTAGCGGGACTGCCAGTGGGTGGGCGCGTCGTAGCGCGTCATCGGTACCTCCGCCGTCGGTGCTCGGGGTGACGGCGGCGAGGTTAGTTACCCCGACGTTGCAGCGACGTTGCGCGCGGGAGGTCGTACTCGATGCCGAGCTGGTGGGCGCGGGCCAGCGCGAGGGGCCGGCGGGGCGCGCCCGGCGGCAGCGCCCGCGCCAGGGCCTGCCAGGCGGTCAGGTCGTCGGTGCCGGCGGGCGTCGCGGTCCAGGCCACGAGCGCCGCCGGGTCGCCGCCGGCCAGCACGGCGGCGCGCAACTGCCCGTCGAACAGCCGGCGCAGCCGCGCGACCCCCGGCGCGTCGGAGGAGGGCAGCAACGACCCGGGGTACGCGTCGAGTGCCCCCGCCACCTCACCGCGTTCCAACAGCTCGGTGACGGTCCGGAAGTCCGCCCGCACCCGGGCGCGCAGCCGGTACGGGCGGGAGTCGAGCAGCTCCGCCCCCAGCGCCCGGCGCAGCCGGGACAGCTCGGCGCGCAGGGTGACCGGGTGCAGCCGGTCGTCGCCGTACAGGTCGAGGCCGAGCTGCTCGCCGGTGCGTCCCTCGGGATGGTCGAGCAGCAGCACCAGCAGCTCGCTGTGCCGGCGGCCGAGCCGGACGGTCCGCCCGCCGACGCGCACCTCCGCCTCGTCGCGGCCCAGCGCGCGCACGGTGACCGAGTCCGGCTCGGCCGGGCGGGCGGCGGCGAGCTGGGCCTCGGCGGCCCGGGCGGTGGCCCGGACCAGGGCGAGGCTCTGCGGGTGGGCGAGGTGGTCGCCGCCGGTGATGTCGACCGCGCCGAGCAGCCGCCCGGTGGCCGGATCGTGGATCGGGGCGGCGGCGCAGGTCCAGCGCTGCACGCGCCGGCTGAAGTGCTCGGTGGCGAAGATCTGCACGCTGTGGTCGCAGGCCAGGGCGGTGCCGGGGGCGTTGGTGCCGGCGTGCGCCTCGTCCCAGCGGGCACCGGGCACGAAGTTCATCCGCTCGGCGTGCCGCAGCACCCCGGGATGCCCCTCCACCCAGAGCAGCCGCCCGTGCGCGTCGCAGACCGCCATCAGGTGCGCGCCGTCCAGGGCGATGCCGCCGAGCAGGTCCCGGAACAGCGGCAGCACCCGGGCCAGCGGGTGGGCGGCCCGGTAGCCCTCCAGCGCGTCGTCGGTCAGCTCGACCGGCGGGGCGACCTCGGGGTCGACCAGCGCCGAGCGCTGCCAGGACCGGCGGACCACCTCCCGCACCCGGCCCGGCTCGGTTCCCGCGAGGAACGCCTCGTGGGCGGCACCGACCTGCGCGATCCGCTCCGCCGGATCGGCACCGAACTCCAGGGCGAGCCACGGGTCAGCCATCGGCGACCTCCTCGCGACCATCGTGACGCAGCTCACCGCCGATCGCCAGTACCGGTTGCCGGCCGGGTTTCGTCCGGGCGTCGCTCCCGTGGGCCCGGTGGCTGCCGGGCGCGGGGCCCACAGGCGGTGTCGTCCGGGCTGCGGGGCCGTCAGCCGAAGGCGTTGTCGAGGATGTCCAGGCCCCGGGCCAGCTCCGCGTCGGAGATGACCAGCGGGGGCAGCAGGCGCAGCACATTGCCGTACGTGCCGCAGGTCAGCACCAGCAGGCCGGCGGCGTGGCAGGCCGCCGCGACCGCCGCCGCGGCGGCCGGGTCCGGGACCAGGGTGCCGGGCCGGACCAGCTCCACGGCGAGCATCGCGCCCCGGCCGCGCACCTCGGCGATCCGTGGATCACCGGCGGCAATGGCGCACAGCCGCTCGTCCATCGACGCCCCGACCCGGCGGGCGGTGGCGGCCAGGTCCAGCTCGTGCATGGTCTCGATCGTCGCCAGCGCCGCCGCGCAGGCGATCGGGTTGCCGCCGTACGTGCCGCCCAGGCCGCCCACGTGCACCGCGTCCATCAGCTCGGCCCGGCCGGTCACCGCCGCCAGCGGCAGGCCGCCGGCGATGCCCTTGGCCAGGGTGACCAGGTCCGGGACGACGTCCTCGTGGTCGCAGGCGAACCAGTCCCCGGTGCGGCAGAACCCGGTCTGGATCTCGTCGGCCACGAAGACCACCCCGGCCGCCGTCGACCACTCGCGCAACGCCGGCAGGAACCCCGGCGCCGGTACGACGAAGCCGCCCTCGCCCTGGATCGGCTCGATCAGCAGCGCGGCGACGTTCTCCGCGCCGACCTGCTTCTCCACCGTCTCGATCGCCCGGGCGGCGGCCTCCGCCCCGGACAGCCCCCCGTCCCGCAGCGGGTACGACATCGGCACCCGGTAGACCTCGCCGGCGAACGGCCCGAACCGGTGCTTGTACGGCATGTTCTTCGCGGTCAGCGCCATGGTCAGGTTGGTCCGGCCGTGGTACGCGTGGTCGAACACCACCACCGCAGGGCGTCCGGTGGCGTGCCGGGCGACCTTCACCGCGTTCTCCACCGCCTCGGCACCCGAGTTGAACAGCGCCGAGCGCTTCTCGAACGTGCCGGGGGTGAGCGCGTTGAGCCGCTCGCAGACGGCCACGTACGACTCGTACGGCGCGACCATGAAGCAGGTGTGGGTGAACCGCTCGACCTGAGCCCTCACCGCCTCGACCACCCGGGGCGCGGAGTTGCCGACGTTGGTGACCGCGATGCCGGCGGCGAAGTCGATCCACTCCCGCCCGTCGACGTCGGTGATCGTGCCGCCGCCCGCCCGGTCCACGTACGCGCCGACGACGCTGCCGACGCCCCGGGCCACCGCAGCGCCGCGCCGCTTGTGCAGCTCCTCCGAGGAAGTCACGGGGTCAGCCCTCGATGTTGTGCATGACGTGCTTGATCCGGGTGTAGTCCTCCAGGCTGTACACCGAGAGGTCCTTGCCGTGCCCGGAGTGCTTGAAACCGCCGTGCGGCATCTCCGAGACGAACGGGATGTGGGTGTTCACCCAGACGCAGCCGAAGTCGAGCCGGCGGGTCATCCGCATCGCCCGGCCGTGGTCGCGCGTCCAGACCGACGCCGACAGGCCGTAGTCGACGCCGTTGGCCCAGCGCACCGCCTCGTCCTCGTCGGAGAAGCGCTGCACGGTGATGACCGGCCCGAACACCTCGTCCTGGATGATCTCGTCGGCCTGGCGCAGCCCGGAGACCACGGTCGGCGCGTAGAAGTAGCCGCGCTCGCCCTGCCGGGAGCCGCCGGCCCGGATCGCCGCGTGGTCCGGCAGCCGGTCGACGAAGCCGCTCACCCGGGCGAGCTGGTTGGCGTTGTTCAGCGGGCCGTACAGCACGTCGGCGTCGTCCGGGGCGCCGGTCCTCGTGTTGCGGGCCTGCTCGGCGAGCGCGGCCACGAAGTCGTCGTGGATGCCGGGGCCGGCGAGCACCCGGGTCGCGGCCGTGCAGTCCTGACCGGCGTTGAAGTAGCCGCCCATCGCGATCGCCTCGGCCGCCGCGGCCACGTCCGCGTCGTCGAAGAGCACCACCGGGGCCTTGCCGCCCAGCTCCAGGTGGGTCCGCTTCAGGTCCGGCGCGGCGGCGGAGGCGACCTCCATGCCCGCCCGGGTCGAGCCCGTGATCGACACGAGCTGCGGGGTCGGGTGCGACACGAGGGTACGACCGGTGTCCCGGTCGCCGCAGACCACGTTGAACACCCCGGGCGGGAAGAACTCGGCGGCGATCTCGGCCAGCAGCAGCGTCGACACCGGCGTGGTGTCCGACGGCTTCAGCACCACCGTGTTGCCCGCCGCGAGCGCCGGGGCGATCTTCCAGACCGCCATCATCAGCGGGTAGTTCCACGGGGTCACCTGGGCGCACACGCCGATCGGCTCGCGCCGCACGTAGGAGGTGTGCCCGGCCAGGTACTCCCCGGCGGAGCGGCCCTCCAGCAGCCGGGCCGCGCCGGCGAAGAAGCGGAACTGGTCCACCGCCGGCGGCAGTTCCTCCTCGGCGGTGAGTTGGCGGGGCTTGCCGGTGTTGCGGACCTCCGCGTCGACCAGCTCGGTCGCCCGCGCCTCCACCGCGTCGGCGAGCCTGAGCAGCGCCCTCTGCCGTTCCCCCGGGGTGGTGTCCCGCCACGTCTCGAACGCGGCGGAGGCCGCCCCCATGGCCGCGTCCACGTCCGCCACGCCGGAGACCGGCGACTGGGCGAAGACCTCGCCCGTGCACGGGTCGATCAGGTCGGCGTACCCGCCGTCCACCGGGTCGACGTACGCGCCGTTGACGAAGTTGCGCAGCTTCTGCTGGTCGCTCATCAGGTGTCTCCGAGGGATGGCCGAGGGTGCGGACAGCGGAGGTTATCGGAATCTGACTGCCATCTTGGCTACCGAATTCGCGGCAGACAAGGGTTTGAGCGACTGTTTCCGTGCGAGTGCGTGTGGTCTAGGCTGCCGAGGTGTGGAGCCGAGAGCCTTCTTCGTCGCCGGCCGCCCCGCACACGGCGAGGGCGAGCTGACCGTCACCCACCCGTACGACGGGCGGGCGGTGGGGCGTACCACCCTCGCCACGCCCGACCAGGTCGAGGCCGCCGTCGCGGCTGCGGCCGGGGCGGCGGCGGAGGCCGCGGCCCTGCCCGCGCACGCCCGCGCGGCGGCCCTGGACCACGTGTCGCGGCGGCTCGCCGAGCGGGCCGAGGAGGTCGCCGCGCTGATCACCGCCGAGAACGGCAAGCCGGTCAGGTGGGCGCGGGCCGAGGTGGGACGCGCGGTGTCGACGTTCCGCTGGGCGGCCGAGGAGGCCCGGCGGTTCTCCGGCGAGCTGCAACGCCTCGACACCGATCCGACGGCCACCGGGCGGATCGCCCTGGTCCGGCGGGTGCCGAAAGGGCCGGTGCTCGGCATCGCGCCGTTCAACTTCCCGCTCAACCTGGTCGCGCACAAGGTCGCCCCGGCGATCGCGGTCGGCGCGCCCATCGTGGTGAAGCCCGCCCCGGCCACCCCGCTGTCGGCGCTGCTGCTCGGCGAGATCCTCGCCGAGGCGGAGCTGCCCGAGGGGATGTTCTCGGTGCTGCCGCTGCCCAACGAGCGCGCCGCCGAGCTGGTCGCCGACCCGAGGCTGCCGGTGGTGTCGTTCACCGGCTCCGGGCCGGTCGGCGCGGCCCTGCGCCGGTCCGTGCCCGACAAGCACGTCACCCTTGAGCTGGGCGGCAACGCGGCGGCCGTCATCTGCGAGGACTGGAACACCGACGAGGACCTGACCTTCGCCGCGCACCGGATCGCCACGTTCTCCAACTACCAGGCCGGGCAGTCGTGCATCGCCGTGCAGCGGGTGTACGTGCACGAGTGGCTCTACGACGCCTTCCTGCCCAGGCTGGTCGCATCGGTGCAGGCGCTGCGGACGGGAGACCCGTCCGACGAGCTGACCGACGTCGGGCCGCTGGTCTCCGTCGCGGCGGCCGAACGGGTCGAGGCGTGGGTCGACGAGGCGGTGGTGGCCGGGGCGACCATCGAGGTGGGGGGCCGGCGCGACGGCGCGACCTACCCGCCGACCGTGCTGTCCGGGGTGCCGGCCGACGCGAAGGTGCACGCCGAGGAGGTGTTCGGGCCGGTCCTGGTGGTCGCCCGGGTCGAGAACGACGACGCCGCGTTCGCCGCCGTCAACGACTCGGCGTACGGCCTCCAGGCGGGCGTGTTCACCCACCGCCTCGACGTGGCCTTCGCCGCCCACCGGGCGCTGGAGGTGGGCGGGGTGATCGTGGGCGACGTGCCGTCGTACCGGGCCGACCAGATGCCGTACGGGGGAGTGAAGGGCAGCGGCGTCGGCCGCGAGGGCCTGCGCAGCGCGATGGACGACTACACCGACGCTCGCGTCATGGTGCTGACCGGCGTGCAGTTGTAGCGCTACCAGGTGCCGTCGTCGCGTACCCGGGCGGGGGCGCGGCCGAGCAGCAGGGTGGTGAGGGCGGCGTCGATGTCGTCGCCGAGGAACCACTCGCCGGCCTGGTCCAGCACGAACACCCGGCCCCCCTCGTCGATGGCGATGATGCTGTCCTGGCCCTCCGCGCCGAGGGGAAACAGCCGCCTGCCGAGGACCGCGCCGAAGTCGGCCAGGGTGTCCGCCGAGTGCGCCGCTCGCGTCGGATTGGTGTTGAACCAGCTGATCCACACCTCCTGCCCGGGGCCACGACGGTGGGAGTAAACGGCCGGGAACGCGGTGAGGGCGGCCCGCGCCGCCGGGAAGGGCTCGTGCCGGTGCAGCTGACCGGCCACCTCGCACGTGTCCTCGATGGCCCCGGCCGCGAGGGCCGGGTTGACCATCGTGTCCTTCCACCCGCCGTCCATCAGCGAGTCGGCGACCTCGGCAGGGAAACGGCCAGGGTGGGTCGGTGTCTGCGACTCCGGCCGCCGCTCCCGGGTGTAGGCGAGATCGGACCAGTCGAGCGCGTGGAAGTGCACCAGGAAGTTCACGCACGAGTCGCAGGGCCGCTCGGCCACGCCCCCCGCCGGGTCCCCGGGCTCGCGCACCCGGTGGACCTCGAGCCGGGAGGTCTCGAGAAGGGAGTGGGCGTCGTTCATGGTCATCGGCCCCCCGCCCTCGGCGGCGCGGCGGTGGTCGTACGCGTGCAGTAGGTCGGACACGACGATCACTTCCGCGTGTCGGTCTCCGCCCCGCGCCAGATGGCCCGGAGGCAGCTCGTCGAGGTAGGCCCGGACCAGTGGGTGGTGGCGAAGGGCGACGTCGCCCTTGGCGCCCTGCGCCCGGTGGAGACGCCCCTCGACGGTCAGGTGCGCGACGACACCGGGCGTCGGCAGGCGGCGTACCTCGCGGAGGAGTTGGCTCGCCGGGTCCACCGTGCGCGGCGCGGGCCGCTCCGGCCGGCTGCGCCGATACATCTCCCGCACGGCGGGGAAGGGCAGGCGGGGCCAGGTCGAGACCTCGCCGGTCTCCTTGTCCACCACCATGGTCGGCAGGTCGCCGGGAGGCACGGCGGCGGTCTGGGCCACAGTGGACGTGATCAGGAAACCAAGGTCGAACTCCTCGACCAGCGGGGCGCACTCGTGCCCGAGGCGCTGGGAGTCCCGGTGGGCCCAGACGGCGGCGAGTTGTTCGGCCTGCTGATGGTCGATCACCCGATTGAAGTTACCGGACCCCACGGATTCCGTGGCACCCGGTATGTTCTGGCCTACCTACGGTGACGAGGAGGGTGGCGGTGGCCGAGAGCGTGGACCGGGACGCCAACCGGGCGCTGCGGGCCCGGTTCGACGAGGTGCACGGCCAGTACCGACAGCTCCGCTCGGGACTGGACGAACTCCAGAGCCGACTCGCGCACCTCCGGGTCACCGAACGCTCCGACGACGGGCAGGTGACCGTCGTCGCCGGTGCCCGGGGCGAACTCGTCTCGGTGGACGTCCACCCCGCCGTGTTCCAGGACCGGGACGCCAAGGCGCTGAGCCGGAAGATCACCACGACGGTGCATGGGGCCACCGCCGCCGCGGTCGCCGCCACACAGGAACTGGTCGCCGGCTACCTGCCGGCCGGATCGGGCTCGGTGGACTTCCTCCGTACCGGCGACTTCGGGGCCCTGCTGGGCCGGGTCGACGCCGTCATGCGGCGCGGGGAGTGAGCGGCATGGCCGATGGGCAGCTCTGGCTGGACCCGGGCCGCGCGCGGCGCGGCGGCGCCGACCTGACCTCGGCCGGCGAGGCGGTGACCGCCCGGCGCGTGCAGGTGGGCGGCCGGATCGCGGCGGCCAGCGCGGCCCGTCCCTGGGGCCGCGACGACATCGGCGCGGCCTTCGAGAAGCAGTACCGCGGGTTCGAGGAGACCCTGCTGCGGGCCTGGACGGGCGTCGGGCGTGCCCTGGAGAACCTGGGCGGGAACGTCGTGCGGTCCGTGGACAACGAGGTGACGACGGACGCCCGGAGCGCCGGACGGCTCGACCGGATCTCCGACCAGCGGCCCGCCGGGCGCTGACGGCCCCGAGGACCGCCGTGAGCCTGCTGCCGAGCCCGATCCCGCACCCCCTCGACTACTCGCCGTGGGAGCTGCCCGGCTGGGTCTACGAGGCCCTCGACTGGGTGATCGGCGTGGAGTGGCCGGAGGGCGACGAGCGGGCGGTCTGGGACCTCGCCGACCAGTGGTACGGCGTGGCCGAGGCCCTGGCCGGGCCGCGCGACGACTCGGTCGCCGCCGCCGGTGAGGTGCGCAGCGGGTACGGCGGCATCGGGGCGGTCGCGGAGGCGTTCGACGCCGCCTGGCGGCGGGTGGCCGACGGCGACGAGGCCCCGCTGCCGGTCCTGCTGGCCGTCAGCGGCGACCTCGGCCGGCTGGTCGAGGAGTGCGGCTGCGACATCGAGGGGGCGAAGCTCGAGGTCTGGATCGAGCTGGGCATCCTCGTCGTCGAGCTGCTCTCGTTGGCCGTGGCGGCGGTGCTCACCGCGGGCGCCGCCTCGCCCGCCGCCGGCGCCGCGATCACCGCGAGCCGGTTCGTCGTGCAGCAGATCTTCAAGCGGCTGATGGCCCAACTGGCCCGCAAGACCCTCAAGCAGGGCCTGAAGGAGGCCGGGGAACGCGCCGCCAAGCGGGTGGCCGAGGGCGGCGTGCGGGGGCTGGCCCGCAAGGCGGCGCTCGGCGGGCTGGCGGAGGCGGCCGAGGAGTCCGGGGTCACGCTCGCCACGCAGGCGTACCAGAACACGACCGGCCGCCGGCACGGCCTGGACCTGGCGGACGCGGGAATGTCCGCGCTCGGCGGCCTGGCGGGCGGGGCGGTGGCGCCGCTGGCCGGTCTCGGCCGACACGCGACCGGGCGGGCGGCGCGCGTCGGCGAGCACTTCGGCCGCGAGATGACCGGTGAGATGATCGCCGAACAGGCGGCCCGCCTGGCCACCGGCCAGGGCCCGATGTCCCTGGAGGACGCGGCGCGGGCGGCGGCGTCGGGCGCCACCGGATCGGCCACCGGCCAGACCGACGCGGCGCTGCACCACCGGCTGGACGGCCGGATGGCGGCCCTCGCCGGGGCGTCCTTCGCCCCGACGGACCTCGGAGCCGTGTCGGTGCCGACGACGCCGGACGGTGCACAGCTCCCGGCCGCCGGGATGACCGCCGGAATGACGAGCAGGGAGGGTGACCAGCCTCCACCTGTGGACGGTGGCGTTCCGCCCGAGCGCGTGGTCGTTGCCGCTCCCTCACCGGCCACCGCCACGGCGCCCGCACATGCGCAGGCGCCCTTCGTCCCCCCGGTTGACGCCCCTGGGGTTGACACCCCTGGGCTCCCGGCGACGCCGGTCATGTCCGCCAGCACTGTCGATCCCGCAGTCGGCCTGCCCTCCGCACCGCACTCCGGCCCCGGTTCGGTGGAAGCAACAGGGCCCGCCCAACCGACGCTGTCGTCCATCCCGGCCGACGCCGCACAACCCGGGAGCCGGGGCGTGGAGACAGGGCCGCCGGCAGCCGTCGGTGGCACCTCGTCGACCGCCGGCGGATCGAACCCCGCTCCACTGGCGAACGCGACGTCGACTCCGTACTCGTCGCCGATCTCGGCGGCGGCGTCCGGAGCGAACCCGACCACCCTCCCACCGGTGGTATCAGCGTCGCCGTACGGCACCCCCGGCCCACTCGGAGCGACCGGGCAGAGCAGCTCGGTCACGGGACACGATCCGGCTCCGCCGCCACGGTTTCTCCCGTTGGAGACCGGGGAACCGCACCCGCGTCCGGCTCCGCAACCGACCCCGCAGCCCGCGCAGGAGCACCCCGGTCCCACGGATCCCACCGTTCCCCGGCCGAGGTCACCCGAGTGGTATGCGGCGCAGTGGGCTGCTGAGCGCGAGGCGTTCGACCGGCGCCGGTACCGGGACTACTTCCAGCGGCAGCGTGCCTGGTACGAGGACAAGCGGCGACGCGATCGCGCGGCCGAGCTTCGCGAGGGGGGTGAGCAGCACTACGAGCAGGCGCGCTGGCTGATTCGCGAGGCGTACAGCCTGCACCGCGCAGGCCGCAGTGACCTCGCCGACCAGTTCGTCCGGGACGGCCGGCAGGCCGAGCGCCGGTACCACCGGCAGATGGGCCTCGCAGAGGAGGTGCTCGCCGGAACGGTGGCCCCCAAGGTCGTCGAGGTGGACAACCGGGAGGACTTCGAGCGCATCAACAGCGACGACCCATCCCTCACCGTCGGCGTCGTGGAGGGCGACGGCCCCTCGGCGCTGACCGGTGACGACGATCCGCCGCCGATCGACCGGTCCCGCCGCTACGGGCAGTGGGGTGGGCTGCGCCCACCGCTGGCGCTGCATCAGTCGGACCTCGAACAGGCCGTGCCCCGGGACGCCGGTGGGCGGGTCCTGCGGACCGCCGACCCCCGGCGGGGTGGCTGGTTCCGGCTGGCCAACGACGGTGGCCCGGCCGCCGACCCCACCCGGGGCATCAACTGCCTGGACTGCACCCTCTCCCTCTACGAGACGTGGATGCACGGGCGTCCTCGGGTCTCCGCACCCCGCACCTTCGACGGGTACGCCGCCGGGGACATCACCCGGCCCCTCGGCGGTGAGATCGACGGCCCGGGGCGGGTGGAGGACGCCACCGGCGGGCGCTTCCAGAAGGTTGTGGGCCCCGATGAGGAAGTCTCCCGGGGCGATACGTGGCGCGCGGTGAGCCGCGGGTTCGGCAGCCTGGAGGGCCGGTTGCGGGCCGGTGGTCACGGCAGCTACGCGTTCCTCATCACCACGTACGAGGGCGGCGGATCGCACGCCTGGGTGGCGCTCAACCAGAACGGGAGCGTGCTCTACCTGGACCCGCAGAACGGCGCCGTCTCGGACATGCCGCTCTACACGCACAGCAGCAGGCCGGCCCCGCACAACGTGACAGGAATCGACGTCCTGATCCTCGGCCCGGACGGCCGTCCCATGCCGCTGGCCGGCGCAGGGCCGGGGACGTTCAGCCAGCGGGCCGAGGCATCCGATGAACCGCCCGCGCCCGTGCGGGAGCGGCAGCCTGGCCCCGACGACCCGTCGGACGATGACCTGTACGTCAACCGTGTGCACCTGCTTGAAGGCCCAGCAGCGGTTAATCCGGGACCCCGGGGACCCGAGAAATCGGGGCGTCCGAAGGACCACTCTCCCCCGTCTGGCGAGGGCGAGGCGGATTCTGAAGGCGCCAGGCTCCGCCAAGCCCGTAACGAGGCCCGGGATCACCGGTTGGCGAGTGGGATATCGCCGAAGCGTGTTGTCGCTGCCAGCTCTGATCTCGATCAGGTATTCGCCGCCGGTGTCACACCGGCGGAGCTCGCGTCCGAACTGGATGGGGCCACCCTGCGGCGGCTCGTGCCACAACTGGACGAGGCGGCAGCTCAGGATGTTGCCAGGCTCCTCGCGGACCATCGGGTACGTCAGATGCTGGACGACACCTGGCGAGTTTCGTCAACCGGCGAGCCATTACTCGCCGAGATGCTGGTAGAGCAGATGGTGCAGCAACCGAACCTGGCGCGGATGATGTTGGAGACGCCGGAGTTGATCGTGTCCCTGACCGCGCGTCCAGAGACGCTGCACCACCTTGCGAGCGATGAGCGTGCGATCGGCGTACTGGAATCCGTAGCGGCTGAGGTCAACGGGCGCGATCTAGATTCGATGGCCGATGCGAGTGCGTCAAAGCCACGGCCCACGCCACTGAGCGCCGAACAGCGAGAAATCAGCGCGAGCGTTGATCTGGGGTCCAGTGATCCGGCGCAGCCAGGTTTCGACCAGACGCGGCGTACAGATGTCGAATACCAAACCGAGTTTCTCGAACGCCTCTACCAGGATTCGGTGTCCGCGCAGGAAGAGTTGGTGACGCTGGCCCAGGGCCTTGCCCATGACGGGGACCGGGTGGTCGGTACGGCGGGCTGGCGTCCGAGGCCCAAGGGTAGGCAACGCGTGGAGGATAAGATAGGAAAATACCAGGGTGACGTATCGCGGTTGCTCGATCTTGCTGCGGCGAAGGTCGAGTTCAACTCGCTGGGTGATGTATACAAGGCCCTCGAACGGCTGCGTGACCATCCCAGAGTTCAAATCGTCGCTTGCGACGACCGTTTCCATGCTCCACAGAATAGTGGCTATCGGGATGTCCAGCTGGTGCTGAGGATGTCCAACGGGCATCTTGCGGAGTTTCGGCTGCACTTGGCAAGCATGGACGAGGTGGCTGCCTGGGAGCACTCTCTCTATGAGGTCAAGCGAGACCTTGAGTCTCTGGCCCGTCAGGATGGCCGGAATTTGAACTTGCGAGAGCGGGCGATAGTTGACGATATCCTTGAACGCCAGCAGCAACTGTTCTGGAACGCGCTAATTTCGTCTCTATAGGAAGCCAAATGAGACCTGTGCCCGGCCTGATCCTTCCCTCCTATTATCGCTACTACGCCTCACCGGTGAAGATTGTGGCTTCATCTGATGGTGGTATCCGGGTGTGGCGGGTCTCCATCGACACTGGCGGCTGGCGGCAGGAAAACGAAATTTTCGAAGAGATAGTCTTTGCCGTCGGTGGTGACATCTTCACGCTTTCACCTGACCGGTTCGTGCAGGAGGTGGAAGCGTATCGAGGACGGCATCTGTCAGGAAATGGGCCGATTTTCGCGCTCTACGAGACGGTTGATGCAATCATCGGCGCGGAGACGCGAGAGGGCCGCCGCCTCACAGAACGAGAGCAGGCGTTGGTGCGAGGCATCAGGCGGCAGACCTTCGTCTTGTTCGAGGAACAGTTGCAGCAGGGGGGTGACCCTGGGGCGGACCCAACCATCGCCGCTCCCTAGTCCGGAACCATCCAGCGCGGATCTCTCGATCGGTCGTTCTGGCCGCGGAAGTGGCCCCTCCTCGGGACCGCGCCTACCAAGATCTACGAGCGGTGCTTGAGGGGTGCCCCCGGAAGAGAGCGGGGCCGGGAACCCGGTGGACGCGGATGGCGGGGGTGTGGCTATTATTAGTCCGCACGCCGCCCGGTCCAGCCGGCGCGGGGAGCATGGTGGCTGTAGCTCAGTTGGCAGAGCACCGGGTTGTGGTCCCGGTTGTCGTGGGTTCAATTCCCATCAGTCACCCGTTGCACGAAGGCCCCCTCCGTACGGAGGGGGCCTTCGCCGTATCCGGGGCTGCTGGTCAGGTCGTCGGCTCGGCGCTGGGGGTCTCGGCGGTGTCGCCGGGGGTGGCCTCGGCGCTCGGGGAGGCGGCGGCGTCCGGGTCGTACGGAAGGGCACTGCCCTTGACGTACTCGTTCCAGCTCATGTTCCAGTCGGTCCAGCCGTTGCCGTTGGCGAGCTTGCGCTCGGTGCCCTTGACGGTGATCGGGTCGCCGATCCGGGTGTTGGCGAACAGCCAGGCGCCGTTCTTCATCGAGACGTTCACGCAGCCGTGCGAGACGTTGACGCTGCCCTGCTGCCCCTCCGACCAGGGGGCGGCGTGGATGAACTCGCCACCCCAGGTGAGTCGCTGGGCATAGTCGATCTTCGTGCGGTAGCCCTCCTCGGGGCCCAGTTCCTCCATGGTGTCGAAGACCGTCTTGCGCAGCTTCTCGATGACGATCATGGTGCCGCTGGAGGACGGGGTGCTCTTCTTGCCAAGGCTGACGGGGATGGTCTTGATCGCCTTGCCGTCCTTGGTGACCGTCATCCGCTTGGTCTTGTTGTCGACCGTCATGATCACCGCCGGGCCGGTCTTGACGTCGACCGACAGGTCGGCCCGGCCGTACCAGCCGTCACCGAGGGGCAGGCCGCCGGCCTGGATCCGGTACGAGACGGCAGTGCCGGCCTTCCAGAACTCCTTCGGCCGGAACCGGATCTCGGTGGGGCTGACCCAGTGCCAGACCCCCTCCTGGGCGGGCGTTGAGGTCACCGTCATCCGGCGCTGGACGTCGTCGCGGTAGTCCTCCGCGACGGCCCGGCTGAACTTCACGATGAGCGGCATGCCGACGCCGACGACTTGGCCGTCCCCGAGGAAGCTGCTGATCCGGACCTGCTTGCTCGGCTTCGCCATCGTGGTGAAGGTGCTGGTCGCCTGCGCCGGCTTGCCGTCGTCGCCGGTGGCGGTGACGGTGGCGGTGTAGGTCTCGCCGTACTTCAGGGCGCCCTTCGGCAGCCAGCTTCCGCCGTCGGCGACCACGGTGCCCTCGACGGCCCCGCCGGCGGAGTCCTTCAGCTCGACGGTGGTGTCCTTCGCGTCCTTGGTGGTGAAGGCGACGCCGGTGGACGCCGGCACGTCCTTGGCGTCGGCCGCGGGCCCGGTGATGGTGGCGGTGGCCTTCGGTGCGCTCTCGCCGCCGCCCTGCCAGGCCGGCGACTTGTCCCCGCCGCCCTCGTTCGTGCAGGCGGAGGTGACCGCCAGTACGGCGGCGAGCAGCCCCGCCGCGAACATCCGGCGGCGGCCGTCCCGCCGGCTCAGCTGGTCCTGCGTCGCGCGCATGATTCCCTCACTGTCGTGGTGCCCCGGTTGCCATCGTGTCTCACTGACGCACGGGAACACGTACCCGTTGCGGGGGGTGAAGAGAAACACGCGGACCATCATGTCCGAATGCTGATAAAATATCGTTCTTTGTGAACGCTGCTCCTAAACGACGGGAGGGCGGGGCACCCGACAAGTCGGGTGCCCCGCCCTCCCGTGGCGGTCGTCGCGTCAGGCCAGATCCGGGCCGGAGCCGCCCTCCGGCACCGGCAGCGCGCTGCCCTTGACGAACTCGGCCCAGCTCAGGCTCCAGGCCGTCCAGCCGTTGCCGGCGGCGAGCTTGCGCTCGGTGCCCTTGATGGTGATCGGGTCGCCGATCTTGGTCTCCGAAAAAAGCCACTTCGCATGCGCCGTGGAGACGTTCACGCAACCGTGCGACACGTTCTGCCGCCCCTGCACGTGCACGGACCACGGCGCGGCGTGGATGTACTCGCCGCCCCAGGTGAGCCGCTGGGCGAAGTCGATCTCGGTGACGTAGCGGTTGGCCGGGTTCGGATCGTCCCGGGTGTCGAAGGTCGTCGACTCCTTCTTCTCCATGACGACCATGGTGCCGCTGGAGGACGGGGTGCTCTTCTTGCCCAGGCTGACCGGGATCGTGCGAACGACCTGGCCGTCCTCGTAGACGGTCATCTTCTTGGTGGCGTTGTCGACCTTCATGACGAACGACCGGCCGATCTTGGCGGTGGCGCTCCGGTCGACGTTGCCGTACTTGCCGTTGCTCAGCGGGATGCCGGCCAGTGCGATCCGTACGGTGATCGTGGTGCCGGACTTCCAGTACTCGGGTGCCCGGTAGTACGCCTGCGTGCCGTTGGAGACCCAGTGCCAGGCACCCGGCTGTGGCGGGTCGGTGCGGACGAACATCCGCTTCTGCACCGCCTCCCGGTCCTTGGCGGGGATGCCCGGGTGGAACTCGGCGACGACCGGCATCCCGACGCCGTACGTCTTGTCGCTGAACAGGTAGAGCCCGGAGGCGATCGTCGACTTCGGCTTGGCCATCGTGGTGAAGGTGCTGGTGCCCTGCCGGGTCTGGCCACCCTCGCCGGCGGCCATGACGACGGCGGTGTAGCGGGTGCCGTACTTCAAGGCGCTGTTCGGAACCCACGACGAGCCGTCGGCGCGCCAGCGGCCCTCGACCTTGTCGCCGTTGGCGGCGGTGAGGGCGACATCGGTCACCTTGCCGCCCTCGGGGATCTTTGCGGAGATCTCGGCGCTGACCGGCCTGTTCTTGGCGCCGTCCGCCGGGCTGACCGTGAGCGGCGGACCGGCACTGGTGGCCGGCTCGGCCGGGGCCGTCCCTGATTCCGCGGCGACGCTGCTGCCGACGGAGGGGGCAGCGTCGACGAACTCCGCCTTCTTCTGGTCGTCTCCGCACCCGGTCAGTGCCAGCGACGCCATCAGGCTCAGGGCCCCCACCCTCGCCCCGACCCGCGCGAACCTGCCCATTTCCACCCCTGTTCTCGCGTCCTGGCGGACATCGTGCCGCATGAGGGCCAGGAAGTATCGCCTGCCTGCACCTGGGCTGATGATTTGAGAGTGTATGTCCGGTAAGCCTGCCCGAAGGGGGGAGCCGGGTATCGGATTGGAGCACCCTCCAGAGGGCATGCTAATGTTCTCCCCGTTGCCAACGAGCGCCGCTAGCTCAACTGGCAGAGCAGCGGACTCTTAATCCGCGGGTTCGGGGTTCGAGTCCCTGGCGGCGCACCACCAAAAAGGCTCTGACCTGGGGTTTAACCCTGGGTTGGAGCCTTTTGGCGTTTCTGTTCATGGCTCGGTGTCTCGGTGGGTGCTCGGGAGCCGTTGGACCGTTACGGCTTCCGGCGGACGGGTGGCGTCGGTGGAGAGACGGATCAACTGCCTGACGCGCCGCGTCGGTCACGTCCGCGTCGGCGGGTCCGGCTTGCCAGGTACCTCGTTGCGCGTCTAAAACCGCAACCGGGCACCTTTGTGACTTTATTGATCTTGGGTGCGGACAGGGGTGAGTCGTGCGTCAGATCGTACGTAGGTCGGTGCGAGCTGTTCTGCTGGATGAGGACGATCGTCTCGTGTTGATCAAGCGGATCAAGCCCGGCCGGGTCCCGTACTGGACGGCGCCGGGCGGCGGTCAGGAGTCGACGGATGTCTCCCTGGAGGCGGCGCTTCGCCGCGAGTTGCACGAGGAGCTCGGTGCCGAGGCGGACCGGTTCGTCCAGGTGTTCCTGTTCACCGCCTCCGCTGGTGAGGGCGTTTCCGTCCAGCACTTCTTCGTCTGTCGGCTACGTCAGCTGAACGAGGACGCCCGGACCGGGGAGGAGTTCGCTGATCCGTCGCGTGGCGGCTACCAGCTCGACCGGGTGGCGATCGACAAGCTGCCTGCGGTGGATCTCAAGCCGGATGCGCTGAAAGAGTTCATCCTCTCCAACCAGGAGGCCCTGCTCTCGGTATAAGGGCAGGCTGACCGCCCGTGCCTAGGGCGAGTTCGAACTTGTATCGGAAGGACGGCCCGAGGCTGGCCGCCGCATCGGGCGGCGATGAGCCGCCCGGCCCTGGCTTGGCTCAAGTTCATCGATACACCGTATTTCCTTGGTGAAGCGGCGCACTGTGGTCGGCATGGTGGTCGTGCTCAGCGGCACGGGGAGGCGGCGGACGACAGGCCAAGGCGCGCCGTGCTGGCGTTCCCAGCGAGCGTTGATCAGGGTTGCCGCTCTACGGGTGACAGCCGGGCTTGAGCGCGCTGGGCGGCGCGGAGTGCGGAAAGCTGGCTGTGGAAGGAGCCATCCCGATTCTGGTCAAGGTTCAGCGGCAATGCATGTGTTCGGATCAATTCTTCTTCGAGTGCCCATGGCTGCTCTGCCGGGGTCCACACGACTCGGGCGTTGTCGGCCATCCAGGCGCTGAGCTGCTGTTCTCCGTCTCGGCCGAACGTCAGCCGGCTTCCGTTCCCGACCCGCCGCAGGCCAATCCCCAGGTCTTCAGCGAGAAGCGAGCCGAGGGTCAGCCGCAGCGTCGACCCGGCGGCGTTGCCCCGGTAGTGGTGTCGAATCCGGCTACGGATCGTCTGCCGGCTCGGAGGGCGGCCGTTGCTCGGTGGTGCCTTCGGTGAGATGCCGACGTAGAGCAGTATCGACCCGTTCCACCTGTGGCACTCTTCGACGGGGACCAGGGACGGCGGCGAGGCAAAGTACCAGCCGTAGACGCCAGGGACCGCGGGTATCGGGCACTCGCGCCTGCGGACGTCCTCAGCTCCATAAAGCCGGGCAGGACGTAGCAGAGCCTCTTGCAGGTCCACTGGCACTCCAAGATGTCGTCGTTCAGCCAACCTAGCCAATGGGCGAGCACGGTCAGCTACTCGGATCTGACCCCAGCCGGGTCTGCTGCACCGATAGGTGACATCTGAGATGGCTTGCCCTGGTGGCGGGCTGGAAGGATGTCGCTGTGCCTAAGCCCTACCCCCGAGAGTTCCGGGATGACGTCGTGCGTGTGGCTCGTGACCGTGACCCGGGCGTGACGGTCGAGCAGATCGCGAAGGACTTCGGAGTCCACCCGATGACGTTGTTCAAGTGGCTGCGCCAGGCTGACGTTGACGCTGGAGTCAAACCGGGTGTCAGCGGCGCGGAGTCAGCCGAGCTGCGTGAAGCCCGCAAACGGATCAAGCTCCTCGAACAGGAGAACGAGGTCCTGCGTCGGGCCGCGGCGTATCTGTCGCAGGCGAACCTGCCGGGAAAAGGCTCTACCCGCTCGTGAGCGAGCTGGCCGCCGACGGGGTCCCCGTGGCGGTGACGTGCCGGGTATTGAACATCGCTCGTCAGCCCTACTACAGGTGGCTCGCCCGGCCTGTCGGCGACGCCGAACTGGCTGAGGCGTATCGGGCGAACGCGTTGTTCGACGCCCATCGTGATGACCCGGAGTTCGGCTACCGGTTCCTGGCCGATGAGGCCCGCGCTTCCGGCCAGCCGATGGTCGAGCGCACCGCCTGGAAAATCTGCTCCGGCATGGGCTGGTGGAGCGCGTTCAGCAAGAAGAAGCGTCAGGGCAAGGGCGGCAAGGTCGGTCCGCCAGTGCACGACGATCTGGTGCGCCGCGACTTCACCGCGGACGGCCCGAATCGGCTGTGGCTGGCCGACATCACCGAACACCGCACCGGCGAGGGCAAACTGTATCTGTGCGCGATCAAGGACGTGTGGTCCAACCGGATCGTCGGCTACTCCATCGACTCACGCATGAAATCGAGGCTGGCCGTCAACGCGGTGCACAACGCCGTAGCCCGCCGTGGTGACGTGGCCGGCTGCGTGCTGCACACCGACCGCGGGTCGCAATTTCGCAGCCGAAAATTCGTCCGTGCCCTCAACCAGCACCACATGATCGGGTCGATGGGCAGAGTCGGCGCCGCCGGCGACAACGCCGCCATGGAATCCTTCTTCGGCCTGCTACAGAACAACGTCCTCGACCGCCGAACCTGGACGACCCGCCAACAGTTGAGGACCGCGATCGTGACCTGGATCGAACGGACCTACCACCGCCGCAGACGCCAACGATCCCTGTCCCGGTTGACCCCTATCGAGTACGAGACCATCATGACCCCACCGGCCAGTCAGGCCGCGTGACTGAACCTGTCACCTATCGGTGCAGCAGACCCGCCGGACCCCATCTACCTGATGAGGGCTTCCGGTGGGACGCCACTGGTGGCAACGGGCGTTGGTCAGAAGGGCCTCCGAACATGACCGGCTGGCGCGATCTTGGGATGGTCCTTTGCGGCCTGCCCATCGTTGTCCCCTTCACCGGGTGGCCTGCGGTTCCTCACTGTGGTGAAGCGGGGCCGCCGTCGCAGGTCGACCGATTTGAGGCCTACCGGGGTGGCCTGTGGACCTCATCGGTGGCATCTGGAGAATCCGTGCGAAGCGGGTCCGGGTGTCCTGGTCGGCGAGTTTGAGGAGGTCGTCGAGGGCTGCCTGCATCATCAGGTTCGGAGGTTCAAGCTGTCTGCGGTCCTCCCAGGTGGCGACGACCGAGGGAGGCACGCGAAGCCGTTCGGCGAACGCCCCAGGGCTGAGCCGCAGTGCCTCCCGCAGCGCAAGGACTTCCCGTTCCCCCCAACGAGCGATCGCGACCGTGCATGCGCAGGCTAAAGTCGTGATCATGAGACCGGGTGGTGGCTTCGCGGGTACGGCTGCCTGATGGCGTAGCAGTCGTTCGTGTTCGGCTAGCCACGCTCGCTGCCTCTGGAGCATGGTGATCAGCTCTTGGAGCGTGTCGAACGCGTCCACCAGCGATCCTTGCGCTCGGAGTTCGCGGTCGGCGCGCTCCCAGAAGCCACGAGTGATGGCGTTCCGCCCGATCTCCACGTTCGCGACCGAACTGCGGGAGTAGGCCGTCCGCCTGGCGAGGGCGGCCTGGGTCATCCCGACCGCCTTGCGCCAGTGGGCCAACTGCCGTCCCAGCGCCTTCTGCAGGTCGCGAATCTGCTCCGAAGTGACGGGACCCGGGACGACATCCGTTCCGATCATCTGTCCTGTCCGCCGTGAAGTGCGTACGAACGAGTCCGGCCGCCGCTGTTCACGAGGGGAACGGCGGCGGAGTCGATTGGCCCGACAGACAGGATCTCCATGACCACTATGAACCGTTTCGGCATCTCAACCGAGGCATCCGTTCGTGGCTGCGCTGCCGAGTAGTGGTCCACGAATCGTCGTAAGCGGGCCAACGCTCCGCCCGTCTCCAACGCCTGGTCGCAGCGACTCATGACGTCCAGGCTGGCGGTATGCTCGGCTTTCTCGATCTTGCCGAGCAGGTCCGGGCTCACGTACACCTGCCTCTACAGCTTCCGACGAATATGGCGGCTCGTTTCATCACAGCATCGACCGGGGTTGTCGTTCCCTCAATCGGTTCCGCTGGCAGGGCAGATGCCGTTGTATTGCGGTTCCAGCCACATCAAGTGCTGAGGAAAGCTGATCAACCGCTGCTGCTGGTAGGTGGCCCTGGCCTAAACCACTTGCCCTGATCAAAGCCAGCAGCGTCCCTTCGCTTTCGGAGGTAACGGCCGGATGATTGATGAGGTCGCGCGCCGCGTTGGCGTCCTCGTCGTGGATAGCATCTGCGACCAACTGTTTGGTCAGGCTGTCTACGGCAGCGGTTGGGACGCTCACCGCGAGATCCAGGGCCGTCAGTCCGAGGCGAACGCGGAACACGGTGAGACCGGTGGTTCGTGGTGTGGCCGACACTCGATCGATGACGTCAGCGTGGTCGACGGGGGTGTGACCCGCAGCCAGGTCCAGCCAGGTCGTGAGGAGTCCATGCACCGCGTGCTCCCACGGCGCTTCGATCTTTGTGGTCGTGAGGAGATCTGCTGCTGCCGGCCCTTCGTTCTGCAGTAGGTGGGCGACGATCGCGACCTGTCGTCCATCCATGAGGGTAGGTCCGACCCCGTCGTACCGGCGCACATGGTTCACGGCGTCGTCCCACCGTTCGGCGAGGAGAAGGGCGCGGGTTCCGTCGGAGAGCAGTGTGCCGCGCAGCCAACCGATGATCTGATCGAGTTCTTCGGGGTCAGCGGGAAGCTGTCGAGGGTGTACCTCCAGGTCGTCCAGAACAGCGGGAGTGCCGCCGCCGATTGCCGTGTAAAGGTGGGTGAGTAGGCGGTACGCGGCGTCGCCGTCGCCTTCACGGATGCGTAGGCGAGCGAGGTTGACGACTGGTTCGAGAGCGAAGCGGGCCGTGTGGCCGGTCAGCGGGGCTTGGTTGAGGTAGAGGCTTGCGTGGCGGCGGCACCAGGCGTGGGCAAGGTTGGGGTCTCCGCAGTCGGAGGCGATGAGGGCGGCCCCGTTGAACACCATGGACGCCTTGTCCGGGTCGCTCTCGCGCTGTGCGGTTTCGGCGAGCCTGACGAGCCGGTCGACCCGAGCGTCCAGTGGTTTGGCGGGCGGTCGTTTGCGGGCGACGAGAGGGAATCGGGCAGCGATGGTGGCGGCAAGTGACGGAGTCATGGTGTCCTCATCTGCTGCGGAAGAGCCGCATAGTGGCAACGAGGTGCGACCAGGGCGTGCGCGACATCTCAGCTGCGCTCGTCCCACGGGTGCCGGGGCGGGACAGGGCACCGTTCCGGCGCGGGGTGCGGTCAGAAGGTGATCGTGAGGGCGGTGTCGGGTCGGTTGATGTCGCCGGGTTCGGCGGGTCGGGTTCCTGCGTGGTGGGCGGTGACGGTGGGCTGGTTGGGGCGGCCTGCGGCGTCCCATTGGTCGAGCAGGTTGGTCAGGTCGGTGGCGAGCGCGTTGGCGTCGGGTCCGTGGGCGATCGCGCCGAGTTCGTGGTGGCCGTCGCCGGTGTCTTGGAAGGCGAGGTAGGCGATGGTGCCGCCGTGGTAGATGGCGGCACCGGCCCATCGGTAGGCGGGGGTGACCAGTCCGTTGGTGCCGGCGGTGTCGCCGACGCCGAGGCGGCCGAACGGCCGGTTGGCGTGGACGAGGAGCCACAGGTCGAGGTGGCCGATGGGATCGGTGTCGCTGATCTGGATGCCGGTCCAGCGTTCGAGCCGGGGGTGGCTCAGGGCGCTGGCGAGGGCGGCGCGGTCGGGTTGGTCGGTGGCGTCGAGTTTGAGGACGACGTCGGTGTCGAGGCGTACGTGGTGGTCGGTGTGTTCGGTGCTGCCGCGCATGGGGACGAATCCGCACACCAGCGGCGTCGTGGTGCTGACGAGCTGGTGGGGGCCGGTGCGGTCGAAGGCGAAGCATCGGGTCAGGCCGCTCTCGTGCACGCGCAGGGGCACGACGATGCGGCCGTGGTCGGCGAGTTGGTCCCACCAGGCGGCGGCAATGTCCCAGGCTCCGGCGGTGACGATGATCCGGTCGTAGGGCGCGTGATCGGGGTCGCCGAGGGCACCGTCGCCGCAGATCACCTTGACGGTGTCGTAGCCGGTGCGGTCGAGGCTGGCGCGGGCGCCGTCGGCGAGGTCCTGGTCGAGTTCGATGGTGACGACCGTGCCGCCGGGGCTGGTCAGTTCGGCGAGGAGGGCGGCGTTGATGCCGGTGGCCGCGCCGATCTCCAGGACGCGATGGCCGGGTTGAGGGGCGAGTTGTTCGAGCATGTCCGCGACGAGGCTGGGGCTCGACGCTGACGACAACGCGGCACCGCTGGGGTCCCGTTTGGTGACGATCTGGCGGCGGGTGTAGACGGTGTCCAGGTCGACGCCGGGGAGGAACTGCTCGCGGGGGACCGCACGGAATGCGTGCGCCACGGCGGCGGAGCGGATGTGGCCGCGCTGTTCGAGCGTGCTGACGAGTTGTTCGCGCAGCGTCGCGGCACTCGACGTTCCCGGTGCGGTGGGGGAAGTATTCACTGCGTTGACCCTACTGTCGATCTTGGTGGTGGGCTGATAGCCGGATGGGGTGTCGAAGGGGTGGTGGAAGGTGACGGCCACGGCCGCCGTCGCGAGTAGCCAGGTGTCAGCGGCGGAGATGCCGAGCCGGTTGAACAGGAACAGAAGGTGGTGGGTCAGTACCTCGCGTAGGTCGCGGGTCAGCGCGCCGTGCCGGTCGAGGAACCCGAGGTCCGCGCCTGCCTGCTCGTGGGCTTTCGGCCATTGCGGGGTGACGGCCAGTGGGCTTGCGGCCGTGTCGTGGGCTGCGGTGATCAGGCGCTGCACCGCCGCGATGAGCCGTGGGGTTGGCGCGGGGGCGTTCGGCTGGTGCCGGCGGGAGGCGAGAAGCCGCCAGACGTCGCCCTGCTCGGAGAACTCCAGTCCGGCGGCGCGCATGAGGCGAGCGGCGAGCAGGACCCCGAGTTCACGCCGATGGGTGCCGCCGGCGGTGGCGAGATGGCCGAGGATGTGGCGACTGTCCGTGTGGAAGAGGGTGTGGGCGATCGTCATGGCCTGGTCCCCGCCGAAGGCGTACGCCTCGGGCCGGTAGACGGGCTCGGTGACACTGCGGATGCGGTCGTCGTCGGTGATGGCGGCGAGGAGGGCGTAGACCTGGGCGAGTCGGTCGCCGGGCAGGAGCCGCAGCCGCCACGTCTCGCTCTTACGGATGAACCAGAAGGCGGTGATCGCCCGGTGGTCTTCCGCAGCGGTGAGTTCGGGGGCGAGCCGTGTTGCGGCGAAGTCCTCAGCGGTCTGCCAGTCCGAGAAGATCAGGTTGAGCTGGCGCCATCGGCTCACCGGTGCCACGCCGGGTGGCTCGGTGTCGGGTTCGGAATCGAGATCCACGACGCTCCTCGTCTAGTTGATCAGTAGGCTGGTGGCCCAGCGGACGTCGGTGCCGGTCGCGACGGTGTGCAGGGTGAGGGCGATTCCGGCGGGGCCGGTGATCAAGCCGGATCGTGCCGGGGTGGTGTCCGTAGCGTGCTGGATCAGCAGGCGCACGATCTGGGGCAGCCGGCTGTGCAGGATGGTGGTGCGGGCGTCGGCGGCGGCGTACCAGGCTGTAGCGGCAAGTCCTGCCCAGCCGTGACACAGCGACGGATCGACGATCCGGCCGAGTTGGAGGGGGTCGGCCAGGCAGCGGGTCAGGGCCTCTTCTGCCGCCTCTTGCCGGGCGGCGTCGTCGAGAGCGATCCCGGCCAGCTGCTGGGCGCGGGCGACTCCGGGGGTGCCGTAGCACCAGGATGGCCGTGCCGGTCCGCTCATGGAGGGCTTCCCGGTGCGTAACTCCGCGGCGGTGATCTTCTCCGGCCACCACGGGCCCGCAGGGCTTGCCTGCTGCCAGCGGTCGAGCCACGTGCAGATCCGGCGGATCGCCTCTGCGTGCCCCGGCACCCGGATGTTCTGCCGCATGGCCAGGGCCAGGAGAGCCAACGGGCCGGCGATGCCGTGCGCCATGCCGACGTTGGCGTGCCCGCCCTGCTCCGAACCTTCGCGGTCGGCGGGGTCTCCGCTCCACCATCCCGGCGCAAGTCGACCTGCGGCGTCGTCGGTCTGCACCGGCTCGGTGAGTTGGACCAGGTACGCCAGCACCCGCCGGAGCAGAGGTCCGTCCGGGGCGCGGCGCAGCAGGTGGGCTCCCAGGCCGGTCAGCCCACGTACGAGGTCGAACTCCGACAGCGAGGGCCGGGCACCCACCGCGAGGCGTGCCGTGGCAGCGGCCAGGCGGCGTTCCACCAGGTCATCGAGGGCATGATCAAGCGCGTCCAGGGCTGCCGGGCGGGAGTGCGGCATGGCCATGGTCAGCGCGTGGGTGACAGCGGGTGCGCCGAACCAGAGTCCGGCTCCGCTGCCGCTGTTCAGCGTGTCAGCGGTCGCGCCTCGCAGCCAGGCATGGACCGGTTCCCACCCACCGTGTCCGGTCTGCGCTCGCACTCCGTGCAGGATTGCCACGCCGGCGGCACCCCGGGACAGCGACTGGGCGTACCAGCGGGTACTGCGTGGCCCCAAGTCGTCCGCCGCGAAGTCCGGGGGTGGCGGCTCGGCCAGGGTGGTGGTGATACCCGCGGCCATCGCCTCTGCCGCCCGCAGCAACGGTGTCCTCAGCGGTGCTCCGGTCATCGGGATGCTCCTACGGCGCGCACCCGGCGGCGAACCGCCGCCAGCGCGACATGGCGGGCCAACCGATACGTGAGCTGCTCGGCGTCTTCGTCGGGGCCGAGAGCGCGAACGACGTGCAGGTGCATCAGCGACGCGAGCACCGAGGCGGGGGTGAGCGGGCCGGCGACGGTGGACAGTTCGGCGGTGTACCGGGTCGCGGCCATGGAGCGTTCCTGCCATGCCTGCTGGATGGGCTCGGGAAGTTCGCTCGGGTCGAGGGTGACCGCTTGGAGCAGCACGTCCCGCTGGAGCGGCGCCGGCCCGGTCTGCTCGGGGCGCGCCACCAGCCACTCGCAACCGTCGGTGCGGCTGCCGAGCATCGAGGCGGCCAGGTCGACCATGCTCAGGGCGGTCAGTGCCCGCCGATCGATCCCAGACTCAGGCTGCGCTACCAGCTGTGCCAGGGCTGCGGAGGAGTCGGCGGTGAACAACCTCTCGGCTGCTGCCAGCGCGGTGCCGCAGCCGTAGCGACCGGACTCGGGATGGTAGGTGTCCAGACTCCAATCGCCGGCAAGGCGCTGCTGTCGGAGCCCGGCGACCCACCGCCCGACCCGCACCGCCGCGTCGCCGTAGTCATCGGTGTGCAGTCGTAGTCGAAGATGCGGGGTGGGGCGTCGCATGCGCACGAACCACCACAGCGGCGGCTCGGGCCAGTCGGCGAACAGCGCGGGCAGCCCTCGCATCAAGACCAGCTCTATCGTCGAAGTCTCGACGGCCACCGAAGCGGACAGCAGGCCACTGGCACCCGGTATGACCGGCTCGGGGGGAACGGGCGGCGGCCATGCGCCTCGCGCGGGAATCGCAGCCGGCGCGGCAGCGGGCTCAACCGTCGAGGCGACTGGCACGACGATCTCGTGGGCGCGGCCGGAGAGCCAACCGAAGTCCTCCGGGCTCGCCGCGTCCACCACGGTTACCGGTCCGGCGCTGGCGTCCAGGTGGGCACGCAGCAGGGCACGATCCATGGACTGATCGAGATGGAGCCGAAGCCGCTGGTCACCGTTGCCGACCTGCACCCATGCCGGCAGCCGCAGCCTCGTCCGCAGCGCCTCCCAGGCGGTCAACCACTCACCATCGCTGGCGTCCGCATCGGGGAGGGATGTCGGATCGACGCGCCACCGGGCCGCCGCCAGGAGGACGCGCCCGTACTTCAGCGCGGGTCGAAACGGCAAGCAGGACGCCGCACCCCAGTCGAACGGTTTCAGCCGGGCATCCGTGGCTCGCGGCAGCTCCAGGAGGAACCGGCCGAGCAGCGGCATCGTGTGTACGGCGGCGGCGTGCGCCACTGTCGGCTCCACCACCCGCCACCGCGACATCGACACCAACACCAGCCGATCCGGGCCGGCGGTCACACCCAAATCGTCGAGGCCAATCACGTTCTCGGCCACGGGCCGGTGCTCGGCCAGGCTGACCAGCCACGGAAGTACCTGCCGGGAGCTGAGCACGTTCTGGGTGTGTAGCTTGCGCGGCGGGAAGCTTAGCTGCGCCGGCATGGCCCCGGCCACCGAGACAGGAAGACGGGCGAATTCCCGGCACATCAACTCCCGGTCGGTGTAGGGCAGCCCGTCGAGGAAACGCCCGCTCGTCGCCATCGCTGAGCGGCCCATGCCAGTCAGCGCGACCGTGAACCGTCCCAGTGTCAGCGCCTCCAGCGAGACCGCGCGGACCTCTGCCGAGACGTCGACATGAGGGCTGACAGGCCCCGTGGCTCGGCCAGGGCCGGCGAGCCATTCGACGGCCGTGTCATCGAGAACCACCTCACGAGCACCGTCGATCACCGCCTGCTGAGCCATCGCGAGCAGCCGCTCGTCACGACCGGACAGCAGAGCCGCAGGCGCGTCGGCGACAGTGCCGAAGTGTTCGGGGAAGCCCAACCCGACGAGCGGATCTACCAGCCGATTCAGCGGCACCACTGCCGTCATCCCGTAGCGGTCGATGAACCGGGCACGGTACGCACGCCACTCGGGCCGCCCCGACGGATCCGGCGTCAGCCGTCGTAGCACCTCCACCGATGCGGCGATTTCGGCGGCGACCTGCTCCGGCAGTGCGACCTGATCCGCGAGCTGAAGATCCACCGCGAGCGGCTGAGTGGCCGGAGCCACGCTGCGCATGTGGTCGGCGAGCCCACGAAGGTACGTCGCGCCCCCTGCGCTGGTAACACCGAGACGACCATGCAGCGAGCCCAGTTCGACCCGAAGGGCTCGCTGTTCATCGGGATCACCGTCGAACACGGCATCGAGGGTGTCCAGGACATGCCTAATCGGGTCCGTGCACGTCGATGGTGGTCGGAGAGCGGAGATCAGCACGCCGTGGTCCACCAGGCCGGCAAGCATCGCGTCAGCGGACGCGCGTGGGAAGCCTGGAAACGCCGCAGCGACACCGTCGACCAGATCAGCCCACGGCACTGGGGCACGGGCGAGTGACACCGCCAGCTGTACCGCTGCGGTGTTCCGCACCGAGGCCGACTCTGCACGTGCAGAGGCGTGCGGCCGGCGCGCCACGACGATCCGAGGCCCGTTCACCAGCGCGAGGTTGTTTGCCTGCACGGGCAGACGGCGGCGTACGTCGGGCTCAGCTTCGAGGTGCGCAATCAGGGACGCGAGCCAACTCGCGTCCGGCCGTACCCGGAGCGCCGGCCGCCCCGCCGGTACCACCGCAGCCACCGTGTCGAACCGCAGGGCCGCCACGCCCGAGAACAGCCCGAAGGGCGTCGCACGCCGCTGCGCACGGACCAGGTATCGCGCCAACGCCAACGCCATCCGCCACCCTCGGTCTGGAGTAGCGCTTCCTGTGGCGAGGACCGTTTCTACGCGAGCAGCGAACTCGGGGCTGGCGGCCCAGACAGCCTCGGCCAGGCCTACCTTCCGCCACGTCGCGTGCAACCAGTCCGCGATACCGGAGGCGTCGCTCCGGTCCGGCCAAGGAGCCGGGCCGTCGGACCACGAGTGAGCGGCAATGCGGATCGTCGCGGCACCGATCGACCGAAACATGAGTCGCGCTCCTTCTGTCACGAGGCGCTCCTGCGGGACATGGCTGGATACGGGGTGCCGGTTCCGGCAGGGACCGGGGGATCGCCTGCCGGAACCAGCGGGAGTGATCGGTCAGCAGTCGCTGCCCCTCACGGTGTCGCAGCCGTCGTCCGTGTCGCCCAGCAAGGCGGCGGCAACCGGACCCTCCGTGACGATCTGCACGTCGAGTTCGAACGGGTCGTCGCTGACGGCGAGCAGGCTGTTCATGGCAACCTCCAATGGGACTGGGATGATGGGTGGGCAGGTAGCCCCCGCAGCTACCAGCACTGCGTCTTGTCCTGCCCGCCGTCACGCCCTCCCCGGCAGTGACGACGAGCAGGAGCCTCAGAAGCGCCAGACGAACGCGATCCGGCAACCACAGCCAACCGTGCTATGAAGCGGTTGAACAGGTCCGGGGCGTAGTCTCGCCGTTGTCTCTCACCGGATCTTGGTCGTTGATCCTCAGCGGATAAGCGGGCGCGCATTACAGTGCTTAGGCATTGAGGAGGCAGCGATGGCGTCGCAGCTACCGGCATCCGATCGGGATCGGCTCATTCACCCGCTCAGCGTCGTGCGCGCTGCACGAGGGTGGACATACCAGGACGTGGTCAGTGCGATCGCGAAGCACAGCCGGAACATGGCCGCCCGGCGAGAGAAGGCGTGGCGTTGGGAGCACTGGGGAGTGGTCCCCGATCTCGAAAGCCAGCTCGCTCTCGCCGCGGTACTCGACATTCCGCAGGAGCGCGTACGGGAGGCACCATGGCCGCAATGGCTTCCCGCCGGTGACCCGATCCAGACCTCCTTCGGATGGACACAGTCGGGCGGACTGCAGGCACTCGTCAACGCATTGGAGTACGCACACGTGGACCGCCGTGCCTTCATGAAGATCACAGGCGTGCCCCTGGCCGGCATCGCCGAAGCGTGGCTGACCATCGAACCCCGAGAACTCGTTGCCGTCCTGCGAGGCGGCCAGGTGACCGCCGACCTGGTCGAACGGTTGGAAGAGGGCCTTCCGCGACTACGCTTCCTGGAGGCGACCCGAGGCGGTGACCAAGCCCGGACCCTCATCCACGCCGAACTCGGCATGGTGGTGGATGTCCTCGACCGATCCACCTACACGGCTGTGGTAGGTCAGCGACTGTACGCCTTGGCGGCAGAACTCGGCCGGATGGCCGGCTGGGCGTCGTTCGACGCTGGCCTGCACGCAGCGGCGCAGCGCTACTGGCTCGCCGCACTACACGCCGCACACGCCGCCGCCGACCGACTGCTGGGAGCCAACATCCTCAAATCGATGAGCCTGCAGTGCTACGACTTCGGCCGCCCCCGAGAGGCACTGGAGCTGGCGCGCAGCGCCCACGAGGGTGCCAAAGGGGTGACCCCACGCGCCGCCGCGATGCTGGCGCTACGGGAGGCCAGGGCTCACGCAGCGATCGGCGACAGCAGAGCATGCGAACGCCTCCTCAAACAGGCCGACGTCGAGTTCGATCGCATAACATCGACCGACCCGGAGCCCGCCTATCTTGGGTACTTCGACGAATCTGAATTCAACGCCCAGGTCGGGACCTGCTTCCTGGATCTGGGCCGATCGAAAGAAGCCGACAGGTACTTCAGCCGTACGCTCCGGTTGGTTCCAGCCACCAAGGTGCGCGACCGGGCCACGTACGTGATCCGCCGCGCGTCGGCGCAGACGCAACTCGGAGACGCCGACCACGCGGCATCGCTCGTCGCGGAGGCGATACCACTGATACGTGAGGCCCCATCAGAACGGAACATGCGCCGCGTCGTTCGAGCACGGCAACGGCTCCCGTTCACCAAGGCCGACCCGCGCGCTCGCGCCCTCGATGACCAGCTCGCCACCCTGGGGGTCTGACCATGGCTGACGACATCAAGGTCGCCGTAGTGACCGGCGCCAACCGAGGACTCGGCGCAGCCATCGCCCGCAACCTGGCCGAGCAAGGCCTGCACGTGGTGCTCGCTGGCCGAAACGAGTACTCCGTCGACCACGTGGTGTCCGACCTGACGAGGGACGGACTATCCGCCAGTGCACACCAACTCGACGTCAACGACCCGGCCAGCGTGGCGCGTGCCTTCGCCGACACCGCAAAGCGCCACGGCCGGCTGGACGTCCTGGTGAACAACGCTGGTATCGCCATCGACCGCGGCCAGACAGCGGCGAGCCCCGACTTCGAGCGGGTCCGCAGCGCCCTGGACACCAACCTCCTGGGCGCGTGGCGCTGCTGCGCCGCCGCCGTGCCGGAGATGAAGAAGAACGGCTACGGCCGCATCGTCAACATCAGTAGCCACCTCGCCTCACTCGCCACCATGGGCGACACCAACGTCTCCTACCGCGTGTCCAAGGCGGCTTTGAACGCGCTGACCCGGGTCCTCGCGGCCGAACTCGCCGGCACCGGCATCCTGGTCAACGCATGCTCACCGGGACGTATGAACACCAGGATGGCGTACGGCGAGACCGACCGGACGCCGAAGGAAGGTGCCGAAACACCCGTGTGGCTCGCCACCCTGCCGCCCGACGGGCCGACCGGCGGCCTGTTCGCCGACGGCAAACCAATCGACTGGTAGAAGACACCTGTGACGCATCGGCTGCTGCCGCTCCGCGCCGCCTACTCGGCGGCGGTGAACTCCACCTCGCGGTGCGGGCTCAATGATCTTCGGATGGGGAGTGCCCGTCGGTCGTCTTGCGACCGCACTCGTCGGGTCTATTGGTGCCGCAGTGGCACGGTCGAATGTCAGTCGTGGGCAACCGGCCGCAGCCGCAGGGGCGGCGGCGTTGCCCGTAAGGTTGCACGTCGATACGACCGCATTCGCGGTGGGGCGCTCCGACGGTGCTGACGCCCAGGCCCTTGTCCTGGGTGGGCAGCTCGGTGCGCGCATCTGGCCGTTCACCGCCGTAACGGACGACTCTGTACTTCTGCCGGCTGGTTCTCTTGCCGTGACTGGTTGGTCCCTCGGGCGTCGGTTCGCGGGCCGGTGGGGGCGCGATGACCGTAGGTATGCAGTCGGCGAGCGTGGTCTTGCCGGCGGCGGGCGGCCCGTCGATGGCAACCCGCGTCGGGTGTGCAGCCGTGACGGACCAGACTGCCTCGGCCAGGCGGCCGAGCATCTCGTCGTGGGTGCCTTGCTCCATGCCGTTGCCCCGTCCTACCCGCGCGGTCGGCGACCGCATCATCCTCTGCATCGTAGGATTTCGTATGGTCAGGTTGACTGCCCTTGATCTGGTATCCGCACATGCCGCGATCCGCGTGGCTGCTGCTGCGGAAGCTTGTCACCGCGCGGCTCGGTCACTGAGAGCGGGTGAGTGCCTGTGCCGATGACGTGTCGGCCAGGCCCTTTGAGTCCACCCGACGGGAGTTGGCCTTGGTAGCTCGGAGCAGGCACTTCTTGGTCGTGGACACTGGCCAGATCAGTCCATAGCCCCTTCGCGAGAGTCGTCTGGCTCGATAGCGGTCCGACGATGGCTCAACAACACCGCGCGTTCGTCGTCCGGGATCATCATCGCTTCGGCGAGCACGGCGGCCAGCGCGGCCACCTGGGCGTTGTCGATGTCGGCGGGGAAGATCCACCGAATATTCTCGTCGCGCGTGATGAGATCGACAGCCGACCGGCCGATGCCGTCTTGGATGGTCGCCGTCCGGACATACCGCACCTGGTCGAGCGGGATTGCCTGGCGGATATCGCCCTGTTCGAGGAAGGCACCGGCCTTGGCGATGACAATGCGGCGATTGGTTACGGCGATCAGGATCCTCGCCGACCCTGCCAGTCGTTCTTTCGCGCCGCCGACGATCGCCGAGAGGGTGTCAAGGGTCTCGGGCTGGTCGGGAAGACCGAGGGCCCGTAGGGTCTCGTCATCGGTAAGGAACCACCGCAAGATCCGCAGGTACGGTTCCAGGCTCAGCGATGTGGGCGCGCAGATGATGTCGGGTGTCTCGATCTCGGCAACCGGTGGATGGAGGGCGTCCGCCAGCGGCTGGATCGCCTCGAGAAGCCGGGCTGAGGTCTCGCGACCCGCCTTTGGGTCTCGCAGCCACCCCGTCAGCGACTGTGCCAGGCCGCTTGGGCCCGGGAGTTCGGCGATGATGCGTAGCTCTCGGGTCAGCGAGTCGACGAGCTCGGTGGCCTCGGCCATGGCAGCGTCGAGCTCCTTACACGTGTCGCGCGCGATGACCTCGACGAGACGTGCTTCGTCGGGGTCATCGCGGCCGGCGGTTCGGGCCTTGCCCGCACGGAGCGCCTGATACCCAGTCCAAGCCTTCAAAGAGGACAGAAGAGCGTTGGCGTCGAAGGCGATCGCCTCGGCGTTCGTCTGGATGTACTCCCGGCGGTGGGACGAGCCGGACCGCTCGATCTGCCCGATGTGGCCCTGGACGTTTTGGCGGTACAGATTGAGCTGCTTGCGCAGCACCGCCTCGCTGCCCGCGACGTTGTCCCACAGCGAGTTCGGGACCGCTTCGATCTCCCGGGCCTGGTCGACCGCGCTGTTGACGCTGGCGACGAGCCCCATCAGTTCGGCCCACTGCTCGTTGCGGACGGAGCGAAGCACGTGGCCAGTCAGCGCGACGTTGGTCCGGACGATGCCGCTGACCTCACTCAGCTGCAACTGCAGGGCGATCATGGCCAGCGCCGGGCCGATCGCTGCCGCCTTCTGCGCCATGCTCACCGCGTCCACGCGAATTAATCGAGCCTGCTTGAAGCTGCCGTTGACCAGCACCGTCCCGAGGTTCGCACCGTCCTTTGCCGCGAGCCTTCCGCCGGCGTCGAGCAAGGCCCGGGTCGATTCGCTGAGCCGGTAGAGCCCCTGCGCGGAGGCGACCGCGTTCCCGATGTTGCCGACCAGAGTCGAGGTGTTCCCGATCGAGGCGAGGAACGTGGATATCTGCCGACGGTCGGCGGCCGGCACGATCCCGAAGTCGAGCAGATCGAACTTGAGCTCCGCTGGGTTCGCCCCGAAGACGACCGCGATGCCGGGAAGCACCTCCGCCACGACCGTCGAGGCCGCCGACGGGGCGAGGTCCGCATCGGTCATGACAGGTGAGTCCGAGGGGTCCTGCATGCGACCTCCAACAGCGGGGCACCGATGGCTATACATCGGCGTTGACAGGCGGATTCTACGGCTCGATAACGCCTGCCATAAACCTGTCGGCCGATAGGTCGGGACCTTCGCCCGAACGACGTCCCTCTTCGCCCGAACGCGCGGGCTGAACTAAATCGCGCCGGCCCGTTGTCTCGGAGAGACCGCTCGCATCGGCGCACTCATCTGCCGCCGCAAGCGTGTCTCTATCGTTGCGTTCAGCAGGTCGAGTGGAACAGCCCTGCGACTGCGGTGCCACTGGTGGCGAGGTCGTTGTAGATCTGGACTGCCTCGGTGGTCTCGGCCACGTAAACGGTCACCCCGCGCTCCTCCAACAGTCTGAGGGTACGCGGGTCGACCTGCAGCTGCAGTTGCATGCCACGCGACAGTACGACGGTCGTGGCGCCGTGGGCCAGAAGCTCTAGGACATCATCGGGCTGAACACCGGGGCTGTGGCGGGTACCGGTTTCGGACCAGTCCCACGGACGGCCACCGCTGGGGTAGAGCTTGAAGTCCTTGCCAACTCCAAGGTCCTCGACGTCCATGTGGCCCCATGAGATCGCCAGTACGAGTGGCGAACGAGTTGTTTCGCTGGACACGGCGGCCCCTCGTTGGACGGAGCCGCGTCGGCCGCGGCTGAACGTTCTGTGCAGGCTGCCAGACCTTACGCTCACGCCGCGATCCGCATGCTCACCGGGATCATCGTGCGTCGAGCCTGCCCGGGCGTACGGAGCCGGACAGGAGGACGAAGTTCAGCCGATGATGGCGGTGAGAGTTGGGTTCGCAGCTCGCGTCGTAGTCGCCGGCTGCGGCGAGTAGTCTGGCGGTTGCTGAAGAAGCTGGGACTGCAGTTTCACCTGCCAGTTCGTCGGGAGCCGGGTCGCCGACCTCTACCCGTAGACCCAGAACTGCGGCGTCGGATCGGCTGATCAGCCGGTCCGACGACGGCACCAGGGCTGGAGAACGACACCAAAGGCGCTGCAGGACGGGAAGACTCCGGTGGCGGCCATTGCGACGCCGCGATCTGGGCCCCGGTGACCGGCAGGGTGGGCGAGACCTGGTCGAGCAAGCGCTGCGCCACGATGGCGTCGATCTCGACGTCTGCGCTGATGCGAACATCGGCCACGGTAGCCAGGTCCACGACGTCGTCGCTGGTGAACGCATCAGCTCCGAGAGTACTCAGCCGTCGCGCGAACTCCTGGACATTGATCATTTGCAGCCTCATCGTCGGATTGTTAATTATCCACCGTAACCCCCGCTCCGGTCGGCGGATCCTGCGCCCGCCGTGCGGGCCACTGGGGCCGACAATCGGCGCCGACAACTGCGACCGCTGCGCGGAAGTCCGCAACTCTTCGGTGAGCTAATCGCGCGCCTGCAGGGCCGTCACGCTCTGTGTTACCCATGCTGTCCCGCGACGCCCGGAAATGCCGCTTACCGGGTGCTGTGCAGCTTCGTTCGAGCGGTTGGGCAGTGGTCAGGTGGTCGGCTTGTTGTGTTTGCGGATGAGGTCGGGTAGTTCGGTGAGTGAGTCGAGGTGGAACAGGCAGCGGTCGCTGATCGCTGTGTCGTTGAGGATGTGTCCCCAGGGGCCTCGGCGGATGAGTGCGGTGGGGATACCTGCTTCTTGTGCTGGTCGGATGTCGTTGTCGAGGCGGTCTCCGACGTAGAGCACCTGGTCGGCGGGGCAACCGGCTTCGGTGACTACGCGGTTGAAGAAGGCGGGGGAGGGCTTCTCTACGCCCCAGCCGTCCGAGGTGCCGATCACGTCCACCGGTAGGTTCAGGGCTCGCAGGATGGTTTCTGCGCGTGCTGTCTGGTTGCCGGCGAGGCCGACGTGGAGCCCTGCCGCGCGTAGCGCGGCCAGGCAGGGGCGGGCGTCGGGGTAGAGGTCGTCTTCGGTGAATGATTCGGGTTGTCCTGCTGCGGTGCGGCGTTGCCGTTCCTGGGTCAGGTTGAATCCTGGTCGGAAGGCCTGGAAGGTTTCCCGGTAGTCGAGGCCGCGGGCGATGACTGCGCCGAAGACGGCGGAGAAGGTGTGGCGTGGTACGCCGAGCCAGTCTGCCCAGGTGCCGTACTCGCGGGACTCGTCGACGATGGTCTCGCCCACATCGAAGAACACGCTGGTGATCACCTGGCGATTGTGCCGTGTGCCCTTCAGTGGATCAACGTGCGCCCCGAGCCGAGCCGAGCCGAGCCGCTTGGCGCGGTGAGGGTGAAGTGTTACCCCGTGGCGCTGGGCGAGCGTCTTCGACCTTGCTGGCCGGTGGGCATGAGGTGGTGGGATCGGCTCAATCGTGACCGCTCGATGTGGGACTGGGGCGGCGGCAGGCCGTGCGCGTGGTATGAGGCGGCCCCGAGATTGGTGCTGGTGGGGTGGGGGCGTAGGTCGGCCTGGTCTCTGAGGATCACACCGGCAAGTTGGGCACCAGAAGCCGCGTCGGGCGGTGTGAGAGGGCGGTTCGCAGGGTTAGGTCCGTTTCGAGGTGAGGGTGAATACGCCGGGTTCGTCTTCGGTCAGGACGTTGCGGTGGACCATGCGTTTCAGCTTCGCGCGGGTGCTCTCGACGTGGTTCGGTGAGGGCTCGACGTCGAGTGCGATGCAGATGGCTTTGGCGCGCATGCCGGCGGGCGCGGTGGTGAGGACGTCCAGGATCTGCTGGTAGGGGGCGCTGGCGATCGTCGGGTCGTCGGCGGTGAACTCGGCGGCGGTGAGGGCGCTCAAGGTGGTGCGGGTGGTCGCCAGGGCGGCCAGTTCGCCCTCGATGCGGGCGAGTTCGCTGGTGAGGGCGGCGATCTGCTCGCGTAGCCGGTCGACGGTCTGACCGGCGGTGGTTTCGCGTGCGGTGATCAGGTCGAGGATCGCGGTGAGGTTCACCGGTGCCGCCAGGACGGCGTGCTGGTGCCTGTCAGCCGACGCACGATGGTCGCCATCGACGCCCACAACGTCCGGGACACCGCCGATTCTGGGCGGCTCTCGTACTCGCGGACGAGACGACGGTGCAGCATCAAGGTGCCGTAGGTCTGTTCCACGATCCACCGCTTGCGTACCGGCACGAACCCGGGGCGGGAGTCGGATCGCTTGACGACCTCGACGTCGACCCCGAGGACGGCGCCGTGCAGCGCGAAGTCCTGCTTGAAGCCGGCGTCGACCCAGGCCCGGGTGACCGTCGGGGTGTGCTCGACGACCTTGTCGAGCAGCCGTATGCCGATGGCGTTGTCGGTGACCGACGCGGCGGTCACCACGACCGCGATGATCAGACCGAGGGTGTCCACGGCCAGGCCGCGCTTACGGCCGGACACCTTCTTGCCGACGTCCTTGCCGGTCGTGGCGGCCGGAACATGGTTCGCCGCCCGGACCGACTGGCTGTCCAACACGACCGCGGTCGGATCCTCCCGACGGCCGGCCTTCTCCCGCACCTGACACCGCAGCAGATCATGGATCGCCTGGTCCGTGCCGTCGTCCCGCCACAGCGCGAAGTAGTAGTAGGTCGCCGACTTCGGCGGCAGGTCGTGCGGCAGGTACGTCCACTGACAACCCGTCCGGTTCTGGTAGAGGATCGCGTTCACGATCTCCCGCAGGTCGTAGTCACCCTGATTCCCCGACACCGAGACCCGCTTGGCCTTCCACGCCCGCAGGAACGGCCCGATCAACGCCCACTGCGCGTCGGTGACGTCACTGGGGTACGGCTTCCGATCACCCATGACCGACCCAACGCCGCTACCGCTCTACGGTCACGACCACCCCTCACATTCCCGCATCGAGAGACATCAACCTACGACGAGACCCCCGAAGATTCTCCAACCGGACGCAAGACATAGATCAACCAGAAGGCCCTCAAACCGCCCTCTAAAGGGCACGGGTGCCCGCGTCAGCCGAGCGATGAGGTCGCGGAACGACGCGAGCGACGCGACATGCGGATTCGCGCGGAACGGATCGAGCTCGCGATGGCCGAGATGGATGACAAACCGCCGACTGACGACATCGAGTTCGGTCCCGGCCGCGATACACGTGTACGGCGCGGAGGACTGCCTGGCCTCGGTCGAGGTCGGTGAACCGCCCGCCGGGCCACTCTGGGTGAACCCCGATCGGGCCGTCGTTTGTTGGCGACATGATCACGGCACACCTGCGCCCTTCGGCAACCCATCAGCTCGCTGGGACGCCATGCAGCGATCGGATTGCGGCATGTTTAGTTCGTCGACCGACCACGAGAGCCGAAGTTCGATGGCTGCGGCGCGGCCAGCAGTACGGTCGTTCTGGGTGGATGGCACACCCGCTCGATGCCTGAAGCCCAGATCGAGCGGGTGTGCGTTCCTGTCGGCTATCTACCGGCCGGGGTGGATCGGCTCTACCATCGCCCTAATCATGTCCGCCCGATGCTCCGAGCCGGAGGCTAGAAGGACGATGACAGCTCCGGCCACAAGGACGCCGACGAAGGCAAGCCAAGTTAACGGCGACAGGCTCGACTGAACGGTTTCGATCTCCACGACGGTCTCCTAACGCTTCGGCGACCGAGCTGGAGACAAGCAAGACTCAGCTCGGCCACGTATGGACAGGCAGAGGTCCCGCTCCGACGGGCGGAAACCTCGTATTGCTCTGACCAAGCGCTGTGTAGGTACCGCTAATTATTCGCTCGTGTTCTGTCTGGTCTCTTCTATAGAGAGCGCGTTCGGTAGTCGGCACCGAAGTTCGCCGCAAAGCATTAACCAGAGGGTCAGACGCCACCCCGAAGGCTGACACTTGCCGGACAGCGTACCCGACCACCACGACCACTGCTGCGAAGGCGCCCCAGCCAGCTGAGCAGTCGGTCGCCGAGTCGGGTGGCGGGGATGCGTTGAGTGACGGCGGCGATGGTGACTGTGCAGGCCCACTCTCGCCCGGATGGTCGAGTGCACTCAACTCGACATGAGAGGGCTTGGGCGTGGCTTCGCCTGATCGGGGATCTCGCCGTCCGTGGGTGGGGTCGCGGGGTATCGAGTAGGTAGTGCCAGACCAGGACGGGGGCGAAGTCGTGTCGGTTGAGCAAGCCTTTGCGCTGTAGGTGGGAAGCCGTCGGGGCTGGGCTCGTCGGCGGTCCGCCCTCGCTGTCGCTGGCGAACCCGGCATGCAATTCTGGCGGCTGGGAAACGGCGAAGTGGCCCTGACCGGTCTGTCGGCGAGAGCGTCGTCTCTTAATGTGAGATATCTGAACCGGCTGGCCAAGATTTTTCTGCCTGTTTCGGCCGGGAACCCGTCCAACTGGAGACAAGTACAGGTTAGCGGGTGCTACTGCGTCCAGCTGGGTCCAGAAACGTCATGATCGGCTGCTGCTGGTGATGGTGGTTGACATGGTGCTGCCGGCGGAGGCGTACTGGTACGCAGACGACCGCGTGGCGGTCTGCCCGCCGGGGCCGATCGGCCGGTCTGGTGACGCTCCTTTGGGAGCGTCGCCGGTCGTTCGAGGCTCGGGAGGGGCGGGCCGTCGATGGGTCTGAGTGACAGGGGGTTCGCCATGAAGGATGTTTCTCCGGCTGGTTGAGTCGACGCCCTACCGGACCGTCGTGATGTCGACGGCTCCCGGAGCATCTGTCCCAGGCTGAGACGTCCCACTACCGGCGCGGCGCTATGCCGCCCTGCTCACCGCATCTGCTACCGCCGTTCCCGCTGCCGCGACCGCCTTTCCGGTGGTCGTGTCGGTCGTTGCTGTCCTCATCCGCCCTCGGGTCGACCGGATGCCCGGTCGGCGTGTTCGTTGGCAACTCCACAGTGCGCTTCTCCGTAGTCCACCGCACTCGCTGTGGCTGCGTATCCCTGCGGCGTCGTGACTGTCGTCGCCTTTCATCTTTCTCGATCAAGGAGTCGCTGTGTTCTTCGTTCTCTCGTCTCTGTGCGCTCCGGCTTGGTGCCGGTGGCGGTGACAGATCCCGTTTCAGTCCCCGTTGCGGGGTCCGGGTTGGTGTCGGTGTTGAGGTCAGTCTTCAACCGGACGCCGGAACGGACCCCCTGTTCTGTCTCACACCGCTGGTCAGGTCGGCTGTCAGCGCTGTCGGTTTGTCCTGCGACAGACCCTGCCTGGTCTCGGGTCTCTCCCCCTGGGGCTGGCGTTCCGTATCGGAAAGGAGGTGGTAGCTGGTGGATGATCCGGTTCTTCGGGTCCAGTCCCAGTTGACCGGCCGTGACCGCGTGGTGTTGGGCTGGTTGTACGACCACGGGGTGTTGACGTCGTTCCAGCTCGCGCACGCCCTGTTCCCGTCTCTGGATTTCTGTCAGCGGCGGTTGCGGACGTTGTACCGGTTGCGGCTGGTGGCGCGGTTCCGGCCGCAGCGCGCTGACGGTGGTTCGTACCCGTATCACTACGTCATTGACCAGCTCGGTGCGGAGGTCGTCGCCGCCGGCCGCGATGAGCGTCCGCCCCGGCGTGATCACGCCCGCGTCGAGCGGCGCCGCTGGACGTCCAGCCGCACCCTGGAGCATCGCCTCGGGGTGAACGGCTTCTTCACCGACCTCGCCGGCCACGCCCGCACCCACCCTGATGCCCGGCTGGGGGAGTGGCTGTCGGAAGCGGCGTGCCGGCGGTCGGGGGTGTTCACCCGGCCGGGGGATCCGGCTCTGGTGCGCGCCTATCAGCCTCGGGTACGTCCGGACGGGGGGGTCTGTGGAGCGTCTGCCGGCCTGCTCTGGCTGATCCGGTTCCGCAACGTCTTGTGATGCAGACCAAGTTGTCGTATTGACGGATCATCGACTGGCGTCAAGATCCGGCGGTCGGTCTGGGGCGAGGGCGACCTGCAGGTCGCGAGGTGCGATCCCTCTGGGAAGCCAACCCCTCGAGCGCTTCGTGACCGTGTGCTTGGTCGACGCCCCTGTCAGCTCAGCAGCGTCCGGGCGCGTTGACTCGGCTTGAGGGTCGTGACTTTGAATGGACAGTTCTTGTCCGTCAGCAGGGCATATGCGTCGATGGCCCGGGTGGCGGCGTCTTGAGCCTGGTAGGCAGGCTTCACGCCGCGTCCTCGGTTGCGGAACAGGGCGCCGTAGAAGGCGGAGCTGAATACGCCGCTCTCGTGCCAGCCGATGATGGAGGAGGTGCCCACGTAGGTGACCTCGCCATGGAGGCAGTCTCGTACCGCCTTCTGCCACGCGCCGGTGCCGGTCTTGCAGCCGTCCGCGATGATGGCACCGGTCGAGATGCCTTTGCCCCTGCCTGCCGCGACCTCCCCGAGCTGCTCGAAGGACACGGTGAACTCGCCGTCCGTGCTGGTGAACGACGGCGTGACGCTGTGGTCGCCATGGGCCATGACGTGTAGGACGTCGCATGACGAAGTGAACGCGGACAGCACGGTGTCGGGATCACGTGATCGGACGAAGTCGATTTCCACGATCGGAGCTTCACAACCGGCGTTGATGTTCTGCAGTGTCGACTGGACGAACGTCATCGCAGCATCGAACGACGAGTCCAGCCCGATGTCGAGCAAGGTCACTCTTCTCGGCCTCATCCACGACCCTTCCTGGCGCTTGCATGGTCGACATGGCCTGGAAAGGGGTATGCGTGAACGACCGTAGTGACCGTCACCCACGCCGCTTCACCGACTCGTTCCGGCTGCCTGATCTCCCATCTGACATCGGGCGCGGCTTCCTCCCCAGGCCTCCTACTCGGCTGTCAGCTTCGTTGCACCACTATCAGCTGATCACGTGCCCGGGTCGCCGCGACGTAGGTCAACGACCGGGCCCGGAGCTCCGCGTCCGCGCGCTCGGCAGGATCCAGCAAGGCGAGGCGTTCCATCTCCGCCGGCGATGGTTTGCCTGCGGCCAGCAGGACCTTGGAGAACTCGGTGCCCTTGGCACGGTGCATCGTGAGTACTGGTACTCGGCCTGCCGGGGGGCGGTCACGGTCCACGGCGCGGGCATCGATGCCGGCGTCGGTGAGAGCGGTGACGACGCGGTCGCGGTGGTACCGGTCGGGGACCAGGACGGCGACGTTCTCGACCGGGTCTCCGGCGTCGAGCCACGTGCGCACGTGTCGGACGACCACCGCTGCTTCTTCGGCAAGGGAGTCGACGAGTTCGATGATGGGCATCGGGCCGGTGCGGGCCGATCGGTAGCCGGTTCCTTCCGGCTCGTCCTGCAGGTCGACGTACTGGCCGCCTCCGAGGATCGTCATGGCGTAGTGCAGGTTCTGCGCCGTGGTCCGGTAGTTCAGGGTGAGCCGCTGGGAGCGGCCGACGATGGCGACGCCGTACCGCCCGAGCACGACTCGGGTGCCGTAGATGCGCTGGTGGGAGTCCTCGGCGATGAACAGGTCGTCGGCGTGCTCCCCGACGACGGCGCGGAGCAGGAGCCAGTGGGTGGGTGAGAGATCCTGCCCTTCGTCGACGAGCACGTGATCGGCGGGGCGCGGGTCGGCGACCGTCAGGTGCGCTGCGGCGACTGCGGCGGCCTCGGCGAAGTCGAGGCCGCCGTCGGCCCGACAGCGGGCCCGGTATGCCTCGACGAGTGCCCAGACGGCTCGGCGTTTGGCACGGTCCAGCGCGACGCCTCGACCTGGTCGGCGTACTCGTAGATAGCCGACCTCGTCGTGCACCTTGTTGGGTAGGACGACGTGCGCGTATTCCGAGGCGAGGAACGTCTCGTTGGCCAGTTCGTACGGCAGCATGGTGCCGGTCGATTCGACGACCTCCCGCCAACGATTCGGTGCGGTGCGGGCCAGCGGCGTCGACCGTTCCTCGCCGAGGACCTCCCGCATCGCGGGGGCCAGGCCGCGACCAGCGATCCGTAGCACTGCGGAGGCGAGCGCGTCCACACCTGTCACGTACACGCCGGGCTGGTCGAGGGCCTTGGCCTGTGGCACACGCGGGTCGAGCTGGCCGAGGCTGTCGCCCAAGGCGTCCGCGAGGTTGGTGGTGAAGGTGGTCAGGACGATCCGGGCGTCGGGGTTGCGGCGGGCGAGTGCGCGGGCCCGATGGACGAGCACGACGGTCTTGCCGGTGCCGGCTCCGCCCGAGAGCCGGAACGGGCCACTGTACGAGCGGTCGACGTAGCGACGCTGCTCGGGGTGCAGGAAGATCCGCCAGGCACCGAAGTCGCCGCCCTCGATGACGCGACGCAATTCCTCTTGGTCGTCAATGAACGCGTACTGCAGCGCGGCGGCCGGATGTTTGAGTGACTGCAACACGTCGGCATCTTCGTCACCGGACGAGGAGGCCTTCTCCAGCTGCATGCGTCGGACGATCGCGTCGATGTCGTCCCCTGCGGCCAGGTCGACCAGGATGGTGCCGATCCAGCCCTCGTACCGCTGTGCGAGGTCGAGGATGCCGTCCTCGTCGGAGGCGGCCACGGCATGGGTGACGACGTCTTCGGGGAGCCCGAGCCGCTCGACGAGTTCGCTGCGTTCGTGGCCGAGCCGAGCGAACAGCGGCTTCGTAGGCCTCGTCGTGGTCTCGTCGGGAGGCGAAGCCGGGGCTGGGGAAGGCTCGATCTCTTCGATCTGGGGCAGGCCGTTGATCGGGTTGACCCTCAGCCGTACGCGTCGAGCGATGCCGATGGCGTCGTCGTGCGGCCAGATGCCGTGGATGACGTAGTGGGTTTCACCGTCGCCGTCGAGGCGGAACATGACAGCCCGCCAGAAGTCGTCGACCCGCCCGGTGCGAACCCGCGGATCGACGCTGTGCTGGATGGGTTCGACGTGCAGGCCCGGGGTGGCGTCGTCGACTCCGAGCTTCTGTAGGAAGGTCATCGCCTTTCCACGGACCGAGCCATCGATCTTGCTGGCGAGCTTTCCCATGATGATGGTCGGCATCAGTGTCCTTCGTCCGTCTCGACGGCAGCGTGGGCCAGGGCAGCGACGACCTCGGCGGGCGTGGGCGCCACCAACCGCCAGCCGTGGCGGGTCAGGTCGGTGCGGTCCTGGGGCGGCATGTGGGGGAAGGCCACGGCGACACGCAGCGTAGGCCAGCAGATGTCGAGCGGGATGCCGTCCGGGCCCTCCGCTCCGACGGTCGGTGGTGTGACGTCGTGGTTGGCCAGGGAGCTGATCAGTTCCTTCTCGTCCTGGGAGAACGCGGCCTCGTACACGTCGGCCCAGGCACCCACCGGCCGTAGCGGCTCGGCCGTGTCCGGCCTGCCGGCGATCGGCTCGACGAGACTGGTCGTCGTCACGGCGGTCGGCCAGTCTCGTGGACCGAGCGCGTTCGCGAGCCGCAACCAGGCACGCCACGATTCGGCGTGTCTTTCGTCGAGCATCTCGGACCGATCGTCGAGCACGGCTGCGACCTCGACGCCGGCGGTTTGCCTCATCTCGACGACAGCTGCGAGGGAACCGCTGCGGTGCAGGTGAACTCTGCGCTCGCCGACGGGCGACTCCTCACCGAGCAGTGCCGCCCGGCCCACCTGGGCGAGGGTGACGTCCGAGGCAACCTGGAGCGGTTGCGCCCCGGCGGACAGGAACATCGGTACGGCGCGTGCGGCGGCCCGCGCCGCAGCCGGGTTCGGGTCGAGAACCCAGCCGACCAGCCAGTCGACCATCCCGCGGCCCAGAGCCTTGTACGCCTCCGGCGGTGCCTGGAATCCCGGTACGTTCATCAAGCTGCCGGCCAGGGCGGCATTCCACCACTGCGGCGCGGTGTGGGTGCCGGTTTCGGCAGCGGCGATGTCGGCGCTGGTCAGGGCGACCACCACCATGCCCAGGTCACGCAGGTGGGCACGCTTGGCGGCATCGTCCGCGAGCCGGTTCACGGTAGCGGTGGCGTGGTAGGCCCGGCCATCGGTGAAGACCGCGACGTCGGGCACGTTCGTGTCGTTGGCCTTGAGCAGGAAGTCCGGCCGCGAGTTGGCGACGTTCACCTGTGGCGTCAGGGTCCAGTGCCGGGGTGTGCCGGGCAGGGTGAACCGGGCGACGTTGCCGACCGGGGAAGGCGTCTCGGTGACCGCCGCGCCGCTACGGCGCAGCCGGCCCAGGAAAACCCGGTGGAACGCACGCTCCAGATGGGACTCCGGTTCCTCGTTCGGGGCCACCTTGGTCACCGTCCAGGTCGTGTCCTCGGCTGTGTGCACGTCGGGAGCCAACCCGAGCAGGGTATGCAGGTGCCGTTCGGCCGAGGCCCGCGAAACCCGGCGGACGACTCCCGGTGGAGGGAACGGTAGCAGGCAGCGATGGCAGGCCAGGCGCTCCTCGAGACGGCACTCGCAGTCCCGCACCCGGTTCCAGGCAAGGACCAGCAGCTTCCTGAAGTCGTCCGGACCGGCGATGCCGGCCAGATACCCTGTGCCACCGGGAACGGTGTCGTGCAGCAGGATCGCGTCGTGGTTGTCGCTTCCGTCCGACAACGTCGGATCGACGACCTGCTCGACCCGGATGTGGTCGGGGTGGCCGCCCATCTGCTCGCGCAGGCCTAGCAGCAGCGCTGCGGACAGACTCGGTAGGGCGAAGTCGTCGCCGAGGGTGACCGTATGGGGCAACCGGACCAGCAGACCCTGGGTGCGCAGGGTCCGGGACAGCGCGACGGTGCTGGTCACCTCGCTCACCGAAGTCCGGTGCGGGCACCAGGGACGGTGCTCGTGCGGCCGGTTTCGGCCGGTGTCGGTGTCGCGTTTCCCGCAGCCTGAGCAGACCCGGAACAACGTTCCCTGCCGTTCGGCCCCGGCGATGGTACGGGTCGGGCCGTGCCCGGCCGGGCCGAGATTGAGCCAGCGGATGTCGACCGAGCGAAGGAGGCTGCAACCCAGCCCGATACCCTCGGCGAACCATCGGTCCGCCACGTCGTCCGGGTTCACGTCGACGGTGGTCACGATCTGGAAGGCGACCTGGCCCCGCTCGTCGCGGCGGTCGGAGATGGCCACCTCGTCACGCCGCAGTTCGGCGGAGACCCGGGTGAGTTCGACCACGTCGAGGCGTTGCCCGGTGTCGTGGATTCCCCGGCTGCCGCAGCGCGGGCAGGTGACCGGGACGACTTCTCTTCCGGTCAGAGCCAGATCGGCGGCGTACCCACAATCCGGGCAGAACGCCCACGTGCGGACCGACGCCCCGTCCAGGCCGAGATCGACAGCGTCGATCTCGATCTCCCAGCCACGGGCGTAAAAGGTGGCTCCGGGCGCGAACTCCCGAAGGGCGTGTGCCGAGCCCCGCTGGAACTGGGCACTGTCGTAGCGGTACTTGGCGTCGTCCGGGTCGATCCACGACAGACCGACGTCCAGGGTGACGGTGTCGTCGAGCAGCGTGTAGTTGGGCAGTAGCCCGTACTCCTCGAGGACACCGATCCAGTAGCTGCTACGCAGATGAGCCAGCTGACCACCGGTCATCTGCCGGGTCGCCTGCGCGGACCGCAGAGCCTGCCGGTCGTCCTCGGTCACCGCAGGAGACTGCGCCCGCGCCTCGAGTTCCGGAAGAAGTTCGGTGATCTTCGCTCGGCGCTGTTCGAGCACCGCGACCGTCTGCTGCCAGCGCCCGCTCGCCTCCTGCAGGTGCCGGGCGAATCCGCTGCTGCGTGGGCCGGCCTTCGGCACCAGCCAGTCTCGCAGCCCGTCCACCACCTCGCCGGGTAGGTCGGCCAGCGTCGCGACGAAGCGGGCCAGATCCTGCTCCCACGACTGCTCGGCACGCAGGACCAAGTCACCGAGGAAGGTGCCCGGCGCGCAGGACCCGATGGCCCCGGCCGCCCTGCTCGGATGCCGGCGGCCCTGCTCCCGAGCCGACGCGTCGATCAGGTAGGCCGTGTACTGACGGCGCAGGATCTCCTCGGCGGCCAGGTAGGTCGCCGGTGGTCGCACCTCGCCGTCGATCACCGACAGCGGGTCGCCGAGCTTCGGCAGGTGCTCGCCGCGACCGGTGACAAACGACAGGTCGAAAGCGTTTCCGGTGAGACGCCCAGCCCGCCCGACCCGCTGCAGATAGGAAGCCACCGTACGAGGCAGCGAGGCGAGAAACACCGCAGACAGGTCGCCGATGTCGATGCCCATCTCCAGGGTGGGCGTCGCGACCAGCACGTTCGGCGCCTGCGGGCTGGTCGCCGCACCACGGAAACCGTCCTCGTACGCCAGACGCGTCGCGTCGTCGAGCAAGCTGGTGTGCTCCCGGGCGACGACCCGCCGCATGTCCGGCGAGGCGTAGAGGCGGCGGTAGAAGTTCTCGGCCGGCAGCGGCTGAGACCGCAGGCGTCCACGGCACCGTACGTTCAGGCAAGGTGCCCCGGACAGCTGGACGACGGTGGCGACGCCGCCGGGCATGCTGCCCCGGCAGGTGTCGCAGACCAGAAGGTGCCGCCCGGAGGCCAGGTCGGCCTCGTCCGTCGGGGCCACCACCACCCCGGAGGCGGGTAAGGCGTAGACGGTGGCCCCGGACTGGCTGGTCGTCGTGGTCAGCACACCGTCACGGGCGAGCCGCTCGAACAGCATCCGGGCGAGCCGGCCACCGTCGAGGGGCGAGACGTCGAGCACCCGCGACGTCCAGCGGGCATACCAGGACTGAGAGGCGGTCACCGGGTCCAGGTGGGAGTAGTTGGTCGGCCCCGGCGAGCCACCCACCTTCGGGTACGCCGGTCGCGGCCGGTCGCGGGGAAACGCCGGCATGCCGTCCCCGCGGGGCCGGCCACCCCAGATCGACCAGTCGCGGCCGTCCTCGGCGCGATAACGGTCGAACCACGGATGCTCGATCGCGCCCTGTATCCGCATCCGGTCCAGCACACCGCGCACCCACTGCACCAGGACGTCGTCGCCGACACCGGCCGACCCCAGACGCTCCTGCCAGGCGGTGCCGTCGAGGGCGGCCCGAGCCAGGCCGGCGATGCGTGCCGGAAGACCCGCCTCGACCTCGACCGCCACGGACCCGGTCAGCTCCAGCGTCCGGCCGATACGGGAGTTCAGCCCGAACTCCAGGGAGGCATCCAGGGCCAGCCGCTTGCGTACCCGCGAGTGCACCGACGTCTTGACGGCTCGCTGACGCGGCGCCTGCCAGAACGGCGTGAACGACTCCCGGTCGGCACAGTCCGGTGCCAGGACCCGGTAGCGCCGGACCGGATCGTCACCCGCCTTCGTCAGCACCTCCTCCACCAACCGGTCGAGCGTCAGCGCCCCCTCCGCGACAGCCTCGTGCAACACCGAACGCATGGTCAGCGTGTGCGACCGGGCCTGCACGAAGCCGGCCCGGTGCGCCGCGTCCTGCACCGAGTCGGTGAAGACCAGCGCCTTCTTCTCCTCGGAGGCCAGTTTCGGCGCACCGAAGAGGGTGGACAGCGACACCGACAGCAGGGTGGCGATGGCGCTGCCCAGGAACCGGATGCCGTCCTCCTGCCCGCACGACGGGCACGTGTCCTTGCGGCTGAGCTCGTCGGCGGTGTCCCCGACGTTCGTCAGCACCGGCAGGACCCAACCGTCACGCAAATCTGGATCGTCCACGTCGACCGTGCCCAGCAACTCCCGGCTGCGCACCGCGAACCACACCAGCCCCTCGACCGGCGACTCGTCGTCGGATCGGACGGCGGCCTCGGCCGGCGCGTACAGCAGGGGTCTGAATCGGCCCTCCCGGGCGGCATGCTGCCGACGGATGCTCTCGTCGTCCGGGGCCAGGCTGTCGCCCACCGGGGCGAGCCCGACCCCCCACCCGGACCGCCCGCAGTGCCGGCAGAAGATCGCCGGGAACGAGGGGCGAGCCTCCTCGGCCTCGTCACCCGCGACCACCGGCCCGTCGTCACTCCACCGGAACCGCGCCGTGGCGGCCGCAGCCCGATCGATGCGGGTCAGCTCCCGCACCCACAGGTGCACGTCGACCGAGAGCGCACTGCCACCGACGACCTTACGTACGTGCCCGAGCATCGCCAGGACCTGCGACAACGATGCCTCGGCCTGCTCCGGCTCGGCCTGCGGACCGAACACCCGTAGGGCGAGGTCGCCGAGCGCGACGGCCTGACCGGCCGACCGCGCCAGCTCGATCACGAGCGGATGCGCCCGGCACAGCGCCGACAACGTCCCCGGCGCTGCGCCGGCGAGCTCGTCGCTGGTCACCCCGTAGAGCAGCCCGAGTACGGCGTATGCGGCCTCCGCGCCGGAGGCGTCCAGGCTCACCTCCGGTAGCGGCCGGATTCCGGAAGCGCGCAACTCGTCGAGGCTCTTCGGTGTGAATCCGGCCGTGGCAACCGCCTCGGCCGCGCCGTCGGCCCAGTCCGCCAGGCTGAGCCGCGTCTCGGTGACCACCGACGTGGAGTCGAAGCGTTCCCCGAAGACGGTGTGGGCGAACTCTCGCATCACCGACGGGTCACCCTTGTCACCGAGCGTCGCCGAGGTCGCGACCGGCGTCATCAGGCCCAGCGGCCGGGATCGGGCGGCGTCGTCAACGAGTGGATCGTCGTCACGCCAGTGGCTCTTGATCGTCAGTCCCAGCCGGCGCAGCAGCATCGCCACGTCGGTGCCCTGCGCCCCGTCGTAGGTATGGAACTCGTCCAACACCAGGTAGCGAAGGCTCGTCGCCGACTGCCGCCACACCTCCTGGTCCTCGGAGCGCAGCAGCAGCTGGTCGAGCATCTTGTAGTTGGTGAGCAGCAGGTCCGGGGCGGTGTCCCGGATCGCCACCCGGTCCGTGATCAGACCATCCGGGGTGACCGTGGTGCGGGTGGCTCCCTCCTGCCCGGTGTAGAGCGCGGCCGTCACACCGGCCAGCGCCGAGTGCGTGGTGAGCAGGCGGGTCAGACGCGCCGCCTGGTCGTTGGCGAGCGCGTTCATCGGATACAGGATCAGCGCCTTCGTGCCGGTCACCCCGTCCCGCCGAGCCCGGATCACGTGGTCAAGGATCGGATGCAGGAACGCCTCGGTCTTGCCCGAACCCGTGCCGGTGGTGACCAACGTCGGCAGCGGCCGACGCGGCTCGTCGCCGACCGTCGACGCCAGCCGAGCGAACGCCGCTGCCTGGTGGCCGTAAGGCGGGAAGCCCTCGTACCACTCCAGGCTGGTCCGCCCCCCTTCCTCGGCGGGCCGGAACGGCAGCCGCAGTCGCACGTAGGGACCCTTGAACATGCCCATGTCCGGGTCGGAAAGGAACCGATTCAAACCGTCGCGTGCGTTGCCGTCGGTCAGCCCGAACGTCGTCGTGAGGTAGTCGACCAGACCCTGCCGGACTCGGGCTGCCTGGAAGGTGGGCAGCAGTTCGCTCACGAACGCTCCCTTAGCCGCTCCTCGAAGACGGCGTACGCCTGCAGCATGTCCGCCTCCCGATCGAGGGTGACGAACGGCAGTTCGTAGGTGTAGGTGTAGCCGGCCTGGTTGGTCGCGGTCCGTTCCTCTGCGGTGATCCGGTCGCCCTTCCTGCGCCACACGGTGAGCACCGAATTAGGCACGAGACGCCCGTTGACGTCGTAGAAGTAGACGTTGCGGTCGTAGCCTCGCAGCACCGCGAACTGGGTCCGGTAGATCGAACAGAGCTCGTCGGCTGTCAACCCGAGCATCAACGCGACCAGCGCATCGATCTCGACCAGCCCCTGACGCCGGTCGGCGGCGATCCGCAAGGGCGTATTGGCGGTCCAATCCGGGCCGACCTGCTCCAGCGGCTTCCGCCGACGATGCGTGAACCCACCCGCCCACTCGTCGTCAGCGAATTCGTTTAGGTGACACTCCAGCCAAAGGTCGGCGTAGGCTGCGGTCACCGAGTTCAGACGCAGCGCGCGCAAGAGCAGGAACGGGTCGAGCGGGTGTGGATCTCCACCGGCGATTCGAGAAACAGCACCAGCGCGAATTGTGGACTTGGGTGCCACCCGAATAGAAAAGTCGGTGATCATGGACGAGAGATATCCGCTAAGGATAACCAGATTCCGCAATTCGCCGGCAGGCATTCCCATGGAGAAGATGCCGTCAACGTGACTGGCGCCCGGTGGGATGATTCCCGGAATTAAGGTTCGTTCGCCCTGGTTGGCGGCCATCGTCCGCCAGGCGATGCGGTAGTGGTCGCGGGCGGGGTCAGGATGGTCCTCGTCACCCCAGTCGGTGTAGGCGCAGTCGTATTCGTACCGTTCGCCGATGGGTTGGTATGCGGTGGCCGGGATCGCGTCGGAAGGTAACTGTTCGAAGTCTGTTGCCGACCAGTCTCGGTTACTGGCCATCGTTAGATTTGGGATCTTGTTGAATGGGGTTCCAACATAGATGTGCGGCCCTTGCAGGATCACGTCGTCCCAGGACTCCGGCACGGCCCACTCCGACTCGAAGTAGCCCTTCCGGCGGTCAGTAGTCTCGTTCCAGCCTTGAGAGAAGCTGAGGTCCAGATCTCCGATGCGGCCGGAGGTGGATAGTTTTTCTAGCACTGAAGCCGTGGACCTGTTCACCGCATAAACCATCCGGGTGTGCCGTACTGGAACCTCGTCGCCTTCCATCATGGTGTGCCAGGCTCGGAGCGTCTCGTCGGTGACGTGGGTGATCCGGGATTGATGGGGCCGCAGGTCCCAGTTGCCCTCATCATCCTTGAGCCCAGGTTCCGGGCCGGAACCGTCGTGTATAAGCGAACGAATTGCCGTGTCGGGATGATAGAGCCAGCTGGCCTGCGTGAAGCGCGGTCTGGTTCGCGGCGGCCCATGAATCGTCACGCCGAAATGCTTGTAGTGTTCAATCTCAAAGAGGTTTAGCTCATTGACAAAGTGCCAGTGGCGTCGGAGGCGATTATAGGCTGCGGAACGCAGCCGGCCTGCCTTTTCGTCGGTAAAGTGTGACTCATAATGGATTATGCCAGCGATGCCGCACTTCGAGCCGTGCCGCCACATCGCCTCCATAAAGCAGCGATACAGGTCGGGGCGCAGGCCAGTGAGATGTGGGTACTGCAGCGTCGAGCTAACGAAGGATCGAATGCACCCGGTTTCCGCCGCGCCGTCGCTGACTAGTTCAGCCACGCCGGGCAGGGCCAGTGTTGACGCCCTCTTGTCTGCAATCTGCGCCTGAGTCGGTTTGTGAGCGAGCTGCCACCAAGGATCGCCTTCGGCCAGCAGGGCATTCGTATCGACGTCCGGACGCACCCACGGTGGGTTACCGACCTGGAGGTCAAAGCCCCCGCGGGCGAAGACAGTTGCGAAGTCCAGGTTCCAGTGGAAGAAGCCCTGTCGTTGGGCGATCCGCTCGCAGACCACCAGCCATGGGTGCTTCTGGAGCACCTCGCCGATGGATTCCGCGCTGGCGAAACCGATCTCCAGAGACTCGGCTTCGTCCAGCTCGGCCCAACTCATGCCCGCACCGAAGCGCAGCTCGACCGGCTTGCGCTTGTGCACGTCCGGGTTGCGACCGAGGAGCGCCTGCAGGCCGGCGATCCATTGTGCGGCCGTCGGCGGCTCGATCACCTCGCCGTTCACGGTGGTGAGGGTGTCAGTGAGGGGCCAGAACCACAGGGCGGTCCATGCGTCCATCGCTCGTCGTAGCCGACGGTAGGCACCATTCTGGTCGGCGAGCGCCTTCTCGATCTGCTCGCGGGTCACCGCCCCACCGGCGGGCAGCTTACTCATGCCCCAGACCGGGATCGACCGGCGGATCTGCTCCTCGGCGATGGTGAGCCGCCGGTAGGCGATCTGCCACAGGGTCTCGGCCCGATGCGCGAGTTCGGTGTACGCGTCGACCTGGGTCTTCGTGGGCTTGTTCCGCGTGCGGGTTCGCCACCTCTTGAGCTTTTTCGCCGCATCCGGGACGAGCGCGGCGGCCTCGTTCGCGTCGGCGGCCGCGCCCCAGCCGTCGGCGGGCAGCAGGAAGTGGTGGATGCCGTCGGTGGCAACCCGGCCGGCGCCGATGTCCTCGACCAGCGAGGTCAGCGGCACGTCCTGCGGCACGGCTCCCAGCCAGGACTTGTCGGCGACCTGGCTGCGGCGGTATACGGCGCGGCGGGCACCGATCAGCGAGTTGCCTCGGCGTAGGTGCAGGCCGAACCATGGCGCGGACAGGCCCTCGACCATGGTGTCCAGCCAGAGCGAGATCTCGGCCAGTTCGACGGCGGTGTCGTTGAGGTCGACGCCGTAGACGTTGTGCAGGGCCAGGTACGCCTTGACCTCCTGCAAGCGCTTCGGGTACTCGTCCGGGTCGATGCGCTGGTCGAGTTCCCTCTGGCGGCGCTTGAGGTACTGCTCGGCGAGCTGGCGGACCGCTTCGATGGCGAACGCGCCTGAGCCGAGGGCCGGCTCGCAGATCGTCATGTGCAGGATCTGCTCGGCTGGAGTCTCGTCGGTGAGCAGTTCCTCCAGGGCCTGCCCGACGGTGAAGCGGGTCAGCACCTCGGGGGTGTAGTAGGAGGCCGACTGCTGGCGTTCCCGCCCGGCGAGGCGGAACACGAACGAACCCTGCTGGTGCACCACCGGGCGGGATTCGCCGGTCACCGGGTCGATGGTCTTCACGAAGCCGGCGGCGGCGATGCCGTCGGCCCGTTCGACGGGGACGACCCACGATCCCTTCGAGCTGTCGCCGTTCTTGGCCACCTCGTACAGGTCGGTGTCGGCGAAGAAGCCGGTGTAGGACATCAGGCCCTCGTAGACTGCGCCGAGCTGGTTGATGCCAAGCTCGGCGTACGAGATGAAGCCTCGGTCCTTGCCGCGCTGTTCCTTGCTGAGCAGCAGGTGTGCCAGCACCTGCTGGACGGCGACGTTGCCCAGGCCGACCTCGTCGATGTGGGCGATGGCTTCGGGACGGAACAGGTCGGCGCGCAGCGGGTTGAAGGTCAGGCCCGGGATGCTCGTCGCATCGTCGTCGTCGTCGTCGCCGGTGGCGGCTGGTGGGTGGCCCTTGTCGACGAGGCGGAACAGGACCCCCAGCGATTCGTAGAGGTGCGTGCCGGTGCGGGCCCGGGGGGTGGCCAGTTCGACCTGCACCAGTTCGCGGAGCCGGTCGAGGCTGTAGCCCTGGTCGTACTCGGGGGCACCGACCGGCAGCACGCCCAGCTCGGGGGAGGCTTCGGCGTAGAGCAGGAACAGGATCCGGTAGAGGAACCGCAGCGACTGTCGAGCCAACGGCTGGGCCTCGGATTTCGGCAGCGGCGGCAGCCCTTGGGCACGGCGGCGGGCGACGACCTCGTTGGCGACGATCTCGATGGAGAGGCGTACGCCCTCGCGTAGGTCCTGGGAGACGCCGACGGTGTGCTTGACCGAGGCCTCCAGCACGCCGTGCCACCACAGCTTGCCGTCGGCGTCCGGGGCAGTCGACTCGGCGCATAGGCAGGCCAGCGCTCGGTCGATCTCGCCGCCCTTCTTGGTGTCGTTGCGTTCGCAGACGAGCTGGATGTCGACGGCGAGGTAGCGGCCTTCGGCCCAGCGTTCGCGTTCGGCGAGCAGCGCCCACCGCCCGGCCAGCACCAGCACCAGTTCCGGGGCGTCGTCGGCGACGAAGAGGGCGGACAGCAGCCGGGCGACGCTTTTGACGTCCTCGCCGTGTTCGGTCAGCCGAACTGGTTCGTCGAGCGTCACCGCGTCGCGGGCGAGTAGTTCCTCGCCGGTGGCCACGGGCAGGGCGGTGACGACGACCAGCGGCGCGTGTCCAGTGACACCGACCGAGGAGACCCGGGTAACCGGCCCTGTCTCGACGGTGACCAGGCCGGGCGCGTCGAGCCCGAGGATGGCGCGCATCCTCGTGGCGACGCGGGCGGGTGCGCCGTGGGCTGTCCGACTGCCAGTCTGCTCGGTGGCGGCGGCCGGGTCGAGAAGCTCGAACAGGGTGGCCAGGTCGCTTTCCAGCTCCTTGCGAGCGGCGAGGAACCGGGACCGTGGTGTCGGGCGCTTCTCCGCGTCCTCGGCGTCCCACGCGGTGCGGCGTTCCAGGACCTTGGCGCGGAACGATTCTCTCGTGGCCTCGGTGGTGAAGTAGTGCTCGGAGATCCAGCCTTCGCCGACGAGGATCGCGTCCGAACCGCTCACTCGTTCTCGCCTTCTGTGTCGGGCACGACCACCAGCAGCGGGCGTACGAGTTGTCGGGACGGTGCCATCGACTCGGCCAGTTCACGTTCCTCGTCGATGCGGGCCCGGCTGGCTTGGACGTCGCTGCGCCGGATCAGGACGTCCGCTCCCTCGTCCCACGCGTCGAGCTTGCGGCGCCAGGTCTCGACCCGTTGCTGGGCGTCGCGGCTGGCCGCCTCGAAGACGTTCTTCTCCAGGTAGGCCGCTGCCTGGTGCACCGCAGGCGCGACCAGAGGTTCGAGGCTGTCGATCGAGGGCACGGGGCCGGGGTTGGCCCGCGGTGTGGTCCAGCCCAGCTCCTGCAACGCGGTACGGACCGACTCGTGCGGCGTCACCAGGACGAACGACGGATCCTCCGGGGCAGGGAACTGCGCGGTCAGCCACGCCGTCGAGACCACCTGCCCCCGCTTGTTCGTCAGCGTGCCGAGCAGCAGCACCGTCGGAGTCTCCACGGCACCGCGCACGGCGAACACCTCGTTGCGGCCGAGGGCAGCCAGGGCCCGGTCGGCGGCCCAGTCGAGGACCGGGTGCAGTGGGCTCAGGTAGTGTGCGTCGGGCCAGGTCGTACCGCTGCGGTCGCGAAGGGCGGCGGCGAGCCGTTCCCGGCCTCGGGCCATGGTCGTGGCGAGCACCAGGCGTTCGGTGACCTTGCGGTCGGCGAGATAGCTCTGCGGCAGCACGTCGAGGCGTTGCACCAGGTCGGTCGGGGGGACGAGTTCTGCAGTGCCGAACGCCTCGTCGCGGCGCCAGCCGATACCGCCTCGGGCCGGCGGCGCGGTGGGGTCGACGAACGCCTCCCGCAGGGCCTCCTCCAGGTACGAGATCTCGTCGTCGTAGAGGCCCGAGCCGGCGTCGCCAGCCTCCATAGTGGAGGCTAGGGGCATAGTTTCGTCGGTCGTCTGTCCGGAGGACTCGAAGATCTGGGCGAACAGCGCTGCGAGGTCGTTCCCGGCGGCGACCTCGGCGACCGGCCGGATCACGTCGTCGAGCTGCTTGGTGCGGGCGAGCACGGACCGGATCTCGTTCTCCTCGCCCTTGACGTCGTACTGTCCCATCAGCGAGGCGACGTCACCCAGAGCGGTGTGCGCCTCGTTCTCCTTCTCGATCAGCTTGGCGAGCACGCGGACGTCTCCGGCAAAATTCTCGCTGGCAGGGTCGAGCAGCAGGGCGGTGACGCGAGGCGGGTGCTTCTGGCCGTACCGGTCGATGCGGCCGTTGCGCTGCTCGATGCGGATCAGGCTCCACGGGATGTCGTAGTGGACGAGCTGGTGGCACTGGGCATGCAGGTTGACTCCCTCGGAGGCGACGTCGCCGGTCACCAGCACGCGTACCGCCGCCTGCTCCTGCTTGAAGCGCTCGACGACGTCCTGCTGCTCGGCGTCGGTGAGGCCGCCATGCATCAGTTCGACGGCGTTCGCCGGTAGGCCGAGGTCCTTCGGCAGGCTGCGGTGCAGCCAGCGCAGCGTCTCCAGGCGCTCGGCGAAGACCACCGCCCGGGTGGAGGAGCCGGGGCCGACACCGATCTCCTCCAAGTACGCCACCAGCCGGGTGTACTTGGCCGACGGCTCTCGCATGGTCCGCTCGTTGAGCTGTCGCAGGTGGCGCAGGGCCCGCAGTTCGACCTCCGCTCGCTGGGACGGCACCTTTTCGTCCTTGGCGACCCGGTCGATGCGGCCCTCGATCGTCTCCTGAAGTGCGGCCGGTGAGGACAGGAACGCCTTCGCGAGCGTCCAGGGGAAGAACGCCGCGCGTGGTCCCGAGTACGGGCTTCCGCCCTCGCCGGGCCACAGCCAGGTGTGCTCGAGTTCGTCGGCGACCGCGTTCTCGGCAGAGGTAGCCGGCACGAGGACGTTGTTCGGCTCCTGCCGCTCCGCCCAGTCGGCACCGACGGCGTTTGCGACCTCCGGGCTGTGCCGGTGGCGACGGACGACGAGCCGACGAACCTCCTCCCGGTCGAGGACCCCGCTCGGTGGCACGGCGGCCGGATCGAGCAGGCGCACCAACTCGGCGAAGGACTCCGCCTTGCCGTTGTGCGGGGTGGCCGAAGCCAGGATCAGGGCCTCGGCGTTGCGGGCGAGCAGACGAGCGAGCCGATTGTTGAGAGTCGCGGCGTTCGACAAGTTGTGCGACTCGTCGATGACCACCGCGTCCCACCGCTGTCTACGCAGGCTGGCCACGTACCGGTCGGACTTGAGCGTGTCGATCGAGATGATCGCTCGGCGGTAGTAGGTGAACGGGTTGCGGGTCGCCGGTAGTTTCTGTCGGACTCGCTGGATGCCGGCGGTGTCGAGCCGCACGAATGGCAGGGCGAACCGGGTCCACAGCTCGTGCTGCATCTGTTCGAGCACGTGGCGTGGGGTCACCACGAGGATGCGGTCGCCGCGGCCGCGACGTACCAGCTCGGAGAGGATCATGCCGATCTCGAGGGTCTTGCCGAGCCCGACGGCGTCGGCGAGCAGGATCCGGGGTCGCAGGTTCGCCGGATCCAACGCCTTGCGTGTCGCCGACTGCTGGTAGCCCAACGCGTCTGCCAGCCCTCTGGTGGCCGCAGACAGCGAGCGCTCTCCAAGAGGTACGGCCGTCTTCCGGAGCGTCGATTCCAGCCAGAGGCGCGCGGTGCGGTATCGAGGGCTGGAATCGGCCACCACCCGGGCCCGAGCGGGGTCCGACACGACCACCCGGTCCAGCCGGGTGTAGAACGAGGCGGTGGTGTCGCGGACTAGTTCACCGAGTCCCTGGACGTGGACCAGAGTGCCGTCGGCTGTCTCCTCGGCCGCGCGGACGAGCCATTCCTCGTCGCGGACCACGACGACCGATCCTGGTGCGAGCGTACCGTGGACGTCTGGCTTGGTTGCCGGCACAGGCGCATGCTCCGTCTTCGAGAACGTCACGAAAGCGACGGCGAGTACGACTCGGGCCGCTACCCGACGGAAGCCTAACTGTGCACGATCCTTCGCAATCTCCATAGATAGGCCAGGAACATGGTCCGAACGTCCACTGTGCCCCTACCCCTCGACGCCGCCACGTCGGCTCGCCTACGTCGGCAGCCCCGCAGCTCGACCAAGCCAGAGCTGTCGCTGCGCCGTGAGCTGCACCGCCGAGGTCTGAGGTTCCGGGTCAACCATCCGGCCCTACCAGGGCGCCCCGACCTGGCGTTCACCCGAGCCAAGGTCGCGGTCTTCGTCGACGGTTGCTTCTGGCACCGCTGTCCGCAGCACGGAACCATTCCCCGCAACAACCGCGAGTGGTGGCAGGCCAAGCTCGACCGCAACGTCGCCCGCGACCGAGCCAAGGACGTCGCACTCGCCGAGTTGGGCTGGATCGTGCTGCACGTGTGGGAACACGAAGCCACCGACGCCGCCGCCGACCGAGTCCAGGCCGAGTGGCGACGCCGGGTGACGACTATCGGGCGGTGACCGAGGTACGCAGGAAGCCGCCTCTTCCGAACAGCACGCCACGGTCGAGGAACCGGTTGAAGAAGCGGCACGACGGCTCACCGAGGTGGACGCAGGCAGTGCAGGCGCCGCTGCCGATGCTGCAGCCCGGGTCCAGCGGGCACCGGTGCTCGGCGTCGATGAACGCGGTCAGCAGATCGTCGAGATTGGACTCGAAGACCGCCTGCATTCCGCCGAGCACGAAGTCGCCCCGGGCGGCCGCGTACACGAAGAAGCCGAGGTGCTCGGGCACCAGGTACTCGCTGAGGGCGTCGCGCTCGATGCCAGCAAAGACCGCCGTCTGCCGGATGAACCGGTGTGCGTACGTGTGGATCAGCTTGAGGACGTCGGAGCCGACGGACTCCACCTTGGGATCGTCGCGCTTGGTGGGGATCACTGCCGACTCCAGGATCGCCACCCGCGCCGCGAGCGCGTCGGTCGACTCGGAGGTCCAGCCGGGCAGTCGGTGACCTCGGCCGGACAACCATGTCGCCACACGAACCGGGTCGAGGCGGATCAGGAAGGCCTCGGTCTCCGCCAGGTTCCCGTAAAGCCGATAGCCGCTGCGCTTGCGCCGAAACGGCACCAGCCGACACTTCGACGGATCGTCGTCACCTCGGGTGTAGCCGTACATGGCGTTGAGCACCGGGAACCTGTCGACCAGGTCGAGCCCGTCGATGCCGGCACGGCGCAGGGCCGGAGGATAGGCCTCCCGGTAGCGCCGCTCGAGTGGGTCGTGCGGCTCGGGCGCGCGCAGGGCCGTCGTCGGTGTCCGGCTCTCCGCCAGGGCCATCGCGATGTCGACGGCCACCCGCTCGGCCACTTCGCGACGCGCTGTCGACAGCCGGTCGACCGGGTGGTCCCCAGCTACGGCCAGCTGACCGCCCGCCTCGGCCAGGTCCGCCATCTGTTCGGCGATGTCGGGAGCCATGCCGTTGGAGATCAACTGTTCGACAAGGTCCTTGCGGGTCTGCTTCGCCGCCACGTCGGCAGGGCGGCCTGCGGTCAGGCCCTCGACCACCCAGACGAGAGCCTTTCGGGAGCCGCCGGCGAGCTTCAGGTTCTCCCGGTGCTCCGGACGAGGCGGGTTGATCAGCACCATGCCGCGCGGCACGTAGACCATGCGGGCCTTGTGCACGTTCCATCGCACGTTGCCGTCGCCGCACGCACACTTGCGCCCGTGGCCGAGCCCCTGCATCGTCTCCGTGCGGCAGGTCGGGCACACGAACTTGATGTCGGCCGCCTTGGCGCTCTTCGGGATGACCACCTGCACGTCGTCGTGCTGGGGGCAGCGCCTGATCCAGGGCTCGGTGATGGCTCCGCACTCGTGCACGCCGACGAAGTGCAACTGCCCCCAGGCCCGTTTGCCGCACTTGCATCGGGCGTCCTCCGACTTCCCGATGCGCTTGCAGGCGCGGCACAGCCATACTCGCGGGTATCGCTCGACAGTGACGCCGCGGCGCTCGTCGAGTTCGACCACCTCCACCGGCGCCTTGCGCAGCAAGTCGCCGGCCATGCCGCTGTCCTTGTCGTTGGCGCTCCACACGGCAATCTCGTTCAGCAGGCTCCAGCGAACCAGCTCGGAGTCGACGTCGATCGGGCTCGGTGCCGACCACTCGTCGACCCGGTAGATGTCACCGCGCAGGTCGACCGTCTGCGCTGGCAGGAAGGTCCGCAGGATCTGGCTGCCGCTGCGGGAGCCCAGCTTCGTCATGTCGTCCGCCTCAGTCGTGGATCGGGGCTTGGGCCTCGACGTCGCGCAGGCTCGTCATCGGGGACGGGCTGCCGATCTCGCCGATGAACCGGGCTTTGCTGGCAGTGTCATGGAGATCGGCGAACCACTCCTGGACCCATTCGACGATCTGCTGCTGGTGCAGGGAGTCCTCCGGCCCATCGAGCCCGAGGACCTCCGTCACAGCCGCCGCCTCGTCGGCCGGTGTCAGCCCGGCATCGTGGGCGTACTGACGTAGCTTCGCCGGTGTGCTCAGCCGCTGCTTGCTGGCCGGTTCCTTGAGCATCAGGACCCGCGCCGCCACGACGCCGGGCATCGTGAGGGCCAACACGCGCCGGCTGCGGCGGGTGATCGGAATGGCGTCGACGAACCGGTCGCCCTGGCTCACGTACTTGTCGAAGTGGCGGAACGTCTGGGCGTCGCGCTCACGGCCGATCTTGTGCAGGACGTACACCAGGCCGGGGTAACGACGACCGACGCGGGCCGTGGTCTGGATGAACTCGGCCGTGGTCAGCGGCAGGCCAAGGATGACCATCGTGTTGAGCCGGTCGACGTCGACACCGTGGGAGAGCATCGAGCTGGCGGCGATCACGTGGATGCGGTCCTCGAACTTGTCCTCCGGATTCTCCAGCCGCTCCAGGATGTCGCGGACCTCGTCGAAGTCGGTCTGGCCGGTGAGCTGCTCGACGTTGATGCCGTCGACGGTGTTGTTGCTGCCGAGGCTGCGGCCGGCGGCCTCCACGTCGTAGAGGGTCGATCCGTAGACCACGTCGGTGCCGTAGATGCTGATCAGCTTTTCCGCGTGGCTTGGGTCGATCCCGGCTTCCGCGCACACCCTCGCCGGGTCGTCCAGCATCTCCCGCACACATCGCTGCAGGGCGTCCAGTGTCCGGTCGCTGACGTGTTCCAGCGTGACCCCGCGTGGTGCGACGGCGACGAAGCGCCGCAGTTTGGCGTCCTCCGGCAGGCTCCAGAAGGACTCGCCGGCTCGGGGCCCCGGCTGAGGGAAGACGCGCCCTTCACGGCGGTAAAGGATCTTGACCTGATGGTCGTATCCGGTCAAGGTCGCGCTGCTCGCGACGATCTTGGCGCGGTTGCGGCAAAGCTTGTGCTGGAGGTGGTCCAACAGGCTTTCGTAGTGTGAGTCGACCGCGCCGAGGCTGTCACGCAGCAGGTGCAGTTCGTCCTGCAGCCGCAGCGACGGACCGAAGCGTTCGTCGGGCATGGGTAGGTCGAGGAGCGTGCCCTGGCAGTCGGGTACGAGGCAGCCGTTGGGGGACTTCGACCGGCTCGAGTAGGTGAAGCCGTGCCACTCCTCGGAGCACCTCTTCTGCGGCGGCCCGATGAGACCGCGCATGGCCTGCTGCAGGCCGATCGATGCCGCCTTGTCGAGGGTGCCGACGACGACGGTCGGCAGGAAGCGGAACACCTCCTGGTCGACGACGTAGATCGGTAGTGCACCCCGCTTCCAGGGGCAAGCCTGGTTGGTACAGTGGTGCTCGAGCTTCCATCGCTTGCGGTCGAACTTCATCGTCAGGCGTTCGTTGCGGCAGAACGGGCAGTGCAGCAGTACCTGATACTTGTCGGGCATGCCCGGGCTGTCCGGCCCGGTCTCCTCGTTCTCCGGCTTCGGAACGATCTTGTTCGGGGTACCGGCCTGTCCGACGAGGAAGCCCAGGCTGAACGGGGCGGTTCGCCGAAGGTCCTCCTGCTGCTGGCGGACCAGTTCCGCGCCCGCGAGCGCGTCGGCGAAACGCTGCGTCTGCTGCAGGCTAAGCAGCCGCAGGGGGAACCGCGACCAGGCGGTCACGCCGGTGAGCTTCCTGGTCAGCCGGTCGAAGAACGCCGCGGTCAGCAGCAGGCCCAGGTAGGTCTCGGTCTTGCCGCCACCGGTGGCGAACCACACGGTGTCGACGTGACCGGCTTCTTCGGCCGGCTCGGCGAGGAACCGGATGGCGGACAGCAGGAACCCCACCTGGAACGCCCGCCACGTCTGGTAGCCACGTCCCTTGGCGCTCAGCCCGATCGCCTCGTTCATGAGCTGGAACGAGCGTCGGATCTCGGGATGCGTCCGGACCAGGTCCAGGCCGGTGCGCAGCCGAGCAAGCTCGTCGAACACGAGTGTCGCCGAGCGGTCCGCTTCGGCGCGCATCGCATCCGACCAGCCGTCGGTCAACTGACGTGCGTCGAGCGCGGCTACCGACCAGTGCTTCTGGTCGTACTCGTCGAGCGCGTCCACCAGGTCGGTGAGGACCGGGATCGGATCTGCGGCGAGACGGGCGAAGGAAAGATCGGGCTGGGGGCGGTCGCTGTTCCAGTACTCCGGTCGGAAGGTCTGCACGCTGACGGTGTCGGTGGTACGGAACACCCCAGGGGCCACCACCTCGACGCCCACGTTGATCCCGTACGCCGGCACCTTCCGGTCGTAGCGGAAGGTGTCCGGCAGCGCCTCCAACTCGAACGGAACCGTGACGAGCCCCGCCACCTCCAGCTGCGTCTCGTAAAGATGGGGGTCGGTCAGCCCGCGGCCTGGCTTGGGACTGGTGTTCACCAGTTGCACGACCAGCTCGGGCTGCTTGTGCCAGTCCTCCACCTCGACGCGAACCTCAGCGCATAGTCCGGGTGCGCCGACCGCCGAGAACGCGTCTTGCAACTGCTTGGCCCCGAAGGTCCCCCCGACAGCGCCGATCACGACCGGAATCTTCTCCTCCACGAGGCCAGTTCGCCACCAGGGCCGATCGGGCTCCGGACCGTCCTTGGAGTCCTTCACCCAGGCCCGAGCCCGCACGGTCACCGTCATCGACCACGGCGACGACTCGGCCGGGCGGAGCCGAATGCCCATCGCGCACGGGTCCAGGCGATCCGACCGATCGTCGTTGGCGCCCCCAGCGTCCTCGTCCTTGCCGACGAGCCGGCTGAGCCGGCCGAGCCAGAACGTTCCGGAGGGCGCCACCTCCAGCCGCTGCAGACCATCGCCCCGACCCGCCGCCACCACCCGGCGGTCCAGCCAGGTGACGAACCGGTCACATGCCTCCATCAGCGGCTGGCCCTTGTCGACGCTCATCACGCTTTCCCCTCAGCGGCATCGCCGGACTCGACCACGGGAGCGTCCGTCACGTACTCGCGCAACGCCGCAGCCTCCTCGTGTTCCCGAAGTGTCTTCAACGCCTTGCCCTGGATCTGGCGGATCCGTTCGCGGGTGACACCGTAGTCGGCACCGATGTCGTCCAGGGTCTCCCGGATGCCAGTACCGAGACCGAACCGTCGTCGGAGCACGTTCACTGCTCGCTCCGGCAGCACCTTCCGAAGCGTGTGGTGGACGTCGGCTCGGAACATCAGGTGACCGACGATTTCCGCCGGATCGGTGCGGCCGTCGCGTTCCTCTTCGTCCGTGAGAACGTCCGACAGGCGAAGATCGCCCTCCTCGCCGAACAGCTGGTCGAGGCTGAGCAGCGGGCGCAGATGGTCCAACACCGCCTGCACCCTGCCGGGCTCGAGGCCGGTTTCCTCGGCGAGTTCGGCCAGGGTGGGCTCCCGATCCAACCGGTCGGTCAGTCTGCGGTCGGCTTTCTCGACCTTCTGCATCTGCTCTCGGACATGGACAGGAAGCCGGATCGTGCGGCCGTGGTTGGCGATGCCCCGTTCGATGGACTGCCGTATCCACCAGGTCGCATAGGTGGAGAACTTGAACCCCTTGGATCCGTCGAAGAGATCGGCCGCGTGCATCAAGCCGAGGTTGCCGTCCTGGATGCGGTCGGCGAACTCGACCCCGCCACGGTTGTAGTGGTTGCCCTTGGCGATCGAGACGACGAGCCGCAGGTTCGCACACACCAGCTCGGCGTGTGCGGCGCGGCCGTCCTCGATCCGGTCACGCAGCGACCGCCGCTCCTCGCGTGGGAGGTCGTTCCAACCGGCCTCGAGCGTACGTCGCGCTGCCTCGCCCTGCCTCATCAACGACCACAGCTCCACCTCACGCTGGGCGCCGATCAGCGGGTACCGGTGGATGCTGCGCAGGTACTGACCCACGGTGTCCCCGTGGAGCTCGTAGCCTTTGGCGGCAGACGAGGCCGGACGCGCGTCGGCGGAGGCGGGCAGTTCGACGCCGGCTTCCTTCAGTAATCGCAGCAGCTCGCCATGCTGCTTCGCAGACAGGGCACGCCGTGTCACGAGCAGCGCGACCTCGGCGCGTGTCAGCTTTCCGCCTGTGCGAGTCCAGTCACCGAGCAGATCGTCGAACGCGCCCTGCACCTTGTCGTCGGACGCCAGTGCGACGGGCCGCTCGGGAACGTCGCCGAACATCCAGTCGAGGCTGTCGTCGAACGCCTCTTCGTGTCGAGGCTGGGCGGTGTCGTCCTCGCCTCCGGCCGAGGTTGGTGGATCACACTCCGCCGAGTCAGGTTCCTTGGTGGGTGCGCTGTCGGGGCCGGGCGAAGCAGGTGCCTGGTGCTCGGCGCGGCTGGGTGGAGTAGTCGAGACTGGCTGCCGGGTCAGCATCACCAACAGGGCGTCGACGTCGTTGTGGTTGAGACGGTGGCGGACGACGAAGTCCGCCACCAAGGACTGGGCTCTGTGCCTGCCGTTGCGATCGAGGATGCCCCGCAGTTCGTCGACCAGGATTGCGGACACGTTCGCGGAAGGTGACGCAAAAGACCTTGCGACCACCGCCATGGGCCCCTCCCTCCTCCATGGGGATCCGAGCATAGAGCTGGGGTGCGACAAAAGCGGACGATTAGAACAATCGTTCTACTTGCCGTCTCGCAGGCCTCCAGGTGACCGCGCGACACTCGATCTCCTAAGCGAGACCACTGTGGACACGTCCCTGCCTTCCTACCAGGCCTCGAGCGCGACGGGGACGTTCAAGTGACGTTGCGGTCGAGGATTCGGCCGTCCGTCGCCGCCGCGAGGCCGAAGGTACGATCGTCGACGCCGTCAGCGTCGACGCCTGTCGACCAACTACAGTCCTGGCATGGCTCCGCGAACCGTCAAGATCTCCGCAGTCGACCTTTTCTGCGGAGTCGGCGGGCTTTCGTACGGACTGCAGGGGGCAGGTCTCGACATCGCCGCAGGTGTCGACATCGACCCGGCATGCGAATACCCCTACCAGTCGAACATCCGCGCCCCCTTCCGCAAGAAGGACGTGCGCGAGCTGAAGGCCAAGGAGCTAGCCTCGATGTGGCCGAAGGGAACGATCCGGGTGCTGGCCGGATGCGCTCCCTGTCAACCGTTCTCCTCGTACCGCCGTGGCACGGACACCTCTCACGAAGCCCAGTGGCCGCTGATCGACGAGGTCAGCCGTCTGGTCGAGGGCACGAAGCCCGAGATCGTGACCATGGAGAACGTTCCTCGCATCGGGAGCACCCCGATCTTCAAGGCGTTCGTCGACAAGCTGGAGAAACTCGGCTACTCAGTGCATCACGAGTCCTGCCACTGCCCGGCCTACGGCGTGCCCCAGCATCGTCGGCGCATGGTCCTCGTCGCATCACTCCTCGGCGAGATCCGTGTACCAAAGGGCAAGGTCGCACCCACCGACTACACCACCGTCGAGCAGGCCATCCGCGGACTCCCGCCACTCGAGGACGGCACGGTCGACCCCACCGACCGCCTACACAAGAGCCGCAAGCTCACCCCAATCAACCTGGAGAGAATCAGAAGCTCGAACCCAGGCGGCACCTGGGAAGACTGGCGTGAAGAGCTTCGCGCGCCTTGCCACCGAAAGTCGTCCGGCTCCACCTTTCGCAACGTCTACGCCCGCATGGTCTGGGACGAACCGTCACCCACCATCACGACGTTGTCGTACAACTACGGCGCCGGTCGCTTCGGTCATCCCGAACAGGACCGCGCTATCTCCCTGCGCGAAGCCGCGATCCTCCAGAGCTTCCCGCGTGACTACGAGTTCGTCGCCCCCGGAAAACCTGTGCACTTCGCGCCTCTGGGACGGCTCATCGGCAACGCCGTACCGCCGAAGCTCGCGCAAGCAGTAGGCGAAGCCATCCTGCAGCATGTAGAAACCGCCAGAACGCCGATCGGGCGGACGCGTCGGCGCATTGCGGCCTCACCTTCTACTGCGACGATGCCATGCCCCGTGCCGTCGCCCGTAGCGGTCGCGTGAACTGCGAGCCAGTGCTCGATGGGTGCTCGGGAGCCGTTACCGGGTTGGCGCCGCCGCGGTCGCTTACTGCTCCGCGACGTCTGGTGACGTCGGTGCCGTGCCGGTAGGTTCAACCTCCTGAGGGGCTCTCGTCGCCAGGTGGAGGAATCCGGCAGGGTGTCGCACGTCGAGAAGATCACTGCAGAGCTGCGTACGCTGGCCACCGGGGTGGAGCGCGCGCAAAGTCTGGCTGCCGCTGCTGACCAGCAGGCGCAGGAGATCGGGCTGCGGGCTGCGGGTGCCGGGTTCGCGGCGGTCGCTGCGGGTGTGGCGCGGATTCGCGGGGCCATCGCCACTCTCCGGGGAGGACTGGGCGGTCTCGCCGGTGCCGTCGGTGATGCCACGAAGGCGACCGCTGGTGTCCCTCAGCAGGGCAGTCCGGGGGAGACAATCAACGGTTTGACTCCGGTGCAGAGTGCGGTCGACGGCATCCGCGACCAGACAGCCGCCACGATCACCCATGTCGGTGAGGCGCAGCAGCTTGTCGGCGGGGTTTTGCAGGGTGGGCAGCCAGGGCCGCTCCTCCAGGCGCTGGAGAGCGTCAAACAGGTGCTGGTCATGCTGGTCCAGCGCACCGCTACCACCCGCCAGGCGGTTGACGCGGCGATCGCCGAGGCGCGACAGCTGGGGTCCTCGGGAAATTGAACGGGGCTGGCGGTGCCGTACCGACCAGCCCCGCCTCAGTTTCCACACCGTCGGCCGGCACGGGTGTGACGACGCCGTGGACGCGCAGGCCCACCGGAGAGCGCGGTGGCTCGCCTACCGGTCGACGTACCCGGATTCCTCCGAAGGAGGACGAACGCGTGCGGCGCTCCCTGGAACTGGAGAACGAATGCGCCGATACCGTCGCCGCTGAGGGATACCTGCTCCACCAGAACCCGACCAGGCAGGAGGTCGCTGACGCCCGGCTCGGTACCGGTGATTCCGGTAAACCGGGCAAGGATCCCGACTATCTGATCGAGGGACACGTCTTCGACTGCTACTCCCCGACGCCGGCGAAGAGCGTGCGAGGCGTGTGGAGCGGGGTTGCTGACAAGATCGCCAGTGAGCAGACCCAACGGGTGGTGGTCAACCTTCACGACTGGCGCGGCGATCTCGCGGCGTTGCAGAAGCAGTTCGACGACTGGCCGATCGCAGGGTTGAAGGAACTGGTGGCGGTGACGCGCAGCGGGGCGATAATCCAGATCCTGCGACGAGACTGAAGGGCTATCCATGGCGACCGAGTACCGCTTGACGCTGGCCGGCGATGTTCCTCTCGATGTGCTGGCCAGCGTCGTCGCTCCGGAGGGTGTCGAGGAGTCGGCGGTAGATGGCAGGCCCCGGGTGTTGAGTGCGGACCTCAGTGATCGGTGTGGTTACACGGTGAGCATCTACGCCGGTTCCCACGGCTACTTCGAGGCCGAGGATGGTGACGGCTCGGTGTGGGAGTGGGAACCGGAGCGGTACGTCACCATCGGCTTCCGGCTGGGTAAGGGCGAGTCCTCCGATCGGGCGACGCGGGAGATGCTGGCGTCTGTGGCCCGGGTGCTGGGCGAGCGGGCGGAGGACGCCGCGCTGATCCTCGATGCCGACTGGCTGCTGCTGACCCGCTTCTCGGGAAGGCTGCGCAGGCACGCGCCGAGTTGGTGGGGCGTTCACGGCGGGGAAGACCCTGTCGGCCGGTGAGTGGTTTGGACCCGGTCGTTGGTGTCGGCTCCGCCTGAAAACTGACCACGTGGTTCCGGCTGAATCGGGACCACCTCCTGAAGCATCGGGAGGTGCTGAGCGTGGAGGACTGGGCGGAGATCCGGCGGCTGCGGCGGTCGGAGGGGATGGCGATTCAGGCCATCGCACGGCGGTTGAGGATGTCTCGCAACACGGTGAAGAAGGCCCTGGCCAGTGATGAGCCGCCGCGGTATCGGCGGGCGGTGAAGGGTTCGATCGTGGATGCGGTGGAGCCGCAGATCCGGGTGTTGTTGGCGGAGTTCCCGGACATGCCCTCAACGGTGATCATGGAACGGGTCGGGTGGACCCGGGGGAAGACGGTGTTCTGCGATCGGGTGCAGCAACTCCGGCCGTTGTTCCGCCGTCCGGATCCGGCTCAGCGGACGGAGTATCTGCCGGGTGAGTTGGTGCAGTGTGATCTGTGGTTCCCGCCGGCGGACGTGTCGTTGGGTTCGGGCAGGTTGGCCGGCCTCCGGTGTTGGTGATGGTGTCGGGGTATTCGCGGTGGCTGTCGGCGGTGATGATCCCGTCGCGGCAGTCGGCTGATCTGCTGGTCGGGCATTGGACGTTGATCTCTGGTTGGGGGCGGGTGCCCAGGGCGTTGGTGTGGGACAACGAGTCCGCGGTCGGGCAGTGGCGGGCCGGTCGGCCGCAGTTGACCGAGGCGATGAACGGCTTCCGTGGCACCCTGGGCATCCGGGTGATTCAGTGCCGGCCGGCGGACCCGGAAGCCAAGGGCCTGGTGGAGCGGGCCAACGGCTATCTGGAGACGTCGTTCCTGCCCGGGCGCCGGTTCGGCTCACCGCAAGACTTCAACGCCCAGTTGGCGGACTGGCTGGTGCGGGCGAACAACCGCCGGCACCGGATGTTGGGCTGCCGCCCGGTGGACCGGTGGGACGCCGACCGGCAGGCGATGTTGTCGCTGCCGCCGGTCGCTCCGGTGGTTGGCTGGCGACAGACGACGCGGTTACCTCGTGATCATTACGTGCGTTTGGACAGCAACGACTACTCGGTGCACCCGGCTGCGGTGGGCCGTCGTGTCGACATCGTCGCTGACGCCGATCGGGTGCAGGTGTTCTGCGACGGCCGCCAGGTTGCTGGGCATGACCGCTGCTGGGCGAGGCATCAGAGCATCACCGATCCGGCTCACCGCGAGGCAGCCGCCGACCTGCGCACGGCTGCCCGGCAGGCACCGGCGCCGGTGGGCGCTGCTGAGGTCGAGCACCGGCAGCTCAGCGATTACGACCGGATGTTCGGCCTGGAAGAGGTGGCTGCGTGATGGCCGCCAAGACCAACAACCGCAATGTCACCTCGGAGATCGCGTTCCTCAGCCGCGCACTGAAAGCACCCTCCCTGGCCGCCTCGGTCGAACGTCTGGCCGAGCGGGCTCGGGCGGAGTCGTGGACGCATGAGGAGTTCCTCGCCGCCTGCCTGCAACGGGAAGTGGCCGCCCGGGAAGCTCACGGCGGTGAGGGCCGGATCCGGGCCGCGAGATTCCCAGCACGCAAGAGCCTGGAGGAGTTCGACTTCGAGCACCAACGATCGTTGAAGCGGGAGACGATCGCTCACCTGGGCACCCTGGACTTCGTGGCGTCGAAGGAGAACGTCGTCTTCTTGGGCCCGCCCGGCACTGGCAAGACTCACCTGTCCATCGGTCTCGGGATCCGGGCCTGTCAGGCCGGACACCGGGTCGCGTTCGCGACCGCCGCCCAGTGGGTGTCCCGCCTGGCCGACGCCCACCACGCCGGCCGCCTTCAAGACGAGTTGGTCAAGCTCGGCCGGATCCCGCTGCTGATCGTCGACGAGGTCGGCTACATCCCCTTCGAAGCCGAAGCCGCGAACCTGTTCTTCCAGCTGGTCTCCAACCGCTACGAACGCGCCAGCCTGATCGTCACCAGTAACAAGCCCTTCGGCAGGTGGGGCGAAGTCTTCGGCGACGACGTCGTCGCCGCGGCCATGATCGACCGCCTCGTCCACCACGCCGAGGTCATCTCCATGAAGGGCGACAGCTACCGACTCAAAGACCGCGACCTCGGCCGCGTCCCACCGGCCACCAAAACCAACGACTAAAAATCAACCAACCCGGGGGTGGTCCAGTTTCAGCCGGACCACGGTGGTCAGGGTTGAGGCGGCGTTGACAGTTGGCGATTACGCTGCTGACGAGGGGGACGTCGGCGGGTTCGCGTGCAGGGGGACCTCTCTCACCCGGTGGCGCCGCCCGGTGCCGTTCTGTGCATGTGAGGCCGCAGGGGTTCACCACGATGAAGCTGGCTTATGGCTGCCCCGGCAGCGGTGTGTGGGTGCTCTCGTGGGGTGCTCGGGCGCCGTGGACAGGCGGCCATCCGTCAGCATCCGGCGGCGCAGGCAATGGATTGGTAGGGGTTGTCTGTAGGACTGCCGGCGCCGGAAAACCGTGATCCTGGTCCAGTTGCTCGATGAAGATCGCTGTCGCGGCGGCTCGAGTGAGTACGAGGTACCGCGTACCCACCACGGTGATCAAAGGGCTATAGCAGGCCGGGCGAGGACTTCGGCACCCGACTGGGACCTGCCAACGAGCGCTGCTGGGCCGTCAGGTCCAGCAGCGCTCGCGTGCGGCTCATCGGCTGCGCATCCAGAGTCTCAGGGCCGGCCCGGCGACGAGGTGAGGAACGCCGCTATCGCCAGCAGGAGGAGCACGGTGCCGGTGAAGCTGGCGGCTCCGGTCAAGATCCCGTCGACCGGATCTTTCGAGCTCATCCCTGTAAGCAGCCCGGTGGCCGCGCCCACCATGAGGCCGAAGATGATGATCACCGCGAGCCAGAGGGGGCGCGTCGGAGGAGTCATTGCCGATCCGTCCTTTCGTGGCCTCCGGCTGTTCCCGGATGCTTGTGGGGCATCGGGGCACGTCAGCGCCTGTCGATGGCGAGCGGCGTGCGGCGGAGAGGGGAAGCTGTGAGGGTAGAGTAGCGGAAGTTCTAACACGGTTCCAAAAACCAGGAGGCGAGTCTCAGCGTGTCGACCGTGGAGCTATCCACCCATCTGCGCCGGCTGGTGTGGCTTGTGGAAGAGGACCTTCGCACGTCCCGGACCGACGAAGCCTCGGACGTACGGTTCGGTCAAGCAGCGGTCGGCTGGGTCCTAGGTGCCCTGTTTGTGCGGTTCGCGGAGGACAACCGCCTGATCGATGGACCGTCGCCACCTGCGGTGCCGGGCCAGCAGCTGCCGTGGCTCCTCTCGCGGTTCGAGGCTTTCGCTGCGGTCGATCCGGGAACCGGGCTGTTCGAGCGCGGGCAGAACGCGCTCTTCGACCTGCCGATCTCAGAACAGATGGCCAGCCAACTGGTCTCTTTGTGGAACCGCACCGACGCGGCCGGAGCCAAGGGGCATGACCTCGCCGCCGCGGACCTGAATACCCGCTTCCTGGGCGACCTCTACCAGGTCATCGATGAGAGTGCCAGCAAGCAGTACGCCCTGCTGCAGACGCCTGCCTTCGTCACCGAGTTCATCTTGGATCTCACGCTTGAATCTGCCATCCAGGAGCGTGGGCATGAGGCCCTCCGTCTGATGGATCCGGTCTGCGGGTCGGGGCATTTTGTCCTGGGGGCATTCACGCGGCTGTTTTCCGCCTGGCGGCGGGCCGCTCCCACGGTTGCTGTCGAGGATCTGGTCGCTCGTGCGCTGCGCTCCGTGCACGGGGTGGATCTCAACCCTTTTGCCGTGGCTATCACCCGGTTCCGCCTGCTCATGGCTGCGCTGCGCGCGTGTGGCGCCACGAGGCTCAGCGAGGTTGTCGGGTTCGACTGGCGGTTCTCGGTAGCCGTCGCCGATTCGCTGGTCGAGGACCCCTTCGGCGGCGACTACGACGTGGTGGTGGGCAATCCGCCCTACACCACCGTCCGGGACAAGATCCTCGACGAGGTCTACCGCGCCCGGTACGACGCCTGCGTCGGCAGGTACGCCCTCACGATTCCCTTCTCGCAGAGGCTTTTCCAGTTGGCGCGGCCCGGTGGACATGTCGGTCAGCTGACGTCCAACTCGTTCATGAAGCGCGAGTTCGGTCGAAGGCTCGTCGAGGAGTTCTTCGGGCACCGGGTCGCGCTCACGCACATCATCGACACTTCGGGCGCGTTCATTCCAGGCCACGGCACGCCCACCGTCATATTGATCGGACGCAACGAGCCGCCTCGTGACGCGGCGCCGGTGCTCACCGTGACCGGTCTGCGTGGCGAGCCGGCCGTACCGTCTGATCCCGCTCGGGCGCCGGTCTGGCGATCGTTGCTGCGACAGACGGCCCATCCTGGTCACGCCGACACGTGGTCGGCGTCTCGCTACGTCAGCCAAGAACAACTGCGCTCGTTTCCGCTGAGGATTGCGACAACCGAGGCGGACGAGGTCCTTGCACAAATCGCCGGTGCGCCACGTCGGCTGAACGACTATGTGGTCCGAATCGGATACTTCGCCAACACGGGGTCGGATGACATCTTCACCGCACCACGTCACACCTTCGCGACGCTGGGAATTCCTGCTGATGACGTCCTCGTAGGCGTAATCTCCGGCTCCGAGGTCCGGGACTGGAACGCCCGGGCCGACCACTACGCTTTCTGCCCGTACGATTCATCAGGCAACATCATCTCGATCGAGCAGCATCCCGCGCATCTACGACGGCTATGGCCGTACAGGCTGGTGCTACAAAACCGCCCATCCGGGTTTGAGGGGTCTCCCAAGAACGGCGGAAGGCCCTGGTACGGCTGGCATCAGTTCGTCGGCCGGAGGGGCATGAACGACCAGCTGATCACGTATTCCTGGATCGCCACCCACAACCACTTCGCCTCCCTGCACAGGGATGAGGTGCCACTGCAATCCGCGCCGATCATCGAGCTCCCCTCCGACGCGCCGGCACAGCGACGAACCGACCTGACAGCATGGCTCAACAGTTCTTCGGTCTGCTTTTGGTTGAAGCAGGGCAGCAACAGCAAGGGCAAGCCGGGTCTCGACCAGACCGGCACCGGCGAACACTGGGACGCCTTCTATGAGATCGCCGCCACCCGGCTGCGTGACCTCCCGTTGCCCGAGAAGCTGCACTCCACGTACGCCGATGAGTTGGACCGGCTCGCCCGGGAGCTGTCTGAGGCCGGTCCGGCGGCGGTCCTCAGCCGCCAGTCCCCGAGCCGCGAAGGCTTCTCCACGGCTCGCTCCCGTTGGGAAGCCATCCGCGCCCGTATGGTGGCCCTGCAGGAGGAGCTGGACTGGGAGGTCTATCTCCGGTATGGCGTAGCCGAGGACGAGGGCCTGCTGGCCGCTGCCTCCGCCGTTCCGGCGTTGAGCTTCGGCGAGCGAGCCTTCGAGATCGCCATGGCCCGACAGTTGGTCGTCGGCGAGCTGGACACTGCTTGGTTTGTGCGGCACGGCGGCCTTCCGACCACCGATCTGCCCGCGCACTGGCCGGCGCCCTACCGTGAGGTGGTCAAGCGGCGCATCAATGCGATACAGCAGGACAGGCGGTTGCGGACTCTGGAAAGGCCGGAGTTCAAACGACGGTGGGCCTCCACGGGCTGGAACGTCATGGAGGTCGATGCCCTGCGAACCTGGTTGCTCGACAGATGCGAGACGGCCGAGCTCTGGTACGACGACGCAAACGGCGCAAGGCGTGCGCGACCGTTAACGATTACGAAGCTCGCCGAGCTGCTGGGCGAGGATCCGGCGGTGATCGAGGCCGCTGAGCTGTACGCACCGGGCCAACCGCTGGTCGACGTCGTGAGGGGTCTGTTCGCAGACGAGGTCGTTCCGTATCTCTCCGCCCTACGTTATCGAGATTCAGGCATCGCGAAGCGCGCTGAGTGGGAGGAGACGTGGCGGCTGCAGCGGGGACAGGACCTGGGTCCTCCCGCGCCGGTCTCGCTGCCTCCGAAGTACAGCAGCGCAGATTTCCTTAAGGCGAGCTATTGGCGACACCGCGGCAAGTACGACGTGCCTGGCGAGAGGTTCGTGTCCTATGCGCGCTCGGGAGGCGCCATCAAGGGCGCCATGGTGGGGTGGGCCGGCTGGCCCGTCGAGGACCAGGCGATGGTGTTGTCCGACCTCGCGTCAGCCGCGCTGACTCGCGATGACGCTGTTCCGCTGCTCGCCGGTCTGCTCGAGTTGCTGCCGTGGGTGAAGCAATGGTGTAGCGACCAGCAGTACCGGAGCCACCGCACGCTGCTGGACGACTTGATGGTCCGGTGGGTTGCCACGGAGGAGGAGCTACGCGGTTGGCGTCCCCCGAAGTCGAAGCGCGGGCGTCCCCGCAAGCACGGCTGAGCGATGTAGTGGGGGCCGGGTCGCGTTCGGCGTCGCGGGCGTTTGCTATGACTCGTGCATCCTCAGCCGGACGGCTCTCCAGTTAGGACTGGGCTTGGGTATTCTGCGCGGGTGTCCGAGATCACAGGCTTCGAACAGGTCCCCTCTCACCTGTGGCAGTACGCGCAGCACCAGGATTTCCTGGCCGACGCGGCCCAGGAGACGAAGCGCTTCCTCACGGAGCTGGCGCTGGACGCCAGTATTGACGTCCACCTCGTGGAGGCACGCCCCAAGACTCTGGCCTCGTACATGGTGAAGTCGGAGAAGGCGAAGGACGACGGCACACCGAAGTACACCGACCCCGCAGCGCAGATTCATGACTGCGTAGCTGCCCGCGTGATCGTCTACACCACCCGGGCGCGCAACGATCTGGCAGACCTCATCGTGAGCCGCTGCGAGTTCCGGGAACGGCAGAATCCTGGCGACACTAAGCACAACGGCTACGACAGCGAGCACATCGTCATCTCCGGCATCAAGGATGCCGACGTGCACTGGCGCTTCGGGGCCCTCGTGAAGTTCCTCGGCAAGTACCAGGGCCTGGAGATCCAAGTGCGCAGCGTGGCGGGTCACGCGTGGGCGGAGTACGAGCACGACATTCGCTACAAGTCTGGCGCGTACCAGGAGCTGACGCCCGAGGACAAGGGGCGGGTGGATCAGTACTTCGTCGAGGCTGGTGGCATGCGCCGGTACATGGACGAGATCTTTGACAGGATCGAGGAGCTGCTTCGGCCGCAGGACGTCGGCGACGCCGCCCCGACAGACGAGCCTGTGATCCGGGTGGGTGAGCCGTCGCCGGAGGCGCTCGACCCAACTCCCTTGGACGTGAATACGTTGAGCGAGCTGATCGCCGAACGCTTCCCGAGGGACGAGCCGGGAGACCTGCCGTCGCTCGTTGTGTTCGTCGAGCAGCTAGCCGCGCTGGGCGTCACCACGATCGGCCAGCTGGAAGCGGCGCTTTCCAATCTCGATGAGGGCCAGATTGCCCGGCTGATGGACTACCCGACCGATACCACTCGGGTCCGGAAGTTGGACGATGAGCTGCTTGCCGTCTTCCTCGACCGCTACGTCGAGGCCGCCGAGGAGACCGACCGGCGGCAACTGCTGCGCTTGCGGCTCCGCCGGGTGCGTGGCCGGTTCGCAATCTACTCTTTGGAAGGGCTAGACGGCACGCAGCGGCCCGTTGCCGCCGCGCGAGCCGTGCGCGACCTAGTGAAGCTCGTCGCGGAGCGCGAGGGCACCGCGGCGACGACGATCAGGGGCGCCGTCGGCACGAACCAAAGCGACGTGACCCCGGGATGGTTTCCCAAGAAGGTCGAGACCTCCGCTGGCCCCGTGTACGTCGCAACGAACCTTTCCCGCTCCTACGCTGAGACCCTGATGTGCGAGTTAGTATCACGGATTCCCGGCTCAGGCGTGCGGGTCAAGCGGGCCGGCGACCTCCTCTTTGAGGCGCCTCCAGAGAATTCGGTGGCGGACTCGGCTTGAGTCCCGCCGCCTCTTCGTCGCCCCCGATCTGCTCGAGTCCGACGATAGTCCCGCGGGAGCTCAATCGCAGTTGCTTTGCGCAACGGGCGCATCGGTGGGTGCTCCGCGGGTGCTCGGCAGCCGTGGACCGGCCGGTACCTGGATGGACGAGTGGGCTAGGGTTACGGCGGAAATGGGCCGCAAGCGCGAACAGACGGACTGCTGCGACGCCATTGGACGTAACGAGCCGACCAAGATCAACCTCTTAATCCGCGGGTTCGGGGTTCGAGTCCCTGGCGGCGCACCAGCAATGATAAGGCCGCATAGCCACCTGGCTATGCGGCCTTGATCTTTGGGTGTCGAGTGGGTGTCACGGGGGCGCGGTGCGCCGCCGGGCCAGGTTGCCGCCGGATTCTCTTGCCTGGCAGTGATTTGGACTGTCGGCTGGCAGGTGTTGCTGCGGTTCGTGGATGTCGGGGGGGTGTCCGGTGCTTGCGGCCGGGTTTGCGGGCTGCGGCGGCCAGGACGAGGCGGGCGGTTGCTCCGGCGACGGTGAAGTGCAGGTCGAGCAGGACGCTGGTGTAGGTGTCGGCGGTGAGCACGATGCTGGTGTGGCCGAGTTGTTCCTGGACGGTTTTGAGGTCGGCGCCGGCGGAGTGGGCGAGGTCGGCTGCGCCGTGACGGAGGTCGTGCAGACGTACGGGCGGGAGACCGGAGCCGATCACGAGCCGGTGGAAGCAGCGGGTCAGGTGGTCCCGGTGGAGAGCCTCCCCGTCCGGCGTAGCGGCGGGGAAGTCGAGGGTGTAGAGCTACACCACCGTGCCAGTACGGCACAGGAGCTTGAGATGGTCAAGCCGCAGTTCCTGAGTGCGGTCTGCTGCTTTGCTGCTCACCCAGGACAGCACCTTTTCGTTTGGCGCACCGCGCGACGTCCCGGCGGTCACCTCGTGTCCGTCTGACTTCACGATCTTCTCGATCATGCGGGCTAGTTCCGCAGGGCCGCCGCCCTTGTAGCCCACGCTGTACCCAACTCCCCGCGCCTCGGGGAGGAAGTGCAGGGTGCCCTGGTCGGTACGTACCCAGATCGTGTGTGCCTCGTGGTCGATGATGAGCCTCTCGAGGCGTTCCTTCTCGGGAAGCGCAAGAGGGGTAAAGGTGTGGTGCCGCCAGTTTTCGTGGTTACCACTGACCGTGCGGTAGTGGTTGGCGGCGACGGGCAGCCACGTCACGGGGTCGTGGAAGGTCCGCCAGCAGACGCACCCATCGCGGGCAACCGCCGAAGGTGAGTCGGGATCGTCGTAGACGCAGGCGTGCCAGAGACTTGGGGCATCGGCCTTGCCAACAAGGGCGACATGGAGAGCGTCAGGATCGCACGGCGTAAGCCTGTTGATCCACTCTGCGGCATACCGGCTGGTGCATGTTTCGATGACCTTGCCGGAGTTGAGGCCGCTGCCCGGCCCGATCGGCGGTTCGATGTAGAGGACGAAGTGCCAGTAGCCCCGGCCGGGGTCATATGTGAGGTGTAGATCGCGGCCGTGCTCGTACGTCATCGGGATCTGGTCTCCTTCCCAGAGCAGCAACCCCAGAGCAGCAACGGCGGATCCCGTTTGTGGTACGTCCGGTTCGGATCTTCCTGTGACGGACTTTACACTGACAGTAGCTACTGTCTTCAATGTGGGCACCTCTGGTTGGCGCGCGTGTCGCACGGCTGCGACAGCGCCTGGACGCTCTCGCCAGCGTCGCCCTCGGCCTCCGGAGCCGCTGGCCCCTTTGGCCGGGGTTGCCGGCAGGCGGGGACCTGCCGAACTGAATGCGCCGCGACCACCTGTCGGCGCTGAACCGGCTGCCGCACGAGGAAGGCCGAGGTGAGGACCAACGCGATCCGGAGAAGGTGGCGCAGTACCTCCTCGGACGTCTGATCGGCTGCACGTGGCCGCTGACGACACCGCGTAGTGCGCACCCGCCCACCCGCCTTACTGGTGCATCCGGCGTCGCCGCAGAGCCTGACGAGAGCAGTACCAGGCCAGTCAGCCGACCGCCGGACCTGGCACAGCCAGGGACGAGGCAGGCGGCGATGTGCCATGAACCTGTCCACGAACGGGCAGGGGCAACGGTCAACATCAAGTCACCGCTCTCGCACTGAGCCGATGGGACGACGACTTCATGACTCTCTCCGTGACAGCCGAGGATCCGCTATTCAGCGAGGAGGTCGTGACCGAACTGACCAAGGATCATCTGGTTCGGCTGGCCACAGGAACCCTTGCCTGCGTGCACGCCCGCCCATTCCTGCCCGCCGAACTGTGGGCGGATCTGGCCGGGCTGGTGGGCCGGATGCCGTTGAGTGCGGTAAATCCGGAACGGGTCAACCCGCCTGTGCTGCGGTTCGGCCCGACGGTCAACGACTTCGTCACCGATGGCCAACTCGATCCCGGCTACTGGACGCACGTCGAGTCGGCGCGCACGGCGTGGGAGGCGGCCGGCCTGGACCTCGACCCGCTCCGGATCTGCCTGGAGCGGCTCGGCGAGGTGTGGGGCAGGCCGCCGGAGGCGGCCCGGATAGCGGGTCGCCCGGTCATGGCCGGCACGATCCGCGAGTCGAATGGCGGGCTGCGGGTTCACTTCGACGACGTGGCACGGGAATTCCCGCACGGGCTGTTCGACCACAAGCTCGTCGCCCAACTGGCGATCAACGTCTACCTGATGATGCCGTCCGTCGGGGGTGAGACCACCATCTGGCGCCGCACGTGGGAACCCACGGACGAGGCGGCCCGGATCGGATTCGGCTACGACAGGGAGGTGGTGGCGGGCGTCCAGTCGGTGACGGTGCGACCGGAGCCGGGCGACGCCCTGGTGTTCAACCCGCGCTTCTACCACTCCGTGGCAGGCGGGCGGGACGGGCGCAGGGTGTCGGTCGCCATGTTCATCGGCCTCACGACTGATGGGACTCTGGCGATGTGGTCATGACAACGCGAGCCCGCGTTGCCTCCGCCGAGGAGATTCGTCTGGAGTTCGCCAGAAGACACCCGCGACTGCCGATGTTCACACCCACGGGTGGAACAGTGGTCGTGCTTCCCTCCCTCACCCTTTCGCCGAGGGAGTTGGCACACATCGAGGGTTACGCCCGCTACGAGGAGCGACTTCTGTTCCTCCTACTCATGTTGCGTGAGCCCACCGTCTCCTTGATCTTCCTGTCCTCGATGCCCGTCGACGCCGCGGTCGTCGACTACTACCTCAGCTTCCTGCCCGATCCGGCGGGCGCCCGTGCCCGGCTGCGGATGATGCCGGTGGGCCTGGCCGAGAACACCGAACTGTGCCCGTTGACGCACAGGATCCTCGCCGACCCCGCGATGTGCCACGAGATCGTGCTGGCGGCGGGCGGCGATGCCTGGCTGTTTCCCTTTGTCGTGACCGAACACGAGGAACGGCTGTCGGAGATCACTGGCCTTCCGGTGTACGGCGCGCCTGCGCGGCTGGCCGCCCTGGGGACGAAGTCCGGCAGCCGAGCAATCGCGGAAAGCGCTCGCGTCGCAACGGTTCCCGGCACGGGGGGATTGGCCAGCGCCGAGGATGTAGAGGCTGCCGTGGCTCGACTGGTCGTGGACGGCCCGGTCATGCTGAAGCTGGACGATGGATATGGAGGCCTCGGTAACGCCATCGTCGAAGCCATGCCGAACGGACGCCTGGCCCAGGCCCGGATCAGGTTCACCGCACCGGATGAGACCTGGAAGTCGTTCGCGGCAGAGGTTTCCGCACGGGGCGCGACCGCGGAGCGGTACCTCACGACGCCGGGTCTCCGCTCGCCGAGCACGTTCGCCAGCATCACCCCGGACGGGACACCCGAGGTGATCGTCACCCAGGATCAGGTCCTCGACGGAATGGTCTACGTGGGATGCCGCTCCCCCGCGGACAGCCGGTACCGATCAGCGCTACGCGCCGATGCCCGACGCGTGGTGGATGCCTTGTCCGCACGCGGTGTCATCGGCCTGTTCAGCCTGGATTTCCTGGCGGTCGAGCATGGTGGCTGGGAAATCCTGTTGTGCGAGACCAACCTGCGTGCCGGTGGCACAACGCACCCGTTCGGTACGACGTTGCTCGTGACCGGTGGTTCCGTTGACGGCACCACCGGCCAGGTTGTCGACGGCGGGCGCGCCAAGGCCTACGTCGCCACGGATCACCTGTGGGTTCCCCATTTCCGCGGCTGCCGCCCCGCCGACGTCATCGACCGTCTGGGCGCCACCGCTTTCGACCCGCGCCGCGGAACTGGCGCCGTCCTGCACCTGCTGGGCGCCGCGTGCGTGTACGGCAAACTGGGAATCACCGCGATAGGCGACACTCTCGGTGAAGCCGAACAGGTCTATCAGGACAGCCGTCGAGCACTCGGTGCGGCCGACGGACCAGGGCTGCAGCAAAGCCATTAGGTGATGCCGAGTGGTGACAGGGGCCGGCTGCTGTCGCGGGCGTGGTGGTGATTGGCGGCGGAGATGTTGGTGACGCCGGCGGTGCGTATGCGCCGATGGCGGCGTTGCCGCTCAGGGACGAGATCAGCGATGGTGGCCGGGCGGGCATGACTCACGTCAGACGATCAACAAGGTGTAGCGAACCTCGATGATCTTCTGAACGGTCCTGCCCGCCCGGCTACCCCGGACAGCTCACGACTCTGCCGGGGCCCTGGGTCGGCTCCCGAGCCCACTCGGCTCGTCGTGGGTGTTACCGAAGTTCGGCGCGAATCGCGGCACCAGCCTCCTGGGTGCTCAACGAGCCACCGATGTCGGGCGTGCAGCGCCCTGCTGACACCGCTGTCGAAACCGCTCCACGGATCGCCAGTGCGGCCTCGGAGAGGCCGATCCCCTCACAGAGGAGCGCGGCGCTGAGGATCGCTCCAACGGGATTCGCCTTTCCCTGCCCCACGATGTCCGGTGCGCTGCCGTGGACCGGTTCGTACACGCCGAATCCGCTCTTCGGGTTGAGGTTCGCCGATGCCGCCATGCCGATGCCGCCGGCCAACTGGGCGGTGAGGTCGCTCAGAATATCACCATAGGAATTGTTGGTCACGATGACGTCGAACGCTGACGGGTCGGCGATCAGTTTCATCGCCGCCGCGTCCACGTACAGGTGGGAACAGTCGATGTCGGGACGCCGTTCGACCGCGTCGCGCCAACAACGCTGCCACAGTTTCCCGCCGTTGGGAACGGCGTTCGACTTGTCCACGAGGCACACCGATTTTCGCGCTATCGAGAATGCGTAGTCGAGCACGCGTGACACGCCGCGGTAGGTGTTTATGTCCTCGTCGATCGCGATCTCGTCCGGCGTGTCGGCACGCACCCTGCCGCCGACTCCGACATACAGTCCCTCGGAATTTTCTCGCACGATGACGCAGTCGACGTTCCGGCGACGTTCGTCCCGCAAGGGGCTCAGCCGGGCGTCCCACAGGAACGCTGGTCGATGGTTCACGTACAGATCGAGCTCGAAACGCATCTTGATCAGCACGCCCCGGCCGTACTCCGAATTGTTGATGCCGGGAGCACCGATGGCACCGAACAGCACCGATTTCGCGGAGCGTATCCGTTCGAAGTTCTCCGGGGACAGGCCTGCTCCAGTTTTCCGAAACGTGGCGGCGTTGACCTCGTCGAGATGGTCGAATTCGAGTCCGAGCTGCAGTTCGTCGAGGACCTTGACGGCCTCGTCCGTCACCTCTGGTCCGATTCCGTCACCGGGTATGACAGCGATCACCGTCACTGCGATCTCCTCAGAAGCGTAGCCGTCACCGCTTGGGTTCCAGGGTCGCCAGACGCCCCTGCGCGGTGTCGAGATATGCATGCGGTTTGTTGAACGCGATACGAACGAAGCCGGAATCTGATGTGCGGTCGGACAAAAAGAGTTGTCCCGGCGCGAGGAGAACACCCAGGTCGATCGCGAGCCTGCGAACGAAGGACCGGCAATCCTCCCGGCCGTATGGCCCGAGTTCGGCGACGACATAACAACCGCCACGGGGAGACGTGCAGTGCAACCCCACGCCGCGGAAGACGCGCAGCGCCTTGTCCCGCAGCTGCTGAAGATCCGGCCGTGGATCCCAGTCTTTCCCGTCAACCGATCCCGAACGGGCCACGGCCTGTTGCAGGGGCACCGGAGCCCCACCCGTCAGGCCGATGTGGATGCTGCGCAAGGCGCGGGTGAGTGCGGGGGCCGCACGAAGGAAACCGATTCGCCAGCCACTGATGGCGTGGCTCTTCGAGAAACTGCCGACGACGATCGCACGGTCCCGTAGTCCCGGCACGTCCGCCGCTGAGATGTGCTGTCCACCGTCGTAGACATATGACGCGTACACCTCGTCGGAAATGACCAGCAGATCGTGCCGCTCACACAGTTCCGCGATGACTGCCCACTCGTCTTCCTCCAGCACATGGCCAGTGGGGTTGTTCGGCGTGTTCACCAGAATCGCCCTGGTACGGGGACCGATCGCGGCGGCGAGTGTCGTGGCGTCCCACCGCCAGTCGGGCGGCCGGACCCGGACGAATCTCGGCACGGCCGCGGCCGTTGCGATCGAGACCAGGTAGGGCTCGAAGAACGGCTCGAACACGACGATCTCGTCACCCGGATCGAGGACGCCGAGCATGGCGACAGCCAGCCCTTCGGCCGCTCCCACCGTGATGGTGAGCTCGGTGTCCGGATCGGCTGGTGTCCGGAACGACTGGCCCAGTACCGCCCGGAGCTCCCCGTTGCCACGCATGTCGCCGTATTGGTTGTTTCCGTCTCGCAGCGCGGCACACGCCTGGTCGATCATCGCCTTCGGCGGCCGTGGCCATCCGGGGGTGCCCAGCGCGAGGTCCACCGCGCCCATCCTGCGGCCCGCCTCGATCAACTCGCTGAGGCCTTCGGCAGGTATTCGGGCCAGGCGACGCGCGCCGGTGGACATGGGCGCTCCGCTTGTCACCGTGTGTCCGCCTTGGCTTGCCTTGATCCACTGCCTCGTGGGATCTCAGGAAGCCACGATGGCCGACCCCGCTCGTAGTCCGCGATGTCCGGCGCGTTCTGCAGCGTCACTTCGATGGTGTCGAGTCCGTTGAGCAGCAGCCAGCGTGCCCGGTCGTCGATGCTGAACGACCAACGGTCCTGGCCGGCCGCCACTTCGCACTTCGTCAGGTCGACACCGATCTCGAAGGCTGGATCGGCTTCGGCACGGTCCATCAGCGACGCGACGGCTTCTTCCGGCAGGACGACCGCCAGCAGGCCGTTGCGCAGTGCGTTGCGGTGGAAGATGTCGCCGAACCGGGTCGAGACGACCACCACGAATCCCCACTCGCGCAGCGCCCAGACCGCTTGCTCACGCGAGCTTCCTGTGCCGAAGTTCGTGTCCGCGATCAGCACCGTCGCGCCTTCGTGTTCCCTGGAGTTCAGGATGAAGGCGGGATCCTTTCGCCACCGCGCGAACAGGGCGTCCGAGAGGCCGTGCCGCGAGATTCGCTTGCCGAACTCGGCCGGGATGATCTGATCGGTGTCGACGTTGCTGCGCCGGAGCACCATTGCCCGGCCCGTGTGTGTGGAGAACGGTTCCATGCCTACTCTCAGACCAGATCGTGTGGGGCGGCGAGCCTGCCGGTCACCGCCGTTGCCGCCGCGACGGCGGGTGAGACCAGATGGGTACGGGCCCTGCCACCCTGGCGCCCCTCGAAGTTCCGATTTGACGTGGACGCCACCCGTTCACTGCCGGAGATCCGGTCCGAGTTCATGCCCAGGCACATCGAGCAGCCGGGCAGGCGCCACTCGGCACCCGCCGCCTTGAAGACCTCGTGCAGGCCCTCCTGCTCGGCCTGGACGCGCACCCGGCCGGAGCCAGGGACCACGAGCATCCGGACACCGGGTTTGACCCGGCGGCCACGCAGGATCTCGCCCGCCGCCCGTAGATCCTCGATCCGCCCGTTCGTGCACGAACCGATGAACACCGTGTCGATCGGGATGTCACGCATCCGCGTGCCCGGCCGGAGGTCCATGTACTCGAGCGCGCGCTCGGCGCTCGCCCGCTCGACCGGGTCGGTGAACGACTCGGGCGAGGGCACCGCCGCGTCGAGCGGAAGGGCATGCCCGGGATTGGTTCCCCACGTGACGTGCGGGCTGAGCCCGGCGAGGTCGATACGGACCACACGGTCGAAGGCGTCCGGGTCGTCCGTCACCAGCGTCTTCCAGTCCGACACCGCGTTCTGCCAGGCCGCACCGGACGGCGCGTAGGGCCGGTCCCGCAGATAGGCAAGCGTCTTGTCGTCCGGGGCGATCATCCCGGCACGCGCGCCAGCCTCGATGCTCATGTTGCACATGGTCATCCGGCCCTCCATGGACAACGAGCGCACCGCCTCACCGCGGTACTCGATGAGGAAGCCCTGGGCACCGTTGGTACCGATGGTGCCGATGACCGCGAGGATGATGTCCTTCGCCTCGGTTCCCGCCGGGGGCAGCCCGGTGAACTCGACCGCCATGGTCTGGGGGCGGGCGACCGCGAGCGTCTGCGTGGCGAGCACGTGCTCGACGTCGCTGGTTCCCACGCCGAAGGCGAGTGCGCCAAGGGCGCCGTGGGTCGACGTGTGGCTGTCGCCGCACACCACCAGCATGCCGGGCTGCACCAGGCCAAGTTCGGGACCGACGACGTGCACGATGCCCTGGCGGGCGTCACCCATGGAGTACAACTCGATGTCGTTCTCGGCGCAGCTGTCGCGCAACGCGTCGATCTGCGCCCTGCTCGCGTCGTCCGCGATGGTCAGCGAGTGGGTCGGCACGTTGTGATCCTCGACCGCGAGCGTGAGTTCCGGGCGACGGACTCTGCGGCCGGAAAGCCGCAGACCCTCGAATGCCTGGGGCGACGACACTTCGTGGATCAGATGCAGGTCGATGTAAAGCAGGTCAGTCCGTTCGTCCAGTTCTCGGACGACGTGGCGCTGCCACAGCTTCTCGGCCAGAGTCCTACCGGTCATCGGGCCGACTCCGCAACGTTCGCCATCTCGGCGAGGATCTCCGCACGCAGGACACTCAGCTCGACGCAGTCACCGTCGGCACGACCGTTGACGTACTTCTCGTACAGCAGGTCCACCGTGTCGTGGGAAAGGTCGAGCTTGGCCTGTGCGGCGACGTGTCGCAGCACCGCGCGGCCGGAGTGGCGGGCCACCAGCAGCTGCGACTCACGACCGAACCGGCCCGGCTCGACGTACTCGTAGGTCAGCGGGTTCTGCAGCATCCCCTGCTGGTGCATGCCCGCCACGGTGGCGAAGGCGTACGTGCCGAACAGCGCCTTGTTGCGTGGCTCTTCGAGTCCGATCGCCGCACGGATCGCTGAGTAGACGTCGTACATTCCCTCGGTCTTGACGTCGGTCGTGGCCCCGTAGACCTCACTCCTGTACGCCAGCAGGCCGACGACCTCCTCGAGTGCCGTGTTGCCCGCACGTTCGCCGATGCCGCCCAGCGTCACCTGGACCTCGTCCGCGCCGGCCTCGACAGCCGCCATGGTGTTGGCCAGTGCGAGTCCGAAGTCGTTGTGGCAGTGCACGGTGAGGCTCGCCGATGCCGGTGCCCACTCCCGGACTGTCGCGACCAGCTCGCCGAATTCGCCCGGTGTCGAACACCCCATCGTGTCCCCGACGCCGACCTGGGTCGCACCGGCTTCCAGCGCGGTCTCGACGGTGGCGCGCAGGAGGTCGAGCGAACCGCGGCTGGAGTCCTCCATCGCCAGGGTGATGAACGGGACGCCGAGTGACGAGGCCAGCGAGATGGCGTCGTGCAGCTCACGCAACGCGACGTTACGGGTGATGCCGCGCTTGTGCTCGAGGTGGATCTCGCTGGCGGTGGCGATGACCTGCAACTGGTGGTTCTTCGTGCCCGCCGCCTCGACCGCGGTTTCGACGTCACTGCGGGCCGCCCGGCACAAGGTCGCCACCCGCGCGGTGGTGAGTGCCTCGGAGATGAGGCGGGTGGCCTCGACGTCCTTCGCCGACGAGGCAGGGAATCCGGCTTCGACGGCGTCGACGCCGAGTGCCTCGATCCGCAGGGCGAGGTCGAGCTTCGTCTGCGGACTCATCGCGTTGCGCGGGGCCTGCTCACCGTCACGCAGGGTGGTGTCGAAAATCGAGATGCGCCGCGGTGTGCGGCCGGTGTTGTCAGTCATCCCAAGCTCCTCGTTGGTGGTCACACGACGTTCATTTCGCGACGGCTTGCGGCGCCGGCGAACCGGCCCGCGTGGAAGCCGCTGATGTCGGTGAAGGTCGGTCGCTGCAGGTAGAGGTCACGCAGGACCTCGCCGGCGGCGGGGCCCATCATGAAGCCGTGCCCGGAAAACCCGGCGGCGTAGAGGAATCTGCCGTCACCGCCGGTTCCGATCAGTGCGTTGTGATCCGGGGTCATCTCGTAGAGGCCGGCCCAGCCCGTGGTGAGACCCACATCCGCGAGCGCGGGTGCCCTGCGCTGCACGGCCGCGGCGACACCCGCCAGCCAGCCCTCCGACCGGTTCAGGTTGAACCCGGGCTGTTCATCCGGATCGGACATTCCCAGCAGCAGCCCGGCGCCCTCGGCGCGGAAGTAGAATGCGGTGCCGAAGTCGATGGTGAAGGGTGTCGCCGGATCGAGGCCGTTCACGGGTTCGGTGAGCACGAGCTGCCGCCGCAACGGGACGACAGGCAGGTCGACACCGGCCCATGCGCCCACTTCGCGAGACCAGGCACCAGCCGCGCAGATGACCGTGTCGGTTTCGATCCGGCCGGCCTCCGTGCTGACCGCGATGATCCGATCCCCGTCGCGCTCGATACCGGTCGCGGCACAGTTGGTGACCAGCCGCGCACCGAGCCTGCGGGCTGTGGTGGCGAATCCGAGCACCACCGATTCGGGGGTGCAGTGTCCGTCCGTCGGCGAGTACACCGCCGCCAGGAGCCCGTCGGTGCCGATCAACGGCGACAGGCGCTGCGCCTCGGCGACCGAGATCATCCGGCTGGGCACGCCGAGGTCGTTCTGCACGGCGACGGCTGCCTCGAACTCGGCCACGGTCTCCGGCTGGTCCAACAGGAACAGGTAACCCACCTGACGTAGGTCGATGTCCTGGCCGAAGCGTTCGCCGAAGCGTTCGTACGTCTCGAGACTGCGCGTCGCGAGCTCGATGTTGACGCGGTCGGAGAACTGGGCGCGGACTCCGCCCGCCGCACGGCAGGTGGATCCGGACCCGAGAGCACCGCGCTCGATCAGCACGACGTCGCGCACTCCGGCGGCGGCCAGATGGTACGCGGCGCTGACTCCGATTACTCCGCCGCCGATGATCACGACGGACGCCTTCGATGGAAGTCCGGTCATTTCACGCCTCACAACCCACGTGCCATTGAATGTCCAGCCTGCTCAGGGGTTCGCCATTCGCTCACGCAGACTGCGCGGCCGCATGTCGGTCCACACCGTTTCGATGTGGTCGAGACAGTCCTGCTTCGAACGGGCCGCTCCCACCGCCTTCCAACCAGCCGGAACTTCGCGGCCCTCCGGCCAGATCGAGTACTGCTCCTCGTCGTTCACGACGACGAGATAGGACTGGTCGGTATCCTCGGTTGAGTTCATCTGCCTGCTTTCCTTTCCATCCTTCGGCAGGGGTGGTCCACGGCCTAATGCTCGGCGAGCCGCCGTTCCATCTCGTCGTCGGACATCTCGTCGACCTGACGGGCCAGCCGGGTGACGGTCTCGATCCGCTCTGGCGTACCGGCGTGCCGCACCACGTCGGTGAACGACGCGATCGTGGGAGCGCCGAACAGGGAACGGGCGGACAGGGCGACGTCGAAGGTCGCGTTGACGCGAGTGATCACCTGATGCGCGCGCAGAGAATGCCCGCCCAACATCAGGAAGTTCGCATGGATGTCGATCTGACCAGGCTCCGGCAAGTCCAGCACCAGCGCCCAGATCGTGGCGATCACAGCCTCAAGCGGATCTTGTGGCGTGTCGACACCGGATGGCTCGGGCACCGGAAGACTGCCGACGTCTATCTTGCCGTTGGACGTGACCGGAAACCGTCGAAGCGGCACGAGGCTTGCCGGAACCATCTGGCTCGGCAGGTGATTCACCAGATGTTCGCGTACGGCGGCGACGTCGATCACGCCGTCCGTCGCAGGAGTGACATAGCCGACGAGGTAGGTGTTCTCACGCTCGTCGACGTGCGTGGTGACCATGGCGTCGGCCACCGCCGGGTGTTCCCTGAGCCTGGCTTCGATCTCGCCGGTCTCGATGCGGACACCGCGAATGCTGACCTGACTGTCGATTCGCCCGACGAACTCGATCGCCCCGTCGGGGCGATAGCGGGCGAGATCACCCGTGCGGTACATCCGCTCACCCGGCCGGGTGGCGAACGGATCGGGAACGAATCGCTCGGCGGTCAGGCCCGGGCTGCCGAGATACCCACGGGCAAGGCTCGTTCCGGCGATATGCAGTTCACCGGAAGCCCCTGTGGGGAGCGGCCGCAGGGCGTGGTCCAGGATGTAGGTGCGCACGTTGTCGATCGGCCGCCCGATCGAGGGTGCCCGCCACGAACCGGTGCGCGGCGGGACGACACCGGCCGTGGTGACGACGCTGGCCTCTGTCGGTCCGTAGTGGTTGATGAGCTCATATCCGGCGTCGGATCGGGGTCGCTCGCCGAGCTTGTCGCCGCCGGTGAGCAGGGCCCGCAGCACCAAGCCTGGCGGGGACGGCAGCTTCAGGACCTCCGCGGCGAGCGGAGTCGGCAGGAACGTGACCGTGATTCGATTGTCCGCCAACCAGTTCAGCAGCAGGTCGGGCCGTAACCGCTCGTCGTCCCCGGCGATGTGCAGGGTTGCTCCGGCGGCCAGCGCGGGCCAGATCTCCCACACCGACGCGTCGAACCCGACGGCGGCACACTGTCCGATGTGGTCGGTTGCGTCGATCCGGTAGGAACCCAGGTGCCACGACACCAGGTTGGCGAGGCCCGCGTGCGCGACCGCGACACCCTTCGGCCGACCCGTCGATCCGGACGTGTAGATGACGTACGCGAGATTGCCGGGATCCGTCGGAACATCGACCAGACCAGGGCCTCGGCTGTCCGGGTGGAGGACTCGTACGCCCTCGGGGACGGAGAGCCGTGCACGGACGTCGTTCGTGGTGATCAGGATGGGAGCGCCACAGTCCGCCAGCATGTATTCGAGGCGTGCGTCGGGGTGCTCCGGATCCAGCGGTACGTAGGCGCCGCCCGCCTTGAGTACGGCCAGCATGGCGATGACCAGTTCGATCGAGCGCGGCAGGCAGATCGACACAGTGACCTCCGGGGCCACGCCTGCCTCACGCATACGACGAGCCAGCCGGCCGGCGTTGGCGTCGAGATCCGCGTAGGTCAGCGACCGTGTTCCGTTCGTCACGGCGACCGCGTCCGGGTGCGCTGCGGCTTGTGCCGCGACCCGTACATGGACCGGAATGACGGGCCGTGGCACCTCGGTCGCGTTCCACTCGACGACCTGCCGGTGGTACACCTCGGGGTCCGGTACGGGTAGGCCGGGATCTTCGGCGGCGGTGGTCCGCAGCACGGAGGAGACGTCGGTGCCCGCTGTAGACCTGGGCTCGGCGTTCTTCGCGTGCCCGCTGAGCATCCTCAACGGACCGACTGCTTCATCGACGGGCTTAGGCATCACGGCTTCTTTCGCGTGGCGTCGCTGCTCGCTCATGGTGGATCGCGCGCCTGATGTGGCACGGACGATCGGAGGTCGCCGCGATCAACGGCGCAGGCGTCGGTATCTGCTGGTGATCGCGACCCGTGCCGGATGGGGTACGGGTAACCTACGGAATGCCTGTCCGGGCGGCGGGGGAGAGCGGCGTGGCGGGGTGCTCGGGTGCCGGACAACCGGCGGGCTGCCGCCCGGACCGTCGCCGCTATCCCCGTACTCGACCCGTAGCGGTCCCATGCGCACCAGATTGCAACGTGCCCGACCAGCGGTGTCGTCGCAGTCGGCTGACCACGAACGTGTCGATGTCGTACCAGCACGCAGAGCCATAGTGGGCACCGAACCTGGTGAATCCGCCTCACGCGGCGTCGGAAGCGAGGGCATCGCAGGATGAGTGCAGTCCCACAAGCTCAATCGGTCGCAAAGAGACAACGGTTGCTGGACCTCTTGCTCGCCGGAGAAGGCCACTCGAATCGGATCACTCCGGCCGACCGGACTGAGAACCTGCCGCTCTCATTCGCCCAGCAACGGCTGTGGACCCTCGATCGCCTGCTGCCTGACCGCTCTCTGTACAACGTGCCATTTGCCTACCGGCTGCGCGGCCCACTGGACCGCTCCGCATTGCGGAATGCGTTCACGGGCGTGTGCGCCCGCCATGAGGCGTTGCGGACCACCTTCGCCGTGCGTGCGGGAACCCCCGTTCAGGTGATCGGCACCTCCCGTCCCGTCGATATCCCGGTGGTGAGTCTGGCCGGGATGCCGGACAGGGAAACCGAAGCCGTCCGCCTGGCCATGGCCGAGGCCAGGGTTCCTTTCGACCTGGAAACTGGCCCGGTGATCCGGCTCAAACTGATCGAACTGGCCGCCGACGACCACGTCCTGCTGATCACGGTGCACCACATCGCGACCGACAGGTGGTCGCTTGGTGTGATGTTCCGGGAGATCACCACGTTGTACGCCGCAGCATGCGACGGGGCCTCGCCGGCCTTGCCGAAAGTCGCCGTGCAGTACGCGGATTTCGCCGTCTGGCAGCGCCGGACGATGTCCGGTGATCGCATGCGGCGGGATCTCGACCACTGGAGCGACCGCCTGAGCGGAGCACCCCAGATGCTCACCCTGCCCGCGGATCGGCAACGCCGCGCCGTGCCGTCCTTCGGCGGCGCGGAGCACGTTCTCACCGTGCCCGTGCGGAACCTGGCGCGGTTGCGGTCAGTCGCTGCGGCACAGGACGCGACGTTGTTCATGGTGCTGCTGGCCGCGTTCAAGCTGCAGCTTTCCCGGTACTCTGGCGAAACCGACATCGTCGTCGGCTCTCCGGTCGTCGGCCGTGGCCACGTCGAGCTGGAGCCGCTGATCGGCTTCTTCGTCAACAACGTGGTGCTCAGAACCGATCTTGCCGGTGATCCACCGTTCACCGAACTCGTCAGGCGGGTCCGTCACACCGCGCTCGACGCCTACGAGCACCAGGAACTGCCGTTCGAGAAGCTGGTGAACGAACTGCAGCCGACGCGCAATCTGAATGTGCATCCGTTGGCCCAGGTGAACTTCCAGGTCTACGAACCGCAGAACCTCGTTTCGGCCCGGCTTTCCTCGGCGGGGCAAACCTCCGAACACGGCGACGATCTGACCTTGCCTGGCCTGCACGTCGAGTCCATGCCCGTCGCGACGCACACGAGCAAGTTCGATCTTTCCATCATATTCCGCGAAATCGGTCAGGATTTCGTCGGACAGATCGAGTACTCCACCGATCTGTATGACGAGTCCACCATCGAACGGTTCGCCAACAATCTCATCGCCCTGCTCGACGGAATCGTGGCCCGCCCGGACAGCAGGCTGTCCGAACTGCCGGTGATCGCCGAGCGCGAGCGCGTCCGTGTCCTGGACGAGTGGAACGACACCGACCGGCCCGGCGCGGGTGGACGCTGCCTGCACGAACTCGTGCAGGCGCAGGCAGAACGTACTCCGGAGGCGGTCGCGGTGATCGCCGACGACGTCCGGCTGACCTATCGAGAGCTCGACAACCGCGCCAACGCGCTGGCCCATCACCTGCGTGCGCTCGGTGCAGGGACCGAGTCGACGGTCGGTGTCTGTATCGAGCGGTCCGCCGAGGTCGTCATCGCCGTTCTCGCCATCCTCAAGGCTGGCGGCCTCTACCTGGCGCTCGACCCGGACCAGCCCGCGGACAGGATGGCTTCGCTGCTCACCGACGCCGGTGCGTCGATGCTGATCACCCGGTCCCAGCCGACCGCCATTGCCGCGGTGGACGGCATCGGAACCTACGTCTTCGATCGCGACTGGGCCATTACCGAGAAATACCCCACGACGCCGCCAGCCGACACCACCGTGCCGGAAAACCTCGCATACGCCATCCACACGTCGGGCTCCACCGGCCGTCCCAAGTGTGTCGTCACGCCACACGTCGGCATCGTCAACTACCTCACCTGGTTGCAGGCCGAGCACAAGCTGTCCGCGCAGGACCGTGTGCTGCAGAAGGCCCCGTTCGGCTTCGACGTATCCGTGTGGGAGATCTTCTGGCCGCTCAGCACCGGAGCCGCAGTGGTGCTGGCACGGCCCGGAGAACAGGGAAATCCGAAGTACCTCGCCGACCTGATCAGGGACGCGCAGATCACGGTCGCACATTTCGTGCCGTCCATGCTGCGGTTCTTCGTCGCCGAACCCGCAGCCGCGGAATGCGCGAGACTGCGTCTGGTGATCTGCGGTGGCGAGGCCATCACCACGGACCTGGTGAACCGCTTCCACCGAACCTTCGATGCCGTGCTGCACAACCAGTACGGGCCCGCCGAAGCCTCCATCCAGGTAACCGGGTGCAACCTGCGGCCAGGAGACGAGAAGGCCTCGCTCGGTCGCGCCGTGTGGAACACCCGGTTGTACGTCCTCGACGCCGCCGGGAGCCCCGTCCCGCAAGGTGCGGCCGGTGAGCTGTACCTCGCGGGTGTCCAACTCGCCCGTGGCTACCTCCACCAGCCGGGCATGACCGCCGAACGCTTCCTGCCCAATCCCTTCGGCGCAGCCGGGAGCCGGATGTACCGCACGGGCGACCTCGTCCGGTGGCTCCCTGACGGGACGCTGGAGTTCCTCGGCCGCGCCGACCACCAGGTGAAAATCCGTGGCGTCCGGATCGAACCTGGCGAGATCGAGAGCCACCTGACGGCTGATCCCGCCGTTCGCCAGGCGATCGTGGTAGCGAGGCAGGACTCCTCTGGCGACAAGCGCCTGGTGGCCTATGTGGTCCCGCACGACGCCACGGACCCCGGCCTGTTGTCCGCGGCACTGCGTGCCGACCTGTCGGGTCGCCTGCCCAGTTATCTGGTGCCTTCGGCGTTCGTCGTCCTCGACTCCCTGCCCCTCAACCGCAACGGCAAGGTCGACGTGGGCGCACTTCCGCTGTCCACCGATCCGGCCGACCGTCCGACGATGGTCGCACCGCGCACGGAGGCGGAGCGGATGCTGGGCGAGGTGTGGCAGACGGTGTTGCGCGTGGACGAAGTGGGCGTGCACGACAACTTCTTCGCGCTCGGCGGTGACTCGATCCGCGCGATCGAGGTGATGTCGCTGGCTGCGGCTTCCGGGCTGCGGCTGCAACCCAACCAGCTCTTCCAGCACCAGAGCCTCGCCGAACTGGCCGCGGTCGCAACCGAGGCGGACGACGAAGACGTGGCCGTGTGCCTGCCCGAGCAGGGCGAGGTTACCGGGCCGGTACACCTCACCCCGATCCAGCGTTCCTTCGTGTCGGTTGGCGACCCCCGCCGGGACTACCAAACGCAGTACCTTGCGTTGGAGATCACGGCGGACCTACCCGCCGAGATCATCGGCACCGCCATCGACCATTTGGTCCGGCACCATGACGTGCTCAGGACGAGATTGGCCTTCGACGGCGAGGCCTGGACCCAGACTGTGGAGACATACCGGCCGGAGGACCGGCTGGTACGTGCCGCTGTGGACGATCTGGACGTCGGCGCCCTGCTGGACGACTACGCGACAAGGGCGGCCGAATCCCTCGACCCGGTGGCGGGCCGGATGGTGCGAGCGGTGTACCTGGAGCGTCACGGCGCCAGGCCCGTGCTGCTGGTGATCATCCACCACCTCTGCGTGGACGCCGTCTCGTGGCGCATCCTGACCGAGGATCTCGATTCGGTGTGCCGTCAGCTCCTGGACGGTCGGACCGACCCCGTGCTGCCCGCCAAGACCACCTCCTTCCAGGCGTGGGCTGGACGCCTGCACGACCTGGCCGGATCTCCCGAACTGGCCGACGAAGCACGCCAGTGGCGCTCAATGCTTCCCCGCGAGCTGCCGTCCCTGCCTCGCGACGGTGTGGTGACGTCCGATCGACGCACCTACGGCGACACGGAGCAGTTCGAATCCATGATCTCCCATGACACCACTCGTGCCTTGATCGAGGAGGTGCCCGATGTCTACCGGACCCAGGTCAACGACGTGCTGATGACCGCACTGACGCTGGCGTTCGGCACATGGACCGGTTCGCCACGGCTGTTGGTGGATCTGGAGGGTCACGGCAGAGAACCGCTCTTCGACGACGTCGACCTCACCAGGACCGTCGGCTGGTTCACCTCGGTCTTTCCGGTGTACCTGGACCTCCCCGACTCCGCCGACGTCGGCGGTTGCCTGATCGCGGTGAAGGAAACGTTGCGCGCGGTTCCCCGCCGCGGCATCGGCTTCGGCCTGCTACGGCACGTCCGCGCGGACGAACACCGCATCGACGATCTGCCGCAGGCCGAAGTCCTGTTCAACTACCTCGGCCGGATCGACACCCCCTCTGGCGGGGACGCCCTGGTCCGCCAGGTACCGGATCCGCTGCGGGCTGGAAACGCACCGGGCCGGCCTCGTACCTACCCGGTCGAAGCGTATGCCCGGATCCAGGACGGGCGCCTCGTGGTGCACTGGTCGTACGATCGCACCCTCTACGACCGGAGCCGCGTCGAAGGCGTCGCCGGCGACTTCACCAGGGCGTTGGAACGGATCGTCGAGTTTTGCCGCCTGCCGGACAGCGGAGGGCGCTCGGCGTCGGACTACCCGCTCACCGGCCTGTCGACAGCGGACCTGAAGCGGCTTTTTGGTTCCTGCCGTGGCATCGAGGACATCTATCCGTTGTCCACGTTGCAGACCGGAATCTTGTTCCACACGCTCACCGCGGCCAACGCCGACGTCTACCTGACGCAGGCGAGCTGGGATCTCGGTGACATCGACGCGGACGCGATGGCCCAGGCCTGGCAGGAGGTAACCCGCAGGACCGCCATGCTGCGTACCCGATTCACGTGGAAAGCCGTGTATCCGGCGCTTCAGGTTGTCGAGCGCGATGTGCACCTCCCGATCACGCGTCTGGACTGGTCGGACCGCGATCACGCGCAACAGCGGACGGCACTGGAAGACCTGCTCGACGACGGCAGGCGGAACACGTTCGATCTCGGACGAGCCCCGATCGCCCGTGTCACACTGATCAAAAGTGGTCCCGCGAACTGGCGCATTCTGCTGGAAACACAACACATCCTGTTCGACGGCTGGAGCATCACCATGCTCATCGGCGACGCGCTGGCTGTGTATCAGGCTTTGGTCGCCGGCGCGGAGTTGCGGCTGCCTGCCCGCCGTCCGTTCCGGGATTTCATTGAGTGGCAGGGGGATCGACAGGCAGGCGCGGACGAGAGGTACTGGCGGAGCTACCTCGCGGGGTTCACTGAACCGACGAGGCTGCCCGTTGAGCCGTCCGACGCCACCGGGTACGGCGTGCACCACCGGGAGCTTCCGGCGGAGTTGTCCCACGCGGTGCAGGACTGCACACGACGCCTGCGCATCACCCACAGCACGCTCTTCCAAGCCAGCTGGTCGCTGATGCTCAGGCGGTACACGAACGCCACCGACGTGGTCTTCGGGGCGACTGTGTCCGGCCGCGCCGACGTGCCGGGGATGGAGCGGATGATCGGCCTGTTCATCAACACGCTTCCTGTCCGCGTCCGGCTGGGACGTGGTGATCAACGGCTCGAAGACTGGCTGCGGGAGATGCAGACGGACTGGACCCGGATGCCGTCCGAACAGACCTCACTGGCGGACATCACCGCATGGAGCGAGATTCCGCCGCGGCAATCACTGTTCGACAGCATCGTGGTGGTCGGAAACTACCCCGTGGACGATCCGGTCCGGACCGCGCTGGGTGGCATGTCCGCGCGAACTCTGCGGGTTCGCGAGATGAACAACTACCCGCTCAGCCTGATCGTGAACGGTGGGGAACCGTACGAGTTTGAGATGCAGTACGACCGCAGCAGATACAGCCCGGCCATGATCGAGGACATCGATAGGTGTGTCACCGCGGTTCTGCAAACGATCGTCACCGACACCGACGCGACGATCGCTGAACTGATCACCGCAGTCGGTTACCGCCCGCCGCCAATTTACTGAGCCTTCTTCATCGTGGCACGAGACGGACCGGCGACGATTCGAATCCCCAGACCAGATTGGAGGCGAGGCGCTGGGGTTGGCCGGCCCGTTCGGCATGGCCCGTGCGACGGACCAGTTCCTCGAAGAACACCTCCATCTCGGTGACCGCCAGTGGACCACCGATGCAGAAGTGGGGGCCGTGGCTGAAGGAGAAGTGACGGTTCGGTGAGCGCGTGATGTCGAACGTCTCCGGATCGACGAAGACCTTCGGGTCGCGGTTGACCGCCGGCAGCCACACGGCCACCTGGTCGCCGCTGCTGATGGCGTGGCCGCCGATCTCGGCGTCCCGCACCGCGGTCCGGCGTACGTGCAGCACCGGGCTGGCGTACCTGAGGATCTCCTGGACCGCGGACGGCACGTGGCCCCTGTCGGCCTGCAGTGTTCGCCACGAGTCTGGATTGTCGATCAGCGCCAGGAGTCCACCAACGGTGCCGTGCCGGGTCGTCTCATTGCCTCCCGAGAGGAGGCCGGTGCAGTTGAGGAACACCTCTTCGTCGGTCAGCGGCTCTCCGTCGATCTGCCCGTTGACCAGCGCGCTGATCACGTCGCTGCCCGGGTTCTGCCGGCGTTGTCTGGTCAGGTCGTCGTAGTAGAGGAAAATGTCGGTGTACGCCTCCCTCATCTGCTCGACGCTGGTGTGCGGATCGTTCCCGAAAGCGGTCGCGGTCAGCCGCAGCATCAGGTCCCAGTCATTTTTCGGTACGCCGAGCATGTCGCAGATGACCGCCACCGGCAATCGTGCTGCCACGTCGGTGAAGTCGCAGACGTCCTGGTCGAAGGCCACGTCCAGGGCCTCCGTCACCACCTCTCGCATCGTGTCCCGCAGCCGTGCCACCATCCGGGGTGTGTACGCCGAGTTGATGATCCGCTTGATCGCGCCGTGTCGGGGCGGGTCGGTGACGATGAGCATCTTGCCGGCCGCGGCCTCCGCGGCGGGCTGTTCACTGCCGAGACGCATCCCCTTGCCGGAGACGAACGTCGACGGATCGGTCAGGACCCGGGTGGCGGGCTCATGCTCCAGGACGGACCAGAACGCGCCCCGATCGCTGACCGGCGTGTAGAACACGGGGGTTTCCGCCCGGAGTAACGTCCACAAGGGAAAAGGGTCGACGGTTCGGTAGAGTTCGGGATCCGACAGGTCAGGCAGCTTGCTTGCAAGATCACTGCTGGGCATGAGCGATTCAACTCCTACGTGTGGCTGGATCAGCGTCAGCGATCTGCGCGATCGTCGCCCCCGGCCGAGACCGGTACAACGCCACCGCGTCGGCCTTGAACTCCGCGGGGTAGTGCTTCATCACCATCTGTCAGGGACTCCTGATCTCCCCGGACCATCACGATCCAAGGTTCAAGTGCACAGGACCAGGGGGCAACTCCCAACCGCTGGGTGCTCTTCATCGTGGCACGAGTCGGACCGGCATCGTCTCGAATCCCCAGACCAGATCGGAGATGAGGCGCTGCGGTTGGCCGGCCAGTTCGGCATGGTCCGTGCGACGGACCAGTTCCTCGAAGAAGACCTCCATCTCGGTGGCCGCCAGTGGAGCCCCGATGCAGAAATGGGGGCCGTGGCCGAAGGCGAAGTGACGGTTCGGTGAGCGTGTGATGTCGAACGTCTCCGGATCGACAAAGGCCTTGGGGTCGCGGTTCACCGCCGGCAGCCACACGGCCAACTGGTCACCGCTGCTGATGGCGTGGCCGCCGATCTCGGCGTCCCGCACCGCGGTCCGGCGTACGTGCAGCAGCGGGCTGGCGTACCTGAGGATCTCCTGGACCGCGGACGGCACGTGGCTCCTGTCGGCCTGCAGTGTTCGCCACGAGTCTGGATTGTCGATCAGCGCCAGGAGTCCACCAACGGTGCCGTACCGCGTCGTCTCATTGCCACCCGAGAGGAGGCCGGTGCAGTTGAGGAACACCTCTTCGTCGGTCAGCGGCTCTCCGTCGATTTGCCCGTTGACCAGCGCGCTGGTCACGTCGCTGCCCGGGTTTCGCCGGCGGTGTTTGGCCAGGTCGTCGTAGTAGAGAAAAAGGTCGGTGTACGCCTCTCTCATTTGCTCGACGCTGGTGTGCGGATCGTTTCCGAGCGCGGTCGCGGTCAGCCGCAGCATCAGGTCCCAGTCACTTTTCGGTACGCCGAGCATGTCGCAGATGACCGCCACCGGCAATCGTGCCGCCACGTCGGTGAAGTCGCACACGTCCTGCTCGTAGGCGACGTCCAGGGCCTCCGTCACCACCTCTCGCATCGTGTCCCGGAGCCGTGCCACCGTCCGGGGCGTGTACGTCGAGCTGATGATCCGCTTGATCATGCCGTGTCGGGGCGGGTCGGTGATGATGAGCATCTTGCCGGCCGCGGCCTCCGTAGCGGGCTGCTCATTGCCGAGACGCATTCCCTTGCCGGAGACGAACGTCGACGGGTCGGTCAGGACCCGGGTGGCGGGCTCATGCCCCAGGACGGACCAGAACGCACCCCGATCACTGACCGGCGTGTAGAACACGGGCGTTCTCGCTCGGAGCAACGCCCACAGGGGTACCGGATCGGCCCGGTAGAGCTCGGGATCCGACAGGTCAGGCAGCTCGTTCTCAAGATCACTGCTGGACATGAGCATCAGGTTCACCCTCTACGCGTAGCTGGATCAGGGGCTCGGTACCCACGGCGACCAGGCCCATCAGAGGAAACCGCCTCACTGATCGCTGCGATCGCCGCCGCTGCGATCGCGTCGGTGACCGACACGACTGTGGCGTCTGGCTCGTCCGGCGTCCACAGCAGCGGTAGCTCGGTGCACCCGAGCAGGGCGGTGAAACCACGTCCGCAGTAGCGGCGAACGAGCTCGTCGAGAACCTTCACTTCGGCCGGACCGGTCCTGCCGCTCTTCACCGCGATGATGAGCTGGTCCAGGGTCTCCTGCTCCGCGCTCGTCGGATAGTGCAGCTCGACACTGTCCGGCCACGAAGGTTCGTACAGGCCCTGCCGCCGAGTCGGTGACGTGCAGAACACGACGCACCGGGTGGCCCCTCGGGCGGACAGTTCCCGCGTGGTCGCCCGCAGCCCATCGACGATGGTGACGCCGGTCCGCTCCTGGATGTCCACCCGGTAGGCGTGTGTGGTCGCCGAAGCGAGTGCCACCACTGTGCATCCAAGGGACTGCAGGCACCTGGTTGCCTCGACCAGGTGTGGGAGAGGCGATTCGACACCGGGCATCCCACTGAAGTGCCCGATCCGGCTGGGAAACGGCCAACTTAGCAGGACTGCGGAAAAATGGTCCTGGTCCGTTTCGGCTGAGGTCAACCGAACAAACCGCTCGTACAGATAAGCTCCGGCCAGCGGGCCGAGGCCGCCGACGATCCCGGCGACCGGGGCGGTGCGGATGCCGGTGCCGATGTTCAGACCCGGCATCGCTTCACCGATTCTCCTGTAGATCCGTTCGTGAGCCGCTCGGTGGCGCATCGAGTTCCCGCCACACTTTGAAGGGCACGAGGCTGAACGTCGCCACCGCGTATACGCAGGCGAAGATGAGGAGGGTCGCGGTCAGACCGGCGTAGGAGATGAGACCGCCTCCGACGATCGGACCGAGTGGAACCATCGCGAAGGCTATGGCGGATATCGCGCCCAGACCCCGGGCACGCATGTTCTCCGGAACCCGGTGGTACTGCGCCGTGCGCAGGATCGGATTGATCATCCCGGAACAGAATCCGGTCGCCGCGACCACCGTGAAGATCAACGGCAGGCCGGGTTCCGCGGCAAGCACGAGACAGCGGGGCAGCCCGACCAGCATGAAGGCCACGGTGAAAAGCAGCCTGCGGGGCAGCCGATGGGCCGCCGCGCCGAAGGCGATGCCACCGGCAACTCCGGCGACCGCCGAGGTGCCGATGAGCAGGCCGACCGCTGCCGCACCCGACAGCACCTGATCGCCGTACACCGGTAGCACCACGCTGACGTAGGCCACATCGAGCATGTTCGTCACGGCCAGGAGTAACGCGATCGAGCGCAGCAACCGATCCTGCCACAGGAAGGTCAACCCCTGCAGCAGGCCCGCGAGGTAGGACTCCTTAGTGGCGGCTGGTTTGGAACCCGGCGCTCGGGAGACGGCGACGATCAACGCCGCCAGCACGAATGTCCCCGCGTCCACCAACAACACGTTGACCGGACCGATCAGCGCTATCAGGGCACCGGCAAGCGGAACACCGGCCATTCGCGCCCCGCGTTCGACCACTTCCAGCGTGCTCGACGCCCGTTCGATGCTCATTCCGGAGCGTTGAGCCAGAGCGGGCAACAACGCCTCGCGCGCGGCGTTGCCCGGTACGTCGAAAGCGGCCCCGAGGAAGACGAGGGCGAGCAGCACCGGAAACGTCAGCATACCCACGATGTGTAGGAGCGGGATCAGAGCCACCATCGCCGCGCCGAATAGGTCGGCGATGACGCTCGCCCGGCGGTAGCCGATTCGATCGACCAGGACGCCGCCGAACGTCATGGACAGCAGGATCGGCAGGAACGACGCCGCCGCCGCAAAGCCCGTCTGCGTGGCACTTCCCGTCGTTTCGAGCACGAACCACGGCACCGCGAGATAGGTCATCGAGTTGCCGGCGAGTGAGATGCCGTGTGCGGTCAGTACCGCGTACAGCGGGTACCGGCCTCGTCCTGCCGCACGCACGCCGGGTGCGCTGGGGGCCGCGTCCATCAGGACTCCTTCGAGAACAGGGAAATCGGCACGTCAGCGCCGCTGTCGCCGTCGAGCACGGAATCGATCAGACGGTCGACAGTCCGTACGGTCCTCTCCGCCCACTCCGTGTCGAGCAGCACGCTGTCGTACACGAGGTGCAGATCGATGTCCGAGGACCGCTGGGTGACGAACAGTGCGATCGGATATCGCGACCAGGCGTCGGGCGGATCGACCGGGGTGATCGTAAGCCCCGGGATGCCGCCGCCGTCCTCGGGTGCCTCCTGCATGTTGAACATCGCCTGTGCGAGCTGAACGTCCGACGTGTACTCGGCCAGGCTGTCGCACACGCTTTCCAACGGCGGCTCGGCGTGCGCGAAGCCGTCGAGCAGACTGGCCCGGACCCGCGTCAGCAGTTCGGACATCGTCAGGTCCGCCGTGACGTCAGCGCGTAGCAGCAGCGTGTTCGCCACGAAGCCGATCATGTCATTGCGCTCGGGACGTGCACGGTTCGCGATGGGTGTCGCGACATGGAAGGCTTCCTGACCGAACGAAAGGAACAGCGCGGCCTGGAACACGGCCATCAGCAGCATGGACGGCGTTGCCTGGGTGCGGGCAGCCAGCCGCAGCAAGCTCCGGGTTCGTTGCTCACCCAGCGGTTTCGCGTGGTGCCGTCGACGCTGATACCGGTCCTCGGTGAAGGGGTACCCGTCCGGCAGCTTGATCAGCGGAACCGCTTCGGCCAACTGGCTGCGCCAGTAGGCGATGTCGGAGTCCCAAGTCCCCGCTTCGAGTTGCGCGCGCTGCCAGTTGGCGAAGTCCGGGTACTGAAGTGGCACGGGCGTCAGCGGCGACGGCAGCCCGGAAGAAAATGCCCGATACAACTCGGTCAGCTCTCGGTAGTAGTTTCCCATCGAGTGACCGTCGAACACGATGTGGTGCGCCACCAGGAAGAAGAAGTGCTCCTGATGGGATACACGGATCAGCCCTACCCGCCACAGAGGTCCGTTCGCCAGGTCGAAGCCGCGTTGCACCACGGCGCGGAGGCGCTCGGTCAACGCGCTCTGCGGCGCGGTACCGAGACCGTCAACGGACAGGGCGACCGGTGCGGGTGGGTGCGAGCGGACCGCCGGTTCGCCGTCCAGGTCGGGGAAAACCGTGCGGAGCGATTCGTGGCGGCGGACGATCTCCGTGGTGGCTTCGGTGAGTGCGCCGATGTCCAGGGCACCCTGGATGCGGAAGATGCCCGCCACGTTGTAGCAGGCGTTGCCGGGGGCGAGGTGGCGGTCGACGCGCCAGATGTGGGACTGAGACGGCGAAAGCCGTGGAGGGCCGTCCGGCGACGGACCAGACACCGGCTCACCGGTGCGGTCGTTGGTCGTCGGCCCGACGAACTCGGCCATGGCCGCCACGGTCGGCGCCTCGAATACCGTTCGCAGGGGTATCTCGGTGCCCAGCACGTCGGAGATCCGGGCGGCCAAGCGCATGGCGAGCAGGGAATGCCCGCCCAGGTCGAAGAAGCTGTCGTGGATGCCCACCACGGTCGCGTCCAGCACCTCGGCCCAGACCGCGATCAGGGCAGCCTCAAGCGGACCGCTCGCGGCGGTGGGCGCATCGAGCAGCGTGGACCGGTCCGCCGGAGGCTCGGGCAGTGCCTGACGATCGATTTTACCGGTCCGGTTGTGAGGCAGGGTGTCCATCGGCACGAACGTCGTGGGTATCGAGTGGTCCGGCAGTGTGCTGGCCAAGCTCGCCCGCAGATCGCCGATGGTCGGCTGCGGGAAGGTGTCCGACCATGCCACGTAGGCCACAAGCGTGGCGTCCCACACCCGGCACGCCGCTTCCCTGACCCCGGGCAGGGCGGACAGTGCGGCCTCGACCTCGCCGAGCTCCACGCGCTGACCGCGAATTTTGACTTGGTTGTCCGTCCTGCCAAGGAACTCCAGGGACCCGTCCGCACCCACCCTCGCCGTGTCGCCCGTGCGGTACAAGCGCTCGCCGGGGCGGCCGTAGGGATGCGGCACGAAGCTCTCCGCAGTGATGCCAGGGCGACGCCAGTACCCATGCGTCAGCCCCGCTCCGCCGATGTACACCTCTCCGGACTGGCCGTCCGGGACCAGATTCAGCATCCGGTCGAGTAGCTGAACGGACACACCGGGGATCGGCTGCCCGATCGGCACGTCTGTGCCGATCGTCTCCCCGGGTATCTCGTACGCGGTGGCCGTCATCGTGCATTCGCTTGGCCCGTACATGTTGACGATCTTCGCGGTCACGAAGACGCGCCGCACCGCGGCGACATCCGCGTGGTGCAGCTTCTCCCCGCTGACCAGGATCACCCGAACCTCTGGAACGCTGGTGTCCAGCCGGTCCGCTTCCCGGACGAGTTCACGCACCAGCGAGGGCACGACTGCGAGGACGGCGGTCACACCGGCGTCCACGATCACCCGCAATGCCGCAGCGGCGTCTCGGCCGCCTTTCGGCGTGATCACGGTGCGGGCACCCACCGTGAGCGGGAAGAACATGTCGCGCAGCGACGCGTCGAACGAGACCGCAGCGAGTTGGACCACCAGGTCGTCAGCGTCGATGTACCGCTCATGGCACAGATTGTCGAAGTAGTTCAGCACGCCGCCGTGCGAGCCTGCGATTCCCTTGGGTGTTCCGCTGGAACCCGAGGTGAAGTAGACGTAGGCGATGTCGTCCGGCTGAATGGACGGGGTGTTACCGACGGCGGCGTCGTCCGCTGCGGACAAGATGGCAGCGAGGTCGAGCCAGGTCGTGGCCCCGGGAAGCTCCGTTGGCCAACTATCGGTCACTCCCAGACTCGGCGAAACGATCGACAACATGCGCCGCAACCGATCGAGTGGCTGATCGGAGTCGAGTGGCACGACGGCCGCTCCCGACTGCCACACCGCCAATATCGTCGCGACGAGCCAGGGCGAACGATCCAGACGTACGGCAACGAACGTGCCAGGTCCGGCACCGTGCCGTTGGAGTTGGCGCGCGATGCGGTCAGCGGTCTCACCAAGCCGTTGGTACGTCCACGAACCGCCGTCGTACCGGACGGCGGGTGCGGCGGGCGTACGCGTCGCGAACGCCTTGATCCGTGCGGGTATGCCACCGGTCCACTCACCGGCGGAGACGGCAGCTGGCTCTTCTCGCACGATGTCTCCTCCGGTCATGCCCGCGCGGCGGCGTCGCTGGACATCGAGGCCTCTTGCAGCAACTGTTCCGCCGCCGCGGTGACCTTTCGCCATGTCGGCTCGTCCTCCGCGAGCAAGGCACAGAACTCCCGGACGGTCGGCGCCGCGAAGACCTGCGTGACCGCCACTTCCACGCCGAGCACGGCGTTGACCGCGGCGATGAGCCGCATGGCCCCCAGTGAGTTCCCGCCCGATTCGAAGAAGTTCGCCTCGGTACCGAGGACGGTCGTGCCGAGAACGTCCTCCCACAGGCTTACGAGGATTTCCTCGATGGGCGATTCCGGCGCCCTTGGGCCGCTGCTGGGTTCCGGACGGGACGCCGGTTCGGGGAGCGCGGCACGGTCGACCTTGCCACTGGTCGTGAGCGGCAGGGCAGCCAGGATGGACACCACATCCGGGACCATGTAGCCCGGCACCTTTTCACGGAGAAACCCCCGTAGGTGGTCACCGTCGAGCTCTCCCGACCTGGTGGTCACGTAGGCGAAGAGGCGACGGTCGCCCGCGGGATCGGGACGGGCCACGGCGACGGCGTCCTTCACGTCCGGATGCTCGCGCAGCGCGAACTCCACCTCGCCCAGTTCGACCCGGAAGCCCTGGATTTTGACCTGGAAGTCCTTGCGCCCGAGGAACTCTATGTTTCCGTCGGGCAGGTAACGGCCGAGGTCCCCGGTTTGGTAGAGGCTCTCGCCGGTGCGGGGATCAGTGACGAAACTCGCCGCCGTACGTTCGGGATCACGCCAGTACCCGGCGCTCACTCCGATGCCACCGATGTGCAGCTCACCCGCCGCACCGACCGGGCAGGGCCCGCGGTCGGGGTCCATGACGTGAAACCTCTGGTTGGCCATCGGCTTTCCGTACGGGATGCTTCGCCAGTCCGGCGCCACCTCCCCGATGAGATAGAGGATGGACCAGATGGATCCCTCGGTCGCGCCGCCCGCGCTCACCACCAGCACGTCCGGGGCCAGCGCCCGGATCCGGTCCGGCAGCAGCAGCGGCAGCCAGTCGCCACTCAGCAGCACGAGCCGCAGCGTGGACAGCGCAGTCGCACCGTTACCCCGGCTTTGTGCCAACTCCGTCACCATGTCCATCAGCGCGGGCACGGAGTTCCAGATGGTCACGCCGTGCCTGCCGATCGTGTCCAGCCACACCGCCGCGTCCGGCACCGCAGTGTGCGGCGGGAAGACGATGGTCGCCCCGGCACCGAGAGTGCCGAAGATGTCGTAGATGGCCAGATCGAACGTGAAGGAGGAGACTGCGATCACCCGGTCGCCGGGACGGACCTCGAACCGGGAGTTGATGTCGAGAATGGTGTTCACCGCGCCCCGGTGAGTGATCGTCACGCCCTTCGGCTCACCCGTCGAGCCGGAGGTGTAGATGATGTACGCCAGGTCATCGGGCGCCGTGGTGACAGGCGACACCCGGGTTTCGCCCGGATGCTGTTCGTCGATGCGTACCCGCTGAATGCTCTCCGGCCAGCGCAGGCTCTCGTCCACTTCCGCGCGGGTGATCACGCAGCGTGTTTCCGAGTGCTGGAGGAGATGTGTGATCCGGGCCGCCGGATAATCCGGATCGATGGGCACGAAGACAGCGCCCGCGCGCAGCGTGGCCAGCGCCGCGACCACCTGCTCCCATCCCTTCCGCAGCACGATGGCGACGATGTCGCCGGGTTCGACGCCGCGTGCGATGAGCGCGTTGGCCAAGGTATCGGCCCGATCGCCGACCTCACGGTAGGTCAGCTCCCCGTCGGGGTGAACGATCGCGGGCAGCTCCGGTGTCCGGTCAGCCCACGAGTAGAAGAGCGCATGGAGGGCCGAGTCGCCGTCAGGGAAGTCGACCCGGGTGCTGTTGGCTCTTGCGATCACATCGGAACCGGCCTCGATCGGCGACCCGTCCAGCTCTGCCATGACTGCTCTCCATCCTGATCACATCGTTTCCGCGGGAAAAAATGCTGGTGTGCCGTGGAGAGCGCTCAGCGGGTTGTCGGGTGCCGAGGCTGCTGTCGTGAGCAAAGCCGTGTAGTGGTCGGCGAGTCGTCGTGCGGTTGTCTGATCGAACAGGTCAGCGGAGTAGGTGATGGCGCCTGCGATCCCGCCGCCGTCGATTCGGACGCCGACGGCGAGGTCGAACTTGGCAGTCTCATCGCCCAGTGGCATGGGGCTCACCTTCATGCCGGGCAGCTCAGGAACGCTCGGTCCGCCTTCCTCGGCGGAGAACATCACTTGGAAGAAAGGTGTGCTGCCCGGTTCTCGTCGTGGAGCGAGCCGCTCGACCAGCCGCTCGAACGGGACGTCCTGGTTGCCGTACGCGTCCAGCGCCACGTCACGTGCCCGCCTGACCAGATCCGTGAACTTTGGATCACCGGACAGGTCGATCCGCAACACCAACGTGTTGACAAAGAACCCGACCATCCGTTCGATCTCCACCCGGCTGCGGCCCGCAGCCGGAGTGCCCACGGCCACGTCGGTAGTCCCACACCACCGTGCCAACACCTCGCACCATCCGGCCAGCATGACCATGAACAGCGTTGCCCCGCAGTCCCGGGCCACCCCGCGCAGACGTGCGGCCACGACGTCCGGCACGGAGAAATCCACCACGCCGCCCCGGCCGGAATCCGCGATCGGGCGGGGCCGGTCGGCCGGGACTTGTTCCGTCACCAATCCGGCCAGCTGCTGCCGCCAGTACGTTAGCTGCCGCTCGGCGACCCCGCTGTCCAACCAATCCCGCTGCCAGTACGCGAAATCTGAGTACCGCAACGGCACGTCGGGCAGATCCGGCACCCCGCCGTCAGCCACAACCCCGTACACCCGCGACAACTCATCCCACAGGATCTCCATCGACCAGCCGTCGACCGCCACATGATGCGCCGCGAAGACGAAGACGAAATCCTCGACGCCCACACGTACCAGGAGACCCCGCACCAGTGGCCCGGCCCGCAGGTCGAACACGTCGAAAGCGCAGCCATCGACCAGCCGCGACAGGTCCGTGTCCAGCCGATCGGGTTCGACTTCGGTCAGGTCGACGACCTCGGTGCGGAAGGAGCCCGGTGGCAAGGTGATCAGCGTCGGGTTGTCGTCCCGGCCGTGGATGCGGGAACGGAGGATCTCGTGACGGGTGACGAGATACGACAACGAGTCGGCGAAGGCCCGCTCGTCGAGCGCTCCGGACAGTCGCAACGCGACGTAACTGTTGTAGTCGCGGCGGTTCGGGTCCAGGTTGTAGAGAAACCACAGTCGCAGCTGATAAGCGGAAAGCCTGGCCTGGACGTCGTCGGGGCGCTTGGGTATCTCCAGCTGCGCTTCCCGGCCCGAGCCCTTGACGGCGTCGACGAATCCGGAAAGCACCGGGAACTCGAAGAGTGTCTTCACCGCCAACTCGATCCGCAGCGCCTGTCGGAGCCTCGACACCACCCTGGCCGCCCGCAGGGAGTGCCCGCCGAGCTCGAAGAAGTCGTCTTCGAGCCCCACCCGGTCGACCTCGAGTTCCCGTTCCCACACGCCCGCGACCAGTTTCCCGATGTCGTCGCGGGGCGGGACGTAGCTCCGCTCGGACCGGTTGCGCACGACGTCGGGAAGCGCCGCCCGGTTCACCTTGCCGTTCGACGTCAGCGGGAGACGGTCCAGTGTCGCGAACACGGTGGGAACCATGTGATCAGGCAGCGTCACCCGCAGGTGGGCGCGGAGTTCCGACCAGGTCGTCCGCGATCCCGGCTGCCAGACCACGTAACCGGTCAGTTCGGGATCCCGATCGTCGCCGCGCACGGCCACCACCGCGTGGGCGACAGCGGAATGCGCGGACAGTGCGGCTTCGATCTCGCCCAGCTCGACCCGGTGTCCGTGGAGCTGGACCTGGTGGTCCTGCCTGCCGCCGTACATCAGAGATCCGTCGGCGGACCACGACGCGAGGTCGCCGGTGCGGTACACGCGTGAGCCGGGCGGCCCATAGGGATCCGGCACGAAACGTTCGGCGGTGAGACCTGGCCTGCCGACATAGCCCCGTGCCACCCCGATTCCACCGATGACGAGCTCGCCCTGCACGCCGATGGGCGTCAACTGGCGGTGCTCGTCCAGGATCCGCAGCGTGGCGCCCCGGATCGGACGGCCGATGGGTACCCGGACGCCAGGCACGCCGTCCTCCACCGTGTGCATTGTCGTGTAGACGGTGGCCTCGGCCGGGCCATAGGCGTTCCACAACGTGTGCACCCGCGGAACCAGCCGCTGGGCGAGATCGCCGGGCAACGTCGCACCACCGGAGGAGATGCGCAGCTCAGCGGAACTCCACTCGTCGGGGAGCAGCGACGCGGTCGCGGGGGAGGCGTGCGTGACCGTGACCCGGTATCGATCGATCGCCGCCGCGAACTGGTCGCCGTCCGCGGCAACCTCACGGGACAGCACGGCCACCCGTGCGCCACACGTCAACGGAGCCAGCAGTTCCACGATCACCACATCGGACGCCTGGGACGCGATGGCGCCCATGGTGTCCCTTGGGGTCAGCTCCAGCCGGTCGCGGACGTCCAGCATCATGCTGGACAGTCCTCTGTGTGTGATCATCACGCCCTTGGGCTCACCGGTCGAGCCGGACGTGAAGGCGAGGTACGCCAAGGTGTCCGGATCCACGGCACGTTGCCCTACCGTCCGCGCGGAAAATTCGACCGGTCGCGTCGCCGCCGAGTCGAAGTCGATCACGGTCACAGAGGCGGGTAGTCCGTCGGCCCGGACGCCGACCCGGACCACCACGGCCTCGGCTCCGGACAGAGTCACGATGCGTTCTATCCGGTTGACCGGATAGGCCGGATCGATCAGGACGAACGCGCCACCAGCCGCCAGGACGGCGACCATCGAGACAATGACCGCAGGCGAACGTTCCATCAGGATGCCCACCACGGACTCCGGCCCGATTCCGTTGTCGCCCAACGACTCGCGCACGGCTTCGACCTGACGATCCAGCTCCCGGTACGTCAGTTCGCCGCCATCCCAGACCACGGCCACCGACTCACCGTCACGGCGGGCTTGTGCCGCGATGACCTCATGCAGATACGGCAGCGTGTCAGCGGCTCGCGGACCGGTGCCGAGCTCGATCAGGTGGTCGCGCTCGTCGGTGGAGAGCAGGTCAAGAGCACTCAATGGTGCTCCGGGGGACGCGGCGGCGGCGGTGAGCAGAGTCGTGTAGTGGGCGGCAAGGCGTTGTGCGGTGTCGCGATCGAACAGGTCCGCGGAGTAGTTCATGGTGCCGATGATCCGGTCGCCGTCGACTCGTACGCCGAGGCTGAGGTCCAACTTGGCCGTGTTGATGGCCAGTGGCATCGGGGTCACGGCTATGCCCGGCAATCGCGGAACTTCCGGCTCGCCGTCCTCCATCGAGAACATCACTTGGGAGAAGGGCATACGGCCCGGTTCGCGTCGATGGACCAACCGTTCTACGAGCCGCTCGAACGGCACATCCTGCTGCGCGTATGCACTTACGGCCACGTCGCGCACCCGCCCTACCAGTTCGCTGAAACGCGGATCGCCGGACAGATCCACCCGCAGTACCAACGTGTTGACGAAGAACCCCACCATCCGCTCAAGCTCCACCCGGCCCCGGCCCGCGACCGGAGTGCCCACGGCCACGTCGGTCGTCCCACACCACCGCGTCAACACTCCACACCAGCCGGCCAGCAACACCATGAACAACGTCGCCCCGTGGTCCCGCGCCACACCCCGCAACCGTCCAGCCACCACATCCGGCACTACGAAGTCCACCGCGCCGCCCCGGCCGGAACCCACCACCGGGCGAGGCCGGTCTCCCGGGATCTCGGTCGCGACCAACCCGGCCAGCCGCTCCCGCCAGTACGCCAGTTGTCGCTCCGCGACACCGCTGTCCAGCCACTCCCGTTGCCAGAACGCGAAGTCCGAGTACTCCGGCGACACCTCCGGAAGATCCGGGGCTTCGCCGTCGGCTGCCGCGCGGTACGCATGGGACAATTCGTCCCACAAGATGCCCATCGACCATCCGTCGACCGCGATGTGATGGGCCACGAAAACGAAAACGAACTCCTCAACACCTACCCGTACCAGCAGTCCGCGCACCAACGGTCCGACCCGCAGGTCGAACACACCAAAGGCAGAACCATCGACCAACCGCGAGAATTCTTCGACACCACCTTCGTGCCCAACGAGGTCGCGGTACTCGAAGTCCAGCCAGGAGTCCGTTCTCGTGCTCAGCTCCAATCCGCCGTCCCGCTCGGTGAAAACGGTGCGGAGCACGGCGTGACGCCGAACGACCTCCGTGACCGCGCGTTCCAGCGCCATCGTGTCCACCGGCCCGCGCAGGCGGAACGCGTGGTACACGTTGTACGCGGAATGCTCCTCGAGCAACTGTTCGGTCAGCCACAGTCGTTCCTGGGCGAAGGAAGCCACCGGGGCGTCCGAGTTCCGCCGCCGTATCGAGTCCTGCTCGGTGGCCCGTAACCGGGCGTTGATCAGCTGCTTCAGCTTGGCCGAACGCCCCAGGTCCCGCGCACCTTCGCCGGGTTGTGTCGGGTCAGGCACATTCGCCTCCTCGGCGCATCAGGTCCACCAGATGAGCTCGTCGTTCCCGGTCAGGCCCGTGAAGCAGGTCAGCAGCAGACGCCTGCCGCTGTCCGGAGTCGGTCCGCCGAGGACGGCGTGCACGAGATTCCCGTTGATGACACACAGATCCCCGGTTTCGGCAGGGACGACGATGCTGGGGAAGTCGTCAAGCAACTCCGGCGGATAGGGAAAACCGCTGTGGGTGAGACCCAAGCGGTCCCTGCTGGAATCGTCCGGCTCAAGGTTCCACAGCTTGATCTGACCCGTTCCCACAGGGACATACGGGTAGACGTTCACCGCCATCACCCGTCGTACGGTCTGGACCTCGAAACCCGCCTGGAGCGGATCGCTGAGCTGAGCCAGATCGTCGTGCGGCATCAGCAGATAGTCGCCAGTCTTGTTCCAGCACACTGCCTTGGAGTCACCGGCAACGCGGCCGTGGTGGGTGGCCGCACGGACCCGCTTCACCATGCCCTGTCCGACGAGACGGTCGCGGAAGCCCGCGACCGGGTTGGTCGTCATCCGATAGAGATCGGCCACCGCGTCGGCGACCCGCGCGGCCTCGGTCAGGTACTCGTCGGTGGTCATCTCGATGTGCGAGGCGCCGACGATGTAGCCCTCCACGCCGTCCTCACCGTCGCCATACCGTGGCGTCCGCATGCCGGAAGCCCGGAAGTTCTCGGCTATCCGTGCGCAGTCCGCGGGAGCGACGAAGTTCCGTACCCGGTACGCGGCCAAATCGCCGCGCAGAACGTCGAACACGGCCTCGACGTCCACGTCGCGGACTGTCTCGTGCACCCGAAACCCGTCACGCGGCAGGACACTGCCCGTGATCCGAGACACCGTCGCGTTGTGGTCCACGGGATTCTCCGTTCTCGGTCGCGATCATCGCTTCTCGTCCGTACCGGCGTGGTGCAGCAGTGAACGGCGGGTGTGGAGGAAACCGAGCATCGCGGGCACCGGGCTGACGATGCGCGTTGTGCCGTCGAGCCGGTCGCGGAACCTTTCCCTCACCGCGGGCAGTTGTGACCAGTGGGAGTTCGGGCTGAGGTGGTGCTCCTGGTGGTACCCGTCATTGAATGTCAACTTGTTGTACAGGCGGCTGTAGTGGCTCACCGAGTCCGCCGCCCGATCACCGGGGTCCGCGCCGTAGTGCCGGTAATAGTTCTGGACGTTCACCATCGTCAGCGCCAGGAAGAACGCGGGCAGGTACGACAGTAGAGCCCACTGCCACGAAATGGCCGCGAACAGCCCGAGAGACAAACAGTGCGCGGCCCGGTCGGCACGTATCTGGAGCAGTTCCCTGCCCCGCCGGGATTCACGGCGGGAAGCGAGTGACAGCAGGTCTGTCTCGTCGTCGCCGACCCGCCACAGCCGGTAGGCGTAGGACAGTTCCCGGCCACGGCTCACCAGGCTGCTCAGCGCGCCGCCGGCGGCGTACCGCAGTAGTGGGGCGTGTTCGCCGTCCCTTCCGTCGCGGTACGTGGACGAGAGGTCTCTCGTGTCGCCGTCCTGTCCTATCTGATCGTTGTTGAAACGGTGGTGATTGCGCACGTGCGTGAGCTGGTACGCCTGCACCGACTGTCCGATGTTGATCGAGTTCAGAAGCGACACCATCGCGTTCAACCGCGCCGACACGAACCATGGCACATGGGTGAACAGGTGGCTCACCACGATGATGTTGTAGGACATCAGCACGGCGATGCCCACCGTCGAAGCGACTTTCCACAGGATTGACGCCTCGTCCCACGCGGTGGCCAGCCACAGCATGACAACCAACTGCGCCACGCTGAACCCGAGCAACAGGGCGTCCTTTGGCGCGTTCTTCCACACCCGCACGTGGGCCCCCTAAAAGTACGACTGCAGAGCACCCCGGCGGCGCACGTCCAAGGTGGCACAGTGGAACGATCCGCCGAAGCTGTTGAAACTTCGGAAGTTGCACGGGATCGGCGTGAAGCCAAAGTCCTTCAGCAGTGAGATCATCGGCTCGTCCTGTCGCTCGACGACCACCCGTTCCTCGTCCAGCATCAGGATGTTCATGTTGATCCACTTGCTGGTCATGTACAACGGGTGCGAGTCCGGGATGATTGGCTTCGGCGCGGTAATGACATCCCAGCCCTTGAACAGATCCGGCACTCTCCGGACCCGCTCCGGATTGATCAGCACCTTGCCGGGTGCCATGGGGACCAGGGTCGCGTCGATGTGCATTGGATGAGCGTCGTCGAAGTCGAAGACATGGATCCGGTAGTCGTCACCGAGGTGCCTGCTGAGCCACTCGATACCGAACGCGTTGGTGACATTGCTCATCTGGGCGATGATGTCGCGCCCGCACCGCGTGAAGTCCGCCGCGTCGAAGGTTGGCTCGAACTCGGTCACCACCAGCCGCCGTGGCCCGTCCTCGCCTGGATCGACCCAGCTGGAGTCGAACTGCTCGTCCTTCAGCTCCGGCTTCGGGCCCGCACTCCACTTCGCACCGCCCTGGAAGTACTCCTTGAGCAGCGGCCGGTAGGCGAGAGTCTCGAAGTAGCGGGAACGCCACGCGGTCGGACATTCGATGATCTCGTCGCCGACCACCAGCAGGACGTCGCGCGGCATTGCGGCGTACATGCCCGTGCTGGACCAGTCGAGCGTGCGATACTCGACGTTCTGGGGAATGGGCTCCGGCCGCCGGACTGTCACCCCTTCGCTTTCCAGAATGTGTACGAACTCGTTCAACTCCTTGTTGGCCGCCGCGACCGCCTCCGGAGGGAACGGCTTACCCGCTTCGCGCCGGAACGTATCGTGCTGATCAGCAGGCAACACCGGTGGAAGCGCGACGTGCCAAGGCGGGAAGTGCGCCTCGTCGACAATCCCGACGATCACCTCCTCCAGCGGATCCCACTCCGTGTGGCACCAGACCGGACTTGTCCGCGGGTTGTCCGCGACCGGTCGGAAGCCACCGGCTTCCACTGTCTCAGCTGTCACGCTGCGCTCCTTCGAGGAGGTCCGTCGTCTCGGTGGCCCTCCGGCTCGTGCGGTGGGGTGCGAAGGTCTGCCGGTCTCCGGACCACACCGACCGCGACGCCACGGCCTCCAGGCGTGCGAGATCCGTGTCCGACAACGACAGCGTCGCCGCCTTGATGTTCTCGGCGACGCGGTCCCGGCTGCGGGTACCGGGAATCGGCACGATGTCATCGCCTTGTGCCAGCAGCCAGGCGAGCGCGAGTTGCGCAGGCGTGGTGCCGGACTCCGCCGCGAGCTCACGCATCTGCGTGAGGGCGGCGCGGTTGCGCTCCAGGTGCTCACCATGCAGGCGCGGGTCCAGATGACGGTCGTCGCCGGGCGTCAGGTCCGCCGTCCGCAAGTCGTTGCCGGTCAGGAAGCCCCGGCCGAGCGGGCTGTACGGGACGAGCCCGATGCCGAGTTCGCGTGCGGCGGGCACTACTTCGTCCTCGGGGTCACGCCACCACAGGGACCATTCGTACTGCAACGCGGCGATCGGGTGAGTGGCAGCGGCACGCTTGAGGTCCTCCGGCCCGATCTCCGAGACACCGAGATGCCGCACCTTCCCCGCGCTGACCAGCTCACCCATCGCACCGACGGTCTCCTCGATCGGCACGTCGGGGTCCACGCGGTGCAGGTAGTACAAGTCGATGTGCTCGACGTTCAACCTGGACAGCGACGCTTCGCAGAACCGCGCGACGTCCTCCGGCCTCGCCGAGACCCGTGCCGGACCGTCCCGCTCCTCGCGCAGGATGCCGAACTTCGTCGCCAGCACCACTTCGTCGCGCCGTCCGGCGATGGCCCGACCGACGAGGCGTTCGTTGCTACCGGCGCCGTAGCTCATGGACGTGTCGATCAACGTCACGCCGAGGTCGAGGGCATGCCGAACGGTGGCAAGGGATTCGTTGTCGTCGGCTGGCCCGTAGTCCTGCGACATGCCCATGCACCCGAGGCCGACGGGGAAGACCGCGAGCCCCGATCCGCCCAGCGAACGTGCGGTTGCGGAACCGGAGATGACGTCCACAGGGCCTCCAAGAGCGTGGATCGTTGGCGATGGAGACTTCCACCGGTGATCGAACTGACGAGTCTCATGATTGTGCGCACGCGTGGCCGGACGCGGACATGGCCGCGATCATCCACAACGGCCAACATTGCTGGTCAATGCCCTCGGCGCGGCCGGTAAGCGGGTCGACTACGGGTGTTGCTGCCACGTTCGACGGGCAGGTCGTCACGCCCGTGGCCGAGCGCCACCCGCCAACTCGACGGCGTACGCGTGCAGCAGGGTGTGCATGCCGTAACGCCGGGGCAGGAATTCCGTGATCAGGTGGGCACGGACGAGTTCGTCCAGCGACCGGCGGACGTGATCCGTGGACTCACCGGGGACCTCGGCCACGGCGGGCAGGTCGATCTCCGTCTGTGGACGCGTTCCCAGCTCGACGAACAACCGCGCCGCTCTCGAACTGAGATTGCGGTAGGACCAGGAAAACACCGTTCGCAGATCGGTCGACGGGTCGCCGTGGTGCAGTGCGTCCAGGGTCCGTCCGTTTGCCAGTTCATCAGCCAGTGTGGCCAAGGGATGCGTGGGGTTGATGGCGGCCTTGGCGCAGACGACGGCCAGCGCGAGCGGCAACTGAGCGCACCGGGTGATCAGTTGTTCCGTCGCCTGCGGCTCGGCCGCCAGTCGGTCGACCCCCAGCCGCCTGCTCAACAACGCCCTCGCCTCGGTTGTGGTCAGCAGGTCGAGTTTCAGCGGATGAGTGGCCTCCGTAGCGACCAGCCCGAGCAGTGGATCACGGCTGGTCACCACGATATGGCACCCCGGAGAGCCAGGCAGGAGGGGACGGACATGGTCGGCGTCACGGGCGTTGTCGAGCACCACGAGCACCCGTTTGCCCGCCAGCAGACTGCGGTACGCGCTGGCCCGGTCGGCGAGTCCGGCGGGAACACGCTCGGCCCTGCCCCCGAGCGCCTCGATGAAACCAGGCAGGACATCGCCCGGCGGCACCGGCTCCGGCTCCGGACCGAACCCACCGAGGTTCACGTACAGTTGCCCGTCGGGGAACTGCTCCACGACGCGTCGGGCCCAATGCACCGCGAGTGCGCTCTTGCCCACCCCTGCCGTGCCGGATATCGCCACACTGTTTATCGCGGTCGAGTGCTGGTCGTCGGCAAGGATGGCATCGAGTCGCGCGATGGACTCGGCGCGGCCGACGAAGCCGCGCGGCGCGGTCGGCAACTGAGTCGGCACCGGCCGTGCGATGGCAACCGTCTGCCTGGGAGGCGCCGAGGGCAAATAGGGCAGGTTGCTCACACTGTCGAGTTCGCCACGCAGGATCGCCTGGTGCAGGTCACGCAGATCAGGACTGGGGTCCAGCCCCAGTTCGTCGGCCAACCGGTCACGCAGCCCCATGAACACGTGCAGCGCCGCGGCTTGTTGCCCGCTTCCGGCGAGGGCGACCATCAGCCGGGCGTGCGCTGGCTCGTGCAACGGGTTGGCCTCGATGAGGCGATACATCACCGGCAGCACGTCATCGTGGCGATTCAGGGCGCTTGCCATGGCCGCGTACTCGAGGATGGCCATCTCCTGGTGCCTGTTCAGCGCCGCCACCGCGGACTGGACCTGCAGCATTGGCAGGTCCTCCAGCGTCTGGCCGCGCCATAGGCCGATCGCCTGTTGGTACACGGTGAACGCCTCTTCCAGCCGCCCGGCGTCCCGGTCACGGCGGGCACGGGACACCAGACGCTCGAACGCAAGGTGGTCGAGCTGGTTGTGATCGGCTGTGAGCATGTACCCGCCGCCCGCCGAAACCAGCATGTCACTGGTCCGCGCCGGTGACTGGGTGGACTGCAGCTTGCGACGCAGACGGGAGACCTGGGACCGCACGAGCTCGCCCGCCTTCGGTGGCGGCCTGCGCCCGTACACCTGCTCCACCAGCGACTCGATGCTGACCGGCACGCGTGGCGAGAGGGCGAGCATGCCGAGCAGGATGCGCCGAGGTTCCGAACCGAAAGTCACCGACATGCCGTCGACCCGGACGGACAGGATGCCCAGCACCCTGATCTGCAGATCTTTGGCTAGCAGCGGATGCTCCTGGCCGAGTTGGATCAGTTCACGCGCCTCCGGGGGCGACAACCCCAGCACGGACGCGAGGCGGTACAACGTGTTCGCCCGCGGTCGGCTGACCCGGTGCTGCTCGAGATCACGCAGTCCACCCAGGCTGATGTTGGCTTTCGAGGCAAGCTGCTGCTGCGTCAAGCCGCTGCGAAGACGAAGCGCCTGGATCCGCTGGCCGACCGACTCGGTGTTCGTCAGACCTCGTTCAACCCTTTTCATGTGCCAGGTCCCTTCTCAGAGATGGGTAGAACTGGAACCACCGCGCAAACAGGACATTTTAGTCTGGCTGACCAATTCCTTTCTCGTCGGGCATGGTTAGCGGCGCCGGACGAGCTACGGTGATGGAGCCGATCTGGAAAACGGGAAGTCCACAGGTGGTTCTACGCCCATTTCCTACTTTCAGCATGCCGGTGACCTGTGTGCCGGGCGCAGCCACCTCCGCGGAGTGCTGCGACACACGGGTGGGCTTGGCGACCAGCCGGAGCCGCGACTCGTGACCCGCACCGTATTCGCTCCGGAACCCCGATACGTCGGCGGCACAGGGGCGGGGGCCGGCGCCAGACGGCGTCGTGACCGATAGCGCCGTCGGCGCAACCCCGAACGGCCGAGCTGCGACCTTCCGGACCAGTCATCGTGTCCTCGCCCGGATCCGGTCACGGAGTGTCACCCGAACTGGGGGCCTCAAAGGCTTGTCGCCTGCATCCCGATCGCGCCTATCCAGATCGAGAGCCCGACATGCTCCATCGATGAGACCTGTACGTCCACCATGCCGACACCGGACAGGTGCCGGCGCGGATGACGCGCGTCTCGCCGGCGTCGTGCCGACGCCGTGGTCGACGACAAATCGCGGCCGATTCGAGCGGCGGGATGCAGCTCCCCGGCTGTCCCCACCTTCGCCGGCTCGGACAGCCGGCGGACCAGCACGGCGGCGCGTTCCGGTGAGCCGGTAGGTCAGGACGGTACGGGCGCTGCAGCGCACCTCCAGTACGGTGCGCCCCGAGCCGTGCCGCCGGGTGACGACGGGCCAGCGCCATCAGGTCGCCCTTGACGAGGTCGAGCAGCGCCGGTGGGGTGGGCGTCCACGACGGCCGCAGACGGCTGGGACGCTGGGCATCACCGACCCTGTGCTCCCATAGCGGGCCGGCCAGCTCGGCACGCCGCCGCGTGGACTCAGCCAGCACGCTATCGGAGCATGCGGCGCAATCAGCGCACGAACGCCGACAACCGCCCCACGCATCAAGCCCTCACATCTTCTTGGTGGCCCGTGCCGGTTCGCGGCCACGATGGCGGGTGGCCGCGACTCGGGATGGCATCACTATTGATGAGGGCTCAGGCACCGCGTTGACACGGCCGCAGCCGACGCCTGGAGGCGCCGCCGCTGGTGGCCGCCGTTCCGTGGTGCGAGACGACGATGACTACGGGTCTGGTACGGGAGCCGGCGCGATCCCGGCCAGGTCAGCCGCGGGTGACGACGTTGACGATCCGTGGCACCCGGAAATTGACCATGGCGATGGGCGCATCCCCGACGGCCCGGCGTACGTGCGGCGAGGCCAGGGCGAGTTCGCGCACCTTGTCCTCGGCGATGGCGGTGGGCGCCTCGGCCGTGTCCCGCACCTTGCCGTCCACCTGGAAGACGCAGGTCGTCGTCTGCTGCGTCAGCAGGTCGGGATCGGCCTGCGCAGGGGCGGATGACGGCGGGCGGGTCGGCCGGGGCGCCGTGTCTGGTACCTGGGCCGACCCGCCCTGGTGAATCGTTACTGTCACATGACGTGTATGAAGGCTGCCCAGCCGTTTCCGATTTTGACCGGGTTGCCGAGGCCGGCTCCGGTGTGTGGGTAGTACCAGAGGTTTCCGTTTGCGTCGACTCCTAGGACGTCGGCGGCGCCGTCACCGCTCCAGTCGGCGGCCATGACGTGTTTGAAGGCTGCCCAGCCGTTTCCGATTTTGACCGGGTTGCCGAGGCCGGCTCCGGTGTGTGGGTAGTACCAGAGGTTTCCGTTTGCGTCGACTCCTAGGACGTCGGCGGCGCCGTCACCGCTCCAGTCGGCGGCCATGACGTGTTTGAAGGCTGCCCAGCCGTTTCCGATTTTGACCGGGTTGCCGAGGCCGGCTCCGGTGTGTGGGTAGTACCAGAGGTTTCCGTTTGCGTCGACTCCTAGGACGTCGGCGGCGCCGTCACCGCTCCAGTCGGCGGCCATGACGTGCTTGAAGGCCGCCCAGCCGTACCCGATCTGCGTGTAGCCAGACAGTTTGTAGCTGTTGTTCGGGTAGTACAGCAGCCTCCCTGAAGAATCGACTCCTAGGACGTCGGCAGCACCGTCACCGCTCCAGTCCGCAGCCATGACGTGCTTGAAGGCCGCCCAACCGATCCCGATTTTTACCGGGGTGCTGAGGCCGGCAAGATTGTGCGGGTAGTACCAGAAGTCACCGTTGGCAGCGACCCCGAGGACATCGGCGGCACCGTCACCACTGAAGTCGGAAACTCGTTCGCCATCAGCCCCAGGCAGGCCGGTGGAAAGGCGATTCTGGCTCACGGGTGCGGTGCCGGTGGGATAGTTTGTGCCGGTCTCCACGGTATTGGGGATTTCGCGGCTGAGCTGAGAGTCGCAGTAGACGACATTCCAGTGAAGATGTGGACCGGTCACGTTTCCGGTGGCTCCGGACGCGCCGATATGCTGCCCCTGTGCCACCCATTGCCCTCTGTTGACGATGGTGGTGCTGAGATGGGCGTACTGAGAGCAACGATTGTTGCCGTGGTCGATCAAGGCGATGATGCCTCCGCCGGCGCTCCATCCCTCGTAGTAGACGGTGCCGGCCGCCGAGGCGACAATCGGGGTGCCTTGCGGCATGGCGAAGTCAACGGCATGTCGGTTATAGCCGTCGTTGTGGGAGTAGCCGCTTCCGGGCGTCTGGGTAATGGTGTACGCGTGTCCAGCCCCGTAAGGCAGCTTGAACGGTGCGCCACTGCCGGCGAGCGCGGACTCCTGGGGAATCAGGATTCCGAGCACGGCGACAAGCGCAGCAATGCTGACTGCGATATCGCGACGCAAATGGTCCTCCTTGTGTGTCTACGATGGGCGCGGAATATGTAATGTTGACCTTGCAACTGCACGCCCATGAGCCACGGACTTTCGGGCGCGATCTGGCCCAGAGGGTGTCCCAACGGGGCCGAGACTGTCAAGAGCGCCAATGGTTCTCTGCGTAACGGCCTGTCGCCCCGCCATGGGTGGCGTCCTTGAATCTGCCAAGCAGCTGATCGGCGAGGTTGAGTTGAGGCCTGCCCGCCCGAGGGGTCCCAGTACTCCAGCCCAGGATGTTGACCTTGGCTGAGCTGCAGCTCGACGCGGTGCGGGCACGAAGCCAGCCCCCGTCGAGCATGGGCCGTTGTGCGCCAGATCGGTGAGGTCTCGCTCGGGCCGCATCGGCACGAGCGCGATCGGGCGTCAGCTACATGCCGCGGGTAGTCGGCGAGTCCACTACGGTTGCGGGACCCCGAGAGCGGAAGGATGAGGACTCGTGCTCTGCCCGGCCACCGCAGGGCATTGCTGGCGTCCGCTCGTCAGGCTGCACAAGCGCGTGGAATGCTGCCGTTGCAGGGGGCCGGGCGGAACTCGGTCGAGCTCCGCCCGGCACCGGGTAATCAGTTTCCGCGGACCTCGCCGGCGGCGGCGAGGTGTCGCAGGGACGCTTCGACCTCGGGGTAGCCGCGGGTCTTCAGGCCGTAGTCGGGGTTCACCCACAGCCGTCCGCCGGGTACCGCCGCGACGGCGCGGCGCAGGGCCCCAACGACCTCGTCACGGGACGGCACGCGCGGCGAGTGGATGTCCCACACGCCGGGGCCGACTCCCCGACCCAAAGGCCGGGGCTCCACAGGCGCCGGTAGGCATACCTGCTGTGGAGCGGCGCCCACGCCAGGAACCCCCAGATTCCTGGTCAAAGCCCTCGCGCCCGACTTCGCAATCGCCCATCGCCCTGCTGCACTGGCACCGGCTACCAGGCCGTGCAGCGGGGCTGGCTCACTGCTGAGGACGCACCGACGCCGTGAGCCGACTGATGAGTCCGGGCGAGGAGGCGGCGTACGAGCTGATCGTCGACCGGCCGTCAGCGACCCTGGCCACCCTCGCCGGAAGCTGATCGGGCGGCGAACCGCTCCCCGCGGTGCTCGCCCGACTCGCCGCCGTCGGCCTGATCACCGTCCTGCCCGGACCACCCGAGAGGTACGTGGCCACCGACGGCACAGCGTCACATCGCCGCGCTGATGGCCGGGCTCGGCGCGGACACGCGGTTCCAGGCCGGCGTCCAGGCCGCCTTTCGTGAGCAGCGCAATCTGGCGTACCGCTCGACGCGGGCCAGGAGGTTCACCCGCCCCGATCGTCCTGACCGTCCAGAGGTACACGTCAGCGCAGCGTCGCGAGTGTCGTCGCGAGCCGGTCGAAGACGACCTCGTCGACGGTCGCTCCGGCCTGCCGGAGGGCGAGCACGGCCGCGCCGACCACCCCGTCGGGGACGATGCGTACCTCCGCGGTGGTGCCGTCCCGGGCGTACCGGGCCGCGATCTGGTCGGCCAGCGTGCGGTGCCGGGTGAGGATGCCGCCGCCGAGCGTGATCACGCCGCTCAGGCCGGGGGTGACCACCGCGTCGAGGGTGCGCAGCAGCGCGTCGGCGGCGTCGCGGACGATCTCGTCGGCGATCTCGTCGCCGGCGGCCTCGAAGGCCAGGTGCGCGAACTGGGCGAGCTGCACCGGGCGGATCGCGTAGAGGGTGTCGAGCGCGTACGAGACGATGGCCGGGCGACCGTCGGAATCCGGAGCGTGGCCCCCGGCCTGGCCGAGTTCGTCCAGGAGTAGTCCGGTGAGCGCGGTGGCCGGACCGCGGCGGTCGAGCTCGGCCAGCGCCGCCCGGACCACCCGATGTCCCATGTGGAAGCCGGAGCCGTCGTCGCCGAGCAGCCAGCCGAGCCCGTCGGCGGTGGCGATCATCCGCCCCCGCTCGACCCTGATGGCCGCCGCGCCTGTGCCGGCGACGAGCGCGTAGCCGGCCTCCTGGTACGTGCCGGAGAAGAAGGTGGCCAGCAGGTCCGATTCGACGACCGGGGTCGCGGTGATGCCGAGTGCCTTCAGTGGTGCGGTGAACGACTCGACGTCCATGTGCGGGCTCGCGCCGGCCATGGCGAACACGACCCCGCCGATCTCCTTACCTGACACGCCGGCGGCCGCCAACGCGGCCGCGGCACTGGCCGCCACCGAAGCGGCCGCGTGTACGGGTCCGGCGGAGGTCGGGTTTCCGCTGCCGGTGCGGGCGTAGCCGAGACACCGGCCCTCGGCGGTGACGACAATGCTACGGGTCGAGGTGCCGCCGGCGTCGACGGCGAGCAGATCAGGCATCGTTACCAACCCGTGACCTGAGGTTCATTGCCCCCACCGAGATCCTGCAATTAGTTTTCACGAACCGAATCTAACAGTGATAGGACTTTTCATCATCATGTCTTCGGCTGAAGTACCCCCGGCGCAAACGACTGCCGAGTTCGGCGTCAGCAGTCGCATCCGGGCGCAGCTGTCACACATGACGCAGTCCATGGCCAAGATCGGCCAGCTGCTCCTGGAGAACCCCGAGCTGCCGCTCCAGTTGTCGATCACCGAACTCGCGGAGCGCGCGGGCACCTCGGCGGCGACGGTGACCCGCTTCTGCCGGCTGATCGGCTACGGCGGCTACCTGCCCCTGCGGGTCAGCTCGGCGGCCGACCTTGGGCGGTCGAGCGCGCAGGACACCTGGGAGCAGGTGATCGGGCACACCTTCCACCCGGGGCAGGACCCCGCCGAGGTGTTGCGGATGCTGCTCAACGCGCACGTCGGCGCGTTGCAGGCCACCGCCGATCTGGCCGACCTCGCCCTGTTGCAACGGGTCGTCGCCGCCATCGCCGCCAGCTGGCACGTGGACATCTACGGCATCGGCGGCAGTGGGCTCGTCGCCGCCGGCATCCATGAGCGCCTGTACCGGATCGGGATCAACGCGCATGCGTGGACCGAGGTGCACCTCGGCCTCACCAGCGGCGCGCTGCTGGGGGAGGGCGCCGTGGCGATCGGCATCTCCAACAGCGGTCGCACCAGCGAGACAGTGGAGATGCTGGCGCTCGCCGGTTCGCAGGGCGCGCTCACCGTGGCCCTGACAAGCGATCCCAGCTCGCCGCTCGCCGCAGCCGCCGACATGCACATCCAGAGCTACGCGCCCGGCGAATACCTCCAGCCCGGGGACTTCGCCGCGCAGCACGCCCAGCTGTTCGTGTTCGACCTGCTCTACCTGATGGTCGCGCAACAGAACTTCGAACGCACCACGACCATGCTGGCCCGGACCGCTGCGGCCATCGCCACCCATCGTGAAACCCAGTCCCGGCCGCCGCGTGCCGCGACCGCCTCCCCGACGAACGGAACGCCTTCCTGATGACGACCCTCTTCCGTGACTATTCCACGCATGTCTCCAGCCGCCTCAGCGCCATCGACGAGGAGGCCCGTTCGGGCGGCCTGGACGGGGCGATCGAGCTGATCGTCAACGCGATCGAGAACGACGGCGTGCTGCACGCCTTCGGCACCGGTCACTCCGAGGCCTTCGCGATGGAGATCGCCGGCCGGGCCGGCGGGTTCATCCCGAGTCACGCCATCGCGCTGCGGGACCTGGTCCTGTTCGGGGACCGGACCGACGCCTCCATCCTCGTCGGTGCCGAGTTGGAACGCGACAACAGCATCGTGGACGAGCTCTACGACCTGTACGAGATGCACCCGGCCGACGTGTTCCTCATCGCCTCCAACTCGGGCGTGAACGGCTCGATCGTCGGGCTCGCCCTGCGCGCCAAGGCCGAGGGGCATCCGGTGATCGCCGTGACCAGCCTCGAACACACCAACGCGGTCGCCCCCAAGCATCCCAGCGGGAAGCGGCTCTCGGACGTCGCCGACATCGTCCTGGACAACCGTGCTCCGTACGGAGACGCCACCCTCGGCCTCGGTGACGGGCTCGGGGTGGGGGCGGTCTCGTCGATCACCGCTGCTTACCTCGCGCAGCTGCTGACCATCGGCGCGGCGGAGCGCATCCGGGCGGCCGGGCAGGTGCCGCCGCTGTACATCTCGGCCAACATTCCCGGCGGCGACGAGCACAACGGCGCCCTGGAGCGGCGCTACGGGACGCGCATCAAGCCCGTCGCGTAATCCCGGGCAGCCCGCCGCCGCAGCGGACCGCCACGGCCATAGAAATCGCAGACAGCAAGGCCCATCGAAAGGTAGCCACCCATGTCCTCTGAATTGAAACCATTCAATCGCCGGCTGTTCCTGCGGGGCGCGCTGGCGACGTCGCTGGTACCCGTCGCCGGTGTGCTGGCCGCGTGCGCCTCGCCGGGCGACGACGAACCCAAGGGCACGTCGACCACCGGCGCCACGAGCGCCCAGAACCCGTTCGGACTGGCCGCCAACACCGAAGTCGACGCGGTCATCTTCAACGGCGGCTACGGCTACGACTACGTCACGTTCGCGGGCGGCCTGGCCGAGGCGAAGCACAGCGGCATCAAGATCAAGGTCCAGCCGTCGACGGAGATCGCCCAGGAACTCCAGCCCCGGTTCGTCGGTGGTAACCCGCCTGACCTGATCAACAACGGCGGTGCGGGCAAAATCTCGCTGAGCACGATCGTCGACCAGCTGGAGACCCTCGACGACGTCCTCGACGCGACCAACTACAGCGGCACGAAGATCGCGGACAGCCTCTACCCGGGGGTCAAGCTGCCCGGCACGTTCAACGGGAAGTTCGTCGCGCTGAACTACGTGATGACCGTCTTCTCGCTCTGGCATTCGGCCTCGCTGTTCGAGGAGAACGGCTGGACCCCGCCGAAGACCTGGGCCGAGGCGAAGGATCTCGGCGCCAAGGCGAAGGCGAAGGGCAAGTACCTGTTCGTCTTCGGCAAGGAGGCGGCCAACTACTACCACTGGACGCTGGTCGACTCGGCGATCAAGGAGGGCGGGCACGAGGTACGCCTGGCCCTGGAGAACCTGGCGCCGAACGCGTGGTCACACCCGGCGGTCCAGGGCGTTCTCAAGGAGATCCACGACATCGTGCGGGCCGGTTACATCGTGCCCGGTGGCGCGGGCACCCAGTTCACCGCCGCGCAGGCGAAGTGGAGCAACGATCAGCAGGCTCTGCTGTACAGCTCGGGCGGCTGGATCGAGAACGAGATGAAGAAGGCCACCAAGGCGGGCTTCCGGATGACCGGTGTGCCGGTGCCGACCCTGTCGACGAGCCCGGCGCTGCCGTTCGAGGCGCTGCGAGCCGCGGCCGGCGAACCGTTCATCGTGCCGGTCAAGGGCAAGAGCCCGGCGGGTGGCAAGGAGGTTCTGCGCGCGATGCTCTCCAGCGAGGCCGCCGCCAACTTCTCGAAGACCCGGCTGGCACCGACGATCGTCAAGGGGACCGTACCGGCCGACGGCTACGGCTCGACCGCGCTGGTCTCGCAGACCAAGATGCTCGAGGCCGCCGGCCAGAACATCTTCGACTTCGTCTCCGAGGGTTACTACGGGATGGGCGCCGACCAACTGGTCCTGTGGAACTCGTTCCTCGCCGGCGACCTCGACGTCGCCAGAATGACCAAGGGCCTGCAGTCCGTGAGCGACAAGATCGCGAACGACTCGTCCATCCAGAAGATCAAGGTTAGCTGAATGCGATGACAGGTACGACGATGCTGGGCGGCCGGCGTGCCGCCAAGCGCCGCCGCAAGCTCACCTTCGACCGGGTGAGCTTCATGGCGGTATTCCTGGTGCTTCCCCTGGCCATCTTCGCGATCTTCGTGATCTCGCCGTTCGTCCAGGCGCTGTACTTCGCGATGACGGACTGGACCGGCTTCTCGCCGGACATGCGCTTCATCGGTCTGGAGAACTTCGTCAGGCTCTTCGGTGACGATGTTTTCCTGCGCGCTCTGCTGAACAACGTAGTGCTCGCGATCGTCGTGCCCATCGTGACCATCGCGCTCGCTCTGGCGATCGCCAGCATGGTCACCGTCGGTGGCCCGAGTACGGGAACCGTGCGGGGCCTTCGCGGGTCCAGCTTCTACCGGGTCGTTTCGTTCTTCCCGTACACGGTGCCCGCCATCGCCGTCGGGCTGATCTGGGCCCAGGTGTACGACCCGTCGAGAGGGCTGCTCAACGGCCTTCTCGCCGGAGTCGGCCTCGACGGGTTCGCGGACTTCCCGTGGCTCGGCAAGGCCACCACCGCGTTGCCGGCGTCTATCTTCGTCATCATCTGGAGCTTCGTCGGCTTCTACACCGTGCTGTTCGTCGCGGCGATCAAAGGTATCCCGGCGGAGACGTACGAGGCCGCGCGCCTGGACGGTGCCGGTCGCTTCCGCACCGCCTTCTCGATCACCATCCCGCAGATCCGGGACAGCGTACGGACCGCGTACGTCTACCTCGGCATCATCGCCCTCGACGCGTTCATCTACATGCAGGCGTTGAACCCCACCGGCGGGCCCGAGTACTCGACGCTGACCATGAGCCAGCAGTTGTACACCGTGGCCTTCCGTAAGGGGCAGTTCGGGTACGCGACCGCCATGGGCGTGGTACTCGCGGTGGTGACCCTGCTGTTCGCCGCGATCGTGTTCCTGGCCGACCGCCTGACCGGCGGACGTGCCGACGGGAAGGAGCGGACATGACCGCGCTCACCGCCGAGAAGGCACGCCCGGCCACCTCGGCCACCCCCGCGCCGCCTCGACGTCGCCGGAAAACCAGCCGTGGCGACATCGCCGTCGCGACGACCTCACACACCCTCCTCGTCGCCTGGGCCGTCATCGTCATCGTCCCGTTCCTGTGGACGGTCATGTCGTCGTTCAAGTCGACCGGTGAGATCCTGGCGTCGCCGTTCTCGCTGCCCAGCGAGTGGAGCTTCCGCAACTACGCGGCCGCTTGGACGGGTGCCGGGATCGGCGGCTACTTCCTGAACACGGTCATCGTGGTGGGCACCGCGCTGTTCATCGTCATGTTGCTCGGCGCGATGTGCTCGTACGTGTTGGCGCGGTTCCGCTTCCCGGGCAACCGGCTCATCTACAACGCGCTGCTCACCTCGATGACGTTCCCGCTGTTCCTCGCGATCGTGCCGCTCTTCTTCATCCTGCGGAACTTCGGGCTGCTGAACACCCTGCCGGGCCTGATCCTGACCTACGTCGCGTTCGCCCTTCCGTTCACCGTCTTCTTCCTGCACTCGTTCTTCAAGGCGCTGCCGGACGAGATCCACGAGGCGGCGCAGATCGACGGCGCGGGGGAGTGGAGCACGTTCTTCCGGGTGATGCTGCCCATGGCGAAACCCGGTCTGGCCTCGGTGGCCATCTTCAACTTCCTCGGGCTGTGGAACCAGTTCCTACTGCCCATCGTCCTCAACACCGATCGTGACAACTACGTGCTGACGCAGGGCATGGCGGTGTTCGCGTCGAGGGCCGGCTACGCGGTCGACTTCGGCGCCCTGTTCGCGGCGGTCGTGATGACCGTCCTTCCCGTACTCGCCATCTATGTGATCTTCCAGCGCCGGCTTGAGGGCTCGGTCTCACAAGGCACCTTCCGCTAGCCCGCGCCAACCCTCCGCATCTAGCCAACCCCGCACGCCTATCGCTAGGCGTTTCACGTCCACCAGGAAATGAGGACAGTCTTGCGCGCGACTCTCCGCCGCATGATGGCCGCTGGGCTCATCGTCGCGGCGACGACAACCTGGGGGCTGGTCAACGCCCCCACCCACGCATCGGCGGCCCCGTCGGCGTCGAACATCCCGGCCGACCCGTACGACGTTCCCGGCTACGCCCCGGACGGCACGACCAACGTGGCCGCGAGCGCCAGGGTGACATCCTCGTCCAGCTACGAGATGGCCAACGAGTCCTGGGCCATGTCGCTGCTCAACAACGGAGTGGCGGGCAAGGCCGACGGCTGGAGCACCAACCCGTACGACAAGGTGCAGGTCCCCACCACGGCGGCCTGGGCGAGCTACGACCTCGGGGCGTCACACGACATCGACCGCGTCGTCGTGTTCCCGAGGGACAAGAGCTTCCCCGCCGACTACCGCATCGAGGTGTCGTCCGACGGCAACGAGTACCGCAGCGTCTTCACCAGCACCGGCAACGCGGCCGGCCGCACCGCGCCCCAGGTCGTCGACCTGGCCGACGTGGAGGGCCGCTTCCTGCGGCTGTACGTCACCCGCCGCAACGGCGTCGCGACCGGTGACGGATACCTCGTACAGCTCTCCGAACTGGCCGTCTTCGGCGGGCTCAACGAGACGATCCTGTCCATCGAGAAGCCCGCGCTGCTGCTGGAGACCGGGACCGTCGAACGGCTGCCCCACCGGGCGATCGCGCCCAGCGGGACCCCGAAGCTTGTCTGGACCTCGTCCGACGTGGGTGTGGCCACCGTTGACGGCTCGGGCGTGGTGACCGCCGTGGCGCCGGGCAAGGCGGTGATCACGATGGCCGCGCCGCAGCTGGAGAAGTCCAGGTCGATCCCGGTCGAGGTCCGGAACGAGGTGGAACGGGTCGAGGACAAATTCGTGATTTCGGCCTTCTGGCCACCCACCACGGAACACGTGAACGAGACCCAGTACAGCTACCTGGGCGACGCGGGGATCGACCTGGTGCTCGCGACCCAGCTGCACACCTCCAAGGAAATCAACATGGAGATGGCGCGGCTGGCGCACAAGAACGGCTTCCAGATCATGGTCCAGGACGGCCGCATCGGGCCCGGCATGGTCAACATGACCGACGAGCAGATCCGGCAGGAGGTGCTGGGATACACCAACGTCCCGGGCGTCGGCGGGTTCTTCATCGTGGACGAGCCGTACGACCCGACCCCGTTCGCCCGGGTGTTCAACACCATCAAGGAGGTCGCGCCCGAGTACGACGCGCACCTGAACTTCCTGCCGAGCTTCGTGTACGGGTCCGAGGCCGAGTACGCGCGGGTGACGCAGGGGTGGCTCGACCGGGTCGGTGACCGCGGTTACCTGATGTACGACCGGTACCCGTTCGGCTGGACCGAGAACAGCCTCGACTACACCGGCTTCCTGAACAACATGAACACGGTGCGGAAGGTCGGGCTGGCCAACAACGTCAAGACGGCGCAGTACCTGCAGGCTGTCGGTGTTCCTGGCAACTTCCGGCGGATGAACCCGACCGAGATCCGCTACGAGGCCAACATGGCTCTCGCGTACGGGTACAAGAATCTCTCGTACTTCACCTGGTGGACGCCGACCAACCGCGGCGAGGTCTTCACCGACGCCATCATGACCGCTGACGGGCAGAAGACCGAGCTGTTCGAGCCGGTGAAGCAGCTCAACAGCGAGATCCACGCCCTCGGGCCCACCCTGATGAGGCTGGACGCCAAAGAGGTCTACCTCAACGGTCAGACCTGGGGCCAGGAGGCGGTGCCGGCGGACTTCCTGGTGCGCTCGCAGTCGAACGACGACCTCACCTTCTCGTACATGCGCGACCGCGAGAACGGCCGCAACTACGTGATGGTCGTCAACAACAGCTTCACCCAGGCGAAGGACGTCTCGCTGCGGTTCGGCACCGGGATCGGCTCGCTCGAGGAGATCAGCCGGCAGACCGGCAAGCCGGTCGGCGTCGCGCTGGACAACGGCGCCCTGAACCGCAAGTTCGACAAGGGCGAGGCCGTCCTCTACGCGCTCCCCGCCGGCTACGACTACGACGCTCGCGCGACTCCGGTGAACTCCAACATCGCCCAGCACAAGCCGGTCACCGCCGACAGCACCCAGAGCGGGGGCGACTGGTCGCCGACCGGCGTCACCGACGGGCAGCGCTTCGCGCAGGGCGCCGTGAACGGGTGGAGCACGCCGGCCACCGAAGCCTCCCGGAAGGCGAACCTCACCGTCGACCTCGGCAGGGAAGAGACCCTGAACCGGATCGACCTCTACCCGGCGGGCACCGCCATCGACTACGGCGGCACCTTCCCCCGGGACTTCACCGTCCAGGTGTCGACGAACGGCGAGTCGTGGCGAACGGTCAAGACCGTCACCGGTCAGGGCCGCGCCGCCGGTCCGCTCAGCTACAGCTTCGACGCCACCAAGGGCCGCTACGTGCGGATCGCAGTGCAGGAGATGAACCGGTGGGGCGGCGGCTACGCCGCGGCGTTGGCCGAGCTGGAGGTGTACCACGACGACGGCGGCACCCCGGCGCCCCAGTCCCCGCCGGTCACGCCCGCGCCACCGCCGTACGTCGAGGGCCAGAACATCGCCAAGAACAAGACGGTTGTCGTGTCCTCCACCACCCCCGACAGCACCTACGAGCAGTGGGGCTATGCCTCCAAGTTCCTGGTCGACGGGCGGACGGACAACGGTTGGACCAGTAACATCCGGCGACACACGACACCCAACGCGCAGGAGTGGGCCGTCGTCGGGCTGCGCGCCGACTACGACGTGAGCGAGGTGAAGGTCCACGCGCTCGGCGCCTTCCCGGTCGACTACAAGGTGCAGCTCTCATCGGACGGGGGCGAGTGGACCACCATCGCCGACGTGACGGGTGACAACGGCAGCACCGCAAAGCCACGGGTGTTCACCCTGGACAAGCCCGTGCGCGCCGCCTTTGTTCGGGTCATCGGCAGCAAGCTGCGCATGGGCGGCAGTGCGGCCGACGGCTACCTCATGCAGGTGGCGGAGATCGAGGCCTTCGGCACACCGGCCAGCGACCGGCAGGCACTGCGGGAGCGGATCGCGGAGGCCGAGGGCAAGTCGGAACCGCAGTACACGGCCGACAGCTGGGCGGGCCTCACCGACGCACTCACGAAGGCCAGGACGGTCGCTGCGGCCGCCTACCCCTACCAGTACGAAGTGGACAAGGCTGAGCGGGCGCTGGCCACGGCCCTGAAGGCTCTGGTCCGTCATCCCAACTGGGAACGCACCGTCGAGTACCGCAAGGGTGCCCGCGTGATCCACAACGACCGGGCGTACGAGGCCCAGTGGTCCACGCGCGCCGAAGTGCCTGGCGTCTCCCCCTGGGGCGCGTGGGCCGAGGTGGGCGTCCCGGTGGAGACCCCCAAGGGCAAGCACGCCTCGTGGACGAACTCGTGGATCTACACCAGCGGCGACATCGTGGCCCACGACGGCCACCTGTGGAAGGCGCAGTGGTGGACCCGCAACCAGGAGCCCGGTGACCGGAACGGGCCCTGGCTCGACCTCGGGAGCTACTGACAGGTCAGTGAAGGCCGGGGCGCGGTCGTCACGACCGCGCCCCGGCCTTTCTGGTCATCACCTCGCGTGACCGCCCGGCGGATGGAGGCCGGCTACCTCGTGTGGTCGCTGGAGCGGCGCACGACCAGCTCCGGCTGGAACACCACGTGTCGGTGCCGGTGCGTCTCGCCGGACTCGTCCTCCTCCAGCAGCAGTTGCGCCGCGGTGCGGCCGAGCTGCTCGCGGGGTTGACGCACCGACGACAGCGGCACCGCCGCCGCGCCGGCGAACTCGATGTCGTCGTAGCCGACGATGGCCACGTCGGCGGGCACCCGCATGCCGCGCGTGGTCACCTCCTGCAGCACGCCGAGCGCTATCAGGTCGTTGGCGCAGAAGACGGCGGTGGGACGTTGCCGGGAGGGCAGGGCCAGCAGGTTCTCTGCGGCGCGTCGTCCGGCGGCGACGGTCAGGTTGGTGGTCGTCGCGACCCGCAGTTCGGCGCCGTCACCGCGCTCGTCCAGCGCGGCGGCGGCGCCGGCGTGCCGTTCGGCGACCTGGGCGATGGAGAACGGGCCACCGAGGTACGCGATGCGGCGGTGGCCCTGGTCCAGCAGGTGGTCCATGGCCAGCCGGCCGCCGAGCACGTCGTCGACGGCCACCGAGCAGCGGCTGGCCCGGCCCGAGCCCCGGTCGACGAGCACCACCGGAATACCGCGGTCGATCAGCTTCTCCAGGTTGGGCTGGGAGCCGTGATGGACCGGGGTGATGAGCACGCCACGGACCCGCTGCTCCTCCAGCAGTTCCAGGTGCCGGCGTTCCCGGGCGCTGTCCTCGCCGCTGTTGCAGACGATGAGCATGGCGCCGGCTTCCTCGACCACCTGTTCGGCGCCGCGCACCACGTCGGTGAAGAACGGGTTGGCCACGTCCAGTACGACGATGGCGATGGTGCGACTCTGTCCGGCGCGCAGTTGGCGAGCGGAGTCGTTGCGGACGTAGCCGAGCTCGGTGATGGCATCGAGCACCCGCTGGCGGGTGGCGGGGGCGACCGTGTCGGGCCGGTTGAGCACGTTGCTCACCGTGCCGACGGAAACGCCGGCGTGCCGGGCCACCTCTTTGATGTTCGCCGCTGCCATGACTCCCTCGACGATCGGTGCGGTGGTTGGTTGCGGCCCGCGGTCGGGGTGCGGGCACCTCGCTCGCGGTGTCTCCTGCTGCCGTACCGGCGGGTCGGAACGGGTCCGACCGGTTGACGGCCGGGAGTCTATAGCGCTTAAAACGTTTCATCCAGCCACGGACGGTGCCGGCGCGCCCCGGGTGCTGGCTGCAGGAGCGGTTCCGGAACCGGCCTGTAGGTCCGCTCGGGCAACAGGCGAGAAATCACCGGGAAGCCCTTGACGGCGTGAATGCCTGCCCCCTACGGTCCAAGCACAGGAAATGAAACGATTCAGGAGGTCGGATGAACCCCGGCGCACTTGGGCGCGGACGGAGCTCCGCTGCCGGTACTGGACGGCGTCGGCAAGTTCAGCGTGGTCGTCCTCGGCCCGCCCACCGTCTTCGACAAGAGCGACATCGACCAGTTTCAGTTCTGACCGCCCACCCGGCGGTGCCGGCGCCCGTCGCGCCGGCACCGCCCGGTGGAGGCACCGATGGGAGAACCATGCCCCGCGTCTGCTTCACCCTGCAGGTCGATCCCGCCCGCCTGCACGAGTACCGGGCCCGGCACGCGCGCGTGTGGCCGGAGATGCTCGCCGCCCTGGCCGAGTGCGGATGGCGCGACTACTCCCTCTTCCTCCGTGAGGACGGCCTGCTCGTGGGGTTCCTGGTGACCGACGACTTCGCGGCGGCACAGGCCGCCATGCAGGCCCGCGACGTCAACGCCCGCTGGCAGGCGGAGATGGCGTCCTTCTTCCTCGACCTCGACCAGGGCACGGCCGACCGTGCCATGCGGCCACTGGACGAGGTCTTCAACTTAGCGGCGCAGCTCGCCGCCCAGACGGGAGAAACACCATGACCCAGACCGACGCGCCGACGGAGGAGGGAGTCAAGCAGGCCCTGCGCGCGCAGCGCATCGAGACCCCGTCCTGGGCGTACGCGAACTCCGGCACCCGCTTCAGGGTCTTCCCGCAGGAAGGTGTGCCCCGCAACCCGTACGAGAAGATCGCCGACGCCGCGACGGTGCACCGGCTGACCGGGGTGGCACCCACGGTGGCCCTGCACATTCCGTGGGACCAGGTCGACGACTACGCCGCGCTGGCGAAGCACGCGACGGACCTGGGGGTGGCGCTTGGCGTGATCAACTCGAACGTGTTCCAGGACCCGGACTACATGCTTGGCAGCGTCACCAATCCGGACCCGCGGGTGCGCCGCAAGGCGACCGACCATCTCCTCGAGTGCGTCGACATCATGGACGCCACCGGATCGCGCGACCTGAAACTGTGGTTCTCCGACGGCACCAACTACCCGGGCCAGGACGACATCCGCGCCCGGCAGGACCGCCTCGCCGCCGCGCTGCGGGAGGTGTACGGCCGACTCGGTCCGAATCAGCGGATGCTGCTGGAGTACAAGCTGTTCGAGCCCGCCTTCTACACCACGGACGTGCCGGACTGGGGCACCGCCTACGCACACTGCCTGGAGCTCGGGCCGAAGGCGCAGGTCGTCATCGACACCGGACACCACGCGCCGGGCACGAACATCGAGTTCATCGTCGCGTTCCTGCTGCGCGCCGGAAAGCTCGGCGCCTTCGACTTCAACTCCCGGTTCTACGCGGACGACGACCTCATGGTCGGCTCCGCGGACCCGTTCCAGCTGTTCCGCATCATGCACGAGATCGTGCGTGGCGACGCCCTGCGCCCGGAGGCCGGCATCGCCTTCATGCTCGACCAGTGCCACAACATCGAGCCGAAGATCCCCGCGATCATCCGCTCGGTGCTCAACGTGCAGGAGGCCACCGCCAAGGCCATGCTCGTCGACGCCGACGCGCTCGCCGCCGCGCAGCAGGCCGGTGACGTGCTCGGCGCCAACGCGGTCCTGATGGACGCCTACAACACCGACGTGCGGCCGCTCCTCGCCGAGCTGCGCACCGAGCTGGGCCTGGACCCCGACCCGATCGCCGCCTACGCCCGATCCGGCTACTTCGAGCGCATCCGCGCCGAACGCGCCGGCGGGCAGCAGGCCGGCTGGGGCGCCTGACCACCACCCGAGAACGCATACAGGAGACGTGAAGACGATGCATCCCGAGGTACAGGCACTCATCGCGCGCAGCAACCGGCTCGGCGCCGACACGACCACCACCAATTACGCCGGCGGCAACACCTCCGCCAGGGGCGGGGCCACCGATCCGGTGACCGGTGGCCCCGTCGAGCTGCTCTGGGTCAAGGGCTCGGGCGGCGACCTGGGCACGCTGACCGAGGCCGGCCTGGCCGTGCTCCGGCTCGACCGCCTGCGGGCCCTCGTCGATGTCTACCCGGGCGTCGAGCGGGAGGACGAGATGGTCGCCGCGTTCGACTACTGCCTGCACGGGCGGGGTGGGGCCGCGCCGTCGATCGACACGGCGATGCACGGTCTGGTCGACGCCGCGCACGTCGACCACCTGCACCCCGACGCGGGCATCGCGATCGCCGCTGCCGCCGACGGGCCGGAGCTGACCAAGGAGATCTTCGGCGACCGGGTGCTGTGGGTGCCGTGGCGGCGGCCCGGCTTCCAGCTCGGCCTCGACATCGCCGCCGTGGCGAGGGCCAACCCGCAGGCGATCGGCGTGATCCTCGGCGGGCACGGCATCACGGCCTGGGGGGCGAGTAGCGAGGAGTGCGAGCGCAACTCGCTGGAGATCATCCGTACCATCCAGGCGTACCTCGACGACCGGGGCCGGGCCGAGCCGTTCGGCCCGGTGATCCACGGATACGAGCCGCTGCCGACGGACGAGCGGCAGGCCCGCGCGGCGGCGCTGGCGCCGGTCCTGCGGGGCCTGGCGTCGACCGACCGTCCGCAGGTCGGCCACTTCACCGACAGCGACGTGGTGCTCGACTTCGTCGCCCGCGAACGGCACCCCGCGCTCGCGGCGCTCGGCACCTCCTGCCCGGACCACTTCCTGCGCACCAAGGTCCGCCCGATGGTGCTCGACCTTGCGCCCGCCGCCCCGCTCGAAGACGTGATCGGCCGGCTCACGGAGTTGCACACCGCCTACCGCGACGACTACCGCGCCTACTACGAGCGGCACGCCACCGGCGACAGCCCGCCGATGCGCGGCGCCGACCCGGCCGTCGTCCTCGTGCCCGGGGTGGGCATGTTCAGCTTCGGGGCCAACAAGCAGACCGCCCGGGTCGCCGGCGAGTTCTACGTCAACGCCATCAACGTCATGCGCGGCGCCGAGTCGGTGTCGCGGTACGCGCCGATCGACGAGGCCGAGAAGTTCCGCATCGAGTACTGGGCCCTCGAAGAGGCCAAGCTCGCCCGGATGCCCAAGCCCAAGCCCCTCGCCACTCGGATCGCCCTGGTCACCGGCGCCGGCTCGGGCATCGGCCGGGCCATCGCCCACCGCCTCGCCGCCGAGGGCGCCTGTGTGGTCGTCACCGACCGGGACGCCGCCGCCGCCGACACCGTCGCCGGTGAGCTGGGCGGGCCGGACGTCGCGGTGGCCGTACCGGTGGACGTCACCGACGCCGAGGCGGTGGCCGCCGCGGTCCGCGCGGCGGTGCTCACCTACGGCGGCCTGGATCTGGTGGTGAACAACGCCGGGCTGTCGCTGTCGAAGTCGTTGCTGGAGACAACCGAGGCGGACTGGGACGTACAGCACGACGTGATGGCCAAGGGCTCGTTCCTGGTCTCGCGGGAGGCCGCCCGGGTCCTCATCGATCAGGGAATGGGCGGCGACATCGTCTACATCTCCAGCAAGAACTCCCTGTTCGCCGGCCCGAACAACGTCGCCTACGGCGCCGCCAAGGCCGACCAGGCGCACCAGGTCCGCCTGCTCGCCGCCGAACTCGGCGGCTACGGCATCCGGGTCAACGGCATCAACCCCGACGGCGTGGTCCGCGGCTCCGGCATCTTCGCCGGCGGCTGGGGTGCCAAGCGCGCCGCCGTCTACGGGGTGCCGGAGGAGGAGTTGGGGGAGTTCTACGCCCGACGCACGCTGCTCAAGCGCGAGGTGCTGCCCGAGCACGTGGCCAACGCGGTCTTCACGCTCACCGGCGGCGAGCTGTCCCACACGACGGGTCTGCACATCCCGGTGGACGCCGGCGTCGCTGCGGCCTTCCTCCGCTGACCCGGCGTGGTGCGGGATGAGGACGACGAGGCTCGTGGAGAATCCGGTGCTCGACGAGGAGGACCTCCGGCTGCTGCGGTTGCTGGCGACGGGGGTGCCGCTGGAGACGGTGGCGCGCCGATCGGGGATGTCCGAACGGACCGTGCGCCGGCGGATCCGGGCCATCTGCGACCGGCTCGGCGTGACCGCCCCGATTCAGGCGGTCGTGTGGGCAGTTCGGCGGGGAATGCTGTGAGCACCGTCCGCCTCGCCGCCGTGGACCTGGGCGCGTCCAGCGGCCGGGTCATGCTCGCCCACGTCGGACCGGGCCAGCTGGAGCTGGCCGAGGTGCACCGGATTCCCAACGAACCCGTGCGGGTCGGGAACACCTTGCACTGGGACATCCTCGCCCTCTATCGGGGCATCCTCGACGGCCTGCGCGCCGCCGGGCCGGTGACCAGCATCGGCGTCGACTCCTGGGCCGTCGACTACGGGCTGCTCGACGCCTCCGGCGCGCTGCTCGGCAACCCGGTGCACTACCGGGACAGCCGCACCGACGGGGTGGCCGAGCGGGTCGCCGAACAGCTGGGCGAGGAGCAGCTCTACACGACCACGGGCCTGCAACAACTGCCGTTCAACACGCTCTACCAGCTCGCCGCCGCGGCCGGCACGCCGCAGCTGGACATCGCCCGCCGGCTGCTGCTGATCCCGGACCTTGTCGCGTACTGGCTCACCGGCCAGCTCGGCGCCGAGATCACCAACGCCTCGACGACCCAGCTGTACGACCTGCGCCGGCGGGCCTGGGCCACCGGCCTGATGGCCGACGCCGGCATCCGCAGCGAGCTGTTCCCGCCGCTGCGCGAGCCGGGCACCCGGATCGGCCCGGTCCTGCCCGACCTGGGGCTGCCTGGCTCGCCGCAGGTGGTGGCCGTGGGTTCGCACGACACCGCCTCGGCGGTGGTGGGCGTGCCGGCGGCGGGGAACCGCTTCGCCTACATCTCCTGCGGCACCTGGTCCCTGGTGGGGGTCGAACTCGACGCCCCGGTGCTCACCGAGGCGAGCCGGCAGGCCAACTTCACCAACGAATCCGGCGTCGACGGCACGATCCGCTACCTGCGCAACGTGATGGGTCTGTGGCTGCTGCAGGAATCGCTGCGTACCTGGGGTGGCCCCGACCTGCCCGATCTGCTGCGGCGGGCGGCCCTCGAACCGGCCTTCCGCTCCGTCGTGGACCCGGACGACCCGGCGTTCCTGCCGCCCGGCGACATGCCCACGCGCATCGCCGACGCCTGCCGGCACGCCGGCGAGCCGGTACCCACCACCCCGACCGCCACCGTCCGCTGCATCCTCGACAGCCTCGCGCTGGCGCACCGGCGGGCCGTCCGCCAGGCGCAGCAGCTCTCCGGCCGGCACGTCGATGCCGTGCACATCGTCGGCGGCGGCGCCCGCAACGAACTGCTGTGCCAGCTCACCGCCGACGCCTGCGGGCTGCCGGTGCTCGCCGGGCCGGTCGAGGCCACCGCGCTCGGAAACGTCCTGGTACAGGCCCGCACCGCCGGTATCATCGGCGGCGACCTGGCCGCCCTGCGGGCCGTGCTGCGCGAGACCCAGCACGTCGTGCGGTACGAGTCGCGCGGCGACGAGGCGGCCTGGCGGGCCGCCGAGACCAGGATGGGTGGGTGAACATGCGCATCGCCCTGTTCGTGACCTGCCTCGCCGACACTCTCTTTCCCGAGGCGGCGAAGGCGACGGTGCGGTTGTTGGAGCGTCTGGGGCATGAGGTGGTGTTCCCGGCCGATCAGACGTGCTGCGGGCAGATGCACGTGAACACCGGTTACCCGGACGAGGCGTTGCGGCTGGTGCGCCGGCATGTGCGGGTGTTCGCCCCGTACGACGTGGTGGTCGCCCCGTCCGGCTCCTGTGTCGGGTCGGTGCGGCACCAGCACGCGATGCTGGCCCGCCGGGCCGGCGACGAGCGGTTGGCCGGTCGGGCGGAGGAGGTGGGCCGGCGCACGTACGAGCTGTCGGAGTTGCTGGTCGACATGCTGGGGGTGACGGATGTGGGGGCGTACTACCCGCATCGGGTGACGTATCACCCGACCTGTCATTCGCTGCGGATGCTGCGGGTGGGCGATCGGCCGCTGCGGCTGTTGAGTGCGGTGCGGGGTTTGGATCTGGTGGAGTTGCCGCAGGCGGACGAGTGTTGCGGGTTCGGTGGGACGTTCGCGGTGAAGAACGCGGACACCTCCACGGCGATGCTGGCGGACAAGATGCGTCATGTGTTGGCGACGCGGGCTGATGTGTGTACGGCGGGGGACGCGTCGTGCCTGATGCACATCGGCGGTGGCCTGTCCCGGCTGAGGGCGGGCGTGCGCACGGTGCATCTGGCGGAGATCCTGGCAAGTACGGAGGGCTCGGAGACGGCGGGGGAGCGGGACCGGTTGGAGGTGCGATCATGAGCCGCACGTTTCTGGGCATGCCGGCGACGGCGCCGCGCGGGGTGGGGCATCTGCGTGGCGACGAGCCGTTCCCCGCGGCGGCCCGGCGGGCGTTGGGTGACGCGCAGCTGCGCCGCAACCTGCGCCACGCCACCACCACCATCCGGGCCAAGTCGGGGGCGGTGATCGACGAGGTGCCGGACTGGGCGGAGCTGCGCGCCGCTGGATCGGCGATCAAGGCCGACACCATGGCCCGTCTGCCGGAGCTGCTCGAACAGTTGGAGGCGGCGGTCACCGCGGCCGGTGGCACCGTGCACTGGGCGGCCGACGCGGTCGAGGCGAACCGGATCGTGACCGAGTTGGTGGCCGCGACCGGCAGCGACCGGGTCATCAAGGTCAAATCGATGGCGACCCAGGAGATCGGCCTCAACGAGGCGCTGGAGGCGGCCGGGATCGAACCGGTGGAGACCGACCTGGCCGAGCTGATCGTGCAGCTCGGCCGGGATCGACCCAGCCACATCCTGGTGCCGGCGATCCACCGCAACCGGGCGGAGATCCGGGAGATCTTCCGGCGGGAGATGCCCGACGTCGACCCCGGGCTGACCAGCGAGCCGGCGGCCCTGGCCGCCGCCGCCCGCCGCTACCTGCGCCGGATCTTCCTGAGCACCCGGGTAGCCGTGTCCGGGGCGAACTTCGCCGTCGCCGAGACCGGCACCCTCGCGGTGGTCGAGTCCGAGGGCAACGGACGGATGTGTCTCACCCTCCCGGAGACCCTGATCACCGTGATGGGCATCGAGAAGGTCATCCCCCGGTGGGCGGACCTCGGGGTGTTCCTGCAACTGCTGCCGAGGGCGTCGACCGGGGAACGGATGAACCCGTACACCTCGATGTGGACCGGGGTGACTCCCGGCGACGGGCCGCAGCAGGTGCACCTGGTGCTGCTGGACAACGGCCGCAGCGCGGTGCTCGCCGACGAGGTCGGCCGGCAGGCACTGCACTGCATCCGCTGCTCCGCCTGCCTCAACGTCTGCCCGGTCTACGAGCGCACCGGCGGGCACGCCTACGGGTCGGTCTACCCGGGGCCGATCGGGGCGGTGCTGTCCCCCCAGCTGACCGGGGTCGCCGACAACGCCTCCCTGCCGTATGCCTCATCGCTCTGCGGCGCCTGCTACGACGCCTGCCCCGTCATGATCAACATTCCGGAACTGCTGGTCCACCTGCGCAGCCAAGCCCCCCACCCGCGCGCCGAAGCGGCGGTGATGGCCGCGGCCGCGTACACGATGGACCACCCGGCGCTGTACGCGGCCGCGCAGCGGGCCGCGGGCCTGACCCGGGTCGCCGGCCGCGCCCTGCCCCCACCGCTGAACGGCTGGACCAGCAGCCGCGACCTGCCGCAGCCGCCATCGCAGACCTTCCGCCAGTGGTGGGCCGAGCGGTGAACTCACGCCAGCTTGTGCTCGGCCGGATCCGCGCTGCCCTCGGCGACACCCCGGCGACACCGGTCGATGTGCCACGCGAGTACCGGCCCGCCGGCTCCGCCGCCGACCTCGACCTGCTGGTCCACCGACTGACCGACTACCGGGCCACCGTCCACCGGTGTGCCGGCGGCGAGGTCGCGCAGGTGATCGGCCGGATCCTCGGCGGCCGGCGCATCGTGATCCCGCCCGGACTGCCCCGCCACTGGCTGCCCGACAGCGTTGCCACGGTGATCGACGAGAACCTCACCGCGGAACAGATCGCCGCCGTTGACGGGGTCGTCACGGCGGCCGCCGTGGCCGTCGCCGAAACCGGCACCGTGGTCCTCGACGCCGACCCGGACCAGGGCCGCCGGATCATCAGCCTGCTGCCCGACGTGCACGTCTGCGTGTTGCGGGCCGACCAGGTCGTTGCCAGCGTGCCGGACGCCCTCGCCCGGGTTGCTCCGCACCGGCCACTGACCTGGATCAGCGGGCCCTCCGCCACCAGTGACATCGAACTCAACCGGGTCGAGGGCGTCCACGGGCCCCGACAGCTGCACGTCGTGATACTTCCCCCCGCCTAGGTCCCGCTGGGCCTCACCTGTTCGGAGATTCCGAGGAGTTCGTCCATGAAGCTGTCCATCGTCGATCTCGGGACTGTTGCTCCCGGCACCACGCAGGTCGAAGCGTTGGCCGACTCGTTGGAGGTCACCCGCCATGCCGAGGTGGCCGGTTTCCATCGGGTGTGGTTCGCCGAGCACCACCTGAGCCGCTCAGGGGCTTCCCATCATCCCGAGTTGTTGATCGCCGCGGCAGCCATGCAGACCTCCAGCATCCGGTTGGGTTCCGGCGCGGTCCTGATGAACCACTACAGCCCGTTCAAGGTCGCGGAGATGTTCAAGCAGCTTGAGGCGATGGCTCCGGGCCGGGTCGACCTGGGGATGGGGCGCGCGACGGCCGGCCCCGTGATCGACCTGGCACTGCAGCGCGACCGGAGCAACCCCGCCCAGGCAGATCATCAGCAACAGGTGCTGGAGACGCTCGCCTGGTTGTACGAGGCATTCCCCGACGGCCACCCGTTCGCGGGCAACCGGCTGATGGACTCGGTGCCAGAGGTCCCGCAGACGTGGCTGCTCGGATCGAGTCCGAGCGGATCGGACCTCGCCGCCGGACTCGGCATCGGCTACACGTTCGCCGGGTTCATCAATCCCCGATCCGCCGCGTCCGCTCTGCGGCACTACCGCGAGACGTTCAGGCCGCAGGGGTTCGGGCTGGAGTCGCCACGGGCGATCCTCGCGGTGAACGTCACCGTCGGCGAGACCAAGGCCGACGGCGAGCACCTGGTGAACTCGGCCAAGGGCTTCTACGCCCGGCTGGGCCGTGCGGGTGGCAACGCAATGATTCCGTCGGCCGACGACGGGGCCCGCGAGCTCACCACGTCGCAGAAGGCCGAGCCCGTCACGATCGTGGGCGAACAGTGGCCACGGTTCGTGGCCGGCGGGCCCGCGGACGTGCGCGCGACCCTGGAACAGATGGCGCGGGAGAGCGGCGCGGACGAGTTGATGATCCAGAACCTCATCGCCGACCCCGCCGACCGGCGGCGCTCCCACGAACTCCTCGCCGAAGCGTTCGGCCTCACCCCGCGCCAGCACCCGCCCACGACCCGTGCGGGGTCCTTCTCCTGACGTGCTTCGGTATCGGGTAGACCATCGCCCGCTGCGGGTGTACGCCATCGACCGGCCGTCGGCCCGGCGACGCCACCCCGGGTGGCGGGTGTGACAGGCGTGACGAACGCCGGGTCGCCGGCCGCCGGGCTCGCCCCACGAGGGCCAGGGTAGGCCGGGAGCCTGCGAGGCCGCTGTCCCGGTACGAGCCTGTCCCGATACGACCGGGCGGCGATCGCGGTCAGAACAGGGTCAGGGGCGCGGCCGGCATGGGGTCGGGCAGTGAATCCAGTTCGGGTACGCGTGCCCGTACGGCGTCGTGGAAGCGGCGGGCGAGCACGGGCGCCTCGGCGTTGTCCGGGGTGTGGACGAACACGGTGGGCGTGCGGCCCTCGCGCAGCCATCCGACGGTGACGTCGATCCACTGCTGCCAGCCCTCCACGGTCCGGGCGGGGTCGTCGCGGCCGAGATACCGGACGATCGGCCGGTCGGTCAGCGCGCGCGATCGGAGCGGCATGCGCGGCTTCCTGGTCCACGCCTTCCGTTCCGCGTCGCTGGTCGGAGGGCTCCGGAAGAACGCGGTGGTGTCGAACGGGATCCACTCGGCAGCCGCGGCGGCGAGCGCCTCCTCCAGGAGCGACGCCGAGCGCGGGTCGTCGAAGAACGCGGGGTGCCGGACTTCCACGGCGTACCGGTGGGAACTGGGGAGCCGGCGCAGAAAGCGGGCGAGCACGGCGACGTCAGCCGGGCCGAACGATCCCGGCAACTGGATCCACAGGGCGTGGGCCCGTGGGCCGAGCGGCTCGATCGCGTCCAGGAAGACCCGAAGCGCCTCGTCGACGTCGACGAGGCGTCGTTCGTGCGTGATGAGCTTCGGCACCTTGAGCACGAAGCGGAAGTCGGGGTCGGTCTGCTGCGCCCACGAGGCCACGGTGTCCCTGGTCGGGGTCGCGTAGAAGGTCGTGTTCCCCTCGACGGCGTCGCACCAACCGGCGTAGTGCCGCAGGCGCTCGTGGGACGGAAGTGGATGTGCCAGCAGGCGCCCCTGCCATGCCTTGTGGGTCCACATCGCGCAGCCCACGTGAAGACGCATCACCCCGCCCCCTTCCGGCCCGCCGTTGCCGGCGGGCGTCGACCGTACATGACCGGCGGGACTACGACGCCCGCAGCGCGGGGTAGGTCAGCTCTTCGCCGTAGGCGCGCAGCAACTCGGGCAGTACGTAGTAGTCGGGGTGATCCTCGACCAGATGCAACCGCGTCAGCTCGCACATGAGCGGGTACACCTTGGTCGGAGAGACCAGGGCGAGGGCGGCAGCGCTCCTCGTCGTGAAGTGGCTCTCCGGGTGGCGGGCCAGCAGTCGGAACAACCGGGCGGCGTCCGGGGTGAGCGCCGCGTACGACCAGGAGAACACCGAACGGATGTTCGTCGCCGGATCACTGTCGGCGAGGACGTCCAGCCGCCGGCGCGCGTTGCGCAGCTGCCCGGCGAGGTAGTCGAGTGAGGTGCTGGGATGCCGGTTCGCGAAGGTGGCCGCGCCGGCCAGCGCCAGGGGCAGCCCCTCGCAGTGCTCGATGATCTCGTCGAGCGCCGGATGGTCGGCGGCCGCCCGTAGGGCACCGAGCCGGCGGGCGAGCAGTTCCCGGGCCTCGATCAGTGGCATGCGGGACAGCGTCAGCAGGTCGGCGCCGTCGGCGGTGCCCAGGCCGGAAAGTCGGTCCCGGCTGGTCACCAGGACCAGCGAGCCTGCCGACCCTGGCAGCAGGGGGCGGACCTGTTGGGCATCGCGGGCGTTGTCCAACAGGATCAGCATCCGACGGTCAGCCATCAGGGTCCGGTACAGGCCGACCTGAGCGTCCGGGTTCGTCGGCATCTGGTGCGGCGGGAAGTGCAACGCCGCAAGGAGACTGTGGAGGGCCGCGCCGGTCGTCGACGGGCTGTGGTGCGGGTCGAACCCGCGCAGGTTGAGATAGATCTGGCCGTCGGGGAACCGGTGGCGCACCCGGTGGGCCCAGTGAACGGCCAGGGTGGTCTTGCCGATTCCGGCGCTGCCCACGATCGCCAGGGTGACCGTCGCGCCGTCTGTCGCGGTCAGGTGGGCATCGAGCAGCCGCATCGGCTCCGCCCGCCCGACGAACGAGGGGATGCCGGCCGGAAGCTGCGCCGGCACCGGGCCCGGCATCAGATCAGTCACTGTCCGTGTTGGAAGTGTCCGCGATTTTGTGATCAACGCTGCCGCTTCTTCGTCGCTGAGAGTAAGCGCTTCGGCCAGTTTGCGAAGTGTGCCTGTGTGTGGCTGCTGGATCCGGCCGGTTTCGAGACCGCGGATCGTGCCCACGCTCAACCGCGAGAGGCTGGCCAGTTCTTCCTGCGTAAGTAGGGCCCGTCTGCGTAGGGCGCGCACGAGGCCGGCGAGTGGGGCGGCTGGCGCGGGCGCGTCGTGACTCGGATCCTCCGCCAAGGCCGTGCCCCCAACTTGATGACTTATTGACGGTTAGTTATCTGGATCTACCCGCATGCTCGGGAGAAAGTGTAGCCACTCTCCGTCGATTTTCAGGAAGGGGGCTCACGGATCCTCATGGCCTCAAACCCGCCTGCCGCCTCGGCTTTCCGGCAACTGCTCAGGTACGTGCGTCCTCACCGTCGGGTCCTGGCGGTCGGCACCGTGGTCAGCTCCGCCGGCGGCGCCGCAGCCCTGGCGACACCGCTGCTGGCCAGGGAGTTCGTCGATCGGTTGGGCTCCGGGCGACCGATCCTCGGGCTGAGCGTCCTGCTCTGCGGGATCGTGCTCGCCGGTGCCGTCGTTGCCGCCGCGGGCCGGTACCTGATCGACCGGACCGCCGAGGAGATCGTCCGCGACGTCCGGTCCGGCCTGGTCACCCGGCTGCTGCGGCTGCGGGTCGGTGCGCTCAACACCACGCCCCCCGGCGACCTGATCTCCAGGGTCACCGCAGACACCACGCTGCTCCGTCACGCGACCACCAACGACCTGGTGGACCTGGTGCTCGGGACGGTCGTCCTGCTCGGGATGGCCGGGTTCATGGCCTACCTGGACCCGGTCCTGTTCGGCGTGGTGGCCGCGGTGATGCTGTTGGTCGGCGGGGCCATCGCCCTGGTCATGCCGCGCCTGGGCGCGGCGAACCGGCGGGCGCAGGATGCCCTCGGCGACATCGGCGGCCAGTTGGAACGCGCTCTCGGCGCGTTGCGCACCATCAAGGCCAACGGTGCGGAGCGACGCGAGGCCGGGGTGATGCACCGGGCGGTCGACACGGCCCGCGACGAGGGGATCACCGCCGCCAGGTGGAGCGCCATCGCCGGTTCCGCGTCCGGACTGGTCGTTCAGCTGTCCTTCCTCGCCGTTTTCGGGGTCGGCGGTGCCCGGGTGGCCGACGGCAGCCTGCCGGTGTCGTCGTTGATCGCCTTCCTGATGTACCTGTTCTACCTGTACTCACCGATCAACCAGTTGGTGCAGGGGGTCAGCGGGCTGCAGGCCGGGATGGCCGCCGTGCGCCGCGTCGAGGAGGTCGAGGCGCTCTCCACCGAGCCGGACGACCGGGAGTCGACCATCGGCGCCGGACGAAGCGCCCCGGCCGTCGACATCGCTCCGAACGGCGTAGCCGGCCGGTACCCCGGCGACGGCCCGTCCGCCGAGGTCGCCGTCGCCTTCCGCGCGGTTCACTTCCGGTACGCCCCCGACGGGCCGGACATTTTGTCCGGAGTGGACTTCGAGGTGCCGGCGGGGGGGATGACCGCGCTGGTCGGCCCCTCCGGCGCCGGCAAGTCGACGGTGTTCGCGTTGCTGGAGCGCTTCCACGAGGCGGACTCCGGTGTGGTGGAGTTCGCCGGCCGCGACGTGTGTGACCTGCCCATCCCGCAGCTGCGCGCGGACCTGGGGTACGTGGAGCAGGACGCGCCCGTGCTGTCCGGGACCCTTCGGGAGAACCTCCTCTTCGCCGCGCCGGACGCCTCCGCCGCCCAACTCGCCGAGGCCATGGAACAGACCCGGCTGAACGATCTCGTCAGTCGCCTCCCCGACGGCCTGGACACCCTGGTCGGGCATCGGGGGATGAACCTCTCCGGCGGGGAACGGCAACGCATCGCGATCGCCAGGGCCCTGTTGCGCCGTCCCCGGGTGCTGCTGTTGGACGAGGCGACCTCCGCCCTGGACGGGCTCAACGAGCTGAGCCTGCGCGACGCGATCGCCGAGGTGGCGCGGGTCAGCACCGTGCTGATCATCGCGCACCGACTCTCCACAGTGACCATGGCGCGGCAGATCCTGCTCCTCGACGGTGGCCGGATCCGAGCCCGTGGCACCCACGCCGAGCTGATCGACTCCGACGACCTCTACCGAACCCTTGCGATGACACAGCTGCTCGACGCGCAGTCCGGCGCGGTTCGACGCACGGCCACCGCCTCCTGATCCACTGCGCAACGAAGGATTGGCCAGACAGACATGACACAGCAGGGCGAGATTGCGATCGTCGGGATGGCCGCCCGGGTTCCCGGCGCGGACAACGTCGAGACCTTCTGGAGCAACATCCTCGACGGCCACGAGGCGATGGCCGTCACCGACGACGAAGTCGCGCGCCTGCGGGGCGTCAAGGAGTCGACTCTGTCCCGGCCCGAGTACCGGCGGGTCTACGCCGGCGCCGCCGACCTCGACCTGTTCGACGCCGACTTCTTCGGCCTCAGTCCGCGGGAAGCCGCCCTGGCCGACCCGCAGTTCCGGCTCTTCCTGGAGCTGGCCCACTCCAGCCTGACCGCGGGCGGGCACGACCCGGCGGGCGACCTCGGCCGGGTCGGCGTGTACGGGGGCAGCGCGGCCAGCGACTATCGCGAGGACTACATCGAGGCCAACCCGACGGTGGCCGACGCGGCCGGCGGGATGAGCATCCGCATCGGCAACAGCCCCGACTACATCGCCCCCCTGGTGTCGTACAAGCTCGGCTTCCAAGGGCCGAGCCTGTCCGTGTACACCGCCTGCTCCACCTCCCTGGTCGCCGTGCACCTCGGGGTGCAGGCCCTGCTCCTCGGTGAGATCGACGTGGCCGTGGCCGGGGGCGTCCAGGTGGACCTCCCCCTGGACGTGGGCTACGTGTACGAGGCCGGGGGAATCCGTTCCGCCGACGGCCACGTCCGCCCGTTCTCCGCCGACGCCTCCGGCACCATCTTCTCCAACGGCGGAGCGGTGGTGGTGCTCAAGCGGCTGGCTGACGCGCGGGCAGCCGGGGACCTCATCCACGGCGTCCTGCTCGGCTCGGCGATCACCAACGACGGCAGCCTCCGGGCCGGGTTCGCGGCGCCCGGCGTGGACGGGCAGATCAAGGTGGTCCGCGCCGCCCTGGAACGCGCGGGGCTGACCGCCCGGGCGGTCGGGCTGATGGAGGCCCACGGCACCGGCACGGTGGTCGGCGACCCGATCGAGGTGAACGCGCTGACCCAGGCGTACCGGGCGGACACCGACGAGGCCAGCTACTGCGCGCTGGGGTCGGTGAAAGGCAACGTCGGGCATCTCGGAGCGGCCGCCGGGGTGGCCGGACTGATCAAGGCGACCCTGGCGGTCCGGGAGGGAGTCATCCCGCCGACGATCAACTGGGCACCGGTGAACCCGGCCATCACGCTGGACGACAGCCCGTTCCGGCTGGCCACCGAGCCTCAGCCGTGGACCGGTCAGGCCCGGCGGGTCGCCGCGGTCAGCTCGTTCGGCATCGGCGGGACCAATGCGCACGTCCTCGTGGCTCCGGCACCGGAGCCCGAGCAGCGTCCCGATCCGGTCGGGCCGCACCTGCTCACCCTCTCCGCGCGTACGCCGGAGGCGCTGGCCACCGTCGCGGACCGGCTCGCGGCGCACCTGGAGACCGCCGACGTCCGCCTCGACGACGTCGCGTTCACCCTGCACGAGGGCACGACGCACCCGGTACGACGGGCGGTGGCGGCCCGGTCGACGACGGAGGCGGTGGACCGGCTGCGGGCCGCCGGCTCCCACCCGGCCGTCCCGGTCACCGGTCACCGCGAGGTCGCCTTCCTCCTGCCCGGGCAGGGCGCCCAACACCCCGGGACGGGGCGCGGGCTGTACGCGGCCGAGCCCGCGTACCGGGAAGCGGTCGACGCCTGCAGCGACCTGCTCGCGCCCCTGCTCGGCCTGGACCTGCGCACCCTCCTGCACGCCGACCCGACCGACGACGCGGCGCAGGCCGCCCTGGCCCAGACCGCCGTCACCCAGCCGGCCATCTTCACCCTGGAGTGGGCGTTGGCCGCCCTGTGGAAGGCCCGGGGAGTCGTTCCGGCCGCGCTGATCGGGCACAGCGTCGGTGAGCTCGCCGCCGCCGCCATCTCCGGGGTCTTCTCCCTGGAGGACGCGCTGCGCGTGGTGGCGGCCCGGGGTCGGCTCATGCAGTCCGTCGCCCCGGGCGCGATGCTCGCCCTGCCGGTCGGCGTCGAAGCTGCGGCCGACCTGCTCCCGCCGGACCTGGAGATCGCCGCCGACAACTCCCCGTCGGCCTGCGTGGTCAGCGGCACCGAGGAGGCGGTGGCCCGGTTCGCCGCCGAGCTGGAGGACATCGGGATCACCGGCACCCCGCTGCGCACCTCGCACGCCTTCCACTCGCGGATGATGGAGCCGATCCTCGACGAGTACGCCGCCGTGGTCGCCGCGACCCGGCTCGCCGCACCCACCGTGCCGTTCCTGTCCAACGTCACCGGCGACTGGGCCGACCCGGAGCAGGTCACCCACCCCGACTACTGGGTCACGCATTTGCGCCAGCCGGTCCGGTTCCGGGCCGCGGCCACCCAGCTGATCCGCCGGGGAAACCCGTTCCTGCTGGAGGTCGGCCCGGGACGCGCGCTCGGCGCGTTCGCCCGGCAGACCGCGATCGCGCAGGGCATGACCCCGCAGTGGGCCGGCAGCCTGCCGACCGTGCGGGAGGGCACCGACGAGCGGGACCACGTCCTGGCGACCACCGGGGCGTTGTGGGCCGCCGGGGTGCCGGTCGACCTGGCCGCCGTCCGCACCGGGCCGGCGCCCCGCCGGGTCGAGCTGCCCGGGTACCCGTACGAGCGACGGCGGCACTGGGTCGACCCCGACCCGACCGCCCGGACCGTGGTGCCCGAGACCGAGCAGATTCCGAACGAACCGCTGCAGACCCCGTTCTACGTGCCGGTCTGGACCCAGGCGCCGCGCACCGCCGGGGCCGCGGACGTCTTCGGCGAGCACTGGCTGGTCCTCGGGACCGACCCGACGTTCACCGCCGAGGTCGCCGCCGCGGCCCTCGCTCACGGCGCCAGTGTGACCCGGCTCGACGCGGGGCCGGCGTTGATCGAGGACTTCGGCGTCTTCGAGGCCGACCCGGAGGACCCGACTCAGATCCGGGCGGTCATCGAGCAGCTGTGGGACAGCGGTCAGGCACCCGACCGGGTGGTCGTCGGCTACGACGTGCCGGGCCTCCAGGGGCACCCGACCGGCACCGACCCGACCCCGGCGCATCAGTCGTACCGGCGGGCCGCCGTCCTGGCCTGCGCCCTGCTCGACGTGGTCCGCGACCCGGTGGAACTGGTCGTGGTCACCAGCCGGCTGTTCTCCGTGGCCGGTGAGGAGGCGGTGCCGTTCAGCGCGACCGCACTGGGTCCGTTCCGGGCGCTGCCGCGGGAGGCCTCGCTGGTGACGGTACGTCACATCGACCTGGACGGGATCGGCCCGGCGCGGGTGCTCGCGACCCGACTGATCGACGAGATCCGGCATCCCGCCGACGAGGTGGTCGCGGTGCGCGGGCACCGGCGGGCGATCAGGTCGTACGCCACCCTGCGACACGGGCCGGTCCACCGGTCCGCCCTGCGCCCCGGCGGGGTCTACGTCATCACCGGCGGTCTCGGCGGCCTCGGCGTCACCATCGCCGAGTCGCTGGCCGAGACGGAACAGGCCCGGCTGGTCCTGGTCGGCCGGACCGGCCTGCCGGAGCGGGCCCGGTGGGCGGATCTGTCCGAGGCGGCGGATACCGACGAGACGGTGCGCCGGCGGATCGAGGCGGTGCTGCGGATGGAGCGCCTCGGCGCCCAGGTGCGGGTGGTCGCCGCCGACATCACCGATCCCGACGCCCTGGCCGGGGTGCTGGGGGAGACCGTGGCGGAGTTCGGTGCCGTGCACGGCATCGTGCACGCCGCCGGGCTGGCCGGTGGGCAGTTGCTCGCCCTGCACGACGAGCAGAACGCGGCGAGGGTCCTGCGTCCGAAGGTGGACGCGGTCCTGGCGCTGTACGACCAACTCACCACCGAGAAGTATCCGGAACTGGACTTCGTCGCGCTGTGCTCGTCCATCATCGCGGTCACCTCCGGGTACGGCCTGTGTGACTACGCCGCGGCGAACCTGTTCATGGACGCGTTCGCGAACTCGGTGGCCGACCGGCCGGGCCGTCCCCGGGTCGTCTCCATGAACTGGGTCGGCTGGCGCGAGGTCGGCATGGTGGCCGACCAGGGCGCATCCCAGGGAGTGCAGGCACTGCGGGCGATCAGCCAGGGCGGTCGGACGGAATCCCTCGACCATCCGTTCCTGCAGTCGGTCACCGTGAAGGCGGACGGCACCCATCGGTACCAGGGGATGCTCAGCCCGGACGGACACCGGGCCCTCATGGAGCACCGGATCGCCGGTGCGGCGGTGGTTCCGGCGACGATGCTCCTGGAGTCCGTCCGTGCGGCGGCCCACCACGCCCTGGGCGAGGTGCCGGTGCGGATCCAGGACCTCCTCTTCAGCGACCCGATCGTGGTCACCGGCCCGCTCACCCTGACCCTGTCGTTCGCGCCGGAGCGAGCCGCCGAGGGCGCCCCGTTCGAGATCACGGTCGGTGCGGACGGGGCGGGCCCCCGGACGGTGCACTGCCAGGGCGTGCTGCGGACGATCGACAAACTGGCCGGTGAGGCGGTCGACCTGGACCGGGTTCGGGCCGCGCTGCCGGCCGTCGACGCCCGACGGCAGTCCTCCGGGATGGTGGCCTTCGGCCCGTACTTCGACGTGGTCAGGGAGTACTTCCGCGACGGGGACACCGGGCTCGCCCGGCTCGTGGCCGATGACGCCGACCCCCGGCTCTGGTTGCATCCGGCCCTGCTGGACCAGGCCGCCCACGGCCTGTCCGGCGCGGCGGCGAGCTACCTGCCGTTCTCGTACGCGGGTGTGCGGGTGTACTCGCCGATCCCGGCCGAGGCATGGGTGCTGCAGACGCACCGGCAAGACCCGGACCGACCCGAGTTCATCGAGGTCGACGAGGTCATCGTCGACCGCGACGGGCGGGTCTGCGTGATGGTGGACAGCTACATCCTGCGAGCCCAGACTGCGGCGGGGGCGGCCTCCGCCTCCGCCGACGCGCCACCGACCCGCCCGGCGGCGGCCGGTGGGCCGACCGGGTCGTCGTCGGGTGACTCCCTGATGCTGATCAGCAGCGAGCAGGGGATCGAGCTGTTCCGCCGGATGCTCGCGGTGCCGGACCAGCCACAGCTGATCACCTCGGTGGGCCCGCTCCAGAAGCGGATCGACGAGATGCGGGCCTTCTCCGCCGACGCGGTCACGACCCACCAGGACACCACGGCCGGCGCGGGTACCGCCCGCGCGGAGAACCTCGGCGGGTACGTCCCGCCGGAGACCGACGTGGAGAGCGCCATCGCCGAACTGTGGGCGCAGGCGCTCGGCATCGCCCCGATCGGCCTCGACGACGAGTTCCTCGTCCTCGGCGGCTCGTCGTTGACGGCGGTCCAGCTGTCCTCGCGGACCCGGGAGCGGTTCGGCATCCAACTGTCCGTCGCCGAACTGTTCGAGCACTCGACGGTGCGTCGGCTCGCGGTCCTCGTGGACGGTCGGCTCGACGCCCTGTTGGACAGGCTCGTCGACCAGACCGCCGGCTCCGGGGACGGTTGGGCGTGAGCGGGGACCGACCCACCCGGGCGGAGCTGCGGGCCCAGATCCTCGCCGGACGCCGGTCGTTCATGACGCCGGCCCCGTCACGGCCGGCGCCGCTCTCCGACTATCCGGACCTGTTGCCGATGACGGAGGCGCAGCGGCGGCTCTGGTTCGCCGACCGGCTGGCCGGCCCGCTGCCGGTCTTCACGCTCAGTACGGAGATCGGGGTCTGGCCGGACCGGGACGTGATCGTGGCGGCCTGCCGCACCCTGGTCGACCAGCACGCCGCCCTGCGCAGTGCCGTCGTGGTCGAGGCGGGGGTGCCCTCGATCCGACTGCGTCCCGCCGCCGACTTCCCGGTGTCCTACGTCGATCTGGGCGGCCTCTCGGCGGTGGCGGCGCAGGCCGAGCTGGCCCGGCACCGTGCCCGGGCCGCCCGGTACCGGTTCGACCTGGAGCACGAGCCGCTGGTCCGCTTCACCCACCTGCTACTGCCGGACGGGAAGGGCCGTCTGCTGATCTCCGTGCACCACCTCACCTGCGACGGGCACTCCCTTTCCCTCCTGGCGGAGACGCTGAGCACGGGCCGGCCCACGTCGGCGCGGATGGACTACCCCGACTACGCGATCTGGCGCGACTCGGCGGAGCAACGTGCCGCGCTGCGCGCGGAGGTCGACCGGGCGGTGGCGGCACTCGGCGACGCCCCCCACCCCGTACGGATCCCGGCCGACCTCGTCGAGGTCCCGGCCGACCCCGCGCCGACCGGTGGGCCCGCGCCGACCGGTGGGCCCGCGCCGGCCGCTGGGCCCGCGTCGCCGCTGGTCGGTGTGCCGGCGGACGCCTTCGAGCACGACGTCGCGCTCCCGGCGGAGCTGCACGACGAGGTCCGGGCGGCCGCGCAGGCCCGCCGGACCACCGACACGGTGCTTCTCCTCGCCGCGTGGGCCCGGGTGGTGGCGGCCTGGACGGGCCGTACCGACCTCGTCCTGGGCATGCCGGTCTCGGTGCGCGACCACGAGGACGTGGCCCGGATAGTGGGGCTGTTCGTCAACACCGCTCTGGTCCGGGTCACTGTCGACCCGCTCGCTCCTGCCGGGGACACGGTGGCGGCCTGCGCGGCGGCGGTGGCGAGGGCACTCGGGACCACCCAGGCGCCCCTGGAGGCGGTCCGGCGGGGCGTCTACGGCCCGTCCGCCGGCCCGTCCGCCGGCCTCGGCGTGTGCTTCAACAAGTTCTCCGTCGACCCGCGTCTGATGGATCTCGTCCCGCGACCCCCCTCTCCGGGTGCAGCCGAGATGCCGGTCGTACTGGAGATCGCCGACGACAGCCGGCGCTATCACACCAAACTCGTCTTCGACCCGACCCTGTACCGTCCCGCCACGATCGCCCGGCTGGCCCGGGCCTTCCACGCCCAACTGGCCGAGTTGATCGGCTCGACCCCGCCCCCCGCCCACCCCGCCCCGTCCGACCTGGGCCGAACCGCCGCGGACCTGCCCGGCCCCGGACCGTCCGACGTGGAGCCGACCAGCTCCGAACGGCCGAGGGCCGACCCCGCCGGGGGGTCGGAGCTGCTCGACGTCCTGCGCGGGCACGCGGCGGACGACCCGACCCGCACGGCCGTCGACGGGGAGACCGGGACGCTGACCCGGCAGGACCTGCGGGACGCGGTCGACGACCTCACCGGTCGGCTGCGGGCGGCCGGGGCGCGACCCGGCGACCGGGTGGTGGTGGACACCACGCGGGGCGTGCCGGCCCTGATCGGGCTGCTGGCGTGCCTGGCCGCCGACACGGTGTACGTGCCGCTGTCGCGGCGGCTGCCCGGTCCGCGTCGCGCCGCCGTCGCACAGCAGGCGGCGGCCACCTGGGAGATCACCGACGTGGGCGGCGCCGGGTTGACGGTTCGCCCGCTGCCGGGCCGGCCCGGTCCGGAGCTGCCGACCGCCCCCGGATACCTGATCTTCACCTCGGGGAGCACCGGAGTGCCGCGCGGCGTCCACGTCGCGACCGGCACCCTTCTCCGACACGCCCGGGGCATGGTCGAGCGGCTCGCCGTCCGCCCCGCCGACCGGTACCTCCAGTTCGCCGAGCACGGCTTCGACGCGGCCATCGAGCAGGTCATCGTGCCACTCCTGGCCGGTGCCACCCTGGTCCTGCGCGGCGAGCAGCCGTGGGATCCCGCCCACTTCGGTCGGATCTCCCGGCGGACCGAGGTGACCGTGGCGAACCTGCCCACGCCGTGGTTCGCCCAGTTCACGGGCGCACCGCAGGCGACCTGGGCGGACCTCGCCGGCAGCGCCCTGCGCATCGTCCTGGCCGGCGGGGACGCCCTCACCCCCGAGGCGGTCGCCCGGTGGGCGGCGTCGGCCCCGCGACGCATCGCCCTGCTCAACGCATACGGTCCGACGGAATCGGTGATCACCGCGACGGTCGGCACGGTGTCCGTGACCGCGAACGGTGCGGTGCCGGCGTACCCGTCGATCGGCGCGGCCGTACCCGGCCACGAGGTCCTCGTCGTCGACGCCCGGCTCGACCCGGTCGCCCCCGGGGAGGTCGGGGAACTGCTCGCCGGAGGGCCGCTCGCCACCGGCTACCTCGCCGATCCCCGGGCGACCGCGTTGGCCTTCGTCCCGCACCCGACGCGACCGGGGGAACGGCTGTACCGGACCGGCGACCTGGTCCGCCACTCGCCGGCCGACGGCGGACTGGAGTTCCTGCGTCGCGCCGACGACCAGGTGAAGGTCCGGGGGGTTCGGATCGAGCTCGGTGACGTCGAGGCCGCGTTGCGCGCCCACCCCGACGTCGCCGAGGCGGTGGCCACGGTCACCGACGGCCCGGACCGGCACTTCGTGGGTTGGGTGGTGCTCCGCCCGGGCCGCGCCGTCGGTGAGGCCGAGCTGCGTACCGCGGCGTCCGGCCGGCTGCCGCAGGTCGGCGCGCCCCGCCGGGTGCACGTCCTGGACGACCTGCCCAGGAGCGCCGGGGAGAAGCCCGACCGTCAGGCCCTGCGGGAGCGCACCACCGATCCGGCCGCGCCCGTCTCCGCCCCCGGGCCCGCCGCCCCCGCGCCCGCCGGCGGCGCGGCGGCGGTGGTGGCCGCCCTGGCCGGGGAGCTGTTGGCCACCACAGTCGAGGTGGACAGTGACTTTTTCGCCTGCGGCGGGGACTCGCTGAGCGCGGCGCAGCTCGCCGCCCGGTGCGCCGAGGCATTCCACCGCGACGTCGACCTGGCCACGGTCTTCGCCAACCCGACGCCGAACCGGCTGGCCGCGGCGATCAGCGCGCTGCCGGAGGCCGGGCCGGACGACACCGGCGACGGCGCAGCGGTGCCCCGCCGGCCACAGCCGGGCGACCGGACGGCACTGACCCCCACCCAGCAGCGGTTCTGGTTCGCCGCCCGGCTCCAGGGCCCGGCCGCCCAGGTCGTGCCGATCCCGTTGCGTCTGGCCGGACCGCTCGACGTGGACGCGCTGCGGGCCGCCCTGACCGCGCTGCTCGAACGGCACGGAGTGCTCCGTAGCCGGATCGTCGGGTGGGGCGACGGGGTCCGCGCCGAGGTGCACGGCGTCGACGAGGACCTCCTCGCCGGTCACCTCGCCCTCCGGACCGCCCAGGACACGGCCGGCGCCGACCGGGCCGTGGCCGCGGAGATCCGGCGGTCGTTCGACCTGCGGGAGTCGTGGTTCCGGCCGTACCTGACCGTGCTCGACGACGGTGAGCACGTTCTGCACCTGGCGGTGCACCACATCGCGGTGGACGGCGACTCGGTCGGCATCCTGGTCCGGGAACTCCTCGACAACTACCGGCGCGCCCGGCGGGGCGAGCCGGTCCAGCGGGATCCGGTGATCCAGTACCCGGACGCCGCCTGGGCGCAGGAGGGGACCCGCCGGGCGGCCGACCGGCTGCCCGACGCCGTACGGGCGCTGGCCGGCACGGTCGACCTCGACCTGTCGGCCGCCGGCCCGGACCCGGAGGACGCGGCGGCCCGGCGGCTCACCGTGCCGGTCGACGCGCATCTCGCCGACGCGGTGGCCCGGCGCCACGGCGTCACCCCGTACTCGGTGGTGATGGCCGCCTGGCAGCGAGCGCTGGCCCGGTGGAGCGGCTCCACCGGCTTCGCCGTCGGGCTGCCGGTGTCGCTGCGCGACGCGACGGGCGCCGGCGTCCCGGGACCGTTCCTCAACACGGCAGCCGTCCGTGCCGTGTCGGCCGGCGGCACCCGTGCCGAGCACCTCACCCGGGTGCAGGAGAGCCTGACCGCGGCGTACGCGTACCGGTTCGTGCCCTTCGACCGGGTGACGGCGCTCGCCGACCGACGGCCGGACCGGGCCGTCCCGGTGTTCCGGACGATGGTGGGCTGGGAGCAGGGCCACGAGGCCGCGACCGTGGGTGGACTGCGGGTGGACTGGTTCGAGCCGACCTCGCTCGGCCTGCCGGCGCCGCTGGTGCTCACCGTCACCGCCAACGGTCGGGCGCACACCCTGGCCGTCCGGTTCGACTCCGGCCAGGTCGGCCGGCGTCGGGCCGCCGACCTGGTGGACCTGCTGGTGGCGGAGCTGGGCGACGACCAGGGCGACGAGACCCACGTCGGGCGGGCCGGTGCCACGGCCGGGGTGGTCGACCGGTTGGCCGACCGGGTGGCGCGGCAGCCGGGCGGTCCGGCCGTCGTGCAGGGCGAGCGGGTGTACGACTTCGCGGAGCTGGACCGGCAGGTGAGCGCGGTGGCGGCCGGGCTGCGGACATCGGGTGTCGAACGCGGCGACCGGGTGCTGGTGTCGCTGGCGACCCGGCTGGACACGCTGGTATTGGCGTACGCGCTGTGGCGGCTCGGCGCCGTGTACGTGCCGCTCGGCCCGACCCCACCGGTGGACCGGGTGCGCCGGATCGCCTCGGTCAGCGCCGCCGGATGGTTGGTCGCCGACCGGGACACCGGCGACGTCCCCGCTACGGACGGCGCCACCGGCGGGGCGGAGTTGACCCGGATCACCTGGCCGCTCGATGCCCCCGCCGCACCGGCGGACCACGTCGGGGCCGGGCCCACCGATGCGTCCGATTACCGTCCGCTGCCATCCGAGGCGGCGTACATCATCCACACGTCCGGTTCGACCGGGGAGCCGAAGGGCGTCGTGGTGGAGCACGGCCAGCTCGCCGCGTTCCTCGACGCCTTCGACGCCTTCGACCCATGGGCGGGAGCGCGGTGCCTGGTCGGGCTCGCCGCGCCCACCTTCGACGCGAGCGTGCTGGAAATGTGCTGGCCGGCCCTGCGCGGCGGCCCGGTCGTCTACCCGACCGAGTCGGTCACCTTCGACCCGGCCTCGGTGGTACGGGCGTTCGCAACCGTACGGGGACATGGCTGGCCCGCCGCGGCCTTCGCCACCCCCAGCCTCTGGCAGGAGGTGCTCCGCCTGGAGCCTGACGCCGTACGCGATGTTGCCGTCGGCACCGGTGGCGAGCCGGTGTCGGCCGATCTCCTGTCCGCGCTGCACGCGGCCGGCGCCCGGCCGAGCGTGTTCTACGGCCCGGCCGAGTCGACGGTCATCTGCGCCGGTGTCCAGGCCGATGCCGAACCCGGATCGGCGCTGGTCGGGGTGGCCCTCACACCGGCCCGGCTGTACGTCCTCGACGACGACGCCCGCCCGACCACCGAGGGCGAGGCGTACGTGGCCGGGCCCCTGGTCGCCCGGGGTTACATCGACGCCCCGCGGGACACCGCCCTGCGGTTCGTGCCCGACCCGGAGGGCGCCGGGGCCCGGATGTACCGCACCGGTGACCGGGTTCGTCGCCGTGCCGACGGCGTGCTGGTCTTCCTCGGGCGCCGCGACGACCAGGTGAAGGTGCGCGGGGTACGGATCGAACTGGGGGAGGTGCAGGCGTGCCTGACCGCCCACCCCGGGGTCGAGGCGGCGGCGGTCGTCCTCGTCGGCGAGGGCGGGACGGCGCGGCTGGCCGCCGCCGTGGTCGCCTGCGATCCGGCCACCGAACCCGGTGACCTGGCCGCCCAGGTGCGGTCCTGGGCAGAGTCCCGGCTCATCCCGCAGGCCGTGCCGGTCGTCGTGCCGGTCCCGGCCCTGCCGGTGTCGGAGAACGGCAAGATCGACCGACAGGCGCTGCTGGCCCGGCTCGGGGGCGACGACGCCGAGCCCGACCGGACCGCCGCCCTGGGCGACGACCCGGTCGTCCGGCTGGTCGCCGCGGTGTGGCAGGCGCACCTGCACGCCCCGGTCCCGTCGGCCACCACCGACTTCTTCGAGGCCGGTGGACACTCGATCGCGCTCCTGCACGTGGTGGAGACCATCGAGCGCATCTTCAGCATCGACTTCCCGATCGCGCGGGCGTTCGAGGTACGGACGGTCACGGCGATGGCGGACGAGATCCGGGCCATCGCCGGCGACAGCGCCGGGCCGACAGCGGGCATCGCGCTGGAGGTATTCGGAGGCAGCCCGCAATGACGTTGCAGCTCAACGATCCGGAGCGGATGGCCGAGTTCCAGCGCCGGTTGGCCGCCGCCGGGCTCACGCCCGCGCCGGCGGTGGCGGAGCGAGCCCCGGGCACCGGGGCGGGCGCTGACCGGCGGGCGTTGGAGCCCAGCGAGGCCGGGCTGTGGTTCCTCGACCGGCTGCACCCGGGCAGCCCCGAGTACATCGTCGCCGCCGCCGTCGCCATCCGGGGCGACCTGGACCCGGGTCGGCTCGCCGCCGTGTTCGCCGGGCTCGTCGCCCGACACCCCACGCTGCGCACCCGGTTCGCCGACAACGACGGCACGGCGTACGCCGAGACGATGCCGCAGGCGCACCCCCCGGCTCCGGTCGTCGAGACCCCACCGGACCTGGACACCTGGTTGTCCGCCGCGGCGGCGGAACCGTTCGATCTGCGTACCGCCCCGCTGGCCCGGCTGCGGTTGGCCGGTGACGGCACCCGTACCGTCGCGCTGCTGACCGCCCACCACATCGTGGTCGACGGCGCGGCGCTGGACACCCTGCTCACCGAGTTGTTCGCCGGGTACGCGGGCGCTCCGCAGCGCCCCGCGCCGGTCCTGCCCGGCCAGCGCCCGCCGCTGCCCCGGTCGCCCGAGAGCGCGGCCTGGTGGCGGGCCAGCCTGGACGGGGTCGAGCCGGTGGACCCGCCCACGATCGGCGCCCGCCCGGCCGGTCCCCGCCGTGGCCGGCGCGTCGGCCACCGCCTCGACGCCGACCTGAACGAGGGGATCGACGCCCTCGTCCGGCGGTACGGGGTGACCCGGCCGGCGGTTTTCGCCGCCGCGTACCGGCTCGTCCTGCGGGCGTTGTACAGCCACGACGACATCCTCGTCGGCCTCCCGGTCAGCCTCCGCGCCAAGCAGGACGCCGGGGAACTGGGCAACTTCGTCAACCTGGTCTGCCTGCGCAACCCGACCCGGGCGACGATCACCGTCGCCGACCTGCTGCGTGCCGAGCAGCGGGCGCTGATCCAGGCGATCGCCCACCGGGACACCCCGTTCGACGAGGTGGCCGATCACCTCGCCGGAGGGGTCCGGGGCGGCGACCGGACGCTGGTCCGGGCGGTGTTCAGCCACCACCGCACCCAGGAGCGGGAGGCGACCCAGGTGGCCGGGCTGGTGGTGGAACGGCTCGACGTCGACCTGGGCACCGCGAAGTTCGACCTGACCCTGCAGGTGGAGGACGTCGGGGCCGGCTCCCGGCTGTGGCTGGAGCACGACGTCGCGGCGTACCCCGACGACATCGCCCGCTCCCTGCTGGACAGCTACCGGCGGGCGCTGGCCGCGGTGGTGGCCCGACCGCAGGCCGCCCTGTCGGCGGTCCTCCTCGACGACCGCCGCCCGGCCGTCGCCCCCGGGTGGACCGGACGGGGGAACCGGGGCGTGGTCGGCTGGTTCGAGGAGACCGCCGCCCGCCACCCCGGCCGGATCGCGGTCGCCGACGGGACCACCTACGGCGAACTGGACGCCTGGGCGGACCGGATCGCGGCCCGGCTGCGCCCGGTCGGCCCGGACGCCCCGGTCGGCCCGGACGCCCCGCCGGTCGCCATCCTCACCGGTCGCACCCCGGGGATGCTCGCCGCCATCCTCGCGGCGGCGAAGGCGGGCCGCACCTACGTCCCGCTGGATGCCGCGCACCCCCGGGACCGGATCCGCCAGATCCTCGACCAGGCGGGCGTCGACACCGTGATCGCCGATGCGAGCATCTCCGAGGTGCCGTCCGGCCGGCAGGTCGTGGACGTCGACGACTGCCGGCGGTCACCGCGACCGGACACCGCACCGGATCGGGCGCCGATCCCGTGGTCCGCCCCGCTGTACCGGATCTACACCTCCGGTTCGACCGGCGCCCCGAAGGGTGTCGCCGTCACCCACGCCAACCTCGGCTCCCTGATCGACGGGGCGCGGGACCTGCTCGACCTGCGCCCCGACGACCGGTGGAGCGTGTTCCACTCGGTCGCGTTCGACTTCTCGGTGTGGGAGATCTGGGCGCCGCTGGTCGACGGCGCCACCGTCGTCCTGGTCGACCGGGACACCGCCCGGACGCCGCAGCGCTTCCTCCGGCTGCTCCACGACGAACGGGTCACCGTCGTCAACCAGACGCCGACCGCGTTCGGGTCGCTGACCCAGGCTGTCACCGAGGACGGCCTCGGGACGCCGGACTCGCTGAGGCTGGTGGTGTTCGGCGGCGAGGCGTTGCGGCCGGCCACCCTGGCGGGCTGGTTCGAACGCCTCGGTGACCGGACCCCTCGCATGGTCAACATGTACGGCATCACCGAGACGACCGTGCACGTGACGTGGCGGGACATCACCCGCGACGACATCGGCGTCGCGAGCCCGATCGGCCGGCCGCTGCCCACCCTCGCCACGGTGGTGGTCGACACCGACCTCAACCGCCAGCCCGTCGGGTTCGCCGGGGAACTCATGGTCGCGGGAGCCGGGGTGAGCCTCGGGTACGCCAGCTCCCCGGCCCGTACCGCCCTGCGGTTCGTCCCCGACCTCACCGGTGGCGGTGGCCGGATGTACCGCACCGGCGACCGGGTCCGTGAGCGTGCCGACGGCGACCTCGACTACCTCGGACGCGTCGACGAGCAGCTCAAGGTACGCGGATTCCGGATCGAACCCGCCGAGGTCGAGCACGCCCTGCTCGCCCACCCGGACGTGACGGACGCCGCCGTGACAGCCGCCCAGGTCGGGCGTTCCGGCGTCGGGTTGATCGGCTTCGTGCAGGCCGGCCCGGCGGCCGACCCGGATCAGATCCGTGCCTTCGTCGCCGTCCGGCTCCCCGACCACATGGTTCCCCGGGTGCACCGGCTCGACCGGCTGCCCCGCACCGTCAACGGCAAGCTCGACCGGCGGGCCCTGCTGGCCCTGGCCGCGGACCTGGCCCCCCAGCGGTCCGGCCCGGCCGACGGCGGGCACCCCGTCGACGACCGGGAACGGGCGGCGGTCGCGGTCTGGCAGGACCTCCTCGGCGTCGCCGACGTCCGGGTGACCGACAACTTCTTCGCCCTCGGCGGGGACTCGATCCTGGCGGTCCAGGCGGCCACGGCGATGTCCGCCCGGGGACTGCCGGTCACCGTCGCCGACATCTTCGACCACCAGTCGATCCGGGACGTGATCGCGGCCGTCCCCGGCACGACGGCGGCGGAGCCGACGGAGGCCGGGGACGCGTCGGTAGCCCCGGTCGGCCGGGCGGACCACCGGCAACTGCTCGCTCCCGCAGACACCGACCTGCTGCCCGCCGGGGTGGAGGACGCGTACCCGCTGACCCTGCTGCAGCAGGGAATGCTCTTTCACCAACTGGAACAGAACAGCTACCTGAACGTCACCACCACCCTGGTGCGGTGCGCCGTCTTCGACGGTGCGCTGCTGCGGCAGGCGTTCGACCGGGTCGTCCAGCGGCACCCGGTGCTGCGCAGCGGATTCGACCTCGCCACCTGTTCCGAGCCGCTGCAACTGGTCTGGCGGCACGTCGGGGTCGACCTGCCCGTGGTCGACTGGCGGGACCGGGACGACGCCGAGGTCCAACGGGACCTGCGGGAATGGATGGCCGAGCAGCGCCGCCAGCCGTTCGATCTGACCCGCCCGCCCCTGGTCCGGTTCACCGCCCACCGCGTTTCCGACACGGAGTTCTGGTTCAGCGCGGTGGAGTGCCACGCCATCCTGGACGGCTGGAGCTTCACCTCCACCCTCACCGAGGTCCTGGAGGAGTACGACCGGGTGTGCGCCGCCGCCCGGGACAACCGGCCACTCGCCCGGCTCGTCCCGCCGCCGGACTCGTTCGGCGACCACGTCTGGCGGGAGCGGCGCACCCTGGCCGACCCGGCGGCGGTCGAACTGTTCCGGGACGTCATCGCCCGGGCCCGGCCGGTGCGGATCCCGACCCGGACCGAGGGCGGCGCGCCCGGACACCGGCAGCGGGCCCTGCTGCCGCTCGACCCCGAGGTGCAACGCGGGCTGGAGGCGGCGACGATCCGGCTGCGCCTGCCGATGAAGAGCCTGCTGCTGGCGGCGCACGCGGTGGTGATGTCCGTCCTGTCCAACGCGGACGTGGTCACCCTGGGGATGGTGACCAACGGTCGGCCGGAGACGGCCGGCAGCACCCAGACCCGGGGCCTGTACCTGAACACCCTGCCGCTGACCGTCAGCGTCGGTGGGCGCGACCTCGCCGACCTGGCCCGGGCCTGCCTGGCCGAGGAGAGCCGGCTGCTGCGCTTCCGTACCTACCCGGGAGTGGCGACGGAACTGGCGTTCGGCCGGCAGCAGCTGATGACGACCGCGTTCAACTACACCCGGTTCCACGCGATGAAGCGGGTGAGCAGCGGTGGCGACGTCCGCCGGGTGGGGCACCTGGAGGAGGAGGCCCCCACCAACTACCCCCTGTACGTGTCGTTCGACCACGGTGCCGCCGACGACAGCGACCACCTGGTCCTCATCCTGATGGCCTCCCCGCGGCACTTCACCGACGCCGCCGTGGAGTCCCTGCTCTCCTGTTACCGCGCCGTGCTCACCGCGATGGCCGCCGACCCGAGCCTGCCGGTGACCGACGTGGCGTGGTCGACGGGGGACACCCCGACCGCCACCCTGGCACCGGATCCGGGCATCCTCCCGGGGCTGCACGAGACCGTCATCGACCGGGCGGCCCGCTGGCCGGACCAGGTCGCGGTGCGCGACGCCGGTGGCGCCGTGCTCACGTACCGGCAACTGGCCGACGCGGTCGGGCGGGCCGCCGGCGGGCTGCGGGCGGCCGGCGTCGGGCGGGGCGACACCGTCGGGGTCTGCCTGCCCCGCGACCACCGGTTGGTGGTGACCATCCTCGCCGTCCTCAGCGTCGGCGCGGTGTACGTCCCGGTCGACCCCGACCTGCCGGTGGCCCGCCAGCGGGTGATCCGCGACCGGGCGGCCCTGCGGCACGTGGTCGCGGCCACCCCCACCCGGCCACACCTGGCCCCGGAGATCCCGGTCCTCGACGTCGACGACCTGGCGGCACACCCCACGCCGGCCGGGCCTCCGGTCGCCACGCACCCGGGGGAACTGGCGTACCTGATGTTCACCTCCGGGTCGACCGGGGAGCCGAAGGGCGTCATGATCCCGCACGGCGCGTTGACCGCGTTCGACGTCGCGATCGGCGACCGGTACGGCCCGGGGGCGGTGATGCTGGCCGCCACCAACGCGTCGTTCGACATCTCCGTCGCGGAACTGCTGATCCCGCTGGCCCACGGCGCCGGGGTGGTGGTCTTCGACCGGGGCGGGCGCTTCGACCCGGACGAGTTCGCCACGGTGGTGCGTCGTGCCGGGGTGACCATGGTCCAGGCCACGCCCTCGCTCTGGACCGAACTGCTCGACGGGGACGCCGACCTGCGCGGGATCGAGGCGTGGACCGGCGGCGAGGCGTTGACCGCCCGGCTGGGGCGGTCGCTGCTGGACCGGGCCGGGGCGGTGCACAACTGGTACGGGCCGACCGAGACCACCATCTGGTCCACGGTCCACCCGGTGACCCCGGACGACCTCGACCCGGCGGTGGTGCCGGTCGGTCGAGCGCTGCCCGGTGAGGCCGCCCACGTCATCGGGGCGGGGCTGCGGCAGGTGCCCGACGAGATGGTCGGTGAGGTCTTCATCGGCGGCGCCGGACTGGCCCGTGGCTACCTCGGCGACCCGGCGCGGACCGCCCTGCGGTTCGTCCCCGACCCGTTCGGGGCGCCGGGATCGCGGATGTACCGCACCGGGGACCGGGCCCACCGACGGGCCGACGGGGTGCTCCACTTCGCCGGTCGCGTCGACGACCAGGTCAAGCTCAACGGGTACCGGATCGAACCGGGGGAGATCGAGGCGGTGCTGGCCGGGCTCGCCGAGGTCGCCCGGGTGGCGGTCGCGGTACGACACGGCCAACTCGTGGCGTTCGTCGTCCCGAAGCAGGACGAGATCGACCTCGCCGCCCTGCGGGGACGGCTGCGGGACCTGCTCCCGGGTCACCTGGTGCCCCGCCTGGTCCGTGCCGACGACCTGCCGTTGAACGCCAACGGCAAGGTCGACCGTGGGCGGTTGCCGGACGTGGTGTTCACCCAGGACGTGTCGACGGCGGAGTTCGTCGCGGCGTCCAGCGCCGCCGAACGGACCCTGGCCGACGTGTGGCGGGAGGTCCTCGGCGCTGAGCGGATCGGTGTCCACGACAACTTCCTCGACCTCGGTGGGGACTCGATCACCGCGTTGCGGACGGTCGCCCGGGTCAAGGCGCGGGGACTCCAGGTCGCGGTCGCCGACATGCTCGGCCCGCAGACCCTGGCGGAGGTGGCTGCGGGGGCGACCACGGTTGCCGCTACCGCGGAGTCGGCGGCCGGGCCTGACGGGCCGGGCCCGGCCGACGACGGACGGGCCGGATCGGCTGGGGCGGACGTCCCGACCGGTCCGGACCCGGCGGACCGATCCGCCCGGGCCGGCGGCGGGGTGCACCCGAACGCCGGCGGGATCGTCGACCCGGCCGGCGAGCCGGAGCCGGCGGCCCACCCCGCCGCGTCGCTCGACGGCGTCGACGTCAGCCTGGCTGGCCTCGACGAGGAGACCGCCCGTGCCCTGATCGCGCGGCTGAGCAGCAACGGAGAGGAGCGTTCCCGATGAGTGGCCCGAGCCTGGTTGAGGCGATCTACCCGCTGACCCCGCTACAGGAGGGGATGCTGCTGGAGTCTCTCGACGCCGGAGACGCCCGTGCGTACCTGAGCCAGGTCCGCTACACCCTGCGCGGGGCGGTGGACGCCGATGCGCTGCGGTCGGCGTGGACCGCGGTCGCCGCCAAGCATCAGGCGCTGCGGGCCTGCGTGGCGTACACCGGGCTGACCGCCCCGGTGCAGGCCGTGTACCGGCAGCCGTTCGACCTGCTCGAGGTCGTCGACGGGGTGCACGACGACGACGCCCTCGACGAGCACCTCCGGCGGGACCTGGACGCGGGGTTCGACCTGGAACGTGCGCCCCTGCACCGGGTAAGACTGCTCGAACGCGCCGACGGCACGTGGGAGATGGTGTGGACCTCGCACCACATCATGATCGACGGCTGGTCCATCCCGATCGTGGTCAGTGACGTCTTCGTCGCGTACGGCCAACGGTGCGCCGGGGCCCCGATCGATCTCCTCCCGACCGCCGACTACCGCGACTACCTGCGGTGGACCGCCGGGCGGGACCGGGGGCAGGTGCTGGAACACTGGCGGCGGGCGCTGCGGGGGTTCACCGAGCCGACGCCCCTGCCGGCGCCGGCGCCCGGTGCGGTCGACCGGGGCCGCCAGGTCCTCGCCGCGACCCTGCCGGCCGTGGAGTCGACGCGGCTCGTCCAGCGGGCCAAGCAGGAACGAGTCACCCTCAACACCCTGATCCAGGCCGCCTGGACGGTCGTCCTGGCCCGGTTCAGCGGCCGCGACGACGTGTTGTTCGGCGCCACCGTCTCCGGGCGGCCGGCGGCCGTGCCCGGGGCGGAGACGATGGTCGGCCTGTTCATCAACACCCTCCCGGTACGGGCCCGGCTGCCCCGGCGGGTGCCGGTGGCGACCTGGTTGCAGGACCTCCAGCGGCGCTTCCTGGCCAGCCGGGAGTACGAGGAGGCGTCGCTGCGCGACATCCGGTCGGTGGCCGAGGTGCCCCGGCACCGGAGCCTCTTCGAGACCATCGTGGTCGTCGAGAACTACCCGCTGATCACCGACGACAGGTTCGGTGACCGGCGTCCCCCGGTGGACATCGTCGCGGCCACCTCCCGGGAGGAACTCGCCCACCCGCTCGTGCTCAGCGTGGCGGGCGGGGCGGAGACGGTGGTCGAGCTGTTCCACGACGACGCCAAGGTCCCGGCTCCGGCGGCCCATGCGATGCTCGACGGGTTCGTTGCGGTCCTCCGGGCGCTGGCCGACGGCAGCGCGTCCGGGGTGGCCGACCTGCTGGCGGCGGTGCCGGCGGCTCCTTCGCTGACCGGCGGGTCGCCGGCTGTCGCGGAGCCGCCGCTGGTGCCGGCGGTGTTCCGGGCCGTGGCGGCGGCGTCCCCCGACGCGGTGGCCGTGGTCGACGGTCCCCGTCGGGTGAGTTACGCGGCGCTGCTGCACGCCGCCGACCGGGGGGCCGGCCGGCTGCGCCGGCACGGTGTCGTCCCCGGCGGGACGGTCGCCCTGCTCGCCGATCGTGGCGTCGACCGGGTCGCGGCGACCCTGGCGGTGTGGTTCGCCGGCGGCCAGTTCGTGCCGCTGGACCCGGCCTGGCCGGCGGCCCGGACCACCGCGCTGCTGGCCCAGGTCGACCTCACCGTGGTCCTCACCGACGATCCGGCCGTCGTGGCCACCGACGCCCCGGTGCTGTCCCTGACCGATCTCCTCGCCGACGCCGACGCCGACGGCGTCGACGCCCAGGAGCCGGTGGAGGCGGGCCGCACCGAAGCGGCGTACACGATCTTCACCTCGGGGACCACCGGGCGATCCAAGCCGGTCGTCATCGAGCACGGTGCCCTCGCCGCAGCGGTGGCGGGGTGGGAGACGGCCCACTCGTTCGCCGCCCGTACCCGCAACCACCTGCATCTGGCCAACCCGGCCTTCGACGTGGCGATCGGCGAGGTGCTCCGGGCGCTGTGCGCCGGCCGGACGGTGGTCGTGGCCTCCCGGGCCGCCGGGGAGGACCCGGCGGCGCTGCTCGACCTGATCCTCGACGAGCAGGTAGACGTCGTGGACATTCCGCCCAGCCTGCTGCGTCCCCTGATGGACGAGGTGGAGCTGTCCGGGCAGCGCCTCGACCAGCTCAGCACCGTCCTGATCGGCGGGGAGTCCTGGTTCGCCCGCGACTACGTCCGCCTCGCCGAGGTCGCCGGCGCGCGGACCCGGGTGGTCAACGCGTACGGCATTACCGAGACCAGCATCGACAGCGCGTACGCGGTCCTGGGCACCGTCGCCGGCCAGGCCGAGACGCTCTGGCTGGACGCCACGTACCCGGGGGTGGACGCGCTCCTCGTGGACGGGACCGGCAGGCCGGCCCCGGTGGGGGCCCGGGGCGAGGTGTGGCTCAGCGGCCCCACGCTGGCCCGCGGGTACGACCGGGATCCGGCCCGCACCGCCCTGCGGTTCGTCCCCGACGCCCGCCCCGGCCGGGCCGGCGCGCGGGCGTACCGCACCGGTGACCTGGGCACGATCGACGGACGGGGACGGCTGCACCTGCTCGGCCGGGTCGACGCGCAACTGTCGGTCAACGGTCACCGGATCGAGCCGCAGGAGGTGGAGGCGGCACTCCTCGTCCACCCCGACGTGGCCGGCGCCGCGGTCACGGTCCGCGACGGACACCTGGTGGGGTTCGTGACCTCCCAGACCACGGCCCTGGACACCGAACAGGTACGGGCCCACCTGCGCGCACTGCTGCCGTCGTACGCCGTGCCGATGCTGGTCCAGATCGACGCCCTGCCGGTCACCGCGAACGGCAAGCTGGACCGCGCGGCGCTGCCGGCCACCGTGGACGGCCGTCCCACCGTCGCCGGCCACGTCGAGCCGTCCACCCCGACGGAGCGGATCCTGGCCGAGGTGTGGCGGGAGGTCCTCGGGGTCGACGTGGTCGGTGTCCGGGACAACTTCTTCGACCTCGGCGGCGACTCGATCGCCGGGTTGCGGGTCAAGGGCCGGGCCGCCGGGCAGGGCATCGACCTGCAACCACGCGATGTGTTCGCCTACCAGACGGTGGCTGAACTGGCCGCCTACGTGGACGCCCGGGAGCCCGACACGGCCGTGGCGACCTCGGTCCACGAGGGTGAAGTCCCGTTGCTGCCGATCCAGCGGCTGTTCCTGGACCACGCCGGCGTCGACCCGGCCCACTTCGACATGGCCCAGGGCATCCGGCTGGCCCAGGCCCTCGACCCGGACACCGTACGGGCGGCGCTGGAGGCCGTCGCCCGCCGGCACGGCGCCCTGCGGACCCGGTTCCGGCGCACCTCCGACGGCTGGCGGCAGTGGGTCGAGGCGGCACCCGACGCGCTGGTGACCCTCCGGGTGGTGGACCTGCGGGGGCGTCCCGACGATCGGGCGGCCACCCACCGGTCCCTGCTCGACGGCCACCGTTCCGGCCTCGACCTGGCCACCAGCCCGCTCTGGTCCTGCCTGGTGGTGCTCGACGACAAGGAGACCACCCTCTACTTCGCCGTGCATCACCTGGTCATGGACATCTACTCGTGGCGGTTGGTGATCCAGGACTTCCTCGGCAACTACACCGCCCTGGCCGCCGGGGGACCGCCCCGGGACACGCCGATGGCCGGCTACCCCGAGTACGCCGTCGCGGCGGCCGCGCAGACCGGGTCCCTGCGGGAGTTGGAGTCGGCCTGGCTGTCGACGATCGGCACTCCCCGTCCGGTCCCGACCACGGAGTCGGGCGGCGAGAACACCCTGGCCGGGGTCCGGAGTGTCGAGGGGGAGGTGTCCCCGACGGCCACCGACGCGCTGCATCGGCTGCGCGCCGACGGCGGCACCGCCAGCCCGGTCCTGGTCACCCTGCTGGCCGTGTTCTCCCGCGCCTACAGCCGGTGGTCCGGGGAGGATCTGTACCTGTTCGTGGAGACCCACGGCCGGGACACCACCCTGGGCGGCGTGGACACCAGCGCCGCCGTCGGGTGGTTCACCGCGCTGTACCCGGCGACCGTGCCGTACCGGCCCACCGAGTCCTTCTCCGACACCTGGTGGCGGGTGCGCCGGCTGGTCGAGTCGGTGCCCCGCCCGGTGTCGTCGTTCGGGCTGCTCCGCGACGCCGAACCGCGCTCGGCCCTGGCCGATGTTCCGCTGCCACAGATCGCGCTGAACCACACCGGGACCATGTCGGCCGACGTCGACGGCTCCCACCGGCACGGGTTGAGCGTGGTGCCGGTGCCGGCGCTGATCGCCGACCCGAGCACCCGCCGCGACCAGTTGATCGACGTGGAGACCGGCGTCGCGGACGGCCGGTTCCAGTTCGCCGTCAACTACAGCTCCGCGCACTTCGACCAGGCCGGCATCGAGAAGTTCGCCGCCCTGTTCAGCGAGGAGATGGAGAACCTGCCTGACCACATCGAGGAGGAGAAGACTCATGGCGCTGTTTGACGAGGACGACGACACCATCATCTACGCCGTCGTGGTCAACCACGAGGAGCAGTACTCCGTCTGGCCGGTCGACCGGGAGGTACCGGACGGTTGGCGCGAGGTCGGGGTGACCGGACGCGTCCGGGAGTGCCTCGACCACATCGAGAAGGTGTGGGTGGACATGCGCCCGCTCAGCCTCCGCCGGGCGCTGGAACCACAGTGACCGCTGCGATCGACCATGCCCCGCACGAGCCGGCCGGCCCGCTGCCGTACGGGCCGGACTGGGCGCTCCTGCCGTCGGTCTTCGCCCGGGTGGCCGGCATGCCGATGGACTGGCTCCTCGTCGAGCCGGGGGCCGACCACGCCTCCGCGCGGGCCGCCGGGGAACGGGCCCTGGCCGAGATCGTCCGGCAGCCGCTGTTCGCCGAGGCGTTGACCTGGCAGAACCGGGGCATGTTCCAGCAGGCGCGGCGCAATCTCGACTCCACGCGACCGCAGCGACGCCGCGAGGCGCAGCGTCGGCTCTGGGCGTACGCGGCCCGGTACTGCGCGAAGAACGACACCATCGGGTTCTTCGGGCCGATCGTCTGGGGCTCGGTCACCGCCGGCGCCACCGACGTCGGCCCGGTGACCGGCCGGCTGCTCCGACGTGGGGTGTTCTTCGAGCACTGGGCGCTGCGGGCGGCGGCCGCCGCGATCGAGACCCGGCACGGCCTCGACCCGTGGACCATCCCGAGGCTGGCCGCCGGGGTGGCCGTCGTCGCCGACGGGGTGCTGCTGGCCGACAACGCCCCGATGCGGCTGGCCGCGCTGCCGCGCCGGGTCGTCGAGGTGTGCGACGGCACCCGGACCGTCGCCGACGTGGTGGACGAACTCGCCGACCTCCCCGCGCCGGAGGTCAACGCCGCCCTGACCCGGCTGCGGGCGATGGGAGTCCTCACCGCCGGGCTGGTGGTGCCCCGGCGGGTCGATCCGGAGGCACACCTGCGCGGCCAACTCGCCCGGGTCGCCGATCCGGGTCGCCGGGTGGCGGCGCAGGCGGACCTGGCCGAGTTGGTGGCGGCCCGGAACCGGGTCGCCGACGCCGCCGGGGACGCCGACCGGCTCGCCGATGCCCTCGACGGCCTCGACCAGTCGTTCGTCGGAATCACCGGGCATGCTCCCCAGCGTGGTGCCGGCCGTTTCTACGCCGGGCGGGGAGTGGTCTACGAGGACTGCCTGGGCGACCTTCCGGTTCGCCTCGGCGCCGATGTGCTGGACCGGATCCGTCCCGCCCTGGAACTGTTGCTGTTCAGCGCGGCCTGGTTCACCCGGGCGGTGGCCCAGGAGTACGAGCGGTTCGTCGCGGACCTGATCACCGAGCGCGAGCCGGCACCCGGCGCCGGGGTGCCGCTGTCGGAGGTCCTGACGGCGGTGGCCGGCACGACCGAGTGGGGTGCCGCGTCCCCGGCCGACGCCGTCGCGCAGCGGCTGCGCCGGACCTGGCACGCCCTCCTGGTCGCCGGAGCCGACCCGGGCCGGCGGCGGATCGGGCACGACGCGGCCGCCCTGCGTCCCCTGGTCGAGTCCGCCTTCGCCCACGACGTGGTGGGCTGGCGCGGCACCCGGCTGTACAGCCCCGACCTGATGATCGCCGCCCGGTCGGCGGCGGACCTGCGCGACGGGCGGTTCCTGGCTGTCCTCGGCGAACTGCACCCGGCCCACAACACCATGGACGTGTTGGCCGCCGACGCCTGGCATCCGGACCGCGACCGGTGGCACGAATGGCTGGACCGCAGCGTCCCCGCCGAGCGGGTGACGCCGCTGTACCCGCTGGACCACGAGCAGATCAACTCCCGGACCGTCCCGCCGTCGGCCTATCTGTCGCCGTCCGCCACCTACCTGGGGCTGGGCTCCGGCGCGCCGTACCACCCCCGGGACGCCCGGCTGCTCCCGGTGTCGGCGCTGCGCGCGACCCGCGTCGGCGACCGGGTCGTCATCACCTCGTCGGTCGACCCGGAGTACGCCGGTGACGTGCCCACCGTCCTCGGTGAGCTGCTGGCCAACGCGGCGGCCACCCGGTTCGGGGTCCTGCCGGCGGCCGACCACCGCCCCCGGCTGAGCATCGACGACCTGGTGGTGCAGCGGGAGAGCTGGACGTTGTCCTACCCCGAGTTGCCCAATTCGAAGCAGAGCGGCGACCGGGCGTACGGCGAGCTGCGGGCCGTCGGCGCGGCCCGGGACATGCCCCGGCACGTGTTCGTCACCGTCGGCGGCGAGCGCAAACCGTTCCACCTGGACTTCGACAATCCGCTGTCGGTGGAGGTGCTGCTCACGCACATCCGGCGACAGCGGATCGTCGAGCCGACGGGGCGGGTCACCTTCGTGGAGATGCTGCCCGCTCCCGATCAGCTCTGGCTGACCGACGGGGCGGGTCGCCGGTACACCGCCGAGTTCCGGATCGCCTGCGTCGACCAGCGAACCGCCGGCGCCGGACACCCCTCGTCCCCCGGAGCGCAACGATGAGTGTCGCCCGTCTCGTCCCCCCGCCGGGCCCCGCCGACGATCGCCCGGTGCTGGTCGTCGTCCCGTACGCCGGCAGCGGCGTCGCGCCGTTCCGGGACTGGGCCGCCGACCTGGCGAGCCTGGCCACGGTCACCGCCGTCCTGCTCCCGGGCCGGGAACAGCTGTTCGGCAAGCCGGCGCTGACCTCGATGACCGACATCCTGCGCGGGCTGACCCCTCAGGTCGCCGCGCTGCGACCCCGGCCGGTGGTGCTGTTCGGGCACAGTCTGGGCGCGTCGGTCGCCTTCGGGCTGGCCCGCGAGCTGTGCCGGGAGGGCGTTCCGCCGGCGGCTCTGATCGTCTCCGGAGCAGGCAGCCCCTGCCGCCGGGACCCCACCGACGTGATGCACCTGCTCAGCGACGACGCCCTGCTGCAACGCACCATCGACTACGACGGAATGCCCCCGGAGCTGCTGGCCAGCCGCGATCTGCTGGCCATGTTCACCCCGATCCTGCGCGCCGACTACCAGGTCCTGGAGACCTGGACCGTGGACCCGCTGCCGCCGCTGGACCTCCCGGTGACGGTGCTGCGCGGGGTCAGCGACACCTCGGTCACCGACTACCAGGCCGACGGGTGGCGCACCCACACCGTCGCGCCGCCCGTCGAACGGTTCTTTCCCGGCGGGCACTTCTTCGTCCACACCGCCCGGGAGGAAGTGCTCCACACCGTCCGCGACGTGCTGGCCGTTGTGCCCCGCCGCGCCTACACCTGACCCGCGACACAACGATTAGGAGAAGTACCTTGCACGCGATCTCGTTGACCGGTCACGGCCCCGGAGGCCTGGAGATCCACGACGTACCGGATCCGGTCGCCGCCGGCAACCAGACCCTGCTCCGCGTCAGCAGCGCCGGCGTCAACTTCTCCGACGTCCACCTCGTCGAGGGGACCTACTCCCTCAAGCCGCCGCTGCCGTACCGCCCGGGGATCGAGGCAGTGGGCACCACCGCCGACGGCCGCCGGATGCTGGGCCGGGCCAGGCAGGGGGCCTGGGCGGAGGTGTTCGTCGCCGAACAGTTCCTCGACGTGCCCGACTTCGTCTCCGACCGGGCCGCCCTCGCGATGGCCACCCAGGGGTTCACCGCCTGGCACATCCTGCGGACCATGGCCCGGATCACCCGTGGGGACACCGTCGCGGTGATGGCCGCCGCCGGCGGCGTCGGGTCGATCGCCGTGCAGCTCGCCAAGGCGTGGGGGGCCCGCCGGGTGATCGGCGCGGCGTCCACCCCGGACAAGCGCGCGCACGCCGTCGCCCTGGGCGCCGACGAGACGGTGGACTCCACCACCACCGACATCGGCGCGGCCCTGGTCGAGGCGAACGGGGGCCGCATGGTCGACATCATTCTGGAGATGCACGGCGGTCCGCAGCTCGACTCGGCCCTCGCCGCGCTGGCCCCGTGCGGGCGGATGGTGATCTTCGGCGCGGCGTCGGGGGAGCCCGGCACCCCGATCCGGCCCGAGTCGCTGATGGCCGGCACCCGCACCATCGCCGGCTTCTCGGCGTACAACCTGGTCTCCGACCGGCACGAGGTGTTCCCGGAGACCATGGTGGGACTGTTCGGCATGATCAAGAAGGGCCAGCTCGACATGGAGACGGGCCGGTCGTACCCGTTCAGGGACGTGGCGCAGGCCGTGACCGACATGCGGGCGCGGGTCACGACCGGCAAGGTCAGCCTGGACTTCGCGGGCTGAGCCGGATGGACGCCGTCCCCGCCGGGATCCCCGCCGCCCTGTGCCGCGCCGTGGCCGCCCACCCCGACCGCACGGCGCTCGTCGTCGCCGACGACGCCCTCACGTACGCCGAACTCGGCCGCCGGGTCGACGCGGTGGCCGTCGCCCTGGCCGGGTACGAGGTGGGCCGGGGCGACGTGGTGGGCATCCGCCTCGACCGCTCCGTCGACATGGTGGTGGCCCTGTTCGGGGTGCTTCGGGCGGGCGCGGCGTACGTTCCGGTGGACCCGGCGCATCCGGCCCGGCGCCAGGCGGCGGTCCTCGCGGAGGCGGGCGTCACCCGGCTGATCACCGAACCGGGCACCCCGACCGGCCCGGACGTCGTGGTGCCGGAGCTGGCCGACGCGTTGCGCGGGAAGGTCACCGTCGACGCCGCCGCGCTCGCCCGGCTGCCCGAGGTCACCGCCGCCGACCTGGCCTACGTGGTGTTCACCTCCGGTTCCACCGGTCGTCCGAAGGGGGCGATGGTGCCGCACGGGGCGGTCCTGGCGCTGGCCGGCGGGCTCCTCGCGTGCGGGGCGGCCGGGCCGGGACACGACGTGGTGGCGTGGAACGCGGGCCTGTCCTTCGACGCCTCGGTCCAGCAGTGGTCGCGGCTGCTGCGTGGGGACACCGTGGTGCTGCTCCGCGAGGCCGAGCGGCTCGACCCGGCCGCGTTCGCCGAGGTGCTACGCGCCCATCGGGTCACCGACCTCGACATCACCCCCACCCACCTGCGGGCGCTGCTGCCGCACCTGGACCAGTGCGGGGACCTGCGCATCCTGGTCGGCGGCGAGGCCATCGGAGAGGAACTGTGGGCGGAACTGACCGCGCGGGCCGGGACGACGGCGTACAACGTCTACGGGCCGACCGAGTGCACCGTGGACACGGTGGTGGCCCGGGTCGGTGCGGCGGACCTGCCGGTGATCGGCCGGCCCCTGCCGGGCGTCCGGGCCCGGGTGGTCGATCCGGCGCTGCGCGAGGTGGGGCCCCAGGAACTGGGTGAGTTGCTCCTCGCCGGCCCCCAGGTGGCCTGGGGGTACCTGGGGCGGCCCGCGGCGACCGCCCTGGCGTTCGTGCCGGATGCCGGCGCCGGACCGGGCGGGCGGACATACCGCACCGGCGACCTGGTGCGGCGGCTGCCCGACGGGGACCTGGCATACCACGGACGCCGCGACCATCAGGTGAAGATCCGGGGAGTGCGGATCGAGTTGGGCGACATCGAGCACGCGTTGCGCCGACTGCCCGGGGTCACCGATGCCGTGGCGCTGGTCCGCGACAGCGCTGTCATGGCGGTGGTCACCGGGCGACCCGACCCCGGTGCCTGGCGCGCCGACCTGGCCGACGTCCTGCCGGCCGTCGCCGTACCCGCCGACCTGGTGGTCCTGGCGGCGCTGCCGCGCAACGCCAGCGGCAAGGCCGACCGGGCGGCCGTCTCCGCCCTGCTCCGCGCCGGCCGTCCGACCCCGGCCGACCCCGCTCCCGCCGCGCCGCCGATGACCGACCGGGAACGCTACGTCGCCCGGCTCTGGACGGAGGTCTTCGGGGCCCGTGACCTCAGCGCGGACAGCGAGTTCGCCGCGCACGGCGGGCACTCCCTGTCCGCGATGGTCGTCGCCGAGCGAGCGGCCCGGGAGACCGGACGGGCCGTCACCGTCGCAGACGTGCTGGCCGAATCCACCGTCGGCGGGTTCGCCGCCGTCCTGGACGTCCGGCCCGCCGCCGCCGCGCCGCCGCGCCCCGCCCGCCCGGCCACCGGGGGCCGGCGCAGCGCGCCGCTGGCTCCCCAACAGGAGGGACTGTTCCTGCTCCACCAGATGTACCCGCACTGCTCCGCCTACCACGTCCCGGCGCTGCTGCGCCTGCGTGGCCCGGTCGACCTGGATCGTCTCGACCGCGCGGTCGCCACCGTGCTGGGGCGGCACGCGGCCCTGCGTACCCGGGTCGGAATGGTCGCCGCCCGGCCGGTCCAACTGGTCGCGGACCCGCCGGGGGACGGCGGCCTGGTGGTGGCCGACCCCACCAGCACCGTCGAGGACTGGGCGGCCGAGTTGGTGCGCCGCCCGTTCCGGCTGGACACCGGCCCCCTGTTCCGGGCGGAGGTGCTGGTCACCGGAGCGGACACCTGCCTCCTTGCCCTGGTCGGGCACCACATCGTGGTCGACGGCTGGTCCATCGAGGTGATCCAGCGCGACATCGGCCGGGCCTACCGGGGCGAGAACCTCCCCGAGCCGGTGCAGTTCCCCGCGGTCGCCGCCGCCGCCCGCTCCCCGGAGCACCGGGCCGTGGTCGAGTCGGAACTCGCCTGGTGGCGCAAGCAGTTGGCCGACCTGCCCGGGCCGGTCCGGCTGCCGTTCGCCCGCCGCCGTCCGGTCACCCCCCGGTTCCGGGCCGGGCGGGTGGCCCACCGGCTCCCCGGACAGGTGTCTGCGGAGCTGCGCGACCTCGCGGTACGTAGCCGGGTGCCGCTGTTCCCCCTGCTCGCCCTGGGCCTGGCGACGGTGCTCAACCGGTACACCGGGCAGGACGACCTGGTCATCGGCACCCCGGTCGCGGACCGGGACGACGCGGACCTGGCCGATTCGGTGGGCTTCTTCAACAACTCGCTGGTCCTGCGCCTGGCCGTGGACCGGAACCGGTCGGTGCGGGACAACCTGCGCATGGTGGCCGACGAGGTCGCCACGGCCCTGGCCCACCGGCGCGTGCCCTTCGACGAGCTGGTCCGGGAACTCGCCCCGCCCCGGATCGCCGCGGCCAACCCGATCTTCCAGATCTGGTGCAACCTGCTGTCGTATCCGGCGACGCCGCTGGACCTCGGCCCGGGGACCCGGGTCGAGGTGCTCAGCCCGCCGTTGCCGGGGGCGTTGTTCGACATCTCGGCGTACTTCGTCGACGACCGGGACGGTGTCGGGCTGGAGCTGGTCTACGACCTGGACCTGTTCGACCACGACCAGATCGAGGCGGTGGCCGACGACTGCGTACGGGTGCTCGCCGACCTTCCTCGCGACGCTGCCCGGCTGCTCGGCGACGTCGGACGGGCCGACCCGAGCACGGTACGGTCTCCCTGGCGGGCGTACCCGCCGGTCACCTCGTCCGCGGCGGAACTCGGGCGTACCCTCCTGGCCGCCCTGCGGCGCACCGGGAACGCCCCCGCGGTCCTGGCCGGTGGCGAGACGGTGACCGGCGATCGGCTCGCCTCGACCGTCGTCGGTCTCGGGGCGGCGCTGGACCGCGTCGACCCCGGGCGGCGGCGTGCGGTGGCGGTGCTGGGTGGCCGGAGTCCGGCGCTGGTCGCGGCCCTGGTCGCCGTGCTGGCCGGAGCCAGGACGTTCCTGCTGGTCGACGCCGCCCTGCCGCCGACCCGCCGAGAGCGGATGCTGGCCGCCGCCGGTGACCCGGTCGTGGTCGATGCCACCGGTGACCGTCCGGTCGTGCGCCCGGACCACGCCGCCGGCATCCCGGCGGCTCGGGCCGGAGCGTCACCGGTGTCCGGTGCGGAATCGTTGCCTGCCGGGACGGCCTACCTCGCGTTCACCTCCGGCAGCACCGGTCACCCCCGGCCGGTGGCCGCCTCGGCGGCCCCGCTGGCGGCCCTGCTCCAGTGGTACCCGGCCGCGTACCGGCTCACCGGGGCGGATCGGTTCTCCGCGCTCGCCGGGGTCGGCCACGACCCCCTGCTCCGTGAGGTGCTGGTCGCGGTGGCGGTGGGTGCGCCGGTGCACCTGCCGGCAGCCTCGGAGGCCGCGTCGCCGACCGCGCTGGTCCGCTGGCTCGCCGTCCGGCGGATCACCGTTCTGCACCTGAGTCCCGCCCTGGGGCGGCTGCTCGTCGCGGCTGGTCAGGCGTCCGGCGTCCGGCTGGTCGACGTCCGACTGGTCGCCTTCGGTGGCGGCGCGGTGGACGCTCGGGACGTCGCTGGTATCGCCCGGCTCTGTCCCAGGGCGCGGGTGGTGTCGCACTACGGTGCCACCGAGACCCCCCAGGTGGCCGCCACGATCGACCACGGCCACCCCCGATCCCGGGAGACCGCCGACAACCGACCGCTGGTCGGCCCGGCCTCGCCCACCGCCGAGATCCTGCTCACCGACGACGACGGGCGCCCGGTGCCGGTCAACGTGGTGGGCGAGATCCGGGTCCGCAGCCCGTACCTGGCCCTCGGGTACCCGGGGGACCCGACCGGCACGGCCCACCGGTTCGGGCCGGATCCGCACGGCGAGAAGGGCGTGCGGCTGTACCGGACCGGGGACCTCGGGATGGCCCGGCCGGACGGCACCATCGAGTTCCGGGGCCGGGCCGACCGGCAGGTCAGCCTCAACGGCACCCGGGTCGAGCTGGACGAGATCGAGGCGGTGCTGCGGGAGCACCCTGACGTGACCGACTGTCTCCTGCTCGCCGACGGGCCCGACGGGGTCACCGCGTACGTGGCCGGGCCGCCGGAGCTGACCGGGGACGGATTGCGCCGGCACCTCGCCGACCTGCTGCCGGCCACCATGCACCCCGGTGACCTGCGGATTCTGGCGGCCATGCCGCTCACCCCGAACGGCAAGCCGGACATCGCCGCGCTGCGCGCGATCGCCGTCACGGCCACCGCACGCGCCGACGGGCCCATGGTGTCGCTGGTCGAGCGGGTCTGCGCCGCCGCCCTGGGCCGCGACACCCTCGGCCCGGATGTCAACTTCTTCGATGCCGGTGGTTCGTCGCTCAGGCTGATCGAGGTGGAGGCCCGGCTCAGCCGCGCTCTGGGCGCTCCCGTCGGGCTGGCCACCCTCTTCCAGAATCCGACCGTCCGATCGCTGGCGGCGGCCGTCGATCGGGTCGCGACCCAACCATCGAAAGGGAGTGTCCCGGGTGAGTAGTCCGGACGATCGGCGGGCCCTGATCCTCGTCGGGTACGTGCAGGGTTGGTTGCCGTTGCTGCGCCGCGCCGTCGGTGACCTGCGGGTGATCATCATTGAGGAGCCGGCCGTGGCGTACGCCCGGGGGGCCCGCGCCCACCTCGCCGCCCACTGGCCCGAGTGCGACCTGTACGAACTGGACTTCCGACGCCCGATGGCAGCCGACCTGTTCCACCTCTGGCATCCGGACCTGCGGATCCGGGCGGTCGTCCCGGTCGACGACGCGGGGGTGGTGTTCGCGGCGCGGTTGGCCCAGCGCCTCGGCCTGCCCGGCGCCGGACCGGCGTCGGCGGAGATCCTCGGCGACAAGTTCCTGCTGCGCCAGGTGGCGGAGGCCGGTGGCGTCGCCGGCCCGCAGTGGCGGCTCATCCGCTCGCCCGCCGACGCGGTGGCCTTCGCCGAGCGGGTTCCCGGCGGGCTGGTGCTCAAGCCGACCGCGCGGGCGGGCTCGTCCGGGGTGCAGATCGTCCCGGACGCCGCCGACGTTCCGGTGGGCTGGGAGCGGATGGTCGCCCCGCCCGCGCACAGCAGCACGCGCTTCCCGGCGGTGGAGTCCTACCTGGCCGAGCGGCGCATGGTCGGGCGGCAGTACAACGTGAACCTGCTGGTTCTCCGGGGAGAGGTGCTCTTCCGCAACGTCACCGCCACCGATGTCGCCCCGGGTGCGCATCCGGTGCCGGTGACCGAGACCACCGACCCGGACCTGCCGTCGGCGCAGTACGCCCAGCTGGTCGCCGCGGCGGAGCGGCTGGTCGCGGCAGTCGACTTCGACACGGGGTTCATCCACAGCGAGTGGATCCTGGAAGACGGCGTGGTCCGGCTGGTGGAGTGCGCGGGACGCCTCGCCGGCGGCCCGATCATGATGATGATCGGATACGCGTACTCCTACGACGTCGTCGCGGCGTACCTGGCGGTGATGTCCGGCGAGCCGCTGGACGTGGCCCCGCCGGCCCAGCCGCGCTCGGCCTCGATCCTGCTGACCAAGCACGTCCGGCCGGGGCGGGTGACGGCGATCACCGGCGTCGAGGCGGCCCGGGATCGGGATGGTGTCCTGGCTCTGGACGTTTTCGTCACCGAGGGGGACCAGGTGGGGGAACTGGTCTCTCTGCCGAGCGTGGCCGCCAGGGTGGTCATGCTCGGCCGGACCGTCGCCGAGGCCCGGCGGGCCGGCGAGGATGCTCTCGCCGTCCTCGACGTCAGCACCGCCCCCCCGGGATGAGCTGATGGCGTGGGTGGAGATCACCACCAGCCCGGTCGGGGAGGCGGGCGGGGCCGGGCGCGACGTCGGCAAATCGTCAACTCAGGGTTGACGACTGGGCATGCGTCAACCTATGGTTGACGCATGACGAATCCTGCCCAGATGTCCAGCTCGATCCGCCTCGACGACCTCATCGCGGGGATCAAGAAGGCCCACACCGACACCCTCGACCAGCTCTCCGGGGCGGTCGTGGTGGCCGACCACCTCGGCGACCTCGCCGACCACCTGATCGGCCACTTCGTCGACCAGGCCCGCCGCTCCGGCGCGTCCTGGACGGAGATCGGCCGCAGCATGGGGGTGAGCAAGCAGGCCGCGCAGAAGAGGTTCGTGCCCAAGGCGTCCACCGAGCCGTCGGCCCTGAACCCTGCCCGCGGGTTCGACAACTTCACCCCCCGGGCCCGCAATGTCGTGGTCGCCGCCCAGGAGGTGGCCCGCGCCGCCGGGAACGCCGAGATCCGCCCCGAACACCTGGTGCTCGGGCTGCTCGGCGAGCCCGACGGCCTCGCCGCGCGGGCGGTCGTCGCCCAGGGCGTACCGCTGGAGCGGTTGCGGGAGGCCGCGACCGCGGCCCTGCCGGCGCCGACCGACACGCTGCCCGCCCTGATCCCCTTCGACCCCGGGGCCAAGAAGGCGCTCGAACTCACCGTGCGGGAGGCGCTGCGGCTCGGTCACCGGCACGTCGGCACCGAGCACGTCCTGCTCGGCCTGCTGGAGGTGGAGAACGGTGCCGGCGTGCTCACCGGGCTCGGGGTGGAGAAGGCCGCCACGGAGGCCACCGTCGCCGAGGCCCTCGCCGCCGCACAGGAATAGAAGGGCCTCCCGCGCCTCCGGCGGGAAGGGCCTTCGCGCCGCCGCCCGGCGACCGCCGGGCGGCGACGGGGGCGTCAGGAGGCCGTGGGCGGCACCGGGGAGACAGGTGCGGCGGCGGGGAAGCCGTACCGGAGCGCGTGCTCGGGATCGGCCGGGTCGACCTGGCGGATGCCGGCGTCGGCGAGCCGCTTGTTGACCTCGTCGAGCTGCTCGCGGACCAGCCGGGCCTCCTCCTCGGTGACCCGGCCCCGGTGCGGCTTGCCGGCGTGCTCGATGGTGCCGTGGTCCGGCTTCTCGGCGCCCTTGCGCACCTTCGGCGGGCGGACCCGTTCGGCGGTCTTCAGCAGTTGGGCCATCGGCACGTCGGTGGCCATCGCGTCGAACTCGCTGGCGGTCAGCACCACCCGGCGGGGCTCGCCGCCGCCGTGCTGGTCGTGGATCTCCACCACCGCGACGTCCAGCGTGGCGTCGTCGATGCTCTCCACCTCGGCCGCGGTGGCGTCCAGCTGCACGGGGCCGGCGACCAGGTCGGGGTGCTCCAGCACCACGACGCGGACCACCTCGTCGTCCGGCCGCAGAACGGTGCCGCTGAAGTCGGAGACGTGGATCGTCTTCTTGCCCATGCGCGGAGCTTCTCCTGTCGATAACCGGAATTTCGGACCAGAAGAAGTTACCCGACAGGTGTGCGAAAACCCCGGCTGGACCCGGCCGGGTGTGTCGTCACCGACGCTGATCCGTTGCGCCCGCAGGGACGGCGGACCATGCTCACCCGATGGCTGACCCATCGGCGACCCACCGGCCACGCGGACCCGAGGCGCGAGCTCAACGGCCGCCGCGCACCGAGGCCGAGGCGCTCGCCGTACAGGACCGGATGCGACCCCTCGCCGACCTGGTCGGGCCGGGTCCCACCGCGCCCGCGACGGTGGCCGGCCTGGACGTCGCGTACGCCGAGAGCGGCGACCGGCTCGCGGCGGCCGTCACCGTGCTGGACGCCCGGACGCTGGCCGTGGTGGACCGGGCGGTCGGCGTGGGGCGGCCCGCGTTCCCCTACGTCCCTGGGCTGTTCGCCTTCCGGGAACTGCCCGCGCTGCTGGACGTGCTGGAGAAGCTGACCGTCCGCCCGGAGCTGCTGGTCTGCGACGGGCACGGGCTGGCCCACCCGCGCCGGTTCGGGCTCGCCTGCCACCTGGGCGTGGTCACCGGACTGCCCGCGATCGGGGTGGGCAAGACGCCGCTGGTCGGCGAGTGGGAGCCGCCGGCGGCCCGGCGTGGCGCCTGGTCGCCGCTGCGCGACGGCGGGGAGGTGGTCGGCCGGGTGCTGCGCACCCGGGACGGGGTGAAGCCGGTCTTCGTCAGCGTCGGGCACCGGATGGGCCTGGACAACGCCTGCGCCCGGGTGCTCGCGCTGACGCCGAGGTACCGGCTGCCGGAGACCACCCGCACCGCCGACCGACTCTGCCGCGAGGCGCTGGCCGCCGCCTGCTGACGGACCGCCGCCCGCCCGCGCGGCGGGCGGGGGCGGTTTCCGTAACGCAAAGCACATGCGGGGCGCTCGACGAACTACCGGGCCCCGCACCCGGTAGTAACCTGACCAGCGGACCCCACCCGGGGAGGAACGGCGAGGTGAGCATGGCGGTACGTCGGCGGGCGACGCGGATCGCGGCGGTCTGCGTGATGCTGGGCGGCCTCGTGGCCGTCGGGGCGACGCCGGCCCTGGCCGACGGCGACTCGGTGCGGGTGCGCTCGGCCGACAGCTTCCGGCCGGGCGGCTCGCCGGGGGCGGTCAACGTCGAGGTGCGCAAGCGCACCGGGGGCTGCGTGCTGGTCCGTACCGGGTTGGGGCTGCGGCTCGACGGCCTCGCCGCGGACCAGGCCTCCGTCCAGGTGGCCATGGCCGGTCGGTGGTGGCCGGTGTCGGTCTCCGGCGGCGGGGGCGGGGTGACCGCGAGTCAGGTCACGCCGACGAACCCCACGCTGTGCAAGGGCAAGAGCCTCACGGTGCGCTACCGGGTGACGTTCCGGGCGGGCACGCCGGGCGGCCGGCTGGAGCTGACGGGTGAGGCGACCAACGCGTTCGGCCGTGCCCTCGGCCGGGACGCCACCGCGGCCCGGGTGATCGGGGAGAGGAAGAAGCCGAGCCCGTCACCCACCTCGTCGCGTACGCCGTCGCCGAGCCCGACCGTCGCGCCGACCGAGGCGGTGGACGCCGGCGGCCCGACCCTGGCCGCGGCCGCCGCCCGGGCCGGCTCGGCAACCCCGGTCGCCGCCGAGGAGGACTCCGGCGGTCTGTCGGTGTTCATGCTCTTCGGCATCGGCCTGGTTGTGGTGGGCGTCGGCCTGATCGTGCTGCTGGTACGCCGGTCCCGGGCCGACAAGGAGCCGGCCGCCGGCCGGGGCGAGTACCCGCCGGTGCCGCTGCCGCGCAACCCGGGCGGCACCACATACCGCTCCGGAGGCGGGGCGGCGACCCCGCCCGCGCCGCCCACCGGCGGGGTGTACGGCCGGCCGGCCGCACCCCCGTCCGGCGGGACGTACGGCGCCCGCCCCGGCCCGCCGGTCGCCCCGCCGGTCAGTGGCGGCGGGGTCTACGGCGGTGCGACGGCGCACCCGGCCGGCGACACCCCGCCCCGGCAGCCCGGCCCGCCCGAGCCGCCCGGTCCGGGTGGGCTGCCGCCCGGTCCGGGTGGGCCGCCCGCGCCCGCCGGTGGCGGCGACGCGACGACGATCATGCCCCGCCTCCCCGGCTGAGGCGGGGGAGGCGGGGGCGCTCCGATACGCTCAGGTGCGTTGAGGACCTGCGGCCAAGGAGCGGAACCCGTGTCTGATCTGTCCCGGATCGTGAAGGCGTACGACGTCCGGGGTACGGTGCCGGACGAGTGGGACGAGCGGGCGGCCGAGGCGCTCGGCGTCGCCTTCGGTCAGGTGCTCGCCGCCGCCGACGAGCCCGGCGACGCGGTGGTGATCGCGCACGACATGCGGGCCAGCGGTCCGGCCCTGGCCGAGGCGTTCGCCGCCGGCGTCCGGGCGCAGGGGCGGTCGGTGATCGAGCTGGGGCTCGCCTCCACCGACATGCTCTACTACGCCTCCGGCATCCTCGGCCTGCCCGGTGCCATGTTCACGGCCAGCCACAACCCGGCCAAGTACAACGGCATCAAGTTGTGCCGCTCGGCCGCCCGCCCGATCGGGCAGGACAGCGGCCTGGCCGAGATCCGGGACCGGGCGCAGGCGCTGCTCGACTCCGGTGCCGCGCCCCCGGCCGAGGCGTCGACCCGGCCGACCGAGCGGCGCGACCTGCGCCCGGAGTACGCAGCCCACCTGCGCGGGCTGGTCGATCTCTCCGGCATCCGGCCGTTGAAGGTCGTGGTCGACGCCGGCAACGGGATGGGCGGTTGGACGGTGCCCAGCGTGCTCGGCGACGCCGTGCTGCCGGCGCTGCCGCTGGAGATCGTGCCGCTCTACTTCGAGCTGGACGGCACGTTCCCCAACCACGAGGCCAACCCGCTGGACCCGGCGAACCTGGTCGACCTCCAGCGGGCCGTCCGCGAACACGGCGCCGACCTGGGGCTGGCCTTCGACGGCGACGCCGACCGCTGCTTCGTCGTCGACGAGCGCGGCGAGCCGGTCTCCCCGTCGGCGATCACCGCCCTCGTGGCGGTCCGCGAGTTGGCGCGGCATCCCGGGTCCACGGTGATCCACAACCCGATCACCTCCCGGGCGGTGCCGGAGATCATCGTTGAGCACGGCGGCAAGCCGGTGGTGGCCCGGGTCGGGCACTCCTTCATCAAGGCCGAGATGGCCCGCACCAACGCCGTCTTCGGTGGCGAGCACTCCGCCCACTACTACTTCCGGGACTTCTGGTTCGCCGACACCGGCATGCTGGCCGCGATGCACGCCCTCGCCGCGCTCGGCGAGCAGGACCTACCGCTGTCCGAGCTGGCCCGGGAGTACGAGCGGTACGTCGCGTCCGGCGAGATCAACTCTACGGTGGCCGACCAGTCGGCGAGGGTGGCCGAGGTGCGCGCCGCGTACCCGGAGGCGACCGCCGACGAGCTGGACGGGCTCACCCTGAGCTTCCCCGACGGCGCCTGGTTCAACCTGCGTGCCAGCAACACCGAGCCGCTGCTGCGGCTGAACGTCGAGGCGCCGACCGGGGAGCGGATGATCTCGCTCCGCGACGAGGTGCTCGACCGGGTTCGCCGATAAGATCGCCTGCGCCGGTCGGCACCGTCGACCGCCGCCCCCGCACCGTGGAAGGAGCCGCACCATGGCCCTGGACCCGCAGTTGCTCGAGATCCTCGCCTGTCCGGACACACACCACGCCCCGCTGGACTACGACGCCGGGGCGCAGACACTGACCTGCACCGAGTGCGGTCGGATCTTCGAGGTACGCGACGACGTGCCGGTGCTGCTGCTCGACGAGGCGCGCGGCGGACCCGCGCAGCAGCCGTGATGGAGGGAACGGCGGGAGTCAGCGGCCGCCGCGACGCCGACGAGTCTCTGCTGGACGACCCGGACGCCCTCGCGGAGCGCGACCCGGGCGGCATGCTCCGGTTCACCGCCTCCGCCGGGGCGCAGGTCCGGGAGTCCGCCGCCCTGACCGCCGAGACGAACCTGACCGCGCTCGCCGACGACGGTCGCCCCCGGGCGGTCGTCATCGCCGGCATCGGCACGGCCGGGCGCACCGGGGACGTGCTGGCCACGGTCGCCGGGCCGCGCTGCCCGGTCCCGGTCATCCCGCACCGCAGCGCCGGCGTGCCCGGTTGGGTGGGCGCCGCCGACGTGGTGATCGCGGTCAGCGCCTCCGGCCGCAGTCCCGAGGCGCTCGGCGCCGCGGAGGCCGCGCACCGCCGGGGCGCCCGGCTGGTCGCCGTCGGCGCCCCCGACTCGCAGTTGCAGGCGGCGGCCGAGCGGGCCCGCGCGCCGTTCATCCCGGTGCCCCGCCGTGCCCCGGCGCGGGCCAGCCTGTGGGCGCTCACCGTGCCGGTTCTGCTCGCCGCCCGTACGCTCGGGCTCGTGAAGGTCAACGAGGCGGATCTGGCCGAGACGGCGGCGCGGCTCGACGCCGACGCCGACCGGTGCCGTGCCACGGCCGAATCGTTCGTCAACCCCGCGAAGTCGCTGGCACTCGGGCTGGCCGGGTCGATCCCCATCGTCTGGGGCTCGTCGCCGCTGGCCACCGTGGCGGCCCGCCGGTTCGGCGACACCCTGTCGGCCAATGCTCGCTATCCCGTGGTCAGCGGGGCGCTCGGCGAGGCCGGCCGGGGGCGGGTCGGCCTGCTCGACGGCGTGTTCGGCGGCCTCGCCGAGGGAATGCGGGACATCTTCGCCGACCAGGAGGAGCCCGAGGCGGAGGGCACCCGGCTGCGGCTGGTGCTGCTGCGCGACGGCGGCCTCAACGCCGAGGACGACGCCGACGAGCCGCTGGCGGTCGAGGAGCGTCGGGCCGACGCCGTGCAGACCCTCGCCGAGCGGCGCGGGGTGCGCTGCGACGTGGTGACCGCCGAGGGCGGCTCCGCGCTGGAGCGGCTCGCCTCGCTGGTGGCGGTGCCGGACTTCGCCTCCGTCTACCTGGCCCTGGCACACGGACTGGACCCGATGGCGGTTCCGGCCATCACAGAGATGAAGGAGCTGGCAAACCAGTGAGCATGTGCGGCATCGAACGGGGACCGGCATGAGCGCCGACGGTGGTACCAAGGCGATCGTCGCGGCGCTGTTCGCGAACGTGGGCATCGCGATCACGAAGTTCATCGCGTTCCTGTTGACCGGCTCCTCGTCGATGCTGGCCGAGTCGATCCACTCGGTGGCCGACTCCGGCAACCAGGGCCTGCTGCTGCTCGGCGGCCGGCGGGCCAAGCGCGCCGCAACCCCCGAACACCCCTTCGGGTACGGCCGGGAGCGCTACATCTACGCGTTCATCGTGTCGATCGTGCTGTTCAGCGTCGGCGGCCTGTTCGCGCTGTACGAGGCGTGGCACAAGGCGGCCGAACCGCACGGGATCGAGAGCTGGCACTGGGTGCCGGTCGTCGTGCTGGTCGCGGCCATCGTGATGGAGAGCTTCTCCTTCCGTACGGCGATCAAGGAGTCCAACCACATCCGGGGCAACCAGTCCTGGGTGCACTTCATCCGCCGGTCCAAGGCCCCGGAGCTGCCGGTGGTGCTGCTGGAGGACTTCGGCGCGCTGGTCGGTCTGGTCTTCGCGCTGTTCGGTGTGGGGATGACCCTGATCACCGGCAACGGCATGTGGGACGCGGCCGGCACCGCCATGATCGGCGTCCTGCTGGTGCTCATCGCGATCGTCCTGGCTATCGAGACGAAGAGCCTGCTGCTCGGTGAGGGCGCCGAGCCGAAGGACGTGGCCGCGATCGAGCGGGCCGTCACCGCCGGCCCGGAGGTCGAGCGGATCATCCACATGAAGACGCTCTACCTGGGCCCGGAGGAGCTGCTGGTGGCCGCGAAAATCGCGGTCCCGGCGTGCGAGAGCGCCGAGGAGTTGGCGCGGGGGATCAACGCCGTCGAGACGCGGATCCGCGCGGCCGTCCCGGTCGCCCGGGTGATCTATCTGGAGCCGGACATCTGGTCCGTCGCGGCAGAGCGGGCCGGCACCGGCACCGCGGCTCCCACGGCCGCCCCGGACGCGCCGGACGCCGCGGTGCCGCACGCGACAGAGACTCCCACCGACAAGACCCGAACCGGGAGCTGAGGTGGAACCGCTGCACGGGCCGATCCGGGACTACGCCTGGGGTTCTCGTTCGGCGATCGCCGAGTTGCAGGGGCGCCCGGTGCCCAGCGCGGGGCCGGAGGCCGAGTTGTGGCTGGGTGCCCACCCGGGTGCGCCGGCCACGGTGCGGCGCGGTGGTGCGGCGGCGAGCCTGGTCGACCTGCTGGTCGCCGAGCCGGGGCGTTGGCTCGGCGACCGGGTGGTCGAGCGGTTCGGCCCCCGGCTGCCGTTCCTGCTCAAGGTGCTCGCCGCGGACGCCCCGCTGAGCCTCCAGGCCCACCCGGACCCGGAGCAGGCCCGTGCCGGGTACGCGGCCGACGCGGTGCGCCCGGCGGGGGAGCGCAACTATGTCGACCCGCACCACAAGCCGGAGCTGCTGGTCGCCCTTTCGCCGTTCGAGGCGCTCTGCGGGTTCCGCGACCCGGTGGAGTCGGCCGAGGCGCTGGCCGCGTTCGGCGTACCGGCGCTGGAGCCGGTGGTGTCGGCGCTGCGCGGCGGCCCGGCGGGGCTGCGGGAGGCCGTACGGCTGCTGCTGAGCTGGCCGGCGGCGGAGCGGGCCGGGCTGGTGGCGGACGTGCTTGCGGCGCAGGCCGCGGGGCCGGACGCGGAGCTCGCCCGAGCGCTGGCCGGCCACTACCCGGGCGACCCCGGGGTGCTGGTGGCGCTGCTGCTCAACCACCTTCGGCTCGCCCCCGGGGAGGCGATCTGGATGCCGGCCGGCAACCTGCACGCCTACCTGCGGGGCACGGGCGTGGAGATCATGGCGGCCAGCGACAACGTGCTGCGCGGCGGGCTGACCCCGAAGCGGGTGGACGTCGACGAGCTGCTGCGGGTGCTCCGCTTCGAGGTGCTCGACGACCCGGTGGTGGCCCCGGAGCCGGTGTCCGCCGGGGTGGTCCGCTGGCCGGTGCCCGTCGACGATTTCGCGCTGCACCGGGTGCGGCTGGACGCCGGCGCGCCGCCGGTCCGGCTCACGGCGCCGGGGCCCCGCGTGGTGCTCTGCCGGGCCGGGAGGCTCTCGGTCGACGACGGTCGGGGCGTTGTCGCCCTTGTGCCGGGGCAGTCCGCGATCGGCCCGGCCGACGCCGGTCCGCTCGTCCTCGACGGCGTGGGCGAGGCGTACGTGGCCACCCCGGGGCTCGACTGACCGTCACCCCCCGTAGAGGGGAGGCCGCCCCCCTGTGGCCGACACATATCCGAAATTCCCGGAATAGCTTGACGTACCCCTGGCCTAGTGTGACTCTATGAGTACGCAGCGTTAACGAGACGAAGGTCCGGGGGCGCGCGGGGAACCAAACCGGGGGGATGCGCGGGGCGGCCGGACAGTGGGCGGGAAAGTCCGTTCACGACCGACCGCCCCGTGCGCTGTCCGCCTTCGCGCGTAAAGTGAAGGGTCGCGCAGCACTTCGTTCTTCGACAGGAGCTTCTATGACCAGCACCCTCCCGGCCGTCCCCAGTGGCACGCCGTCCGAGGCCCGGCCGAGCACCCTCGCCGAGGGCGACTTCAAGGTGGCGGATCTGTCGCTCGCCGAGTTCGGGCGCAAGGAGATCCAGCTCGCCGAGCACGAGATGCCGGGCCTGATGGCGATCCGTCGTGAGTTCGCGCAGGCGCAGCCCCTCGCGGGGGCGCGGATCACCGGTTCGCTGCACATGACCATTCAGACGGCTGTGTTGATCGAGACCCTGGTGGCGCTCGGTGCTGAGGTTCGTTGGGCGTCGTGCAACATCTTCTCCACCCAGGACCATGCCGCCGCCGCGATCGTCGTCGGCGCGGACGGCACGCCCGAGGCGCCGGCTGGTGTGCCGGTGTACGCCTGGAAGGGCGAGAGTCTTCAGGAGTACTGGTGGTGCACCGAGCAGGTGCTGGCCTGGCCGGACGGTCAGGGCCCGAACATGATCCTCGACGACGGCGGCGACGCCACCCTGCTCGTGCACAAGGGTGTCGAGTTCGAGAAGGCCGGGGCTGTTCCGTCGGTCGAGTCCGCCGACTCCGAGGAGTACGCGGTCATCCTTGAGGTGCTGCACCGTTCCCTCGGCGAGGACGGGCAGCGGTGGACGCGGATCGCCGCCGGCATCAAGGGCGTGACCGAGGAGACCACGACCGGCGTGCACCGGCTCTACGAGATGCACCGCAACGGCACCCTGCTCTTCCCGGCCATCAACGTGAACGACTCGGTGACGAAGAGCAAGTTCGACAACAAGTACGGCTGCCGCCACTCGTTGATCGATGGCATCAACCGGGCCACCGATGTGCTGATCGGCGGCAAGATGGCCGTCGTGCTCGGCTACGGCGACGTGGGCAAGGGCTGCGCCGAGTCGCTGCGCGGCCAGGGCGCCCGCGTCGTGGTGACCGAGGTCGATCCGATCTGCGCCCTTCAGGCGGCGATGGACGGCTACCAGGTGGCGACTCTGGACGACGTGGTCGGGCAGGCGGACATCTTCATCACGGCTACCGGCTGCTTCGACGTGATCACCAACGAGCACATGGCGCGGATGAAGCACCAGGCCATCGTGGGTAACATCGGTCACTTCGACAACGAGATCGACATGGCTGGCCTGGCCAAGCGTTCCGATGTCGAGCGGGTGAACATCAAGCCGCAGGTCGATCTGTGGAAGTTCGCCGACGGGCACTCGATCATCGTGCTGTCCGAGGGGCGGCTGCTGAACCTGGGCAACGCGACCGGGCACCCGAGCTTCGTGATGTCGAACTCGTTCGCGAACCAGACGATCGCGCAGATCGAGTTGTTCACCAAGCCCGAGGACTACCCGATCGGCGTCTACGTGCTGCCGAAGCACCTGGACGAGAAGGTGGCCCGGCTGCACCTGGGCGCGCTCGGCGCGAAGCTGAGCACGCTGACGAAGGAGCAGGCCGCCTACCTGGGCGTCTCGCAGGAGGGCCCGTTCAAGCCGGAGCACTACCGCTACTGATCCGCACGACAGGGACCGGGTCGGCCGCGCCGCGGCGGGCCCGGTCCCTGTCGTATGCCGGGCCGCCGCGTGGTCGGGTGAGTTCGCCCCGAACAACTTGACGGGGTCACGGAACGGGAGGAAGGTATGGCTGCCCTAAGTTAGCTGAGGCATGCTGACGGATCATGGAGTGCCGATGTTCGCCACCTACCTGATCGGCCTGCGGGAGGGCCTGGAAGCGACCCTCGTGGTCAGCATCCTGGTCGCCTTCCTCGTGAAGTCGCAGCGCCGGGACCGGCTTCCCCAGGTGTGGGCGGGCGTCGGCCTCGCCGTGGCCCTCTCGGTGCTGTTCGGCTGGCTGATCGAGTACACCTCGACCTCGCTGCTGGCCCGCTCCGAGGATCGGGAACTGTTCGAGGCGGTCACCTCGGTCGCGGCCGTCGTCTTCGTCACCTGGATGATCTTCTGGATGCGCCGGGCCGCCCGGACAATGGCCGGTGAGCTGCGCGGCAGACTGAGCGAGGCGCTCGCGGTCGGCTCCGTCGCGGTGGCCGGGATGGCCTTTCTCGCGGTGATCCGGGAGGGCTTGGAGACCGCCCTCATCTTCTACTCCGCCGCCCAGGGCGCGGCCGGGGACAGCGGGCCGTTGCTGGCCCTGATCGGCGGTATCGCCAGCGCCGTGGCCATCGGCGTGGGCCTCTACTTCAGTGCCCTGAAGATCAACCTGTCCACGTTCTTCACCTGGACCGGCGCCCTGCTGATCCTGGTCGCCGCCGGCATCCTCAAGTACGGCGTGCACGACTTCCAGGAGGCCGGCGTGCTGCCCGGCCTGAACGACCTGGCCTTCGACATCACCGGAGTCCTCGACCCGGGCACCTGGTACGCCGCCCTGCTCGCCGGGATGTTCAACGTCACCCCCGCGCCGAGCGTGCTGGAGATGGTCGCCTGGGCCGCGTACGCCCTGCCGGTGCTGCTGCTCTTCCTGCGCCGGCCAGCCGCCCCGGCCCGGCCCGCCACGAACGCCGCCGCCGAACCGTCCGGCCCGGCGGCCCCCGGCACCGACTCTTCCACCACCAGCGGCACCGGGCCGGCGACCGCGTCGCCGCGCGCCTGACCTCACGAGGAGAAACTCCTGATGCGTACCACCCGCTTCCTGGCTCTGGCCGCCACCGGCGTGCTGGCCACCACCGGCGTCGCCGCCTGCGGCGGAGCGGAGAAGGAGGGCGCAGCCGGCGACGGGGGCCCGATCACCGTCAAGGCGACCGACACCGCGTGCGAGGTCGGCCGGACCGACCTGCCCGCCGGCCAGACCTCCTTCAAGGTCACCAACTCCGGTGCCAAGGTCACCGAGTTCTACGTCTACGCGGCCGGGGACCGGGTGATGGGCGAGGTGGAGAACATCGCCCCCGGGCTCAGCCGCGAGCTGCGCGTCGAGCTGCCCGCCGGGACGTACGAGACGGCCTGCAAGCCTGGGATGATCGGCAAGGGCATCCGGGGGGCGCTGAAGGTCAGCGGCACCGCCGCGACCGTCGCTCCCGACGCCGCGCTGGCCGAGGCCACCGCGAGTTACCAGCGCTACGTCAACAGCCAGACCGCCGCCCTGCTGACCAAGACCGAGGAGTTCGTGGTCGCGGTCAAGGCCGGCGACGTGGCGAAGGCCAAGGCGCTGTACCCGGTGGCCCGGACCTACTGGGAGCGGATCGAGCCGGTGGCGGAGAGCTTCGGCGACCTCGACCCGAAGATCGACGGCCGCGAGGAGGTCATCGAGGAGGGCATGGAGTTCACCGGCTTCCACCGGATCGAGAAGGACCTCTGGACGTCCGGCGACATCAGCAAGGACGGCCCGATCGCCGACCAGCTCCTGGTCGACGTCAAGGCGATCGTGGCCAAGGCCAATGCCGAGAAGCTCACCCCGCTCCAGCTCGCCAACGGCGCGAAGGCGCTGCTCGACGAGGTCGCCAGTGGCAAGATCACCGGCGAGGAGGAGCGCTACTCGCACACCGACCTCTGGGACTTCAACGCCAACCTGGAGGGCTCGAAGGCTGCGATCGCCTCGCTCCGCCCGGCCCTGGAGCAGCGCTCCCCGGAGCTGGTCGCCCAGCTCGACAAGGAGTTCGCCAACGTGGAGACCGCGCTCGGTAAGCACCGCGACGGCGACGGCTGGAAGCTGCACACCGCGCTGAGCAAGGCCGACCTGAAGGAACTCTCGGACAGCATCAACGCGCTGGCCGAGCCGATCAGCAAGGTGGCGGCGGTCGTCGCCCGGTGACCGACCGCCCCGGTGGACGCACCGACGAACAGGGAAGGGTGACGGCATGAGCGGGAACCAGGTATCCCGGCGGAGGGCGATCACGCTCGCCGGCGCGGGGGTCGCCGGGGTGGCCGGCGTCGCCGTCGGGGCCGGCGCGCTGGCCCGGGGCGGGGGCGAACGCGCCGCCGCCGACCAGGGCGCGGCGGCCGGCGCGGTGGCGTTCCACGGCGAGCACCAGGCCGGCATCACCACCCCGGCCCAGGACCGGCTGCACTTCGTCGCGTTCGACGTCGTCACGAAGGACCGGGCCCGGCTCGTCGACCTGTTCCAGGAGTGGACGGCCGCAGCCGCCCGGATGACCGCCGGGCGGGACGCCGGGGTGATCGGCGCGGTCGGCGGCGTCCCCGAGGCCCCGCCGGACGACACCGGCGAGGCCCTCGGGCTGCCCCCGTCGCAGCTCACCCTCACCATCGGCTTCGGCCCGACGTTGTTCCGCGACGCCCAGGGCAAGGACCGGTTCGGCCTCGCCGGCCGCCGACCCGCCGCGCTGGCCGACCTGCCGCACTTCGCCGGGGACGCGTTGCGCCCGGAGCTTTCCGGCGGGGACCTCTGCGTCCAGGCCTGCGCCAACGATCCCCAGGTGGCGGTGCACGCCATCCGGAACCTGGCCCGGATCGGCATGGGCGTGGTGAGTGTCCGGTGGTCGCAGCTCGGCTTCGGGCGCACCTCATCGACCTCCCGGGGGCAGGCCACCCCGCGCAACCTGTTCGGCTTCAAGGACGGCACCGCCAACCTCAAGGCCGAGGACGCCGGGCTGCTGCGCGAGCAGCTCTGGGCCCAGCCGGGCGACGGGCCGGACTGGATGACCGGCGGGTCCTACCTGGTCACCCGCAAGATCCGGATGCTGGTCGAGACCTGGGACCGCAGCTCCCTGGTCGAGCAGGAGCAGATCGTCGGGCGGACCAAGGGCAACGGCGCCCCGCTGGGCCGGGGCGACGAGTTCGACGAACCCGACCTCGCCGCGAAGGACGACGACGGTCAGCCGCTGATCGCCGAGACCGCGCACGTCCGGCTCGCCCACCCGAGCCAGCACGACGGCGCGCGCCTGCTGCGCCGGGGCTACAACTTCGTGGACGGCTCGGACGGGCTGGGCCGCCTCGACGCCGGGCTGTTCTTCATCGCCTACCAGCGGGACCCGCGCAAGCAGTTCGTGCCGATCCAGACCCGGCTGGCCCGCAACGACGCGATGAACGAGTACCTGCGGCACGTCTCAAGCGGCATCTTCGCCTGCCCGCCCGGGGTACGCGACGGCGGCGACCACTGGGGCCGGGCGCTCTTCGGCTGAGCCGCCCGGCCGGGCCCTGCCGGCGTCGGCGCGACGTCGGACCCGCCCGCGTGGGCGTGCCGTCCGGCCCGCGTACCGGCGGCTCAGTCGCCGGTCCCGGCGGCCCGCGGCCCACCCCCGGCCGGTGCCGGAGTCAGCTCCGGCCACAGCGTCGCGGTGTGGGTCCGGGCCCGGTGCAGCCGGTGGGTCGCCCGGCGGTGCCGCTCGGCCAGCACGGTGGCCAGGCACAACCCCTGCGGTAGGCCGGCCGGCGGTGGCGGTGTCGTCACGGCTGCCACCTCCGCCCAGAGCGCCCCGGCCAGCCGGGACCGGGCCGGCTCGGCGAACCGGTGCGCCCGGGTGACGTACTGCCGGACGGCCAGCGCGAGGTCGTCGTCGAGGCGGGTGAGGTCCAGCGCGTACGCCCAACCGGCCAGCGCCGGGGCCAGCAGCGGGGCGGGCCGCCAGGCGGTGGCGACGCGGGTGTGCACCACCATCGTGCCGGCCACCAGGTCGCCGAGCCGCCGGCCCCGCCGGTCGGTGAGCATCACCGCCACGCTCGCCACCCAGCTCAGCAGGGGCAGCACCAGGCCGGGCCACTCCACGGCCACTCCGACCAGGGCCCGGGTCAGCGACTGCCGCAGCCCCACCGGCCCGCCGTCGACCCGGACCACCCGCAGCCCGACCACCAGCTTGCCGGGCGTGCGGCCCCCGGCGAACCGCTCCCACAGCGTCGGGTAGCCGACCAGGACCAGGATCGCCCCGACGGTCTGCAGCGCGCCGCTGAGCGCCGCGTCCGCGAGCCCGGCGGGTAACACGGCCACCGCCGCCGACAGGCAGACCGCCAGGACCACCGCGATCACCGCCTGCGCCACCAGGTCGAGCAGGAGCGCCAGCACCCGGGAGCCGATTCGGGCGGCCCGGACGTCCAGCGCCACGGCCTCGCCGCTGACCAGGCCGGCGTCCCCGCCGGACGCGCCGGCGACCGGTGCCGGTGGTTGCGCGTTCACCAGCACAGTGAACACTATGGTCGCCGGACGGGGGAGGACCAGTGGATCTCGACGCGTACGTCGCCGAGCACCGGGGCGGGTGGCACCGGCTGAAGGAGCTGTCGGGCCGGCGTCGACTATCCGCCGCCGAGGCCGACGAGCTGGTCGCGCTCTACCAGCGGGCCGCCACCCACCTGTCGGTGCTGCGCAGCCGCTCGCCCGAGCCCGGGCTCGTCGCCGAGCTCTCCCAGCTCGTGCTGCGGGCCCGTGGCCGGATCACCGGCCGGCCCCGCCCGTCGTGGGCCGCCGTCGGGCGGTTCCTGCTGGTCGGCTTCCCCGGGGCGGTCTACCGGGCCTGGCCGTGGTGGTGCGCGGTGGCGACCGGTTTCAGCCTGCTCAGCGGCTTCCTCATCTGGTACGTCGCCGGGCACCCGGACACCGCCGCCGCGTTCGTCGGCGAGGAGGCCGCCGTCGAGCTGGTCCGGTCCGGGTTCGCCGGCTACTACACCGAGTTCTCCGCGCCGACCTTCGCCTTCCACCTGTGGACGCACAACGCCTGGCTGGCCGCCCAGTGCCTCGCCTCCGGGGTGCTGGTCGTGCCGGTGCTCTGGCTGCTCTGGCAGAACGCGCTCAACCTCGGGGTGGTCGGTGGGGTGATGGTCTCCTACGGCCGGGCCGACGTGTTCTTCGGCATGATCACCCCGCACGGCCTGCTGGAGCTCACCGGGGTCTTCGTGGCCGCCGGGGTCGGGCTGCGCACGGCGTGGGCCTGGATCGCGCCGCCGCCCCGGCTCACCCGGGGTCGGGCGGTGGCCGAGGCCGGCCGCTCCGCCGTGCTGGCCGCGGTGGGCCTGGTCGGCGTGTTCGCGGTCTCCGCCGGCCTGGAGGCGTTCGTCACCCCGGCCCCGCTGCCGGCCGTGCTCCGCATCGGCGTCGGCGCGGCCGTCTGGCTCGCCTTCCTCGCGTACGTCGTCGTGCTCGGCCGCCGGGCGGTCGGTGGGAGCGGCGTCCGGGCAAGTGCCACCGCCGGGTCCACGGTCGACGCCTCGGGGCTCAGAGCCGGCCGAGGGACTTGAGGCGGAGGTAGGCGTCGGCCACCTCCGGGGCCAGCCGGTCCGCCGGGGCGTCCAGCACCGTGACGCCGTACCGGGTCAGGGCGGCGCGGAGGCGGTCCCGCTCGGCCAGGGCGCGCCAGGCCGCCGCGGCGGCGTACGCGTCGGCGGGCCGGCCCGGTGCGGCGGTGGTCAGCGCGGTGAGCACGGGGTCGTGGGTCGCGGCGACGATCACCCGGTGCCGGGCGGCCAGCCGGGGCAACACCGGCAGCAGCCCCTCACCGAGCGCCCCGGCCTCCAGCGCGGTGAACAGCACCACCAGGCTGCGTTGCCGCTTCCGGCGCAGCACCTCGCCGGCGATCAGCGCGAAGTCGGTCTCCACCAGCGCCGGCTGGAGCGGGGCGACCGCGTCCACCAGCCGGGCCAGCAGCGCCGGCCGGCCCGCGCCGGTCACCACGGTCCGGACCACGGCGTCGGCGGCGATCAGGTCGACCCGGTCGCCGGCGCGGGCGGCCAGCGCGGTGAGCAGCAGCGCGGCGTCGAGGAAGGTGTCCAGCCGGGGCTCGTCGCCGATCCGCGCCGCCGAGGTCCGCCCGGTGTCGAGGACGCAGACCAGCCGCCGGTCCCGCTCCGGGCGCCAGGTACGCACCAGCACGTCGGAACGGCGGGCGCTGGCCCGCCAGTCGATCGAGCGGACGTCGTCGCCGACGACGTACTCGCGCAGCGTGTCGAACTCGGTGCCCTCGCCCCGGCCCCGGGTCACCTGGGTGCCGTCGATCACCCGCAGCCGGGCCAGCTTCTCCGGCAGGTGCCGGCGGGAGTCGAAGCGGGGCAGCACCCGCAGCGTCCACGCCGGGGTGGCGGGGCGGCCGGCGCGCTGCCGGAACGCCAGCCGCAGCGGCCCGTACGAGCGGACGGTCAGCGCGACCGCCGGCCGGTCGCCGCGCCGTGCCGGGGTGAGCCGGGTCGGCAGGTCGACGCCCGCCCCCGGGTCCAGCCGGACGACCTGCTCCGGCGGCACGTCCGGCCGCGCTCCGGCCGACGGCACCCACTCGTCCCGGACCCGGGCGCGCAGCGTACGGGCCGAGGCGTTGGTCAGCCGCAGGGTGACGGTCGCGGTGCCGCCCAGGCGGACCCGCCGGTCCCCGTCCCGGTCGGCCGCGATCCCGGTCGGCGGCGCGGCCAGCGCCCAGTCGACGGCGGTCAGCGCCAGCACGGCCACGGTCATCAGGGCCACCCCGACGAACGGCGCCGGCCACAGTGGCAGGGTGGCGGCACCCGCCCCCAGCAGCGCCGCCGCCCGCCAGGTCATCGCGGCGTCGGCACGGTGGCCAGCACCGTGTCCAGCACCGCGTCCACCCCGACGCCCTCCAACTCCACCTCCGGGCGCAGCCGCAGCCGGTGCCGCAGAGTGGGGCGGGCGACGGCCTTCACGTCATCGGGGGTGACGTGGTCCCGGCCGGCCAGCCAGGCCCACGCCTTCGCGGTGGCGAGCAGGCCGGTCGCGCCCCGGGGGGAGGCGCCCAGTTCCAGCGCCGGCACGGCCCGGGTGCCCCGGCACAGGTCCACAACGTAGCCGAGCACCGGTTCGGCCACGTACACCCGGCCGACCGCCGCCCGGGCGGCGGCCAGGTCGTCGGCGGTGGCCACCGGCCGTACGCCGGCCGCGGCCAGGTCGCGCGGGTCGAACCCGGCGTGGTGCGCCCGGAGCACCCCCAGTTCCTCGTCCCGGCTGGGCAGCGGCACGGTGAGCTTGAGCAGGAATCGGTCGAGCTGCGCCTCCGGCAGCGGGTAGGTGCCCTCGTACTCGATGGGGTTCTGGGTGGCGGCCACGATGAACGGCTCCGGCAGCGGCCGGCGCTCGCCCTCCACCGACACCTGCCGCTCCTCCATCACCTCCAGCAGCGCGGACTGGGTCTTCGGCGGGGTCCGGTTGATCTCGTCGGCGAGCAGCAGGTTGGTGAAGACCGGCCCCTCGCGGAAGGTGAACGCGGCGGTGCGCGGGTCGAAGATCAGCGACCCGGTGACGTCGCCGGGCATCAGGTCCGGGGTGAACTGCACCCGCTTGCTGGTCAGGTCGAGGGCGGCGGCGATGGTCCGGACCAGCAGCGTCTTGGCCACCCCGGGCACCCCCTCCAGCAGCACGTGCCCCCGGCAGAGCAGGGCGAGCACCAGGCCGGTGACCACCCCGTCCTGCCCGACGACCGCCTTGGCCACCTCGGCGCGCAGCCGGTGCAGGGCGGCGCGGGCGTCGTCCGGGCCGGCGGTCGGCGGCTCGGCGGTTCCGGCGGGTCGGGTCACCGGGGGTCCTCCTTCGGCGGGGCGGAACGGGGGCGGGGGACGGCCGTCGGCCGGTCGGGGCCGGGCGGGTCGGCCGGTGGGTCGGTGGCGGCCGGTGGGTCGGGGCGGGGCGGGTCGGCCGGTGGGTCGGGGTGGGGCGGGTCCGGTGGACGCGGGCCGGCGTCCGCCCGGGCCGCCTCGGGCGTCCCCGCGACGGTACGGGTCAGCAGGTCCAGCGAGCGGGCCAGGTCCAGCAGTTCGCGGTCGGTGGTCGGCTCGTCGCCGTACAGCAGGTCGTGGGCCTGCGCGGCGGTGCCGCCGGCCCGCGCGGCGACGGCGGCGGCCACCGAGTCGGGGGGTGGGTCGGCGGGCAGGTTGAGCCGGGGCAGCAGCCGGGCCAGGGCGGCGGAGCGCAGCGTGTCGGCGGCCGGGCCCCGGGCGCGGGCCCGTTGGTAGAGCCGGGCCCGGCCGAGCACCGTCTCGGCCGAGCGGACGGCCACCGGCAGCGGTTCGGCCACCGGCGGGCCGAGCCTGCGGGCCCGCCAGAGCACCAGCAGCAGCGCGGCCAGGGCGAGCTGCGTCAGCAGGGCCCAGAACCAGGCGGGGAAGGCCGTCCAGAGCGGGTTGGGCGGGGACTGGCCGTCGGCGGCGGATTCCCTGTCGCCACGGTCGTCGCCGGACCCGCCCGGTCCGTTGCCGCCGCCGGGCGGCCCGTCGTCGGCGGTCCCGCCGCCGGGGCTCTCGCGATCGGCCGGCCAGCTCGGTCCGTCGCCGCCGCCGGGCCGCGGTGGGGGCGGGGCGGGGCCGTCCAGGTCGAGCCAGACCACCCGGCCGGTCGTGCCGAGCAGGCCGGTGGCCAACTCCCGGTTGCCCCGCTCGTCGATCCGGTCGTTGCGGAACGGGTCGCTGGCCCCGATCACCACGGTCTCGGTCGACCCGGGCACCCGGGCCAGCCCGGCGGCGTAGCAACGGTCCACGGCCGTCCCGGACCGGCCGGGCGGGACGGCGTAGCGCTGCCGCTCGGCGGCGGCGACCCCGGCGCGGGCCGCCTCGGGCAGCGCGCAGGGCCGCCCGTCGGCGTCCGGGCCGACCGCCCGGGTGGCCCACCGCCGGCCGGCGGGGACCAGGGGCAGGCCGGCGGCCTCCAGCACCTGCCGGGGCGGGTCGACCAGCACGAGTCGGGTCCGGCCGGGCAGGTCGCGCAGCGCGCCGAGGGTGTCCGGGTGCAGCAGTCCCGGCGCGGGCACGAAGAGCGTCGCCCGGCCGGCGGTGGCCAGCATCGCCCGCAGCGGGTCGGTCTCCCGCTGCACGACGACGCCCCGGTCGTGCAGCGCGTCGGCGAGCCGGCTGCCGCCGTCCGCGTCGGTGGCGACCGGGGAGAGGAATCCCGGCTCGGTGGGGTCGGGCTGGTCCACGGCGTGGGTGACCACGGTGATCGTGATCAGCAGCCCGGCCAGTCCCAGCGGGATCGCCAGCCGGTGCCAACGCCGGCGGCGCGGTGCGGCGGCGGGTGCCGCTGTGGTGGGTGCCGGTGCGGCGGGCCCGGTGTGGTGCGGCACGGCGGTCACGCCCGCTCACCGCCCTGCGGGGCCGGGGCCGTGAGGACCAGGTGCAGTTCGGCGGCCAACTCCCGCATCCGGTGGTCGTGCTCGGCGGCGGCCGGGCGCTGGGCGTACCAGAGGTCGGAGAAGATCCCGGCGGCGGCGGCGAGCGGCGGGCCGACCGGGGGACAGCATGCCGTGGCAGCCGAGGTCAGCTCCGCGACCGTCATTCCCGGGCGCTGCTCCACCACCCGCCGGGCCGCCAGTTCGCCGAGCATGCCGCGTAGCCGCTCCCGGACCGCCTCGGCGTAGCGGCCCTGCGCCGCCAGCCGGTCGGCCAGGGGACCGGCCCCGTCCGGCGGGGCGGCGTCCGGCGCGGGCGCCGCCGCCTCGGCGGTGGCCGGGCCGGTGCCCCGGTGCCGCCGGAGCCGGGGCCGCCGGGCCCGCCGGAGCCGGGGCAGCCGGCGGGGCACCCAGGCCGGGTGGTGGTACCAGCCGAGCGCGACCAGCCCGGCTGCCAGCAGCAGGAGCAGCGCGGCCAGCGGCAGCGGCAGGCGGTCGCCCAGCGCGGCCGTGGTCTCGGTCCACCATCGGCTCGGGCTCATCGGTCGGCCGCCAGCAGCGCCGGCTCGCCGAGTCCCGCCGGGGCCCGGGAGAGCCGGATGTCCAGCCCTTCGGTGCGCATCCGGCCCTCCAGGTGCAGGACCGCGTCGAGGCAGGCCAGCGCCGGGTAGGCGACGCCGTTCACGCCGGCCCAGATCGCGCCGGAGACCGGCACGGCCCAGGCCGGGTCGGTGAGGGCCGCGAGGCCCAGCGAGCGCAGCCCGTAGAAGACGCCCAGGCCCAACCCGACCCGGACGATCCACCAGGCCAGGTAGCCGAGGAGGCGGATGGCGGCGGCCCGGCAGCCGGTGCGCAGCGCGAGGGCGGCGGCGCGCAGCGGCGCCCGGGCGGCGGCGACCCGGTCCACGACCAGCGCCGACGCGACCGAGCCCAGCAGCGCCCAGGCGACCACCCAGCCCGGCCCGAGCAGGGCCGCCACGAGCATGACCGCGCCGACCCCGGCGGCCAGCAGCGCGGTCGCCCCCGGCCGGGCCCCGGCGGGCCGGACCAGCTCGCCCGGGCCGGCGGTACGACCCAGCAACGCCGCCCCGGCGGCCCGGGCGGCCGGGTTGCCGAGCAGCAGGACGATCACCGCCTCGGTGGCCGCCCCCACCGCCAGCAGCCCCCAGTACGGGGCGAGCTGGTCCAGCTGCAACGCGAAGCCGGGCGGCCCGGCCCCGGCGGCGACCCGCAGGGGGTGCAGCAGGAACTGCTCGGCGGTGGCGAGGACGAGCGCGGCCGGGATCAGCACCCGGGCGTGCCCGCGCAGCAGCAGAACGGCGGAGTCGAGCAGCTCCCCGACGGTCAGCGGCCGGCGCGGGAGCACGGCGGTCGGGCCGGCATCTGGCACGCGTACTCCCCGGGGACGGCTGGCGATGGCCGGGGCTCAGCGGCACCCGCACCGGTCATGGTGACACGACCCCGCGCGCTGGACGTGCGGTGGACGGCCAACCGGCAGTACCGTGCCGGGTGACGCCGATCCCGGCGAACCGCCGACGCCGTCAGGGTGACGCCGGTCCCACCGAGACGAACGGGGATGGAAGTATAAATCCCATGAGAGCCCGGGTACTGGTGGTCGACGACGACCCCGCGCTCGCCGAGATGCTCGGCATCGTCCTGCGTAGCGAGGGCTTCCTGCCCTCGTTCGTCGCCGACGGGGAACGGGCGCTGGCCGCGTTCCGGGAGAGTCGGCCCGATATCGTCCTGCTCGACCTGATGCTGCCCGGAATGAGCGGTATCGACGTGGCCCGGGCGATCCGCGGCGAGTCCGGCGTGCCCATCGTGATGCTCACGGCGAAGAGCGACACCGTCGACGTGGTGCTCGGGCTGGAGTCCGGTGCCGACGACTACGTGGTCAAGCCGTTCAAGCCCAAGGAGTTGGTGGCCCGGATGCGGGCCCGGCTGCGCCGGGGCGAGGACGTGGCACCGGAGATGCTGACCATCGGGCCGCCCGGCAACCAGATCAGCATCGATGTGCCGGCGCACACCGTCAGCCGCAACGGCGAGGAGGTGAAGCTGACGCCGCTGGAGTTCGACCTGCTGGTCGCGCTCGCCCGCAAGCCGCGTCAGGTGTTCACCCGGGAGGTGCTGCTGGAACAGGTCTGGGGATACCGGCACGCCGCCGACACCCGGCTGGTCAACGTGCACGTGCAGCGGTTGCGGGCCAAGATCGAGCCGGACCCGGAGCGACCGGAAATCATCCTCACCGTCCGGGGCGTGGGCTACAAGGCCGGCACCGGATAGCCTGGGTCGCACTGTGACCACCTCCCCGACGTCCGGTCCCTCACCCGCGGTCACCCGCCGGCCACCCGCCGCGTGGGAGCTGTGGCGTGTGCTGGCCGGAAGGGTGGCCCGGCTGGTGGCCGGCGTGCGACAGACCTGGCGCCGCTCGTTGCAGGTCCGGGTGGTGACCATCACGCTGGTCACCTCCAGCCTGCTCGTCGGCGGGTTCGCGTACCTGATCGCCGACAAGATCACCAACATCCTGGTGGAGAACGCCGAGACCGACGTCCGGCTCCGGCTCAGCAGCGGCAGCGCCTACGCGGCCAAGCAGTTCAGCCTCTACAGCCAGGCACAGGAGGCCCAGCTCCAGGACACCATCGACGGCACGGTCAACTACCTGGCCGGCGGGGACCCGCAGCAGACCAGCGGGGTGGTGGTCGGGATCATCGCCGACGACTACACCGGCATCATCGAGCCGCGCTTCTCCCCGGACGTGGAGGTCGGCCCGCTGATCAGCCGCGAGCTGCGGGCCACGGTCGCCGGGGGCAAGATCGCCAGCCAGATCCGCACCGGCCGGCTGGCCGCCGACTCCACGAAATACCTGGTGTACGGCTCGCCGGTGCCGACCCGCTTCGGCCAGGTGGAGCTGTACTACCTGGTGCCACTGACCCGCCAGGACGCCACGGCGGCGGACGCCCGGGCCACCGTGGTGGCCACCGGGGCGGCGCTGGTGCTCCTGCTCGGCCTGCTCGCCGCCCTGGTCACCCGGCTGGTGGTGACGCCGGTGCGGGTGGCCGCCCGGACGGCCCAGCGGCTCTCCGCCGGCCTGCTCGACCAGCGGATGGTGGTCAACGGGGAGGACGACCTGGCACTGCTGGCCGCGTCGTTCAACCAGATGGCCACCAACCTGCAACGGCAGATTCTCCGGCTGGAGGAGATGTCCCGGTTGCAGCGCCGCTTCACCTCCGACGTCTCCCACGAGCTGCGTACCCCGCTGACCACGGTCCGGATGGCCGCCGACCTGATCTTCGCCGAGCGGGACGAGTTCGACCCGGCGGTGGCTCGTAGCGCCGAGCTGCTCCAGGCCGAGCTGGACCGGTTCGAGGAGCTGCTCACCGACCTGCTGGAGATCAGCCGCTTCGACGCCGGGTTCGCCATGCTGGACTCCGAGCCGACCGACCTGGTGCCGGTGGTGCACCGGGTCGCCGACCGGCTGGCCGGGCTGGCCGAGCGGGTCGGGGTGGCCATCGAGCTGGATGTGCCCGACGCCCCGGTGATCGCCGAGGTGGACCCGCGCCGGGTCGAGCGGGTGCTGCGCAACCTGGTCGGCAACGCCGTCGAGCACGGCGAGGCCAAGCCCGTCCTGATCACCCTCGGGCACGACCAGACAGCGGTCGCGATCACCGTCCGGGACCACGGGGTGGGGCTCAAGCCGGGGGAGGAGAAGCTGGTCTTCAACCGGTTCTGGCGGGCCGACCCGTCCCGGGCCCGGCAGACCGGGGGCACCGGTCTCGGCCTGTCCATCAGCCTGGAGGACGCCCGGCTGCACGGCGGCTGGCTGGAGGCGTGGGGCGCGCCGGGACAGGGCGCCCAGTTCCGACTGACCCTGCCGGCCCGGGCCGGCGACCGGCTGACCACGTCCCCGCTGAGGCTGGTCCCCGGCGACGCGGCCCTGCCGTTCGGCGGCCCCCGGGACGGCGGGCTGCTCGCCATCGGCTCCGGAACCGGGGGCGCGCTGGCCATCGGGCCCGCCCCGGCCGCCGGCGACCGCGCGGAGGTGGGGTCGTGACGCCGCGCCGCCGGCTCGCCGCGCCCCTCGCCGGGCTGCTCCTGCTCACCGGGATCGCCGGCTGCGGCATCCCCAAGGAGTCCGAGGTCAGGGTCGACGGGCAGGTGACCGCCGCCAGGTCCGGCTCGTCGAGCTACCGCCGGGACGAGCCACCGGGCCCCGCCGCCAGCGGCACCGACCGCAAGGCCTTCGTCACGAACTTCCTCTCCGCCGCCGCCGGTGAGGCGGACCGGGCCTACTACCGGGTCAAGCAGTTCGTCGCCCCGGACGGGCGCAGCCGGATCCAGGAGAAGCAGCCCAGCGAGGTGGCTCTCACCGTGGTGCGACTGCGCGAGACGCCGGTGATCACCGAGACCACGGACGGCATCAAGGTCACCCTCCGGGTGCAGCAGATCGGCCTGTTGCGCGCCGACGGCACGTTGGTGCCGCCGGTGGCCACCGACACCGAGTACAAGTTCAAGCTGAGCGCCGCCCAGGAGGACAAGCCGGACGCCGGCTGGTACGTCAAGGACCCGCCGCCGAACGTGCTGCTGCTCAGCGACGACGCGCTGCGGCAGTACTACCAGACCCACACCGTCTACTTCTGGAACACCGACCGCACCCGGCTGGTGCCCGACCAGCGCTACCTGCCCCTGGCCGTGCCCGACGAGCGGCGGGTCACCGAGGTGGTGAAGTGGCTGACGGCCGGGCCGTCGGAGTGGCTGGGGTCGGGGACGCGCCGGCTGCCGGACGGCACCCGCCTGATCAACAACGCGACCGAGTCGGACGGGCAGTGGGAGGTCAACCTCGACATGCCCGTCGACGCGGACGACAAGCGGGTCGAGCAGTTCGTCGACCAGCTCGCCTGGTCGCTGCCGGAGCTGGACGGCCAACTGGAGCTGAAGATCCACAACCAGTCCCGGAAGAAGGTGCCCGACCTCGCCGCGCACCGCCGGGCGAATCCGGCGTACCCGGTCACCGGCGACCCGCAGCGGTTCTGCGTCTACGACGGGGCGGTCCACCCGCTCACCTTCGCCGGCGAGGCGAGCGGCCGGGTGCCGGTCGTGGCGGCGTACAACAAGAGTGTCGTGTCGGCCGGGTTCAGCCGCTCCGACGACACTGTGCTGGCCGCCCTGGTGACGGCCGGGCCGGACCAGCGGCAGCGGCTCACGGTCGGCGCCGGCGCGGAGCCGGTCAGCGTCTTCCAGCGCAGCCCCCATTCGTACGCCTCGATGGGCCGGCCGGTCTGGCTGCGCTCGCCCGACCCGGAACGCCCGCAGGGGCTGGTGGTGGCCGACGGCCAGCTCTACCGGTTCGACGGGAACGCCCAGCTCCGGGTGCTGCCGCTGACCGTCGAGGGCGAGGTGACGGCGGTGGCCGCCTCGCTGGACGGGCACCGGATCGCGGCGATCGTCGGAGGCAACCTGTACGTCGCGGCGGTCAACCTGAACGGCGGTGTGGTCTCCGTGGGCCCGGCCCGCCGGCTGGTCACCTCGCTGACCGACCTCTCCGCGGTCGACTGGGCGACGGAGAACAGCCTGGACCTGGCCGGGTCGGTGGGGCGGCCGGCGGTCTACCAGATCAGCGTGGACGGTGCCCTGGAGACGGCGCTGCGTAACGACGTCGGTGCCCGGGTGACCCACCTGTCGACGTACCCGCTCAACCCGGTGGTGCCGTTCTCCAGCGGGAACCTGATGTACGAGGCGAACGGGGTGGCGTACCGGAACAACCCGTTCGACACCATCAAGCGGGACCAGGTGTTGGAGGTGACCCCGCCGCCGGCCGGGGTACGGGCCGGCAACCCGACCGCCCCGTTCTTCCTCTACTGAGCGGGCGCGGTGCGCGGCGTCGGCGGGCTCTGGGCGGACCTCACCGACCTGGTGCTGCCGGTGGAGTGCGCCGGCTGCCGGGACCGCACGGCGAGCGTCCGGCGCGGGTTCTGCCCCCGCTGCGTGGCGGCGCTGGAGGCGCTGGGCCCCCGCCCCGTACGTCCGACCCCCGCGCCGGCCGGCCTGCCGCCGTGCGTCGCTCTCGGCCCGTACGCCGGGCCGCTGCGGGAGGCGCTGCTGGCGTACAAGGAGCGGGGCCGGCACGGGCTGGCCCGGCCGCTGGGTGGGCTGCTCGCGGAGGTGGTGGCCGACGCGGTGGGCGGGACGAGGCCGGTGCTGCTGGCCCCGGTGCCGGACACGGCGGCGGCGGCCCGCGCCCGGTACGGCGACCACCTGGACCGGCTGGCCCGGCACGCGGCGCTCCGGCTGCGCCGGGCCGGGTGGCCGGTGCGGGTGGTCCGGCCGCTGCGGGCGCTGCCCCGGCCGGACTCGACCACCCTGGACCGCGCCGGCCGCGCCCGGGCGGTGGAGTCGGCGTTCCGGCCCCGCCCCGGGGCGGGGCCGCCCCGACCCCGCGTCGGCGTGCCGACGCCGGTGGTCGTGCTGCTCGACGACATCGTCACCACCGGGGTCACCCTGGCCGCCGCCGGTCGGGCGCTCAGCGCGACCGGCCTGTCACCGCAGGTCGCCGCGGTGCTCGCCGCGACCGAGAAACGGCGTCATTGATGACTTTTCGTGTTTGTGTTTCACCCGACCGTGTCCATCCTGTGAAAGTTCTGAGCCTTTGCGCGGCGGGGGGTGACTCGCGGACGAACAAGGGTTAGCGTTTTCGTGTCGGGGGTAGGAAGCCATTCCCACCCGCCCCCGGCGGTGAGAGGAGGCGGAGCCGCACTGACCCGGTCGACGCCGTACGGGCTTCCCAGAGGGCGAGCCGGCCGGGATTTCCGAATCGAAGGCCGTCCGAACAAGGGAGGTCACGTGGACATCGTGGTCAAGGGCCGCAACGTCGAGGTTCCGGATCATTACCGGGTGCACGTAGCCGAGAAGCTCGCGAAGATCGAACGTTACGATCACAAACTTATTCGTGTTGACGTCGAGTTGTTCCACGAGCGCAATCCACGCCAGTCCGACCATTGCCAACGGGTCGAGATAACGTGCGTTTCCCGTGGTCCGGTGATTCGGGCCGAGGCCTGCACCGACGATTTCTACAGCGCGCTCGACGCCGCGATAGCGAAGCTGGACAACCGGCTGCGCCGGGCGGCGGACCGCCGCCGGGTCCACCGGGGCCGGCACGCACCGATCTCCGTCGCGGCGGCCACCGCCGACCTGCCGGTGGCGGATCTCGGGTCCCCCATCGGCTCGGGAACGGCCACCGCCGTGGCGGAACGGGTCGAGGAGGAGCACGACGACCAGCCCTGGCACATCGCCCGGGCGAAGGTGCACCCCGCCGAGCCGATGACCGTCGACGACGCGCTGTTCCAGATGGAACTGGTCGGGCACGACTTCTACCTGTTCCACGACAAGGAGTCCGGCCGCCCCAGCGTCGTCTACCGCAGGCACGCCTACGACTACGGAATCATCTCCCTCGACGCCTGACCCCGACCGGCCGTTCCCCGCTGGCCCGCACGGGTCAGCGGGGAACGTCGGTGGCGAGCAGGGCGTAGATGAGAGAGTCGTACCGGGTGCCGTCCGGGCCGGGCAGCCGGCCGCGCAGCAGGCCCTCGCGGGAGAATCCGACCTTCTCCAGCACCCGCTGCGAGGCCACGTTCTCGGGGCGGGTGCCCGCCCAGATCCGCGCGATCCCGACCTCGTCGAACGCCCAGCCGGCGACGAGGCGGGCCGTCCGGGTGGCCAGGCCCCGGCCCCGCCCGGCGGGCAGCATGCTGTAGCCGATCATCGCCTGCCCGGTCGCCGGCTCGTCGTGGTGCAGCGCGCAGCCGCCGACCAGTTCACCCGTCGCCGCGTCCAGGATGGCCAGGTCGGCGGCGAACCCGGCCAACCAGCGGCTCCCCGCGAGGCGACAGCGCCGCTCGACGTCGGCGAGTGACGGCGGCTCCGGCGGGACCCGGTTGGCCACGACCTCGGGCAGGCTGTGCAGCCGGTACATCCCCGCCGCGTCGTCCACGCAGACCGGGCGCAGGGCCACCACGCCGTCGGTGAGCTGGCCGCCGGGCAGGTCGGGCAGGGTCCGGGTCACGGGGCCGGGCGGGTCGTCGGCCAGCCGCACCCAACAGACCCGGTCGTGCCGACCGCCGTCGCGGGCCGGGGTCGCCGCGCGGCGTACCCCCTCGTGCCGGAAGCCGGCGGCGAGCGCGACCCGCTGGCTGGCCGTGTTCTCCGGGTGGGTGAGCAGCTCCAGCCGGGCCGTGCCGTGCGCGAACGCCGCCGCGGCCATGGCCCGGGTCGCGGCGCTGGCCACCCCGCGCCCGCGCGCCCACGGCGCGAGCCAGTAGCCGATCTCCGCCTGTCCCCGCACCGGAACCGGGTTGCTCAGGCCGACGCCGCCGAGCAGCCGGTCGGTCGCCGGGTCCGCGACCGCGTACGCGGCCCCGCCGGTGGCCCGGGTCGCCGGGGCGCCCTCGGCGACCCACCACCGGGCGTCGGCCTCGGTGTACGGGCTCGGCAGGCCGGGCAGGAACCGCTGGGTGAGCGGGTCGGAGCAGGCCGACGCGGTGTCCGCGACGTCGTCGACGTGGAACGGCCGCAGCCGGACCCCCTCGGCCTCGACGGTGTCCGGCGGCGCGCTCACGTCAGGTCCCCGGGGAGCAGCGAGCCGGTCCAGGCGTCGCCCCGGGTGCCGTCGCGGAGGGTCAGTGCCGCCCGGGCCACGCCCTCCATGGTGAAGCCGGCCTTCTCCGCCGCCCGGCGGGAGGCGGTGTTGCCGACCAGCGCCCGCCACTCGACGCGGGCCAGGCCGAGCGTGGTGAAGCCCCAGGTGGCCAGGGCGGCGGTCGCGGCCGGCATGTACCCCCGGCCCCGGGCGTGTGGCGCGGTCATGAAGCCGACCGTGCCCTGCACCGGGTCGGCGGCGGAGATCCGCAGGTCGATCGAGGCGAGGTACCGGTCGTCGCCGTCGGCGACGGTGAAGTACGCCCCCGTGCCGCGCGCCCACGTCGCCTCGGCGACGTCCCGCTTGAACCCCTCGGCGTGCGTCCGCTCGTACGGGGCCGGCACCGTGGTCCACTCGATGGTGTGCGGGTCGCGGCAGGTTTCGGCGATCGCGTCCAGGTCGCGCTCCTCGATCGGCCGCAGCCGCAGCTCCCCGGCCCCGACGGTGGCGAACAGGGTGGGCTGCGCCCGGCCGAAGACGGCGGCCCGCCGGGCGTCCAGGGTTTCCGGTCCGGCCGGCCCGGGAGCGCCCGGTGTGGGCAGCTCGTAGGGGAGCAGGGAGCCGACCCAGGCCTCCCGCCGGCCGTCGGGCGTCGGGTGGGCCAGCCGCAGCTCGCCCTCGACCCGGAACCCGGCGCGCAGCGCGGCCAGCCGGGAGGCGTGGTTGCCGATCTCGGCCTGCCAGATCAGCCGGCGCAGCCCGAGCGCGTCGAACGCCCACCGGGCGACGGCCCGGGTGGCCTGGGCGGCGACGCCCCGACCCCGGGCCCAGGGGGCCACCCAGTAGCCGATCTCACCGGTGCCGCCCGCCTTGTCCAGCGCCACCAGCCCGCAGGAGGCCAGCAGTTCCCCGGTGGCGCCGTCGCAGACGGCGAACGGGGCACCGGTGTCGTCGCGCCAGGCCGCCGCGCTGAGTTCGGTGACGAACCCGTGGGCATGTTCGGGCAGGTACGGGCGGGGTACGGTGGTCCAGCGTTGGATGTCCGGATCCTGGCAGGCCCGGTGCACGGCGTCAGCGTCGGTTGCCTGCCAGGGTCGCAGCAGCAGACCGCTCTCGGTGAGTTCCACAGGTTCCACCCGAGCCATCGTGCCGGATCGTTCGCGCTGGGCGTAACCGGATATCCCGCCGCCGGCCTGCGGTCCGAGCGTTATGTCGGTTTCGGCCGATCGGACCGCCGCCACCAGTGACCATCGGGCCGACGGAGCGCCTACGATGGGTCGAGACTGTCTAGGGGAGCGTTGATCCGTGTCGATTCTGGAAAAGGTCCTCCGCGCGGGCGAGGGCCGTATGGTGCGCCGGCTGAAGGCCATCGCCGCCGCCGTCAACTCGATCGAGGACGACTACGTCAACCTCACCGATGACGAGTTGCGGGGGCTCACTGATCAGTACCGGGAGCGGCTGGCCGACGGTGAGACCCTCGACGACCTGCTGCCGGAGGCCTTCGCCGCGGTGCGCGAGGCGTCCGCCCGGGTGCTCGGCCAGCGGCCGTACGACGTCCAGGTGATGGGTGGGGCGGCGCTGCACTTCGGCAACATCGCCGAGATGAAGACCGGTGAGGGCAAGACCCTGACCTCGGTCATGGCGGTGTATCTCAACGCGCTGTCCGGCAAGGGCGTGCACGTGATCACGGTCAACGACTACCTGGCCCCGCGTGACGCCGCCTGGATGGGGCAGGTGCACAGGTTCCTCGGCCTCACCGTCGGCGTGGTGCTGCCCAACCGGCCGGCCAGCGAGCACCGCGCCGCGTACGAGTGCGACATCACCTACGGCACCAACAACGAGTTCGGCTTCGACTACCTGCGCGACAACATGGCCTGGTCGAAGGACGAGCTGGTCCAGCGGGGCCACAACTTCGCGGTGGTCGACGAGGTCGACTCGATCCTGATCGACGAGGCCCGGACGCCGCTGATCATCTCCGGCCCGGCCGAGCACTCGGCCCGTTGGTACGGCGAGTTCTCCGGTGTGGTGGCCCGGCTCCAGCCCGGCAAGGACGGCGAGGGCGACTACGAGGTCGACTACGCCAAGCGCACCATCGCGGTGACCGAGCGCGGCGTGGCGAAGGTGGAGGACCGGCTCGGCATCGACAACCTCTACGAGTCGGTGAACACCCCCCTCGTCGGTTACCTGAACAACGCCATCAAGGCCAAGGAGCTGTACAAGCGCGACAAGGACTACATCGTCAGCGACGGCGAGGTCCTGATCGTCGACGAGTTCACCGGCCGCATCCTGCACGGGCGCCGCTACAACGAGGGCATGCACCAGGCGATCGAGGCCAAGGAGGGGGTGGAGATCAAGCAGGAGAACCAGACCCTGGCCACCATCACCCTCCAGAACTACTTCCGCCTCTACGAGAAGCTCTCCGGCATGACCGGTACGGCCCAGACCGAGGCGGGCGAGTTCAACAAGGTCTACAACGTCGGCGTGGTGACCATCCCGACCCACCGGCCGATGGTCCGGCAGGACCGGGCCGACGTCATCTACAAGACCGAGAAGGCCAAGTTCAACGCGGTCGTCGAGGACATCGCCGAGCGGCACCAGGCCGGTCAGCCGGTGCTGGTCGGCACCGTCTCGGTGGAGAACTCCGAGATCATCTCCCAGCTGCTGCGCCGCCGGGGCATCCCGCACTCCGTGCTGAACGCCAAGTTCCACGCCAAGGAGGCGGAGATCGTCGCCCAGGCCGGGCGCAAGGGCGGGGTCACCGTGGCGACCAACATGGCCGGCCGGGGCACCGACATCCTGCTCGGCGGCAACCCCGAGTTCCTCGCCGCCAACGAGCTGCGCCAGCGCGGCCTCGACCCGGCGGAGAACGAGGAGGAGTACGCCAAGGCCATGGAGGAGGTCCTGCCCAAGTGGAAGCAGGCCTGCGAGGCCGAGGCGGAGGAGGTCGCGGGCGTCGGCGGGCTCTACGTGCTGGGTACCGAGCGGCACGAGTCCCGGCGGATCGACAACCAGCTGCGCGGTCGGGCCGGCCGGCAGGGTGACCCGGGCGAGTCCCGCTTCTACCTGTCCCTGCAGGACGAGCTGATGAAGCGGTTCCGGGCCGGCGCGGTCGAGGCGGTGATGGAACGCTTCAACATCCCCGAGGACGTGCCCATCGAGTCGAAGATGGTGACCCGTCAGATCAAGAGCGCCCAGGCCCAGATCGAGGGCCAGAACGCCGAGATCCGCAAGAACGTCCTGAAGTACGACGAGGTGCTCAACAAGCAGCGCCAGGTCATCTACGCCGAGCGCCTGCGGGTGCTCAACGGCGAGGACCTCTCCGACCAGGTCCGCAACATGATCGACGACGTGATCGGCGCGTACGTGATCGGCGCCACCAGCGACGGCTACGCCGAGGACTGGGACCTCGAACAGCTCTGGGCCAGCCTCAAGCAGCTCTACCCGGTGGGCATCGTACTGGCCGAGTTGGAGGAGGAGATCGGCTCCCGGGCCGGCTTCGACCAGGATCTCCTGCTCGCCCGCCTCAAGGAGGACGCGAACGCCGCCTACGACCGGCGCGAGGAGCAGCTCGGCGAGGAGGGCACCCGCGAGCTGGAGCGGATGGTGCTGCTTCAGGTCATCGACCGCAAGTGGCGTGAGCACCTCTACGAGATGGACTACCTCCAGGAGGGCATCAGCCTGCGGGCGTACGCCCAGCGCGACCCGGTGGTGGAGTACCAGCGCGAGGGCTTCGACATGTTCGCCACCATGATGGACGGCATCAAGGAGGAGACGGTCGGCTTCCTCTACAACCTGGAGGTCCAGGTCCAGGAGGCCGAGCCCGAGCCCGAGGCCGAGGAGGTGCAGCTGCTGGACAAGCCGGTGGAGATCCGGGCCAAGGGCCTGGGTCGCGCCCCCCAGCAGCAGGGCCTGCAGTACTCCGCGCCGACCATCGACGGTGAGGCCGGAGCCGGGGCGGTCGCCGTGGAGCGGGCCGAGGAGAAGGCCCCGCCGGTGCGTGCGGCCCGCTCCGAGCGACCGGCCCGGCCGGCGGCCCCGCCGGCCCCCGAGGCCCAGCGCCGCCCGGCTGCCTTCGGCGGGAGCGGGCAGGCCGTGGCGGCCAGCTCCGCCCGGCAGGCGGTTCCGGCCCGGGGAGAGGCCGGCGGCCCGTCGCGTAACGCGCCCTGCCCGTGCGGCTCCGGCCGCAAGTACAAGCGGTGCCACGGTGCCGCCAACGGCGGCAACTGACCCGTCCGGCGCCGCCGACAACGGCGTCCGTCCACCAGCGAGCACACGCAAGGGGCCCCGGCGACCGCCGGGGCCCCTCGCTGTCCGCCAGGTCGCCCCGGCACCGGCCCATGCCCGGCCTGGCTGCCGGCCCGCTGCGGGGACCGATTTCCGGCCCCGGCCTTCGGGCGCGGGCGCAGCCGTCGGGGGCGGTCAGACGAGCTGGAGTACGGTGCAGAGCCAGCGACCGCGCCGATGCTCCAGGCGGAGCGCCATCGCCCAGGTGTGCCCGGCGGCGCTGCCCAGGACGGCGGCGGCCTCCACGGCCGCGGGGCGGGGTTCGCAGACCCGCAGCCGGCGCAGCCGCACGGTCGGGCGGGTGGAGCGGCGACGGACCGGGCCGGTGCGCGCCGCCGCCCTGGTCAGTTCGTTCATCACGTCCGCCGAGCAGGCCGGCTCGCTCAGCGGCCGGATCTGCCCGAGCGGCCGGTATCCGTTGAGGATCTCCAGGCAGGTGGTGACGAAGCGCTGGGCGGCCCGGGTGGCCTCCGGCGTGGCCGTGACCAGCGCGGCGGGCGGCGGAGCCGGTGGAGTGGCCCGCCCAGGACCGCCAGGGGCGGGGCGGGGGTCGTGCGGGCGCCCGCCGGGGCGGGCCGGGATGCGGCGGTGCGCCTCGAACAGGTCGAGGGCCAGTTGGGCGGCGACCGGGCGGGGCCAGCCCTCGGCCGGCTCCTCGGTGAACGGCGGGTCGAGCGGGGGCGCCGGTCGCACCCGGACCGGAGGACGGACAGGCCCGGGACGACGGGACTCAATCATCGAAACCCCCGCTGCTTGCGTTTGCCTTCGTTTGCCTCCGACAGGCTCGATTCTCGGCCAGGACAACGCCTGCGGTCAATGCCTCTCGGTGCGGTGGTCGCTACTCGCCGTCGCGGTCGTTCAGCGGGTTGTCCCGGACCCACTCGGCGGTCTCGGCGTATTTGTGCTGGATGTACTCCTCCAGGCGGGCGCGCTCGACCCGCCAGTGCCCCCGACCGCCGACCTTGATCCCGGGCAGCTCACCGCTGCGCACCATGTGGTAGACCTGCGAGTCCGACACGTTGAGCTCGGCAGCTACGTCGGAGAGCAGCAGGAACCTCGGCTCCATGGAAACTCCCGGGGTTGATGTCGTTTGCCTCAGTTTGCCATCCACTGCCGACAGCGTCGCCGACCCGCCACTCGCGCGGCAACTTTCCGTGCGACGGGTGCGGGGTGTATGACGGTCAAGGCGTACGGCATGATCGGCGCCCGGGGCCGGCGCACGCCGGCCGGCAGGCGGAGCGGGGGAGACGACCGGTGACCGAGGAGTTTGTCCGGGTGTACGTGCCGGCGATCGTGCCGATGCTGGCCAGCCTCCCCGAGCAGGGGCTGCCCGAGACCGACGCCCACACGGTGACCCCCGCCCTGCGCGAGTGGTACGCCGAGGGCGACGAGGAGGAACTGGAGTACATCGCGTTCACCCGGGCCGCCCAGGACGCGCTGCTCCTGCTCCGGGACGATCCGGCCGCACCCCGTCGGCGCGCGGTGGTCGCCGTCGACGTCCCCGCCTCGGCGCTGCGGCGCACCGACGACGTGCTCGGCTCCAGCGCGGTCCGGCTGGTCCGACCGGTGCCGGTGACGGCGGTGGCCGCGCTGCACGTCGACGGCGACGACGCGCGTGACGACGTGGCCGCCGCCGCTGCCGTGGCCGCCGAGGCGCTGGCCGACGACCCGGACGCCCAGTTCACCGTCGACGGCGCCGAGGACCACGAGCTGGAGTGGTACGACGTCAGCGAGCTGGAGCAACTGCTGCGCGCCGCGTCCTGACGCCGCCCGCGCACCCGTCGCCGTACCGGCGGACCGGGCCGGGGCCGGGTCGACCGTCAGCGGCCGGCCGCCGCCCCCGCCCCCGCCGCCCCGTCGTCGGCCGCCGTCCCGGTGGCGTCGTCGCCCGGAGTGGGGCCCAGCGTGCGACCGAAGGCGATGAGCGCGGTGAGCGCGCCGACGAAGAGCACCCAGATCCCGTTGTCGATCCGCGAGGTGCCCAGCGAGGTCTGGGCGACCGCGTCCGCCTCGCTCAGCGCGCCGGCCAGGTCGAGCAGCGAGCGGCCGCCGACCCGGATGATGATCTCGGCGAGCAGCAGGAGCAGGCCGGGACCGGCCCCGGCCAGCAGGTAGCCGGGCCAGCGGGGGGCGGGCGAGGCCGGGTCGCGCCGCTCTGCGCGCCGCCTGGCCCAGGTGAGGTACCCGAAGGCGAGCAGCCCCGCCAGCAGCCCGGCGAGCAGGGACTCCGACCGGGACACCCACTTCGCGGCGCCGACCATCGACTCCTGGGTGTCGCCCGCGCCGAAGAGGTCGAACAGCGGGTCCCGGGCCCGGCTGAACGCCACCACGAAGACCAGCGCGCCGAGCGCGGCGGCGATGATCGCGCCGGCCACCCGGGCGTTGCCAACGCCGGCCACGGCGCCGCCGATGATCGCCGCCGCGGCGGTGGTGCCGGCGATGACGTTGGTGGTCGCGTTGTCGAAGTAGGTCAGGTTGATCAACACCGCCGCCGCGAGCCCGACCAGCACGCCGGTGCCGACCGCGACGGCGAAGCGTAGGGTGACCCGCTCGGCGCCCCGCCGGGCCAGCAGGTTGGTCGCCGCCAGGGCGACCGCCGCGCCGGCCACCAGCGCGGCCGAGATGACCCCGGGCAGCGCGAACGCGGAGAGGCTGATCGCGGTGACCCCCGCCTCGGCAGAGGTGATCACCGCCCGGGTGGACCAGAGCATCGCCGCCAGCCAGGCCACGGCCAGCAGCGCCAGCACGACCGCCCCCGGGGCGCGCGCCGGCGTCGTACCCCCGACGGTCGGTTCCGGCTCCACGGGCGATGCCGGCCCGGCGGCGTCGCCTGGCTCGTCGGCCCCGGCCGGGGCGCCCTGCACCGGCTGGTCCGGCTCCGCGGCGGTGGCGCTGCCGGGCTGGTTGCTCATCGTCTCCCCTTCGACGGACGCCCGGACCCGGCAGGCTCTGCCGGCACATGGGCGGGGCTGGTCACCGGCCATCCAGCGTACGCGCCACCCGACCGCCGGCCCTCCGCCCGTCCGCCGCCACCCGACCCGCCCGTCCCGGGCCCCGGGCGGAGCGGGGAGTGGGCGGCAGCGAGCGAGGAATCGTAAGGACGGCGGGTGCTGGGCGAGGGAATCGCCGGAGGTGGAGGCGGGTCGGGCGGTGATTCGCAGGGCGGGGCCCGGCGGTGCGGCGCGGGCCAGGTCGGGTGGGTGGGGCCGGGGCGGGGCGAAACCGGGGGTGCCGCGTGGGAGAATCGGCGCAGGTCCCGCCGCCGCGACCGGTGCAGCCCGCGGCGTACGGCGTCCGGCCGCCCGGCCGGTGCCCGCGGGTCCGATTTCGCCACCGCTGCCGAGATCGCCAGGAGCCCCGATGGACGCCGTGTTCTCCGTACCCGAGCCGCGTAACGAGCCGGTCCGTGCCTACGAGCCGGGCAGTGCCGACCGGGAGCGGCTCCAGCGACGCCTGGCCGACCTGGCCGGCGAGCGCCTCGACCTGCCGATGACCATCGCCGGCAAGCAGCGGATGGCCGGCGGCGAGCCGATCGACGTGGTCCAGCCACACCGGCACGGCCACGTGCTGGGCGTCACCGGTCACGCCACCCACGACGACGCCCGGGCTGCGGTGCAGACCGCCAAGGACGCCGCCCCGATGTGGCGGGCCCTGCCGTTCGAGGAGCGCGCGGCGATCTTCCTGCGCGCCGCCGAGCTGCTCGCCGGCCCGTGGCGGGACACCCTCAACGCCGCCACCATGCTCGGCCAGTCGAAGACCGCCGTCCAGGCCGAGATCGACGCGGCCTGCGAGCTGATCGACTTCCTCCGGTTCAACGTGCACTTCGCCCGGGGCCTGCTCCAGGAGCAGCCACTCTCCTCCCCGGGGGTGTGGAACCGCCTCGACCATCGCCCCCTGGAGGGCTTCGTCTACGCGGTCACCCCGTTCAACTTCACCGCGATCGCCGGCAACCTGCCCTCCGCCCCGGCGCTGCTCGGCAACACCGTGGTCTGGAAGCCGAGCCCGACCCAGCAGTTCGCCGCGCACTTCACCATGCGGCTGTTCGAGGCGGCCGGCCTGCCGCCCGGCGTGATCAACATGGTCACCGGGCGGGGCGAGGAGGTCTCCGACGTGGTGCTCGCCGACCCGGACCTGGCCGGCATCCACTTCACCGGCTCGACCAGGGTCTTCCAGCAGATGTGGAGGACCGTCGGCGACAACATCCACCGCTACCGGGGCTACCCCCGGCTGGTCGGCGAGACCGGCGGCAAGGACTTCGTGGTCGCGCACACCAGCGCCGACGTGGACGCGCTGCACACCGCGCTGATCCGCGGCGCGTACGAGTACCAGGGCCAGAAGTGCTCGGCCGCGTCCCGGGCGTACGTCCCGCGGTCGCTCTGGGAGGGCGGGCTGCGCGACCGGCTGGCCGCCACCGCCGACTCGCTGACCTACGGCGACGTCACCGACTTCACCAACTTCGGCGGCGCCGTGATCGATGCCAAGGCGTTCGACCGGCACACCGCAGCCCTGGAGCTGATCTCCGGCGACGGCTCCTGCACCGTGCTGGCGGGCGGCACCGCCGACGACTCGGTCGGGTGGTTCGTCCGGCCGACCCTGTTCGAGTGCGCCGACGCCGCACACGAGACGTTCACCACCGAGTACTTCGGCCCGATCCTCGGCGTGCACGTCTTCGATGACGCCCGCTTCGACGAGGCCGTCGCCCAGGCCGAGTCGATCGCCCCGTATGCGCTGACCGGGGCGATCTTCGCCACTGACCGCCGGGTGGTCGACGCGGTGGCCGAGCGCATGCGGTATGCGGCCGGGAACTTCTACATCAACGACAAGCCGACCGGCGCGGTGGTGGGGCAGCAGCCGTTCGGCGGCGCCCGGGCCAGCGGCACCAACGACAAGGCCGGCTCCTGGCACAACCTGGTCCGCTGGATGTCGCCCCGGACGATCAAGGAGACCTTCGTCCCACCGACCGACCACACCTACCCCCACATGGGCTGACGCGTGCGGCGAGGGCTCCCGCCGCGTCGCGGGGGCCCTGGCCGTGCGCAGCGTGACCGGCCCTCAACGGACTGTCGCCCGCCGACAGTGCACAAAGGAAACCCTCCAGGGTGGCGAAAATGGCAAATCCTGGACGCCGGGTCGGCAAAGTGGCAGCGTAAGGGGCATGGCGGATTCCGGAGTGAACCCTACGGCGGCGGCCCTCCTCGGGCTGCTCCACGAGGGTCCCATGACAGGCGGTCAGCTGATGGCCGCCGCCGAGCGCAAGCTCGCCCCGTACTGGTCGATGACCCGCAGCCAGGTCTACCGCGAGCTGCCGGTGCTGGCCGAGCGCGGTCTGGTGCGGTTGGGCAAGCCCGGCCCCCGATCCAGCCAGCCGTACGCGATCACCGCGGCCGGCAAGCGGACTTTCTCCCGCTGGCTGGCCGAGGACCCGGGGCGGGACACCATCCGCAACCCGATCGCCCTGCGGGTCGCCTTCGGCGGCCTGCACTCGCAAGCCCAGCTGCGCAGCCTCCAAGCCTCCGCCAACGAATACCACAGCGAGGCCCTGGCCCGGGTGCGGGAGCAGGTGAAGAACGCCAAGAAGGAGGGCGACGCGTACGACGCCAGCGCGCTGGAGTTCGCCGTCGCCTACCACAAGGCCGCCCTGTCCTGGCTGAAGTCCGCCCCCGTCGGCTGACCCGATCGACGGCCCGCCACCCCGCCACCGGGCCGTCCCCGGGACTGCGTTCGCCCGCGACCAGCGCGGCCGACAGGCCCGTGCCCGTCGGCCGCGCGGACACTTTTCGCCCGCCACCGTGGGGCTCGCAAGCTGACCTGCCGTATTCGCAGTAGTCTTGTCTGTCGTGACCGCTGCCGATTACGCCGAACAGCTCAAGGAACTCGACGCCACCCTGCGCAACATCGAGGCTGTGCTCAACCTCGACCGACTGCACGAGGACAAGGCCCGGCTCGAGGAGCAGGCCTCCGCGCCGGACCTGTGGGACGACCAGGCCAAGGCGCAGCAGGTGACCTCCCAGCTGTCGTACGTCAACGGCGAGATCAGCAAGCTGGGCAGCCTGCGCTCCCGGCTCGACGACGCCCGGGTGCTGCTGGAGCTAGCCGAGGCCGAGGACGACCCCGGGGTGCTCGCCGAGGTGGAGACCGAGATCGGCGGGCTCACCAAGGCCATCCAGGAGATGGAGGTTCGCACCCTGCTGTCCGGCGAGTACGACTCGCGGGAGGCGCTGGTGGCGATCCGGGCCGGGGCCGGTGGCGTGGACGCGGCCGACTTCGCCGAGATGCTGCTGCGGATGTACCTGCGCTGGGCCGAGCGGCACGGCTACCCCACCGAGGTCTACGAGACCTCGTACGCGGAGGAGGCGGGCCTGAAGTCCGCCACCTTCGCGGTCAAGGTCCCGTACGCCTACGGCACGCTGAGCGTGGAGTCCGGCACCCACCGCCTCGTGCGGATCAGCCCGTTCGACAACCAGGGCCGCCGGCAGACCAGCTTCGCCGGCGTCGAGGTGCTGCCGGTGACCGAGCAGACCGACCACATCGACATTCCCGAGAACGAGATGCGGGTCGACGTCTACCGGTCCTCCGGCCCGGGCGGGCAGAGCGTCAACACCACCGACTCGGCGGTGCGGCTCACCCACATCCCCACTGGCATCGTGGTGACCTGCCAGAACGAGAAGTCCCAGCTCCAGAACAAGGCGTCTGCGATGCGGGTGCTCCAGGCCCGGCTGTTGGAGCGCAAGCGCCAGGAGGAGCAGGCCAAGCTGGAGGGGCTCAAGGAGAACGCCGCCGGCTCGTGGGGCGACCAGATGCGTTCGTACGTCCTGCACCCGTACCAGATGGTGAAGGATCTCCGAACCGAGCAGGAGACGGGCAATCCGAGCTCGGTCTTCGACGGCGAGCTGGACAGCTTCATCGAAGCCGGTATCCGTTGGCGCAAGCAGCGACAGCTCGCCGGCGACGCAGCGTGATCGATCGCGGGCGGAGCGCGTCGTTGATCACCCGTTAACCGGGTCTTTCGATGACGCGCCTCGCATCGGCGGGCGTGGGGGCTTGGCTCATCGGTTACACCGCGTAGACTCACCACCCGTGATTCAGCTTGAGCAAGTGACGAAGACGTACCCGAAGGCGTCCCGGCCTTCGCTCGACAACGTGTCCGTCTCGATCGAGAAGGGCGAGTTCGTCTTCTTCATCGGTCCATCCGGCTCCGGCAAGTCCACGATCATCAAGATGCTGCTGCACGAGGTGACCCCCAACAAGGGGCGGGTCGTCGTCAACAGCAAGGACGTCACCTCGATGCGCTCCTGGAAGCGACCGCACTTCCGGCGCTCGATCGGCTGTGTCTTCCAGGACTTCCGGCTGCTGCCGAACCGCACCGCGTACGAGAATGTGGCGTTCGCCCTCGAGGTGATCGGCAAGACCAAGGCGGTCGCCCGCCGGGTCGTTCCTGAGGTGCTGGAGCTGGTCGGGCTCGGTGGCAAGGAGCACCGCTACCCGCACGAGCTCTCCGGTGGTGAGCAGCAGCGGGTCGCCGTCGCCCGGGCGTTCGTGAACCGTCCGCTGATCCTGCTCGCGGACGAGCCGACCGGAAACCTGGACCCGGACACGTCGATCGAGATCATGCGCCTCCTGGACCGGATCAACCGCACCGGCACGACCGTCGTGATGGTCACCCACGACTCCAACATCGTGAACCAGATGCGGCGTCGGGTCATCGAGATCGAGAGCGGTCGCATCGTGCGCGACCAGGCCCGTGGCGTCTACGGGTGAGCCGGCGCTCCACCCCTGTGCAGCCTGACGACGATCACCTCACGCCGGAGACCCGGAGGAATTCCCGATGCGCGTGAAATACGTCCTGTCCGAGGTACTGGTCGGACTGTGGCGCAACGTGACCATGACCATCGCGATGATCATCACGATGGCCGTGTCGTTGACCATGCTCGGTGCCAGCGGTCTGATGTACCGCCAGGTGAACGACATGAAGGACCTCTACTACAAGAACATCGAGGTCTCGATCTTCCTGAAGAAGGAGGCCAACGAGCAGCAGCGCGCCGACATCGACACCAAGCTGAAGAGCGATCCCCTGATCAAGGAGGTCGACTTCGTTGACAAGGCCGAGGCGTACAAGCGCTTCCAGGAGATGTTCCAGGACGCGCCCGACCTGCTGAGCGCGGTCAAGGCGGACAGCCTGCCCGAGTCGTTCCGGCTCAAGCTGGTCAACCCCGAGCAGTATCGGGAGATCTACAACCAGTACAAGGACACCGAGGGCGTCGACGAGATCGTCGACCAGAGCCAACTCCTGGACAAGATCTTCAAGATCCTCACCTCGGTCCAGAACATCGCGCTGGCGGCTGCGGCGGTGATGGCAATCGCCGCGTTGCTGCTGGTCGCGAACACGATCCAGGTTGCGGCGTACAGCAAGCGGCGCGAGGTCGCGGTCATGAAGCTGGTCGGCGCGTCCAACTGGTTCATCCAGGCGCCGTTCGTGCTGGAGGCCGTGGTCGCGGGCCTGATCGGCTCGCTGCTCGCCCTGGTCGCCCTGATAGCGGCGAAGTATCTGCTGTTCGACGGGGCGCTCAGCGACCTTCAGGGGCTGCTCTCCCCGGTCGGCTGGGGCGACATCCTCGTCGTTTTCCCGATCATGGCCGGCGTGGGCGGTCTGGTCAGCGCCGCCACCGCCTGGGTGACCCTCCGGTTCTACCTGCGGGTCTAGTCACCCTCAGGTCCGTCCGACGCGGCAGGACCCTCCGGCGCGGAATAATCCGTGCGGGAGGGTCCTTGTCGTTCGGGTAGCATGATCTCCGCTTCCGGCCCGGCCGGGAGCCGCAACGAGGGGAGGTGGCGCCGATGCCACGGGAGAAGGGGCGCAAGGTCGTCGCCTCCAACAAGAAGGCGCGCCACGACTACGCCATCCTCGACACGTACGAGGCGGGCATGGCGCTGACCGGCACCGAGGTCAAGTCGCTGCGGGCCGGGCGGGCGTCGCTGGTCGACGCCTTCGCCCAGGAGCGCGACGGCGAGCTCTACCTGCACTCCATGCACATCCCGGAGTACACCCAGGGCACCTGGACCAACCACGAGCCCCGGCGTACCCGCAAGCTGCTGCTCAAGCGGCTGGAGATCGACCGGCTGATCGGCAAGACCCGCGAGGGCGGCCTGACCATGGTCCCGTTGCAGGTCTACTTCTCCGACGGCTGGGCCAAGGTGGAGATCGCCCTGGCCAAGGGCAAGAAGTCGTACGACAAGCGGCAGGACCTCGCCAAGCGGGACGCGGACCGGGAGATCGCCCGGGCCGCCGGCCGGCGCGGCAAGGGCATGGACGACTGATTCGTCCCGTTCGTCCGTTCCGGCGCGCCGGAGCGGCCCTCGGGATGAAACCGGTTGCGGAAGGCGTTAGGCTTGTGTGGAGCCGCCGACAGGGGCGGCCCGTCGAGGGGGTGACTGGTTTCGACTTCGTACGCAGCGACAGGGGAAGCGAGCCGAGGAAGCCGACGTCGTCTCGAGAATCGGTCGTCGGAAACTTATAAGCGCCAAGAACAATCGCGCTGACTTCGCTCTCGCCGCCTGAGGCGAGTAGCTGAGTCTGTCGGCCTGGGAACGCCTTCGTCCCAGTCAGCCGGCATCAGTTAGAGGGCTGGCCAATCGGACCCGGTCGCGGGGTCCGTGCGGCGAGATTAATCAGCGACTGGGCCCGTCACACCAACTCGCTCGCGTGAGCGGTGGGGCCGAGTAGAGGCATAGCGAGCTGCGCTCGGAGAAGCCCTGACAAACCGGCGAAGGACCCGGGTTCGATTCCCGGCACCTCCACCACCTCGACCTGTGCGCCCCGGTCCACCCGGACCGGGGCGCACAGTCGTGTCCGGCCCCGGTGGGTTCGGTGGGAAGGCCGGTGACCCGAAGCCGGGGAACCGGAAACGGCGCGGGCGCGTCGTAGGGGCATGCGTCGTCCAGTTCTCGCCCTGGTGGGCTTGCCCCTGCTCCTCATCGCGGCCGGTTGCGACCCGGCCGGGTCGGAGCTGGCAGCCGACGACCGGTGGGAGTCGTTCCACCAGCGGGCCGCCGAGGTGGCCGAGGCGTGGCAGCCCGGAAACGCCTGGACCGCCGGGTACGTGCCGCTCCAGGAGCCGACCGTGCTGCTCGGGGACCCCGACTTCACCCCGGAGACCGAGCAGGCGTTCCGCAACGGCTGGTACCGGGAGCAGGTCGCGGTGCCCACCGCCAAGCCGGCCGACGCCGCGATCCGCTTCCCCGACGGGGCGCTGACCGTGCCGCTGATCAGCGCCGGCACGGCGTACCGACAGCTCGACCAGGGCGATCCGCCGCCGTGCGAGGGACGGCCGCAGCGGCCGACGCCCGAGAAGCGGCCGAGCTTCCCGCCGAAGCCCGGTGCCACGGACGGGCCGATCGTCGAGCCCGGCCCGGACGGGCCGATCATCAAGCCAGGGCCGGACGGGCCGATCGTCGAGCCGGGCCCGGACGGGCCGATCATCAAGCCCGGTGCCACGGGTGGGCCGACCATCGAGCCAGGGCCGGACGGGCCGGTGAGCAGCGTGCCGTCGGCCGCCTGCGTGCCGCTGACCGTCACCGCCGTGCGGCTCGGCACCGCGCCGGTGCGCACCAGCCGGGGCGAGGCGCAGGTCCCGGCCTGGGTGTTCGACGTCGAGGAGCTGGAGGCCCCGGTGGCCCGGCTCGCGGTCGCGCCCGGCTCGGTCACCGCCGTGCCCCGGGGCGTCGCGCCCACCGGGCCGGTGCCCGACGGCGTGGTCGGCGGCCAGGACCTCCAGGCCGTCGACGGGGCCCGGTTGACCTGGCGGATCGGCGTGGGCGCCTGCGATGTGGTGTTCACCCCGCTGGTGTGGGAGCGAGACGACGTGGTGGTGGTCGGCGGGGGCGTCACCCCGGCCACCGGCATCTGCACCGATCAGCTCGTGCTCCAGCCGGTCACCGCCCCCCTGAAGGCGCCGCTCGGCGACCGGACGGTGCTCGACGTGTCCACCGGCGCGCCGCTGGTCCTGCGCCACTGAGCCACCCGCCTCTGGCTGTGGCCCGATCCCCGGCTGCGGTCCCGCGCCGGGGTGGCCAGCACAGCCTGGCGGTAGGTGGGCCGGGGCTCAGAGCAGCCGCGGGATGTCGGTGCTGATCGGCACCGGCAGCACGGTGGGCCGGTCCGCGGCCAGCGCAGCGCGCAGCGCGTCGCCCAACCCGTCGGGTTCCTCGACGACCGTGGCGGCGCAGCCGTACCCCCGGGCCACCGCGGTGATGTCCAGGCCGGGCAGGTCCAGGCCCGGAACCCCGGGGGTGTGCTTCAGCTCGGCGAACGACTTGAGGATCGCGTACTGCTGGTTGACCGGGACCACGACGGCGAGCGGCAGGCGCAGCCGCGCGGCCGTCCACAGGGCCTGCACCGAGTAGTGGAACGAGCCGTCCCCGATCACCGCCACCACCGGGCGGCCCCGCCCGGTGTCCCGTTCGGCCAGCGCGATTCCCACCGCCGCCGGCAGCCCGAAGCCGAGCCCGCCGCTGGCCATCGTGAAGTACGACGCGGGCCGGGTGGCCGGCAGCCGGCGGCGCAGCGCGGCCAGGTTGGACGGTGACTCCTGCACCAGCACCCCGTCGGGCGGCCAGTGCCGGGCCAGGATGGCGAAGAGGCCGTCCGGGCTCAGCGGCGGGCCCAGGTCGGGCGGCTCGGGGGCGGGCCGGGGCGGCGGGGGCGGGCGCTCGGCCGCCGGGAGCAGGTCGACCAGGGCGGCGAGCGCCAGACCCGGGTCGCCGAGCAGGCTGTCCCCGACCGGCGCGCGGGCCGTCTCCTCCGGGTCGTCGGTGATGTGCAGCAGGTGGGAGCCGGCGGGCAGGTAGTCCCCGGGCACGTGCGGGTAGTACCGGAACACCGGCGCGCCGACCACCAGCACCGTGTCGTGCCCGCGCAGCGCGTCGGCCAGCGGCCCGATCGCGTACGGCAGCACGCCCCGGTAGTACGGGTGGTCCTCGGGGAACGCGGCCCGCTCCGGGGCCGGCGCGGACCAGACCGGGGCGGCCAGCCGCTCGGCCAACGCGACCGCCGCCGGCCACGCTCCGGCTCTGTCGACCGCCCCGCCGAGGACGAGTGCCGGGGAGCGGCTGGCGGCCACCGTGGCGGCGAACTCGCGCAGCCGGGTCGGGTCCGGGGCGTACCGGGTGGCCACCGTGCGCACCTCGGGCGCCCCGGACGCCGGCTGCTGCCAGTCGTCCAGCGGCAGGGAGAGGAAGACCGGGCCGGCCGGCGGCTGCACCGCCGTGGCGTACGCCCGCATGAACGCCGCCGGGATGTCCTGCGCGCGGGGCGGCTCGTAGCCCCACTTGACGTACGGCTGGGTCAGCTCGACCGCCCGGCGACTGGTCAGCCGGGGCTCGATCAGCAGCATCTCCCGGGTCTGCTGGCCGGCGGTGACGATCAGCGGGGTCTTGTTGTGCCAGGCGGTGACCAGGTTGCCCATGCCGTTGCCGGTGCCCGGGGCGGTGTGCAGGTTGACGTGCGCGGGGCGGCCGGTCGCCTGGGCGTACCCGTCGGCCATTCCCACCGCAGACGCCTCGTGCAGGGCGTGCACGTAGTGGAAGTCGGCGGGGAACTCCTGCAGGAACGGCTCCTCGGTGGAGCCGGGGTTGCCGAAGACGGTGGTCAGGCCCAGCGCCCGGAGCAGGTCGTACGTCGTCTCGCGGACCGTTGCCATCGGTGGGCCTCCGTGTCGCGGCGCGGGCTGCCTCCTCGCCGGAGACGAGCGGCGATCGGGCCCCTGACCTGCCGAATCTATCCGGAAAAAGCTCACCTATCGGCTAATTCACCCAGCCCGCACTGATCGCCGCCACGCCGGCCCGGGGTCAGGGGAGCGGGAAGGGCAGCTTGATCCCGTCCAGCGCCCGCCCGCACGGGCAGTCCCGCCCGGCCGGCAGGGCGGCGACCGCGTCCAGCAGCACCCCGCGCAGCCGGTCGGTGTTCTCGCCGAAGACCCGGAAGACCTCCTCCTGGGTCACCGACTCGCCGCTCTCCACCCCCGCATCCAGGTCGGTGACCAGGGCGATCGGGGTGTAGCAGAGGGCCAACTCCCGGGCCAGCACCGCCTCCGGGTGGCCGGTCATGTTGACCACCGCCCCGCCGATCGCGGTGAACCAGCGGGACTCCGCCCGGGTGGAGAAGCGCGGCCCCTCCACGACCACCATCGTCCCGCCGTCGACCGCCGACACGCCCCGCCCGGCCGCCGCGTCGAGCAGCGTCCGGCGGCCCACCGGGCAGTACGGGTCGGCGAAGGTCACGTGCACCGCGCCCCGGTCGTAGTACGTCTGGACCCGACCGCTGGTGCGGTCGATGAGCTGGTCCGGCACCACGAAGGTGCCCGGCCCCAACTCGGGGCGCAGCCCGCCGACCGCGCACGGGGCGAGCACCTGGCGCACCCCGAGCGACCGCAGCGCCCACAGGTTCGCCCGGTACGGGATCAGGTGCGGCGGGTGCCGGTGGTCGCGCCCGTGGCGGGGCAGGAACGCCACCCGCCGGCCGCCCACCTCGGCGATCGTCACCGGGTCCGACGGCTCCCCGTACGGCGTCTCCACCTGGTGCTCGGTGGCACCCTCCAGGAGGGCGTAGAGCCCCGAGCCGCCGATCACCGCGATGTCCGCCGTCGGCCCCATCGCCACCCCCTCCGGTCCCACTCGATCATCCACCGGTCAGACCTTAGCCAGTGCCCCGACCGCAAGCTATGGTGCCAGGCATGGCGTTGACAGCAGGGATGAGCGCGGAGTCCCGTGCCGAGCGGGTGTGGCCCTCCACATCCCCGCTCGGCCCCGGCGTCGATGCCGTCCGGTCCGGCCGCGGTGCCGACGTCCGGGGCGACGGCCCCCGTCCCTCGGCGCGTGGCTGACGGATGTCTGACATGCAGGGAGAAGACCAGGCGATCGGCGGGCGTGCGATGGAGTCGATGACCGGTCGGCTGCTGGTCGCGACCCCGACGCTCAAGGACCCGAACTTCGACCGGACGGTGGTGCTGCTCGTCGCGCACGAGCCGGGCGGGGCGCTGGGCGTGGTGCTCAACCGGGCCACCGAGGTCCCGGTCGTCGACGTCCTCGGCGACTGGAGCTACCTGGCCCGGGACCCGGCGGTGCTGTTCGAGGGCGGGCCGGTGCAGCCGGACTCGGCGATCTGTCTGGCCCGGTTGCGCGGGCCGGCCAAGCGGTTGCGCGGCTTCCACCAGGTCGCCGGCGCCGTCGGCACGATCGACCTCTCCGCCGACCCGGAGCGGATGCGGGAGAGTGTCGGCGGCATCCGGGTCTTCGCCGGCTACTCCGGTTGGGGTGCGGGCCAGCTCGAACAGGAGATCGAGGACGGTTCCTGGTTCGTCTTCGACGCGCTGCCCGGGGATGCCTTCGTCGACCGCCCGGACGACCTGTGGCCGATGGTCCTGCGCCGGCAGGGCGGCATGACGGCGGCGGTCGCCCACTTCCCGCCGGACGTCGCGCTGAACTGACCCGTTGGGGAGGGGGCCGCGAGATGACCATGCACCCCGGCGTGTGTATAGTTCTCTCCGTGCCCGGGAGACCGGAGACAACAGCAAGGGGCCGTGGCGCAGCTGGTAGCGCACCACACTGGCAGTGTGGGGGTCAGGGGTTCGAGTCCCCTCGGCTCCACCAGGATTGACCTGGTGGTATTGACCACGGGCGATGATATTTAGTCACGCCCGTGGTCACGAAGATCATTAACGACACCAGGCGCAGGTCGTGGAGTTCACCATCGACCTCCCCAAAGGGCGTGACGGCAAGCGGCGTCAGATGCGCCGGCGGGGCTTCAAGACGGAGAAGCTAGCTGAGCGGGCGGAGCGCGAGGCGCGCACCCAATTCGGTACCGTGGAGGCCAGCCGCTCGCGCGAGAGACGGTCCGACACGTCCACCGCACGCTCTCGAAGGCCCTGAAAGATCTCGGTGTGGACATCCCCGATATCCGTTCCTCGCCCTGAAGACAAGGAGGAGCGTGGACGTAAGGGGGTGTGGACATCGCGCCAGTGTGCAACGTTCCTCAACCACGTCGCTGGCGACCGGTTGTACGCGGCTTGGGTGCTGGTGGTTGGAGGTGAAAGGCGGTGGGCCGCCTCGTACTCATCCAGGATCCGCGCCTTGAACTCTGCGGTGAATGTCCGATATTGATGATCTCTCCTCGCAACCGGTCCAGGAAGCGTATCCCCTGGTAGACGGGCTGTCTCACATCAGCGTGACAGGGAGGGAACTCTGCTGCGGATACTGATGGAATATAGGTGCCCTGCTCATGGTGGGACGGCCGAGAGCCGCCCATCGCAGGCAGGGGATGCCGATGTACGCCCTTCCAACGATCCCGCCGCTCGGCGGGACTCCGCTGCTGTTCCTCCTTGCGCAGGCCGGGGTTCTGCTGCTCGCCGCCGTGTTGCTGGGGCGGCTGGCCATGCGGTTCAACTTTCCGGCGATCGTGGGCGAACTGCTGGCCGGCGTACTGCTGGGCCCGTCGCTGCTGGGGCATGCCGCCCCGGCCGCGTACCAGTGGTTGTTTCCGCAGACGGGCGCGCAGTTCCATCTGCTGGATGCCGTCGGGCAGATCGGCGTGGTGCTCCTGGTCGCGATCACCGGCGCCAGCCTCGACCTGGGTCTGATCAGACGCCGACGCGGCATGGCGGTCCGGGTGAGCCTGCCCGGATTCCTCATCCCGCTGGGGCTCGGCGTCACGGTTGGCCTGCTGTTGCCGGGGTCGTTCCTCGTCGACAACGCTGACCGGCCCGCGTTCGCGCTGTTCATCGGCGTCGCCATGTCGGTCAGCGCCATCCCCGTGATCGCGAAGACACTCATGGACCTGCGCCTGCTGCACCGCAACATCGGCCAGCTCATCCTCATGGCGGGCACGGTGGACGACCTGCTCGGCTGGCTCGGCCTTTCGGTGGTCACCGCCGTGGCGACCACGGGCCTACGGGCCGGTGGACTGGCGTACCCGGTCGTGGCTCTGGTCGGCGTGGTGCTCGGCGCGATCGTGCTGGGCCGCCCGCTGGTGCGGCGGGTGATGCGCGTCGCGGCCCGGCAGGAAGGCTCGGGCACCGTCGTGGCCGCCACTGCCGTACTCGTCCTGCTCTGCGCCGCCGCCACGCAGGCCCTGCACCTGGAGGCGATCTTCGGTGCCCTGATCGCCGGAATTCTCGTCAGCAGCGCCGGCCCCGAGATCGTCGCGCGGCTGGCCCCGCTGCGCCTGCTGGTCACCGCGGTGCTGGCACCGCTGTTCTTCGCCACCGCCGGGTTGCGCATGGACCTCAGCCGACTCGCCGATCCTATGGTGCTCGGCGTCGCCCTCCTGTTGTTGCTGATCGCCGTGGTGGGCAAGTTCAGCGGTGCGTTCGTCGGCGCGTCGATCAGCGGGTTGAACCGTTGGGAGGCCATCGCGCTCGGGGCCGGCATGAACGCCCGGGGCGTCGTCGAGGTCGTTGTCGCCATGGTCGGCGTCCAGCTCGGCATCCTCAGCACCACCATGTACACGACCATCGTGCTGATCGCGATCGTCACCTCGCTGATGAGCCCGCCGATCCTGCGGTTCAGCATGTCCCGGCTCGGGGTGACCGCCGATGAGGAACTGCGCCTGCGCAGCTACGGCGAGCCGGCACCGGTCGAGGTGCCCGCCATCCCTCCGGCCTGAGCGCGCGCCGGCTGGTCACGCCGTCGGATAGCCGCCATATAGACGGACTATCGCGACCGTGGCGACGCTGCTCTGAGCCGTGCTCTCCGGCAGATCCCATCCGTCTTCAGCGCAACGAACACAAGGGAACGGTCTCGGATGACTACTGAGAATATCGAGCAGATCCCGTCGATGTCCGAGCTGCGCAGTGAGCTGCTCCTGCGTCGGCTGAGCGGAGGCCGGGCCCGGCGGCGACCCGATGTGCAGCGCGTGGACCGGAGCCGTCCACTGCGCCTGTCGCACGGGCAGCAGCAGATGTGGTTCCTCAACCGGCTGGAGCCGGAGAGCGCCGAGTACCTGGTGCCGCTCGCGTTCCGGCTGCGCGGAACGGTCGACGGCGGGACGCTCGTCCGAGCCCTGTCCGCGCTGGTCGCCCGGCACGAGGTTCTGCGTACCCGCTATCTGCTGGTGGGCGACGAGCCGGAGCAGGTCATCGACCCGCCGGCCCCGGTCGAGGTGGCGATGGACGTGCTCAGCGGGCCGCAGGACCAGCGTGCGCGGCGGTGCGCCGATCTGCTCGGCCAGGAGGCGACCCGGCCGTTCGACCTGGAGCGCGAGTGGCCGGTACGCGCACGGCTGGTCACCCTCGACCAGGACGACCACGTCCTTGTGGTGATCTTCCATCACGTGGCGTTCGACGCCTGGTCGGGTCAGGTCTTCGTTCGCGAGTTCGTCGAGTCCTACCGGGCGTTCGCCGAGGGCGAGACCCCGGACCTGCCCGAGCTGCCCCTGCAGTACGCCGACTTCGCGGCCGCCCAGCGCACCCCGGCCGCGGAGCGGGAGGCCGAGCGGCACCTCAGGTACTGGCGCGAGCAGCTCGCCGATCTGCCCACCATCGACCTGCCCGCCGACCGGCCCCGTCCGGCGGTACGCGGGCACGACGGCGCGGCGGTCGCCTTCGAACTTCCCGGCGATCTCGCCGATCAGGTACGGCGGCTGGCCGAGAAGCTCGACACCACGCCGTTCGTGGTCTTCCTGACCGCCTTCCAACTGCTCGTCTCCCGCTACACCGGGGTGACCGACGTGCCCGTCGGCACGGTGGTGTCCGGGCGGACCCGGCCGGAGCTGCACGGACTGATCGGGTACGGGATCAACAACCTGGTCATGCGGACCCGTTGGAACGATCGACAGAGCTTCGCCGAGGTGGTGTCGGCGGCCCGCGCGGTGCTCGCCGACGCGTACGACCACCAGGCCGTGCCGTTCGCCCGGCTGGTGGACGAGCTGCAGCCGGAACGCGACATGTCCCGTTCGCCGCTCTACCAGATCGCCATCACCATGCACGAGCCGCGGCGCGGTGACGTGACGCTGCCTGGCGCGCGGCTGACGCCGTACCCGCTCACCGGCGGGGTGGCCAAGTGCGACCTGGAACTGCAGGTCGGTGACACCCTCGACGGCCTCGGCGGCCACCTGGTGTACGACACCGCGCTGTTCGACGAGGCCACCGTGCGCCGGATGGCCGGGCACCTGCTCACTCTGCTGGCCGCTGCCCTGGACGCCCCGCACGCGGCGGTCGCCGGGCTTGAGCTGCTCGACGACGCCGAGCGCGCGGTGGTCGTCGGCGAGGTCGTCGAGCAGGTGCCGGTTGATCGCTGTCTGCATGAGCTTTTTGAGGAGCGGGTGCGGCGGTGTCCGGGTGCGGTGGCGGTGGTGGTGGGTGGTGTGGGTTTGTCGTATGCGGAGGTGAATGAGCGGGCGAATCGGGTGGCGTGGTGGTTGCGGTCGCGTGGTGTGGGTGCGGAGTCGTTGGTGGGGGTGTGTTTGTCGCGGGGGGTGGAGTTGGTTCCGGTGTTGTTGGGGGTGTTGAAGGCGGGTGCGGGTTATGTGCCGTTGGATCCGGTGTTGCCGGTGGATCGGTTGGGTTTTGTGGTGGGGGATGCGGGTGTGTCGGTGGTGGTGTGTGAGTTGGCGACGGTGGGGGTGGTGGAGTTTTCGGGGCCTCGGTTGGTGGTGGATGAGCCGGGGGTTTTGGAGGGGTTTTCGGGTGGTGATGTGGGGCGGGTGTCGTCGCCGGATGGTGTGGTGTATGTGATTTATACGTCGGGGTCGACGGGGCGGCCTAAGGGTGTGGTGTTGTCGCATGCGAATGTGGTGCGGTTGTTGTGGTCGGCGCAGGAGCATTTTGCGTTTGATGCGTCTGATGTTTTTTCGTTGTTTCATTCGTTTGCGTTTGATGTGTCGGTGTTTGAGATGTGGGGGGCGTTGGCGTTTGGTGGTCGTTTGGTGGTGGTGCCGCAGGAGGTGGTGCGGTCGCCGGAGGATTTTGTGGGGTTGTTGGTGTCGTCGGGGGTGACGGTGTTGTCGCAGACGCCGTCGGCGTTTCGGTCGTTGGTGGCGGTGGCGGGTGGGGGTGATGGGCGGTTGGGGTCGTTGGTGGTGCGGGTGGTGGTGTTTGCTGGTGAGCGGTTGGAGATGGCTGATCTGGTGCCGTGGGTGCGGGTGTTTCCGCCGGCGCGGGTGGCGTTGGTGAACATGTACGGGATCACCGAGACCACCGTCCACACCACCTACCACCGGCTCGTCGACGAGGACATCGCCCCCGGCCTGCACAACCCGGTGGGCCGCCCGCTCAGGGACCTCATGGTCCATCTCCTGGACGAAGTGGGCCGCCCCGTGCCGATCGGTGTGGTGGGTGAGATTCATGTGGGTGGTCCGGGGGTGGCGCGGGGTTATTTGAATCGTCCGGGTTTGACGGCGCGGCGGTTCGTGCCGGATCCGTTTGGTTCGGGTGGTCGGTTGTATCGGTCGGGTGATCTGGCGCGGCGGCGGGTGGATGGGAGTCTGGATTTTGTGGGTCGGGTTGATGACCAGGTGAAGGTGCGTGGTTATCGGGTGGAGTTGGGGGAGATCGGGGCGGTGTTGTCGGGCCTGGGTCAGGTTCGTGAGGCGGTGGTGTTGTTGCGGGGTTCGGGGGTGCAGGCGCGGTTGGTGGCGTATGTGGTGCCGGCGGGTGTGGTGGAGGTGGGGGAGTTGCGGTCGGCGTTGGCGGTGTCGTTGCCGGAGTACATGGTGCCGGCGGCGTTCGTGGTGTTGGATCGGTTGCCGTTGACGGCGAATGGGAAGTTGGACAGGCGGGCGTTGCCCGAGCCGGGTGCGGACGCGTTTTCGCGGGCGGGTTATGTGGGGCCGGTGACGCCGGTGCAGGAGCGGTTGTGTGCGGTGTGGGCGGGTGTGTTGGGCATCGACCGTGTCGGTGTCCAGGACAGTTTCTTCGACCTCGGCGGCGACTCCATCCGCGCCGTTTCGCTTGTCGGTTCGCTGCGCGCCGAGGGATTCGACCTCAGCGTCCGGGACGTGTTCGACCGGCGGACCGTGGCCGACCTGGCCGACCTGCTGGCCGAGCGGTCCGAGCTGGCCGCCGGCGACCAGGTGCTGGTCGAGCCGTTCGCGCTGATCGGGGCCGAGGACCGGGCGCTGGTGCCCGACGGGGTGGTCGACGCGTACCCGTTGTCGCAGATCCAGACCGGCATGGTCATCGAGATGCTCGCCGACGACCAGCAGAACAACTACCACAACTCCAGCGCGTTCCGGATCATGGACGACCGGCCGTTCGATTTCTCGGCCTTCGAGCGGGCCGCTGCCTGGCTCGTGGCGCGCCACGACATGCTGCGGACGTCCGTGCACCTGATTGGCTTCTCGGTGCCGATGCAGCTCGTGCACGCCACGGCCGAGGTGCCGATCGGCTGGACCGACCACGGCACGTTGGACCAGGCCGGCACCGAGCGGGTGCTGCACGAGTACGCCGTCCGCGAGCGGGCCGACCCGTTCGACCTGACCCGGCCCACCCTGATGCGCTTCTTCGTGCACGTCACCGGCCCCGGCGCCTGGTGGATCTCGATCACCGAGTGCCACCCGATCATGGAGGGCTGGAGCTACCACACGATGCTGATGGAGCTGGTGCGGGCGTACCAGCGCATCGCCAGCGGCCTGGAGCCGGACGCCGAGCCGATGCCCGCCGTCCGGTTCGCCGACTCCATCGCGGGGGAAATCGCCGCGCTCGCCTCGCCGGAGAGCACGGCGTACTGGCGGGACGTGGTGACAGGGTACGAGAAGTTCGTCCTCCCGACCGGCTGGGGCGACGACACCGTCACCGAGCGGACCGCCTACCACACGCGGATCCCGTGGACCGATCTGGAGCCGGGGCTGCGACGGCTGGCGACCACCGCCAGGGCGTCGATGAAGAGCGTCATGGTGGCCGCGTTCGGCGCGGTGCTCAGTCAGCTCACCGAGGAGCCGGCCCTGCACGCCGGTCTCGTCTACGACGTGCGACCCGAGGTGCTCGGGGCCGACCGGGTGTTCGGCATGTACCTCAACACGCTGCCGTTCCCCTTCGACCCGATCCGTGGCTCCTGGCGTGACCTGGTGGCGCGCACCTTCGACCGTGAGGTCGAGTCGTGGTCGCACCGGCGCTACCCCTTGCCGCAGGTGCAGCGTGACAACACCGGGCAGCAGGGGCTCATCGAAGTCTTCTTCAACTACCAGGACTTCCGGCAGGTCGACACCGAGCTGGTCGACGCCACCCAGGGCATGGACGACAGCCCGACCGAGTTCCCGCTCACCGTGTCGTCGCGGGCCGGGCACATCTTCCTCACCTCCGACCTGCGGTCACTCGACAGGGCGAACACCGACCGGATCGCGGAGATGTTCCGGGTCGTGCTGACCGCGATGGCCGCCGATCCACACGGCGACGCGACCATCCCGCTCACCACGCCGGCCGAGCTGGAGGCCCAGCGCGGTTGGGCCGTCGGCCCCGCGTCCGCAGTCGACTTCCGCTCGGTGCTGGACCTCTTCGAGGCCCAGGCCGCCCGTACGCCGCACGCCAGCGCCGTGGTCACCGGCGACGACATCATCACGTACGCCGACCTCGACGACCGTGCCGAGCGGTACGCGGCGGCCCTCGCCGACCGCGGCGTCGGTACCGAATCGGTCGTCGCGGTGCTGCTCGACCGCGGCCCCGACCTTGCCGCCGCGCTGCTGGGCATCTGGAAGGCGGGAGCCGCGTACCTGCCGCTCGACGTCGGTTTCCCCGCCGAGCGCGTCGCCGAGATGGTCCGCGACGCCCACGCCGCCGTGCTGGTGACCCGGTACGAACTGCCCGGTGCCGCCGGGGTGCCGGAGGAGCTGCGGCTGGTACCCGACGCGCTTCCCGAGGCGCGCCGCCCGGGTGACGGCCGCGGCCCCGTCGATGCCGACCAGCTCGCGTACGTCATCTACACCTCCGGTTCGACCGGACGCCCCAAGGGCGTCGCGGTGCCGCACGGCGGGCTCGCCAACCATGTGCGCTGGGCGGCCGAGACGCTGGCCGTGCGGGGCGCCGGTGGGGCGACGCTGTTCTCCTCGGTCGCCTTCGACCTCGTGGTGCCGAATCTGTGGGCGCCGCTGGTCACCGGCCAGGCGCTGACGATGGTGCCCGACGACGTGGACCTCGGCGACCTCGGCGCCCACCTGGACCGGCACGGCCCGTACAGCTTCCTCAAGCTGACACCCGGCCACCTGGAGGTGCTGACCGCGCAGCTGAGCGCCGAGCAGGCCGGCCGACTCGCCCCGGTGCTGGTGGTCGCCGGCGAGGCGCTCACCCGGCACGTCGTGCAGGCGTGGCGGGCGTTGGCACCCGAGGTCGAGTTGATCAACGAGTACGGCCCGACCGAGGCGTCCGTCGGCACCTGCGTTCATCCCGTGTCACCACCCGTCGCCGACGTCGTGCCGATCGGCCGTCCGCTGCCCGGCATGACCATGCGCGTCCTCGACCGGGACCTGCGGCCGCTGCCCGTCGGCGTGACCGGTGAGCTGTACGTCGGCGGCACCGGCGTGGCCCGCGGATACCTGGGCCGGCCCGAGCTGACCGCCGAACGCTTCCTGCCCGACCCGTACGGCCCGCCGGGCGCGCGCCTGTACCGCACCGGCGACCTGGTACGCCTGCTGCCCGACGGCGTGTGCGACTTCCGGGGCCGGCGCGACGGCCAGCTCAAGATCCGCGGATACCGGATCGAGCTGGGCGAGATCGAGGCGACACTGGGCGGCTTCCCGGAGATCACCGATGTCCGGGTGGTCGCCCGGGACACCGGCGCGGGCGGCGAGCGCCAGCTCGTCGCCTACCTGGTCGCCGCGGGTGAGATCAGCCGTACGTCGCTGCGTGAGCGGCTGTCCCGCATGCTGCCCGACTACCTGATCCCGGGCGCGTTCGTGCAGCTGGAGAGGTTGCCGCTCAACGCGAACGGCAAGCTGGACCGGCACGCGCTGCCCGACCCCGATCCGTCCGAGCCCGGCCGCGCCGCCTGGGAAGCCCTTACCCCGTTGCAGGAGCGCCTCGCCGCGGTGTGGACCGAGGTGCTCGGCGCGGCTCAGGTCGGCCTGGGCGACGACTTCTTCGATCTCGGCGGCGACTCGATCCGCGCGGTGGCGCTGATCGGCGCGCTGCGGGCGGAGGGTTGGGACGTCTCGGTGCGCGAGATCCTGCAGCACCGCACCGTCGAGGCGGTGTCCCGACTGCTGACCGGACGGGACCCGCTGTCCACCACCGACCGACCGGCCGTGGCGCCGTTCGAGCTGGTGGCCGAGGCCGACCGGGCCAAGCTGCCGCCGGGGCTGGCCGACGCGTACCCGCTGTCGATGAACCAGTCCGGCATGCTGGTCGAGCTGCTGGCTGGTGGCGAGCAGAACAGCTACCACAACGTCAACATGTACGAGGTCCGCGACGACTGCCCGTTCGACGGGGACGCCTTCGCGCGCGCCGTCCGGGTCGTCGTCGCGCGGCACGACGTGCTGCGGACATCGGTGCGTCTGACGGGCTACTCGGTGCCGATGCAGCTCGTGCACTCCGAGGTCGACGTGCCGTGCAGCTGGCGGGACGTGCGTCACCTGGAGGGCCGCGACCAGTTCCACGCCGTGGCCGAGCACGTCGCCGCCGAGCGGGCCGACGTGTTCGACCTGTCCGCGTCGACTCCGCTGCTGCGGGTGCACGCGCACGTCACCTCGGACACCGCCTGGCTGTGCGGCTTCACCCAGAACCACGCGCTGCTCGACGGCTGGAGCAACCAGCTGTTCCTTCTGGAACTGGTGGACTGCTACCGGCGGCTGCGCGACGGCAACAGCCCCGGCACCTACGACGCGCCGGCTGTGCGGTTCGCCGACACCGTCGCGGCCGAGCGCCATGCCCTCGACTCGGAGCGAACCCGCGCGTACTGGCAGGCGGTGGTCCGCGACCACGTCAAGATGACCATGCCGGCCGGGTGGAGCGGCGACCGGGACGCGCCGGCCGAGACCGTACGCGCGGGAATGTCCTTCGCCGACCTGGAGGACGGGCTGCGTCGGCTGGCCACCGCCGCCCGCACCTCGCTCAAGAGCGTGCTCGCCGCCGCGCACGCCAAGGTGATGAGCCAACTCACCGGTGCGGCCGCCTTCCACACCGGGCTGGTCACCCACACCCGCTTGGCCGAGCCGGGCGGGGACCGGGTCTACGGCAACTTCCTCAACACGCTGCCGTTCCCCGTGCGGACGGACGCGCGTACCTGGCGCGAGCTGGTCCGCCAGGTCTCGGACCGGGAGATCGAGATCTGGGACCACCGGCACTATCCGATGCCGGCCATCCGCCGCGACGGCGGCGCGGGACGTCTGGTGGACGTCTTCTTCTGCTACCTCGACTTCCACCGGATGGACACCGAGGTCGCCGACGACAGCCCGGGGTTCAGCGACGCGCCGAACGAGTTCGCGGTCGGCATCGTCACCCTCAACGGCCAGCTCAGCCTGCGGAGCAACAGCCACGTGCTCAGCCACGACAATGCGCGGCGGGTCGTCGGCATGTTCCGCGCCGTGCTGACCGCCATGGCCGCCGATCCCGACGGCGACGCCCGCGCGGTCCTCCTGCCCGAGCGGGAGCGGCTCGCCGCCCCGGCGTCGAGGAGGTCCCGCCGTGCCGTCCGCGGCCGTGCCCAGAAGTGCTCGCCTGACCTCTTCGCCGACCAGGCGGCGCGAACCCCGGCCGCCGTGGCCGTGATCGAGGACGAGGTCGAGCTGAGCTACCGCGAGGTCGACGAGCGGGCGAACCGGCTGGCGCACCGGCTGCGCGAACTGGGCGCCGGGGTCGAGACGGTGGTCGGGCTCTGCCTCCCGCCCGGCGCGACCGCGGTGTGGGCGATGCTCGGCGTGCTCAAGAGCGGTGCCGGCTACCTGCCGCTGGACCCGGTCGCCCCCGCACGGGAGCGCCTCACCGCGACCCGGGACGCCGGCGTCGCGCTGGTCGTCACCGACGAGCGGCACCGGGACGCCACCACCGCCCTCGACGGCGTACCCGTCGTCATGGTCGACGACGACCTCGCCGACCTGCCGGTCACCGCGCCGCCCGCCGTCGCCGACCCCGACGCGACCATGGTCGTCAGCCCCGCCGGGCCGCACGCGGTCCTGTCGCACCGTGACGTGCTGCGGGAGGTGACCGCCGCGCACCGCGCACACGAGTTCGACGAGTTCGACGTCTGGACGCTCGACGGCACCTGGGCCGAGGACCCGCTGCCCGTCTGGGGCGCTCTGCTGCACGGCGGGTCGCTGGTGATCCTCCCGACCGGGGCGGACCCGCTGAGCGTGCTGGACCTGCTGGCCCGCCACGAGGTGTCGGTGCTGTCCCGGCGCCCCGACGCCGCCCGTGAGCTGGCCGGCGCGGCCGCCGACGACCGGTTCGCCCTGCGGCTGGTGCTGCTCACCGGTGGCCCGTGTCGTCCCGACGACGTACGGCCGTGGCTGGACCGCACCGGCGGGGGCGATCCCCTGCTGGTCAACCGCTACCGGCGGGCCGGCTGGCGGGTGCTCGGCGCCGCCGACCTCGACGATGCGACGTGCCCGGTCGGCGACCCGGTGCAGGGGCGCGAGTTCCACCTGCTCGACCGGAACGGTGACCCGGTACCCGACGGTGAGCCCGGGACGATCCACCTGGGCGGCGTCGTGCCGCGCGGCTTCGCGGGACGACCCGCGCTCACCGCCGACCGCTTCCGCCCCGACCCGTACGGGCCGCCCGGCGCGCGGCTCTTCGTGACCGGCGACCTGGCCACAGCCCGCGCCGACGGACTCCTGCTGCCTCACGTACCGGACGCCGCCGGACCGACGACCGGTGAGCCCGCCGAACCGGAGTACGAGCCGCCGCGTTCCCCGCTGCAGAGCCGGATCACCGCGATCTGGCAGGACGTGCTGGGCCGGCGCCGGATCGGGCTGACCGACATGTTCTTCGACATCGGCGGCGACTCGATGCGGGCGCTCACCGCGGTCGGCGCACTGCGCGACGAGGGCGTGGACGTGACGGTGCGCGACCTGTTCCGGCACCCGACCGTGGCCGAGCTGAGCGCCGCGTTGGCTTCGCGGGACGGAAGCACACCGGACGACGCACCGGTCGCCCCGTACGCCCTCATCGGCGTCGACGACCGCGCGAAGCTGCCCGGGTCGGCGGTCGACGCGTACCCGCTGTCGCGAGTGCAGGCCGGGATGGTCGTGGAGATGCTCGGTGACGCCACGGCGTACCGCAACCTCGTCGCGCACGAGATGGTGGGACGGGAGTTCGACGCCGCCGCTCTGCGGGAGGCGGTGGCCGAGGTCGTCCGACGGCACGAGCCGCTGCGCACCTCGCTGCACCTGACCGACTTCTCGGTGCCGATGCAGGTCGTGCACGCCGCGGCCGAGGTGCCGATCGCCGTGCACGATTTGCGCGCCACCGCACCCGGTGACCGGGAACGGGAGGTCCGGCGCCGGCTCGCCACCGAGCGGGACGCCCCGTACGACGTGGGGTCGGCGCCGCTGCTGCGGATCTCCGTGGTCCTCGTCGAGGACCGACGCTGGTGGCTCGCGTTGGCCCTGCCCCACGCCATCACGGAGGGCTGGAGCCTCAACAACCTGCGCGCCGAGCTGCAGTCCGCGTACCAGGTGCTGGCCGACGGGGGTGCGCTCGAGGCGTACGACGCGCCGGCCGTGCGCTACGCCGACTTCATCGCCGCCGAGCTGCGGTCGCTGGCGTCGGAGCGGGACGCGGCGTACTGGCGCTCGGTGGTCGCCGACCGGACGCCGCTCGGCCTGCCGCCGGCCTGGGCCGGGTCGCCGGACGAACCGTTCCAGCAGCTTCTGCCGCTCGACGACCTGGAGCCCCGGCTGCGCGAGTTGGCCACGGCACTGCGAGTACCGGTCAAGAGCGTGCTGCTCGCCGCGTACGTGAAGGTGATGAGCGGACTCAGCGAGGCCCGCCGTGGGCACGTCGGTCTGGTGAGCGACGCCCGCCCGGAGCGGGCAGGTGCCGAGCGCGTCTACGGCATGCACCTCAACACCGTGCCGTTCGCCGTGGACCGGACCGCCGCCACCTGGCGCGAGCTGGTGCGCCGGGTCTTCGCTCAGGAGGCCGAGCTGTGGCCGTACCGCCGGTACCCGATGCCGGCCATCCCACGGGAGTCGCCGGGCGACCGGCTGATCCGGGTGGCGTTCAACTACGTCGACCTGCCCCGCCGCGACAGCGCCGGCGACACCGGTGCGACGATCACCCAGTCGCACACCGAGTTCGACCTGATCGTGCACTGCCGAGCCGACCGGATCAATCTGACCACGCGGACGGGCGTACTGAGCAGGGGGAACGCCGTACGCCTCGCAGGGATGTACCGCGCGGTGCTGGAGCGGATGATCGACGACCCGGACGGTGACGCGAGGGCCCCCATCGCGCCGTACCCGTTTCCCGACGGCCCGACCACCGTCGAGCGTGAGCCGTTCACCGGTGATCCGGCCCGTCAGCTCGAACACTGGGCCGCCCAGACGCCGGACGCGCCCGCGGTGAGCTCCGACGCGGGAACGACCAACTGGCGTGCCCTCAACGAGGACGTCAACCGGCTCGCGCACCTGCTGAGCGCTGGCGGCGTCCGCCTCGGCACCGTGGTCGCCGTCTGCCTACCGGCGTCGTCGGAGCGGATCGTGGCGGTCCTCGCGGTGCTCAAGGCCGGTGGCGTCTGCCTGCCGCTCGACTCCGGTACGCCGACCAGGCGGCTCGCCTTCCAGCTCGCCGACGCCGGGGCCCGCCTGATCCTGGCCCTGGGCGCGGACGCGCCGAAGGTGCCGGTGCCGGTGCTGGCCGTCGACGACCCGCGGCTCGCGGACCAGCCGGTGACCGATCCGGAGGCGGTCGCCGCGCCGCAGGATCCGGCCTTCCTGCTCTACACGTCGGGCTCCACGGGACGGCCGAAGGGTGTGTCCCTGACCCGCCGTGGTGTCGTCAACCACCTGCTCGCCAAGGTCGGCGACCTGAGCATGACCGCCGCGGACATCCTGGCGCAGAACGCTCCGCCGACCTTCGTGGTCGCGATCTGGCAGCTGCTGGGCGGCACCGCGACCGGCGGGTGCGTCCGGGTGGTGCCCGAAGCCGTGTCCCGCGACCCGCAGGCGTTGTTCGACCTGGTGGCGCGCGAGCGGATCACCGTGCTGGAGGTCGTGCCGTCGCTGCTGCGGGCCGCACTGGACGGTGGTGTACGGCTGCCGTCGGCCTCCGCGCTGCGGCACCTCGTCGTCACCGGCGAGGCGCTGCCGGCCGACCTGGTGGACGGCTGGTTCGCGCGCTTCCCCGAGATCCCCGTGCTCAACTCTTACGGGCAGGCGGAGTGTGCGGACGACGTCGCCCACCAGGTGATCACCTCAACTGACCGGTTCACCCGCGTCCCGATCGGCCGGCCCGTGCGCGGCACCCGCCTGTACGTCCTCGACGAGTGGGGCACGCCCGTGCCCGACGGGGTCCCCGGCGAGCTGCACGTCGGTGGGATCGGGGTCGGCGACGGCTACCTGAACCAGCCGACGCTGACCGCGCGGCAGTTCGTCCCCGACCCGTGGGGTCCGCCCGGCGGGCGGCTCTACCGCACAGGCGACCTCGCCCGGTGGCGGCCCGACGGTGCGCTGGACTACCTGGGCCGGGCCGACCAGCAGGCGAAGGTCCGGGGCCATCGGGTCGAGCCGGCCGAGATCGAGGCTGCGCTGACCGCCCACCCGCTGGTGTGCCAGGCCGTCGTCGTCAGCCGCGACAATCGGCTCATCGCGTACGTGGCCGCGCCGGGCGACCGGCCGACGCCCACCGACCTGCGCGCCGCGCTGGAGGCGGAGCTACCGGATTATCTGGTCCCGGCGGCGTTCGTGGTGCTCGACGAGATCCCTCTCTCCGTCAACGGCAAGGTGGACCGGCGGGCGCTGCCCGAGCCGGACTCCGAGGCGCTGGCGGTGAACGGGTTCGTCGCGCCGGCCGCGGGAGTCCAGGCCGCGGTGGCCGAGTTGTGGGCGGCGGCGCTCGGCGTCGAACGGGTCGGCCTGCGCGACGGGTTCTTCCAGCTCGGCGGCGACTCGCTGCGCGCGGTGGCGCTGGTGGGGTCGATGCGGGCGGTCGGGTACGAGGTGACCGTGCGGGACGTGCTCGACGCGCGGACCGTCGAGCGGCTCTGCGCAGGGCTGGGGCTGGCGCGGGGGACGGGCGGCAGCCGGTACGTCGAGCCGTTCGCGCTGCTCGACGACGCCGACCGGGCGCAGCTGCCGGACGACGTGGAGGACGCGTACCCGCTCGGCCGCACCCAGCTCGGCATGGTCATCGAGGCGATGGCCGGTGACGGCCGGGGCGCGTACCACATGGTCAACACCTTCCGGGTGACCGACGGCCACCCGCTGGACGCCGACGCCCTGCGCCGGGCGACCGCGGTGCTCGTGGACCGGCACCAGACGCTGCGCACCTCGATCCGGCTGACCGGCTTCTCCGTACCGCTGCAGCTCGTGCACCGGCGGGTCGAGGTTGCGGTGCAGGTGCACGACATCCGCGACGTCGACCCGGGTGAGCATCCTGCGGTGCGCGAGCAGATGCTCACCGCGCAGCGGGCCGAGGGCTTCGACTTCGCGGTGGCGCCGCTGCTCCGCGTCGTCGCCCACGTGGAGAGCGACGAGGCATGGTGGCTGACCCTGACCCAGACGCACGCCATGACCGAGGGGTGGAGCACCCACCAGGTGCTGACGGAGCTGCTGGAGTGCTACGGCCGGCTGCGCGACGCCACCGAACCCGAGGCGTACGACCCGCCGGGCGTCCGGTTCGCCGACGCTATCGCGGGTGAGCTGGCGGCCCTCGGGTCCGACGAGGACCGGGCCTACTGGGAGCGGATCACCGACGGGTACGTCCCGGCGACGCTGCCTGCGGGCTGGGGGACCGACTCCGACGAGCGGGTGTTCCGGCAGATCCCGTACGGGGACCTGCTCGACGGCCTGCGGGAGTTGGCCGCCACCACGAACACCTCGCTGAAGACGGTGCTGCTCGCGGCGTACCTGAAGGTGCTGGGCCAGCTGACCGACGAGCCGGCGTACCACGCGGGCATGGTGGTCGACACCCGCCCGGAGGAGGTCGGCGCGGACCGGGTGCCCGGCATGTACGTCAACACGCTGCCGATCGCCGTCGACCGGGGTGCCGCGACCTGGCACGACCTCGTCATTCAGGTCTTCGCCCGGGAACTGGAGGTGTGGCAGCACCGGCGGTACCCGATGCCGGCCATCCGCCGCACCGGCGAGGGCCGGCTGATCGAGCTCTTCTTCAATCACCTCGACTTCCGGCAGGTGGACACCGAGCTGGTGGCGACCGAGACCCGCTCGACCAACGCGCCGAACGAGTTCGTGTTGTCGCTCGTCAGCCAGCACGGCCGTTTCCAGCTCAGCTCCAGCCAGCGGCACCTCGGCCCGGCCGACGCGGACCGCCTGGCCGGCATGCTGCGCGCCGTCCTGGAGTCGATGGCCGCCGGTGGCACCGGTGACGCCCGAGCCGTCTACCTGCCAGCCGACGAGCGGAGCCGGCTGCTCCAGCAGGGCGCAGCGTCGCGCGTCGCGCCGGTTGATCGCTGTCTGCATGAGCTTTTTGAGGAGCGGGTGCGGCGGTGTCCGGGTGCGGTGGCGGTGGTGGTGGGTGGTGTGGGTTTGTCGTATGCGGAGGTGAATGAGCGGGCGAATCGGGTGGCGTGGTGGTTGCGGTCGCGTGGTGTGGGTGCGGAGTCGTTGGTGGGGGTGTGTTTGTCGCGGGGGGTGGAGTTGGTTCCGGTGTTGTTGGGGGTGTTGAAGGCGGGTGCGGGTTATGTGCCGTTGGATCCGGTGTTGCCGGTGGATCGGTTGGGTTTTGTGGTGGGGGATGCGGGTGTGTCGGTGGTGGTGTGTGAGTTGGCGACGGTGGGGGTGGTGGAGTTTTCGGGGCCTCGGTTGGTGGTGGATGAGCCGGGGGTTTTGGAGGGGTTTTCGGGTGGTGATGTGGGGCGGGTGTCGTCGCCGGATGGTGTGGTGTATGTGATTTATACGTCGGGGTCGACGGGGCGGCCTAAGGGTGTGGTGTTGTCGCATGCGAATGTGGTGCGGTTGTTGTGGTCGGCGCAGGAGCATTTTGCGTTTGATGCGTCTGATGTTTTTTCGTTGTTTCATTCGTTTGCGTTTGATGTGTCGGTGTTTGAGATGTGGGGGGCGTTGGCGTTTGGTGGTCGTTTGGTGGTGGTGCCGCAGGAGGTGGTGCGGTCGCCGGAGGATTTTGTGGGGTTGTTGGTGTCGTCGGGGGTGACGGTGTTGTCGCAGACGCCGTCGGCGTTTCGGTCGTTGGTGGCGGTGGCGGGTGGGGGTGATGGGCGGTTGGGGTCGTTGGTGGTGCGGGTGGTGGTGTTTGCTGGTGAGCGGTTGGAGATGGCTGATCTGGTGCCGTGGGTGCGGGTGTTTCCGCCGGCGCGGGTGGCGTTGGTGAACATGTACGGGATCACCGAGACCACCGTCCACACCACCTACCACCGGCTGACCTCGGCCGACCTGGAGCCGGGTGCCGGCAACCCGATCGGCCGGCCGCTGAGCGACCTGCACGTCCATCTGCTCGACCCGTACGGCGAACTGGTGCCGGCCGGTGTGGTGGGTGAGATTCATGTGGGTGGTCCGGGGGTGGCGCGGGGTTATTTGAATCGTCCGGGTTTGACGGCGCGGCGGTTCGTGCCGGATCCGTTTGGTTCGGGTGGTCGGTTGTATCGGTCGGGTGATCTGGCGCGGCGGCGGGTGGATGGGAGTCTGGATTTTGTGGGTCGGGTTGATGACCAGGTGAAGGTGCGTGGTTATCGGGTGGAGTTGGGGGAGATCGGGGCGGTGTTGTCGGGCCTGGGTCAGGTTCGTGAGGCGGTGGTGTTGTTGCGGGGTTCGGGGGTGCAGGCGCGGTTGGTGGCGTATGTGGTGCCGGCGGGTGTGGTGGAGGTGGGGGAGTTGCGGTCGGCGTTGGCGGTGTCGTTGCCGGAGTACATGGTGCCGGCGGCGTTCGTGGTGTTGGATCGGTTGCCGTTGACGGCGAATGGGAAGTTGGACAGGCGGGCGTTGCCCGAGCCGGGTGCGGACGCGTTTTCGCGGGCGGGTTATGTGGGGCCGGTGACGCCGGTGCAGGAGCGGTTGTGTGCGGTGTGGGCGGGTGTGTTGGGCATCGACCGTGTCGGTGTCCAGGACAGTTTCTTCGACCTCGGCGGCGACTCCATCCGCGCCGTTGCCATCGCCGGGCAGCTCCGCGAGGAGGGCCTCGCCGTCACCGCTCGGGACCTGCTCTCCGGCCGGACCGTCGCCGCCGTCGCCGCCGGGCTGACCGGCCCCGTGGAGCGCACCACCGGGGTCGCCCCGTTCGCACTGATCGGCGAGGCCGACCGGGCGCAGGTGCCCGACGGGGTGGTCGACGCGTACCCGTTGTCGCAGAACCAGCTCGGCATGCTGGTCGAGATGATGGCCACCGAGGGGCCGCTCAACTACCACCGGGTGGCCACCGCCCGCATCGGCGCCGACGACGCGTTCTCCGCCGAGGCGCTGCAGCGGACGGTCGATGAGCTGGTCGCCCGCCACGAGGTGCTGCGCACGTCGATCGACCTGGTCGCCTATTCGGTGCCGATGCAGCTCGTGCACGCGACGGCCGCGCTGCCGGTCCGCGTCACCGACCTGCGCACCGCCTCCGAGCAGGCACGCGACCAGGCGCTGCGCGACGCGCTGGCCGAGGAGAGCGGCACGCCGCTGCCCCACGACACCGCGCCGCTGCTGCGCGTGCGGGTGCATCTGCTTGCCGACGGTGACTGGCAGCTCACCATCACGCAGTCACACCTGATCGTGGACGGCTGGACGTTCAGCCGACTGCGGGCCGACCTGCTCGAGATCTACCGCGCGGTGCGGGACGGTCGAGGCGTACCGGGCCGCCCCCGCCCGAGCGTCCGATTCGCCGACACCGTCGCAGCCGAGTTGCGGGCGCTCGCGTCCCCAGCCGACCGCGAATACTGGCGGGAGTTGATCACCGATCGTGACCCGATGGTGCTGCCGAGGGGCCTCGGCGGAGGCACGACCGGGTCGTACCGCCTCGACCTCGACTTCGGCGACCTGCTCGACCCGCTGCGGAGCCTGGCCGCGCGGGCCCACGCGCCGCTCAAGAGCGTGTTGCTGGCGGCACACGTCGCGGTGCTGCGGCAGCTGAGCTCCGGGCGGCGCCTGCACACCGGGCTCGTGGTGCACTGCCGGCCGGAGGCGGCGGGCACCGAGCTGGTGTACGGCTCCCACCTGAACACGGTGCCGTTCCCGGTCGACCCCGCCGAGCCCGACTGGGTGGACGAGGTGCGCCGTGCCTTCGCGTCGGAGCTGGCCCTGTGGCCGCACCGGAACTTCCCGATGCCGGCCATGCAGGTCGAGCTGACCGACGGCGGCCGTCTGCTGCACACCTTCTTCAGCTACGAGGAGTTCGACGCTCCCCGCGACCCACGCCCGCGGGCCCAGGACGGCGGCGGGTTCAGCCGCAACGAGTTCCCGTACGCGGTCACCGCGAGCGACGAGCGGCTGGTGCTGCAGGCCGACGCGGCGGTGCTCGACCGGCCACACGGCGAGCGGGTGATCGGCATGTACCGAGCGGCGCTGGAGGCGATGGCCGACGGCACGCCCGCCGACCGGGTGCACCTGCCCGCCGGTGAGCGTGACTGGCTGCTCGACCAGGGCACCAACCTCGCCGAGCCGATCACCGTAACCACCCTGCGGACGATCGAGGAGCACGCCGCCCATACGCCGGACAGCCCGGCCCTGGTGACCGACACGGAGCGGTGGACCTTCGGCGAGCTGGACGCCCGGGCCAACCGGATCGGGCAGTACCTGCGCGCGCGCGGCGTCGGGCCGGACTCCCGGGTGGCGGTGCTGCTGCGGCGCGGCCCCGACCTCATCGCCACCATGCTCGGCGTATGGAAGGCCGGTGGCGCGTACGTGCCGCTCGACCCGGCGAACCCACCCCGACGGCTGCTGGGCCTGCTGCGCACAGCCCGGCCGGAGGTGATCGTCACGGAGTCGGCACTCGCCGAGGTGGTGGCGTCCGACGCGGCACTGGTCGAGCGCTGCGTCCTGCTCGACGGCGATGCCGACGCCGTCGCGGCCGCCGCCGACGGAGCACCGCAGCGGATGGACGACCCCGATCTGCTCGCGTACGTCATCTTCACCTCCGGCTCGACCGGTGAGCCGAAGGGCGTGCAGATCAGCCATGGCGCGCTCGCCAACTACCTGCGCTGGGCGCGACCGCAGTACCTCGGCGGCGGCCGGCGTGTCGGCAGCGCCCTGTTCTGCTCGATCTCCTTCGACGTCTCGGTGACCTCGCTCTACATCGCCCTCTCCGACGGCCTGCCCGTGCACCTCGCGCCGCAGGATCTCGACCTCGGGCGGCTGGGCGGGTGGTTGCTGGCGCACGGGCCGTTCGACCTGATCGACCTGACGCCGAGCCTCTTCGACGTGCTCGCCGGCCACCTCACCGACGAGCAGTTCGAGGCGGTTACCGACCGGCTCGCGCTCGGCGGGGAGGCGTTCCACGGCGCGGCGGCCGCGCGGCTGTACGGCGCGTTCGGCGACGGCCGGATCATCAACTCGTACGGGCCGACCGAGGCGACCGTGGCCAGCACCGAGTACGTCCTGGCGGGCTGGGCCGGGGGCGACAGTGTCCCGATCGGCCGACCGATGCTCGGCACCAGCGGGTACGTCCTCGACGACCGGCTGGAGCCGGTGCCCGTGGGCGTGCCCGGAGAGCTGTGCCTGGGCGGGGACTCGATCGCCCGCGGTTACCTCGACCGCCCCGAGCTGACCGCCGAACGCTTCGTCCCGGATCCGTTCGGCCGGCCCGGCGGTCGGCTGTACCGCTCCGGCGACCTGGCGCAGGTGCTGCCCGACGGCAACCAGGACCACCTCGGCCGGCTCGACCACCAGGTCAAGGTGCGCGGCAACCGGGTGGAGCTGGGCGAGATCGAGTCGGTGCTGGGCGGCCACCCGGCGGTGTCCGAGGCTCGCGTCCTGCACCGCGACGACCGGCTGATCGCCTACGTGGTGCCGACCGGTGAGCCGGTGGCCGGGCTGGTCCTGCGCGAATGGCTGGCGCAGTGGCTGCCGGAGTACATGGTTCCGGCCGGGTACGTGTTCCTGCAGGCGATTCCGCTGACCCACAACGGCAAGCTGGACCCCTCCGCGCTGCCCGACCCGGACGGCGCTGCCCTGGCACACCGGCCGTACGTCGCACCCCGGTCACCGGCCGAGCGGCGGATGGCCGACCTCTGGTCTACCCTGCTCGGTGTCGACCGGGTCGGCTGCGACGACCGGTTCTTCGAGCTGGGCGGCAACTCGATCGTCGTGTTCCAGCTGATCGCCGCCGCTGCGGCGGCCGGGATGGCGCTGTCGTTGGTGCGGGTGTACGCCGACGACAGCCTGCGGGCCGTCGCGGCAGCCGCCGAACCCGTGCAGGACGGCATTGCCGTGGCCGGGCGGCCGGCGGGCCGGGTGGGGGCACGCCCGCTCGCCACGGCGCAGGTGCCGGGCGTGAGCGTGGCGGTGCTGCGCGACGGTGAGCTGGTCGACCTGCGGGCCGAGGGCGTCCTCAGCGCCGGGCGGCCCGAGCCGGTCACGCCGGACACCGTGTTCCAGGCCGGCTCGCTGAGCAAGCACGTCACCGCGTTCGCCGTGCTGCGACTGGTCGACCGCGGCGTCCTGGAGCTGGACACGCCGGTACGCGAGTACCTGCGGGGCTGGCGGTTGCCGGAGGGCTCGCCGATCACGTTGCGGCAGCTGCTTGCACACCTGTCCGGCATCGCCCCGGCACCCGCACCGGGCTACCCGCGCGACGGCGAGCTGCCGACGGTCGTCGATCTGCTCGACGGCCGGTCCCCGCGCGGTGGGGCGGCGGCCCGACCACACCATCGGCCGGGCGTGGTCTTCGAGAAGGCGAACGCGCACTACTGGGTGGTCGAGCAGGTGCTCACCGACGTCACCGGCGCTCCGCTCGTGGAGCTGATGGACGAGCTGGTGTTCAACCCGGCCGGCATGACGGCCAGCAGTTTCGACCAGAGCTTCGGTGACCGGTACGCGGGCCCGGTGGCCACCGGACACGACCGGGACGGCGGTGCGCTGCCCGGCGGTTGGCTGCGGTGGCCGGACGCGGCGGCGGGCGGCCTGTGGACCTGCGCCGCCGACCTGGCCCGGCTTGCACTGGAGATCCGTCGCGCCCGTCACGGCAGGCCGCTGGCGCTGCTGTCGGCCGAGGCGGCGACCGAGATGCTGACGCCGCAGCATCGGCAGAGCGCCTACGGCCTCGGCACGGTCGTCGACCAGGGCGGCACCGACGTCGCGTTCGGCCACGGTGGTTCGGCCGACGGTTACCACGCCATCTCCTTGTGTCAGCTGGATCGCGGCATCGGGGTGGTCGCGCTCACCAACTCCGATGCCGGCGCCGCAGTGGCCAAGCGCCTGGTCACCGAACTCGGTGGGGATGCCGCCTCATGACCGGGCTGGACGCGAGCCCCGCGCCGCCCACGGTCCCGCTGCGCCACAACCGCGACTTCCTGCTGCTGTGGCTCGGCGCCGGGCTGTCCAATCTCGGTGGCACGGTCGCGTCGGTCGGGTTCCCGCTGCTGCTGGTCTTCGCGGGCCGCTCGACGGTGGCGGCCGGCTGGACCGGCTTCGCCGGGCTGCTGCCGCTGCTGCTGATCCAACTGCCGGCGGGTGTCCTGGTCGACCGGTGGGACCGACGCCGCACCATGATCTGGTGCAACGTGGCGGCCCTGGCCGCGGTCGGCAGCGTGGGTGTCGCGCTGTTCCTCGGCGTGCTGTGGCTTCCGCTGCTGATGGTGGCCGCGTTCGTCGAGGGTGGCGCCGCCGTGATCTACCGCCTCGCCGAGCGCGCGGCGGTCAGCAACGTGGTGGCTGCCGGTCAGCTCTCCACGGCCCTGTCGCAGAACGAGGCCCGGACGCGCGCCGCCGGCCTGCTCGGTCAGCCGTTGAGCTCTTCGCTGTTCGCCGCCGCCCGGTCCGCGCCGTTCCTGTTCGCCGCACTCAGCCACGGCCTCGCCCTGGTCGGCCTGCTGTTCATCCGGGCACGGTTCCAGCAGGAGCGGCAGGAGCCCCGTCGCGCCGTCCGCCTCGAACTGGCGGCCGGCTTCGGCTGGCTGCGGCGCCAGCGATTCCTGCGCAGCGCGCTGGTGCTGGTGGCGGTCACCAACGTCCTCTTCCAGGTCCTGTCGCTCGCGCTGGTGGTGATGGTGCGCGACGACGGGGGCTCCCCGGCCGTCGTCGGGGTGATCGGCGCGGTCTCGGGCGTCGGCGGCGTCGTCGGCGCGCTCTGCGGCTCCGCCGTCGTCCGCCGGGTCGACCTGCCCACGGTCCTCATCGGGGTGCTGGCCGCCTGGGCGACGCTGATGTTCTCCATCTCGCTGGGCCCGCCGATCGTGCTGCTGGCGGCCCTGTTCGCGGCCACCACGATGCTGGGTGCGCTGCTCAACGTCGTGGCTGGCACCTACCAGTTGAGCATCACCCCGGACGCGATGCAGGGGCGGGTGGGCAGCGTGGCGGGCCTGCTCGGCTCCGGCGCCAACTCGCTCGGCGCGCTCGGCGCGGGATTCCTGCTGGCCAGCTTCCCGACTGCGGGTGTCGTGGCGGGAATCAGTGCGGTGATGCTCGGCCTCGCCACGGCCGCCGCACTCAGCCCCGCGATCCGCAGCGCCCGCACCACCAGAAAGGACTCCGATGACCACGGTGGATGATCGCCACTCCACGGCACGGGACTGGGTGCGGGTGTACGAACCGCGCCCGGCGGCGACGCGCCGCCTGCTGTGCTTTCCGCACGCGGGTGGCTCGGCCAGTGCGTTCCGGCCGCTGGCCCGCGCGGCGCCGCCCGACGTCCAGGTGGTCGCCGTGCAGTATCCCGGCCGGCAGGACCGGATCGACGCGGGAATGCCGGCGGGGATCGGCGCGCTCGCCGACGAGATCGTCGCGGCGATCGGGCCGGACATCCGCCGTGGCACCACGCTGTTCGGGCACAGCATGGGCAGCATGGTCGCCTTCGAGGTGGTCCGCCGGCTACGGCCGAGATTCCCGGCGCCCGTCTCGCGGCTGATCGTCTCCGCCTGCAAGGCGCCGACCGACATCGGCGCCGACAGGCCGGATCTCGACGACGACGACATCCGCGAGTTCGTCCGTGACCTCGGCGGCACCGGCTCGGTCGTGCTCGACAACGAGGACGTCTGGCGTTTCTCGTTGCCGGCGCTCCGCGCCGACCTGCGGGCCATCCACCGTTACCGGTACGAGCCGGGCCCGCCGCTCGGCTGCCCCGTCGTCGCCATCGCCGGCGCGCAGGACGACACGGCCACCGCCGAGGACATGCGGCGCTGGCGCGCGTTCACCGTCGCCGGCTTCGCCGTGCACACGATGCCGGGCGGGCACTTCTACCTCGATGACCTGCCCAGCGGGCTGCTGCCGCTGCTCACCGACGCCTGAGACACACCGGTGCGCCGGGAAGGACGTCCTCCCCGGCGCGTCGCCGTACCGGTGCGGTCAGCCGGCCGTGGCCTCCGCCATCCGGCGGCGCAGGCTCAGCGGGCGCATGTCCGTCCACACCTCACCGATGTGCGCCAGGCACTCCGAGCGGCTGCCCCTGGTGCCGTCGGTGCGCCAGCCGGCAGGGATCTCCCTGTCGGCCAGCCAGATCGAGTACTGCTCCTCGTCGTTCAGCACCACCACGTATGTCTGGTCGTCTTCCTGTTCGTCAGCCACGGAGAACCCCTCCACCTGATGGACGTCGTTGCTGCCGATCCTTCAGCCCTGCCGATATTCCGCCTATACGTCGTCTACGACCTCGTCGCCGGCCCGCGGCGAATAGCCGGGGTATAGGCGGAATATCGGGGACCGCCTGACGGTGGCGTCGACGCGGTACGCAGCCAGCCCGCCGGCGACCACGGACACGCGAGGGACGGAACATGTATCGGACGCTCCTGAAGTCGAAAATCCACCGGGCCACGGTGACCCAGGCCGATCTGCACTACGTCGGGTCACTGACGGTCGATCGGGCGCTCATGGACGCGGCCGACCTGGTGGCCGACGAGAAGGTCGACATCGTCGACATCAACAACGGCCACCGTTTGTCGACGTACGTCATCGAGGGCCCGGCCGGCAGCGGCATCATCGGCATCAACGGCGCCGCGGCACTGCTGATCCAGCCGGGCGACCTGGTGATCATCCTGGCGTACGGCGTGTACGACGAAGCCGACGTGGCGACCGCGAAGCCGCGGGTCGTCTTCGTCGACGAGCGGAACAGGATCGAGATCCTCGGCGGCGATCCTGCCGAGGTGCCCGAGGGCTCCGGCCTGTTCCGCGGCGACATCCTCGACCCTGTTCACCAGCCGAGCTGAGGGGGCACCCGTGGAATCCGCCACCCTTGTCTGCCTGCCGTTCGCCGGATCCGGCGCGTCGTTCTTCAAGAAGTGGCAGGCCGTCGCCCCACCAGGGCTGCGCGTGGTCGCCCCCCAGCTTCCCGGGCGGGAGGAGCGGCTGGACGACGAGCCGCACATCACCGTCGAGGCCGCGGTCAGCGAGGCATCCGGTTGGCTGCTGCCCCGGATCGCCGACACCAGCCGGGTTGCCCTCTTCGGGCACAGCCTGGGTGCGGTGCTCGCGTACGAGCTGGCGTACCGGCTGTCCGGCCAGGTCCCGGTCGTCGGCCTGTTCGTGAGTGGCTCGGCCGGTCCGTGGAGCGTCCGGCAGGACCGCGCGAGCGGGCTCGACGACGAGGGCTTCCTGGTCGCCGTACGCCGTCTCGCCGGCTACCGGCACCCGGCCATGGACCACCCGGAGATGCTGGAGATGCTGCTGCCGATGCTGCGCGCGGACGTCGAGATGCACGAGAATCACCGTCCGCAGGCCCGCCCGCCGCTGGGTATCCCGGTGACGGCTGTCCGGGGCGACCGCGACGACCTGGTCACCGCCGCCGAGTGCGGCCAGTGGGGCGACGCGACGACCGGGCCGTTCGACAGTGTCGAGCTGGCCGGCGGCCACATGTATCTCACCGAGCCCACCGGCGAGCGGGCGCTGCTGCGGTTGATCGAGAACCGTCTCGACGCGCGAGCTGCGGCGTGCTGAGCGCGCCGGCTGTGGCAGGGGAGCGGCTCGCGGGTCGGGTCGCGATGGTGACCGGAGCGGGCCGGGGCCTGGGCCGGGCCACCGCGGTCGCCCTCGCCGGCGCGGGCGCCGACCTGATCCTGCTCGACGTGGCCCGGGACCTGCCGGGCGTGCCGTACCCGATGGCCTCGGTCAGCCAACTGGAGCACACCGCCCGGCTCTGCCGTGCGCAGGGCGTCGCCGTGCTCGTGCGGCAGGCCGACGTCCGGGACCTGGCCGCGGTCGAGGCGTCCGTGGCCGTCGCGGTGGACCGGTTCGGCCGGCTCGACGTGCTGGTGAACAACGCCGGGATCGCCGCGCCCTCCGGCCGCGCCGTGCACGACATCGAGGAACAGCAGTGGCAGCTCATGCTGGACGTGGACCTCTCCGGCGCCTGGCGCACCATCCACGCCGTGGGCGAACTGATGATGCGTCAGCGTTCCGGGAGCGTCATCAACGTGGCCTCCACCGCCGGGCTGGTCGGCTACCGCCACTTCGCCGGCTACGTGGCGGCCAAGCACGGCCTGATCGGCCTCACCCGGGCCGCCGCGCTGGACTACGCCCCGTACCGGATGCGGGTCAACGCGGTGTGCCCCGGGTCGGTACGCGACGACCCGCAGGTCGAGGGCCGGATGCTCACCGAGATCGCCCGTTCGCTCGAGGTGCCGGTTGCCGAACACGAGGAGACCTTCGTCCGCGACCAGCCGATGAACGCCCTGATCGAACCCGCCGACGTGGCCGGGGCGGTGCTCTGGCTCGCCAGTGACGACGCGCGGCAGGTCACTGGCAGCGTGGTGACGGTCGACGGTGGGTTCACCATCCGTTGACCGGCCCGTACTCGTGTAGGGAGGCGTCCTGTGCTGTCAGGAAGTCACGGCTGGCGTGCGCCGGCCCCCGGCGACCCCGCCGAACTGGCCAACAGGTTCGCGGCCGCGGCCGCCGTCTGGTGGCCCGGGCCGGGCGCGCCCCGGCTGTGGGTGGAGGCGGTCCCCGCCCCCGCGGGGTCACCGATGGGTGAGCGGCGGCGGCGCATCGAGCTGTCCCGCCCGGTCGCTCTGCTGCGCGCGGTGCTGCTCTCCTATCTCGACGGCGACGCCGAGCTGATCCTGGTGGCCGACCGCCGGGCGGTGGACATCGCGTCGCTGGCCCTGATCGCCGACGTCACGCTCGGCCTGGCGCCGATCCCGGACGGCCCCGCGCCGGCGCTCGGGCCACCGCCCGCCGCGCGGCGATCCGGCGGCACCGAACCCGGCTTCGACTGGGCGGCCGGCGACCCGGGGGCGGGCGACCGTGCCGGCGTGATCCGCTCGCCCTTCGCGGACGGCCCGGCCGACGAGCTGGTCGCCGCCGTGGCGGTGGTCCTCGACCGTTACGACGGTGAGCGGGCGCCGGTGACTGCGATCATGCGCGAGGGGCCGGACCGGAACCGCGTTCCCGGGCCGTTCGCCGTCACCGTCGTCGACGGCCGGGCAGAGTCTGCGCCCGCGCCCGACGACCGTCCGCGCGCCGCCGTGCTGACCGGAGAGGTCGACGCCCGCTACCAACCGGGCCCGGTCCCGTCGTTCCCGCTTACCGTCCTGGTCCGGCGCGACGGCGGCGAGCGGTGGTTGGAGCTGCACCATCGGGAGCAGTCGGTGGACGCCGGGTCGGCGCGTCGATTCGCCAGGCACCTCGTCCGCGCCTACGCCGAGCTGTGCCGTGGCGTGGACCCGCGCGACGTCAAGCTGCTCGACGCCGCCGAGTGCGCCGAGGTGGCCGCTCTGGGCGAGACCGACGGTCCCGTTGTCGGCGTCGCCCACCTCGACGAACTCTTCGCCAGACAGGTCGCGCTGCGGCCCGACGCGGTGGCGCTGAGCTGCGGCGCGGACTCGCTGACGTACCGGGAGCTGGACGAGCGGGCCACCCGGTTCGCTGGTGCGCTACGGTCGGCCGGTGCGGTAGCGGGTTCCCGGGTGGGCATCTGCCTCGAACGGTCGGTCGACCTGGTCGTCACCATGCTTGCCGCCGTACGCGCGGGAGCGGTCTACGTCCCGATGGACCCGGCGTACCCGCGGGCCCGGCTGGAGTACACCGCGCAGGACGCCGGACTGCGGCTCGTCGTCGCCGCACCGGGGACGCTCGACGATGCCGACGTGCCCCGGGTCCTGCGGCCGGACGACCTGGCTGCCGAGGAGGCGGCGCCGTTCACCCCGTCCCGGGATCCCGGCTCCGCCGCGTACGTCATCTACACCTCCGGGTCGACCGGGCGGCCCAAGGGTGTGGTGATCCCGCACCACAACGTCGCCGCTCTGATCGAGGCCACCCGGATGGATCTCGGGCTGGGCCCGGCCGACGTCTGGACCTTCTTCCACTCCGGGGCGTTCGACTTCTCGGTGTGGGAGATCTGGGGGGCGTTGCTCACCGGCGGCCGGCTGGTCGTGGTGCCGTACTGGACGTCCCGGTCCGTCGAGGACTTCCACAGCCTGCTCGTGGACGAGCAGGTGACCGTGCTGAACCAGACGCCGTCGGCGTTCGCCCAGTTGATCGCCGAGGATCGTCGGCGGGATCGGCCGCTGGCCGTACGTCTGGTGGTCTTCGGCGGGGAGCCGCTGGACACCCGGCTGCTGCTCGGCTGGTACGACCGCTATCCGGAGTCGCGCTGCAGAGTGGTGAACATGTTCGGCATCACCGAGACCACGGTGCACGTCACCACGCGTACGGTCGGCCGGGGCGACGCGCTCGCCGGCTCCCGGTCGGTGGGCCGGGCGCTGCCCGGCTGGTCGGTACGGGTGGTGGACGAGCGCGGGTGGTTGCAGCCGATCGGCGTGCCGGGGGAGATCTGCGTCGGTGGCGAGGGGGTCGCGACGGGCTACCTCGACCGACCCGACCTGACCGCGCAGCGCTTCGTCCCCGATCCGTGGACCGGCGGGCGGATGTACCGCAGCGGTGACCGTGGCCGGCTGCTCCCCGATGGCAGCCTGGAGCACCTGGGGCGGCTCGACACCCAGGTCAAGATCCGTGGCTTTCGGATCGAGCTGGACGAGATCCGCTCGGTGCTGCTGGCCGATCCGGCCGTCCTGGCGGCGGCGGTGGTGCTCGGCGGGCTGGGGACCGGGGACGCGGCCCAGCCCCGGCTCGACGGGTACGTCGTGCTCGGCGGCGAGGACACCGCGGTCGTACGGCGCCGGGCCGCCCGAATCCTGCCGGACCACATGATGCCGGCAACCCTGACCGCGTTGGACTCGTTGCCGTTGACCGTCAACGGAAAGCTGGACCGCGACCGGCTGCCGGCCCCCGCCGCGACGAGATCCTCCCCGCCCGGTCGCCCCGTTCCGGATGGCCGGTCAGGCGTGGACGGTGGGGGAGTGGACCTGGCCGGAGCGTTGGCCGAGGTCTGGCAGGACGTGCTGGGCGTGCCGGTCGACGGTGCGGACAACTTCTTCGAGTTGGGGGGCAACTCGCTCTACGCCGTCCGCATCGCCTCGCTGATGCGTGAGCGGGGGCTGCCCCGCCTGCCGCTGCGTGACCTGTACCGGCATCCGACGGTGGGTGATCTGGCAGCGCGACTGGCGAGCGCCGGGACGGCCTGAGTCTGGCCGGTCCGGAGGTAGTCGGGGGTCCACCCCCGGACCGGGTTCATGGGCGGGCCCGAGCGTCCGGTGGTGGCACCGCACCAGCTCGTGACCCGCAAAGTAAAGCTAGCATATGCAAGTAGATTTATGTACCTCGTGGTCAGGGTGGGCTGTCGACCCCTAGGGCGATCTCGGGGGTCAATCAGGGTTGGCCGTCCTTGACTCCATCTCTAGCACCTGCAAAGCTCGATTTGCAGGTGATAGTTGTCTGGGTCGGCTGGGCGATCGTCTCGGCCGGGGTGGGGAGGCGATCAGATGTTGGACCACGTGATGCAGTTGGCGGCGTCTCCATGGATCTACCTGGTGGTGGCCCTCCTCGTCATGGCCGATGCGGTGTTCACCGCGCTGCCGTCCGACTCGCTGGTCATCTGCCTGGCCGCGCTGTCGGTCGCCGGGGGCCCCGACCTCACCGGCCTGCTGCTCAGTGCTGCGGCCGGTTCGTTCGCCGGCGACTGCGTGGCGTACGCCCTGGGCGCGCACACGATCGGCCGCTTCCGCCGGTCGCGGCTCGGTCCGGTCGGCGCGGCCCTGGCCAGCGCCGAACGCGCCCTGCTGCGACACGGTGGCCTGGCCGTGGTGGTCGGGCACTTCCTGCCCGGCGGCCGGACGGCTACCGCGCTGATGGCCGGCTCGCTGCGCTTCCCGCTGCGACGCTTCTTCGTGAGCGCGGCGGTGGCCGGCGTGCTCTGGGCGCTGTACATGAACGGCCTGGGCCGTCTCGGTGGGATCGCCTTCGCGGACCGTCCCTTCCTCGGCGCGATCCCCGGCATCGTCCTCGGCCTGGTGGCCACCGTTCTGTTCCAGTTGCCTGGTCGTCGCGCCGCCCGCCGGGCCGCCCGCCGGGCCGCCGCCGCTCCGGCCGCCGCTCCGGCCGTCGGTCAGGGGCCGCGCCCCGCCGCCGCCCGTCTCGCGCCGTGGCGCGAGCCGGTTGCGGTCTGACCGTCGTACGCCAGCCGGTCTGCCACACATCGGCGGATCCGGGCCGAGGTGTTTTGCCGTGAATAGGAGTAAATAGCTGGAATATAGTCGCGTTATCGGCCCCCTCGAAACAGTGACATTCTGGCGCGGACCCCCGCGCAGGAGGATGCGATCCGCCCGGCAATCGGCCAGCCTTTCCGGGCGGATCCGGTCGCGAAGGGTGCCATCGGATGGAAGACAACAGAATCAAGGACGTCGTCGTTCTCGGCGGCGGCACGGCCGGCTGGATGACGGCCAGCTACCTCGGCAGGGCGCTCGGCCCGCACGTGCGGATCACGGTCATCGAGGCGCCGTCCATTCCGCGGATCGGTGTGGGCGAGGCGACCGTTCCCAACCTGCACAAGACGTTCTTCGACTTCCTCGGTCTGGCCGAGGCGGACTGGATGCGGGAGTGCAACGCCAGCTACAAGATGGGGATCAAGTTCATCAACTGGCGTACGCCAGGACAGGGCGAGTCGCAGACCCGGCAGGTCAACGGCCAGAGCGACCACTTCTACCACCTGTTCGGCATCCTGCCGAACTCGGACAACCTGCCGCTGTCGCACTACTGGGCGACGAAGCGGCTCGCCGGCGAGACCACCGAGCCGTTCGACTACGCCTGTTACCGCGAGGCGCCGGTGATGGACGCCAAGCTCGCGCCGAGGTTCGCCGACGGCACCAGGTGGACCAACTACGCCTGGCACTTCGACGCCAGTCTGGTCGCGGCGTTCCTGCGGCGCTTCGCCACCGAGAAGCAGGGCGCCGTGCACATCGAGGACGAAATGGTCGACGCAGCCATCGACCAGCGTGGCCACATCACCTCGCTCACGCTCAGGTCCGGCCGCACGGTCTCCGGTGAGTTGTTCGTCGACTGCACCGGGTTCCGCAGCCTGCTCATCAACAAGGTGATGCGTGAACCGTTCCTGGACATGAGCGACCACCTGCTCAACGACCGGGCCGTCGCCACCGCGGTGCCGCACGACGACGCCGCGAACGGCGTGGAGCCGTTCACCTCCTCGATCGCCATGTCGTCCGGCTGGTCGTGGAAGATTCCGATGCTGGGCCGGTTCGGCACCGGTTACGTGTACTCGAGCCGCTTCGCTGACCAGGACACGGCGACCCGCGAGTTCTGCGGGATGTGGGGCCTGAACCCGGAGGAGCAGCCGCTGAACCACATCAAGTTCCGGGTGGGGCGCAACCGGCGTACGTGGGTGCGCAACTGCGTGAGCATCGGGCTCTCGTCGTGCTTCCTGGAGCCGCTGGAGTCGACCGGCATCTACTTCATCACCGCCGCCCTGTACCAGCTCGCGAGGTTCTTCCCCGACCGGAACTTCGACCCGGTCCTGGTGGACTCGTTCAACCGCGAGATCGAGACGATGTTCGACGACTCGCGGGACTTTCTGCAGGCCCACTTCAGTCTCGCCCCGCGCCGGGACACGCCGTTCTGGCGGGCCTGCAAGGATCTCGTGCTGACCGGCGACATCCAACGCAAGCTCGCCGAGTACCGCGCCGGGCTGGCCGTCAACATGCCTATCGCCGACGAGTCCACCTACTACGCCAACTTCGAGGCGGAGTTCCGCAACTACTGGACCAACAGCAGCTACTACTGCGTCTTCGCGGGTCTGGACGTGTTGCCGGAGCGTCCGCTGCCAGCCCTCACCTACCGCGCAGGGGCCATGGAGCGGGCCGAGCCGCTGTTCGCCTCGATCAAGGACAAGCAGCGTGAGCTGCTGAGCACCCTGCCCAGCACGTACGACTACCTGCGGGAGCTGCATGGCTGATCGACGGTGAGGGTCCGCGCCACCCTGCTTCTCATCGTAGTCGGCACGTGCTAAGTTATGTTTGCACGTGCAGGAGGATGGTGTGGAAGCCGCAACGGTTAACGGTGACGAGTTCGTCGAGGTGCTGGCCACGCTGTCCAACCCGCATCGCCTGCGGGTTGTGGCAGCGCTGTCCCAGCAACGCAACTACGTGAGCCGGCTGGCCCGCGAGTTGGGCATCAGCCGGGCGCTACTGCAGGTCCACCTGCGCAAGCTGGAGGCGGTGGGCCTCGTGGAGTCGCAACTCGAGCTCTCCGAGGACGGCAAGGCGATGAAGTTCTACGAGGTTCTTGACTTCGCCGTCGCCCTCACGCCGGAAACCATCGCGGAAGCGGTGCAGACGCTCACCAAATAGCTACGCCGAACAGCGGTAAAAAGGGGATTGCAGGCATGGACCCATGGGCCTGGCAGGAGATCATCGCAGTCATCGGGCTCTTCGCGCTGATGATCATCGTCCTTGCGGTGACCATCCGAGAGGTCGGTAAGACGCTGCGAGCCAGGGCCGCTCTCGCTCGGGACAGGGACTACCGGGAGCTTGCCGACCGGTCCATCACCGCGCAGGAGTTGACCGGCGGCAGGCTGACCGAGGTCGAGACCCGGTTGGCGGCCATCGAACGCATCCTCAAGGACGTCGAGTAGCCATTTCGCCGGGCCGGACAGACATTCGGGTCGGTACGAGCGTCGCCCCCAGAACAACGAATCAGTCTCGTACGAGAAGGGGATGACGTCTGTGTCCATCGAAGCTGTGCGTCGTACCGACGAATCGCCGCCCCGGGAAACTGTCGTCGAACGTGTGGCCGGCTGGTCGGTCCGACACCGCTGGCCGGTGTTCCTCGGCTGGCTCGGCCTGGTGGTGGTGGCCCTGCTCGGCAGTTCCCTGGTCGAGGGCAACGGCGCGCCCGCCCACGATCCAGGCGAGTCCGGCGTGGCTCAGCAGGCATTGCGCGACCAGTCGCAATACCTGCCCATCCGGGAGAACGTGCTGATCCGTTCGCGGACGGCGGCCATGACCAGGTTCCAGGACGACCCGGCCCTGAGAGCCGCCGCGGCCGACACGGTGACGGCGCTGCGACAGCTCTCCTCCGCGGTGGCCGACATCAAGTCGCCGCTGGATGCGGCTGCGACCGGACAGGTGTCGTCCGATGGCCGTGCCGGCCTGGTCACCTTCATCGTCGCCGGCCCGAACGACGCGATGATCGACAACTACCACGCGACGAAGCAGGCCGTCGACGCCGTGGCCGCCCGGCATCCCGACGTCCTGGTGGCGCAGGCCGGCGACCAGAGCCTGTCGGCCACGGTCGACAACGCGATCAAAGAGGACTTCACACGGGCCGAGTCGACCTCGCTGCCCCTGACCATCCTCATCCTGCTGCTGGTCTTCGGGTCACTGGTCGCGGCCGGCATCCCGTTGCTGCTGGCCGCGACCACGGTGGCGGCCACGATGAGCTTGCTGTCGGTGATCGATCAGGTGCTACCCATCAACAGCGCCACCTCGTCGATGATCCTGCTCGTCGGGGTCGCGGTGAGCGTCGACTACTCGTTGTTCTACCTACGACGCGAACGCGAGGAACGGGCCGCCGGCCTGGAGACCGGGCCCGCGCTGCGGGTGGCCGCCCGGACCTCGGGCCACGTCGTGATCGTCTCCGGCCTGACCGTCATGCTCTGCGTGGGCGGCCTCTGGCTGACGGGGCTGGACAACTTCCGGGGCCTGACCGTCGGCACGTTCACGGTCGTCGGCCTCGCGGTCGTCGGGTCGGTGACCGCCCTGCCGGCCCTGCTCGCCATCCTCGGACACCGGGTGGACCGGGCTCGCGTGCCGTGGCTGGGTCGTCGGCGTACCACAGCGCGTGAGTCACGACTGTGGACCACGATGGCCCGCGCGGTGGTCCGACGCCCGGTGCTCTGGGGCGTGGCGGCGGTCCTGCTGCTCGTCGGCCTGTCGATCCCCGCGTTCGGCATGCGCCTCCAGGATGCCGGTCCGACCAACAGCCTGCCGCGCAGCATGCCCGCGGTGGACGGTGCCGTCCGCATGCAGCAGGCGTTCCCCGGCTCGGCCGCACCCGAGCAGGTGGTGGTCTGGGGCGTCGACGTGACCGGCCCCGCGATCACCGCCGCCACCGCACAACTGCGTGCCCGCGTGGCGTCCAGCGGTGGTCTGCTGCACGAACCGGTGTCGGTGATGCGGGTCGACCAGGCCCTGGTGGTCCGTGTCCCGCTCGACGGCGACGGTACGAACGACCGGTCCAACCAGGCGCTGCGCACGCTGCGGGAGGACGTGCTGCCGGCGACGTTCGGGCAGGTGCCCGGGGCGCGGTTCGCGGTGACCGGCAAGACCTCGTTCGCCTACGACTTCACCAACCAGGTACGCGACCGGCTGACCGTCGTGTTCGCCTTCGTCCTGGTGCTGGCGTTCGTGTTGCTGGCCGTGGCGTTCCGGTCCTGGGCGCTGCCGCTGGTGTCGATCGTGCTGAACCTGCTCTCGATCGGTGCCGCGTACGGGGCGCTGACCTGGGTCTTCCAGGGCGGCCACCTGGAGGGGTTGTTCGGCTTCCAGGCCTACGGCGGGATCACCGACTGGCTACCGCTGTTCGTCTTCGTCCTGCTGTTCGGCCTGAGCATGGATTACCACATCTTCATCCTCAGCCGAATCCGGGAACGCCGCAGCGCCGGCGCCACCAGCCGCGAGGCGATCGTGAGCGGCATCGGTGCCAGCGCCGGCGTGGTGACCAGCGCCGCGGCCATCATGATCGGCGTGTTCTCGGTCTTCGTGACGCTGTCGGCGATCGAGTACAAGATGCTCGGGGTCGGGATGGCGGTCGCGATCCTGATCGACGCCACCGTGGTACGCGGCGTGCTGCTGCCGGCGGCCCTGGCCCTGCTGAACGACCGTGCCTGGTCGCGCCGCGACCGGCGCGAGGCGCACCGGGACGAGCCGGCAGGACCGGCGAAGCCGAGGATCGCCGAGCACCTGCACTGAGCACCGCCCACCCCGTGCCCCGCGCCCACGGTCGCGGGGCACAGGCGCGGTACGGAACGGATAGACCAGGTACCGAGAAAATATAGTCCGGCCCGGACGCTGAAGAGGTGACTGACGCCCAGGCCACGACGAGGCCACCGAGCCTGCTCGCCCTCTACGACCCGCAGTGGGAGGCCAACCCCTACCCGCTCTACCGCCAGCTGCGGTCGGGCGGCGCCGTCGGCTGGGACGAGTGGATGCGTACCTGGCTGGTTCTCGGCTACGACGAGATCGTCAGCCTGTCCAAGGACGACCGCGTCACCGGCGCGCGGATCGAGTCTTTCTACGCGCAGCTCCCGGCCGCCGCCCAGGCGGAGATCGCCCCGCTGAAGTCGGCGTTGGCCGACATGATGCTCTTCAACGAGCCGCCCCGGCACACCCGGCTGCGTCAGCTCATCAAGCCGGGCCTGACGCCCCGGTTCATCCGGCAACTCCGGCCGCTGGTCGAGGAGATCGCCGACGAACTGCTGGACCAGGTCGTCCCTAGCGGGCGCATGGACGTCATCCGCGACTTCTCCGAGCCGCTCACCCGGCGCGTCGTGGGACGGCTGGCCGGCGTGCCAGACCACGCGTTGCACCTGCTGCGGGACTGGCCGGGCCTGCTCCACGAGTTCTTCACCCAGTCGCGCAAGGCGGTGCCGCGCCTCACCGCGCTGCGGGCGGTCTTCGACGCCGACATCGAGGCCCGCCGGGCCGGCGACGCCCAGGACCTCTTCAGCGAGATGATCGCCGGGCAACTGGCGCGGGCCGACTACACCGACGAAGAGATCTTCGCGAACTTCCTGCTGCTCATCGACGCCGGTCAGGCCACCACCACCCACCTCATCGGCAACGCCGTCCTCGCCCTGGTCGACCACCCCGACGAGCAGCGGCGGCTGCGGGAGCAGCCCGAGCTGTCGGCCGGCGCCGCACACGAATTCCTGCGCTACGACAGCCCCGTGCAGTTCACCTCCCGGGTCGCGCTCGACGACATCGAGATCGCCGGCTGCCACATCCGGCAGGGCGACTCGGTCACTCTGGTGCTCGGATCAGGCAACCGCGATCCCGAGCACTACGCCGACCCGGACCGGCTCGACGTGACCCGCCGGGCCGCCGACCAGCTGTCCTTCGGACACGGCATCCACTACTGCCTCGGCGCCGCCCTGGCCGTCACCGAGATCGACGTCGGCCTGGCGGCGTTGCTGCGCCGGGCCGGCGACCTGCGCCTGGTCGACGCGAAGCCGGACTGGCTGGAGAGCGTCAACTTCCGCTTCCTCCAACGGCTGCCGATCACCTTCACCCCGCTCGGCTGAGTACGAACCGCGCACCCGCCACGGCAACCACCCGAGGAGATCGACATGACTGGTGTGCAGGACCGCACCCACCCCGTACCGACGTCGGCGCTCGTGGCGCGGCACGCCTCGGCGACGCCCAACGCGGTGGCCCTGACCGACGACGATCGCGCGGTCACGTACGCCGAACTGGACAGCCAGGCGAACCGGTTGGCGCACCTGCTCAGGGAGCACGGGGTCGAGCCCGGTCAGGCCGTGGGGGTGTGCCTGCGCCGCCGCGTCGAGCTGGTGATCGCGCTGCTCGCCGTGTGGCGGGCCGGCGGGGCGTACGTCCCGCTCGCCCCCGACCAGCCGGCCCAGCGGATCACCGCCCTGCTCGCCGACACCGGCGCCGGGCTGGCCCTCACCGAAGCCGACGCCCAGGCGCCCGTCGAGGCCGCCGGCGCAAAGGCTCTCGTGCTGGCCGAGGCCCTCGCCGCGGCCAGTGGCTGCTCGGCGCAGCCGCCCGCCGTACCGGTCGGTGGTGATCACCCGGCGTACGTGCTGTTCACCTCGGGTTCGACCGGTCGCCCGAAGGGCGCGATCATCACCCGCCGGGGTCTGGACAACCAACTGGCCTGGCGGGTCCGCTGCCACGACCTCACCGCCACCGACCGGGTGCTGGTCAAGACTCCGTTCACCTTCGACGCGGCGGGCTGGGAGCTGTTCGCGGCGCTGCGGTGCGGCGGCACCGTGGTGCTCGCCCCGGACGGTGCCGAACGCGACCCCGCGCTCCTCGTCCGGGTGATCGCCGACAGCGGCGCCACCGTGGTACAGGTCGTGCCGTCGCTGCTGCGTGCCCTCGTGGAGGAGGCCGGCTGGCAGCGGTGCACCGCGCTGCGGGTGCTCTCCTGCGGTGGCGAGCAGTTGCCGGCGGAACTCGTCGGACGGTTCCTCGCCGCGGTCGAGGACAACCCGCAGCCGGTGGCGGTGTGGAACACCTACGGCCCGACCGAGTGCGCCATCGACGCGCTCGCGTACGAGGTCGACCCGTTCCAGCGGACCGGTCCCGTGGCGATCGGCCACCCGATCGACGGCGTGCGGGCGGTGCTCGGCGACTGCGACGAGCACGCGGCCGACGGCGTCGACCAGGGCGAACTGTGCCTGGCCGGCGTCGGCCTCGCACACGGGTACCTCAACGACCCGGTGCTCACCGCGCAGCGGTTCGTGCCCGACCCCGCCGGCGGTGGGCGCCGGCTGTACCGCACCGGTGACCTGGTCCGCCGTCGGGCGGACGCCAGCCTGGAGTTCCTCGGCCGGCTCGACCACCAGGTCAAGGTCAACGGGGTACGCATCGAGCCCGGCGAGATCGAGGCGGTGCTACTGCGCCACCCCGGCGTACGCGCGGCGGCCGTCACCGCGTACGCCACGCCGAGCGGCACCCGGCAACTGGCGGCGTACGTCGTCCCGGCGGCCGGCACGGAGGTGCCCGCGTTGGACGGTTTCCTCGCGGCGCGGCTGCCCGCCTCGCACCTGCCCGCCGCCGTCGTGCCGTTGCCGGCCCTGCCGAGCACCCCGAGCGGCAAGGTGGACCGGAAGGCGCTGCCCGCACCCGGCACCGGCGGCACGGCCGGCCCTGCGGGCACACCGGACGAACGGCGGGTCGCGCGACTCTGGCACGACGTGCTCGGCGTCGAACCGCTGCACCGCGACGACGACTTCTTCCGGCTCGGCGGTTCCTCGTTGCAGCTGGCCCAGCTCGCCAACCGGCTGCGGGCCGCGTACGGCCGGCCGGTGCCGCTGGCGGCCCTGCTGTCACCGGCCACCGTGGCCCGGCACGCCGAGGTGGTCGGGGACGGGCGGCACGGCTACCACCCGATCGCCGCGGCTTCCCGTACCGGCGGACTGCCGCTGTCGCACGGGCAGCAACGGCTCTGGCTGCTGGACCGGCTCGATCCGGGCAGCCGGGAGTGGGTGTCGGGCATCTTCCTCACCGTGCCGGGCGGCGTGTCCGACGCCGCCGTGCAGGAGGCCCTGGACGCGCTGGCCGCCCGCCACGAGTCACTGCGCACCCGGTTCGCCGTCGAGAACGGCGAGCCGGTGCAGTACGTCCAGGCGCCCCGCCCGGTGCAGCTGCGGACCGTCGCGGTGCCGCGCGAGCGCCTCGCCCAGGTGCTCACCGAGGCGACCGGGGAAGGGTTCGACCTTACGGCCGGCCACCTCGTGCGGGCGCTGCTGCACCGGGACCCGGCAGCCGACCCCGACGCGGACCGCACGCTCGTGCTGCTCGTACACCACATCGCCAGTGACGGATGGTCTTCGGCGATCCTGACCCGGGAGTTCGGTGCGCTGCTGGCCGGCCATGGGGAAGCGCTGCCCGAGCTGCCGATCCAGTACGCCGACTTCGCCGTCTGGGAGCGCGCGGGCGTCGACTCGGACGCCCGCCGCGCCGAGCTGGCCCGCTGGCGGGAAGAGCTGGCCGGGGCCACGCCGACCGAGCTGCGCACCGACCGGCCCCGGCCGGCGACCCGCGACAGCGCCGGCGCGGTCGTCCCGTTCCTGATCCCGCAGCCGCTCGCCCAGTCCCTGTCCGAGCTGGGCCGCGGGAGCGACGCCACCCCGTTCATGACCGCGCTGACCGCCTTCGCCGTGTTGCTGGGCCGGTACACCTGCGACTGGGACGTCGTGGTCGGCGCACCGGTGGCGGGACGCAGCCGGCCGGAGACCGAGGGTGTGGTCGGATTCTTCCTCAACAGCGTGGTGTTGCGCTGCCGCCTCGACGCGGCGATGACCGTGGCCGAGGCGCTGGAGCGGGTCCGCGACGTCTGCAAGGTGGCACTCGCCCATCAGGGCCTGCCCTTCGACCAGTTGGTCGCCGAGTTGGCGCCCGCACGCGACGCCGCCCGCACCCCGCTCTACCAGGTCGCCTTCGACTTCCACGGCGCCGAGCTCAGCGGTGCGCCGGACGACCCCGACGACCTGGACACCCTGGTGAACGCCTCCCGGGTCGCCAAGACCGACCTCACGCTCTACCTGCGACCACAGGGGGACGGCGCGATGGTGGGCCTGCTCGAGTACGCCACCGCGCTGTTCGACCGCGAGACCGTCGAACGGATGAGCCGGCATCTGCTGCGGCTGCTCACCGCGATCTGCGCCGACCCCTCGCTGCCCCTGGCCGAGCTGGACTTCCGGCCCGAAGACGAGCGGCGGGCGCCGGCGGGACACCAGGCGGCCCCGGCGCGTACGGGTGACATCACCGTCCTGAGCGGCTTCGAGCGCCAGGCCGCCGACACCCCGGCAGCGATCGCTCTCGCCGCCGATCAGGGCGACCTGACGTACGCCGAGGTGGACGCCGCCGCCAACCGGCTGGCGCGGCACCTGCGGTCGCGGGGCGTCGGACCGGAATCGACCGTCGGCGTCCTGCTCGACCGGGGGCCCGCGCTGGTCGTGGCGTTCCTGGCGGTCTGGAAGGCCGGGGCCGCCTACCTGCCGCTCGATCCGCAGGCCCCGCCGGCGTGGGTGCGGATCGTGCTCGCCGACGCCGACGGCCGGCTGCTGCTCACCGAGGGCGTCCACCGCGGCCGGCTCGGGGACGAGGCCGGCGACCCGCCCGTGGTGGTCGTCGACCGGGACTCGGCGGCGATCGAGGCGTACGACGCCGGACAGCCGCGGTGGATGGTCGAGCCCGACTCGCTGGCGTACGTCGTCTACACCTCGGGCTCGACCGGGCGTCCCAAGGGCGTGCAGGTCACCCACGCCGGCCTGGCCAACCACGTCACGTGGGCGGTGCAGGACCTCGCCGCTGAGGGGGACGGCGGCGCGCCGGTGTTCCTCTCCGTAGCGTTCGACCTCGTCGTGCCGAACCTGTGGGCACCGCTGCTGGCCGGCCAGGCCGTGCGGCTGTTGCCGCAGGACCTGGACCTCACCGAGCTGGGCGGCCGGCTCCTGGCGGCGGCGCCGTTCTCGTTCATCAAGCTGACCCCCGGATTCCTGGACATCCTGCGCCACCAACTGGACGAGTCACAGCTCGCCGCGCTGGCCACGACGATCGTGGTGGCCGGTGAGGAACTGCCCGTGCCGCTGGCCGACACCTGGGCCGCCGCGCTCGGCCCACAGCGGCTGATCAACGAGTACGGGCCGACCGAGACGACGGTCGGTGCCAGCATCCACCCGGTGACCGCCCCCGTTCGCGGCGAGCGCGTGCCGATTGGCGGTCCGCTGCCCGGCGTCACCCTCCAGGTGCTCGACGCTCGGCTGGTGCCCCAGCCGATCGGGGTGGTCGGCGAGCTGTACGTGGGCGGCCTGGGCGTCGCTCGCGGCTACGTCGGCAGGCCCGACGCGACCGCCGAGCGGTTCCTGCCCGACCCGTCGGGGCCGCCGGGATCGCGGTTCTACCGCACCGGCGACCTCGCCTGCCTGCGGCCGGACGGCACGGTCGAGTTCCTCGGCCGCGCCGACGATCAGGTCAAGGTGCGCGGCTACCGGGTCGAGTTGGGCGAGGTGACCGCGGTGCTGCGCGAGCATCCGGCGGTCCGCACCGCCGCCGTCGTGGTCGACGGTGGCGGTGACACCACCACCCTGGTCGCGTACGTCGTGTCGGCCGAACCGGCGTCGGCGGCCGACCTGGCTGCCGAGCTCACCGCGTTCTGCGCGGAGCGGATGCCGGCCCACCTCGTGCCGGCGGTGATCGTGCCGCTCGACGAGCTGCCGCTGACCGCCAACGGCAAGCTGGACCGCCGGGCGCTGCCACCGGCGGTGCGGCCCGGCGGGGACCCGGCGGGGACCGCGCTCCACGGCGTCGTGCAGGAGCGGGTCGCCGAGATCTTCGCCGAGCACCTCGGGGTGCCCGTCGACGCCGGCACGCACTTCTTCGCCAGCGGTGGCAATTCGATTCTCGCCATCCGGGTGATCGCCGCCGTCCAGGTGGCCTTCGACGTGGCCCTGTCGATGCGCGCGATCTTCGACGGCGACACGGTGGCGGAGATCGCCGCGGCGGTGGAGGCAGCGATCGAGGCCGAGATCGCCGAGATGTCCGACGAGGAGGTCGTCGCCAGCAGCGCGGACGTGTGAACCAGACGGAGTGTTTCGCAAGGGCGGATAGGGAGGGCTTCTGCATGCCCGAGGACAACTACCAGGTGGCGATCGTGAACTTCCTACGTGAGGAGTTTCCCGACGCCACCGACGATGGCCAGATCACGGACACCACCCCGCTCATGGAGTCGGGGGTGCTCGACTCGCTGCGGATCGCCGTCCTCATGACGTTCATCCGGGACCGGCTGGGTCTGCTCGTGCCCCTCGAGAAGATCGATGCCCGGAACTTCGCCGACGTGCGGTCCATCGCGGCCATGCTGCGCGACGCGGAGCCGGTGCCCGCACCCTCGGGAGGTCGCCGGTGAAGACCGACTACGACGTGGTGGTCGTCGGCGGCGGCCCGGCGGGCTCCACGATGGCTTCCTACCTGGCCCAGGCCGGCATGTCGGTGGCCGTGATCGAGGGTGCCACCTTCCCGCGGGAGCACGTCGGCGAGTCACTGGTGCCGGCAACCACACCGGTGCTGGTCGAGATCGGCGCGCTCGGCAAGATCGACGAGGCGGACTTTCCGAAGAAGTACGGTGCGTCCTGGACATCCGGGCTGTCCGGGTACATCCCGCTGCTCGGCCACCAGGGGCTCAGCCACGGCTGGACCGCGGACATCCAGTTCGTCGAGCGCAACCAGCCGGGCGTGGACCGGGACTACACCTTCCACGTCGACCGGGGACGGTTCGACGCCATCCTGCTCAAACACTCGCAGGAGAGCGGCGCGACCGTCTTCAACGGCATGCGGGTGCGGCGCGTCGACTTCAGCGACCCGCAGTTCGTGACGGTGGAGTGCAGCGTCGGCCCGCGCACGGTCGAGTACACCGCACGAATGGTGGTGGACGCGTCCGGACGGCAGACATTGCTCGGCCGTCAACTCCGGACCAAGGTCGCCGACCCGGTTTTCGACCAGTACGCCGTGCACACCTGGTTCGAGGGGCTCGACCGCGCGGCCCTCGCACCGAGCGAGGCGCAGGTCGACCACATCTTCGTGCACTTCCTGGCCGTCAAGGACAGCTGGGTGTGGCAGATCCCGATCACCGACCGGGTCACCAGCATCGGGGTGGTCAGCCAGAAGGCCCGCTACCGTGAGTTCGACGGTGACCAGGAGGAGTTCTTCTGGGAGATGGTGTCCAGCCGCCCGGAGCTGCGCGATGCGCTGAAGAACTCGCGGCAGGTCCGACCGTTCAAGACCGAGGGCGACTACAGCTACTCCATGAAGCAGATCTGCGGCGACCGGTACGTGCTGATCGGGGACGCGGCGCGTTTCGTCGACCCGATCTTCTCCAGCGGGGTCAGCGTGGCCCTCAACAGCGCTCGGATCGCCGCCCAGGACATCATCGCGGCGCACCAGGCGGGTGACTTCGGCAAGGAGCGGTTCGCCCGGTACGAGCAGAAGCTACGCCGCGCGGTCACGTACTGGTACGAGTTCATCTCCATCTACTACCGGCTGAACGTACTGTTCACCGCGTTCGTGCAGGACCCGCGCTACCGCATCGACGTGCTGAAGATGCTGCAGGGCGACGTGTACGACGGTGAGGAGCCGAAGGCGCTGGCGGCCATGCGGGAGGTGCTGGCCACGGTCGAGAGCAATCCCGAGCACCTGTGGCACAAGTACCTCGGCACGCTGCGGGCGCCGACCGCGGCGCCCAGCTTCTGATCCCTACCGTCGGGGCCGGAGCGGGAGAGCCTTTCCCGCTCCGGCCCCGGCGGCTGCCCGTGGGTGGGGGCCGGGCCCGGGGGGTCCCCGGCTGGGGACGATCAAAAAGGTAACGGGCAGCCGACGGCCGCCGGGCGGGAGCCCGGCGGCCGTTTGCGGCTGGGATCAGGCGGTGGTGAGCCGGCCCGCCAGATGGTCGGCGATACCCGCGATGCTCGGCTGCTGCCAGAGGAGGGACGTCGGTAGCGGGTGGCCGAAGCGCTTCTCCAGCCGACGCCGGATCACGATGGTCATCACCGAGTCGAGCCCCTGCTCCACCAGGGACCGGCGCAGGTCCAGGGCCGCGGCGGGCATCCGCATCTCGGCGGCCACGTCGCCGCGTACCGCCTCCAGCAGGCGCTCCCGCAGCTCGTCGGGCGCGAGGCCGACGAGACCGCTGTCCTCCGTGCTGGCCGGCGCGGCCCGCTCGGTACGCACCAGCTCGCTGAGCACCGTCAGTGGCTCGGTGACCTCCGCCGTGGACGACCCGCGCAGCACCGTGACGTGGCCCGGCCCGCGGCGCTCGGCGAAGTCCCACGCGGCGAACGCCTCGGCCGGGGAGATGGCCGTGACACCCCGCGCGCGCAGCTCCCGGTCGACGGTCTCGTTGACGGCCATCCCCTGTCCCCGCCACGACGTCCAGCCGATGCTGAGCGCGTCCCCCCGGTGCACGGCGAGCGCGTCCAGGAACGCGTTCGCCGCCCCGTACGACGCCTGGCCGGGAAGCCCGAGCAACTGGCCGCAGGAGGAGAAGAGCACGAAGAAGTCGAGGCTGCCGGGCGGGAAGGCCCGGTGCAGCGCCCACGCGCCGTCCACCTTGGGGCGCAGCACCCGCCGCAGCGAGTCCTCGTCGACCGAATGGGCCATCCGGTTGTCGAGAACGCCGGCGGCGTGCACGACACCGCGTATCCGGGGCAGGCCGAGCGCGTCGGACGTGAGCGCTGCGAGCACGGCGTCCGCGTCGGCCACGTCCAGGCTGACCACCTGGACGGTGACCCCGAGGCTCTCCAGGTCCCGCACGCCACGGATCCGGCGGGTCAGCTCCGCGTCGGACGGCTCGTCCCAGTCGGCGCGCGGCGGCAGGCCCTGCCGGCCGGCCAGCACGAGGCGCCGCGCGCCGTGCTCGGCCAGCCAGCGGGCGATGTCGAGCCCGAGCGCGCCGAGCCCGCCGGTGACCAGGTAGGTGCCGTCGGCCCGGCAGGCCAGCGGGCCGCGTACCGGTTCCCGCTCGGTACGGATCAGGCGGGCGGCCCGCGCCACCCCGCCCCGGACGGTCACCACGGCCTCCCGGTGGACGGCGCGCAGCACCGCCAGCAGCGTCCGGGCCTCGGCGCCCGGGTCGTCGGCGGGCAGTTCGACCACGCCGGCCCACCGGTCGCCGTACTCGCCGGCGAGGACCCGGCCGAGCCCCCAGAGGGGGGACTGGGCCAAGGCGTCCGGCCGGACGCTCTCCAGCACGCCGGTGGTGACGCACCAGACGCGGCGGTCCGGTGCCGTGTCGTCGTCGAGGAGCCGCCGAGCCGTGTCCAGCACGGCCCAGGTGTCCTCTGCCGCCCGGGCGGGCACCTCCTCCGTCGCCTCGGAACCGGCCACCAGCAGCACGTCCCGCGCGCCGGCAAGGTCGTCCGGGTCGGCACCGACGTGCACGACCGCCCCGGCGGCGCGCAGCGCGTCAGCCAACACGGCGGTCCGTGCCAAGGCGCCGACCAGCACCAGTTCCCGGCCCGGCCCGGCCGTCTCGTCGAGGGTCAGCGGGCGCCAGTCCAACTCGTGCACCAGCTCGAACGGCGGCGCGGCGGCGACGGCGTCGTCGTCCAGGGCGCCGTAGCGCAGGTTGGTGAACTCGGCGTGGCCGTCGTCGCCCACGCCTTTCACCCGCACGTCGAGGCGGTTGGGCATGGTGGGGTCGACCACGACGTGGATGTCGGCGGTCGCCGGCGGCGTGCCGGTGATCCGGACCCGGTCGACGCCGGCCACCAGGCGCAGGGTGGGCTTCCCGGGCAGCGCCACCGGCGCCACGGACAGCGCGGCGTCCAGCACGGCCGCCCAGGTGACGGCGGGCCCCACCGCGACCCGGGCCCGCAGACCGCCGTCGCCGCGCAGCAGTTCCTCGACCTCCCAGGTGAAGGCCATGGTGGGTACGCCCACGCCGGCCAGATGCTGCCGTACGCCGCCGGGGTCGCTCGCCCGCAGCCGGACCCGGGGCGGCGGCTCGGCCCGGGCGCCGTCGTCCGGCCCGGCGCTCGCGGTGGCGTGGACGAGCCAGGCGCCGCCGCCCTCGGCCTCGCGGGAGGCCAACCGCAGGCCGGTGTCGTCCCGGACCACCTGGATCTCCCGGCGCGCGCCGACGACCAACGGCATCCGCAGCGACACGTTGGTCAGGACGGTGGCCGTGTCGCCGGCCGCGCCGAGGAAGGTGGTGAGGTACACCGCCGCCGGGGCGATCTCGACGCCGCCGACGGTGTGGCTCCCCGGGTAGGGGCGGCTCGCCTCGTCCAGGTTGGTGCGCCACACGGTGAACTCGGCAGGGCCGGCCACGGTGGACGGCCCACCGAGCAGGGTGTGTGACCCGGGGTCGTGCTGACGGCCGGCGGCCTGGCCGGGCACGGCGGTCCTGAACCAGTGCGACTGGTGCTGCCAGCGGATGCCGGGCAGGTCGACCAGGCCACCGCCGGGTTGCAGGCGGTCCCAGTCCACCGCCACACCGTGGCAGTGCGCCAGGCCGGCGGCGGCCAGCAGCGTCGCCTGTTCCGGCTGGTCGCGCCGCAGGCTGGCGCCGACGAACGCGTCGTGGACCTCGGCCTCGGCCAGCGTCTCGCGGATCGAGTGGGCGACCACCGGATGCGCGGAGATCTCCAGGAACGCCCGGTAGCCGTCCTCGGCGGCGGCACGGATGGCGTCCGCCAGCCGGACCGGTTGGCGCAGGTTCGTGGCCCAGTACGTCCCGTCCAGCACCCCGGTGCTCCGGCTGTCGAGCAGCGCCGTGCTGTACATCGGCAGTCGTGGCCTGCCGCTGTCCAGGTCGGCGGCCGCGGCGATCAGGTCGGTCAGGAGAGGCTCCATCTGCGGACTGTGGAACGCCACGTCGGAGGAGACCCGCCGCATGGCGACGTCCTCGTCCCCCCACCGCTGGATCAGCTCCTCGATCGCCGCCGGCGCACCGGAGAGCACGGTCGACAACGGCGACGCCGCGATGCCGGCGACCACGTCGTCGCGGCCGCGCAGCCGGTCCTCGACCTCGGCGAACGGCAGCGCCGCCATGGCCATCGCACCCCGGCCGGCCACCCGACGCAGCAGCCGCGACCGTCTGCAGCTGAGTCGAGCGCCGTCGGCGAGACTGAGCGCCCCGCAGGTGACGGCCGCCGCCAGCTCGCCGACCGAGTGACCGATGACGGCGTCCGGCCGTACCCCGAAGCCGCGCCACACCGCGGCCAGCCCGACCTGGACCGCGAAGATCATGGTCTGGATTCGGTCGACGGAGTCCAGATCGCCGTCGAGCAGCACCCGCCGGGGTGAGAAACCCATCTCCGCTTCGAAGATCGGCTCCAGCTCGTCGATGACCGCGGCGAAGGCCGGCTCGGTGGTGAGCAGTTCCCGGCCCATCCCGACCCACTGCGCGCCGTGCCCAGAGAAGACCCAGACCAGGCCGCTGCCAGGCCCGTCGCCCGGGGTGCCGCGTACCGCGCCACGGTCCTGCTCGCCGTCGGCGAGCAGCCGCAGCCGCGCGGTCAGCTCGGCCTGGTCGGCGGCGACCACCGCCGCGCGGTGCGACAGGTGGGAGCGGCGTACGGCCAACGTGCGCCCCACCGCGGCGAGGTCCCGTACGCCGTCGGAGAGCCAGTCGGCGAGCCCGCCGGCGTACGCGGCGAGAGCCGCCGGGGAGCCCGCCGAGACGGGGTAGAGCAGCCCGGTGTCCCGTACCGCGTCGGATGCCTCGGCGGGGGCGGGCTGCGGGGCCTGTTCCAGGACGACGTGCCCGATCGTGCCGCCGTAGCCGAAGCCGGAGACGCCGCAGCGGCGCGGGCCGTTTCGTTCGGGCCACGGCGTCCGTTCGGTGACCACGCGCAGCCCGGAGGCGGCCCAGTCGATCCGCGGGTTCGGCTCGTGCAGGTTCAGGCTCGGTGGCAGCTCACCGTGGTGCAGCGCCAGGGACGCCTTGATCAGGCTGGCGATGCCGGCGCCTGCCTCCAGGTGGCCGATGTTGGGCTTGACCGACCCGATCAGGCAGGGCTCGTCCGCGGGACGGTCGCGGCCGTAGACGGCGCTCATCGCGCTCGCCTCCAGCGGGTCGCCCAGCCGGGTGCCGGTACCGTGCGTCTCGACGTAGTCCACCGATCCGGCCGCGACGCCGGCCCGGCGGCACGCCTCGACCAGCAGTTCGCGCTGCGCGTCGCCGTTGGGCGCCATGATGCCGCCGGTCCGCCCGTCCTGGCGTACGGCGCTGCCCCGGATGACGGCGAGGACGCGGTCGCCGTCGCGCTGCGCGTCGGAGAGCCGCTTGAGGACCAGAATGCCGCCACCCTCGCCGCGCCCGTACCCGTTGGCCTCGGCGTCGAACGGCTTGCACCGGCCGTCGGGGGCGGTGGCGCCGGCCGCCTGCAGGGTGAGCGTCAGGGCCGGTGAGACGATCAGGTTCACCCCGCCCACCAGGGCGACCCGGCACTCGCCGTCGCGCAGTGCCTGGGTGGCCAGGTGCGCGGCGACCAGCGACGCCGAACACGCCGTGTCCACCGCGACGCTCGGGCCGTGCAGGTCGAGCGCGTACGAGATGCGGTTGGCCGCCGCGCACATGGCGCTGCCGATGCCGGTCCACGCCTCGATCGAGGGCAGATCCTCCAGCATCCGACGCCCGTAGTCGTCGGAGCCGATGCCGACGAACACGCCGGTGTCGCCGCCGGCCAGGTCCCGCGGCGCGATGCCGGCATGCTCCAGCGCCTCCCAGGTCACCTCCAGCAGCAGCCGCTGCTGCGGGTCCATCAGCTCCGCCTCGCGCGGCGAGAGCCCGAAGAACGCGGCATCGAAGCCCTCGATGTCGCCCAGGAACCCGCCGGGCACGGTGGCCTGGCGGGCGGCGGCAGCCTGGTCCGGCCCCGCGTCCAGGTACGCCTCCCACCGTTCGGCGGGTGGCTCGCAGATACCGTCCCGGCCGGCGACGAGCAGCTCCCAGAAGTCGTCCGCTGAGTAGACGCCGCCCGCGAATCGGCAACCGGCGCCGATCACGGCCACCGGTTCGATGTTGTCGCGCGTATCCACGTTGTGTCTCCTCGTGTCGACGGGCCGCGCGGCCGGTGTCAGCCGAGCCAGGGCGCGGTGTGTTCGATGCGCACTACCGCGCAGGACAGCGTCACGCCCGGTCCGACCCCGAGCATGAGCAGATGGTCACCGGGTTCCAGGGCGCCGGTGGTGAGCAGGTGATCCAGCGCCACGATCTGGTCGCTGGCGCCGAGGTGGCCGACCGTACGGCCGAAGTCCCAGGTGGAGCGCGACATGGCGAGGCCGAGCGCGGCCATGCACCGCTGTTCGACGATCTCCCGCGAGTAGTTCATGTACGCCACCCGGGTCACGTCGCCGATGTCGATGCCCGCCTCGTCGAGCGCCCGCTCGACGACCATGAGCGTCCGCTGGTGGATGCGGACCAGCGCCGCCGTGCCGGTGCCGTCGGCCAGCACCTCTCGTTTGAAGTCGGCGTTGCGGGCGGTGAAGTCCAGTGGCCGCCCGACGGTCGGCCCGGGTGGGAAGAGCGGTTCGTCGCCGCGGTGCATCTTCTCCGCCTCGGGCACCGCGACCGCGCAGACGGTGAGCAGCCGGGCGAACGACGGCTCGGTGCTGAGCAGGACCGCGCTGGCGCCGTCCCCGGCGACGTAGCCGGGACCCATCCGCCACCGGTCGATCAGCGGGGTGCCGAAGTTGTCCGCGGCCACGAGCAGCGCGGAGCGTGGCCGGTCGCCGCTCGTGCCGGCGAGGTAACCCGCGCCCAACTCCAGCGCGCCGAACATGCCGTTGCAGCCCTGCCGCACCTCCACTGCGAGCAGGTCGCCACCGAGCAGGTGACGTTGCAGGTGGTACTGCGGCTGCCAGCCGTCCGGTCCCTGATACCAGGAGTCGGCGTACAGCAGCAGTCCCACGTCGGTGGGGGAGTGCCCGGACCGGTTGATGGCCTCCCGGGCGGCGCGCAGCGCCATCTCGGGCGCCGGCAGGTCACCGGCCACCGCCGCGCCGGCGAGCTGGTGCAGCTCCACCTCCCCGGCCGGATAGCGTCCGGCCGCGACGGCCTGCTCGATGGGTACGGTCTCGGGGACGTAGGTGCCGAGGCCCTTGACGAAGATGTCCGGCGTACGCACGACCGGCGAGCTCCTTTCCGCGGACCGGCGTACGGCCGCCGGTCCCTCTCGTGCCGCCGCCCGCTCAGGCCAGCGCCTGCCGCAACGTCCGGACCAGCCGGTCCAGCACCTGCTCGGCCTCGCGGGGCCGGAACTGGTCGAGGTGGTAGCCGAGCCGCAGATGGATTCGTTCGCCGGGCACGACGGCCAGCCGGACGGCGTAGTGGGTGTCGTCCACCACCTCGACGTCGGTGAGCCGTGGCTCGTCGAGCACCGCACCCCACTCGTCCGGGTCGAACGAGTAGTTGACGACGGTGATCGCGGTGTCGAACAGGTCGCCGCCGAGCGGGCTCTGCCGCTGGATCTCACCGAGCCCGAGGTAGTGGTGCGGAATCAACTCGGCCTGCTCGGCCTGAAGCCGGGTGAGCAGCGCGGCGTGCGCCTCGCCCGGGCGCAGACGCACCCGAACCGGAACGGTGTTGGTCAGCAGCCCGACGATCCGCGCGATGCCCGGCAGGTGCGGCGGGCGCCCCGACACCGAGGCGCCGAAGACCACGTCGTCCTGGCCGGTGAGCTGGGACAGGACGGTGGCCCAGGCGCCCTGCACGACGGTGTTGAAGGTCAGGCCGAGGTCCTGCGCGCGGGCGGTCAGGGCCGCGCTCAGCTCAAGGTCCAGGTCACGCCGCACCTGCGTCTGCGGACCGGTCGCGTCGGTCGCGATCCGGGTCGGCGCGGACAGCCCGTCCAGGGCGTCCCGCCAGGCCCGCTGGGATGTGGGCCGGTCGGTCCGGCCAAGCCAGCGCAGGTAGTCCCGATACGGGACCACCGGGTCGAGTTCCCTGCCCGCGTACCCGCCGAGCAGCTCGCGCGCCAGGATCGAGGTGGACCAGCCGTCCCAGAGGATGTGGTGGGCGGTGATCAGCAGCCGGTGTCGTTCGTCGCCGAGCCGGACGAGGTGCAGCCGGAGCAGCGGCGGCCGGGCCAGGTCGAAGCCGCGCGTCCGCTCGGCGGCGGCCAGCTCGGCGAGCCGCGCGTCGCGTTCGTCGTCCGTCCGTCCGGACAGGTCCGAAACGGTCCATCCGGCATGACGTACGGCGGTGAGCACCTGCACCGGCTCGGCGAAGCCGTCGTCGTAGCGGAAGGCCGCCCGCAGGTTCTCGTGACGGGCCAGCAGTGCGTCGGCGGCGGCCCGCAGCGCGTCGGGGTCGAGGGGCCCGTCCAGTCCGAACTGCACCTGGGAGGTGTAGGCGTCCTGTTCCGGGCCGGCGAGCAGGTGTTGGAAGAGCAGGCCCTCCTGCAACGGCGAGACCGGCAGCAACGCCGTCAGCCCCGGGTACACCTCGACGAGTTCCGCCCGCCGCGCTTCGTCCAGCCAGGGTGGGGTCAGGTCGACCGGCTCGTCGTCCCGTTCGGGCTCGGGCTCGATCCGGCGGACGGCACGCGCCAGCCGGGACACGGTCGCGTGCTGGAAGACGTCGCGGGCGTTGAACTCCAGGCCGTGCTCCCGCGCGCGGGAGACCAGCGGGAAGACCATGATGCTGTCGCCGCCCAACTCGAAGAAGGAGTCGTCGAGGCCGACCTCGGACAGGCCGAGCGCGTCGGCGAACAGCCGGGCCAGGACGCTCTCCAGCGAGGACGGCTCCGGGCGGTCCCCGCCGGTGGCCTGAAAGGCCGGGGCGGCGAGCGTCCGCCGGTCCACCTTGCCGTTCGGCGTGACCGGGAACTCGTCGAGGAACGTCACCGTGGCGGGGACCATGTGCTCCGGCAGCGACGTGGCGACGAAGCGGCGTAGCTCGGCGGCGGTCACCCCCGCACCGCCGGCGGGACGCACGTAACCGGCGAGCAGCCGCCGTCCCGACTCCTGCTCGTGCAGCACGACCGCCGAGTCGGCCACCGCCGGGTGCGCCGTCAGCGCTGCCTCCACCTCGCCCAGCTCGACCCGGAACCCACGGATCTTGACCTGGTCGTCGGCGCGGCCGTGGAACTCCAGGACGCCGTCGGCGCGGCACCGGACCAGGTCGCCGGTGCGGTACAGCCGCGAGCCGGGCGGCCCGTACGGGTTGGGCACGAAGCGCTCGGCGGTGAGCATGGGGCGGCCCAGGTAGCCGCGGGCCAGCCCGCACCCGCCGAGGAACAGCTCTCCCGCGGTGCCGGGTGGCGTGAGGGTCTGCTGCGCGTCGAGGACCAGGGCCTGGGTGTTGCGGATCGGCCGCCCGATCGGGGCGGGTGGCGCGACGGTGTCCAGCGGCGGGCTGACCGTGCTGGCCACCGCGGCCTCCGTCACGCCGTACACGTTCACCATCCGGCGGCCGGGCGCCCAGCGGCGCACCAGGTCGTCGCGGGGTGTCTCGCCGCCGGTGACGAGCACCGTCAGGTCGGACAGCCCGGCGGGGTCGAGCTGGGAGAGCATCACCGGTGGGATCGCCGCGTGGGTGATCCGGGTGTCGCGCAGGAGGGCCACGAGCTGCTCGGCGCTGGCGGTCTGCTCGGGCCCGGGCAACACCAGGCCGCCGCCGCGGGTCAGCACCGGCCAGATGTCACCGGTCGCGACGTCGAAGCTGGGCGACACGAACTGCAACGACCGGCTGCCCGGGCCCATGCCGAACCGTTCGGCGTGATCGAGGACGAAGTTGAGCATGGCCCGGCGGGGCACCACGACGCCCTTCGGCGTGCCCGTCGAGCCGGAGGTGTAGATGACGTACGCCGGATGCTCCGGCGCCGGCCGGTGCAGCGCCTCCGCGCCCGGGTACGCCTCGGCCTCGGACAGCAGGATCGGCTCGGTGCCGTCCGGCAGCGCGCGGGCGGTCTCCTCGGTCGCCAGCACCGACCGGGGGCAGAGGTCCTTGAGCATGAACCGGATCCGGTCCTCGGGGTAGGCGAGGTCCAGGGGGGCGTAGGCGGCCCCGGCCCGCAGCACACCCAGCATCGCGACGATCAGCTCGGGCGACCGGGGGAGCGCCAGGGCGACGAAGTCCTCCGGTCCGACGCCGCGGGCGGTCAGGCAACGCGCCACGGCATCGGCGCGGGCGGCCAGGTCGGCGTACGTCACCCGCTCGGCGCCGTGCAGGAGCGCGACGGTGCCCGCAGCGGTGGCGGCCCGCCGGGCGACCAGTTGCTCGACGGGCTCGTCGAGCGGGTGGTCGGTCGCGTCCGGTGCGTTCAGCACTGCCGTACGCTCGCTCGGGGTGAGCACGTCCACCCCGCCGATCCGCTTCTCGGGCGCGGTCAGCACCGTGCGGATGAAGGCGAGCGAACGGTCCTTGTGGGCGAGGAGGCTGGCCTCGTCGTGGTACTCCGGGTTGGCCTCGAAGTTCAGCGGCATCGGACCACCGGGGGTGCCGGAGATGGTGAACGAGTAGTCGACGATCGGCCCGGACGCCAGGTTGTGCGTGGTCGCGCGGGAGCTGCCGAAGAACAACTCCTGCGGGTACGGCATGAAGTTGACCATGGGGCCGAGGAACGGGTTGGCGCTGCCGGCGCGGCCCAGCGCCCGGCGCAGGTCCTCGGCGCGGTACCGCTCGTGCCGCAGGGCGGCGCTGACCTCGCCGGCCATCGTGGCCACCAGGTCGGCCAGGCTCCCTCCGGGGTCCACGTCGACGCGCAGCGCCACCGAGTTGGTGGCCATGCCGACGACCCGGCGGGTCAGGGCGGTGCGTCGGCCCGCCACTGGCAGGCCGAGGATCACGTCGCGCCGCCCGGTGACCCGGTGGACGTACGCGGCGATCGCGGCCAGCAGGACGACCTGCCAGGTGGTGCGGGTCTGCCGGGCGACTCGGGCCAGCGCCTCGACGTCGGTGTCGCCGAGGCGATCGGGTCGGCTCAGCCGCAGCGGCCGTGCGTCCGGCTCGCCGACGACCTGCGCGCCGGGCATCCGCATCACGTCCGGCTGGTCGCCGAGCCGGTCGGTCCAGTACGCGCGGTCGCGCGGAAACGCCGCCGACGCCCGGTACGCGTGGTCCTGCTCGACCAGCGTCGCGAACGAGCCCAGCGGCTCCCCGCTGTCCGTCCGGCCGTCCGCCAGGGCGGTGTACACCTCGGCCAGCCGCCTCGCGAGCAGCAGGACGCCGTACCCGTCGGTGCTGGCGTGGTGCATCCGGTAGTAGAAGTAGTAGCGGTCCGAGGCGAGCTTGAGCAGCGCAAACGTGGACAACCCACCCGCCGATACGTCGACTGGGCGCATCACGTCGGCGGTCATCCAGCGCTGCGCCTCGGTGGCCGGGTCCGCGCTCGCGCTCAGGTCGTGGCAGCCCAACTCGGGGGGCGGTCCCTCCGGTACGAGCTGCCAGAGGCCGTCGTCCTCCACAATCGCGCTGGTCCGGGTGGCGTCGGCCTCTACGGCGACCTGCCGCCACGCGGCACGCATCAGGTCCGGGTCGACCGGTCCGTCGATGGCGAGGTACTCCGCGCAGTTCATCTGCTGGCCGGTCGGGTCCAGCCGGTGCGCGAACCAGACTCCCCGCTGGGCTGCGGACAGCGGGAGCCGCCGGGTCTGCCGCTCAGTCATCCGACACCTCGTCCCCGGCCGTGCGGTAGCCACCGTCGAGGAAGATCAGTGGCGGCTCCTCCAGGTTGGGCGCGTCGCACTCGATGACCTCACCCACGATCAGGTCATGGTCGCCGACGGGGTAGATGTGTTCGATCCGGCAGACGAAGTAGGCCGCGCATCCGGGCACCAGCGGGGCGGGTGTCCCGTCTGTGATCAGGGGCGGCAGATGCGGCGGGAGGCCGGCACGGGCGTGGGCCGCGAAGTGCTGGGCGTACTCGTGCTGGTGCCCGCAGAGAATGCTGACGCCGAAGTGGCCTCCGGGCTCGGTCAGCCGCCGCATCCGGCCCCGAGCGGTGACCGAGACCCCGATCAGGGGCGGCTCCAGCGAGAGCGTCAGGAACGAGTTGGCGGTCAGGCCGTACGTTTCGGCTCCTCGGCGTACCGCCACCACGGTCACGCCGGTGGCGAACCGTCGAGCGGTGCGCCGCAGGGAGGAAGCGATCGGGCGCTCGTCCACGTTGGCGGTCATGAGGCATCCGCCCCAGGCCGAAGAATCATGGTTACGGGTCCTTTCCCGGCGGGCCAGCTCGACAGGTACGCCTGATCGGCGTCAGTTCGACATGGCGACGAGGACGCGCCGTCTGCCGGTGAACGGCCGGCGTCCATGCCCTACCAGCACGTTGTCGACGAGCAGCACGTCGCCGGTGTGCCAGCCGACGTCGACCGCGTTCGCCAGGCCCCGGTCACGGATCTGCTCGACATACGCGGCGGGGATCGGGGAGCCGTCGGCGAAGGCAACCGACTGCGGCAATTCGTCGGCGGGCATCACCTGGGCCAGCGCTGCCGCGGTCTCGGAGCCGAGCCCGGCCGCGTGCCACTGGTCGGCCTGGTTGAACCAGACCTGGGTGCCGGTGACCGGGTGCACGGCGGTGGCCGGACGCTGCTGGGCCACCGTGAGACGCCCGTCCGGCTGCCACTGCCACTCGGCCCTGGCGCTGGCGAGGAACTCCTCGACGGCGTCGCGGTCGTCGGTCTCGAATGTGTCCTGCCAGCTCTTGCCGAGGCCACGGCCGCCGTGCAGGTTCTGCCGGTACCGGACGCCGAAGGCGAAGGCGTCGCGTACCTCGTCGTCGAGCGACTCGAGCCACTTCTCACCGTCGACGACCGGGGTGGCGCCACCGCTGTCGGGTGCCGTCTCGCAGAAGAAGAGCAGGCGGGCCGGCCATTGGCTGGCGTACGACAGTTCGTTGTGCATCGAGATGGTGAATTCCGGTGGGTACTCGGTCGAGGTGTAGACGTTGCGTCCGACCTTCGTCCGCGGGGAGTTGCCGTGCACGTAGGCGAGGCGGTCCGGCAGTAGTTGGTCGATCACGTCGCCCAGGACGTCGACGGTGACGTGGAAGCCGCGGAACACCACGGCCTTCTCGCGAGCCAGCAGACCGGTCAGATCGGGTAAGCCGCGAAGGTGTTCGACCAGGGCGCGGGGGTCGGCCGGACAGCCGGCGCTGCCCGGGCCGATCTCTAGGGGCTTCCAGGTGGGGTCGGCGGCCATCTGCCAGTCCTTCCACGATCGTCGGATACCGCCGACCCTCGGCCGCGCCCCTATATTTCTCCGGTATCCGACCTATCGACCCGGTCGCCCGACGCTCTGGTCCGATCGCCGGTCCGCGTCGCCGGTGAGGATCGCCTTGTAGGTGTAGCGCAGTGCGGGGCCCGGATTGACTCCCAGTTCCTCCTCCAGGCACTGCCGCCCCTCGTGGAACACCGCGAACGCGTCCGCCTGCCGATCGGCGTGGTAGTGGGCGAGCATCAGCTGGGCCCGGAACCGCTCCCGCAGTGGATGGCGTTTGACGAGGCTGACCAGCTCGGCGGTGACCTCCTCGTGACGGCTGGTGGCGAGATCGGCTTCGATCCGGTTCTCCAGCGCCGCCAGTCGGGCCTGATCGAGGGCCGGCCGTTCCCGCTCGGCGAGCTGCTCGGTGACGTCGGCCAGGGCCGGGCCACGCCACAGGTCCAGGGCCGATCGGAGCATCTCGCCGGCCTCGTCGTACCGGTTCTGGTGCAGGGCGGCGCTTCCCTGCGCGGACAATGTGCAGAACTCCTCGTAATCGAACCGGGCCGTCGGCATCCGCATCGTGTAGCTCGGGCCCTTGCGGACGATCTGTATGGCGTCGCTCAACCGCCGCCGCAGCCGGGACGCGTAGGTGTAGATCTGCGCCTGGAACGTTTCCGGCGGGTCGGTTCCCCAGAGCAGTTCCCCGATTTGGTGATCGGAGATGGCCTGGCCATGAGCCAACATGAACGCCGCGAGCAGCGTCCGCTGCTTCATGCCGTTGAGCGGCACCTCGTCATCGTTGTCGGCCCACAGTCCGACCGGCCCTAGGATGCGGAACTCCATGGCTTTCCCTTCCGTCCGTTTGGCCTGGGCGGCACCGGGGCGCCGCGTGCCTACGAGGCGCAGCGAGCTGCCCGGCTGGGCGGGCATCGCTGAGGCGTACGGGTGCGCAGGGCGTGCTTTCGGGCGACTCCACCCCTGGTCGGGGTGACGTCGGGGCCGAGCGGTGAGGGCCGGCGCAACCGTCGGGTACTCACCGCGTCCGTGAGGGCGGGACGCGGCGGTGCGTGTTACGCCGTGCCGGGAGGAGCGCTGACCGCAGCCGGACCGGGTGGTGCCGGTGCCGTGACGGCGAGAGGATCGGCGTCCCGCTGGTAGACGACCGCGTGAAGCCATCCTGTCCACTGAGCCTGATGCACTGTGAGCCCCCGAGTCCCTGCAAAGTCACGTCGCCGAGCCCTGCACGCGTCCGACCGGTGCGTGTGGAGGCCAACCGATACCAAGGACGTGCTCACTCGAGCTTCGTGGCAAAGCGATATGTCGATCCGCAAGTGGTCAGAATGGTTGCAGATCGAGGATCATTCGAAGATATCGACACTCATTGAGCTGGTCAACCCGAACGGATGATTGTCGGACCGCCAAAAGTCGATCGCGCCGTGGTCTTCGGCCGGGCGTGGTATCGGAGTCGGGGCCGGTTCTTCGCCGCTGCCGCGCGGTCTCGCGGTGGCGGTGGTCGGGTCCGCGGCTCGCGTACGAGAATTGTGGCTCTGCTCAGGGGGCCTCGACGGGCCGGCTGCGACGGGCCCCGACCCCGCGGGCGGTGGGCGGCCCTCGGCCGGGTCGGTGAGCGCCTGCTCGCTTCGGCGGGGTGCCGCGAGGCAAAGGTGAATTACCCCAAAGGGGGCGGCCTCCCCGTCGCGGGCCGCGTCGATACGTAAAGTGTTTCGATCATCGCGGAAAGTGACTTGCGGTGCGGAAGCCTTAAATCGGGCGGCCGGCGTTCCGTTCGGCGGATTCCGGGTCTGACCAGCGGGGTATCCGCCACACCGTCCACACCGAAACGGCCTTCAAGGCGATCACTGCGAGGACGAAGACCGTGGCATAGACCGGCGTCGGACCGAACGCGACCAGCAGCACCAGACCCGCGGTGTTCGCGGCCTTGGCCGGCCGTGACCAGTTCCACCGGTAGACGCCGCGGTGGACGAGGTGGAAGTAGTTGATGCTGAGCAGGGGCCAGCGCAGGAAGCTCAGGCTGAGCGCGCAGTCCAGGATGTCGAACTGGATCAGGAAGAGCGCGAGCGGCACGGCCATGGTGGGCCTCAGCTGCACCAGCGCGGCGATGACGAGCGTGCTGGAGGTCCGGTCGGCGACGATGTCGAACACCGCGCCTCGCCGTGTCTCCTGGCGCAACCGGCGGGCCGCCTCGCCGTCGAGGATGTCGCCGATCCAGTACGTGGCGATCGAGGCCAGCGTGAACATGGCGCTGCCGGTCAGGATCGCCGGGATCGCCAGGGCGACACAACCGATGAGCCGAATGGCGGTGATGGCATTCGGAACGTTGCACACCGGCCCGTCCGGGCCGAAGGCCCAGCCGTGCACGGGAGCGGTCGGTGGGGCGTGAAGCGCAGTCATGCGATCACCTCTGGGCAGTGAGTCTTGTTACTTGCGGAAGGGTGTCAATCGGGCAATCCGATGTGTGCCAGTTGGGGGAGCAGGCTGACGGTGATGAAGCGCGCTGTCCGGCCGACGAAGCAGGCCGCGGCGAAAGCCGTCACCGGGATCCGGGTCGGCGCCACGACGAACACGGTCAACAGCAGGGGTGGGAATCCCAGCACCGCGCTGAGGAGCACGATCGGCATCGCCAGCAGTGGCCGGTCCAGCCCGGCGAGCAGACGACGGTTGCCGCGCTCGACGGCCGCGACCGTCGTCCGCCACCAACGCCGCCACGACCCGCTCCCGGGCGTCGACGCGGCGGTGACCGGAGGCGCCTTGCGGCGGTGGCGGTCCAGCCAGCGACGTATCCGTTCGGAGCGCAGGGTCCCGCGTAGGGCCAGCAGCATCAGCACCTTCCCGAGCGTCTGCCCCGAACCGGCGGCAAGGCCGAGCAGCAGCGGACCCTGGTCGGTCGTGGCGGTCGCGCCGAGCAGCGTGCCCTCCACAGGGAACGCCGGAATGAAGGCGGACGCCAGGGCGGCGACGAAGACCCCGGCGAAGGTGCTCAGCACCGACGATCTCGTGACGATGCCCGAGCCGTCGGCCGGGATGGTCTCTGGCGTCGAGCGAAGAACGTCATGTGGGCATGATGCCGGGTGGAGGCCGGGCGCGTCGCCCGTTGGCGCGGACACGCGGCAGACCGCAGAGGTTGGTTCGGGGCCACGACGGAGGATGTCGCGGCTCCCGTCCGCCGTGGAGTCTCAGGCCAGGAGGGTCTCCCGCATCCTCGCGCCGGGATTGAACCCGCCGACCACGCGAGGGCCGGTCGGGTCGTGGACGTCGAGGGTGTTGTTGCGGCGCATCAGTGCCGGACGCACGGACGGGCGGTGCGGCGACGGACCCGGTGGGGTCAAGCCGGGTGATGAGGGGCACGACCCGGAGGCCACCGTGGCGATGCGCCGGGCCGACGTCGTCGTCACCTACGACGAGAACGGCTTCTACGGCCATCCCGACCACATCCAGGCGCACCGCATCACCATGGCCGCCGTCGAGCGGACGAACATCGCCGCGAAGGTGTCGTGCAGCGCGTTCCAGGAGTTCGGCCGTGTGCTGAAGGAGATCGGCGTCGAGTGACCCGAGCCGGACGGGCAGTCGGAGACGCCGCAGCTCGGCCTGCCCGACGACGAGATCACCACCTGGGTGGACACCAGCGGCTACGGCGCGCAGAAGTTCGCCTCGTTGGCCGCGCACGGCAGCCAGGCCGAGAGCATCTTCTTCCTGCAACTCGGCCAGGAACGGTTCACCGAGCTGATGGGCGTGGAGACCTTCGTCCGGGTCTGCGACAGCACCGATGCGCCGACGCCCGAGGACGACGGTCAGCGTCTCTCGGTCGACGCGGTACCGGGCGGTCCTGCAGGGGACGGACGATGTCGTCGGCCGCGTCCATGAGCGCGAACAGGTCGCAGCCGTGAGCCCAACCGCTAAGGTCGGCTACGACCGGCAGGAGGCAACGCCACGGCTCTCCTGCGTGGCCTCACCCGTCCTGGTGCACGGCCAGATCGTCGCCGCGCTCTCCATCTCGGTGCCGGCGCACCAGCTGGAGCCGGCGCGGCTCGCCCCTGCGGTACGCACCGCCAGCCTCGCCCTCTCCCGCGTCCTGTCCCGAGCGCCCGGCACTACTGAGGCGTTTTCCGCGGCCTTCGTCGCGGCGGGACTCACGCGCGGCGGATCACGGCGGACGGGGGCGCTGCCGGGCGGCGCTGACCGCAGCGCCCCTGAAGTACAGTCCGGCTCGTCGGCGCGGGCCGACGGGCCGGCTCCGCACGTGCCGGCCGTCGCGACAGGGTGGGATGTCGAAGAAGTAGCGGCAGTCGATAGCATCGATCAGCAAGCGTGGGGTGATGATGTGACGGATTCGTCGGCCAGCGGGGACGCCCTGGTGCGGATGCTGGCCGCCCTGGCCAGCCCGCACCGCATGAGGGTTGTCGCGGCGCTGGCTGGTGGCCGGAACTACGTGAGCCGCCTGGCTCGCGAGCTGGGCATCAGCCGGGCGCTTCTGCAGGTGCACCTGCGCAAACTCGAGGCGGTCGGGCTGGTCTCGTCCGACCTCGAGTTGTCCGAGGACGGCAAGGCCCTGAAGTTCTACCAGGTGGTGCCCTTCGCCATCGAGCTGACGCCGCACGTCATCAGGGAGGCGGCCCGGACGCTCAGCGACCTCGACGCGCCTGACCTCGACGGCCAGAAAGGAAGCAAGACATGAAGAGCAACGGCGACTGGATCGAGCTGGTTGGTGCCATCGGCCTCTTCGCTGCGCTGCTCGCCCTCATCATCGTGCTGCTCACCCAGGTCGGTGCGTGGATGCGAGCGCGAGTGAAGCTGGCCCGCGAGACCGAGTACCGCCAGCTGGTGGAGCGGGTCGTGCAGGGGCAGGAGGCGCTCTCCCGGCAGATCGGCGAGGTCAACGACAGCCTGTCCGACATGCGACGCCGCATCGACAAGATCGAGACAGTGCTGAAGCAGGTCGAATAGCGGTCGGACAAGATCAAAGAGTTACCAGATGGGACACTCCTTGTACGCCTCGGGACTCGCCGCGAGCACAGAGCCCGAAGCGTCCCGGATGGTCGTCCGCGCGGTGCCCTGGCCGGTGATGTCCTCGGTCCAGAAGTAGTGTCCGACGATGGTGCCGTCGGCGGCCACCGTCTCGGTCTTGGTGCTGGTCTCGAACGTGCCCCAGTCCCAGACGTCCACCGTGACGCTCACCTGCGTCAGGGGCGGCAGACCGTATCCGTCCGCCCATGCGTAGACCTCGAAGTCGCCGCAGTTTATGCCGACCGTGGCCACGGGCTGAGATGCCACACCGGCGACGGCGACCGTTCCGGGGATCACTGCCAGCGCGGCTGCCCCGGCCAACGACACTGCGCCACGTCCGAACCTCGTCAAGCGACCCATCACTGCTTCTCCCTCGCTCCGGTGTCCAATGAGGGAACGGTAGGATTGGCAGCTATGGGCGGCCTATATCATGGACGTGTTCGGTGGGCAGGGGCGCGGTGAGGCCAACATCGCCCGCGCTACCCGACGAGTCAGCCGCCGCCCACATGACCTCATTGCCGCCGTGACCAGCAACTATCCGACAAATGACCCTGCTCGCGGCCTAGGTGCGGAATGGTCGTTTCGGTGTCCGGTAGGGCTCCGGGCGGATCTCGATCGGCGGGGCCGAGTCGTCTTCGGACGACTTGGCCCCGCTTTCGGTTTGTCAGGGGGCCACCCGGGTAGCCGGACTGTCGCCCGGCAGGCTCGACCCGTTGGCCTCGACCAGCGGCAACGGAGTGGTTCCGAGGACGCTGCCGTCCCTGGAGTACGCGGTGAGGGTGGCTGGCTGGTCCGGCGGTATCCGGGTGGTACCGGCGTTCGACGCGTCGAGGGTGACCGAGGCCGGAGGTGCGCCGCCGACCACGACCGTCACGCGGGCCGCGTCCGGCGGGGCGATCACCCGCACCTCACCCGTCGGCGGACGGGTGCCGTTGTCGGCCCGGATCCGCCAGCCGATCGGTCGCTGGTCGGCGCCCGCGGCCGGCAGCAGCAGCCGCAGGTCGGTCCACCAGCCGGTTCGGGCGTCGTTGTGCATGGCGTACGCGATCACCCCGCCGCCGGCGGGCTGCACGGTGAGCAGCGCGGCGGCCCGGCCGTGCTCGCTGCCCGACCAGCGCACCCGTACCGTCGTCCCGGCAGCCGGGAGGCGACTGTCGAGGAGCGCCGATTCGACGAAGCCGCGCAGGTTGGCGTCGTCCAGCGGCGTACCTCGGGCGCCCCGTCGGGCGGCGGTCAGCAGGACGTCCCCGTGGTGCACAAGCCGGCCCACGGCGTGACGATTTCGGGTGTCTTCCGCGCATACCTGACCGAGCCAGAGTTGCTGCCCGCGCTGGTGGAGATCGAGGGCCTACCCGACGAACTGCGGCACTCACTGCGCCGCCGCCTGAAGAGTTAAGCCCCGCTAAGAGCTGAGCCCTGCCGGACGCGGCCCGCGTCACGGTCACGGTCACGGTCACGGTCGGCGGCGCGCCCCCGGCCACGGTCACCCTCGACACGTCGAACGCCGGCACCACCCGGATACCGCCGGAACCGAAAGCGGGGCCGCACCGTCCGAAGACGGCTCGGCCACGCCGAGCAGGTTCACAGGGCCGACTACGACCGTCGCGGCCGGCTTCGGCCCTCTACGCTGACTCGGCAGCGCCAACACCACAGGCACGACAAAACCACGGCCTTACCCGCCAGGCCAAGCTGCTCTGGGATGCTTGCCGGGTCGCCGTAGCCACCTCGTCGCGGCACCGATCTCGGCCACCTACAGGCCTCTCGGGGGCGGGTCCAGGGCCTCGGCAAAGTCGTGAGGGTCTCCGGCTTGGCAGGTCCCAGGGGATACGTGCGCTACCGACATCGTCGGCCCCTGCCGGGTCGGTCTTCGCCGGATTGGTCTTCGCCGGATCGGCCCTGTCGGCGAGCCGGTCGAGGATGGTGTGCGCGGCCGGGGTGTGCGCCGTCGGGTCGGTCCACCCTCTGTCGGCCCGGTCCACCCTCTGTCGGCCCGGTCCACCCTCTGTCGGGTCGGTCCAGTCCACCCTCTGTCGGGTCCTTTGGAGCTGCCCCGTTTGTGCTACCGATGGAGCGGGCGCGTAAACGGGGCAGTTCCAAAGGGGCCGACAGGCAGGTCCCCGACTGGATGCCGGGAGGCAATCGGCCGGCCGCCTCCCGGACCGCCCGATGCGCGGCGCGGGGTGGCATGGGGGCGGCAGGGGGCGGCGACCTCCCGGGCATTCGCGGGAGCGGAGACAGAGACAGCGCAGGACCGGCGAGACCGTGGCCAAGGTCCTGGCCCTGGCCTGGCCCTGGCCTGGCCTGGCCTGGATCTCGGATCATCCTCAAGGAGCGGAACAGGAATCCCGGAGGGTGGATGAACTTCGGGCGGGAATCGGCGCCCCGCGACTTTGCCGGGGCCCTGGGGGCGGGTCCGGCCTGACCTGCCGGGTGTTCCGCCGCGCGGGTTCGCTTATCCGTCGGCAGAGTGCACGACGGAGCGCCGGCCCGGTTCGGCCGGCGCTCCCTATGACGCGCTGTTCAGAGCGTGGTTTCGCCGTTGAGGCCGAAGAAGTCGTGCCATTTGGTGCTGGCTGTGAAGGTGGTGCCGGTGGAGAGGGAGACGTAGATGTCGTTGGTGTTGCCTTTGGTGAAGACGATGATGTCGTCTTTGCCGTCGCCGTTGGCGTCGGCGAGGTAGGGGAACTCGCCACCCAGGCAGAAGAAGTCGTTCCATTTGATGGTGGTTCCGAGGAAGGTGCTGCCGTTGGAGATGGCGGCGTACACGTCTGCGTCGGTGTTGCAGGTGAAGGTCACGATGTCGTCTTTGCCGTCGCCGTTGATGTCGCCTACTCGTGGTTGTTCGGTGCCGACGGCGAACAGGTCGTGCCATTTTTGTGGCTGGCCGAAGCCGGTGCCGGTGTTGTTGGCGAGTGCGACGATCACGTCTGCGGCTGAGGCGGGTCCCTGGGTGAAGGTGATGATGTCGTCTTTGCCGTCGCCGTTGACGTCGCCGACTGCTGGGTGTTCGCCGGGGATGGAGAAGTATTCGTGCCATTTCATGCCTGGGCCGAAGGAGGTTCCGGTGGATAGTGCCACGTAGACGTCGGCTGCGGCGTCGTGGGTGAAGGTGATGATGTCGTCTTTGCCGTCGCCGTTGACGTCGCCGACTGCTGGTACTTCGGTGTTGGGCGCGAACCAGTCGTGCCATTTGGTGGAGTTGGTGAAGGTGGTGCCGGTGGAGAGGGAGATGTAGACGTCGGCGAGGGTGCCGTGGGTGAACGCCACGATGTCGTCCTTGCCGTCGCCGTTGAAGTCTCCGGAGAGCAGGGTCTCGCCGTTGAGGCCGAAGAAGTCGTTCCACTTCACGGAGGTGCCGGCGAAGGATGATCCGGTCGACGAGGAGACGTAGACGTCGTTGAGCGAGCCCTGGGTGAACGCGACCACGTCGTCGCGGCCGTCACCGGTGAAGTCCGTCGGCGAACCCGCCAGATACCGCCCACCGGTCGACGACCCGCCGCAGTTGTCGCTGACCAGGTACTTCTGGTGGTATTGCCCGGGGTACGGCGACAGCGACACCCCGTTGATCACGATCGGCTGTCCGACGCCGTTGTAGAGCTGCTCGTAGTGGACGTGCGGCCCTGACGAGTTGCCGGTGCTGCCCGTGAGCCCGATTTGCTGGCCCTGCTGCACGTACGCCCCGTCGGGCACCGAATATGCGCTGAGGTGGAAGTAGTAGGTGGTCCAACCGCCGCCGTGGTCGATGACGATGTAGTTGCCAGCGCCGCTGGGCTCCGAGTGTCGCCGGGCGACGCCGGCGGCGGAGGCCACCTGCGGTGTGCCCGCGGTGGCTCCTCCGTCGGCCCGTACGAAGTCCAAGGCCTGCCGGACCTCAGTGCTGTGGTGGTCGTAGGTCCACCGCTGGCCGCACGGGAACGGCGCCTTGAAGTTCGGTGCGGCGAACGCAGGGGACGATGTCGCCACCGCTCCGGTCAGGACGCCCACCGCCAGGGTGAGTAGGACGGCCAGGAGGCGACGCACCCCGGTCCTCGAATGCCGTGACATGTGAGGTCACTCCCGTCAGGAAAGTACTCGAACGTCCTGGACTGCAAGCAAAGGTGCCTGTCGTTGTGTCAAGTGCCGTCGGGAGGGCGAGGCGGAGGGGTGACGATGCGCCGCCGGACCGCGATGGATCTCTGCGGGGGCGGCGCATCGTCGATGAGAAGTCAGCCGGCGCGGCGGAGGCGGCCGAGCATGCCGTTGAGGTCCTGAACGAAGAGTTCGTGGCGGAAGTAGTGGCCGCCGGGGACCTCGTGCCACTCATGCGGGATGCCGGCGCGGCCGAGCGCGGCGCGGAACTCACGCTGGCCTGCGAGCACCTGGGTCTCGTTGACGGTGTCGAACCAGTTGATCGGTTGGGGTGAAGTGCCGGCGGCGAGGAAGATCCGCTTGTTGCGGTAGCTCTCGATACGCTGGACCGGGTTGTCGGCGCTGACCCGGGCCTCGTCCCAGAGGGGAGCGCCGTAGACGGTGCCGCCGCCGAGGTCCAGCGCCGCGGAGGTGGCGTTGGCCCAGTGCACGACGAGGCCGAAGTCCCGACGCAGGCTGGCCGGGCCGGAGTGTGAGCTCACCGAGCAGAAGTGGCCGTAGTACTTCGCGGTGTACTTGAGGGCGCCGAAGCCGCCCATCGAGAAGCCGGCGACGGCACGGCCGTTGTACTCGGGGAAGGTGCGGAAGTTCTGCTCGATCCACGGCAGCAGCTGCGCGATGTGGAACGTCTCCCAGTTGCGCGGACCGGTGTTGGTGTTCACGGGGTTGCAGTACCAACCGGTGGAAGCGTCCGGCATGACGACGATGATCTCCCTGCCGGCCGTCAGGTTGATGATGTTGTCCTGCATGTGGAAGGTCCGGAAGTCCGCGTTTCCGCCGTGCAGCAGGTACAGCACCGGATAGCGCTTGCCGCTGGTGTGGTAGCCGTCGGGCAGCAGCACGTTGACTGCGGGGTCCCACTCGATGGCGTCGGTGGCGAACCGGTAGTACTGCAGGCGGCCACCGTTCTCGTTGCGGGCCACGATGCGCAGCCCGTGCCCGTCGCCGGCGGCGGACGCGGGCAGCGGCATGGCGAACGCGCCGGCGAACGTGCCGGCGGCGGCGACGCCCGCAGCGCCGGTGAGCAGCCGCCGACGACTGACGGGCCGGCGGACGGCAGGAATGTTGTCCATGGATCCTCCATTGGGTGAGGCCACGCCGAACGGGCGAGAACTGCGGCGCGGAGTGTGCTGTCCGGCTGGACGGGCAGAGGCGGTGGCGCCGTTGAGGCTGAGGTGATCGCGCTGTGGCACGGACGCCTCCTCGCGAAACCCGAGAAATCGATTGCTGAGGAGTATCGCCAGGACCCCGATGGCTGTCAATGGGTGGCGGGATCTTCGCCCGGCCGGAGGGCGGCGACGGTGCAGCGGTTACTACTCACCGTGCCCACGGATGTCGCCTGGGTAATCTTTTCCCGCCGCTCCGACGGTGCTGCTGGAGGGGCGTCCCGTGGTGGTTGACGGTGGTCGGCCGAGCTGGTCGAAGGGGTGCGCAACGCCTGCTCAGCCGATGCGGAGCGCACGCTCGGCCCCGTCGTTCGAAGGCGATGATTTCATGCATCGCCACAAAGCGAGCCGGCAAGTATTGACAAAGATCGGTGTTCGCAGTTAACTCCAGCAATCGATTTCTCCCTGCTTCGAAGGTCGCTGCGAAGGGACACCGATGAGGCTCCGTAGACCCTCCTGGCTGGGCGCCGCCGCAGCGGCGCTGGTCATGACCGTACCCACGGCGGCGGTCGCCGCCCCGCGGGCCGTGACCGACGCCGCCGCAGCCGTCGCGGATCCCGCCGTCGCGGTCGCTGCGGACAAAGGACCGACTGGCTGGGACACCTACCGCCGCCTCGACCGGCTGCCGGAGCTGTCAGTCGGCACCCGGACCCGACAGTTCTCCAGCTTCGCGCGCGATGGCTCCAACGATGATGGGTTCGTCGGCACCTACTCCTGCCTGAGTCAGGCGAGCGGCTGCGTGCTCGCTGAGGACCGCGGCGCGGGGGAGGTGCAGTCAATCTGGTTCACCCGGGACGAGGGCAACGTCAGCGCCACCGGCTGGATCCGCATCGAGCTCGATGGGGTCGTCGTGGTCGACACGGGGTTGCAGAACCTCGTCGACGGCGGCCTCGGTTCCCCGTTCGTCGCGCCGCTGGTCAGCAACGCCGACCAGACCTCGGGTGGGGTCACCGTCAAAGTGCCGATGCCCTATCGGGACTCCATGCGGATCATCACCGAGCACAATCCGCTCTTCTACCACGTGACGTTCCGGGAGTTCGACGACGCGACAGGGGTCGTCCGGTTCGACCCCGCTGATCGGGCCACCGATGTCGTCGACCTGTTGCGGGCCGCCGGCACCCGGGATCCCAAGCCGTCGCAGCCCGGAGCGACCACCGCGACCGCGACGGTCAATGTCCCCGCCGGCGGCCAGGCGAGCGTGGCCACGCTGACCGGGCCACGGGCCGTGACCGCGCTGCGGTTGCAGGTGCCAGACGGCATGGCCACCGAATCGACCCTGTCCGGTCTGCGTCTGCGGATCTCCTTCGACGGCCGTACGACGGTGGACAGCCCGGTGGGTGAGTTCTTCGGCGGCGGGTTGGGCGAGCGCAGGGTCCGCTCCCTGATGTTCGGCATGGACAACGCGCCGGGTGGCTGGTACAGCGCCTGGTGGCCGATGCCGTTCCGGTCGACGGCGACCGTCGTGGTCGCGAACACCACCGGCGTGGCCGTCAACGGCGTCCGTGCGGAGGTGACCTCGGCGCCGGGAACGCAGTGGACCGACGCGCTCGCCGCAGTCGGGCCCGCCGGCTACTTCACCACCCAGTCCCGACGGGCGGAGGCGGTGGGCGGCAGGGACTGGATCGTCGCCGACCAGTCCGGCCGGGGCCGGTTCGTCGGAATCTCGCAGACGATGCGTGGCCATATCACCGGCGGCAACACTCGCAACTACCTCGAAGGCGACGAGCGAGTGCACGTCGACGGCCAACCGACGCCGCACATCTACGGCACCGGCACCGAGGACTTCTACGAGTCCGGGTGGTACTTCAACCGCGGCGAGTACAGCGGGGTCTTCACCGGGAACACGGCGCACCTGTTCCGGTCGGGCGGCTGCGTCGACGAGTGCGATGCCGCCTACCGCCTGATGATCGGTGACGCCGTGTCGTACGGCACCGAGTTGCGCTTCGGCATCGAGCACGGGCCGGCCAACGACATGGCGGCGGAGTACGGCTCGACGGCGTTCCTCTACACGCAGCCGACCGTCACGTCCCGGCGTACCGACACCATCGTCACCGGCGACGCGACCAGCCGGACGAGCCACGCCTACACCGACTCGGCGACCCAGCACACGCTGACGTCGAGCTTCGAGGGCGACGACGACGACAGCACCGAGACCGGCCAGGTCCGCAGCACCACCGCCGCCGTGGGATTCCGGATCTCGATCGACCCGGCCAACCAGGGTGTACGACTGCGCCGCCACGCCGACCAGTTCAGCGGCTACCAGCAGGCGGCGGTGTCGGTGGACGGCGTGCCGGCCGGCGTGTGGTCGCAGCCGCTGGGCAACGCCCGGCAGCGGTGGCTGGCCGACGAGTTCGTCCTGCCGGTGGCGCTGACCGCCGGCAAGTCCATGGTCACCGTGACGCTCACCCCCGCCGCAGGCGCCCCGGCCTGGACCGCGGCCCGCTACCAGGCCGACAGCGTCGTCGTTCCCTTCACCGATGTCACCGCGCCCGGGGCGGTCACCGGCCTGGCGCTGACCGGCGGTCGGGTGCACGCCCTCAGCCTGTCGTGGTTGCCGTCGTCCGACGACGTCGGCGTGACCGGCTACCGGGTCTATTCGTCCAGGACTCCGGGCGTGGCGATCACGTCCGCCAATATGGTCGCCACCACCCGTGTCGCCTCGTTCCGGCACGGCCCGCTGCCGGCGGGGCAGACCCGCTACTACCGGGTCGTCGCCGTCGATGTCGCCGGCAACGCCGGGACACCGTCGGCCGAGGTGTCGGCCACGACCCGGGCCCGCAACGTCAGTGACGCCAACGGCGACCGGCGTGACGACGCGATCGACTTCACCCGCGGCGCCAGCGCGGACGTGTTCACCGCGCTCTCCGACGGCACCCGGTTCGTGCCGGACAGCCGGCCCTGGAACGACTTCTTCGCCATGGACGGGGAGATTCCGCTCACCGGCGACGTCAATGGCGACGGTCGGGCCGACATCATCACCTTCGTCCGGGGCGGTGCCGCCGACGTCTACGTTGCGCTCTCCACCGGCTCCGGCTACTCCGCCGGCGTGAAGTGGCACGACTTCTTCGCGGTCGGCGCCGAGATCCCGGCGGTCGGCGACGTCAACGGCGACGGTCGGGCCGACATCATCACCTTCACCCGGGGCGACGCCGCCGACGTCTATGTCGCGCTCTCCACCGGCTCCGGGTTCGGCCCCGGCATCAAGTGGCACGACCACTTCGCTGTCGGAACCGAGCTGCCGACGGTGGGCGACTTCAACGGCGACGGGCGCGACGACATCGTGACGTTCACCCAGGGCAGCACGGGTGACGCGTTCGTGTCCCTCTCCGACGGCACCCGCTTCGTCGAGGACGGGTGGAAGTGGCACGACAACTTCGCCATCGGCACCGAGCTGCCGGCGGTGGGCGACGTCAACGGCGACGGGCGCGACGACATCGTGGCGTTCACCCGCGGTGGCACGGGCGACGTGTTCGTGTCCCTCTCCGACGGCACCCGCTTCGTGCAGAACACCTGGAAATGGCACGAGTACTTCGCCGTCGGCGCCGAGCTGCCCGGGCTCGGCGACTTCAACGGTGACGGAAGGATGGACGTGGTGACGTTCACCCGGGGCACGACGGCAGACGTCTACGTCGCGCTGTCCACCGGCTCCAGATTCGGCTCCCGCGTGCGGTGGCACGACCAGTTCGCGCCGGGCACCGACCTGCCCCGGCCGAGCGTTCCGTGATGCGCGCGCTGCGGACCCTCGCGGTTCTCCTGCTCGGGGCGGCCCTCGTGGCCGCCCCGGCGGACCCCGCCAGGGCCGAGGACCCGATCCGGGTGGAGGCGGAGACACTGGGGGTCGTCTCGGCGACCGCGCCGGTGCAGGCCCAGACCGACTGCTGCGGGGTGAGCTGGTCCGGGGGCCGGCAGCTCTGGCTGCGGGCCGGCCGGGCCGGCGACTCGGTGACCGTCTCCCTGCCCGCGGTGCCGCCGGGCCAGTACGACCTCGGGGGTGTGCTGACCCGAGCCCAGGACTACGGGACGCTGCGGTTCGCCGTCGACGGGGTGGCGATCGGCCAGCTCTTCGACGGGTACGCGTCCACCGTGCAGCGCACCGGCGCGGTGCCCCTGGGCTCGGTCTCCCTCGCGACCGGCAGCCACCGGCTGACGGTGACGGTGACCGGCCGCGCCGGCGCGTCGGCCGGCTTCTTCGCCGGCCTCGACACGATCACCCTGCGACGTGTCGGCCCGGTCGCGGCGGTGACCACCGTGCCGTACGAGACGGTGGGGGAGACGCCGACGCGCGGTGCCCTGACCCGGGTCTTCGACCCGGGTGCGGGCCAGCCGGCGGCGTGGTACTACAACGACCACACCATTGTGAAGAATCAGCAGACCGGGGTCTGGCACGCCTTCGCGATCACCCACGCCGAGCCCGGCGCGCCACAGGACGAGAAGTCCTTCGGCCATGCCACGGCACCCACGCCCACCGGGCCGTGGACGAGGCAGCCGATGGCGCTGACCGCCGATCCCGCAGCGGGCGAGCACTGGATCTGGGCGCCGCACGTGGTCTACGACAACGGTGTCTACTACATGTTCTACGCGGCCGGCAGCCCGGACTACGCCAACTACCGGATGCACCTGGCGACCTCGACCGACCTGTTCACCTGGACCCGGAGTACGGCCAACCCGCTGTTCGTCGACGGCTGGGAGGGCCGCGACCCGATGGTGACCCGGGTCGGCGACCGGTGGGTCATGTACTACACGGCGACCTCCACCCCGACCGGCGGCAATCACGTCGTGGCCTACCGCAGCAGCACCAACCTGCGGACGTGGAGCGCCCGGGCGATCGCCTACTCGTCGCCTCAGACCGGGCGGGCCGCAGGGCAGACGGAGTCGCCGTTCGTGGTCCGCCGGGGCGACTGGTACTACCTCTTCGTCTGCTGCGACGGCACCGACTACGGCGCCGCCTACCGGCGGACGGCCGTCTACCGCAGCCGTGACCCGCTGCGCTTCGACGGCGCCGACAAGGTGGCCGTGCTGGACGCGCACGCGGCCGAGGTCGTCGTGGACGGCTCCGACTGGTACCTGAGCCACGCCGGCTGGGGCCAGGGCGGGCTGTGGCTGGCGCCGTTGACCTGGTCGACGGGGGTGGTGGAGCGGGGCTACACGATGAGCACCGGCTTCCTACGGGCCGACGTGCGCACCTGGCCACAGGCCCGGATCGCTTCGCTGGCGGTGGACCCGGCGGGCGGCGGTTCCTACCGTCCCGCGCTCGACTCGTCGCACCGTGGCACCAGTCCGTACCTTGCCGTGGGCCGCTTCGACGTCACCGACCGGGCCGGCGCTCCGGCTCGCATCGACGTGTCGGCGGACGGGTCCCGGATCAACCTGGTCGGCATTCCCTTCGGCGACGAGCCGGTCACCGCCGACTGGCTGTTGACGGTGGCGCCGCGCTGGACCGGGCCGGCACTGCAGAGCGACATCGTGTGGTCGGTCAACAACTGGCCGACCGCGGCGGTGTGGGAGGTCGCGTTCAATGTCGACGGCGCGTTGCCGGCCGTCGGCGACCCGGCGGTGGAGGCCCGGGCCACCGGGGACGTCACCGGGATGCCGCCCTGGACGATGAATACGGGCGACGGGCTGTCGGTGGTGGCGGTGCACCGCTGGGCGTCGGCCTGGCGCGGCGACAACACCTGGTACGACGCCGGCCACGCGATGGCCGCCTGGCAGCCGTTGTGGCGCTCGGGCGGTACGTCCTGGGCACCCGGCCAGTATCCGGGTGGCACGTGGCGGATCGTCGCGAGCGGAATTCGGCGCGATGTCGCCTTCGCCGACGGGGCCTACGCCGCGATCAACGCCGTCCCGTGAGTGGGCTCCGGGTCTTGACGGGGTAGCCAGAACCTCCTCTTCGCTCTGGAAATCGATTCAAAGGGGGGTGTCGTGGGCAATCACGCGGTCGTCACCATGGCCGGCGTCACCAAGCGGTTCGGCGGCGTGGTCGCCCTGGACGGGGTCGACTTCGAGGTGCGGGCGGGTGAGGTGCACGCGTTGCTCGGCGAGAACGGGGCGGGCAAGTCGACCCTGATCAACGTCCTCTCCGGCGTCATCACCGACTACCAGGGCGAGGTGGCCGTCGGCGGGACACCGGTGCGGTTCGCGGGCCCGGCCGCCGCGCAGGCGGCCGGGATCGCGACCATCCACCAGGAGCTCGACCTGGTGCCCGCGCTGTCGGTGGCCGAGAACCTGGTCCTGGGACGCGAACCCCGCACCTGGCTGCGCACGCTCGACCGGCGCGCCGTTGTCCGCACCGCCCGGGAACAGCTCGGCCAGCTCGGCGCCGACATCGACCCGCGCCGCCCGGTCGGCTCGCTGCGCGTCGGCGAGCAGCAGCTGGTCGAGATCGCCCGGGCGCTCTCGCTCGACGCCCGGGTGCTGATCATGGACGAGCCGACGGCGGCGCTCGCCGACGCCGAGGTGCAGCGGCTCTTCGCCACCATCGACAGCCTGCGGGCGCGGGGCGTGGGCATCGTCTACATCTCCCACCGGATGGAGGAGATCGAGGTCGTCGCCGACCGCGTGACGGTCCTACGCAACGGAGCCGTCGCCGGCATCGCCCGGCCCGGTGAGGTCGATCGTGGGCAGGTCATCTCGATGATGGTGGGCCGGGCGGGCGAGTCGCTGTTCGCCGCGGGCGTGCATCCCCACCCGGGCATCGGCCCTCAGCCGGTCGACGGGGGCGACACCGGCGCAGAAGCCGGCATGGACGATGCGGGCCAGGCACCGCTGCTGGCGATCGACGGTCTTACCGTACGGCCCAGGAGCCGCCGGCCCGGTCGCTCGGAGCCAGCCGCCGTGTCCCTCACCGTGCGCCCGGGTGAGATCGTCGGCCTGGCCGGCCTGATGGGGGCCGGCCGCACTGAACTGTTGGAGACCCTTTTCGGCGCCGGACCGAAAGGTCGACGCGCCGGGACCGTCCTGCTGGCCGGCCGCCCCTATGCTCCGCGCAGCCCTCGGGCGGCACTGCGGGCCGGGGTCGGCTTCGTGCCCGAGGACCGGCGGGGAGCCGCGCTCGTCCTCGGACACCCCGTCAGCCGCAGCATCGTGCTGACGGCCCTGCGCACGGTGACGACGGCGGGGGTGGTGCGACGGCGACGGGAGCGTGCCGCGGTGCGGCAGAAGATCGCCGAACTTTCGATCAAGACGCCCTCGCCGGTGGCGCCGGTCGGTGCGCTCTCCGGCGGCAACCAGCAGAAGGTCGTCTTCGCCCGGCAACTGCTCGCCGAGCCGCGGCTGCTGCTGCTGGACGAGCCGACCCGCGGGGTCGACGTCGGGGCGAAGGCCGAGATCTACCGGTTGCTGCGCCGCCTCGCCGACGACGGGATGGGCATCCTGCTCGCCTCCTCGGAACTGCCCGAGCTGCTCGGTGTCTGCGACCGGGTGGTGGTGCTTCGCCGGGGGCGCTCGGTGGCCGACCTCAAGACGGACTGCTGCACCGGCGAGGACATCCTCACGGCGGCGATGGGCGGCACTCCCGCCGGAAGGGAAGCACGATGACCGGCACGGGTGTGTCAACGCCGGAGCCCACCGGGGTCAAGGGGCCGCCCGTCACCGGCGGCGTGGGCGAGAGCGTACGACGGTGGTTCCGTCGCCCGCGCAGCCGGCGGGAGCTGGTCGACCGCCTCTTCGCCGCACAGAGCTTCTTCGCGTTGCTGGTCGTCTTCGCGCTGGCCATCGTCGCCTCGCCCAGCCGCAACGGTGAGGTCCTCTTCCTGTCCACCGGCAACCTCGGCAACATCGTGCGCGCGGTGTCGGAGATCGGCATCATCGCGGTCGGCATGACCTTCGTGATCCTGCTGGGCGGCATCGACCTCTCGGTCGGGGCGATCCTCGGGCTCTCGGCCGTCGGTACGGCCACCCTCATGGTCGACTCCGGTCTGGGCATTCTGCCGGCGATCGCCGTGGTGCTGGTGATCGGCGCGGTGTTCGGCGCGGTGCAGGGATACGCGACCGCGCGGTTGGGCATCCAGTCGTTCATCGTGACACTCGCCGGCCTCCAGGTGGCCCGGGGCCTGGCCCGGATCTGGTCCGGTGGGCTCGGTATTCCCATCGCCTACGGCGACGGGCCGAAGGAGGCCCCACCCGCCTTCGAGATCCTCAACGGCTCGATCAACGGGGTGATCCCGGTGCCGGCGGTGCTCTTCATCGCCGTCGGCGTCGCCGCGACCGTCGTGTTGCGCAAGACCGCGTTCGCCCGGCACGTCTACGCGATCGGCGGCAACGAGAAGGCAGCCCGGCTCTCGGGCGTCCCGGTCACCCGGGTCAAGGTCGCGGTGTTCGCCATCGCCGGACTCCTCGCGGCGGTGGCCGGCATCGTGCACGCGGGGCAGCTCAATCAGGGCAGCCCCAACGACGGGGCCGGATACGAGCTGGACGCCATCGCCGCGGTGGTGATCGGTGGCACCAGCCTGGCCGGTGGGTCCGGCTCGATGAGCGGGACCCTCGCCGGCGCACTGCTGCTCGGCATCCTCAACAACATCCTCGCACTCAACAACATCGACGCCAACGTGCAACTGCTGATCAAGGGCCTGGTGATCGTGGCCGCGGCAGCCCTGCAGAAGCTGCGGCGCAGCGTCGCCTGACCGATTCGACAACCGGAGGGTCCTCCCGTGCGTAAACGTTCCGCCCTTATCGTCCTGCTGGCCACCGGCGCGCTCGTCGCCGCCGCGGGGTGCAGCGTGGAGAAGAAGTCCGACCAGGCCGGCTCCGGCGGCGCCGCGAACTGCGGCTCCGGCAAGGAGTTCCTGATCGGCATGTCGCAGGCCAACAACGCCGAGCCCTACCGGCAGGTGATGAACAACGACGTGGAGACGGCGGCGAAGGCCGTTCCCGGCTTCAAAGTCGTCGTCGCCGACGCGGCGCAGGACAACAGCAAGCAGGTCGCCGACGTCGAGAACTTCCTCACCCAGAAGATCAACTTGCTGATCATCTCGCCGAACGAGGCGAAGCCGCTGACCGCCGTGGTCAAGCGGGCGTACGACCAGGGGATCCCGGTGATCGTGCTGGACCGCAAGGTCGAGGGGGAGGGGTACACGGCCTTCATCGGTGGCGACAACGTCGCGATCGGCCGGTCCGCCGGCGAGTACTACGCCAAGACGCTGCTGCCCCAGGGTGGCAAGGTGATCGAGATCGCGGGCCTGCCGGGTGCCACGCCCGCGGCGGAGCGCGCGAAGGGCTTCCGCGAGGGCATCGCGAGCAACCCGAAGATCGAGATCGTCGCCTCGCAGCCCGGTGACTGGCTGCGCGAGAAGGGGCAGTCGGTGGCCGACGCGCTGCTCAAGGCACACCCGGATGTGGCGGCCATCTACGCGCACAACGACCCGATGGCCGAGGGCGCCTACCTCGCGGCCAAGGCTGCCGGGGTCGAGACGAAGATCAAGTTCACCGGCATCGACGCGCTTCCGGTGCCCTCCGGCGGGATCAAGGCCGTCGATCAGGGCCGGCTCGCCGCGACCTTCCAGTACGCCACGGGCGGTCGCGAGGCGGTGGACCTGGCCAAGCGGCTCCTGGTCGACTGCGCGAAGGACGTCCCACGCTCGACGACGCTCGACACCATGCAGATCACCAAGGAGAACGCCGCCGAGGCGTACGCCAAGCTCGGCGGCGCCTGACCGACGACGGCCGCGCCCGCGTAGCCGGCCGATCACGGTCGGCCGGGTGCGCGGGCGCGGCGAGGCGGGCCGGCGGTGGCGCGGAGGGCGTCGGTCGGCCAGGTCGCAGCGACGGAAAGCAGCGGGAGAGGGCTTGATCCAGCATTCGACGACCGGCTCCGCCGGCATCAGGACACCGGTCGTGCTCGGTGTGGACATCGGTACCTCCAGCAGCAAGGGCGTCATCGTCGACCTCGACGGGCGGGTGGTCCGCTCGCGCACGCTGACCCACCGGGTCGACCGTCCGCGGCCGGACTGGGTGGAGATGGACGGACGGCTCTGGTGGCAGGAGTTCGTCGACCTCGCCCGGGACCTGCTGGCCCCGGACGACGTGCGGGCCGTGGCGGTCGGGGTCAGCGGCATGGGCCCGTGCGTCCTGCTCACCGACGCCGATGGCAACCCGCTGCGGCCGGCGATCCTGTACGGCGTAGACACCCGGGCCACCCGGCAGATCGACCGGCTGAACGACCTCCTCGGCCCCGACGAGATCCTGCGGCGCTGCGGCTCGGCGTTGTCCAGCCAGGCGGTGGGACCGAAGCTCGCCTGGGTCGCCGACGCCGAACCCGAGGTGTTCGCCCGCGCCCGCCGGCTCTTCATGCCCAGCTCGTGGCTGGCGTACCAGCTCACCGGCCAGTACCTGCTCGACCACCACTCGGCCAGCCAGTGCACCCCGCTCTACGACACCGACTCGCAGCAGTGGCACCGGCCGTGGGCCGACCTGATCGCTGCTGAGCTGTCACTGCCGCCCCTGCGCTGGCCGGGAGACACCGCCGGCACGGTGACCGCCGAGGCCGCCGCCGCGACGGGTCTGCCGCGCGGCGTTCCCGTCATCACCGGGACCATCGATGCCTGGTCGGAGGCGATCAGCGTCGGCGCGCAGGACGTCGGCGATCTCATGCTGATGTACGGCACCACGATGTTCCTGGTGCACACGGTCCCGCACCGGCTGACCAGCCCGGCGTTGTGGGGCACGGTCGGCGCCCTGCCCGGCACCCGCAACCTGGCCGGGGGCATGGCGACCTCCGGCGCGATCACCGGTTGGCTGCACGACCTCTTCGAGGCTCCCGGCTATCCCGAGCTGCTCGACCGCGCCGAGCGTTCCGGGCCCGGGGCTCGGGGGCTGCTGATGCTGCCGTACTTCGCCGGCGAGCGGACGCCGATTCTCGATCCGCACGCCCGTGGCGTCATCGCGGGTCTGACCCTGTCGCACGACAGCGGCGACCTCTACCGGGCAGCCCTGGAGGCGACAGGTCTGGCAGTGCGACACAACATCGAGACGATGGAGGCGGCCGGGGGCGACGTGCGGCGTGTCGTCGCCGTCGGTGGCGGCACCCAGGGCGCGCTGTGGACCCAGATCGTCTCGGACATCACCGGCCGCGCCCAGCAGATTCCGACGCAGACCATCGGAGCCAGCTACGGCGCGGCCTTCCTGGCTGCCGGCATCGAACACGAGGTCTCCATCGACGCCTGGAACCCGATCATGGAGACCCGGAATCCGCGCGTCGAGTTGGCGGCAGACTACGACGAGTTGTACCAGCTGTACCACGAGCTGTATGCCGGCTCACTGTCGGTCGCGCACGCGCTGCACGCCCGGCAGCGCCGCGTACCGGTGCCGCACCACCCCGCACCCGAAGAGTCAGCCGAGGGAGTCACCCTGTGAACACGTACGCCATGCCCGTGCTGGTGGAGCCGCCGGTCGCCGCCCCGCGTACCGTCTACACGGTTGCCAGCGGTGACCTGCGGCCCAGCGCGAACGTCACCTGCTGGCCGACCCAGCGCAAGCTTGAGGACGACCTCGCCGCCGCGGTGACAGCACTGGGATGGCGGGTCGAGCGCGGCCACCCGGCCGACCCGGCCACCGGTCACGGGTTCATCGACAGCCAGCGCGCCGGGATCGAGGTCTTCAAGACGATCCCGCTGGACGCCCCGCTCATCGTGGTCGAGGCGGTCTGGCAGTACAGCCACCACGTGCTGGCCGGCCTGCGGCGGCACCGCGGGCCGATCCTGCTGGTGGCCAACTGGAGTGGCGAGTTCCCCGGTCTGGTCGGCCTGCTCAACCTCGCCGGCAGCCTGACCAAGGCGGGGGTGCGCTACTCGGCTTTGTGGAGCGAGGACTTCACCGACGCGTGGGCCCGTGACGGGCTGAGCACCTGGCTGGAGGCCGGCGAGCTGACGCACGACGAGAGCCACGTACGGGACCTGCCGGCGTTGTCCCCTGACCCGGAGGTCGCCCTCGGCGTCGCCCTCGCCCGGCAGCTCGTCGCCGAGCGGGCCATCATCGGTGTCTTCGACGAGGGCTGCATGGGCATGTACAACGCCATCATCGACGACGAGTTGCTCAACCCGATGGGCATCTTCAAGGAGCGACTGTCGCAGAGCGCCCTGGTGGCGGAGATGGCACAGGTGCCCGACGCGGAGGCGCAAGCGGTACGGGCCTGGCTCGACGAGGCCGGCATGACCTTCCACACCGGCGATGACGAGGCCACCGAGCTGACCGAGGCGCAGTTGCTCACCCAGTTCAAGATGTATGTCGCGGCTTTGCGGATCGCCGACGACTTCGGCCTCGACGCGGTGGGCATCCAGTACCAGCAGGGTCTCAAGGACGTCGTCCCGGCCAGCGACATCGCCGAAGGGCTGCTCAACAACGTGCAACGGCCCCCGGTGCGCAGTCGTGACGGCTCCCGCGAGCTGTACGCGGGCGCGGCGCTGCCGCACTTCAACGAGGTCGACGAGGGCGTTGCCGTCGATTCCCTGGTCACCAACCGGATCTGGACGGCGATGGGGCTGGACCCGGCCACGACGCTGCACGACATCCGGTGGGGGGAGCGGTACGGCGACGACTTCGTCTGGGTCTTCGAGATTTCCGGCTCGGTGCCGGCGTCCCACAACGGGGGCTACGACCGGTCCTACAGCATGCGTCAGCCGCCGATGTACTTCCCGCTCGGTGGCGGCACCCTGAGCGGCGTGTCGAAGCCCGGCGAGATCGTGTGGTCCCGGGTCTTCGTCATGGACGGCGTGCTGCACGTGGATCTCGGCCGGGGAACGGTGGTCGAACTGCCCGAGGCGGAGACCCGGCGGCGGCTCGACGCCACCACCCCGCAGTGGCCCATCATGCACGCGGTGCTGCACGGAGTCGGTCGCGACCAGTTGATGGCCCGGCACAAGGCCAACCACCTCAACGTGGTCTACGCGCCGGACGCGGCCACCGCCGACCGGGCGCTGCGGGTCAAGGCCGCGCTCTTCGCCGAGCTCGGTATGCGGGTGCACCTGTGCGGTGACGTCCGGATCTGATCAGCGGGGCGCGACGCCGCTCACCCCGACGTCGCGTCCTCCGCCGTACGCCGGGCCCCGGAGCATACTTGCCGGGGCCCAGCCGGACGGCTCGAACTGTCCCGAACCCGCAGCTCGGTGGGGAGGACGACGGTGGAGGGCGCCTTCGCCGGATCGGCGATGCGTTCGGTGAGCATCACGGCGGCCGCCCGGCCGAGGTCGTAGGTGGGCTGGGCCACGGTGCTCAGCGACGGGCGGACCAGGTGCGCCCACGGGATCTCGTCGAAGCCGACGATGCCGCACCGGGCGGGCACGTCGACGTTGCGGTCGACCAGGCACTCCACCGCACCGATGGTCATCAGGTTGTTGGCGACGAAGACCGCGTCCGGCGGCTCGCTCGCGTCCAGCAGCGACGACATTGCCTGGTACCCGCCGTCCTTGCGGAAGTCGGCGTGTCGGATCAGCTGCTCGGAGACGGGTCGGTCGCGCAGTCTCAACGCCCGCTGGTAGCCCCGCAGCCGCTGGACGGCGGTGGAGATCCGACGGGGGCCGGTGATGCAGGCGATGCGGCGGTATCCGTTGTCGATCAGGTGCGTGGTGGCCAACTCCGCGCCGTGGGTGTTGTCGACGAGCACCGTGTCCACCGCGATGCCGCGAGGTTGCCGGTCGATGACGACGACCGGGATGCCCGCCTCGACCAGGCTTTTGATCAAAGTCGGTCGGCCCGACGGCGAGATGATGACCCCCGCCATCCGTTCGGCGAGCGCCGCCGCGACGTAACTCGCCTCCTTCTCGGGGTTCTCGTCGCCGTTGCACAGGACGACGGAGAAGCCCGCCTCCTGCGCCACGTCCTCGACGCCTCGGACCATCGAGGTGAAGAAGGGGTTGCCGATGTCGGAGATGATGGCGGCCCACAGGCTGGTCTGGCTCCGACGCAGGCTCCGGGCTACGGCGTTGGGGCGGTACTCGAGTTCCTGTGTCGCCTGCCGAACCCGGGCGGCCAGCTCCGGGTCGACGGAGGCACGGCCGTTCAGCACCCGGGAGACGGTGGCAGGTGAGACCCGAGCCCTGCGGGCCACATCGTAGATGGTTGTCATCCGGCACCCCCGAGTCAATCTTCGCGCAGGGACCGCCCGCCGCGACAAGGCTTCCCACCTGATCCGGACCGGGCGCGGTGGACTCATCCTGGGACCGTCCGCGATCCTATACGTGGTGGAATCGATTTCCGGGCTGAGGGTCAGCACCGCCCGGCGTGCGACCGACGCCGCCACCGCGACGCCCCGGCCCATCGGCCACGACGGGCGGGATGGCCTGATCCGTGGCGGATTCTCCCACCACTGTCGCGCCGACGTGGCAACACTTTCCGCAGGTATTGACAGCCATCAAAATGCTGGCCAGACTTTCAGCAATCGATTTCTTGCCGTCCCTGCCGTCGTCGCGGCCGTCAACGCAAACCCCCAACCCCACGTGCCGTTCTCTCGTGAGGAGCATCGTGAAGACAAAACTACTGGCGGTACCTCTCGCCCTGTGCATGGCCGTGGCGGCCGTTGTCGTGGGCGCGCCAGTGCAGGCGGTCCCGATGGGGACCCTGGCCTGCTCGTCGGTCCCCGCCAACCACGACCCCGCGGTCACCCTGATCGTGTACCGGGTGGCCCGTGCCCACAATGCCAACGACAAGGTGCTGCTCTCCGCCTTCGAGGCGGGCTGGGTCGAGTCGCACATGAACAATCTGCCCTGCGGGGACAAGTCCTCGCTCGGGGTGTTCCAGCAGCGCTGGGACTACGGGTGGGGCACGCCGGAGCAGATCATGGACCCGGTCTACGCAAGCACGCAGTACGTCACCCGGGCGATCGTCTGCGACCGCAACAATCCCGGCTTCACCGCAGGACAGGTCGCCCAGTGCGTGCAACGCTCCGGCTTCCCGGACCGCTACGACCAGGTCGCGGCGAAGGCTCGGAGCCTGCTCACCGAGGCCACCCGCACGCACGCCATCGCCGGCGGATCGTCGACCGACGTCACCGGCGACGGCCGCGACGACGTGCTCGCCTTCACCCAGAACGCCCTGGCGGACGTCTACGTCGGCAGCTCCACCGGCGCCGCGTTCGCCGGCACCTCCGTGCGATGGAACGACTTTTTCTCCATCGGCGGCGAGACCGCGTCGAGCGGCGACGTGAATGGTGACGGCAAGGACGACATCGTGACCTTCGCGCACAGCAACACCGGCGATGTCTACGTGGCGTTGTCGAACGGCTCGTCCTTCGGCGGCGGCCAGAAGTGGCACGACTGGTTCGCCCCGGGGGCGGAGATCGGCGCGGTCGGCGATGTCAACGGCGACGGCAGGGCCGACATCGTGGCGTTCACCCACAACCAGGCTGGCGACGTCTACGTGGCGCTGTCCACCGGCACCTCCTTCGGCCCGGGCCTGAAGTGGCACGAGTTCTTCAGCCCCTTCGGCGAGTACCCGGTGGTGGCGGACATCGACGGTGACCGCAAGGCCGACATCATCACCTTCACCCAGGGTGCCGCCGCCGACGTGATCGTCGCCCGGTCGACCGGCACGTCCTTCGGCGGCGCGCAGAAGTGGCACGACCTGTTCGCCGTCGGCGCGGAGCTGCCCCGCGTCGGTGACATCAACGGCGACGGCAAGGCCGACATCGTGACCTTCACCTGTGACGCCAACGCCGATGTGTACGCCGCCGTGTCCAACGGCAGCGCCTTCGTCGGGACCACCGTGAAGTGGAACGACTTCTTCTGCCTGGGTGGCGAGTTCCCCTACCTCGGCGATGTCAACGGCGACGGCAAGGACGACATCGTCGTCTTCACCAAGGGCAACACCAACGACATCTACGTGGGGCTCTCGACCGGCACCGGGTTCGCCGCCGGCGTCAAGTGGCACGACTATTTCGGTCTCAACGGCGAGGCGACCCTGTGACCCGCGAACTGGAGGCCCCGATGACAGGAACATGGCCCCGTTGGCGCCGAGGTGCCGTCACCCTGATCGCTGCGGCGCTCGCCGGCACCATCGCCAGCCCGCCCGCGCCGGTCTCCGCCGCTCCGACCCGTAGCACGGCGGACACCGCCTTCGACCGCGCGGCGCGTGAGTTCGACGTGCCCCGGGACCTGCTGGTCGCTGTCGGGTACGGCGAGTCCCGGCTCGACTCGCACGACGGCAAGCCGAGCCAGGCCAACGGTTACGGCGTGATGCACCTGGTGAGCAACCCCACCAGGCACAGCCTCGAACGCGCGGCCACGTTGACCGGCGAGTCGATCGCGAACCTCAAGTCGACCACCTCGGCGAACATCCGGGGCGGTGCCGCCGTCCTGCGTGACCTCGCCGACGGGCAGGGCCTGACGGCCGCCGACCGCGACCGGGTCACCGCCTGGTACCCGGTCGTGGCCACGTACGGCGGGGCGGTCAACGACGCCACCGCGCGGCTGTACGCCGACCACGTCTACGACCTGTTGCAGCAGGGCATCGCCGGTCCGGTCGCGGTGCGGCCGAACCGGGTCGAGCCGGAGCGCGGTCGTTACGCGGCGGTGGCGCCCGCCGGCACCGCGCCGTCGAACGCCCTCGCCGCGGCCGTGCCGGAGTATGGCCCGGCGCGGTGGGTCGCGGCCAACGGCGCGAATTACGGCGCGGGCCGGTCCAGCCGGATCACCACCGTCGTCCTGCACGTCACCCAGGGCTCGTACGCGGGCACGATCAGCTGGTTCCAGAACCCGTCGTCCGGCGTGAGCGCGCACTACGTGATCAAGTCGAGCAACGGCGAGATCACCCAGATGGTGCGCGAGGGCGACACGGCCTACCACGCCCGTTCCGGCAACGGGTACGGGGTGGGGATCGAGCACGAGGGGTACGTGGACAACCCGGCGTGGTTCACCGACGCGATGTACCGGTCGTCGGCGGCGCTGACCCGCTACCTGTGCGACAAGTACGGCCTCCCGAAGAACCGCACCGCCATCAAGGGCCACAACGAGATCCCCGGCAACAACCACACGGACCCCGGACCCAACTGGAACTGGAACTACTACATCTCGCTGGTGAACCAGGGCGGCGTGGGAACCGGATCCAAGTACCTCGCCGGTTCGCCGACGGACTTCACCGGTGACGGCCGCGACGACGTGGTCGCGTTCACCCAGGGCTCGCTCAACGACGTCTACGTCTCCTCGTCGACCGGATCATCCTTCGCCGGCACCTCCGTGAAGTGGAACGACTTCTTCGGCCTCAACGGCGAGACCCTGCTCTCCGGAGACTTCAACGGCGACGGCAAGGACGACATCGTGGCGTTCACCCACGGCACCCTCGCCGACGTCTACATCTCCCTCTCCACCGGCACCACCTTCACCAACTCCACCAAATGGCACGACTGGTTCGCACCCAACACCGAAGTACCAGCAGTCGGCGACGTCAACGGCGACGGCAAAGACGACATCATCACCTTCACCCACGACGCCGCAGCCGACGTCTACGTGGCACTATCCACCGGAACCTCCTTCGGCCCAGGCATGAAATGGCACGAATACTTCTCCATCCCCGGCGAACACCCAGCAGTCGGCGACGTCAACGGCGACGGCAAAGACGACATCATCACCTTCACCCAGGGACCCGCCTCAGCCGCAGACGTGATCGTCGCACTCGCCAACAACACCGGCACCGGCTTCGGCCAGCCACAAAAATGGCACGACCTGTTCGCCGTCGGCACCGAACAACCACGAGTAGGCGACATCAACGGCGACGGCAAAGACGACATCGTGACCTTCACCTGCAACACCGACGCAGACGTGTACGCCGCCATCTCCAACGGCAGCACCTTCCTCGGAACCACCATCAAATGGAACGACTTCTTCTGCCTGGGTGGCGAGTTCCCCTACCTCGCCGACGCCAACGGCGACGGCAAAGACGACATCATCGTCTTCACCAAAGGCAACACCAACGACATCTACGTCTCCCTCTCCACCGGCACCACCTTCACAGCCAGCACCAAATGGCACGACTTCTTCGGCCTCAACGGCGAAACCACGCTCTGAACAGCGCGTCATAGGGAGCGCCGGCCGAACCGGGCCGGCGCTCCGTCGTGCACTCTGCCGACGGATAAGCGAACCCGCGCGGCGGAACACCCGGCAGGTCAGGCCGGACCCGCCCCCAGGGCCCCGGCAAAGTCGCGGGGCGCCGATTCCCCGAAGTTCATCCACCCTCCGGGATTCCTGTTCCGCTCCTTGAGGATGATCCGAGATCCTGGCCAGGGCCAGGCCAGGGCCAGGACCTTGGCCACGGTCTCGCCGGTCCTGCGCTGTCTCTGTCTCCGCTCCCGCGAATGCCCGGGAGGTCGCCGCCCCCATGCCACCCCGCGCCGCGCATCGGGCGGTCCGGGAGGCGGCCGGCCGATTGCCTCCCGGCATCCAGTCGGGGACCTGCCTGTCGGCCCCTTTGGAGCTGCCCCGTTTACGCGCCCGCTCCATCGGTAGCACAAACGGGGCAGCTCCAAAGGACCCGACAGAGGGTGGACCGACCCGACGGTGGGTGGACCGACCCGACGGCGCACACCCCGGCCGCGCACACCATCACCATCCTCGACCGGCTCGCCGACAGGGCCGATCCGGCGAAGACCAATCCGGCGAAGACCGACCCGGCAGGGGCCGACGATGTCGGTAGCGCACGTATCCCCTGGGACCTGCCAAGCCGGAGACCCTCACGACTTTGCCGAGGCCCTGGACCCACCCCCGAGAGGCCTGTAGGTGGCCGAGATCGGTGCCGCGACGAGGTGGCTACGGCGACCCGGCAAGCATCCCAGAGCAGCTTGGCCTGGCGGGTAAGGCCGTGGTTTTGTCGTGCCTGTGGTGTTGGCGCTGCCGAGTCAGCGTAGAGGGCCGAAGCCGGCCGCGACGGTCGTAGTCGGCCCTGTGAACCTGCTCGGCGTGGCCGAGCCGTCTTCGGACGGTGCGACCCCGCTTTCGGTTCCGGCGGTATCCGGGTGGTGCCGGCGTTCGACGTGTCGAGGGTGACCGTGGCCGGGGGCGCGCCGCCGACCGTGACCGTGACCGTGACCGTGACGCGGGCCGCGTCCGGCAGGGCTCAGCTCTTAGCGGGGCTTAACTCTTCAGGCGGCGGCGCAGTGAGTGCCGCAGTTCGTTAGGTAGGCCCTCGATCTCCACCAGCGCGGGCAGCAACTCTGGCTCGGTCAGTATGCGCGGAAGACACCCGAAATCGTCACGCCGTGGGACGGCTTGTGCACCACGGTCACCGGGTCTCCCGCTTGAACATCTCCCGGCTCTAGGACGCGCAAGTAGGCACCAGGCCGATTCTCACGGGTGAACGTCTTCACCCACTGCGGCTCAGCCATCTTGGCTTGGAACGTGGCGCACGGGATACGCCCGAACGTCGGCTGCAGCACGAGGCTGTCGCCGATGAGCCACGTCTCGCCGATCACCGCATCGTTCACGTCGACGCCCACCGTGGTCAGGTTCTCGCCGAAGACGCCGCCAGGCAGTACCCGGTCAAGTTGGGCCTCCCACCAGTCGTAGTCCTCCCGGGCGTACGCGTACACGGCCTGGTCGTCACCGCCATGGTGCTCGATGTCGAAGATCTGGTCGCCCACCAGGCCACTGTGCAGCCCGGTGGTCTTCGGTCCGGGAGCGCGGACCGTTACGGGCCCGTCCACCGGCCGCTTGTTGATGCCGGTGATGCCGACCCGCTTCGCGGTGCTGCGCTCCGGCACAGCCAGGTTGACCGAGAGGATTCTGCCCATGGGCTGCAACCTATCGGCGATCACGGAGCCGCCCTGTCCGGTGAAGCGGAGAGGACGAGACGGCCGGAGGCGGCGACTCCCCGAGGCGCGAGGGGCGTCGCCTCGGGGAGCTCGGGGTCGGTGGCTGTCCGGGCTCAGCTTCGGGTCATCGTGGACGCGTATCCGCCCCCGCCCGGGTAGACCCACTCGCCGGTGACCGTGGTGTCGTCGGCGCTGAACGTGCCCTCGTAGTAGGCCGGGCTGCCCTTCGCGCCGCCCCAGATGACGAGCTTGTCGCCGACGAGCTCGTAGACGTAGTCGAGGGTGTTGCCGGCCGCGTCGTAGAACCGCGACACCACGTCCGCGCCGATCGGCTCGCCGAACGGGTGCAGGTGGCCGATGACCTCCAGCCCGGTGACCGGCTGGCCGAACTGGGTCAGCTCCACGTGCTGGAGCAGGAAGAAGCCGCCGGTCATCCACTCGTACCGCACGGTTCCCTCGGCGCCGCCGGTCACCGTCCAGGTGCCGACCAGGCGGTCCAGGGCGGTCAGTTCGGCGCTCGGCTGGGTGTTCTCAGACATCGTGTCCTCCTCGGTGGGTGCTTGCCGGTACCTCGGAGGCCGCACCCCGGCTTTGACATCCCGTGACGCCGATATGTTGTGGCCCACGTCACATTCCTTGCGTGTCAAAGTGCCCGGTGCGGCCACGAGGTAGCGGCGAACACCCAGCCAGCCAGGACGAAGCCAACGGTCTGGTCGCCTTCACCTGGACGACGGTCGTCGCCCTCTCCCTGCGCCGTTCGGCCACCGGCGTAGCGTGATCCGAGGCCCACGAACACGAGGATGACCATGAAGTATCTGCTGCTCAGCTACACGCCGGCCGCCGCGTGGGACGCCGCCACCGCCGATACGCCGTCCGAGGAGGCGCTGGCCGCGTTCGCCGGGTACCAGCGGTTCGAACAGGAGCTGATCGAGACCGGGGAGTTCGTCAGCAGCGAGGGTCTCGGGCATCCGGCCGTCAGCACCACGGTCCGCAGGACCCCGGCCGGGCCGGTGGCGACCGACGGCCCGTTCGTCGAGCTCAAGGAGGTCCTGGCCAGTTTTGCGGTGATCGATGTGGCCAGTCAGGAGCGCGCCGTCGAGATCGTCTCGCGGATGGTCGAGGTGCTGGGCGAACCGATGGAGATCCGGCCGATCATGGGGGAGGACTTCGCCGCATGAACGGCCTCCGCGACGTCGCGGGCCGCCGAGCGGCCGAATTCGCGTGACGTCGGAGGTCGAGCACCTGCTGCGCGCCGAGGCACCGCAGGTGCTCGGCGCGTTGGTGCGGCGCTTCGGCCATTTCGACATCGCCGAGGACGCGGTGCAGGAGGCGCTGCTCGTCGCGAGCCGGGCGTGGCCGACCGACGGTGTGCCGGAGCACCCGCGAAGCTGGCTGATCCGGATCGGGTACCGGCGGATGGTCGACCTGCTCCGCACCGACCAGGCCAGACGCCGCCGCGAGCAGCACGTCGGCAGGACCGAGCTGGCGATGCGGGATCCGGCCCGGCGGGCGCACCCGCCGCTGGCGACCGACGACAGTCTCAAGCTCCTGCTGTTGTGCTGCCATCCCGCGCTGAGCGCAACCTCCCAGGTGGCGCTCACCCTGCGCGCGGTCGGCGGCCTGACGACCGCGGAGATCGCGCATGCCTACGGGACGGCCGAGAACACCATGGGCGCCCGGATCAGCCGCGCCAAGCAGCAGCTGGCCCGCACCGGCGCCCGGTTCACCCCGCCGACCGACGCCGACCGGGACAGCCGGATGAACGCCGTCATGCAGGTGTTGTACCTGATCTTCAACGAGGGCTACACGGCCTCCACCGGCGACGCGCTCGCCCGCGTCGACCTGACCCGCGAGGCGATCCGGCTGACCCGCATGCTCCACGACTCCCTGCCGGACGACGCCGAGGCGACCGGGCTGCTCGCGCTGATGCTGCTCACCGAGTCGCGGCGGGCTGCCCGTACGCGGGGCGACGAGCTGGTGCCGCTCGACGAGCAGGACCGGACGCAGTGGAATCCCGAGCTGATCCGTGAGGGCACCGGGCTGATCGACAGCGTCTGGCGGCGGCGCGAGGTCGGCACGTACCAGTTGCAGGCGGCGATCGCGGCCGTGCACGCCGCGGCAGCGTCACCGGACCGGACGGACTGGCCCCAGATCGCGGCGCTGTACCTCGGACTGGAACAACTCAGCCCGACCGCGCCGGTGCGGCTGAGCCGGGTGGTCGCGGTCGCCCACGCGTACGGGCCGGCCCGCGGGTTGGCGCTGCTCGACGACCTCAACCGGAGCCACCACCTCGACGAGGAACCGCTGACCCGGCAACGGGAACGCGCCGTCCGCGCCCACCTGCTGGAGCTGACCGGCGACCCGACCGGCGCGGCGGCCCGGTACCGCGAGGCGGCCGACCTGACGCGGAACCAGGTCGAACAGCGGTACCTGCTGGGTCGGGCCGGCCGCATCGGGTGACCGACTGCCCGCGCTGGACGCGCTGGCCGTCGCCGTCGCGCGTAGCGTGAACACGCAGCTCGTAGAAGCCCCGGGAGGAAACGAATCGTGACCCTGTCCACCCCCGCGCCCACGCTCGCGTACTTCGGCGTCGACGCGCTGATCGACGACGACACCCGGGTCCTCCAGGCTGCCGTACGTGGCTTCGTCGACCGGCGGATCCGCCCGGAGATCGCCACCTGGTACGAGGACGGCAGCCTGCCCGTCCGGGACCTGGCCCGCGAACTCGGCGAACTCGGCGTGCTCGGCATGCACCTGGAGGGCTACGGCTGCGCCGGCACCTCCGCCGTCGCGTACGGGCTGGCCTGCTTCGAGCTGGAGGCGGGCGACTCGGGGCTGCGCTCCCTGGTCTCGGTGCAGGGATCGCTCGCCATGTACGCCATCTGGCGGTTCGGGTCCGAGGAGCAGAAGCAGCAGTGGCTGCCCCGGATGGCGGCCGGCGAGGCGATCGGCTGCTTCGGCCTGACCGAACCGGACTTCGGCTCCGACCCGGCCGGCATGCGGACCAGGGCCCGCCGCGACGGGGACGACTGGGTGCTCGACGGCACCAAGATGTGGATCACCAACGGCTCGATCGCTGATGTCGCCGTGGTGTGGGCCCGCACCGACGAGGGCGTCCGAGGCTTCCTCGTCCCCGCCGGCACCCCCGGCTTCACCGCCCCGGAGATCACCCGCAAGCTCTCCCTGCGCGCCTCGGTGACCTCGGAACTCGTCCTCGACGACGTGCGGCTGCCCGCCGACGCGATGCTGCCGGGGGCCGCCGGCCTGTCCGGGCCGCTGTCGTGTCTCAACGAGGCCCGCTTCGGCATCGTCTTCGGGGCACTGGGCGCGGCCCACGACTGCCTGGAGACGACGATCGCGTACGCCCGCAGCCGCCTGATCTTCGACAAGCCGCTCGCCGCGTACCAGGCCACCCAGCTCAAGTTCGCCGACATGGGGCTGGAACTGGGCAAGGGGATGCTGCTGGCGTTGCAGATCGGCGCGATGAAGGACGCCGGCACACTCGACCACCGGCAGGTCAGCCTGGGCAAGCTCAACAGCGTACGGGAGGCCATCGCCATCGCCCGCGAGTGCCGGTCCATCCTCGGCGCGGCCGGGATCACCCTCGACTACCCGGTCATCCGGCACTCGGCCAACCTCGAATCCGTGCTCACCTACGAGGGCACCTCCGAGGTGCATCAGCTGATCATCGGACAGGTGCTGACCGGCCACGCCGCCTTCAAGTGAGCGGAACCCGGCCTGGCCGGTCGGGAGTCGTGGCTCGTGAGGTGACGGTGCTATCGGCGGTGATTGGGCCGCTCCCGGCCAGGGCGACGATGTGTTCGGGTTGGGCTGGCGAGGCCATGCCCTGATTGGTCGAGGTCGGCCTGCGTGAGCACCGAGCGCCCGAGGCGCGTCGACAGCCAGCGGCGCTGGTAGCCGCTCAGGTCGTTGATGAAGACAACGGCGTCGACGTGCTTGCTCGAACACGTCGCAGCGATCTCGTCCAGCTTTCCCGGACCGATGAGGAAACGGCGCGACAGCGGTGCTGTCATCAGTCGTACCCCGCCGTCGGAGACGCCTCTACGCTGGACGAAACGGCCCAACACTCGTCCGCCCAGCGCCGTCACCTGCGCCTCCAGCGCGTCGAGGCGGTCCTGGTATTCGCGGTCCTTCGCGGAGAACAGCCCCACCAGCACTACGGAGCGGATGGTGGTCACCCGGACAGCATCCCAGGCCAGCTGCTGACCGCCACGGGATGCTCAGGTCGGTTGATCGGGGCCCGCCGGATCAGGGCCCGGCCGGCTGCTCGACGGGGATCAGGACGGTGCTGCCGGACCAGTTGATGTCCTCGTCCGAGATGGCCTTGTCCGGCTCGTCGTCCTCGTCCAGTGTGGAGTAGCTGGCGTAGTAGCGGCCGAAGCCGTACCCGCCGGCCGCCAGGGTGGCCAGCGCCCACGGCCGTAGCTGGTCGCGCAGCTTGTCCGGCACCCGCCGGTCGGTTGGCACCCGGACGACCCCGAGCAGGTCGTACCACTCGTCCACGGTGCCGGCGTCGACGATCCGGGAGAGCGAGAACGCGTGCCGCACCTCCGGCTCCCGGGAGATCCACCTGACCTCGCTGAACATGTCGCCTCCTGCTGTTTGGAAGGACTTCCCAAAGCAGCATTACCGACACGCTCGCTTATATCAAGAAAGTGGTGTCCGGCGTGTCCGTCGACTATGGTCGCCGAAATGACATCGGCAAAGAACGGATGGAGTTGAGATGGCATCGAACGCACCAAGGACACGTCGTAAGTCGACGCCTCCGCCCGCATCGCCCACGGTCCAGGGGTGGGAGCTCGGGATACGGCTGCGCGAGCGTCGCGAGGAAGTCGGGATGACTGCGGTCGCGGCGGGCCGCGCCAGCGGCATCACGCAGGCGTACATCTCGGGGGTAGAAGCGGGGCGGGTCAAGCTGCCCGCCGACCGGCTGGCCCAGCTTGTCAAGATCTACGAGCTCGACCCGTCCGACGCCACCGAGCTGGAGGAGCTGCGGGTCGGTGCCATGCAGCGGGCCTGGTGGCACCAGTACTCGCAGCTCTTCCCCGCCGACTTTCTCCGCTTCCTCGGCTACGAGGCGGGCGCCGAGCACATCCACAGCTACGACAACGAACTGTTGCACGGGCTGTTGCAGACCGAGGAGTACGCCCGCGCGGTCATCCGGGGCGGCAACACCTACGTCCGGCTGACCGAGATGGACCGGCGGGTCGCCGCACGGTTGGCGCGGCAGCGGCGGCTGGACGGTGACCACCCGCTGCGCCTGACCACCGTGATCGCTGAGGGCGCGCTGCGGCAGCAGGTGGGTGGCCCGGAGGTGATGCGTGCCCAGCTCGACCAGCTCGACCGGCTGCTGACCGAGCGCCCCGGCCAGATCGAGATCCGGGTGATGCCGTTCGCCGCCGGGGCGCATCCCGCGCTCGGTGGCCCGTTCCAGATCCTGTCTTTCCCGTCGCCCCGGCTGCCCGAGTTGGTCTGGCAGGAGGTGCTCACCTCCAGCGACATCATCGACCAGTCCAGCCGGGTCGCGGACTACGCGGTGACCTTCGCTGAGGCGCGGGAACGGGCGTTAAGCTCGGCGGAGTCGCTGGCGCTGATCCGGCGGATCGCCAAGGAGATGACGTGATGGCCCCTCGCCCCACCCCCGATCGTGGCTGGTTCAAGTCCTCCCGCAGCTCAAACAACGCGGCCTGCGTCGAGGTGCGGTTCGTCGGCGGCGCGGTGGGCGTCCGCGACACCAAGGACCGCAGCGGCCCGGCGCTCGCCTTCGACGGCCGCTCCTGGGTCGGTTTCATCGCGGGGCTCAAGGCCGAGTCGGCCAGTTAGCGGCCCGGCCTCCTGGGCCCGGAACCGCCATCACTCCGGCGCGGGCGGCCACGACCGATCAGGCCGCCGACCAGGGGCGGGACCAACCCACCGGAGTGCGTCATTCCCCGCCCGAGACGGCCAGGGTCGATGTTTGAGCCGACCGGTCAGTCGCGTGTGGACGGGTTGATCGGAAAGCCGACAGACATAGCCGCACTCATCGCCGCCTCCGTAGCCTCGTCAGCACCGCACGCCGAGGAGGTTGGGTGTCTCACGTCCGCATCCGGATCGACTTCACGCCGCTCGCCGACGACGACGAGTTCGTCCTCAACGAGCTGACCGAGGAACTGGCGGACGACCTCCGCGAGGCCGGCGAGGTGGAGCGCGTCGAGCGGCCCACCACCGACCCGGCCGCCAAGGGCGTCGGCGAGCTGGCGTTCGGCGTGGTGACCGTGCTGGCGGGCGTCGACCCCGGCTACGTGCAGGCCCTGGTCGACGTGGTCCTGGCCTTCCTGCAACGTCACACCGGCCGCCGGGTGCACCTGCGGGTCGGTGACATCGAGCTGACCATCGACCGGCCCACCCACGCCCAGACCGACGAGCTGATCAGGACGGTGCGGGCCGCGATCGAAAGGTCCCGCCGCTGATGGGTCGGCACGCCCTGCTGCTCGGCACGGCCGCCTGCCACGTCGACCGCGAGCTTGCGCCCCTTCCTTCGGTACGACAGGACGTGGCACAGCTCAAGGCGCTGCTGGACGGCGCCGGTGAGTTCGACACCGTACGCGCCGAACTGGACCTGCCGGCCGCGCACCTGCGCCAGGTCGTCGAGGAGTTCTACGGCGCGCGGCGCAACGGCGACCTGGCGCTGCTCTACTACTCCGGCCACGGCGTGCTGCACGGCGACGGGCAGTCGCTGTTCCTGGCCGCGACCGACACGGTCTGCGGGCAGTTGCACGCGACCGCGCTCGACACCGACGGCACCCTGCGTCATCTGCTCAACCACACCAAGGCCAGCCAGAAGGTCGTCCTCCTCGACTGCTGCTTCTCCGGCGCGTTCACGGCCCGGCACCGTTTCCGTGGCGGGGTGCGCGAGGAGCCGCGCCGCGCCAAGCGTGAGCGCGGCACCTTCATCCTGACCTCCAGCACCCACCTGAAGGCGTCGAAGGCGCAGGGGCCGGACCAGCCTTCGATCTTCACCGAGGTGCTCCTCACCGGCCTGCGGGGCGCGGCCGAGGGGACGGCGGACGACGGCTGGATAACCACCAACGACCTTTCCCGGTACGCCCTGACCGAGATGGCCCGGCGTCGTCAGCACAACCCGGTCGAGTCGAGTGAGGGAGTCACCGAGCCGATCCGGCTGGCGACGGTGCCCGGATCCGCCGCCGCCGCGCGGCAGGTCGCAGCCGTCCCGACCACTCCGGCGGACGAGGCGCCGTTCGACGCCGACCAGTGGCGCCGCCTGGTGACCTACTACGTCAACTGCATGCAGCGGTCGACCGTGTTGCAGTCCCTCATCGATCCCCAGGCAACCGGCACGTACGTCGCGGCTCCGCCCGGGTCCGAGGCCGTCCTCACCTCGGACGCGCCCGTCCGGCTGGGCGGTACGGCCGCCAAACTCGCCGCACGGGCCCGGGCCGACGGCAGGGAGGTGCAGTACGGCTACCCGGTCGTCGCCATCCGGCCCGGCCGGGGCCGACCTCCACGGCTCGCCCCGCTCCTGGTCTGCGATGTCACCGTCGGCGCGGACGATGTCCTGCACGCCTCCTTTCCGCCCCGTCCCAGCTCCGCCCTCGTCGACCTGTTCCAGCTCTCCGAGGTGGAAGCCGACGAACTGCGGCAACGCGTCGAGCAGGTCTTCGTGCCAGGCGACCCCGCTGCCCTGGTCGCCACCGCCGATGTGCTCATGAAGACGTTCGGGCTGGACCCGGTGGTCGAGCTCGACCCGGCGATGCTCGCCGGCACCATCCGCCCGGGACCGGTGAGCCGGGTCCAGAACGCGGCCATCCTCTACACCGTCGACGCCACCGAGTCGCCGCAGCGGCAGCTCGTCGACGACCTGCGAGGCATGGTCAAGAATCCGAAGCTCATCGAGCGGACCGCCCTGGGCGCGCTGGCGCTCCGCCCCGACGAGGTGCCTCCGACGCCGGCCGTGACGGTGGCGATGAGCGCCACGAACGAGGCGCAGGAAGAGATCATCCAGGCGGCGATGTCACAGCCGTTGACCGTCGCCCAGGGGCCGCCGGGCACCGGCAAGAGTCAACTGGTAACCGCCCTGCTGGCCACCGCCACCGCCGCAGGCCAGAGCGTGCTCATCGGTTCCACCAGCAATCAGGCCGTCGACTCGGTGCTCGGCCGGGTCACCGACCTGATCGGCCCGGGCCTGCTGCTGCGTACCGGTAACAAGGAACACCGTCTGCAGGAACCGAAACACCTCGCCGACATCCTCGTGGCCTATCCGCAGGCAGCGCCGCACGCCATGCCGGACGACCGGACCCCGCTGCACGAGCTGCGACTGCTGGCCGAGAAGGCCGCCGAACTCCGGGCGACGCTGGACGAGCTACGCCTGCTCGAACGCGACCTCGCCGAGTTGGCCGTCGAGCGTGACGCCGACCCGAGCGCCGGAGTGGCCACGCTGCCGGACGACGACAGGGCTCTGGCGCAGCTCGTCCACCTGACCGATCGAGCGCTCGCCAGCAGGTGGTTCGGGTGGTGGTACCGGTGGCGGTTGCGGGCGTACCGGGCCGTCGACCGGGACGCCGTCGAGGCGCTCGCCGAGCGGGCCGTGATCGAGCTGCGTTGGCGCGAACGCCGGCAGCGTCTCGCCGAGCTGCCCGACGCCGAGGCTTCCTGGCGCAAACTCGTCAGCCTGGTCGGCACCGACAGGCCCGCCCGCAGCATCGAGCTACTGCGGGCGCAGATCGCCCGCCGGGTGGCTGCGGGAGCGCGCCTGTTGCAGGACCGGGCCGACGAGATGGCCAAGCCGCAGTCGGACAGCTGGGCCTACTTCCCCGAGCTGCTGCGGGTGCTGCCGGGCTGGGCGGTGACCGCGCTCTCCGCCCGGCGGCTGCGCAGAAGCCCCGCGTTGTATGACCTGGTGGTGATCGACGAGGCGGCGCAGTGCACCATTCCCGCGATCCTGCCCATGCTCTACCGCGCCAAGCGGGCACTGATCATCGGCGATCCGCGTCAGCTCGCGCCCGTGGTGGACCTGCCCGAGACTGACGACGTCACCGAGCGCGCCCGGGCCGATGTGAGTACCGGCTGGCTGACCACCCGTCGGCTCACCTACACAAACCACTCCGCGTACGACGCGTTCGCCGCCGCGGCGGGCGCGACGCACCTCCTCGACGAGCACTACCGGTGCCACCCGGACATCGTCGAGGTGCCGAACCGGGAGGTCTACCAGGGGCGGCTCACCGTGCTGACCGACCCGGCCCGGCTGGCCGCTCCAGCCGAGCAGGCGGTGCGCTGGCGCGACGTCCCCGGAAGGTTCAGCCCCGGGGCGACCGGCTCCGGGCGCAACCAGGTGGAGATCGATCAGGTCGTCACCGAGGTGGCGCACCTGCGGACGGCGTACCCCGATGCCTCGATCGGGGTGGTCACGCCGCTCGCCGCGCACCAGCGCCGCCTGGCCGCGGCCCTGCGCGACGCCGGCCTCACCGACAATTTGCTCTGCGCGACCATCCACAAGTTCCAGGGCAGCGAACGGGACATCATGGTCGTCTCGCCCGTCGGGGCGCACGGCATCCCGGACCGCACCCGAGGCTGGCTCGTGCACCAGACCAACCTGTGGAATGTCGCCATCACCCGGGCCCGGTCCCAGCTCGTCGTGGTCGGCGACCGTTCGTGGTGGTCGGCGCAACGTGGACTGCTCACCGCTCTGGCCCTCGGCCGCGAAGTCGCCGACAGGGTGCCGGATGCCTCGGTGGTGGCCACCGACCGGCTGCATCGTGCCCTTGGGGAAGCCGGCCTCGCCGTGCGGCGCGACGTCCCCGTGACTGGGCGGACCGTCGACATCGTTGCGCGCCACGCGGAGGTCGAACTGGCCGTCGTCGTTGACGATCCGGCGGGGGATTCCGACGGCCGGGGACTGCGTAAGGTGCTCGCCCAGCTCGACATCACCGCCGGCCTCACCCCCGTCCGTCGGGTACCGGCCTGGCGTTGTCTGGCGGAGCCGGAGCAGGTAGCAGCCGAGCTGGCCGATGACCTGCACCGGTCAGCCGGAACGGATGCCCGAGAGGGGTGATGTCGGTTATGTGGGGGAATTGCTTCGAGACCGTGACGGCGGATGAGCTGACCGGCCCAGGTCCGAGCTACGCCGACAACTGTCCCGAGGCCGAGCGCGGTGCCGCCCTGGGCTCGGCCGGGGTTTTCACAGGTCCAGGACGCCGACGGTCTCGCCGCCACTCTGCTCGCCGGTCGGCCGGAAGCCCAGCTTCAGGTAGAACTTCTCCGGCCCACCGGGACCGGGTTCCCAGGTGACGTATGCCCGGGTGCCGCCGTGGGCACCGATCTCCGCGCACACGGCCTCGACGGCGAACCGACCGTAGCCGCTCCTCTGGGCGTCAGCCGCGATGTTCAGCCGCCACAGGCCGGAGCGCAGGTCGTCGTGACTGCGGCCCCACGGTATGTCGAGGAAGGCCATCAGGAAGCCGACCAGCCGGTCGCCGTCATAGATCAGCCTTGGCCAGGCGTGTTCGGGAAACACGTACGCCTCGGCCAACGACTTGACCACCGGGGCGACCAGATCCTCTTGATCGGGACGTACGGACAGCGCGAGAGCCGCCTGGTAGTTCTCCGGAGTTATCTTCTCCAGCCTCATGCGGCGGACCATAGCGGGCGAATGCGAGCCCAGCGACCGGATTGTGTGCGCCCGGTGCCGCCCGGCACCGATGGCGTGCGCGTTGCCCCGGGTCCGTCCTCCGAGCGGCCCGGGGCGTGCCCGGCGGGCGCCGGTCGGGGGCGGATGCCCATCATCGGTGCGCCGCGGGCCGGCTTATCCCGCCCAGCGGATGCCCTCGGCGATCCGGAGCACTCGCCCGTCGCCGGCACCGAGGGCGCGGTCGGTGCAGCTTATCTGCACTTCACTCGATCGGGTGACAGGCGATCGATTTGATGCTCGAGACCTTCTCCGAAATCTCCACAACCTCTCCACCAATCGCTCCCGCCCTTGTGCTTCGGTGAGCGGATGGTTGGACTCACGGCGGCAACGGCCGCACCGGACCAGATTGCCTACATGGACGCAGCTGCCAGCACGGCGGTGGGCATGGACTACAAGCAGCGATTCGTGGCGTCTCTGGACGCGGGTCCAGGACAGACGGTGCTGGACGTCGGATGCGGTCCTGGAACGGACCTTGCTCGGCTTGCTGATGCGGTAGGTGGAGAAGGCTCGGTCATCGGCGTCGATCGCGAGCCTCGGATGCTGGAAGAAGCACGTCGACGGATGGCTGACCGGCCGAACGTGGAGTTGCTCCTGGGCGATCTCCTTGACCTGCCCATACCTGACGACGGCGTCGACCGCGCACGAACGGATCGTGTCTTGCAGCACGTGGCCGACCCGGCGAGGGCTGTGGAGGAAGTGCGCCGGGTGCTTCGCCCCGGAGGGCTTTTCGGTATGGCCGAGCCGGATTGGGACACCCTGGCGGTCGCCGATCAGGACCTCGATACCAGCCGGCGGTTCGCCCGTTTCGTCGCGGGCCGGGTGCGCAACCCAACGATCGGGCGGGAGTTGGTTCGCCTGTGCGTCCGAGCCGGCTTCCGCATCAGATCCGTCGAACCGGTTGCGGTGCTGTTCCGCGACTTCGCCACGGCGAATGAGATTCTCGGATTGCGGCGCAACTCTGCCCGAGCGGTGCAGGCGGGGGCGATGAGCGAATCCGATGCCGGGCCGTGGCTGCAGCGCTTGGAGCGCGGTCCGGTCGTCGCCGGCTTCATGTTCTATCTCATCATCGCCGAGTCCTGAGTCCGCGCGCAGCGACCGCGACCAGAACGCCCCGTGGAGCTGGAAAACTGCTTCACGGGGCGTCGCGGTTTTGCTGGTGCTTGAGGGGTGCCGGGGTATCAGCGTTGTCACCTCTCGGTTGTGGGATGCCGAGCTGGACGAGCGGTCGGCGGGCGAGACGTTGGGCTTCTTGGCGCTTGGTGCGCAGGAAGGTGAGGGGCAAGTCGAGTCCTTCGATTTCTCCGCGCCAGTTCTCGCTCTCGGCGTGCTGGCGGCGTGCGATCAGGTCGTCTTCAAGCTCGCCGAGACGGCTGATCATCTTTGGGTTGACGTGCAGAATGGGGCAGCGAATGCAGGCTTAACCGAAATGATCTTGGGCGAATGAACACCAGCTAAGGTTCCGGACCGTCACCGACGGTGGCGGAGGGGGTTTCGGTGCCGAGATGCCCGGGCGTGTCGCACGTCCTGCCAAAGATCCAGGCTCGGTTCCCTCTACGGCGAAGCGCAGGAGGATGTCAGGCCGACGTTATGACGTCACGCCCTCTGCCGCTGCCGTGGCCGAAGCATAGGGGAATCGAAAATCTGGGCGGGTCCTCGCCGGAACAGTTCGGCTGGGCGACCCTGCCTGCCGTCCTTCAGCTCATGGGTCGGCACTACGAAGCCTTTGATATCGCGGATCCGGCGCTGGAAGTTCTGTGGGTTGAGGCTCACACCCAAGATAGCCTCGTAGACTCTCCGAAGATCGCTGCTCATGTGCTTTGGAGGACCGGTGTCGGTATCGGTACGGCTTCCCCGCGGAATGTGGGTCATCGTCGCGGCTCTCTTCGGAACCGTGCTGATCTGCGGTGCCGTCCTGCTCGATGCTCGCCTGAACGCCACTGTCGAGCAGCGGGTCAGCGAGGGGACAGCGGTGACCGGCCGGGTCGTGCAGGTGGAACGGTTCCGAGTCAGCCGTTCGTCCTCGGTGATCCGGATGACCGTGGCGTATGCCGTCGACGGTGTGGCGTACCAGGAGCGGTTCTCCAGCGCGCTCGACGAGGGCCGGCACCACTCCGGGGAGGAGCTCACGGTGTACGTCGACCGCAACGATCCGTCCAGGGCGGCCACGGCTGACCGGTACGCGACGGAGGATCTGCTGCTCAAGTTGCCCATCCTGCTCGGGGCCGCCGGGGGCCTGGCGATCGTGGCGGCGCTCGTCTGGATCAAGACGGGTGGCCGCCCCCCCGGTACCAGGTGACCAACTGCCGCCCCGCTCCGCGTCGCGGGGCGGGGCGGCAGTCCTACCGGGGGGCCGGCCCGCGACCGCGCGTCAGCGGGACGGGTCAGGCAGCGACGTGGGGGACAGCGCGGCCCGACCGGCATGTATCAAATCCGGGGCGGTCTAGACGGCGTCGACCATGTTCTTGGTCTCAATAATGAACGTGTTGGGCAGTTCTATCCAGTGCAGTAGGTGAAAATGTTTCGATCAATTCATTCATAAAGACTGAAATTGGGGAGTTCGTGCAGGTGGAATCCTGTCGAACTCGCCCGGCCGACCCTGGCCATGTTGAGGGGGCTGTCGAGATTCTTGCAAATGGCAGGGAAATTGTTGGAAAGCGAGAGTGGGATTATGTTGATCAACTTTGGTCCTATCTGGCGACGATGGTGAAAGATCTCCGAAGCCGCGAGACTGTGAGCGCCTACTATCCGGACCAGCCGATCAAAATTGAGTTTGCCCGGCAGGGTTCTCGCGTGGCCGTAGCATCAATCAGTGGTGACATGGTGCGTCGTGCCAGTGTTGACCTGCTGGAATTCGAGTCGGTTATTTCCGCCGCCGGCGAGTTGTTCTTTGGGCGAATGAGTGAGTTGCTTCCCGAGAGGGCTGAGTCTTATAAACTCGCCCGCTCCGAGTTGATCGGCGGATAGAGGGTCTGGCGGATGAGCTCACCACTGCTGAACCGACCCCGCCACGCCCGCAGTCAGTTGAGGTGGCCGTCGATCTCCGCCAGTTCCTCGGCCGTGAGGTCGAGGTTGTCCAGCGCGGCGACGTTCGCCTCCAACTGGGGAACGCTGCTCGCCCCGATGATCAGGCTGGTCATCCGGGGGTCGCGCAGCGCCCAGGCGAGCGCGAGCTGCGCCAGCGTCTGCCCGCGCCGCTCGGCGATCCCGCCGAGCGCCCGAACCGTCGTCATCGTCTTCTCGTCGAGATTGCCCTCGTTGAGGAAGACGCTGGTGCGCACCCGGGAGTCGGCCGGGATGCCGCCCAGGTAGCGGTCGGTGAGGAGCCCCTGGGCGAGCGGGCTGTACGCGATGCAGCCCGCCCCGACCCGCTCCAGCGTGTCGAGCAGCCCGTCGTCCTCCGTCCAGCGGTTCAACATCGAGTACGACGGCTGGTTGATCAGCAGCGGCGTGCCCAGCTCGCGCAGGATCGCGGCGGCCCGCTCGGTCTGCGCCGAGTCGTAGTTGGAGACGCCGACGTAGAGCGCCTTGCCGGAGCGGACGACGGCGTCGAGCGCGCCCATCGTCTCCTCCAGCGGGGTGTCCGGGTCGAACCGGTGCGAATAGAAGACGTCGACGTAGTCGAGCCCCATCCGGCGCAGCGACTGGTCCAGCGAGGAGATCAGGTTCTTGCGGGAGCCCCACTCGCCGTACGGGCCGGGCCACATCAGGTACCCGGCCTTGCTGGAGATCACCAGTTCGTCCCGGTACGGCCTGAGGTCACCGGCGAGGAGCCGGCCGAAGACCTCCTCCGCCGCCCCGGGCGGCGGGCCGTAGTTGTTGGCCAGGTCGAAGTGGGTGACGCCGAGGTCGAAGGCGCGGCGGACGATGTCGCGCTGCCGCTCGAACGGCCGGTCGGGCCCGAAGTTGTGCCACAGCCCGAGCGAGACGGCGGGCAGCCGCAGCCCGCTGCGCCCGGCGCGCCGGTAGGTCATGGTCTGGTAGCGCTCGTCGGCGGCAAGGTGGGTCACGCCACCGACCCTATCGCCGCCCTCCGGTGGCCGGGAGGTTCGCGCCCGCGCGGTGGCGGTGCCGGCGCGAACCTCCCGGGCCGTCGGGACCGGTCAGGCCGGGGTGCAGGTGGGCGTGGGAGTCGGGGCGGACCCGCTGCCGATCAGCCCGAGGGTGGCGGTGCCACCCGGGGCCAGCCGGCCGTTCCAGCCGACGTTGCGGGCGGTGACGGTGTTCCCGCTGGTCGACACGGTGGCGTTCCAGGAGTTGGCCACGCTCTGACCGGCGCCGAACGTCCAGCGGACCGTCCAGCCGGTGATCGGCGCGGTGCCCGAGTTGTGCACCGTCACCTCCGCCTGGAAGCCGCCGGGCCACTGGTTGACCAGCTTCCAGCTCGCCGTGCAGCCCGCCGGTGCGGTCGGGGTCGGGGTCGGGCTGGTCGGGGTCGGGGTCGGCGTGGTGGGCGTCGGGGTCGGTGAGCCGGTGGGGCTGACGGTCGGGCTCGGGCTGGGGCCCGGGTGCTTCCAGTCGCCCAGCTCGTCGAGGGTGAGCACGTGCGGGTCGTCCCGGTATACCCGGCGCAGGAAGTCCAGCGAGTTCCACCGGCCGTCGGTGAGGAAGTCGCCGGACCAGGTGACGAACCAGCTCCAGTCGGCCCGGTAGATGCGGGTCAGCTCCGGGTCCGGAATGGGTCCCACCTCGCCCAGCGCGACCAGCTTGCGGTCGCCGCCCAGGGACACCAACCGGTCGTACGACCCACTGAGCGGCCCGTGGTCGCCGACCGCCGGGTACGAGTCGACGCTGACCACGTCCACCACGTCGTTGCCCGGGTACCAGTCGGCGGAGATCGAGTTCCACACCCAGATCAGGTTGGTGAGCTGGTGGTGGTTGGTGAGCCGGTCGTACATCAGCCGGTAGAGCTGCTTGGCCGGGCCGGGACCCTTGGCACCCCACCAGAACCAGCCGCCCTCGGCCTCGTGCAGCGGACGCCAGAGCACCGGTACGCCCGCGTCGCGCAGCCGGGTGAGCTGGACGGCGATCGCGTCGATGTCCCGGATCAGCAGCCTGTAGTCGGCGGAGTTCGGGTCGGCCAGCGCCGCCGCCACGTCGAAGGTGGTGGCGTCGGTGTAGAAGCCGCGCCACCACTCCTTGCCGGGGGTGTCGATCAGACCGCTCGGCGCGTTCCAGTGCCAGGCGAAGGTGACGATGCCGCCCCGGGCGTCCCAGGCGAGCGCGTTCTCCACCTCGGTGGAGGTGGTGCCGCGTTCGACCCGGCTGGGCGAGTAGTCCATCAGGTCGAGGCCGGCGATGGCCGGGGCCTTCCCGACGTTCTCCTCCAGCCAGCGCACCCCACTCATGTCCTGCTGGCCGGAGATCAGATCCTTGCCGTAGTGCGCGGCCAGGTAGCGCATCAACGCCCGCGCCGGGGCGTCGGCTGCGGGGTTGACCAGCGCGCCGGTGACCTGGTGCGGGGGCGGGGCGCTGACCGGGGCGAGCCGGATCGCGTCGATCTCGTACCAGCCCCAGTTGTTGCGTACCGTGATGGTGTTTGCGCCGGCGCGTAGCAGCACCTTGCCGGCCGCGACGGTGGCCCATTCGGTGCTGGCCGGCAGCACGACGTCGCCGTTGCCTGCGCCGTTGAGCAGCAGCGAGGCGGTCTTCTGGCCGTACGGCGCGCGGTAGGCCACGGTCAGCTCGAACAGGCCGCCGGGGGAGTTGGGCACGGGGATGGCGACCTGGTCGTCGGCGGCGTCGAAGCCGGCGACGTAACCGGTTCCGGAGTAGCCGGCGGCGGCGGTCTCGACGGTGACCCCGGTGAGGGTGCCGCTCTCCGCCTCGTACACGGTCGGGCTGGCCGCCGAGGCGGCCGGGGCGAGGCCCGGGATCAGGGGCGCGAGCAGCAGCAGGGCGGCGGCCAGTGCCAGCCGGGCGGGACGGGACCGGAGGCGGGGACGGGGACGGGTCATGACGGGCTCCCGGAGCGGTAGCGGTGAATGGAAGCGCTCCCACAGTCGATCCACGGCTATCTGTTTGTCAACCCGACCGATAGGAAGAATCGCCCTCCTGCGCGGAATCTCCTGATAAGGTGCCCTACCTTTCGCGTAGTTTCGGGGGATGCGCTTCGTCCAGCTCGACACCCCCAAGCCCATCTCCAAGATTGGCCTCGGCACCTGGCAGTTCGGCTCGAAGGAGTGGGGCTACGGGCCCGACTACGAGCGCCGGGCGGCGGACATCGTCCGGCGGGCGCTCGACCTCGGGGTCACCCTGTTCGACACCGCCGAGGTGTACGGCTTCGGCCGCAGCGAGCGAATCCTCGGCGCGGCCCTCGGCGACGACCGGGGCAGGGTCGTGGTGGCCAGCAAGATCTTCCCGCTGCTGCCGGTCGCCCCGGTGGTGCAGCAGCGGGCGGTCGCCTCGGCGGCCCGGCTCGGCGTGCGCACCATCGACCTGTACCAGGTGCACCAGGCCAATCCGGTGGTCGCCGACACCACCACCATGCGGGGCATGCGGGCGCTGCAGGACGTCGGCCTGGTCGCCGAGGTCGGGGTGAGCAACTACAGCCTGCGCCGCTGGCGGTTCGCCGAGGCCGCGTTGGGCCGCCGGGTGCTCAGCAACCAGGTCCGCTACAGCATGGTCGACCGTGGGCCCGAGAAGGACCTCCTGCCGTACGCGGAGCAGGCCGGCCGGATCGTCATCGCGTACAGCCCGCTCGCCCAGGGTTTCCTGTCCGGCCGGTACGACGCGCGGAACCCGCCGAGCGGGGCGGTGCGCCGGGCCAACCCGTACTTCCTGCCGGAGAACCTGGAGCGCGGCGCCGCGCTGATCGGCGCGCTGCGCGAGGTGGCCGACGCGCACGACGCCACACCCAGCCAGATCGCCCTGGCCCACCTGCTGCGCCACCCCAACGTGGTGGCCATCCCCGGTGCGTCGAGCGTGGAACAGGTGGAGCGCAACGCCGCCGCCGCCGAGATCGACCTGGCCGACGACGAGTACGCGGCGCTGGCCGCCGCCGCCCGCGCCTTCCGCCCGGTCACCGGCCTCGCGGCGGTGCCGAAGCTGATTCGCGCCCGGGCGGGAAGGTGAGGGCTCAGGCCCGTGCGGGCGACGGGGCGGGGCGACGGGCTGTGCCGCGCTAGCGTTGGTCGGGTGACTGAGCCCAACCAGGTTCTCCCGGTCCCGCCCGCCGACCTGCCCGCCACCCTGGGCGAGTTGCGGGCCGCCGGGCACCGACACCGCACGGTCAAGCAGGAACTCCGAGACAACCTCCTCGCCCGGATGCGCACCGGCGAGGACCGCTTCCCCGGCATCGTCGGGTACGACGACACGGTGCTGCCCCAGGTCGAGCGGGCCCTGCTCGCCGGCCACGACATGGTGCTGCTCGGCGAGCGCGGCCAGGGCAAGACCCGGCTGATCCGCTCGCTGGCCGCGCTGCTCGACGAGTGGACCCCCGTGATCGCCGGCTCGGTGCTCAACGAGCACCCGATGCACCCCCTCACCCCCGCCTCCCGCGCCCTGGCGGAGTCCGCCGGCGACGACCTGCCGGTGGCCTGGCTGCACCGCTCGCTGCGCTACGGCGAGAAGCTCGCCACCCCGGACACCAGCGTCGGCGACCTGATCGGCGACGTGGACCCGATCCGGATCGCCCAGGGGCGCACCCTCGGCGACCCGGAGACGATCCACTTCGGGCTGGTGCCCCGCACCAACCGGGGCATCTTCGCCATCAACGAGCTGCCCGACCTGGCCGAACGGATCCAGGTGGCGCTGCTCAACGTGTTGGAGGAGCGGGACATCCAGATCCGGGGCTACCAGCTACGGCTGCCGCTGGACCTGTTCCTGGTGGCCAGCGCCAACCCGGAGGACTACACCAACCGGGGCCGGATCATCACCCCGCTCCGGGACCGGTTCGGCGCCGAGGTCCACACCCACTACCCGCTGGAGCTGGAACTGGAGCTGGCGCTGATCCGGCAGGAGGCCGACCCGGTCGGCGAGGTGCCGGAGCACGTGCTGGAGGTGCTCGCCCGGTTCGCCCGCGCGGTCCGTGACTCGCCGTCGGTCGACCAGCGCTCCGGTGTCTCCGCCCGGTTCGCCATCGCCGCCGCCGAGACGGTGGCCGCCGCCGCGCTGCGTCGCACCGGCCTGCTCGCCGCCGGCTCCGACCCGGCGTCCGAGGCGCCGGTGGCCCGGATCGGCGACGCCGTGTCGGTGACCTCGACGCTGCGCGGCAAGGTCGAGTTCGAGAGCGGCGAGGAGGGACGGGAGATCGAGGTCCTGGATCATCTGCTGCGTACCGCCACGGACGACACGTTCCGGGCCCGGATGGCCGGGCTGGACCTGTCCGGCTTCACCGCGCTGGTGGACGACGGCCGGGTGGTCGAGACCGGCGAGCTGGTCGCCTCGGCCGAGTTGCTGCGCCAGGTCGGCACCGTGCCGGGGCTGGCCAAGGCGCTCGACCGGCTGGGGATGGGCGACGCGCCGACGCCGGAACAGGCGGCGGCCGGTGTGGAGTTCGTCCTGGAAGGGCTGCACCTGACGCGCCGGCTCGGCAAGGACGTCACCGACAGTGGGCGCACCGTCTACGGCAGCCGGGGCTGAGCCGTGGCCGGCAACCGGTTCCGGTACGGGCAGTGGCACGGCGGGCCGGACCCGCTCGCCCCGCCGTACGACGTGCGGGCGGCGGTGGACGCGGTCGGCGCGGAGATGCTGGCCGGCGGCAGCCTGCGCAACGCGCTGCGCGACCTGCTGCGGCGCGGCCTGCAGGGCAGGGGCGGACTGGACGACCTGGCCGCCCGGGCCCGGCGGCTGCGCCGGGAGACGCTGCGCCGGGGCGACCTGGACGGCGCGGTGACCCGGGCCCGGGCGCTGCTCGACCAGGCCCTCGCCGCCGAGCGGGACGAGCTGCGCGGGCGCACCGACGAGGCGGCCCGGTTCGCCGAGGCGGTGCTGGACAACCTGCCCCGGTCGACGGCCCGCGCCGTGCGGGAGCTCTCCGGGTACTCCTGGGCCAGCGCCGAGGCCCGGCAGGCGTACCAGCGGATCCTCGACGGGCTGCGCGGCGACGTGCTGGAACAGCGCTTCGCCGGGCTGCGGGACGCGGCGCGGGCCGCCGCCGATCCGGCCGCCCAACGGCAGCTCGCCGAGATGATGCGCGACCTCAACGACCTGCTTGCCCGGCACGCCCGGTCGGAGGACACCACCGACGCGTTCGCCGAGTTCATGCGCCGGCACGGCGAGTTCTTCCCGGAGCGGCCGAAGGACGTCGACGAGCTGGTCGACGTGCTGGCCCGGCGCGCGGCGGCGGGGGAGCGGCTGATGCGGTCCCTGTCGGACCGGCAGCGCGAGGAGCTGGCCGGCCTGATGCGCCAGTCCCTCGGCGACCGGCTGGCCGGCGAGCTGTCGGCGCTGGACGCGAACCTGCGGGCGCTGCGACCCGACCTGAACTGGAATCGGGGCGAGCGGGTCCGCGGCGAGCAGTCGCTCGGGTACGGCGAGGCGGCCGACGCGCTCGGTGAGATCGCCGAGCTGGACGAGCTGCTGGACGCCCTCGACCAGGACCAGCCCGGGGCCACCCTGGACGACGTGGACGTCGACGCGGTGTCCCGGACGCTGGGCCGCGACGCCGCCGACGACGTGCGCCGGCTGCGGGAACTGGAACGGGAGCTGCGCCGGCAGGGCTGGGTCACCCGGGACTCCGACGGGCTGACGCTGAGCCCGAAGGCGCTGCGTCGGCTCGCCGGCACCGCCCTGCGCCGGGTCTTCGCCGACCTGACCGCTGGGCCGCGCGGCCAGCACGACCTGCGCTCGGCCGGGGCCGCCGGCGAGGCGAGCGGGGCGTCCCGGCCATGGGAGTACGGCGACGAGCAGCCGCTCGACGTGGTGCGCACCCTGACCCGGGCGGTCGCCCGGGCGGGCCCGACGGTGCCCGTCCAACTCGCGGTCTCCGACTTCGAGGTGGCGGAGACCGAGCGGCGGGCGTCGGCGGCGGTGGCGCTCTGCGTGGACCTGTCGTACTCGATGATCTCGCAGGGGCGGTGGGGGCCGATGAAGCAGACGGCGCTGGCGCTGTCCCACCTGGTGGCGACCCGGTTCCCGCAGGACGCGTTGCAGATCGTCGGCTTCGGCCGGGAGGCGGCGCCGCTGACCCAGGCGGAGCTGGCGGCGGTGGAACCGGACCTGCAGCAGGGCACCAACCTCCAGCACGCGCTGCGGCTGGCCGGCCGGCACCTGCGCCGCCATCCGGGCGCGGAGCCGGTGGTCCTAGTGGTCACCGACGGCGAGCCGACCGCCCACCTAGACCCCGACGACGGCGAGGCGTACTTCAACTGGCCGCCGCTGCCGGAGACGATCGAGGCCACGATCCGGGAGGTGGACCGGCTGACCCGGGCCGGAGCCACGCTCAACCTGTTCATGCTCGGCGACGACCCGGGCCTGCGCCGCTTCGTCGACGCGGTGGCCCGCCGTTCCCGGGGCCGGATGTTCACCCCGGACCTCGACGACCTCGGCGAGTACGTGGTCAGCGACTACCTCCGCGCCCGCCAGGGCCGCCGCTGACGGTAGGGCCGAACCCGTCGTCAAAGTGGCCCTGCTCACGGCGTGCCCTCTGCTCGCGACGTGCCCTCTGCTCACGGCGTGCCCTGCGCCGGGCTGGTCCGCTCCGACCGGCCAACCCCTCCGTCGCTCCCTATGGAGCTGCCCCGTTTGTGCTACCGCCGACCACGGGACGGTTCGTGCTACCGCCGGGCCGGCCCTGGGACGGTTCGTGCTGCCGCCGGCCCGGTAGCGCAGACGGGGCAGCTCCATAGGGAGCGCGCAGCGCCACCCGGGCGCTTGCAATCTCGACCGTGGTGCCCGGGCCGACGGCGTGGGGCGACCACCGGCTCCCGGCCGTCACGTCGGCTCCCGGCCGTCACGTCGGCTCCCGGCCGTCACGTCGGCTCCCGGCCGTCACGTCGGCTCCCGGCCGTCACGTCGGCTCCCGGCCGTCACGTCGGCTCCCCGGGCCGGCCTCGTCCCCTTCCGGGTGAACCGGGCGCGTCCACCAGGGGGAGGACGGCGGGGTGCCGGGTTGACTGGGGGCGTGGAGACCGGGCGGCTGCGGCGGACGTACGACGAGGTGCTCGCCGAGGTGGACGCGGGCGGGTTCGAGTCGCCGGATGGCGGGGAGCTGAGCGCCGAGCAGATCGTGGCGCACCTGGCGGCCAACGACGAGCTGATGAGTGAGGCCACCGAGGCGGTGCTGGCCGGGTCGCCGTTCGCGTACTACGACCTGGAGACCGTGCACCGGCCGCAGCTCGACGCGCTGGTCGCCGAGTGCGGCGGGCTGGCCGGGTTGGCCACCATGCTGCGGGGCACCAGCCAGAAGCTCTGCGTACTGGTGGACCGGCTGGGTCCGGCGGCGGCGCAGACGCTCGTCGAGACCCGCCTGCACGAGGACGTTGACCTGCGGGTCGACGAGGCGCTGCCCTGGGGCCGCACCCTCGACCTGCACACCCGGGTCCACCTGCCCAAGCACCTCGCCCAGCTGCGCGCCCTACGCCCGGAGCTGCGCGCCCACCGCGGCTGACGACCGCGTATATCCGCCCGCAAGCGCCTGGGCGTGGGTAAACCCGTCCCCCAAGCGGGCGTCGGGGCTAGTCGGTGATCGTGACGTCCTTCCAGAAGGCCACCCGGTCGCGCACCATCTCGGCATCCGGCTTCGGCTCCGGGTAGTACCAGACCGCGTCGGCGCTGGTCCGCCCGTCGTGCGTCAGCGTGTAGTACGACGCGGTGCCCTTCCAGGGGCAGAAGGTGTGCGTCGACGACTCCCGGACCAGGTCGTTGCGCAGGGCGGTGCGCGGGAAGTAGTGGTTGCCCTCGACCACCACCGTGTCGTCGCTTTCGGCGATCACCAGGTCGTTCCAGATGGCTCTCGGCATGCTGCCCACGGTATGCCGCGTGACGTGGGAACGGCCACCGTGGACGTCCCACGGGATCGACCCTCTCGCGCGTACAGTGATCGCATGTGTGCTGTCCGTGTGGATCATGGGGTTGACCACGACGGAGCGGTGGATCTGCTGCGGCGGTCGTATGCCGCGGTCCCCGCCGGTGAGACCGTGCGACTGGCCAAACGCACCTCGAACCTGTTCCGCCCGAGATCGGCGCCGAGCGCCCCTGGGCTGGACGTCAGCGGCCTCGGCGGGGTGATCGGAGTCGACCCCGAGGCGCGCACCGCCGACGTGCAGGGCATGTGCACGTACGAGCGGCTGGTCGACGCCACCCTGGCGCACGGGCTGATGCCGCTGGTGGTGCCGCAGTTGCGCACCATCACCCTGGGCGGCGCGGTGACCGGCCTCGGCATCGAGTCCACCTCGTTCCGCAATGGCCTGCCGCACGAATCCGTCCTGGAGATGGACGTGCTCACCGGCGCGGGCGAGATCGTCGCCGCCCGCCCCGACGGGGAGCACGCCGACCTCTTCGCCGCCTTCCCCAACTCGCTGGGCAGCCTCGGCTACGCCACCCGGCTGCGCATCGAGCTCGCGCCCGTGCGTCGGTACGTGGCCCTGCGCAACGTACGTTTCACCGACCTGACCGCGCTGACCGATGCCATCGGCGAGGTCACCGCCACCCGGTCCTGGGGCGGGGAGCCGGTGGACGCGATGGACGGGGTGGTGTTCAGCCCCGGCGAGGCGTACCTGGTGCTGGCGGCCTTCACCGACGACGCGCCGCAGGTCAGCGACTACACCGGCCAGGGCATCTACTACCGCTCGCTGCGCCGGCTCACCCGCGACTGGCTGAGCACCTACGACTACCTCTGGCGCTGGGACACCGACTGGTTCTGGTGCTCGGCGGCGTTCGGGGTGCAGCACCCGGTCGTCCGGCGGGTCTGGCCGGCCCGCTGGCGGCGCAGCGACGTCTACCACCGCCTCGTCCGGCTGGAGCACCGGCACCAGGTCGCCGCGCGCATCGACCGGCTGCGCGGCCAGCCCGCCCGGGAGCGGGTGGTGCAGGACGTGGAGATCCCGCTGGAGGGCATGGCCGACTTCCTGCGCTGGTTCGCCCGCGAGGTGCGGATGTCCCCGGTCTGGCTCTGCCCGCTGCGGCTGCGTGAGCCGGCCGGCCCCGGATCGGCCCGACCCTGGCCGCTGTACCCCCTACGCCCCGGGCAGAACTACGTCAACATCGGCTTCTGGGGGACCGTGCCGATCGCCGAGGGCGCCGCCGACGGCGACGTCAACCGGCTGATCGAGCGCGCGGTGTCCGACGCGGGCGGCCACAAGTCGCTCTACTCGGACGCGTACTACGACCGTCAGGCCTTCGACCGTCTCTACGGCGGCGAAACCTGGCGTGCGGTGAAGGACCGTTACGACCCGGACCACCGGCTCACCGGACTTTACGAGAAGGCGGTAGCACGAGAATGAGCCTGACCGATCGAGAACAGGGGGCGGCGAGCGTCCCGTCCACTCCGCCGGCCGGCGGCCGGCGGCCGGCGCCGACCGTGTCCGACGTGGTCCGCGCCGTCACGGCCGGACCCCTGCCGGTGCGGATCACCGGGTACGACGGCAGCGCCGTCGGCCCCGCCGACGCCGGGATCACCCTGGACATCCGCTCCGAGCGGGGCCTGTCGTACCTGCTCACCGCGCCCGGCGACCTGGGCATGGCCCGGGCGTACGTCAGCGGCGACCTGGCCCTGGACGGGGTCCACCCGGGCGACCCGTACGAGGCGCTGCGGGTGCTCAAGGACGAGCTGAGGCTCCGCCCGCCGGCATTGGCCGACGGGCTGGCCCTGGTGCGCGGGCTGGGCTGGGAGCGGCTGATGCCGCCGCCGCCCCCGCCGCAGGAGGCCGCGCCGCGCTGGAAGCGGGTGATGAACGGGCTGCGCCACTCCCGGTCTCGGGACAGCACCGCCATCTCGCACCACTACGACGTCTCGAACGCCTTCTACGAGAGGGTGCTCGGCCCCTCGATGACGTACACGTGCGCGGTGTTCCGCGGCCCCGACGACACGCTGGAGCAGGCCCAGGCCGCCAAGTACGACCTGGTCGCCGGGAAACTCGCGCTCAAGCCGGGGATGCGGCTGCTCGACGTGGGCTGCGGCTGGGGCGGCATGGTCCGGCACGCGGCCCGCGAGTACGGCGTCAAGGCGCTCGGGGTGACCCTGTCGAGGGCGCAGGCGCAGTGGGCGCAGGCGGCGATCGAGCGGGAGGGGCTGACCGATCTCGCCGAGGTGCGGCACCTGGACTACCGGGACGCGCCGCGCGAGCAGTTCGACGTGGTCTCCTCGATCGGCCTGACCGAGCACATCGGGGTGCGCAACTACCCGGTCTACTTCGGCGCCCTGCGGGACCGGCTGCGGGCCGGGGGCCGGCTGCTCAACCACTGCATCACCCGGGCCGACAACCGGGCCCCGCACCGCTCCGGCGCGTTCATCGACCGGTACGTCTTCCCCGACGGCGAGCTGGCCGGCCCGGGCCGGCTGATCAGCGAGATCCACGACGCCGGGCTGGAGGTGCACCACGAGGAGAACCTGCGCCAGCACTACGCGCTGACCCTGGCGGGGTGGTGTCGCAACCTGGTGGCGAACTGGGACGAGTGCGTGGCCGAGGTCGGCGAGGGCACCGCCCGGGTGTGGGGCCTGTACATGGCCGGTTCCCGGCTGGCGTTCGAGCGCAATGGCATCCAGCTGCACCAGGTGCTGGCCACCCGCAACGGCCCGGACGGGGTGAACGGCTACCCGCTGCGTCCGGACTGGACCGCCTGACCACCGTACGACGAAAGGGGCGGCCATCCCCGGCCGCCCCTTTCGGCGGCCGGCCTGGCCGAGCAGGTGGCCGAGCGCAAGGTGCGCGGCATCAGCGAGGGCATCTACCAGGCGGCCGCCCGGTCCTACTGGCTCTCGCCCCGGCTCGTCGGCCGGATCGGCGGGCTGCGCCGGGCCCGCGACGAGCTGAGCCTCGGCCACCTGCTCGACCTCATGGAGGAGGTTCAGGCGGACGTCGCCGCCCTGGACCGGGCCGCTCCCGAGCTGCCCTCGATCGGGGTCTCCGGGGAGATCCGGGTGCCGGCCGAGCGCCGGCAGGAGTTCCTCGCCGACCTGCGCACCACGCTGCAAGAGCTGTTCACCCGCTACGGGGGCGCCGAGGGGGACGCCTTCAAGCTCGCCGTGGCCTGTTATCCCAAGGGAGAAGACCGTGACTGAACCGATGATCCTGCGCGCCCGGCTCGCCGCACCCGTCGAGGCCGTGCACAGGGCCCTCACCGACCCGGCCGAGCTGCGCGTCTGGCTGGCCGAGCACGCCGAGGTGGAGCTGCCCCACCGGTACGCGTTCTGGGGGCGCTACACCCCGGAGGGCGACGCCCCGCACCAGCGGCTCCTGCACGCCGACGAGCGGATACTGGGCTCATCACAGATGAGGGTGTAGTTGAGGTCTGAAGCCGCCGGTCTCGAGCAGGGATCGGGCGATGTAGTTGGTGAGATTGCGGAAGCCGAGGGCGGAGCCACGCAGGTGCTCGAGCCTGCCGTTGATGGCCTCCGTCGGTCCGTTGGACGTTCCAGGTCGGTCGAAGTAGGCCAGCACGTCGGCCGCGCGCTTCTTCAGCGTTCGACCGAGTGTGATGACCTCGGTGAGGGGCTTCGGCACGCCGTGGCTGATCGAGTCGATGAGCTTGACCATCAGCTCGCGGCCACGACCCCGGTCCTGCTCGCGGTAGGCCTCGATCATCCGCTGGTAGATCCCCCAGGTGGCCTCGACCTCGACATGGGCATCGTCGGCGAACAGGGCGGCGAGCCGGTCGGTCTGCTTGTCGGTGAGCAGGTCGGCGCCGGTGTGCAGGGTCCGGCGGGCGGAGTAGAGCGGGTCATTCTTCATCCCGCGGTGGCCGTGGATGGCCTGCTGGACCCGGCGGCGACACCGGTCGAGGGCGTCGCCGGCCAAGCGGACCACGTGGAAGGGATCCATCACCGCAACCGCGTCGGGGAGTTCCTCGGCGGTGGCGGTCTTGAAGCCGGTGAACCCGTCCATCGCCACCACCTCCACCCCGTCGCGCCACGTCTGGTCACGGTCGGCGAGCCAGGACTTGAACGCCTGCTTTGAGCGGCCCTCGACCATGTCCAGCAGCCGAGCGGGTCCGGTGCCGTCACGGATGCCGGTCAGGTCGATGATCACGGTGACGTACTTGTCGCCGCGGCGGGTGTGGCGCCACACGTGCTCGTCGACCCCAATCGCGGCCACGCCGTCGAACCGGGTGGCGTCGTTGATCAGCACCCGCTTGCCTTCGGCCAGGACAGCGTCGTTGGCGGTGTTCCACGCGACCCCGAGTCCCTCGGCGACCCTCGCGACGGTCAGGTGCTGACACACGATCGCCTCGAGTGCCCACCGCAGCCCGCGACGCGACAGCTTCGCTCGCGGCTCAGCCGCGAGGCTGGTGTCCTGGCGCCACACGTGACCGCAACCGGTACACCGGTAGCGGCGCACGGTCACCACGAGGGTCGTCGGCCGCCAGCCCAGCGGCTCGTGGGCAAGCTCCCGGGTCACGGTGTCGCGCGGTATGCCTTTGCAACCACAGCGACGGCACCACTGGTCCGGTTCGACGACCCGGCATGCCAGCACCGCACGGTCGGGCTTGAGTCGTTGGCCGGTGACGGCCAGGCCGAGCTCATCGAGCCGGCAGAACTTGGTCAGGTCAGGGCAGGCAAAGGCAGCGTCAGACAAGTCGAGGTGTGCCAATCTGGAAGACCACGACTTCCATGCCGGGGCAGCGATGCACAAACGCAGCCGGAGGCCCGATCTCGTGTCACCGCCGCAGCGGACTTCTTCGCGTACCCACTCAGATCGGTCATCGGCGCACCCGATAGCGCAGGTGAAGCACCCGGTTGCCCTGAACAACTACGTCTGGGCCTTCCAACAGGTGCTGCGCGTCGACGGACCCGAAGTAGCGCTTGCCGGAGCCCAGCACGACGGGTGCGACGTCCATGCGTACCTCGTCGACCAAACCTGCGGCGAGCATCTGGCCGCCGACGTCGCCGGCGGCCACCTCGACAGTGCGGTCACCCGCAAGCTCTCGCGCCTTGGCCCCGGCTGCCTCGATGCCGTCGACAAAGTGGAAGGGCGCCTGGGGGTCCCAGCCCTCGGGCGCACCACGGTGACTCACGACGACCACATGGTCGATCCCACTCGGAGGCGTCCCATCCCAGCCGTCTGTGATGTCAAAGACGTGACGGCCGGCGATCGTCACACCGATCTCGTCCCAGTACGGCCGGATGTGGTCGTAGGACGCCTGCGACACCTTCAGAACGCCACCGCCGTCCAACGGCACGTCACCGCTGACCAGCCACTCGAATATCGGACCGGGATCGTCGTTCTCAGCTGCGATGAAACCATCCACCGAAACCGACGCGTTCATGACCACTTTGCCCATGGATTCCTCCTCTGTTGGGAGTCCCCAGTCTTGTGCGGCGTGAGCTGTCGCTCTTGTACGAAATCAATCGGCTGGCAGCGGCCAGCCGCCCAGTGCGTGGCCAGGATGGTCGCGCAGGAATCGCCGCCGGACTTCGACGTACCTGGTCGGCGTGAGACCGGTGAACTCCCGGAACTCGCGCACGAAGTGGGCCTGGTCGAAGTAGCCCGCGTCGGCGGCAACGTCTCCCCAGTCGATCGGTGCAGCGACGTCGATCGCCAACACGGTGGAGGTGAAGCGGTAGCTGCGAGCCAGCCGTTTCGGCGTGACACCGACGACGGTCTTGAACCGCTTCGCCAAGTACGTGCTGCTGGCGCGGGCCGCCACACCGATGTCGCTGATTGGCACTGTCCCGCCTGTCGCCGCGATCGCGCTGCTCACTTGGCGGACCAGGTCAAGACCGTCGATCGCCCGCAGCCGTCGCACCAGTTCCTCTTCGAGTAACATCAGCATCTTGTGCGGTGCGTCTGCCAAGGTCAGTCGGCGTCGCAACTCAGCGATAGCGGGCTGGCCCCAGATCTGCTCGACCGTCGCCGGTCGGTCGCACAGCTCGGCCGCGGGCATCGGAAGGAACGGTGCCAGCCCCCACGGCTTGAAGTGGACGCCGACGGACCGGGTCGGGGTTGGGTAGCTGAACTCCCACGCGCGGGTGGGCGTGGTGACCGCGCAGCCGTCGGCGTACTCCACGGCTTCTACGTCGGTGCCTGCGCGGATGAGAAACGGCGCCCCGAGGTTGACGATAAGCAATGGCGCAGGCGCCGCCGGCAGCATCAACCGGGAGTACGGCGGGGCGCCCTCCAGGTAGTAGAGGTCGTCGATCAGCCCGTCCAGCGGCGGACCGGGCACCCTGGACACATACTCCACGCCGACATCATCGCCGACGGCCCCCATCCGGCATCACGCGCCGCCGCCAGCATCGAGCCGGCGCCGATCACTGACGCGCGCCCCGGCGCATTTCGGTCTCCAACTACACCCCAAGTTGTGAAGAGCCGGATACTGCGCTTCGCCTGGCTGCTCGACGGGGTGGAGACCACCACCGAGATCGCCCTGGAGCCGGAGGGGGAGTCGACGATCCTCACCCTGAGTCAGAGCCACTTCGACTTCGCCGAGGCGATGAGCGGCAGCTCGATCCGGGGCGTGTTCCAGACGTACTGGTCGCTGGCGATCGCCAACCTGGCCGCCCACCTGGAGGGCCGTCAGCTCCTACCACGCACCGATTTCACCTCCGCCGACCTGCGCGGCGAGCTGCTCATCGCCGCCCCGCTGCCGAAGGTGTACGAGTCGTTGACCGACTCGGAGCAGGCCAGCGCCTGGTTCGGATACCCGATCGGCATCGAGCCCTGGGTCGGCGGCCGGTACGCCATGGGCGGCTTCGAGGCCGGCTACGCGGCCAAGGTGATCGACCTGGACCCGGGCCGGCGGATGTCGGTCGACTGGGGCCCGACCGGGGTCACCACCTGGGAACTGGCCGAGTCCGAGGGGAAGACCAAGCTCACCTTCGTGCAGAGCGGCTTCGACGAGCAGAACCCGCCGTACGCGGCGTGGAGCGGGACGGTCGCCGGCTTCGGCGAGCTGGTCCGCTACCACCAGATGCCGGACTGGCAGCCCATCTGGCTCCCGGAGGAGCCGGCGACCGCCGACGCGGTCGGCTGAGCAGCACGCGCCCGCCCGCCCGTCACGGCAAGCAGTCGCGGCGGGCGGGCGCGTCCCGTCCTGAACCCCGGAACTCGGAAGCGGCAGAAGCTGGAGGTGCAGGAGGCAGGGTGAGTGGGTAATGCGGGGCGATGTTCTTCATATTCGGGCTCCGCACCAACGTCGACCGCTCGGGCGTGGTGCAGCAGGTGTGCCGCAACTGCGGCAACCATGCCGCCCAGGTGATCAGCCGGCGGTCCACGAAGTTCACCCTGTTCTTCGTTCCGCTCATCCCGGTGCGGACCCGCTACACGCAGCAGTGCACCTTCTGCGGCGCCCAGTACGACATCGCCAAGGCCGAGGCGCGACGCCTCCCGGTCGGCTGATCCGCCGATGGCCCGCTTCCTCTGCTGGCTGATCGGCAGCCAGCCCGCCCCCGTGTCCGAGACCCCCGTCCACACCGCCTCCCGCCCGCCCTGCACGCCGGGCCGCCGCCCTCGTCGCCGCGCCCGCCGCCCGTCGGCCGGTACCGCCCTGCCCCGCTCGCCCTGGAACCGCTCGGCCGGCCGCTGAGCCGCCGCCGACCCGCGCGGTGGTCTTCGTCCTGGAGGCGGCGGCCCCGGTAGCGGCACCTAGGCTGGGGTGGCTGCGAAGAACGGGGAGAATCGTGCGCAACCACCCGGCCGTCGTGCTCGTCGCCGTCCTGCTGTCGACTGTGTCGCTGCCCATCTCACTGACCGGTGCCTCGGTCGCGTTGCCGGACATCGGCCGAGACCTCGACGCCGGGCTGGCCGGGGTGCAGTGGGTGGTGAACGGCTACAACGCCACCTTCGCCAGCTTCATGCTCGCCACCGGCGCGCTCGCCGACCTGTTCGGCCGCCGCCGGGTCTACACCGTCGGCCTGGCGATCTTCGCGGTGGCCGGGCTGGCCGGAGCGGTCGCCGGGAACATCGTGCTGCTCGACGTCGCCCGAGCGCTCGCCGGGATCGGCGCGGCGGCTGCTGCCACCAGCGCCTCCGCCCTGCTCGCGGACGCGTTCCAGGGCCCGGCCCGGGCCCGCGCGTTCAGCCTTTTCGGCACGGCCATCGGCGTCGGCCTCGCGTTCGGCCCGTCGATCGCCGGGCTGCTGATCGAGGCGTTCGGGTGGCGGGCCGTCTTCGCCGCCCCTGCGCTGGCCGCCTGTGCGGTCCTCGTCCTGGTCCCGTTGCTGCCGGAGTCCCGCCCGGCGCGCGCCGGCGGGGTGGACTGGGCGGGCACCGTCACGTTCACCGGCGCACTGCTGCTGCTCATCTTCGGCTTCGTCCAGGGCCCCGAGTTCGGCTGGTCCGCCCCGGTGATCGTGGCCGCCTTCGTCGCGGCGGCGGCCCTGCTGGCGGTCTTCGTCCGGGTGGAGCGCCGCCGCGCCGAGCCGATGTTCGACCTGGCCCTGCTGGCGAGCCCCCGGTTCCTCGGCGTCTGCCTGGCGGCAGCCACCACCGTCGCGGTGCTGGTGCCGCTGCTGGTCTACCTGCCGTCGTACCTGACCACGGTGGTCGGCATGAGCCCCGGCGCGGCCGGCGGGACGCTCATCCTGCTCACCGCCCCCACCCTGGTGCTGCCGCTGCTCGGCGGCGCGCTGACCCGGCTGGTGCCGGCCCCCGCGGTGATCGTCGCGTCCGTGGCGGTGGTCGCGGTCGGGGCGGCCTGGGCCACCGTGCTCGCCCCGGACAGCGACGCCGCGACCCTCGCGGGACCGCTGCTGACCATCGGGGTGGGGATCGGACTGTCGATCGGGCTGCTCGACGCGATCGCGATCGGCAGCGTCGCGCCGGGCCGGGCGGCCACCGGGGCCGGGATGATCAACACCGCCCGGTTGTCCAGCGAGACGATCGCCATCGCGGTGGTCGGCGCGGTGCTGGCCAGCACCACCGCCGGCCGGCTCGCCGACCCGGGCTTCACCGGCGGCCTGCGTACCGTGCTCTGGGTGATGGCCGGGGCGGCGCTGGTCGCCGCCGCCACGGTCGCCGTGCTGGTGCGGCGCGGCGCGGCCCGCGCCGAACCGGCGGAGAGGGCCTATCGTGGCGTGTCGTGACGAGCACCGCGCAGCGACTGGCCGAGATCCGGGGCGACGCACCACCTCGGCGGCACAACGCCCGGACGATCGCAGCCCTGACCGGTAACCCCGGCTGCGCCCGCCGGGCCGTGCTGGACAGCGCGGGGGTGGACAAGCCGAAGCTGGCCGAGCGGGTCGGTTTCCCGGCCCGATTCGGCCAGTCCCGGTTCGCCATCACCCGGGGCAACGCGTTCGAGGCGCAGGTCAAGGCCGACGGCGGGGCCGAGCTGCTCCGGCTGGTCGCCGAGCGGCTCGGCGTCGACCCGGGCGGCCCGGCGACGTGGACCGACCTCGGCGCCGACGACCGGCCCGGCCAACCCGGCCAACCCGACCGGTCCGCGCGGTCCCGGGCCGCGTTGGCCGCAGCCGCGCCGACCGGAGCGGGGGACCCGGCCGCCCTGTTCGACCACCCGCTGCTCGGCCTGGACGTCGCCGGCCAGCGGGTGCACCTGGAGCCGGACCTGGTCGCCGCCCGGCTCGCCGGCCGGTTCCACGTGGTCGAGGTCAAGTCGTTCCCGGTGATCGACGGGCAGGCCGACCCGGGCAAGGTGGCCGCCGCCGCGATCCAGTCCGCCGTATACGTGCTGGCCCTGCGCGAGCTGCTCGCCGCCGAGGGGCACGATCCCGAACTGGTCTCCTCGGACGTGCTGCTGGTCTGCCCGCGCGACTTCGCCAACCAGCCGCTGGCCAGCCTCGTCGACGTGCGCAAGCAACTGCTGGTGCTGCGCCGGCAGCTCGACCGGGCGGCCCGGATCGACGACCTGCTGGCCGACGTGCCGGCCGGCTTCACCGCCGACCCCACGGCCGACCCCGTCGACCTGCGCCGGTCCCTGCTGTCGGTGCCGGCCCGCTACGCGCCGGAGTGCCTGGCCGCCTGCGAGCTGGCGTACTTCTGCCGGCACGCCACCCGCGCGGAGACGGCCACCCTGGGCCGGGCGGTCCGCGAGGCGCTCGGCGGGGTGGCGACGGTGGCGGAGGCGCTCGCGCTGGCCGGCGGGGAGCACGCCGGCGAGCCGGAGCAGGCGGAGGCCGCCGCGCTGCTGCGGGCCGCGGCCCGGCTGCGCGCCGACGCCCTGGCCGGGCGACCCGCATGAGTACGCTGCGCGCGCTCGCGAGGGCCCAGGCGCTCTCCGCCGGGGTGGCCCAGCCGGTGGCCACCGTCCGGCACCTGCACCTGTCGCCCCGGCCGCTGGTGCTGGTGCCGCTGGCCATGGCCGGCGAGGCCAACGCACCCCTCGCGGCGCTGGTCGGCGCCGCCCCGGACGACGCCCGGCTGCTGATCGTGCCGCAGCCCCGCAACCGGGACCAGCGCTTCGCGTTCGCCGCCGAGCTGGCCGGGATCGTGCTGCCCTACCTGGACTCCTTCCGGGGGGTGTCCGAGGCCGTCGCGGTGGACCGGGGCCGCGACGTCCGGCACCGGTACGTCGACGCGCCGCAGCTGCTGCTGCCGAACCCGGCCGGGGTCACGTTCCTGCGGTTGTTCGGCCGTTCCACCCGGTTCCGCCGGCCCGACGGCGACTACCCGGTGCACCCGTCGGTGCCGTTGCTCGGGCGCTGGCTGACCTTCTTCGCCGAGCGGGCCGAGCACCCCGGCTCGTCGGCGCTGCTGGCGATGACCGAGGCGCTGACCCTGCACTGGGCCACCGGGCAGAGCTCGGTGGAGGACCTGCACCTGCCGGCGGTGCTCGGCTGGCTCGACCCGCCGCCGGGGCTGGACGGCGTGCGGGCGGCGGCCCGGGCCGAGGACCCGGCGGTCTGCCCGCCCGCCGGCCCGACCACCGACCCGGAGTTCGACAACCGGGTGCTCGCCCCGGCCATCGCCGCGTACACCGACGCGGCCGACGACGACACCGCCCGCCGGTCCGCGTACGCGGAGCTGGAGCGGGCCCTGCGCGGGCAGCTCGCGCCCACCTGGGAGCTGATGTGGCGCGGCGTGGGGCTGCTCGCCGCGCTGCCGCCCGGCGCGCGGGTCGAGGGGCGCTGGGCCGGCGACCGGGACGCCTTCACCGCGCACACCGAGCATGTCGACGCCGGCGGCGGGCCGCAGCCGCGCCGGGACGGGGCGGTGGCCGCGGCCGTGCGCCTGCACCGGTTGGAGCGGGCCGGCACCTCGTACGCGGTCCAGCGCGCCTACGACGACCCGCTGGTGATGGCCGAGCACCGGCTGACCGGGGAGGCGTTCGTCGGGGACGTGACGCTGGCCGACCCGAGACGGGTGGACGACACCGGCAAACGGCCGGTGCTGCGGCCCCGCATCCAGGTGGTCACCACCGAGCCGGTGGCGGTGCCGGTGGGCGCGACGCTGTACTCGACGGCCCGGCCGGGGCAGAAGGCGAAGGTGGTCTTCCTGACCCCGGCTGCCGACGGCAAGACCGAGGTGGTGCTGGAGCTCTCCGGCGGGATGGGCCGCGGGCTGAGCGCCCCGCCGGGCACCGTACCGGAGGTGGGGGAGCGGCTCTGCCTCACCACACTGTCGGACGGGTTCCTGCCGGCGGGGGCGTTCCCCGACCCGGCGGAGACCCCGTGGACCCACGGCGGCCCCCCGGCCGCGGCCACCCCCGACCAGGGCCCCGGCCCCGCTGACCCGCCCGGTGCCGGTGCCGGTTTTGGTGCTGGTGTCGCCTCCACTCCGGTGGTCGGCCCGTCCGACGGCGACCCGGCCGAGGACTGGGTCTGACCGCTCGCCGGCGTGGCTCGGCGGGTGCACTCCTCGGCTACCACGTCGTGCCGACGTGGAGCACGCTTCCTCCGTCCGGCCCCACGAACCTTGGCAGCCCTCGCCGCAGGCGGCCGGACGCCCCTGGCGGCACGCCCGTAGGCTGACTACGCTTTCGTCGTTCGCCGTCAACGACCGGTCCTCACCATCGAGGTGCGCAAGGAGAGGAAGCCGGAGCGACCGCTGTGCTGCCCCACGACGCGCCTCACCCCCGCACGACCCCCGCCGGGGCGTACCGGCCCGGTCGGGCCGGACTCGTCGTGGCCGTGATCGTCCTGTTCGTCGAGGCGGTCTGGCTGGTCGCCCGACTGCCCGGCGCGGCCCTGGTCAGCGATCTCGGCGCGATCGCGACGGCGGGCTGGGCCGGCTACGCGTGCGTCCACGCGGCCCGCCGGCACCCCGCGCCGCTACGCCGGTTCTGGGCGCTGCTCGCGGCCACCATGGGCTTCGCCGTGCTCGGCCGGGCACTGTGGACGGCGCAGCGGCTCGGCGACGGCGGCCTGCCGAACACCCCGCTGATCGGGTTGCTGTTCACCCTCGGCATCGTCACCGGCACCGCCGCGCTGCTCTGCTCCCTCGCCGCCCCGCGCAGCGCCGTCGGGCGGGCCCGGACGGTGCTGGACGGCGTCATCGTCGGGCTCGCCCTCATCCCGATCGGCTGGGTCGTGGTGTTCCGCGGCATCGCCGCCGCCGACCTGACCGACTCGCTGCGCACCTTCGGGCTGCTCTACCCGATGCTCGATCTGGTGCAGCTGACCATCCTGGTCGCGGTGGCCGGGCCGGCGCGTCCGATGTGGCGTCCGCTGACCCTGATCGGGGCCAGCCTGGTCACCAGGGCGGTCGCCGACGCCACATACGTCTCGCTCTTCGCGAACGGCAGCTACGCCCCCGGCCACCCGATCGATGTCTGCTGGCCGCTGAGCTACCTGCTGATCGCCGCCGCCAGCCGGTACCCGCTGCCCCCGGTCTCGGACGACGTCGACGAGCCCACCGAGTCGCCGCTGCCGCCCTGGTGGCGGGTCGCCCTGCCGTACCTGCCGGTGGGCGGGGCGATCGTGGCGGTGGTACTGGCCCGGCGGCCCACCGGGCAGACCCCGCAAATAGTCTTCGCCGGCATGATGGCGCTGCTCGGCGTCCTGGCGCTGCGGCAGGGGCTGGCCGCCAACGAGAACCTCCGGCTGGTCGCCCGGCTGCGTGATCTCGCCTACACCGACCAGCTCACCGGCCTGCCGAACCGGCTGATGTTCAACCGCCGGCTGCGCGAGGCGCTGCGCGACGAGGCCCCGGTCGCCGTGCTGTTGCTGGACCTGGACAGCTTCAAGCAGGTCAACGACCGGTTCGGGCACAGCGCCGGTGACACTCTGCTGACCAGCATCGCCGGCCGGATGGCGCGGGCCGTGGCCGACGACGGGAGCATCGCCCGGCTGGGCGGCGACGAGTTCGCCGTCCTCGTCGACGGCGACCGGCAGGTCCGGCCGGAGCGGGTGGCCGAGCGGCTGCTCGCCGCCCTGCAACCCTCCCCCGGGGAGGAGGAGGCGGGCGTGCACCCCTCGGCCAGCATCGGCATCGCCGAGTACGGCCCGCAGCACGCCTCCCACATCGACCTGCTCCGCGACGCCGACATCGCCATGTACGCCGCCAAGGCGGGCGGCAAGTCCGTGTACCGCACCTGCACCCCGGCCCTGCGGGAGGCGGCGGTGAGCCGGGCCGAGCTGATCGCCGACCTGCGCCGCGTCGTCGACGAGGGGCAACTGCACCTGGAGTACCAGCCGATCGTCGACCTGGCCACCGGCGAGGTGCGCAGCGCCGAGGCGCTGGTGCGCTGGCGGCACCCCCGGCTGGGGCTGCTCCCCCCGGCGCGTTTCCTGCCGCTGGCCGAGGAGACCGGGCTGATCCTGCCCATCGACCGGTGGGTGATCCACGAGGCATGCCGGGCCGCCGCCACCTGGCGGAACCGCGCCCCGGAGGCGACGGTCGCGGTGAACATCGCCGCCGCGCACCTGCGCCGGCCGGACCTGATCGCCACCGTCACCGCGGCCACCGCCGGCGCCGGCCTGGCCCCCCGCGCGCTGACCCTGGAGCTGACCGAGTCGGCGCTGATCGACGGCAGCGACACGGTGCTGGAGCGGCTGCGTCAGCTCCGCGAGCTGGGCATCCGGATCGCCATCGACGACTTCGGCACCGGCTACTCGTCGCTGAGCTACCTGCACCACATCCCGGCCACCGAGCTGAAGATCGACCGGTCGTTCGTGGCCCGGCTGGGCGACGACACCCGGGCGTACGCGACGGTGGAGATGGTGACCCGGTTGGCCGGGGCGTTCGACCTGACCGTGGTCGCCGAGGGGGTGGAGACCGACGAGCAGCACGCGGCGGTCACCGCGATCGGCTGCGTCCACGGCCAGGGCTGGCGTTACGGTCGCCCCACCAACCTCGCCGACCTGCGCGCCGCACTGGTCCCGGCGGTACGACCCCGGGGTTGACCCTCACGCGACCGGGAGGCGGCAGGCTCGTCACCCACGGCCCGGTCAGGGCGTCACAACAGCAGGTCGAGTAGCAGGACGCCGGCGAAGCCGACCACCGAGATGATCGTCTCCATCACCGACCAGCTCTTGATGGTCTGCCCGACGGTCAGCCCGAAATACTCCTTCACCAGCCAGAAGCCGGCGTCGTTGACATGCGAGAAGAACAGCGAGCCGCAGCCGACGGCCAGGGCCAGCAGCGCCACCCCGGGCCGGTCCAGGGTCGCCGCCAGTGGGGCGACGATGCCGGCCGCGGTGATCGTGGCGACCGTCGCCGAGCCGGTCGCCACCCGGATGCCGACCGCGACCAGCCAGCCCAGCAGCAGCGGGGACAGGCTGGCGTTCTCCGCCGCGTCGGCGACCAGGTTGCCCACCCCGGCGTCCACCAGCACCTGCTTGAACCCGCCGCCCGCCGCGACGATCAGCAGGATGCCCGCGATCGGCGGCAGCGAGCCGCCGAGCACCGACGAGACCTGCTTGCGGCTGAAGCCGGCCTGGAAGCCGAGGGTGAACATGGCCACGATCACCCCGGCCAGCAGCGCCACGATCGGGGCGCCGACGATGTCCAGGGCCTTGCGGCCGGCGCTGCCCTCGGCCAGGGCCAGCTCGCCGACGGCCCGCAGCAGCATCAGCGCCACGGGCAGCAGCACGGTGATCACCGCCGGCCAGAACTTCGGGGCCCGGCGGGCGGTCTCGGTGCCGGAGTCGTCGACCGGCGCGCCGGGGCGGCCGGTGCCGGGGTTGAGCAGGTCGTCCTCGGTGAGCAGTTCGCCGTCCACGCCGGTCTGCTGGCGGCCCGCGACGCCGCGGTCGGTCCCGCCACCCCCGACGCCGGCCGGCGTGCGGGTCGGCAACAGTCCCTCGGGAATCGTCGCGGGGACGTACCGGGAGATGATGTTGCCGAAGACCGGCCCGGCGATGATCACGGTCGGGATGGCGATCAGCAGGCCCAGCCCCAGCGTCAGGCCCAGGTCAGCGTTGAGCGAGGAGATCGCCACCAGCGGGCCGGGGTGCGGCGGGACCAGGCCGTGCAGCACCGACAGGCCGGCCAGCGCCGGGATGCCGACCTTCATCAGCGGCACGTCGGTGCGTTTCGCGACCAGCAGCACGATCGGCACCAGCAGCACCACGCCGACCTCGAAGAACAACGGCAGGCCGATCAGCGCGGCCACCCCGGCCATCGCCCAGGGCAGGGCCGACCCGGAGACCTTGTTGACGATCCGGGTGACGATGCCGTCCGCGCCGCCGGACTCGGCGAGCAGGCCGCCGATCATCGCCCCGAGGGCGATCAGCAGACCGACCCCGCCGACGGTGGAGCCGACGCCGCCGCTGAACGACGTGACGATGGCGTCGGGCGCCACCCCTGCGACGACGCCGAGCACTGCCGCGCCGAGGATCAGTGACAGGAACGGGTGGACCTTGCCCCAGGCGATCAGGACCACCACCGCGGCGATGCCCAGCAGGGCCGCGGCGATCAGTTGGGCGTTACCGGCGTCGGTGAGTGGTTCCGCCGGTGCGGCGAGCAGAGTGACCACGGCTATCACGACCTTCGGACGGCGTCCGTGCCAGCAGGGTACGGGCGATCACATGGGTGGAGAGGTGGGCGGTGGCTCCGGCGGCAGGCTCGGGGCCAGCCGTCGCAGCGACGCGAACGTCGGGACGAGCGCGTCGTACAGCTCGGAGTGCAGCGGAAGCAGGGCGGCGTAGACGGCGGCGGCGGTCGGGTCGGGGCGTACCGTCTCGTCGATCTTCACCAGGTCGGCGGCGACGTCGACGGACGCGATCAGGCCGAGGGCCTGCATGCCCAGCAGTGCCGCGCCGAAGCTGGACCCCTCGTGGCCGGCCGGGAACCGCACCGGCATGCCGAGCGCGTCGGCGAGCATCTGCCGCCACAGCGGGCTGCGGGCGAAGCCGCCGCTGGCCCGCACCTCCCGCACCTCGTTGCCGGCGGCCCGCACCGACGACAGCACCAGGGCGAGCTGCTGGCACACCCCCTCCAGCGCCGCCCGCACCAGGTGCTCGCGGCGGTGGCCGTGGGTCAACCCGACGTACGCCCCGCGCGGCAGCGCGCTCCAGTGCGGGGCGCGCTCGCTGAGCAGGTACGGCAGCATGATCAGCCCGCCGGAGCCGACCGGCGCGTGGGCGGCCAGGTCGAGCAGCTTCTCCTCGGACTCCTCGCCAAGCTCGGGGGCGAGCGCGTCCCCGGCCCACTGCAACACGATCCCGCCGTTGTTGATCGCGCCGCCGACCACCCAGCGGTCCTCGGTCAGCGCGTAGCAGAACACCCCGCCGAGCGGGTCGACGGCGGGGCGTTCGACCATCACCCGCATCGCCCCGCTGGTGCCGATCGAGCAGGCCACCACGCCGGGGTGCACCGCGCCGAGGCCCAGGTTGGCCAGCGGGCCGTCGCCGGCGCCGACCACGATCGGGGTGTCCGCCGGCAGGCCGGTCGCGGCGGCGGCCGCCGCGGTGAGCCCCGGCAGCACGGTGGTGGTCGGGACGAGCTGCGGGAGCTGCTCCTCGGTGATCCCGGCGATCCGCAGCGCCTCCGCGTCCCAGGCGAGCCTCCGGATGTCCATCAGGCCGCTGGCCGAGGCGACCGAGTGGTCGGTGACCAGCGTCTCGCACAGCCGCAGCAGCACGTAGTCCTTGATGCCGACCCAGTGCGCGACCCGCTCGAACAGTTTCGGCTCCTGCTCGGCGAACCAGACCAGCTTCGGCAGCGGCGCCATCGGGTGCACCGGCGTGCCGGTTCGCCGGTGCAGCGCCAGCCCCGACGGGACCGCCCGCAGCCGCTCGGCCTGCCGGCTGGCGCGGGAGTCCGCCCAGGTCACCGACGCGGTCAGCGGCTTACCGTCCGGGTCGAGCCCGATCAGGCTGTGCATCGCGGTGCTGAACGACAGCCCGGCGATCGGCCCGGGCAGCTCCGCCACCACCGCGCGGACCGTCTCCACCACCGCGTCGAAGATCAGCAGGGGGTCCTGCTCGGCGTAGCCGGGGTGCGGCTCGTCCAACGGGTAGCCGACGGAGTGGGCGGCGAGCTGCCGGCCGTCCGTGTCGAACGCGACGCTCTTGGTGCTGGTGGTGCCGATGTCGACCCCGATCACGACACGCGGGCGCTGGTCCGGGTCGGTCACGGGTCCCCCCTTCGCGTCGGTGCTGCCGGCGCGGCATCGCGGCCCGGCTGCGGCTGACGTTACCCAGCGAGCCACCGATCCACACGGCGTCGCCGAGGACCGCCGGCAGAACGTGAATCGACACGGCGTCATCCGCTTCTCGTTCGCTCTTGTCCACCGATCAGGTGATTCGTCCGCTTCGCCGGGTCCGTTTGACCGGTCGGCGCCGTTGATCCGGATGACACCCCGGTTGGCGGCTCGCGCGGCTAAGGAGTCGGCGTGGCGAAGACTGATTCGACGGGTTCCACGTGGCGGTACCGGTGGGCGTACCGGCAGAACGAACGACGACAGCGGACGTACCGCGCCGCCGAGCAGGCATGGCGGCGGCGCTACGAGGAGCTGCGGCGGCTGCGCGCGGCGGCGGCCAGCTTCGGCCGGCGCGCGGCGGACTCCGGCCTGCCCCTGGAACTCGCCCCCGGCGAGCGGGTCCACTGGGCGCTGCCCGCCGCGCAACTGGTCGAGCTGCGGCACACCGCCGTGCTCCCCGCCCCCGACCTCAGCATCGACCCCGGCCGGCCGGCGCTGCACCACCGCCGCCCCGACGGGGTCAAGGTCACCGACGCCGGGATCGCCGTGCTCACCGACCGCCGGCTGGTCCTGCTCGGCGGGCGCGGCCGGCGCGACTGGGCGTACGGGAAGATGACCGGGCTGGCACACGACCCGGCGGCGCCGGTCACGCTGATCCAGGTCCTCGACCGGCGGCGCACCTCCGGGCTGTTGCTGCCCGCCGAGGCCGCCGCCGAGTTCCGGTTCACCCTCGCCCTGGCCTTCGCCGACGCCATCGAGCAGCGAGGCACCGTGCTCGCCCAGCTCGACGAGCTGATCGCCGAGCACGACCAGACCCGGCCGTTCCGCCCGGCCATCGCCACCCCCGGCCAGGCCCGGATCACCGCCGCCGTGCCGGGCGGCCGGCGTACCGTCGCGGTGGCCGCCGCCGCGGCGCTGCTGCTGCCCGCGGTGCTCTTCGAGTCGGACCCGCCGGTGCGGCCCGGCTCGGACGTCGCCGCCGCCGCGACCGCGGCCCCCACCCCGACCGCCGCCCCCGCCCCGACCGCAGCCCCCACCCCGACCGCCGCCCCCGCCCCGCCGCCGACGGCGCGCCCGACCTCCCGCGCCGCCGCCGTCGGCAGGGCCGCCCCCAAACAGCCCCGGCGCGGCACCGCGGCACCCAACCCGGAGCGCGACGGGCTCTGCGGGGCCCCGGCCAACCCGTTCGGGTACGACTACTGCGGCGGCTCCCGCATCCGCAAGCCGGATATACGGGTGTGCGACTACTTCGACTGCGGGCAGGACTTCTGGGCCGGGCGGGGGTACCTGGTGCAGTGCCGCGACGGCGCGCTCAGCCTCACCGGGGGGCGTGCCGACGCGTGCGCCACCCACGACGGGCTGCGCCGCACGGTCTGGACCTGAGCCCGCCCCCGGGCCGGCGGGGTGGCGCGGGTGTCGCACCATCGGCGACGTGATCAATCTGAGGCGGAACCACCACCGCAAGAAGAAGCGACGGGGCGACTCCTGCACCGACTGCGACTGCGACGGCCCGGACTGCTGCGACTTCGGGCTGTTCTCGTTCATGCTGACCCTCGGCTCGGTGGCCGCCGGGGCGACCCGCGCGCCGGTCGTCGACCGGGCCGGCCGGGCCGCGATCCTCGGCTACCGGCGTTGGCTGTCGCACCGCTGGCCGGGCCAGTGCCGTTACACCCCGACGTGCAGCGCGTACGGGCTGGCCGCCGTCGAGCGGCACGGGCTGGCCGTGGGCGGGCGAATGGCCGCCGATCGGCTGCGCCGCTGCAAGCCCCACGTGCCCCGGGGCACCCACGACCCGGTCCGCTGACCGCCCTGCCCCGCGCTGACCGTCCTGCTCCGCGCCGCCCTGCCCTGCGCCGCCCCTGCCGCCTTGGCGGCCGGGGCGGAGTCAGGCGGTGCCGAAGTCGGGGATGGTGAGGGTGCCGTCGGCGGCGAGCGGGAAGCCGGGGTTCCAGGCGATCTCCCACAGGTGCCCGTCCGGGTCGGCGAAGTAGCCGGCGTACCCGCCGTAGAAGGTCTCCCGGGCGGGCCTGGTGACCGTCGCCCCGGCCTCGACCGCCGCCCCGATCACCTCGTCGACCTCCTCGCGGGACCGGACGTTCTGCGCCAGGCTCAGCCCGCCGAAGCCGCCCGTGTCCGCGTCGCCGATACCGGCGTCAACGGCCAGCTCGTCACGCGCCCACAGCACGACGGCCAGGCCGCCGGCCTGGAAGAAGACGGTCTGCTCGACCTCCTGGCCGTGCCAGCCGAGCCGCTCGTAGAAGGCGCGGGCGCGGGGCAGGTCGGCGACGCCGAGGGTGACGAGGCTGATCCGCTGTTCCATCCCCGCACCGTAACCGTCGGCCTGGGGTCGGCTCACTCGGGCTGGTTCGGTCGGGGCACGCCCTCCCAACGCCAGTGGGTGAGTACGGGACGGCCTGACAGCTCGCCCCGACCGGTGGCCCAGAGCAGCATCGCCCACGGGTCGGTGTCGCCCACGGGGTCGGTGTCGCCCACGGGTCGGTGTCGGCCGGCGCGGCGGGGAAGAGCCGGTGTCGCACCTGGGCGCAGAGCGCCGCGTCCGGGTGCCACGGCAGGCCGAGGCCGGCGGCCACGTCGTGCAGTACACCAGCACTTCCACCGCCCCCATCGCGCTGCCGACACCATCGGCCCCTGCCGGCTCGGCCCCGCCCGGTCGGCCTACCCTCCTTCGGCCCCTATGGAGCTGCCCCGTTTGTGCTACCGATGGAGCGGGCGCGTAGACGGGGCAGCTCCATAGGGGCCGAAGGACAGGTCCCCGACCGGATGCGGAGCGCGATCGTCAGGCGGCCACCCGACTGCCCGGTGAGCGGGGCGACACGGCGCGGGGCGGCACGGCACGGGCGGCACGGGGCGGTATAGCGGCGACCCTCCCAGGACATTCGCGGGAGAGGAGACACGCAGGACTGGCGAAACCGGGGCCCGCCCAGGATCTCGCACATCATCGAGGAGCCGAACGGGATCCCCGGAAGGCGGATGAACGTGGGGCGGGATCGGACACCTCGCGACTGCGCCGGGGCACTGAGAGCCGGGCTGCGACAGGCCCACACCGGTTCGCTGGCTGGAATGACTCTTACCCTCCGTTCCTTTGTCGGTTGATGCAACGGGGCCAGCGAGCTGGTCATTTCACGTCCAACAAATCGCGTCCATGGTCCGATGGAGGTCCCGGCCCTCGGCCGCGACGAGCCAATGGTCAGCGGCCGAACAGCCGCTCGTGCTGGGCGCGGGCCAGCTCCACCAGCCGGCGCCGCACGTACGGCAACTCGACCTCCCCGAACTGGAGGTTGGCCGGGAAGTCGAACTCGTCGCCGGTTCGCATCGCCTCGTCCAGCCCGTCGTCGCTCAGGCCCATGGTGCGGTGGTCCAGCAGCCGCGCCGGGTCGTACCGGCCCGTGGCCAGCAGCCGGCGCCACTGCGGGGTGCCGGGGTAGGGGTGGAACTCGAAGATGCTCGCCCGGAAGGTGCCGGGCGCGTTCTCGGTCAGCTCCCACAGCTCGCGTACGTGCCGGACGGTCGCCTCCAACTCGGCACGCGTCTCGGTGGGCCGGCCGAGGACGAAGTGACCCCTGACGTTGATGCCCCGGCGGGTGAGCCGGCGGACCACGTCCCGGGTCAGCTCGGGCCTGATCCGCTTGCCGAGGTGGCCGAGAACCCGCTCGCTGCCGGACTCGATGCCGAGCGCGATCTCCCGGCAGCCGTTCGCCGCGAGCGTCTCCAGGAAGGCGTCGTCGGCGTGAGCGAGGACGTTGATCCGGCCGGTGGCGTCCCAGACGTACCGGCCGCCGACGTCGGCCTCGGTGAACGCGGGCATGCAGCGCCGGACGAACCGCTCGTAGCCGAGGAAGAGGTCGTCGACGAACCGGAACGCCCGCACTCCGTACCGGACGTTGAGCTCGTCCATCTCCGCGATGATGTTGGCCGGCTCCCGGGTGCGGATGGCGACGTCCAGGTTGGCGCTGACGGCCGCGCCGCAGTACGAACACTCGTACGGGCAGCCGCGGGCGCCCACCATCGCCGCCTCCCACGGCCCGTCGCCCGGCCGGTACGGGTCGGCGGCGAAGAACCGCCGGTCGACGAACGGCAGGGCGTTGACGTCCGGGGCCAGGTGCCATGCCGTGCCCGGCCCGCCGCCCGTGACCGGCGTACCCAGGATCGGGTCCCGCCACATCACGCCCGGAAGCCGTACCCGCTGGTGGTGGTCGTTCAGTAGCTCGACGAGCCGGGTCTCGGCCTCGCCGACGATCAGCGCCTCCAGGCGGGCGAACCGCGGGTCCGCGATGATCGCCTCCGGCCTCGCCTTCGCCTGGTGACCGCCGACCATGATCTGGATCTCGGGGTCGAGGCCGGCGGCGATGCGGGCGCTCAGCTCGTACGTCGGCGCCAGCAGGTTGAATCCCACCCAGCGGGGCGCGGCCTCGTTGACGATGCTCTGGATCTCCTCGACGCTGAGGCCGAGGGGCTCCCCGTCGAGGACGCCCACGCTGAAGCCCTGCACGGTGGCGTAGGTGGCGAGGTAGCCCAGGCCGAGCACCGGCAGCGGGGAGTTGTCGACCCGGGGGCGGAGCGTGTAGTCGCGCAGTGGTGCGTTGACCAGCAGCAGGTCGAGCGGCGTGCCCGGCTCGACGCCGAGGATGGGCTGCTGTTCCGACGGCTGCGGACGGCGGGCGGGGGAGGGCGAGGGCGGTGTACGTGCCCAGGCGCTCACCGGTCACTCGCCGTGGGCGAGGAAGGCGGTGACGGCGTGCCGGGGTGGCCTGCGCCCGATCGCCATGCCACTCTCGGTGCAGTCATCATCGCTCAGGGTTAGCACGCGCGCTTCAGATGGGAAAGTGTGAATGTCCTTCTCCTCGGATGGTGCGACCCCGTCCCCGAGAGCGTCGGGCGGGAAGAACGATCAGGCGGCGATCGTCCGGGCGGCGGAGTACATGTCGGCGGGTAGCGGATGGGTCAGCTCCCAGACGATTCGCATCGGCCGGTCCCCGGTGTGTTCCCGGTACGCCATCGGCCCCGCGTACAGGTAGGCCGGCGCGCCGAGGTCCCGGTCCGGCACCCGGGTCTCCCGGACGAACAGGTGCACCGTCGACCCCTGCTTCCCGTGGTTGACGTACCGCTGCCCGGTCGTCGACACCGACGACGTGGTGCTCTGCGACTCCCACTGGAACAGCCGGTCCGTGATCGCCCGGTCCGCGTACATGGTGGTGGGGGAGTAGTGCTGCTCCGACTTGACCAGCGTGACGAAGAACAGGTCCGCCCGCTCGGACTCAAGCCACTTCACGCCCTCGCGCAGCGACCCCGGGTTCGGCATCCCGAACGCCGCGCACGCCTCGTTGCGGCTGTACCGGGCGTGCACCCGCAGCGCCCCCGCCCGCGTCGTCACCCGGTGGATCCGCTCCCGTAGCACCTCGGCGACCTGGCGCAGCTCGACGCAGCGCGCCGGCTCCGCCCACAGCCGCGCCACCCGCTCGTCCCGCGAGGCCAGCGACGCGTTCGGCCCCCACAGGTCGAAGTGCAGCATGTCCCAGAGCCGGCCGGCTGCGGGCCGTTCGCCGGCCGCGACCCGGGCCAGCAGGTCCAGCCGGTCGGTGTCGTCGAGGTGCAGCATCCGCCCGACCGCCCGCCCCAGCTCACGGTCGTCCGGGCCGGGCGTCGACGCTTCAAGGCCGGCGAGCCGCCGTAGCCCGGTCCACCCGCCGACTGACGCCGACCGGTACACGTCCTCGATCTCCAGCCCGGTCTCGCGCAGGAACGTGGCCAGGTTGACGTCCCCGAGCTGCCGCAGCTCCGCGACCAGGCCCTTCTGCGAGGTGGGCATGGCGCTCTTGAGGTTGCTCAGCACCACCTCCTTCGCCACCCGGTCCAGCTCGACGTGGCAGCCGCTCGGCAGGGAGGGGAAGTCCTGCTCGACCGCGTCCCTGATCGCCCGCCGGGTCACCCCGGTCAGTGCCCGCCAACGCAGGTCGAAGCGGAAGTTCGCGTGCTGCCCGCCGATGAAGTCCAGCACCGTGAGACAGGGCTTGTCGTCGTCCAGTCGCAGGCCCCGGCCGAGCTGCTGAAGGAAGATCGTCGCGCTCTCGGTGGGCCGCAGCATCAGGATCGTGTCGACCATCGGCAGGTCGACCCCCTCGTTGAACAGGTCCACCGTGAACAGGACGCGCAGCTTCCCGGCCTTGAACTCCCGAAGCAGCTCGTCCCGCGACCGTCCGGCGCGGTCCGCCCGGGAGGTCACCGCAGCCGACGGTACGCCCCGGCGGGTGAACCAGTCCGCCATGAACTCCGCGTGCCCGATGCCGACGCAGAATCCGAGCGCCCGCATCCGGTCCACGTCGACCTTGTCCCGCACGGCCTTGAGGATGAGCCGAGCCCGCGCCTCGTTGCCGGTGTAGACGCCGCCGAGCTCGCCGAGGTCGTATCCCTGACCACGCTTCCACCGCAGGTGCGACAGGTCCACGTCGTCGTGCAGCCCGAAATACTGGAACGGGGCCAGCAACTGCCGCTCCAGAGCCTCCCACAGGTGCAGCTCCACGGCGGCGTGGCCGTCGAACCATCGCCGCACGTCGCCGCCGTCGGCCCGATCGGGGGTCGCCGTCAGCCCCAGCAGTACGCGCGGCTCCAACCGATCCAGCAGCCGGGCGTACGTCGGCGCTTCGGCGTGGTGGAACTCGTCGACGATCACCATGTCGTACGCCTCGGGGTCGATCTCCCGCCGGTGCAGCGACTGGATCGACGCGAAGACGTGCCGCCAGTCGGTCGGCTCCTTGCCGCCGACCAGCAGCTCGCCGAAGCTACCGTCGCCCATCACCTGGCGGAACGTCGCCAGGCTCTGCTTGAGGATCTGCTCCTGGTGGGCGACGAAGAGCAGCGAGTCGACACTTTTACTGCGGTGTAGCCGGCGGTAGTCCAGCGCCGCCACCACCGTCTTGCCGGTGCCGGTCGCCATCACCACCAGGTTCCGGTGCCGGCCGTGCACCTGCCGCTCGGCGTCCAGGTCGGCCAGGATCTCCGCCTGGTACGGGTACGGCCGCACGTCCAGGTTCGAGATCTGGGTGACGCCGTCGTCCGACCGCTCGCCGCGCAGCGCCTGCCGCAGCCGCTCGGCGTCCCTGCCCGGCTCGTACGACTCGAACGCGGCGTCGTTCCAGTAGTCCTCGAACGTGGCGGTGAACGTGTCGATGACGTGCGGCTGCTCGACGTTCGAGATCCGGACGTTCCACTCCACCCCGTCGACCAGCGCGGCCTTCGACAGGTTCGACGAGCCGACGTACGCCGTGGTGGTGCCGTTGTTGCGGCGGAACAGCCACGCCTTGGCGTGTAGCCGGGTGGTCCGGGTCTCGTAGGAGACCTTGACCTCGGCGCCCAGCTCGGCGAGCCGGTCCAGCGCCCGCTGGTCGGTGGCGCCCAGGTACGTGGTGGTGATGACCCGCAGCTTGCCGCCTCGGCCGATGAGCTCGCGGATGGCCGGCTCGACGATGCGCAGGCCGTGCCACTTGATGAACGCGCAGAGCAGGTCGACGTGGGTGGCCGAGGCCATCTCGTGGGTGACCTCGTGGCCGATGCGGGGCTGGTGGCGGCCGTTGACCAGCAGCGCGCCGGTGGAGAGCGGGGTGGTGGGGCGCTGCGGGAAGGTCGGCTGCGCGGGTGGGGTGGGTGGGGCGGCGATGGCGTGCAGGAGGTTCCGGGCGTCGGCTACCTGGTCGTTGGGGGTGGCCGCGTCGGGGTTGAGATCCGCGATGGTGGTGGCGAGGCGGTTGGCCAGGTCGACCTGGCGGTGGAGCTTGTCGTCGCCGTTGGGGACGGCCTGCAGGGCCCGGCTGATGAGGGTGGCGAGGTGACGGGTCAGGTGCTCGTGGGAGTCGGCGGGGTCCAGGGGGCGGTGCTGGACCAAGGCGGAGTCGAGGTGGTGGAGCTGACCGGCGAGTTGGTGAGTAACCAGGTGCTCGTAAATGCCGCGTCCAAGATCCGCCACCCGGGCACAGTAGCTGCCGATACGACGTGCGTAAGCTCACTGTCGGGTCCTTGACAGTTTGACTTCCCTACTCGTCGGTAGGCGAATGCGCCTATGTGGCGATAGCAGCGCTTGGTTGTTGCCGCAATCCTGGCTGACCAGCGGAAACGGCAGATCTCCCCAGACCTGGAGATCCAGGAGTGTCACCCCGACATTTTCATTGCCAGATCCAGGCATTTCCGCGTTCGGCAACCGGGCCTGGATCGTGAGCCTCGGTGATAGGACTCTTGCCTGTAAGGTGCCCGGAGCGCCTAGCTGGAGCGAGAGGGCGATGCTTTGCACGCTGGGGGTCCCGCCCGCAGTTGAGCTCCATGGCTCATTTGCCTTTGCGCTTGATGGTCCGTGCTCAAGTGCACTGCGGCCCCGGTGGTATTGCAGTCCGGGGTCGCCATTTGACCCTCGTTGTTCATGCCCGCCTACAGCCAGGCCCAACATCTACAGAGGACGGAGTAAGCGGCCGATGTTCTTCGCTGAGCTGGGCCTGACCCAGCACGATTCCCTTACCGCTGCCCAACAAGCCGCGAGCGAGGCTGCCTCTGCTTCTGGCGGACGCTCATTCACCTGTGTGGTCTTCCACCAGGGTGGGCGCCTAATGCTTACCACGGCCTTTTCGAACGCGTTTCTCATCAATCATGTCGTTGCCGAGCCTGCTACCAAGGGCGGCAACCCGCGCATGGCGACGAACCGTCCTATGGACTCGGCTCATGTCCGTGCTATTGGCAAATACCTCGTCGAGAACGAGCAGAACTATATCCTGCCACCCCTGACCTTGAATGTTCGTTCGGTTCCTGCGATTCACGTCCCGCGTGGCAACTTCGCCACTGCCGTTGGTTTCGTCGTCATTGGTGACGAGACCAGGTTCTCTGTGACTGATGGGCAACATCGGCTTGCCGCGATAACGAAGGCAAGTGAATCGCTGACCGGAGCCGACTCGACCTTCATGAGCGATAGCATCTCGGTGGTTATCGTCGTTGAACCTGATCTTGCCCGGATTCATCAGGATTTCGCCGACGCGGCGCAAACGAAGCAGATTCCGGCTAGTCTTTTGGCGGCATTCAACACCCGCGAGCCGTTGAACCGGGTGCTCACCAAGATTGTGGATGGCTCCAGACTGTTCCATGGTCGTATTGACGAGACTTCGAAGAGCCTGTCGAAGAACTCTCCAGCGATCTTCTTGCTCAACCAGGTTCGCGGCATGGTCAAGGAACTGTTATTCCGTGACTACGCGCTCAGCGAGTCCAGCATTCCTGCTCGAAGCAACCAGGTAATCGGCTTCACGGAGCGGCAGGATGCCTTTGTTGAGCGGACCCTTTCGATGATGGAAATCCTGACCAAGCACATGACGCCCTGGGTGGCGATTGCGGATTTGCCCACCTCCGGTGGGCCCGCTAATCAGGTGGTCGACTACCGCAAGCACTTTATCAACATGACGGCCACCGGTCTGGTTGTCATCGGTCACGTGGCATACGAGATCGAGAAGAATCCAGATCCCGCCTGGCGTGCCGCTCGCTACGTCGACCTTGCTACCAAGGTCGACTGGCGACGTGACGCTGAGATCTGGCAGGGGACGATCATCTCGGGCGACAAGATCAGCACCACTCGTGCACCAGGGCGTCTGGCGGCGAAGAAGGTAATTGCCGAAATCGGATTACCGGTCACTGATGCTGTCGATAATGCATTTCCAGGTATGGAGCCGCTCGTCAGCGCCGGATTTTAGTCACGGCCGTCGCCCCATGGTCTGTTGCCATGGGGCGACGCTCATCTTCACATTGCTTGATCCTGCTCGCCACCGGGGTGCCCCGCCGAGTCCCTCCCTGCCGGACCGGTTCCCGTGAGTGAGGACCGACGCCGGTAGCCTCCGGGCATGCCCGATGCCACCCTTGACGACCTGTTGGCCGACTTCACCTTTCCCCAGCCGTACACGATGGCGGCTGCCGCCGGCACCCCCGCCTCGCCGGGCGTGCACGTGGTCCTCGATCGCGGCGTGGTCGTCTACGTCGGCCACACCGGGAACCTGCGGCAACGCCTGCGGCAGCACCTGAGCGGGAACCGTGGCTCGTCCGTGCTGCACGACCAGGTCGGCCAGCGCCTCGACCGGCCGGGCAACGCGGCGTCGGCGGCCGACATCGCCGGCTGGCTGGGACGGTGCGAGATCCGCTGGCAGGAGACGGACAACCCCGAGAGTGCGAAGGAAAGCCTGGTCCTGGCACTGAGGCCGCAGTTCAACCGACAGGTGCCGAAGCCCCGTCGTGTCGCGCCGGAGGGAAGTGCCTGACGGCGGCGTTGGCTCCGGGGTGGTAGGGCCGGTGGGTCAGGCTGGGAGGTGATGGTGTCGGGCTGGAGGGTGCCGCCCGCCGTCGAGGCGGAGCATGTCATCACGGGCCGTCGAGCTGGCCGCTGCTGGCGTCCCGCGCTGCTTCCTACCAGTTAGGAACGGCGGGTAGCGAAAGCAGGTCGGAGCAGGAACGCCCTCTGGTGCTGGCAGCGCGATCGGGCGCGAGCGCGACACGGCGGCCCGATGGGTGGTCCCCGATAGGGCCCGGGCACCCGCCTCCAGAAACGGCGACAGGTGCCCGGGGTTGTGCGGGGTCAGGTCAGGCGGTGCCGCCCGGCTGGACCACTCCGTTGACCTTCAGCGTGTACGGCGCGTACTGGTTGACCTGCTCGGTCGGCTCGTCGTAGGCGACCACGGCGACGACCTTCGGGAACAGGCTGAGCAGGGCCAGCTGCGCCCGGTTCAGCGTCAGGCTCGACTTGCCGTCGAACTCGAACTGCGCGGCGATCGAGTGCTTTTCGTCGATGCCGATGAGCCGCAGGTTCCAGTTGTTGACGGTGATCGGCTTGATCTCCGTCGGCGAGTCGAACGGGGCGAGGCTGGTGCCGTCGCTGACCGCCGTGCCGCCGACGGTGATGTCGTCGACCAGCAGACCGCCCTCGTTGACGCCGCCGTCGCTGACGTAGCGGAAGCCGAGCAGGATCGTCTTGCCGGCGTACGCGGACAGGTCGTACGAGTGCGCCTCGAACCCGTTGGTCGTTCCGTTGAGCGCCGGACCGAACGGCCCGTCGATCGTCTTGTCGCCCGGGATGGCGGTGTAGCTCGCGCCGCCGTCGGTGGAGACGGTGACGTAGCCGTAGTCGAAGCCGAACTCCGCACCGTACTTGGCGGCGAAGCGCAGCGTCGGGTCGGCGGTCGGCACGGCGACCGACGTGACCGCCGCGGCGTCGATGTTGTTGCCGTTTCCGGACCACAGGACCGGGTTGCCGGGGCGGTCCGGGTCGTTCGGCACGACGGTCCACGACAGCGGCAGCGGCGGCAGGGTCTTGGTGCCCGCGAACGACAGCGACCGCAGGTCACGGCCGCGCAGGATCTGCCCGTCGGCCTTCTGCAGCGGTACGAAGTCGGCCCCGTTCGGCGCCGCCCCTGGGGTGGCGTTGGCGGCCGGGTTGGCCAGGTTGACCGTGGAGCGCAGGCTCGGCGTGGTCACCCGGCTCTTCGGTACGCCGAGCATGATCCCGCGCCGCGAGTCCCCGACGATCTTGTCGACCAGCGTCATCGTCTGGTAGTCGTGGATGACCTGGTACATCTTGCTGATGCCCTTGGCCTTCAGCGCCGCGTCCAGGCTGGCCAGCCCCTGCCGTTCACCGTCCTTGTGCAGCCGGGACATGATGTCCGTGCCGTACCGGTCGTACAGGAACTGCATGAACGAGTACGCGTTGCCGTAGTCGGCGAGCACCGCGTTCGGGTTCGGGCTCTCGCCCCACAGGGTGAGCGAGTTCTCCGGGCCGCCGCAGTCCCGCGGGTTGACGTTGTACGGCGTCTGCACCGTGCCGAAGCCCTGGTAGCAGTAGATGTGGCTGTCGGCTCCCCGGTCGAAGACGGTCGTCGTGGTGTCGACGTAGCCGGTCAGCGTCTGGGCGAAGTCGGCCAGGCCCTCGTTGATCCAGTTCCCCTCGAAGGGGTCGGTGTAGTAGTGCGCCAGGTGCTGCCACTCGTGGGCGAAGGTGCCCTCGTAGTTGGAGGGGCGGGCCGGGCGGCTGGTGCACAGGTCGTCGGTGGGCTCGTTCGGCGGGTTCGCCCCGGTGCGGTGGGCCCAGTCGAACGCGTCGATGGTCATCACGTTGCGGTCGAACAGCTCGTTGAACTGGGCCGAGAAGAAGCCGGCGATGTAGGTCGGGTTGGCCGGGAACTCGTAGTAGTTGTCGTCCCGGACGTTGTCGATCAGGGTGACCGTCTTGTTGCCGCCGCCGGTGTAGTCGCCGCCGTTGCCGTTGGCGTCCGGGCCGAGCAGGGCGTTGGTGCCGTCACGGTCCGGCGGCGTGCTGAACGCGGCCGTCTCCTTCGGGTACATGTTGGTGTCGAACTCGTGGACGAAGCTCGCCACCTGCGCGTCGGTGATCTGCGTCGACGAGGGGATCTGGATTCGGCAGTCGCCGGCCGGGAAGGCGATGTCGTTGGCGACCCACACCTCGACGTTGTTGCCCGAGCCCCGCAGCGTGTAGTCCTTGCGGTAGATCTGGCCCTGGAGGTCGTCCATCCCGAGCCACTGCCGCACCGTGCCGACCGGCGGCGTCGTCGCGGCGGACGTGGTCTTCGAACGCTCCTGCGCGCGCGGCTGGTACCGGGCCGGCGTCTCGACCTTGCGGCCGTCCAGCGTGAGGTCCTTGCGGGTCAGCTCCCGGGTGTCGCTGGGCTGAGCCTGCTTCGCCACGGGCTTCGCGGGCGCGGCCGTCGCGGTGGACGCGGGAAGGACGCCCATGAGTGGTAGGACGAGTGTGATGGCTGCTGCACCGGCGATGCGGCTGCGTGCCATGGGCCCCCCTTTGGGGATGATGTGAATCCGGTTGACGGGGTCGCCGTCACAATCCACCGGGATGACATCCATGTTTGTATTGGCATTGATTGCCTTTGGCAATCGTCCTACCGCGTGATCTGTCTTCACCGAGTCGGCTCTCCTGCCCCGTGGACGCCGCGTGCTCCCCGCCGCAGCCGGGTGGCGGCAAGCCGTAGGTACGGCCGTGTCGGTGCCTGCGGGTAGGGTCGCAGCACCTGGTGGGAGGGGAGATCGATGCTCGGGCTGGAGGTGCCGCCCGCCGTCGAGGCGGAGCGCGTCATCACGGCAGTGCTGGCCGACCTGCGCTCCGGCGATCACCGGGGCGTGGTTGTCGACTCGCCGCCCGGGGCCGGTAAGTCGACGCTCGTGGTCCGCGCCGCCGCCGAGCTGGCCGCCGCCGGTGAGCCGCTGATCATCATCGCGCAGACCAACGAGCAGGTCGACGACCTCATCGACCGGCTCGCCCGCAAGGCCCCCGAGCTGCGGATCGGCCGCCTCTCGGCGGCCGACTACAAGCCGACCGAGCGGGTGAAGGGCCACGACACGGTCAAGGTCGCCGCGAAGGTCGCCGACCTCGGCGGGCCGGCCGTCATCATCGGTACGGCCGCCAAGTGGGCCATGATCACCGAAGGCTCCTGGCCGTGGGCGATCGTCGACGAGGCGTACCAGATGCGGTCGGACGCCCTGTTGCGGGTGGCCGGCAGGTTCGAGCGGGCGCTGTTCGTGGGCGATCCTGGGCAGCTCGACCCGTTCTCCACGGTCGAGACCGCGCGGTGGACGGGCCTGACCTGGGATCCGATGCAGTCCGCGGTGGCGGTGCTGCTGCGGCACAACCCGCAGTTGCCGGTGCACCGGCTGCCGGTGTCGTGGCGGCTGCCCGCGTCGGCGGCGCCGGTGGTCGCGGCGGCGTTCTACCCGTTCACCGGGTTCCGCGCCGGCACCGGGCGCGACGACCGGGCGCTGACGCTCACCGAGGCCGGGCCGGGGGACGCGGTCGACGCGGCGGTGGAGCTGGCGGTGTCGTCGGGATGGGCGCTGTACGAGCTGCCGGAGCGGCACACCCTGCGTACCGATGGGGAGGCGGCTGCGGCGTGCGCGGCGCTGGCGCTGCGGGTACTGGCGCGGGGCGCGGTCGCCGTCTCCGAGCACGCGCCGGCCGGCACGCCGGTCACCGCCAACCGGATCGCCGTTGGGGCCGCGCACCGCGACCAGGTCGCGGCCATCCGCGCGCACCTCGGCGAGGCCGGCGCGGGCATCACGGTGGACACCGCCAACCGGCTCCAGGGCCGCGAGTACGACGTGACGATCGTGCTGCACCCGTTGTCGGGGCGGCGGGACGCGACGGCGTTCCACCTGGAGTCGGGGCGGTTGTGCGTACTGACGTCCCGGCACCGGCACGCGTGCGTGGTGGTGGCGCGGGCGGGCATCGCGGAGCTGCTGGACGCCCACCCGTCGACCGAACCGATCCACCTCGACGTGCCGGTGAAGTTCCCGGACGGCTGGGCAGCAAATCAGTCGGTTCTGCTTGCGCTTGAGAAATCAACGCTACGAGGACGGCTGCACAATCTTTCCGGCGCGCACCGGTGACGGCGGTTCTCAACTGATCAGGTCGGCGAACGGCGTCCAGCGTGCCTGGTGGTCGCCTTCCACCACGGACTGGAGCCGGGTGGTGAACTCCCGGACGATGTTGGCGGAACTCGCCAGGAGCGGAACGGCTGCCGCGATCATCTTCAGCTCGCGCGCCTCCCGCAGCAGGGGCCAGTTCGGGTCGGTGGTGACGTCGTATCCATAGGTGTCAGCCAACGATCGGTACGACCCGGTGCCGCCGAACCGGGCTTCGCCGACGGCGACTGCCACCAGGTCTACCTGCCAAGGTCCGACGCATGTCGCGTCGAAGTCACACAGCACGGCCCGGCCTGACGGCTCGCGGAGCAGGTTCCCGACATGGGCGTCCCCGTGGATCAGTTGTCCCTCCGTGTCCCGGCGCAGCGTATCCAGCCGAGGCTCGAGACGGTTGCACCAGTCCACCAGGAAGTCGCGATCGCGATCGCTGAGTCCTTCGGCATCGTCCAGTCTCCGGCGCGCGTCGCCGACCGGATCCCACGCCGGCAGGGGAAAGGGTGGAACGCCAGACGTGTGGAACTCCCGCAGGGCCCGGCCGAGGTCTTCGGCTGTTGGTGCCGGCGAGGTCGGCGGGACGTACTCCCAGACGGAGGCCAGCAGGCGGCCGACCTGAACTGGCTGCTCGACATCCACCGCCAGCCGGATGGCCGGCGCGTCGACGTAAGCAAACCATCGCGCGAGCCGGACAACCTTGCCCACCCGGTCGTAGAGCTGGTGGGTGCGGGCGATCCGGATGACGATCGCGGCGCTGGGCAGCGCGAAGACGGCGTTGTTGGTCAGGCGCAACAGCTGCGCATCCCGGGTGGGCGCTCCCAGATTGGCGGCAACCTGGTGCATGGCCTCTGTCATTGCCTTCTCGGCAAACCGTCCTGCTTCAGCCATGCTCAGCCTGCTGTCGGGTGGATCGTCGCCAGGCTCAGGCTGTGCTCGAACTCAGCGATCGCAGGTAGCTTGCGGTGCCGCGCCAGATCACGTCGCAGGTTGCCAACCCGGTCGATCACCCGCCTTGAACTCATGGCTCGGGCCTGGTTCAGGACGCGCGTGCCGACCGTCAGCGCCTGCTCGGGCTGATCAGCCAGGAACAGCGCACTGCACAGGCCGACCTCGTTGAGCAGCGTGCTGCGAACGTTCGCCGGACCGAAGGCGGCAATGGCGCCTTCCACCCAGCGCACCGCCTCAGGGGCGCGCTTCTCGTCCCGGCGTGCCAGGTCTCGGTAGACGCGGCCGTACTGGGCGAGCAACTCGCCACGGTCGTAGAAGCTCATCCACTCCGGTTCGTGGACACCGCCGATGCGGTCGAACTCGTCACTGGCCTTGCCGAGTGTGGTCACCGCCTCCCCGTGCGCGCCGAGCGCGGCGAGTGAGGCGGCCTCCGCGCCCAGGAGCAGAGCGTTGACCGCAGGTGTGGCCTGCGCTGCGACGTGGGCGCGGGCAAGCTGCAACGTCGCAAGCGCGTCCTGGTTGTGGCGGAGATGCTGTAGCTGCTTGGCCTGGGAATAGCGGATCATCGCAGCCAGAGGAGCATCGTCCGCAGCGAGTGCGGCTCGTTCGGCTGCGACGAAATGACGGTGGGCGTCGCTGTGCTTGCCCGCGTCGAGAGCCGTCCAACCGGCCAACTGCCGAGCTGCCGCCACCGAGGCCACGAGGCTGGAGGTCAACGCCTGCGTGTGTGACCAGTCGAGCATCCCGTACACCGACTCCGCGAAGTGAGCCACCTCTCGATACAGGAGGCAGCCTCCGCTCTCGTAGTCCACTGACCGGTACAGCTCCAGAACCGCGTTGAGGCGAGCGACATCCCTGGCGCCGATGCGACGAGGCTGGGTGGCATCCGTCGTCGCAATCAGCCCGGCCCCCGCAGCCACGGCTGCGATACCGGCCAGCAACGCCCGTCGGCCCTCATTGGGAGGCTCCACGGAAGGTCGATCCTGAGCAGGTGCAGGCGGCAGACCCCTTCCTGCCCTGCCGTTCGTCTCGGGAAGTGCGAACCACAGGTGCGTGCTGGGGACGCGGAGCACCTGTGCCCAGTGGGTGAGTCGGTCCAGGTGAACGATCGGTGAGCCGTTCTCGACTCGGCTGAGCTGCGCCTGGGTGATCCCGAGCCACCCGGCGACCGCGCTCTGTGGCAGCGGATTCCGCCCGTGGTACGGGTGGCAGCGGAACGCCCGGATCACCCGTCCGAGGTGCCGGTCGGCCAGAGCCCGCCGTACCGGCTCGTGTTCCCAGAAGTTGGCCGGCACCATCGGTGGTCGGCTCAGTCGGTCCCGTTCGGCGGACTGGCACGGGGTGCACCGTCCACTGTCGTTGTCACGGGCCAGCCGGCCGCCACACCGGGGGCAGTTCGCGTGTGTCACGGGAAACCTCGCCATTCGCGGGTGGCTCCGTCCGTAGCGCCTCGTCGAGCCTATCCATTCAAATCCGTTCCGTGGAGGACCGGTATACGTACCGCGTATATCGACGACGCTCGCGGTGGCATGTCGCACCGGCACGGCCGCCCTGAACCTGGAACCCGGCTCGCGTGGCCCTCGCGATCGGGCCGTGTACTCCGCTACCCCGGAAGGAGCACCATGCTGCTGACCGTCGACCGGACCCGTACCGGCCGGACCCTCGTACCGGATGAGCTTTTCACCGTGCTGACCGCCCGTATCGCCCGCGACCACCCGGAACTGGCGGCGGACCTACCCGTCAGGATCCTGGACCAGGCGCTCGCCTTCCTCGGCGCCTGCGCCGTCACCGCCGAGCCGATCGGCCCGAGCCGCCTGGTCGACATCGGCTGGCATACCTTCATCCTGCACACCCACGAGTACGCCGCCTTCTGCCAGCGCGTCGCCGGCAGGTTCATCCACCACGAGCCGGAGCCCTCGCCGGACGAAGATCGCCCGTCCGTGCCGGAGCCGATCGGCGCGCCGATCTCCCGGACGGTCGCCGCGATCACCGCCTCCGGCTTCGCCGTTGACCCGCCGCTCTGGCTCGGAGCGTGGCCGGACTGCACGTCGAAGTGCCACCAGTGCCACGCCGGCTGCCACAACAGCCCGACCGGATAGCCCTGCTCGCCGGGGGTCCCGGGCATAGACTGCCCGGGACCGCTCGCCCGCCGGGAGAACACCGCATGCCGCGTCGCCAGCACTGGGAAGACCTCCCCGATGGGGTACGTCGGGAGATCGAGCGGCATACCGGACGGGTCGTCTCGGCATACTCGATTCCCACCGGAGCCTCCTGCGACCTGGCCGCCAAGCTTGACGCGACCGGCGGTCGGGTGTTCTGCAAGGGTGGCCCTGTGGACGGCCCGCTTGCGTGGCTCTACCGCAAGGAGGCGCGGGTCAACCCTTGGCTGCCGGACACCGCGCCCCGCCTGTGCTGGACCGTCGAGCGGGACGGCTGGCTCCTGCTCGGCTTCGAGTACGCCGCCGGACGCCATCCGGAACTGGTACCGGGCTCGCCGGACCTCGGCCCTCTCGCCGAGTCACTAGCCTCTCTGGCGCGCGCGCTGACGCCCTGCCCGCCGGTGCCGGTGCAGCGGTTCGCCGACCGTTGGCGTGGGCTGATCGCCCCCGAACTGGTCGACGGGGACACCCTGCTGCACACCGACATGACGCCGCGAAACTTCCTGATCGGTGACCGGCTGCGGCTCGTCGACTGGTCCGCGCCCTGCCGAGGCGCGGCCTGGGTCGACACCGCCTTCCTGCTGGTACGCCTCATTCGGGCAGGTCACCAGCCCGCCGAGGCGGAGGCGTGGGCGGCCCGCGTTCTGGCGTTTGCGGGCGCTCCGGCGGAGGCGGTCACCGCGTTTGCCGACGGGCTGGTGTGCCTGTGGGACCGCATGTATCGGTCCTCGTCCGCGCCGCATCATGGGCCGCTGCTGGAGGCGGCCCGGCGCTGGTCGGAGTACCGGCAGGACGGGGACGTGGGGAGCAGTCGGACAGCGGTCATTGGCCGCGGCCTGACCGACGCCAACACCGGTCGCGTCCCCGAAGGAAGCAGTGTCAAGGGTGACGAAAGAGCCGTGGTCGTCCCCCTAGCATGATCGTGGCGGAGAAGCCAGACATCCCGGATGCGTGACCTGCTCCGCTCGGCGACCCTGGCGTCGTGCTCGGCGCCGCCGCCTTCGCCGGCCATCGCATCGCCGCCCGGCTTTCCCGCCACCGTTCCTGAGTAGTTCGCCGGCATACGCACTGTTCATGCCGCCGAGTTGATCGCCGTCATGGCGTGACCGGCCGCGCCCGGCAGGCTGCTTCACATGGCCCGGGGCGGGTGCTGGCTCCGGGGATACGTCCTCCCCCGACGCGTCCCTGCCCCCGCCCGCCCCGGCGCCATTCCACCGATCAACCGGGGCACTCCCTCCACCGAATCCGTCGACGAGGGGCCCCTCCTTCCAGCAGGGAGCGTGAGCGTGGCGTACTCGGACGAGGTCGTGCGGGAGGCCGTGTGGCAATGGCTGCGGCTCGTCGCGGCGGACGCGGAGCTGGAGCCGTACCTGGTCGGGGTCGATCTGGGCCGGTTCGCCGACCACCTGGCGGCGACCCTCGGCGCGGCGCTCGACGGGCGTGCGACGGCGGATGCCTGGCCGGGTTTCGGGCTGGGGGAGGAGCAGCACCGGCGGCTGGTCGACTACCTCGCCGGGGTGCTCTGGGCACTCGACGTGTCGCAGGCCGCGATCGCCGCCGCCCGCGCCGCCTTCGCCGGGGAGACACGCCCAACCGGGTCCGCCGGGGAGTCACGCCCAGCCAGGGCCGTCGGGAAGGCACGTCCGTCCGGGGTCGGCCGGTGAGGGGCGTCGACCTCGCCGCCTCCTGGGCGGTCACCGTCGCCGGCATCGACCGGGCCGCCGACCACTTCTGGTGCACACTCGCCGACCGGATGCCCACCCTGCTGCCCGAACGCGACGCGCCGCTGTTCCTGGCGGCCCTCGGCCAGCTCGCGGCCGGCGACGACGACCGGGCCGGGCGGGCCGCGCTGCTGACCGTCCTCGGCCGGGCCTGGCGCGACTGCCATCTCGGCCCGCACCACCAGGCGATGGTCGGCGAGGCCCTGGTCGCCACGGTGGCCCGCAACGCTCACCCACAGTGGACGGCCGCGCTGGCCGGTGCCTGGGAGCAGGCCGCCCGCCGCACGCTGACCGCCGTCCGGCTTGCAGCCGACCGGGTCGGCGACGGCCCGGCCTGGTGGGCGGTCGAGGTGCTCGACCACGACCGGCCCGCCGAGGGCGTCGCCATTCTCACCGTACGTCCCTGGCGGCGGCTGCCGTTCCGCCCCGGCCAGGCCGTCCCGGTCAGCGTGCCCGGACTGCCCGGCCGATGGCGCTGGTACTCACCCGCCAACGCGCCCCGCCCCGACGGCACGATCGAGCTGCACGTCCGCGCGGCCGGCGTCGTCTCCCGCGTCCTCGTCGACCGGGTACGCCCCGGCGAGCCGCTCTGGCTCGGCCCGCCCCGGGGCGCCGGCCTCACGCTCGCCACCGACTCGACCCCCGACCTGCTTCTCGTCGCCGGGGGCACCGGCCTCGCCCCGCTGCGCGCCCTGGTCGAGCAGGTCGCCGCCGAGCAGGTAGCCCCGGGGCAGGCGACCAGGGCCGGCCGGCGGGTGACCCTGGTCGTCGGCGTCCGCGCCTTCGCCGACCTGTACGACCCGATCAGCCTCGACAAGCTCCAGACCGCCCACGACTGGCTGACCGTCGTGCCCGCGTTCTCCCACGATGAGCACGCCGAGCCCGACGAGCGGGGCGACGCCCTGACCGTCGCACTGCGGCACCATCGTCCGGGCCAGGAGGTGTACGCCTGCGGCCCGCCGGCGATGGTGGCCGGCGCGCGGCTGCGGCTGCTCGCCGCCGGGGTGCCTGCCGCCCGCATCCACCTGCCCGACGGCTGCGAGCGCTGACCGCGCCCCGATCCGCCACGGGAAGCCACGAGGGGTCCACACGCGATGATCGACGGGTCAGCGGTCCGGCGATCCGACGCCTACGCTGTGTGGGGGCACCGGCCGTCCGGGAACCTTCGGCTGGCCGGGGCCTCTCCTGGCCGCACGAACGATGAGGATTCCCGTGGGTTCCGCAACCCCTCAGGACGACCACACCGCTCGGCTCTCCGACCGATTCGACACCAGCGTGCCCCACCCCGCCCGGCGCTACAACTACTGGCTCGGCGGCAAGGACAACTTCGCCGTGGACCGGGAGTCCGGCGACCGGATCGCAGCCGCGTACCCGGCGATCCGCACCCTCGCCCGGGAGAACCGGGCCTTCCTCCAGCGGGCGGTGCGGTACCTGGCCGGCGAGGCCGGCGTCCGGCAGTTCCTCGACATCGGCACCGGCATCCCGACGGCCGACAACACCCACGAGGTGGCCCAGGCCGTGGCCCCCGAGGCGCGGGTCCTGTACGCCGACAACGATCCGATGGTGCTGGCCCACGCGCGGGCGCTGCTGACCAGTTCCCCCGCGGGCACGACGGCGTACCTGGACGCCGACCTGCGCGACCCCGAGCGCATCCTGGCCGCCGACGGGCTGCACCGCACGCTGGACCTGTCCCGGCCGGTGGCGCTGCTCCTGGTCGCGGTCGCGCACTTCCTGACCGACGCCGACCGGCCGTACGAGGTGGTCGGCCGGCTGGTCGAGGCGCTGCCGTCGGGCAGCTACCTGGTGCTGAGCCACGTCACCATCGACCTCATGCCCGCCGAGGTCGTCGCGCGGATGCACGTCGAGCTGGCGGCGCGCACGGTCGAACGGGAAGCCGTCCCCCGGTCCCGGGCGGAGTTCGCCCGGTTCTTCGACGGCCTTGACCTGGTCGAGCCGGGCGTCGTCCCGGTGACGCAGTGGCGTGCCGAGGTGCCCGAGTCCGAGCGCCCGCCGCTGGCCGAGGCGTCGATCTACGGCGCGGTCGCCCGCAAGCCCTGACCTCGGCGTGCCCCGCCGTGCGCCCGCCGTGCCGCTGCCATCCGCCGCCCGCGGTTCCGGCGGGCGTGGTCGCGCTGCTTTCGCATGCATCGATCGGTGTGAGATCGTCGGTGTCGATGCGTGGCCATCTCGGCACAGGGGGTGATCGGCGTGGGGATCGCTGGCGGGCCGTCCGAGTGGTCGGTGCGGAAGTTCGGGCCCACCCTCGCGGTGGCCCTGCGCCGGGAGATCCCGGCTGCCCTGCACCGTGCGGTCGAGCTGGCCCGAGGCGCTCGGGAGGCGTCCGAACTGGACACCGACCACGCCTTCGGGCCGGTGCGCTGGAAGCAGCAGTACGAGGTGCTGCACGAGCACCTGCGCGAGCTGCCCGACGTGACGGACGTTCATCCTCCGGGCGCGCAGGTGCGGGTGACCATCTGCCGCGACCAACTCCTGCTGCCGTGGCGGTACGCCAAGCGCGCCGACGTGGACATTCGGGACGCCCGGCCCGGCCGTGACCTCAGCCGGCTGATCCGGGACCTGTTGGTGCTCTTCGGGCCGGAGCCCAGCCACGAGGAGGTGCCCCTGCCGATGATGCCGCGCAGCCCCGAGGAAGCCCGCGACCGTGAGCCCCTGCGGGAGATCGTGGCGCAGTTCGCCGCCCGGCCCGAGGTGGTACTCGTCGGGTTCGCCTGCAACTCCGACGCGGGCCTGCTCCGCGTGTCCTGGGGTGAGGCGGCACTGGTCCGCGACAACGAGCTGGAATGGGGCCACGTCGAGGACCTGCCACTGCCCGCCCGCTGATCGACGGCGGGGCCCGGTGCCGGACTGGTTCTTCCGGCGCCCCCACGCCATGGACCGGCTCGACTTCCAGACGGCGATGGCGAGCCTGGTCGAGACGCCGGAGGTACGGCCGCCGGCCCGCCGAACCGGCTGACCGGTACCGGCGGTTTCCGCCGGGCTGCGGGTGGCGGCTCAGCTGGCGTACTGGTCGCCGAACTCGCGGACGCCGTCGACGTCGAGGGTGATCCGGCTGTTGTCGGTCCGCGCCCCGGTCGCGGCCCGCCAGCTCGGGTCGTCGCGCTCGTCGATGTTGCTCCAGTCGGGCCGGTGGAGGCGGAGCTGGATCGGCCCGGTCGACGCGCCGGGGGCGAGCACCCCGTCGGTGAAGGTCAGCTCCACCCAGCCGGGGGCCGGCGTGCCCGGCAGCGGGTAGCGGGTCGGCGTTGGCACTGGCGTCGGGCCGGGCGAACTGCCCGGGGGCGTGGGCGGGATGAAGAAGAAGAGTTGGTGCCGGATCCGGCCGCAGCCCAGCTCCGCCCAGTCGCACTCGGTCACCAGCGAGGTGTTGCCGCCCTCGAAGAGCAGGTGGTACCGCACCCGCACGGTGGTGAGGTTCAGCGGCTGCGTACCGGTGTTGGTGACCAGCAGGTCGAACTGGGCCTGGTTGTCCGTCGGCGACCAGTCGCGGTTGAGGTAGCTGACCTTCGCCTTCCCGTAGGCGGTGCGCAGGCCGGTGACGGCCGAGGGGACGGAGTAGCCGCCGATCGCGTACGCCTGGATCGCGATCCGGTAATCGGTGCCCGGTGCCAGGTCGGTCAGCGTGATGCCGGACGTGCCCACGTCACCCAGGCCCCGGTACGTGTGGGGGCCCAGCGGCATCATCACCTGGTATCTGATCGGACCCGCGCCCTCCGGCTCATCCACCCAGGTCGAGGGCGTCCACGACAGGGTGAGCCGGTGGGCCTCGTCGACGACCACGACGGGCGCGCCCGGGGTGGTCAGCGCCGGGACGTCGTCCGCCTGGGCGGCGGTGACGGCGAGCAGGCTCAGCAGCGCGGCGACGGCGGCCGCGGCGATGACACGACGGACACGCATGGTGTCGATGCTAGGGATTTGATGAGTCAACATCAATGTGTGTTCGGCTGGATCTCCGGTTCCGTGGGCATACACGGATCCGCGATTTCCGCCGCCAGCGAATCCCGTGATTACTGTCGTCGTCCCGATAGAACGACCGCTCTGGTGATCTACCCAGGTCGATAGAGTCCCCGGGCAAAGGCCGTCACCGAAAGGCGGGCCATGAAAGCCCTTCCTCCTTCTTCCCTTTCCCGTCGGCGTCTCCTCGTCGGCGCGGCCGCCGCCTCGGCGCTCACCGCCGTCGCCGGGACCGCCGCCGAGGCCGCCCCGTCCACCGCGTCCACCGGGCTCGCCGGTGCGCCCGTCGCCCGTGACCGGATCGCCGCCGCCCGCCTCCTGGTGACCGGCGTCGGCCCCGCCACGGCCAACTTCCAGGCCGACCTCCACGACCGGCTCAGCGCCTGGCTGGCCTTCTGGTCGGCCAACTCACCCCCGTCGTGGAGCGCCCCGGTGGAGGTGGCCGGCGAGCCGACCGCCACCGGCGACGCCTTCACCCTGCACACCCTGCGCGTACGGCGGGGCGAGTACCTCGCCGACGGCTTCACCGCCGGCCGGCGGGACGCCGCCCACCTGGCCACCGAGGCCAGCCTGCACCACCACTTCCCCTCCGTCCGGCGGCTGCCCGGCGGCGGGCTGCGGGTGACCGACGGGGCCGCCGCGTTCACCGGCTCACCCGAGCAGGTCGCCTTCGCCGCGGTGGCGTGCCGCGAGCTGTGGGGCTTCGCGGCGGCGGGCACCACCGACTGGCGGGACCACGCCAACCGGGCGCTGGCCCGGGCCGGCCATCGCGCAGACGTTGCCTCCCGCGCCGGGTGGGCGGCCTTCACCAGGGCGAGCCTGCGGCTCGGCCTGGGCACCGAGTCCTACCAGTAGAGAAGAGAAAGCAGATGGCACGCAGCGAGTTCCGGTTCGTCGTCGACGGGGTCGACCTCACCGCCGATCAGCAGAGCCTCATCTCCCGGGAGATCCAGAAGGCCGGCCTCAACGCCCTGAGCGTGGCCGGCAGCAAGCTCACCAACCCGCTCACCGTCGGGCACGGCAACATCAAGCTCCGGCCCGAGTGGTACGGGCTGTGGGTGATCAACGGCCCGTTCGCCGACGAGATCGGCCAGAAGATCAACGACCTAGGGTTCTGGATCCAGAAGTGACCCAGCCCCACCACCGTCCGGACCCGCCGGAGCGGATGTGCCCGAGTACGCCGGCGGCCAACGCCACCGTCTTCCTCGGCATGATCACTCCGGCGGGGCGGGTCGCCTACGTAACGCCGCAGCTCCCGGCCGAGGTGGCACTCGCCACGGCCGCCGGGTCGCCGGAGCCGGTCGAGTCCCGGTACCGGCTCGCCGGCCCCTGCGTCACCTCGTCCTGCGGCTTCTGGACGGGCGACCACTGCGGCCTCGGCGCCCGCGTCGCCGACTCGTACCGCGAGGTCACCGGGCCGACCGAGGAGGAGTTGCCGCGCTGCGCGATCCGGCGCTCCTGCCGGTGGTACGCCGAGCAGGGCGCCGCCGCCTGCGCCGCCTGCTCCCACGTGGTCACCGACGCCCGCTGAGAGGCTGCCTGCTCACCGCCGCGCGCCGGCCCGCCATCGGGCGACCGCCCGCCGACCGCCCGCCGGAGTCAGGGGCGGGCCGTTCCCGCCCCCGCGACGCGCTCGGCGGCCTCGTCCAGCCAGCGGCGGTACCACCCGGCGAAGCCCAGCGGCGTGCCGTCGTCGTCCAGCAGCGGCTCCAACCCGCCCTGCTCGGCGGTGCCGTCGGCCCACATCGTGCCCCGGGCCGGCCCGGTCACCACCAGGACGTCCCGCAGCGCACAGCCCCTGTGGCACAGGTACAGCAGGCCGACGAAGTGCGCCTCGTCGTACATGATCGCGTCGTGCCGCTCCCACCAGGACTCCTCGGCCGCGTCGTATTCCTCGGCCGAGGCGAAGTCGTCCTCCTCGGGCTGCTCGGGCAGGTCGTCCGCCTGGTTGAACGCCTCGGTGTGCGGGAACGGCCGGACCAGGGAATCCGGGGTCGTCATGTCGGCGCCGTCGCCCTCCCACTGCCACCGGCCGTCGACCCGGCTCGGCGGGAACAGCCCGTACGCCGGGCCCGCGCCGCCCCGGCCCGCCTGGAGCAGGAACGACCGGTACTCCGTCGGCAGCTGCACCTGGAACTGGCCCTCCAGCTCGGCCAGCTCCGCCGGGGTCAGCGGCGGCTCCAGCTCCCAGCCGTGCCCGCCCGCCCCGAACACCTCGTCGACCGCCGGGGCGGCGGCCAGGAGGCCGAGCCTCTGTCGTACGTCGGACCAGTCGTGTCCCGTCACGCCCGAGACCGTACCGACACCCGCCGACGCTCCGGGTCGTCGGTGCTGTGAGGTTGACTGTGCGCACCGAGCACGGAGGAGGCCGCATGGGCGGGACGTCGGCGGGGGTGCGGGTCGAGCGGTGGGCCGAGGACGACCTCGACCTGTTGCGCCAGCTCAACATCCACGAGGTCCGGGAGCACACCGGGGGCCCGGAGACCGAGGAGCAGGTCGTCGCCCGGCACGCCCGCTACGTGGCCGGCCCCGGCCCCGGCAGCGGGAACATGTTCACCGTCGTGCTGCCCGAGCGGGTCAAGGTCGGCAGCGTCGGCTACTGGGAACGGGTCTGGCACGACGAGCCGGTGTACGAGATGGGCTGGGCGATCCTGCCCGCGTACCAGGGGCGCGGGCTGGCCACCGCGGCGGTGCGCGAGGCGCTGGCCCTGGCCCGCGCCGAGCGGACCCACCGGCACGCCCACGCGTACCCCTCGGTGGGCAACCCGCCGTCGAACGCCGTCTGCCGCAAGGCCGGCTTCGAACTGCTCGGCGAGACCGACTTCGAGTACCCGCCGGGCCGGTGGATGCGCTGCAACGACTGGCGCATCGCGCTCACCGACTGACCACCGCCGGCCGGAGCCGCCCCCACGCCGCAGCCCGGTGCCGCTACCAGGGCACGACGCCGTACCCGCCGTCGCCGTTGTCGCCGCTCCGGGCTCGCCGACCGAGGCCGCGTTCCACGGCTCGCCGACCGGGTCGGTTCCTGAGCGGCTGTCCCCACCGCGATGAACCCGCCGGGGCGGACACGTAGGGCCCGGCCGGCTGCGGAAGCGGGCCCTCGCCGGCCGTGGAGGCGGTGACGAGGGCCCCGACGCGTCCGCTCAGTCGGGGAGGTAGTCGAAGGTGTCCGGGTTCGGCCCCTGCCGGCCCGCCTCGCCCCTGTCCAGGCCGCTGATCCGGGCCATCGTCGCGTCGTCCAGCTCGAAGTCGAAGATCCGGAAGTTCTCCTCGATCCGGCTCGGGGTGGTCGACTTGGGGAAGACGATGTCGCCGCGCTGCACATGCCAGCGCAGCACGACCTGGGCCACGGTCCGGCCGACCTGCCCGGCGATGTCGAGCAGGGTCGGGTCGTCGAGCACCTTGCCCTGCGCGATCGGGGACCACGCCTCGGTGCGGATGTCGTGCGCGTTGCCGTACGCGCGCACGTCCTCGTTGCCGAAGTACGGGTGCACCTCGATCTGGTTGACCGCCGGCGCCACGTCCGCCTCGGCGGCGAGCCGCTCCAGGTGCGGCACCTGGAAGTTCGACACCCCGATGGAGCGGGCCCGGCCGTCGCGCCGGAACTCCTCCAGGACCTTCCAGGTGGAGAGGAAGTCGCCGTCGTAGCGGGTGGGCAGCGGCCAGTGGATCAGGAACAGGTCGATGTGGTCCATCTTCAGCGCCGCCAGTGTGGAGTCGAACGCGCGGCGGGCGTCGTCCGGGCGGTGGAAGCCGTTGCTCAGCTTGCTGGTGACGAAGACCTCGCCCCGGTCCAGGCCGGAGGCGCGGACCGCCTGGCCCACCTCGGCCTCGTTGCCGTACATCTCGGCGGTGTCGATGTGCCGGTAGCCGATCTCCAGGGCCCGGCCGACCGCCTCGGCGGTGTCCTTCGGCTCGATCTGGAACACCCCGAAGCCGAGCTGCGGGATGGTATTGCCGTCGTTGAGCGTGATGTCGGGAATCGTGTTCGCCATTCGGCCGCCTCTTCCATTCGTCCGGGGCCGGCCGGTGCGGGAGCGCTTTCCCGCCCGCCGACCGGTCCGGCCGTGCCACCCGGTTCTCGTACCCCTTCCGGCCGCTTCCTCACGGTCCGGGGCGGGTGATGTGCGACAACCGGGCGGCTCCGGCGGCCCGACGGGCGGGTGGCGCCGGCGGGGGTCAGCCCCAGATCGCGGCGGCCCACTCCGGGTGGTCGATGAACGGGTTGCGGTTGCCCTGCCAGCGGTCGTAGATGACCTGGTTGCGGCGCTTCTCGAAGGCGTCCGGCGGGTCGAGCTGGTTCCAGGAGAGCAGCACCGACAGCTTGCCCAGGTACGGCGCGCTGCCGTTGGACACGGAGTTGTTCATCTCCAGGTTCGCCCAGCCGTCGCCGCCCTCGTACCGGATCGCCATGTACATGATCATGCGAGCCACGTCGCCCTTGACGGCGTTGCGCGGCTCGAACGAGTCGGAGTCGGTGTAACAGCCGGCGGCCTCCGAGACGGCGCTGCCGCCGTTGTCGAAGTCCTTGTTGCCGCGCGTCGAGTTGACCGAGACGTCCTCGGGGCGCAGGTGGTGCACGTCGGTGCCCGGCCCGGTGGCGGTGCCGAAGTTCCCGTGCGACTTGGCCCAGACGTGCTCACGGTTCCAGTCGTTGACCCCGCCGCCGTTGGTGGTTTTGCTCTGCGACCGGCCGGTGTAGAGCAGCAGCACGTTGTTGGCGTTCGCCGGGTCCTGGTCGGTGTCCTTCAACGCGTCCCACACCTGGTCGTAGCTGAGCTTCGTCTGCGGGCTGATGATGGTGTGCAGCGAGTTGCGCAGCGCGGTGCCCGTCTTGCCGATGGCGGTGGCGTAGTACGTCGAGTCGTACGGGCCGGAGCCGCCCGTCGGGCTGGGTGTCGGGGTGGGCGTGGCGGTGGGGGTGGCGGTCGGCGTCGGGGTGGGCGTCGGGCCGGGGGTGTCGCCGCCGAGGCTCATCGCGGTCGGGTTCTTCAGCCCGCCGTGGCTGAAGTACGCGGTCAGCGCCCCGGTGGTGGTGATCTGCCTGCCCCGCAGCCCCGGGTTGGTCAGCAGCCCGAAGCCGCTGCGGTACGCGGCGGTCACCTGGACGTAGAGCATCCTGCTCGTGCTGGTCTCGGCGGCGGTGTCGGCGATGGCGATCGCCGTGTCCGCCGTGTAGCCGGACGTGATCACCGTGGACGTCGCGGTCGGCTGGCCGATGACGTACCCGGTGACGGTGGCCGCGCGGCCGTCCTGGGCGGCCAGCGCCTGAGCGACGGTCAGCGAGGCCGCCGCGGACGCGGAGGTGCTCGCCACGACGGGTGTCACCAGGGCCACGGCCAGTGCGAACGCCGTGATCAGCCGCCCGGGTAGCGGGCGGGTGACGCTCTTTGTATTCATGGTCAGCGATGTTAGTGGCGGAAGCCTGAACACCGGGAGAGCGCCGGGGAACTTTACGGGGGTGAATCCGCCGATCGGGGTTCGAACAGCACCGGCCAGGGGCGCAGGGCAGGGGTGAGCGGATCGGTCGGCAGCGTCGGCTCCGCGCCGGCCAGCACCCCGGCGGCCAGCTCCCCGAACACCGGCGCGGCGGGGTGGCCGGCGCGCTGCGGCCAGGCCGCCGAGGTGCGCTTCACCAGCGGCGACCCCGCGACCGGCCGCCAGGCGATGCGCGGCTCCCGGCGGACCGTCGCCGCCGGCTCGACGGCCACCGCCCCGCCGGCCAGCACCAACCCGAACAGGAACTCCGGGTTCCGGGCCGGCCGCACCCGCCGGGGCGTGAAGCCGTGCCGCCGGCACACGTCCAGGACGTGGTCGTGCCACTGGGGCGCCGTCGTCCGGGGCGCGGCGATCAGGTCCAGGCCGGCCAGCGCCGCCAGCTCGACCTCCCGGGGCCGCGCCAGCGGCGACGCGCGGGGCAGCACCACCCCCAGCGGTACGGCCACCGCCGGCCCGAACCGCAGCCCGTCGGCGCTGACCGGGTGGTGCAGCAGCCCCACGTCCAGCCGCCGCTGCGCGAGCATCCGGACCTGCTCGGCGCTGGTCAGCTCGTGCAGGTCGACGTCCAGGCCGGGAGCCCGCGCGGCGAGCCGGTCCAGCAGCTCGCGCAGCGTCACCGCCGGGGTCTCCGGCGGCACCCCGGCCCGCAGCACCCCGAGCGTCCCGGCCCGGACCTGGCGCATCAGGTTGCGCACCCGCTGCTCGGCGGCGAGCAGCTCGTCGGCCTCGCCGAGCAGGAGTTGACCGGCGGTGGTCAGCCGCACCTGCCGGCGGGACCGGTCGAACAGCTCGACCGTCAGCTCCCGCTCCAGCCGCTGGATCGACTGGCTCAGCGGCGGCTGCGCCATGCCCAGCGTCTCGGCCGCCCGGCCGAAGTGCAGCTCGCGGGCGACCACCACGAAGTGCCGCAGGTGCCGGAGCAGGTCCACGGCCGCCGACCCTACGCCAGCGACCAGGCAGGGAGGGCGGGGCGGGGAACGGGGCGGCGACACCCGGGACGGCCCGCCCGCGCGACGGCGGTCCGTCCGCGCGCCGCAGGCGGTGGGCCGACGCCCGGGCCTCGCCCGCCGGTACGGTGCCGGGGTGACGGTGGGGGAGCGGATCGCGGACGTCTTCGGCCGGGCCGGGGTGGCCGCCAGCCTGCACGTGGTCGACGTCGACGACGACCCGGAACGGGCCCTCGTCGACGCGGGCCCGGGGCGGGTGGGCGGCAACACGGATCCGGGGCGGGCGGGCGGACCGGCCCGCGAGGTGGCGGTGCGCGCCGACGAGCAGGTGGTCATCGCGTCGGTCTTCAAGATCCTTCTGGTGCTGGAGTTCGCCCGGCAGGCCAGCGTCGAGCAGCTCGACCCGACCGAGCGGGTGCTGGTCCGGGCGGCGGACCGGCTCGGCGGCTGGGGGGTGGCCGGCTGCGCCGACGACGCCGAGGTGTCGCTGCGCGACCTGGCGTACTTCGCCATGTCGGTCAGCGACAACACGGCCGCCGATCTGCTGCTGCGCCGGGTCGGCCGGGACGTGCTGCCGATGCTCGCCGCCGAGCTGGGGCTGCCGCGCACCCGGATCGTCGGCGGGCCCCGCGAGCTGGTGGAGACGATGCTCGCCGACGTGGGGGCCCGCACCGAGGCGGAGTTCGCCCGGATCTTCCCCACCCTCTCCGACGAGCGGGTCCGGGCCATGCGGGTGCTCGACCCCGCGCACACCACGTCGAGCACCGCCCGGGAGATGACCCGGCTGCTCGGCCTGATCTGGCGCGACGAGGCCGGCCCGGCGCCGGCCTGCGCGACGGTCCGGGAGCTGATGGACCGGCAGCTCTTCTGGACCCGGCTCGCCTCCGGCTTTCCGCCCGGCGTGCGGGTCCGCGCCAAGACCGGCACCCTGCCCGGCCTGCACCTGGAGGCCGGGGTCGCCGAGTACCCCGACGGACGCCGGTACGCGATGGCGGTGTTCGCCCGCACCGAACGGCTGGCGACCCGCCGCATCGACGTGGACCTGGCCATGGGCGAGGCGGCGCGGATCGCCGTCGAGGCCCTGCGCGACGGCTGATTTCCCGGCCCGTCGCCGCCGGACAGGGGTGCTGGGCTGGTCCGATACCCGATCGCGTATCGGCCGTGCGTGCCGTCGATCTTGGACGCGGCCGGGGCCGCAGTGGTGAGGTCGAGGGGTCCCACCCGCACGACCTGACGGGGAGAATTCACCATGCCCGAGAACCACCTCGACCGCCGCCGCCTGCTGCGCGACGCCGCCGCCGGAGCCGCCATGGTCACCGTCGGCGGCCTCGCCGCCACCGGACCGGCAGCCCCGGCCCGGGCCGCCGCGCCCGCCCCGGCCCCCGCCCCCCGCCGCACCGGAGCCGTCAGCTTCCGCTGGTGGGGCACCTCGGGCTGGCGGATCGACATCGGCGGCCGGACGGTGCTGGTCGACCCGTACCTGAGCCGGTACGACACCGGGCTGTTCACCGGGAAGTTCAACCAGGAGACGGCGCTCACCGTCGCCGAGGACGTCCTCGACCGGTACGTCGACCGGGCCAGCACGATCCTGGTCACCCACACCCACTGGGACCACTTCAACGACGTGCCCCGGATCGCCCAGCGCACCGGCGCCCGGGTGTTCGGCACGCTCACCGCGTACCACCTCGGGCTGGCGTACGGGCTGCCGGTCGGGCAGCTCAGCCCGGTCAAGGGCGGCGAGGTGCTCCAGTTCGGCGACCACACCGTCGAGGTGGTCGGCTCGCTGCACAGCCGCAACGCGTCGTACTCGATGGCCTTCCCCGGAGTGCGGGTGACCCCGCCGGCCCGGCCTGAGACGATCGCCGACCTGCCGGAGGGCGACACCCTCGCCTACCAGGTGCGGATCGCCGGCGGCCCGGCGGTGTTCTTCATGGGTGCCAGCGACTTCGTGGAGCGCGACCTCGCCGGGCTGGCCCCGGACGTGGCGATGGTCGCCCTCCAGTCCAGCACCGCCACCGCCGACTACGTGGCCCGGCTGATGGCCGCCCTCGACCACCCGAAGATCGTGGTGCCGGTGCACTGGGACAACTTCGAGACGCCGCTGGTCAACCCGCCGACGGTCGCGCCGGCCGACCGCGAACGGCTCGACGCGCTGATCGCGGCGGTGCGCGCCGTGTCCCCCCGTACCCGGGTGCTGGTGCCGGAGTACGGCACGGCGTACCGCTTCTGAGCCCGGTCCTTAGTTGGCCCGGCGGGGGTCGGGGTCCGTGCGGCCCCGGCCCCCGCCGCAGGTCGTGCCGCCGGCGGCACCCGCCGCCCGTCGATCTCTCCGGTGCTAGAGTCTGCGCGGTCCGGCGACGCTTCGGGGAGGATCGGCGATGGCGACGGCCTTCCGCGACGCCCTGTCCCAGTTGCTCAAGGCCCGCGTGCCGGTGCTCCAAATCTGCTCGTACGAGGAGCAACGGGCGCTCGCCGAGATCGCCGCGGTCGCCCACGACGCCGCCCGGGTACGCACTCCGCGCGGGGTGTGGACCTGGTCGGCCACCCGCGGCCTGATCCCGCCCGACGGCAACCGGCGGCAGGGGACGGCCGACCCGGTGGCAGCCCTCGACGCGGCCTGGCGGATCGACGAGCCGGCCCTGGTCGTCCTCGCCGACCTGCACCCCGCGCTCGGCGCCGGTGGCCGCCCGGCCGACCCCGGGGTGGTGCGCCGGCTGCGCGAGCTGGCCGTCGCCTACCGCAGCGGCCCCGTGCCACGCACCCTGGTGCTGTTGTCCCCGGTGCCGGACCTCCCGGTCGAGCTGACCAAGGACGTCACGGTGGTCGACTTCCCGCTGCCCACCGAGCCGGAGATCCGCACGGTGCTGGAGGGGATCATCGCCGCCAACGCGGCGGGCGGGCGCATCCGCATCGACCTGGACGAGCGGGGCCGGGAACGGCTGGCCAAGGCGGCCCTCGGGCTGACCCTGCACGAGGCGGAGAACGCGTTCGCCCGCGCCATGGTGGACGACGGCGTGCTCGACGCCCGCGACCTGCGGCTCGTGCACGAGGAGAAGCGGCAGGCCGTCCGGCGCAGCGGGCTGCTGGAGTTCCTCGACGCCCCGGTGCCGCTCGCCGACGTCGGCGGCCTGGAGAACCTCAAGCGCTGGCTGGCCAAGCGGGACGGCTCCTGGCTCGCCGAGGCCGCCGGGTACGGGCTGCCGGCCCCACGCGGCGTCCTGATCACCGGCGTCCCCGGCTGCGGAAAGTCGCTGACCGCGAAGGCGGTCGCCGCAGCCTGGGGGCTGCCGCTGCTGCGGCTGGACATCGGCAAGGTCTTCGCCGGGCTGGTCGGCTCCAGCGAGCAGAACATGCGCGAGGCGATCCGGGTCGCCGAGGCGACCGCGCCCTGCGTGCTCTGGCTGGACGAGATCGAGAAGGGCTTCGCCGGCGGCGCGGGCGGCGACTCGGGCACCTCCGCCCGGGTCTTCGGCTCGTTCCTGACCTGGATGCAGGAGAAGACCCGTCCGGTCTTCGTCATCGCCACCGCCAACGACTTCGCCGCCCTCCCGCCGGAGCTGCTGCGCAAGGGACGCTTCGACGAGATCTTCTTCGTCGACCTGCCGACCCGGGCCGAACGCGCCTCGATCTGGAGCCTGCACGTCGCCCGCCGGCTGCGGCACCCGGCCGTGGCCGGGGAGCTGACCGTCGACTCGGGACTGCTGGCCGAGCTGTCCGGGCTCAGCGACGGCTACTCCGGCGCGGAGATCGAGCAGGCGGTCGTCGCCGGGCTCGTCGACGCGTACGCGGAGCGCCGGCCGCTGCGCCGCGACGACCTGTTGCGCGCACTCGTCAACATGGTTCCGTTGAGTGTCACCCAGGCCGAGCGGATCACCGCCGTACGGAACTGGGCGGAACACCGGGCGGTCGCCGCGACCGCCGCCGAGGACTGGGACCTCGACCCGCGTCCGTCGGGTGGCCCGGGGCTGCCGGGCGGCGGGCACGGGGGCCGGGCGGTGGAGTTCTGATGCCGGTCCCCGCCCCCATCACCACGACGACGACAGGAGAGCGCCGGTGAGCATCTCGCTGATACTCGTACCCCTGGCGGTGGCCGCCGTGGCCGCCGCGCACGCCGCCACCGCCGACCGCGACGGCGACGGCCGGATGGTCTGCCAGGTGCAGACCCGGATGCGTGACGAGACGCTGCTCGCCGCCGCGCTGCGGGACACCGGCGCGGCGGTGACCGCCGCCACCGACGAGATCACCGCCGACTGGGCCGGGGTACGGGCCGACTTCCGCCGCGGCCCGGACGGCATCTGGACCGCGCACCTCAGCGGCAAGGTCGACGAGGCGCGGGCGGTGGAGATCGTCCGGTCGGTCGACGCCGCGTACGGGCGGCAGGTGCAGGGCGCGGTGCTGGAAAGGCTGCGGGCCCAGGCCCCGGCCGCCGGGCTGCGACTGGAATCGGAGCAGGTCACCGAGGACGCCTCGGTCCGGCTGGTCTTCGCCGTGCAGGAGCGGGACCGGTGACCGGCCAGCCCCGCGTCGTCGTCACCGTCAACCCGGACGGCTCGGTCAGCGCCGAGACCCAGGGCCTGCTCGGCGAGAGCTGCCTCGACTACGTGGCCGTGCTGGAGGACCTGCTCGACGCGCGGACGGTGCGCAGCGCGTACACGGCCGACCGCGACCGGGTGGCCGCCGTCGTCGCCGACGAGCAGCACGATGTCGACCGCGCCTGACGGTTGGCCGCCGGGCTGGCCGCCCGCGTCGGGCCCGCCGGCGTACCCGCCGCCGCCCGGCCCGCCGGCGTACCCGCCGCCGCCCGGCCCGCCCGGGTATCCGCTCCCGCCCGCTGCCGGCCCGAAGGGGTACCCGCCGCCGGCCGGTTCGCCCACCTGGGCCGGCGCGCCGCCGGTGCGCTCGCCCAGGGTCAGCGTCTGGTGGCGGCTGCTGCACAGCTCGTGGGTGCTGTTGCCGATCCTCGGGTTCAGCTGCTTCGGCGGGATCGGCTTCCTCTACGTCGGCATCCGGGCCCGGCGCGCGGCGTGGTGGATCTCCGGCATCGTCTACCTGCTCGCCGGCTGGGGCGGCCTCATCGGGTCTGGCGCCGCCGGGAAGGACAGCGCCGCCAGCGACTGGTGCTTAGGCCTGTGGTTCGCGGCCTGGGTCGTCAGCGTCATGCAGGCCCTCGTGGTCAACGTGTACTGGTTGGAGTGGCGGGCTGGCCACCGGCCCGGGTACGCCCGGCCCGCGCCGGGCTGGCCCGGGTCCGCGTACCCGCCCGGGGTCCTCGCCCCGCCGCCCGGCCCGCCGGTGGGCGTCGGGTTCGGCAGCCCCGTCTCCGGCCCGCCCGTCGTCGGGCAGCCGGGCGGGTACTGGGCCGCCGGCCCGGCCGCGACCAAGGTCCCGGGCGACCCGACCGCCGGCCCGCCGCTGCCCATGGCCGACCCGACCGCCGCGCCGCTGAGCTTCGGCACGCCGGTCTTCGGCCCGCCCACCAGCCCGCCGCCGGACGCCGCGCCGTCCCCGGTGGACGTCAACGCCGCCGGGGCGGAGCAGCTCGCCGCGCTCCCCGGCTTCGACGCCGCCCGCGCCGGGCGGGTGCTCGCCGCCCGGGAGGCCCGCCGGGGGTTCGGCAGCGTCGCCGAGTTCGCCGCCGCCGCCGAGCTGGCCCCGCACGAGTACGCCCGCCTGCGCGACCTGCTGGTCTGCGGGCCGCCCGTCGGCCCGCCCGCCCACCCGGGGACGTCCGGTGGACGCGTACTCGATTTCTGAGACCGGCCCGGTGCGGCGCTCCGCCGCCGGGCCGGAACTGGTGGCGCTGGCCCGGTTCCTCGCGTCGACCCGGGCCGAGGGGCCCGGCGAGCGGACCGCGCTGTGGGTGCAGGGCTGCGCGATCCGCTGCCCGGGCTGCTTCAACCCCCAGCTCTGGACGTTCCGGGGCGGGGAACTCGTCGCGCCGGCCGAACTGGTCGAGCGGGTCCTCGCCGCCGGCACCGAGGGGGTGACCCTGCTCGGCGGAGAGCCGTTCGACCAGGCCGGCGCGCTGGCCGAGGTGGCCGCCGGGGTGCGCCGGGCCGGCCGGTCGGTGATGACCTTCACCGGCTACACCCGCGACGGCCTGCGCCGCGCCGTCGACAGCGGACGCGAGGACGTGGCAGCCCTGCTGGCCGAGACCGACCTGCTGGTCGCCGGGCCGTTCCGGGCCGACCTGGTCGACACCGACCGGCCCTGGGTGGGCTCCACCAACCAGGAGTTCGCGCTGCTCAACGACCGCTTCCCGGGGCTTCTCGACGAGCTGCCCCGCACGCCGGACCGGGTCGAGGTGACCGTCGACGCCACCGGCCGGGTCTCGGTCAACGGCTGGGCCGAGGTCGACGCGCTGGACGAGCTGCTGGCCTCGGTGGGCCGCCCCCAGCGCCGGTCGGCCAACGCCGAGCGCCGGTAGCCTCACCCCGGGGCCGCCCGGCGGGTCAGCCGCCAGTACTGCCGCTTCTCCTCGTCCCGCACCACCACCCCGATCCGGGCCAACTCCCGCCGCAGGTCGTCGGCGTCCCCGCGCCGGCCCCGATCCACCGCCCGCTGCCGCGCCCGCAGCAGGGCGTCCGCCCCCGCCGGCAGCCCCGGCAGCCCGTCCACCCACCGCCGGTACGCGTCCCGGTGCGGGTCCGCGTCCGCCCAGGGCCAGCCGTGCCCCCGGAACGCGGCGGCCAGCCGCCCGGCGCTCACGTCGCCGTGCTCCCGGGCCAGTTCCTCCTCCCCGTCGCCCAGCAGCACCAGGTCCCGCCGGTCGACGAACACCACCCGCACGGCCCGGCGGGAAAACTCCCGGTCCTGCCCGTCGCGGCGCAGCCGGACCCGGTCCGCGGTCACCTCGACCCGCAGCCGCTCCCGGGTGCCGATCCCGGCGACGACGAGCCCGGCCAGCGCGCCGAGCGTCAGCGCCCCGGCCGTGGCCCAGGGCTGGGGCAGCCCGGCCAGCGCCTCGAACCAGCCCGGAACGGGCACCCACGGCAGGCCGGCGACCGGGCCGGCGACGGCGGCGAGTAGCCAGCCGGCACCGGCCCCGACCAGCGGGAAGCCGCCCCACATGACCGCCAGCTCGCCCGTTCCGCCGTCGACCCGCGTCGGCGCGTCCCCGATTGCCACGGTCAGGACACCTCCCGGCGCAGCGTGCGGGCCAGCCCGGCCGCCAGCGGCAGCACCGTCCAGGCCAGCACCGACACGGCCATCCGCCCCCACTGGCCGGCCGTCACCTCCGGGCCGAAGAGCGGCTCCATGGTGACGCTGGTGTCCAGCCAGCGGGCCGGCTCCCGTAGCGCCGCGACCATGCCGGCCAGCACCGCCCAGACCGTCGGCAGCAGCAGGTAGGTGACCACCGCCAGCGGGGTGTTCAGCAGCAGCAGGCCGAATGCCGCACCCATCAGCACCCCCAGCACCTGTAGGACCACCGCGTGCAACAGCCGGGCGGCCTCGAACGACCAGTCGCCCGACCCGCCCGTCGCCTTCGCGACCAGCGTGCCGAGCGCGGCGACGGCCAGGGTGACCAGCACCGACGCCAGCGCGGCCAGCACCACCGCGGCGAGCTTCGCGACGATCACCCGCTCCCGGCGGGGCACCAGCGCGTACGTGGTCAGCGCGGTGCGCTGGGACCACTCCCCGGTGATCGACAGGATGCCCAGCACCGGCAGGAGCAGGCCGGCGGGGAGCAGCTGCGGGACGAAGAACGCGGTGAACGTCTGTTCATCGTCGGCCAGCACCCACAGCTGCACCACGACGATCGCGACGGAGATCAGGCCGATGCTGGCCAGCAGCCACCGCCCGGCCCGGGTGTCGACGAGCTTGCGCAGCTCGACGGCGGTCAGCCGGGGCAGCGACGGTCCGCGTACCCCCGGGTGAGCCGGCGGGGCGACGGCGGGTGCGGTGGGGGCGGTGCTCGCGCTCATGTGGTGGTCTCCTTCGTCGACGTGCCGCCGGTGAGGGTGAGGAAGAGCTGTTCCAGGCCACCGCCGCCGGCCGGGCGCAGCTCGGTGAGGACGACCCCCGCGTCCGCCGCTGCCTGCCCGACCACGCCGGGTTCGGCCTGGACCAACAGGCCGCCGCCGGGCGACGCGGCCGGGCCGGCGGCGATTGTCGCGGCGAGGCCGGCGTGGGCCAGCGCCCGCCTCAGGGCCTCCCCGTCGCGGGCCCGGACCAGCGTGCCGGCGTCGGCCAGCAGCTCGTCCGTGCCGCCGGAGGCGACCACCCGACCACCCCCGATCACCACCAGCTGGTCGGCCACCGCCTCCACCTCCCTCAGCAGGTGGGAGGAGAGCAGCACGGTGCCGCCCCGGTCGGCGAAGTCGCGCAGCAGGCCGCGCATCCAGAAGATGCCCTCCGGGTCCAGGCCGTTCGCCGGCTCGTCCAGGATCAGCACCCGGGGGTCGCCCAGCAGCGCGTGCGCCAGGCCGAGCCGCTGCCGCATCCCCAACGAGTACGCCCCGACGCGCCGCCGCGCGGCACCCGCGCCCAGCCCGACATGGTCGAGCTTCACGTCGACCTCCCGCCGGGGCACGCCCATCGTGGCGGCGGCCAGCGTCAGCACCTCCCGCCCGGTCCGCCCGGAGTGCTGCGCCGAGGCGTCCAGCAGCACCCCGACCACCCGGCCCGGGTTCGCGAGCCGTCGGTACGGCACTCCGCAGACGGTGGCGGTGCCCGCGCTCGGCGGGGCCAGCCCGCAGATCATCCGCATCGTGGTGGACTTGCCGGCCCCGTTCGGGCCGAGGAAGCCGGTGACGCTGCCCGGCGCGCAGGTGAAGCTGACGTCGTCGACGGCGGCGCGACCGCCGTACCGCTTGGTCAGGTGCTCAACTTCGATCATGGGTCGAGCCTGCCCGCGCCACCCGGCCGGGCGCTGCGGTCACCGGTCGAGAACCACAGCGACCTCCGGCCACGGCCGGCGTCGACTTTGGTAGCTGTCGGCGGGGCCGCGGCCTTCCTAGCATGGGGTGGTGACCAGCGCCGTCGTACCGGATCATCCCTGGCTGCTGCCGGGTGCCCTCGCCGACGTGGCGTCGTCCGGGGCGCGACCCCGACGGACCACCCGCGACTGGCTGGTGGACGCCCACCTCTTCCTGTTCGCCCTCGGCTGGGCCGTCGCCGCCGCCTGGGACGCCGGCCAGCCCGTTCCGGAGCTGGCCGGGCGGCTGCCGTACGAGTGGTTGCAGGGCCTCGACACGGTGCTCGGGCTGCTGGCCTGCGCGGCGCTGTGGCTCCGCCGCCGCTGGCCCCTCGGCCTGGCGGTGGCCACCCTGCCGCTCGGGCTGTTCTCGGCGACCGCCGCGGTGGCCCTCGTGGTCATCATGTTCACGGTCGTGGTGCACCGACCGCTGGCGCAGGCCGCGCTGGTGTTCGGCGGCAGCGCGCTGGCCAGCGTCAGCTACGCGTTGCTCCGCCCCGACCCGGCGATCGGATTCCGGGGCGAGCTGGCCTGGGCGGCCGTCTTCACCGGCTCGGTGCTCGCCTGGGGGATGTTCGTCCGGGCCCGGCGGCAGCTCATCCTGTCCCTGCGCGACCGGGCCGAGCGGGCCGAGGCGGAGCAGCAGCTCCGGGTGGCACAGGCCCGGCAGCTGGAGCGCACCCGGATCGCCCGGGAGATGCACGACGTGCTGGCGCACCGGATCTCGCTGCTCAGCCTGCACGCAGGCGCGCTGGAGTTCCGGCCGGACGCGCCGCCGCAGGAGGTCGCCCGGGCGGCCGGCGTGATCCGGGAGAGCGCCCACGCCGCCCTCCAGGACCTGCGCGAGGTCATCGGCGTCCTCCGCGCCGACGACCCGCCCCCACCCGGCCCGGCGTACTCGGGCCAGGTGCCGACCGGGTCGGCCCGCCCCGGACCCGCCCCCACCCCGGCGGCCCGGTCGGCGCCGCAGCCGGCCGCGGTGGAACGTCCGCAGCCCACCCTGGCCGACGTTCCCACGCTGGTCGCGGAGTCCCGGGCCGCCGGCATGCGGGTGGAGGTGGTCGACACCGTCGAGGCGGCCGGGACCGCGCCCGCCGCGCTCGGTCGCGGCGCGTACCGGATCGTCCAGGAGGGGCTGACCAACGCCCGCAAGCACGCGCCCGGCGCGGCCGTCACCGTCCGGCTCTCCGGGGCACCCGGCGAGGGGCTGACCGTCGACGTCCGCAACCGCTGGCCGGTGGGGGCCGAGTCGCAGCCCGCCATCCCCGGCACCGGCACCGGCCTGGTCGGCGTCGCCGAACGGGTCAGCCTTGCCGGCGGGCGCCTGGAGCACGGGCGGGACGGGTCCGGCGACTTCCGGCTGGCCGCCTGGCTACCCTGGCCGGCATGACCGGGCGGGAACACGACACGGATGCCGGGCCGGCTCGTCCGGACCCCGTGCGGGTGCTGATCGTCGACGACGACGCCCTGGTCCGGGCCGGCCTGTCGATGATCCTCGGCGGCGTGCCCGACCTGCGGGTGGTCGGCGAGGCCGCCGACGGCGACCAGGTGCCGGCCGCCGTCGCCGCCTGCGCGCCCGACGTGGTGCTGATGGACATCCGGATGCCCCGGGTGGACGGGCTCGCCGCCACCGAGGCGCTGCGCGCCCAGCCCCGTCCGCCCGAGGTCCTCGTCCTGACCACCTTCGACGCCGACGACCAGGTGCTGCGGGCGCTACGCGCCGGGGCGGCCGGGTTCCTGCTCAAGGACACTCCGCCCGCCGAGATCGTCCGGGCGGTGTGCCGGGTCGCAGCCGGGGAGGCCACCCTCTCACCGACGGTCACCCGGCAACTGATCCGGCACGTCACCGCGTCCGGGCCGGTCGGCGTCGACCCCCGCCGCGAACGGGCCCTACGGATGCTGGCCGGGCTCAGCGAGCGGGAACGGGAGGTCGCGGTGGCGCTGGGTCAGGGCCGGACCAACGCCGAGATCTCCGTCGAGCTGTTCATGAGCGTGGCCACGGTCAAGGCGTACGTATCGCGCCTGCTCACCAAGCTGGACCTGAACAACCGCGTCCAGGTCGCCATCCTGGTCCACGACGCCGGCCTCGCCTGACCCGGCCACCGCCGCAGCTCCCTACGCCCCGCGTGTTTCCTCGTGGGCCGTCCCTTGATCCGAGATCCTGGCCAGGGCCTCGGTCACGGTTCTGCCGGTCCTGCACTGTCTCTGTTTCCGCTCCCGCGAATGCCCCGGAAGGTCGCCGCGGCGCCGTCCCATGCCGCCCCCTGCATCGGGCAGTCGGGTGGCGGCCGGACGATTGCCTCCCGCATCCGGTCGGGGACCTGTCTGTCGGCTCCTTTGGAGCTGCCCCGTTTGTGCTACCGATGGAGCGGGAGCGTAAACGGGGCAGCTCCAAAGGAGCCGACAGAGGGTGGACTGACCCGGCGGCGCGCACCCCGGCCGCGCACGCCATCCTCGACCGGCTCGTCGACGGCGTCGGCCCGGCAAAGACCGACTCGGCAGGGGCTCGGTAGCGCGCGTATCCCCTGGGACCTACCACGCCGGAGACCCTCACGGCTTTGCCGAGGCCCTGGGGGATACCCAGGTTCGCCCGGCAGTGACGAGTTCGGAGTCTTCGCGCGACACGACGAGAAGGTACTGCCCGGTGCGGCGGGTTCTTGGCGTCGGGAAGTCGACGCCGAGAACATGGACCGGCCGCCCGGTCACCTCGTCGACGAAGGCCGGAATTCCGATCAGCTCCTCGCCGCCGAGGAGTGTCCCGCAGGCGACGAGACCCGATCGGACGGGAAGGTCGAAAACCTCGTCGACCCGAAACCTGAGCCGCCTCATCTGTTACCTCGGAATCGCTCCAACGCATCGGGCTCGACTGCGTACGCCTCGTCTTCGAGCTCTCTCCACGTGCGGCGGAAGTGGTCCCCTGCGTGCAGTTGCCGGACGTGGCAGTACTCGTGGGCGATGGTAGCTGCCAGCGTCTCTTCGTCAGCGAAGCTGGCGGGGCCCATCCGGATCTCGCGGCCTTCGAGTTCGCTGGGTGTGTAGGCGCACGCGTCCATCGAGTCGAGGTATCGCACCTCATCAGGCTCTTCAACGAGATGGATGGCAATGCCGTTGAGATCGATGCCCAGCCTCTCGGCCACTACGTGGACATTCTCGGTGGTGCGAGGGGTGCCCGGGCCGTTCTCAAGGACGTCCCAATTGCTGCGTGCGCTGTTGCTTGAGTGGAGGTTCGTGGGGCGCGGCGGCGGCGGGGTGGTGGTGGGGTCATGGCGGGCGAGGCGGCGGAGTTGGGCTTCCAGCCGTTCCAGGACGCCGTCCAGCCGGCGCAGGATCGGGGCGACCCGGCGGAGGCTGCCGATCAGCCCCGTGAGCAGCCGGGCGATCTTCGCGGCCCACCTCGCGGCCAGCGTGGACACCTGCGCGACCACCCAGGGCGTTCCCACGCCGAGCGTGCCGCCGGTGATGGCGAGCCACTCCCACAGCCGTACGGCGAGCACCGAGACGAAGTCGGCGATCAGGTCCCGGACGAGCTCCCGGACCAGGGCGACCACCAGCCCGGTCCCGGTGGTGATGATGGCCATCGCCTCGGCGCCGGCACCCATGGTGGACAGCGCCTCGCGGTGCCGCCCGGCGTGGGTCCGGTACGCCGTGCCGGCCTCGCCCCACCAGCCGGTCAGTTCCGTGGCGACGGCCGCGTCCAGGTCGACTGCCGAGGAGCGCAGCGCCGTCGCGACGTTGGACCAGGTGGCGGCGTACGCGGTGAGTTGGTCGGGGTCGCCGGCCAGCCAGTCGAGCGCGTCGGAGAGCGGCTTGAGGTGCTCGATGAGCCAGGCCACGCCCCAGGAGACGAGCTGACCCAGCGGGTCGACGACGACGGCGAGGGTGTCCAGGCCGGCGGCGAAGCCGCCGATCGTCCCGTCGATCCAGGAGCCGCTGCGGAACGCCTCGACGAGCAGGTCGACGTCCTCGGCCAGGCCGATGCCCGACCAGCCGGTGGTGCTGTCCACCCGCCCGGCGACCAGCGGATTCGGCGCGCTCATCCGGGCCGCCCCACCGTCGGGCGGCGGGCCCGGACGGCGGCCCCGGCGGGTGGAACGACAGGCCGGGCCGGGGGCACGGTCACCGGGGCGGGCCGAGGCGTTCGGCGGCGCGTTGGTCGCCGTCCCGGTACCGGGACGCCGCCGCGCGTACCCCGTGGGCGGTCTCGTCCAGCGCGTCGTGCGACTCGCGGAGCACCCGCTCGGCCAGGTCGTGCAGCGGCTCCAGCATCGCCGGGAAGGCCGCGCACAGCCGCCCGTACGCGTGGCCACCGAGCCGGATGCCACCGGCCGCGCCGATCGCCTGCCGGACCGTCGCGCTGATCCGGTCAAGGCCGGCCGCGTGCGCGGTCAGCGCTTCGGGGGTGACCTCCAGGGCCGGCGGACCGCCCGTACCGCCGGCCGGGGCGCGGTCACCGGTCACGGCGCGACCCCGGGACGCCGCCGGCCGGGAGGGTCGTCGGGCGGTGGGGCGGGGAAGCGGCGGTCGTACCCGTCGAGGACGGCCCGGCCGGTCTCGGTGTCGGCGCCGACGGTGTCGGCGACCGCTTCGGCGACCCGGCCGGTCAGGGCGGCCTGGGCCCGGCGCAGCGCGGTCATGATCCGCGTTCGAGCCGGGCCGCCGGCCAGCCGGTGAGCCGGTCGTCGAGGTGCAGCGCGACCAGGCCGCCGGAGCTGTCGACCCGTGCCTCGACCAGCCCGCCGGCGGCCTCGGCGCTGCCGGTGAGCCCGGCGACACGCGCGGCGAGCCGCTGCGCCCGTTCGGCGCGCTCGGAGATCGAGGCCGACCAGTCGGCCACCCACCGCTCGGCGTCGTCCAGGTCCCGACCGAACACCGCCGCCCCCCGTCGCCCGAAGCCGACCCAGACTAGCGGCGTTCCCCGCCCGGCGCGGCCCCGCGCTGCGGCCCGGGTACGCCGCGCCGCGCCGGCCGCAGCCGGCTGATCGGGTGCCGTGCCCGCCCGGCACGCCGACGCGCCGGCCCGGCCGCGGGTCAGTCCTCGCGGTCGGGCCGGCGGCGTCCGCCTGGCGGCCCCCGGTCAGTCGCCGCTGGTGCCGATCCCGCAGTTCGGCGCGGACCAGACGGTCGTGTTCGACGTCTGGTCGCTGTTGTTCTCCCGGCGGGAGTCCACGTGGACGTGGTCGCCGTGGTCCGGGTACCCGGGGCCGTAGATGCCGCTGAAGCCGTGGTCGCGGGCTGCGCGGGCGGCATCGCACAACGACGAGTCGCGGGGTACGAGGTCGGCGGCGGTGCCGTAGAGGTGCTGGCTGTCCGACGCCCCACCGACCTGCTGGTTGCAATCCTTGCTGCGGAAGCCGCTGGTGACGAGCAACGGCTTGTCCCCGAGGTCGCGCCGCAGCGCCTCCAGCTTCCACATGGTGCGCAGCGCGTTGGCCTTCGTCTTCGTCGCCGACAGCGGGCCCCCGCTCCAGCCGCCCCGGCCACAGCCGGCGTCCAACTCCTGGTAGCTGAAGTGACGCGGGGTGCAGTCGTTGTCCTGGAGCGCGTACAGCTTGGTGTACGTCTGCGGTCCGGCGACCCCGTCGGCCTTCAGCCCGTACGCCGACTGGAAGCGCTTGACCGCGGCGGCGGTCTTCGGGCCGTACCGGCCGTCGTTCTCCACGATGTCCCGGGTGCCGGCCCACCCGGCGACCCGGATCTGGAGTTGGCGGACGTCGTCGCCGGAGCGCCCCTGGTACAGGTTGCGTTTCCAGGTGTAGCAGCCGTCGGCGTGGGCCGGCGGGGCGGCCACCACCGTGGCGATCGCGACGCCCGGCAACGCCAGGGCGAACGCGACCACGGCCCGCTTCAAGGTTTTGGCACGCACGGAAGTCCTCCCGTAAGGAGAGCGAATGGGGTGAGCCGGGTCCGTCGACCGGGACGTCCCGTCCGTTCCACCCTCGCATCGTGGCGTCCTTCTGGAGGCAAATAGCCGGAATTGTTCTCGCTTTGGCTCGCGCCTGGGAATCTCCGGGAAAAGGAGGGCGAAATGGGTACACCCCATTGCAGGCCGCCGATGCGCAGAGCGGGCGAAACGGTACGCGGGGCGCGGCGTGACGGAAACGTGATTCGGATCCGACGGAGGGTGACTGCCGGGGTGCGGGTGGCCGGCGGTAACGTCACCGAGGGCTGGGGGAGGTGGCTGTTGGCACGCGGTGGCGTCTTCTGTGTCGAGGGGCAGTGGCACCGCGACCTCAACGAGCGCGGATCGGTCCTGCCGACCCTGGAACTGCTCGAACGGCTCGGCAAGATCCGGTTCATCCACAAGGACGCGGCCACCCGGGACGAGCTCTTCTACTTCCTCGACCGCTGGCTGCTCAAGCAGTACGCCGACTACCGGGTGGGCTTCTTCGCCATGCACGGCGAGCCGAGCCGGCTCTGCCTCACCGACTGGGACTCCGTCGACCTCGCCGACGTGGCCGAGCGGATGGCCGGCCGGTGCGACGGCCGGCGGCTCTACTTCGGCAGCTGCTCGGTGCTGCGGGCGTCCGACGCCGTGCTGCGCGACTTCCTCGACGTCACCGGCGCCGCGTTGATCTGCGGCTTCACCCGCGAGGTCGACTGGGTGGAGTCCGCCGCGTTCGAGACCGTGCTGCTCGACGTGCTCGCCAACGGGCACCGGCACAACGCGGCCGAGCTGCGGATGGGCTCCGCCCACTGGGCACCCCTGGCGGCGTACCTGGGCTTCCGGGTGATCTACGCCAACGGCCGGGCGTGGCGGCCCACCGTACGTCCCCGGGTGCCGGCCCAGCCCACGGGCCGGACCGCCGCCCGGTCCCGCTCGGCGGGCACGGGTAGAAGCGACTGACGGCACGTGGCATCGCGAGCAGTGCCCGCCGGCTTAGGCCCCCGCAGCTCAGTGCCCTGCGGCTCAGTACCCGCCGGCTCAGTATCCGGCGGTGAAGCGCATGTTCTCGAAGCGCGGGTGCTCGATCTCGTCCACGACGGCGACGGCCAGGTCCTCGTAGCTCAGCACCGCGCGGCCCCGCTCGTCGGTGACCGGCTCGTCCGTGCCGGTCCGGTAGTGGCCCGTGCGCTCGCCGGGGTGGAACTCCAGCGGCGGTGGGGAGACGTACGTCCAGGTCACCCCTTCGGCCGAGGACCGGTACCAGGCCAAGGCGTCGGCCTGGCCCAGCGCCGAGTCCCGGTACTCCTCGGGGAAGTCCGGCTCCTCGAGGAACGGGACGCCCCTCGGGTTGAGTAGGGTCGCCCCGCCGCCGACGTGGATCACCCGGGGCGGGTTGGGCAGGTCCCGCAGCACCGTGATCAGGTTCTCCGCCGCGTCCCGCCACAGCGCCCGCTCCCCGCCGCCGACCGCCACCACGATCGCGTCCGCGCCCGGGGCCAGCTCCCGCACGCTGTGCGTCGAGGTGGCGTCGCCGGTGACCAGGTCGACCCCGGCCGGCAGGTAGCTGACCGCCTCCGGCCGGCGCACCGCCGCGGTCACCCGGTGACCCCGGTTCACCGCCTCGGCGGTGATCCGCGAACCCGCCGTGCCGCCGGCCCCGAACACCACGATGTCGCTCATCGCCTGACCGCCTCCCGCGCCGCACCCGTCCGAGCGGCCGTCGTCGTCGTCCCCAGGCTATGGAGCCGAGCGCCCCGGCGGTGCCGTTCCGGCGATCCCGGGCGGGGAGGCCGCGACCGGCGGGCCCGGCCGGGCTCAGTCGACGAGGGCGGAGTAGACGAGCTGACGGAGCTGCGTTCGCAGCGGGTAGGTGCTCGACGGCAGAAGCTGGGTGAACAGCAGCGCGGTGACCTCCTCCACCGGGTCCACCCAGAATGCGGTGCTGGCCATCCCGCCCCAGTAGTACTCGCCGACGCTGCTCGGCACCCGGGCCGGGACCGGGTCCTGCACCACGGCGAAGCCGAGGCCGAACCCGACGCCCTCCAGCACCGTCTCGGCGAACCCGGACGGGGAGAACGAGGCCAGGTCCCGACCGCCGGGCAGGTGGTTGCGGGTCATGAAGCGCACCGTCCGGGGCCCGAGCAGGCGTACGCCGTCCAACTCGCCGCCGCGCAGCAGCATCTGGGTGAAGCGGTGGTAGTCGGCGGCCGTCGAGACCAGCCCGCCGCCGCCGGACAGCCACGTCGGCTCGGTCAGCGCGGCCCGGCCGATCGAGTCGGCGCGGAACATCTGGCCGGTCGCCGGGTTCGGGGCGTACAGGGCGGCCAGCCGCTTGGCGTCCGGCTCGTCGACCCACCAGCGGGTGTCGGTCATGCCCAGCGGGCGCAGGATCAGGTCGGCGATGAACTGGTCCAGCCGCCGGCCGGAGACGACCTCGACGAGCCGGCCGAGCACGTCGGTGGAGACCCCGTAGTTCCAGCTGCTGCCCGGCTGGAAGAGCAGCGGCAGCCGGGCCAGCGTCCGCGTGGCGGCGGTCAGGTCGGCCCCGGCGGGCACGCTGAGGTCGAAGCCGGCGGCCCGGTACAGGCCGTCGACCACCGAGACCTGGGCGAACCCGTACGTCAGCCCGGCGGTGTGGGTGAGCAGGTGCCAGATCCGGATCGGCTCGACCGTCGGCACCGTGTGCGGGCTGGTCACCGGGCCCCTGTCGTAGACCCGGGCGTCGGCGAACTCCGGCAGCCAGCGGCTGATCGGGTCGGTCAGCTCGAACCGGCCCTCCTCCCACAGCATCATCGCCGCGACTGAGGTGATCGGCTTGGTCATCGAGTAGATGCGCCAGAGGGTGTCCGGCTCGACCGGGGAGCCCGCCTCCCGGTCCCGCAGGCCGTAGGTCGAGGAGTGGGCGATCTCGCCCCGGCGGGTGACGACGATCTGCCAGCCGGCGAGCCGCCCCTCGTCGACGTACCTGCCGAAGTGTTCGTCGATCCGCGCCAGCCGGGCGGGATCGAAGCCGAGCCGGTCGGGGTCGGTGCTGCGCGCCACACTCACCCGCCGAACCTACAAGTCGGTACGGGCTGTGCGGAAGATGCAGGCTTGCCCAGTAGGCTGACCAGGTGTTGGAGCCGACCGAGGACGTCACCTTCCGCCACGACGACTGGTACGGCGAGGAGCTGGTCGACCGGCACTTCGTGCGCTGCGAGTTCTTCCACGTGGACCTGACCGAGGTGGTCAGCCGGGGTGCCGTCTTCACCGGCTGCACCTTCGGCAACGTGGCGTTCAACGCCTCCCGGCACACCGACTCGGCCTTCACCCGCTGCGTCTTCAAACGGTGCAACCTCTTCGACGCCGAGTTCACCGGCTGCAAGCTGGTCGGCAGCAGCTTCGAGCAGTGCGACCTGCGTCCGCTGCGAATCGACGGCGGGGACTGGTCGTTCGTGGCCCTGCCGGGGGCCGACCTGCGCGGGGCGCGCCTGACCGACGTGCGGATGCGCGAGGTGGACCTGACCGGCGCCGACCTGACCGGCGCCACGGTCACCGGCGTCGACCTGTCCGGGGCCCAGCTGCACGGCTCCCGCCTCTCCCGTGCCGACCTGCGTGGCAGCGACCTGTCCGCGCTCGACCCGACCGTGGTGGAGCGGACCGACGCGCTGATCGACGTCGATCAGGCGCTGGTGCTGGCCCGGGCGCTCGGCTTCCGGCTCGGCTGACCCCGGCCGGTTCCGAGCCGCCCCGGCGTCCCCGGTAGCCGGGCCGGTCGGGGCGGAGACGCCCCCCCCGGGGGGACAGTTTGTCCGTCGCGCCGCCGCGGAGCGGCCGTACGTTTTCTGCTGTCCCGGTCCGTCCATCCACTGTGGAGGCTTCACCGATGAGCAGCACCGCCACCCGTACCGTCCGTCCCGCGGCTTCCCTCGGCGTCGAGGAGTCGGGGGAGACGCTCCGGGAGATCCCGCTGCCGCCGTACGTCACGGGGGAGGACGCCCAGTTCGCGGTGCGGGCGGTGGTGGTGCACGCGCCCCGGCGCTGGTCGGGCGGGACGGTCTGCCGCAACGACGCGAGCCCGCACCCGTGCCGGCTGCACCGCTGGGGCCGGCGGGTGCTCACGCTGCGCGGTCTGCGGTCCGCCGAGATCGACGCGCTGATCGAGCGGGGCGACCCCACCGTGACGGTCCGCCCGCCCGACCGCCCCGGCGCCTGAGTGCCGCGGCGGGCCCGCCTCCCGTCCCGGCGGGCCCGCCGCCACGTCCCGTGGCCTGCGACCCGGGCCCCTTCCTCCGCACCTGGAAGGGGTCCGGGTCGGTCAACAGGCGATCGGCTTCACCCAGGAGCACTCCCGGCCCTCGGGGGTCCGCGGCGTGTCGGGCGCAGCAGGCGGCGCCGGCCGCGCCGCCCCCGGATCCCTGTCGGTGTACGACGCCAGCACGATCGCGATCTGGTCCTCCAGCCCCTTGACCGACGAGGCGAGGTAGTTGTTCAGCACGATGGAGAAGGCCAGCAGCTGCCCGTCGGCGTCGGTGACGTAGCCGGAGAGGCCGGACGCGCCGGTCAGGCTGCCGGTCTTGGCGTGCACGTTGTCCGCCGCAGCGGTGCCGCGCATCCGGCTGCGCAGGGTGCCGCCCACGAAACGGTCGGCGTTGCCGGCGACCGGCAGCGCGGCGTACCAGGCGTCGAACCACGGCTCGGCGCGGACCGTGGCGAGCAGGGCGGCGAGCTGGGCCGGCGGGATCATGTTCCGCCGGGACAGCCCGGAGCCGTCCCGCTGGCGCAGCGTCCCGGTGTCCATCCCGGTGTCGGCGACGTACTCGCTGATCGCGGTGAGCCCGGCCGGCCAGGTCCCGGAGCCGGTGAGGACGCGGCCGATCTCCTTGGTCAGCACCTCGGCGTGACCGTTGTTGGACAGCTTGAGGAACGGCACCATCAGTTCGGCCAGGGCCATCGAGTCGTGCCCGGCGATCGGGGTGGCGTCGGCCGGGGTGGCCCGTCCGGGCACCGTCCGGCCGAGCACCCGGACGCCGTGCCGGCGCAGGGCGGCGCGGAACACGTCGGCGGCGTACCCGGTCGGCTCCCAGACGGTCACCCACTCGCTGGCCTGGTCCGCGCCCACGGCGATCTGGCCGGTGACGACGACGGTGTTGCTCCCGTGCGCGCGCTCGAAGGAAAGGGTGGTCTCCCCGGCGGACACGGTCTCGGCGCGGTTGTCGATCCGCAGGTACCCGTTCGGCGGGGTCATGGTGACCGCCGGCTTCCCCCCGGCCGTGGTGGCCGGGGCGGCGTGCACGATCGCGGTGCCCGCGTCGTAGTCCGTGTCCGGCGCGACGGTCAGCGCCGAGACCTGCGCGGCGTAGTAGTAGGGCTCGTCGTCCCAGGTCCAGTCCGAGCCGAGCCGGGTGTCGTCGTAGCGGGTGTCGTCGGCGACCAGGTCCCCGGTCACCACCCGGATGCCGGTTGCGGCGACCTGGGTGGCCAGCTCGTCGTAGTCGGCGGCGAGCATGGTGGGATCGCCGCCGCCGCGTAGGTAGAGATTCCCGGAGACCAGCCCGGCCCGCCGCCGCCCGTCCGCGCTCACCGTGGTGCTGAACCGGTGGCCCGGGCCGAGCAGCGCCAGCGCCGCCGTCGAGGTCAACAGCTTGGTGTTGGAGGCCGGGACCAGCCGACGGCCGCCGTTGCGGTCGTAGAGCGTCTCGCCCGTCGCGGTGTCCACCACGACGACCCCGGCCTGCGCGCCGGCGAGCCGGGAGTCGGCCAGGATCGCGTCGATGGTCGCGGTGAGCCGCGTCCGCGCGGGGGTGGGCGCCTCGGCGGTGGCGGTGGGGGCGCCGGCCGTGGCCGCGACGGCGACCAGCGCCGCCAGCGCGAGCGCCCGGGGGAAGAGGCGACGGTGCATGCGTTGATGCTGCCATGCAGCTTTCTGCCGGGAAACCCCATCAGGTGAAGGTTATTGCCAAACCGGGGAGGTCGGGGGTTCGCACCGTGCCGTCCGAGAAGACCGGCAGCAGGGTGCCGGGGAACTCGGACACATACCGCCTCGCGTCGTCCATGGGCCCAGCGTAGGGAGTGTCTGGGCAGCTGGGAGCCGGTTTTCATGGAAGGGGCCGGTCGAGCATGGTCTATTTGACGGATGCCCCGTCAGGAGGCAACGTAGGCAGGGAGGGGTATGCGACCTGCCCCGTTTCGTATGGCGACGGGCCTTTCGTCGCCCAGCTCCCCCGCGTGCTCGTCCGCGGGTTGAGCCCGGCCTGCGCCGATCCGCGACCGGAAGAACCCACGAGGAGTCCACCATGCTGACCATGACCGACAACGCCGTGCTCGTGATCCGCGACCTCGCCGCCCAGGAGGACGTCTCCCCGGACGGCGGCCTGCGCATCGCCGCCGACGCCGACGCCGGCTCGCTCACCATCGAGCTGGTGCCCGAGCCGGCGCAGGGCGACCAGGTGGTGGACACCGAGGGGGCCCGGATCTTCCTCGACTCCGACGCCGCCGAGCTGCTCAGCGACACCTCGGTCGACGCCAGCGTCGACGACGAGGGGATCGTCCAGTTCGGCTTCACCGACAAGGAGTAGTCGCTCCGGCTTCACCGCGAGGAGGGGCCGCCACCCGCGAGGAGGGGCTGCCGCGACTCAGTCGGACCGTCCGGCCTCGCCGCCCCGGTGCGGTCGGCCGGGGCGGCCACGCTCCGGGCCGCCGCGCCACCCGCCGGTCCGGCGCTCACCACCCGACCACGCGCGGTCCTCCCCGCCGGGCCGCGTCCCGGGTCGCCGGTCGTCCGCCGGCCGCGCCCCCTCCGGTCGGCTGAGGTCGAACAGCACCCGTGCCAGGTGGTGCGAGGTGCTCCAGGCCGCCCAGTTCGTCGTCGACCCGGCCCCGGCCATGCCCCGGGACCGGCGCAGGATCTCGTGGTCGCCCCAGGAGAAGCCCGCCCCGCCCGCCGGCCAGTGCGGTGCCGACACCAGCGTCCGGCACAGGTCCGCCACCCGCTCGTCGCCCCGGCCGCCGCGCCGCGACCAGCGGTACACCCACCACGCCCCGTCGGTCGTGTAGCGGACGGTGGGCAGCCGGTCCCCGGCGGCGTCCGCCCCGGGCACCGCGCAGTCGACCCCGTAGTCGCCGTACCCGACGCCGAGGTCGGCCAGCCGCCGCCAGAGCAGCCAGTCCCAGCGGTCCAGGCGTACCGGCTCGTCGGTGGGGAGCCGGGACAACGCCGGCGGCACCCCGCCGGCCGCCACGGTCACCGCCTGCCAGGCGTGCCGCCGCGCCCAGTCCACCAGCCGGCGGATCCGAGGCTCCGCCGACCGGACGTCGGCGGGGCAGCAGACGTCCCCGGCGTCCACGAGGAGTTCGCACTGTTCCGGGGCCAGCCCGGTGAGCCGCCAGATCCGCTCCACCGCGGCCGTCGTCGCGTCCGGGCCCGACCGGTCGAGGCCGGCCCGTAGCCGCACCACCAGCCGGTCGGCGTACGCCCGGGCCGCCAGGCCGTGCGCCGTCAGCCGTGCGTCGCTCTCCGTGAGCCCCGCCACCGGAACCAGCGGTACGCCCCAGCGGACCAGTTCGCCGCCCACCCCGTCGGGCAGGGCGGTCACGTCGACCGCCGGCAGCAGCCCCGGCGGCAGCCGGGTGAGGCTGTCCGGAAGGGATGGGTCCATCGTGGACACGTCGAGCACCGGGGCGAGCAGGGCGGCCGTGACGCCGTCGAGGTGCCGGAGCGCCTCCAGCGTGCTCCGTCGACCGGTGAGGACGGGGCGGTAGACCGGCTCCGCCGCCCGACCCCAGTGCGCGGGCACCATAGTTCAATGTAGCGACACATCGGCGCTCGTCACAGGGCTTCCGGCAAATGCGGGCGCGCGGACGCACCGGTCGCTACCATCCTCGGGTGCCCGGCACCCCCATTCGCTACCGCTCGTCCGACGAGGACAGCGCCCGGTGGCACGGTTTCCCCTTTCGCGACGGCGACATCGTCATCAGCACCCGGTCCAAGAACGGCACCACCTGGATGCAGATGATCTGCGCCCTGCTGGTGTTCGGCACACCCGACCTGCCGGCGCCGCTGCCGGAGCTGTCGCCCTGGCTGGACTGGCTGGTCGAGCCCCGCGACGAGGTGTACGCCCGGCTCGCCGCCCAGCCGCACCGCCGGTTCGTCAAGACCCACACCCCGCTCGACGGGATCCCGCTGGACGACCGGGCGCACTACGTCGTGGTGGCCCGGCACCCGCTGGACATGGCGGTCTCCCTCTGGCACCAGAGCGGCAACCTCGACCGGGAGCGGCTGGCCGAGCTGACCGGCCAGCCGGCGCCGCAGGGACCGCCCGCCCCGCGTACCCCGTTGGTGGAGGCACTGGAGCGCTGGGTGGACCGGGAGGCCGACCCGCGCGAGGAGATGGACTCCCTCCAGGGGGTGATGTGGCATCTCGGCGACGCCTGGGCCCGCCGGGACCGGCCCAACGTGACTCTGGTGCACTACGACGACCTGGTGGCCGACCTGGACGGGCAGATGCGCGCGCTGGCCGGCCGGTTCGGCATCGAGGTGCCCACGGCGCGCTGGCCTGAGCTGGTCGAGGCCGCCACCTTCGATCGGATGCGCCGGCGGGCCGACCGGCTCGTCCCCGACCCGGCGGGCGTGCTGAAGGACCGGTCGGTCTTCTTCCGGCGCGGGCGCTCCGGGCAGGGCCGGGAGCTGCTCGACGAGGCGACGCTGGCCCGGTACCGGGCCCGGACCGCCGCCCTCGCCCCGCCGGACCTGCTCGCCTGGCTGCACCGCGACGGCTGACCCGCCGGCCCGCCTGGCTGCACCCCGCTGCGGCGATGTGTGTGCAGCTCGAAATCAGGTCCCCGTCATGTGCGGTGGCGGGGTCCGGTCGGGTATCGGGCCCGGACAGGGGCGCACGGCGCCGCCGCGACCCGGGGGTCGTAACGTCGCCGCGCTCCGGCCGTCTCCCACCACCGCAGCCGTACGGCGGTACGCCGGCGGGGACCTGGCTCGACCGGCCCGGTTGCGCCGGCTGATGCTCTCGATGCCCGCTCCGGGCGGCCCCAAACCCCGGATCAGTGAGGATTTCCATCATCTGTCGTTCCCGGCGTGACGGGGGCCGCCACCGGGTATGTGCCCGGCATGGAGCATTTCACGATCGCGACCGTCGCCGAGAAGAGCCCAGATTTCCGGCGGGTGCTGTGGACCGGTGAGCACACCCAGCTGGTGATCATGACCATCCCGCCGGGCGGCGAGATCGGCGAGGAGGTCCACGAGGACACCGACCAGATTCTCACCTTCGTCAGTGGCACCGGCGAGGCCCGGGTGGCCGGGGAGAAGAAGGAGGTCGCCCAGGGCGACCTGGTGGTCGTACCGGCCGGGACGAAGCACAACTTCGTCAACACCGGCCCCAACCCGCTGGTCCTCTACACCGTCTACGGCCCGCCCGAGCACGCCGACCAGGCCGTGCACCGGACCAAGGAGGAGGCCGACGCGGCGGAGGCGGCCGGCAAGGACGAGCCGCCGACCTCCTGACCGGCCCGGCCCGGCCGGCGAGGGCCCCCGCGCCCTCGCCGGCCTGATCCGGGCGGGCGCGGGTACCCGGCGCGGGTGGACCAGCCGCCGATCTCCGACTACGGGTTTCTCTCCGACTGCCGCTCCGGCGCGCTGGTCGGCCGGGACGGCTCGGTCGACTGGTGGTGCCCGGACCGGTTCGACGGCGCCTCGGTCTTCGGCCGGCTGCTGGACCCACGGGGCGGACACTGGCGGCTCGCGCCGATCGAGCCGGCCCGGGTGGAGCGGGCGTACCGGCCGGACACGCTGGTGCTGCGCACGGTCCACCACACGCCTTCCGGCAGCGTCGCGGTCACCGACGCCCTCTCCGCTCAGATCGGCGCGCGCGGCCACGAGGTGGGGATGGCCTCCCCGGCCGTGCTGCTGCGGGTGGTCGAGGGGCTCACCGGCCGGGTCCGGATGGGCCTGGACTTCGTTCCGCGCCCCGAGTACGGCCTGCTCACCCCGTACCTGCACGAGCAGGACGACGGCGCTGTGCTGGCCGCCGCCGGGCCGGTCACGCTGGTGCTGCGCGGCACCGGACCGGCCCTGCGCGCCGACCAGGACCGGGTCCGGCAGGAGTTCGAGGTCGCCGCCGGGCAGCGCGTCGGCTTCGACCTGGCGTACGCGCCGGCGTACCGCGACCGGCCGGCCCGGCTGGACCCGGTCGTCGCGCTCGCCGAGACGGTGCGGGCCTGGGAGGGGTTCCGGGAGACGCACCGCTACGACGGCGCGTACGCCCCGCAGGTGCGACACGGCGCGACCGTGCTCACCGGCCTGACGTACGCCCGCAGCGGCGCGGTCGCCGCAGCCCTGACCACGTCATTGCCGGAGCGGATCGGCGGCGACCGCAACTACGACTACCGCTTCTCCTGGTTGCGCGACTTCTCGATGACCATGCGCGCCCTCTGGGTGGCCGCCTGCCCGACCGAGGCCTCCCGGCTCTTCGCCTGGGCGGCCCGCTCGATCGGCCGGGTCGGCGGGACGCCGGTGCCCGTGCTGTTCGGGCTGGAGGGGGAGCGGGACCTCACCGAGCACGACTGCACCCACCTGCGGGGGTACGCCGGCAGCCGGCCGGTCCGGATCGGCAACGACGCGTGGCGGCAGCGCCAGCTCGACGTGCCGGGCGAGGTCATCTCGGCGGTCTGGCGGCTGCACGAGCAACTCGGCGAACCGTTCGCGGAAGAGCTGCGGGAGATGGTGGTGGGGCTCGCCGAGCAGGTCGCCGCGACCTGGCGGCTGCCCGACCGGGGGATGTGGGAGACCCGGGACACCGACCGGCACTACCTGTCGTCCAAGGTGCTCTGCTGGACGGCGCTGGACCGGGCGGTCGTGCTGGCCCCGCAGCTCGGCGACCGCGCCGACCCGCGCCGCTGGGCGGCCATCCGGGACGAGATCCGCGCGACCGTGCTCCGCGAGGGCTGGAACGACCGGGTCGGCGCGTACACCGGGGCATTCGGCTCGACGGAGCTGGACGCCTCGGCCCTCTTCCTGCCGGTGGTGCACTTCCTGGAGGCGTCCGACCCGCGGATGCGCGCCACCATCGCGGTGGTCGAACGCGAGCTGGGCACCGACGACGGGCTGGTGCGACGCTGGAACACCGACCCGGCCGGCTTCCTGCTCTGCTCGTTCTGGCTGGTGGAGTGCCTGGTGATGGCCGGTGAGCCGGAGCGGGCCCGGCGGCTGTTCGAGCGGATCCTCGGGCACGCCAACGACGTGGGGCTGTTCGCCGAACAGATCGACCCGCGCACGGGGGCCCAGCTGGGCAACTTCCCGCAGGCGCTGTCCCACATCGGGCTGATCAACGCCGCCTGGCGGCTCACCGACCCCGCGACGGCCTGAGCCGGCCGCGCGCGTGCCCCGGTGGGCATGGGCGGCGGGATCGCGGGTAGAACAGCCGCCATGGACAGCCTCGACGAGCCCACCGCCCTGCTCCCCGGCGACGTGCGGATGCCGCTGCTCGGCTTCGGCACCTGGCAGGCCACGGGCCAGGCCGGGTACGACGCCGTGCTCGCCGCCCTCGACGCCGGCTACCGGCACCTCGACACCGCCACCATGTACGGCAACGAGGAGGAGGTGGGCCGGGCGGTCCGGGAGAGCGGGCTGCGTCGGGAGGACATCTTCATCACCACCAAGCTGCCGCCGGACCGGGTGGGGCGGGAGCGGGAGACGATCGAGGCCAGCCTCCGCGCGCTGGGCACCGACCACGTCGACCTGTGGCTGATCCACTGGCCGCCGTCCTCGCCGGCCGACAACATTCCGGTCTGGCGGGAACTGCTCGCCGCCCGGGACGAGAACCTGACCCGGGCGGTCGGGGTGAGCAACTACGGCACCGCGCAGATCGACGAGCTGATCCAGGCCACCGAGGAGAACCCGGCGGTCAACCAGATCCGGTGGAGCCCGTCGCTGTACGACCGGCAGCGGCACCTGGAGCACCGGGACCGGGGCGTGGTGCTGGAGGGGTACAGCCCGTTCAAGTCCAGCGACCTGGCGGACCCGGTGCTGACCCGGATCGCCGCCGCGCACGACGTGTCGCCGGCCCAGGTGGTGCTGCGCTGGCACATCGACCACGAGATCGTGGTGATCCCGAAGTCGGTCACCCCGGAGCGGATCCGCGCCAACGCCGACATCTGGGGCTTCTCGCTGACCGCCGAGGAGATGCGCGACATCGACGCCCTCGGCACCTGAGTGGGGCCTGACGTTTGCGCCCCACACCCGGCGGGACCTGCCCTTCGGCCCCTATGGAGCTGCCCCGTCCACGCTCCCGCTCCATCGACAGCACGAACGGGGCAGCTCCATAGGGGCCAACGGAGGGTAGGCCGACCCGGGCCGGCCGGCCGCCACCCTCCATGGCGTTACCGGGTCAGAGTCGGGTGCAGGCCTGGCCGTTCAGGGTGAAGTTGGTCGGCGAGGAGTACGCGCCGTTCAGCGTCCCCTGGTAGCCGAAGCCGGCGGTGCCGCCCGGGGCGAGCGTGCCGTTGTGGCCGATGTTCCGCGCGGTCACCGCGGACCCGCTATGGGTCACGGTGGCGTTCCACGAGCCGGTGATCTGCTGCCCGGCGGGCAGGCTGTACGCCAGCGTCCAGCCGTTGATCGTCGACGAGCCGGTGTTGGTGATCTGCACGTCGGCGGTGAAGCCGTTGTTCCACGAGTTCGGCGTGTACTTCACCGCGCAGCCGCCCCCGGCCGGGGGAGTGGTCGGCGGGGGCGTGGTCGGCGGCGGGGTGCCGCCGGTGTTCACCGACTGCGAGAACGAGTTGACCGCCAGCCCCGCGCCGCCCTGCCACGGCTCGAAGCCGGCCTGGATGCTGGTGAGGTACCACGAGCTGGTGATCGCGCCCCGGTTGCGGGTGTCGTTGATGAAGTCCAGGACGTCGAAGCTCATGGCGGGGATCGCCGACGGCGCCAGGTACGAGATGACGTTGTTGCCGCCGTTGTTGCCCCGCCAGACCTCCCAGGTGCGTCCGGCGACGGTGGCGCTGCCCACCGGTGAGCCGATCGGCTGGATCGAGCCCTGCCGGTTGAGCCAGATCATGATCTCCATCTGGTTCACCCCGTCCCGCTTCGGCGACGGGTCCAGCCAGATGTCGTACGAGGCGTTGTAGGTCGCCCCGCCGACGTAGTGGTAGCCGATGCTGCTGGGCGCGCTGCTGATCTGGCTCACCTGGACCGGCAGGTTCGTGCCGGGGGAGCAGTTGGTGTAGTGGCAGCCCACGAAGATCGACGGGTACGACACCGGCGCGCCGTTGGTCGGGGCGGAGCCCTGCTGGCTGGTGATGCCGAACCCGCTGCCGGTGACGTTGATGCACTGTTGCGCGCTGGTGCCCCAGCGGTTGTTCTGCACGACGTACTTCCCGCCGATGACCGTCGAGCCGTACTGCTCGCAGATCTGGGTGTCGGCGGAGGCGGTGCTGCCGCCGAGGGCGACGGCGACGAGCGAGCCGGCGGCGAGCAGGCCGGCGGCCGCGAGGGCGCGGATTGGACGCTTCATGATGCTCCTAGGCTTCGGCCGGACGGGTCCGGAGGTGCGGCGGGAGCGCTCCCATGCGCTGCGGACACATTCACATGCCTGAAATCTTCGCGCAACCGGGACCGGCTCGTTTTCGCCCCGGAGTGCATTTATCGGCGTGAATCACGCACGAGTGCTCGCCTGGCCGGCTGGGCCTCCGCGATCGACGCCGTCCCGTCGAGGGGTGACCCGGCCCGGACGAACGGCCCTGGCGTGCACCGATCGCACCGAGTAGTGTCTTGCCTCCAACGCGTGCCGAACTCCCCTCCGGAGGCGTACACCACGATGGGTGGCTCCCCCCTGCGCATTCTCGTCGTCGGCGCGGGCATCGCCGGTCTGGCTGTGGCCCGGGCGCTGCGGATGGCGGGTTTCCGGCCCGACGTCACCGAGAAGCTGCCCCCGTCGGACCTCGTCGACACCGGCCTCTACCTGCCCGGCAACGCGGCGCGGGTGCTGCGCCGGCTGGACCTCGACGGCCCGGTGCGCCCGCTCGGGCAGGTCGTCCACCGGCAGTGCTTCCTCGACGCCTCCGGCGGCCCGCTGTGCGAGGTCGACCTGGACGCCCTCTGGGCCGACGTCGGCGAGTGCCGGGCACTGCCCTGGTCCGAGCTGTACCGGGTGCTGCTCACCGGGGCCGGCGGCGCGGTCCGGCACGGTGCCGAGGTGTGCGGGATCGAGCTGCTGCCCGCCGCCGTCGGCGTCACCTTCGCCGACAACACCGCCGCCGAGTACGACCTCGTGGTCGGCGCGGACGGCCCACGCTCGGCGGTGCGTTCCCTGGCCGCGCTGGGCGGGCCGTCCCGGCCGGCGGGTCAGGTGGTCTACCGGGCCGTGGTGCGGGGCGGCCCCCGGGTCGACGAGTGGACCGCGCTCCTCGGCCAGCGGGCCGGCTTCCTCGTCGTGCCGCTCGGTGCCGGGCGGCTCTACTGCTACGCCGACGAGGCGGGCACGGTGCCACCGGCCGATCCGCCGGCCCGGCTCCGCGAGTTGTTCGGCGGGTACGGCGGCCCGGTGCCGGAGGTGCTGGAGGTGCTGGAACGGGTGCACGTCGGCACCACCGAGGAGGTCGAGCTGGGGCGCTGGTCCCGGGGGCGGGTGCTGCTCGTCGGCGACGCCGCCCACGCCACCGCACCGACCCTGTCCCAGGGGGCGGCCATGGCGCTGGAGGACGCCGTGGTGCTGGCCGATTCGCTGAAGGGTGCCGACACCGTCGAGGCGGCCCTGACGGCGTACGAGAGTCGCCGCCGTCCGCGTACCCGGTGGGTGCGGGACCGGACCCGGGACCGCAACCGCACCCGCGACGTGTCGCCGGCGCTGCGCGACCCGCTGCTGCGCGGGCGCGGCGGGCGGATCTTCGGCGAGCACTACCGGTTGCTGGTCGATCCGCTGTGAGGGGTTCGTCCGCGGGGCGGTCATCGTAGCCGCCCACCCCACGCGGCACCCCCACCTGCTGGGGACTATCCTCCCTACGGATGACGGCCCGCAGATAATCACGCGTGCCGAGCGGCACAAACCCAGAACCGGAGGCCACTCGTGACCACCGTCGCACCCAAGCCGGTCGTGACCCGGCCCTGGCCGGTACGAGAGCCGGTGAAGGGGTCGGCATTCTCGCGGCTGCTGCGCACCACGGACGCGAAGCAGATCGGGATCATGTACATGATCACCGCGTTCGTGTTCTTCATGATCGGCGGCCTGATGGCGCTGATCATGCGGGCCGAGCTGGCTCGCCCCGGGCTGCAGTTCCTGTCGCCGGAGCAGTACAACCAGCTGTTCACGATGCACGGCACGATCATGTTGCTGTTCTTCGCGACGCCGGTCGTGTTCGCCTTCGCGAACTACGTGGTGCCGCTCCAGATCGGCGCCCCGGACGTGTCGTTCCCGCGGCTGAACGCCTTCGCCTACTGGCTCTACCTGTTCGGCGGCCTGCTGGCGACCGGCGGCTTCCTCACCCCGGGCGGCGCGGCGGACTTCGGCTGGACGGCGTACACCCCGCTGAGCACGGTCGAGCACTCGCCGGGCGTCGGCGCCAACATGTGGGTCGTCGGCCTGGCCATCTCCGGTCTGGGCACGATCCTCGGCGCGGTGAACCTGATCACCACGATCCTGACCCTGCGCGCGCCCGGAATGACCATGTTCCGGATGCCGATCTTCACCTGGAACATGCTGGTCACCAGCCTGCTGGCGATCCTGATCTTCCCGCTGCTGGCCGCCGCGCTCTTCGCGCTCGCCGCGGACCGGCTGCTCGGCGCGCACGTGTACGACCCGGCCACCGGCGGGCCGATGCTGTGGCAGCACCTCTTCTGGTTCTTCGGGCACCCCGAGGTCTACATCATCGCGTTGCCGTTCTTCGGCATCATCACCGAGGTCATCCCGGTCTTCTCCCGCAAGCCGATCTTCGGCTACAAGGGTCTGGTCGCCGCGACCATCGCCATCGCCGCCCTGTCGATGAGCGTGTGGGCGCACCACATGTTCTCCACCGGCCAGGTTCTGCTGCCGTTCTTCAGCTTCCTGAGCTACCTGATCGCCGTCCCGACCGGTATGAAGTTCTTCAACTGGATCGGCACCATGTGGCGGGGCCAGATCACCTTCGAGACGCCGATGCTCTTCGCCATCGGCTTCCTGGTGACCTTCCTCTTCGGTGGCCTGACCGGTGTGCTGCTGGCCAGCCCGCCGCTGGACTTCCACGTGCACGACTCGTACTTCGTGGTGGCGCACTTCCACTACGTGCTCTTCGGCACGATCGTGTTCGCCGTCTTCGCCGGGGTCTACTTCTGGTTCCCGAAGATGTTCGGCCGGATGCTCGACGAGCGGCTGGGCAAGATTCACTTCTGGCTGACGATGATCGGCTTCCACACCACCTTCCTGGTGCAGCACTGGCTCGGCGCCGAGGGCATGCCGCGCCGGTACGCCGACTACGCGCCTCAGGACGGCTTCACCACGCTGAACATGATCTCCACGATCGGCGCCTTCATCACCGGCATCTCGACCCTGCCGTTCCTCTGGAACTGCTGGAAGTCGTACAAGACCGGCCCGGTGGTCGAGGTCGACGACCCGTGGGGTCACGGCAACTCGCTGGAGTGGGCGACCAGTTCGCCGCCCCCGCTGCGCAACTTCGACCGGATGCCGCGGATCCGCTCCGAGCGCCCGGCGTTCGACGCGAAGTTCCCGGAGCTGGCGGCCGGTCAGAGTCTGGCCGGCCCGCCCGAGGGCGGCGCGAAGCCGCTGACCAGCGAGTCCAACGGTGGCGCCAGCTACCAGGAGGACACCGCCGGGAACCTCGACCAGCGCTGACCCACACCGCACCGTACGACGGGCGCCGCACCCCCACCGGGGTACGGCGCCCGTCGTCTCTTCCCGTGGTGGGTCGTCACCCCCGTGCTGTCCGGCCAGGTGACGCCGTCGCGGCCAGCACGTCGCGGCCCGCGGCGGTCGGGGCCGGGGCCGGGGTCGGGACGGGGGCGCGGCGGTGGCGCAGCTCGGCGGGGAGCACGGCGGCGGCGATCAGCAGGCCGATCGCGCCGGTCACCACGAACCCCCACCAGGGCGCGGAGGCGTCGATCACCGCACCGGACAGCGGGGCGCCCAGCGCGATGCCCACGGTAACCGCGGAGCCGTGCAGGCCCATCGCCTCACCGCGCACGGCGGCCGGGACCAGCCGGCTGACCGCGTCGGCGGTGGCGGCGAGGGTCGGCGCGCAGAGCATGCCGGCCGGGACCAGCGCCAGGCTGAGCAGCCACCAGTGCCCACCGCCCAGCCCGACCGGGAGGGTGCACAGGCTGAGCGCGGCCACCAGCGCCAGCGGGGACACCTGCCGGCTGACCGCGCCGTACGCGAATCCGCCGACCAGCGAGGCGACCGCCCACGCGGCGAGCACCGCGCCCGTCCAGCCGACCTCGCCGCCGGCCCGCAGCACGGCGACCACCGCGACGTCGGTGCCGCCCAGCACCAGCGTGGCGGCGAGGCTGGCCACCAGCAGGGCGACCAGCCGGGCCGTCAGCCATTCCCGACGGGGCACCCGGCGGTGCTCGCGGGGCGGCTCGTCGGTGGCGCGGGTGGGCGGGTTCAGCAGCCAGAGGGCGATGCCGGCGGCGACGACGCCGGCGCCGACCGCGTAGAGGGTGAACCGGGCGGACACGGCGGTGGACAGCGCCACGGCGAGGGCCGGGCCGACCATGAACGACAGCTCCATCGACATCGAGTCCAGCGCGTACGCCGGGCGACGCCGCTGCGGCGGCACCAGCGCCGCGATCGACTGCCGGATCACCGAGAAGATGGGCAGGGCGAGCAGCCCGGCGACGAACGCGGCCGGCAGCAGCACCGGATAGGGCAGCGCCGGCGCGGTGGACCAGAAGATCCCCTCGGCGACGGTGGTCAGGGCGAGCACCGGGCGCAGGCCGTGCCGGTCCACCAGTCGGCCGAGCAGCGGGCCGCCCAGCGCCGCGCCCACGGTGGTGGCCGCCCCGACCAGGCCGGCCGCCCCGTACCCCCGGCCGAGGTCGAACACCACGTGGAAGGTGATGGTCACCCCGGTCGCGGTGAGCGGGACGCGGGCGAGCACCGACACCACCAGCAACGACCGGAGACCGGGCAGGGCGAGCACCTGCCGGTAAGGCTTCATGTTCACGACGGTCGGTACCTCCGGCGACATCCTCGTCCCCGGGTACGACACCCGCCAGCGGTATACCGCCTCAGGCGGCCCGGATCACCGGCCCGCCGTGCATGGCCACTCCGGCGCCCTCCATCGCGCGCAGCGCGACGTCCAGCGTCTCCGGTGCCACGGCGGCGGTCAGGTCGAGCAGCACGGTGGTGACGAACCCCTCCCGCGCGGCGTCCAGCGCGGTGGCCCGTACGCAGTGGTCGGTGGCGATGCCGACCAGGTCGACGCGGTCCACGCCCCGGGCGCGCAGCCAGTCGGCCAGGCACTCGCCGTCGTCGGCGTGCCCCTCGAAGCCGGAGTACGCAGCCGCACGCTCGCCCTTGTGGAAGATCGCCTCGACCGGGCCGGTGGTCAGCTCCGGGTGGAACTCCGACCCGGCCGTGCCGACGACGCAGTGCACCGGCCAGGAGTCGATGTAGTCCGGCGGGTCGCCGAAGTGCGCGCCCGGGTCCACGTGGTAGTCCTTCGTCGCCACCACGTGGTCCCAGCGGTCGGGTTCGGCGGCGAGCAGCCGGGAGATCCCGGCGGCGACGCCCGCCCCGCCCGCCACCGCGAGGGAGCCGCCCTCGCAGAAGTCGTTCTGCACGTCGACGATGATCAGCGCGTTGGCCATGTCAGGGGTGCTCCTTCGCGGTGCGGTTGAGCCGGGAGGCGGTTGAGCCGGGAGGCGGTTGAGCGGGGTAGTGGGCGCGGGTCAGCCGGCGGGGACGACGGTCACCGGGATCGCCGGGTCGCCGGCGGAGAGCTTCAGGCCCTCCCACGGGATCGAGATCAGGCACTGCCGCAGGTGCTCCCGCGACTCGTCCAGCGTCGGCAGGTCGACCGGCTCGCCGCCGGCCACGTACGACCGCTGGAGCAGCCGGTCGTGCGACTGCCGGTCCGGCACGCCCTGCGGGACGACGATTTCCTCGGTCGCGGTGCCGGTCGGCTTGTGCCGGCGGACGGCCACCTTCCGGCCGCCGATGGTGGCCTTGTGCTCCGAGCGCTTCACCACCGGCCGCCCCGCCACCTCGACCAGCTTGTAGACCAGGCCGGCGGTGGGCGCCCCGGAGCCGGTGACCACGGCCGTGCCCGCGCCGTACATGTCGACCGGCTCGGCGGCGAGCGTGGCGATGGCGTACTCGTCGAGGTCGCCGGAGACGATGATCTTCGTCTCGGTGGCGCCGAGGGAGTCGAGCAACTCGCGGGACTGCTGGGCGATCACCGTCAGGTCGCCGGAGTCGATCCGGATCGCGCGCAGTTCCGGCCCGGCGACCTCGATCGCGTTGCGGATGCCCTGGCTGATGTCGTACGTGTCGACCAGCAGCGTGGTGTCCTTGCCCAGCGTGGCGACCTGGGAGGCGAACGCGGCCCGCTCGTCGCCGTGCAGCAGGGTGAACGCGTGCGCGGCGGTGCCGGCGGTGGGGATGCCGTACCGTTCGCCGGCGGCCAGGTTCGAGGTGAACCGGAACCCGGCCAGGTACGCGGACCGCGCCGCGGCGACCGCCGCCTCCTCGTGGGCCCGCCGGGAGCCCATCTCGATCAGAGTCCGGCCCCGGGCCGCGGTGACCATCCGGGCGGCCGCCGCGGCCACCGCGCAGTCGTGGTTGAGCACCGACAGCACCAGCGTCTCCAGCACCACGCACTCGGCGAAGCCCCCGGAGACGGTGAGGATGGGGGAGCCGGGGAAGAACAGCTCGCCCTCGGCGTACCCGTCGATGTCGCCGGTGAAGCGGTAACCGGCCAGCCACTCGGCGCCGGCGTCGTCGACCACCCCACGGCGGCGCAGGAAGTCGACCTCGTCGGCCGAGAAGCGGAAGTCGCGGATCATGTCGATCAGCCGGGTGGTGCCGGCGACCACTCCGTACCGGCGCCCGGTGGGCAGCCGGCGGCTGAAGACCTCGAAGACACACGGGCGGTCGGCGGTGCCGTCCCGTAGGGCGGCGCTGACCATGGTCAGCTCGTAGTGGTCGGTCAACAGCGCGGGGCGAAAGGTGCTCACCTGACCAGCCTAGAGTTCACTGCGCAGGCTCGCCCTCCTGGCCCGGGTACGACCGCAGTGCGGAGCGCAGCTCGGCGCGACCGGTCACCCCGAGCTTGCTGTAGACGTGTTGCAGGTGGTTGTCCACGGTCCGGCTGGACAGGAAGAGCCGCTCGGCGATCGCGCGGCTGGTCGCGCCCTGCGCGGCGAGCCGGGCGACCTCCCACTCCCGGTCGCTGAGGGCCGGCTGCCCGAGCCGCAGCGCCAGGGTGTCGACCTGGTCGCACCGGCCGAGGAGCTCGCCGAGGCGCGCGTGGGCGGCGGAGGCCGAGCTGGACCGGCGCCGCCGCAGCCGGCGGGTCGCCGCCGCGGTGGCCTCTGCGGCGTACAACCGCAGGTCCAGCCCGGCGAAGCCGTCGGCCACCGCGAGCAGCTCGTCGGCCGAGTTGCCGGCGGCGGCCCGGGCGCACCGGGCCAGCAGCGACGGCAGCGGGCCGTCGACCCGCTCGGACAGCTCGGCCAGCCGCTGAGCCACCGTCCGCCGGCTGCCGTCGCCGCAGGTCGGCCCGACCAGGGCGGTCGCCTGGCCCAACCGGACCAGGTCGTGCAGGACGAGCACCTCGTGCCCGGCGAACCCGTCGTCGCGGAGCCGGTCAGCCAGGGCTGCGAGGTGCTTGGCGGCGCCGGCCGGGTCGCCGGCGGTGGCGAGCACCGCTCCGCGGGCCTGCTCCAGCCAGGGGTAGAGCACCGCCATCCCCGGGGCGTGGGTGCGGTCCGCCTCGGCCATCGCCTCGACGGCGTGCGCGGCGTCGCCCCGCAGCGCCGCCGCCTGGGCCCGCTCGGCGTGCGCCAGGCCCGCGTACACCCGGCTGGTGGCCAGCACCGCGCACGCGCCGAGGCTCGTCCTCAGCGCCGTGCCGCTCTGGCCGCGCAGCCGCGCCGCGTACGCCTGGAGGATGGCCAGGTAACCGGTGCCGAGCCGGAAGTCGCCCGCGCCGGCGAGGTCGGCGAACTCGTCGGCCACGATCGCGTCGATGCCGGCAAGGTCGCCGGCGAGGGCGAGCCGGGTCCCCCGGGCCAGCTCCAGGGCGAGTTGCAGGTACGGCATGTCGCCGCGCCAACGGGCCATCTCGGCCTGCACCTGGTCGATCGCCGCGCCGCTGAGGGTGAGCTGTCCCTGGGCGGCCTGGAGATGCGCCAGGGTGCACCGGGCGAGCTCGCGGGCGGCCACCCCGGCGGCCGGGCGGTCCAGCACCGCCCGGGCCAGCCGCACCGCCGGGCCGGTGTCCAGCCGATGCAGCCGCATGATCGCCTCGAAGGCGTTCACCCGGGCCTGGTCGGCGGCGTCGGGCAGCTCCCCGGCCCGCGCCGCGATCTCATCCACGGTGGACTCCTCGCTGAGACCCCAGTAGCTGACCATCCCCCGCACGGTGAGCCACCGGCTGCGCCGCGCTGCCCCCGCCGCGTCGTCGGCGACCGCGTCGAGCATCACGATCGCCTCCTCCGGCCGGTCGGCGAACATCAGGAGGGTGGCCAGCAGTTCTGCGGCGTCGAAGCCCCCGTCGGCGTCCAGCGCCGCCCGGGCCAGCCGGGTCGCCAGCGGCACGTCGTACCGGGCGAACGCCTGGACGGCCGCGTCCAGCAGCAACGCCGGGTCCTGCGCGGTGCCGGAGTCCAGCCGCCACACCGCCACCCGCAGCAGGTCGTCGCGGCGCCGTGTGCCCACCGTCTCCACCAGCTCGGCCAGTCGGGCCTGCAACCGTCGGGTGCGGGTGACCGGGCAGTGCCGCCGCATCACCTCGCCGTAGAGCGGGTGCGCCAGCCGGACGTCGGTGCGGCGGTCGTTGCGTTCCACCGCGATCAGGCCGCGCTCCTCGGCGGTCTCCACGTCGGTCGGCTCCACCGCCTGCCCGAGCAGGTGCAGCCCGAGCGGCTCGCCGAAGGCGACCAGCTCCAGCACCGCCCGGACCCCGGGGGTGAGCTGCCCGATCCGGGTGTCGATCAGCTCGGTGAGGGTGGGCGCCAGCGTCAGCCGGCCGGTCCACTGCCACATCCCGTACGTGCGGGTCAGCTCGCCGGGCGGAGCGGCCATGACCAGCTCGCGCAGGAGCAGCGCGTTGCCGCCGGAGAGCCGCCACAGCCGGTCGGCGGAGCACGGGTCGACCGGACCCGTGAGGATGGCGGCGAGCAGGTCGGTGGTGTCCGCCAGCCCCAGCGGGGCCAGCTCCACGTGGTCGACCAGGCCGTCCGTCCACAGTGCCCGGATCGGCAGTGGCAACTGTTCGCCGTCACGCAGCGTCCCGATCACGGTGGCATTCTCCGCGCGGCCGATCAGGTGCACGAGCGCGGCCGACGGCGGGTCGAGCAGGTGCGCGTCGTCGACCGCCAGCACGATGTGCCGCCCGGCGGCCTGCTGCTGCAACTGCTGCACCGCCCAGCGCAGCACGCCCGCCGGTGAGAGCCCCTGCGGCTGTTCGGCCGGGAGCAACTGGACCAGCCCGCCGAACGGCAGCGCCGCCGTGGTGGCGCTGGCCGAGACGGTCCAGACGGCGTACCCGTCGGTGGGGACCCCGGCCAGCGCCTCGCGCAGCAGCCGGCTCTTGCCGACGCCGGCCGACCCGCTGTAGAAGAGCCCACGCCCGTCGGCGCCGGTCGCCGCGGCCAGCAGGCGGTCGAGTTCATCCCTGCGGCCGACGAACTCCCACCGACTCATCGGGGCAGCATATCGACCGCAGCCGGTACGCGTGCGCGCCGTGACGCTCCGAAGTTGAGTAATCTGTCGATCAGCGCTGAGTATTCGCTCTACGGGGTTCATGTTCCCGCCGGCCGTACTCTTCCCGCATCCGAAGTGTCCCCACCGGACAGACCACGCGGCCGGATCCGAGCACGGCCGCCCTCACCGGGAGGCAGCCTGATGCAGCCGGGTCCACTCCCCTCGACCGACGTGTCCGACGAGCCGAGCGGGCCGGCCGGCCCGCTGCGGTGCGGCCCGACGCCCACCCGGCTCGGGGTGACCGAGACCCGGCCGGACGACCCGCTCGCCGTGGTCGCCGCCGGGCCGGCCGGCGCCGCCCGGCGTGACGTACTCGCCTCCCTGCTGGGGCTCGCCCCGGGGATGCTCGCCGTCCCGCCCGGGAGTTGGCTGCTGGTCGACCACGCCCGGGTGCCGACCCGGGCCGCCTACGTGCCCGGCTACCGCCAGCCGCACGCGTACGCGCCGGACCAGTCGGCGGCGGGCCCGGCGCTGGCCCGGCCGCCGCGCCGGGTCGAGCTGACCGTCGCCGAGCCGCTGCTGCGGCACTTCACCGTGGTCGACACGCCCGACACCGACACGCTGGGCCTCGCCGGCGGGCGGGTGCTGCTCGACGCGGTCGGCCGGGCCGGGGCGTTGCTGTTCGTGATCGCGGCGGACCAGGCGTTCACGGCCGCCGAGCTGCACCTGCTGGCCGAGGCCGCCCACGCCGCGGCCGAGGTCTTCTTCGTGGTGACGCCCGGCGTCTCGGGCTGGGTCCCGCCCCCAACCGGGCGGCCGGGGGCCGGGTCGGGTCGACCGGACGGGCCCGGGGCGCGCGGGCGGGTGACGAGCAGCCGCCGGGACCCGGCGTGGACGGATGGCACGGGGGCTTCCGTCCCGGCGGGTTCCGGCGGCCAGGTCGGCCGGCCGCCGACGCGGTCCACGCAGCCGGGTGGGCCGGTGGATCCGTGGCCGGCCCGGCTGCCGACCGAGCCGCACCCGGGCGACGCGGCGGACCCGGGCGGCGCGGCGGACCCGGGCGGCGCGGCGGACCCGGGCGGTGCGGCGGACCCGGGCGGTGCGGCGGACCCGGGCGGTGCGGCGGACCCGGGCGGTGCGGCGGACCCGGGCGGTGCGGCGGACCCGGGCGAGGTGGTGCTGGCCGCGCACCGTGCGGTGCTGCTCGCCGCCGTGCCGGCCCTGGCCGTGGCCCACTGGTACCCGGCCCGGCCGGACGACGTCGGCGCGCTGCGGCGGGCCCTGGTGGGCTGGGCCGCCGACGAGGGGCTGCGCCGGGCCAGCGCCCGGTCGCCGGTGCTGCCCGGGACGCACGGCCGGGTTCCGGTGTCGCCCGGCGCGGAGGCGACCGGGTGGGCCGAGCGGCTGGACCGGCAGGCCCGCTCCCGCGCCCAGCGCATCCGTCAGCACGTCGCCCTGGAGCTGGCCAACACCCACCTGCGGGTGGTGCAGGAGATCGTTTTCGGGGTCGGCTGCGCCGGCCTGCCGCAGCTGCTCGACCGCGAACTGGAGGCGCTTTCCCTGCTCGCCACCGCCCAGTGCGACGAGGCGGTGCGGGCCCTGCTCGACGATGCCGCCGGGCGGGTCCTGGGCGCCCCGGTGCCCGAGGGGGTCCGGCGGCGGATCGGCAACGCCGTCCGCTGGGGGCTCGGCGACCACCCGGTCGGCCGGGACCTCGACCGGGTGCTGCTGGTCACCAGCACCGCCGGGGTGGCCGAGATGGCCGGCGCCGGTGCGGTGGACGCGGTCTCCGGCTACCCGGGCGGGGAACGTGTCGAGGTGCTCCCGCCGGTCGCCGTGGCGCTCTCCGGCGGCTGCTGGCAGCACTGGCGCAGCCTCGGCAACGACGACCCGGGCGGCGCCCGGTCCTGGGCCCAACGGGCGCTGCGCGAGGTCGAGCTGGAGCTGACCCGGGACATCTCCCGACGCTTCGAAGCCGTCCGCCGCTCGCTCGGCGCGGTGCTCTCCGAGGCGGTCGACCACGGCATCCTGCTCGCCTGACGCCGGCCCGGACCGGCCGGTGGGGCCCCGACGGGGTCCTGCCGGGCCGGTCCGCGCGCCGGTCGTCGGGGAAGCTCCGGCTGATGATCCGGATCCGTCCGGCGTTCCGGTTCATCGCTTCCCGGCAACCGGTGGCACGATGGGGGGCATGGCGGCTCCGCAGGTTGCACCGGTCGAGACGCCGGCCACCGAAGAGGTGCCGGCTTCCGACCGGCCGTGGGTGACGATTGTGTGGGACGACCCGGTGAATCTGATGTCGTACGTGACCTGGGTCCTCCAGAAGTTGTTCGGGTACAGCCGGGAGAAGGCGGAGAAGCTGATGCTGGACGTGCACCATAAGGGCCGGGCGGTGGTCTCCAGCGGTGCCCGGGAACGGATGGAGCACGACGCGGCGCAGCTGCACGCGTACGGGCTGTGGGCCACGGTGGAGCGGTCGTGAGCATGTTCCGGCGCCGGGGCGACCGGTACGTCGCCACCCTCGCCGTCGACGAGGTCCGGGTCCTGCGCAAGGTGGCCTCCGAGGTGGTGGGGCTGCTCACCGACGGCTTCGACCACTCCGACCCGGTGCTGGGCCGGCTCTTCCCCGAGGTCTACCCGGACGACTCGGCCGGGACGGCGGAGTTCCGCCGGTACACCGAGGGCGACCTGAAGACCGGCAAGATCGACCAGGCCGGGGCGATCCTCGCCGCCCTGCCGGACTCCTCGGGCGGCGAGGTCCAGCTCGACGCCGAGGCGGCCGAGGCGTGGCTGCGGGCGCTCAACGACGCCCGCCTGGCGATGGGCGTCCGGCTGGAGGTCAAGGACGGCACGGACCTCGGTGCGGAGCTGGACGAGGCGGTCGCCGCCGACCCGTCGTCGAGCCGGGTGTTCCAACTGTCGGTCTACGCGTACCTCGGGTATCTCCAGGAGTCCCTGCTCAACGCCATGATCGACTGAGCGTGACGGTCGCCACCCTCGGGTGGGCAGGTGGAGGGGCTAGGCTGGACGGCGTGCTGAGCATCGACCGGTCGATCATCGACGCGATCGTCGCCCACGCCCGCCGGGACCACCCGGACGAGGCGTGCGGCGTGGTCGCCGGTCCCGCCGGCAGTGACACCCCGATCCGACACGTCCCCATGGAGAACGCGGCCCGCTCCATGACGTTCTACGAGTTCGACTCGATGGAGCACCTGCGGCTGTGGCGGGAGATGGACGACCGCGACGAGGAACCGATCGTCATCTACCACTCGCACACCGCGACCGAGGCGTACCCGTCGCGTACCGACGTCTCCCTCGCCGGCGAGCCTGGCGCGCACTACCTGCTCGTCTCCACCCGCGAGCCCGACACCGAGGAGATCCGCTCCTACCGGATCGTCGACGGCGTGGTGACGGAGGAGCCGGTCCGGATCGTGGACGCCGCCGTGGACCCGAACGCCGTCCAGTCCTACATGTTCGGGCAGAGCCCGGCGACGGTCGACTACGAGTGTTCCGACCGCTGATTCCAGCGGCATCGCGACATTCATTCCTTCCCGTCACCGAGCAACCGCACATCCGGACAAGGAGCACGACACCATGGCCATCGAGGTTCGCATCCCCACCATCCTGCGCAGCTACACCGGCGGCGCGAAGGTCGTCGAGGGCACCGGCGACACGCTCACCGACCTGCTCGCCGACCTGGACTCCCGGCACGCCGGCCTGCGCGGCCGGCTGGTCACCGAAGCCGGCGTGCTGCACCGCTTCGTCAACGTCTACGTCAACGACGAGGACGTCCGCTTCCTCGGCGCGCTCGACGCCAAGCTCAACGACGGCGACAGCGTCACCATCCTGCCGGCCGTGGCCGGCGGCGCGTTCGGCTTCGCCGCAGCGGCGGCGATCGCCTCGCACACGGTAGCCACGCGCGCCGCCGCCGTCCGCTGAGGCGGGGCGGCGATGGCGCGGTACGACAGCCTGTTGGACGCCTGCGGCGGCACGCCACTGGTCGGGCTGCCCCGGCTCTCGCCGACGGTGCCCGAGGGGGCACCGCCGGTGCGGCTCTGGGCCAAGCTGGAGGACCGGAATCCGACCGGCAGCATCAAGGACCGGGCGGCCCTGTTCATGGTCCGCCGGGCCGAGTCCGACGGCCGGCTCCGCCCGGGCGACACCATCCTGGAGCCGACCAGCGGCAACACCGGCATCTCGCTGGCCATGGTGGCAAAGTTGCGGGGCTACCGGGTGGTCTGCGTGATGCCGGAGAACGTCTCGACCGAGCGGGTCCAACTGCTCCGGATGTACGGCGCGGAAATCATCTTCTCGCCGGCCGCCGGCGGCTCCAACCAGGCAGTCGCCACTGCCAAGCAGATCGCGGCCGAACACCCCGACTGGGTGATGCTCTACCAGTACGGCAACGAGGCGAACGCCCGGGCGCACTACGAGACCACGGGCCCGGAGCTGCTCCAGGACCTGCCCACGATCACCCACTTCGTGGCCGGGCTCGGCACCACCGGCACCCTCATGGGCACCGGGCGCTACCTGCGCGAGAAGGTCGAGGGCATCCAGGTCGTGGCCGCCGAGCCCCGCTACGGGGAACTGGTCTACGGGCTGCGCAACATCGACGAGGGGTACGTCCCGGAGCTCTACGACGCCACCGTGCTGTCCCGGCGGTTCTCCGTCGGCACCAGGGACGCCGTGCTGCGTACCCGGCAGCTCGTGGAGGTGGAGGGGATCTTCGCCGGCTTCTCCACGGGGGCCATCCTGCACGCCGCCCTGGCGGTGGCGCACGAGGCGGTCCGGGACGGCCGCCGGGCCGACGTCGCGTTCGTGGTCTGCGACGGCGGCTGGAAGTACCTCAGCACCGGCGCGTACGGCGGCACCCTCGCCGACGCCGAGGAGGCCCTGGAGGGGCAGCTCTGGGCCTGAGGACGAGCCTGACGGCGCCGACGGGCCGTGACCGGGTGACCGGTCCGGCCCGTCCGTCGTCTCCGGCCGGCGGCGGCTGCGGGTGTCACGTTGATGACAACTTCCATTAGATGATTCTTGCCCCGGCGCGCGTCAGCGTAGGCTGCGCAGCGTGTCGTACACGTCGATGAAGATCATGGACGGGACGGCGGCCGACGTGACGACTACGGTTCGTGACAGCGGGACAACCACATGCGACTGACCGTCCTCGGCTGTGCCGGGAGCTTCCCTGGCCCCGACTCCCCGTGCTCGGCCTATCTTGTCGAGGCCGACGGTTTCCGGCTCCTCGTCGACTTCGGCCCCGGCGCGCTGTCCACCCTCCAGCGCTACGCCGGGCTGCACGCCCCGGACGCCATCCTCCTCACCCACCTGCACTGCGACCACATGCTCGACGCGGTGTCGTACGTGGTGGTGCGCCGGTACGCCCCGGACGGCCCGTGTCCGCCCCTGCCGGTGTACGCCCCCTCCGGTGCCCCGGACCGGCTGGCGCTGGCCTACGGGCAGGAGGACAGCACCGTCGAGGACGTCTACCAGTTCTACGGCCTCGAACCGGGCACGTTCCCGATCGGCCCGTTCACCGTCACCGTCGACCGGATGAACCACCCCGTCGAGACGTACGGGGTGCGGCTTGAGCACGACGGCCGGGTGCTCTGCTACTCGTCCGACACCGCGCCGTGCGAGGCGCTGCTGCGGCTGGCCCAGGGCGCGGACGTCTTCCTCTGCGAGGCCAGCTACCTCGACGGGGTGGACAACCCGCCGGACCTGCACCTGACCGGCCGGGAGGCCGGCGAGGCGGCCACCAAGGCGGGGGCGGGCCGGCTGCTGCTGACCCACCTGGTCGCCGCGTGGGGCAGCGAGGCGCTCACCATCGAGGCGGCCGGCACCGCGTACGACGGGCCGCTGGAAGTGGTCCGCTCGGGCGCCTGCTACGATATCTGACCGACCTCGGCCGGCGGCGGGCGCGGAGAGCGGGACACCCCGGGGCGGTTCGATCACCGCACCGCATAGGGTGCAGGCATGGCGCGACCTGACGGGCGGCGGCCCGACCAACTCCGACCGGTGACCCTGACCCGGGGCTGGAGCACCCACCCGGAGGGCTCCGTGCTCGTCGAGTTCGGCGAGACCCGGGTGCTGTGCACGGCCAGCGTCACCGAGGGGGTGCCCCGGTGGCGCAAGGGCTCCGGGCTCGGCTGGGTGACCGCCGAGTACGCGATGCTGCCCCGGGCCACGAACACCCGCTCGGACCGGGAGAGCATCAAGGGCCGCGTCGGCGGGCGGACCCACGAGATATCCCGGCTGATCGGCCGAAGCCTGCGGGCCGGCATCGACCTCAAGGCGCTCGGCGAGAACTCGATCGTGCTGGACTGCGACGTCCTTCAGGCCGACGGCGGCACCCGCACCGCGGCGATCACCGGCGCTTACGTGGCGCTGCACGACGCGGTGAACTGGCTGGCCGACCGCAAGTCGCTGGCCGGCAAGCCGGAGAAGGTGATGCACCGCTCCGTCGCCGCGGTGAGCGTCGGCGTGATTGCGGGCGAGGCCCGGCTGGACCTCTGCTATGAAGAGGACGTGGCGGCCGAGGTCGACATGAACGTGGTCTGCACCGGCACCGGCGAGTTCGTCGAGGTACAGGGGACGGGGGAGTCCGGGGTCTTCGCCCGCGACCAGCTCGACGCCCTGCTCGACCTGGCCGTCGCCGGCTGCGCGGAACTGGCCGAGGCCCAGCGGAAGGCTCTCTCATGAACAAGGTGCTGCTCGCCACCCGTAACCGGAAGAAGCTGATCGAGCTCCAGCGGATCCTCGACGGCGCGCTCGGCGCGCACCGGGTCGCACTGCTCGGCCTCGACGACGTCGAGGATTACCCGGAACTGCCGGAGACCGGCCTGACCTTCGGCGAGAACGCGCTCATCAAGGCGCGGGAGGGCTGCCGGCGCACCGGCCTGCTCACCATCGCCGACGACTCCGGCCTCGCCGTCGACGCCCTCAACGGGATGCCGGGGGTGTTCAGCGCCCGCTGGGCCGGCCGGCACGGCGACGACCGGGCCAACTTCCAGCTCGTGCTGGACCAGATCGCCGACCTGCCCGACGACAACCGGGGCGCGTCGTTCGTCTGCACGGTGGCGCTGGTGCTGCCCGGCGGCAAGGAGCACCTGGTCGACGGCCGGCAGGCCGGCCGGCTGCTGCGCGCGCCGCGCGGCGAGGGCGGCTTCGGGTACGACCCGATCTTCCTCGGCGACGGCCAGGACCGCACCAACGCGGAGCTGACCCCGCCGGAGAAGGACGCGATCAGCCACCGGGGCAAGGCGCTGCGTGAGCTGGCCAAGCTGATCGCCAAGGTCCTCCCGCCGGCGGCCTGACGGCGGGCGGCGGATCGCCGGGGAGCGGCGTGCCGGGTGCCCGGCTTCCGCCACCCCCGGCGTCAGCCGAGCGGGCCGATCTCCCGCTCGATCGCGGCCCGCAGCTCCGGGCCGGCCACCACGGCCCGGGCCGCCTCCATCAGCGGGGCGAGGAACACGTCGGGCCCCGGCTCCCCGGCCGCCTCGCCGAGCGCGGCCAGGGCGGCCCGTCCGGCCGGCGACGGCGTCAGCGGGGCGCGTAGCTGGAGCCCGCGTACGGCGGCCAGCAGCTCCACCGCGAGCAGGCTGGTCAGGTTGTCCAGCACGGTGAGCAGCTTCTTCGTCGCCGCCCAGCCCATCGAGACGTGGTCCTCCTGCATCCCGCTGGTCGGCAGCGAGTCCACCGAGGCGGGGGCGGCCAGCCGGCGGTTCTCCGCGACGATCCCGGCGGCCGTGTACTGGGCGATCATCAGCCCGGAGTTGACCCCGGCGTCGGGGGAGAGGAACGCCGGCAGCTCCCGGGACCGGGTCACGTCGAGCAGCCGGTCCACCCGTCGCTCGGAGATCGCCCCCACCTCGGCGGCGGCGATGGCCAGGAAGTCGGCGGCGAAGCCGAGCGGGGCGCCGTGGAAGTTCCCCGTGGACTCGACCCGGCCGTCCGGCAGCACCACCGGGTTGTCCACCACGGACACCAGTTCCCGATTGGCCACGGTCCGGACGAAATCCAGGGTGTCCCGGGCCGCGCCGGCGACCTGCGGCGCGCAGCGCATCGAGTACGCGTCCTGCACGGCGTGCGCCAGGTCGTCGCGGTGCGAGTCCATCACCGCCGACTTCTGGAGCAGCCGGTGGATGTTCGCCGCCGACGCCGACTGGCCGGGGTGCGGGCGGATCGCGTGCAGCTCCGGCAGGAACGGCCGCTCCGAGCCGAGCATCGCCTCGATGGCCAGGGCGGCCGTCACGTCGGCCATGGCGAACAGGTGGGCCGCGTCGTTGATGGCCAGCAGCAGCATGCCGAGCATGCCGTCGGTGCCGTTGATCAGGGCCAGCCCCTCCTTGGCGGCCAGCTCCACCGGGGTCAGCCCGGCCCCGCGCAGCGCGTCGGCGGCGTCGATCCGCTCACCGGCCGGGCCGAGCACCCAGCCCTCGCCGAGCAGCACCAGCGCGCAGTGCGCCAGCGGGGCCAGGTCGCCGGACGCGCCGAGCGAGCCGTGCTCCGGCACCCAGGGGGTGACGTCGTGGTTGAGCAGGTCGACCAGTGCCTCGGCGACCAGCGGGCGGACCCCGGAGCGGCCCAGCGCCAGCGAGCGGACCCGCAGCAGCATCATCGCCCGGACCACCTCGCGCGGCATCGGAGCGCCCACCCCGGCGGCGTGCGAGCGGATCAGCGCGTGTTGCAGCTCCGCTCGCCGCTCCGGCGCGACGAAGGTGTTCGCGAGGGCCCCGAAGCCGGTGGAGACGCCGTACACGGGCCGGCCGGCGGCCTCGATCCGGTCCACGATGGATCGGCTGGCCGCCATCGCGTCCACGGTGGACGGGGCGAGGACGACCCGGGCGCTGCCTCGGGCCACGGCGAGCACGTCGGCGGGGTGGATCCCGGTGGGCTGGACGGTCACGATCGACATTGCGGCACTCCGTTGTGCAGAACCTGGCGGATCAGGGGAACACCGGGCCGGTAGGCCAGGTGCAGGTGCGACGGCGCGTCGAGGATGGTCAGGTCGGCCCGGGAGCCGGGCCGCAGCACCCCGATGTCGGTGCGGCGCAGCGCCCGCGCTCCCCCGGCGGTCGCGGCCCAGACCGCCTCCGCCGGGGTCATCCGCATCTCGCGTACGGCGAGGGCGACGCAGAACGGCATCGACGAGGTGTACGACGAGCCGGGGTTGCAGTCCGTCGCCAGGGCCACGGTGACGCCGGCGTCGAGCAGCCGGCGCGCGTCCGGGTACGGCGAGCGCGTGGAGAACTCCGCCCCGGGCAGCAGTGTGGCGACGGTGGTCGTCCCCGACCCGTCGGGCGCGGTCGAGTCGGCGAGCGCGGCCACGTCCGCGTCGTCGAGGTGGGTGCAGTGGTCGACGCTGGCCGCCCCCAGCTCCACCCCGAGCCGCACGCCCGGCCCGGGGCCGAGCTGGTTGGCGTGCAGCCGCCCCCCGAGCCCGGCCGCCTGCCCTACGGTGAGGATGGCCCGGGCCTGGTCGGCGTCGAACGCGCCCCGCTCGCAGAACACGTCCACCCAGCGGGCGTACGGGGCGGCGGCGGCGAGCATCGGCCCGCACACCAGCCCCACGTAGTCGTCGGGGCGGTCGGCGTACTCGGCGGGGACGACGTGCGCGCCGAGGAACGTCGTCTCGTCGCTCACTTCGGCGGCGATCCGCAGCGACCGGGCCTCGTCGGCGACGGTCAACCCGTACCCGCTCTTGATCTCGATCGTGGTGGTGCCCTGCCGCATCGCCTCGCCGACCAGCCGGCGCACGGTGGCCCGCAGCGTGTCGTCGGAGGCCGCCCGGGTGGCGCCGACCGTGGTCCGGATGCCCCCGCCGGTGTACGGCTGGCCGGCCATCCGGGCGGCGAACTCGACGGACCGGTCCCCGGCGAACACCAGGTGGGCGTGGCTGTCCACGAACCCGGGCAGCGCCGCCGCCCCCTCGGCGTCGATCCGCCGGTCGGCGGCGGGCGCGTACCGGGCCGGGCCGACCCAGGCGACGCGCCCGTCCTCGACCAGCACGGCCGAGTCGCGGCGCAGCCCGAGCGGGCTGCCGTCGCCGGTGCCGGCGACGTTGGTCACCAGCTCACCGATGTTGTCGACCAGCAGGCTGCTCACCGGGTCACCGCCCCGATCGCGGTACGCAGCTCACGCGGCACGTCCACCTTCAGGTGCCGCCCGTCGGCGACCACCTGCCGGCCGTCCACCACGACCGAGGCGACGTCGGCGGCGGTCGCCGCGAAGAACGCCCCAACCGGCGGCACCCCGGCCGTGCGGGCACTGTCCAGCCGTACGGTGACCAGGTCGGCGCGGTCGCCGACGGCGATCCGGCCGGCGTCGCGCCAGCCGAGCGCGGCGTGCCCGGCGACGGTCGCGGCGGCCAGCAGCTCTGCCGGGGCGAAGTGACCGCGCCGCCGGGTACGCAGCCGCTCGTCCAGCTCCACCGCGCGGGCCTCCTCGAACAGGTCGACCACGGCGTGGCTGTCGCTGCCCAGGCTCAGCGCGACGCCCGCCTCGGCCAGCCGGCGGGCCGGCCCGATCCCGTCGGCGAGGTCCCGCTCGGTGGTGGGGCAGAGGCAGACCCCGGTGCCGGTGTCGCCGAGCAGAGTCACGTCGGCGCTGGTGGGGTGGGTGGCGTGCACGGCGACGGTGCCCGGGCCGAGCACCCCGTGGTCTGCCAGCAGCCGGGCCGGCGTGCGGCCGTGCGCGGCCCGGCAGGCGTCGTTCTCGGCGGGCTGCTCGGACAGGTGCAGGTGCAGCGGTGCCCCGCGCCGGTCGGCCCAGCCGGCCACGGTGGCGAGCTGTTCCGCCGGCACGGCGCGGACCGAGTGCACGGCCGCCCCGACCAGCGCGTGGGCCCCGTCGGGGGTGAACGCCGAGGCCCGGTCGGCCCAGCGCAGGGCGTCGCCGTCGCCGAACCGCCGCTGCGGCCCGGTCAGCGGCTCCCCGTCCACCGTGGCGGTCAGGTAGCAGGCGTCCAGCAGGGTGAGCCGGATCCCGGCCTGCGCGGCGGCCTCGACCAGGGCGGCCCCCATCGCGTTCGGGTCGGCGTACGGGGTGCCGTCGGGGCCGTGGTGCAGGTAGTGGAACTCGCCGACGCAGGTGATCCCGGCCAGCGCCATCTCGGCGTACGCGGCCCGGGCCAGGGCCAGGTAGCTGTCCGGGTCGAGCCGGGCCGCCACCTCGTACATGACATCCCGCCAGGTCCAGAAGTCGCCCCGGCCGCCGTGGGTGCGTCCGCGCAGCGCCCGGTGGAACGCGTGCGAGTGGGCGTTGGCCAGCCCGGGCAGGGTCAGCCCGGGCAGCCGGGTGGCATCGCCGAGCACCTCCACCCCGGCTGTGGGCGTGCCCGCGCCGCCGAGCGGGGTGACGGCGGTGATCCGGCCGTCCTCGGCCTCGATCAGTACGTCGGCGGTGGGCTCGGCCTGGTCGGGCAGCCACGCGTACTCGGCGAGCCAGCGGGTCGGGGTCACCTCTTCCGCCCCCTTTGGAGCTGCCCCGTCTGCGCTACCGCGCCCAGCGACCGCGACGGCGAGGGCGCCAGCGACGGCGAGGGGCGAGGTGTCGTACCCGGCCGCTGCCCCGTCTGTGCGGGCAGCTCCATAGGGCCCGGGGTGTGTGGGCCGCCTCGGGTGGGGTTCCCGTCGGCTGGCGTGCGGGGGCCGCCCGCGGCGTCCCCGCCGGCCGGCGTGTGTCGGGCCGGCCCTGGGTTCGTGACCGGCCCGGCCGCCGGAAGCCCTGGCCCGGCCGCCGGAAGCTGGATCAGACGCATGTCAGCTCCTCCAGGACCCGGGCCAGGGCGGCGACCCCGGCGGCGCAGTCGGCGTCGGTGGCCGCCTCGGCGGGGGAGTGCGACACCCCGGTCGGGTTGCGCACGAACAGCATGGCGGTGGGCAGGTGCCCGGCCAGCACCCCGGCGTCGTGACCCGCCCCGGTGGGCAGGACCGGCGCGCCCAGCAGCGCCGCCAGCCGCCCGCCGAGGCCGCCGTCGAAGGCGACCAGCGGGGTCGCCGACTCCTCGGTGAGGGTGACCTCCGTGCCGTCCCGGCCGGCCCGGTCGGTGGCCTTGGCGCGAACCGCGTCGACCAGGCCGGTCAGCGTGTCCGGCTCGGCCGCGCGGGCGTCCAGCCAGCCGGTCACCTTCGAGGGGATCGCGTTGGTGGCGTTCGGCTCGACCCGGACCCGACCGACCGTGGCGTGCGCGCCGCGCAGCCGGGCCTCCTTGTTCGCCGCGAGCACGGTGAACGCGTACGTGAGCATGGGGTCGCGGCGGTCGGCCATCCGGGTCGTACCGGCGTGGTTGCCCTCGCCGTGGAAGTCGAAGCGCCAGCGGCCGTGCGGCCAGATGGCGCTGGCGACCGCGACCGGCGCATCGCGCTCGGCCAGCGCGCGGCCCTGCTCGACGTGCAGCTCCACGAAGCACGAGAACCCGCCCAGCAGGTCGGGCCGGGCGCCCGCGGGTTGGTCGCCCAGCGCCTCGGCCAGGCTGACCCCGTCGGCGTCGCGCAGGCCGGCCGCGCGATCCGGGTCGAGCGCGCCGGTGAGCAGCCGCGATCCCAGGCACGGTACGCCGAACCGGGCGCCCTCCTCCTCGACGAACGCGGCCACCACGAGGGGACGGACCGGGGTCGCCCCGGCGGCGCGCAGCTCGTCCACGGCGAGGAACGCGCTGACGATGCCGAGCGGCCCGTCGTACGCGCCGCCGTGCGGCACCGAGTCGAAGTGGCTGCCGGTCAGCACCGCGTCCCCGGCGGCAGGGTCGCCCCAGCGGGCGAAGAGGTTGCCGTTGCCGTCGGCGGTGACCGGCATGCCCCGGCTGGCGGCCTGCGCCCGGAACCAGTCGCGCAGCGCCAGCTCCGGCTCCGTGAACGAATACCGCAGGTAACCGCTGCTGCCAGGGTCCCGGCCGACCGGGGCGATGGAGTCCCAGAGCAGCCGGAACCGGCCGGCCAGGTCCGCCAGGTCCGCGAGGTCCGCGAGGTCTGCGGGGTCTGCGGGGTCCACGTGGTCCGCGGAGTCCGCCGTCATGCCCGGCCCTCGGCCATCGGCACCCGCACGCCGGTGTGGTCGGCGACCTCGCGGGCGGCGTCGTAGCCGGCGTCGACGTGCCGGATGACGCCCATCGCCGGGTCGTTGGTGAGCACCCGCTCGATCTTCTGCCCGGCCAGCGCGGTGCCGTCGGCGACGCAGACCTGGCCGGCGTGGATGGACCGGCCGATGCCGACCCCGCCGCCGTGGTGGATGGACACCCAGGACGCCCCGCTGGCGGTGTTGACCAGCGCGTTGAGCAGCGGCCAGTCGGCGATCGCGTCGGAGCCGTCGGCCATCGCCTCGGTCTCCCGGTAGGGGCTGGCCACGCTGCCGCAGTCCAGGTGGTCCCTGCCGATGACGACCGGCGCGCTCAGCTCGCCGGAGGCGACCATCTCGTTGAACCGCACTCCGGCCTTGTCCCGCTCGCCGTAGCCGAGCCAGCAGATCCGGGCCGGTAGGCCCTGGAAGGCGACCCGCTCGCCGGCCAGCCGCATCCACCGGGCCAGCGACTCGTTCTCCGGGAACAGGTCCAGGATCGCCCGGTCGGTGGCGGCGATGTCGGCCGGGTCGCCGGAGAGCGCCGCCCACCGGAACGGGCCCTTGCCCTCGCAGAACAGCGGACGGATGTACGCCGGCACGAAACCGGGGAAGTCGAACGCCCGCTCGTACCCGCCGAGTTGAGCCTCGCCGCGGATCGAGTTGCCGTAGTCGAAGACCTCGGCCCCCGCGTCGAGGAAGCCGACCATCGCCTCGACGTGCCTCGCCATCGAGGCCCGCGCGCGATCGGTGAACTCGGCCGGCTTCGCCCTCGAGTAGTCCCCGGCGTCGGCCGGCTCCACCCCCTCCGGCAGGTACGACAGCGGGTCGTGCGCGCTGGTCTGGTCGGTGACGATGTCGATCTCCACGCCCCGGCGCAGCAGCTCGGGGAAGACGGTGGCGGCGTTGCCCACCACGCCGACGCTGAGCGCGCGGCGGTCCCGCTTCGCGGCGAGCGCCCGCTCCACCGCGTCGTCCAGGGAGTCGGCGACCTCGTCGAGGTAGCGGTCGTGGACCCGGCGGTCCAACCGGGTGCGGTCCACGTCGACGATGAGACACGCGCCGCCGTTCATGGTGACCGCGAGGGGCTGGGCCCCGCCCATCCCGCCGCATCCGGCGGTCAGCGTCAGCGTCCCGGCCAGCGTCCCGGCGAACCTTTTCGCGGCGACGGCGGCGAACGTCTCGTACGTGCCCTGGAGGATGCCCTGGGTGCCGATGTAGATCCAGGACCCGGCGGTCATCTGCCCGTACATGGTCAGACCGAGCTGCTCCAGGCGGCGGAACTCCGGCCAGGTGGCCCAGTCGCCGACCAGGTTGGAGTTGGCCAGCAGCACCCGGGGTGCCCACTCGTGGGTGCGCAGCACCCCGACCGGGCGGCCGGACTGCACCAGCATCGTCTCGTCCTCGCGCAGGTCGGTCAGCGTGCGCACCAGCGCGTGGTACGACGGCCAGTCCCGTGCGGCCTTTCCGGTGCCGCCGTAGACGACCAGGTCGTCGGGGCGCTCGGCCACCTCCGGGTCGAGGTTGTTCATCAGCATCCGCAGGGCGGCCTCCTGCGGCCACCCTCGGGCGGTCAGCGCGGTGCCGCGGGCGGCGTGGACGGGCTGGGGCATCTCGGTTCTCCTCTCAGCCGAGGAACAACTGGCGACGGGCGGCGGAGGACTCGAACGCCTCCAGCCGGCGCTGGGTCTCGGCGGGCGCGGCGTCGCAGATGGCCTGGAGGACCACCATCGCCAGGGTCATCGGGGCGGTGTGCAGGTCGAACACCAGATCGGCGCCGACGGCGGCGGGGAGTACCACGTCGGCGTGGTCGGTGGCCGGGCTGACCGGCGAGTCGGTGATGGCCACCACGGTCAGCCCGGCGGCCCGCGCCTCGCGCAGCGCGTCCAGGGTCTCCCGGGGGTAGCGGGGCAGCACGAACGCCAGCAGGGCGGTCGCCCCGGCGGCGGCGGCCTGTTCGAGGCGGTCGGTGAGCAGGCTGCCGCCGTCGTCGAGCACCCGCACGTCCGGGTGCACCTTGGCGGCGAAGTACGCGAAATACGCGGCCAGTGGCGCGGCGGCCCGCAGCCCGAGCACCGGCAGCGGGCGGCTCGCGGCGAGCAGTTCGCCCGTCTCGGCGATCCGGTCCAGGTCGGCGAGCTGCCCGGCCAGCCGCTCCAGGTTGCCCACCTCGGTGCGGACGGCGCGTTGCAGCTCGTTGTCGCCCCCGGAGGGCCCGCCGGTGGCCGCGCCGGTCAGCTCGCGCAGCCGGCGGCGCAGCGCCGGGTAGCCGTCGTGGCCGAGCGCCACGGCGAACCGGGTCACCGACGGCTGGCTCACCCCGGACAGCTCGGCCACCTCGGCGGCGGAGAGGTATGCCGCCGTGGCGGCGTGCTGCACCAGGCTGTGCGCGATCCGGCGCTGCGTGGGCGTGAGCCGCACGCCCTGGAAGAGGTCGAGCACCCGGTCGGCGGACGCCGCGACGGTGGCTTCCTCATTCATGCGGCGACTCTATGCATGGAAACTTTCAGAGGCAACCCTTGAGCAGAGTAGTTGTCGCGCCGTCTCTGTACTATCCGCACGGCGGGTGAGCAGAGGAGTGGGGCATGCAGCCGGAGGGTCCGTACAGGTTCACCGAGGCGGTGGGGGCGTGCCAGGTCGGCCGGGCATGGTCCGCCGTGGACGGTCAGGGGCGGCCGGCGCTCGTGGTGGTGCTGGACGGCGCCGCGGCGGCGGACCAGCGCTGGCGGGAGGCCTTCGCGAACGTGGTGAACACGCTCGCCCAGACCGCAGGCGGCCACCGCTACCTCGCCGCAGACTTCTCCGCCGCCCATCCCTGGGCGGCGTACCCGCCGGCGGAGATCGGCGCGCCGCAGCGGCTGTTCCAGACCCTCGGCATGGACTACCGGCCCGTGGCGGGCGGGTCACCGACGCTGCCTCCGCCGCCCCAACCGATCTCGGCCCAACCGATCTCGGCCCAACCGATCTCGGCCCAACCGCAGCCGGTCGCGGCGGCGATGCAGCCCACATCGGCACCGCCCCAGCCGGTGTCGGTGCCCCCGCAGCCGACGTCGGGCCCGCCCCAGCCACCCTGGGTGCCCCAGCCGTGGGCGGTGACGCCGCAGCCGGTCTCCGGAGCGCCGCTCTCGCCGGCCGCCGAGCCGACGCCCGGCAGCTCCCCGCCGTACGACACGTTCTCCGCGCCCGGCCGGCGGATCGCGCCGGTGGAACCGCCCCGGCGTAGCCGCACCGGCCTCTGGATCGCCATGGTGGTGCTGACGGCGGTCGTCGCCGGCGGCGCCGGGGTGTTCGCCGGCCTCACCCTCGACGACGACGGGGCCGCTCCCGGCCCGGCCCCCTCGGCCAGCCCCACCGTGGCGCCGTTCGAGGCGAACCAGTTCTCCCTCAACAAGCCCAAGTTCGAAGGCGACCTCGCACCGCTGGCCGAGCCGTGGCTGGCCCGGATGGGTGGCTGCGCGGCCGACACCGAGGCCGGCGGGCCCAAGCGGCCGGCGGACGAGAAGCGGCACGTGTTCTGCCGCTACGGCGGGCTGTCCCTGCACTTCGGCCTCTACGAGGCCAGGTCCACCAAGGACGCCGCGCGGGCCTACCGGCAGCAGCTCAACCTGGCCGGCGGCTCCCTCGCCCCCGGGCTGCGGGAGGCCACCCGGGCCACCGGCGGCGTCAGCGGGGCCGCCGGCAGCTACGTCGAGTACGCCTTCAAGGGCGACGACGGCCGGACGATCTGCGGGGTGTGGTGGGACCGCGACGACGGGCTCGGCGCGCTCTACCTGGAGACCCTCTGCGAGGCCGGCGTCGGCGGGAACTGGGACGCGCTGCGGGACCTGTGGCGGCGCACCAGCTGACGGTCGTCGCGGGAGTTGACAACGGCTGCGGCGGCGTCATTAATGGACACGGCCGTCGGGGGACCGGTGTGACACCGCCCGCCCAGGCGGGTTCGTGGGCGCCCGGTCCGGGGCGGCGTCCCGTGTCCCTGGGGAGCATCGGGTTGGGCGACAAGTCATGACGTCGGTCGAGGACGCCGGTCTCGTGCCGGCCCAGCGCGTCGGCCCGCGGCTGTTGGCCGGGCGTTCCGTCGCGCTCGTCCACGAGTGGTTCAGCGCGGCCGGCGGCTCCGAGAACGTCTTCCTCGCCATCGCCGACCTGGTCCCGCACGCCGACCGGTTCGTGCTGTGGGCCGAGTCCGACGTCCCCCGGGACCGCCTGCGCCTCCGGGAGTCCTGGCTGGCCCGGACGCCACTGCGCCGCAGCAAGGCCCTCGCGCTGCCGTTCCTGCCGCTGGCCTGGCGTGCCGCCGCCCGTCCCGCCGGATACGACGTGGTGATCTCCTCCAGCCACGCCTTCGGCCACACGGCCCGGTTCGGTCCGCCCGAGCGGACGCGGCACCTGAGCTACGTCCACTCTCCTGCCCGATACGTCTGGAGCCCCGACTTCGACGGGCGCGGCGCGGGGCGGCTGCTGAGCGGGCCACGACGGGCGTTGCAGGCGGTAGATGTCCGACTCAGCCGGCACGTGCACGCCTACGCCGCGAACTCCCGCGAGGTCCAGGCCCGCATCCGCCGGTACTGGGGGCGCGACGCGGTGGTCATCCACCCGCCCGTCGACGTCGACTTCTTCGCCGCCCCGCCGGCCGCCGAGCGGAACCAGGCCCGTGAGTACCTGCTCGGGGTCGGACGGTGGATCCCGTACAAGAACTTCGACCTGATGATCGCGACCGCCACCGAGGCGGGCCTGCCGCTCGTCCTCGCCGGGGGTGGCCCGGAGGAAGCCCGGTTGCGCCGGCTGGCCGCGCGGGCGCCCGTCCCGGTGACGTTCGAGTCGCGGCCCGGCCGGGAGCGGCTCCGGGAACTGTACTGGGGTGCCCGAGCCCTGCTGTTCCCCGCGCACGAGGACTTCGGCATCATCCCGGTCGAGGCCCAGGCGTGCGGCACCCCGGTCGTCGGGCTGCGCGCCGGGGGGCTGCTGGAGACCGTCGTGGAGGGCGAGACGGGCTTCCTCGTCGCATCGCGGGAACCGACCCGCCACGCGGCGGCCCTGCGACGGCTCGACGGGCTCAACCCCGACCGGGCCCGCCGGCACGCGGCCGGGTTCGGGCGGGACAGCTTCGCGGCCCGGATGGCCGAGTGGGTCGCGCATGAGTCCGGCTGAGCGGGTCGACACGACCGTCGTCGAGTGCAGCGGCGTCGGGGACGGCGGGATCACCAGGGTGCTCACCGAGGTCGTCCGGCACTGGCCCGGCCCGCAGCGGCTCCGGGTCGTCGCCGCGCCACCCGACTGGGTCGTCCCCCCGACCGACCCGGCCGTCCAGGTCGAGGTGGTCAGCCGGCAGCCGGCCGACCGGGCCCGGGCGATCGCGTCCGCGGTCACCGCCCTGCGCGGCGTCACCGGCCGCGCCGACCGGGGCGCCGCCCCCGTCACCAGGGTGCTGTCGCTGAGCCCGTCGCTCGCCGTGCGGGGCAGCCGGCTGCCCGTCACCACCGTCGTGCACGACCTCGCGTTCCGGCTCTGGCCGCACGGGCTGTCGAGCGCCGTCCGGCAGTACCGGCGGGTCAGCTACGGCACCGCGATCGGCCGGTCCGCGCGGCTGCTCTGCGTCAGCGCCCGCACCCGGCACGATCTTCTCGGCCTGTACGGCGTCTGCGACGACCGCACTGCGGTCTGGCACCCGGGCAGCAGCCTCGACACCGCCCCCGGCCCGCTGCCCGGCCCGCTGGCCGCGCGGGTCGCGGGCGGTGAGCGCTACCTGGCGGTGACCGGGCACGCCGCGCACAAGGGGGTCGAGATCGCCGTCGACGCCCTGCCCGACCTGCCCGGGTACGTGCTCGTGGTGCTCACCGGCGGGCAGCGGGTGCCGGAGTTCGAGGCCGCCGTCGCCCGCTGCACCGCGACCGACCGGGTGCTGTTCCTGGACCGCCTCCCCGAGGACGGGTACGCCGCCACGGTCGCCGGCGCCGCCGCGTTCCTGATGCCCAGCCACTTCGAGGGCTACGGGCTGCCAGCGGCCGAGGCGCTGCGGCTCGGCACGCCGGTGGTCGTCTCCCCGGATCCGGCCCTGCACGAGGCCACCGGCGGGCGGGCGGCCCGGATGACGAGCTGGACGCCGCGCGCCCTCGTCGACGCCGTGACCGAGGCGACGACCGCGCCCCGGCCGCCGGTGGGGGAGTCCGGCCGGTCCTGGCGCACCGCGACGACCCACCTCGCCGACCTGCTCGCCGGAGCGCCGACGGCCACCCGCCCGGCCGGGCGGTGACGGCCGTGCGGATCGCCATGGTGCACTCCGGCTTCGCCGTCCGGGGCGGCGCGGAGCGATACGTCCGGGACCTGTCCCGGGCGCTCGTCGACCGTGGCCACGAGGTCCGCGTCTACAGCCGGACGCCCGACGGGGAGCATCCGGAGGACCGGCCGGTCGGCGAGCGGATCTCGGCCCGCCTGGCCCGGCTCGCCCCTCGGCTGGCCAAGCTCTGCACCCATCTGGGCGACCTGGTCGACCCGACCGGACTGGGCCCGGACGACGTGCGTGACTTCGACCCCGACGTGGTGCACCTGCACAACTGGCAGGGGCTCGGCGTCCGGCCGGTGGCCCGGCTGTCGAGGCGGTGGGCCACCTGCCACTCTGTGCACGACCATGCCGTCCGCGACCCCAACAACGCCCTGGGCAACCTGGGCCGCTCGGCCGCCCTGGACGCGCTGCTGCGGCTGCGCTCCCGGTGGGTGCTGCGGCAGTTCGGCCGCTGCACCCTGCTGTTCCCGTCCGAACGCACCCGCCAGCGGGTGCTGGCCGGCGCTGCGGGGGCGCGACCGGCCAGCCGGCTCCTGCCGCTCGCCGTGCCGCTGCCGCCCGGGCCGGGCGACTGGCCGCCCGGCGATCGTGGCGTCTTCCTCTACCTCGGCGTCCTGGACCGGCACAAGGGCGTGGACCTGCTGCTCGACGCCTGGGCGGACGCCGCCGACGCGGTCGGTGGCACGCTGCTCGTCGGCGGCGACGGCCCGCTGCGCGCCGAGGTCGAGCGGGCGGCCGAGCGGTCCCGCTCCGTGCGGTACCTCGGCTACCTCGACGCCGAGGGCAAGCGCGCCGCGTTCCTGCGGGCTGGCTGGCTCGTCTTCCCCAGCCAGTGCGCCGAGACGTTCGGCCTGGTCTGCGCGGAGGCGCTGACGGCGGCGCGGCCCATCATCGCCAGCGACGTGGCCCGGCCGCCGATGGCCGAGGACGCCTCGCTCCTGATCTTCCGCACCCGGGACGAGCTGGCACAACTGCTGCGCCGCGCCGCCCGGACGCCCGACGACGAGTACGCGGCGATGTCCGCGTCGGCCACCGCCGACGGGGCGCGCCTCGACTGGGACCGGCACGTCGACGCCGTCGTCGAGACCTACCGGACGGTCGGTGCCCGATCCGGTGCCCGCCAGTGACCCGAGGTGACCCGCCGATGATCCCCGACACCGGACGCCGGCCCGCCGCGACGGCACCCGGAACCGCCCCGGCCCGCCGCCGGCCGCCCACCCCCTGGCTGGTCGGCGGCGCGCTGCTCCTGCTGGCCGTCGTCGGCTGTGTGCTGGCCGGCGTCTCCCCGGTGGCACCCCTCTTCCTGGCCGGCCTCGGCGTCGTCGCGGCCCGCCCGGTGCCCGGCCTGGTGTACGTGCTGATCGTGCTCAACGCCCCGCTGGGGCTGTGGATGACCGGCGTCCAGTGGCTCGTCGGCGACGCGTTCGGTGGCCGCGAGTACGTGCTCAGCGTCTCCGCCGCCGCGGTGGTCGGCGTCCTCTTCGCGCGCACCGCGCTGCTCGGTCGGTGGACCCGGGCCCGGGTCCTCGCCAACGCGGCGGTGCTGCTGGTCGTGGCGGTGTGGAGCCTGATCGGCGTCGCCCACCACGGGGCGGCCCAGACCCTCGTCGGCGTCCGGCTGACCCTGGTCCCGCTGCTGCTGCTCGTGGTGCTCGCCGCGCTGACCCGGCCCCAGGTGCGCACGGTGCTGACCGCCCTGTCCTGGCTGCTCGTGGCCAACGCCGTGGCGGCGGTCGGGGAGCTGGCGGTCGGCCCGGCCCGGCTGGTGCGGTGGGGCTTCGAGGAGGACCGGGCGGTCCGCTACATCGGCGACACCTTCCGGGTGCCCGGCCTCACCGAGTTCAACGGCGAGCTGGGCATCCTGGCCGGCGCGTACCTGCTCGGCTACGTGACCCTGTGGCTGATCCGGCGGGCCCGGCGCGCCCCGTGGCCCTGGCACGCCGGAGGGCTCGCCGCCGTCGTCTGCCTGGCCCTGAGCACCAGCCGGTCGGGGGCGCTGCTGGTGGTGGTGGGGGTGCTCGCGGCCGTGCTGCTCGACCGTTCCGGCGGGGCCGCCGGGCGACGCCGCGCGCGGCTGGTGGGCCTGGGCGTGGTCGCCTGCGTGGCCGTGGGCTTCGCGGCCGTCGGCGCCACCGGCGCCCGCAGCCTCTTCGAACGGTTCGACGTCTGGGCCGGGCTGCTCGGCGGTGACCTGCCGCCCTGGGGGCTCGGGATCGGCGGGGTCGGCGCGGCCACCACGTCCCGGGTGACGGCCGGCCCGCAGGTCTTCGTCGACAACTACTTCGTCAGCGTCGGCCTCCAGTACGGCCTGTGGGCGATGGTCGCCCTGGTCGCCGGCATCGGGTACGGGCTGGTGCGGCTGTGGCGGCGCACCGCCGAGCACCCGGCGTCCGTGCTGCACGTCGCGGTGCTGGCCGGTCTGGCCGCCGCGTTCCTGGTGATCGAGGCGTGGGAGTACCCGGGCGCGATGATGTGCCTGGCCGCGTTCGTGGCGTACGGCCTGCGCCTGGCCGACCCGCCCTCGCCCGCCCCCTGGCCCGCCGCCTGGCCCGTCGCCTGGCTCGCCCCCGCCACCGCCCCCACCCCCGCCACCGCTCCCGCCCCCGCCCCCGCCGACGTGCCCAGCGACGCCGACGCCGACGGCCCGACCGTTCACTCCGAGCCGGACACCTCGGGTACCGACGCGCGGCGGGCCTGAGTCGTGCGACCGCTGCTCGCCCTCGGGGCGCGGTTGCAGGGCTCGCAACTGTCGGTGCAGGCGCTCACCCGATTGTGCAGCGTCTACGTCTTCCTGTTGGCGTCCTGGGTGGACACCGACCGGCTGCCGGCGGTGGCGTTGCAGGGCGCGCTGCTCGCCATCCCGTACACGCTGCTGGAGGCCCTGATCGGCCGGCCCCTCTCCGCCGGTCTGGTCCCGGCGGACTGGCACGTGGAGAGCTGGGCGGGCCGCGTCGCCGCCGCGACGCTCGCGCCGGTCGCCGTGGTGGGCTACCTGTGCGCCACGGTGGCGCTGCCGGACACCGGCGCCGCCGACCGGTTGATCCTGCTCGCCCCGGTGCTCCTGCAACTGCCGCTCGAGGCGTTCTTCTGGGCCACCGCGGGCACCCGCACGCCCCGACGGGCGAACCTCGTCCCGCAGTTGACCGCGGTCGGGACTCTGCTCGGCGGCGCCGTGTTCGTGGCCCTCGACCTGCGGGTCGACGTCGTCGCGGTGCCCGCCCAGATCGCCGTCCTGGCCTGGGTGCTGCTGCGCCGCCCCGCCGCCGCGCCCGCGGCGGTCCGCCCGGGCCTGCGGCGCGGGTTGAGGGTGGGGTCGGTGTACTGCGTCGCCGCGGCCGTCGACCTGTCGTACACCGTCACGCTGCCCTCGGTGGCCGGTGCCGTGGCGGGACCGGCCGCTGTCGTCGTCCTGCGGGCGATGGATCTGGTCTTCGGCCCGTTCCACGTCGTGCTGTCGGCCAGCGTCCGGGAGGACGTCGTCGCCGGACGGCGCGGCCGGTGGCGGACCGGCACCCGGGCGCTGACCGTGGCGGCGCTGGTGGCGGTGTCGGCGGTGGTGCTCGCCAGCGGGCCGCTGCGGGCCCTCGTCGCCCCCGACCTGGCCACCGTCGGTGTCGGCGTGATCGCCCTGTACTGCGGCTACAAGGCGCTGCTCACGGCGGCGACCTGGCTGTCCACCCGGCACATGGTCTGGGCGGCGCCGCGCCGCTACCTCGTCTCGGCCGTCGGGTCGCGGGTCCTCGCGTTCGGCGGGCTCGCGGCGTCCGCCCTCTGGGTCACCGGGGTCACCGGTCTGGTCGGCCAGCTGCTGGTCGCCGAGGCGCTGGTGGTCTGCTGGTTCCTCGGCCGGATGCGGCCGTGGGCCGCCGAGGGGCCCGTCGCGGAGCCGGCCCGGGACCGGGACGCGGTGCCGACCGGGAGCGGTGCCGGGCCCTGACCCGCTCCCCGGCCCGGCCGTCCCGCCGCGCGGCCCACCGGCCGTCCCCGGTCCGACCCGGGGTCAGGGCTCCGTCGCGAGCACCTGCACCGCGCCGCTGGGGAACAGCGCGCACAACTGCGTCCGTCCGCCGACGTCCCGCGCGAAGACGCGCACCGAGCCGTCGCCCGGGCGGGCGGGCTCGGCCTCGGCGCGCAGGTCGAACGCGGGCCGCACCACGAGGTTCTTGTCCGGGTGCCCGAGGCCCTGGGTGATCTCGACCAGCGTGGTCGGTGCCGGCGTGCCGATCCAGCCGCGGCCGGTGCCGGGGATACGCCGACCGTCGGCGTCCACGGCACCCGGCTGGGACAGGCTCACCCGCACGCTGGACAGCCCCCGCTCCGCGCCGAAGTCCACGGCCGCCGTGCCACAGTTCACCACCTTGCTCTCCACCAGGCAGCCGGAGGGCTCCTCGGGCTGGACGCCGGGCACGAACTGGATCCCGATCTCCGGGTGCGGGTCGGTGTGGTTGTAGCCCAGCACCAGCCCGCCGATCCAGCGGATGTCGTTGCGGGAGATCCGGACGCCGACCCCGCCGTTGAGGTCGGCGTAGCAGTTGGAGCAGCTGATCCCGGTGGCGGCCAGGTCGAACGAGATGTTCTGCTTGATCCCCCAGGCGTGGCAGTTGACCATGGACGTGCCCATCGAGTCGCCGGCCAGCCGGAACCCGCTCGCCCCGTTCTCGAACGTCAGGCAGTTGATGAACATCGAGTCGTGCGGGCCGTGGAAGTTGATTCCGTGCCCGTCGTTGCCGTGCGTGCGCACCGCCGACAGCCGGGCCTCCATCTGGTGCGAGGGCGCCGGCAGCGCCCCGGCCGGCCCCCACTCGCTGACGACGCCGTCGTTGCGGCAGTTGAAGACGATGACCTCGGAGATCTCGTAGCCGTAGCCGTAGACCCGCAGCCCGTACCCGGCGGAGGGGTTCTGCTCCTTGTTGCCGTCCAGGGTCAGGTCGCGCACGCTGAACAGCGTGATCCCCTGGTCGGACCGGGTGCCGGCGAGCCTGGAGAACCCGTCCGACTCGAGGATGGCCGAGTTCGCCCCGGCGCGCAGCCGCAGGATGGTCGCGTCGCCGCCCGAACCGCGCAGGTGCACCCGGGAGCGGAGGGTCAGCCGCCCCGTGAGGTACGTCCCCGGCGGGAAGAAGACGATGCCCCCGGCCCGGCCTGCGGCGTCGATGGCCCGTTGCAGGGGTGCCGTGTCGTCACTGCGGCCGTCACCCCGCGCGCCGTGCTCGCGGACGTCGACCACGCCCTGGCCGCCGGAGCCGTCCGACGACCAGGGGCCCACCGTGGCGACGCCCACCGCCGTGGTGCCCAGGCCGGCGGCGACGGCCCCGCCGCGCAGCAGCGCGTTCCGCCGGCTGACGCCCGATGTCCCTGTCCCCGACGCGCCGTCGAGGTTTCCGTGGGCCATCTGGTCCCCTCCCGTGAACCGGCCTGGTCAGCGGTGTGGACCGGCCCGGATCGATGATCCCACGACCCCGGCGGGCCCCGGACGGGCGGCACCGGCCGTCAGTGCCGGCCGCCGCGGAACACCTCCGCCACCGTACGGAGGATCACCTTGACGTCCAGCCACAGTGACCAGTTCTCGATGTAGTAGTTGTCGAAGCGCGCCCGGTCGGAGATCGGGGTGTCCCCCCGCAGGCCGCTCACCTGCGCCAGCCCGGTCAACCCGACCGGGACCCGGTGGCGCATCGCGTACTGCGGGTACTGCGCCGAGAACTGCTCGACGAAGTGCGGCCGTTCGGGGCGCGGCCCGACCACGCTCATGTCCCCCCGGAGGATGTTCCACAGCTGGGGCAGCTCGTCCAGGGACGTCCGGCGGAGGAACCGCCCGACCGGGCCGACCCGCCGGTCGTGGGCGATCGACCAGGTGGTGCGCGACTCGTTCTCGTCGACCGGGCGCATGGAGCGGAACTTGACGACCCGGAAGAGCCGCCCGTGCCGGCCCACCCGCTCCTGGAGGAAGAAGATCCCGCGCCGGTCCTCCAGGTACGTGGCGAGGGCGCAGAGCAGCAGGACGGGGCTCAGCACCACCAGCGCGACCGAGGCGATCACCACGTCGGAGGCCCGCTTGACCGCCCACTTCGGACCCGAGAACGTGGTGTCGCCGACCTTGACGATCGGGATGGCCCCGATGTGGTCCGGGTTCCCGTCGTGGGTGCGGGACCCCCACAGCCGGGGCACCGCCCACAGGTCGCACCCGGCGCTGGCCGGGCGGCGGAGCAGCTCCATCAGGGCCGGCTCCGGGCAGGACGGGTCGGCGATGATCAGTACCTCGCACTCGACCAGCTCGACCAGCCGCTCCAGGTCGTCCAGCGTGCCGATCGCCGGCAGCCGCCCCGGCGCGTGTGCCTCGGCGGCGTCGACGCAGCCGACGAAGCGCAGGCCGTACCGCGGGTAGCGGCGCAGCATCCGGGCCAGTTCGGCGGCGACCGGCCCGCTGCCGATGACGAGCGCGTTGTGCTCGACCCAGCGACGCCTGCGGGCCATGTCGGCGAGGGCCCGGGTGACCGCCCGGCTGACGATGACCAGGGCGGCGGAGACCGCCACCCCACGCATGAAACCGGCTGCGTCGTCCGCCGGGTCGTGTCGCATCGCCGCGATGATGGCGACGATCGCTCCGCAGGCCAGCAGCCGCCCGGTGAGGCTGGGCAGCTCGTCCAGGAGGCTGGTGTGCCGGCGGGCCCGGTAGAGCCCGCCCACCGCGAAGACGGTCACCGTCAGGGCGGCCATGACCAGGGTGCCGCGCCAGAACCGCGTGGTCAGCAGCAGCGGGGCCAGGAGCGCGGCCAGGTCGGCCGGGGCGATGATCATCCAGGCTCGCAGCCCTCGGGTGCGCCGCGACGCCCGCGAACCCGCGTACGGCAGCACCGCCGTGGTGTCCAGGCCCGGCCGGCCCGGGGCGGCGTCCGACGGTCGGGACGCGCCCGACCGGTCGCCCGGCGGCGGGGGCTCGGCGTCGTTGCCCTCGCCGGCGACGGGCGGCACCCCGGGACGCCGTGGCCCGCCGTCGGACTGGGCGGCGACCACGGCGTCCCGGCTCACCGCAGGCTGGCTGGACATGGTTGCGTGACCTCCCCCGTCACGGCCCCGGCGGCGACGGGGATCCGCCAGGCCGAAGGCAGGATACGGCCGGTCACCACCGGTCGCCATACCCGGACGGGCGTCCGATCGCTACGCTCCGGCCTTGCGGATGTCCGGCACCGAGTCCCGGCGGACCGCGTCGAAGAAGGACCGGGCCCTGGCCGTGTCGACGAACACCACGCTCTCGCTGCCGACCCGGCCGGTGCCCCGGGTCGGGCAGGTGAAGAAACCGAGGTTGCCGCTGCGCAGGTGCCGCATCTCGGTGGCCAGGTCCACCAGGGACAGTGATCTGTCGACGGCGACCGCGTCGGTGGTGGCCCGCACGAACGTGTTGAGCCGGGCCGGGTTCGTCAGCAGCCCGCCCGAGGCCGCCTTGTCCAGGATGGCCTTGATGACCTGCTGCTGGTGGCGGATGCGGGCGAAGTCGCCGTCGGGGAAGGCGTAGCGCTCCCGCGCGTAGTCCAGCGCGGCCGCGCCGTCGAGGGTCTGCCGGCCCTGCGCGAAGGTGCGCCGGCTGTCCGGGTTGAGGGAGTGGGTCGAGGTGAAGCCACGCTCGATGTCGACCTCGATGCCGTCCAGCGCGTCGACGATTTCCTTGAAGCCGGCGAAGTCGACCATCGCCACGTGGTCGATCCGCACCCCGGTGAACTTCTCGACCGTCTGCACCATCAGCGGCACCCCACCCCAGGCGAACGCGGCGTTGATCTTCGCCTCCCGGCCGCCGTGCCGGCCGTCCTTCGAGCGGGGGACCGGGACCCAGGTGTCCCGGGGAATGGAGATGAGCTGAGCGCTCGACCGGTCCTTCGGCAGGTGCGCCAGGATGATCGTGTCGGTTCGCGAGCCGGAGCTGCTCTCCGGGTCCCGGGAGTCGCTGCCCAGGATCATGATGTTCAGCGCACCCCGGACCACGGGCTCGGGCCGGGCCTCCTCCGGCACGTCGGTGAACGCGTCGACCCGGTCGATGCCCTGCTCGACCGACCGCAGCCACAGCACGCCGGCGACCGTGCCGCCCGCGCCGAGCAGCGCCACCACCAGCACGGTCACGAGCGCGATCCGCCGCCACCGGCGCCGCTTCGCCGGCCGCGCGGCCGGGTCTGCGCCGGCACCGGCCCGCGTCGAACCGACCGGGCTCTCCTCGGCCGGCTCCGCGACCTGCTGGGGACGAGACATGGCGGCGATGCTACTGATTCCGGACGCCGCCCATGTGCCCGGTCCGGCCGGCGTGCCGGCCCGGTGGCGCGACGGCGACGGCCGGCGGGTGAATGGAAACTTTCATCCCCCGCGTCTTCCTGAACCTGGTAAAACCCTCACGTGGACGCGACGAAGCTGCGCCGAGCCATTGCCCGCACCAGACTCGCCCCGGTCGCCGCCTTTCCCAAGCGGCTCGCCCGGGTGGCCCGACATGACGCCAAGGTGCTGCGCGCCTCCGCCCGGTGGCTGGTCACCTCCCGCGAGCACCACAACTACACGTACGAGCTGACCAAGCTGAGCCGGCAGCACCTGGCCTGGTTCGTCAGCGTCGCGTGCGACGTGCCGGTGGCCCGGGTCCGGGGCTGGTTCGCCGAGATCGAGGGCGACGAGGAACTGCGCGGGCACATCGAGCGGGCCACCGCCGAGGCGTCCCGCCGGGGCCTGGCCGACCGGCAGGTCCGCTACGCCCGCCGGATCGGCTGGTACGCCATGGTCCGCGCCACCCGCCCCGCGCACGTCGTGGAGACCGGTGTCGACAAGGGGCTGGGCAGCTGCGTGCTGGGCGCCGCCTTGCTGCGCAACGCCGCCGAGGGGCACCCTGGCCGGGTCACCTCGCTGGACATCAACCCCGAGGCCGGTTACCTGGCCCGCACCGCGCCCTGGTCGGAGGTGGTCGACCTGGTCGTCGGCGACTCCATCGCCTCGATCGAGGCCCTCGACCGCCCCGTCGACCTCTTCCTGCACGACAGCGACCACAGCCGGGCGCACGAGAAGCGCGAGTTCGACGCCGTCGAGCCGAAGCTCGCCCCCGGCGCGCTGCTGCTCACCGACAACGTCACCACCACCAACGTTCTCGCCGAACACGCCGAACGCACCGGCCGCCGCTTCCTCGCGTACCGGGAGACACCGGCCCGGCACTGGTACCCGGGCGACGGGATCGGGGCGGCCTGGTGAGGCTGGCGGCCGTGCACACGTACCCGGTCAAGGGCTGCCACCGGCTGGACCACGACGGCGCCCGGGTGGAACCGTGGGGCCTGGCCGGCGACCGGCGTTGGCTGGTGGTCGACGCCGACGGCCTCGGCATCACCCAGCGGGAGGCCACCGCGCTGGTCGGGCTGCGGGCCGCTCCCCGCGACGGCGGCCTGGTGCTGCGGGCCGCCGGCCGCCCCGACCTGGACGTCGCCGAGCCGACCGGGGTGGAGCCACTGCCCGTGCGGGTGTTCCGCAACCGGCTGCTGGTCCCCGCGCTCCCCGCCGGGCCGGCCGCCGACGACTGGCTCACCGCCCTGCTCGGCCGCCCGGCCCGCCTGGTCCACCTGGCCCGGCCCACCCGGCACCTGGCGCCCGGCGCCCGCGCCTACGACACCGGCGACCGGGTCAGCTTCGCCGACCAGTACCCCCTGCTGCTGGCCACCACCGGCTCCCTCGACGCGCTCAACGGCTGGCTGGCCGAGGCCGGCGAGGCGCCCGTGCCGATCAGCCGGTTCCGGCCCAACCTGGTCGTCGAGGGCGCCCCCGCCTGGGCCGAGGACGACTGGGCCGGCCGACCCGTGTGGATCGGCTCCGCCCGGTTCCGCGCCGCCGGCACGTGCGGCCGCTGCGTGGTCACCACCACCGACCAGGAGACGGGGGTACGCGGAAAGGAGCCGCTGCGCACCCTCGGGCGGCACCGCACCATCGACGGGAAGCTCCCCTTCGGCCTGCACCTGGTCCCCGACGGCCCGGGCCTGGTGCGGGTCGGCGACCCGGTGACGGTGGCGGACTGACCGGCCGCGGCCGGTGACGGCCGACGCGCAGCGATCGGCCGTGGGTCACGGCCGCCCGCGTGCGGTGTCCGACAGGAATGCCGCGAGGCGCTCGGCTTCCTGGGCGACCGCGGTGTGTTCGGCGCGGGTGAAGTCACGCAGTGGTGCGACGGTGATGGTTCCGGCGGTACCGGTCCAGGTGGCGGCCACCCGGCCGTCGACGAGGACAAGGCGCTCCCCGGCCACGGACAGGCCCCGGTGGCTGTCGTCGATGATGCGGCTGCGGTCGTGGTAGCCGAGGATGACGTTGTCGAAGGCCGGTAGAAAACGGACGGGCGCGGGCGTGTCGGGCTCGGGCCGTGGGGCGTCGGGGAGGTCGAGTAGTTCGCGGCCGCGGTGGTCGCGGAAGCTGATCAGCTCGTCGCGGACCGCCTTCACGGCGTGGGGCAGACCGGCCAGCCCGCACCAGGCGCGCAGGTCGGCGCTGGCGGCGGGGCCGAACGCCCGCAGATATCGGCGCACCAGGTCCTCGCCGACGGGGTCGGCGTGACCGGCCGCCAGCGAGACCTCCGGCGTGGCACCGGGCGGGGCGGGACGGCCGAGCCAGGTGGACAGGGGCAGGTACAGCGCCCCGGCGGTGCTGCGCCAGGTGCCGCGCGGCGGGAGCTGGACCGTCGGCACGAGCGCGGCGACGACGGCTTCGCCCAGTACGCGAGGCGCTGGCCCCGGCCAGTGCTCGGCCAGGGCGCGTCCGACGTCGCCGAGTGAGCGGGCCCGGCCGTCGGCCATGAGCGCCTGCGCCCGGGCCGCGAGGTCGTCCGGGTCGAGCCCGGTGAGCTCGCGACGGTAGGTGCCGAGGGTCCGTTGCCGGAGCAGGGTGTGGTGACGTGGCCGCCAGTTCCATGCGTCGTCGGCGGAAACGAGGTGCACGGTGCGGCGCATGAGGTGCAGCCGTACCAGGATCCGCTGCTCGATGAGCCGGCTGAGTTCTTCGGGATCGAAGCCGTTCACGCGGGACCAGAGGCCGATGAAGGGTTCCTGTGGTTCTTGGGCCTGCAGTCCGCCCAGCCGGGCGACCGTGCTGAGCACGGTCGCCCCGGTGCGTTCGAGCAGGAATTGGCGTGCCAGGGTCGCTCGATTGAGCGCGCGGGCGTCGAGGCGCGTGGTCACAACTGCTCCGTCGTGGTCAGGTCGGGCGGCCCAAGGGCGTGTGCGTGTGCACCAGGCGGCGGGTCAGCCGGCGTGGTGCTCGACCGCGACGTCGAGAACCCAGGTGACGCCGAAGCGGTCCTTGAGCATGCCGTAGAGCGGGGCCCAGCCCGCGGGGCCGAGGTCCTGGATGACGGTCGCGCCTTCGGACAGGCCCTTCCAGCAGGTGGTGATCTCGTCCTCGTCCTGGCCTCGGACGGAGACGAAGACCGGCTTGTCACCGGGGCTGTAGGACTGGTTGCCGGGCACGTCGTAGGCCATCACGTGGAATCCGTTATCGGCCTGGACCTGGCCCCACATGATCTGGTCGGCCTCGGCCGGGGCCGAGACGTTGTGGGCGTCGGAGTAGGTCACCAGGGCGATCTGGCCGCCGAACACGGACTGGTAGAACTCCAGCGCCTCTCGGGCGTCGCCGCGGAAATTCAGGTGGGTGGTGGTGACGATGCCCATGGTGGCTCCTGTCGAGAGATGTCAAAGGGGGAGGTGGCCGGCTTCGCCGGATCGTCGTGGCCGGCCCGCGTGAGAGAAAGGCTCGCAGCAGTAGGTGCCAGGATGTGGCACCTACTGCGGGCAGGATCGAACTCATGCCGAAAACCTCCGCCCGACTGCTGGCCCTGCTGTCACTTCTGCAGGCCCGCCGGGACTGGCCCGGCACGCTGCTCGCCGAACGCCTGGACATCAGCCTGCGCACCGTGCGCCGCGACGTCGACCGGCTACGCGAACTCGGCTACCCCATCGCCGCAGTCAAAGGCCCCGACGGCGGCTACCGGCTCAGCGCCGGCACCGAACTACCCCCGCTGCTGTTCGACGACGAACAGGCCGTCGCCCTCATCATCGCCCTGCAGATCGCGGCCACCACCCCCGGCGACGGCCTCGCCGAAGCCGCCGCGCGGGCACTGGACACCATCCGGCAGGTCCTGCCCGCCCGGCTACGACACCGCGTCAACGCCCTGCGAGTCACCGCCGTCGAACCGCCCACCACCCGGCCGGTCGCACCGGTCGACGGCGACGTGCTCCTGGCGATCAGCGCGGCCGTCCACGCCCACGAGGTGCTGCGCTTCGACTACGCCTCCGAGGGCGCGGACAAGCACCCGCGCCGCGTCGAGCCACACCACGTCATCACCTGGGACGGACGCTGGTACCTCGTCGCGTGGGACCTCGACCGCGACGAGTGGCGCATCTTCCGCGTCGACCGGATCATCCTGCGTACCCCGAACGGGCCCCGGTTCACCCCACGCGCGCTGCCCGGAGGAGACGTCGCCACCTACGTCATCGGCAGGTTCCGCGGCTCCGACGACGCCTCCGGTGGCTGGCCCTGCCGAGGCACGGTGATCCTCGACCTGCCCGCGGCCACCGCAGCCCTCTACACCCGCGACGGCGTCGTCGAGGAGTTCGGCCCCGACCGCTGCCGGCTCACCCTCGGATCATGGTCATGGCCCAGCCTCGCCGCCGCCGTCGCCCGGTTCGACGCCGACATCGACGTCGTCGGCCCCGACGAACTGACCAACGCCTTCGCACACCTCGCCCGCCGGTTCACCAGAACCGCAGCCGGTTCCGGCACCGCAGCACCGGCATCCCGAGTCGAGCCGAACGGGTGAGCGGGTGAGCACCGAGCCCGGACGGGCGACGGGGATCAGGCGGTCGGGGCGGCGTCGGGGCACCCGCCGGCGGTCAGGTCGAGCCACATGAGGACCTCGTCCCGGTCGTCGCCCGGGGCGACCCGCAGCGCGCCCGGCAGCCGGCCCACCTCCCGGTAGCCGAGCCGCGCGTAGAACCGTTCCAGCCCCAGCCCACCCCGCACCGTGATGTGCAGCGCCTCCCAGCCCAGACTGCGGCCGAGCCGCTCCGCCTCGCGCATCAGCGCCAGCCCGTGTCCCCGGCCCTGGGTGTCGGGGTGCACCATCACCCGCTTCAGGGTGCACCAGTGCGCCTTGAGGTGGAACCGGTTGTCGGCGAAGATCAGCACGGCCACGGCACGCGCGCCGTCGTACCCGACGAGCAGCCGGTCCGGGCCGTCGACGAGGTCGACGAAGGTCGCCTCCGCGACGGGACGGACGTCGGCGGCGGTGACCGGCGCCACGAAGCCGACCGCGCCGCCGGCGTTGGTGACGTCGACCCAGAGGCGGACGATCTGCTCGCGCAGTTCGGGGGTCAGCTCGGGGTCGAGGACGAAGCGCAGACTCACGCCGCCATCCTGCCGCCGGGCGGCCCCGCCCGGCATGTGATCGTGACGCGCCCGACAGCCGACGGCACGGGGGCCGACCCGTGCCGCCGGCGGTCAGTTCGTTGGTGCGGGAGAGGGGACTTGAACCCCCACGTCCTCACGGACACAGGAACCTAAATCCTGCGCGTCTGCCGATTCCGCCACTCCCGCCGACGCGGAAAGTCTAGAGCGTCGGGCCGCCACCGTGTTGAGCGCCGCCGCCCGCAGGATGGCGGAGATGGTGCCGTGGCTGACCGCGCAGCCGCCCTCGGGCAACTCCCGTAGCAGACATGCCAGCTTTTTCGGCCCGAGCGTGGGGTTGTCCAGCGCGTGGTGGAGCACGGTTTCGCGGACCGCGGCTGCCCGCCACCGTCGCCCACCCTGCCTCCGCGACACCGAGCCCTGCTCCTCCAGACGCTTGCGGAGGCGGTGAAGGTAGCTCGGGTGGCAGCCGGCCCGACGTGCCGCTTCCCCCGCGTCCAGTTCCCGGCGGTCGACGAGACGGAACAACTCGACCAGTTCCTCGGTCGTGACCGCCCGCGTCGCGGCGGACCCGTTCGCTTCGTCAGCGGACGCCGTCTCCGGTGTGGTCACCCCGAACCGGCGGCGGTTCCGGCCGGCGTAGGTGGGGGTCTGGCTGTGGCAGTTCGGGCAGAGCAGGCGGAGGTTCTCGCGCCGGCAGTCCCAGAAGCGACCGTTGCGATGATCGACCTGGAGTGTGAGGGGGCGGCCGTTCCAGCGCGAACCCACACCGCAGTCGGCGCACAGCAGGGGCACTCCGGTCGACGCCAGGGCCCGGCGAAGCACGTCCGGATGTGCCCGGCGGCGGCTCGGATCCCGTGACACGAGCAGGTCGTCCGGGGACCGGGCGGGTGGCCCCGACGCTCGCCGGAGGCCGGTGCGCCGAAAGTGGGAGGTGTCGATGCCGTGCGCGTCGATCCGCCGCCTCAGATGCGCGTGGGAGCCGCCGTTCTGGGCCAGGCCCAGGTGTCTCATGACGTCCGCGATGCTGTTCGAGACTGCGACGACGTCCCGTAGCAGCGCCTCCGAGTACTTGTAACGGGCCACGTGCGAAGGGTAGTGGCCCGGTGTGACGGTCTCAGTCCAGCCCGAGGTCGCGGCGCAGCTTGGCGACGTGGCCGGTGGCCTTGACGTTGTAGAGCGCCCGCTCGATCTTCCCGTCCGGGTCGATGACGAAGGTGGACCGGATCACCCCGGTCACCGTCCGGCCGTACGACTGCTTCTCGCCGTACGCGCCGTATGCGGTGAGCACCGCCTTGTCGGCGTCGCCGACCAGCGGGAAGGTGATGGCGTCCCGGTCGCGGAACTTCGCCAGCTTCTCCGGCTTGTCGGGGGAGATGCCGACCACCTCGTAGCCGGCCGCCTGGAGCGAGGCGAGCGAGTCGCGGAAGTCGCACGCCTGCTTGGTGCAGCCGGGGGTCATCGCGGCGGGGTAGGCGTACAGGATGACCTTCCGGCCGCGCAGGTCGGCCAGGGAGAGGGTCTCGCCGGTGTCGGTCGGCAGGGTGAACTCGGGCGCGGGGTCACCGGGGTTGAGGCGGGCGGGCGCGGTCATGGCGGAAACCCTACCGCCGCCCCGGGGCGGGCCGGCGGGGGCGACGCGCCGACACTCGTGAGCAACTTCATGGCTTGTTGCAAGCTATTGGCAACAGTGGTTCCCTGGAAATAGGCTCACCCCGTCGGTGTGGGCCCGCCCACCGCGCTCCGGGAGGTCGAGTGGAAACCCTGGCGATGCACATCTCCAACGGGATCGTCAACGGTCCCGTCGCCGCCCTCTTCGCCGCCTTCGCGCTGGCGGTGCTGGCCCTGTGCGTGCTGCGTGGCCGGCGCGACCTGGACGACCGGCTCGCCCCGATGGCCGGCCTGGTCGCCGCGTTCATCTTCGCCGTCCAGATGCTCAACTTCCCGATCTTCACCGCCGGCGTGAGCGGTCACCTGCTCGGCGGAGCGCTCGCCGCGATGCTGGTCGGCCCGTGGGTCGGCGCGCTCTGCGTGGCGGTCGTGCTGGTCGTGCAGGCGCTGGTCTTCGGCGACGGCGGGGTGGCCATGCTCGGCCTGAACATCAGCAACATGGCCGTCCTCGGCACCGCCGCAGCGTATCTGCTGATCACCCTGCTGCTGCGGGTGCTGCCCCGCACTCCGGCCGGCCTCGGCGTGACCGCCTTCGTCTCGGCGCTGGTCAGCGTCGTCGTCGCGTCCCAGGGCTTCGTGCTGCAGTACTGGCTGGGTGGCACCACCGACCTGGGCGGCAACCTGGCCGGCCTGGCCGGCACCATGGCCGGCGCCCACCTGCTGATCGGCATCGGCGAGGGCCTGATCACCGCGACCACCGTGCTCACCGTCGCGAAGGTCCGCCCCGATCTCGTGTACGCGCTGCGCGCCCTGAAGCCGGCCGCGCCGGCTCCCGTCGTCCCGGTCGCCGGAGGTGCCCGATGAGCAAGCGTCCCTGGGGATTCGTCGTCGGCGGCCTGCTGGTCGCACTGCTGCTGGCCGGTGTGGTCAGCAACTACGCCTCGGCACACCCGGACGGGTTGGACTCGTCGCTGCTCAAGGGCTGCACGGTCAACGCCGAGGACGAGATCACCGGCGGCAGCTGCCCGGCGCAGCAGGCGCAGGACCACGAGCTGGCCGACAGCCCGCTGGCCGACTACGGCATCCGGGGCGTGGACAACGACTTCCTCTCCACCGGCCTCTCCGGCGTCCTCGGGGTGCTGCTCACCTTCGCCGTCGGTGGCGGCGTGTTCTGGTTGCTGCGCCGCCGGGGCGCCGGCCACGCCACCGCCGCCGGACCGACCGGCGGCGACCGGGCCGGGGGCGACCCGGTCGGCGGCGGGCGCGGCGACGACGCCTCGCGCGTGGCGAACAGCCGGTAGGCGGGACGGCGATGGGGGCCGGCCACGCCCACGTGCTCTACCGGGAGTCGAGCTCGCCGGTGCACCGCCTCCCGCCGGAGGTGAAGATCGCCGCGATGGTGCTGTTCACCGTCGCGGTGGTGGCCACCCCGCGCGCGGCGTTCTGGGCCTTCGGCGGGTACGCCCTGCTGGTCGCGGTGGTGGCCGCGCTGGCCCGGGTGGGGCCGGGCTGGCTGCTGCCCCGGGCGGCGATCGAGCTGCCGTTCGTGCTGTTCGCGTTCGCGCTGCCGTTCCTCGGGGCGGGCGAGCGGGTCGACGTGGCGGGGCTGAGTCTCTCCGTCGACGGGCTGCTCGGCGGGTGGAACATCATCGCCAAGGGCACCCTCGGCGTACTGGCGTCGCTGCTGCTCGCGGCGACCACGACGACCCGGGACCTGATCGTCGGCCTGGACCGGCTGCGCTGCCCGCAGATCCTCACCCAGATCGCCACCTTCATGCTGCGCTACCTGGACGTGCTGGTCGGCGAGGCCCGCCGGATGCGGGTGGCCCGGGTCTCCCGGGGGGACGACCCGCGGTTCCTGTGGCAGCTGCGCGGGTTCGCCGCCGGGATCGGGGCGCTGTTCCTGCGCGCGTTCGAGCGCGGCGAGCGGGTCTACCTGGCGATGGTGTCGCGCGGCTACTCCGGCCGGATGCCGGCGGTCTGGCAGGGGGCGGGCGCGGCGACCGCCGGGCAGTGGCTGGTCGGGTCGGCGGTGCCGCTGGTCGCGGCCACCATCGCCGGGGCCGCCGTCGTCCTGCAATGATCGGGTACGTGCAGACCCCGGCTCCTGTCTCCCTCGACGTGCGCGGCGTGCGATTCGCCTATCCGGACGGGCACGTCGCCCTGCACGGGGTGGACCTGACCGTGCCGCGCGGCGAACGGGTGGCGCTGCTCGGCCCCAACGGCGCCGGCAAGACCACCCTGGTGCTGCACCTCAACGGCATCCTCACCGCCACCGAGGGCTCGGTGCGCGTCGGCGGGCTGACCGTCAGCCGGGACCGGAGCACCCTCGCGGAGATCCGCCGCCGGGTGGGCATTGTCTTCCAGGACCCGGACGACCAGCTCTTCCTGCCCACCGTCGCCGAGGACGTGGCGTTCGGGCCGGCGAACCTGGGGCTGCGTGGGGCGGAGCTGACGGCCCGGGTGGACGAGGCCCTGGCGGCGGTGGGGATGGGCGAGCACCGGGACCGCACCCCGCACCACCTGTCGTTCGGGCAGCGCCGCCGGGTGGCGGTGGCCACAGTGCTGGCCATGCGGCCGGAGATCCTGGTGCTCGACGAGCCGTCGTCGAACCTCGACCCGGCGGCCCGCCGGGAGCTGGCCGGGATCCTGCGCGCCCTGCCGGTGACGCTGCTGATGGTCACCCACGACCTGCCGTACGCGCTGGAGCTGTGCGACCGATCGGTCATCCTCGACGAGGGACGCATCGTCGCCGACGCCCCCACCCGCACGCTCCTGGCGAACCAGGAGTTGCTGTCGACCCACCGCCTGGAACTTCCCTACGGCTTCACCCCCCACCCCTGACCCGAGGCGGTCAGGGCGCCCTGGTGCCCGGTGGATGGGCGCTAGGACGGTTCGTTCCCCAGCGCGAGCCCCTGATCGACGCTGGAGGGCGACGGGGCGGGGCGGGCCGCGGCGGCGGCGCGGAGGCGGAGGACTCCGGCGGCCGTGGCACCGGCTCCCGCGGCCAGGATCACGGTGACCAGGAGGCGGGCCAGGCCGCCGGGCCAGGGGGCCGGGGGAACCGAGCGGCCGAGGACGGCGAGGTTGGTGACGCCGACGAACAGGGCCAGGCAGGCCCCGGCCAGCGCCAGCGCGAAGTCGGCGGCGGGGCGGCGGGCCAGCGCGTACCCGCCCGCCGCGAGCGCGCCCAGGCCGGTGAGCACCGCCCAGACCTGCCCGGCGAGCAGGCCGGCCAGCACCCCGCCCACCCCGGACGCACCGGCGTCCAGCTCCCGGCCGACGGTGAGCACGATCGCGGCCACTCCGCCGAGGGCCAGCGCCGCGCCGACCCCGGCCAGCGCCCTGGCCGCCGCCGCGGTGCCGGCGGCCAGCAGCCCGGCGGCGCCCAGCGCGAGGAAGCCGAGGGTCGCCGCCACCCACCAGGGGTACGGGTCCGGCGGCGGCACCCAGTCGAGGGTGCCCCGGACCTCCACGGGCTCGGTGCCGTCGCGCAGTGGCACCGCCCAGTCCAGGACCCGCTGTTCCCGGGTCGGGTCGGCGCGCACCCGCGCGGGCGGGTCGGGCTCCTGCCACCGGATGCGCCGGTCGTGCCAGCGGGCCGCCGGCCCGTCGTCGATCCGCCGCCAGTCCGGGGCGGCGGCCGGGTCGGCCTGGGCGGGCAGGGTGGCGTCCCCCGACAGGGTCCGGTTCAGGTATGTCGCCGGGGAGCGGCTGTTCTCGAACACCCCGTCGGGCCCGACCCGCAGGTACGGCTCCCCGGAGTAGCCGATCACCTCGACCGGCCGCCCGGTGCGGTTGACCAGCTCCAGCCGGGCCCCCGCCTCCACCACCCGGACGGTCAGCCCCGGGCGGGCCGGGGCGACGCCGATCGCCTCGGCCCGGTAGTCGGTGCCGTCCGGGGCCTCCCCGCCGTGCGCGGCGGCCGGCGCGGCGGTGCCGAGGACGGCGACCAGCGCGGCGGCGGCGACCAGCCCGCCCCGGCGGAGCAGCCCGCCCCCGCGCAGCGGCGCGGGGGTCACTTGCCGGCCGCCGCCACCGCCGCCGTGATGCCCGCGGGGCTGCGGTCGGAGAGTTCCTTGCCGTTGACCTTGATCGTCGGCGTGCCGGTGATCCCGGCCTTGCTCGCGTCCTCGGTGACGCGCTCGGTCCACGCCCGGTACGTGCCGTCGGAGACGCAGGAGGAGAAGTCGTCCCGGTTGAGCCCGACGCCGGCGCCGATCTCGACCAGCTCGTCGTTGCTCAGCCCGGCGCCGCCCTCCGGCGGCTGCCGGTCGAACAGCGCGGCGGTGAACTCCCGGAATTTGCCGCCCTTCGCCGCGCACCCCGAGGCGGCCGAGGACCGGGTGGAGTACTCGGTGGTCGAGAACCGGTTGAGGTAGGCCACCGGGTGGAAGACGACCCGGGCCTTGCCCTCGTTGACCAACTGCTCGATCGTCGCGCCGCTGCTCTGCTGGAACTGCTTGCAGGCCGGGCAGAGGAAGTCCTCGTACAGGTCGATGGTGGCCGGCCCGTCCCCGTACGCGACTCCGGTGCCGTTCTCGGTCGCGCCGGGCGGGGCGGTGAAGGTGTCGGAGCGCTGGCTGGACCAGACGGCCCAGCCGATCCCGCCGGCGATCACCAGCACGGCGACCGCCGCAACCGAGGTCCAGAGGGTCCGCCGTCGGCGGCGTTCCCGGGCCAGTTGCTGCCGGACCAGCCGAGCGGTGTCCCGCTGTCCCTTGCGACTACTCATCCTCGTCCTCCACAGGTGCGTCCGCGAGCCAGCCGTCCACGGAGACGGGGGTGCGGGGCCAGCTCAGCAGGAATCCGGCCAGCGCCAGGAATCCCAGGTCCCGGAGGATTTCCGGGAGGTAGCTCGGGGCCTGTCCGGCGGCGAGCTCCCCGCCGCTGCCGAAGCAGCCGCAGTCGATGGCCAGGCCACGGGCCCAGGCCGAGGCGATGCCGGCGACGAAGACCACCAGGAGCGCGGCCGACACCCCGGCGGCCAGCCGGGTGGCCAGTCCCACCAGCAGCAGCAGCCCCAGGGCCAGCTCGACGAAGGGCAGCGCCGCGCCGATCACCGTCGCGACGTCGTACGGCAGCACCTGGTACGCGTTGACGGCGCGCCCGGAGGCGGCCAGGTCGCCGACCTTGGTCCCGCCGGCGACGAGCCAGACGGCGGCGAGGCCGAGCCGGGCGGCGACGCCCAGCCACGGGCGGACGGCGGGCCAGCGGACGGCCCCGATGCGTCGTGCGGTCATGGTCATTGGTCGCCCCGGCTCCGACGGAAGTTCCCGGTCATCCGGCGAGTGCGTCGCCGACCGCCTCGACCAGGTCGGCGCGGGCCCGGGCCACCCGGGAGCGGATGGTGCCGACGGGCACCCCCTCCACGGCGGCGGCCTCCGCGTACGACAGGCCGAGGAGTTGGGTGAGCACGAAGGCGCCGCGCCGCTCGGCGGGCAGCCGGCGTACCAGATCGGTGGCGCCGAGCTGCCCGGCGGGGTCCGGGTACGGGCGGTCGGCGTGCGCGTGGCCGACCAGCCGTTCGGCGAGCCGCCGCCGACGGACCACGGTGCGCAGGTGGTCGGCGCAGGCCCGGCGGGCGATGCCGAGCAGCCAGGTCCGGGCGCTGGAGCGCCCCTCGAAGCCGGGCAGCGCCCGGAACGCCCGCAGGTAGGTCTCCTGGGTGAGGTCGTCGGCGCTGTCCCGGTCGACCAGCGCGGCGGCGAACCGCCACACCTCGGCCTGGGTGGCCCGGACGAACGCCGCCTGGGCGACCGGGTCGCCGCCGCGCGCGGCGAGCGCCCAGTCGGTCGCCCCGTCCCGGGCCGCGTCGACCGCCGGACCCCGGGCACCGACGCCCGCGGCATCGGGCGGACCGACGGCGGCGGGGTCACGCGGGGCGGGGATCACGTCACATCAGGGTACGCGGCAGATCGGGGCCGGGCAGGGTCCTTCGGCCCTTACATGGCGTGGCCCACTCGGGGAACTTTCCCGGTGCCCGGCCCGACTACCCGCTCATGACATGCGACGACGTGCGCGCGGCGTTGTCGGCGCGGCTGGGCGGCGAGGATCCGCAGGCGCCGGCGGTGGGCAGCGGGTCCGGGCCGTCGCGGGTGCCGGCCCGGGTCGCCGATCGGCCCCCGCGTCGGCGAGCATGGCCCACATGACTGCTGCCAATCTCCGGCCTCCCCGCCGCCGGCTCGCGCGGGTGGGCGCGCTCGCCGGCCTGCTGGTCACCGTCGTCGCCCTGCTACTGGCCCCGGCCACCCCCGCAAGCGCCCATGCGGTGCTGGTGAGCAGCAGCCCGGCCGCGTCCGCCGTGGTGCCCGGCGGGCCGACCGAGGTGGTGCTGACGTTCAGCGAGCCGGTGCGCAAGGTGGCCGGGAAGATCCGGGTGATCGCCCCGGACGGCGCGCGGGCCGACCGGGGGGAGCCGGCCTTCAAGAGCACGGTGGTGACCGTGCCGGTGGACCCGTCCGCCGGGCGGGGCACCTACCTGGTCAGCTACCGGGTCATCTCGGCGGACAGTCACCCGGTGTCCGGCGCGTTCACCTACTCCGTGGGTGCCCCGTCGACGCCGCCGACGGACGCGGGGTCCGACAACCGGGCCGACCCGGTGGTGGAGCACGGGGTCAAGGTCGCCAAGTACCTCGGGTACGCGGGGCTGCTGCTGCTGGTCGGCCCGGCGCTGGTGCTCGGCGCGCTGTGGCCGCGTCGGCTCTCCCGCCGGGGCCCGGCCCGGCTGGCCTGGACGGGGCTGGGCCTGCTGGTGTTCGCCACGCTCGCCGAGCTGTGGTTGCAGGTGCCGTACACCGCCGGGGGCGGGCTGTTCGACGTGACCGGGGCGGGCCTCGGCGACGTGCTGGGCAGCACGTACGGCGCGACGCACCTGGTCCGGCTGGGCCTGCTCGCGGCGGCGGCGTTCCTGCTCCGCCCGCTCTTCGCCGGGCCGGTGGGCCGCACCGACGGGGTGATCCTGGCGATCCTCGGCGGCGCGGCGCTGCTCACCTGGCCGCTGGCCGGGCACCCGGCGGCCTCGCCCGCCCCGGCCGTGTCGGTGGTGGTCGACGCGGTGCACCTGGGCAGCATGGCGGTCTGGCTGGGCGGGTTGGTGATGCTCGGCGGGTTCCTGCTGCCTCGGGCCGACGAGCGGGAGTTGGGCGCGATCCTGCCGATCTGGTCGCGCTGGGCGGCGCTGGCCGTCGCGGCGCTGCTGCTCGCCGGCACGGTGCAGGCGCTGATCGAGGTGGCCACCCCGACCGCCCTGGTCGACACCACGTACGGGCGGCTGGTGCTGGCCAAGATCGTGCTGTTCGTCCTGGTGCTCGGCGTGGCCGCGTACTCCCGGGCGCTGGTGCGCCGGCGCACCGCCGCGGGGCGGCCGACGCCGGTGCGGCGGGCGGTGTGGGTGGAGTTGGCGATCACCGCGGTGGTGCTCGCGGTGTCGGCGACCCTGGTGCAGACGCCGCCGGCCCGCACCGCCGGCGCGGACGTGAACGGCTCGCAGGCCGGCCTGTTCACCACCACCCTGTCCAGCCCGCTCTATTCCCTCCAGGTCGAGATGGACCCGGCCGAACGGGGCAACAACTCACTGCACCTGTACGCGTACACGAAGGACAATCGACCGCAGCCGGTGGAGGAGTGGAAGGCCACCGCCGCGCTGCCGGCGGCCGGGATCGAGCCGATCGAGATCCTGCTGCTGCCGCTGACCGACAACCACGCGACCGGGGAGTTCAACCTGCCCGCCGTGGGGGAGTGGCAGTTCCGTTTCACGGTCCGGACCACGGACATCGACCAGGCCACGGTGAGCGCCACCGTGAGCATCCGCTAGAGAGAGGCAGTTCCCCATGCTCCGTCACCGGCGTTCCGCAACCGCCGCCGTCCTGGCCCTCGGCGTCGCCGCCGTGGTGCTCGGCGTGGCCGCGCCCGCCTCGGCGCACGTCTCGGTCAACCCGAAGGAGGCGACCCAGGGCGGCTACGGCCGGTTCGCGTTCCGGGTGCCGAACGAGAGCGACGAGGCGTCCACGACCAAGGTCGAGGTGGTGCTGCCGGAGAACGCCCCGGTCGGTTCGGTGTCCACGATGCCGCTGCCGGGCTGGACGGTGGCGGTGGAGAAGCGCAAGGTGGACCCGCCGGTGCAGGTGCACGGCAGCGAGGTCACCGAGGCCGTGTCGAAGATCACCTGGACGGCGGCCGGCGACGCGGCGGTCAAGCCGGGCCAGTTCCAGGAGTTCCCGGTCTCGATGGGGCCGCTGCCGGAGGTGGACACGATGGTGTTCAAGGCGCTTCAGACGTACTCGGACGGCAACGTGGTGCGCTGGATCGAGGAGCCCGCCGCCGGGGCCGAGGAGCCGGAGAAGCCCGCGCCGGTGCTGACCCTGACCGCGGCGGCCCCGTCGGCGGGGGCGTCGGCGCCGGCCGTGGCAGCCGCCGGCGCGGACGACGACGATGACGACTCCGAGGGTGGCGCGGGCACCGCGTTCGGGGTGGCGGGGCTGGTCGCCGGGTTGGCCGGCCTGGCCCTGGGCGGCCTCGCGTTCGCCCGTACCCGGCGGGAGCCGGCCGCGAGGTCCTGAGCCGTCCCGTACCGCCCGCTGGCCCGCCGGTCCCTACCGGCGGGCCAGCGCCTTTTCCGCGTCGCCGTACGCCGTTGCTGGTGATATCGGGTGATTGTGCGATTTGCATCGGTATGGTCGTCCGGGTACCCGGCCACGGAAGGAAACGACACGGATGCGATTCGCTCGCGCGCTCGTCGGCATGCTGCTGCTCACCATCGGGATCCCGGCGCTGCTGGCCGGTGCCGCCCTCGGCGTCGCCACCCGGCGCGTCGACCCCGACGGCGGCGTCACCGCCCGGATTGGCGCGGTGGACCTGCAGGCGGAACTCGCCGCCGGGTGGCTCCCCGCAGCCGTCTGGGCGCTGATCGTCCTGGGCGGCCTGCTGGTGGTGTCCGCCGCGCTCCTGCTGCGCCCGGTGCGCCCCCGCGAGGTGGTCTTCGTGGTCGAGCCCGACCAGGTGCCGGTGCTCGCCGGCCGGCTCGGGATGACCTCGCTCGACGCGCTCGGCGCCGGCCCCGCGCCGGCCCCGGCGGTCCCCGCCGAACGGCAACTGGTGGCGGTGGGTCCGCCCGCCGGCCAGCCCCGCCCGGCGCTGGGGCCGGCCCCGGCCCGCCGCCCGGCCACCCTGGCCGATCTCGCCCCGCCGTCCCCGCCGGCACCGCTGGCCTGGCCGCCGCTGAACCCGGAGGTCACGGCCCGTCCGGTGCGCATCGAGCCCCGCCGCATCCGCCCGGCCGCGCCCGGCCCGGCCCGCACCCGCCAACCCTCCTGACCGGTACGCCGCCCCGGCCGGCGGGGCGGGTGCGCCCCTCGCCGGCGGCGTTCCTGACCCCGCCGTCAGGCGGGCCGCCGTTGATCTTCGATGTACTGGCGCACCACGGACAGCGGCGCTCCGCCAACCGATCCGGCGTAGTAGGAACCGGACCACAGGCGTTGCGCCCGCCAATAGTGCTCGACCAGTTCGGGGAACTCCTGTCGCAGCCGACGGGACGATACTCCTTTGAGGGAGTTGACCAGCCGGGACACTGCGACGGTGGGCGGAAAGTTGACCATCAGGTGTACGTGGTCGCGTTCTCCGTTGAACTCGACCAGTTCGACGGAAAAGTTTTCGCACACCGCCCGCATGATTTCTTCCATTCGCGTGAGGTGTCGGTCAGTGAAGACTCCATGTCGGTACTTCGTGACGAAAACCAAGTGGGCGTGCAACGCGAAGACGCAGTGTCTACCAGTGCGAACGTCTTCCGTGTCGGCCATAAACCAATGATACAATCGATGGGTGCAGTTGCGTTGCAGCTACCGGCTTTACCCGACGCCCGGCCAGCGGCAAGCCTTGGCCAGGGCGTTCGGGTGCGCGCGGGTGGTGTTCAACGACGGGCTGCGCGTACGGCAAGGGGCCCGCGAACAGGGGTTGCCCTACATCACGGATGGGGACCTGTCCAAGAGGGTCATCACTGAGGCGAAGAGGACCCCCGGCCGGGGGTGGCTCGGCGAGGTGTCGGCGGTGGTGCTGCAGCAGGCCCTCGCCGACCTGAACACGGCCTACCGGAACTTTTTCGCCTCGGTCAGTGGCAAGCGGAAGGGCCGCAAGGTGGCCCCGCCACGTTTCCGGTCCCGCAAGGACAACCGGCAGGCTGTTCGGTTCACCGCGAACTCCCGGTTCAAGGTTCTCGACAACGGGCGGCTGCGGCTGCCGAAGGTCGGGGATGTGCCAGTCCGGTGGTCGCGGTCCTTGCCGTCGGAGCCGTCGTCGGTGACGGTGATCCGGGACGCGACCGGACGGTACTTCGCGTCGTTCGTCGTGCGGACCAGCACGGACGAGGCGCTGCCGGAGACGGACTCCGAGGTGGGCATCGACCTGGGTCTGACCCACTTCGCGGTCCTGTCCGATGGCACGAAGGTGTCTGCGCCGAAGTTCCTGCGCCGGGCGGCCCGCAAGCTGCGCCGGTTGCAGCAGGACTTGTCCCGCAAGCAGCGGGGCAGTCAGAACCGCAAGAAGGCCGTCGTGAAGGTTGCCCGCGCCCATGCGCGGGTGGCGGACACCCGGCGGGACTGGCAGCACAAACTGTCCACGGCGATCATCCGCGACAACCAAGCGGTGTACGTGGAAGACCTTGCTGTGGCTGGTCTCGGCCGGACCCGACTGGCCAAGAGTGTGCACGACGCTGGATGGGCTTCGTTCACCAGCATGTTGGAGTACAAGGCCGCCCGGTACGGGCGCACGTTCGGCCGGGTAGATCGGTGGTTCCCGTCGACCCGCATGTGCTCCGACTGCGGCCGGATCAACGACAGGATTGACCTGTCGATCCGAGCGTGGGACTGCCCGTGCGGCAGCCACCACGACCGGGACGTCAACGCCGCCAGGAACATCAGGGCCGCCGGACGGGCGGACCTCAACGACCGTGGAGCGCAGGTAAGACCGGCATCCGTGCCGGCACCACGCAGGGAAGCGGTAACCCACCGGGAGCTTGCCCTTCGGGGGTGTAACAGACCGGAATCCTCGCCATTTATGGCGAGGAGGACGTCAATCGGGAGTTCTGTCCAGTTGGTGCGATTTCTCGTCCCTGGCGGTGGTCGGCCCGGCCCGCCGGGCGACCGGCAGAGCCACCAGCAGCAGCAGGCTCAGCAGCACGTACGTGTTGCGGACCAGGAACTGCCCGGGTGAGTCCGTGCGCACCGGGGCCACCCCCCAGTCGTGGAACGAGACCACCCCGTAGACGATCACCGCGCCGGTGAACACGGCCAGCCCGGTCAGCCACCGGCGCCGCCGCGCCCCGTCGGGCGTGGCCGGGTCCGCGCCCAGCGCCGCGTCGGCCAGCACCACCACCGCCGGGACGAACCAGTAGATGTGGTGGGTCCAGGTGATCGGGCTGACCAGCGCGCCCACCAGCCCGGTCAGGGTCAGGCCGGTGAGCGCGTCCCCCGCCGAGGCTGCGCGGGCGGCCCGCCACAGCCCGTACCCGGCGACGAGCAGGGCCAGCGCGAGCCACAGCGCCCGGTTCGGCTCGGCCGGCGCGGTGAACCGGCTGAGCAGCCCGAACAACGACTGGTTCCCGGTGTAGTCGGTGCGCCCGACCCGGCTGGTCGCCCACAGCTCGTGGGTCCAGAACCGCCACGAGTCCGACGGGGCCACGGCCGCCACGAGCAGGGTGGCCCCGGCGGCGGTCGCCGACGCCACGGCCGCCTCCCGCCAGCGGCGGGTCGCCAGCAGGTAGACGATGAAGATGCCCGGGTAGAGCTTCAGGGCGGTGGCCAACCCGACGCCGACCCCCGCCCAGCGCCGCCCCTGCGGCACCCCGAAGAGCAGGTCGGCCAGGATCAGCACGACCAGCAGCATGTTGATCTGACCGAAGGTGATCGTCTCCCGGGTGCTCTCCACCGCGAAGACCAGCAGCACCGCGACGGTGAGGGTGAACGTCCGGGGCAGGCCGTGCCGGGCGACGACCGGGGCGAGCAGCCAGCGGGTGGTCACCACCACGGCGAGCGCGGTCAGGATCGTGAAGACCGCGATCGTGAGGCCCAGCGGCAGCAGCGCGAACGGGCGCAGCAGCAGCGCGCTCAGCGGGGGGTAGGTGAAGTACAGCTCGCCCTGGACCCGGTCCGGCTGCGCGTAGTCGTAGAGCGGGTGGCCGGCGGCCCACCAGTCCATCGCCCGCATGTAGATCTTCAGGTCGAAGAAGTCGTGCACCAGCCCGGGCAGGTACAACGCCGGGAGGACGGCGGCCAGGGCCAGCACCGTGACCAGCCGGCGGACCCTGCGGCCGCCCGGCTCGTCGGCGGTGACGGAGGGTGGCGCGATCGGTTCAGCTGGCACGGGGAAACCCTAGCGGTCCATCCGGCCGACAGGGCCGAGGCGCGAGGGCGTGGGCTGCGCGTAGGCTGTGGCCGTGGCTGACCTCCTCGTCTGGATCGACTGTGAGATGACCGGATTGGACCTCGGCAGGGACGCCCTGATCGAGGTCGCCGCGCTCGTCACCGACCCCGACCTCAACGTGCTCGGTGACGGTGTCGACGTGGTGATCCACGCCGACGAGGCGGCGCTGGAGGGGATGCCGGAGATCGTCCGGACCATGCACGGCAAGTCCGGCCTCACCGAGGAGGTCCGGCGTTCGGCCGTGACCCTGGCCGAGGCCGAGGACCTGGTGCTCGACTACGTCACCAGCCACGTCAAGGACCCGCGCACCGCGCCGCTGTGCGGCAACTCCATCGCCACCGACCGGGGCTTCATCGCCCGGGACATGCCGCGCCTGGACGCGCACCTGCACTACCGGATGATCGACGTCTCCTCCATCAAGGAACTGTGCCGGCGCTGGTACCCGCGGGTGTACTTCGGGCAGCCGCGGAAGGGGCTGGCCCACCGGGCGCTGGCCGACATCCGGGAGAGCATCCGCGAGCTGGAGTACTACCGGCGTACCCTCTTCGTCCCGCTGCCCGGCCCCGATGTGGACAGCGCCAAGGCCATCGCCGCCGAGCTCTGAGCTCCGGCCCCCCGTCCGCGCGGGTTCAGCGGGCGGTGAGGCCGCGCCGGGTGGAGACGCCGGCCGGCAGCCGGTTCAACTCCGCCCAGGACAGCGCCGGCTCCGCGCGGCGCGCGTTGCGTAGCTCGCGGTACGTCGGCTGCGCGGGGAACCGCCCGCTTCCGGCTTCCCGCCAGCCGCGCTCGGCGTCCTGTTGGTACCGGTCATAAGGCAGATTCGGCATGACCATACCGTCCCAGAGAAAGTTGTACATGGATGGAAATGGTTGTGACGTTTGATCGATGCGTCCGGTTCCCCCCGGCGGCAACCGGACTATGAACCGAAATTCATCGGTGATCTTCTGTACGTCTACCCGCCCGTCGGTCGCCTCAATCAGCCTGCGCGCGATCTTCAGAAGCGACCCGCTGGAGCTCTCGGCCGGAGGCGGGTCGGGGTCCTTCTCCGCCGGGTGGGGGTGATCCGGCGGGCGATGTCGCGTGACGCGTACCGGCCGGCCTGGATCAACAGGGTGGGGCGGGTGAGAGCGGTTGTGGGGTGGGGTGGGGGTGGCTGGCGTACCGTGATCATGTTGGCCTCGGGGTGGGGCGCGTTGCGGCGGTGCGGAGGAGGGTGACCGGTGCTCGACCGGCGGCTGTACCTGCACCTGGCGACCTGGCTCGGGCAGTGGCCGGCCGGACCCGGGCTGAACGTGGTCAGCTCGCGCCGGCGTGCCCTGCCCGCCTGGGACGGCCGGCTCCGCCCGGCGATCGCGGTCGGCGACGGCCGCGGCACGGTGCTCTCGGTGGCGCCCCGGCACGCCCCGGCGGTCCGGGCGCTGGCCGGTCAGTCGGAGCGGCGGCTGATTGCCGGCCTGCCGGCCGCCGTGGACCACCCCGGGTGGGTGTGCCACGAGGACGTCTTCCGGTGGACCCTGGCCCCGGCTCCGCTGCCGGACGTGGGGGATTGGGTCGCGCCGACCGAGCCAGGGCTGCCGCGGTGGCTGCGGCTGTTCGACCGCGAGGTGCTGGTGGTGCGGGGCGCCGACGGACGATACCTGGCCGGCGCGGCGATCAAGCGGCACGACGCCCACGGGCACGAGTTGGCCGTCGGCACCGTGCCGGAGGCCAGGGGGCGCGGGTTGGCGCGTAGCCTCGTCGCCCGGGCCGCCCGCCGGGTGCTCGACGGGGGTGCGGTGCCGACGTACCGGCACGACCCCGCCAACGTCGCGTCGGCGCGGGTCGCCGAGGCGGCCGGCTTCGCGGACCAGGGCTGGCGGTCGTACGGGGTGTACCCGCCGTGACTCCGGGCCCCGGCGACCCGTAGCTGCCCGGCGGCCCCGGCCGGCGCCCGTGGTCGCCGGTGTGACGACGGACACCGGTGGGTAGGGGTGGCCGCATGGCTGACAACCGCGCACCGACACCGGATCCGGAGCCCGAGTACGGGTCCGGGTCGCGCCCCACCGGCCCGTCCGGCCCGCAGGGCGGTGGCCGGCCCGCGGCCGTCGCCCCCGGCCAGGGCGTTCCCGGCCCGCGCGACGCCGCACCCGGTGCCGTCCCCGGTGCGGACACCGTCGCCAAGCCGTCCCGCCGCAAGGACCGCACCCGCTACCTTTACCTCGCGGTCATCGCCGCCGTCCTCGCGGGCATCGCGGTCGGGCTGGTCTTCCCCGCCTTCGGCAAGTCCCTCGCCCCGCTCGGCACCGGTTTCGTCAACCTGATCAAGATGATGATCGGTCCGGTGATCTTCTGCACCATCGTGCTCGGCGTGGGCTCGGTACGGAAGGCGGCGCAGGTCGGCAAGGTCGGCGGCCTCGCCCTCGGCTACTTCCTGCTGATGTCGACCGTCGCGCTGGCGATCGGCCTGGTGGTCGGCAACCTGATCCACCCGGGCTCGGGGCTGGCGCTCGACGGCGCGCTCGCCGGTGCCGGCCAGAAGGCTGCCGGTGGGGAGTCTGAGGGGACCGTCGAATTCGTTCTCGGCATCATTCCGACCACCCTGTTCTCCGCGCTGACCGAGGGCGACGTGCTCCAGGCGCTCCTCGTCGCGCTGCTGGTCGGGTTCGCGGTGCAGAGCCTCGGCCGGCGTGGCGAGCCGGTGATCAATGCGATCGCCGTACTCCAGCGGGTGGTCTTCAAGGTGCTTGCGATGATCATGTGGCTGGCGCCGATCGGCGCGTTCGGGGCGATCGCCGCCGTGGTCGGCGCGACCGGCGTGGACGCGCTGAAGAGCCTGGCCCAGATCATGCTCGGCTTCTACGCCACCTGCGCGATCTTCGTGTTCCTGGTGCTCGGCGCGCTGCTCTGGATCGTCGCCCGGATCTCGATCTTCAAACTGCTGCGCTACCTGGGCCGGGAGTTCCTGCTGATCCTGTCCACCTCGTCGTCGGAGTCGGCGCTGCCCAGGCTGATCGCCAAGATGGAACACGTCGGGGTGAGCAAGCCGGTGGTCGGCATCACCGTCCCCACCGGATACTCGTTCAATCTCGACGGTACCGCGATCTACCTGACCATGGCCGCGCTGTTCATCGCCGAGGCGATGGGCAAGCCGCTGTCGATCGGCGAGCAGATCTCGCTGCTGTTCTTCATGATCATCGCCTCGAAGGGGGCGGCCGGGGTGACCGGCGCCGGCCTGGCCACCCTGGCCGGCGGCCTCCAGTCGCACCGCCCGGACCTGGTCGACGGGGTGGGGCTGATCGTCGGGATCGACCGGTTCATGTCCGAGGCCCGGGCGCTGACCAACTTCGCCGGCAACGCTGTGGCCACCGTGCTGGTCGGCACCTGGACCCAGGGCTTCGACCGGGACCGGGCGAAGCGGGTGCTACGCGGCGACGACCCGTTCGACGAGGCGACCATGCTCGACGACCCGCACGGGGACGACGTGCCCCGCGACGGGACGGAGGCGGATGCGCGGGCAGCCGACCCGGCCCGCCCGGTGCCCGCCCTGCGCTGACGCCCGCCGGCCGGTGCCGCAGGCGGGGCGCGGACCGTGGATCCCGGGCCGGATCCACGGTCCGCAGCCTTTCCCCAGGCCCTCCTGCCGGCCGCCGTCCCGCCCATGACGCTACGTATCGATAATGGGTCGGGCAAGGGGTGATCGGCGGGTTGTCGGTGTCGTTTAGGGGACTTGACCTGTGATGCAGCGAGCTGGGTGGCTTCTGGGCCTAGTGACGCAGAGTGCGGATCAGGGTCGGTGTCTGGCGGTTGGCCGACCGGGGCACCCGTGCCGGGACAGCCCGGCGAGCGGACCAACCCCCGGTACGCGAACCAGCGCAGCTCGGGGTCAACCGGCCAGGCCGAGCACCTCCGCCGCCGCCCGCCCGTTTGCGTGGCTCGCCCCGTACGTGGTCACGTAGGCGCGAGTGCCCGTCGGCCGCCACCGGCCCGGCCAGCCCATCTCCACCACGGTCACCGGATGCGTGGCGGCCAGCGCGTCGACCAGGTCGGGGCCGCCGGGGAGCCGGTGCAGGTGCCGGCCCACCAGCACGATGGGCCGGGCCCCGGCGAGCCCGCGCAGGGACGCCACGTCGGTCTCGGCGGCCACCACCCGCACCTCCTCCAGCCCGGCCAGGTGCGGGCCGAGCCCCCACGGCACCCGCTCCTCGACGATCGTGGACGCGGTGTGCAACTGGACCACCAGCGGCCGGCCCAGCCCTGTGACGTCGCCCTCGACGCGGACGGCGCGCCGCGCGACGGCGTACCCGAGGTCGGTCGGGGCGGGGGGCGGCGTGCCGGCGGGCCGGGTCCAGGCGGCGAGCGCCGCGGTGCGGCCGGCGGCCTCCTCCACCCGGGCCCGGTCCAGCCGACCGTCGCCGAGCGCGTCGACGATCTCGGCGGCCACCCGCTCGACCAGCGCGGCGTCGACCGTGGCGCCGATGCAGAGCAGGTCCGCCCCGGCGGCGAGCGCGCGGACGGCGGCCGGGCCGACGCCCCCGGCGGCGAGCGCCGCGCCCTTCATCTCCAGCGCGTCGGTGATCACCGCCCCGGAGAAGCCGTACTCGCGGCGCAGCAGGTCGACCAGGACCGCCCGGCTGAAGGTGGCCGGGTCGTCCCCGGTCAGCGCGGGGACCCGGATGTGCGCCGTCATGATCGACCGCACCCCGGCCCCGATGGCGGCGGCGAACGGCGGAAGGTCCCGCTCGCGCAGTACGGCCGGCGGCACGTCCACGGTGGGCAGCTCGTAATGCGAGTCGGCGGTCGCCGCGCCGTGGCCGGGGAAGTGCTTCGCGCAGGCGGCCACGCCGGTCGACTGGATGCCGGCGACGGCGGCGGCCGAGTGGACGGCCACCCGGGCCGGGTCGGCGCCGAACGAGCGGGTGCCGATGACCGGGTTCTCGTCGGCGGTGTTCACGTCCACGGTCGGCGCGAGGTTGACGGTGATCCCGAGGGCGGCCAGCTCGGCCCCGATCGCCGCGTACACCCGCTCGGTCACCGCCGGATCGTCGACCGCGCCGAGCGCGGCGTTGCCCGGGTACGGGCTGCCGGTGGCGCGGGCGAGCCGGGTGACGTCGCCGCCCTCCTCGTCGATGGCGACCAGCACGTCGGGCCGGGCCGCGCGCAGCGCCGCCGTGCTCGCCGCGAGCTGGGCGAAGTCGTGCACGTTCGTGCCGAACAGGGTATGCCCGGCCAGGCCCTCGCCCACGAGGCCGACGGCCCAGTCCGGCGGGACGGGCCCCGGGTACGCGGCGAGTAGGGTGCCCAGCGCGAGCCGGCGCAGTCCTGGATCGGTCCCCACGAGTCTGTCCCCTTCCGGTGCCCGAGGGCACGAACGTCGTACCGGGTTCGCCGGCGGGACCACGGTCGCCGCCGGGTCGTCCGACCACCCGGTCCCGGGCGGCCGTTACGCTACGGACACCCGTCTGCAGGTCGGTAGTGGTGAGTAGAGCTTACGAATAGCTAGAGGACATGGCATGAGTGCGACCCGGCTGCCCGGCACCCCCCGCCTGTTACGAGCGCTCAACGACCGCGCGACGTTGGAGCTGTTACTCGAGCGCGGGCCGCTGACCCGGGCCCGGATCGGCGAGCTGACCGGCCTGTCCAAGGTCACCGCCAGCCAGCTGGTCGAGCGGCTGGAGGAACGCGGCCTGGTCGCCCGGGTCGGCGAGCAGGCCGGCGGGCGGGGCCCGAACGCCCAGCTCTACGCCGTCCGGCCCAGCAGCGCGTACGTGGTCGGGGTGGAGGTCGGCGCGGACCGGGTGGTCGCGGCCTGCGCCGACATCACGGGCGCGGTGACCGGCCGGGTGGAGCAGTCCACCCGGGACACCGACGACCCGGTCGGCGTGGTGCACAACGCCGTCGTCCAGGCCGCCAGCAGCGCCGGGGCCGAGTTGTCCGTCGTGCGTCGGGTGGTGCTGGGCACGCCCGGCCTGGTCGACCCGGGCACCGGCGACATCACCTTCGCGTTCAACCTGCCGCGCTGGCACCGTGGCCTGCTCGCCGCGTTGCGCGAGGACCTGGACACCCCGGTGGTCTTCGAGAACGACGTCAACCTGGCCGCCGTCGCCGAGGCGCAGTCGGGCGCGGCCCGGGAGTTGGCCGACTTCGTGCTGGTCTGGTTGGGCGCGGGCGTCGGTCTGGCGATCATGCTCGGCGGACGGCTGCACCACGGCAGCAGCGGCGCGGCCGGCGAGATCGGCTACCTGCCGGTGCCCGGGGCGCCGATCCCGCGCGACGTGTCCCGCCGGGCCAAGCCGGCCTTCCAGCAGCTCGCCGGCAGCGACGCGGTGCTGGCGGTGGCCCGGGAGCACGGCATCGTCGCCGACTGCGCCGCCGAGGCGGTACGCGCGGCGGTCGAGGCCGACGCCGCACCGGTGCTCGACGAGCTGGCCCGCCGGCTCGCCCTGGGCGTGGCGAGCACCTGCGTGGTGCTCGACCCACCGCTGGTGGTGCTCGCCGGCGAGGTCGGGCGGGCCGGCGGCGCGGCGCTGGCTGGGCGGGTGCAGCGGGAGGTGGCGGCGATCACCCTGGTCCGCCCCCGGGTGGTGCCGAGCGGACTGACCGAGGAGCCGGTCCTGCACGGCGCGCTGCGCACCGCTCTCGACGCCGTGCGGGACGAGGTGTTCGGCAGCACCGTGGGCTGACCACGCGTCCGTCACGTAGGAATTCTTCACCATCACCCGGGGCGCTGCAACAAGTTGTCGCGCCCCGGGTGCGCGGGTCAGATCAGGTCGCGGCGGCGGAACGCGGCGAACGCGGCCACCGTCAGCCCGCCGGTCAGCGCCAGCAGCACCGCCAGCCCGAGCCCCCAGCCGAGCTGGTAGGTGCCGTCGCAGTAGCCGGACACGCCCCCGCACATGGAGGCGTCGGAGAGCCGGGCCTCGCCGGTCAGCCAGGCGTCGAGGTAGGTGGAGAGCATCCAGTCCTCGCCCCGCGGTATGCCCACCACCTCCACCACCACCCGCAGGCCGAGCTCCCACACCACCGCGTACGCCATGACCGCGCCGAGCGCCGCCGCCGTCCGCCGGCCGAGGGTGGCGATGGCGAAGCCGGCCGTCGCGGCGAACAGCACCAGCACCACCCCACGGGCCCAGGTCAGCCACAGCCGCGGCCAGAAGTCCCCGTCGGTCGCCCCGGGCATCCCGGCGGTCTGCCCGATCAGCCAGAACGCGCCCCCGTACGCCGTCGACGCCAGCACCGACACCGCCGTCAGCGCGCCGAGCAGCGTGCCCAGCTTCGCGCCGAGCACGGCGAGCCGCCGGGGCCGCCAGATCAGCAGGTTGACCACCCCGCCGGTGGACAGGTCCGCCCCGATGTACGAGGCGCCGACCAGGAACCCGAACAGCACCAGGAAGAGGATCAGGAGGTACAGCAGCGGGCGGGCCTGGTTGGCGAAGTTGAACACCCCCTGGAGGTGGTCGGCGGCCACCGGCAGCCGCTCCCGCTGGGCAGGGTCGAACGCCGAGCAGTCGCTCGGGAAGCTTTCCGACTCCTCCGGCGGCAGGTTTCCCCGCGCGGCAGCCACGCACCGCTGGTACGTGGCCTCCAGGGCCTGCCGTTCCTCGGCCGCCGCCTGCTGGGCCTCGGCGACCTCGATCGACGACGGCCGGTGCGAGCCGACCAGGGTGGTCACCGCGGTCACCCCGAACGCCAGCACCAGCAGCACCAGCATGAGCTGAACGAAGCGGCGCGCGGCCAGCCGTTCCAGCTCGGCCCGTACCAGGCTCACGCCCTTACCTTTCTGTCGTCGCCGACGGTCACGTCGAGGTCGATGAGCCGGCCCTCGCCGGGGTCGACGGGTGCCGGCTCGTCGGCCAGCCCGGGCAGCTCGGGATGCTCCGCCCCGTCGTCGGTGAGCTCCAGGAAGACGCTCTCCAGGTCGGGTCGCAGCGGCACCAGCTCGCGGACCCAGAGCCCCTGCTCGCCCAGCAGCCGGCTGATCTCGCCGGCGTCCGGCACCCCGCCGACGACGAGGTGCTCGGCGTGCTCCTCCACCGGCAGTCCCTCCCGGCGCAGCAGCTCCGCAGCCTGCCCCTGCTCGGGCACCCCGACCCGCCACTCGTGCTGGTCGTGGCCGTCCAGCACGCCCTCCACCGGCCCGGCGGCCACCCGCCGCCCCCGGGAGATGATCGTCACGTGGTCGCAGATCAGCTGGATCTCGCCGAGGATGTGGCTGGACAGCAGCACGGTCACCCCGGCGGCGGCCAGCTCCCGCATCAGGTCCCGCATCTCCCGGATGCCCGCCGGGTCCAGCCCGTTCGCCGGCTCGTCCAGGATCAGCAGCTCCGGCTCCTTGAGCAGGGCCGAGGCCACCGCCAGCCGCTGCCGCATGCCCAGCGAGTAGCCCTTGACCTCGTCGTCGCCCCGGCCGCGCAGCCCCACCTGGTCCAGCACCTCGTCCACCCGCCGGGTCGGCACCCCGCCGGCCAGGGCGAGCAGCCGCAGCGTGCGGTGCCCGGTGAAGTTGCCGAAGAACTGCGGCGTCTCCACGATCGCGCCGACCCGCCCGGCCACCGCGGCCGACCGGCGCGGCACGTCCTCGCCGAACAGCCGCATCCGGCCCGCGTCGGCGCGGACCAGCCCGAGCAGGGCGCGCAGCGTGGTGGTCTTGCCCGAGCCGTTCGGCCCCAGGAAGCCGTGGATCTCGCCCCGCCCCACCAGCAGGTCGAAGCCGTCGACGGCGACCTGGCGGCTGCGGTACGGGCCGTGGAAGGTCTTGCGTAGCCCCTCGATCTCGATTACGGCGCTCACCCGAGACGCTCCCTGAAGCGGTACGGCATCTGGTTCCTCCCCCGTGCGGTGACCAACGCCACGGCGCCTCACCTTATGGCGTGGCCACCGCCCGTGGGGGGCGGTGCGGCGGTGCGTGGTTGGATGGACGGGTGACTGGTGACCTGATCCCCGGCGTCGTCGGCGCCGCCCCCGCCACCGCCCCCGTGGACGCGGATCTGGTGGTCAGCCTGGACGGTGTTGGCGTACGCCGGTCCGACACCGCGCTGCTGCACGACGTGGACTGGCGGGTCGAGCTGGACGAGCGTTGGGTCGTGCTGGGCCCGAACGGTGCCGGCAAGACGACGCTGTTGAGCCTGGCCGCCGGCCGGCTGCACCCGACCACGGGCACGGCGCACGTGCTCGGCGAGCGGATCGGCCGGACCGACGTCAACGAGCTGCGGACGCGGATCGGCCTGTCCACCGCAGCCCTCGCCGAGCGGGTGCCCGCCGAGGAACGGGTGGTCGACGTGGTGGTCACCGCAGCCTGGTCGGTGGTGGGGCGCTGGCGGGAGAGCTACGACCGCACCGACGAGGCCCGGGCCCACGCGCTGCTCGGCCAGTTCGGCATCGGCCACCTCGCCGACCGGGCGTACGGCACCCTGTCCGAGGGGGAGCGCAAGCGGGTGCAGATCGCCCGGGCGCTGATGACCGATCCCGAGCTGCTGCTGCTGGACGAGCCCGCCGCCGGGCTCGACCTGGGCGGGCGCGAGGACCTGGTGGCCCGGCTGGCCGAGCTGGCGTACGACCCGGACGCTCCGGCCCTGGTCCTGGTCACCCACCACGTCGAGGAGATCCCGCCGGGCTTCACCCACGCCCTGCTGCTGCGCGAGGGCGGCGTGATGGCCCAGGGGCTGCTCGCCGACACCCTGACCGCCGACAATCTCTCCAAGACCTTCGGCCTGCCCCTGACGGTCGACCGCGTCGGCGACCGCTGGACGGCCCGCGCCGCCTGAGCCGCGAGGAGTGCCGAGCGTGCAGCAGACCCGGGTGGTCGTGGTGGGCAGCGCCAACATGGACCTGGTGGCCACCGCGCCGGCCCTGCCGCGTCCCGGTGAGACGGTGCTCGGCAGCGCCTTCGTCATGGTCCCCGGCGGCAAGGGCGCCAACCAGGCCGTCGCCGCCGTGCGGGCCGGCGCGTCCTGCGCGTTCCTCGGCGCGATCGGCTCCGACGCGTTCGGGGTCACCCTCAAGGCCCGGATCACCGCGGCCGGTGTCGACACCGGCCAGCTCCGGGTGGTGTACGGGGCGTCCGGCGTCGCCCTGGTCATGGTCGGCGCCGACGGCGAGAACGCGATCATGGTCACCCCGGGGGCGAACACCGCGTTCACCGACCTCACCGAGGGCGAGCTGGCCGCCGTGCGGGCGGCGGACGTGCTGGTCGCCCAGCTGGAGATCCCGGTCGCGACGGTGACCGAGGCGGCGCTCGCCGCCCGTGCCGCCGGCACCCGGGTGATCCTCAACGCGGCGCCGGCCCAGCGGGTGCCGGACGAGCTGCTCGCCGCCGTCGACCTGCTGGTGGTCAACGAGAACGAGGCGCTGGCGCTCACCGGGCGCGGCCGGGACGACCCGGGAGCGCTGCTGGCGCTCGCGCCCCGGGCGGTGCTGACCCTGGGCGGGGACGGCGCCTGGTACGTCGAGCGGGACGCCGAGCCCGCGTACGTCCCGGCGGTGCAGGTCGACGTGGTCGACTCGACGGCAGCCGGGGACGCCTTCACGGCGGCCCTCGCCGTGGCCTGGGGCGAGGGGCGGGACCTGCTTGCCGCCGTGCGGTGGGCGGCGGCGGCCGGCGCGGCCTGCGTACGCAGACTCGGTGCGTCCGTGGCCCTGCCCCGCCGGGCCGAGATCGACGAGCTCCACGCCCCGTCGGCCTGACGGGGCGGGCGCCGTCGGTCAGCCCGGGTCGTCGGTCAGCTTCTCGCCCCGGCGACGCAGCATGCCCAGGCCGGGGATGCCGGCGACGGCGAGCTTCAGGTCCCGCGTGACGTCGAGCAGGTCGTGCAGGTCCGGCCCGACCCGGTCCAGGGTGGCCAGGATCGGCAGGATGTCGGCGGTGAGGTGCTCCTTGAGCTTGGGCAGCTCGTCGACCAGCCGGATGGCCGCCGTCACCTCCTCGTGGCTGAGCTCCTCGACGAAACGGGTCGTCATCGGCGCGGCCCGCCGCAGCGCCGGCTCGTACGCGGCGAGCAGCTCGCCGGCGGTGTCGGCCGCCCCGGCGGCGGCGTCCACCGTGGCGGCGGCCCGGCCGGCGACCCCCTCGGCCGAGGCGACCACCACGGCCGCCGCGGTGGCGACCCCGGTGGCGGTGTCGATCGCGGTGGTCGCGGAGGCGCTGATCACGGCCACCTCCCGGACGGCGGACTCGGCGTCGTCGAGCACCCGGTCCGTTCGGTCCAGTGTCCCCTCGATCCGGTCCACCACCCCGTTGATCCGGGACAGCAGCGCCTCCACCCCGTCCAGCACCGCGAACGCACGGACCGGGACGGCGGCGAACGAGGCGGCCGAGCCGAGGGCCTGATCGAAGGCGGACCGGGTGAGGCCGAGGACAGCGGTCGGCCGGGGAAGGGGAATCGCCATGCCTCCCAGTGTGCGCCGGGACATCCAGTGCCGCCCGCCGGCGCCCGACTGCCGGGTCAGGGCGAGCGCCCCGCCCGCCGATCGGTCATCCCCGGTCCACCTGCTGCTCGACGGCGCGCTGCACGGCGCGGTAGATCTGCCCGAACCGTAGCGCGTCCGGGGTGCGCAGCAGCATCACCTCCTGGCCGTGGTGCTGCACCCACAGCTCGTTCACCCGGTTCCCCCGCTCGTACGAGCGGTCCAGCCAGCCGAGCGGCACCTCCAGGAACGGGACCAGGGCCAGCACGCCCACGGCACAGGCGGCCAGGATGATCAGAGCCAGCGTCCAGTTGCCCCGGTCCTGCGCCGACCACGCGAGCGAGACCACACAGACCAGCGCCACCAGCGGCGGCAGCGACAGCAGCAGCACCAGCACGCCCCGGCCGACGACCCGCCCCCGCACGGCGAGCGTGGTCCGCCCGCGTGCGTGCCAGACGTACGTGATTCCGGCGATCGGGATGGAGTGGCCGCCCGCCCGGATCGACTCGGACGTCACCTGCACCGCGTCGTCCCGGTAATAGAGGGTCATCACTAAGGCTAACCGGCTGTGGCGGTGCCGCGCCTCCGCGTGCGGGGTCTTTCCGGCGCGGTACCGGCGCGGCGGGGCGATGGAGCCCGGGGCCCTTCGGGGCTGCCCCGTCTGTGCGGGCAGCTCCGTAGGCGGTCGGAAACACCTCCGTCGCATCGCGAGCGACGAGCAGGACCGCTACGGTCTGTTGCGCGGTCTGGCCATGTTGCCCGACGGGCCTGTGTCCCGCGCCCGGGGGGCCGGCGACTGGCCGGCCTCCACCGCCCGCTGCACGGCCCGGTAGATCTGCCCGAAGCGCAGCGCGTCGCGGGTGCTCAGCAGCCGCACCGGGTGGCCGCGCCACCGGACCCACAGTTCCAGCTGCCGGCTGCCCCGGGCGTACGAGCGGTCCAGGTGCTCGAAGAGGAAGTCGGCGACCGGCCCGACGGCGAGCCCGACCAGCACCGAGGCCCCCACGATGGCGATCGTGACGGTCAGCGAGCGGTGCAGCCACAGCGCGAGCGCCACGCCCAGTGCGGCGGCGACCAGCGGCCCGGCGAGCGCGGCGCCGATCGCGCCCCGGCCGACGAGCACCCGCCAGGACCGGCTGCCGCGCAGGTGCCAGACCATGCTGATCTCGGCCAGCGGGTACGCCTGGCCGTCCACGTGGATGGCGGCGGAGGTGACCTGCACCGACCTGTCTTCGTAGTACCTGACCATGGCGGACTCCGGGACGCGGGGCGGACACCAGACTACTTACCCCAACGACCCGGGCCGTAAGGTTGGCACGCGACTTCGACGAGGAAGTGAGGGCGGCGTGAGCGAGTTCGTGCGGCTGGAGACCAGGGACGGCATCGGCACCATCCGGCTGGAGCGGCCGCCGATGAACGCGCTCAACAAGCAGGTCCAGGAGGAGTTGCGGGCCGCCGCTGCGGCCGCCACCGCCGACCCCGAGGTCCGCGCCGTCATCGTGTACGGCGGGGAGAAGGTGTTCGCGGCCGGAGCGGACATCAAGGAGATGGCCGAGATGTCCTACGTGGACATGGCGGAGCGGGCAGCCGGCCTGTCCAGCGCGCTCGGCGAGTTCGCCCGGATCCCCAAGCCGGTGGTCGCCGCGATCACCGGGTACGCCCTCGGCGGCGGTTGCGAGCTGGCCCTGGCCTGCGACTGGCGGGTGGTGGCCGAGGACGCCAAGCTCGGCCAGCCGGAGATCAAGCTCGGCGTCATCCCCGGCGCGGGCGGCACCCAGCGGCTGGCCCGTCTCGTCGGCCCGGCCCGGGCCAAGGACCTGATCATGTCGGGCCGGATGGTGGACGCCCAGGAGGCGCTGCGGATCGGCCTGGCCGACCGGGTGGTCCCGGCCGCCGAGGTGTACTCCGCCGCCGTCGAGCTGGTGAAGCCGTACCTGAAAGGTCCGGTACAGGCGCTGCGGGCGGCGAAGCTCGCGGTCGACGGCGGCCTGGACATGGATCTCACCTCCGGCCTGGCCTGGGAGAGCCAGCTCTTCGCGGCGCTGTTCGCCACCGACGACCGGCGCGAGGGGATGGCCGCCTTCGTCGAGAAGCGCAAGCCGGACTTCACCGGGCGCTGACCCGAGGACGGTTCACATTCCGCCTACCGGCCAGTAGCGTGTGACTCCGGCCACGGACGAGGGGAACGCGATGACGGAGCGGGTCGAAGGTCACGGCGGGGAACTGGCGCTCGCGGCGCTGCGCGCGCACGGCGTACGGGAGATGTTCACCCTCTCCGGCGGGCACGTCTTCCCGCTCTACGACGCGGCCCACAAGGCCGGATTCCCGCTCTACGACGTCCGGCACGAGCAGTCGGCGGTCTTCGCAGCCGAGGCGGTGGCCAAGCTCAACCGCCGCCCCGGCCTCGCCGTGCTCACCGCCGGCCCCGGCGTCACCAACGGCATCTCCGGGCTGACCAGCGCGTTCTTCAACGCGTCGCCGGTGCTGGTGCTCGGGGGTCGGGCCCCGCAGTTCCGCTGGGGCTCCGGCAGCCTCCAGGAGATGGACCACCTGCCACTGGTCGCCCCGGTCACCAAGCACGCCGAGACGGTGTTCAGCGCCGACGACATCCCGCGCGCGGTCAGTGCCGCGCTGACCACCGCGCTCACCCCGCACCGGGGCCCGGTCTTCCTGGACCTCCCCCTGGAGGCGGTCTTCTCCGTCGGCGACGCCGAGCTGCCCGAGGTGGCCCCGCCCGCGCCGGTCGAGGCCGACCCGGCGGAGGTGGCGAGGGCCGCCGCGCTGATCGCCGCCGCCAGCCGTCCGGTGATCATCGCCGGCTCCGACGTGTACGCCGGGGACGCCGTCGACGCCCTGCGGGCCGCCGCCGAGGCGTTGCAGGTGCCCGTCTTCACCAACGGCATGGGCCGGGGCGCGCTGCCGCCGACCCACCCGCTCTCCTTCGCCAAGGCCCGCCGGGTCGCCCTGCGCAACGCCGACGTGGTGGTCGTGATCGGCACCCCGCTGGACTTCCGGCTCGCCTTCGGCGACTTCGGCGACGCCAAGGTCGTGCACGTGGTGGACGCGCCCAGCCAGCGCGCCACCCACGTCCAGCCGGCCGCCTCGCCCGCCGGCGACCTGCGGCTGGTCCTCACCGCGTTCGCGGACCACCCCGGCGACCGGGCCGACCACGCCGACTGGGTCGCCGAGCTGCGCGTCGCCGAGGACGCCGCGAAGGCCCGCGACGCCGAGGAGATGGCCGCCGAGACCGACCCGATCCGACCGGCCCGGGTCTACGGCGAGCTGCGCCGGGTCCTCGCCCCGGACGCCATCACCATCGGCGACGGGGGCGACTTCGTCTCGTACGCCGGGAAGTACCTGGAGCCCGCCCAGCCCGGCACCTGGCTCGACCCCGGCCCGTACGGCTGCCTCGGCACCGGCATGGGCTACGCCATGGGGGCCCGGGTCAGCCACCCGGACCGGCAGGTCTGCGTGCTGATGGGCGACGGCGCGGCCGGATTCTCGCTGATGGACGTGGAGTCCCTGGTCCGCCAGCAGCTCCCCGTGGTGATCGTGGTCGGCAACAACGGCATCTGGGGCCTGGAGAAGCACCCGATGCGGGCCATGTACGGCTACGACGTGGCCGCCGACCTCCAGCCCGGACTGCGCTACGACCACGTCGTCGAGGCCCTCGGCGGAGCGGGGGAGATGGTGGAGAAGGCCGCCGACCTCGCCCCGGCCCTGGACCGCGCCTTCGCCTCCGGCGTGCCGTACCTGGTCAACGTCCTGACCGACCCGGCCGACGCGTACCCCCGCTCCTCGAACCTGGCCTGAGGCCGCCGTCAGCCCCCGGCGTGATCCGCCGAGGGCGAAATCACCGAATTGTCAGCGCCCGTCGCCGTAACGTCAGCCGCGCCTCGGCAGTTTGTCAGTGCCGTCGGCCATGGTGGCGTGACAAGCAAGACGACGGGAGCTTTCCATGACGTACGCGATCCGGGCGGAGGGTCTGGTGCGGCGCTTCGGCGCCACCACGGCCCTCGCCGGAGTCGACCTCGCGGTCCCCACCGGGACCGTGTTCGGGCTGCTCGGGCCCAACGGGGCCGGCAAGACCACCATCGTGCGGGTGCTCGCCACCCTGCTCGCCGCCGACGAGGGCCACGCCACCGTCGGCGGGTACGACATCCGCCGCGACGCCCACCGGGTCCGTCAGCTCATCGGCCTCACCGGTCAGTACGCCTCGGTCGACGAGGCCCTCACCGGCACCGAGAACCTGCTGCTGATCGGGCGGCTGCTCGGGCTGAGCCGGGCCGACGCCCGGGCCCGGGCGCGTGAGCTGCTCGCCCGGTTCCAGCTGACCGACGCCGCCGACCGGGCGGCGAAGACCTACTCCGGCGGGATGCGCCGCCGCCTGGATCTGGCCGCCAGCCTCGTCGGCCGGCCGCAGGTGCTCTTCCTCGACGAGCCGACCACCGGGCTGGACCCGCGCAGCCGCAACGAGCTGTGGGACACGGTCCGCGAACTGGTCACCGACGGGGTGACCGTGCTGCTGACCACGCAGTACCTGGAGGAGGCCGACCAGCTCGCCGGCGAGATCGCCGTCGTCGACCATGGCCGGGTGATCGCCCAGGGCACGCCGGAGGAGCTGAAGGCCAAGACCGGCGGCCAGGTGCTCACGGTCCGCCCGGCGGACCCGGCCGACCTGGCGACCGTGGTGTCCATCGCCGGCGAGGTGGCCGCCGTCCCCCCGGAGGTCGCCCACACCACCGTCACCGTCCCGGTGAACGACCCGGCGGTGCTGCCCGCCGTGGTCCGCCGCCTCGACGCCGCCGAGGTTCCGGTGGCCGAGCTGGCCCTGCGTGGCTCCAGCCTCGACGAGGTCTTCCTCTCCCTCACCGGCCACCGCGCCGAGTCCGACGCCCCGGCCGGGGCCGACCTGGAAAGGACGCCGGCATGACCGCCGCCACCGTCACCGCCCCGCTGGCCCCGGCCCGACGGCTCGGCGTGTCCGCCGGGCTGCGGCACACCCTCACCCTGGCCTGGCGCAGCCTGGTGCAGATCAAGCACAACCCGATGGAGCTGCTCGACCTGAGCATCCAGCCGGTGATGTTCGTGCTGCTGTTCACGTACGTCTTCGGCACGGCCATCTCCGGCTCGCCGGGGGAGTACCTGACGTTCGCGCTGCCCGGCATCATCGTGCAGAACGCCCTCTTCGCCACCATGACCACCGGGTTCGGGCTGAACAACGACCTCACCAAGGGCGTGTTCGACCGGCTGCGCACCCTGCCGATCGCCCGTTGGTCGCCGTTGGCCGGGCGGATCCTCGCCGACACGGTGAAGCAGGCGTGGTCGGTGTCGCTGCTGATCGGCGTCGGCGCGATCCTCGGCTTCCGGCTGGGCAACGGGGTGCTCGGGCTGCTCGGGGCGTTCGTCCTGCTGCTCGGGTTCTCGCTGGCCGCCGCGTGGATCTCGGTGCTGGTCGGGGTGCTGGTCAGCGAGCCCGAGAAGGTGCAGATCTTCGGCTTCATGGTGATCTTCCCGCTCACCTTCACCAGCAACGTCTTCGTCCCGACCGACCGGATGCCGAGCTGGCTCCAGCACTGGGTCGAGGTCAACCCGGTGACCATCCTGGCCGACGCCCTGCGTGGACTGCTGGTCGGTGGCCCGGTGGCCACCCCGGTCGTCCAGTCGATGCTCTGGGCCGTCGCCCTCGCCGCCGTCTTCGCACCCCTGGCGGTTCGGGCGCTCAGGCGTCGAGTGTGACCCGTACCAGCTCGCGGGCCGGCTCCAGCCGGGCAACCTGACCGGGCAGCCTGGTCGGGCTCGCCGCCGCGTCAGGCCCCCGGCCGGTCGTCCTCCCGGGGCGGGTCGCCCTCCTTACGGCGCAGGTCGTCCTCGCGCCGGCGCAGGTCGTCCTCCCAGCGGCGGAACAGCTCCCGGTCCTGCTCGCGGGAGCGCTCGGCGAGGGAGCTGAGGAACTCCGGGTCGTCGTCCGGGGCGACGGGCCGGCGGCGCTCGGCTGGAGCGCCGCCGAGCGGCCCGGCCGCCCGGGGCCGGCCCGCGGCGGGCTCCCGTCCCGCGACGAACCAGGCGATCGAGCCGACCAGCGGGAAGATCAGGATGACCAGCACCCAGGCGATCCGGGGCAGGCCGCGGACCTGACCCTCCTCGGCCGAGAGACAGCTGATCAGCGCGCAGACCGCGAGGACGATCTGGATCAGGAAGAGTAGGACGTACAGCCTGGCCATCCCCCTATCATGGCGCACCTTCGCCCGATCACCACAGTCCGCGCACCGTCAGCAGCACACCCACCGTGGCCTGCCCGAGGGCGGCCAGGGCGACCACGGGCATGGTCCGCGATGTGCCGCGCATCGGGCCCGAGCCGACGGCCCGCCCCCAGCAGAGGGCCAGCGCCGCCGCCCAGCCGGCGATCGCCACGCCGGCCAGCACCGCCCCGATCGCGTCCCCGGTGAGGGCCAACCGGACGGTCAGCACGGTGACGACGGTGAACGCGAGCAGGGTGCGCCGCCAGGCCAGCCGGGTCCGTTCGGGCTGCAGCCCCGGGTCCCCGGTCACCGGCCGCCGACCGCCCGGACGAGCACGGCCACCACCAGCAGCAGCGCGCCCAGCCCCACGGCGAGGGCGAGGACGGCGGGGAAGCGGGACGCCGGTAGCTCCTCGCCGAGCCGGATGGCCCGCTCGGTGCGGGCCCAGTGGTCCACGGCCCGCACCGCCACCGTCCCGCCGAGCAGCAGCAGCGCGACGGCGATCGCCTCGCGTAGGTGCGCCAGCGGCAGCGGCGGCAGGAACTGGGCCGCGGCCAGCCCGCCGGCGACCAGCGCCAGCCCGGTGCGCAGCCAGGCCAGGAACGTCCGTTCGTTGGCCAGGGAGAACCGGTAGTCGGGCGTGCTGCCCACCGACCGCAGCTCCCGCGGGTCGAACCACCGCCGCACCGTCTCCCACACGACGCCGATTATCCGCTTTGCCCCGGGCATAACCTGGACCGGTGACCGATCTTGACGCGATGACGCTGCGTGAGGCGTACGACCACCAGCTGAAGGCATGGGTGCCGGACCCGCTTCCGGCCGGGGTGACCGTGGAGCGGGACGGGCCGCTGTCCCGCATTCTCGGCCTGGATCACGGGGGTTTCCTCAGCTACCGGGACCTGAGCGGCCTGACCGGGGCGGCGCTGGACGAGCTGATCGCTCGGCAGGTGGAGTTCTTCCGGGCCCGGGGCGAGCAGGTGGAGTGGAAGCTGCACGGCCACGACGAGCCGGCCGACCTGCCCGACCGGTTGCGGGCCGCCGGGTTCGTCCCGGAGGAGCGGGAGACCGTCGTGATCGGCCCGGTCGCGCCGCTGGCCGCAGCCCTCCCGGTGGTTCCCGAGGGGGTACGCCTGCGCGAGGTGACCGCCCGCGCCGACCTGGACCGGATCGTGGTCATGGAGGAGGAGGTCTGGGGCGACAGCCGGGGTCACCTCGCCGACGGGCTGGAGCGGGAGATCGCCGCCGACCCGCAGTCGATCACGGTGGTGGTCGCCGAGGCGGGGGAGACCGTGGTCAGCGCCGGCTGGGTGCGCTACGTCCCCGGCACCGGCTTCGCGACGTTGTGGGGCGGCTCGACGCTGGAGGGTTGGCGCCGCCGGGGCATCTACCGGGCGTTGGTCGGCCACCGGGCGCGGTTGGCCGCCCAGCGCGACCGCACCCTGCTCCAGGTGGACGCCTCCGACGACAGCCGGCCGATCCTGGAGCGGCTCGGCCTCGTCCCGGTCACCACCACCACGCCCTACATCTACACTCCGTGACCATGGGGCAGCGACTGACGGACGACGAGCGGCTCACCCTGAAGACCGGCGCGTTCGGCGCGGTCTTCCTGGTCTCGAACGCCGATCCGGGCATGCTCGCGTTGCTGCGGGAGAGCTTCGCCGCGTCCGGGGTGTTGGCGCAGGCGGGCGGCCCGGTGAAGGAGGCCCTCACCACCGGGCCGCTGCCGATGCTGCCCCGGGACTCGGCCCTGGAGATCGAGTCGGTGGTGCTGCCGGCGCTCGGCCGGGCGGTGGAGATCCTGCGGGAGAAGTCCCCGGAGGACGTGGCCGGCTACCGGTCGCTGGTGCTTGCCGCCGCCGACCGGGTGGCCCGGGCGCACCGGGGGGTGGTGCCGGCCGAGGTGGCGGCGATCGACAAGATCAGGGCCGCGCTGGCCGAGCCGGCCTGACCTCCGCCGCACGCGCCCCGGCCGGGTCGCGTGCGGTGAGTTGTGTCACTCCGGGCCCCCCGGAGGCCGAAGCTACTTGTGGGTAACATGGGTCGTGGGCAACTGCACAGCAGCCCGCTGTTGACCGGGCGTCAACGGACGCGCGAGGCTGCGCCCGAGACCGGGCGAGCAATCGCAACACCAACAGGAGGGTCGTCGAAGCGCGATGAACATCGTCGTACTCGTCAAGCAGGTGCCCGATTCGGGCGCGGACCGCAGCCTGCGCACTGACGACAACACCGTCGACCGCGGTTCGGCGAACAACGTCATCAACGAGATGGACGAGTACGCCATCGAGGAGGCGTTGAAGATCAAGGAGGCGCACGGCGGCGAGGTCACCATCCTGACCATGGGTCCGGACCGGGCGGCCGAGTCGATCCGCAAGGCGCTCTCCATGGGGCCGGACAAGGCCGTGCACGTCGTCGACGACGCCCTGCACGGGTCCTGCGCCGTGGCCACCTCGAAGGTGCTCGCCGCCGCTCTCGGTCAGCTGGGTGCCGACCTGGTGATCTGCGGCGCCGAGTCGACCGACGGCCGGGTCCAGGTCCTGCCGCACATGATCGCCGAGCGCCTCGGCGTCGCCGCGCTGACCGGTGCGCGCAAGCTCACCGTCGACGGTGCCACCCTGACCGTCGAGCGGCAGACCGAGGAGGGCTACGAGGTGGTCACCGCCTCGACCCCGGCCGTCGTCTCCGTCTGGGACACCATCAACGAGCCGCGCTACCCGTCCTTCAAGGGCATCATGGCCGCCAAGAAGAAGCCGGTGCAGACGCTCTCCCTGGGCGACCTCGGTGTCGCCCCGGCCGAGGTGGGCTTCGACGGCGCGACCAGCACCGTGCTGGGGCACACCAAGCGCCCACCGCGCTCCGGCGGCGCGAAGGTCACCGACGAGGGCTCCGGCGGCGTGCAGCTGGTCGAGTTCCTCGCCACCGAGAAGTTCGTGTGAGGGGTCTGGACATGTCTGAGGTTCTCGTCGTCGTCGAAGCCACCCGGGAGTTCGGCGTCAAGAAGGTCACCCTGGAGATGCTCACCCTCGCCCGCGAGCTGGGCACGCCGAGCGCGGTCGTGCTCGGTGGCCCCGGCGCCGCCGAGGCGCTGAGCGCCAAGCTGGGCGAGTACGGCGCGGAGAAGATCTACGCCGCAGAGGGCGAGGAGATCGACGGCTACCTGGTGGCCCCCAAGGCCACCGTGCTGGCCGAGTTGGTCAAGCGGGTCCAGCCTGCGGCCGTGCTGCTCGCCTCCGCCCAGGAGGGCAAGGAGATCGCCGCCCGGCTGGCCGTCAAGCTGGACAACGGCATCCTGACCGACGTGGTCGGCCTCGCGGCCGACGGCACCGCCACCCAGGTCGCGTTCGCCGGCTCGGCCATCGTGAAGTCCAAGGTCACCAAGGGCCTCCCGCTGGTCACCGTCCGGCCGAACTCGGTCCCCCCGGTGCCGGCCGCGGCCACCCCGACCGTCGAGCAGCTCACCGTGTCGGTCACCGACACCGACAAGCTGGCCAAGGTCGTCGACCGGGTCGCCGAGCAGAAGGGCTCGCGCCCCGAGCTGACCGAGGCCGGCGTGGTCGTCTCCGGCGGTCGTGGCGTCGGCAACGCCGACAACTTCAAGCTGGTCGAGGAGCTGGCCGACCTGCTCGGCGGCGCCGTCGGCGCGTCCCGCGCGGCCGTCGACTCCGGCTTCTACCCGCACCAGTTCCAGGTGGGCCAGACCGGCAAGACCGTCTCCCCGCAGCTCTACGTCGCGCTGGGCATCTCCGGGGCGATCCAGCACCGGGCCGGGATGCAGACCTCGAAGACCATCGTCGCCGTGAACAAGGACGGCGAGGCCCCGATCTTCGAGCTGGCCGACTTCGGCGTCGTCGGCGACCTGTTCAAGGTCGTCCCGCAGGCCGCCGAGGAGATCCGCAAGCGCAAGTGACCGCCGCCCCCTGAGGCCCGCAAATACACGGAAAGAGTGGCCATCCCACGTGGGATGGCCACTCTTTCCGTGTATTTGCCCCGCCCGGGGTGGGGTGGGGGTGGGGGAAGGAGCTGATCGGCGGGTCGGGGAGCTGGGCCGGCCCGCCGATCAGCTCGTCAGGGTGCCCCTCGACAGTGGGGTCGCCGGAGTGGGCGGTTGTCGAGCCAGATCTTGTAGTACCCCGGAACGCTCGGGAGATTCGCCACGTGCGGGTGCGGAGGGGTTTCCCTCTCGCTATCCGTCGGTGGCCCGGTCCGGCCCGGGACGCCCTCCGGCTTCGGGTCGGCGGTGCCCCGGTCAGTAGGCTGAACGGTGATGGCATACCTGGATCACGCCGCGACGACTCCGATGCTCGACGAGGCACTGGAGGCGTACCTGGCCGCCGCCCGCGAGGTTGGCAACGCGTCGTCACTGCACGCGCCCGGCCGGCGTGCCCGGCGCTGGGTGGAGGAGTCCCGCGAGCGGGTGGCCGCCGCGCTGGGCGCCCGCCCGTCGGAGGTGATCTTCACCGGCGGCGGCACGGAGAGCGACAACCTTGCGGTCAAGGGCATCTTCTGGGCCCGCCGGTCCGCGTCCCCGGGCCGGCGGCGGCTGATCTCCAGCGCCGTCGAGCACCACGCCGTGCTCGACGCGGTCGACTGGCTGGTCGACCACGACGGGGCCGAGGTGGGGTGGCTGCCGGTGGACGCCGCCGGTCGGCTCGCCCCGGAGACGCTGCGCGCCGAGTTGGCCGCGCACGGCGACGACGTGGCCCTGGTCACCGCCATGTGGGCCAACAACGAGGTGGGCACCCTCCAGCCGGTCGCCGCGCTGGCCGCCGTCGCCGCCGAGCACGGCGTGCCGTTCCACACCGACGCGATCCAGGCCGTCGGCCAGGTTCCGGTCGACTTCACCGCCAGCGGCGTCTCAGCGCTCACCGTCACCGGGCACAAGCTGGGCGGCCCTGCGGGCGTCGGCGCGCTGGTGCTCGCCCGGGATGTCGCGGCCACCCCGCTGCTGCACGGCGGCGGGCAGGAGCGCGACGTCCGCTCCGGGACGCTGGACACCGCCGGCATCGTCGCCTTCGCGGTCGCGGTGGAGGCGGCCGTGAAGGGCCAGCAGGAGTACGCGGTCCGGGTGGCCGCCCTCCGCGACGACCTGGTGGAGCGGGTCCGGCACGCCGTCCCCGAGGTGGTTTTCAACGGCGACCCCGCCGATCGGCTCCCGGGCAACGCGCACTTCTCCTTCCCGGGTTGCGAGGGCGATGCTCTGCTCCTGCTGCTCGACGCCCAGGGCATCGCCTGTTCCACGGGCTCGGCCTGCTCGGCCGGCGTGGCCCAGCCCTCGCACGTGCTGATCGCGATGGGCGCCGATGACGACCGCGCCCGTTCCTCGCTCCGCTTCACCCTCGGCCACACCAGCACCCAGGCAGAGATCGACGCCCTGGTGACGGCCCTCCCGGCCGCAGTCGACCGCGCCCGCCGCGCCGCCGCCCTCCGCACCCCCCGCTAGCCCCCCGCCGACCGGATGGGCCCGTGGGCCCGGTGCGGTGCCGTGCGCCTTCCGCACCCGGCACCGTTCCATGATCGACGGGGCGACAGGGCGGGGCCGGTACGCTCGGGGTGGGGAAGGGAGCGTGACGGGGTGAGGGTTCTTGCGGCCATGTCGGGCGGGGTGGACTCCGCCGTGGCGGCGGCGCGGGCTGTGGAGGCCGGGCACGACGTGACCGGCGTGCACCTGGCGCTTGCCCGTAATCCGCAGACCTACCGCACCGGGGCGCGGGGGTGCTGCACGCTGGAGGACTCCCGGGATGCCCGGCGGGCCGCCGACGTGATCGGCATCCCGTTCTACGTGTGGGACATGGCCGACCGGTTCCATGAAGAGGTGGTCGACGACTTCGTCGCCGAGTACGCGGCCGGTCGTACCCCGAACCCCTGCCTGCGCTGCAACGAGAAGATCAAGTTCGCGGCGGTGCTGGATCGGGCCGTGGCCCTGGGCTTCGACGCCGTCGTCACCGGCCACCACGCCCGGCTCGGCCCGGACGGGCTGCTGCGCCGCAGCGTCGACCTCGCCAAGGACCAGTCGTACGTGCTGGCGGTGCTGACCCGCGCCCAGCTCGACCGGTCGGTCTTCCCGCTCGGCGACTCGACGAAGGCGCAGGTCCGCGAGGAGGCGGCCCGCCGCGGGCTGGCCGTTGCCGACAAGCCCGACTCGCACGACATCTGCTTCATCGCCGACGGCGACACCAGGGGCTTCCTGGCCGGACGACTCGGCGAGGCGTCGGGCGACGTGGTCGACGCGCTCACCGGCGCGGTGGTCGGCAGCCACACCGGCGCGTACGCGTACACGGTGGGGCAGCGGCGCGGCCTGCACCTGGACCGGCCCGCCCCGGACGGACGGCCGCGTTACGTGCTCTCGATCACACCGAAGACCAACACCGTCACCGTGGGGCCGGCCGAGGCGCTCGAGGTCTTCTCGGTGCGCGCCGAGCGTCCGGTGTGGACCGGTGGGGGGCGGCCGGCCGGGCCGGTCGGGTGCGAGGTGCAGTTGCGCGCCCACGGCGACGTGGTGCCGGCCACCGTCGAGCTGATCGGGGACACGCTGCGCGCCGAGCTGCGCCGTCCGGTGCGCGGAGTCGCCGCGGGCCAGGCCGTGGTGGCGTACCGGCCGGACCAGGCCGGCGACGTGGTGCTCGGCTCCGCCACCATCACCACCTGATCCGTATACCCTTCGCCCGTGACAGATCTTGCGTGGCCCTGGCCGGCCGGCGCGGCGACCGGTATCGGCTCGCTGCCCGGCACCGACGTCGCCGAGGCGCAGCGGGTCGTCCTCGGGGAGCTGCCCGCGCTGCCCCACCTGCCCGAGCTGCCCGAGCGCGGCCCGGGCGCGGACTTGATCGGCCGCACCGGCGGCCTGCTGGTCGAGCTGCCGGTCGAGCTGTACGCGGGCCGGTGGCGGGTCGCCCCCCGGCCGGGCCGGGACCTGCGCCGGGCCCGGGACCTGATGGAACGCGACCTCGACCAGCTCGCCGAGCAGGCCGAGGAGTACGCGGGGACGGTCAAGGTGCAGGCGGCCGGCCCGTACACCCTGGCCGCCTCGCTCGACCTGCCGATCGGCGGGCGGATGCTGCGCGACCCGGGCGCGGTGCGGGACCTCACCGGGTCCCTCGCCGAAGGGCTTCGCGTGCACGTCGCGGCGGTGGCCCGCAGGCTGCCCCGGGCCACGGTGCTGCTCCAGCTCGACGAGCCGTCCCTGCCTGCCGTGCTGGCCGGGCGGGTGCCCACGGAGAGCGGCCTCGGCACGTACCGCCCGGTGGCGCAGCCCGACGCGGCGGACCTGCTGCGCTCGGTGGTCGAGGCGGTCGGGGTCCCGGTCGTGGTGCACTGCTGCGCGCCGGACGTCCCGCTGGAGCTGTTCCGCTCGGCCGGCGCCGCCGCGGTCGCGCTGGACCTGAGCCTGGTGCGGGACCTCGACCCGCTCGGCGAGGCGATCGACGCCGGGCTCGGGCTGCTGGCCGGCGCCGCCCCGGCCACCCCGCCGCCGGCCGGTGGCGCGCCGACCTCCGCCCAGGTCGCCGACCGGGTACGTCAGGTCTGGGACCGCCTCGGTTTCCCGCGCCGTCGCCTCGCCGAGCAGGTGGTGGTCACCCCGGCCTGCGGCCTTGCCGGGGCCAGCCCGCAGTACGTCCGGGCGGTGCTCGCGGCGTGCCGGGACGCGGGCCGGCGACTCGCCGAGGACTGAGGTTTCCTGTCGGGCCCGGTGGGCAGAATGACCCCATGGTTGGACAACTGCGTTCCACGGTGATCGACTGCCCGGATCCCCGCGCCCTCGCGGCGTTCTACGCCGAGCTGCTGGGCCTGTCGGTGGCGGAGGAGGACTCCGAGGGCGACGAGTGGGTGGTGCTCGGCGGCCCGGTCGGCCGCCATCCTCGGCTCGCCTTCCAGCAGGCGCCCGACCTGCGCCCCGCCGGCCTGGCCGGACCCGGAGCGGCCCCAGCAGTTCCACCTCGATGTCACCGTCTCCGACATCGAGGCCGCCGAGGAGGCGGCGCTGGCCCTGGGCGCGCGGCGGCTGCCCGGCGAGGGCGAGGGTTTCCGGGTCTACGCCGACCCGGTCGGGCACCCGTTCTGCCTGTGTTGGGACTGACCCGCGCTCCCGTGGCGCGGTTTGCTGCCGCCGGGCATGATCACGGGGGTGATTGACACCTCGCTCCGGCGGGCCTCCGGCTCGCTCTTCGGCCTCGCCTACGGTGACGCGCTGGGCCGGCCGACCGAGTTCCTGACCGTCGCCGAGATCCACCGCCGGTACGGCCCGTCCGGCCCTCGCGAACTGGAGGGCGACCCGGCGCTGGTCACCGACGACACCCAGATGGCGCTCGCGGTGGGCTGGGCGCTGCACGACGCGCCAGCGTTCACCCCGGAGGCGGTCGAGCCGCTGCTGCGGGAGCGCTTCATGGCCTGGGCGGTCAGCCCGGACAACAACCGCGCCCCGGGGATGACCTGTCTGCGGGCCTGCGCCGAGCTGTCCCGGGGGGTGCGCTGGCAGGAGGCGACCGTCGCCGGCTCGAAGGGCTGCGGCGCCAACATGCGGGTCACCCCCGTCGGGCTGCTCCCCGTCGACCTGGACACCCTGGCCGGTCTCGCCCAGTTCCAGGCCGGGCTGACCCACGGCCACCCCACCGGGCTGGCCGCCAGTGAGCTGACCGCCTACGCGGTCCGGCTGCTGCGCGACGGCGTCGCCCTGGCCGAGTTGCCGGTGCTGCTCGCCGAGCGGGCCCGCGAGCAGCGTCGGGTCTACCGGGCGGACTGGCTCGGCGACCTGTGGCAGCGCCCGGGGGTGGACTCCCCGGAGGAGTTCATCGCCCGCGGCTGGGACGAGTGCCTGGCCGCCCTGGGCCGGCTGACCACGACGCTCACCCGCCCCGACGACGGCGGCGACCCGTGCCGGCGTACCGGTGAGGGGTGGGTGGCCGAGGAGGCGCTGGCGACGGCGTTGCTCTGCGCGCTGTGGCACGCCGACGACCCGGTCGGCGCGCTGGCCCGGGGTGCGACCACCTCCGGCGACTCCGACTCCATCGCGGCCCTGGCCGGCGCCTTCGTCGGCGCTGCCCACGGACTGTCCGCCTGGCCGCGCGACTGGTCCACCCGCATCGAGTACGCCGACCAACTGACCACCCTCGCCGCCCCCCACGACTGACCCCACTCCACCCCGACCAGCGCGTTGATCAAGGGGTTTGCGTCAGGACCCGCTCGCCGGCTGACGCGAAACTTCTTGATCAACGCGCTGCGGGCGGGTGGGTCAGGGCGTGGGGAGGTGGGGGAGGGTGCGGAGCTGGCGCCAGAGGGTGGGGTCGCACCTGCCCGCGTTGTCCCGGAAGGCCGAGGTGGCGATCCGGATGGGTTCGCTGATGTCGAGGTAGCTGTCGTGGTCGGCCCCGGGGTCCCAGTCGCGGGTGGGCATGCGGACGTGATCGTCCCGGTCGGACTTGTCCTGGCTGGTGACCTTGAGCACGTCGGCGTCCCGCTCGCCGGCCCGCAGCACCACGCAGGGGCGGACCTTCGAGCCGGTGCCGTCGGCGTACGGGACCTCGGCCCACCAGACCTCGCCGGGTCGGGGCGTACCGGCGGGGGCGTTGGTTCGCTCGGCGGCGCGCGGCCGGGGCGGGGCGGCCGGTCGGCCCGGGGCCCGCGTGCCGGCGCCCCGGCCGGGACGGGCGGGGGTGGATCCGGGGCGCGGCCGGTCCCGCTGCGGCCGGGTCCGGTCCCGCCGGGCGCGGGCGCGCTCGGTCCCGGCGTTGCGCCGGCGCCACTCGCTCCACGCCCAGCCCGCCGCGACGGCCAGCACGATCGCCAGTGCCCAGAGCAGCCAGTCCGTCATCCGCGCCTCCCTCTGTCCGGCGTCGGCCCGGGCCCGCCGACGTGCGGCGATCCTCGCACGTCGGCGGGGTGACGGCCCGCCGGGCGCGGCGGGCGGCCGGCGGATTGTCACACCCGACCGATACGGTGCGGGGGTAGCTTGATCACGGGAGGTCGCGCGACGTGTCCGGTGGCGGCAAGGTGTCGGGGAGCGGCGGGATGTCGGGGAGCGGCGGGATGTCCGAGAGCGGCGGGGCGACCGAGAGCGGCGGGGCGTCGGGGGACGATCCGGCGTCGACGGCGGGTCCGGCCGCGCCGGACGGTGCTGAGGGTGCGGTTCCGCAGCAGGTCACCCCGGCGCAGGAGGCGGCGGCGGGGGCCGAGCCGACCCCCGAGGCGCGGGAGCGGCACGCCACCCTCAGCCAGGAGCTGACCGAGCACCAGTACCGCTACTACGTCCTGGACTCCCCGATCGTCACCGACGCCGAGTTCGACCGGCAGCTACGCGAGCTGGAGGCGCTGGAGGCCGAGTTCCCGGCCCTGCGCACCCCGGACTCCCCGACCCAGCGGGTCGGCGGCACCTTTTCCACCGACTTCACCCCGGTCGCCCACGCCGAGCGGATGCTCTCCCTGGACAACGCCTTCGCCGACGAGGAGTTGGCGGCCTGGGCCGAGCGGGTCGAGCGGGACGCCGGCGGCCCGGTGTCCTACCTGTGCGAGCTCAAGGTCGACGGGCTGGCGATCAACCTGACCTACGAGCAGGGTCGGCTGGTGCGCGCGGCCACCCGGGGCGACGGGCGCACCGGCGAGGACGTCACCGCCAACGTCCGCAGCATCCGGGACGTGCCGGCCCGGCTGACCACGTCGGCCGAGTTCCCCGAGGTGCCCGAGTTCATCGAGGTGCGCGGCGAGATCTACTTCCCGATCGCCGGCTTCGCCGACCTCAACGCCAGCCTGGTGGAGCAGGGCAAGGCCCCGTTCGCCAACCCGCGCAACGCCGCCGCCGGCAGCCTGCGCCAGAAGGACCCGCGGATCACCGCGTCCCGGCCGCTGCGGCTGGTGGTGCACGGCGTCGGCGCCCGGCGCGGCTTCGCCCCGACCGCCCAGTCCGAGTCGTACGCGGCGCTGCGGGCGTGGGGGCTGCCGACCAGCGACCGCTGGCGGGTGGTGCCCGACCTGGCCGGCGTCGCGGAGTTCATCGCGTACTACGCCGAGCACCGGCACGACGTCGAGCACGAGATCGACGGCGTGGTGGTCAAGGTGGACCCGGTCTCCATCCAGGGCCGGCTCGGCTCCACCAGCCGGGCCCCGCGCTGGGCGATCGCCTTCAAGTACCCGCCGGAGGAGGTCAACACCAAGCTGCTCGACATCGACGTCAACGTCGGCCGCACCGGCCGGGTCACCCCGTTCGCCGTCCTGGCACCGGTCCTGGTGGCCGGCTCGACGGTGGCCCTGGCCACCCTGCACAACGCGCAGGAGGTGGAGCGCAAGGGTGTGCTGATCGGCGACACGGTGGTGATCCGTAAGGCGGGCGACGTGATCCCCGAGGTGCTCGGCCCGGTGGTCGACCTGCGTCCGGCCGACGCCCGGCCGTTCGTCATGCCGACCACCTGCCCGGCCTGCGGCACCCCGCTGCGGCCGGAGAAGGAGGCGGACGTCGACATCCGCTGCCCGAACAGCCGTGGCTGCCCCGCGCAGTTGCGCGAGCGGGTCTTCCACCTGGCCGGCCGGGGCGCGTTCGACATCGAGGTGCTCGGCTACAAGGGCGCGGCGGCGCTGCTGGACGCGCAGGTCATCGCCGACGAGGGCGACCTGTTCTCCCTCGACGCCGAGAAGTTGGCCCGGTCGCCGTTCTTCGTCAACAAGGACGGCAGCCTCGGCAGCAACGCCGTGAAGCTGATCGACAACCTTGCCGTGGCCCGTGAGCGCGACCTGTGGCGGGTGCTGGTGGCGCTCTCGATCCGGCACGTGGGCCCGACGGCGGCCCAGGCCCTCGCCCGGCACTTCCGCTCGATGGCGGCCATCGAGGCGGCCGGCGAGGAGGAGCTGTCCTCGGTCGACGGCGTCGGCCCGACGATCGCGGCCAGCATCAAGGAGTGGTTCGCCGTCGACTGGCACCACGAGGTGGTCCGCAAGTGGGCCGAGGCGGGCGTACGGATGGCCGAGGAGGCCGTCGACGAGGGGCCTCGCCCGCTGGAGGGGCTCACCGTCGTGGTGACCGGCACCCTGGCCGGGTTCTCCCGGGACCAGGCCGCCGAGGCGATCCAGGTCCGGGGCGGCAAGGTCACCGGTTCGGTCTCCAAGAAGACCGGCTTCGTCGTGGTCGGGGACAACCCCGGCTCCAAGGCCGACAAGGCGGTCAGCCTGAAGGTGCCGGTGTTGGACGAGGAGGGCTTCCGGGTCCTGCTCGACCAGGGCCCGGACGCGGCCCGTGAGGTGGCCCGCGTCGGCGAGTGACCCGGCCGCCGCAGCCGAGCGCCCCGGCCGTCACCGGCCCGGGTGACCCGGCCGGAGGGCCGGCGGGGGCGGGTCGTGAATCTTGACCCCACCTGGTCGCGTATACCAACTTAATTACGACTACGACCGATTCGTGGCTGTCGTCTCGGAAAAAGCGGCACTCAGGGCGTTTCATGGGGGCACGACGGGCGCAGGGTCCGCCGTGGCCGCTGCCCGGGAGGTGCGATGGAGACCGCAGATCCGCGAAACTCCGTCCCGCCGGGACGGGTTGCGCCCTTCTACGGCTTCGTCGCCGCCGTCGCGGTGCTGGCGCTGCTGGTCTCGGCCGGGCCGCTGATCGAGCTGCCGGGCCGGCTCGCCGGGCTGCCGGTGGCGTTCTGGACGATGGCGGCCCTCGCCGTGGTCTGCGACGCGCGGCCGTTCGTGCCCCCGGGGCGCCGGCAGTCCTCGGCGGTATTCCCGTCCACCTGCTTCACCTTCGCCATCCTGCTCGGCTGGGGGCTCGGTCCGGCCGTGGCGGTGCAGACGATCGCGGTGGTCGTCTCCGGTTGGCGGATGGGCCACTCCGCCTGGCGGTCCGGCTTCAACGCAGCCCAGTACGCCTGCGCGCTGGCCGCCGCTGCGGCGGTCACGGGCCTGGGGCCGGGCGGGATCTTCGAGGGCGGGCACCTGGGCTGGAGCGACGTGCTGGCCGTCGGCGGGGCGGCGGCGGCCTGGTTCGTGGTCAACTACGGTCTGGTCAGCACCGCCATCCGGTGGCGTTTCGGTGGCCGCTGGTGGCCCGGGTTCCGGTCGGGCCTGGGGTACGAGCTGATCTCCACCGGTTCGTTGCTGCTGCTCGCCCCGGTGCTGGTGACCGCAGCCCGGGCCAGCGCCGCGCTGATTCCGCTGGTGCTGGTGCCGCTGTTCGCGGTGTACCGAATGGCCCACCTCGCCGCCGAGCAGGAGCAGCTGGGCGCGCTCGACCCGCTCACCGGCCTGCCCAACCGCAAGGCGCTGCTCGCGGAGGTGGCCGAGCAGGTCCACCTGCACGCCGAGCGCGCCGCCCGGGGCGAGCCGGACGCCCACCTGGCGCTGCTGCTGATCGACCTGGACCGGTTCAAGAACGTCAACGACGCGCTCGGTCACGCCGTGGGCGACCGGCTGCTGGTCGAGGTGAGTGCCCGGCTGGCCGGCGCGGTGGGGGAGCGGGACCTGCTCGCCCGCCTCGGCGGGGACGAGTTCGCCATCGTCAGCACCGGCCTGACCGGCGTGGACGCCGCCCGGGAGACCGCCGAGCGGCTGGTGGGCGCTCTCGCCGAGCCGGTGGAGCTGGACGGGCTGCCGCTGGACGTCGGCGGCTCCATCGGCATCGCGCTCTACCCCGAGCACGGGGAGGACTTCGCCACCCTGATGCGCCACGCCGACGTGGCGATGTACGACGCCAAGCAGCGCAGCGACACCGTCGCCGTGTACGCCGCCGAGTCCGACCACAACTCCGCCGAGCGGCTGGGTCTGCTGGCCGACCTGCGGCGCGTACTCGAAGCGGGGCCGGCGGGGCGGGACGACGGTCGGGGGGCGGCCGGGGTGCGCGGCGGGGACGGCGCCGCCCTGTCCGCCGCCCTCGCCCCGGCGGTCGCCGGCCGCGGTGGCGCGGGGCGCTCGACCGGCGGGTCGGCCCGCTGGGGCGCCCGCCGGCACCGGGAGCGCTCGGGGCCGGCCCACCCCGACGAGCTGATCCAGCGGATCGTCACCGCCGCCGACCCCATCCGCCGGCGGGCCGCCGCCACCGACACCGGGCCGGAGCAGCCAGCCGACACCGGGCCCGAGCAGCCGGCCGACACCGGGCCGGAGCAGCCGGCCGAACCGGGTGGCGGCGGGGCGACGGAGGCGGATCCCGGGACCGGCCCGGGGGCCGGGGCCGCGTACGCGGAGCCGACCGGCCGGCGGCCGGGGCCCGACGAGCCGGGCAACCCCGGCGAGATCACCATGTACTACCAGCCGCAGGTCGCCATCGCCACCGGCGAGGTGGTGGGCGTGGAGGCGCTGCTGCGCTGGCGGCATCCGCGCCGGGGAATGGTCGACCCGGAGGAGCTGATCCGGGTCGCCGAGCAGAGCGCGGTGATGCGGCTGCTCACCCGCCGGGTGGTCGACGACGTGGTGGAACAGTTGGCGAAGTGGTCGGCGGCCGGCATCAGCCTGCGGGCGGCGCTCAACGTCAGCGTCCGGGACCTGCACACCGGCGAGATCGCCGACCAGATCGCCGACCGGCTGGCCCGCTTCGGCGTCCGGCCGGAGCGGCTGCAGCTGGAGATCACCGAGGGCGCGCTGATGGCCGATCCGCGCCGGGTGCTGGCCACCATCTCCCGGCTGCACGCCATCGGGGTGGCCATCGCGCTGGACGACTTCGGCACCGGGTACTCGTCGATGCAGCACCTGCGCCGGTTGCCGCTGTCCGAGGTGAAGGTGGACCGGTCGTTCGTGCTCGGGATGGCCGACGACGCGGACGACGCCGCGATCGTCCGGTCGATGATCGAGCTGGCCGGGGCGCTCGGGCTGCGGGTCGTCGCGGAGGGGGTGGAGGACGAGCGGACCTGGCGGCTGCTGCACGCCGCCGGCTGCGACGTGGCGCAGGGCTGGTTCTACGCCCGGCCGATGCCGGCCGAGGAGTTGGCCGCGTGGCTCGCCCGGTACCGGCCGCTGCGGCCGGCCGCGCGGGAGGCGGAGAGCCGGCCCCCGCGCGCCCGCTGACCCGACGGCGTCCTGGGCGCCGCGGGGCCGGAGGGGGAGTCGGGGACGCCGGGCCGGTGCTGGACAATAGACTCGCTCCGGTCACCGCACGTCATCGTCATCCCGACGCGCGGCGGGCCACCGCCAGAAACCAGCACGACAGCCACGAAGGGGGCACTGATGGCCGCCATCTCCCGCGAGGAGGTCGCGCACCTGGCGCGACTGTCGCGGCTCGCCGTCACGGAGGAGGAGCTGGACACCTTCGCCGGCCAGCTCGACACGATCCTCCAGGCGGTCGCCCAGGTCGGCGAGGTCGCCGCGGCGGACATCCCGCCGACCTCCCACTCCGTACCGCTGACGAACGTGCTGCGCGAGGACGTGGTGGTGCCGGGCCTGACCCCGGCGGAGGCCCTGTCGGGCGCGCCCGACGCGGAGGAACAGCGGTTCCGCGTCCCGCGGATCCTGGACGAGGATGTGGCGTCGTGACTGATTTGACCAAGCTGACCGCCGTCGAGATCGCTGGTCTCGTCGCCGGCGGGGAGACCTCGGCCGTCGAGGTGACCCGGGCCCACCTGGACCGGATCGCCGCCGTCGAGGGCCGGGTGCACGCCTTCCTGCACGTCGACACCGAAGGCGCGCTCGCCGCTGCCCGCGCGGTCGACGAGCGCCGGGCGGCCGGGGAGGAGTTGGGCCCGCTGGCCGGCGTCCCGGTGGCCGTGAAGGACGTGCTCACCACCAAGGGCGTGCCGACCACCGTCGGGTCGAAGATCCTCGAGGGCTGGCGCCCGCCGTACGACGCGACGATCGTGCAGCGGCTGCGGGCGGCCGGCACGGTGATGCTCGGCAAGACGAACATGGACGAGTTCGCCATGGGCTCCTCCACGGAGTACTCGGCGTACGGGCCGAGCCACAACCCGTGGGACCTCGACCGCATCCCGGGCGGCTCCGGTGGCGGCAGCGCCGCCGCCATCGCGGCGTACGAGGCGCCACTGGCGATCGGCTCGGACACCGGCGGCTCGATCCGCCAGCCGGGCGCGGTAACCGGCACCGTCGGGGCGAAGCCCACCTACGGCGGCACCTCCCGGTACGGCCTGGTGGCGTTCTCCTCCTCGCTGGACACCCCGGGCCCGTGCGCGCGTACGGTGCTGGACGCGGCGCTGCTGCACTCGGTGATCGGCGGCCACGACCCGCGCGACTCCACCTCCATCCCGCAGCCGGTGCCCGACGTGGTGGCCGCCGCGCGGCTCGGCGCGACCGGCGACCTGACCGGCGTGAAGCTGGGCGTGGTCACGGAGTTCACCGGCGAGGGCGCCGAGCCGGGCGTGATGGCGGCGTTCCGCGAGTCGGTCGACGCGCTGGCCAAGCTGGGCGCCGAGATCGTGGAGGTGTCCTGCCCCCACTTCAAGTACGCGCTGCCGGCGTACTACCTGATCGCCCCCAGCGAGTGCTCCTCCAACCTGGCCCGGTTCGACGGCGTCCGGTTCGGCCTGCGGGTCGGCGACGACGGCAACCGGTCGCTGGAGGAGGTCATGTCGCTGACCCGGGAGGCCGGCTTCGGGCCCGAGGTCAAGCGCCGGATCATGCTCGGCACGTACGCCCTCTCCTCGGGCTACTACGACGCCTACTACGGGCAGGCGCAGAAGGTCCGCACCCTGATCACCCGGGACTTCACCGCCGCGTTCGAGCAGGTCGACGCGCTGATCTCGCCGACCACGCCGTTCGTGGCGTTCCCGATCGGCGCGCGCACCGCCGACCCGTACCAGATGTACCTGGCGGACCTGTTCACCATTCCGACGAACCTGTACGGCGGGCCGGGCATCTCGGTGCCGTGCGGCCTCTCCGAGGGGCTGCCGGTCGGTCTTCAGGTGATGGCACCGACGATGGCCGACGACCGGATGTACCGGGTCGCCGCCGCGCTGGAGTCCGCGGTCGGCACGTTCACCCCACCGGCATTGTGAGGCAGGAGCACCGATGACGACCACCTTGCCCGCGTACGACGACGTCGTTGCGCGCTACGAACCGGTGATCGGCCTGGAGACCCACGTCGAGCTGGGCACGAACACCAAGATGTTCTGCGGCTGCCCCACCGACTTCGGCGGCGAGCCGAACACCCGGGTCTGCCCGGTCTGCCTCGGTCTGCCCGGCTCGCTGCCGGTGGCGAACAAGGCGGCCATCGAGGCGACGATCCGGATCGGCCTGGCGCTGAACTGCTCGATCGCGCAGTGGTGCCGGTTCGCGCGGAAGAACTACTTCTACCCGGACATGCCGAAGGACTTCCAGATCAGCCAGTACGACGAGCCGCTCTGCGTCGACGGGTACCTGGACGTGGAGGTCGACGGCGAGCTGGTCCGGATCGGCATCGAGCGGGTGCACCTGGAGGAGGACACCGGCAAGTCGCTGCACGTCGGCGGCGCCACCGGCCGCATCCATGGCGCGACCGAGTCGCTGGTCGACTACAACCGGGCCGGCATCCCGCTGGTGGAGATCGTCACCAAGCCGGTCCCGGGAATCGGGGCGCTCGCCCCCGAGGTGGCCCGCGCGTACGTCGCCGAGCTGCGCGACGTGATCCGCTCCCTGGGGGTCTCCGACGTGCGGATGGAGGAGGGCTCGCTGCGCTGCGACGTGAACACCTCCCTCAACCTCCCGGGCGCGGAGTGGGGCACCCGCACCGAGACGAAGAACGTCAACTCGCTGCGTTCGGTGGAGCGGGCGGTCCGCTCGGAGATGCTGCGCCAGGCGTCGGTGCTCGACGCGGGCGGCCGGATCACCCAGGAGACCCGGCACTTCCAGGAGGACACCGGGGGCACCCGGCCGGGCCGGTCCAAGGAGACCGCCACCGACTACCGGTACTTCCCGGAGCCGGACCTGGTGCCGCTCGCCCCGGACACCGCGTGGGTGGCCGAGCTGAAGGCCGCCCTGCCGGAGCTGCCCCGGCTGCACCGCCGCCGGCTCCAGGAGCAGTGGGGCCTGTCGGACGCCGACATGCAGTCGGTGCTCAACGCCGGCGCGGTCGAGCTGATCGAGGCCACCATCGCCGCCGGGGCCACCCCCGCCGCCGCCCGCAAGTGGTGGCTGGGCGAGCTGTCCCGCCGGGCCAACGAGGCCGGCGTGGAGCTGGCCGACATCGGGGCCACCCCGACCCAGGTCGCCGAGCTTCAGGGCCTGGTCGACGCCGGCAAGCTCAACGACAAGCTGGCCCGGACCGTCCTGGAGGGCGTGGTGGCCGGTGAGGGCTCGCCCACCCAGATCATGGCCAACCGGGGCCTGGAGGTCGTCTCCGACACCGGCGCGCTCACCGCCGCCGTGGACGAGGCGATCGCCGCGAACCCGGGCATCGCCGAGAAGATCCGCAGCGGCAAGGTCGCGGCGGCCGGCGCGCTGGTCGGCGCGGTCATGAAGACCACCCGGGGCCAGGCCGACGCCAAGACCGTCCGCGAGCTGATCCTGGAGCGCCTCGGCGCCCAGGGCTGAGGCCCAACCCGGGAAGGCCGCCGCCGGGACCCGGCGGCGGCCTTCCCGCCTCTTTCGAGTACGCGGCCCCCGCACCCCCTCGTGAGGGCGTCAACGGCGACGCCCGGATGGAGCCACCGTGAACCAGCACGACCTCGATGTCCTCGACGAGATCCAGCGGCGGGTGCTCTGGCTCGCCACCCGGATCGTCGACGCCGCCAACCACGACCGGAACACCGGCGACGGGGTGAAGGTCGGCGGCCACCAGGCGTCCAGCGCCTCCCTGGTCACCGCGATGACCGCGCTGTGGTTCGCCCACCTCGACGCCGAGGACCGGGTCGCGGTCAAGCCGCACGCCTCTCCGGTCTTCCACGCCGTCCAGTACCTGCTGGGCAACCTGGACCGGTCGTACCTGCCGAGGCTGCGGGCCCGGGGCGGCCTCCAGTCGTACCCGTCGCGCACCAAGGACCCGGACGGCGTCGACTTCTCCACCGGCTCGGTCGGCCTCGGCGCCGCCGCGCCGCTGTTCGCCGCCGTCACCCGCCGGTACGTCGACGCCCACTTCGGCGAGCGCCCGCACTCCCGGTTCGTCGCGCTGATCGGGGACGCCGAGCTGGACGAGGGCAACATCTGGGAGGCCGTCGCCGACCCCGCCACCACCGGGCTGGGCAACGTGATGTGGCTGGTCGACTTCAACCGCCAGTCGTTGGACCGGGTCGTCCCCGGGGTGCGGATCAACCAGTGGCGCGGCCAGTTCGAGGCCGCCGGCTGGCACGTCGTCGAGGTCAAGTACGGCCGCCGGCTCGCCCAGGCGTACGCCCGGCCGGGCGGGGAGGCGCTGCGTGACTGGATCGACGCGATGCCCAACGAGCAGTACCAGTCGCTGTTCGGGCTGGCCGGCCCGGCGTTGCGCGCGCAGTTCCTCGACGGGGCGCCCGCCGGGATCGCCGAGCTCATCGCCGACATCGCCGACGACGAGCTGGGCCCGCTGGTCACCGACCTGGGCGGGCACGACCTCGCGGCGATGCTCGACGCGTACGCCCAGTGCGACGCGGTCACCGACCGGCCCAGCGTGGTCTTCGCGTACACGGTGAAGGGATGGGGGCTGCCGATCGCCGGCAACCCGCGCAACCACTCCGCGCTGCTGTCCACCGGGCAGGTAGACGTCCTGCGCGCCGCGCAGGGCCTGACCGTCGAGACCGAGTGGGACCGCCTCGACCCGGCGACCCCGGCCGGCATCCGGGCCGGCGAACGCCGCGAGGCGCTGTCCCGCGCGCCCCGCGAGCGGGCCCTGCCGGTCACCGTCCCGGAGACCACCCGGGTACGCGCCAACAAGCCCGTCTCCACCCAGGAGGTCTTCGGCCGGGTGCTGGTGGAGTTGGCCCGGGACGAGCACATCGCCCCGTACCTGGTCACCACCGCCCCGGACGTGGCCACCTCCACCAACCTGGCCGGGTTCATCAACAAGACCGGGGTGTTCGCCCCGACCGCGCAGCGGTCCTGGACGGAGGACCGGATGCTGCGCTGGACGGAGAGCCCGTCGGGCCAGCACATCGAGCTGGGCATCTCGGAGATGAACCTGTTCCTGCTGCTCGGCCAGCTCGGCCTGTCCTGGGACCTGTCCGGGCAGCCGCTGCTGCCGGTCGGCACGGTCTACGACCCGTTCGTGCTGCGCGGGCTGGACGCGTTCCTGTACGGCACGTACTCCGGCTCCCGGTTCGTGGTCGCCGGCACCCCGTCGGGCATCACCCTCGCCCCTGAGGGCGGCGCCCACCAGTCGACGATCACCGCCTCGGTCGGGCTGGAGCTGCCCGGGGTGACCTTCGTCGAGCCGGCGTACGCGGCCACCCTCGACTGGCTGCTCTGCGACGCGCTCGGGCAGATCGCCGCCGGTGGCGTGCCGGCCACCACCGCCGCGCCGGCCGAGGACGGGGCGTACTACTTCCGGCTCAGCACCCGCCCGATCGACCAGGCCCCGTTCGAGGCGGCCCGGGCCCGGATCGGCGACGCGGTGCTGCGCCGGCAGGCGGTCGCCGGGGCGTACCGGCTGGTGGACGCGCACGAGGCGTACCCGCACCTGGCCGACGCCCCGGTGGTGCAGCTCGCCGCGTCCGGCGCGGTGCTGCCCGAGGTGCTGGCCGCCGCCGCCGAGCTGGCCGAGGAGGGTGTGGCCGCGCACGTGGTCGACGTGACCAGCCTGGACCGGCTCTACCGGGCCTGGCAGCGCACCCTGCGCCAGGGCGTGCGGACGGCCACCGTGCCGAGCGTGCCCGGGGCGCTGCGGTCGGCGTTCGTCGACCGGGTGCCGGTGGTGACCGTGCACGACGCCGCCTCGCACGCGATGGCCTGGCTCGGTTCGGCCCTCGGCGCGCACGCCGTGCCGCTGGGCGTGGACGAGTTCGGCCAGTCCGGCAGCGTCCGCGAGCTGTACGAGCTGCACGACCTGCTGCCGGGCAGCATCGTCAACGCCGCCCTGGCCGCCCTGGCCCTGCGCTGACCCGTCCCCGCCGTCCCCGGCCCGCCGCGCTCAGCGGGTCGGGGTGGGGGTGACGGGGACCTCGGCGCCGGCCTTCGGGTTCCGCACCACGTGCCGTTCCAGGCTGACCTGCGACTGGCCGGTCCCGCCGACGGTGATGTCGTCGTACGCCTGGAGCAGCTTGTCCTTGTCGAGGTAGAGCACCGTCATCGACAGCGGGGTGGGCTGCTCGCCCTCCAGGCCGCGCAGCCCGGCCCCGCCGGTGGACCCCTCCACCATGAGCTGGGTGGGCATCTGGCCGGGCACCTGCGGCAGCTTGGAGACCTGCCGGGCGTGGGTGTGGCCGGCGAGGACCAGCGGGCAGGTGCCCGACAGCGGCCCGGCGGACGCCGGGTCGTGCACCAGGGCGATGTTCACCGGCTTGGGCGAGTTGCGGACGGTGGTGGCGAGCTGGTCGCCGGCCCCGATCACCTGGTCGGCGACCTGTTTGGTCAGGCCGCTGCCGGCGGGCGAGGTCTCCTTGTCCGGGGTGAACCGGGGGTCGCCGATGCCGGCGATGGTCAGCCCGGCGACGGTGGTGGTCGAATTGTTCAGCACGATCGCGTTCGGCTGCTGCGCCACCGCCGCCGCTGTCTTCCCCGAGTCGTGGTTGCCCCGGATGTACACGTACGGCTTCTTGAGCAGCCCGATCGACCCGACGTAGGACGCCTCCGGCTCGCTGCCCCAGTCGGTGAGGTCGCCGGTGTCGATCACCACGTCGATGCCGAACTGCTCGACCACGGTGCGGATGAGCTGCCAGCCGGTCGGGTTGAGGTGCATGTCGGAGACGTGCAGGATCCGGGTGGTGCCGGGCGCCGGCTCGTACACCGGCAGCGCCGACACGGTGGTGTAGAGCTGGCTGACGTTGCCGACGAGGCGTTGGAGCTGCTCGGCGTACTTGGTGTAGTCGTTGGCGATCTTCCGGGCGTCACCGACGATCGCCGGGGCGTTGACCAGCAACCCTTCGTACCGGGGCTCCTCGATGGCCTGCGGGCGGAGGGTGGACGCGGCCAGGCCGAGGCTGCCGGCGGTGACCGCCAGGGCGAGCCCTCCGGCCCAGGCGGTGCGCCGGGTGTCCCGGAAGACCAGGGCGGCCAGCAGCAGGGTGACCAGCAGCGTCGCGCCGGCGGTACGCAGGCCGAGGCGCATCACCCCGGTGCGGACGTCGGTGACGGCGGACTGGCTGGCCCGGCTGATGCTCGCCGGGTCGTCGATCAGCGCCTCGGTGCGTCGCTGGTCCAGTGCCCCCAGCCCGACGGTCAGATGGGTCGGCCCGTCGTGGCTGTTCAGTTGCAGGGCACCCAGCGGCGGGATGTCGACGGTGGTGCTGCCGGTGAGCGCGGGCGCGAGGGTCAACTCGGCCCGGAACGGACCGATGTCGGTCTGCACCCGTCCGCCGGCGAAGGTGCCGATCACCACCCCGGCCAGGGCGATCGCCACGACGGCGAGCGCCACGCCCACCCGGCGGGCCAGGGCCCGGCCCCGGCCGGACGAGACGTCCCCGCGTCGGCGCGGGAGGGCCCAGCGTCGGCCACGACCGGTCGCCGGGGTGTCGGCGTCCCCGGTGTTTCGCTGTTCGTTCTCCTGGCCGTCCATGCTGAGATTCTGACCTGCCCAGTGAAGGATCTTGGCAAACCGGGGATTCCGCCGCGCCGCGCCGCGCGGGCCGGGTGTTACGGCCGCTGCGCGTCGCGGCTAGCCACGCCCCGCGCCGCCGTCGGGGAAGACCAGCCGCAGGATGCGGTCGTCCTCGGGGGCCGGCTGGCCCCGCCCGTCGTGGTTGGAGGTGGTGACCCAGATCGACCCGTCGGGCGCGGCGACCGTCGCCCGCAGTCGACCGTATTTTCGGGTGAGCAGCTCCCGGGGCTGGCCGAGCATGGTGCCGGTGTCGGTCAGCTCGGCGAGCCAGATCCGCTCCCCGCGCAGGCAGGAGGTGACCAGCAGCCGGTCGGTCGCCGCCAGGCCCGAGCAGGACGCGTCGGAGGTCTTCCACTGCACCAGCGGGTCGGTGTACCGCTTGTCGCCGGCCTTCCCCTCGACCAGGGGCCAGCCGTAGTTGCCGCCCTTGGTGATCTGGTTGATCTCGTCCCAGGTGTTCTGGCCGAACTCGACCGCGTACATCCGCTTGCCGGCGTCCCAGGCGAGCCCCTGCACGTTGCGGTGCCCCAGTGACCAGACCGGGGACCCCGGGTACGGGTTGCCCGGGGCCGGCTTGCCGTCCGGGGCGATCCGCAGGATCTTGCCGCCGAGGCTCTTCTGGTTCTGCGCGGACTCCCGGTTGCCGGCGTCGCCGGTGCTGGCGTACAGGTAGCCGTCCGGGCCGAAGGCGAGCCCGCCGCCGTTGTGGGTCCCGGACCGGGGGATACCGGTCAGGACCGGCGTCGGCCGGCCGCCCAGTTCCAGCTTGACGATCCGGTTGTCCTGCTCGGCGGTGTGGTAGACGAAGACCGTCCGGTCCGTCGCGTAGCGGGGGGACACGGCGATGCCGAGCAGGCCGCCCTCCCCGCCGGCCGCGACGTCGGGCACGGTCTGCACGGCGGTGACGGTCAGCCCGTCCCGCCCGGACCCGGGCCCGACCTTGAGGATCCGGCCGCTGTCCCGCTCGGTCACCAGCGCGCCGCCGTCGGGCAGGAACGCGATCCCCCACGGCACCCGCAGGCCCTTGGCCAGCACGGTGGCGACCATCTGCTGGCCGCTGCCGCCGCCGGGGGCGGAGGCGGAGGGGGTCGGCAGGTTCGGCGGCTCGCCGGCCGGGTCGGGGTCCGGCTCGCCGAAGCTGCATCCGGCGGTGGCCAGCAGCAGCGCCGCGCACGACGCCGCAGCCACCGCGCGCACAGAGGACTTCCGGGGGTACGGGCGACGGAGGCTCACCCGGCCCAGCCTAGCCGCCCGGACGGGTCCTGGGTGGGGGCCGCGCGGGTGGGGACGCCCCGGAGGGAGCCCCGGCCCAGCCACCGGGGCGGGCGGCCGGTCACCGCCGCCCGGGCCCCGCCACCGGGTGGTTCGGCCCGCACCAACGGGGGACCGGCGCCGCCGGGCGACTATCGTCGTCGGGCGTGAAGGTATGGATTCCGCACCCGGCCGGTCGCGGCCTGCTCGGCGACGTGCCGCCCGGGGTGACCGTCGAGGTGGTCGAGTCGCCGTCCCGCCTCCCGTCCGACGTTGCCGACGTGCGGTTCTGGGTGCCCCCGTTCCTCTCCGGCGGGGACGCCACCGCCCTGCTCGGCGAGCTGCCCGACCTGCGGGTGGTGCAGCTCCTCTCCGCCGGGGCCGACGCCTGGGTCGGCCGGGTCCCGGCCGGGGTGACGCTCTGCGACGCGCGCGGGGTGCACGACTCCGGCACCGCCGAGTGGGTGGCCACCGCGGTCCTCTCCCAGCTGCGCGGCTTCCCCGCCTTCGCCGTCGCCCAGTCCCGCCGCGAGTGGGCGTACGACCGGGTCTGCCCGACCGACGAGCTGGCCGGCAAGCGGGTGCTGATCGTCGGCGCGGGCTCGATCGGGGCGGCGGTGCGCGCCCGACTGGCGCCGTTCGAGGTGACCTTCACCCTGGTCGCCCGGACGGCCCGCCCCGCCGAGGGGGTGCACGGGGTCGACGAGCTGCCGGCGCTGCTGCCAGAGGCCGACGTGGTGGTGCTGCTGGTGCCGCTCACCGAGGCGACCCGGGGCATGGTCGACGAGGAGTTCCTCGCCGCGATGCCCGACGGCGCGCTGCTGGTCAACGCCGCGCGCGGCCCGGTGGCCCGGACGGACGCGCTGGTCGCCGAGCTGGCTTCCGGCCGGCTACGGGCCGCGCTGGACGTCACCGACCCCGAGCCGCTGCCCGCCGACCACCCGCTGTGGGGGCTGCCCAACGTGCTGCTCACCCCGCACGTCGCCGGCTCGGTGCGCGGGCTGTTGCCCCGGGCGTACCGGCTGGTGGGGGAGCAGGTGCGGCGGTTCGTCGCCGGCCAGGCGCTGATCAACACGGTCTCGGACGGCTACTGACCCGTCCGCCGGCCGACCCGCCGATGTGTCCGGCCCGCCGGTCAGCCAGGCCGGGCCGGGCCGGCAGGGTCAGACGGCCGAGCCGGGCCGGGTCAGGTGGGTCAGATTCTGCGGCCGGGCAGGGTCTGGCCGGTGACGGCGACGAGCCGGGGCAGTTCGGTGCCGCGTACCGCGGGCAGGACCAGCCACTCGCCGTCGTCGAGCCGGGCGACGGCCCGGCCCCGGGCGTCGGCGGTCAGCTCGACGATCCGTTCCCAGTCGATCCGGCGCTGCCCGGTCAGCGCCCGCAGGCGCAGCTCCCGGGCGTCCGCCTCGGTGCCCGAGCGCCAGGCCCAGACGCCGACGGCGAGGGGGACGAGCAGCACCGGCAGGAAGTACCACCCGGCGGCGGCCAGCGGCAGCGCCCCGATGAAGGCGATCACCGCCGCGACCAGGATCGCCTGGTTGGGGCGGAAGCGGACGGTCTCGGCGCGACTCACCCCCAGATGATCCCACCTGGGCGGGGCCGGCCCCCGGGCGGGCGGGGGCGCGGGTGACCGGTGCCATGTAAGTGACTTGAATCACTCATGTTCATGGCCTGATAGCCGTTTCCTGCGGTGACGGTGGATCGTTTCACCATGTTGGGCCGGCGAACCAGCCGCGCCACGTCGTCCCGGACCGCCACGCCGGGCGACGCCGCCGACCGCAACCCCGCACCGTCGTACCGCACCGCCCGTGCCCCCTCACGAAGGCGATCGCCGTGCCCGTCGCGTATCCCTCCGGCACCTCCCGCAGCCTCCCGCGTCCCGCCGACCTGCTGGTGCTGGCGACGGCGGCGCTGCTCGCCCTCGCCGGCCTGGCCGGCGTGATCCCGCCGCTGGCCGCGGTGGCGCTCGCCGGTGCCGCCGGTAGCGTCCTGGCCGGCGTCCGGCTGTCCCTGCTGGCCGTGCCCGTCCGGTACGCCGGGCCGCCCGGCGGCGGCCCCGACCGGGCCGGCCGCCGCGCCACCCGCTGCCGCTCGGCCGCCGGGCTGCTCGACGCGGCGGTGGCCACGGTCGGGCTGACCGTCGCGGTGCTTCCCCTGGTCGGCACCGGCCTGCGGGTCGCCGTCGGCGCGACCGGTCTCGGGATCGCCGCCCTGCTGCACACCAGCGGGCTGCTCCTGCTGCCCGGCCGCAGCCGGCTGCCGAACCGGGCCCGGGTTCGCCGCGTGGTCGACATCGTCAGCCTGGGCCTGAGTCTGATCTTCGCCGCCTGGGTGCTGCTGCCGCCGGGGGAGACCCCGCCGGCAGCCCGGGTCGCGGTGGTGGCCGGCGGGTTCGGCCTCGCGGCGATCGGCGTCGCGGCGCTGGCCGACTGGCGGCGCCGGCCGGGCGCGGCGATCTGCCTGCTCGGCGCCGGGGCGGCCCAGTTCGGCCTGCTCGCGCTGATCGTGCTGCTCGCCTACGACGCCATGGACCGGGCCCTGCTCACCACCGTCGGGCCGCTGGTGGTCGGGGCGCTGCTCACCGCCGACGGGGTCCGCCGGGTGGCCGCCGGAGACCCGCGCCGCCCGGGTGGCCCGACGCCCGTCTGGCCCCGGGTCAGCGCGCCGGCCGCGATCGCCGCCCTGGCCGCCGTCGGGCACCTCTACGCGCACGGCGACTTCACGCCGGGGGCGATCCTGCTCGGGCTGGCGGTGACCCCGCCGCTGGTGGTCCGGGAGCTGATGACCGCCACCGACAACCGCCGGTACGCCACCCGCCTCGCCGCCCAGGAGGCGCACTTCCGGGCCCTGGTCTCGGGCGGCGACGACCTGATCCTGCTGCTGGACGACGCGCTGCGGGTGCGCTGGCAGTCCCCGGCCGCGACCCGGCTGTTCGGGCTGACCGATGCCGACGTGCTCGGCCGGCCCTTCGCCGACCTGCTGCACCCCGCCGACGTCCCGCGCGCCGCGCTGCTGCTCGACGGGGTGCGCGCCGGCGTCCGGCCGGCGCTGCTGGCCGCCCGGCTGCGCGACGGGCACGGGGTGTGGCGGGAGACCGAGTCCACGATCAGCGACCAGCGCGGGGTGCCCGAGGTGCACGCGCTGGTGCTGCACTTGCGTGACGTCGGCGAGCGTCGCCGGCTGGAGCGCGCGGTGCGCCAGCTCGCCGCGACCGACCAGCTCACCGGGCTGGCCAACCGGCGCGAGCTGCTGCGCGAGCTGGCCGCCCGGCGGGACGGGGCGGGGGCGCTGCTGGTGGTGGACCTGCACGGCCTGGGCGCGGTCAACGACGGTCGCGGCCACGCGGTCGGCGACGTGGTCGTGGTGGAGGTGGCCCGCCGGCTGCGCGCGGCGGTCGGCCCGGACGACCTGGTGGCCCGGCTGGTCGGCGACGAGTTCGGCGTGGTCACCACCGCCGGCCCGGTGCTGGCGTACGCACTGGGCACCCGGCTGCTGGAGGCGCTCGGCGAGCCGTACCGGGTGGCGGGCGCCGAGGTCCGGTTGCAGGCCAGCATCGGCCTGGCCGAGATCCCCGGCGCAACCGCCGACGACGTGCTGCGCCAGGCGGACCTGGCCCGCCGGCGGGCCGCCCAGCTCGGCCGGGACCGGATCGAGTGGTACGACGCGTACCTGGAGGAGCAGCTCGTCCGCCGGCTCGATCTGGAGCGGGAGTTGCCCGGCGCGGTGGCCCGGGGCGAGCTGGACCTGGTCTACCAGCCGGTGCTCGGGCTGGCCGACCGGCTGCCGGTGGGCACCGAGGCGCTGCTGCGCTGGCGCAGCCCGGTGCTGGGCACCGTGCTCCCGGCCGAGCTGCTGCCGGTCGCCGAGGACCTGGACCTCGTCGGCGAGGTGGGCCGCTGGGTGCTGGACCGGGCCTGCCGTCAACTGGCCGACTGGTCGGCGGGGGGTTGGCAGCTCTGGATGTCGGTGAACGTCACCCCTCGGGAGTTGGCCGCGCCGGACTTCCTCCAGCGCACCGCGGCGGTGCTGGCCACCCACGGGCTGCCGCCGGAGCGGCTGGTGATCGAGGTGGCCGAGCCGCGCGTCGGCGCGGAGCCGTCGACGATGGTGGCCCGGCTCGCCGGGCTGCGTTCGCTCGGAGTGCGCACCGCGCTGGACGACTTCCGGGCCGCGCACGCCTCGCTGGCCCAGCTCCGCCGGCTCCCCATCGACCTGCTCAAGCTGGCCCCGCACGGGGTCGACGGGGCCGATGGCGGGCAGCACCAGCTGGTCGACGTGGTGGTCAGCCTCGGCGACCGGCTCGGCCTGGAGATCATCGCCGCGCAGTTGGAGACGCCGGCCCAGGCGGACGCCGCCGGCCGGGCCGGCTGCCGCTACGGGCAGGGCTTCGCGCTGGCCCGCCCGGCGACGGCCGAGCGGGTGGAGGCGTACTTCGAGGAGTTCCCGTCCGCGTCCCGGTGAGGGCGTCCGGGCCGGTGAGGCGCGCAGTGCTGAACCGGTTCACCTGACCCGGGGCGGCGCGGTGCTGCCCCGGGGCGTGAGGTGGGCGGTCTCGTCCTGGAGCTCGCCGGTCGGCTCGCCGGCGATCACCCGGAGCAGTTGCCGGGCGGCGTGCGCGCCGTACGCGGGGATGTCCCGGCCGAGGGCGGTCAGCGGCGGGTGCACGAGCTGGCACAGCGGGGAGTCGTCCCAGGCGACGATCGACAGGTCGCCGGGGACCTGAAGGCCCATCTCCTGGGCCACGGACAGCCCCGCTATCGCCATCACGTCGTTGTCGTAGATGACGGCGGTGGGGCGGTTCGGCGAGCTGAGCAGCCGCCGAGTGGCCCGAGCCCCCTCCTCGCCGGTGTAGTCCGACCAGACGGTGACCGACTCGTCGAGACCGAGCCGCCCGCACACCTCGGTGAACGCGTCGCTGCGGATCTCGGTGTGCAGCAGTGCGGGCAGGCCGCCGACCCGGGCGATCCGTCGGTGGCCCAGGGCTACCAGGTACTCCACCGTCTCGGCCAGCGCCGCGGCCTCGTCGGACCAGACGCTGGCCAGCGAGCCGGTGTGCCCGGGGCCGCCGATCACCACGGCCGGCAGTTGCAGCTCCTCCAGCGCCGGCACCCGCCGGTCGTCGGTGCGCAGGTCACAGACGAAGACCCCGTCCACCCGGCGCTCGGCCCACCAGCGCCGGTAGACCGCGATCTCCGCATCCTGGTCGGCGACCACCTGGAGGGTCAGCGCGTACGACCGGGCCGACAGTTCGGCCTCGACGCCGCTGATCAGCTCCATGAAGAACGGCTCGATGCCGAGGATCCGGGCCGGGCGGCACAGGGCCAGGCCGACCGCCTTGGCGGTGGCGCCGGAGAGCGCCCGCGCGGCGCTGCTCGGGCTGAACCCGATCTCGGCGGCGATGGCCAGGATGCGCTGCCGGGTCGCCTCGGAGACGCCGGGCTGTCCGTTCATCGCGTACGAGACCGCGCCCTTGGACACCCCGGCCCGCCGCGCGACGTCGGCGATGGTCGGCCGCTTCACCGGCGTGTCTCCTCCACTTGCTGGGCCCGCCCCGGGCGGGTGTCACGGCGCCGGGGTGACCGGCGGCCCTCACGCTACTGCAACCGGCCCGGCGGGTGCCCGGGCCGGAGCCGCCTCGCCGCGCGACCGAACGGATTACTTGCCCGGTTAAGCATACGGGTCGTCGGCCGGGCGCGGGTGACGCTTTCGCCGATCGGGATGCTGCGGAGCGGTCAACCACGAGTGGTCGCGCTCCCATGCGGTCGGAAGTTACGGAACGGCCCCGGGCTTAACCGTTCGTTGACACCGCGGAGACGGGATCGTACGGTGGCTTCACTTATCCGGTTCAGTCGACGTCTCTCGATGTCGGGAGCGTTCCATCTTGCTCGGAGGATGACATGAGACGGTCCTGGACCCACTGGGCCCGCGCGGTCGCCGTGGGCGCGGTCAGCCTGGCCGTGGTGGCCGCGTGCAGCGGCAAGAGCACCAGCGGCGGCGACGAGGCGGGCGGCGGCGCGGTCACCCTGAAAATCAACTTCTGGGGCGACTTCGGGCTCCAGGACCTGAAGACCAAGTACGAGGCCGCACACCCGAACGTCAAGATCCAGCTCAACTCGGGCGAGTACAACGCGCAGCACGAGGACCTGCAGAAGAAGCTGGTCGCCCCCTCGGGCGCGGCGGACATCGCCGCCATCGACGAGGGCTTCATGGTCCAGTTCCGCAGCCAGTCCGACAAGTTCGTCAACCTGCTGGACAAGGGCGCCGGGCAGTACGAGAGCAAGTACCTGCCGTGGAAGTGGAAGCAGTCGCTGTCCGCCGACGGCAAGACCCAGATCGGCCTCGGCACCGACGTCGGCGGCCTGGCCATGTGCTACCGCACCGACCTGTTCTCCGCCGCCGGCCTGCCCACCGAGCGGGACCAGGTCTCCGCGCTCTGGCCCACCTGGGACCGGTTCATCGAGGTCGGCCAGCAGTACACCGCCAAGACCGACAAGAAGTTCCTCGACGCCGGGACCAACCTGTTCAACCCGGTCCTCGGCCAGCAGCAGGCCGGCTTCTACAGCGAGCAGGAGCAGCTCCAGATGGAGGGCGGCCCGAAGGTCGCCTTCGGCTACACGGTCAAGGCCCTCCAGGCCGACATCTCGGCCAACCTGACCAGCTTCCAGGCCGACTGGGACAAGGGCTTCACCAGCGGCGCCTTCGCCGTCCTCGCCTGCCCGGCGTGGATGCTGGGCCACATCAAGGACACCGCCCCCGGCACCAAGGGCAAGTGGGACATCGCGGCGGTGCCCGGCGGCGGTGGCAACTGGGGCGGGTCGTTCCTGACCGTCCCCAAGCAGAGCAAGCACGCCGACGAGGCGTACAAGCTGCTGGAGTGGCTGGTCCAGCCGGAGCAGCAGATCGAGGTCTTCAAGAAGGTCGGCAACCTGCCGTCGCAGCCGGCCCTGTACTCCGACCCGGCCATCGCCGAGTTCAAGAACCCGTTCTTCAACGACGCGCCGGTCGGGCAGATCTTCCCGAAGATGGCGCAGGGCCTCACCCCGCAGTACCTGGGCAAGAAGAACGGCCCGACCCGCGTCGCGGTGGAGAACGTCATCAAGCGGGTGGAGAACAAGACCCTCAAGCCGGACGCCGCCTGGGCGGAGGCGGTCAAGGAGGCCGAGAAGGCCGGCAGGTCCTGACGATCCGGTGACCGGTGGCGGGGCCGCCCCGCCACCGGTCACCGGCGTCCCACCCCGGAGACAGTCCACCTCGGCCCAGGAGCGTCCCATGCCCTCCACCCGTGCCGCGCCCGCCCCGCCGGGCCGTCGTACCCCGCGCAAGCGTGGCGTCGACGGCCCCGGGGCCGACGAGCGGCGGCTCAGCTGGCGCAACCGGCTGTACCGCTTCGACATGCGCTACATGCCGTACCTGCTGATCGCCCCGTTCTTCCTGATCTTCGGAGTCTTCGGGCTCTTCCCGCTGATCTTCAACGGGGTCGTCTCGCTGCGGAACTACCAGCTCGACGACCCGACCCTGCCGCCCTGGGCGGGCTTCGACAACTTCGCGAGGCTGCTCGGCGACGAGGACTTCTGGAACGCGCTCTACAACACCTTCGGCATCTTCCTGCTCTCCTCGATACCGCAGCTCCTGCTCGCCCTGGTGGTCGCCTCGCTGCTGAACCGCAAGCTGCGCGCGCAGACCTGGTGGCGGGTCGGCATCCTGCTGCCGTACGTCACCCCGCTGGTCGCCTCGACCATGGTGTTCAGCGTCTTCTTCTCCCGCGACTTCGGCATGGCCAACTGGCTGCTCGGCCTCGTGGGCCTGGGCGGCGACGCCCCGGCCGACTGGCGGGCCGACAAGCTCCACTCCTGGATCGCCATCGCCACCATGGTCAACTGGAAGTGGATCGGCTACAACGCGCTGCTCTACCTGGCCGCGATGCAGTCCATCCCGCGCGACGTCTACGAGGCGTCCGCCATCGACGGCGCCGGCCCGTGGCGGCAGCTCTGGCGGATCACCGTGCCGATGATCCAGCCGGTCGTCGTCTTCACCGTGGTGCTGTCCACCATCGGCGGGCTCCAGCTCTTCACCGAGCCGATGCTGTTCGACCTGAACGCGCAGGCGGCCACCGGCGGCCCGAACGGCGAGTGGCAGACCATCGCCCAGCTCATCTACAAGGTCGGCTGGAAGGACCTCGACCTCGGGTACGCCGCCGCGATGTCCTGGGCCCTGTTCCTGATCATCCTCGTCGTCGCCGGCATCAACACCCTGCTGACGAACCGTCTGTCCGGAGGCCGCCAATGAGCGCCGTCGACACCGTGCCCCGGGCGGCCGACGCCGGGCCGCGCGGGCGCAACCGGGCGCGGCTGCTGGGCCGGGCCCCGCAGGACACCGCGGCCGGCGTCTGGACGTACCTGCTGCTGGCGACGACGATCCTGCTCTCCGCGTTCCCGCTGTACTGGATGTTCGTCATCGCCACCAGCAACGACGAGGCGCTCGCGAAGATCCCGCCGGCGGTGGTCCCGGGCGACCAGTTCATGACGAACCTGGACGAGGTCTTCTCCCTTCAGGACGTCTACTTCGCCGCCGGCCTGGTCAACAGCGCCGTCGTCTCCACCGCGGTCACCGCCTCGGTGCTGTTCTTCTGCTCGCTGGCCGGGTTCGCCTTCGCGAAGCTGCGGTTCAAGGGCAGCAGGTGGCTGATGCTCTTCGTGGTGCTCACCCTCACCGTGCCCAACCAGCTCGGCATCGTCGCGCTCTACATCGTGATGGGCAAGCTCGGCTGGAACGGCACCCTGCTCGCGGTCATCGCCCCCGGCCTGGTCACCGCGTTCGGGGTGTTCTACATGCGGCAGTTCATCCTCAACACCGTGCCCGACGAGCTGGTCGAGTCGGCCCGGATGGACGGCGCGACCACGATGCGCGTCTACTGGAACATCGTGCTGCCGGCGATCCGCCCGGCGCTGGCCGTGCTCGGCCTGCTCACCTTCGTCGGCACCTGGAACGACTTCCAGTGGCCGCTGATCACGCTCAGCGGCACCGACTTCCCCACCTCGATGGTGGCCATCTCCGACCTGGCCAGCGGCAACTACGTGATCTACCGGCGGGTGCTCGCGGGGGCGTTCGTCGCCACCGTGCCCCTACTGATCATGCTGTTCGTCGGTGGCCGCCAGATCGTTCGCGGAATCATGGAAGGTGCGGTGAAGTCGTGACCCGGCATTCGTTGTCCGAGGGGTGGGTGCTGCGGGCCGTTTCCGGTCCGCAGGCGCCGCCGGAGATCATCGACCGGGCGGTCCCGGCGACCGTGCCCGGCTGCGTGCACACCGATCTGCTCGCCGCCGGACTCATCCCCGACCCGTACCTGGACGACAACGAGACGGCGCTGGCCTGGATCGGGCGCACCGACTGGGTGTACGAGACCACCTTCGACCCGCCACCGGGCGACGCCGACCGGGTCGACCTGGCCTGCGCCGGCCTCGACACGGTCGCCACCGTCACCCTCAACGGGGCCGAGGTCGGCCGCACCGAGAACATGCACCGCGGCCACCGCTTCGACGTCACGTCCGTGCTGCGGCCGGGAGCCAACACGCTGACCGTCCGCTTCGACTCGCCGTACCGGTACGCGGAGGCGCACCGGGACCGGCTCGGCGACCGGCCCAACGCGTACCCGGAGCCCTTCAACTTCATCCGCAAGACGGCCTGCAACTTCGGCTGGGACTGGGGACCGACGGTGGTCACCGCCGGCATCTGGCAGGACATCGCCCTGGACGCCTGGTCCACGGCCCGACTGGCGACGGTCCGCCCGCTGGTCACCGTCGCCGACGGCGTCGGCCGGGTCGAGCTGCGCGTCGAGGTCGAGCGCGCCGCCGAGGAGCCGGTCACCGTCCGCGCCGAGGTGGCCGGCGTCGCCGCCGAGGCCGTCGTGGCGGCCGGACAGCGCACGGCCGCGCTGACCGTGGAGGTCCGCGACCCCGCGCTGTGGTGGCCCCGGGGGTACGGGGAGCAGCCGCTGCACCCCCTCGCGGTGACCCTGCACGCCGCCGACGGGCGGAAGCTGGACGCCTGGTCCCGCCGGATCGGCTTCCGCACGGTCCGCCTGGACACCGCCCCGGACGAGCACGGCTCCGCGTTCGCCCTGCACGTCAACGACGTGCCGGTGTTCGTGCGCGGCGTCAACTGGATCCCCGACGACGCCTTCCCCAACCGGGTCACCCGGCAGCGGCTGGCCGAGCGCTTCGACCAGGCCGCCGGTGCGAACATCAACCTGCTGCGCGTCTGGGGCGGCGGCCGGTACGAGTCGGAGGACTTCTACGAGCTGGCCGACGAGCGGGGGCTGCTCGTCCAGCAGGACTTCCTGTTCGCCTGCGCGGCGTACCCGGAGGAGGAGCCGTTCCGCTCCGAGGTCGAGGCCGAGGCGCGCGAGCAGGTCACCCGGCTGACCGCCCACCCGTCGCTGGTGCTGTGGACCGGCAACAACGAGAACATCTGGGGCTGGCACGACTGGGACTGGCAGGAGCCCCTCGCGGGCCGCACCTGGGGCCGGGGCTACTACCTGGACCTGCTGCCCCGGATCGTCGCCGAGCTGGACCCGACCCGCCCGTACTGGCCGGGCAGCCCCTGGTCGGGCAGCCCGGACGGGTCGGGCGGCGACGAGGTCCACCCGAACGACCCGGCGCACGGCACCACCCACATCTGGGACGTGTGGAACACCGACGACTACACCAAATACCGGGAGTACGTCCCCCGGTTCGTTGCCGAGTTCGGCTACCAGGCGCCCCCGGCGTACGCGACCCTGCGCCGGGCGCTCTCCGACGACCCCCTCGCCCACGACTCGCCCGGCATGGCCCACCACCAGAAGGCCGCCGACGGCGACGCCAAGCTCCAACGCGGCCTGGATGCCCACCTGCCGCCCCCGGCCGACTTCGACGAGTGGCACTACTTCACGCAGCTCAACCAGGCCCGGGCCATCCAGCTCGGGGTGGAGCACTTCCGCTCGCACCGGCCGGTCTGTATGGGCACCATCGTCTGGCAGCTCAACGACTGCTGGCCGGTGACCTCCTGGTCGGCGATCGACGGCGACGGCCGCCGCAAACCCCTGTGGTACGCGCTGCGCCGGGCGTACGCCGACCGGCTGCTCACCGTCCAGCCCCGCGACGGCGGGCTGGCGCTGGTGGCGGTCAACGAGACCGGCCGGCCGTGGCGAGCCGCTGCCACGGTCACCCGACTCACCCTGGCCGGCGAGCCGAGGGCGAAGGCGACGTACGACCTCGACGTGCCCGCGTACGGGAAGGTGGAGCTGGAGCTGCCGGCGGACCTGGCGCGGCCCGAGGAGGCCCGGCGGGAGCTGCTGGTCGCCGAGGCGGGGGAGAGCGCCGGGCGGGCGTTCTGGTTCTTCGCCGAGGACCGCGACATCCCCTGGCCGGCGGCGTCCTACGCCGCCAGGGTGGAGCCGGTCAACGACGGCGTACGGGTCCATGTCACCGCGCGGACGATCCTGCGCGACCTGACCCTGTTCCCGGACCGGCTCGACCCGGCCGCCGAGGTGGACGACGCCCTGGTCACTCTCCTGCCGGGCGAGTCGACGACGTTCACCGTGCGCACCCCACGCGACCTGGACACCGCCGCCCTCACCACCCGGCCGGTCCTGCGCACAGTCAACTGAGCGCAGTAGGTGACTGCGCGTCGCATGCGCTCTCGTCCGCGCCCATTCCTCCACTCAGGACCAGCCGTCCGGGCGGGGCACCGGAACCATGCGTCTCGATACCGCTCGGCCTCGTGGTGAGCGATGAGAAGCCTGTCGGATCTCTGACTTTGCGGGCCTTCGTCGGCCGGTACCGTCCACCGGATCCCAAAACAGCTGAATAGGTGGGAGTGACCGTCATGGCGGCGGGACGAGGCCAGTAGAGCGAACCTGGAGACCAATTGAGCGGCCACTCCACTCGATCATTCAGTGTCACGCGGCTCCTGCGCTCGTTGGCCGGGGCGCGCGAGGACATCCTCACCCTGGTGCCCAGCGAGCGGATCCGGTACACGAGCCTCGGGTCCGTGGTGCTGATCACGAGTACTTTTGCGACGCTGTCCCTCGGCTTGGCTCTCTACTACTCCTTCGGCTATTTCAACTGGTCGATTCCGTTCATCGCGCTGCTCTGGGGAGCCCTGATCCTCAGCCTGGACCGGTGGTTGGCTACGGCCTCCGCCGTCAGCGCCGTGCGGCAGGCGATTTCGAGGACCCTGAGCAGGCTCGCGTTGGCGGTCCTGCTCGGAGTCATCCTGGCTGAGCCGTTGCTCCTGGGCATCTTCCACACCGCCATCGAGGAACATGTCGCGAGATCGAGGCAGGAGTCCGTCCTACGGCTCGAAAGCGAGCTGCGGGCCTGCAATGGATTCGTAACCGACGGGACGCCGCTCGCTCCCGACTCCCCGGCGTGTGAAGGGCGGCGGCTGGAATCGTTCGGCCCGGTGCTGGGAAAGCTCGATAATCTATCGCGAACCAGACGGGAGGCCGCGACGCTCCAGGCGGAGATCAAGTTCATCTCCTCCGAGTCCAGTCGCCTCCAACAGGACGCGGTCAAGGAATGCACCGGGAAAGCGGGCGAGAGCGCTAGCGGCAGGCCGGGCCAAGGGCCGAGTTGCAGGCTCAAGCGCCAGATCGCGGATCGCTACGCCAGAGACATCGGCCTCTCCGACAAGCAGGACCAGCTACGGAAGCTGAACGACTCGACCTCCGCCCTCCGCGAGGAATCGGGGCAGTTCCTGGCCCGTGCCTCCGAGAATGTCGAGGGGGAGATCGAGACAGAGGTCGCCAGGGCACGCCAGAGCCAGGGCAAGGTCGGCATTATGGAGCGCCTGAAGGCCCTGGGCGAGCTGACCGCCGAGGGGGGATACGTAGCTGCCGCTGAGTGGACCCTCCGCCTGACGATCATCCTGATCGAGATGCTTCCCGCCTTGATGAGGATCCTGATGGGCGTCACGGGCCACGATCGCGTCGTCCGAATGCTCGAAAAGGAGAACATCGACTCGCTGGCGGCCGATCGAGCGACTGTCGCAAGGGACCTGTTCAGGGCGTTGGAAGAGCGTCAGCAGGACTTTACGTCCGAGATTTCCGGCCGGCCGGAGGTGCGAGGATGACGGAGACCACCAGGCGGGACGGGACGGGGACGGATGGCTGGAGCACTGGCGACGACTCGGTCGGTGCGCCTTTCGACTTCGCCGGGGGCACCAGGGACCTGCATGAGGCGCTGCGGCAGATCCAGGAGGAACTGACCGGTGGCGACACCCCGCTCGACTTCGGTCGGCAGGGCGCGGCCGAACTCCTCAAGACGAACACCCGCCTGATCAGGGAGATCGGGATTCGGGCCATCCGGATCGCCCGCCTGCGAGGCCTGGAGACCGTCTCCAAGATTCATATCGATGTCGCTACGAAGGAGCTGATCCGCACCGACGGCGACACCCGGCGCACATCGGCCCTGGCCTTCGGCGGTGCATTCCTCGGGGCTGGCATACAGGAACTGATCACCTTCTGCTTCACCCCGGCTTCCCCCAAGGGCCGGGTCCTCGTCATGATGACCTGCCTGGTTGTGGGCGCGGGCCTGCTCGTCTACGGCTTGGATCTCCGACGCAAGAACTGACCCGCCCCTTCGCGCCCGTCAGCGAGCCGGTCTGATCTTTCGGACGTAGGTGGCTAATGTCGCGGAGTGAGTCGGTCCATCCCCGATTTCGTCAGGCCGACTAAACCATGCTTATCTGATCTTGGCTTGAGCTTTCCAGTGTGGGAGCGCCAAGCTGGAAGTAGGACGGGCCGGTGTTCAGCGAAGCGCCGCGATGATCTGACCCACGCTGGTGGACGGATTGCTCTTCGGGGGCGGGTCGAGCCGATCCGCCCGCCGGAGGGCATCCTCGATTCGGTTGCGGAACCTGTCGAAGTTGAGCGCGGTCTTGTCCCAGTCGGGGTCGTGCTTCCGTAGCAGGTCGCGTGCTTTTTTGGCGTTCTCCACGTATCTGGTGCAATTTTCATAGTGAAGCAGCAGCCACACCTCGAAGCAGGGGTTGGACCAGGCCAGTTTCACATCGGCGGCGACGGCTTCACGGGTCGCTGGTGTGGTCAGGTAGTGATCCACGTCGCAGACGGCCCACGCCTCGTCAAAGTCGTCGCGCTGGCGGCGGCGCGCGGCACCCCGTACCAGGTCGACCGGCGAGCCGCGTTCGAGTACGACGACGACCCGGGAGCGCACCCACGGTTCCTGTTTGAGCCCGTCGAAGTAGTCCACTTCCGTGGACTTGCCGTTCGTGGCGATGAGCACCGTTGTCCGCTGCTCCCGGGTCGCTGGGCGTCGCCGGAGATCGGTCTCGCGGCCATGGCCGGAACGTAGCGGACCGGACGCTCGCCGGTCACTCTGCCGCGGCGTCATCCGAGCCTCCACGGGTGGCAAGGGCCTGTTCGAACAGGTGGGTGGACAGGTCGGGAACCGCGCCATAGTTGCCGTTCAAGTAGCGGCGCTGGCGATTCTCGCCCTCCTTGCGTGGCTTGAAGTCGGTCAACGGATACAGCGAGGAGGCACCCCCGTCGTCCTTCTCCACGAACCAGATTTCGTCACGGCGCAGGATCTCCTCAGTGTCGAGGGTGCCGAGTAGCGCGGCGTCGTGGCTGGTGAAGATGAGCTGACTGCCCAATGGGTTGGCCTTCGGGCTGCGGAACAGGCTGATCAGCTTCGCGGTCAGGATCGGATGTAGGCTGGCGTCGATCTCGTCGACCAGCATCGTGGCTCCGGTCCGGAGCATCTCGGCAGCGTGCAGACCGAGGGCGAGGAGCCGGCGGGTGCCGGTCGACTGGTCATGAAGGTCGAGCAAGGCCGCGCGGTGGGGGCCTTGGTGTGCGAACTGGATCCGGGGTGGGCGCAGGGCTGCCGCTCCGGCGGCTCTCAGCCGGCTCAGCATTCCCTGCGCGTTCGGGTCCGAGAGGGCTTCCCTGTCGCTCGGGTCTGGTCTGATCAGTACGTCGATGATGCCCACATCGGCGGCCTGCAACAGGTCGACGATGACCCGCCGCATTTCCTCGATGTCCGTCCAGCCGGTGTGGACCGCAGCGGACAATCCGAACTCGGTGCCGGTGCCTTGACCGGTTAGGTAGAACCAGCGATAGGTGTCGTGCAGCGGCTGCGGGTTCGCCGGATCGGACGCTGGACGGCTGTGGCCGAAGCGAGCGACGGTGCTGAGGAACAGGGCGGCCGGCGCGGTGATGCCCGCGATCTGCTCCAAGTCATTGTGCCGGCCAGACTCTTCGCCCCAACTGAAGTCGTCCCCGTCGCGCTCGAACACGCGCCTCTTGCGCCCCACCGGGTAGTGGTAGAGCCACTCCTCCAACACCCGCTCGTCGTCGATCGTGAAGCCGTAGGTGTGTCGGACCCCGCCGAGCAGAAGATCCACGACGAATTGCGACGGCTGCGCGGCGACCGCCGGGTCCAGCCGGAAGGGCTCCCGGGACAGGCCCACGCCGGGTTCGACTGCCCGGTCGGACTGCACGGCCATCTGCCGCATGAAGGCCAACGCGCCCAGGCAGTTCGACTTGCCCGACGCGTTCGCCCCGAAGACGCCGATGACCTGGACGGCCTGCGAGGCCGGCTCGCCGGCCTCGGTCCCGTCGCCGTAGACAGGCGTGAGGTTGAGCTGTTGCTCGTCGCGGAACGAGCGGTGGTTGGCAAAGCGAAAACTCAGCAGCATCGACCGTGTGTCCCTAGGTGATGAGCGGCTACAAGCTCATTCCTGCGAGTAAACCACGAAGGGGCGGCTGAGAGCCCTGCGGAAGCAGCAGTGCCCCCGGCGGGTCCGCCGGGGGCACTCAAGCGATCTTGGTGTACGCCGTCAGCGGCGGATCGCCCCGACGAAGGTGGTCCAGGTGGCCGTCGGGAAGGCGAGCGCCCGGCCGTCCGGGTCCTTGCTGTCGCGTACGGCGACGATGCCGGGCAGGTTGTCGGCCACCTCGACGCAGTCGCCGCCGTTGCTGCCGCTGCGGGTGCTCTTACGCCAGCGTGCGCCGGTCATGTCAACCACGATCGACCTCCTTGGTGATTTCCCGTACATCAAGTTGGGCACCTTGCGGTTTCGCCGGGGCCCTGGGTGTCGCTGCGTTGCGTCGTCAGCCGTCCATTGCGCCGGTGAAGACCGTCCAGGCGGCGGGGGTGAAGCTGAGGACCGGCCCCGCCGGGTCCTTGCTGTCGCGTACGACGACGACGCCGGGCAGGTTGTCGGCTACCTCGACGCACTCACCGCCGTTGCCGGCACTGCGGGTGCTCTTGCGCCAGCACGCGCCCGTCAAGTCAACCACGATGAACCTCCCCGATGATCTTGTTAATGAGTTGAATCGATTGTCCCTCATCGAGGGTGAGCGCGAGCAGACTCGACCACACCTTCTCGTAGGCCGCGAACTCGCACGGCCGGTCGAGGTAGAGAGCGCCGGTGATCGACTCGCTGTAGATCACGGACGGGTCGGGGGTGCTTCGGTTGCCGAGCGGGAAGTCGAGCAGGGCGAACTCGCCGGCCACGGTGCCGTGGTGCGGGCCGGCGGCGAGTGGCAGGACCCGAATCGAGACGTTCGACTGGCCGTTGACCTCCAGCAGGTGCCGGAGTTGCTCGGCCATGGTCGTCGAGTGGCCGACCGGCCGGAGTAACACGGACTCGCAGAGCACCACCTGCACCTGCGGTGCCCGGGGCAGGCGGCGGGTCAGCAGCGACTGCCGTTGTAGGCGAAGCTCGACGGCCCGTTCGCGTTCGTCCTCGCTCAGGTCCGGCTGATCGATCCGGTAGATGCCCAGCGCGTAGTCCCGGGTCTGAAGAATGCCCGGCACGAGACTGTTCTTGTAGAAGCGCAACTGTGACGCGGCGGATTCGAGGCCGACGTATAACTCGAACCAGTCGGGGATGGCGTCGCCATAGGTGTGCCACCAGCCCTTCGCCCTCGTCTCGCTGGCCAGGGCGAGGAGCGCGCGGGTCAGGTCGCCCTTCGTCCGGTACAGCTCGCACATGGCCCGGACGTCCACGCTGCGCGCCGAGCCGAGCCCGCTCTCGATCCGCCACACCTTCTGCCTGCTGCACTCCAGCGCCTCGGCGGCGGCGTCGAGGGTTATCCCCGCCTCGTTGCGCAGGTCACGCAGCGCCCTGCCGAGCCTGCGTCGGGGCACCGTCGATCCCATGTCCTCGGCCATCCGGCCTCCTTCCCGGTTCCGTTTTGCAACATCTCGACGCCCGTCCTGAAACACGGGAATGTTGCAGACAATTGGCTGAACAGTGTGAGGCAACCTTCGTTGTGATAGCGCTTCCGACCTTACAAGATGGCTCTGACAAAGGCGATTACCGAGAAATTCCTACGGTTCACCAATTGCTGATTCGGTCAGCCGTCCGAGAGGAAGTGGGTCTGTCGTGCGCGCGTTTTCTCGTCAACCGTGTTCGGTCGGGTCGGTGAATTCGGCGCTCGGCCGGTGAGCCCGCGCTGGGTGGCGCACCTGCCGTTCACCGCCGCCGACCTGCCCGCCGCCCGCCGGTTCGCCGGGGCGCTGGCCCGGTCGGTGACCTTCCTGCCCGACGTGGACGCCGGGGAGACGACCGTCTCCGCCGAGGACGACCAGGGCGTACGCCATCGGGTCTTTTGCGACTTGCCGCTGCCGGACCGTACGCGCTGCGTGCGCCGCACCGACCACGACGGGCCCTGCACGGGTCGGCGGCCCCGGTGACCGGCGCGCCCACCGTCGCCTGCCCCGACTGCGACGGCGCGACCTTCCGTCTCGACCCCTGCCGCTGCACCCGCTACGGCAATCGGTTCCTGGCCGACGACGGCCCGCCCGGCGACGCGGAGCCGCGCCGGGAGCCGTACCGGAAGTGCGAGCTGTGCCGGGGCGTCGGGACCGTCGCAGTCGCCTGCCTGCGCTGCGGCCGGCGCGGTCGCCGCCGCACGCAGCTCGTGCTGACCGTGGCCAACCTGGACACGGGCGCGGTCGCGTCCCACCTGGTCGCGCCCGGCGCCCTCGACCCCCGTCCGGACCCGGCGGGTGACTGGGTGGCCGACCTGACTCCCCGGGTACGCGAGCTGGCCGCCGCGACCGGCGTCGCCGCCACCGTCGACCCGCTGACCGTACGGCTGCCGCCGGCCTGGCGGCCCGACCTGCCGGCGGACGAGCAGCACGAGCTGGAGGGTCGGGCCGTCGCCGAGGCCGCCCGGCCGGCGTGGCGGGTGCTGGTGGGCCGGTCGAGCCCACCGCCCCCGGTCGACCCGGCAGCCCGGCTGGCCCGACTCTGCGCGCTGGCCGACCTGCTGCTGCTCGACCTGGTCGTCGAGGCCCGCCGGCACGGCGACGCCCTTCGCTGGGACATCCGGTACGAGGTGCCCGGCTCGCCCGTGCCCACCGGGCCGACGGAGCCCCACGCGGACCTGTCGGCAGCCCTGGCCGCCACCGACATGGCCGGCGCGCTGGCCGGGCTCAATGAGCGAGGCCGCAGCGCCCCCGCCCGGATGCTCCGCCCCGACCTTCCCCGCCCCCTTCACCCGACGGCGACCGACGTGGCCGGGATCGCGCGTCGGGTCCATGCCGACTGCGCAGGCCCGGAGGATGGCGACGGGCTGCCCGGTGCGCAGGCCGTCTGGCGGGACGGCTGCTGGTGGCACACCGGCCTGGGCCACGGCGAGGCGGTCGAGACCCTGGTGGGGCAGCCCACCGGCCAGGTCGTTCGCCGGGTACGGGTGCCGCTGCGCCGGCTCGCCGAGCCGCCCGACCCACCCTGGCTCGGCGAGCCGGTGCCGTGGCGACCCTGCCCGGACTGCCGCCCGTCCGGGCTGGCCTGCGTCACCTGTGGCGGCACCCGCCGCCTCCACCGGACGGTGCTGGTGACCATCACCGACCTGCGGCACCGGGTGGTGCACCTGGCCTGGCACACGGGAGCGCCGGATGCGGCGACGCTGGCCGGTAACAGGTCGGGCGGGCGGGCGGCGGTGCGGCTGTCCGGCCGCTACCGGCTGGGCGCGTGGGCGACCGGCTTCGGGGTACGCCCGGAGGACCTCACCGAGGCCGACGGCGGCCACGAGATCCCGCCGGACGTGCGCGAGGGCTACGTCACCCTGCCCTGGGCGGGCGCGGACCCGGTGGGGGAGCAGGTGGCCGTCGTCCGCCCCGGGCTGCCCGCCGCGCGCCTCCTGGTGGCCGCGGTACGTCCCGACGCGCCCCCGCTGGCCGAGCTGCTCCGGCTCGCCCATGGCCTTGACCTGGCCCTGGTGGTGGGCGTGCTCGACCTGCGGGGGCACTCGGCCGACCCGCTGCGGGCGCACGGGCTGCTCTGGTCGGTCGACCTGCGATCCCTGGCCGCCCCGGTCTGCCCCGACGACCTGCCGTGCCGGCCCAGCCTGGAGGCGGCCTTGGCGGACTGCCTGGACGGCCTCGACGCGGCCCTCCCCGAGACCGTCCCGGCCGACCCGGAGATGGCGGTCCCGCTGCCGCAGTCGGCTCCCCGCCCGGTGCCGGCCGACCCGGTGCCGGCCCTGCTGCGGGTGGCATCCCGCAACGCCGGGCGGGCGGTCACCGTCCGGTTCACCCGAGCCGGATGCGCCCTCCACCACCACGACGACGAGGGAATCCGCCTTGTCACCACAGGACTCGACCTGCGGATCCCCGATTGACGGCTCTGTCCGCCCCCGATGCCCGCCCGGCACCGATCCTCGGGAAGGATCTACCAAGATCGGGTGGCCGTCGTGCCGGAAGGCCGGCCCGCCGACGCCGTACCACCGAGGGGGAACCATGATCGCGGAGCACGTGCGGGACGCGTCGGCCACAGCAGTCGTGTTCGGCTTCTTCGCGTCGAGCTGGTTCGGCTGGGCCCAGGAGGCGCCGCCCAGAAGTTGGCGTCCGGTGCTCGGCGTCGGATCGGTGCTCTCGCTGCTCACCCTCGTCGCCGGCGGAATTCTCACCTGGCGTCGCTGGTCCGAGCCGACGGCCTTCGACGCCGACACCAGCCGCACCTTCGGCCTGGTCGTCGGCATCGAGTTCGGCGTCGCGGCCCTCGGTGCCGGGCTGCTCGCCCTGCGGGGCCGCCGGGAGCTGATCCCCGTCTGGGTCGCCCTCGTGGTGGGGGTGCACCTGTTCCCGGTCGCGGCGCTGCTCGACTATCCGCTGATCCACGTGGTCGCCGCCCTGGTGACGGCGGCGGCGCTGGCGGCGGTTCCGGTCGCCCGGGCCCGCGCCGTGCCGGTGAGCGCGGCGGTCGGGATCGGCGCGGGCGGGGTGCTGCTCGCCGCTGCGGTGTCGTCGCTCGTCATCGCCCTGGTCGGGTACTGAGCGTCGCTCGTGGACGGAGTCGGGGAGCCCCGGCCGGACGGGCGAGCGCGGCGTCGGGGAGGCCCCTGCCGGGCACGGGAGTGACGGCAGGGGCCCCGCGCCTACTCCGGCACCCGGCGGTACGCGCCGTCGCTGGCCGAGGTGGCCATCGAGGCGTACGCGCGCAGCGCCGCCGACACCGGCCGCTGCCGGTCGATCGGCGTGAACGGCTTGTCGCGCTTCTCCTGCGCGACGCGGCGGGCCTCCAGCACGTCGTCCGGCACGTTCAGCTCGATCGACCGGGCCGGGATGTCGATGACGATCTCGTCGCCGGGCTCGACCAGGGCGATCAGGCCGCCGGAGGCCGCCTCGGGGGAGGCGTGCCCGATGGACAGCCCCGAGGTGCCGCCGGAGAACCGGCCGTCGGTGAGCAGCGCGCAGGCCTTGCCCAGCCCCCGGCCCTTGAGGAACGAGGTGGGGTAGAGCATCTCCTGCATGCCGGGGCCGCCCTTCGGGCCCTCGTACCGGATGACCAGCACGTCCCCGGCCACGATCTCCTTGGCCAGGATCGCCGTCACGGCGTCGTCCTGGGACTCGTACACCTTTGCCGGGCCGCGGAAGGTCAGGCACTCGTCGGGCACCCCGGCGGTCTTCACCACGCAGCCCTCCGGGGCGAGGTTGCCGTGCAGGATGGCCAGCCCGCCGTCGGCGCTGTAGGCGTGGGCGAGGTCCCGCACGCAGCCGCCGGCCGCGTCGGTGTCCAGCGTGGACCAGCGGTTGGTGGTGGAGAACGGCTCGGTGGTGCGCACCCCGCCGGGGGCGGCGTGGAACAGCTCGACCGCCTCGGGGGTGGCCGAACCGCCCCGCACGTCCCAGTCGGCGAGCCACCGCGCAAGGCTGGGGGAGTGCACGGCGTGCACGTCCCGGTGCAGCAGGCCGGCTCGGTCCAGCTCGCCGAGCAGGGCCGGGATGCCGCCGGCCCGGTGCACGTCCTCCATGTGGTACTGCGGCGAGTTCGGGGCGACCTTGGCCAGGCACGGGACCCGACGGGAGATCGCGTCGATGTCGGCCACCGAGAACTCCATCTCGGCCTCCCGGGCGGCGGCGAGCAGGTGCAGGATCGTGTTGGTCGACCCGCCCATCGCCACGTCCAGGGCGACCGCGTTCTCGAACGCGGCCCGGTCGGCGACCCGCCGGGGCAGCACCGAGGCGTCGTCGCCGTCGTACCAGCGCTTGGCGATCTCCACGACGGTGCGGCCGGCCTCGACGAAGAGCGACCGGCGTGCGGCGTGGGTGGCCAGCGTCGAGCCGTTGCCGGGCAGGGCCAGGCCGATCGCCTCGGTGAGGCAGTTCATCGAGTTCGCGGTGAACATGCCGGAGCAGGAGCCGCACGTCGGGCAGGCCGACCGCTCGATCTCGCCGAGCTGGTCGTCGGTGACCGCGTTGTTGGACGAGGCGACCATCGCGTCGATCAGGTCGATCTTGGAGTGCACGATCCCCTCGATCGCCGTCGTCTTGCCGGCCTCCATCGGGCCGCCGGAGACGAAGACGGTGGGGATGTTCAGCCGCAGCGCGGCCAGCAGCATGCCGGGGGTGATCTTGTCGCAGTTCGAGATGCAGACCAGGGCGTCCGCGCAGTGCGCGTTGACCATGTACTCCACCGCGTCGGCGATCAGCTCCCGGCTGGGCAGGGAGTAGAGCATCCCGCCGTGACCCATGGCGATGCCGTCGTCGACCGCGATGGTGTTGAACTCCCGGCCCACCCCGCCGGCCTCGGTCACCGCGTCGGCGACGAGACCGCCCATGTCCTTGAGATGCACGTGGCCGGGCACGAACTGGGTGAAACTGTTGGCGATGGCGACGATCGGCTTGCCGAAGTCGTCGTCGGTCATCCCGGTGGCCCGCCACAGGGCCCGGGCGCCGGCCATCGTCCGGCCGTGCGTGGAGGTCTTCGACCGCAGCTCAGGCATGCGTACCAGTCTTGCACCGTCGGCCGGGGCGCTCCCAGGGGTGCCGCGCCGTGTCCCAACAGTTGCGCACCCGGCCCCCCACGCCGAGCGGGCATCCGGCACAGTTGAGGACGTGCGCTTCCCCCCGGGCATGATCGCTGTGGCGGTGCTGAGCGGCCTCGTGGCCGCCGGCGCCACCGCGCTGCTGGTCGTCCTCGCCCGCCGGGCGGGGCGGGGGCCCGGGCAGGCCGTCGCGCTGGTCGCCGCCGCCGGGGCGTTCGCGCTGTTCAGCCTGCTGATCGGGTGGGTGGTGCCGCTCGTCGGCGGCGCGCACCTGGCCGGTCAGCAGGGTCTGCGCGTCGGCTGGGCCACCCTGGTCTCCGTCGACACCGCGGTGAGCGCGTTCGCCTTCGGCGCGGGCCTGCTCCGGCTGACCGGCGCGGGGCCCACCCGGGCGGCGACGGCCCGGCTGGTGCTCGACGGCCTGATCATGGCGACCGCGCTCTGGTTCGTCGGCTGGGTGCTCCTCTCCGAGCCGACCCGGCTGCTCGCCACCGCCGTCCCGGCGGCCTGCGCGCCGATCCTGCTGGCCAGCGTCAGCGTGACGCTCATCGCCGGGCTCACCCTGATCGTGCTCATGCGGGCCGCCGCGCCCCGCCGCCGGCTGGTCTGGCTCGGCGCCGGGATCACGGCGGTCACCTGCGGCGGGCTGGGCATCGCCGGCGGGCTCTGCCAGGCCGTGCCCGGCATGCTGCTGGCCGGCACGGTCCTGCTCGCGGCCGGGCTGCTGACCGCCGCGCTGGCCGTGCACCGGGCCGTGCACCGGGCCGCCCCGCCCGGGCAGCTCGACGTCGACCTGATCCGCCGGGACGGCGCGTACGCCTTCGTCCCGATGGGCGCGATGGCCGCCTCCGCGATGTACCACCTGCTCCAGGGCGGCCGGTTCGACGCGCTGGGCATCGTCGCCGGCAGCGTCGAGGGGTTCGCGCTGGTGGCCCGGCAGTACCTCGCCCTGCACGACGTGCGCCGGTACGCGAGCCGGCTCGCCGAGCGCGAGGCGCACTTCCGGGAGCTGGCCCACACCGACCCGCTGACCGGCCTGGCCAACCGGCGGGGGCTGCTGCGTGCCCTGCAGGACAGCACCGCTTCCGGCGTCCCGTGCGTGCTGCTCGGCCTGGACCTGGACGGCTTCAAGAACGTCAACGACATGCGCGGGCACGACGTGGGCGACGAGGTGCTGGCCGAGGTGGGTCGGCGGTTGCGCGGCAACCTGCGCCCCGGCGACCTGGCCGCCCGGCTGGGCGGCGACGAGTTCGCGGTGCTCATGCCCGGCCGCCCGCCCGACGCCAACCGGGTCGCCAAGCGGCTGCTCGGGCTGCTCGGCAGCCCGTACGAGCAGCCGGGCGGGCCGGTCTTCCTCTCGGTCAGCATCGGGGTGGCCGGGCAGCCCGACGAGCCGGACACCGAGCTGCTGCTGCGCCACGCCGACCTGGCCCTGCGCTACGCCAAGCAGCGCGGCAAGAACCGGATCGAGCACTACGACGCCACCTACGACGAGCTGCTGCGTCGCCGCACGACGCTGGAGCACGAGCTGCGCGGCGCGATCGAGCGCGACGAGCTGCGTCTGGTGTTCCAGCCGGTGGCGTCGCTGCCGTCGGTGCGCCCGGTGGGCGCGGAGGCGCTCCTGCGCTGGCACCACCCGGAGCTGGGCAACGTCCGTCCGGACGAGTTCATCCCGCTGGCCGAGGAGTGCGGGATGATCGCCAAGCTCGGGGCGTGGGTGCTGCACCAGGCGTGCCACCAGCTCTCCCGCTGGCTGGCCGACGGGCACGACGTGTGGGTCTCGGTGAACGTCTCCCCCCGGGAGCTGCACGCCCCCGAGTACGTGGTCCAGGTCGCCGAGGCGCTGCGCGCCCACCACGTGCCGCCGCAGCGGCTGGTGCTGGAGGTCACCGAGCACGCCGTCGCGACCGACCTCGACGAACTCGTCCGGCGGCTGACCGCGCTGCGGCGCACCGGCGTCCGGATCGCCCTGGACGACTTCGGCGCCGGGTACTCGTCGCTCGGGCAGCTGCGCCGGCTGCCGATCGACATCCTCAAGATCGACCACAGCCTGGTCGCCGAGCACGAGCCGGTCCGTCCCGTGGGCACCGACGGCCCGGCCTTCGCCCCGATGGTCGACATCGTCATGCGGCTGGGCCACCAGCTCGGGATGGAGGTGATCGCCGAGGGGGTGACCACCCCCACCGAGCTGGCCGCGGTGGTCGCCGCCGGTTGCCGGTGGGGCCAGGGCGCGCTCTTCGGCTGGGGGGTGCCGGGCGAGCACCTGGAGGCGATGCTGGAGGCCGCCACGTCCGGCGGGGCGCGTCACGCCCCGGTGTCGGCGCCGCCCGCCGGGCACCCCGCCGCCGTGCCGGCCCTGCCCGCGGCGGCGCGTCCGCGGCGGCTGCCGACGATGCCCGCCCAACGCCCCGACGGGGGCGCGTCCGCGCAGCTGGGGGCGGTCGGAGCCGGTGTGCCGGAGAGCACGTCACCGACGCCCGTGAACCAAAATGTGGGATCAGTTGACTCATCGCGTGAGATGCGGCAGGCTTGACCGCATGCCGTCGACCTCTCCGCGAGTACTTACCTGAGCGCACTCTCCGTCATCGAGAGTGCGCTGGCCCCGTGCATCTGCACGAGGGCCGTTTTTATTGCCGTCGGACCCATCCGGGTGTGCCCCGCCCGCGTTGCACCGCCTGAAGAGCATCAGCCACTCCAGCCGAAGGCCTGAACCGCCATGACGAGACCCACGCCAGAGACCCTCGCCCACTCCGCCCGCCGGACCCGTGCCGGCGCCGAGCCGGCGACCGCCGACCAGGTCGCGCCGTCCGCCCCGGCGGTACGGCAGCCCGCGCCCGCGCAGATCTCCGGAGCCGGGTCGCTCGTGCGGTCCCTGGAGGCGCTCGGCGTCGACGTCGTCTTCGGCATTCCGGGCGGGGCGATCCTCCCGGCGTACGACCCGCTCTACGACTCCACCGTCCGGCACATCCTGGTCCGGCACGAGCAGGGCGCCGGACACGCGGCCACCGGGTACGCCCAGGCCACCGGCAAGGTCGGGGTCTGCATGGCCACCTCCGGCCCCGGCGCGACGAACCTGGTCACCCCGATCGCCGACGCGTACATGGACTCGGTGGCCATGGTGGCGATCACCGGTCAGGTGGCCCGGCCGTCGATCGGCACGGACGCCTTCCAGGAGGCCGACATCCAGGGCATCACCCTGCCGATCACCAAGCACAACTTCCTGGTGCAGACGCCGGAGGAGATCCCGCAGGTGCTCGCCGAGGCGTTCCACCTGGCCTCGACCGGTCGCCCCGGCCCGGTGCTGGTGGACATCCCGAAGGACGTCCTCCAGGCGCAGACCACCTTCTCCTGGCCGCCGACGCTGGACCTGCCCGGGTACCGGCCGACCCTGCACCCGCACGGCAAGCAGATCCGGGAGGCCGCCCGGCTGATGACCTCGGCCCGCCGGCCGGTGCTCTACGTCGGCGGCGGGGTGCTCAAGGCCGGCGCCACGGACGGGCTGCGTCGGCTGGCCGAGCTGACCGGCATCCCGGTGGTCACCACGCTGATGGCGCTCGGGGCGTTCCCCGACTCACACCCGCAGCACCTGGGCATGCCGGGCATGCACGGCACCGTGTCGGCGGTCTACGGCCTGCAGAAGTCGGACCTGATCGTGGCGCTCGGCGCCCGGTTCGACGACCGGGTCACCGGCAAGCTGGACTCGTTCGCCCCGGACGCGACCGTCGTGCACGCCGACATCGACCCGGCCGAGATCGGCAAGAACCGGCACGCGGACGTGCCGATCGTCGGCGACGCCCGGCACGTGATCGACGAGCTGATCGCCGCGGTCACCACCGAGCGGTCCGCCGGCCGGCCGGCCGACCTCGGCGACTGGTGGGCCCAGCTCGACGAGCTGCGCAAGCGGTACCCGCTGGGCTACGAGGAGTCGGCCGACGGCTCCCTCTCCCCGCAGTACGTGATCGAGCGGCTCGGGAAGATCGCCGGGCCGGAGGCCGTCTACGTCGCCGGCGTCGGCCAGCACCAGATGTGGGCGTCGCAGTTCATCTCGTACGAGCGGCCGGGCACCTGGCTCAACTCCGGCGGCCTCGGCACCATGGGCTACGCGGTCCCGGCCGCCATGGGGGCCAAGGTGGGCAGGCCGGACACGGTGGTCTGGGCGGTGGACGGCGACGGCTGCTTCCAGATGACCAACCAGGAGCTGGCCACCTGCGCGCTGGAGGGCATCCCGGTCAAGATCGCCGTGATCAACAACGGCAACCTCGGCATGGTCCGGCAGTGGCAGACGCTGTTCTACAACGAGCGGTACTCGAACACCGAGTTGGGCACCCACAAGCACCGCATCCCTGATTTCGTCAAGCTCGCCGAGGCGCTCGGCTGTGTCGGCCTGCGCTGCGAGAGCGCGGCCGACGTGGACTCCACCATCGAGGCGGCGATGGCGATCAACGATGCCCCCGTCGTGATCGACTTCGTGGTCGGCAAGGACGCGATGGTCTGGCCGATGGTGGCCGCCGGCACCAGCAACGACGAGATCATGTTCGCCCGCGGCGTCCGCCCGACCTTCGACGAGGACGATATCTAATGAACCTGCACACCCTGTCCGTGCTCGTGGAGAACAAGCCGGGCGTCCTGGCCCGGGTCTCCGGGCTGTTCTCCCGGCGCGGCTTCAACATCGACAGTCTCGCCGTCGGCGAGACCGAGAACCCGGACGTCTCCCGGATCACCATCGTGGTCAACGCCGAGTCGTCCCCCCTGGAGCAGGTCACCAAGCAGCTCAACAAGCTGGTCAACGTGCTCAAGATCGTCGAGCTGGACCCGCAGGTCTCGGTCGCCCGGGAACTGCTGCTGGTCAAGGTCCGCGCCGACCGGGCCATCCGTGGCCAGGTGCTCGAGACGGTCAGCCTGTTCCGCGCCCGGGTGGTCGACGTCGCGCCCGACACGCTGACGATCGAGGCCACCGGCACCCCCGACAAGCTGGACGCGCTGCTGCGCGACCTCGAAACGTTCGGGATCAAGGAGATGGTCCAGTCCGGCACGGTGGCGATCGGGCGCGGCTCGCGTTCGATCACCGCCGGCCCGGCGCTGAGGGCCGCCTGAGCCCCTTGCCCGCCACACCACCCGCACAAGCCACGACGGGCCGCCCGGGCCGCCGTACGAAAGGGAAGTCAATGAGCGTTGAGGTGTACTACGACGACGATGCCGACCTGGGCCTGATCCAGGCCAAGAAGGTGGCGGTGATCGGGTACGGCAGCCAGGGCCACGCCCACGCGCTGTCGCTGCGGGACTCCGGCGTCGACGTGGTGATCGGCCTGCCGGCGGGCTCGAAGAGCCGGCCCAAGGCCGAGGAGCAGGGCCTGCGGGTGCTCACCCCGGCGGAGGCCGCGGCCGAGGCCGACGTGATCATGATCCTGGCCCCGGACACCGCCCAGCGGACCCTCTACACGGAGGCGATCGCGCCGAATCTGGCGCCCGGCAAGGCCATCCTCTTCGGCCACGGCTTCAACATCCGGTACGACCTGATCAAGCCGCCGGCCGACGTGGACGTCGCGATGGTCGCCCCGAAGGGCCCGGGTCACCTGGTCCGCCGCCAGTACGTCGACGGCAAGGGCGTGCCCTGCCTGGTCGCCGTCGAGCAGGACGCCACCGGCACCGCCCTCGCGTTGGCCCTGGCCTACGCGAAGGGGATCGGCGGCACCCGGGCCGGCGTGATCCGGACCACCTTCAAGGAGGAGACGGAGACCGACCTCTTCGGCGAGCAGGCGGTGCTCTGCGGCGGCGCGGCGGCCCTGGTGCAGACCGGGTTCGAGGTGCTCACCGAGGCGGGCTACGCCCCCGAGGTGGCCTACTTCGAGTGCCTGCACGAGCTGAAGCTGATCGTCGACCTGATGTACGAGGGCGGCATCGCGAAGATGCGCTACAGCATCTCCGACACCGCCGAGTACGGCGACCTCTCCCGTGGCCCGCGCGTCGTCGACGCCCGGGTCAAGGAGGAGATGCGCAAGATCCTCTCCGAGGTCCAGTCCGGCGAGTTCGCCCGCGAGTGGGTGGCTGAGGACGAGGCGGGCCGGCCGAACTTCACCAAGTGGCAGGCCGAGGGCGCGGCGCACCCGATCGAGGAGACCGGTCAGAAGCTGCGGTCCATGATGAGCTGGGTCGACCGGCCGATCACCGAGACCGCCTGACCCCGGCGTGGACAGCGGCGACCCGCCCGACGCCCACCCGGCGCCGGGTGGGTCGCCGCTGTCTTCTCACCTGTCCGTAACCCCGCTGACATGTCGGGTTTGTGAGGGCCCTCACCCCGCAGTCCGGGGCACGCCGGCCGGCCCGCGCCCTAACATCGCGGGTAGGTGCGTAGCCGCCACCTGACGGCCATGGCACGACTCGGCGCAGGGCGCAGCGCGGCGCCCCCACGTCCCGGCCGACCGCCACACGACCTCTACGAGGACCGATGACTCCTGTCGTACTGATCGCCGAAGAACTCGCCCCCGCCGCCATCGAGGTGCTCGCCCACGACTTCGACGTCCGTCACGTCGACGGCACCGACCGTCAGGCCCTGCTCTCCGCGCTCTCCGAGGCCGACGCGGTGATCGTGCGCAGCGCCACGCAGATCGACGCCGAGGCGATCGCCGCCGCCCCGCGGCTGAAGGTGGTGGCCCGGGCCGGCGTGGGTCTGGACAACGTCGAGGTGCCGGCTGCCACCGCGCGGGGCGTCATGGTCGTCAACGCCCCCACCTCCAACATCGTCTCCGCCGCCGAGCAGGCCGTCGCGCTGCTGCTGGCCGTGGCCCGCAACACCGCAAGCGCCAGCGCCGCGCTGAAGGCCGGCGAGTGGAAGCGGTCCAAGTACACCGGCGTCGAGGTGCAGGGCAAGACCGTGGGCGTGGTCGGCCTCGGCCGGATCGGGGTGCTCTTCGCGTCCCGGATCGCCGCCTTCGGCACCCGGCTGATCGCGTACGACCCGTACATCCAGCCGGCCCGCGCGGCGCAGCTCGGGGTGCGCCTGGTCGGGCTGGAGGAGCTGCTGCGGGAGAGCGACTTCATCTCGATCCACCTGCCGAAGACCCCGGAGACCGTGGGCCTGATCGGCGAGAAGGAACTGGCGATCGTCAAGCCGGGCGTGCGGATCGTCAACGCCGCCCGTGGCGGACTGATCGACGAGCAGGCCCTCGCCGACGCGCTCGCCGAGGGCCGGGTGGGCGGTGCCGGCGTCGACGTGTACGTCAAGGAGCCGTGCACCTCCTCGCCGCTGTTCGCCTTCGACAACGTGGTGGCCACCCCGCACCTGGGCGCCTCCACCGCCGAGGCGCAGGACAAGGCCGGCCTGGCCGTGGCCAGGAGCGTGAAGCTGGCGTTGCAGGGCGAGTTCGTGCCGGACGCGGTCAACGTGCAGGCCGGCGGCGTGGTCGCCGAGGACGTCCGCCCGCTGCTGCCGCTGGCCGAGAAGCTCGGCCGGGCGTTCACCGCCGTGGCCGGCGGGGTGGCCGCCAGCGTCACCGTCGAGGTGCGCGGGGGAGTCGTGAACCACGACGTCTCGGTGCTCAAGCTCGCGGCCACCAAGGGGCTGTTCAGCTCCGTGGTCGAGGAGCAGGTCACCTACGTCAACGCGCCGCACCTGGCCGCCGAGCGTGGCGTCGAGGTCAACCTCGCCAGCCTGGCCGAGACCGCCGAGCACCAGACCCTGGTGACCGTCCGCGGCGCGCTGCCGGACGGCCGCACGGTCAGCGTCTCCGGCACGGTCGCCCACACCGGTGCCCGCGACATCCTCAAGCTCACCGAGGTCGACGGCTTCGACGTGGAGATCGGCGCGGAGGGCATCCTGCTCTTCCTGCGCTACGCGGACCGGCCGGGCGTGGTCGGCACCGTCGGCACCCTGCTCGGCGAGGCCGGTATCAACATCGCGGCGATGCAGGTGGCCCGTCGGGAGGCCGGTGGTGAGACGCTGATGACCCTCACGGTCGACCAGGCGCTCGGCGCGGACCTGCTCACCTCCGCGGCTGACTCGATCGGCGCGACCTCGGCCAGCGCCGCCGACCTGCGCGACGAGTAGGTCCATCCAGGAACCGAGTGACACGGCGTCCACACAGGACGGATCGGGGGCCCGGCCGAACGGCCGGGCCCCTCGCCGTCGACCGGTCAGCGGCGCGCCGGGGCGGGTGGCGGGTAGACCGAGCCGTCCTGGTAGTCGAACAGCATCAGGTGGCACTCGCCGGCCAGCCGCTCGATGTCGAGCAGCACCTGGTCCTCGCAGGCCGGGTTGAGGTTCATCTCGATGTGGTCGTTGGCCGCGTGCAGGGGCGCGACCACCCACGGGGAACCCGGGCCCGCCGGTCGGTCCGGATAGCGGGCGGTGATCGCCCGGTAGAAGGCGACGACCCGTGGGTCCGGGTAGCGGTCGTAGTGCTGCCCCTGTCGGCACAGTTGCACCGCTGCCCGCACGTCCATGGGCGTGGCCCTGTCCGGGAGGGCCCACACGCTCAGATCGAAACTCACGGCGGACAGCGTGCCATCCCGGGCCGGGGAAGTCACCGTGACCCCGCCGCAGGTCAGTCGCGAAACTTCCGAGTGTCCTTCGGAGACGGTCCGCTGTGGAGACCCTTGCATCGAGTTACGGCGATTCGCTAGCGTACTCGTGCGGTCACTGGTTGAGTTCGGCGTCGGCCCGTCTTCGGGTGACGTGGTTGACGTCCGCCCCGGCCCGGGTCCGCACCCCTCGATTGCGCGAGCCACGCGCACTCGTCGCTGACCGGCCCCCACGGCCGTTGCCGAGACCGTGGGGGCCGATCGCGGGTCACCCACGGCCGGGATGCGAAGACCGGCCGCCGAGGGTGGCCCGGTCGGATCTCAGCGGCGGCGGTGCGCGAACAGTGCCCGGTAGTCCGACCCGTCGCGGAACCAGTCCAGCCCCGCCGGGCCCGCGGCGTAGAGCGCGGTGGCGTAGGCGTCGGCCACCGCCAGGTCCGGCCCGATCACCGTGGCGGCGTCGAGCTGGTCGGCGGGCTCCCCGGTGTGCGGGTCGACCACGTGCCCCCGCCGCCCGGTCACCCCGGAGGTGCCCACCGCGCCGGCCGTCATCTCCAGCACGAGCGGAGGCCGGCGGGAGTCGGTCGGGTGGTGCACGGCCACCCGCCACGGGCCGCCGTGCGCGGCGTGCCCGCGTACCACCAGGTCGGCGCCGGTGAGCACGGCGTAGTCGTGGATGCCGGCGGCGCGCAGCCGGGCCGCGGCCCGCTCCACCGCCCAGCCGCCGAGCAGGCCGCCCGGGTCGAAGCCGCCGGGCACCGCCCACGCGTCGAACCAGCCGTCGGTCGCCGCCCGCATGGCGGCGCACCGGTCCACCAGGTCGGCCAGCGGTGGGTACGACTCGGGGCTGATCTCCCCCCGGCGCAGCCGGGAGACGAGGCTGTCGCGCCGGGTCGGGCCGTAGGTGAGGTCGATGGCGCGCAGCTCGGCGACGGCGTCGGCGAGCGCCTCGCCCACCCCGCGCCGGCCCAACCAGCTCGGGGCGTTGAGCAGCAGGGAGTACTCGGCCGTGCTGGTGCCGACGGTGTGCTGCACGGCGATCCGGTCGACGGCAGTGCCACCGGCCCGGTCGAGGCGGTGGGTGCGGCTGCCCAGGCGCAGGTCGGGGCGGCGGCTGGCGAATGTCGACTGGTCCACCCACTGCGTGCGGGGCTGCTCGTCGACCCACCGGTGCCGGGGCTGTTCCTCGATCCGCATGGCAGTTGCTCCTTCGCTGACGGCGCCGCAGCGCCGCGACGAATCCCGTCCGGGCCCCGTGACCCGTTCACCACCGACCCTAAGCAGCGAAGTTGGCCGCACCATGAATCCCACCTGGGAGCCTGCTGTGCGTTCCAATTCCCAGAATGCGGAAGCATCGTACCGGGAGGCGGGACAGAGTCGTACCGTTGCGGAAGACGACGAGGCGAGGGAGCTCACGACGTGGCACGGATCGCGGTGGTGGCCGGGGACGGGATCGGATCCGAGGTGGTCGCGCAGGCCCTCAAGGTCGTCGACGCCGTGCTCCCCGGGGTGGAGACCACCGAGTACGACCTCGGTGCGGCCCGTTACCACCGCACCGGCGAGGTGCTGCCGGACTCCGTCCTGACCGAGCTGGCCGGGCACGACGCGATCCTGCTCGGCGCGGTCGGCGACCCGAGCGTCCCGCCGGGCGTGCTGGAGCGCGGCCTGCTGCTCAAGCTCCGGTTCGCCTTCGACCAGTACGTGAACCTGCGCCCGTCGCGGCTGTGGCCCGGCGTCGCCGGCCCGCTGGCCACCGTCAAGCCCGGCGAGGTCGACCTGGTCGTGGTCCGGGAGGGCACCGAGGGGCTCTATGCCGGCGCGGGCGGCTCGCTGCACCGGGACACCCCGGCCGAGGTGGCCACCGAGGAGAGCCTGAACACCCGGCACGGGGTGGAGCGGGTCATCCGCGACGCGTTCGCCCGGGCGTCCCGCCGCGAGCGGCGCAAGGTCACCCTGGTGCACAAGACCAACGTGCTGACCCACGCCGGGTCGCTGTGGGCCCGCGCCTTCGCGGCCGTGGCCGCCGAGCACCCGGACGTGGCCACGGAGTACCAGCACGTCGACGCCGCCGCGATGTTCCTGGTCACCCAGCCCCAGCGGTACGACGTGGTGGTCACCGACAACCTCTTCGGCGACATCCTCACCGACATCGCCGCCGCGGTCACCGGTGGCATCGGGCTGGCCGCCAGCGGCTGCATCAACCCCACCGGGGCGTACCCGTCGATGTTCGAGCCGGTGCACGGCTCCGCGCCGGACATCGCCGGCCAGGGCATCGCCGACCCGGTGGCCGCCGTGCTCTCCGCCGCCCTGCTGCTCGACCAGCTCGGGCACGCCGACGCCGCGACGCGGGTGACCGCCGCTGTCGGCGCGGAGCTGGCCGGCCGCGCCCCGGGCGTACCGTTGCGCACCGCCGAGGTGGGCGACCGCCTCGCCGCGCACGCGGCGGCCTGACGGCGGCTCCGCCCCGCCCCGATGCCCCGAGGAAGGGTCGTCTGAACAGCCGGAACGCCCGTTCGGGGCGTCCGTCCCGCCGGTACGCGGCTACCCGCTGAACGACCGTTCGGGGTAAATTGCTGGAACCAGTGAATCCGGCGTGCGGTCCCGGCCGCCGTCGTCCCAGGGAGGTCCGCGCGATGAGCGGTGGTGACATGCTCGACTTCGAGATCCGTCCGAATTCCACGCCGGTATCCGCCGCGGACCGGGCCGCCCTGCTCGCGAACCCGGGCTTCGGCCGGGTCTTCACCGACCACATGGTCACCATCCGGTACGCGGACGGCAAGGGCTGGTACGACGCCCGGATCGAGGCGCGTGCGCCGATCCCGATGGATCCGGCCGCCGCGGTGCTGCACTACGCGCAGGAGATCTTCGAGGGCCTCAAGGCCTACCGCACCGGCGACGGCGCGGTGACCATGTTCCGGCCGGAGGCCAACGCCACCCGGTTCGCCGAGTCGGCCCGCCGGATGGCGATGCCGCAGCTGCCGCCGGAGACGTTCGTCGAGTCGCTGCGCCGGCTGGTCGAGATCGACCGGGAGTGGATCCCCGAGGGCGACGGGAGCAGCCTCTACCTGCGACCGTTCATGTTCGCCAGCGAGGTCTTCCTCGGCGTCCGCCCGGCCAACGAATATCTCTACGTGGTCATCGCCTCCCCGGCGGGGGCGTACTTCTCCGGCGGGGTCAAGCCGGTGACGGTGTGGGTGTCGCCGGACTACACCCGCGCGGCCCCGGGCGGCACCGGCGCGGCCAAGTGCGGTGGCAACTACGCCGCCTCGCTGGCCGCCCAGGCCGAGGCGATCGAGGCCGGCTGCGACCAGGTGGTCTTCCTCGACGCCGTGGAGCGCCGCTTCGTCGACGAGCTGGGCGGGATGAACGTCTTCTTCGTCTACGACGATGACACCCTGGTCACCCCGCCGCTGACCGGCACCATCCTGCCGGGCATCACCCGCGACGCGATCCTCACCCTGGCCGCCGAGGCCGGCCACCGGGTCGAGGAGCGGCCGGTCAGCTTCGCCGACTGGCAGGCCGACGCGGCCAGCGGTCGGCTGCGCGAGGCCTTCGCCTGCGGCACCGCGGCCGTGGTCACGCCGATCGGCAAGGTCCGCTTCTCCGACGGCGAGTTCCTCGTCGGCGGCGGCGAGCCGGGCCGGGTGACCACCGACCTGCACCGACGGTTGGTGGACGTCCAGCGCGGCCGGGCCGCCGACCCGCACGGCTGGGTCACCCGGGTCCTCTGAGCACCGGCTCCGATGCCCGGGGCGCCCGCCGCCCCGGGCATCTCTCGGTGCCCCCACCGCGCCCGGCGGCCGTCGCCGGGTCGGGGGAGCGGCCGGGTCGGAGGTCAGTCCAGCAGGTGGTCGCGGAGGGCGGTGAGTTGGGCGTCGGTGACGCCGGCGTGCCGCAGGTACTCCTCGACGGAGCCGTGTCCCGCGCGCAGCTCGGTCAGGAACAGCGACATCGCCTCGGCCGGGGACGCCAGGAACGGCGCGGGGAGTTCCTCGGCCTCGGGGGTGGTGGCGGCCACCCAGGCGCTGAACCGCGCCGACGCCTCCGTGCTCAGCGCGTAGTCGGCGACGATGTCGGCGTCGCTCACGCCGAGCACCGAGAGGGTCAGCGCGCAGACGATGCCGGTGCGGTCCTTGCCGGCCACGCAGTGCACGACGACCGGGGCGGCGGCGCCGTCGGCGATCAGCCCGACCGCCTCGGCCAGCCCGGCGGCGCCGGTCCCGGCGAGGGCGGCGTACCGGTCGGCGAGGTAACGGGCCAGGCTCGAGCCGGGCTCGTACTGCGACTCCGCCCACGGGGTGTGCTCCGGGTGGATGTGCCGGTAGGTGAGCCCGTCCAGCTCCGGCACCCGGCCGTCCCGGGCCACCTCGTCCGGGCGGCGCAGGTCGATCACGGTGCGGACGCCGAGGGCGACGAAGGCGTCCCGGTCGGCGCCGTCGATCCGGTGCGGTGAGTCCGAGCGGTAGAGCCGTCCCAAGGCGACGGTGCGCCCGTCGCCCGCCGGATAGCCGCCGACATCACGGAAGTTGAACATCGCGGAGAAGGGGATTCTGCGGTTTACCTCGATCGCGTCCACCCTGCCACGGTAACGGCCGGTGGGGGTGAACCCCACCGGCCGTGACGGTGAACCGAGCCCCGCCGGCCGGGCCGGCGGCCCCGCTCAGCGAGCGGTGCCCGGGGGCAGGTTGCCGTAGCTCTCGTCGTAGTAACCGCCGAGCTTGTCCCGGTACGCCGGGTCGCTGTGGCTGTCCTCGTCGTACTCGGGCGCGGCCTTGATCTGGTCCTTGTCGCGGTCGACGTGCACCTTGCGCTCGTCGTGGTCGACGTGATTGACCGTGCCGGCCGGCAGCATCACCTTCTTGCCGAAGATCCACGGGCCGGTGTCGACCACGAGGTAGCTGCTGCCGACCTCGTGACTCGCGCTGTCGATCTTGCCGATGCCGCCGTCGGTGGCCTCGACCTTGTAGCCGACCAGGTCGGCGTCGGCCGCCGACGCCCGGTCGCGGTAGCTCCACGGGTCGAACGCGCCGGCGGGGGCGCCGCCGGCGACCGAACCCTGCCCGCCGTGGGTCAGGGGCTCCGGCGTGCCGTGTGTGGTGTGCGGATCGAGCCTGTCCATGGGGTGCTCCTGCCTCGACTGTCGTAGTCGCCTGGGAGAGGGGATGTTCTCGTGTCCGAAATACACCTACCCAGCCGAGTCGGCCCCTACACACGTACCGCCGGAAACGCCGACTCCGCCGGTACCGCGGTAGCGGCGTCGGCGGAGTCGGGGCGGCGGGCTCAGGCCAGCGCGGCCTGCGCGTCGAGCGCCACCGCGGCGGCGTGCACCACGGCGGCGATCCGCAGTCCCTCGTGCACCTGCTCGCGGGTGAAGCCGGCCCCGCGCAGCGTCTTCTCGTGCGACTCCAGGCAGACGCCGCAGCCGGTGATCGCCGAGACGGCGAGGCACCAGAGTTCGAAGTCGCCCTTCTCCACACCCGGTCGGGCGATGATCTGCATCCGCAGCCGGGCCGGCATCGACGCGTACTGGTCGTCGCCGATGAGGTGCTTGGCCCGGTAGTAGACGTTGTTCATGGCCATGATCGTGGCGGCGCCCTTGGCAGCCTCGACCGCCTCGGGGGTGAGGTGGCCGGCGGCCTCGGCGGCGATCTCCCGAAGCACCACCGGGTTGCGCGCCGCGACGGCGCAGGCCAGCGCGGTGCCCCAGGCCTGCTCCGGCTTGAGCGTCGAGGCGCCGACGGTGGAGCCGAGGTTGAGCTTGATGTCCTTGGCGTACTCCGGCAGGGCCGCCTTGACCGCGTCGAGACCCATCGTCAGACCCCGGCGCCAGCGAGCAGCTTGTTGGCGTCGAGGGTGTCGCCGCCCTTGTTCCAGTTGCACGGGCACAGCTCGTCGGTCTGCAGCGCGTCGAGCACCCGCAGCACCTCGGAGACGTTCCGGCCGACCGAGCCGGCGGTCACCATGGCGAACTGGATCTCGTTGTCCGGGTCGACGATGAAGGTGGCGCGCTGGGCCACGCCGTCCTCGCCGAGCACGCCGCAGTCGGCGGTCAGCTCGCGCTTGATGTCGCTGAGCATGGGGAACGGCAGCTCGCGCAGGTCCGGGTGGTCCTTGCGCCAGGCGTAGTGGACGAACTCGTTGTCCACCGACACGCCGAGCACCTGGGCGTCCCGGTCGGCGAACTCGCCGTTCAGCCGGCCGAACTCGGCGATCTCCGTCGGGCAGATGAAGGTGAAGTCCTTCGGCCAGAAGAAGACAACCCGCCACTTGCCCTGGTGAGACTTGTGGTTGATCGACTCGAACGCGTTGTCGGCGTCGAGAGACACGCAGGCGGTGAGTTCGTACTCGGGAAAGCGGTCACCGACAGTGAGCACGGGGTCCTCCTTGGCAGCGGCACGAGGCCGGTAACTGGATCTGTTCCAGATACTGCCGCAGCGGTGTTTCGCCTTGATGGCGGCCAGGTGACTTGTGAACCCGATCACCAGCGGCGGGTTCTGCCCCGCAGGTGGGGGCGGATGAGGTATCGCAACCCTGCGTCACCGTCCCGACATGTGGATTGCGCCTCCCAAAACGGTGGGGCGGGTGGCAGAGTGGTGATCGTGACCAGCAGCGTCGTCATTATCGGCACCTAGCGCGCCCGGCCTCCCTCCGCCGAGCGCGCAGACCTCCCGCATCCGCGGGAGGTCTTTTTGTTGGTCCCACCCCGCCCCGCCGCCCCGTCCCACTCGCGCCCGAGAGGACCCTCCATGACGTTCCAGGTCTACGACACGACGCTGCGCGACGGCGCCCAGCGAGAGGGGCTCACCTACTCGGTGGTCGACAAGCTGGCCGTCGCCCGGCTGCTCGACGAGTTCGGGGTCGGCTTCATCGAGGGGGGCTGGCCGGGCGCCGTGCCCAAGGACACCGAGTTCTTCCGCCGGGCCCGCACCGAGCTGGACCTGAAGCACGCCCAGCTCGTCGCGTTCGGGGCGACCCGCAAGGCGGGCGTCGCGGTGGCCGACGACCCGCAGGTCCGGGCGCTGCTGGACGCGCGGACCCCGGCCGTCGCGCTGGTCGCCAAGGCCGACCTGCGGCACGTCGAGCGGGCGCTGCGCACCACCGCCGCCGAGAACCTGGCGATGATCCGGGACACCGTGACCCACCTCGTCGCCGAGGGGCGGCGGGTCTTCGTCGACGGCGAGCACTTCTTCGACGGCTACCGGCACGACCCGGCGTACGGGGCGGCGGTGGTCCAGACCGCCCTGGCCGCCGGCGCCGAGGTGATGGTGCTCTGCGACACCAACGGCGGGATGCTGCCCTCCCAGGTGACCGCCGCGATCGCCGACCTGGTCGCGCGGACCGGCGTCGATCCCGGGCGGCTCGGCATGCACGCCCAGAACGACACCGCCTGCGCGGTGGCCAACACCATCGCGGCCGTCGAGGCCGGCGTCCGCCACGTCCAGGGCACCGCCAACGGGTACGGCGAGCGCCCGGGCAACGCCGACATCTTCGCCGTCGTCGCCAACCTCCAACTCAAGCTCGGGCTGCCGGTCCTACCGGAGGGCTGCCTGGAGCAGATGGTGCGGGTCTCCCACGCCATCGCCGAGATCGCCAACATCGCCCCCGACACCCACCAGGCGTACGCCGGGGCCGCCGCCTTCGCCCACAAGGCGGGGCTGCACGCGAGCGCGATCAAGGTGGATCCGCTGCTCTACAACCACGTGGACCCACGTGTGGTGGGCAACGACATGCGGATCCTGATCACCGAGATGGCCGGCCGGGCCAGCGTCGAGCTGAAGAGCCGCGAGCTGGGCCTGGACCTGGCCGGCCATCCGGAGACCCTGTCGAAGGTGACCAGCCGGGTGAAGGAGTTGGAGGCCGAGGGCTGGTCCTTCGAGGCCGCCGACGCCTCCTTCGAACTGCTGGTCCGCTCCGAGCTGCCCGGCGCCGCGCCGACCCGGCCGTTCGCCCTGGAGTCGTACCGGGTGCTGGTCGAGCACCGCGAGGACGGCGCGGTCGTCTCCGAGGCCACCGTCAAGATCCGGGTGCGCGGCGAGCGGGTGATCGCCACGGCCGAGGGGAACGGCCCGATCAACGCCCTGGACGAGGCGCTGCGGGTCGGCCTGTGCCGGCACTACCCGGAGCTGCGCGACTTCGAGCTGGCCGACTACAAGGTGCGCATCCTGGAGGGCAGCCACGGCACCGGCGCGGTCACCCGGGTGCTGGTGGAGACCGCCGACGGGACGGGCCGGGACTGGACGACCGTCGGCGTGCATCCGAACGTGGTCGAGGCGTCCTGGCGCGCCCTCGTCGACGCGCTCACCTACGGCCTGGACCGCGCCCACGTCTGAGCGGGGGCGCGGTGCACGCTGGTCGGTGACCGCGTCGTACTGCCCGCCGCGCAGGGGCCGCCCGCTCACCCGCCCGTCGGGGGTGGGGCGGGCACCCGCAGCCCCGCCAGGACCGCGCGGTGGTCGCTGCCCGGCAGCGGGTGCACCGCCACCGACCGGACGGCGATCCGCCGGTCCACCAGCACGTGGTCGATCGTCACCGGCGGGATCAGGTCACCGTCGTAGGGGCCCCAGGTGCCGGTGAGCCCGGCACCGACCGCGTCGGCCGCGTCGGCGTACCCGGTGGCCAGCAGGGAGCGCAGCGGCGCGTGGTCGAGGGTGGCGTTGAAGTCCCCGGCCAGGATCGACAGCCCCGCCGTCGGGGTGGCGGCCGGCTGCGCCTCCAGGTCGGCTCGCCAGGCCCCGACCTGGTCGACCGCGTACGGGGCCGCCGGGTGGGCCGACTCGATCCGCACCGGCGGCCCGCCCGGCGGCAGCACCGTGCCGTACGCCTGGCTGAATCCCCAGCCGCCGCGGTTCTGCCGGATCCCGCCCCCGGCGATCGGGAAGCGGGCGTAGAGGCCCGAGCCGGTGGTGCCCACCTGCGGGTTGAGCTGCCGGTGGGGCAGCAGGCCGGCCAGGCCCAGCCGGTCCAACTCGGTTGCCGCGCCCGGGGTGAACTCCTGCACGGTCAGCACGTCGACCCGGTGCGCGCGGACCAGGTCCACCACGGCGCGGGCGTCGGCCGCGCCGGCCAGCAGGTTGGCGGTGAGCAGCCGCAGCTCCGGCCCTTGCGCGGCGGGCCGCCCGCCGGGCAGCGCCCGGGGCGCGACCGTCCCGATCAGCGCCACCGCGACCAGGGCCGCGACCGCCGCCGGCCAGCGACGTCGCAGGGCGAGCGCGAGCAGCAGCGGCACGGGCGACCAGGCCGCCACGTACGGGGTGAAGGCGACCGCCTGCACGAGCGGGCCCCGTTCCAGGCCGGTCAGCCGGACCGCCGCCCAGGCCAGCCCGGGCGCCACGGCCAGCCAGCATAGCCCCGCGCGGACCCGGGCGCCCCGGTCGAATCCGGGCGGCGCCTTCTCGGACGTGTTCACGGCGACACGTTAGCGCCTTCGCCGATCACCCGGTGGCCCGGTGCCCCGGACGCCTTTCGCGAATTGTCGAGCGCTCACGTTTCGCAATTTCTTGATCGCCTGAATAAATCCGAAACGCCGTGGTCATCTATTGACCCTGCACTTTTCCCGATGCTAGTTTCCACCTGGTTCCAGCCCTGGTGCTCTCGGCAATAAGAGCTGTTCAGAGCTTGTGTGGCGGCACGCCTTCCGGCATCGTCAATGTGTCGGCGGCGGCTGTGCCGACGCTTTTACGAAGCACCGATCAGGCTCGGAGGCTATCCGACTCGTTGCCTGACGAGCCGGTCGTTTCGACACGGTCAACAAAAGGGGGACCTGTCATGGCGAGATTCATTTCCGGTAGGGCGGCTGCGGTCACGTTCAGCGTGCTGGCGCTGACGCTGACCGGTGGCGGCATCGCCGTCGCCCAGACGACGACGGCGAAGCCCGCGGCCCAGACCGGGCAGCCGGGGGCCCGCCCCGCCGCGCGGGTGGGCCAGCCGACGGTGACGCCGGCCGAGGCGGCCCAGGCCAGGGCGGCGCTGCGGGACGTGAGCCCGTCGTTCGTGGCCGGCTCCGCCTCCTTCGCGGTGGTCAGCGGCGCCGGCGTGCTGCTCCGCGGGCACGACGCGGTCTCCGCGACCAGGTACGGCCCCGGCCAGTACCAGGTCGTCTTCAACCACAGCCTGGTCCGGGGCGCGTACATGGCCAACGTCGGCGATGCCGCCAACTGCTGCGTCCCGCCGGCCGGCGAGGTCTCGATCGCGCCGCGGCTCGGCACGCCGAACGGCGTGTTCGTGCAGACGGTCGACTCGACCGGCGCCCCGTCGGACCGACCCTTCCACCTGGCGGTGTTCACCCCCTGACCCGTGCCACCCGACGACGCCGGCCCCCGGTGGGCCGGCGTCGTCGCGTCCGCTACCGGACCCGGGGCGTGCTTCGCGGCGGATGGCGACGGTCGCCCCGGTCAGGGGGACAAAGGGCCCCCGAGTGGCGTAATTTCCGACGTTTGCCGGACCGCCGCCCGGGAAGCAAGCACCGTGACGGACATCTCGGACACCCTGGCCAGCCTGCCCAGCCCGGTCGATCCCGATCCGACCGGCGCCGAGCTGCAACAGACGCTCTTCGAGGTCAAACGCGTGATCGTCGGGCAGGATCGGCTCGTCGAACGCCTGCTCACCGCGCTGCTCGCGAACGGCCACTGCCTGCTGGAGGGCGTCCCCGGCGTGGCCAAGACGCTCGCCGCGCACACCCTCGCCACCGTGGTCGGCGGAACCTTCTCCCGGATCCAGTTCACCCCGGACCTGGTGCCCTCCGACATCGTCGGCACCCGCATCTACCGGGCCTCGAAGGAGAGCTTCGACGTCGAGCTCGGCCCGATCATGGCCAACCTGCTGCTCGCCGACGAGATCAACCGGGCCCCGGCCAAGGTGCAGTCCGCGTTGCTCGAGGCGATGGCCGAGCGGCAGGTCTCCATCGGCGGGCGGAGCTGGCCCGTCCCCGACCCGTTCCTGGTGCTCGCCACCCAGAACCCGATCGAGTCCGAGGGGGTGTACCAGCTCCCCGAGGCGCAGCGCGACCGGTTCCTCCTCAAGATCGTCGTGGACTACCCGGGGGACGCCGACGAGCTGGCCATCCTCTACCGGATGAGCGCCGGCCGGCCGAGCCCGCGCCCGGTCCTCGACCCCGGCCGGCTGCGCGCGCTGCAACGCCGGGCCGGCGACGTCTTCGTGCACCACGCCCTCGCCGAGTACGTCGTCCGGCTGATCCTGGCCACCCGGGACCCGGGCCGGTTCGGGCTGCCCGAGATCGCGCCGCTGCTGGCGTACGGGGCCAGCCCCCGGGCCACCCTGGGCCTGGTCGCCGCCGCCCGGGCCCAGGCGCTGCTGCGCGGCCGGGACCACGTGCTGCCCGAGGACGTCCGGGAACTGGCGGTGGACGTCCTCGCCCACCGGCTGGTGCTCTCCTTCGACGCGGTCGCCGACGGGGTCTCCGCCGAGGCGGTGGTGCGCCGGCTGGTCGACGCGGTGCCGCCGCCCCGGATCGCCACCCACCACACCGGGTACGCCACCGACCTGGCGGCGGCGTGAGGGGCCCCGCCGTCCCGCCCGCGCGGGGCGGGACCACGCGGTCGTCGAACGGAACCCCGCCGACGTGGAGCGGGGCCCCGCCGGCCGACCCGACCCTGGCCGACCCGACCCTGGCCGACCTCGCGCCGGGCGGGCGGCTGCGCCGGCTGGAGCTGACCGTCACCCGCCGCCTGGACGGGCTGCTGCACGGCCAGTACCGCGGGCTGCTGCCCGGTCCGGGCAGCGAGGTCGCCGGCAGCCGCGAGTACCGGCCAGGCGAGGACGAGGTGCGCCGGATGGACTGGGCCGTCACCGCCCGGACCACCGTCCCGCACGTCCGCGAGGTCGACGCCGACCGGGAGCTGACCACCTGGCTGCTGGTGGACGCCAGCCCCAGCATGGAGTACGGCACCGCCGAACTGGACAAGCGCGAGCTGGCGGTGGCCGCGGTGGCGGCGGTCGGCTTCCTCACCGCCGGCTCCGGCAACCGGCTCGGCGCCCAACTGCTGGCCCCGCACGGGCTGCGCCGGTTCCCCGCCCGCAGCGGCCGGACCCACCTGCTCGGGCTGCTCCGCACGCTGCTGTCCGCGCCGCGCGTCGGCGGGTACGAACCGGACACCGCGCCGCTGGCGCCCCCGGACCTGACCGACGGGCTGGCCGCGGTGGGGCGGGTCGCCGCCCGACGGGGCCTGGTCGTGGTGGTCTCCGACTTCCTCGACGGCCTGCCCGACGACCCGGCGGCCCCGCCACCCTGGGAGGCGCCGCTGCGCCGGCTCGCCGTGCGGCACCAGGTGCTCGCCGTGCAGGTGACCGACCCGCGTGAGCTGGAGCTGCCGGACGTCGGCCTGATCACCCTGGTCGACCCGGAGACCGGCCGGCGGCGGGAGGTGTGGACCGGCGACCCCCGGTTGCGCGAGCGGTACGCCGAGGCCGCCGCCGCCCAACGCGACCAGATCAGCCAGGCGCTGCGCCGGTGCGGGGCGGCCCACCTGCCGCTGCGCACCGACCGGGACTGGTGCGCCGACATCGTCCGGCACGTGCACGCCCAGCGCCGGCTCGCCCTGGCGCCGGCGGCGAGCGGGGGCGGCCCGGCACGGGTGCCGGGCGCGGCGCGGGGAGGTGCCGCGTGAGCTGGCAGTCACCCGCCCGGCTCTGGCTGCTGCTCGGGGTCGCCGCCCTGGCCGCCGGCTACCTGCTGGCCCAGCGCCGCCGCAGCCGGTACGCCGTCCGCTTCACCAACCTGCGGCTGCTCGACCGGGTCGCCCCGCACCGCCCCGCGTGGCGCCGGCACCTGCCGGCCGGTCTCTTCCTGGCCATGCTGGCGCTGCTGGTGGTGGGCTTCGCCCGGCCGCACGACGAGGTGCGGGTGCCCAGGGAACGGGCCACCGTCATGGTGGCCGTGGACGTGTCCACCTCGATGCTCGCCTCCGACGTCGAACCGGACCGGCTCAGCGCGGCCAAGCAGGCCGCCCGGCGGTTCGTCGACGGTCTGCCCGACGAGTTCAACGTGGGGCTGGTCGCGTTCGCCGGCAGCGCCGCGGTGCTGGTGCCGCCCGGCACCGACCGGGAGGCCCTGCACGAGGGCATCGACCGCCTCGCCGAGGGTGCCACCGGCGTGCAGGGCACCGCCATCGGGGAGGCGATCAACACCTCGCTCGGCGCGTTGAAGGGGCTGGACAGTCAGGCGGCCAAGCAGCCACCGCCGGCCCGGATCATCCTGCTCTCCGACGGGGCGAACACCTCCGGCATGGACCCGATGGAGGCCGCCGACGAGGCAATCGCGGCGAAGGTGCCGGTGCACACCATCTCGTTCGGCACCCCGTCCGGGTTCGTCGACCGGGGCGGCCGACCCATCCAGGTGCCGGTGGACGGGCAGACCCTCAGGGCGGTCGCCGACTCCACCGGGGGCGGCTTCCACGAGGCGACCAGCAGCGCGGAGCTGCGGGCGGTCTACGACGACATCGGCACCTCGGTCGGCTACCGCCGGGAGCGGCAGGACGTCTCCGCCCGGTTCATCGGGCTCGGGCTGGTCCTCGCGATGGGGGCCGCGGCGGGGTCGATGCGGTGGTTCTCCCGGCTGCCCTGAACCGGTCGGGCGGGGGTCCCGGCGCGTCAGCACGCCGACCCTTCCGGGTTCCCGAGACGGACATCCGCGGTGACAAGGACGTGAGGAGCGCACGCATGGCAGTGCAGACCGGACTGGGCGAGCCGCGCGGACCGTGGTTCGTCTCGCCCGAACTCGACCCGGACGGACGGGGCCGGTGGGACGTACCCGGTCAGGAGGGGGGCGGCGGGCGGCGCGGCTGGCGGGACCGGCTGCTGGCCGCGGCCGGGGTGGTCGCCCTGTCCACCCTGTCTGGTGCGGCGGCCGGCATGTGGGTCGCCGACCAGGCCGGCGCGCCGGGCCCGGCGGCGGCGTCGGCGGCCCCGGTGCCCGCCGAGCTGGTCACCGCCGCCGAGCGGACCGTGCCGGGCGTGGTCTCGGTGCTGGTCGGGGGCGCATCCGGTGCCGGGGCGACCGGCTCCGGGTTCGCCATCGACGATCAACAGCACCTGATCACCAACGACCACATCCTGGCCAAGGGCGGCGGGACAGCGGTCACGGTGGAGCTGCCGGACGGCCGGCGGTTCCCCGCCGAGGTGGTCGGCCGGGAGCCGGGCAGCGACCTGGCCGTGCTCCGGGTGCCCCCGGACGCCGGCCTGGCCCCGCTGCCGCTGGCCAAGCCGGGCGCCACCCGGGTCGGCGAGCCGGTGCTCGCGGTCGGTTCCCCGCTCGGGCTGGCCGGCACCGTCACCGCGGGCATCGTCAGCGCGCTCGATCGCCAGGTGCGGCTCGGCACCAACCGGCACCGGGCGGTGCAGACCGACGCGTCGATCAACCCGGGCAACTCGGGCGGCCCGCTGGTCAACGCCCGGGGCGAGGTGGTCGGGGTGAACACCGCCATCGCCACCATCGACGGCAGCGGCTCGATCGGCATCGGCTTCGCCATCCCGATCGACCAGGTACAACAGACCGCCGACACCATCATCGGCAAGGGCGGCTGAGCGGACCGGCCCCGGCCCCGGCCCTCGGCCCCTGACCCCCGGCCCGGGCCCTGGCCCTTCGGCGACCCATGCCCGACCATGGGCGCGGGTGGGGCGCTAGCCTCGGGGCGTGGACGACGGACTGCGGGTGACCGACCGGCTGGTGGTGCCGGGAGCCGAGCTGCGCGAACGGTTCTCCCGCTCGTCGGGCCCGGGTGGGCAGGGCGTCAACACCACCGACTCGCGGGTGGAGCTGAGCTTCGACGTGGCCGGCTCGCCGAGCCTGCCGGAGCCGCTGCGTGCCCGGGCGCTGCAACGCCTGGCCGGCCGGCTCGTCGACGGGGTGCTCACCGTCGCCGCGAGCGAGCACCGGGCCCAGCTCGCCAACCGGGAGGCCGCCCGGGAGCGGATGGCGGCGCTGCTGCGCGAGGCGGTGGCCCCGCCGCCCCCGCCGCGTCGCCCGACCCGCCCGTCGCGGCGCGCCAAGGAGCGCCGCCTCACCGACAAGAAGCGCCAGTCCCAGCGCAAGCGCGACCGCCGGGCCGACGACGACTGACCGCCCCGGCGGAAATCGGGTATGGCGGGGCCGGAACGGGCCCTAGCGTCCCAGGGCATGACGAACACCGCCCCGACGCCCGACTTCGCCGTCAAGCCGACCCTCACCGGGGAACGCGTCGTCCTGCGCCCGTTCGTCGACGGGGACGTGGCGGCCCTCGGCGCCGCCACAGCCGACCCCGAGGTCGGCAGGCTGACCGGCAGCCCGCCAGGCGGCTCCGACGAGCGGCGGCTGCGCGACTGGTACGGCAGCCGCAACGCGCAGGCCGACCGGCTCGATCTGGCCGTGGTCGACCGGGCCACCGGCGACTGCGTCGGCGAGGTCGTCCTCAACGACTGGGACGGGTGGAACCACAGCTGCAACTTTCGCACCCTGTTCGCCGCGTCCGGCCGGAACCGGGGGCTTGGCACCGAGGCGGTGCGGCTGGTCGTCGGGTACGGCTTCGAGCGGCTCGGCCTGCACCGGATCTCGCTGGAGGTGTTCGCCTTCAACCCCCGGGCCCGGCGGGTCTACGAGAAGGTCGGCTTCGTCGCCGAGGGGGTGCTGCGCCAGGTGCTGCGCGACGGCGACGACTGGGTGGACGCCACGGTGATGTCGATCCTCGCCCCCGAGTGGGCCACGCATCGCGGTCACCCCTGACCGGGGCGCGACGGCCCCCGTCGGGACCTCGACCGGGCCCACGCCGGTGGGCGATCCCGGAGCGGCCGGGGGCCGGTATTCGGGAGGCCGTTGAGGGACGGGCGGCGATCTGGTGGAATGGCCCTGGGAGCAACCGGGCCGTCACCGACCGTACGACGTCACGTGACAGGAGCCTCCTCACCATGCTTCGAAGGCCAATCGTTCCGGCCCTGCTCGCCGCCCTCGCGGCGGTCTCCCTCACCCTGCTGACCGGGCTGTTCGTCGCCACGCCCACCCTGCCCGCGTCCGCCGCGCCGGCCGCACCCGCACCGGTGCGGGTCATGCCGCTCGGCGACTCGATCACCGGCTCGCCCGGTTGTTGGCGGTCGATCCTCTGGAACCGCCTCCAGTCCACCGGCCACACGAACATCGACTTCGTCGGCACGCTCGGCCCGCAGGGCTGCGGGCAGGCGTACGACGGTGACAACGAGGGCCACGGCGGGTACCTGGTGACGAACGTCGCCAACCAGAACCTGCTCCCCGGCTGGCTCTCCGCCACCCACCCCGACATCGTGCTCATGCACTTCGCCACCAACGACGTGTGGAGCAGCATCGCGCCGGCGACCATCCTGGCCGCCCACTCGAAGCTGGTGGACCAGATGCGGGCCAGCAACCCGGCGATGCGGGTGATCGTCGCGAAGATCATTCCGATGGCCCCGGCCACCTGCGCCGAGTGCGGGCAGCGGGTGGTCGCGTTCAACAGCGCGATCGACGGCTGGGCGGCGGGGAAGACCACCGCACAGTCCCCGATCGTGGTCGTCGACCAGTGGACGGGCTTCAGCACCGCCACCGACACGTACGACGGGGTGCACCCCAACGCCGCCGGCGACCAGAAGATGTCGGACCGCTGGTACCCGGCGCTGGTCGCCGCGCTCTCCGGCACCACCCCCACCCCGACGAGCACGCCGACGGCGACGCCCACCGCCAGCCCGACCCCGAGGGTCGGCTGCACGGCCGGCTACCGGATCGTCGGGCAGTGGCAGGGCGGCTTCCAGGGCGAGGTGATCGTCCGCAACACCGGGACCGCCCGGACGGTCGGCTGGACGGTCGGCTTCACCCTCCCCGACGGCCAGCGGATCAGCCAGTCGTGGAACGCCGAGCTGACCCAGACCGGCGGCGCGGTCACCGCCCGCAACGTGAGCTGGAACGGGGCGCTCGCCCCGGGCGCGGAGGCCACCTTCGGCTTCCTCGGCAGCAGCGCCGCCGCGCCCACCGTCCCCGCCCTGAGCTGCACGGCGAGCTGAGGCCGGAAGGGTAAGCAGGGGCTCCTGCCGCGCCACGGGCGTCGGGAGGGGCCCCTGCGCTCAGCCGAGCGCGGCGAGCAGCCGGGCGCGCAGGAGGGCGGCCCGCTCGGCGAACCCGCGCTGCGCGGCGGCGTACTCGGCGCGGCCCTCCGGCGTCTCCACCCGCACCGGTGGGTACCCGAGCGCGGCCAGGTCGTACGGGCTGGCCCGCATGTCCAGCGCGCGGATCTCCTGGGCCAGGGCGAAGCCGTCGGCCACCAGCTCCGAGCAGACCAGCGGGGACAGCTTGTACGCCCACTTGTAGAGGTCCATGTTGGCGTGTAGACAGCCCGGCTGCTCCAGGTCGTGCTGGCTCTCCCGGGTCGGGGCGAGCAGGTTCAGCGGCCGGGCCGGCGCGGTGAAGAACCGGTACGCGTCGAAGTGGCTGCACCGCACGCCCCGCTCCTCGACCACGGCTGCCGTCTCCGCCGGGCTGAGTCGCAGCGGCCACGCGTTGTGGCGTACCTCCTCCTGGGTCTGCCGGTAGACCATCGCCCACTCGTGCATCCCGAAGCAGCCCAGGTGCGCCGGCCGGCCGGCGGTCGCCGCGAGCAGGGCGCGGATCCAGTCCACCGAGCCGGCCCGCCGGGCGCGTACCCCCTCGGCGTCGAGGGTGAGCCCGGCGGCGGTGGCCCGGTAGTCCGGGCCGAACTCGGCCGGGTCCGCGCCGCGCAGCACCACGCCCGCCCCGGGATGCCAGCGGCGGAGCTGGGCGGGGCGATGCGAGTAGTAGGTGAAGAGGAAGTCCTCCACCGGGTGCTTCGCGCCGGTGCGGCGGCGGGCCAGGTGCGGGGTCAGCCACCCGTCGACCCGCCCCTCGTGGGCGCGCCGCCGGGCCTGCCAGTCGGTCAGGTGCAGCGGTGCGGCGGGGGCGAGGGCGGCGGTCACCGTCCCAGCGTACGACCGCCGCCCGCCCGCCCCCTGCGCCCACCCCGGCCTGGCTCGGGGCGGCGCCAACGGTCTCCGCCCGGTCAGGGCACGTCCACCCGGACCCCGGCGGAGAACACTCCGCTGCGCAGCTCGAGCTGCTTCGGCCGGGCCGGGCCGTCGACCGTGAACACCAGCGGCAGCACCAGCCGGCTGCCCGCGGCGAGCGGCTGGGCGAACACGTCCCGCCCCTGGTTGGCCAGCCGCGTCGCCGCCTCGTCGGTGCTGACCCAGGTGCCGCCCGGCAGGTACGCGCGCTGCATCTGACCGTGCCAGGTCTGCTGCTGCGGGCTGACGTTGCGGACCCCGACGGTGGCCTGGCACTGCCCGCCGGCGACCGGCCTGCTCGGGCAGGCGACCCGGTAGACGGTGAACTCCAGCGCCTGCTCGCGCAGCGGCACGCCGACCACCCCCGTCGCGCTGCGCCCCACCCAGGCGCCGCTGGTCGGCTGCTTGGTCGTGTCGATCGCGGCGACCCGCCGGGTGGCGGTCAGCGTGGCCGCGAGGACCACCCCGGCCAGGAGCGCCAGGGCCGCCCCCACCAGCAGCCAGACCGGAGGCCTGCGGCGGCGGGCCGTAGCCGTCGGCGTGGCGGGCCGGGGATACACGGTCCCCCGGTCGCTCGTCCCCGGCGCGGTTGCCCCGGCCGGCACGGTCGCCCCGGGCCGCCGGGCACCGGAGCGTACGCGTCGGCGCCGCTGCCACCACCACAGCCCGCCGAGCCCGGCCAGGAGAACCACGGCCAGCGCGGCGAGCAGCACCGGGGGCCGGCGCCACGGCGGGGCCGCGGTGACCTCGGCCGCCGGTACCGTCGCGCCGCTCCAGGTCGCGGTCGCGCAGTCGTACGGCCGGTTGCCGTCGCTCGTGAAGGCGCAGGCCGGCGCGGTGAGCGGTCGGCCCGGCGCGGCGGCGGAGAGCGCGGTGTGCAGCGTGGTGGTGCTGCGGGCAGGCAAATTGAGCTGCCAGGTCACCTCGGTGCTCGCCGCCGAGCGGGTGGCCCGCCCGCCGGGGGTGATCCAGGTCGCGGACGTCCCGGCCGGCAGCTCCTGGCGCACCGTGGTGGCCAGTGGCCGGCTCCCGGTGTTGCGGACCTGGACCTGGTAGCCCGGCGCGGGTGTGCCGGCCGGCGTGACCGCCACCGTCACCGGTGACGGTGCGCCCTGGGTCGGCACCACCACGGACGGCGAGACCAGCGGCGGCGGCGCGGGCGCCGCCGGCGTCGGCGCCGTCGCCGAGTCGGTTGGTGTCGGGGTCTCCGTCGGCGTGGCGACGGCCGCGGCCGGGCGGGCCGCCGCTGCTGGCGTGGCCGCCTCCGGGGCCGCCGTGGGCAGTGCCGGCACGGCGGCGAGGATGCCGAGGCAGTGTACGAACACTGCGAGGGCCCTGTGGTTTCGTGTCGATGCAGGCATACGAACGAACCTCCGGTAGCCGACGCTAGGCGCGACGCCACGTCGTGCGGGTACGAAGTGGCGAACCCGGCCCGCGCCGGCGACGGACCACGTAGGGTGGCCGCCCCGGGTCCTCCCCCCGACACCCCGCCCGCCGCCTGGGGTGCCGCCCCGTGCGCGTAGCAGGAGGGCCCTCGCCGCCCTGGCGTGCCCGTCGGCGCGGCCGGACGTCGTCCCGGGGCTAGATTGGCCTGGTGCGTATCGCTCGTTTCGCTCATGCCAAGGGAATGTCGTTCGGGGCCGTCGAGGGCGAGCCGGAGGCGGGTCCGCAGGGCCTGACCATCGCCGAGATCGAGGGCCACCCGTTCGGTCAGATCCAGTTCAGCGGCGCCCGGTGGGCGCTCTCCGACGTCCGACTGCTCTCCCCGATCCTGCCCAGCAAGGTGGTCTGTGTCGGCCGTAACTACGCCGAGCACGCCGCCGAGCAGGGCAGCGCGGTGCCGAAGGAGCCGCTGCTCTTCCTCAAGCCGTCCACCTCGGTGATCGGCCCGCGCGACGCCATCCGGCTGCCGATCTTCTCCAAGCGGGTCGAGCACGAGGCCGAGCTGGCCGTGGTGATCGGCGCCCCGGGGGCCCGCCGGGCCGACCGGGCCGCCGCCGAGCGGGCCATCTTCGGCTACACCTGCGCCAACGACGTGACCGCCCGGGACCTGCAGCGCTCCGACGGGCAGTGGACCCGGGCCAAGGGCTTCGACTCGTTCTGCCCCATCGGGCCCTGGATCACCACGGGCCTGGACGTCACCGACCTGGAGGTCCGGTGCGAGGTGGGCCGCAACCCGGAGGAGATGGAGGTGCGGCAGCTCGGCCGGACGCGGGACATGGTCTTCGACGTCCCGGCCCTGGTGTCGTACGTCTCGCACGTGATGACGCTGCTCCCCGGCGACGTGGTGCTCACCGGCACCCCTGCGGGGGTTAGCCCGCTGGTGGAGGGGGATACCGTCACCGTTCGTATCGAGGGGATCGGGGAGCTGACCAACCCGGTCGTCCCGGTCGGCTGACTCGTCGGGGCCCGAAACCGCAGTACAGCACGGGTTCGGGCCCCCGATTTGGCCTAGCCGGGGCCGGGAGGGTAAAGTTTCTCTCCGGTGCCGCAAGGCACCGAACGGCACCGTGAGGTGCCAATGGGGTATGGGGTAATTGGCAGCCCAACTGATTCTGGTTCAGTTAGTCTAGGTTCGAGTCCTGGTACCCCAGCAACCGGTGGTCGCGAGAGCGCCGGTCGCTGGATCCCGCTGGAGAGCGCTCCGGTCGCCCGCAAGGTGGCTGGAAGAATTCTCTGGTAGAGTTCGGCGGCACCGCCCGGAAGGGCGGTGCAGGAGAAGGTTCTGGCCCCGTCGTCTAGTGGCCCAGGACGCCGCCCTCTCAAGGCGGTAGCGCCGGTTCGAATCCGGTCGGGGCTACAGTTCCGATCAGCCCGTCTCACTTCGGTGAGGCGGGCTGTTTCGCGTTCCAGGCCCGGTTTCGCGTTCGGTGCCCAGTAGTGAGCCCCCGGGAGCAGGCTCACGAAGGAGCCCGCAGCCGGGGCCGTGGTGGCGGTGCTGTGCTCGACCCCGCCACCCACCCCCTGCGCGCCGCGAGGGACCCGCCGCTAGACTACAGCGGCGCCGACCGTCAGGCCGGCGATGCAGGAAAAGTCTTGGCCCCGTCGTCTAGTGGCCCAGGACGCCGCCCTCTCAAGGCGGTAGCGCCGGTTCGAATCCGGTCGGGGCTACAACTCCACTCGGCCCGTCTCACCTCGGTGAGACGGGCCGTTCTCACACCCACCCCACCCCACCACCCGGGGGCGAGGGGCGAGGGAGGGCTAGAGGCCGGAGAGGCGTTGGCCGGCTCTCACCACCGCCATGGCGTGGCGTTCGCCGGGGCGCCGGCCGAGGCGCTCGATCGGGCCGGAGATGCTGATCGAGGCGATCACCCGGCCCGTGCGGTCGCGGATCGGGGCCGAGACGCTCGCCACACCCGCCTCCCGCTCGGCGACGCTCTGCGCCCAGCCCCGCCGGCGTACCTCGGCCAGTGTGCGGCCGGTGAACTTCGACCGGGGCAGCAGCGGCATCACCGCCTCCGGCGGCTCCCAGGCCAGCAGGATCTGCGCCGCCGAACCCGCGGTCATCGGCAGCACCGAGCCCACCGGCACGGTGTCCCGTAGGCCGCTGGCCCGCTCGGCGGCGGCCACGCAGATCCGCTCGTCTGCGCGGCGCAGGTAGAGCTGGGCGCTCTCCCCGGTGGCGTCGCGCAGCGCGGCCAGCAGCGGCTCCGCCGCTGTCAGCAGCACGTCCGGCGCGGCGTTGGCGAGCTCACCGAGTCGAGGGCCAGGGCGCCAGCGGCCCTGGGTGTCCCGGACCAGCATCCGGTGGATCTCCAGCGCCTGCGCCAGCCGGTGCGCGGTGGCCCGGGGCAGCTTGGTGCGTTCAACGAGTTCGGCCAGGCTGGCGCCGTCGACACAGGCGGCCAGGATGACCACCGCCTTGTCGAGAACGCCGACACCGCTCATACTGTGTCCCACAAACCGAAACTTACCTCCCAGAATTTAGGATGTCCAGATGGTGGGAGTCACTCGACCGAGGACCCTGGCCGAGAAGGTCTGGGACACGCACGTCGTCCGGTCCGCCGAGGGCGAACCGGACCTGCTCTACATCGACCTGCACCTGCTGCACGAGGTCACCAGCCCGCAGGCCTTCGACGGGCTGCGGCTCGCCGGCCGCCGCGTGCGCCGCACCGACCTCACGCTCGCGACCGAGGACCACAACACCCCGACGGGGTACGCGGATCCGGCGTTCCAGCAGCGGCGCGGCGACCTGCTCACGATCGCGGACCCCACCTCCCGCACCCAGATCGAGACGCTGCGCCGCAACTGCGCCGAGTTCGGCGTCCGGCTGCACCCGCTCGGCGACGCCAACCAGGGCATCGTGCACGTCATCGGCCCGCAGCTCGGCGTCACCCAGCCCGGCATGACGATCGTCTGTGGCGATTCACACACCGCCACCCACGGGGCGTTCGGCGCCCTCGCGTTCGGCATCGGCACCAGCGAGGTCGAGCACGTGCTGGCCACCCAGACGCTGCCGCAGGCCCGCCCGAAGACGATGGCCGTGAACGTCACCGGCCAGCTCGGCCCCGGCGTCACCGCCAAGGACCTGGTGCTCGCCCTGATCACCCAGGTCGGCACCGGCGGCGGGCGTGGGCACATCGTGGAGTACCGGGGCGAGGCGATCCGCGCGTTGTCCATGGAGGGGCGGATGACCGTCGCCAACATGTCCATCGAGTGGGGCGCCAAGGCCGGCATGATCGCGCCGGACGAGACCACCTTCGCCTACCTCAAGGGACGGCCGAACGCGCCGCAGGGGGCCGACTGGGACGCGGCGGTCGACCACTGGCGGACGCTGCCCACCGACGGGGGAGCGACCTTCGACGCCGAGGTGACCCTCGACGCGAGCCGGATCACCCCGTTCGTCACCTGGGGCACCAACCCCGGTCAGGGCGCCCCGTTGGGCGCGGCCGTGCCGGACCCGGAGGAGTTCGGCACCGACTCCGAACGGGCCGCCGCCCGCCGGGCCCTGGAATACATGGACCTCGCGCCGGGCACCCCGCTGCGTGACCTCTCCGTCGACGTGGTCTTCGTCGGCTCCTGCACCAACGGCCGGCTGGAGGACCTGCGCGCCGCCGCCGACGTGCTGCGTGGGCAGAAGGTCGCCGACGGCGTACGGATGCTCGTGGTCCCCGGCTCCGCAGCCGTCCGGGAGGCCGCCGAGGCCGAAGGACTGGACAAGGTGTTCACCGACGCCGGGGCCGAGTGGCGGTTCGCCGGCTGCTCGATGTGCCTGGGCATGAACCCGGACACGCTCTCCCCGGGGGAGCGTTCCGCCTCGACCTCCAACCGCAACTTCGAGGGGCGCCAGGGCCGGGGTGGCCGCACCCACCTGGTGTCACCGCCGGTCGCCGCCGCCACCGCTGTGGTCGGCCGGCTGGCCGCCCCCGCCGACCTGTAGAAGGGCAGCCGCGACAGATGGACAAGTTCACCGTGCACACCGGCACCGCCGTGCCGCTGCGCCGTTCCAACGTGGACACCGATCAGATCATCCCCGCCGTGTACCTCAAGCGGGTGACCCGGACCGGATTCGCCGACGGGCTGTTCAGCGCGTGGCGGGAGGACCCGTCATTCGTGATGAACGATTCCGTGTATTCGGGCGCGTCGATTCTCGTGGCCGGCCCGGAGTTCGGTACGGGGTCGTCTCGGGAGCACGCCGTCTGGGCGCTGCGGGACTGGGGGTTCCGGGCGGTGATCTCGCCCCGGTTCGGCGACATCTTCCGCGGCAACGCCCTCAAGGAGGGTCTGCTGCCGGTCGAGTTGGAATTGAAAGCCGTCGAGGAGTTGTGGCGCCTCGTCGAGTCCGACCCCACCACCGCCGTCACCGTCGACCTGACCTCCCGCGAGGTCCGGGCGGGGGATGCCGCCTGGTCGTTCCCCCTCGACGACTTCAGCCGCTGGCGGCTGCTGGAGGGGTTGGATGACATTGGACTCACGCTCCGCCACGAGGCCGAAATCACCTCGTACGAGCACGGTCGGCGGCCGTTCCTGCCCGCCGTGGCATAGCCGTACGCCCGATCCGGCATCGCTTTCCGCCCCCACCGGCCCGCCCGGTGGGGGCGAATCTGTTGCGACACAAGGCCTTTTTTCGACCGAATGTTTGTGTCCAGGCAGCACAGGGCATACCGTGCGCGCAGAATGGCTCGCGTCGAGTCAGTTGCACAATCGGGAGGAAGTCGTGAACAAGGCCGAGCTCATCGAGGCGCTCGCCGTTCGCCTGGGGGACCGGAAGACGGCGACGGCCGCGCTCGACGCGGTCCTCGCTGAGGTCCAGGCGGCGGTCACCAAGGGCGAGAAGGTGGCGATCACCGGATTCGGAGCGTTCGAGAAGCGCGTCCGGGGAGCCCGAACAGCGCGCAACCCGCGGACCGGCGAGGCGGTGAAGGTCAAGAAGACATCCGTCCCGACCTTCCGGCCGGGTGCCGGGTTCAAGGAGATGGTGGCCAGCGGCAAGGTGCCGAAGGCCACGGCGGCGGCGAAGAAGACCGCCACGGCCGCCACCAAGACCACGGCCGCCAAGGCGACCGGGGCCAAGACGACGACCGCGAAGGCCGCGACGGCCAAGGCGGCGGGCGCCAAGGCCACCGGTGCGAAGGCGGCCGGTACGAAGGCGGCCGGTACGAAGGCCGCGACGGCCAAGGCGGCGGGCACGAAGGCCACCGGCGCCAAGGCCACCGCCGCGACGAAGAAGGCGGCCCCGGCCAAGGCGACCAAGACAACGGCGTCCACGGCCACCACCAAGAAGGCCGCCCCCGCGAAGAAGACCGCGGCGGCGACCAAGTCGACCACGGGGAAGAAGACCACCGCGGCGGCGACCAAGAGCGCGGCGACCAAGAGCGCGGCGGCCAAGAAGGCGCCGGCGAAGAAGTCCTCGGCCAAGAAGGCGGCTACCAAGCGCTGACCGGCCGAACCGTCGAAAGGGGCGCCCACCGAACCGGTGGGCGCCCCTTCCGCTTGTCCGGATACGGGTTCCGGCCCGTTGACCGACGGCGTGCGGCGCGCGCAGAATCGCCGGACCCCCACCGGTCGGCGAAAGGCATCCCGTGCGCTACCGCCACCTCCACACCGCCACGCTCGCCCTGGGCATCGTCGTCCTGATCGACGTGCTGCGGGTCTTCCTCCCCTCGGTCATCACCATCTTCGGGCAGGCAGCATCCACCCCCGCCGAACTGCTGGGAGCGTTCGCGCTCGGCTGGTTCGTGCTCGCCCTGGCCTTTCCCGCGCTGCTGCGCCGGTTGGGCGCCCGCCCGGTCACGCTGGTCGCCGCCGTGGCGCTGGCCGGCCTCCGGCTCGCCCTCACCGCCGCCCCGGGCGGCCGGGCGCAGCTCTGGCTGGCCACCGCAGGCCTGGTGGCCGGGCTGCTCTGGCTGGCCGGCACCGCGGCCGGCACCCACCGGCCGGTGCCCGGGCTGGCGCTGGGGCTGGCCCTCGGCGCGGTCGTGCACGCGGGGCTCGGCACGTACGACCTGGTCTGGCGGGGTGGCTGGGCCGGGTGGGCCGGCAGCGTCGTCCTCGTGGGGCTCTTCCTGGCCGCGGCGACCCGCCCCGCGCCGCCGGTGGAACCGGGCGGCGGTGCCCGCGCGTGGCTGCTCGCCGGCCCGGCGTTGCTGTTGACCGGGATGGTGGCGCTCTCCCCGGCGGTGGCGGAGACCGCGTCCTCCTACCGGCGTGGCCCCGGCGACGTCCTCGCCCACTCGGCGGCCGGTGACGTGTCCGCCCTGTTCAGCTACGCAGTCGCCTTCTTCCTGTTCGCCGCGCTGGCCCGGCCGCCGCGCGGGTACGCGCGGCTGCTCGGCCCGCTCGCGCTGGTGCTCGGGGTGGTGCTGTTCGCCGCCGGGGAGCCGGGCTGGCTGGGGCCGGCGGTCCTGCTGACCGCCGCCGGCGTCGGCGCGTGCCTGAGCCTCGCCGGGGCCGGCGCCCCGATCGCCGCCCCGGCCACCGCCACCGCCGTTCCCGATCCCGCCGGCGTCCCGGACGCCTCCGCCGGTGCCGCCGCCGTCTCGGCCTCCGTCGGGGCCCCGGGCCGACCCGCCCGGTCGCCGCTCGCGGCGGTGCTGGGCATGCTGTTCTTCGCCGTCGCCGCCGTCGGCTACTACGCCGCGTACGACCTCGGCTACCCGAACGCGGCGGTGCCGGTCGTCGTGGCCGGCCTCGTCGCCGTCGTGGCGCTCGCCCCGGTCTCCCGGGGCGGGCCGACCTCGCCGGCCGGGGCGGCGTCCTGGGCGTGGGCGGGGCGCGTCGCCGCGGTCTCCGGCGCGGTCACCGTCCTCGTGACGAACCTGCCGGCCGCCGAGGTCGCCCCAGTCCGGCCCGGCAGCCCGCCCGCCGACGTGCGGGTGGTGGCGTACAACGTCCGGATGGGGTTCGGGCTGGACGGGCGGTTCGACCCGGACGGGCTGGCCCGGGTGGTCGCCGCCGAGCGGCCCGACGTGGTGCTGCTGAGCGAGGTGGACCGGGGCTGGTTGCTCAACGGCGGCCACGACACACTCACCCTGCTCGCGGCGCGGCTACGCATGCCGTACGTCTTCGCGCCCGCCGCCGACCCGGTGTGGGGCGACGCGGTGCTCAGCCGGTTCCCGATGGAGTCGGCCCGCAGCGAGCGGCTGGCGGCCCTCGGCGCGCCCACCGGCGCCCAGGCGCTCGGCGTCACCGTCGACCTCGGCGGCGACGCGCGCCTCGCGGTGGTCGCCACCCACCTGCAACCGCCGCCCGGCCAAGAGCCGGTGGCGCAGGCCCGCGCCGTGGCGCGGTTCGCCCTGGGGTACGCCGCCGGCCGGCCCCTCGTGGTCGCCGGGGACCTGAACACCGAGCCGGGCGCCCCGGCGTACGAGGAGTTCACCCGCGCCGGGCTGGTGGACGCGCTCGCCGCGGCCCGGCCCCTGTTCACCAGCCCGGCCGACGACCCGCGCGAGCAGATCGACCACGTCCTGGTCTCGCCGGGCGTGGGGTCCGGTGGGCCGGTGGCGCCGCGCAGCACCGCCAGCGATCACCTGCCGGTGGCGGTGACCCTCACCCTGCCGCCCACCGCCACCGGCTGACGCCCGCGCCGAACCCCGTCGGCCGTGCCCTTTCGTCCGGGGCGGCCGGCTGACGCCGTCACAGGGGGTCGGCGGCGAGAAGGCGGTCGGCGGCGAAGGCGAGCAGCCAACCGCCGCCCTTCGGTGTGGTGAAGTCGTCGGCGCGGCCGGTGAGGCGTTCCATCGCCCCGGGGATCACCTTGCCCTGGGTGCACACCCCGGCCCTGGCCTCCTCGGCGGCCAGCTCGGTGAGGCAGGCCGCGGCGGCCAGCGTCCGCTCGTCCGGGTCCTGGCCGGGCTGCGGCTCGTCGAGGTCGCCGGCCACCTCGATCGGCAGGTCCAGCAGGGCCGCCGCCGGGTCCAGTGTCTGCACACAGCGGCGGGCCGAGGCCGACAGCAGCCGGGCCGGGCGCACCAGGGCCACCAGGGGAGCCAGGGCGTGCGCCTGCGCCCAGCCGGTGTCGTCGAGCGGTCGGCCGGCGTCCGGGCCGGACCAGGTCCCGCGCCTGCCGGCGTGGGCGTGCCGGACCAGCGCCACCGTCGCGGTGACCGGCGGCAGGGCGGCGAACGCGGCCAGCACCTCGGCGTCGTGCGGGTAGCTGACCAGGCGCGTCGCCTCCCCGGCGGGGAGCCAGCGGATCCCGTCGACCTCGGTGTCGGGCTGGAAGCCCCCGTCGGCGACCGCCCGCATCGACCAGTAGTCGACCGCCTTCGGCCGGCCCTCGCTGCGGTACCGCATGGTGGGCAGCCGGACCTGGGGCACCGCCCGCACGTCGGCCTCCTCGGCGACTTCCCGGACGGCGGCCGACAGCGGATGCTCGCCCGCCTCCAGCTTGCCCTTGGGCAGCGACCAGTCGCCGTACCGGGGGCGGTGCACCAGGCAGACGAGCACGTCGTCCTGGTCCGGGCGCCAGACGACCCCGCCCGCCGCCCGGATCATCCGTTCCCCCTCCGACATCCGCTCAGCCTAGGCTCAACCGGGGGTGCCGCCGACGCGGCGCAGCAGCAGGTCCTGCAGATGGGTCAGCGGACCGCCCGGCGCTCCCGTCCGCCGGGTCCAGGAGCCGTCCCCGGCCAGCTCGAACGCCTCCACGTCGGGGCTGAACGCCGCGGCCAGCACGTGGTCCAACTCGGCCCTGGCCACCGGGTCGCTCACCTGCACGAGTGCCTCCACCCGGCGGTCCAGGTTGCGGTGCATCAGGTCGGCCGAGCCCATCCAGAACTCGGCGGCCCCGTTGTTGCCGAACCGGAAGATCCGGGAGTGCTCCAGGAACCGGCCGAGGATCGACCGGACCCGGATGTTCTCCGACAGCCCCCGCACCCCCGGGCGCAGCGTGCACATGCCCCGGATCAGCAGGTCCACGTGCACCCCGGCCCGGGACGCCCGGTAGAGCGCGTCGGTGACCTTCTCGTCGACCAGCGAGTTCACCTTGAACTGCACCAGCCCCGGCATGCCGAGCCGGACGTGGGTGATCTCCCGCTCGATCCGCTCGATCAGCCCCCGCCGGATCCCCTGCGGGGCCACCATCAGCCGCCGGTACGCGGTCTGCCGGCTGTAGCCGGTGAGCACGTTGAACAGGTCGGTGAGGTCGGCACCGATCTCCGGGTCGGCGGTCAGCATGCCGAAGTCCTCGTACAGCCGGGCGGTCTTCGGGTGGTAGTTCCCGGTGCCGATGTGGCAGTAGCGGCGGATCTGGGTGCCCTCCTGGCGTACCACCAGGGCGGTCTTGCAGTGCGTCTTGAGGCCGACCAGGCCGTACACCACGTGGCAGCCGGCTCGCTCCAGCGTGCGCGCCCAGCCGATGTTGGCCACCTCGTCGAACCGGGCCTTCAGCTCCACCAGCACCACCACCTGCTTGCCGGCGGCGGCCGCGTCGACCAGCGCGTCGACGATCGGGGAGTCCCCGCTGGTGCGGTAGAGGGTCTGCTTGATGGCCAGCACGTCCGGGTCGGCCGCCGCCTGCTCGACGAAGCGCTGCACGCTCGTCGCGAACGAGTGGTACGGGTGGTGCACCAGCACGTCCCCGTCCCGCAGGGTGGCGAAGACGCTGCGCGGCACCTCGCCCTCGGTGAGCCGGGGGTGGGTGGCCGGCACGAACGGCGGGTCCTTCAGGTCGGGGCGGTCGGCGTCGCCGTAGAGCTGCCACAGGGCGGACAGGTCGAGCAGGCCACGGACCCGCAGCACGTCGTGGCCGTCCATGTCCAGCTCGCGGACCAGCAGCTCCAGCATGTGGTCGGAGATGGAGGCGGCCACCTCCAGCCGTACCGGCGGGCCGAACCGGCGGCGGGCCAGCTCCCGCTCCAGGGCTTGGAGCAGGTCCTCGTCGCGGTCCTCGTCGACCTCCACCTCGGTGTTGCGGGTGACCCGGAACAGGTGACACTCGACCACCTGCATACCGGAGAAGAGCTGCTCCAGATGCACCGAGATCAGTTCCTCGACCGGGAGCACCCGTACCCCGGGGGAGTCCCGGCCGACCCGGACGAACCGGGGCACGTTGTTCGGCACCTTGACCCGGGCGAACAGCTCCGAGCCGCCGTCGGGGTCGCGGACGGCGACGGCCAGGTTCAGCGATCGCCCGGAGATGTACGGGAACGGGTGCGCGGGGTCGACCGCGAGCGGGGTGAGCACCGGGAAGATGTGCTCGCGGAAGTAGGTGCGCAGCCGCTCCCGCTCGGGCGCGTCCAGGTCCGACCAGCGCAGGATCCGGATGTCCTCGGCGGCGAGCTTCGGCAGCACGTCGTCGACGGAACAGGCGGCGTGCCGGCCGACCAGGTCGGCGGTCCGCTCGGTGATCAGCTCAAGCTGGGTGCGCAGCGGCAGCCGGTCCCCGCCGCGCACCGGCAGCCCCGCCGACAGCCGGCGCTTCAGCCCGGCCACCCGCACCATGTAGAACTCGTCGAGGTTGCTGGCGAAGATGGCCAGGAACTTCGCCCGCTCCAGCAGCGGGGTGCGCGGGTCCTCGGCCAGGGCCAGCACCCGGGCGTTGAAGTCGAGCCAGGACAGCTCCCGGTTGAGGAACCGGTCCTCGGGCAGCGGCTCCGGCGGCGTCGGCTCGTCGTCGTCGGAGCCGGAGCCGGAGCCGGAGCCGGGCGCGGGCGCGGGCCGGGCCGCCGCCGTCGGCTGCTCGCTGGGCGCGTCGAGCACCTCCTCCAACCCGGCGGAGGCCGCCCCGGCGGCCGGGCCGGACGCCGCCAGCTCATCCTCGGGGGTCTCCCGGGGGCGGAAGCGGCCGTCGACGCCGCGCCGGCGGGACCCGTTGCGGACGGGCGTGGGGTCGACGGCTTCCCGCCCACCGGTGGGGCGGTCGTCGGCGGGTGGGCGGTCGTCGGTGGACGGGCCGGTGGGTTGCTCGCGAGGGGTGCTCACCCGCTCATAATGTCCCGGAACGGGTTAACGCAAAATGAACTTGGGCGGGTAGCTCACGGCATCGTCGGCAACGTCACCCGGACGATCTCCCCGACGGTGTCGGTCTCGATCCGGACCCGCTGGCCCAGCCGGAGCAGCCGCAGCCCGGAGGCGTCGAACGCCCGGGCCGGGAAGGCCAGCTCGGTGCCGTCGTCGAGGAGCAGCACGCCGCTGCGCGTCGCCGCGTCATAGGTGGCCACCGTGCCCTGCATGGCAGCACCGTACACCCCGCGCCGGGCCGGTCGGGTCAACCCGGGTCGGCGGCCGGCCGGTCGGCGCCGGCCAGGGCGGCGGTGCGTGGTCCGAGCCCCAGCCGGGCGGCGGCGGCCAGGTCGGCGGCCGTGTCGACGTCCCGGCGCAGGGTCGGCCATTCGCCGGTCAGCGGCACCGCGCCACTCGCCAGGTGGGCCGCCGCCGAGCCGACCCCGAACCGGGGGTCCAGCGGCACGCCGGGCGGCGCGGCGAGCAGCACGGTGCCGCTCCCCGGGGCGTCGGTCACGAACCGGCGTACCCCGGCAGGGCCGGCGGTGACCGCGTCCAGCGCGGCGGCCAGCTCGGCCGGGCGCAGCGCCGGCAGGTCCGCGGTGAGCCCGGCCACCCACACCCCGCCGCCGGCGGTCGCGACCTCGGCACCGTGCCGGAAGGCGGCGTTCAGGCCGGCGTCCGGCGCGTCCGGCACGGCCCGCCCGCCCGCCGCGCCGGCCATCGCCGCCACCAGCGGGTCGTCGGTGACCACCAGCACGGCGGCCACCGCCGGGCACGCCCGCACCGCGGCGACCGTGTCGGCCGCCAGGGCCAGCGCCAGCCCCTCGTGGGGTACGCCGGGCAGCGCCCCGCGCAGCCGGCTCTTCGCCGCGCCGAGGCGCTTCACCGGTACCACCACCGTCCAGGTTCGATGCCGCACGGGACAATCCTGCCAGTCGGGGGGCGGCACCCGCACTGGCCGTACCCGGGGCGAGCAGGCATGATTTCGCTGCGGGCAGCGCGGGCGGGTGCGGCGCGGGTCGGGCTACGAGGAGGCAGGGTGACACGGCGCAGGCTGGGGTTCTGGCAACGGTTCGCCGTGCTGCTGGTGAAGCCCGTGATGGTGGTCTGGACCCGGCGCACCTGGCGGGGCATGGAGCAGCTGCGCCGTGACGGCGGAATCATCATCGTGCCGAACCACCTCTCGCACGCCGACCCGCTGGTCTCCGCGCACTTCGTCTACGACGCGGGGCGCTGGCCCCGGTTCCTCGGCAAGGCCAGCGTCTTCCGGGTGCCGGTGGCGGGCTGGATCCTGCACCGGTGCCGGCAGATCCCGGTGGAACGGGGCACGGCGGACGCCGTCAAGTCGCTGGACACCCTGGTCGCCGCGCTCTCCGAGGGGGGCGCGGTGGTGATCTACCCGGAGGGGACCACCACCCGCGAGCCGGAGCTGTGGCCGATGAAGGGCAAGACCGGCGCCGCCCGGCTGGCGCTGGCCACCGGCGCCCCGGTTGTCCCCGTCGCCATGTGGGGCCCGGAGAAGCTCTTCGACCCGCGGACCAACCGGTTCAGCCTGCGGCCCCGCATCCCGGTGACCGTGGTCGCCGGTCCGCCGGTCGACCTGAGCCGGTGGGCCGGCTCGACGCCAACCAAGGCCACCCTGGAAGAGATGACCGAGGCCATCATGCTGCGCCTGCGCGACCAGCTCGCCGAGATCCGCGGCGGGACGCCGCCACCGCTGTGGGAACGGCCGTCCCGTCCCGCCGTCACCCGCTCCCTGCCGGCCGAGGGGGGTGCGGCGTGACCGGCCACGTGGCCGTGCTGGGGGCCGGGTCGTGGGGGACGGCGTTCGCCAAGATCCTCGCCGACGCCGGCCGGGACGTGACGATCTGGGCCCGGCGGCAGCCGGTGGCCGAGGCGATCCGGTCGCGTCGGCACAACCCGGAGTACCTGCCGGACCTGCGGCTGCCGGAGCGGGTCACCGGCACCGCCGACGCCGCCGAGGCGATCACCGGCGCGGAGATCGTGGTGCTGGCCGTGCCGTCGCAGACGCTGCGCGGCAACCTCGCCGAGTGGACCGGCCACCTGCACCCGGACTCGACGCTGGTGTCGCTGATGAAGGGCATCGAGCTGGGCACCACCAGGCGGATGAGCGAGGTGATCGTGGAGACCGCCGGGGTCACCCCGGACCGGGTGGTGGTGGTCTCCGGCCCGAACCTCGCCCCCGAGATCGCCGCCGAGCAGCCCGCCGCCACCGTGGTCGCCGGCACCGACGACGACCGCGCCCAGCTCGTCCAGGCGTCGATCCGGACGCCGTACTTCCGGCCGTACACCAACGACGACGTGATCGGCTGTGAGCTGGGCGGGGCCGTGAAGAACGTGATCGCCCTCGCGTACGGCATCGCCACCGCGATGGGCTTCGGCGACAACACCCGGGCGATGCTGATGACCCGGGGGCTGGCCGAGACCGCCCGCCTCGGGGTGGCGCTCGGCGCGGACCCGATCACCTTCGCCGGGCTGGCCGGGATGGGCGACCTCGTGGCGTCCTGCTCGTCGCCGCTGGCCCGCAACCGGACCTTCGGCGAGCACCTGGGCCGGGGGGAGACCCTGGAGCAGGCCCAGGCGGCCACCCGGCAGACCGCCGAGGGCGTGAAGAGCTGCCTGGCCATCCGGGACCTGGCCCGCTCGCACGGGGTGGAGATGCCGATCACCGAGCAGATCGAGCGGATCTGTCACGAGGGGATGGATCCCCGGCTCGCCGTGGACGTGTTGATGAGCCGCACCGCCAAGCCCGAGTCGTACGAGTGAGGCCCGCATGAGCGCGCCGACCGGTGACGGTGACGGCACCCGCTGCGTCCGGGCCGGCCTGCCCGAGCCGACCCCGGGGCAGCCGTTCCTGCCCGGGCCGGTCTTCGCCGCGACGTACCACCTCGACCCGTGGCAGGGACCGGCGGCGACCCCGAACGGGTACGGCCGGCCGGACAATCCGACCCGCCGGCTGCTGGAGGCGGCCATCGGCGAGCTGGAGGGCGGTGACGTGCGGGTCTTCGCCAGCGGGCAGGCGGCCATCACCGGCCTGCTGCTGGCGCTGCTGCGCCCCGGCGACACCGTGCTGCTCCCCGCCGACGGGTACTACCCGATGCGGACGTTCGCCACCGACACCCTCGCCGGGATCGGCGTGCGGGTGCTGTTCGCGCCGACCGCCGGGCCGTACCCGTCGTTCGACGGGGTCCGGCTGGTGCTGCTGGAGACCCCGGCCAATCCGGGACTGGACGTCGCCGACATCGCCGCGCTGGCCCGGGACGCGCACGCCGCCGGCGCCCTCGTCGCGGTCGACAACACCACCGCCACGCCGCTCGGCCAGCGCCCGCTGGATCTCGGCGCGGACCTGGTGGTCGCCTCCGGCACCAAGGCCCTGACCGGGCACTCCGACCTGCTGCTCGGCTACGTGGCGACCCGTACGCCGGAGCTGCTCGACCCGGTCACCGCCTGGCGCACCGTCACGGGCGCGGTGCCTGGGGCGTTCGACGCGTGGCTGGCGCACCGCTCGCTGGCGACCCTCGACCTGCGGCTGGCCCGGCAGTCCGCCAACGCCGAGGCGCTGGCCCGGCTGCTCGCCGGCCGCCCCGACGTGACGGGCCTGCGCTGGCCGGGCCTGCCCGACGACCCCGCGTACCTGGTGGCGGCGGCGCAGATGCGCCGGATGCCCGGGATGCTCGCGTTCGATCTGGGCGACGCCGAGCGGGTCGGCCGGTTCGTCGACGCGGCCCGGCTGGTGGACGCGGCCACCTCGTTCGGCGGCCTGCACACCACGGCGGACCGCCGGGCCCAGTGGGGCGACGACACCGCCCCCGGCTTCGTCCGGCTCTCCTGCGGGGTGGAGGACACCGCCGACCTGCTGGCCGACGTCACCGCCGCTCTCGACGCCTGAGCGGAAGGCCCCCGCCTGCGGTCCACCGGATCACTCGGCGTGATCTCCACCAGCCGACCCGCACCGGAAGGATCGCCGGGGCGCGGAGGTGGGGTGTGGTGGTGGCCCACCCGCTGGCCGGCGGTGCGGACCGGGCGGCGGGTGGACCACGACGAGGGGCCGGCGGGTGCCGGCCGGGGTGGGCCGCGCCGGCCGGCCGGGGCGGGACCCCCCGGCCGGCCGGCGCGGCGGTCAGCGGCGGGGCGGGGCTGTGGCGAAGGCGGTCCAGGCTGTCGGCGGGAAGATCAGCGCCGGGCCGGCCGGGTCCTTGGAGTCGCGGACCGCGATCGCGTCGGGCACGACCGCCATCTCCACGCAGGCACCTTCGTCGCCGCTGCGGCTGCTCTTGCGCCATCGCGCCGCAGCCAGTGCCGCGCTCGTCGTCGGGGTCATTGTCCTACCGTCCTTTCAGGATGCGGAAGAGCTGTTCCCGGCTGGCCGCGGGGCTGAGCGCGACCGTCCGTAGATGCTCCATGATCTTGGTGCAGGTACGCAGGTCACCGGGCCGGTCCAGGACCATCTGCCCGGCCACCGTCTCCACCGACGCGATGATCGGATCCTCCGGGTCGGGGAACTCCAGGATGTGCAGCGAGCCCCGGGTGCCCCGGTGGTAGCCCGCGACCAGCGGGATCACCTGGACGGTGATGTTGGGCAGCTCGGACGTCTTGAGCAGGTGGCGTAGTTGCTCCTCCATCACGCTCCCACCGCCCACCGGGCGCAGCAGCGCGCCCTCGTCGATGATCGCGTCGAGGATCGGTGGATTCTCGTCGGTGAGCCGCTGCTGGCGGTCGAGTCGCAGGTGGACCCGCTGCTCCACCTGGTCGTCGCTGAGGGTGTGCGGGCCGCCCCGCATCACCGCCCGGATGTAGTCCGCCGTCTGCAACAGGCCGGGCACCACCGAGGGCTCGAAGTTGGCGATGCCGGTGGCCTCCGCCTCCAGCGCGATGAAGTCGATCGTCCGTCGGTCCAGCAGGTACGAGTAGGACACCCACCAGCCCGGCTTGCGGGCGTCCTTGGCGAGCTGGACGGCCGCGGCGAGTTCGTCGGCGCCCACGCCGTAGAGGGTGAGCAGGGCGCGCACCGTGGCCGGGCTGATCAGCGTCTGGGCGTTCTCGTACCGGGACAGGGTGCTCCGGGTGCTGTTGATCTCGTCGGCGGCGGCCTCGAGGGTGAGGCCGGCCGCCTCCCGGTGCGTACGCAGCGCGATGCCGAGCCGTCGGGCCCTGGCGGTCTTCGGTGCCATGCATTGATGGTGACACACATCTTCGGGAAGGTGTACATGAGAGAACGTCGATGAGAGTTGCATTCACGCCCATCCACGTGTCAATGTGTGACCAGTTCCTCACTGCCGGTTGTCGTGGCGACGGCGGTGGTGAGTGACCGGAGGGGATGGGGCGCGTGGCGATCGGGTTTTCTCCCCCGTACCCGATCGCCGCGTGCCGCCACCCGGGACGCACCGGAAGGGAGTCGCATGACGGTGACCGCCTCCTGGCCCAGGGTGTCGCGGTGCCGCTGGTGCGCGCATCCGGTGCTCCGCGACAACGACGACGCGTGGATCCACGCGAGCCTGGCCTACGTGTGTCGGGACCGTTCGGGCGGCCTCGCGGCGACCACGGCGGAGCCCGAACAGGCGTCCGCCCGGTCGGAGTGGGGCGGGACCGGAGGGCGGCCATGACCCGGTTCCTGGTGGTGCTGACCGACGTCCGGCCCGTCGACGGACCCCTCCGGGACGAGCGGCGTGCGCCCGAGCGGCGCCGTCAGGTGGTCGGCGCGAGCAGCCGGGAGGCGGCCGACCGGATCGCCGGCGCGTTCATGGCGCTGGGCATGGTGCGGGCCGGCCGGCAGCGGGTGAAGGTCATCGCGGTCGGCCGCCGCTACGGCCTCTGACCGCCGGTCGGCCGCCGACCGCCCCGAGCGTCCGAGCTGATGCGATTACGCTGCGTGTAGGCGATGTTGACCGGTTGCGGTGTATTGCCGCCCTCCCCGGGTATCGGCATCCATGTCTCGCCACCCACAGTAAGGTCAACCGGGTGAGCGCCATCAGCCTCGCAGTCGCGGACGAAAGGGTGACCGAGTGACCACCCCAGGCAAGACCCGTGTGGCCCTCGTCTTCGGCGGCCGAAGCCCCGAGCACGGCATCTCCTGCGTCAGCGCCGGCAGCGTGCTGGGCGCGCTCGACCCGGACGAGTTCGAGGTGGTCCCCGTGGGCATCACCCGGGCCGGCAAGTGGGTGCTGACCAGCGGTGACCCTCGCGAGCTGGCGATCAGCGCCCGGCGACTGCCGGAGATCACCGCCACGGCCGGTGCCGACATCGTGCTGCGCGCCGACCCGACGGGCAACGGGCTGATGGTGCTCGACCCGACCCAGGGCCCCCGGGCCCTCGCCGACGTCGACGTGGTCTTCCCCGTCCTGCACGGCGCCTACGGCGAGGACGGCACCATCCAGGGCATGCTGGAGATGGCCGGCATCCCGTACGTCGGGGCGAACGTCTTCGCCTCCGCCGCCGCCATGGACAAGGAGTTCACCAAGAAGCTCTGCGCCGCCGAGGGCATCCCGGTCGGGCCGTACGCCGTGCTGCGCAACGGGGTGACCCTCTCCGAGGAGGACAAGCGGCGGCTCGGCCTGCCGGTCTTCGTCAAGCCGTCCAGGGCCGGATCGTCGTTCGGCATCACCAAGGTCGACGACTGGGCCGACCTGGAGGCCGCCGTCGCCGCCGCCCGGGAGATCGACCCGAAGGTGCTGGTCGAGGGCGCGATCGTCGGCCGGGAGATCGAGTGCGGCGTGCTGGAGGGCGAGGCCGGCGGCGGAGCCGAGGCGTCCCTGCTGGCCGAGGTGCGCGCCGGGGGCGAGCACGCCTGGTACGACTTCGAGGCGAAGTACCTCTCCGAGCCCGAGTACGACCTCCCGGCACCCCTGCCCGAGCATGTCACCCGCCAGGTCCAGGAGTACGCCGTCCGTGCGTTCGCCGCGCTGGACTGCGCCGGGCTGGCCCGGGTCGACTTCTTCGTCACCCCCGAGCTGGACGTCTACCTCAACGAGATCAACACCATGCCGGGGTTCACCCCGACGTCGATGTTCCCGCTGATGTGGGCCGCCTCCGGGCTGGAGTACCCGAAGCTGGTGAACCGCCTGATCCGCACCGCCCAGCGGCGCGGCGTAGGCCTGCACTGAACCCGCACCCGGCCCCCCGCGCCGAGCGGGCCCGGCCCGCGCTCAGCCCGTGCAGCCGGCCGGCACGGCGCCGCCGGAGGGCACCGTGGCGACCACCACGTCGGAGATCGGGCTCACCCACTGCAGGGCCGGCCCGTGCGTGTGGGGGACGGTGACCCGCACGGCGGTCTCCCGGTCGAGGGTGGTGAGCACGGTCGCGTCCGGCCCCTCGACCGGGTACCAGCAGACCTTGTTGACCACCCAGACGTCGTCGGTGGTGCCGGGGGTCGGCTCGTCGCCGCCGCAGGCGACGGTGAGCGCCGGATCGCCGTACGCGGCGTTCTGCTCGGGGCCGGCGGTGACCGGCCGCTGGCCCAGGCCCCGCACGGTCGACGGGAGCTGCGACGTCAGGGCGCGGCACACGATCTCGGGCCGCTCGGGCAGCTTCGGGGCGGCCATCTCGACCGGCGCGGTGGACTGCGGCTGGGCGCTGGTCGCCGCCGGGGCCGGCTCGGCGGCCGGGGTGTCCGGGGCGAGCTTGGCGAAGGTGAACCCGGCGACGGCCACGGTCACCGGGACGGCGATCAGCGTGGCCATCAGCGCCGCGCTCCGGTTGGCCCGGTCCCGGCGCGGCGTGCCCGGGGCCTGCCCGTCGGCACCGCTGGCGCCGTCGGGCTTGTCGGTGTTGTCGGTCTTGTCGGTCTTATCGGGGGAGGAGCTGATCTCGTCCACTTACAGGCGCACCACCGAACACGTGAGGGTGCGGGTGATGCCGGGCACCATCTGCACGTTGCTGACGATGAGTTTGCCGAGCTCGTCGACCGTGTTGGCCTCGGTGAGCACGACCACATCGTATGGGCCGGTGACGGCGTCGACCCGTACCACGCCGGCAAGGTCCGCGATCAGATCGGCCACGTCACGCGCTCGGCCGACCTCGGTCTGGATGAGGATGTACGCCTGTACCACGACTCGACCTCCGTCCGTCGCCGCCCGCAGGCGGCCCGAAGGGTGAAAGTACCTTACGGACCAGGTCTGATCCCTATCGGTGGCCAAGGAGAAGCGGTGAGCGAGCGCGACGGGCGCGACAGCGGATGGGGCGCGGGACGGTTCCGGGCCCACGGCGGGTACGGGCGCGACGGGGGACGGGCATGAGCGTGGCGGGGATCGGCGAGTTCGGGTTGATCGACCGGGTCACCGCCCGGCTGCCCCAGGGAGCGGCCTGCCTGCTGGGGCCCGGCGACGACGCGGCGGTGCTGGTCGCGCCGGACGCCCGCGTCGTCGCGTCCACCGACGTGCTGGTCGAGGGGCGGCACTTCCGGCGGGACTGGTCCAGCGCCCGGGACGTGGGGCACCGGGCGGCGGCGGCCAACCTGGCCGACATCGCGGCGATGGGCGGCACCCCGACCGCGCTGCTGGTGGCGTTGTGCATGCCGGCGGACCTGGACCCGGCCTGGGCCGAGGAACTGGCCGACGGGCTGGCCGCCGAGGCAGCCACGGTGGGGGCGAGCGTGGTCGGCGGCGACATGTCCGCCAGCCCGACGCTGACGATCGCGGTCACCGCCCTCGGCGACCTGGGCGGGCTGGCCCCGGTGGTCCGCTCGGGCGCCCGAGCGGGGGACGTGCTGGCCCTGGCCGGCCGCAGCGGGTACGCCGCCGCCGGGTACACCGTGCTGTCCCGGGGCTTCCGCACCCCGAAGCTGCTGGTCGAGGCGTACCGGCGGCCCGAGGTGCCGTATCCGGCCGGCCCGCACGCCGCCCGGCTCGGCGCCACCGCCATGATCGACGTGTCGGACGGGCTGCTGGCCGACCTCGGACACGTGGCCCGGGCCAGCGGGGTCGGCATCGACGTGCGCCGGGACGCCTTCGAGGTGCCCCGGCAGATGCGTGACGCCGCCCAGGCGCTCGGGGTCGACCCGTACCTGTGGATCCTCGGTGGCGGCGACGACCACGCGCTGGCCGCGACCTTCCCCCCGGCGGTGGCGTTGCCCGCGCCGTGGCAGCCGGTCGGCCGGGTGGTCGAGGGCGGGGGCGTGACCGTCGACGGCGCACCGTACGCCGGGCCGACCGGCTGGGACCACTTCCGGTAACGGCTGGTCAGCGACGTACCCTTCACCGGTGAGTGAGATTGAGATCCGCGCGACCCGCTTCGACTCGCCGGAGTCGCAGCGGCTCGTCCGGGCCGCCCTGGCGGACCTGGGTCAGCGGTACGGAGGCAGCGGGGACGACACCCCGGTCGACGCCGTCGAGTTCGAGCCGCCGGGCGGGGCGTTCCTGGTCGCGTACCTGGCCGGGGAGCCGGTGGGGTGCGGCGGCTGGCGCAGCCACGGCGACACCGGGGACACCGCGGAGCTGAAGCGGATGTACACCAGCCCCGTGGCGCGCGGACGAGGCGTGGCGCGGGCGGTGCTCGTGGCCGTCGAGCGGTCGGCGCGCGAGCACGGGCGCAAGCGGCTCATCCTGGAGTGCGGGGCCAAGCAGCCCGAGGCGATCGCCATGTACACCTCGGCCGGGTACGAGCACATCCCGAACTTCGGGTACTACCAGGACGCCCCGGGCTGCCTCTCCTTCGGCCGTACCCTCTGACGCCCCCATCCTCGCCGTGCCCCGCCCCGAGGGCGGACACGAAAAGCCGACGGGCCCTCGGGGCCCGCCGGCTTTTCGGCGAAAGGGTGGGTCGGCGCTACCGCGTCAGGCGCGGGTGACCTTGCCGGCCTTGATGCAGGAGGTGCAGACCTGCAACTTCTTGGTGGTACCGCCACCGGCCGGAGTGCGCACCGACTGGATGTTCGGGTTCCAGCGGCGGTTGGTCCGCCGGTGCGAGTGGGACACGTTGTGGCCGAAGCCCGGTCCCTTGCCACAGACGTCGCACACGCTAGCCACGGGATACTCCTGGGTGTTTTGAAACGTTCATGAGGTCGCCGCCAAGCGCTGCCCGGGCAACCTGGTCAGGTTACCCGATGCCCCCGTGCCTGGCCAACCGGCCCCTGTCGAGTGGACACGCCGGAACGGGACGGTCGGCCCGGGCGCGTGTCGGTGCGCGCCAGTAGGCTTCTCGCCGTGCTGGACACCCTCGACGCCGCCGCGGTGCGCCGCTGGTGCGCGGGCGGGTTGGCCGCGCTCCGCCGGCACCAGGGGGAGATCGACGACCTCAACGTCTACCCGGTCCCCGACGGCGACACCGGCACCAACCTCGTGCTCACCCTCACCTCGGCCCAGCAGGCCCTGGCGATGGACCTGGCCACCGTCGGCGACGGCGGGTCGACCCCGCACGGGCACGCGCTGCGGCTGATGGCGCGCGGCGCGCTGCTCGGCGCCAGGGGCAACTCCGGGGTGATCCTGTCGCAGATCCTGCGCGGCTTCGCCGACGCCCTGGCCACCGTGCCGGCGGTGCGGGGCCGCCAGCTGGCCGCCGCGCTGCGCGACGCCACCGCGGCGGCGTACGCCGCTGTCGCCCGCCCGGTCGAGGGCACCCTGCTCAGCGTGGTCGCGGCGGCGGCCAGGGCGGCCGAGTCGGCGGACAGCGACGACCTGCGCATCGTCGCCCGGGCGGCGGCCGGAGCGGCGGCCCGGGCCCTGGCGCGCACCCCCGAGCAGTTGCCGGCCCTGGCCCGCGCCGGCGTGGTCGACGCCGGTGGTCGGGGGCTGTGCCTGCTGCTCGACGCGCTGGTCGAGGTGATCACGGGGGAGAGCCCGACCCGGCCGGCGCCGGACCCGCGCGAGGCCCGCCAGCCGGCCACCGCCGCCCGGGAGACCGGCTCGGCGGAGTACGCGTACGAGGTGCAGTTCCTGCTCGACGCCGGGCCCGAGGCGGTCACCCGGCTGCGGGAGATCCTGGCCGGGCTCGGCGACTCGCTGGTGGTGGTCGGCGACGGGGCCACCGATGCGGCGTCGACCACCTGGAACGTGCACGTGCACGTCAACGACGTGGGCGCGGCCGTGGAGGCGGGGGTGGAGGCCGGCCGGCCGTACCGGATCTCGGTGACCCGCTTCGCGGACCAGGTGGCCACGCCGACCCCGGCCCACCACGGCCGGGCGGCCGTGGTGGTCGCCTCCGGCGTCGGCATGGCGGAACTGTTCGAGGGCGAGGGGGCGACCGTGGTGCCGGGCAACCCGTCCATCGGTGAGCTGCTCGACGCCATCCGGGCCACGGCGGCGGCCCGGGTGGTGGTGCTGCCCAACGACCCGAACACCCAGGCCGTGGCGAGCGCCGCCGCGCGAGAGGCGCACGCGCTCGGGGTGAAGGTCAGCGTGGTGCCGACCCGGTCGCCGGTGCAGGCGCTGGCAGCCCTCGCCGTGCGCGACCCGGATCGCCGCTTCGCCGACGACGTGATCGCGATGGCCGAGGCCGCGGGCGCGTGCCGGTACGCCGAGGTCTGCTGGGCCAGCCGGGAGGCGCTGACCGTCGCCGGCCCGTGCCGCCCCGGCGACGTGCTCGCCCTGGTCGAGGGGGAGGTGCACCTGATCGGCGTCGACCTGGCCGACACCTGCGCCGCCGTGGTCGACCGGATGCTCGGCGGCGGCGGCGAGCTGGTCACCCTGCTCTCCGGCGCGGACGCCCCCGACGGGCTGGCCGAGGCCGTCCGCGAGCATGTCGCCCGGCGCTGGCCGTTCGTGGAGGTCCAGGCGTACCCGGGCGGCCAACCGCACTATCCGCTCCTGGTGGGGGTCGAATGACGACGTCCGAGCCGGCCACGGTCGACACGCCGCTGAAGAAGCTGGTCGGGGACAAGACGGCCAAGGCCCTGGCCGCGCACCTCGACCTGCACACCGCCGGTGACCTGGTCTACCACTTCCCCCGCCGGTACGACGAGCGCGGCGAGCACACCGACATCCGCTCGCTGGACGTCGGCGAGCAGGTCACCGTGCTGGCCCAGGTGCAGAAGACCACCGTGCGGCCGATGCGCCAGCGCCGGGGCAACCTGCTGGAGGTGACCGTCGGGGACGACTCCGGCGGCGTGCTGACCCTGACCTTCTTCGGAAACCAGGCGTGGCGGGAGCGGGAGCTGCGCCCCGGCCGATGGGGGCTGTTCGCCGGCAAGGTCACCGAGTTCCGGGGCAAGCGGCAGCTCAACGGCCCGGAGTACGTCATGCTCGGCGACGGCGGCGACGGTGAGGCCGCGGTCGGCGAGGAGGTCGAGGAGTTCGCCGGGGCGCTGATCCCGGTGTATCCGGCCGCGGCGGCGGTGCCGACCTGGGTGATCGCCCGCTGCGTGCGGGTGGTGCTGGACACCTTCACCCCGCCGGAGGACCCACAGCCCGCCACCGTCCGGGCCGACCGCAAACTGGTCGGGATCGGCACCGCGCTGCGCGAGATCCACCGGCCGTCCAGCAAGGAGAACCTGTACCGGGCCCGCCGCCGGCTCAAGTGGGACGAGGCGTTCGCCGTGCAGCTCACCCTCGTGCAGCGCAAGCTTCGAGCCGCCGCCTGGCCGGCGAGGGCCCGGCCGCCGCGCGCCGGTGGGCTGCTCGACGCGTTCGACGCCCGGCTGCCGTACGAGCTGACCCCCGGCCAGCGGGCGGTCGGCGCGGAGATCGCCGCCGACCTGACCGTCCCGCACCCGATGCACCGGCTGCTCCAGGGCGAGGTCGGCTCCGGCAAGACGGTGGTGGCGCTGCGGGCGATGCTCCAGGTGGTCGACGCCGGCGGGCAGGCCGCGCTGCTCGCCCCGACCGAGGTCCTCGCCGCCCAGCACCACCGGGGGATGCTCGACCTGCTCGGCCCGCTCGCCCGGGCCGGTGAGCTGGGCGCCGCCGACGACGCCACCCGGGTCGAGCTGGTCACCGGCTCGCTCGGTGCGGCAGCCCGCCGGCAGGCCCTCGCCGAGGTGGCCGGCGGGCGGGCCGGGATCGTGCTGGGCACCCACGCCCTGCTGTACGAGGGGGTGGACTTCGCCGACCTGGGCCTCGTGGTGGTCGACGAGCAGCACCGGTTCGGCGTGGAGCAGCGCGACGCGTTGCGCTCCAAGGCCGACCAGCCGCCGCACGTGCTGGTGATGACGGCCACCCCGATCCCGCGCACGGTGGCGATGACCGTCTACGGCGACCTCGAGACGTCCACCCTGTCCCAGCTCCCGCAGGGGCGCTCGCCGATCGCCTCGCACGTGGTGCCCGCCGCCGAGAAGCCGGCCTTCCTGGACCGGGCCTGGCGCCGGCTCCGCGAGGAGGCCGCCGCCGGCCACCAGGCGTACGTGGTGTGCCCCCGGATCGGAGAGGGGCCGGCGTCGGAGGAGGAGCCGCCCCGGGAGGACGACAACGGTCGACGGCCCCCGCTCGCGGTGACCGAGGTCGCCCCGCTGCTCGCCGAGGGGCCGTTGCACGGGCTGCGGATCGGCGTCCTGCACGGGAAGCTGCCCGCCGACGAGAAGGACGCCGTGATGCGCTCCTTCGCCGCCGGCGACCTGGACGTGCTGGTCGCCACCACGGTCGTCGAGGTCGGCGTCGACGTGCCCAACGCCACCGTGATGATCGTGCTGGACGCCGACCGGTTCGGCGTCTCCCAGCTGCACCAGCTTCGCGGCCGGGTGGGCCGGGGTTCGGCGGCCGGGCTCTGCCTGCTGGTCAGCGAGGCCGCCGAGGGCTCCTCGGCCCGGGAGCGCCTCGACGCGGTGGCGTCCACCACGGACGGTTTCAAGCTCGCCGAGCTGGACCTGGAGCAGCGCCGCGAGGGCGACGTGCTCGGGGCCACCCAGTCCGGCCGGCGCTCGCACCTGCGGCTGCTGTCGCTGTTGCGCGACGCCGACCTGATCCGGGACGCCCGGGCCGAGGCGATCGCCCTGGTCGAGGAGGACCCGGAGCTGGAACGCCACCCGGCGCTGGCCGCCTCGGTGGCCGCCCTGGTCGACGAGGAACGAGCGGAGTACCTGGAGAAGGGCTGATCCCGCTTGGGCGGGGTGATCGACTCCGGGTGGAGCGCAGGGGCCCCCTCGTCGGGCGGAGCGTGTGCGGCACATCGGGAGGAGCGGCTTCGCCCGCCGTCAGGGTCGTCGGCGGCCCCACCGCAGGCGCGTCCGCGCCTAGGCTCGGCCGATGTCGACCCCATCTCTCCTTCGTGGCATGGCGCTGCTGGCCCAGGGCGACCGGCGCGCCGTCGAGCAGGCCACCGGCCTCGCCGACGACGTCACCGGTCAGCCCTGCTCCGGCCGGACCCGGTTCCAGATCGCCTCGATCAGCAAGAACATGGCCGCCGCGGCTGTCCTGCTCCTCGCCGAGCGGGGAAGGCTCGACGTGCACGATCCCGTCGACCGGTGGGTGCCGAACTGCCCGCCGGCCTGGCGGCCCATCACCCTGCATCACCTGCTCACCCACACCTCGGGCCTCGGGCACTGGGAGGAGTACCCGCTGCTCGACCTGGCCGGCGCGATCGACCCCGACGAGCTGCTGGCCAGGTTCCGCGCGCTCCCGCCGCTGTTCACCCCCGGTGCGGGCTGGCACTACAGCAGCCCGGGTTACGTCCTGCTCGCCCGCGCCGTCGAGCGGGCCGCCGACCGGCCGTACCGGGACTTCCTGGCGGAGGAGGTCTTCGCGCCGCTGGGCATGACCGGCAGCTTCGCCGGCTCCGGCGCGGGACGCGCCGACGTGGCGACGGGCCACTCCGGCGGCCGTCCGGTGCCCTCCTGGGACCTGGACACGGTGGGCATGGGCGCAGGTGACGTCTGGTGCACCGCCGACGACCTACTGGCCTGGCTCGACGGGCTGCGGGACGCCCGACTGCTCACCCCCGCCTCGGTCGCGCGGATGATCACCGCGTACGCGCCGGCCAGCTTCGGGTCGCAGGCGTACGGGTACGGCTGCTTCGTCGGCCTGTCGGCGGGGGAGCGGTCGATCGGCCACTCCGGGCACAACCTCGGCTTCAAGGCGTTCGTCGCCTGGCTGCCGGACTCCGACCGCCGGCTGGTCGTGCTGACCAACGACGACGAGGACCCGGTCGCCCCAACCCTGATCGACCATCTCCTCACCCCCACCTGACCACCCCCACCCCCCGCGTCCCACACAAGCGCTCTTTCACGGAATTAGTGGCCTCCGGCGAGCACGACGCCACTAATTCCGTGAAAGAGCGCGATTCTGTGGGGGCGGGGGACGGCCTGGAAGGGGCGAGGGCGCGTCGGCCGGGTGGTCGACGCGCCCTCGGTTCGTGCGGTTTCGGGGGAACCCCGTCAGGTCAGTGGGTCAGGAGGTGAAGCGGATCCGCCGACGCCGGGCGACGACGAAGAGCACCGCGCCGGCCGCCAGCAGGGCCACCGCGCCCGCGGCGATGCCGCCGGCCGCCGCGCCGGTCACCGGCAGGCCACCGTCCTGGTCGCCGCCACCGCTGCCGCCACCGTCGCAGCCGGAGATCGGGGCGGTCCACTCGATCGGCTCGTCGGACTCCAGGTCGCCGGTGAGGACGACGGTCAGACCCTTGGAGGCCGGGAATTGCACGGACTTGTTGGTGCCCGGCTCGATGGTGACGGTCTGCGGCGTGCCGGTGCTCGGGGTGAAGGTCACGGTCAGGCTGACGCCGTCCTTCGGGTTCTGGACCAGGAGGTACAGCTCGTCGCAGGTGGACTCGTAGGAGGTCTCCGGCTCGCCGACCTCGGGCTCCTGGCACTCCGCCGGGGCCTTTTGGGTGCCGGTCCAGAGGCTCTTCTCGTTCGCGGTGACGGTGATCTGGCCGTCCACCGCGGCGGCGTCCAGCTCGACCTTCTCGATGCTGCGCAGGGCGACCGTGACGGCCTTGCTGAAGCCCTTGTCGGTGGTGATCACGAAGTTCGCCGCAGCGTTGCCGTCGCGGTTGATCAGGTTGAACGTGACCTTGCCGGTGCAGTCGGACTCGACGACCACCTCGGGGGCGGCCTCACAGGTGCCGCCGCCGCCGTTGTACCAGGCCTTCGGGCCCTTCGACTGGGAGCCGATGCCCTTGGGGCTGCCGACCTTGCGGTTGCCGTAGAGGTCGCTCCCCGTCAGCGGGTCAATGATCTTGTCGCCGAAGACGAAGTCGACCTGGGTGTAGCAGGTGGGGACCTCGACCTTGAACTTCAGCGTGGACCGGGTGCCCACCTCGTCCTTGGCGACGGAGGTGAACTTGTCCACCGACTTGCTCAGCACGTACTGCGGGAACTCGACCTTCGTCGACGGTGCGACGTAGGAGACCAGCGCGAAGGACTGCTCCTCGCCCTCGCAGAGCGGGCCGTTGACCAGCGTGATGCTGGCCTCGCCGCGCTTGCCGCGGAAGGTGTGCGTGTACTGCGCGTTGGCCGCGCTGACGCAGGTCGGCCCCTCGGGGGCGGGCGAGGCCGGCGACGCGCTCGCGGACGGCGTCGGCGCGGGCGAGGCCGGGGAGGCCGACGGCATCGGGGACGGGCTGGTGGCCAGCGCCGGCGACGACGCCGCGAACGCCGTGGCGAGGCCGGCCAGGGCGGCGGCGGCCACGACGATCGGCCGTCGTGGCGACAGCTTGGGACGGATCACGCGTACTCCCGGGGTGAAGAAGCATCAGGGGTGCGGCGCGGGGTAGCGGGGGTCAGTGGTCGCGGCCGGGTGCGGCGCGCCCGCGACGACGCCTCCCGGCGCCGGTTGGGCCGGCGGGACGCGGCCGGCACCCGGCAGACCCTAGCGAGAACGGGCCGGCCGGCACAGCGCACGGAAACCTCCGAAAGTGATGTTATGGATTTGAGATCATTGATGTACGCCCGGTGACTGTGGCATGACGCCCCAGCCACGCAGCGTGGCGCCCTGCGGGGTCGCGTAGCGTCGGGGCATGAGCAGGAGCAGGCGGTGACCCGGATCGTGGCCGGGACGCTCGGCGGCCGGCGGATCTCCGCGCCGCCCGGCGCCGGCACCCGACCCACCTCCGACCGGGTGCGGGAGGCCCTGTTCAGCGCGGTGCAGGCCGACGTCGACCTGGCCGGTGCGCGCTTCGCCGACCTGTACGCCGGGTCCGGCGCGGTCGGGCTGGAGGCGCTGTCCCGGGGCGCGGCACACGTGCTGCTGGTCGAGTCCGATCCCCGGGCCGCCCGCGTGGTCCGGGAGAACATCGCCGCGCTGCGGGCCGCCCCGGCCGCCCGGCTGGTCGCCGGCCGGGTCGCCACGGTGCTGGCGGCCGGGCCGGACGGCGGGCCGTACGACGTGGTGTTCGCCGACCCGCCGTACGCCGTGTCCGACGCCGAGGTCACCGAGCTGCTGGCCGCGCTGGTCGACGGTGACTGGCTGGCGGCGGACGCCCTGGTGGTGGTGGAACGGTCCAGCCGGACCGGCCCGGTCGCCTGGGTGCGGGGCGTCGCAGGGGAGCGTAGCCGTCGATACGGCGAGACCACCCTTTGGTACGGTCGCCGCTCATGAGACGTGCGGTGTGTCCCGGCTCGTTCGACCCGGTCACCAATGGACACCTCGACATCATCGGGCGGGCCGCCCGACTCTTCGACGAGGTGATCGTCGGCGTGCTGGTGAACCAGTCGAAGAGCGGCCTGTTCACCGTCGAGGAGCGGATCGACATGCTCCGGGAGGTGACGTCCTCGTACGACAACGTGCGGGTCGCGTCCTTCCGTGGCCTGCTGGTCGACTTCTGCCGGGCGCAGCAGGCCAGTGTGCTGATCAAGGGCCTGCGGGCGGTCAGCGACTTCGACTACGAGCTTCAGATGGCCCAGATGAACATCGGCCTGGCCGGGGTGGAGACGTTGTTCATGCCGACCAATCCGCTCTACTCCTTCCTCTCCTCCAGCCTGGTCAAGGACGTGGCCAAGTGGGGCGGCGACATCTCCTCCCACGTCCCGGACCTGGTTCGCGACGCCCTCCGGTCCCGCCTCACCCCGCACCCCTGACCCGCGCGCCCGATCTCGTGCGTCGGCCACCGGATCGCCCCGTTGCGGGCGATTCGTCGGGCCTACGCGTGCCCGATCGGCCCCGTCGGGCGCGACACGACGCGCGCCGGGCGGGGTGGATCGGCAAGCGGTGGCCCCGGCGCGACATGATGGGTCGAGCGGGAACCCGGCCGTAGCCCGCATCATGTAGGTCGGCCGACGAACGACAGGAGTGAGGTACCGGTGGACCCGCTCGATCGCATCGACGAACTGATCGCCATGGTGGAGCAGGCTCGCTCCGTCCCGATGTCGCGGAACAACTGCATGGTCGACCGGGGCGAGATGATCGCCGTCCTCGACGAGATGCGCGCCGAGTTCCCCGCCAACCTGCGCCGGGCCGCCGTCCTGCTGGAGGAACGGGACAAGATCATGGACGCCGGCAAGCGCGAGGCCGACCGGATCATCAGCGAGGGTGAGGCGGAACACGCCCGCCTGGTGTCGGTGAACGAGATCACCGTCTCGGCCGAGCACGAGGGGGCACGGATCATCGCCGAGGCCCGGGCCGAGGCGCAACGGCTGCGCGAGGAGGTCGACGACTACGTCGACACCGCGCTGGCGAACTTCGAGCAGTTCCTCACCCGGGCGCTCGCCTCGATAGAGCGCGGCCGGGACAAGATGCACGCGCTGCGGGAGATCGGCACCTTCGGTGGGGACGAGGCGGATCGCCCGCTACCCTTCTGAGCGGCACCTCAGCAGCCGACAGGCGGGTGTCGGGCGCCGCCCCCGGTTCGACGGTCCGGCGGTCGCCCAGGTAACCTGCTTTGTCGGCCTCTCACCGGCCGGAGTCTGACTATGCCCAAACACTCGTCTTCATCACTCAACCCCAAGGCGCCGCTGGTCCTCGACACGAGGGACCTGCCGCGTCGCCCTGGCGCGTTGCGTACGGTCAAGCGGGTCGTCCCGGCACCGGCGGACCTCGGCGGGGAGTTGATCGGCGTACCGGAGGGCACGGACCTCGACCTCGACCTGAGGCTGCAGTCGGTGTCCGAGGGCGTGTTCGTCTCGGGGACCGTCAGCGGTCTCGTCAGGGGCGAGTGCGGCCGGTGCCTGCGCGAGATCAACGACTCGGTGGCCGTGAACGTCCAGGAGCTGTACGCGTACGAGGACAGCACCACGGACGAAACGACCGACGAGGACGAGGTGGGCCGGATGCAGGACGATCTGATCGACCTGGAGCCGGCGCTGCGGGACGCGGTGGTGCTCGCGCTGCCGACCAACCCGCTCTGCCGGGAGGACTGCCCAGGCTTGTGCCCCGAGTGCGGGGTGCAGTGGGACGATCTGCCGGCCGACCACAGTCACCAGCAGATCGACCCGCGTTGGGCGGGCCTGTCGCAACTGACCCGTACAGAGGAGTAAGAACCGTGGCCGTCCCGAAGCGCAAGATGTCGCGCAGCAACACCCGGTCCCGCCGGGCGAACTGGAAGGCGGCCGTGGTCGCGACCGTGGCCTGCCCGCAGTGCAAGTCGGCGAAGCTGCCGCACACCGCCTGCTCCGTCTGCGGCACGTACAACGGCCGCCAGGTCATCGAGGTCTGACCTGGACGCCGAGTGACGCCCCCGACCCCAGGTCGGGTGGCGCGTGCATCCTGGCGATCGCCCGGTGCCCCGGCTCCCGCCGTCGCCGGCCGGCCCGTTCCGGCCGACGTCCCGGTGGAGCCGGGCACCGTGCGGATCGCCGTTGACCTCCTCGGCGGGGACGATGCTCCCGCCGTCGTGGTTGGCGGCGCTCTGTATGCCATGCGTGCCGACCCGGACCTGCACCTCCTGCTCGTCGGCCCCGCCGAGGTCGCCGACGGGCTGATCGGTGCCCTCGACCCGGTGCAGCGCACCCGGATCACGGTCCGGCCGGTGCGGGCCGCCGTCGGCATGGCCGACCACCCCGTCGCCGCCCGCGGCGACAGCACCGTGCGGGCGGCGGTCACCGCCGTCCGCGACGGGACCGCCGACGCGGTGGTCTCCGCCGGCGCCACCGGCGCCACCGTCACCGCCGCCGCACTGGGTCTCGGCCGCTGGCCACACGTGCGACGGCCGGCGCTGGTGGCCACCCTGCCGGCGGTCGCCGGCCCGGTGGTGCTGCTCGACGTCGGCGGCTCCCTGGAACCCGGCCCCGCCACGCTGGCCCGACACGCCGTGCTCGGTGCGGCCTATGCGGCCGTCGCGCACGGGGTGGCCGAGCCCCGGGTCGGATTGCTGTCCGTGGGGACCGAGGCAGGCAAGGGGGACCGGCTGCGGCGCACCGCCGATTCGATGCTCGCCGCCGTGTCGCTGCCCCACGAAGCGCGCTACGTCGGCCTCGTCGAGGGGTACGACATCGCCTCCGGCGCGCGCGCCGACGTGGTGGTGACCGACGGCTTCACCGGCAACGTGCTGCTCAAGGCGATCGAGGGCGCGTACGCGATGGCCGGCGGGCCGCCCGCCGGCGGCGGTGTCCCCCGGGCGGCGGCCCTGCTGGGGGTGGCCGGGACGGTGGTCGTCTGCCACGGCGCGGCCCGGGAGGACGATGTCGCCTCCGGCATCGCCCTCGCCGCCCACCTGTGGCGTCGGCGGGCCACCGAAACGGTCTCCGCGCTGCTCGATCGTGCTCCGCAAACCCCCGCCCAGCCCGGTGACCACGCCGATCGCACCACCGACACCGAGGTGAGCCTGTGACCGCCTGTCCCGTCCCGGCCCGACCGGCCGCGTGCTCCGCGCCGGCCCCGGGGGGCCCGCCGCGCGCGGCCCGCCCGGTCGCGAACGAAGAGGTAACCGCATCATGACCAACGACAAGCGGCGGCGGGCCCCCGTCGGCCACCTGGAGTCCGCCTTCGGGGTCTCGCTGAACCCGGAACTGCTGGAGCGGGCCCTGACCCACCGCTCGTACGCGTACGAGAACGGCGGCCTGCCCACCAACGAGCGGCTGGAGTTCCTCGGCGACTCGGTGCTCGGCGTGGTGATCACCGCCGCGCTCTTCCACAACCACCCCGATCTTCCCGAGGGGCAGCTCGCGAAGCTGCGGGCGAGCGTGGTGAACATGCGCGCGCTCGCCGAGGTGGCGCGTGGCCTGGGCCCGGACGGGCTGGGCGCGTACCTGCTGCTGGGCAAGGGCGAGGAGAGCACCGGCGGCCGGGACAAGGCGAGCATCCTCGCCGACACCCTGGAGGCCCTGCTCGGCGCGATCTACCTCCAGTACGGCCTCGACACCGCCGCCATCGTGATCCACCGGCTGTTCGACCCGCTGATGGCCGAGTCGGCCGGTCGGGGCGCCGCGCTGGACTGGAAGACCAGCCTGCAGGAGCTGACCGCCGCGCTGGGGCTGGGCGTCCCGGAGTACCGGATCGAGGGCACCGGCCCCGACCACCTCAAGACGTTCACCGCCTGGGTGGTGGTCGCCGGCAACCGCTACGGCGGGGCGGAGGGGCGCAGCAAGAAGGAGGCCGAGCAGCGTGCCGCCGAGTCCGCCTGGCGGGAGCTGACCGCCCAGGCCGAGCGGGACCAGGCCGAGCGGGACGCCGCCGAGCTGACTGCCCAGGCCGAGCGGGACGCCGCCGAGCGGGCGGCGACCGAACAGTCGGCGGCCGCAGAGGCCGGGACGCCGGCGGCGGTGGGGGCGAGCGCGCCCGGCGGGGCGAACGGGTCCGCCGCGAACCCGGCCGGCGGCAGCGTGCTGGACGTCCGGGCGGCCGACGAGGCGGGCCGTGCCTGAGCTGCCCGAGGTCGAGACCGTCCGGCAGGGCCTGGCCCAGTGGGTCACCGGCCGGCGGATCGCCACCGTCGAAGTGCGCCACCCCCGGGCGGTCCGCCGCCACCTGGCCGGCCCGGCGCACTTCGCCGACGTGCTGGCCGGGCGGACGGTGCGCGACGTGCGGCGGCGCGGCAAGTACCTGTGGCTGCCGCTGGACAGCGGTGACGCCATCGTCGGCCACCTCGGCATGTCCGGCCAACTGCTGCTCCAGCCGGCCACGGCGGCCGACGAGCTGCACCTGCGGGTCCGGTTCCGGTTCGCCGACGACGGCCCCGAGCTGCGCTTCGTCGACCAGCGCACGTTCGGCGGGCTGTCGGTCTCCGAGGGCGGGGCGGAACTGCCGGGGGAGATCGCGCACATCGCCCGGGACCCGATGGACCCGGAGTTCTCCGACGACGCCTTCGTCACCACCCTGCGCCGCCGGCGTACCGAGGTGAAGCGGGCGCTGCTCGACCAGACCCTGATCTCCGGGGTCGGCAACATCTACGCCGACGAGGCGCTGTGGCGGGCCCGGCTGCACGGCGCCCGGCCGACCGACGCGCTGACCGGGCCGACCACGCTGCGGCTGCTCGGCCACGTCCGCGACGTCCTCAGCGAGGCGATCACCGCGGGCGGCACCAGCTTCGACGCCCTGTACGTCAACGTCAACGGCGAGAGCGGCTACTTCGACCGCGTCCTCAACGCGTACGGCCGGGAGGGTGAGCCGTGCCGACGGTGCGGGACGCCGATGCGCCGCGAGGCGTTCATGAACCGCTCCTCGTACAGCTGTCCCCGCTGCCAGCCCCGGCCCCGGGGGGCGCTCCGGGGATGACCCTGGGCACCCCGGAGCGGCCCGACCGGCCCCGCCGCCCGGGGTGCGTCCCGTCGATGTGACGGCAGGATTAGCCGCCCGGTCCGCGGGGCATCTGGGCCGCCATGGACGTACAGCGCATGCCGGCGGTCGGCCACCGCGCCGATGCCCCGGACGAACCCGAATCCCCGCGGAGCCGGCCATGAGCGCCGACGTGCGGGCCGGCACGGTACGGACCAACGTGCCGGCCAGGCTCGACCGGCTCCCGTGGTCCCGCTGGCACTGGATGATCGTCATCGGCCTCGGCACGGTGTGGATCCTCGACGGCCTAGAGGTCACCATCGTCGGCAACCTCTCCGGCAAGCTGGCCGAGCCGGGCAGCGGCCTGAACATCACCCAGAGCCAGGTCACCGGCCTGGCCGCCGCGCTCTACGTGGCCGGCGCCTGCACCGGCGCGCTCTTCTTCGGCTGGCTCACCGACCGGTTCGGCCGGAAGAAGCTGTTCCTGCTGACGCTGGGCGTCTACCTGGTCGCCACCGCGATGACCGCGCTCTCCTTCGACACCTGGTGGTTCTTCCTGTTCCGGTTCCTGACCGGCATGGGCATCGGCGGCGAGTACGCGGCGATCAACTCCGCGATCGACGAGCTGATCCCGGCCCGGCACCGGGGCCGGATCGACATCATCATCAACGGCACCTTCTGGCTGGGCGCCGCGCTGGGCGCGCTGCTGACCGTGCCGCTGCTCAACGGCCTGCCCACCGGCGTCGGCTGGCGGGTGGCGTTCGGCCTCGGCGCGGTGCTGGGTGTGGTGGTCCTGCTGGTCCGCCGGCACGTGCCCGAGAGCCCACGATGGTTGTTCATCCACGGCCGGGGCGAGGAGGCCGAGCGGCTGGTCGACTCCGTCGAGCGGGAGGTGGAGCGGGAGACCGGCCGGAAACTCGACGCCGCCGACAGCTACCTCGAGATCCGCCAGCGCCGCAGCACCGGCTTCCTGACCATCGCGAAGACCCTCTTCGCCCGGTACCCGAAGCGCGCCGTCCTCGGCTTCTCGCTCTTCGTCGGGCAGGCGTTCCTCTACAACGCCATCACCTTCGGCTTCGCCCAGATCCTGGAGACCTTCTTCGAGGTGCCGCCGGGCAACAGCGGCTACTACTTCGCGGTGATCGCGGTCGGCAACCTGCTCGGCCCGCTGCTGCTGGGCCGGCTCTTCGACACGGTCGGCCGGGTGCCGATGATCGCCGGGTCGTACATCATCTCCGGCCTGCTGCTGCTCGGCACCGCGTGGCTGTTCCACGACGGGGTGCTCAGCGCGACGACGATGACCGCCTGCTGGTGTGCGGTGCTCTTCTTCGCCTCCGCGGGGGCCAGCGCGGCGTACCTGACGGTCAGCGAGATCTTCCCGATGGAGACCCGGGCCATGGCGATCGCGTTCTTCTACGCGATCGGCACCGCCGCCGGCGGCATCACCGGCCCGCTGCTGTTCTCGAAGCTGGTCGGCAGCGGCCAGGTCGGCGACACCGTGCTCGCCTTCGTGATCGGCGCCTCCGTGATGATCGTCGGCGGCATCGTCGAGTTGGTCCTCGGCGTCCGGGCCGAGGGGAAGTCGCTGGAGGAGTTGGCAACGCCGTTGAGCGCCGAGGAGTCCGGCGTGCCCCGGCAGCGCGGGGCGGACGACGCCGCGACCCCGGCCGCCACCGGCTGACGCGCCACCCGCCGCGACGCCGCTCCCGCCGTGACGCCGCTCCCGCCGCCCGGGGGCGGCGTTGCTGTGCCCGGGGGTCAGGGGGCGGCCGGGCACGGTGCCCGCCACGCGTCGAGCCGGCGGTCCTTGCGCATCGAGGCGAAGCCGTACCCGACCGTGGCCACGCAGAACTCGTCGGGGTCGCCGGTGTACTCGACGTGGAACACCGGCTTCCCGGCGTCGGCGAACGGCAACAGCTTGGCGCACCGGCGCAGCCGGACGCACTCCTCGTCGACCGCGAAGTCGAAGTCCGGCGCCAGCGCGGCCACCTGTGGCACGTCGCCCAGCAGGCCGGGGGAGAGGCTCAGCGTACGGGCCAGCGCGGCGACCCGCCGGTTGAACAGCAACTGGTCGTCGAAGTCCAGGGGGAGGCCGGGCCGGCGGGCGTACCCGTCGGCGTCGGCCAGCGCCACCGCGCCGAAGCCCTTGCCCCGGCAGAGCCGGAACCGGTCGGCGAGGATCGGTTCCAGCACGTCCCACCGCCGGACGTCCACCCAGCGGGTGTCCGGCCGCAGGCCCGCCCCGCCGCGCGCCGCCGCCGGGTACCGGTCGGCGTCCGGGTCCGTCCCGGCGTACGAGCCGACGGCGACCTGACAGACCAGCCGGCGGTCCCGGGCGCGCAGCGCCGCGGTCTCGGTGGCGGTGGTACGCACCGGGTCGAGGAGGAAGACGTCCGCGTCGACGGTGGTGTCGAGCGGCCCGGTGAGCTGCCACTGCCAGCGCCAGTGCCGGGCCGAGTCGGCCGGCCACGGGGTGGGCGCGCCCGGCGGGAGCAGGTCCGCCCGGCAGCCGTACGCTGCCGTGAGCAGCGTCACCGCGACGAGGGACCGCAGCAGCCGGCGTGGCCCACGCCCCACGCCGGGCGAGCGCAGCCGGATCCGCATCGGCAGCTCCCGGGTAGCTGGCGGCCCCCGGCCGCCCGGTCGGGCCCGCCGCCCCCACGTACCGCCTCGGCGGGCCTCACCCGGTGCAACGAGCGTGACCCCTGCGACGACTCGACCGGGTCGCAGGGGTCACGCTCGTTGCCTCAGCGCGGGGTGCCGAAGTCCTGCGTCCAGTACGGCCCGTTGCTGGTGGCCACGCCGACGCCGATCTCGGTGAACGAGCAGTTCAGGATGTTGGCCCGGTGCCCGGAGCTGTTCATCCAGGCTTTCATCACCGCGGCCGGGGTCTGCTGGTTCCAGGCGACGTTCTCGCCGTACGCGCGCCACGCGTACCCGACCCGGTCGAGCCGCTTGTCGACTTTACTGCCGTCGCTGCCGTCGTGCGACATCTTCCGGTGGTCGGCCTGGTCCTGGCTGTGCGCCTGGGCGGCGGCCGTCAGCTTGCTGTTGATCTTCACCGCGCCGCAGCCGGCCTTGGCCCGTTCGGCGTTGACCAGGTCGACGACCTGCCGCGCCTGGCTGCTGACGCCCGTACCGCCGACGCTGCGGGACGTCGTCGCCGGGGTGCTGCGCTGGTTGCTCCGCGACGCGGCGGTGGACCGGCTGGGCTCCGGCGTCGGCTTGGCGGTCCGACTCGGCGTGGCCGACGGGCGGGCGGTGGTGGGTGAGGCGCTCGGCGAGACGGCCGGCGCGGACGTCGCATCGGGGTCGGCCGGCGCGGCGGCGACCGGGCCGTCGGCAGCGGCCGGGTCGGTCCGCGGGTCGTCCCCGCCCGGCAGGGCCAGGGCACCGACGCCGAGGCTGACGACCAGGGTGGCCGCCGCAGCGGCCCCGCCGATCAGCAGCGGGCGCGGGAACCGGCGGGCCGGCCGGTGCCGCCCCTCGCCGTCGGCCGGAAGGTCCCCGGCCCGGCCTCCCCGGTGCGCCGTGAGGCCCGCCTGCGACCCGCCGGCCGCCGACGCGGCGGGCCCGACGACCGGCACGACCCGGGTGCGCTCCGCGTCCCCCGGCCCGCCGGCGGGCCGGTCGTGCCACGGTACGGTCGGCTGGTCGTGCCGCTGCCCGGTCGGCTGGTCGTGCCACGGTTCGGTCGGCTGGCTGTGCCACGGCTCGGCGTCGGGCTGCCACGGCTCGCCGTCCGGCCGTCGTGGCTCGCCCGCGGGCTGCCACCGACCGGTGGGCTCCTCCCGCCGGGGCTCGCCGCCCGGTCGCTCCCACCGTGTGGTGGGCTGCCGCGCCCACGGCCGGTCGTCGGGCCCCGCCCGGTGCGGATCGGCGGCCCACCGGTCACCCGGCTGGTCCGGCTCGTCCCCGAACAGGTACGCCGACCGCGGCTCGGGCCGGTCGGTCAGCCAGGCGGGCCTGCCGGCCGGGGATTCCTCACGCCGGCGGGCGCCCTCCGGGTCGTTCGGGTCGTTCGAGCCATACACGCCTGTCGCCTCCACGGGTCGGTTGCGGACCGGGCTGAACCTACGGGTGCGGCGCGAGCTGCGGCAACGTGGCTAAGGAAGAGTTAAGCGAATCCGGCTCGCATGGATGGCCGCTTCCGGTGATCCGAGGCGTACAGTTAACACGTCCGGACAGAGCGTGTCCGTGCCTGGTGGCAGCCCCCGACAAGTGGACCGGCAGACGTGGAGATGATCTACGGCCTGCGGGAACTTGACGAATGGCGGTTGTCGGCTCAATATGTAGGTGTCGCCAGTCGCGCCCGGTCATGCCCAGAATCGCTGGGAATGACAGCCGCGAACGAGTGGGCGCGCGTTGGCCGGTCTTTCTGGCAGCGCATATCAAGGAGTCAGTATGGCGAAGGCCCTCTATGGCCACGTAGGTGCAGCGCCCGATCGGCGTCTGCTCGACGAGGTCACCCGACTGCGGTCCAGGGTTCAGGCACTTGAGTTCGAGATCACGCGCCTGCGTGCCGAGAATGATCGGCTCGCGGCGGCTGTGGCGGAGGCGGACGATCTGCTCCGTCTGGCCGAGCCGGCGCTGACCTGATCTTCGGTTGTCGGGCAACTGAATCGCACCACGCAAAATCGCGCGCCGACACTTATGTGCCGGCGCGCCGCCATGTCCGGTCCATTCCCCGGCACCATTTCCTGATCTTGAATAATTGATCAAGCTTCGGTCCGGCGATCCGTCCGATCCGTACCGTGGACGCCCGGCGCCGGTCGCGACGCGCCGGTGGAGAACGGACGCCCGGGGCGGGTCGCGTGCGCGACCCCCGGCGCCGCCGGGTTAGTCTGCGGGTCACCAGGTCCGCGCAGCCCACGACGGTCGGCGACCACCGGACGAGGATCGAGAAGGTGTATCTCAAGAGCCTGACGGTGAAGGGGTTCAAGTCCTTCGCCTCCGCGACGACGCTGAAGCTGGAGCCCGGGATCACCTGCGTGGTGGGCCCGAACGGCTCCGGCAAGTCCAACGTCGTCGACGCCATCGCCTGGGTGCTCGGCGAGCAGGGCGCCAAGGCGCTGCGCGGCGGCAAGATGGAGGACGTCATCTTCGCCGGCACCGCCGGGCGGTCGCCGCTGGGCCGGGCCGAGGTCACCCTCACCATCGACAACACCGACGGCGCGCTGCCGATCGAGTACACCGAGGTCTCCATCACCCGCCGGATGTTCCGCTCCGGCGAGAGCGAGTACGAGATCAACGGCGACTCCTGCCGCCTGCTCGACATCCAGGAGCTGCTGTCGGACTCCGGCATCGGCCGGGAGATGCACATCATCGTCGGGCAGGGCCGGCTCGACGGGATGCTGCACGCCAAGCCGGAGGACCGGCGGGCGTTCATCGAGGAGGCGGCCGGCGTCCTCAAGCACCGCAAGCGCAAGGAGAAGGCGCTGCGGAAGCTGGACGCGATGCAGACCAACCTCAACCGGCTCACCGACCTCACCGCCGAGCTGCGCCGCCAGCTCAAGCCGCTGGGCCGGCAGGCCGAGATGGCCCGGCGGGCCGCCGCGATCCAGGCCAACCTGCGCGACGCCCGGCTGCGGCTGCTCGCCGACGACCTGGCCACCCTGCGCGCCACCCTGGACAAGGAGATCGCCGACGAGAGCGCCCTGCGCGAGCGGCGCGAGCAGATCGAGGCGGAGCACGTCGAGGTGCAGGGCCGGCTCGGTGAGCTGGAGGCGGCACTGGCGGAGGACGCCCCGCTGCTGGCTGCCGCCCAGGACACCTGGTACAAGCTCTCCGCGCTGTCCGAGCGGTTCCGCTCCATCGAGCAGCTCGCCCGGGAGCGGCTGCGTCACCTCAGCGCCACCGGCGACGACGAGCGCCCCGGCCGCGACCCCGACCAGCTGGAGGCCGAGGCCGAGCGGGTCCACGAGCAGGAGGAGGAGCTGCGGGCGGCGCTCACAGACGACCAGATCCGGCTCGCCGAGGCCGTCGAGCACCGGCAGGAGCTGGAACGGCAGCTCGCCGCCGCCGAGCGGGAACTGGTCGCGGCGGCCAAAGCCATCGCCGACCGGCGCGAGGGGCTGGCCCGGCTCACCGGCCAGGTGAACTCGGCGCGGGCCCGCACCACCAGCGCCGGTGAGGAGATCGACCGGCTCGCCGCCGCACACGCCGACGCCCTGGCCCGCGCCGAGCAGGCGCAGGCCGACCTCGACGCGGTGGCCGAACAGTCCACCGAGGCCGACCGGGACAACGCCGACCTCGACGCCCGGCACGCCGAGGCGGTCGCGGTGCAGGAGAAGGCGCAGGCAGCGGTTCGGTCCCTCGCCGACGCCGAGCGGGCCGTCGAGAAGGACGCCGCGACGCACAAGGCCCGCGAGGAGGCGCTCGCCACCGGGCTGCGCCGCAAGGACGGCGCAGGCGCGCTGCTCGCCCGCGCCGACGAGGTGCCCGGCCTGCTCGGCAGTCTGGCCGGGCTGCTCACCATCGCCCCCGGCCACTCCGCGGCGCTCGCCGCGGCACTCGGCGGGCTCGCCGACGCGGTCGCCGTCAGCGGCGTCGACGAGGCGGTCGAGGCGATGCGGCTGCTGAAGATCGCCGACGCCGGCCGGGCCGGCCTGCTGGTCGGCAGCCCCGCCGGGCCGGGCATGACCGGGCCGGCCGACGCGCTGCGCCCGCAGCTGCCCGAGCACGCCCGCTGGGCCCCCGACCTGGTCGAGTGCTCGGCCGAGCTGCGTCCGGCCGTGCACCGGGCGCTGCGCGACGTGGTGCTGGTCGACGACCTTGCCGCCGCGTCCGAGCTGGTCGCCGGGAACCCGGAGCTGCGCGCGGTCACCGGGGACGGCGACGTGGTCGGGGCGTACGCGGCGGCCGGCGGGTCGGCCAAGGCACCCAGCTTCATCGAGGTGCAGGCCGCCGTGGAGGAGGCCCGGACCAACCGGATGGCCGCCGAGCGGGCTGCCGCCGAGCTGCGCGACCAGCTCGGCGAGGCGCGCGCCGAGGTGGCCGCCGCGAAGGAGGTGGTGCAGCATGCCGCCGCCGCGAAGCGGGAGGCCGAGAGCCACCGCAACGCCGCCGCCCGGCGGCTCGCCGAACTGGGCGCCGCCGCCCGGTCGGCGAAGGCGGAGACCGACCGGCTCGGCGACTCCCGGTCCCGTGCCGAGGCAGCCCGGGAACGCGACCTGACCGCGCTGGCCGAGCTGGCGGAACGGCTCCGGCTGGCCGAGGCCACCCCGCTCGACGCCGAGCCGTCCACCGAGGAGCGCGACCAGCTCGCCGCGATGGTGCCGCGGGCCCGGCAGAACGAGATGGAGGTCCGGCTCGCGGTGCGTACCGCCGAGGAGCGGGTCTCCTCGATCGCCGGCCGGGCCGATTCGCTGCGCCGGCAGGCCACCGCCGAGCGGGCCGCGCGGGAGCGCGCGGCGGCCCGTCGGGCCGCCCGGGCCCGGGGCGCGGACATCGCCCGCGCCGTGGCCGGCGGCGCCCGCGAGGCGCTGGCCCGGTTGGCCACGACGATCGCGCGGGCCGAGGAGCACCGGGATGCCGTGGCCCGCGAGCGCGCCACCCGGGAGGCCGAGCTGTCCGAGGTACGCGGCGCGGCCAAGCGCCTCGGCGCGGAGCTGGAGCGGCTGACCAGCCAGGTGCACCGGGACGAGGTGGCCCGCGCCGAGCAGCGGCTGCGCATCGAGCAGTTGGAGGCGAAGGCCGCCGAGGACTTCGGCCTGGACGTGGAGACCCTGGTCGCCGAGTACGGCCCGCACCAGCCCGTACCGCCGACGCAGGCGGACGTGGCGGCGGCCGAGCGGGACGGGCTGCCGGTGCCCGACCCGGTCGCCTACGAGCGCCCGGTGCAGGAGAAGCGGGCCGCCAAGGCGGAGCGGGAGCTGGCCCTGCTGGGCAAGGTGAACCCGCTCGCGCTGGAGGAGTTCGCCGCGCTGGAGGAGCGCTTCAAGTTCCTCACCGAGCAACTGGAGGACCTCAAGGCCACCCGCCGGGACCTGCTCACCGTGGTCAAGGACGTCGACGAGCGGATCCTGGAGGTCTTCGCCAGCGCGTTCGCCGACACCGCCCGGGAGTTCGAGCAGGTCTTCACGGTGCTCTTCCCCGGCGGCGAGGGTCGGCTGATCCTCACCGAACCCGACGACCTGCTCGTCACCGGCGTGGAGGTGGAGGCCCGCCCGCCGGGTAAGAGGATCAAGCGGCTCTCCCTGCTCTCCGGCGGCGAGCGGTCGCTGACCGCGGTGGCCATGCTGGTGGCGATCTTCCGGGCCCGGCCCAGCCCGTTCTACATCATGGACGAGGTGGAGGCGGCCCTCGACGACGTCAACCTGGGCCGGTTGATCACGTTGCTGACACAGTTGCGGGAGAAGAGTCAGCTGATCGTCATCACGCACCAGAAGCGGACGATGGAGATCGCCGACGCCCTGTACGGCGTGACCATGCGCAACGGGGTGACCCAGGTGATCAGCCAACGGCTCAACCGGGCCGACGGGGACGACGAGCGGCGTGGCCGCGGCGAGGAGAACGAGTAGTGGGTCGGGAACGGGCGACGGCGCTCCTGGTGGATTTCGACGGCGTCCTGCGGCGGTGGGACCCGGCGGTGGCCGCCGGGGTGGAGCGGGAGTACGGCCTGTCCGAGGGCGTGCTCACCGAGATCGCCATGCATTGGGGGCGGCTCCAGCCGGTGCTGACCGGCAGGGTCAGCCACGCCGACTGGATGACCAGCGTCTCCGACGCGCTGACCGACTCCGTGGGCGACCCCGAGCGGGCCCGGGCCGCCGTCGAGCAGTGGCAGCGCTACCGCGGCGAGGTGGACCCGGAGGTGCTCGACTTCGTCCGCGAGGCGCGGGCCGGCGGTATCCGGGTCGGGCTCGGCACGAACGCCACCGACCTGCTCGACGCCGACCTCGTCGCGCTCGGCCTGGTCGGTGAGCTCGACGTGGTGGTCAACTCCTCGAAGATCGGGGTGCACAAGCCGGCGAAGGAGTACTTCCAGGCCGCCTGCGAGGCGCTGGAGACCCCGCCGGCCCGGGTGCTCTTCGTCGACGACGAGGACCGGGCGATCCGGGGCGCCCGCGTTGCCGGGCTGTCGGCGCTGCGCTGGAGCGGCCCGGCTGACCTGCGCTACCTGCGGGCTGCGCTGGCCTACTGAAGACGCGAGGCGGCGGCCGGGCCGGTCACTCGCCGGTGCGGCCGTCGATGCGCTCGCGGATCAGGTCGGCGTGGCCGTTGTGCCGGGCGTACTCCTCGATCAGGTGCACGTAGACCCAGCGCAGGTTGAACGTCCGGCGCTTAGGGCCGACCTCGGTGAAGGTCTCGTCGAGCGACCGGCCGGCGGTGGCGGCGCGGGCCAGCGCGACCTCCCGGTGGAAGGTGGCGAAGTCGGCCTCGGCGTCGGCGGCGCCGACGTCGAGGTCGGCGTCCGGGTTCTCCGGCGTGCAGTAGGGGTGGTCGATCCGCTCGCCGGCGAAGTCCTCCCGGAACCACGAGGCCTCCACCTCGGCCAGATGCCGGACCAGGCCGAGCAGGGTGAGCCCCGAGGGCTCGACGCTCGGCGTCCGTAGCTGCTCGGCGGTCAGCCCGGCGCACTTGAGCAGCAGGGTCTGCCGATGGTAGTCCAGCCAGCCCTCCAACATGGTGCGCTCGTCGCCGACGTAGGGCTCGGGGGTCCGGGTGATCTCCGGTGCTCGCCAGGTCATGTTGGCCATCCTCCCCGGGAACCCCGACATTTCACGATCGGGTTTGTCAGGGCGGCGCGGCGACCGACCAGCCGGCCAACGATGAGCCCGCGTACGGCGGGGGTCGGCCAGCGCGCCAGCCCCCGCCGTACGCGGAATGTTCCGATCGTGGTCCGGGTGCCGGTGTCAGCCCCCGGGCGGCGGGCGGCTCATCGGCCGTGCCTCCCCCACAGCGGGCCCGCGACATCTCGATCGCGGGTTCGCCGACGGGGGAGGCGCTTTCCCACCTTCACCCGGCGGGCCGTTCGGAGGATTCCCGAGGTGCTTCGTCAACGCCTGCCGACGATGGTCACCTGGGCGGAGCCTTCGGGCATTCCGGCGATGCTGACGCGATTTCCGGCGGCCGTGGTGGGGGTGCCCCTGCCGGGGAGCGGTTGGAGTGCGTCCCAGGTGCCGTTGGGGTGGCGGATCTTGTGGTAGATGCCGTTGTCGGCGCCGACGATGAGTATCTGGGCGGAGCCGTCGGGCATCGCGGTGATGGCGACGTCTTTGCCGGCTGCGGGGGCTGTCGTGCCGTAGCCGCTGATGGGTTGGAATCCGGTCCAGGTGCCGTTGGGGTTGCGGATCTGGTGGTGGACGATGTTGTTGGCGCCGACGATGAGGACCTGGGCGGAGCCGTCGGGCATGCCGGCGATGCTGACGTTGCTGCCGGCGGCCGTGGTGGGGGTGCCCATGCCGGTGAGTGGTTGGAGGCCGGTCCAGGTGCCGTTGGGGTTGCGGATCTGGTGGTAGATGTCGTTGTTCGCGCCGACCATGAGCATCTGGGCGGAGCCGTCGGGCATCGCGGTGATGGCGACGTCTTTGCCGGCTGCGGGGGCTGTCGTGCCGTGGCCGCTGATGGGTCGGAATCCGGTCCAGGTGCCGTTGGGGTTGCGGATCTGGTGGTAGATGTCGTTGTTCGCGCCGACGATGAGGACCTGGGCGGAGCCGTCGGGCATGCCGGCGATGCTGACGCGGCTGCCGGCTGCGGGGGCTGAGGTGCCGTGGCCGGCGAGTGGTGCGAACCCGGTCCAGGTGCCGTTGGGGTTGCGGATCTCGTGGAAGATGCTTCTGTCGGCCCCGACGATGAGCAACTGGGCGGAGCCGTCCGCCATTCCGGTGATCGCCATGTCGCGTGCCTCGCCGGGGGCTGTCGTCCCGTAGCCGGCCAACGGCTGGAACCCCGTCCACGACCTGTCCGGGTACCGCGCCTGGTGGTACATCGGGCCGACGCTCGGGTCGGGGCCCGGGCCGCCGCTCATGGCGGCTGCGACGTCGCGTCGCATCGCGTCGAGGTCGATGAAGGAGGGGTCGATCTTTCCGGTGGTGCTGGTCTCGCGGTGGCCCCGGGCGTAGCTGGCGTCGCGGCCCAGCGTGCGGAGCACCGCGGCGGTGGCGGCGACGGACGCGTTGTACTGGGCCTGGGTCATCGACTGGTTGACGCCGTTGTAGTCGATCTCCCACCCGATCAGCATCGTGTTGCCGCTGCCCGCGGGGATGGGTCCGCTGCCCCGGCTGTTGCCGGCGTGGTTGGCGCGGTTGGCGGAGATCAGGTGGAACACGCCGTTGTAGTCGACCAGCGCATGACACAGTGGACCGGGCAGGTCGGACCGGCCGTTGATGCAGACGCCCAGTGCCGGTGCCGGTCTGCTCGGGCTGGACGTGGCGGCGGTGTGATGCCACAGCACCCCGATCGGGGCGAACGAGCCGCTGACACCCCGCGAGCGCCAGTCTCCTTCCTCGACAACCGCGACGCCGGCCGCTCGCAGGACATCGGCGAGCCAGGGAATCCCCATGCGATTCTTCCTTCCACCCAAGGGGTGACCATGCCCTCACACAGCAAGGGCGGAGAGTGTTCTGACCGAACACGGGAAGATCATCGCTGTTGAATGTCTCGTTTTGGCATCAGTCACGCACTCGTCGCGGGTATGGGCAGGTCGGCCACGCCGCGGAGTGGAACAGGGCAAAGTCGCGATTCGATGCCTCACCGCGCCAACTGCCGAAACCCCGGGCGGTACGGCGGAGGTCAGCCGCCGGACGTGAGGCGCTGCCGCATCACCTCACGCAGGTGGCCCGCGCTGGTGGTGCCCTCGACGGTCACCTCGGCCGTCCGCCCGGCGTGGACCAGCGTGGCGACCGCGTTGCCGAAGTACGGCCCGGCCAGCCGCTTCCACCGCAACGGCGGGCGGCGGACCCCGGCGGTGCGGGCGAGGGCCCGGGTGGCCCCGGCCGGTCCGGACGACCAGCCCAGCTTCATCAGCGGGCGCAACCCGGCGGGCACCTGGTTGTGGATGGGCGAGCAGGTGAGCTGGTGCACCGGGGTGACCACGTCCGGGTCGTCGAACCGCGCCCGAGCCACGTACGAGTGGTGCACGTCACCGGAGAGCACGCTGATCGATGCCGGTGGCGCGTACGCCGGTCCGGCCCCGACCCGTTCGCCGGGCTCGCCGGGGGTGCCGCTGCCGATGCGGGCGAAGAGGGCGCCGAGCGCGTCGAACGAGCGGCGGAACGCGGCCCAGTGCTCCAGGTCCAGCGCCCGGCGCAGCTTCTCCGACAGCCGGGCGACCCGGTGCTGTCGGGAGTCGGCGAGCTTCTCGTTCCACGCCTCCACGTGGTGGATGCCCGGCGGCAGCAGCCAGGGCAGGGACGCGCCGACCACGAGGTGGTCGTAGACGCCGTGGGCCCGGTCGAGGAACCACGACCACTCGCCCGGGGGCAGCATCGCCCGCTGGTCGGACTCCAGCACCCGGCTGCACCGGTTGTCCAGCATGACCAGCCGGGTCCGGCCCAGGTCCAGCGCGTAGCTCCACTGGTACTGCACGGCCCGCCACCGCTCGGTGTCGTGGGCGAGGTCGGCCTCGGTGTCGACCCGCTGCCCGAACTCGCGCAGCACGCCGGTGGCGTCCCCCGCCTCGCTGACCTTGGCGAAGACCGGGTCGGCGGCGATCTCGTCGGGGGAGAGGTTGCCCAGGTGCTGGTAGACCCAGTACGAGGCGAGGCCGCTGCTGATCCGCTCCGCCCACCAGGGCTGGTCGCGCATGTCGGCCCGCCACTCGGCCGAGGTGTTCCAGTCGTCGATGATCTCGTGGTCGTCGAAGATCATCACGCTCGGGACCGTGGAGAACAGCCAGCGGATCTCCGGGTCCCGCCACGACTCCAGGTAGAGCTTCGTGTACTCGTCGAAGCTGACCACCTGGTCGCCCGGCGCGCCCTTGGGTCGCCGACGGCGCCGCTTCAGCAGCCGCCGGACCGTGGGGGAGGTCACGTCGGCATAGACCTGGTCGCCGAGCAGCACCAGCAGGTCGGGCTGGGCGGCGGCCTGGTCCGGCTCGACCATCAGCCGCCGGGCGTACGCGTCGAGCGCGTCCGGGGGCAGCTTGCGGGCGGTCGAGTGCTGGGTGGTCTCCCGGCAGGAGCCGAACACCAGACGCACCGGTTGGTCCAGGTCGTCGGCGGCCCGGGTGCGGATCACGCTGGGCGGGAAGCCGCTCTGCGGCTCCGGCCAGGCCACCTCGTCGTCGACCAGCACCTCGTACGCCGTCGCGCTGTCCGGGGTGAGCCCCGTCACCACGACGAGCGCGTAGTGGTGGTCGTACGCCGAGAAGGTGACCGCGGTGCCCTCGGCGCCGTCTGCCGTGCGGACCCGGACCGTCGCGGGCGCGCTGGTCTCCACCCAGACCGTGGCCCGCGTGCCGACGACCCGGCGCAGCAGCGGGCCGATGAGCAGGCGGGGAGCCGGCATGGGTGACCTCCAGGGTGAGCCGATCTCATCATTACTACCCGGTCGGCGGCTGCGCCAGCCACGGCTGGGCGAGCGTACCCGCAGCTCGGTTGCCCGCCGGGTGCGGTGGCTGGGACGCCGCCACCGGCATCTGACAGGATTTCGGCATGACGGAATACCTCCTCATCGCGCTCGCCCTGCTCGGCGTGCTGATCCTCGGCGGCCTCGGGCTGGTGGTGCCACGGCTGCGCCGGCGCCCCGAACCGCCGCTGCCGGAGACGGAGGTGGACACCCGGGCCGAGGAGGACCTCGCCGGGCCGCCCGTCGAGGCACCCGAGTCCGACCTCTCCACCGGGATCCTGGTCGAGCCGCCGCCGGTGGTGGAGGCGCCCGCGCCCACCGTCGAGGTGCCCGAGCCGACCGCCGGCCGGCTGGTCCGGCTGCGCTCCCGGCTGTCCCGCTCGCAGAACGCCTTCGGCAAGGGCCTGCTCGGGCTGCTCTCCCGCGACCACCTCGACGAGGACGCCTGGGAGGAGATCGAGGACAGCCTGATCACCGCCGACGTCGGAATCGACGCCACCCGGGACATCGTCGACCGGCTCCGGGAGCGGACCCGGGTGCTCGGCACCCGGTCCGCCACCGAGCTGCGAGCCCTGCTCGCCGCCGAACTGGTCAACGCCCTCGACCCGAGCCTGGACCGGTCGCTGCGGACCGCCCCGAAGGACGGCGTCCCGGCGGTGCTGCTGGTGGTCGGGGTCAACGGCGCCGGCAAGACCACCACCTGCGGCAAGATCGCCCGGGTGCTGGTCGCCGACGGCCGTACCGTGCTGCTCGGCGCGGCCGACACCTTCCGCGCCGCCGCCGCCGACCAGCTGGAGACCTGGGGCGGCCGGGTCGGCGCGGAAACCGTCCGCGGCGCGGAGGCCGCCGACCCGGCCAGCGTGGCCTTCGACGCGGTCAAGCGGGGCATCGACACCGGCGTGGACACCGTGCTGATCGACACCGCCGGCCGGCTCCAGAACAAGGTCGGCCTGATGGACGAGCTGGGCAAGGTCAAGCGGGTGGTCGAGAAGCACGGCCCGATCGACGAGACCCTGCTCATCCTCGACGCCACCACCGGCCAGAACGGCCTTGAGCAGGCCCGGGTCTTCACCGAGGTGGTCAAGGTGACCGGTGTGGTGCTGACCAAGCTCGACGGCACCGCCAAGGGCGGCATCGTGATCGCCGTGCAGCGCAAGCTCGGCATTCCGGTCAAGCTGGTCGGCCTCGGCGAGGGCAAGGACGACCTGGCCCCGTTCGACCCGGCGCAGTTCGTCGACGCGCTGCTCGGCACCGAGCCGCTCGCCCGGGACGCGTAACCTCGCAGTGACCAGTGACGATCGCGCCCACGCCGGATGGCGCGAGGACCGCCACCCGGCGCCGGGCCTCGGGAGACCGTACGTGACTTCGCAGGAGATCCCGCTGCACGGCGGGAACGTGAGCACCGTGGTCCGGGTGGGCGACACCGTCCGGCGCAACGCCGGCCCGTGGACCCCGTCCGTGCACGCCCTGCTGCGCCACCTGGAGTACGTCGGGTTCACCGGCGCTCCCCGGGCGCTCGGGATGGACGAGCGCAACCGCGAGGTGCTGTCGTACCTGGAGGGGGAGTGCGGGGAGTACCCCCTGGCCCCGCACTGGGTCACCGACGAGGCGCTGGTCACGGTCGCCACCATGCTGCGGATGTTCCACGACGCCCAGTACGGCTTCGCCCCGCAGCCCGGGGCGGTGTGGCGCTCGTTCGGGCCGCCGCCGCCGGACACCGAGGTGATCTGCCACCACGACGCCGCCCCGCACAACGTCATCTGGCGGCCGGACGGCACCCTCGGGCTGATCGACTTCGACCTCGCCTCGCCGGGCGCGCGGATCTACGACGTGGCGTACGCGGCGTGGACCTGGGTGCCGATCTTCTCCGACCGGGACTCGATCACGCTGGGCTGGAATCGCCCGGACCGGCCGCGCCGGCTGCGGCTGTTCGCCGACGCGTACGGGCTGATCCCGCGCGACCGGCACCGGCTGATCCGGACCATCCGCAAGCGCGTCGTCGACCACGTCGAGGGCATCCGCCGGATGGCCGCCGCGGGGGAGCCGGCGTTCGTCCGGATCGTGCACAAGGGTCACCTCCGGCGTCCCATGCGCGACCTGCGCCTGCTCGACTACGAACGCCACGCCCTGGAGTACGCCCTCCGCTAACCCCACGCCCACCCGCCCTGCGGCCCTGCGCCCGCGCGCCCTGCGCCCGCGCGCCCTGCGCCCGCGCGCCCTGCGCCCGCGCGCCCTGCGCCCGCACTTTCACGGAAAGAGTGGTCATTCCGCCGGGGATGGCCACTCTTTCCGTGAAAGTGCGGGGAGGACGAGGCAGGGCCTGGCGGTACTTCGACGCCTCGACCGCGTCGAACGGGCAAAGTCGAAGGTCGACCCGGCAGGGCGCGCATCCCCGGGGGCCTGCCAAGCCGGAGACCCTCACGACTCTGCCGGAGCCCCGGAGGGTGAGGGGAGATGGGAGGGGTGGGGTGGTGGCGGGGACGGTGAGGGGTTCTTCACACGTATGAAACACAGCGTCACGGGTTGGAAATCGACGGGTGACGGTGAAGGAAACAGGAGGCGACCAAGCTTCCGCGCAACCGGCGTACGGGCGACGTTGCCTCGGAAGCCGCGAAGGAGGGAACTTCACCTTTAGGAGGCCAGCGTGCCTGAAGCACCGACGATCGACGGCGCCAACACCGTTTGGCTGCTGGTTTCGACCGCGCTCGTGCTGCTCATGACGCCCGGGCTCGCGCTGTTCTACGGCGGGCTCAACCGGGCCAAGGGCGTGCTCAACATGATGATGATGAGCTTCTCCGCCATCGGGCTCATCTCTGTTCTGTGGTGGTTCTACGGCTTCAGCGTCGCCTTCGGGGCCGACGTGAACGGATTCTGGGGCGACCCGGGCGCGTACCTCGGCACCAAGACCTTCCTGGCCGAGACGGACCTGTGGGGCGCCACCGCGGAGAACCCCAGCGGCATCGGGGTCCCGCTCTACGTGTTCATGGCGTTCCAGATGGTCTTCGCGGTGATCACCGTCGCGCTGATCAGTGGCGCCATCTCCGACCGGGCCAAGTTCGGCGGCTGGCTGCTGTTCGCCTTCGGCTGGGCGACGCTGGTCTACTTCCCGGTCGCGCACTGGGTGTGGGGCGGCGGCATCATCGGCGGCGACATCCACGCGTTGGACTTCGCCGGTGGCACCGCGGTGCACATCAACGCCGGCGCGGCGGCCCTGGCCGTGGCGCTGGTGCTCGGCAAGCGGCTCGGCTGGCCCCGCGAGGGCATGAAGCCGCACAACATCCCGCTGGTCGCGCTCGGTGCCGGCCTGCTCTGGTTCGGCTGGTTCGGGTTCAACGCCGGCTCGGAGCTGACCGTCGACTCGGTCGCCGGGCTCGCGTTCATCAACACCCAGCTCGCCACCGCCGCGGCGGTGCTCGGCTGGCTCGCGGTGGAGTGGATCAAGGACAAGCGGCCGACCATGGTCGGCGCGTCCTCCGGCGCCGTCGCCGGTCTGGTCGCCATCACCCCGGCCTGTGGCTTCATCGCCCCCTGGGCCGCGGTCCTGCTCGGCATCGTCGCCGGCGTGGTCTGCGCGCTCGCCATCAGCCTGAAGTACAAGCTCGGCTACGACGACTCCCTCGACGTGGTCGGCGTGCACTTCGTCGGCGGCTGGATCGGGTCGCTGTGGCTCGGCCTGTTCGCCACCAACTCGGTCAACGCCGCGATCAGCGACGTGGTCGGCGCCTCCGACGGCCTGTTCTACGGCGGCGGCGTCACCCAGCTCGGCCGTCAGGCGATCGCCGGCCTGATCGTGACCGTCTGGTCGTTCGCGGTCGCCTGGGTGCTGGCCTTCGTGATCGAGAAGACCATCGGCTTCCGGGTCAAGCCCGAGGCCGAGGTCGAGGGCATCGACATCGCCGAGCACGCCGAGAGCGGCTACGACCTCTCCCCGGCCGGTGGCGGCGGCAGCGGCAGCGCGTTCGCGCTCGCCGGGATCGGGACGCCGGGCGGTACCGCCGGCACCAAGCCGGCCTCGGAGCAGCCCGCCGAGCCGGTCAGCGCGAAGGTCGCCGGTTAACGTTCCTGGGATGGAGGGGTTGGACATGAAGCTGGTGACCGCGGTCATCAAGCCGTACCAGCTGGACTCGGTGAAGGAGGCTCTGCACGCCCTCGGGGTGGCCGGGCTGACCGTCAGCGAGGTCCAGGGGTACGGCCGGCAGAAGGGGCACACCGAGGTCTACCGGGGTGCCGAGTACACGGTCGAGTTCCTGCCCAAGATTCGGGTGGAGGTGCTGACCGATGAGATCGACGTCGACAAGATCGTCGACGCCATCGTCGGGGCCGCCCGGACCGGCAAGATCGGCGACGGCAAGGTGTGGGTCACGGGCGTCGAGGAGGTAGTCCGGGTCCGCACGGGCGAACGCGGCCTCGACGCCCTCTAGGGCCGGAGTAGGGAGATGACCTCGTTGATCAAGAGGAATGCGTCGGAAAGCGTCGGCGACGGTGACGCAAACCTCTTGATCAACGAGGTCGTCGGCGTTGTCGGGGGGGTGGGGGAGAGGGCTCGGAGGGCTCGGGCGGGGGTGATCGAGCGGTGGCTGGGGGGACTGTTGCCGTGGCCGGGCGGGGTGGCGTTGGTGGCCGTGGGAGGGCTGGGGCGGCGGGAGTGTGCGCCTTACGGGGACCTTGACCTGGTGTTGCTGCATGCCGGGGTGGGCGGGATGGACGAGTTGGCTCCGAAGGTCTGGTACCCGATCTGGGATGCGGGGCTGCGGCTGGATCACTCGGTGCGTACCGTCGCCGAGGCGCTCTCGGTGGCCCAGGACGACGTCAAGGTCGCCCTCGGCCTGCTCGACGCCCGGTTCGTCGCCGGGGACCGGGAACTGGCCGACACGCTGGTCCGGACCGCCACCGACCACTGGCGGCGCACCGTTGTCCGCCGCCTCCCGGGCCTGCGGGAGATCACCACCGCCCGCTGGCAGGCCCACGGCGAGTTGGCCTTCCTGCTGGAGGGCGACCTCAAGGAGGCCGCCGGCGGCCTGCGCGACGTGGGCATCCTGCGGGCCATCGCCGCCGCCGGCATCACCGACGCGCTGCGCCCCGCTGTCCGGGCCGCCCACCTGCGCCTGTTGGACACCCGCGACGCCCTGCACGAGCAGGCCGGCCGCCGCATCGACCGGCTGGTCGCCCAGGAACGCGACGGGGTCGCAGCCCGGCTCGGGCTGCGGCAGCCCGGCGCGCCTGACGCCGCCGGGGGACAGCTCCAGCCCGGACCGGGGCCCGACGACGGCGACGCGCTGCTGCGCCGCCAGTCACACGAGGACCCGGCCCACAATCGGGAACAGGGGCCCGGCGACGGCGACGCGCTGCTGCGCCGGGTCGCCGGGGACGCCCGCACGATCAGCCACGCCCTCGACGACGCCTGGCGGGCCGCCGACCGGCTGCGCTCCGGCCGCCGCCGGGGCGTCGATTCCCGGCCGGTGCGCCGCCCGGTCGCCCGGGACGTCGTCGAGCACGACGGCGAGCTGGTGCTGGCCCGCACCGCCATCGGCGCCCGCCCCGACCCGAGCCTGTCGCTGCGGGTGGCCGCCGCGGCGGCCGCCACCCGGTTGCCGATCGCCCGGGCCACCTGCGAGTGGCTGGCCGCGTACTGCCCGCCGCTGCCGTCGCCGTGGCCCGCCGAGGCGCGCGCCGCGCTGATCACCCTGCTCGGGGCCGGTCCCGGCCTGGTGCCCGCCTGGGAGACCTGCGACCGGTACGGGCTGATCGACGGCTGGCTGCCCGAGTGGACCCGAATGCGCAGCCTGCCCCAGCACAACCCGGTGCACCGGTACACCCTCGACCGGCACCTCGTGCAGGCCGCGTACGAGGCAGGTCGGCACACCCGCGAGGTGGACCGGCCGGACCTGCTGCTGCTCGGCGCGCTCCTGCACGACATCGGCAAGGGGCTGCCGGGCGTTGGTGCCGCCGGGCGGGCCGGCGGGCAGGGGCCCGCCCACGCGGACCACAGCACCGTGGGCGCGCCGCTGGCCGAGGCCGTGGCCGCCCGGATCGGCCTGCCCGGGCCCGAGGTGGCGCTGATCGGCACGCTGGTCCGGCTGCACCTGCTCCTGCCCGACGTGGCCACCCGCCGCGACCTGTCCGACCCGGTGACCATCGCCCGGGTCGCCGAGCAGGTCGGCGACCCGAGCACCCTGGACCTGCTGCACGCCCTGGTCCGCGCCGACGCGGCGGCCACCGGCCCGGCCGCCTGGTCGGACTGGAAGGGCCGGCTCGTCGCCGAGCTGGTCACCCGGGTCCGCACGGCGCTGGACACCGGCGTGCTGCCCGCCCCGCCCGCCCCGGACCCGGCGCTGATCGCCGGGCCACTGCCGGTCGTACACCTGGCCGGGGACCGGGTGGCGGTGGCCGCGGCCGACCGGCGGGGGCTGCTCGCGACGGTGGCCGGCTGCCTGGCCCTGCACCGGCTGGAGGTGCTCGCCGCGGACGCCGCCACGGTCGACGGCCGGGCCCTGGTCGAGTGCCGGGTGCAACCCCGGTACGGTCTGCCGCCCGACCCGATCGCGCTCGGCGGCGACCTGCGCCGGGCGGTCGCCGGGGACGTCTCGGTCACCCAGCGCCTGCGCGGCCGGGCCCTCGCGGCGCGCGGCGGCGGGGCGGCGCCCCGGGTGGTCTGGCACCGGGAGGCGGCTACCGACGCGGTGCTGCTGGAGCTGCGCGCCGCCGACGCGGCCGGGCTGCTGTACCGGGTGACCTGCGCCCTCGACGAGGCCGGCGCCCAGGTCCGCGCGGCCCGGATCTCCACCCTCGGCGGCGATGTGGTGGACGCCTTCTACCTGGTCGGCGGGTGGCCCTCCGACGACGAGCGGGCCCGCCTGGAGGCCGCAGTCCTGGCCGCCGTGTGAGGGACCGCCGTGGCCACAGTGCGCGGCGGGAACGGCCGTCCCCGCCCTCGGGCCCGCCTCCCGTCGCCGCGATCCCGCTGCTCGGCGGCGGGGCCGAAGCGCGGGCGCGGTCGGCGGGCTACCCTAGCCATGGCCGGACACCTGAGCCCGGCCGCGTTGTGCCCGCCGGAACACTGACAAACGGGATGTTCGCGTGTTTGACACCTTGAGTGACCGCCTCTCCGGGATCTTCACCAAGCTCCGTGGCAAGGGTCGGCTCACCGACGCCGACATCGACGCCACCGCGCGCGAGATTCGCATGGCGCTGCTGGAGGCCGACGTCGCCCTGCCGGTGGTCAAGGGCTTCATCGCGAACGTCAAGGAGCGGGCGCGCGGCGCGGAGGTCTCCCAGGCGCTGAACCCGGCGCAGATGATCGTCAAGATCGTCAACGAGGAGCTGATCAACGTCCTCGGCGGCGAGGGGCGGCGGCTCCAGTTCGCCAAGCAGCCGCCGACCGTGATCATGCTGGCCGGCCTCCAGGGTTCCGGCAAGACCACCCTGGCCGGGAAGCTGGCCCGCTGGCTCAAGGCCCAGGGCCACCAGCCGCTGCTGGTCGCCGCCGACCTCCAGCGCCCCAACGCCGTCGGGCAGCTCCAGGTGCTCGGTGGCCGCGCCGGCGTCGAGGTGTACGCCCCGGAGCCCGGCAACGGCACCGGCGACCCGGTGCAGGTCGCGCGCGCCTCGATCGAGCACGCGAAGCGGTCCGCCCGGGACATCGTCATCGTCGACACCGCCGGCCGGCTCGGCATCGACGCCGAGATGATGCGGCAGGCCGCCGACATCCGCGACGCGGTCAACCCGGACGAGGTCATCTTCGTCATCGACGCGATGGTCGGTCAGGACGCCGTACGCACCGCCGAGGCGTTCCGCGACGGCGTCGGCATCACCGGCGTCGTGCTCTCCAAGCTCGACGGCGACGCCCGGGGCGGCGCCGCGCTCTCGGTCCGCGAGGTGACCGGGCAGCCGATCCTGTTCGCCTCCACCGGCGAGAAACTGGAGGACTTCGACGTCTTCCACCCCGACCGGATGGCCAGCCGGATCCTCGGCATGGGCGACGTCCTCACTCTGATCGAGCAGGCCGAACAGGCCTTCGACTCCGATCAGAAGGAGAAGATGACGGCCAAGCTGATGGGCGGCGAGCAGTTCACCCTGGAGGACTTCCTCGACCAGCTCATCGCGGTCCGCCGGATGGGCCCGATCGCCAACGTGCTGGCCATGATGCCGGGCATGGGGCAGATGAAGGACCAGCTCGCCGAGCTCGATGACAAGCACTTCGACCGGGTAACCGCGATCATCCGGTCGATGACCCCGGCCGAGCGCACCAACCCGAAGATCATCAACGGCTCCCGTCGGGCCCGGATCGCGGGCGGCTCGGGCGTCACGGTGATGGACGTCAACCAGCTGCTCAACCGCTTCACCGACGCGCAGAAGATGATGAAGCAGATGGGCGGCATGATGGGCCTGCCCGGCGGTGGCCGGCGCAAGGCGACCAAGTCGCCGAAGAACAAGCGCAAGGGCACCAAGAGCGGCAACCGGCCGCGCACCGGGGCCGGCGCCGGGATGCCGGGCGGCTTCCCGGGCGGCATGCCGCAGCTCCCGCCGGGTCTGGACCCGAACGACCTGGCCGGCGGGCAGGGGCTCCCGCCCGGCTTCAAGCTTCCGAAGATCGACTTCAACAAGCTCGGCAAGAGCGGCGACAACCACCCCCGCTGACACCCGTCAGTGACGATGGGCGACGGGTGCGGCGCTTAGGGTGGTCGACGCCCCTGGGGGAGGTGTCATGACCGCAGCTCGATCCTGCCCGAACGGCACGAGTGGACGCTCGACGACCTCGGCGACCTGCCGAAGGACCCTGCTCGTCACCGAGCTTCCCTGGAAGGTCTCCGTCGACCTGCCGGCGCCCACCACCCGCCGGGACGGGCTGCTCGCCACCGACGGGGTGTGATCGGGTAGGACTGTGTGCATGGCTCTGCATGTGCGCGGTGTGCTGCTCCCCGACGACGAGGTCCGGGATCTCTGGCTGGTCGGCGACCGGGTCACCTTCGACCCGGTGCCCGGGGCGGAGACGGTCGTCGACGGCGGCTTCATCCTGCCCGGGTTGACCGACGCCCACTGCCACCTCGGCATCGCCCGGGGCGGCGCCCCGGTCACCTCCCTCGACCAGGCCCGCGCGCTGGCCGGCGTCGACCGGGACGCCGGGGTCCTCGCGATCCGGGACGCCGGCTCGCCGTACCCGTACCCCGAGCTCGACGACGACCCGGAGCTGCCGCGACTGGCCCGCGCGGGCCGGCACGTCGCCCCGCCGAAGCGCTACCTGCGCGACATCGGCGTGGAGGTCGACGCGGCGGAGGTGGCCGCCACCGTCGCCGCCCAGGCCGCCGCCGGCAACGGCTGGGTCAAGCTGGTCGGCGACTGGATCGACCGGGGGGTCGGCGACCTCGCCCCCGCCTGGGACGCCGACACGATGACCGCCGCCGTGGCCGCCGCGCACGCCGCCGGGGTGCGGGCGGCGGTGCACACCTTCTCCGAGTCCGCCGTCGAGATCATGGTGCGGGCCGGGGTGGACTCGGTCGAGCACGGCACCGGGCTCAGCCTCGACCTGATCGACCTGATGGCCCGGCAGGGCACCGCCCTCGTCCCCACGATGATCAACATCGCGACGTTCGGCGGCATCGCCGAGCAGGCCCGCTCGAAGTTCCCCGGGTACGCCGACCACATGCTCGCCCTACGCGACCGGTTCCCCGAGGTGGTCCGGTCCGCGTACGAGGCGGGGGTGCCCATCTACGTCGGCACCGACGCGGGCGGCGGCATCGACCACGGGCTGGCCGCCGAGGAAATGCTGCTGCTGCACGAGCGGGCCGGCATGTCGGCGGTGGACGTCCTGGCCGCCGCCTCCTGGAAGGCGCGGGAGTGGCTGGGCTTCCCGGGCCTGGTCGAGGGCGGCCTGGCGGACCTCACGGTCTACCCGAAGGACCCCCGCCGTGACCTGTCCGTGGTCCGCACCCCCACCCGGATCATCCTCCGCGGCCGCCCCCTCCGAAGAGGGTGAGGGTCAGGTCGGTCAGGGACTGGGCGGTCCGGTCGACCGGGGAGCGGGGGAGCACGATGTGGCTGACCACCAGGCGGACGATGGTGTCGGCGGCGAACGCCAGGGCGGCCGGGTCGGCCGCCGGGAGGCGGACGGTGGCCCAGTCCAGCAGCGCTCCGGTCGCCTCGGTGAGCACCAGTTCGGCGCGGGTGGTCAGGTACGGCAGCAGCTCGTCCGAGCCGCCCCGGGCGCTGGTCAGGATCGCCTTGAGCAGCGGGTTGTCCGCCGCCGCGGCGAGGGTGTGCGAGATCGCCGCGTACGCCCCGGCCGGGATGTCGTCGCCGTGCGCGTCCAGGTTGACCCGCACGTCGGTGACGAACCGGTCCACCTCACGCCGGGCGAGGGCCTCGGCCAGCCCCGCCTTGCTGGCGAACTCGTTGTAGACCGTCTGCCGGCTCACCCCGGCAGCGCCGGCCACCTCGCCCATCCGTACGCCGTCCCAGCCGCCGGCCACGGTCTGCGCCCGGGCGGCGTCGACGATGCTGTTTCGCAGTCGCTGCCGGGCGGCGTCCCTGAACTCACCCATGGTGGTCGAAGTCTACGGCCGGGGCTGCCCGACCCGCCGCCACGGGCGGCCGGGACCGCCGCCCCGGCGAATGGCCCGGTGACGGTAGGCGGCGTGCCCATGGCGGCCGCCCGGCGGGTGGCCCGGGAACGGCATGTCGCGCCCGATGGCGGCCGCCCGGCGGGGGCCGCATAGGATGTGCGGTCATGGCACGCGTGCTCACTCCCCGAGCGGAGGACTTTCCCCGCTGGTACCAGGACCTGATCGCCAAGGCGAAGCTGGCCGACAACGGCCCGGTCCGAGGGACCATGGTCATCCGACCGGCCGGCTACGCCATCTGGGAGCGGATGCAGGCCGAGATGGACGCCCGGATCAAGGCGGCCGGCGCGGAGAACGCGTACTTCCCGCTGTTCATCCCGGAGAGCTACCTCAAGCGCGAGGCCGAGCACGTCGAGGGCTTCTCGCCGGAGCTGGCGGTGGTCACCCACGGCGGCGGCAAGCAGCTCGCCGAGCCGGTGGTGGTGCGCCCCACCAGCGAGACGGTGATCGGCGAGTTCATGGCCAAGTGGATCGACTCGTACCGGGACCTGCCGCTGCTGCTCAACCAGTGGGCGAACGTGGTCCGCTGGGAGTTGCGCCCCCGGATCTTCCTGCGCACCAGCGAGTTCCTCTGGCAGGAGGGGCACACCGCCCACGCGACCCGCTCCGACGCCCAGGCGTACGCCCGGAAGATCCTGCACGAGGCGTACGAGGACCTGATGGTCAACGTGCTCGCCATCCCCGTGGTGGTCGGCCTGAAGACCACCCGTGAGCGCTTCGCCGGGGCCACCGCCACGTTCACGTGTGAGGGCATGATGGGCGACGGGAAGGCCCTCCAGCTCGGCACCAGCCACGAGCTGGGGCAGAACTTCGCCAAGGCGTTCGACATCAGCTACTCCTCCGCCGAGGGCGGCCGGGAGCACGCCTGGACGACCTCCTGGGGCACCTCCACGCGGATGCTGGGCGGCCTGATCATGGCCCACGGCGACGACAACGGGCTGCGGGTGCCGCCGAGGCTGGCGCCGGTCCAGGCGTACGTGATGGTGGTCAAGGCCGGCGAGGGCGTCGGCGAGGCGGCGGCCGAGCTGCGCGACGCGCTGCGGGACGCCGGGATCCGGGTCGCGCTCGACGACCGCACCGACACCCCGTTCGGCCGCCGGGCCGTCGACGCCGAGCTGCGCGGCTACCCGGTACGCGTCGAGGTCGGCCCCCGCGACCTGGCCGCCGGCAACGCGGTCGTGGTCCGCCGTACGGACGGCTCGAAGTCGCCCACCCCGGTGGCCGAGGTGGTCGGCGCGGTGCTGGCCGCCCTGGAGACCGACCAGCGGGCGCTGCACGACCAGGCCCTCGCGCACCGCGAGTCCCGAACCGTCGAGGTCGCCACGCTCGCCGAGGCGATCGAGGCCGCGGCCACCGGCTGGGCCCGGGTGCCGTGGTCGGCGGTCGGCGTGGCCGGCGAGGCCGAGGCGAACGGCCAGGGCGTCACCGTGCGCTGCCTGCTGCGCGCCGACGGCTCGGTCCCGGACTCCGAGGACGAGCCCGACCTGGTCGCCATCCTGGCCCGCGCCTACTGACCCACCGCCTGCGAGTCCGGCTGTATCCGCCCGCCCGAGCCCGTCGACCGGGCGGGCTGAGCGGGGTGGCTCAGGTCGGCGGGAGCTCCACGTCGCAGTCCAGCCGGGTGCGGGCCGCCGCAGCCTCGGCCTCCGGGTGGTCCCCGCCGAGGGTGCGCTCGTAGCTCGCCATGGTGTCCCGCAGCAGCTCGCGGGCGCCCCCGTGGTCCTCGTCGGCGCGCCGGTCGCCGCTCAGGTTCGAAGCGCAGGCCAGGGTGTAGGGGTGCGCCGCGCCCCGGACCGCGCGCAGGCGTTCCAGCAACTCCTCGCCGAGCTGCCGCGCCGCCCGCACCTCACCGAGCGCCCGCAGGTCGCTGGCGAGGTTGGTGCCGCAGGCAAGGGTGTACGGGTGGTCCGGGGCGAGCGCCGCCGACAGCCCGGCCCGGGTGCGCTCGTTGAGCCTGCGCGCGCCCTCCGGCTCGCCGGTCAGCCGCAGGCAGATCGCGAGGTTCACGGCGGCGCAGAGCGTGTACGGATGCTCCTCGCCGGCCGTGTCGCGCAGCCGCTCCAGCGCGTCCTCGGCGCGGGCCCGGGCCCCGGGGGTCTCGCCGAGGCACCGCAGGTCGTTGGCCAGGTTGCTGGCGGCGGCCAGCGACTCGGCGTGGTCCGGCCCGAACCGGTGCCGGTGCTGGGCCAGGCAGCCGCTGGCCAACTGGTACGCGTCGAGGTAGCGCCCGGCCTTGCTGCGGGTGACCGCGAGGTTCTTCATTGACTGCAGCGAGTCCGGATGGTCGGGGCCGAAGAGCACCCCGTAGCGCCGGTGGACCTCCTCCTGGAGTTCCCACGCCCGGGCGTACTCCCCGCACTCGCGCAGGTCCCGGGCGACGTTGTTGGCGGAGAACAGCGTCGACCGGTTCTCCTCGCCGCCGAACCGGATCCGGTACCGGCGCAGCGCGTCCTCGTCGAGGGCGAGTGCGGCCCGGAACTCGCCCATCATCCGCCGGGACACCGCGTAGTTGTGCGCGGTGAGCAGCGTGCGCGGATGGTCGGGGCCCAGCGCCAGCAGCCCGCGCTCGTGGGCCCGGCGGTCCAGCTCGTACGCAGCCTTCCAGTCGCCGAGCCGGCGCAGGTCCGCCGCCAGGCCGTTCGCCGCGCCGAGCGTCTCCGGGTGCCCCTCGCCGAGGTCGGCGCGGGCCCGGGCCAGGTTCGCCTCATCCAGCGACCGGGCCTGCTCGTACTCGCCCCGGCTGCGCAGCGCGTTGGCCAGCGTGACGCTCAGCGCCACCACGTCCGGGTGACTCCGGGCGATCACCTCCACCCAGGCCGCCCGGGCCCGGGTGCCCAGTCGCTGGCACGCGGTGTACTCGCCCCGGGCGAAGAGGTACCGGCACAGGTTGATCACCAGGCCGCGGACCGCCGGGACGTCCGCGGCGGCGGCCACGTCGGCGGCCTCGGCGTGCACCAGCAGGTCGGCGTACCGGGGGCGGTGGACGATCTGCTCCGGCTCGCCCGGGTCGGCGGCGGCGAGCAGCCGTCGGGCCGTTCCGGCGTACGTGTGGCGCTCGGCATCGGTGAGCTGCTCCCGGAGGAACTGCTGGAAGACCCGGTGCAGCTGGACGGTCTCCCGGCCGTCGCGCTCGCCGATCCGGGCCAGCCCGTACGCGCCGATCTCGTGGAAGATGCCCGCCCGGGACATGGTGTCCCCGATCTCCTCGCCGAGCGGGGTGGGCAGCTCGACCGCCGGCCGGCTGCCGTCGGGCGGGCCGAGCAGCAGGGACATCGGCACCGGGTCCGGCCCCAGGAACGCGCACAACCGCAGCAGCTGGGCGGCGGACATCCGGCGCTCCCGGAGCCGGTTCATCGGCAGCACCCAGGCCATCACGACCTGCCGCTCGTACGACGAGACCTGGGCCTGGTTGAGCAGCGCGGTCATCCGCTGCTCGCTCTCGACCAGGTAGTCCCGCACGGGCAGATGCGAGGTCGACAGGTACCCGGCGCTGGCGTCGAGGGCGAGCGGCAGGTCGCCGAACCGGTCGGCCAGCTGGAAGGCGTCGTGCTCGGTCAGCCGGGGCGCCCGCCGACGCAGGAAGTCGAGGCTCTCCACCCGTCGGTAGACGTCCAACTCCAGCACGTCGGCGCGGGACCGCCAGGCCTCGTCCCGCGAGGTCACCAGCACGTGGCACCGCCCCCGCGGCGCCCGGCCGTTGGGCAGCAGCCGGGCCAGCTCGTGCGGGGCGGGTGCGTTGTCGAAGACCAGCAGCCAGTCGCGGACCGGCTCGCCCCGGCGCAGCGCCTCCAGCACCGTGTCGGCGGTCACCCCGAGGTCGTCGCTGATCCGCAGCCCGATCGAGGCGGCCAGCCCGGCCAGGTCGGCCCGGACCGTGGAGAGCTGCTCGCTGCGCACGTACCAGACCAGGTCGTAGCAGGCCGCGAAGCGGTACGCGTACTCGACCGCGAGCTGGGTCTTGCCGACCCCGGCCGGGCCCAGCACCGCGGTCGGCACCACCGCCGTCACGTCCCCGGTGAGCAGCTCCCGCAGCTCCCGCAGCGCCTCCTCCCGGCCGGTGAAGTTCGGGTTGCGGGGCGGGAAGGGCTGGCGCCAGTACCGGGGCTGGTGCAGCGGCCAGGGCACGGCTGACGACCGGCGGGGGGCCGGGGCGTCCAGCCCGAACAGGGCGAGCACCTCGGCGCGGGCGTCGGCCTCGTCCAGCGCGCCGAGCACCGGGCACTCGCCGGCGGCGAGGAACGTCGGCCGGCGCAGCCCGACCGCCACCGGGCGGAACGCGACCACCCGCTCGGCCCGCAGGGTGGCCACCGCCTCCGCCCACTCGGTGACCGAGCGCGTCCCGGCGCGCAGCAGCGCGTCGCTCAGCACCAGCAGCAGCCCGGCGGCGTCTCCGGCCGCGTCCCGCAGCAGCGCGGCGAGGTCGTCGGCGGGCCGGGGATCAAGCTGTCGTGGCTCGGTGCCGGTCCCGCCCTGTTCGAGCTGCTCGCAGAGCCACTCCGCCCACAGCCGGTCGGCCCCGGCATGGGCCAGAACGATCCGCGGCCGGCCTTCGGCGGCGCTGCGCTGAGCACTCATCGAGCCTCCCTGGTCCCGGCCGCCGGACTTCCGAGGCCCGGTTGGCGCGGCCCGACCGAGCTACGAGGATAGCCTTCCGCACCCTCCACATCACCCTCCGTCCGTCCTATCGGGAACCCGACACCGGCCGACGGGTCAGGCCGCGGCCGGGCCCGGTGCCGTCCGCTCCGCCGCCCGGGCGGGCCGACCACCGGCCGTCGCCCGCCCCGGCGGCCCGGCCGGCGCCGGCGGTCCGGGCGCCCCGGCGACCCGCCGGGCCAGGTGATCGATCAGGCGGTACAGGTCGGCGCAGTACACCGACGGGTTGTCGAAGCCGCGCCCGGCGCGGAACCGGTGCGGGTACAGGCCGCCCCCACAGATCCGGTGCACCGGGCAGGCCCGGCACGCCCCGGGCAGCCCGGCCGCGCCGCCCTGGCCGGCCCGCACCGCGGGGTGGGCCAGCGCCGCGTCGAACCGGTCGGAGTGCACGGTCAGCCCGGTCGCCGCGGCCCCCGGGTAGGCCGCCTTCAGCGTGTCCACCAGCTCGATCTCGCCGTCGGTCTCCACCACCACGAACGCCGCCGGGGACAGCCCGACGGACTCGACCCGGCTCGCCCCGCCGAGCAGCAGCACCAGGATCTCCTCCAGCATCCGCACGCCGGTCTCCCGGCGGGGCGCCGCGTACCAGCGCTCGAAGACCGCGATCAGCCAGTCGGCGTACGGCGTCGAGGCCGGGTCGTCCGGCCGACCCGGCGGCGGGTCGGTCCAGGTGCCGTGCGGCAGCAGGAAGTCGACCACCGGCGGGTCGAACTCCAGCAGTGCCTCGTAGGCGCGGACGGGGTCGGTGCGGAGGTCCACGGTGGCCAGCAGGCCGGCGAAGAGCGGCCGGTAGCGCGGCCCGGACAGCAGTTCCAGGGCGCGGACGGTGGCCGGGTAGCTGCTGCCGCCGTCGCGGCGGCGGCGGTGCCGGTCGGTCGCGGACCGGTCGCCGTCGAGGCTCACCCCGACCCGCACGTCGTGCCGCCGGAACGTCTCCAGCATGTCCCGGTCGAGCAGGGTCCCGTTGGTCTGCACCACGAAGGACAGCGTGGTCCCCGGCCCGGCGAGCCGGCGCAGCTCGGTCACCACGTGTTCCAGCCGGCGGGCACCGGCGAGCAGCGGCTCGCCGCCGTGCAGGACGACGCTGGCCTCGGCGACCCCGTGGTCGCGCAGGTGCTCGGCGATTCGCTCCCCGGTCCGCCGCACCACCTCGGCGCTCATCACCCGGGGCCGGCGGGCCCAGCTCTGGTCGGCCATCTCGTAGACGTAGCAGTAGTCGCAGGCCAGGTTGCACCGGCTGTGCACCTTCAGCACGAACTCCTGGAACGGCACCGGGGCCGCCGGAGGGCCGACGTCGGTCACCGGCCCCCCTCGTCCGCCCCGGGCCCGGCCGGGTCGTCCCGGTCCCGGTACGGCGCGGTGGGCACGCCGCCGTTCTGGTTGTTGAACCGGGCCACGACCGGCCCCCCGGCGCCCGCCTCGGCCCGGACCCGCCGGATCACGTGTCGGAGCACGTCGGTGCCGCTCTCCGCCAGCTCGTCGAGCATCTCCTCCGGCAGGATCGTCGGTGCGGACCCGAACTCGGCTTTCCTCATGCGCTCGGCCATCCCTCCGCCAAGTGCCGCAGGCCGCGCCCCGACGAGCGACCCAGCTATGAACGTCGATCCCAAAGGCCGAGGATAACTCGCGGGTGCTCGGTCGAAGGGCCCGTGCGAGCTGCGGCGGTCGGCGGCCCCCTGGAAGCGGGTGGCGGCGGGAAGGCGGGACGGACGTCCCGCCGGTCCTCGGCGGCCCGCCCAGGCGCGGGGGCCGATGGCGGGCCCCGGCCGGCTAACCGGCCCCGGCCAGCCGGTCCAGCAGCCGCCGGGTGGCCGCCGGGTCCGCGTCGTCCGCGCCGAGCGAACGGACCTGCCCGGCCAGCACGCCCCGCAGCTCCCGGCGGGCCCCGCCGAGATCGCCGAGACCGGCCAGCGCCTCGGCCGCCGCGGACCGGGCGGCGAGGGCCCGGCGATGCCCGGGGCCGAGCCGCTGGGCGAGGATGTCGGCCACCGCCCGCAACTCCTCCCGGGCCTCGGTGAACCGCTCCGCCGCCAGCAGCGCCCGGCCGAAGGCGACCCGCACCTCGACGGTGGGGGCACCGTCCGGGCCGTGGCGGCGGCCGTGCAGCTCCACCGCCCGGCGGTAGCACGCCACTGCGGCGGACCGCTCACGCAGCGCGAGCAGCGTCTCCGCCAGCAGGCGGACCCGGTCGGCCAGCCGGGGGTCGTCGGCGGGCGTGACGTCGACCGCCCGGGCGAGGGCCTGCCGGGCGGCGTCCAGGTCGGTCCGGGAGCCGAACCGGTCGGCCCGCGCCCGCAGCGAGTCGCCGAGGTCGGCCAGCCGCCTGCCGAGCTGAGCGCCGGAGGTCGGTGACGTCCGCACGGCCTCCTCGTACCGGGCGCACGCCTCCTGGATGTCGCCCGCGTCACCGGCCGCGTCGTACCGCAGCCGCAGGGCGTCGCCCAGCGCGGCGAGGTGACGGTGCCGGTCCGGGTGGAAACCGGGCACCGCATCGAGCAGCCGGCGGGCGGCGTCGACCAGCGCGTCGCGGTCGCCGTCCCGACCGTCCCGGTCGACGCGCAGCCGCAGCAGCCGGCCGAGGGCGGCCAGACACTCGACGTGCGTCACGTCGTCTTGGCCGCCGGCCGACACGGCGGCCCGTGCCGTCGCCACCGCCGCGTCCAGCTCGGCGGGGTCGCCGGTGGCGACGGACAGCTCGCCACGCGCCTCGGCGAGGCCGTGCAGGAGCCGGGCGTCGCCGTCCGGCCCGGAACGCTCGGCGGCCTCGGCGTAGAGGGCTGCGGCGCGGCGCAGCAGTTCCGGCTCGCCGGCCTCCCGGGCGGCGCGGCGTAGCAGGTCCGCCAGGCGTACCCGTCGGCTGTGCCGCCCCGGCGTGTCCGCCACGTCGCCGCTCACCGCGTCCGCCCGGGTCAGCGCGGTCCGGTCACCGGTCAGCGCGTACCGGCGCAGCAGCGCGTCGACAGCCCGCAGCCGCAGGTCGTCCCCGCCCGCCTCGGGGACCGCCCCGGCCGCCGCGAGGTAGAGCTCGACCGCCTCGTCGAGGTCGGCCACCGTGCCGAGCCGGTCGGCCCGGACCACCAGCGCGCGGGCCAGCCCGACGGTGCCGCGCCACCGCCCGGAGCGGGGGCCGTCGGGCGCGGCGAGGGCGCTGCGGAACAGGGCCACGGCCTCGTTCAGGTCGGCCGTGGCGCCGCGCTCGGTGCACAGCGACAACCGGACCTCGGCGAGGTCGAGCACCGCGTCGGGGTCGTCCGGCTCCGTGCCGCCGTCGGCCCACCGCCGCACCTGCTCCAGGATGGAAGCCGCCTCGACCAGGTCGGTGACGTCCCCGGTGAGCTGGAACCGGGCCCGCAGGGCGCGGGCGAGACCGGTCAGGTCGGTGCGGTCCGGGCCGGCGGCCGTCGCCTGCCGCAACACCCGGATGGTCGCGTCGATCCCGTCGAGGTCCTGCTCGTCCACGGGCGGGTCTGGCTCCGCCGTCACCAGAGAACTCGGCTTCGCCGTCACCCGGCGGACCGGGTGGTGGCCGTTGCCCGGGGACGGCGGGCCCGGGTCCGGCTCCCGCTGCTCGACGAACTCGATCAGCTCCCGGTGTCGACCGCCGAGCCGGGTCAGCACCGTGGCCGGGAGGCGGCCGAAGGACTCGCCGAGCCCCGCGTCGCCGGCGACCCCGGCCGGAGCGCTCAGCGCCGCCGCGAACTCCCGCATGCTGATCCCCATCTGGCGGGCCAGGAACCGGGCGATCTCGTGCCGTAGGCGCAGCAGGTCGGTGTGCAGCAGCAGATCCCGCAGCATCGGCCGGATGCCCTGGTGGAAGTCGAACCGCAGGTCTCCCGCCGGGTCGGGCTGCCGGACGAGCAGCCCACCGAGGAGCACCTCCGCCAGGTGCGCGGGGTGGGCCGGCGCAGCCGACGCCTGCTGCACCAGGCGCATGATCGGCAGTGTCACCGGAAGGTCCGCGAGCTGGGTGGCCAGCCGCAGCGCCTCCGGGCTGGCGGTGGCCAGGAACCGGCTCAGCCGCCGGGCCGCCTCGTCCTGCGGGGGACCGCCGACCGGCTCGACGGGGGCCGGCGGCCCGGGCTGCGGCGGCAGCGTGACCACCGCGTCGATCGTGCCGTCGCCGGTGCCGGTGAGCCGCGCCCAGCCGGCCAGCCAGTCCGGCTGGATCTGCAGCACCGGCACCGGGACGATCCCGCGCAGGCCCGCGCCGGGCCGCCACTGCCGGGGTACGAACCGGAGGCGGCGGTTGGCGCTGTCGCCCCCGGTCGCGGTGAGCCGGCCGCGCACCGGCACCAGGCCGCTGCGCCGCCACATCCGCTGGGGCAGCGGTTGCAGGATCGCCACGGTCTCGTGCCGGGCCCAGGTCTGCAGGGTGTGGAACATCGAGCCGTCGTGCCACTCCGGCCCGGCGCAGTCGCTGACCACGAGGATGAGCTGGCGCCCCCGCGGGTCGAGCAGTTCCCGCGTGGAGTGGCCGGGCACGCCGGCCGGGCCCACGGTGAGCCGCCGCCCGGCCCCGGACGGCAGCCGCACCAGCCGGACGTGCCGGAAGGCCCTCAGCCGGGTCAGCGCCGACTCCAGGTCGGCCACCAGCGGACGCCAGACGGCCATCGACGCCCCGCCGTCCACGGCGAGGGTCAGGTCGAACCACGGCTGGGGCGTCGGGCGCAGGACCGGCACCCACAGTCCCTGCTCGACGACCCGCGCCGCGGTGGCCTCCTCGTCGAGGGCGAGCGTGTTCGGGTCGGGCACCCGGCGGCGCAGCGGACGCAGGCTCCGGGCCAACGCCCGGGTGTCCAGGGCGGGGGGTGCCGGGGCGCGGACCGGCAGGCCCGCGCCGCCGCTTCCCGCCGGCCGTCCGGCCGGCCGGGGCACGTGCAGGCGTACCCAACGCACCGGGTCGGGCGCGTCTGTGCCGGCCACCCGCGACGGGGTGGGCCGGAGCCTTGTCCGGGGCGTCCGGGGCGTGGGGAGCCGGTTGGGTTCCGCCCCCTCGGGCGTCGGGTCCGGCGGTTCGGTCGGGTCGGCGTCCGCAGGGTCGGCCGGCGTCGGAGACGTTCCCGCTTCGGCCGGCGGACCGCCGCCGGGCAGGAACCGGGCCAGCCAGAGGGCGTCCGCGAGCTCCCGCGGCTGCACGTCGAGACCGCGCAGCGCACCCACCAGCCGGACCGTGCTCATCAGCTGTCCGGCCCCGCGTCGAGCTGCCGCAGCACCAGGTCCGCGAGCCGCTCCCGGTCCGGCCGCCCCCCGTCGGGTGCCTGGACGGTGAGGTAGATGGCGTTGAGGAGCTGGTCGGTGGCGAGGGTGCCGCGCTCCCGCCGGGACAGGAACAGCTCGACCAGGTCGGCCGTCTCGGCCGTCGGCTCGGTTCCGAAGTGCGCGGCGACGATCGCGGCGAGCTGCTCGGCGTCCGGCTGGCCCAGGTCCAGCCGCAGGCACCGGCGGTGGAACGCGGGGGAGAACTCGCGCTCGCCGTTGCTGGTCATGATCACGAGCGGGAACGCGTGGCAGCGCACCACGCCCTGGTGCACCGCCACCTGGTCCGCGCTGCCCTCGACCGGCAGTTCGACCTGCGGCTGGCTGGCGGCGATCCGTTGCAGCTCCGGGACGCGGTACTCGCCGTCCTCGAAGATGTTGAGCAGGTCGTTCGGCAGGTCCACGTCGCTCTTGTCGATCTCGTCGATCAGCAGCACCCGGGGGTGCTCGTACGGCAGCAGGGCCGTGCCGAGCGGCCCCAGGTGCAGGTAGCGGCCGATCGGCAGGTCCCCCGCAGTGCCGAGCTGATGGTGCAGGCTGGCCTCCTGGAGCCGGCCGATCGCGTCGTAGCTGTAGAGCCCCTCGGCGAGGGTGGACCGGCTGGTGATCGGCCAGCGCAGCACCGGCCCCAGGGCCAGCTCGTGCGCCACCGCGTACGCCAGGGTCGACTTGCCCACCCCCGGCTTTCCGGTGATCAACAGCGGGCGCCGCAGGTAGATGGCGGCGTTGACCAGCTCCAGCTCGTCGGGGCGGGGCTGGTAGCTGACCGCCCGGTGCAGCTCACCGAGCCGTCGGCCGGCCGCGCCGTCCGTGCTCGACGGCGGTGGCGCCAGGGGGGCGCCGTCGAACACCCGCCAGGGCGGGGGAGGCGGCAGCCGGAGTATCCCGGAGTGGGGACTCCCCGTGCCCCGATAGATCCACCAGTCCTGCAACGTCTTGTCCCTCCTGTCGGCCGGCCCGCGCCGGTCTCACCACTGCGCGTCGAGCGTCGAGGGGTCCCGGAAGCGCCGGAACGGGTCGTCCCAGAGCAGGACCAGCCGGTGCCCGCAGTGGTCGTCGTCGCGGGCCGCCACCGCCGCGGCGCGCAGCTGGCGGACGTCCAGCGGCAGCGACCCGATCGGCCGGCGGCGCAGCCGGGACTCCAGGTCGGCCAGGAACGCCACCCCCCGGCAGGCGCCGGTGCCGCCCGGGGCGGGGTGCCGGTCGCAGCCCGCCCGGCTCCACAGCGCCACCGGCGCCCCGGCCCGCACCCCGACCTCCAGCAGCGTGCGTTGGGCCGGGTCCGTGGTCGGACCGGGCAGCAGCACGCCCCCGGGATTGGTCGTGGTGAGGTGGGCGTAGAACCAGGTCGGATCCGTCTCGGCGCGGCAGTCGACGGTGGCGAAGGACATCCCCTCCGCCGACGCCGACAGCGCCTCCCACCGCTCCTCGGCCTCCGGCCCGGCCGCCCCGTCCTCGCCGTCGTCGGCGATCCGCACCAGCACGGGCCGGACCAATCCGAGCGGGGCGACGTCGTGCGGGGTGAGGACCCACTCGTCGATCGGCAGGTCGAGCAGCTCCGGCGGCAGTGCCAGCTCGACCATCACGGTGCGGCCCCAACCGAGCTGGCGGAGCCCGACGTGCAGCTCGCGGCGCAGGGCGGCCTCCAGCTGGGGCAGGGCCATCGGCTCGTCGTGCTGGGCCAGGCAGCGCACGTCGTCCCGGCTCCGGTAGACGGACACGGACAGCAGGTAGCGCCGCTGGTCGTGGCCGGCGGGGGTGACCTCGACCAGCACCGACGACCGCTCCCCCGACGGCACCCGCTGGGCGGGGAGCAGGGCTGGCCGGTGCTGCGCGAGCTGCGCCCGCTGGCCCAGCCGGAACGCCAGGTCGTCGACCCAGTCCTGGAGCCGGCCACGCTCGGTGGCCGGGCAGCGGGGGATCAGCGCGGTGGCGAAGACGAGCAGCGGGTGCAGCTCCCCGCGCCGGGCCCGCGCGACGTCGTCGAGGGCGCGGACGACGTCGCGCCGGTCCAACAGCGGCTGGGTCGGCGTCGGCGCCCACCGGCCGCACGCCCGCTCGTAGAGCTGGTGCGCGTCGTCGGCTGCCGGCAACCGGGCCAGGATGCCGCGCACCTTCGCCTCCTCGGCGGCCCGCAGCACCGGCAGCTTCGCCCCCGGGTCCAGCAGCTCGGCCACCTCGGGCGCGGTGGCGGCGGCACGGCGGGCCCGCAACCGGTCCACGGCGTGGGCCCAGGAGCCGTCGGAGCCGTGGTGCCGGTCGTGGCCGCGCCACAACTCGCGCAGCAGGGCCACGGGCAGCCCGCGCAGCTCGCCGAGGGGCACGGCCAGCCCGCCGTACGGGTCGCCGGGGCTGCGGGCGGTCTTCACCACGGCGCACACCTCGCCGCTGGTGAGGTCCACGATCGGGCTGCCGGAGCTGCCCTCGGCCAGCTCGTCGTCGCGGACCCGCAGCGCCGTGGCACCCCGGATGCCCTGCCGGCCCGCCGAGAACAGCCAGGCCGAGGTGGGCTCCGCGGTGCCGTACGCCCCGGCGAAGCCGAAGGTGTGCAGCGGTGCGCCGTCGGGCGGCGGTTGCTCGCCGAGCCACACACAGGGGTGGTCGGCGGGTGCGTCGGCCACCCGGAGCACCGCGAGGTCGGGCAGGGGCCAGATCGACTGACCGCCGGTCGAGGCCGGGGCGGCGTGTACGACCCGGGCGCTCAGCGGCTGGCCGCCCCAGCGCACCGGCAGCGTGGCGCCCTCCCGGCCGTTCACGACGTGCGCGCAGGTCAGGGCATAGCCGGGGGCGACGAAGAAGGCTGTGCCGCCGCGGATGCCGTCGCCCCGGGGCACCTCGATCACGGTGGACCGCAGGGCCCGGCTGATCTCGTCGAATCCGTCGGCGATCAGCGGGACCCCCATGACGTGCGGCCCCTCAGCCGTTCGTGCCCGTGGGCGCCGGGCGGTCGTCGGCCTGGCCGGTCTGCCAACCCAGGGTGATCTTGAGGTTGGCCTCGGCGCCGGCCTCGGTGAGCACGCTGAGCACCCGGCCGGTCTTCGCCGACATGGTGACCCCGAACTCCACGCTGACCGAGTCGGGGCGGGCGTCGCGCAGCCCGGCGCGGACGCTGCCCGCCACCCCCCGTACCGTCTCCAGCAGGCCCTCCAGGCGGTACACCTGGTCCTCCCGCCAGCCCACGTCGGTCGGGCCGGCGGTGCCGGCGACCCGGACCCAGACCGTCTCACCACTGGGCAGCTCGACCCGTACGTCCTCCGACACAGGCCCGTCCTTCCGCTCGGCGACGCGTGTCCATCACACCGTAGCGATTCAGCGACGGGGATCGACAGCCCGAAACGGCCGATCGGGTGTCGGAACAACGGCGCACCGGCCGCCCGGCCGAGCCCCGGTAGGGTCGGCGCCCATGACGTTCTCGCCCGGCCGGTTGATCATGCATCGCAACGTACGGCACGGCCGGATCGGTTGGGTCCGGGCCGGGCGGGTGGTCAGCGACGACGAGCGTGGTCTGCTCATCTTCGTCGCCCGCGACTCGCCGGGGGCCCACGAGGTCACCGAGGCCGGCCTCGGGATGCGGACGATGCCGTTCGCCGAGTGGGTCACGTCGTCGTACCGGCTGGCGCTCGGGCGGTGGAACGGGCCGTCGGTGCTCAAGTTCCTGCCCGTGGGCGCGGCCCACTCGGTCTGGTGGTTCTCCGACGACGACGGGCGCTTCGCCAACTGGTACGTCAATCTGGAGGAGCCGGGTGTCCGCTGGGACGACGGCGACGTGGTCGGGGTGGACATAGTCGACCAGGACCTCGACGTGGTGATCCGGCCGGACCGCAGCTGGGAGTGGAAGGACGAGGAGGAGTTCGCCGAGCGGCTGGCCCTCCCCGACGACTACTGGGTGGCCGACGAGGCGGCGGTGCGCGCCGAAGGGCTGCGGATGATCGCCCGCGCCGAGGCCGGCGAGTTCCCGTTCGACGGCACCTGGTGCGACTTCACCCCGCCGCCCGAGTGGGAGGTGCCGGAGAAACTGCCGGCCGGCTGGGACCGTCCGCCGGCCCGCTGAGCAGGCGCCGCGAGTGGCTGAACAGTCGGACAAAGGGTCCGAAGGGGCGGTATCCGGCAGTCGGGCGAGTGACCTGGCCCGCCGGTGTGAAGGATCCCGGCCCGATCTGGCAGAATAGGTCGCTGGTATCCGGCGCGCGTCCGGCGCCCTCTAACCCGAACGCGTCGCCAGTCCACCGAGCAGTCTCCGGCCCAAACCCCACTGTGCCGGTCGGCGCTCACCCGTGCACCGCCCGTGTTGGGTCGGTGAGATCGCAACAGGAGCGAAACAACCGTGGCCGTAAAGATCCGGCTCCTGCGGATGGGCAAGATCCGCAACCCGCAGTACCGCATCGTCATCGCCGACTCGCGTACCAAGCGTGACGGCCGGGCGATCGAGTTCGTCGGTATTTACCAGCCGAAGGAAGACCCTTCGGTGATCGAGGTCAAGTCGGAGCGGGTCCAGTACTGGCTGTCCGTCGGCGCGCAGCCGAGCGAGGCCGTGCAGCGCCTGCTCGAGCTGACCGGCGACTGGCAGAAGTTCAAGGGCCTGCCGGCCCCGCCGCCGCTGAAGGTCGCCGCCGAGCGCGTCGACCGCAAGGCGGCGTACGAGGCCGAGGCGAAGGCCGCCGCCGGCCTGACCGAGGCTCCGGCGAAGCCGGCCAAGAAGGCCGCCAAGGCTGAGGCTGCGGCGCCGAAGGCCGAGGCACCGAAGGCAGAGGCACCGAAGGCTGAGGCTGAGGCGCCGAAGGCCGAGGCGCAGCCCGCCACGAACGCTGGCGAGCAGGCCTGACATGCCACTGCGTCCGGCGCTCGAACACCTGGTCAAGGGCATCGTCGATCATCCGGACGACGTCCGGGTCCGGATGGCCGACTCCCGTCGGGGCAAGCGGCTGGAAATCCGCGTGCACCCGGAAGACCTCGGCACGGTGATCGGGCGGTCCGGCCGGACTGCCAAGGCGCTGCGCCAGGTGATCGGCTCCATCGGTGGACGTGGCGTGCGCGTCGACATCGTCGACTCGTACTGATGCGGCTCATCGTCGGCAGGATCGGTAAGCCGCACGGCCTCCGCGGTGAAGTCACCGTGGAAGTGCGCACCGACGAGCCCGAGGCACGCTTCGCGCCCGGCTCGGTACTCAGTACCGAGCCGGGCGCGGCGCCGCCTGCCAACCCCGCCCCCGGCCCCGGAGTGCCGTTCCGGGTCCCGGCCGAGCTGACCGTGGAGTCCGCCCGCTGGCACCAGGGGCGGATGCTGGTCGTGTTCGAGGGCATCCTCGAACGCGATGTCGCCGAGGCGCTGCGCGGCACCCTGATCGGGGTGGACAGCGCCGGCGTCGCCCCGCCGGAGGACCCGGAGGAGTTCCACGACCACCAGCTCGTCGGCCTCGCCGTGGTCACCCCGGGCGGCGAGCCCCTCGGCGAGGTGGCCCGGATCGATCACGCGCCCGCGTCCGACCTGCTGGTGTTGCGCCGCCCGGAGGGACGTACCGCGCTCATCCCGTTCGTCAAGGCGATCGTCCTCGAGGTGGATGTCGCCGGCGGACGTGTCGTCGTCGACCCGCCGGCCGGTCTGTTCGATCTCTAGACCGCTGGAGCACCCGCGCATGCGCGTCGACGTCGTGTCGATCTTCCCCGAGTACTTCACTCCGCTGGACCTCTCCCTGATCGGTAGGGCCCGGGCCAACGGCGTGCTGCGGCTGGCCGTACACGACCTGCGAAGCTGGACCCACGACGTGCACCGCACCGTCGACGACACCCCCTACGGCGGCGGGCCCGGCATGGTGATGCGGCCCGAGCCGTGGGGGGCCGCGCTCGACGCCCTCGCCCCGGCGGAGCTGACCCCCGACGGCCTGACCCTGCCCCGGCTGCTGGTGCCCTCCCCGGCCGGGGAGCCGTTCACCCAGGCCATGGCGCACGAGCTGGCCGGCGAGTCGCACCTGCTGTTCGCCTGCGGCCGGTACGAGGGCATCGACCAGCGGGTGCTCGACCAGGCCGCCACCCGGATGCGGGTGACCGAGGTGTCGCTCGGTGACTACGTGCTCTTCGGTGGCGAGGTGGCGGTGCTGGTGATCCTGGAGGCGGTCACCCGGCTGCTGCCCGGGGTGCTCGGCAACGCCGGGTCGCTGGACGAGGAGTCGCACGCCCACGGGCTGCTGGAGGCGCCGATGTACACCAAGCCGGCGGCCTGGCGGGGGCACGAGGTGCCGGAGGTGCTCCGCTCCGGCGACCATGGGCGGATCGCCCGCTGGCGGCGCGACGAGGCGCTGGCGCGCACCGCGACCCGCCGGCCCGACATGTTCGCCGCGCTCGACCCGGCGAGCCTGGACAAGCGGGACAGAGCGGCCCTGGATCGGGCCGGATTTCAGCTGCCGCCGGGGAATGTGGCAAAGTAGGGGGGTTGCCGCAACCGTCCGCGCCGTGGGCGGCTGCGAGGATTCCCGACCGGGGCCGCCCGTCGGTCGCCACCCGGGGATCAGAATCACCCATCCGCGCACCGACTGACGGTGCGCCGTGAGCCTCACGAGGACACAGCGATGAATATCCTGGACGCCCTTGACGCCCAGTCGAAGCGGGTCGACATTCCCCAGTTCCGTGCCGGTGACACCGTCAAGGTGCACGCGCGGGTCGTCGAGGGCAACCGGTCCCGTGTCCAGATCTTCCAGGGCGTCGTCATCCGCCGCCAGGGTGACGGCCTGCGCGAGACCTTCTCGGTCCGCAAGGTCAGCTTCGGTGTGGGCGTCGAGCGGACCTACCCGGTGAACAGCCCGGGGATCGACCGGATCGAGATCGTGACCCGCGGTGCCGTCCGTCGCGCCAAGCTCTACTACCTGCGCGAGCTGCGGGGCAAGAAGGCCAAGATCAAGGAGCGCCGCGAGAAGCAGTCGAGCTGACTGCTCGCTCGCCACACCGCCTGAGCTACGCGGATGTCGTACGGGCCAGCCCCGGTTACGCTGTTCGCACGGGCACAGGCGGGCATCGGCGCGTCGCGGCGGCAGCTGCGGCCACAGATCGTCCCACTACCGCCCGTGGGGCCTCGACGAGGCTCCCGGGCGGTAGTGGCATTTCTGCGGACCGGGGAGTGGCCAGGTGCGGACGCTTGACGAGGACGACGCTGTCGATCCGTTGCGCCGGCGCCCCCGGCGCCCGCGCCGGCAGATGCCGCTCTGGCAGGAGCTGCCCCTGCTGCTGATCGTCGCCTTCTGCCTGGCGGTGCTGATCCGCACCTTCCTGCTCCAGGCGTTCTTCATCCCGTCCGGGTCGATGGAGGACACCCTGCTCATCGGCGACCGGGTGCTCGTCAACAAGGTCGTCTACGACGTGCGGGACCCGCAGCGCGGCGAGGTGGTGGTCTTCCGGGGCACCGACAGGTGGGTCGCCCAGCAGGCCCAGGAGCCCGAGCCCGGCATCGCCGGGAAGTTCGCCCGCACGATCGGCGACATGGTCGGGCTCAGCCGCCCCGGCGAGAAGGACTTCATCAAGCGGGTCATCGGCCTGCCCGGCGACCGGGTGAAGTGCTGCGACGCCCAGGGCCGGGTCACCGTCAACGACATTCCGCTCGACGAGCCGTACGTGATCCGGAACTCCCCGCTGGACCTGCCGCCGAATCCCACTGAGTGCCGGTCGCGGCGCTTCGCCGAAGTGGTGGTCCCGCCCGGCCAGATCTTCGTGATGGGCGACCACCGGCTGGTCTCCCAGGACGCCCGCTGCCAGGGCCCGGTGCCGATCGACAACGTCGTCGGGCGGGCGTTCGTCGTGGTCTGGCCGTCCTCCCGGTGGGCGTCGCTGTCGGCGCCGGACACCTTCGCCGGAGTCGCCAGGCCCGTCACGGCTGCCGGCGACCCCCTGGCCCCCACGCGCCCCACCGGATCGGGCGGTGTGCTGCTGCTCCTCCCGGTCTCGGCCGCGGTGTCCGCCCTCGCGCGTTCCGGGCGGTCCGGGTGGTCGCGGCGACGTAGGCTCCACCCGTGATTGACGAGCAGACCGACAAGAAGAGCGGCTCCTTCTGGAAGGAGCTGCCCATCCTTCTGGGCGTGGCGATCCTGGTCGCGGTGCTGGTGCGGGCCTTCGTGCTGCAGACCTTCTACATCCCGTCACCGTCCATGGAGAACACCCTCCAAATCGACGATCGGGTGCTGGTCAACAAGCTGGTGTACGACTTCCGGTCGCCGCACCGCGGCGAGGTGATCGTCTTCAAGGCGCCCACCGAGTGGAGCGGCAACCCCGACGGCGAGGACTTCATCAAGCGGGTGATCGGCGTCGGCGGCGACCACGTGGTCTGCTGCGACCCGCAGGAGCGGTTGGTGATCAACGGCAGGCCGCTCGACGAGCCGTACATCTACTCGGCAGCCGGACAGCAGGACAAGCCAGCCGACCAGGAGTTCGACATCACCGTCCCGAAGGGGCGGCTGTGGGTGATGGGTGACCACCGCTCGGCCTCCGGCGACTCGCTGGAGCACTGGCAGCAGTCCGGCCAGAACATCCAGAGCGCCACCATCCCCGAGGACCGGGTGGTCGGCCGCGCCTTCACCGTCTTCTGGCCGGTCGGCCGGGCCACCTGGCTCACCGTCCCGGAGTCGTTCGACGGCATCCCCAACCCCTGATCCGCCCGCCGACCCCCGGGTGGGCGTGGGCGACGCGGGCCGGGTCTGGCAGGCTGGGAAGGTGACCGTCTACACCCCTCGACGTGCGGCGCGCGTGTTGCTCGTCGACGACACCGACCGGGTGCTGCTCTTCGCCAGTTGCGACCCGGCGCGGCCCGAGCACCGGTACTGGCTCACCCCCGGTGGCGGACTGGAGCCGGGTGAGTCCCCGGCGGCCGGCGCCGCCCGGGAGCTGGCCGAGGAGACGGGCCTGCGGCTGGCCCCGGCCGAGCTGGGCGAGCCGGTGTGGCGGGAGACGATCCGGTTCCCCTTCGATGGCGTGCGGTATCAGCAGGAGCAGGAGTTCTTCCTGGTCCGGGTGCCGTCCTGGGAGGTGGACACCGCCGGCTTCAACGCCGTCGAGCGGGCCAGCGTCTCCGGGCACCGGTGGTGGCCGGCCGACGAACTGGCCGCCACCACCGAGCGGTACTACCCGGCCGACCTGCCGGCCCTGCTGCGCCGGGTGCTGGCCGCGCGGCCCGACGCGCCGACCCCGCCCGACGCGCCGACCCCGCCCGCCGGGTCCGCCGGGGCCGTCCCTGCGGCCGGAGGTACGCCGTGCTGACCCCGCCGCGCACAGTGGTCCGCCGGGAGGCCGGGCTGTACGCGCTGGAGCGCGCCCTGCAACGCCGAGGCTTCCGGCACGTGGCGGGCGCCGACGAGGCCGGCCGGGGCGCCTGCGCCGGCCCGCTGGTCGCGGCGGCGGCGGTGCTGCCCGAGGGGCGACGCGGCGAGATCGACGGGCTGGCCGACTCCAAGCTGCTCACCCCGGCCAGCCGGGAGCGCATCTACGAGCAGGTGGTCACCCGCGCCCTGGCGTACGCGGTGGTGGTGATCCCGGCCGACGAGGTGGACACCCGCGGCCTGCACGTGTGCAACCTCGCCGCGATGCGCCGGGCGCTGGCGTCGCTGGACACCCGCCCGGACTACGTGCTGACCGACGGCTTCGGCGTCGACGGGCTGGACGTGCCGGGGCTGGCGGTCTGGAAGGGCGACCGGGTGGCCGCCTGTGTGGCGGCGGCGAGCGTGCTGGCCAAGGTCACCCGGGACCGGATCATGGTCGAGCTGGACGGGACGTTCCCCGACTACGGCTTCGCCGAGCACAAGGGCTACATCACGGCGGAGCACACCGCCGCTCTGCGGGAGCACGGGCCGTGCCGGGAACACCGCTTCTCGTACGTGAACGTGGCCGCCGTGTCCGGCCTGGACGGGCGGCCACCCAGGTCCCGCCGACCGATGGGTGCGCGCCCGGACGAGCCGATGGAGCGCTTCGGGGCGTCAGGAGGTACCGTCGGCGTGGCGTTGGGCGAGCAGCCCCGACCTCCCGCGCCGGTGGGGGAAGATGTGGTCATGGAAGGCGGAGTGCGATGAGCGCGGAAGATCTCGAGAAGTACGAGACCGAGATGGAGCTCCAGCTCTACCGGGAGTACCGCGACATCGTCCGCCAGTTCTCCTACGTCGTGGAGACGGAGCGCCGCTTCTACCTGGCCAACCAGGTGGACCTGCACGTGCGCAACTCCGACGGCGAGGTCTACTTCGAGGTCGAGATGCACGACGCCTGGGTGTGGGACATGTACCGTCCCGCCCGGTTCGTCAAGAACGTCCGGGTGATGACGTTCAAGGACGTCAACGTCGAGGAGCTGGAGAAGCCCGACATCTCCCTGCCGGCCGACTCCGGCTTCGGCGGCTGACGGTCCTTCCGGCAGCTCACCCGCGTCGACCGGTCCGGCGCCGGCCGCGCGTCCCCACCGCCCGGCCCCGCCGCACTCCGTCGGCACCACCGCGCCGGCCCGCGCCCGACGGCACCGCCGTGGTTGCGGGCGGCCAGCCGAACTCCTCGATGCTGATCGCCTCGTCCGGCCCGGCGAACCGGGAGGGTCGGCTGACGTCGTCCACAGTGGTCATCACGCGCTGCCCTGGTCCGGGCCGGTGGCGTGCCGGGGTGCCGGCCGCGACGCACCGGGTCTGCGTGGGCCGGGCCGACCGGCTGGGCCATAGCAGATCATCGGTCCGGACGAGGGCTGTCCACAGCCCGTCCGGCCGTCCACAGGCGAGCGGCCTGTGGCGGCGGCGCGTCCCGGGATTCCGGCACGCTGCCGGGCATGTGGACGAGGATCGGGGCCGGTGGCTCAGGATGGGGCAGGACCGGTGCCGGCGGGCGGCGGGCCCGGGGGGAGGGCGCCCGCAGGCCGGCGCGACCGGCCACGGCGGTGCTGTCCGTAGCGGCGCTCTGCGCGGCGGTCCTGACCGCCGGGGCCGGTCCCGTGGCTCCGCCGCAATCCGGCGCTGCCGGCGTGGTGATCGTGTCCGGTGTCGGGCCCGGCCCCGTCCCGCCCGGTCCGCCCGGTGTCGGGCCCGGCCCCGTCCCGCCCGGTGTCGGGCCGGCGGCAGCGCCCGACGCAGCGGCCCGGGCGCGGCCTCCCACGCCGGACGCGCGGTTCCGGTGGCCGCTCGACGGCGCCCCTCGACCGGCCCGCCGCTTCGCGCCGCCCCCGCAGCCGTGGCTGCCCGGCCACCGGGGCGTCGACCTGGTCGCCGTGCCGGGCGCCGTGGTCCGGGCCGCCGGGTCGGGGGTGGTGCTGTTCGCCGGCCCGGTCGCGGGTCGTCCCGTGGTCACGGTCGGGCACGCCGCGGGGCTGCGGACCACGTACGAGCCGGTGCGGCCGGGCGTCCGTGCCGGGGACCGGGTGGCCGCCGGGGCGCCGTTGGGCCGGTTGCGGCCCGGGCACCTGGGCTGCCCCGAGCCGGCCTGCCTGCACTGGGGGCTGCGCCGGGGAGCGGAGTACCTGGACCCGCTGGCCCTGCTCGGGCTCGGCCCCGTCCGGCTCCTGCCCACCTGACCGCCCCCGCCGCCACGGTGTCGCCTTCCCGCCCCCGCCCTCACGGTTGCCGTCGCCCTTGACCTGGTCGGGGCGGCCCGTGACGTGCTCGCACGCGGTCGCCTGTGCGGTCGCCGGTCAGCGCCGGGTGAGCAGCGCCGGCAGCCGCGCGGCGAGCCGCTCGTACTCGTGCGGCGCGTTGTAGACCTGGCCGCACAGCCGTAGCCAGCCACGGTCGTTCCAGGACATCACCGCCACCTCGGTGGACAGCTCCTCGGCGATCCGGCTCCGCAGGGCGCGGGCGTCGTCGAACGTGGCGGCCAGCCCGGCCGGCAGCGGGACTACCCGCATCGCCACCGTCGGCCCGCCCGGATCCGGCAGGTCGGCCGGTGCCACCCCCAGCGCGTCCCCCACCACCCGCTGCCCGTACGCGGCCAGCGCGGCGTCGTGCGCCCGCACCCGGTCGACGCCCAGGCTGCGCAGGGTCCAGACGCCGGCCGGCGCGGCCAGCCACGACGTGTAGTCCAGGGTCGCCTGCCACTCGACGTTGCCCGGGAAGCCGGTCCCCTGTTCCCAGGAGACCACCAGCGGTTCCATCCGGTCCCGCCACGACGGGGCCACCACCAGCACGGCGGTGCCGCGCGGGGCGTACCCCCACTTGTGCAGGTTGCCGACCCAGAAGTCCGCGCCGATGTCCCCGACGGGGGTCGGCAGCATGCCCGGCGCGTGGGCGGCGTCGACGAGCACCGGCACCTCGTGCTCGTGGGCGGCCCCGACGATCGCCGCGGCCGGGAAGAGGCGGGCGGTGGCCGAGGTGAGCTGGTCGACGACGAGCAGCTTCGTCCGTCCGGGCCGCAGCCCCGCCCGGACGAGCTGGACGACCTGCTCGGCCGTCGCGGTCAACGGCACGTGCAGGGTGCGGTGGGTCGCCCCGGTGCGCCGGCACTCGCGGTCGACGGATAAGCCGACCGCGCCGTAGCCGTGGTCGGTGGTGAGCACCTCGTCGCCGGGGCGCAGGCCGAGCGACTGGAGGACCACGGCGACGCCGGTGGTGGCGTTGCCGACCAGCGCGGTGCCGTCGGGGTCGGCGCCGAGGAAGGCGGCCAGGTGCCGGCGGGTGTGGGCGATCCGGTCCACCAGGCTCGGCCCGAAGAAGCGCAGCGGGTTGGCCTCCATCTCGTCGCGGAGCCGCTGCTGGGCGCGCTGCACCCCGATCGGCACCGCGCCGAACGAGCCGTGGTTGAGGTGGCTCACCGCCGGGTCGAGGGAGAAGAGCAGCCGGGCGCCGGGGATGGGCTCGGGCGGCTGCGGCGCGCTCATCCCATGATCGTAGCCCGACATCCATCGACGGTGCCCCCCAACGACCACGCGACGGCGGCGGCCGGCTTCCGGCTCAGGCGCGCGGGTGCGCCTGCCGGTACGCGGCCCGCAGCCGCTCGACCGAGACGTGGGTGTAGATCTGCGTGCTGGCCAGCGACGCGTGGCCCAGCAGCTCCTGCACCGCCCGCAGGTCCGCGCCGCCCTCCAGCAGGTGGGTGGCGGCCGAGTGACGCAGGCCGTGCGGGCTGGTCCGGGGCAGCCCCGTCGCCTCCGCGTACCCGGCGACGACCCGTCGGGCGGTAGTCGGGTGGAGTCGGCCGCCCCGAGCCCCGAGCAGCAGGGCTTCGCCGGACTCCGGGCCGGCGAGGACGGTCCGCCCGGCTCGTAGCCACTCGTCCAGTGCCCGTTGCGCCGGTACCCCGTAGGGCACGGACCGCTCCCGGGAGCCCTTGCCGAGCACCCGGACCACCCGGCGGGCGTCGTCCACATCGGCGGTGTCCAGGCCGCACGCCTCACTGATCCGCACCCCGGTCGCGTAGAGCAGCTCGAGCAGAACCCGGTCCCGTAGCACCACGGCCCGCGCCGCCTCCTCGTCGGCGGGAGCCGACGGTGTGGCGGTGGAAGGATCCGGCTCCGCCAGGAGACGTTCGCCGCCACGCCCTTCCGTCCTGGTGGCAGGGGCCGGGGTTGTCGGGCGGGAGACCGGGGCCTCGATCAGGGCGGTCACCTGGTCGGTGCGGAGCACGGTCGGCAGGTCCCGGTGGGCCCGGGGGCTCGCGAGCGGGGCGGCCACGTCGGTGGGCAGCAGGCCGGCGCGGTGGGCCCACGCGCTGAACGTGCGCGCCGAGGCGGCCCGCCGGGCCATCGTGGTCCGCGCGGCCCCGGTCGTCCGCTGCTTCGCCAGCCAGCTGCGCAGCACGCCGAGGTCGAGGTCGGCCACCCCGACGCAGCCCATCCGGGCGGCGTGGTCGAACAGGGAGACCAGGTCGCCGACGTACGCCCGGACGGTGTGCGCCGAGCGGTTACGCACCCGGGCCAGGTGGTCGGCGAAGTCGTCCACCGCCTCCCGCAGCGCCACCGGAAGGGCCGCGTGCGTCTCCCTCGTGCCGCGCTCGGCGCGGTTCACCGGGCGCCTTCCGGCCTACCCGCCGCGCGGTACCCGCCCAGCCACTCCCGCTGGAACGCCTCGGCGAGCCTCCCACCGCCGACCGGGTCGGCCGACCGACCGGGCCGTGCCCCTCCGTCGCCTCGCACCGGCTCAGCTTACGAGCGTCCCGCCACCCGGGCAGCACGACGGGCCGGCGGGGCGGGGCCGGCGGGGCTGCGGAGCGACTGAGCGACGCGGCTGGCCCTACGTCCGCGATGACGCCGACCGGCCGTGCCGAGCAGGCCACGCGGCGGACCGGTCCCGGCCGGGTCGTCACGGCGGCGGGTCCGCGATGGAACCGGGGGTGCGGGCCGGAGGGGTGCCGGGAGCGCTGGCCGGGCGGGCTCGCCTCGGTTGTGTCAGCCCCACCTCATAGAATTCACGTCGGCAGAAGGCCCTGGACGCACGTCGGGAAGCCCGGCCAAAAAAGTTTCAAGATTTTTTGCCGGTACCCCGCTCTGACGGCCTGGAGGAGTAGGAGAACCACTCCAGACACGAAGGAGCACCATGAACGACAACGACGCGGCCGCCGCCGAGAACCCCGACTCGCCCACCCCGCCGGCCCGCACGGGGACTCCTCTGGCCCGCGCATTCCAGCGAGCGGCGGCCGCGAACCCGAACCGGGCAGGTGTCCCGCTCGCGGCCATGTTCCCCCAGGCCACCGCGATGACCTCGGCCATGCCCCGCATCGTGGTGTCGCCGCCCAAGGTCGTGGTGGTCCGTCGCCGGCAGCAGGCGATGTCCCGCAGCGCCGTCTTCCGGGCGCATCAGCGGCTGATCGACCGCCGGCTCACCCGCAGCGCCCGCGAGGCCGCTGGCCGAGCCCGTCGCACGCCGAGCCGCGACTCGCGCCTTCGCGGAGCCATGCGCGCCGGTTGGGCCGGAACGGCCGAAGGCAGGCAGTCCTTCCTGGACGGGATAGCCCTCTCGCTGAAGGTGCTGGACCAGATCACGGACATGGTCAGCCCGCTCGCCTGGGTCGAGGAGTTACAGAAGACGCTCCAGAGTCTGGTCCGCCCGCTCGCTCTGTTCGAGAAGATGCAGGAGACGCTCCAGAGCCTTGTCCGGGCCCCGATGTTCGAGGCGCTGCGTCGTATCCAGGAGCAGATCGCCGCGGCCGCCTGGCCGGCGTTCAGCGTCCCCCAGCGCTTCCGGGACGCGGTGACCAGCAGCGCAAGTTGGTTGATCGGCGCGTTCCGGCACACGCGGGAATGGGCCTCGGGCTTCATGACCTACCAGGCGAAGCTGCGACAGCAGATCAGCTCGATGGTCGCCTCCTGGAGCTGGAGGCTGCCCGACCTCACCGAGGTCATCCGGCCGATCGCGGAGGGCATCGTGACGATCGTCCGCGACATCAGGTGGCCTGAATTCAGGTGGCCTGACTGGTCGGCGGCGACCGAGACGCTCTTCGCGCTGGCGGTCCGCGCGGTCTTCTGGGCGGCCGTCCGGGTTCGCAAGGCGATCCTCCATGAGGAGAACAGCGAGGAGATCGTCCGGGAGTTCATGCTCGAGGTCCTGGATCTTTTCCCGAAGGGCCAGCCGCACATCGAGGCCGCGAAGGAGGCCCTGCTCGAGGACGCCTGGTTGAAGGCGGAGCCGGAGAACGTGAAGAAGGTGCTGCTCAAGCGGATCAGGGAGCTCCACCGCAACCATCGACTGATCGGCAACACCGAGCTCAGGCACCGCCGCATCGTGTCCCTGCACATGCCGTTGGGTCAGGCGGGCAGCGACAGCGACGTGGTCCTTACCCTGGCCGAGGCGCTGGCCGCCCCGCGCTCCGTCGAGGATCTCGTGCTCAGCTTGCCCGAGTTCCGCGACCCGCGCATCGACCGTGTCCTCGACAAGCTCAAGCCCGGAGAGCGGGAGGTCGCTGACCTTTACGCAGGTCACGACGGCATGACCTGGGAGCTGGCCGCCGCGGCGGCCGGGCAGCCGCCGGCCTTCGGCGAGCGTGTCCGCAGGAAGTTGGACCGGTTGGGCAAAGACTTCACCAGCCGGCAGGCCGGCGAACTCCACGTCCCCACCACAACGAGGCCGAGGACCAGGCCAGCGTTCGGCTGAGCTCGAACCGCCTGCGGCGGATGCCGCCGCTCGCGACCCGCGAACGGTCGCGAGCGGCGCCCCCAGACTCTTCTCGCTCGTTCTCTCCGGAGGTTCTCCATGCCCGCGAACGCGGATGGCTCCCGTACGCCCAAAAACCGCAACACGACCCCGAAGGACCAGGCCAACCCGAGCATCAACCGCAAGGTAAAGGTTGCCGCCGGCGGCGGCTTCGGGACGTTGTTGGCCTCGTCGCTCACCCAGGTGCTCGGCTTGGTCCCGCCCGGCCTCGAGACCAAGTTCCACGGCGGTCTCGCCTTGGTCGCCGTGACCGGCCTGCTCTACTTGGCGCTGCCCCGCAAGGCCAAGATCACCCTGGAATGGGAACGATGAGCACAGACCGTTACGGGGTTCGCGGAATCGGCCACCCTCAGTTAGTCCGGAAAAGGAACCGGGGACGGAACGGCTCGGCGCCCGGCATCCACTCGCTGACCAGCAACCCGGTCTCGGCGATCCGGTCGAACAGGGCCGCGTTGCCCATCGGGTAGGGCTGGTCGATCCCGCAGGCGAGCACCGCCACCGTCAGTCCGCCGGCGTTGAGCGCGCCCCGGTGCGCCGCGGCGTCGATGCCGAAGGCTCCTCCGGAGACCACCGTCCAGTCCCGGTCGGCCAGCCCGTAGCCGAGCTCGGTGGCCACGTGCAAGCCGTACCCGGTGGCGGCCCGGGCGCCGACCACCGCGACCGACCGGTCCAGCGCCTCCCGGAGCGGCCAAGCGCCGCGCGTCCAGAGGCAGAGCGGGGGCGCGGTCTCCCGGTCCACCCCGCCGGTTGGCGCCCGGCAGGACCATCCGGCGCAGGTCCTCCACGCGCGCCGGCCACTCCTCCTCGTCGTCGGGGGTGACGATCCGGGCACCCAGCCGCTGCGTACGGGCCAGGGCGTTGGCTGCCACGGCCCGGGCGTCCCCCTCCCGGGACCGGGCCGCCACGGCGGCGCGCAGCCACTCCTCGGGCGCCCCGCCGTCGAGCAGCAGGTCCAGCGCGCCCGCCGGGCCCAGCTCGTCGACCAGCCGGTGTACCGACCAGGTGCCGGGCTCGGCGAGCCAGGTCAACGCCACCCGGGCCAGCAGGTTCTCCTCGGTGTTCACGCCGCGTCCCCCGTCCTGAGCTGGATGGCCTCCCGGACGTCGTCGGAGTGCGGCCGGTCCCGCCCGTCGAGGTCGGCGACGGTCCATGCCATCCGGATGATTCGGTCGAAACCGCGCGCCGACAGCGAGCCGGAGTCGAGCCGGCCCCGCAGCTCGCGGGTGTCCCGTTCGGGCAGTCGCCAGGGTGGACGGCGCAGCCGGGGACCGGGGACCTCCGCGTTTACCCGGCAGCCGGTACCCGCCCAACGCTCGGCGCCGGCCCGGCGGGCGGCGGCCACCCGGGCCGCGACGGCGGCCGACGGCTCCTCGGTTGATCAAGCCCTGGGACGCGGGTGGCATCGGTCTACGCGGCGCGACCGCCTTCACCATCTTCACCGAGGTCGATTGCAGTGCGCCGGGGTTTTGGGAACGGGCAACGGAAACCGTCAACGACCTGTTCACGCAGTCCGAGCAGTGGCAGGTGAAACGCGCCTTCTGGACGGGACAGGCTGCTGGTCAGCCGGTTATTTACCCGCGTCTCGCGGGCAACACGCAGATCGTTGAGGCCGGCACGGGCGTCCTGATGCAGCCCGCCGCCTCAGTCGTCGTCACGGGCGCCACACTCGATGTTGTGGAAGGCATCGGCCGCCTGGAGGCGGAGATGGCCGACTGCTACGACGGCGTGGACATGCTGCATATGCCGGTCGAGTTAACACCCGCGCTGACCAACGCGAACATGCTCGTGCGTGACGGATCTTGTTACCGAACTCCCAAGGGGAATCTGGTCATCCTCGGTGCCGGCTACCTGGGCACCGCGCCGGACGGCACGCAGCCGGTCAGCTCGGTCTACGTCTACGCGACCAGCGCGCTGATGATCTACCGCAGCGCACCGACGGTGCAGCCGCGCGTATCGTCCTTCAGTTGCACCGAGAACACGGTCAAGGCGATCGTCGAGCGCACGTACCTGATCGGCTGGGACTGCTGCCTCAAGGCGGTCAACATCTCGCTGGGCGGCGTGCCGAGTGGCGCAGCCGGAAGGGGCGAGTAGCGATGAACGGGGCAGTGACCCGAGAGGATGCGCTCCCCTGGTGCACCTCTGGTCTCCCGTGTCCGCGCTGTGGGTGCGCGTACCTGTGGGTAGCCAGTCCAGAGCAGGTCGCAACCATGATGCGTGGCCCTGCGACGGGACAAGAGCTTTCGAGCCCTCTTCAGGACAATGCGCCAGCTCGTTGGACTTGCCGGGGATGTCGTGTGTTTGCGGATATCGACGCACTGGCCGAACAGCTTGTGGGCATTGACGGCTCGCGGCCTGAGTGGTCGATGGACGCCCTCACCGCGGCCCAGCGCATCGGCCTCACCTGGTACGAGAACCGAGACAAGTCGCGGGATGGCCGCTGCGACCTCACCCTCACGCCGTTCGCCTACCTGAGCCTAAACGAGCTACGGCGCAAGGAGTACGAACTGTTCCCGAAGCAGGACATGTGGCGGAGCAAGGCAATCTGGCAGCGACTGGATGACGAGGCAGGTCGCTGAAAGTGACCGCACCGGAGCGGGCAGGGCGTTTGCCCCACCAAGCCAGTACGAGAAGTCGATGGGATTTGCCTGGTCTGGGATATATCCTCGGTGCCCATGAACAGGAAGTGGGCGGCCGGCGAGGTTCGAAAGTTCATCCGCGATCTTGAGTGGTATACGCGCGCCGATCGACTGATATCGGGAAATTGCGACGGCAAGCCCGCACTGTTGGATTTTTGGCAGCGTGATAGCGACATCATGCAGCGCTGGCCGATCGTAATGCAGATCCTCAAGCTCGTTCCATCACCCCTCTCAGAGGTTGTTCAACTTGCAAGAGGGAGAGACAACATCCTCATCGTCTTCCCGGTGCGCGATGTCTGCCTTCCTGTCCTGGGCCTTTTGGATCGGGCGGCCGAGATTGAAGAGAACCTGGCGCCGGATAGCCCTCAGCTCGCCGCCGATCGACTACATACTTGGGTTTGGGACGCAGCTCGCACTCTATGGGAGACCAGACATTACCGCGCCGCCGTTCAAGCCGCCGCCACCAACGTGAACGCTCACGTGCAGAGTCTTGTCGGTCGACGTGACGTCTCCGACTCGAAGCTCATGGCCGAGTGCTTCTCAGAAAAGGATCCAGAAGGCGGGAAGCCTCGACTCCGCTGGCGAGGTGACCCTTCAGACGAGGGCGTCAAAAGCATGAATGGCGGGATGCGAAGCTTCGCGCAAGGCGTGTTCGCAGCGGTACGCAACCCTGCTACCCACAGACTCGACGAGTTGACCGAGCACCAAGGGCTGGAGCGGCTTGCTGCCTTCAGCTTGTTGTCGCACCTGATCGACGACTGCGAACTCGCCACATTGGACTAGTGCAGACGTCTATACACGGACGCTACGGCTTCTTGCGTAGCACTCCCGTCGAGAGCCACTGGACCAACAGCACAGCGAGGTGCACGGCTGCCTCAGCCTCGTCCTGGTTCTGCCGACGCGACTTCGGAGCGCCGCCATGCCGGGAAAGCTGAGCCTGCCACAGCGTCTCCATCATCGAGACAATCGGTTCGACACCACCGGGTTGGCCGTCCTTGCCTGGTAGCGCCAACTCCCACTTGTCCGGCGCGTTCTTGCCCAGGTGACCGATGACGGTGCCGAGAGTCGCGGTACCCGCCTCGGCCTTCTTCTGCTCGACGAGGGGGCAGGCAACCTCCTCCACGGCGCGGATCGCCTCGTTGAAGACCTTGTCCGGCTCTGGGTTCAGGCCGTAGGCGGCCACCCATGCAACGTGCAGGTGGTCGGCGGCGGTCTTGGTCGTGCTCGCGATCGCCCTATCCGCGGCCCGCTGGGCCGTCTCGTCAACTCGTCGGACGAGACACCGGCCGTCCAGGTCGAAGCGGTACAGCGACGCACCGTCCATCAGGGTGTCCTGAAGATCACGAATGATGTTGACGAAGGTATCGATGTGCCAATCGCCACCGAATTCCCCGGAGCCCTCTTCAAAGGCACCCCACCCGGGGTGTAGCTGGACGGTCGCATCTACGACCGTCAGCAGGCCCATGCCGGCAGGTTGCCTCAGGAGCTGATGCGTCGGCGTCTTGTAAGTGCCGGAATCATGCGCCTGCTTGAGTCGGAGCATGACCCTCTTGGTAGTTGGGGCATCGAGACACGTCCGCAGCCAGTCACGCAGCGGCTTATCAAGCCACCCCGGCACCCCATCGTGAAGCGTTGCGTCCAAGGGATTCCCCGCGAGCCGGTCGGCCAGGGACTGGAACGAGCGCACTTCGGTCACGCCGCGAGGGTACCGGTCAGGTGCGACAGGCTCGAACCACTTATACGCCCGCCAGGACGTGAACCGACACGCCGGTCACGGAGGCAGTAGCGGTTACTACTCCTCGGCGTGCTGGTGCGGTCGGTTCGCCCTGATCCACGCCTCGACCGCGTCCCGGTCCCAGATCCGCATGCGGCCGTTGCCGACCACGTCCACCGGCTCAGGGAACCCTGCCCTCCGGACCAGTTCCGCTCGCCCTGCCCTCCGTCGTCCCGGCGGGGTCCGGCCCACCAGCCACCCCGGGGCGGGGCGCGACGCCGCAGGAGGACAGGGGAGGCGACGACCCGTCTATGCTGGCTGCCGGCCCCGGGCGACTCCAGCCCCGGCCAGGGATCGCCCGGGTGGCGGGGCATCAGGCGTCGCTTCGAGTCAAGAAGTTGAACGTCACGAGGAGGAGCGCCAGAGTTCCGCCGAACGCGGTGCCACCGGCGAGCAGGGCCTTACCGATACTCTGCTCGATCTCCGAAGTGACCCAGCCGGCGACGGTCCCGGTCAGGGTGGCCGCCAAGATGGCGATGACCAGCAGCAAAACCCGGTTGGCGATGTTGTTGCCCATCGAGCGAGAACCTCCACCTAGTTACAGTGATCCCTTTTGGACCTCAGGTGGGTTCCAGCCCTTGTGCCTCGCCTTGCTTCGCAAGATGCCAGCCGGACTTGGGGCATGTCAAGGTGCGGACGGTCAGTGGTTCGATCGTGTGGTCCACGCCATATAAGGGAGCCCGGCTGCCGGGCGTGGGGTGGAACTCCCACCCCACCCATCGGTGTCGCTGCCCGCCCGGCAGCCCGGTTTCCTGGGTGGATGGTGGCCCGAGGCGCCCCCACCAGATGCCTGCCCTGTACGTGGGTGGCCGCCCGATGAAGAGGACCAGCCGACCCCGTACCGCCCCGGTTAGCCCGGTTGCCCATGCTGCGCCGGACCCAGGGACGTCAAGCGGCGGATTACCCGAGGTTGGATGTACCGACCCCGGGGGCGCTGGTCCATTCGTTAAAGAACCGCATCGCCCGGGTGCCGAGGTGTCAGGCGTCGCTTCGAGTCAAAAAGTTGAAGATCACGATGGAGAGTGCCAGCGTCCCGCCGAACGCGGTACCCCCGGCGAGCAGGGCCTTACCGATACTCTGCTCGATCTCCGAAGTGATCCACCCAGCGATGGTCCCGGTCAGGGTGGCCGCCAAGACGGCGATGACCAGCAGCAAAACCCGGTTGGCGATGTTGTTGCCCATCGAGCGAGAACCTCCACCTAGTTACAGCGATCCCTTTTGGACCTAAAGTGGGTTCCAGCCCTTGTGCCTCGCCTTGCTTCGCAAGATGCCGGGCCGGGGTCGCTGCGTCAAGGGCCTGGCGCGATTGGCTGTACGGTCAAAATTCGAATGTACGTATAGGCCGAGGCGCTGACCAGCCTGAACGTCAGCAATGGGCCCCGGGCGGCCTCTGGCTAGGGCTGAGGTCGCCCGGATGCCGCAGCGTCAGGGGTCGTGTCTTATCAGGTAATTGAGAGCCCCGTGAATGAGGGGAGCGGAGCCGGCGAACGCGACGGCTCCGGCGATCAAGGTCTTGCTGAAACTAGACTCCGCCGACCATGTGACCCAACTGGCGACGGTCGCGACCTGGCTCGACCCGAGGGTGACAACGGCCAGGCACAGCAGGCGAACGGGGAACGGACTTCCCATCTTTAATCCTCCACTCGACGGGTCCTCCCTTGTGGAGGTGCCGTGTCGAGGAGCCTCACGGTCAGGGGTCGGTGGCCATTTGGCAAGTTTTTGTGATATGGGCCGCATTGTTCGATCTTCAGCCCTCGGGCAAAGATGGGAATCCCACCGGCTAACCCAGTGAGGCTGCGCTCGATCCGCATCACCTGCGAGATAAGCAAGCTGGCTAGACGTCGGCGTTCCTCATGCCATCGGGCGGCCGACTCCAATCGGTGACGCCTGTCTTCGGCCCTTCGAGTTAGAACTTGGTTTAGCCCCGCCCCGAGGAGCACCGAACCGGCCGCGATTCCTGCCGCTGCGAGTTGCGCTGTCGATGCGTCCACGGGCCGACTGTAGGGAGTGGCGGCCCCAGGGGCGGATCAAGGCTTGCCCGTGTGCCGCCGGCCTAGCGGGAGTCGTTCCGCCAATTCACCGGAACGCCGACGAGGTCCGGGGGTAGCGACACCCGCATCCGGGTCTCTCCGTCCGCTGGCGGCCACGGGAGACCGGTCGTCAGTCTTCGTCCGCTGGCGGCCGGGGGCGACGGTGCTCGGCGATCCACGCCTCGACGTCGACAGCCAACCACACCTTGGTGGCCCGCAGCTCCTGATACGGCCTCGGGAACGAGGGACGTAGCGCGATTTGCTGGAACCGCGACCGGGAGACACCGAGTCGCTGGCAGATCTCCCAGGGGCCCATCAGTCGGCCCGGCCCTGCACCCATGGTCTGAACGTAGGCACGCCCGTGCCTCTCCGGGCGGGGATACCCGGTCGTGGACGCCGTCGCGGGGGTCCCCACATTGACAGGGGGTAAGCGCTGGTGTGGGATCGATAACGCGGTACCCCCGCCCTGGTGGAGCTGGGCTCGGCGGGGCGGGGTGCCGCAGTAAAACCGCACCCGGCAGGCCCGTGGGAGGCACCGATGAGGTTGCGAGACGCCCGGCACCTTGAACTCGTGAAGCTGCGCCAGACGTTCCCTTGGGACTCCTGCGCCTCATGGCTCTGGAGGGACCGGCATCGACTCGACTCCGCCCGTGCGGCGGGCACGTCCGGTGCGGCCGGATCGGTGGTACGCCGGAGCCGTGGGAGGACGGAGTGACCGCCCGGCGGCTGCCCCTGTTGATCCTGGATGCCTGGCGCACCCTCGACTGGCATAAGCACCGACGGTGTGCCGTCTGCAGCCCGAGCGGGTGGTGTCCCCTGGTCGAGGCAGCCAAGACCCGGATCAGGGCATGGCGTCGGTACGGCCCCCGCCGATGATCGGACTCAAGGCGGGCGACGTTCTCCATATAACCCGGGCCTGCAGCGTCCAGTTCATCCGGCCGATCATGTTCAGGCTGATCAAGGCGAGGACCGACCTGATTACCTACGACGGCTGGGTCTGGTTAGAGGGGTACGAGTTGGATGCCAAGGGCGATGCGGTCGCCCGGCGGGAGTTGTTCCTTATTAAGGAGGGCCTCCGGAAGATGAACCCGCCGGCCCGTCCCACCCTGGTCCAGCGTGGCCGCCGGCCCGTCAACCAGCGCCCTGGCTGAGACACCACCCACCGACGAAGTGTCGCCACCGTCGCGGTGTGGTGCGGCGCCTGGAACTGCGGCCGGCGCAGCAGCCGGCCGCCCGCCGGCAGCAGCCCGGCGATCGAGTGCAGCGCGGTGACCTCCAGCGCCGCCTCGTCGTCCAGCTCGGGCAGGATGGACGGCAGCCGCTCGGCGAGCATGGTCTTGCCGGCCCCGGGCGGCCCGAATAGCGCCAGGTGGTCCCCGGACTCCGGGGACGGCCTGGCTGCGAGTCCAGGCCCGGACCTTCCTGGCCTGGGCCACCCGCAACCGGCACGCGCAGAAGGTCAAGATTCCCGCCCGGCAGCAACGCCTGTCCGGAGTCGGCATCCACACCGACAAGCGCTGGAACCTGATCCGCCGGCTACTGCATGACGACGCACTCGACCTGCGCGACCGGGTCGCCGGCCTGCTCCTACTGCTATTCGCTCAGCCGCTGACCCGGATCAGCACCCTCACCATCGACCAGATCGACGACGCCGGCGGCGAGCTCACCCTCACGCTGGGCGCGGAGCCGATCCAAATCCCGCCGCCGCTGGACGATCTGCTCCGGGCACTTCGGGACCACCGGCAGGGTAACGTCGCCATCGGCCGCGCCGACTCAAACCCGTGGCTGTTCCCCGGCGGGGTTCCCGGAGGACACCTCAGCAGCCACCAGCTCCTGCGCAACATGAAGGCCCTCGGCGTCCACGCGCGGCCCGCCCGGAACACCACCATGATCGACCTCGCCGGGGACCTGCCCGCGGTCGTCCTGAGCCAGCTGCTCGACCTCCACCTGAGCACGGCGACCCGGTGGACGGCCGCAGCGGGATCTCCGGCCGCGGACTACGCGGCTGACCTTCTCCGCCGCGCTGACCGGTGAGCCGGGGCCGGCGCCGGGCGGAATCCACCCCGGCAATGGGATGAAGGGCGACAAAACCCCCGCGCTCGTGGATCTCGATGAAATGGCTGGCCTTCCGCGCCGAAGTGGCAAGCAGGGCCCGCCCCAACCGCCAGGGCCCGCCGCTGGCTTGGCCCAGCTGCCTACCATTGGGTTATCGCACGGTCCTCGCAGTGGGTGCTTGCATCACGGCTCTTGCACTATAGGTATCACTATTACACCCGCTGGAACGGTCAGATCCAGGGCAGCTATCGCGGTTGGGTTCGGCGGGCTGCATGACCTACCTTGACGGCCATGAACAACACACGCAGCGGTCAGCCGAAAGTCGAGAAGCCGGAAGTCACCGGCGAGGCGACCCGGGCAGCACTTCTCAAGCGCGCCATCCGATCCACCGTCCCACTCCGCCGGGTCTTCGTCCAGCGACCACCCGGAGAGGATCCACGCCACGGGCCTCTCAAGGAGTTCGTCGCCAACGGTGACGCGCGCGGCACCCGCGCCTACTTGATCACCGTCGCCGCGAACAGCCAGGTGAACGAGGACGGCTGGACCACCGAACTGGACAGCCTGGTCTGGGCCCGGCTCTTCGACGCCCACCTCTTCACCGGCACCGAACAGGGCGCCCGGACCACGGCTTGGCGCATCCTGAACCGTCTCGCGGACCGCGACCTCGTCAAGCTCACCCGGGCTCGCGGCAGCCGGAAGATCTCGGTGACCCTGCTCCGTGAGGACGGTTCCGGCGACGACTACACCCGGCCCGGCATCGCCGACAAGGACGCCTACCTCCGCCTTCCCGTCACGTTCTGGACGAAGGGCTACGACGCGAAGGTCGGCCTGCCCGGGCTGGCGATGCTCCTCGCGATCGCCGCGGAGAAGCCCTGGCACGCGTTCCCGGCCGAGCGCATGGACGAGTGGTATGGGTGGTCGGCCGACACCACCCTGCGCGGGCTGAAGAGGCTCCGCGAGCTGGACCTGGTCGAACGGCGCGAGGTCTTCAAGGAAGCGCCGCTCACCCCGACAGGATCAACGAGTTTCTATCAATATCGGCTCGCCCGCTGGATGCGTCCGAAGGCTCAGCCACGACCCGAAGCGAGCGCAGCGTGAACCAGCAGCAACCACCCAGCCCGTCTGACCCGATCTTCCGACTCAAGCTCGACCTCCGCATGTCCCGCCGCCTCGGCTGGATCGCGGTCGGCATCGGGATCGGGAACCTCCACAGCCTCGGAGACTTCCTCCGAGTCATCGGGAACGTGATCAGCGCACTCCCGCAATAACACCGACCCGGCCATGCCTGGCGCCACCTGCTCCGCGGTGCCAGGCCGCCCGGGACGATCACGGACGAGCAGTTCGAGCCCGCTGGACCTTCGCCGGCATCACATACAGGTAATCCAGCAGCGCGTTCACCAACCGCAGCAGCTCCTCGGCCTCCTCCATAGAGACCGGCGCGAGGGTGCTCGGGTGCGCGCCCGCGTTGCCCAGGACGCGAATGTGACTGGCCCAGTCCGACAAGGCCGGAACGAGATCGCCGTCGTCGGTCATCTGCTTGAGCTGGGCGAAGAGCGTGTTCTTGCCCTTCGCCGTCTCCGAGCCACGGTCATGGACGATCTCCGCGAGAGCGCCGCGGAACATCACCACCGCCGCCCTCGGCGCCTGAACCGCCAAGCAGCGACTTCCCTCCGCGACCTCGCCGGCGACGCTGACCGGCACGTCCGGGTTCGGGGCCGTCATGCCCGGCGTCGGCCACCAGTGAATGCCTCGCCACTGGACCCGGCCGCCGTTTGCTCCCGGTCCGTTGCCCGTTCGCGCCACATACATGGAGGCGCCGCCGACGAACTTGTCCTCGACCACGACGACACCTTGACCGCAGCCCTGACACTCCAGCATCGCGACCCGTTGATCGAAGTCACGATTCTGCCCAGGCATGGCCATTCGGCTGGTAAACGAGATCGGCGAGTGGGACCTCACCGTGAAGCTACTGACCCGATCACACCGCGGGCACGGACCATGCGGCTCCTCGGAATCGGGCAGCGCGTCCGCCGACTTCGGCGGCAACTCCTGGGCATTCCTGCTCGCAGACACCATCGGACGCCACATCCCCCTTGCCCCGTCGCAACGCGTCCGATTATCGCCACCCACGGAGAGAAGTCACCGAGGCCATGCCGTCACCGAGGCCGCCGGCATTCACGTGATTCCTCAACCTCTAACAGCACGGCTTACCGATACCGGCGGCGGCTACCTCCAGGGCACGTCGGCCCAGCGCCTGCCCGGCCACGTCGGCCAGGTCCGGCCCGTCGGGGCCGGCGGACGGCGTCGGGGCGGGCGGCTCGATCAGCGGCGTGCCGTCCCGGACGAACTCGACCAACCGGTGGAGCGTGTCCACGGCGCGGACCCGGACGCCCGGGACGACCGCCGCCTCGGCCGCGTTGTCAGCCGGGACGATCACCCGCTCCAAGCCGGCCCGCGCTGCGGCGGCCACCATCGGCAGCACCCCACGCACCGGCCGGACGGTGCCGTCGAGGCCCAGCTCGCCGAGGACCACCACCCGATCCAGCGCCAGCAGCGGCAACTCCCCGGAGCCGCCGAGCAGCGCCACGGCGATCGCCAGGTCGAAGGCCGAGCCGAACTTCGGCATCGTGGCCGGGAGCAGGTTCAGGGTGATCCGCCGGTTCGGCCACCGCTGGCCGGAGTTGACGACCGCGGCGCGGACCCGGTCGCGCGCCTCGTGCAGGGCGGTGTCGGGCAGTCCGGAGATCACCACGGCCGGCAGCCCGGGCGCGAGGTCCGCCTCCACCTCCACCACGTGCCCGGCCACCCCGACCAGGCCGACGCAGAGCACCTTCGCGTAGCTCATGCCTGGCAGCCCATCTCAGAACGCACCCTTGAGGTGCTCGACCAGGGCCGCGCCCGCGTCGGGCAGTTCGACCGACAGCACGTCGAACCGCACCTCGTCAGCGGTGGTGCGGGTCTCCGCGAGCCACCGGGCGGCCAGCCCCCGCAGCCGCCGCGCCTTCGCCGGCACGACCGCCTCGGCCGGCGTGCCGAAGTCGGCGGTGCGTCTCGTCTTCACCTCGCAGAAGGCGAGCACCGCGCCGTCCCAGGCGATGATGTCGATCTCGCCGGCCGCGCAGCGCCAGTTCTGGGCGACCGGGCGTAGCCCCGCCCCGATCAGGTGCCGGACGGCGCATCGCTCCCCGTACGCGCCGACCGCCTGGTTCCGCTTCGTCATGCGTCGCACCATGCCGGGCCCGGCAGTCCGCCGGGGGGAGCCTGTGGACGACGAGGGCCGCTGTGGACAACCGGACGATCATGCCCCCTGCGTGCTATGGACGGCCGTGCCGCCGGTCCCCGTGACGGGGTCCCGGCGGCCCGGTGTCCGGCTCAGAAACCGAGCGGGCCGTACGTGTGGATCGCCTGGTCGAAAGCCTGCCCGGCGGGCGGTGCCTGGCCGACCGGGAAGGTCGCCACGGCGCTGCCGTTCGCCACCGACAGGCCCAGGTACTCGCCGAGCATCCGGCCGAGCCCGCTGTTGGCGAGCTGGTCCGTCCGCATCGTCGCGAGCGTCTGCGGGTAGCGCCGCCAGGTGTGCCCGCCGTCGACGGACGAGGTGAACTGGGTGTTGATCCGGCCGTTGAGGTAGCTGTTCCAGAGGATGCCGATCCGGGCCGGGTCGTTCGGGTCCACCGCGACCGTCGGGGCGAGCCGGTCGGTGGCGGCGCACAGCCCTTGGTCGGGGCAGTCCACCGGCACCTCGGCCGGGTACGTCCAGTTCACCCCGTCGGGCGAGGTGCTGAACAGCACGTCGTTGACCTGGCACGGGTAGCCGGCCCGGCAGCCGTGCCAGGTGGCGACGATCCGGCCGGAGCGGTCGGCCTCGGCCGAGACCACCGAGACGGACCGTACCCCCGGCACGGGGTGGTAGGTGCCCGCGTGGATCGTGCCGCTGTCGTTCCACACCGCGCCCGCGCCATCGACGGTGAACGCCCTGGTAAACCCGTTCAGCCCGTACGCCACGACCAGCCGCCCGTCGGGCCGTACCACGGGGGCGGTGCCGTTGCCGGTCGGCGAGGAGGCCGCCCCGCGCGGGTTCGGCACGGTGGCCCAGGTGAGGCCGCCGTCGGTGGACCTGGCCAGCTCGATCCGGCCGCTGGCGCTGAGGTTCGTGATGGTGAGGTAGCAGGTCCCGTAGTGGGGGCTGGCGGTCCAGTTGTCGCAGACCACCCACTCCTTGTCCCGGTCCTGCCCGTCGTTGCCGATCGCCCAGCCGGGGGCCGACCAGGTCTGACCGTCGGTGGACCGGTTGACCAGCACGCCGTCGTGCAGGTCGTTGATCACCAGGCTGGCCGTCAACCAGACGCCGTGCCGGGCACTGTAGGCGACCACCGGGTCGCTGGCCCGCAGGTGCGGTCCGCCACCGGCCAGGGTGATCCCCGGCAGGGTGCCGCTGGTCCAGGTCAGCCCCGCGTCGTACGAGGTGGCGAAGCCGATGTTGGTGGCGCCGCCGGGCGCGTCGGCGTCCCGCCCGACCTGGTACGCGGACACGATGGTCCGCCCCCAGGCGAAGGAGTCGGGTTCGACGGCGGTGGCGTGCTGGGTGTCGCCGGTCAGGTACGGGTCGCCGCCCACCCGCTGGCGGCCGGCCACGTAGTCGCGGCAGCCCAGCGACTTCTCGGCCGGCTGGCGCGGGAGGCCGCCGTAGACGTTCACCGCGGCCACGCAGACGGTGTGCCGGCCGTCCGGGGCGGCCGGTAGCAGCCGGTCGAAGCCGTGCGGCCCGACGTCGGGACGGGACCTGTCGGCGGTGGCGGTCAGGACCAGCACGCCGTCCCGGCGGATCTTGACGGTGACCGCGCCGGCGGTGTCCCCGTCCGTCGCCCAGCCGACGACCCGGATGCCGCCGTCGCGGTGCTCGATCGCCTCGAACGAGCCGGTCGGGGCCTGGTCGGGCTCTCCCTGTTCGGAGCAGACCGGCGGCGGGTCGGGGACGTCGCAGCCGGGGGCGGCGGTGGCCGGTGTGGCGGCGAGCGCCGAGCCGGCCACCGCGAACAGGGCGGTGACGGTGGCGGCGAGCCGGCGCCGGGCCGGGGATGTGAGTCGCATGGGACCTCCGTGGATCGGTTTCTCCGAAGGCTGCCGGCGCCGCCCGGGCGCGGCTGCCGTCGATCCGACCGACGATCGTGACAACCGGAGGCGGTTGCCGGGGCAACTGCTGGTCGGGCCGCCGGTGGTCGGGCCGCCGCCCGCGGCGGCCCGACCGGAACGGTCCGGGCGGGGGAGCGTGGCCCCGCCCCGCCGTCCGGCGGCCGTGACCGGCCGTCGCGCGCGCCACGCCGGACGGCGTCGCCCGGTCCCGGCCCCAGGACGTCCGACCCGCCGCCCCGGGCCGTCCTGTGTCCCGGCGCCCGGGCCCCGCGTCGTGGGTGGGACGTCCGGTGCCGATCGGGGGGAAGCCGATCATCCGGATGGCGCGGGGGTGCCCCTGTCACATACGGTGCCCGTCGTGAACGCACGACGGAGCTTTCCCGATGATCAGGAGTCGAGCTGGTACCCCGGCGAGCGCGGGTACGGCGAGCCGGACTGGCGCCCGCCGGGCGACGACCGCTATCCAGCGGACGAGTTTCGCGTCTCGGACCAGCGCGGGGACACCGGTGAGCGACGCTATGACGAGCTGACAGACCCGCCCGTCGGCCGGTATGCCGAGTCCGGGCGGCACGGGGCGGACGACGCGTTCGGGCTCACCGACACCGACACCGACAGTTACCGGCCGTCGCGGTCGAGGCGGGCCGACGCCGGGTCGTTCGGGGTGTCGGTGGACGAGCTCGCCGCGGAGCGGGAGGCGCGCCGGGCGGCCCGGGCCGCCGAGACCGGGCTGTCCGCCGGGTCGCGGGGTGCGGACCCCGTCCTGTCGGGTGGCCAGAACCCCGGCACGTTCCCGCCGCCCGCCGTCGAGCGCGCCGTCGAGTTTCCGCTGACCGTCGGCCAGCGGCCCATGCCGGTCTCCGGCGCCCCGTACGACGCCGCCCCCCGGGACATCTCGCCCGAGTCGGACCCGCTCGGCGTCGACCCGGTCGGGCGCAGGTCGGAAGCCGGCCGCCCCGTGCCGCTCGGCAGCTACCCGATCGTCGACCCGAACCGCCCCGCGGAGGCGGACCGCCCGGGTGGGGCGGACCGGGGTGCGGGCCCCGGCCCGGCGGCCGAGGCGGGGCGCTCGGCTGAGCCCGTACGCGGGGCCGAGGCGGGACCGGCGGCCGGGACGCCGCACCCGCTGGAGATGCCGACCGGACCGATGCCCTCCATGGCTGTCCGACCGGATCTGTCCCCGCCGGGCCTGGACCCGGCGTACGCCCCGGACGGGCTGCGCCGCCCCGGCCCGCCGCCGTCCGACGGCGTCTACCGGACCCGCCGCCCGGCGCTGGCGGTGTTGATCGCGTTGCTGGTGGCGGTCTTCGAGGTCCCGGCCCTGCGGGTGCTGCGGCACGGCGTGCTCGGCGATCCGCTCTCCGCCGCCGACGTCGTGGTGGGCATCTTCCTGGTCGCCGGGCTGCCGATCTTCGGCGTCGGGCTCTACGGGCTGCGTACCGGTGGCCTCGCGCTCGCCGACGGCAGCCGGGGCTGGCTGCGCCCGCCGACGGCATACCTCACGGTCGGCCTGGTGCTCTTCGTCGCCGCGGCCCTCGCCACCCGCTGACCGGAGGGCCGCGCAGAGGCGTACACTGGTCGACTGGCGACCGCCGCACGCGGTCGACCTCGCGCGCCCTCCCCACGCCCCGTCGTGGGGCGGCGGCCTCCCTGGTCCCGATCTTGGTCGGGCCCGCCATGGCCGGCGACCGGGCGCCAGGACGCCCGGCCGCCGGCCGGGCGGCACAACCAGGGATCACAAGGAGTACCCACCATGGCCGTCGTGACCATGCGTCAGCTGCTGGAGAGCGGTGTCCACTTCGGGCACCAGACCCGGCGCTGGAACCCGAAGATGAAGCGCTTCATCTTCACCGAGCGCAACGGTATCTACATCATCGACCTGCGCCAGACCCTCGACTACATCGAGAAGGCGTTCGAGTTCATTCGCAACACCGTCGCCGAGGGCGGCAGCATCCTCTTCGTCGGCACCAAGAAGCAGGCCCAGGAGGCCATCGCCGAGCAGGCGACCCGGGTCGGCCAGCCGTACGTGAACCACCGCTGGCTCGGTGGCATGCTGACCAACTTCCAGACGGTGTACAAGCGGCTGCAGCGGATGAAGGAGCTGGAGGCGCTGGGTGACCTGAGCGGCACCACCGCCGGTTACACCAAGAAGGAGACCCTGCAGCTCTCCCGCGAGAAGATCAAGCTGACCCGCACCCTGGGTGGTCTGCGGGACATGCAGAAGCTTCCGGCCGCAGTCTGGATCGTCGACACGAAGAAGGAGCACATCGCCGTCGACGAGGCCCGCAAGCTGGGCATCCCGGTGATCGCGGTGCTCGACACCAACTGCGACCCGGACGAGGTCGACTTCCCGATCCCGGGCAACGACGACGCGATCCGCTCGGCCGAGCTGCTGACCAGGGTCGTGGCCGCCGCCGTCGCCGACGGCCTGATCGCCCGTTCCGGCCGTCGCCGGGGCGGCGACGAGAAGCCGGAGCCGGGCCAGGTCGGCACCGACGAGCCGTTGGCCGAGTGGGAGCGCGAGCTGCTCGAGGAGCCGAAGAAGGCCGACGAGCAGCGCGCGCAGCCCGCCGAGCAGCCGGCGCAGCCCGCCGCGCAGTCGGCCGAGCAGCCCGCCGAGCAGCCGGCGCAGTCGGCCGAGCAGCCCGCGCAGCCTGCCGAGCAGCCGGCGGCCGCCGCCGCGGAGTGACCGCACCGCCGTTCCTCGCCGTCCGGGAAACCGGACGGCGAGGAACGGCAGGTACGCCGGGCACAGCCGGCCCGGATCCGGGTAACCGGGACCCAGAACATCCCACCCGCTGTCTCAAAACCGAAGAGAGAGTCATGTCCAACTTCACCGCCGCGGACGTCAAGAAGCTCCGCGACCTCACCGGCGCCGGCATGATGGACTCCAAGAAGGCGCTGACCGAGGCCGAGGGCGATTTCGACAAGGCCATCGAGATCCTGCGCGTCAAGGGCGCGAAGGATGTCGGCAAGCGGGCCGGCCGGACGGCCGCCAACGGCCTGGTCGCGCACTCGGGCAAGGCGCTGCTGGAGCTCAACTGCGAGACCGACTTCGTCGCCAAGAACGACGCCTTCATCGTGCTGGCCCAGCAGCTCGTCGAGCACGGCGAGGGCAGCGGCGCGAGCACCGCCGAGGAGCTGCTCGCCAGCACGATCGACGGCAAGCCGGTCGCCGACCTGATCCAGGAGCAGTCCGCCAAGATCGGCGAGAAGCTGGTGCTCAACCGCTTCGCCAAGCTGGACGGCACCGTCGCGGTCTACCTGCACCGCAAGAGCCAGGACCTGCCGCCGGCCGTCGGTGTGCTGGTGGAGTACGCCGGCAAGACCGACGAGGCCGGTGACGCCGACGCCCGTGGCGTGGCCATGCAGATCGCGGCGATGCGGCCGAAGTACCTCACCCGCGACGAGGTTCCGGCCGACGTCGTCGAGGCAGAGCGGCGCATCGCCGAGCAGACCGCCCGCGAGGAGAACAAGCCCGAGGCGGCGCTGCCGAAGATCATCGAGGGCCGGGTCAACGCCTTCTTCAAGGACTACGTCCTGGTCGAGCAGGCATCGGTCGCCGACAACAAGAAGGCCGTGAAGCAGCTGCTGGCCGAGGCCGGCATCGAGGTGACCCGCTTCCTGCGGTTCGAGGTCGGCCAGGCCTGAGCCGCCGGTCGGGCGTGACGCGCCCGCGGGCAGGGAACGTCGACGGGGAGGCCGCTGGTGTACGTGACAGGCACCGCGGCCTCCCTGTCGCATAGGGTCAGCGACGGCAGGTACGCGGTAACCGGCGCACGTTTGGTGCGCGTGGGGAGGGACGGGGCGGATGACGCAGGTTGTTGGTGACCGGAGCCTGGAAGCGGATGATCCGACTGCCCCACCGCCCGGCCGGGCTCGTCGGGTGGTGCTGAAGCTTTCCGGCGAGGTCTTCGGCGGCGGGGCGATCGGCGTCGACCCGGACGTCGTGCAGGCCATCGCCCGGCAGATCGCCACCGTGGTCCGCCGCGGTGTGCAGGTCTCGGTGGTGGTCGGCGGCGGCAACTTCTTCCGCGGCGCGGAGCTGCAGAAGCGCGGTATGGACCGGGCCCGCGCCGACTACATGGGCATGCTGGGCACCGTGATGAACTGCCTCGCCCTCCAGGACTTCCTGGAGAAGGAGGGCATCGAGACCCGGGTGCAGAGCGCGATCACGATGGCCCAGGTCGCCGAGCCGTACATCCCGCTGCGCGCCATCCGGCACCTGGAGAAGGGCCGTGTGGTCATCTTCGGCGCCGGCGCGGGCATGCCGTACTTCTCTACCGACACCGTGGCCGCCCAGCGCGCGTTGGAGATCCGCGCCGATGTGGTGCTGATGAGCAAGAACGGCGTGGACGGCGTCTACTCCGCGGACCCCCGGATCGACCCGACCGCCAGCAAGTTCGACTCGATCACCTTCTCCGAGGTGCTGCGCCGTAACCTGCGGGTGGCCGACGCCGCCGCGTTCAGCCTGTGCATGGAGAACGGCCTGCCGATGCTGGTCTTCGGCGCGCAGGGCGAGGACACGATCATCCGTGCGGTGGGTGGCGACAAGATCGGCACCCTGATCACCGCCTGAGCGTCCGGCGGCCGGCGAGCGACGGTCCTCCGGACACGACAGCACAGACCACCACGAACACAAGAAGGAGGCGAGGAGACCGGTGATCGACGACACCCTCCTTGAGGCCGAGGAGAAGATGGAGCGTGCGATCGAGCATGCCAAGGAGGAGTTCGGCGCCATCCGCACCGGTCGCGCCAACGCCGCCATGTTCTCCAAGATCATCATCGACTACTACGGCACCCCGACGCCGCTGCCCCAGATGGCGTCCATCGGGGTCCCCGAGCCACGCATGGTGATCATCAAGCCGTACGACAACTCGCAGATCGGCGCCATGGAGAGGGCGATCCGCGACTCCGACCTCGGCCTCAACCCGAACAACGAGGGCAACCAGCTCCGCATCCTCGTCCCGCAGATGACCGAGGAGCGGCGCCGCGAGATGATCAAGGTCGCCCGGCACAAGGGCGAGGAGGCCAAGGTGGCCATCCGTAACATCCGCCGCAAGGGCAAGGAAGAGCTGGACCGGCTCGTCAAGGACGGCGAGGTCGGCGAGGACGACGGCCGCCGCGCCGAGAAGGACCTCGACGACCTGACCCAGAAGTACGTCGCAAGCGTCGACGATCTGGTCAAGCACAAGGAGACCGAGCTCCTGGAGGTCTGATCCGCGACCGGCCCGGGCCGGTCGCGTGACCTGCCGTGGCACCGGTGTGCCGTCGCCGTCGGGCGGCGGGACGCCGGTGCCTTCGTCGTCGCGGGCCGCTGCCGCCCCTGTGGGCGGCCACCAGGCCACCACCCGGGCCTTCGCCGGGCGGGGGAGTCGGCGCACCGTCGCCGGCCGGCGACGGTGGCCCATCGTCCGCCCGGCCCGGGCGGCCAGTGCAGTAGGCTCGGCACGATTCCGACCACCACGCGGTGAACGGTCGGAATCGGCCGGCCGTCAGGCCGGTCAACCGGACGGAACTGTTGTTGTAGGGGATGGTCTTGGTCGTACGTCATGTGGTGAACCCCGTACCGCTTCCGCTCGGTGCGTGATGTCCCACCTCGACCCCTACCGCAGCGCCGAGCCCCGAAGCTGGGACCGGCCGGACGCCCCTGCCGCGCTTCCCTGGCCCGACCGTGACCTCGAACCAGGGCAGTGGGCCCACAGCGCCGCCACCGACGCGTACCCGCCCTCGGCCCCCGACATGCTCGGCGCCACCACGACCGACCCGATCGCGCCGGCCGCGATCGGTACGTCCGAGCCCGAGGTCCGGGCCGAGTCGCGCCGGCTGGGGCCGCTCGACGCGGACCGCACCGACCCGTACGGCGCCCGCCCGCTGCCCGGCGGCGACGAGCCGGTCTGGCCCGGCCTCCCCGATGTCGGGAACCCTGGTCACCCCGACCAGGACCGCTCGGCCGGCCCCGGTCACCCCGCCTGGCCGGTCGACGAGCCCGTCGCCGGGCGCGAGTCGGCCCCGCCGCCGTACCGGCCGGAGGAGCCCTCCGCGACGGTGGCCGGCGTCGGCGCGGAGCCGGGGCGGCCCCGGGGCAGACGGCAGCCCGGGCGCCGGCGGGCCCGCGCGGACCGTCCGCCCACCCAACAGGCGCCGCCCAGCCGCGGGGGGCGTAACCTGCCCGCCGCGATCGGGGTGGGCGTCGGTCTCGGCGCGGTCGTGCTGGTGCCACTCTTCTTCTACCTGCCCGCCTTCCTGTTCGTGCTCGCCGCCGCCATCGCGATCGGCACCTGGGAGATGGCCCGAGCGGTTCGCCGTGGCGGGGCCCACCCGCCGCTGGTGCCGCTGCTCACCGGCGGCGTGCTCACGGTCGGCCTGGCGTGGTTCGCCGGCCCGGACGCGCTCAGCCTCGGCCTGCTGGTGACCGTGCTGGGCACGATGGTCTGGCGGCTGGGCGACGGCCCGGGCAACTACCAGCGCGACCTGACGGCGGCCACCCTGATCGCGGTCTACGTGCCATTCCTCGGCGGGTTCGCGGCGATGCTCGCCGCGGCGCCCGGCGACGGGCACCTGCGGGTGCTGGTCACCCTGGTCGCGGTGGTGCTCTCCGACACCGGCGGGTACGCCGCCGGGGTCAACCTCGGCAAGCACCCGATGGCCCCCTCGATCAGTCCGAAGAAGTCCTGGGAGGGCTTCGCCGGGTCGATCACCGCCGCCGCCCTCGGCAGCGCCCTGCTGATCTGGCTGCTGTTCGACGTGGCCCCATGGTGGGGCGCGCTGTTCGGGGTGGCCGTCTCCTGCGCGGCGGTCCTCGGCGACCTGGCGGAGTCCATGATCAAGCGGGACCTCGGCGTGAAGGACATGAGCAACCTGCTGCCCGGCCACGGTGGCCTGATGGACCGCCTTGACTCGATTCTGTTCGCGGTCCCCACCGCGTACCTGCTGCTGGCCGTGTTCGTCCCGGTGGTGGGCTGAGGCATGGATCACGCCGGGCACCCCGTGCCGGCCGCCCGGTCGGAGGCGATTCGGCACCTCCGGCCAGGCGCGTCGTCCGTTCGGCGTGGGAGACTGGGAGCGCCATGACGAGCCTTCCGCTGATTCCCGTCGCCCCGGACGCCCCCGCCGCACGCCGCGCGGCCATGCCGCCCCGCCACCTCGCCGACCTCGATCTGGCCGGTCGGCAGGCGCTGGTCACCGAGCTGGGCGAGCCGGCGTTCCGCGCGAAGCAGATCTCCACCCACTACTTCGGCCGGCTGGTTCGCGACCCCGCGGAGATGACCGACCTGCCTGCCGCCACCCGGGATCGGCTGGCCGGCGCGCTGTTGCCCACTCTGCTCACCCCGGTTCGCGAGCTGGCCTGCGACGACGGGGCCACCCGCAAGGCGCTCTGGCGGCTGCACGACGGCTCGCTGGTGGAGAGCGTGCTGATGGGCTACCCGGACCGGGTCACCGTCTGCATCTCCAGCCAGGCCGGCTGCGGGATGGCCTGCCCGTTCTGCGCGACCGGCCAGGCCGGTCTGACCCGTAACCTCTCCACCGCCGAGATCGTCGACCAGGCGGTCTACCTGGCAGGCGTGGCCGCCTCCGGCGCGGTCGCCGGCTCCCCGTCACGGCTGTCCCACGTGGTGTTCATGGGGATGGGCGAGCCGCTGGCCAACTACTCGCGGGTGATCGCGGCGATCCGCCGGCTGGTCGCCCCCGCCCCGGACGGGCTCGGGTTGTCCCAGCGGCACATCACCGTCTCCACGGTCGGCCTGGTCCCGGCCATCCGCCGCCTGGCCAGCGAAGACCTGTCGGTGACCCTTGCGTTGTCCCTGCACGCGCCCGATGATGAGCTGCGCGACGAGCTCGTGCCGGTCAACCAGCGCTGGAAGGTGGCCGAGGTGCTGGACGCAGCGTGGGACTACGCCGCCCAGACGGGACGCCGGGTGTCCATCGAGTACGCGATGATCAAGGACGTGAACGACCAGCCGTGGCGGGCCGACCTCCTCGGCCGGTTGCTGGCCGGCAAGCTGACCCACGTCAACCTCATCCCGCTCAACCCGACCCCGGGCAGCCGGTGGGACGCGAGTCCCAAGCCGGTCGAGCGGGAGTTCGTCCGGCGCCTGCGCGCCGCCGGGGTGTCCACGACGGTGCGGGACACCCGGGGGCGCGAGATCGACGGCGCCTGCGGGCAGCTCGCCGCGGCCGAGGACAACGACACCGACGCGCCGCAGGAGGCGACGGCGTGAGCGGGCGTAGCGAACGAGACCAGGAGACATAGTGGCGAGTCAGGGTCAGCGTTTCCGGCGTAAGGCGCTCCGTCGGGGCTACAAGGTCGACGAGGTGGACGCCTTCCTGGACCGGGTCGAGGCGACGCTCGCCGGACAGCCGGTCGGCGCGCCCGTGGCTTCCCAGGAGGTCCACGACGTCGTCTTCCGGGTCCGCTTCAACGGCTACGACGAGTGGCAGGTCGACCTGCACCTCGACCGGGTCGAGCGGCAGCTGGCCGAGCTGGAGGAGCGCGGCGGCGTGGTCAGCCGTGGCACCGACTCCGGGATGTCCGACCGACTCGGCCCGTCGAACCGGATGGGCCCGCCGATGCGCGATGACCGTGGCCCGGTCCCGATGCGCGATGACCGTGGCCCGGTCCCGATGCGTGACGACCGTGGCCTGCGTGATGACCGTGGCCCGGTGCCGATGCGTGACGACCGTGGCCCGGTCCCGATGCGTGATGACCGTGGGCCCGGGCCCGTGCCGCCCCGACCGATGCCCGCGCAGGCCGGTCCGCCCGCCGACCGGTACGGCCGCTACGACGAGCCGAGCGGCGCCTTCGCTGCCGGTGGCTACGACGAGCCGAGCGGCGCCTTCGCCGCCGGTGGCTACGACGCCCCGCGCGGCGGATACGACACCCCACGCGGTCCGGGTGGCCCGATCGGCCCCGGCCCCGGCCCCGTTCCCGGCCCCGGCCCCGGCGTGGGCCCTGGCCCGGGCGTGGGCCACGGCCACGGCGGCCCCCCGCCGCGAGGACTGCCCGCCGGGACGGGTGGCTACGGCCCAGACGGCCGGTTCGACGGCTTCGAAGCGGGCCGACACGGTCGGGCCGACATGACCGCCGAGATCCGGATGCCCGAGCGGGACCTGCGTGAGCTGCGCGGGCGCGGCCCGGCCGGGCCGCCGCCCCTGCCGCAGCAGCCGCACGGTGGCCCGCCGATGGGCGGGCCGTCCCCGGTCGCCGGGCCGCCGGTGGGTGGCCCGCCGCCGATGGCCGGCCCCCCGATGGCCGGCCCCCCCGGCGGCGATCTCCACCGCGTGGACCAGATTCGCCGCGGCTTCCAGGTGCGCCGCTTCGGCAGCGGGTACGACCCGGAGCAGGTCGACCGGCTCTTCGACGGCATCCTCGGCGGCATGACCGGCCGCAGCCCGATGCCGGTCAACCCGAAGGACCTGGACACCCTGCGATTCGGCCTGGTGCCTGGCGGCTACTTCGAGGCGGAGGTCGACGCGGCGCTGAAGGATGTCCAGGACATCCTCTTCGGTCGCTGACCGGCAGCGGGCGGGTTCCGACGCAGACGTACGACGAGGGCCCGTCCCCTGCTCAGCAGGGTGACGGGCCCTCGGTGCCTGACGTGGTCGGCGGACCGCCGGTCGTGGTCAGGAGCGCAGGCCGTTGCGCCGCAGCACCGCGTCGCCGATGACAACGGCCAGCAGCAGCACGGCCAGGCCGACCAGCCAGATGTCCTCGACCCTGCCCTCGTGGTTGCCGCACAGCATCGCCAGCAACGCCAGGGCGGAGAGCACCGCGCCGATCCGCCCCGCCTTCCGGTGCCCGGGCTTGTGCTGATCTGGCGACGTCACCGGCTCGCTTCCTGCCACTGTCGGTCCTTCCCTCGCGATTCGGATCTCCGGTTAGTCTGGCACGCCCCACGCCTGTCCTCGTCCGGTGGGGGTTTCCCGGTGCGCGTCCGCTGTGGGGTGCGCGTCCGTCGTCGGGTGCCGTCCGGCCCGGCGCTCCGGGCCGGACGGCACTACCGGCGTCGCGGGTTGCCGACGACACTGCCTCCGGTAGCGTTCTGACGTACACCTTGATTGCCTGTTTGAGGGGGACTGCGGTGCGAGTGACCGGTACGGGACATGCCAGCATGCGGATCGACACGGCCGCGGGCAGCATCCTGTGCGACCCGTGGGTCAATCCCGCCTACTTCGCGTCCTGGTTCCCGTTCCCCGACAACTCCCTGCTCGACTGGGAGGCCCTCGGCCAGGTCGACTACCTGTACGTGTCGCACCTGCACCGGGACCACTTCGACGCGGCGCACCTCAAGCGGTACGTGTCGAAGGACACGACCGTCCTGCTGCCCGAGTTCCCCACCTCGGAGATGGAGGACGAGCTGCGGGAGCTGGGCTTCACGAATTTCCTCCGGGCGCCGAACGAGCAGGTCGTCGAGCTCGACGGCGGTCTTAAGATCATGATTCAGGCGTTGACCAGCCCCACCGACGGCCCGATCGGCGACTCGTCCCTCTGGGTCGAGTACGACGGGGTCCGGCTGCTCAACCAGAACGACGCCCGCCCGACGGACCTGAGCGTCTTCACCGAGCTGGGCCACGTGCACGCGCACATGCTCCAGTTCTCGGGCGCGATCTGGTACCCGATGGTCTACGAGCTGCCGCAGTCGGCGAAGACCGCGTTCGGCAAGCAGAAGCGGGAGCGGCAGTTCGACCGCACCTGGCGCTACATCGCCGACCTGAAGGCCGACCACGTCTTCCCGATCGCCGGCCCGCCGTGCTTCCTCGACGACGCGCTGTGGCAGTTCAACGACATCCACGGCGACGAGGGCAACATCTTCCCCGACCAGTCGGTGTTCCTGTCCGAGTACGCCAAGGTCGGCGGCACCAACGGCATCGTGCTGCTGCCGGGCAGCGTCGCCGAGGTCACCACCGAAGGCGCGACGACCACCCACCCGGTGCCGATCGAGGAGTTCTTCGCGAACAAGGTCGCCCACCTGGAGGAGATGCGGGAGCGCAAGCGCGGCGTCATCGAGGCGGAGAAGGCGTCCTGGCGGCACCCCGAGGTCGACGTGCTGGCCGGGATGAAGCGCCGGATCGAGCCGCTGCTGGAGGAGTCGATCTACCTGGCCAAGGGGGTCGGCGGTCCGGTCCGTTTCGACCTGGTCGGCTACGACGGCGAGAGCGTCGAGTCGATCGTGGTGGACTTCCCGGGCAAGGAGGTACGCCCGTACGCCGAGGAGAAGGTCCGCTACCGGTTCCGCACCGACCGGGCGCTGGTCGAGCACCTGCTGCACATCGACGAGGTGGACTGGGTCAACTCGCTCTTCCTGTCCTGCCGGTTCTCCGCCGCCCGGATCGGCCAGTACAACGAGTTCGTGTACGCCTTCTTCAAGTGCCTGTCCACCGAGCGCCTCCAGTACGCCGAGGGCTGGTACGACGAGCACGAGCGGAGCACCGACGCCGAGGACGTCACCCTTGGCGACTGGGTGGTGCAGCGCCGCTGCCCGCACCTGAAGGCGGACCTGACCCGGTTCGGCATCGTCGAGGGCGACCAGCTCACCTGCCAGCTGCACGGCTGGAAGTTCGACCTGCCCAGCGGCCGGTGCCTGACCAGCGTCGGTCACAAGGTCCGCGCCCACCGCGCCACCGCCGAAACCCCCACCCCCTGACCGCCACCGCCCCACCGCCCACCCACCCCCACGATCGACGGGGTGGGTGGGCGGTGGGGCGGACGGGTCAGCGACCCAGGTCGGTGAGGATGCGGCGGGCGGCGTTGTGGCCGGCGGCGCCGATGACGCTGCCGGCCGGGTGGCAGCCGGCGCTGCCCGCGTACACGCCGTCGACGCCGGTGGCGTAGGGCATCCGGTCGGTGAAGGAGACCGTGTTGTCGACGTGGTGGATGTGGCCGCCGGTGATGCCGAAGTGTGCCTCGATGCCGGGCGGGGGGAGCGGGACGGCGTCGGCGATCAGGTCGGCGGTGCCGGGGGCGTACCGCTCGCAGATCTCCACCAGCCGCGACACGTACCCGGGCAGGGCCTCGTCCCAGGTGGTGCCGGCCAGCTCGTAGGGGACCGACTGGACGAACAGCGCCGAGGAGTGGTGGCCGGCGGCGTCGGACAGCGACGGGTCGACGGTGGTGTGCAGGTACCACTCGATGGTCGGCTCGTCGGGCAGCCGTCCGGCCTGGACGTCCGCCCACATCGCCCGCAGCGCCGCCATCGGCGGCTCGCCCCCGCCGCCGACCAGCGACGCCGAGCCGGGCAGCAGGTGGATGGTGGAGCCGAACGGGCTCGGCGCGCCCTCGGGCAGGCAGGTGAAGCGGGGCAGCCCGGTCAGCGCCAGGTTGAGCTTGAGGGTGGTGCCGGGGCGGCGGACCGCCGCCATCCGCTGCGTCAGCGGCGCCGGCAGCGCGCCGTCGGGCAGCAGGTCGATCAGCCGGTACGGGTCGCAGGCCCCGAGCACCACCCGGGCGGGCACGTGCCGGCCGTCGGCCAGGGTCACCCCGCCGGCCGCGCCGCCGTCGAGGGTGATCGCGGCGACCGGCGTCCCGGTGAGGATGCGGGCCCCGGCGGCGCGGGCCGCGTCGGCGAAGGTGCGCGAGACCGTGCCCATCCCGCCCTCGGCGATCATCCAGGTGCCGTCGGAGCCGGGCAGCCGGCACATGTTGTGCGCGAGGAAGTTGTGCCCGGTGCCCGGGTCGTCCGGGCCGGCGTTCAGCCCGGACAGGCCGTCGGTGACCGCGTACATGCTGACCAGCAGCTCGGAGCGGAAGTCGAAGCGGGCCAGGTGGTCGGCGACCGAGCCGCGCACCAGGTCGACGAAGACCTGCCGCAGCGCGGGCCGGACGTGCCGCTCGGCGGTCTCCTCGACCGGCAGCGGCTCGGCCAGCCAGGCCGGTGCCAGGTCGTCGCGCAGGGCCGCCAGTTCGGCTTGCATGGCGTCGTCGGCGGCCACGTCGGCGGGGGAGAAGAACTCCGTGAGCTGCCGCCGGGTCGCCGCGTGGTCGCTGCCCATCAGCAGGTACGGCGATCCGGCGCCGCCCGGGGTGGGCAGGAAGTAGTGCGGGTCGCGGCGCAGCACCGGGATGCGCACGTCGAGCGTGGCGAGCAGCTCCGGCGGCATCAGCCCGAGCAGGTACGACCCGGTGGAGTGGCGCAGCCCCGGCACCTTCGGGAACGGGTTCTCGGTGCGGGTCGCCCCGCCGATCACGTCGGCGGCCTCCAACACCAGCACGTCCAGCCCGGCGCGGGCCAGCAGGATCGCCGAGACCAGCCCGTTGTGCCCGGACCCGACGATCACCACGTCGGCCCGGGTCGGCAGCTCGCCTGCCCCGCTCATGCGGCTGTCACCGTTGCACTCGCCCCGCTCATGCGGACATCATCGCTGCGCTCGCTCATGCTCGGGCAGCCTAGCGCCGCGCCGCCCCCGGCGGGAGACCGTCGCCGGTCCTGTTCGGGCCGGGAGCGCCCCGAGAGCCCGTCACCCGTTCGGGCCGGGAGCGCCCCGGAGAGCCGTCACCTGGGCGGGCGGGTGCGCCAGCGGGACAGGGCGAGGGTGGCGGAGTAGCCGGCCAGCACGATCACGTGGAAGAGGTAGAGCCAGAGCAGGACCGCCACCCCCGCGCCGATCTCGTCGAAGCCGCCGAACGGCACGCCCAGGTCGATCGGGAGCGAGGCGAAGAGGACGAAGCCGTGCAGGAATCCGGAGAGGTTGGCGGCGGTGAACGACCCGATGCCCAGCGCGGAGAGCCAGTCCGGCGAGGCCGGGCCGACCACCCGGAACAGCCAGAGCAGCACCGGGGTGAGCACCAGCCAGACCGCCAGGAACGACAGCACCACCCCCAGCGCGCCGCTCCATCCGCCCTGTCGGACCAGCCTGGTGGTCGTCGGCAGCGCGAGCAGGATCGACAGCAGCAGGGCCGGGGCCGGCGCCAGCAGGGGGAGCAGCAGCAGCCGGCCCCGCCAGCCGACCAACGACTCGTCGCTGCGCGGCATGGCGACCGAGACGAACGCGCGGCGCAGCCCCTCGCCGTAGAGCGACGCAGGCAGCAGCGACGCCAACGCCGGCAGCGGGGTCAACCCCACCCCCGCCTCCACCAGCGCCTGCACCGCGTGGGGCGCGCCGATCGCGTCCGGCAGCGTCTCCACGGCGTACGAGGTGAGCCGGCGCACCCGGTCGGCTCCCGCCAGCAGCGAGGTGAGCCAGATCGCCAGCAGGGCCACCGGCACCACGGCGATCGCCCCGTAGAAGGTGATGGCGGCGGCGTGCAGGGACAGGTCCCGGCCCCGCAGCGGGCGGAACGCTGCACTGGTGATCCGCTTCGCCCGTTGCCTTCCGCTGCCCATCGCGGCTTCTTTCCCCGTACCGCCCCGCGTCACTCACGACAGCGCAGGCCGCGCAGGTCGGCCGTCACCAGCCGGGCCGTCCGCCGCTCACTAGGATCGCCGCCATGGGAATCCTCGCCACGGAACGCCTGGTCCTGCGGGACTGGACCGCCGACCCGGCCGACCTGACCCGGATCTTCGACATCTACTCCCGGCCCGAGGTCACCCGCTGGCTGGGCGCGCCCGGCCAGCCGTTCACCGACCCGGCGCAGGCGGCCGACCGGCTCGCGATGTGGCGGGATCGGCACGCGGAGCACGGCGACCGGTACGGCACCTGGGCGATCGAGGTCCGCGACACCGGCGTGGTGGCCGGCACGGTGCTGCTCAAGCCGCTGCCCGGCCGGGACGAGAGCGTGCTGACCGAGGACATCGAGGTCGGCTGGCACCTGCACCCGGACTCCTGGGGTCACGGGTACGCCACCGAGGCGGCCCGGTCGCTGGTGGCCCGGGAGCTGGCGACCGGCACCCCGCAGGTCTGGGCGGTCGTGTCGCCGGGCAACGCCGCGTCGATGGCGGTGGCCCGCCGGCTCGGCATGACCCACGTGGGCCGACGCACCGACTGGTACGGCGGCGAGGAGGTGGAGGCCTTCGTGCTCCGCCTCGCCGCCTGATCGGTTTGCGGTGCCCGCCTCGTGCGGGCACCGAAAATCAGGCCGTCAGCCGACCGGCAACCCGCGCTGCCGGTCGAACGACCTGCCGTCCGACCCCCGCGACCAGATCTTGGAAGGAAACGGCCCCTCCAGGGGCCGTTTCCTTCCAAGATCTGCCCAACGCCCGTCCAAATAGCAGCATCAAACGGTCAGGAAGCTGTGTTGATCTTGGTGTAGGTCCATGATCCTCGTGGACGAGTGCGTTATGCCACCTCGACGAAGTCAAGTTCCGCCCAGCGGCTCAGGTACGTGAATCGCAGCGTGTTGTAGCCCGCGTTGAGCGTCACGTCGACGCCCACCTGCCGCCAGACGTCCCAGCCCGTGTTGGGATAGCTGACGACCTTCGGGTTCGCGCCGTTGACGGTCAGCGTGTGCTGGGCGTCGCCGTAGCCCGCCGCGTAGGCGACATTGGCGCGGTACCCGCCGGCCCGGGGCGCGAAGACCGTCATCTCGACCCAGCTGTCCGCATAGTCCATGTACGCCACGACCTGGCCCTGCGACGTGTTCGGGGCGGCGCGGGCCGCACAGTGGTTGAGCGTGCCGCGCTCGGTTTCGTACCGCACCCGGCTGCCCCGCACCACGGGGTATCCGCCGGACCAGCCCAGCGCCGCCACGTACATGCCGCGCGCCGAGTAGTTGTTGATCCAGCCGTGGAAGACGATGTGGTCGCCGCCCGCCTCGCGTACCACGTCGGCGCCGCCCGGCCCGCGCACCGCCGAGTCGAGCGACGCGGTGGTCAGCAGCGAACGGTACGCCTTCGTGTACGGCCCGGTCAGCGAGGTCGACGTGGCGTAGCTGGTCTGGTAGCCGTCGCCGCCGTAGCCGCCGAGGGAGTAGAACAGCACGTACTGCGCGCCCACCTTCGTCAGCGCGGGCGCCTCGATGATGCCGGCCTCCTCGGCGCGACCGCTGCGCAGCAGCTCGACCCGGCCGCCCTGGAGGGCGACACCGTCGGCGGCGACCTGTTGCAGCCAGAGGCTCGTCGGCTGGCCGATGGCGTTGCCGTCGTCCTTGTAGAGCAGGTAGCGAAGCCCGGTGCTGTCGGTGAAGCTCGCCGCGTCGATGTCGCCGCCCTCGCCGGCGTTGCAGACCAGCGGCTGGGTGCCGACGGCGCCGAACGGGCCCAGCGGCGACGTGGCCAGCGCCGCGCCGAGGCACTGCCGGCCGGTGGCCCGGCTGCGGGCGGTGTAGTAGAGCAGGTACCGCCCGTCGGCCCGCTGGGACACGTCGGGCGCCCAGGTCAGCCCCCCGTTCGCCCAGGCGCCGAGCGTCGGCATCGCGTCGGGCCGCCGGGTCCACGGGCCGGTCAGCGAGCCGGCCGTGGCGACCGGGGCGTTGCCGTTGCCGTTGTTCGTCGAGTACGCGTAGTAGGTGCCGCCGAACTTGACGACGTCGGGGTCGGGGAAGTCGCTGGCGATGACCAGCGACGGTGTGGCGGTGGCGGCCCGGGCCGCTCCCGGGCTGACCAGCAGCGCACCGAAGACGAATGTGACGGCCAGCCAGACGAGACCTCTTCGCATGACGAAATTCAACCATAGTCATCGATGCATTGAAACATTCCTCCGGCGGGGCGCCATCGGCACTGATCGCCGGCGTCGGAGAGAGTGTGCGGTGCTGCGCGGCGCGGGGACCCGGCGGCCCTGACGGCGCGCGTCGTGGTTCAGAGCGGCCAGTGTTGTGAGACCAGTTCGATCACTGCGCCGACCGCGTTCGCCAGCGTGCCCCCCGCCGTGGTCAGCGCGGCCAACGTCTCCAACGAGTTCAGCACAGGCTGGCGGTCCGGCTGCCGCTGCACCCGGGCCGTCTCGATCGCCGCCACCTCACGGCCGGCCCGATCCGGGTCCTCGAAGTCGGCGACGTGCTCCTTCAGGGTGCGCAGCAGCGCGTCGAACTTCTCCGCGAACTCGCTCGTCCCGTTGTACTGGACGAAGACGGGGTTGTCGCTGGCCATCGCCTGCTGGCCACCGCTGATGGTGGTGTGGAACACGATCGAACGGGACGGTTGATTCGGACCTGCCACGGGGGCCTCCTAGTTGTGCTGTTCGAAGGTGGCGTTGGAGCTGGCGAACGCCTGCTGGCCGCCGAAGATGTTGTTGACGTTGCCGAAGATGTTCTGCACCTCGTACGCCTGTCGCGCCAGTTCGCCGGGGTCGAGGCCGCGTTCGGTCAGGAATGACACGACAGCCTCCAGCACCACCCGCTCCAAGAGCTTGATGTACTTCCACTCGTCCAGCAGTTGCAGGTGCTTGAACGTGGCCGGCTCCGCGACGAGCTGCCGCACGCTGACCCTGGCCCCGTAGTCGTGGGTCCGGAACTGCGTGCTCGCCACGAGCGCGTCGGCCATCCGGCGCTTCATGCTCCAGTGGTACTTCAGTCGCCTGGCCAGCCGCCAGCCGCTGAGCACCGAGGCGGTCAGCATGTGCGACAGCGCGGCGCTGGTGTTCCGGGCAGTCGACTGCTCGGGGCGCAGCCGGTCGACCAGCGCGTATCGGGCCTGGATGGGAGGCATCACGGTGGTGATGAACTCGATGTAGAGCAACCCGCCCTCGACGGCGACGTGGACGAAGGCGGAGATGTCGATGCCGAGGCTCTGCTCCGGCAGCACCAGCCGTCCGTCGGCGGTGTGCAGCGGCTTGCCTGCGCCGCTGACCACGATCCGGTCGTAGTAGCGCAGCCCTCCCTGCGGATGCCGGATGATCGCCTCGATCACCTCCTTGGAGGCTCGACTCCGCGGAATGCCGGTGGCCGGGTCGAGCAGCGGGTCGCCCTGGTACCGCACGCCGTCGGCGACGATATGCGGCACCAGGGACAGACCGGGCACCCGGGCACCAGGCGGCAACGGATCTTCCCGCATCCGCTTGACCGCCGCCCTGACGTGCGCGGTCAACGCCGGACCCAACTCCGCGTGGTCGATCGGTGCGGCGCTCGGTGCGGCCTCCTGACCGGTGGTCCGACCGGGGACGGGCCGCACCGGGATCGCATACGACCAGCCGTGCTCCGCCGGCCCGCAACCCAGAAAGGGGTTCCGTTCCTGGACGTTGATGTTGCCGTACTGGGCGCGGGCCACCATGGCGAGCCGGCGGGCCACCCGCGCGCTCGGCACGGGCGGTAGGAACGGCGTGACGCCGGGTCGCAGCTCGTGGGCCAGGATCTGGTGGGTGGTGCGCTCGAACCGGACCAGCACGGTCAGAGTGGCGATGCCGAGCAAATAGGGCGTCCACGCCAGGAACTGAAACACCCCGACGAAGGCCGAGATCCCCGACGCTCCCATCAGCGAGCCGGAGTAGAGGGCGGGGGCGCCCAGCAGCCCGTAGCCGATGCTCAGGAACCTCCACAGCGGCGCCATGAGCGCCCCACCGCCACAGAAGAGCGCGACGGAGAGGAGCGCTCCGATCAGCGGGATGCGGACGAGCAGCGATGACCGGCGCCACTTCCGGGACCGGACGAACAGCACGGTGACCCCGAGCATCAGCCAGCCGATGGTGGTGCTGGGCGCGATCACCAGGCCGAGGACGAGCAGCCCGAACAGGATGCCATCGCGGGCCAGGTAGCGGCTCCGCGCCCGGAAGCAGTGCCGGACGACCGCGTTGAGGTCGAAGCCGAAGGAGAGGGCGACGGCGCGGCGTTCGTCCTCCACCACCTCCCTGATCACCTTGTCGGCGAGCTCCTCGTCGAGGTAGACCGCCCCGCACAGGCGCCGGGTGGTGTCGGACAGTCTGGGCGGCTCCTGGTAGGGCGGAAAGTCGAAGTGATCAGCTTGTGGCTGGTCGGTCACCGTCGCGTCACCATCTCTCAGGTCCATCAGATGTCCCTCACCGTGCGGGTGGGCAGCTCGCACGACCTGGCGATCGGGTTCCATCGACGGAGGAATTCGGTCTTGGCCGCCTGTGCCTGATTGGAGAGCCGGTTGCCTCGCCGCCAGTTGGCGTCGAGCGAGCAGCCGGAGCTGATGGAGTGTTGTGCCCAGGCGGCGTAGGCGTCGTCGGCGTCTCCCGAGTGCGCGAAAGCGGACACCAGGTGGCCCCGCATCGCCGGCCCGTCGGCGAGCGCGTCGACCGTCAACGCCTCGGCCCGGTCGCGCTGTGCGCGACGCTGCCGCGCGACGCTCTGCAGCAGTGTGAGCGATCGGTTCAAGTCGCGGCACTGCCCCACCGCCGCGAGGGCGGCGGCCAGGTCGTTGCGCGAGGTGACCGACCCCGCGAGCAGGGCGTCCACCCCCTCGGCCTGGGCGCGCAGTGCGCCCGGGTCGTCGCTCGGCATCGGCGTCTCGACCCCGGTCGTCGAGGACGATCCGTGCGTCGACGACGCTTCGACCGGCACCCCGTCGTCGGCGCGCGGTGGCGCGGAGGTGGCCTCGGGCCAGGGGACGGTCGCGGGCAGCGGCACGGTCATGCCTGCGACGAATGCCACCGCGAGAGTCACCACCAGGGTGGGCATGAGGAGTCGGACCATCCGCGCCAGGTCGCCGGCGAGCCCAACGCCCCGGGTGGCGCGAGCCAGCAGGTGCCCGGGTGTCTCGTCTGCGCCCCAGACGGTGGTCGCCAGGTAGACGGCGACGGCGAGCACGGCGAGCAGGTGATGCCACGGCCTCAGCCCACCCGGCACCAGGGACGCGTTCGGAGCACCCCGTGCGAGCGCGAGGAGGAGCACCACCAGCAACCAGCCGACGACCAGGACCGCGCAGAGCAGCAGGTCCCACAGCAGGACCGGTGCCGCCACGGCCGGCGACGGCCCGGCCGCCTCGACCGGTGGCCCCGGCGCGCCGGGAGGTGCCGGTGACCGGGGTGTCACGGTGTGCGCCGGCGGCTGCTGTTCTTGCGGGGCGGCGGTGCCGAGCAGGGCCGAACCGCAGCGTTGGCAGGTGGAGGGCCCCGCATCGGTGTCGGTGCCGCAGGTGCCGCAACGCATCATTCACCGCCTTCCCCGGTCAGCGCTTGTCACGGTGGATCGTATCGACGACAGCGAACTCGGAGGTGCTCCGTCGCGGGCGCCACCAACAGACGCGGATATCCGACAGTCCTCTGTGGAGCAACGGATTGCGCGGAACGAGCCGATGGCGGCGACAGCCCGCACCGGCGGACCAGACGCCGAGGGTTGAGGCTCCCAGCGGGCGCTCAGCGAGGCTGGGGAAGAATGGGCGGGTGACAACTCCCCGCGATCTCGTCCTGCTCGGGTCGACCGGTTCGATCGGCACCCAGGCCATCGACATCGTCCGGCGCAACCCCGACCGGTTCCGGGTGGTGGCGCTCGGTGCCGGCGGCGGCAACGTCGAGCTGCTCGCCGCCCAGGCCCTCGAACTGCGCGTCGACGCGGTCGGGGTGGCCAAGGCGTCCGCCGCGCAGGACCTCCAACTCGCCTTCTACGCCGAGGCGAGCCGGCGCGGCTGGTCCAGCGGCGACTTCAAGCTGCCCAAGATCGTGGCCGGCCCGGACGCGATGACCGAGCTGGCCCAGTGGCCCTGCGACGTCGTGCTCAACGGCGTGGTCGGCTCGCTCGGGCTCGCGCCGACCCTCGCGGCGCTGCGCGCCGGCCGTACCCTCGCCCTGGCCAACAAGGAGTCCCTCGTCGCCGGCGGCCCCCTCGTCAGGGCCGCGGTGACGCGGCCGGGGCAGATCGTGCCTGTCGACTCCGAGCACACGGCGCTGGCCCAGTGCCTGCGCTCCGGGTCGCGCCCCGAGGTGCGGCGGCTGATCGTCACCGCCAGCGGCGGCCCCTTCCGAGGCAAGCGGCGCGACGAGCTGACCGAGGTCACGCCCGAGCAGGCGTTGGCCCACCCGACCTGGAACATGGGGCCGGTCATTACGATCAACTCGGCCACCATGGTCAACAAGGCGCTGGAGGTGATCGAGGCGCACGAGCTGTTCGACGTGCCGTACGCCGACATCACCGTGACGGTGCACCCGACCTCGGTGATCCACTCGATGGTGGAGTTCGTCGACGGTTCGACGATCGCCCAGGCCAGCCCGCCGGACATGCGGCTGCCGATCGCGGTGGCCCTCGGCTGGCCCGACCGGGTGCCCGACGCCGCCGCCGCCGTCGACTGGACGACGGCCCACACCTGGGAGTTCGCCCCGCTGGACGACGAGGCGTTCCCGGCGGTGGCGCTGGCCAAGGCTGCCGGGGAGGCCGGGCGCTGCCGTCCGGCGGTCTACAACGCGGCCAACGAGGAGTGCGTGGCGGCGTTCGTCGCCGGCCGGTTGCCGTTCCTCGGCATCGTGGACACCCTCCGGCGGGTGTTGGAGGACACACCCGATTTCGCCGAACCAGGTACCGTCGAGGACGTGCTCGCCGCCGAGTCGTGGGCACGCGCGCACGCGCAGGAGATCATTGTGGCGTCGGTGGAAGGATCTTGATGGCGTACCTGCTCGGGGTGGTGCTCTTCGCCCTGGCCATCCTCATCTCGGTCAGCCTGCACGAGGCGGGGCACATGCTCACCGCCAAGGCGTTCGGGATGAAGGTCACCCGCTACTTCGTCGGCTTCGGCCCCACCCTCTGGTCGGTCAAGCGGGGCGAGACCGAGTACGGCGTCAAGGGCATCCCGCTCGGCGGCTTCTGCAAGATCGTCGGCATGACGCCGCAGGACGACGACGTCGACCCGGCCGACCAGCCCCGGGCGATGTGGCGCTACCCGGTCTGGAAGCGGACCATCGTGATGTCCGCCGGCTCCATCACCCACTTCGCGCTCGCCCTGGTCGCGACCTGGATCATCGCGATCTCCGCCGGCCTGCCGAACCCCGACTTCCCGACCACCGACGCCGAGGTCCGCCAGGAGCCGGCGGTGATCGCGCTGTCCCCCTGTGTGGTGCCGGAGAACGCCATCCGGGCTTGCACGGCGACCGACCCGGCCAGCCCCGCCGCCCAGGCCAACCTGCGCGACGGGGACCGGATCAGCTCGTTCAACGGCGCCCCGGTCAACAACTACGGCGACCTGCTGACCGGGCTGCGGGCCGCCAAGCCCGGCGACAAGGTCGCCATCTCGTACGTCCGTGACGGCCAGCCGGGCACCACGAGCACCGTGCTCGGCCAGACCCAGCGCCCCCCGCTGGACAACCCGAAGGGCCAGCTCGGCCCGGTGTCCGCGCTCGGCATCGGCCTGCGATACAGCACCCCCACCCGGGTCGAGTACGGGCCGGTGTCCGCGTTCGGCGGTACCGCCCGGTTCACCGGCGACATGGCCGTCGGCACGTACGAGGCGATGAAGCGCATCCCGCAGAAGGTGCCCGCCCTGTGGACGGCGATCACCGGCGGCGAGCGGGACATGGACACCCCGATCAGCGTGGTCGGCGCGAGCCGGCTCGGCGGGGAAGCGGTGGAGAACAACGCCTGGCTGATCTTCTTCATGCTCTTCGTCTCGCTGAACTTCTTCATCGGCGTGTTCAACCTGCTGCCGCTGCTCCCGCTCGACGGCGGGCACATCGCGATCGCCTGGTTCGAGCGGGCCCGGTCGTGGCTGTTCGCCCGCTTCGGCAAGCCGGACCCGGGCCGCGTCGACTACCTCAAACTCATGCCCATCACGTACGCGGTGATCCTGATCGGCGGCGTGTTCACGCTGCTGACCATCACCGCGGACGTCGTCAATCCCATCACGCTCTTCTCAAGGTGAGTGCCTGAAGTGACCGCAGTCAGTCTCGGTATGCCCGCCGCGCCGCCCCCCGCGCTCGCCCCCCGGCGGCTCAGCCGCCAGATCATGGTCGGCTCCGTGCCGGTCGGTGGTGGCGCGCCGGTGTCGGTGCAGTCGATGACCACCACCCTCACCTCCGACGTCAACGCCACCCTCCAGCAGATCGCCGAGCTGACCGCGTCGGGGTGCCAGATCGTCCGGGTGGCCGTGCCGAGCCAGGACGACGTCGAGGCGCTGCCGGCGATCGCCCGCAAGTCGCAGATCCCGGTCATCGCCGACATCCACTTCCAGCCCAAGTACGTCTTCGCCGCGATCGACGCCGGCTGCGCCGCCGTGCGGGTGAACCCGGGCAACATCCGGCAGTTCGACGACAAGGTGAAGGAGATCGCCAAGGCAGCCGGCGCCGCCGGGGTGCCGATCCGGATCGGGGTGAACGCCGGCTCGCTGGACAAGCGGCTGCTCGCCAAGTACGGCAGGGCCACCGCCGAGGCGCTGGTCGAGTCGGCGCTGTGGGAGTGCTCGTTGTTCGAGGAGCACGGCTTCCGGGACATCAAGATCTCGGTGAAGCACAACGACCCGGTGGTGATGATCCGGGCGTACCGGCAGCTCGCCGAGAAGTGCGACTACCCGCTGCACCTCGGCGTGACCGAGGCCGGGCCGGCGTTCCAGGGCACCATCAAGTCGGCGGTCGCCTTCGGCGCGCTGCTGGCCGAGGGGATCGGCGACACGATCCGGGTCTCGCTGTCGGCCCCGCCGGTGGAGGAGATCAAGGTCGGCAACCAGATCCTGGAGTCGTTGGGGCTGCGCGAGCGGGGCCTGGAGATCGTTTCCTGCCCGTCCTGCGGCCGGGCGCAGGTCGACGTCTACAAGCTGGCCGAGGAGGTCACGGCCGGTCTTGAGGGGCTGCCGGTGCCACTGCGGGTGGCCGTGATGGGCTGCGTCGTCAACGGCCCGGGCGAGGCCCGCGAGGCTGACCTCGGCGTCGCCTCCGGTAACGGCAAGGGGCAGATCTTCGTCAAGGGCAAGGTCGTCAAGACCGTCCCGGAGGCGCAGATCGTGGAGACCCTGATCTTCGAGGCGCTCCGAATCGCCGACGAGATGGGCGCGGAACTCCCCGAAGACCTCCGGGGCCTGGTCCCAGGCCCCACGGTCACGGTCCACTGACCCACCCACCCGGGCACGTCGCGCCCCGGGTGGACACGCCCCTGCCCGGGCGGCAAATTCAAGGAAAGAGTGGCCATTCCCCGCGGAATGGCCACTCTTTCCTTGAATTTGCGCGGGAGGTGGGCGCGGGAGGCGGGCGTGGCGTAGGAGGCGGGCGTGGGAGGTGGGAGTAGGCGGGGGTGGGGTGGGTCAGTCGGATTCGGCGAGGATGGCGTAGAGCTTGCGGCGGGTTTCGGCGAGCACCTGGGCGGCCCGTTCCCGCTGGTCGTCGGTGCCGGTCGTCATCACCTGGCGTAGCGCCTGCATCGCCTGGTTGCCGGCGTCGCGGATGTCGTGCCAGCTGTTGACCGTGTCCTCGGCGAACTCGCCCCACGGCGGGGCCTGCGCCGCTTCGTCGGCCTCGGCGCGGCCCGCCTCGGTGACCGTGAACCGCTTCCGGCCGCCGCCGGCCTCCTCGGTCGCGACGGTGACGACGCCCTCGTCCTCCAGGAGTTGGAGCGTCGGGTAGATCGACCCGGGGCTGGGCCGCCAGGCCCCGCCGGTGCGGGAGTCGATCTCCTGGATCATCTCGTACCCGTGCATGGGGCGTTCGGTGAGCAGGGCCAGCACGGCGGCCCGCACGTTGGGCCGGCGTCCCCGGCCGCGTCCCTGGTGACCGCCCCGGCCGCCCCCGTGCCCGTGCGGGCCGGGTGGGAACGGCGGCCCGGGGGGACCGGGCGGGAACGGCGGGAAGCCGAAGCCGCGCATCCGGGCCTCGTGCTCGTGTACGTGCATCCGCTGGTGGAAACCCATCAGGGTTCTCCCTTCAATGTTCTGTCGCTGATGCATCAACGATATATCGCCAACGTGTCGGCGACAAGGTTCCGTGCTGTCGGACGTGCGTCGGGGACGCCCCGGCTCGATGTCCGGCGTGCCCATCCCGGTGGGCTCGGCACTCGGCCGGCGAGGCGGCGGGGTGATCTGGCAGGCTGGTAACCGTGCTGACGGTGCCGGTACGGCAATTGGGGGAATCGGAGCGCCGCGCGGTCGAGCGGCTGCTCGACCTCGACCCGTTCGCGGGAGCGCAGGTCGCCGAGCGAATCGCCGCGCGAGGGCTGGCCTGGTGGCGGGCCGAGGGGCGGATCCTCGGGTACGGCGCACGCCGTAGCCTGGAGTCGATCTGCTGGCTCGGCGGCAACCTCACACCGGTGCTCGCCTCGGAGCCCGCCGTCGCCGCCTACGCCGAACTGCTCGCCGCCGAGGAACGCCTCTGCTCCTCCATCGTCGGCCGGGCGGACGCGGTGCTCGGGCTGTGGGATCGGCTCTGCGGGCACTGGGGGCCGGCCCGGGACGTCCGACCCAACCAGCCGCTGCTGGCCGCCGACGCGCTGCCGGCGGTGGTCGTCGACCCCGAGGTGCGGCTGGTACGCGCCAACGAGATCGACCTGCTCTTCCCGGCGGCCGTGGCCATGTACACCGAGGAGGTGGGCGTCTCGCCGTTGGCCGAGGACGGCGGGCACGGCTACCGGCGGCGGGTCACCGACCTGGTCCGGGCCGGTCGGGCGTACGCCCGGTTCGTCGACGGCCAGGTGGTGTTCAAGGCCGAGCTGGCGGTGGTGACCCGGCGTACCGCACAGGTCCAGGGGGTCTGGGTGTCGCCGCAGTGGCGCGGCCGGGGGCTCGCCACGGCGGCGATGGCGGCGGTGACCAGGGACGCGCTGCTGCGGGTCGCCCCGACGGTCAGCCTGTACGTCAACGACTTCAACCTGCCCGCCCGCCGCGTCTACGAGCGGTGCGGCTTCCGCCCGGTCGGCACCCTCGCCACCGTGCTGTTCTGAGTGTGCGGGGAAGCTCCCCTCGCTGACACCCGCGCCTGACCGGGCTCCCTCCGGCGGCCCCGGCCCTCCGGCGGCCCGGGCATGGCCCCGGCGGCGTACCCCGATGGGGTAAATGCGTTGAACGGCGCGGCCGGATCACGCAGGGTGGAGGCACCGCCGCCCCGGAGTCCGGAGGGACCGACATGCGCCTTTTCCGTGACCTGTGGGCCACCTCGGCCCGCCGGATGACGGTCGTCGCCGTGCTGATCGTGCTCGGCGGCACCGGCCAGGCCGCCGCGGCGGCGCTCGCCGGCCCGGTGCTGGTGCACCGCTCGGGGGTGCTGTTCGCCGTCCTCGCGGTGGCGCTCTGCGCCGCGGTCGTCACCGACCTCGCCATCGGGCTGGTGATGGCCGGGCTGACCGCGGACTGGTCCGCCGACGTCCGGCGGCGGCTGTGCCGGGTGGCGTTCGGGCAGGACCTGCCCACCCTGGAGGGAACCCCGGTCGGGGAGCTGCTGGACCGGATCGACGGGGACGTCTACCAGGTGGCCTCCGAGGTGCGCGGGCACGGCGTACGGATCGCCCAGATGTCCGCCACGGGCCTGCTCTCCACCGTCGTCGCACTGGTGGTCTGGTGGCCGGCCGGCGTGAGCATGCTCACGCTGACGGCGTTGCTCGTGGTCGTGCTGCGCCGGCCGACCCGGCGGATCGCCCCGGCCCGGATGGCCGAGGAGGAGGCCTGGACGGACCTCGCCGCCGTGATGGAGGAGGCCGTCCACGGCCAGGACGACGTGCGCACCAGCCTGGCCCGGCCGTACGTGCTGCGGCTCTACGCCCGGCGGGCGGCCGAGGTGCTGGCCCGGGGGCGGCCGGTGTGGCGGATGTCGGCGGAGGTCACCGCCGTCGGCGCCGGGATCATCCGGGTCGGCATCGTCGGGGTGGTCCTCGGCGGGGCCTGGGCGCTGGCCTCCGGCCGGATCGACGCGGCCCGGCTGACCGCCGTCTGGCTGCTGGTGCTCGCCTTCGGCGCGACCGTCGAGCACATCAGCCGGATGGTGCCCGAGTTGCAGTACGCGCTCGGCGCCTGGGGGCGGGTGCAGCTTCTCCAGGACTCCCGGCAGGAGCCGACCGGCGGCCGGGAGCCCGCCGAGGGCGACCTGGTCGTGCGGAACCTCACCTTCCGCTACCCGGAGGGTGGGGCGGAGGGCGACCGCGCGCCGGCGCTGCGCGACGTCTCGCTGAACTTCGTCCGGGGCCGGTCGTACGCCCTGGTCGGGCGGACCGGGTCCGGTAAGTCCACCCTGGCCAAGGTGCTCACCCGGGCGGTGGACCTGCCGCGCGGCACCGTGCTGCTCGGCGGGGCGGACCTGCTCGACCTGGACGTCGAGCGGCTGCGCCGGTGGGTGGCCGTGGTGCCGCAGCGCACCGAGATCCTGGCCGGCACGCTCGCCGAGAACGTCGCCCTGTTCGACCCGGCCCTGCTCGACGACGCCGCCCGGGCGCTGCGCGAGCTGGGCCTGGCCGGTTGGGTCGCCGAGCTGCCCGACGGCCTGGACACCCGGCTCGGTGAGGGCGGGCACGTGCTGTCCGCCGGGCAGGAGCAGCTCGTCGCGTTCGCCCGGATCCTGGTCCGCGACCCGCACGTGGTGATCCTCGACGAGGCCACCGCCCGGCTGGACCCGGTCACCGAGACGCTGGTGCAGCGGGCCACCGAGCGGCTGCTCACCGACCGGATCGGCATCGTCATCGCCCACCGGCTCTCCTCGGTCCGCGGCTGCGACGAGGTGGTGGTGCTGGCCGACGGGGCGGTGGTCGAGTCCGGCCCGCTGCGCTCGTCGGAACGGTTCGCCGAGCTGCTGGCCGTCAGCCACGCTTCCGCGTATGCCGAGGCGGGAGCGGCCGGGCGGAGCGGCGGCACGGCGCTGCTGACCGATCCGCCGCCGGCCCCGGCCCCGGGTGCCGGTCCCGGTTCCAGTTCCGCCGGGGCGAGCGTGCCGGGTGCCGGTCCTGCCGGGGCGAGCGTGCCGGGCGCCGGTCCCGGCGTGCCGGTCGGCGCGGCCCGGACGAAGGTCGAGCCGCCCCCGCTGCCGCCGACGCCGCCCGCCCGGACGATGCGGGAGATCCTGCGCCTGACCACCAACGACCCCCGGTACGGCCTGACCGCGATCGCGCTGTTCGGGTTCGGGGGGCTGCTCGGCCTGGACGGCTCGGTGCTGCCCTGGCTCTGGGCCGACATGGTGGACGGCTCCGGCGGGCCGTGGTGGCCGGCGGTCGGGATCGTGACCGCGCTGCTGGTGACCACGCCGGTGCCCTACTTCACCAGCTACTGGTTCCCCAACTGGTGGGTCCGCCAGATGCTGCGGATCAGCCTGCGGCTGGTGCACGGGCAGACCGGCCCGCGCCGGATCAGCGGACACACCCCGGCCGAGGTGGTCGCCCAGGGCGGCGACACCGAACGGGTGGTGATCCTCGCCGACAACCTGCTCGACCAGGCCATCGCCCTGCTCATCGTGGTCACCATGACGCTGGTCTCCGGCAGCCTGGTGCCGGCCGCGTTCTTCGCCGGGACGATGGTCGTCTCCGGGCTGGCGGCGACGCTGTTCGGGCCGCGTCTGGAACGGTCCGCCCGGGCCACCGTCGCGGCCCGGGCGGCGTTCGCCACCTCGCTGGTGTCGTCCCTGTCGGCCGCCCGCACGGTGAAGCTCGCCGGCGCCACCCGTCCGGTGCTGGCCCACCTCGCCGACCTCGACGCCACCCGCAGCGAGCAGCAGCGCCGGGAGATCTCCGTGCTGGTCTGGTCCCGTTCCACGCCGGCCCTGGTCAGCGGCCTGCTGCCGATCGGCGCCTGGGCGCTCTACCTCAGCGGCGGGCTGTCCGCCGGGGCCACCCTGGTCGCGGTGTCCACCCTCGGCGCGGCCCGCTGGTTCGCGTGGACCACGGCGTCCCTGGTCTCGCAGCTCCCGTCGGCCCGGGTGTGGACGCGTCGGACGGTGGCGATGGCCGGGGTGGGGACGTACTCGGCGCCGGTGGACGGGGTGGACCTGGCCGCCGGGACCGCGTCCGCGCCCGAGCCCCCGCCCCGGCACCCACTGCGCCGGCTGGACCTGGTCGGCTTCGGCGCGCTGCACACCGACGGGACGCTCGCCGTCCGGGACGTCGACCTGACCGTCGAACGCGGCCAGCTCGTGCTCGTCGTCGGGCCGGTCGGCTCCGGCAAGTCCTCGCTGCTGCGCGCCCTGGCCGGGATCGTGCACCACACCGGCGCGCTGCGCTGGAACTCCGAGCCGGTCACCTCACCGGAGCTGTTCCTGCGCCCCCAGCAGGTCGGCTACGTGGGCCAGCTCCCCCGGGTGCTCTCCGGCACGGTCTGCGACAACGTCGCGCTCGGCCACGACGTGGACGCGGCCGGCGCGGTGTCGACCGCCCAGCTCGACCACGACCTGGCCGCCGCCGGGGGCGGGCTCGGGCTGCTCATCGGGCACAAGGGGACCCGGCTCTCCGGCGGGCAGCTGCAGCGGCTGGCGCTGGCCCGGGCGCTGGCCCCGCGTACGGAGCTGCTGGTCGCAGACGACGTGTCGTCGGCGCTGGACGTCACCACGGAGCTGGAGCTGTGGGCGGCGCTGCGGAAGAACGGGGTGACGGTGGTCGGCTCGACATCGAAGCGGGCGGCGCTGGTCCGGGCCGACCAGGTGGTGGTGCTGATCGGCGGGACGGTGGCGGCCCGGGGCCCGTGGCGGGACCTGGAGGACGACTGGGGTCACCTGGCGGGCTGACCGGCCCTTCCCCGCGCGCCCCCGCCGGACCTTGGACAGTTGCCGTTGCATGCGAACGGCAACTGTCCAAGGTTCCCGACGTCAGAGGGCGCGGGCGTACTGGGCCGGCCAGGACGGTGCGGCGCCGAGCTTGGCCGCCGCCCGGCGGGGCCAGTACGGGTCGCGCAGCAGCTCCCGGCCGAGCAGGACCAGGTCGGCCTCCCCGCCGGCCACGATCTGCTCGGCCTGCTCGGGCTCGACGATCAGGCCGACCGCGCCGGTCGGCACCCCGGCCTCCCGGCGGATCCGCGCGGCCAGCGGCACCTGGTAGCCGGGGCCGACCGGGATGGCGGCCCGGGCGGAGGCGCCGCCGGAGGAGGCATCCACCAGGTCGACGCCGGCCGCCGCCAGCTCACCGGCGAGCACCACGCTGTCCTCGACGGTCCAGCCGTCCTCGGTCCAGTCGGTGGCGGAGATCCGGGCCAGCACCGGCACGTTCTCGCCGACCGCCGCGCGGACCGCGCGGGCCACCGCGAGGGTCAGCCGCATCCGGCCGGCCCGGTCGCCGCCCCAGCCGTCGGCGCGGTGGTTGGTCAGCGGGGACAGGAACTCGTGCAGCAGGTAGCCGTGCGCGGCGTGGATCTCCACGGCGGCGAACCCGGCGTCCACCGCCCGTCCGGCGGCCGTGGCGAACGCCTCGACCACGCCCGCGAGCCCGGCGTCGTCGAGCGCGGTCGGCACCCGGTACTCGGGCACGAACGGCTTCGCGCCGGGGCCGACCGGGGTCCAGCCGCCCTCGGCGTCCGGCACCCCGCCGCGATGCTCCGCCCACGGCCGGTACGTCGACGCCTTGAACCCGGCGTGCGCGAGCTGGACGGCCGGCACCGCGCCCTGCGCGGCGACGAAGGCGGTGACGGGCCGCCACGCGTCGACGTGGGCGGCGGACCAGAGGCCGGTGTCCTGGGGGCTGATCCGGCCCTCGGGCACCACGGCGGTCGCCTCGGTGATCACCAGGCCGACGCCGCCGACCGCGCGGGCCCCCAGGTGCACCCGGTGCCAGTCGGTGGGCAGGCCGTCCGGGCCGGCGCTGTACTGGCACATCGGGGCCAGGGCGACCCGGTTGGGCAGGGTGACGGCCCGTAGGGCCAGCGGGGTGAACAGACTGCTCATGTACGGATCCTCTCCGGCCCAGGCGCAGGCGCGGGCTTCAGGGACGCGTGATCAAGAGGTCTACGTCAGGAACGATCTCCGCGGTGACGCAGACCTCTTGATCAACACGGGTGTCAGGCGGGGACGGGGCTCGGGTCGTCGGTGCGGACGGGAACGTCCGGTTCGGTCAGGTCCCGGCGGCCGGCCGAGTCGTACGCGGCCCGGTCGAGGGTGCCCTCGCGGGCGGCGACGATGGTCGGGACGACGGCCTGACCGGCGACGTTGGTGGCGGTGCGGATCATGTCCAGGATCGGGTCGATGGCCAGCAGCAGGCCGGCACCGGCCAGCGGCAGGCCCAACGTGCTCAGGGTCAGCGTGAGCATCACGATCGCGCCGGTCAGGCCGGCGGTGGCCGCCGAGCCGACCACGGAGACGAACGCGATCAGCAGGTAGTCGCCGACGCCGAGGTCCACCCCGAAGACCTGCGCCACGAAGATCGCCGCGAGGGCCGGGTAGATCGCCGCGCAGCCGTCCATCTTCGTGGTGGCGCCGAACGGCACCGCGAACGAGGCGTACTCGCGGGGGACGCCGAGGCGCTCGACGGAACGCTGGGTCACCGGCATCGTCCCGACCGAGGAGCGGGAGACGAAGGCCAGCTCGATGGCCGGCCAGGCGCCGGCGAAGAAGCGCAGCGGGTTGAGCCGGCCGGCGACGGCCAGCAGCAGTGGGTAGACCACGAACAGCACGATCGCGCAGCCGACGTACACGGCGGTGGTGAACTTCGCCAGCGGGGCCAGCAGGTCCCAGCCGTACGAGGCGACGGCGTGGCCGATCAGGCCGAGGGTGCCGATCGGGGCGAGCCGGATCACCCACCACAGCGCCTTCTGCACGATGGCCAGCAGCGACCGGTTGAGCGCCACGAACGGCTCGGCGGCCTCGCCGACCAGCAGCGCGGCGGCGCCCACCACCAGGGCCAGGAAGACGATCTGGAGCACGTTGCCCTCGACGAACGCGCCGACCGGGTTGGTCGGCACGATGCCGGTCAGGAAGTCCGTCCACGAGCCGGTGGCCTTCGGCGGGGCGGCCCCGCCGACGTCCAGGGTGACGCCCCGGCCCGGGTCGGTGAGCAGGCCGATGCCGATGCCGATGCCCACCGCGATCAGGGCGGTGACGCCGAACCAGAGCAGCGTCTTCAGCGCCAGCCGGGCGGCGTTGGCCACGCCGCGCAGGCTGACCACGCTGACCACGATGGCGGTGAAGACCAGCGGCGGCACGGCCAGCTTGAGCAGCTGGACGAAGAGGCCGCCGACGGTGTCGAGGGTGCTGGCCAGCCAGCTCAGGTCGTTGGCGCGGGCGAGGAAGCCCAGCGCCACGCCGAGGACGAGGCCGAGCAGGATCTGCAGGGAGAAGGGGAACTTGCGCAGGGCGGAAGCCATGAGGATGCGTCCAGGGGTCTGGGGGCGGTCGGTCGGGCGGGCGTCAGGAGACGGGCCGCGCCGGACAGATGCCGCTGGCCTGCCGTCGGAGGTCGACGTACAGGCGCACGGTGAGGTGCCAGACGTTGGTCATCGCCTGCCGACGATACGCCGGTCGGTCCTCTGCTGGAAGGACCGACCGGCGTGAGATGCCTTACCGGCGTGAGTCGTCGCCCGGCCGGGACGCGGGGCGTGGTGGCCGGCGGGGAGGGCGCACCGTCCCTCCCCGCCGGCGGGCTAGCCGAGGGCCCTCGGCTGCGCGGCGAGCAGCACCTCCGTCCAGCCGGACGCGTCCACCGGGTCGGTGGTGAAGGAGGCGATGTCGGTGCCGATGCCGTCGTACGGGTTGGCGTCCAGGTAGCGGTAGAGGGAGGTGTTGGTGTGCTGTCCGTAGATGACCCCGCCACCCGGCGAGGCCAGGTGGGTCATGACCTGCCAGGTGCTGGGGCGCAGCTCGTACCGGAGCCAGTCGCCCGGACCGTTGATCTTGTAGGTGAGCAGGGCGCCCGCACTGGTGGTGCCCATGATCCATCCAGGGCCGGTGGACGTCAGGGTGTGCAGGGCGAAACCGCCGTCGATGAGCGTGTTGTTGATGATCGTCGCGTTGGTCGGCTTCGCGCTGGTGACGTCGTACCGGCGCAGGTAGCCGTCGGCGATGCCGAACAGCTTCCCGGCGCCGTCGTAGGTGAGGCGCTCGTGGGTCCAGCCCCCGCCGATCTGCGTCAGCGGCCCGAAGGTCAGGTCACGGTCGTTGGTCAGCACGTCGAGCCGGTACAGCACGCCGCTCGGGGACGTCACCAGCAGCGTGTTGCCGTTGAGGACCGCCATCGCCTTCGGTACGAAGGTCAGCGGCGATGCCGAGACCAGAGTCTTGGTCCGGTTGCCGGTGCCCGCATCGATCTGTGAGTAGGTCAGCCGTCCGTCGGGACGCACGCCGTACAGGGTGACGTTGCCGATGAAGACCTCGTTCCAGGTCTGCACCATCGCCATCTCGCCGGAGAACCAGCCGCCGTGGGCCGTGGCCGACGTGCGGTGGCTGCCGATGCGCATGTTGCCCGTGGCGTTGAAGACGGTGCCGTGCGTGGCGTGGCCCACGTTGGTGCCGTTGACGTACAGCGTCATGGCATCGGTGTTCGTGTTGAAGGTCGCCGTCACCTGCGTCCACACGCCGGGCCGGAGGCTGCCCGCGCCGGAGGTGACGGTGTCCCAGACCGGGGCCGCGACGTCGGTGCGGGGCATCGCGAAGCGCCAGGACTTGTCACTGCCCTCGGCCCAGAGCCGGTATCCGGCGGTGTTGACGCCGTTCTGGGACATTACGGTCCCACCCGCCGAGGTGGGCTTCACCCAGGCGGAGACGGTGAAGTCGGCGTTGGTGGCGAAGGCCGGACCCGTGGTGGTCAGCGTTCCGCCAGTGCCGTCGAAGACCACGTCGGGGTCGAACATGTCGCCGGTGTTCCAGGTGGCCCCGGCGGTGCCGGTGGCGTGCAGCGTGCCACCGGTGTCCCGGGCCGTGCTCACGGTGCCGCCCGTGCTGTCGTTGAGCTGCCAGGTGTGGTCCGAGGTGACCAGGGTCTGCGCCGGTTGGGCGGCGATCGTCCCGGTGCCGCCGGTCAGGCCGGAGACCAGCCAGGCGGTCCCCGTCGCCGCCGCGCCCGTCGCCCAGAGGTCGGGGGTGCCGTCGCCGTTGATGTCGGCGGCACGCAGGGTGATGGCGGCTCCGGTGTTCCAGGCGGTGGAGAGGGCGTAGGGGGTGTAGGTGAGTTCGCCAGTGTCGGGGTTGACGGTGAGGTCGGTCCACAGGTGTAGGGCACCGGTGGTGCGGTTCCAGAGGAACATGGCGGTGCCGGTGGTGAGTTGGGCGGTGGCGATGGTCCAGTTGTTCCAGTCGGTGCCGCCGGTGGGGGTGGTGGCGGTGGTGTGGAATGCGCCGAGGTAGCCGCCGGGTGCGCCGAGGTTGGGGTGGTAGGTGAGGTGGTAGCCGGTGGTGGGGTTGCCGCTGGTGCCGATGAGGTCGGGGTAGGGGGAGGCGAGGCGGCGGGTGTCGCCGGCGTTGGCGAGTTGGAGAGGGCGGTTGTCGTCGGGGTCGTGGAGTTGGCTGGGGTCGATGGTGTACTGGTTGCCGCTGAGCTGGGCCTGGATGATGGAGCCGTCGCCGTTGGCGCGCAGTACGCCTGCTCCGCCTGGGTTGACGCCGCCGGGGTAGTAGACGAGGACGTCCTGGAGTCCGGTGCCGGTGAAGTGGCCGGTGATGGCCTGGGCGCCGTCGAAGTCGGCGGGGGCGTTGTTCCCGGTGACGCCGTTGCCCCGCGCGCCGATGTCGGTCGCGGCGGCCAGCACCCCGGCGCTGCGGCCGGGCAGCAGCCAGAGCCCCGACGGCATCGAGTTGCTCGCACCCACCTTGAGCAGGTCGGCCGCGCCGTCCCCGGTCAGGTCGGCATCGAAGGCGGCGGTGGCGGCCGGATTGGAGTTGAACGTGACGCTGGCCGACTCGCCGATGTTGCCGCCGGTGGACACGCTGGTGACGGTCAGGGTGTTGGTGAACCGGGTCGGAGTGAGGTCGACGGTCGCCGCGCCGTTGGCGTCGGCTGAGACGTCGACCGGCGGGCCGGCATTGAGCTGGTAGACGTAGCCGCTGGGCGCGGTGCCGGTGGCCGGCGGGGCGACGGTGAAGGTGGCAGCCTGGCCGATGGTGGTGCCGCCCGGCGGGGTGACCTCGGGTGGGCCGGCGCGGGTGGGGTCGAAGGTGAGCTTGCAGGTGGCCGACCAGGTGCTGGGGGTACGGAAGTCGGTCGCCTGGACCTTCCAGGAGAAGCCGGTGACCACGCCGGCGGCGGCGGTGCGCAGGGTCGTCACCGGGACGACGAGCACGGCCGTCGAGCCGGAGGAGTAGGTCAGCAGGTTCGGGTTGGAGGAGGCCAGGGCGGTCTCGGTGGTGTCGGTGGTCTTCCAGAGTTTGAAGGTGACGCCGAGGGTGCCGCCGTTGCGGTCCGAGACCGGGGCGTAGAGGGAGACCGCGCCGTCGCCGACGACGGTGGGGGTGGTGGCGGTGCAGGAGGTCTTGGGGGAGGTGGTCATCCCCGCCGGGGTGTCGGTCTTGTGGTTGTAGCGGATGGTGAGGGTGGGGCTGGTTTCGAGGAATTCTTTCCAGCTTTGGGTGTCGCTGGCGTCGTTGGCGGCGATCATGCGCAGGGTGCGGGTGGGTTTCTTGGCGGTGACGTCGGTTTCGATTTGGTTGGTGATGTCGAAGGAGACGGCGGTGGCGTTGCAGCCGCTGTAGCCGTGGGCGAAGCTTTTGGAGGCGGCGAGGGGGCCGTTGGCGATGCCTTCCCAGTGGTTCCAGGTGGCGTTTGAGGAGGTCAGGGTGGTGGCGGGGGCGTAGACGTTGACGGTTTTGGCGGTGCAGTTCCAGGATCGGGTGTTGGTGATTTTGAAGATGGCGTCGTAGATCTCGGCCCCGGCGAGGGTGCTGTAGGGGATGGGGAAGTTGATCAGGGTTTGGGAGCGTTGGCTGCCGGAGTTGCCGACCTGCATGCGGTTGAGTGGGTCGGGGGTGTTCTTCCAGTAGTTGGTGGACTGGTGTTGGTAGGAGATGGTGGCCCAGCCGGACATTTTCGGCCCGACCGGTGTCCAGGTGAATGTGGGGTCGATGTGGACGGGGTAGATGGTTGCGGGATTGTCGAGGAGTTTCCGGTCCGGGGTCAGGCGTAGTTTCCCGGGGCTGATGGCCACGCCGATGGTGGCGCTGCGGGCGGCGCGGCCCGGCTCGGTGGGGTTTGAGGTGGTCGTGCCGTGTTGTGTCGGGCCTGTCGTGGTGGTGGCGGAGGAGTCCCGCATGGTGGGGGTGGGGGCGGTGAGGACGGTTTGGCCGGTGCGGTCGTGGCCGGTGATGTTTCCTGCCGGGTCGGCGGTGAGGGTGATGCCCTTGGTCGATGTGGTCAGGTCGAGGGTGGTGAGTTTCGGGTTGGTCGCGGCTTGGCGGTTTCTGACGACGAAGACGTGGGAGAAGGCGCCTTCGCCGGTGATGGTGACGGTGAGGTCGATTCCGGGTAGGACGTTGGGGTAGGTGGCGGTGGGGCCGGTGAGGGTGGGTGTGGGTAGGGGCATGGGGGCGGTGAGTGTCAGGGCGCGGTCGCCGCTGGTCAGTTCGGCGAGGGGGCCGGTGCCGCCGGGGGAGAGGCGGACCTGGTTGGTGGTCACGGTCGGGGTGATGCTGCCGTCCGGGTGGCGGACCAGGGTCGGGTCGAGGGTCTTCCAGGCCCCGTCGACGCGGGTGCGGGTGGGCACCGCGGTCTGGGTCAGCTCGATGGTGCCATCGGGGCGGGCGGTGAGGGTGGCGGTGGACGTGCCGGCGGCGGTGGCCTCGACGGGCTTACCGGTGCGCCGGGCCTGGGCCACGGCCTCATCGACGCCCATTGAGGCCGGTGCCGGCTTGGCGGCTGCGGGAGCGGCAGGTGCGGCGGCGACTGGTGCGACGTGCAGGGCGACCCCGGCGGTGCCGAGGAACAGCGTGGCCGCCGCCGTGGACGCGATCAGAGGTCGTGGTGATCGTCTTTTGGGCATGACGAAGTGAACTCCCCCGTGCGGGGACGCGCATGGCGTCCGATGAGCGGCCAGTGAAGCAGCCATGACCGACTTCGGAAAGCGTCTCCGTAACCGTCGGTTGTCCCTTTCGAACTGGCTGCGATGCTTTTGCTCGCCTCGCCGGACATTCATCGTTACTGATTCGTGATCAGTCGAATCGCCTCGGACGCCTCCGGCCAGGGCCACCCCCCGTGTCCGGGCGCCGGGCGAGGGCGAGGGCGGTGGCCAGGCCCCAGGCGGCGCAGACCGCGAGCAGCACCCGCTCCAGCACGCCGACCAGGGTGCCCCGGCCGACGACGAGCATCGCCAGCCCCACCGCCCCGGCCAGCGGCAGCGACACCGCCGCGCCGCAGGCGGCGAGCCGCCGCAGCCGGGGTCCCGCGGCCGGGTTGAACAGCACCGCCAGCATCGCGAACACCACGGACGCCGTCGCCGCGATGCTCGCCCCGCCGTGCACCAGGTCGGCCACGGTGGCCGGCTCGAACGGCGGCAGCGGGCAGCCGGCGCTGCACGTCACCGCGCCGGAGAGCGCCGTGCACGCGCCACCGGCGGCGAGCAGGCCGGCCGCGATCCGCAGCGCCGCCGGCAGCGCCGCGGCGAGCAGCAGGAGCGCGCCGGCAAGGGCGAACACCCCGATCCGGTACGTCGGGGCGTACCCGCTGTCGGTGACGCCGGCCTCGCTGACGTACCCGGTCAGGCCGGGGCCCGGACCGGCGACCACGGCGACCGTCACCGAGACCACGCCGGCCAGGATGCAGCCGGCGGCCGACGCGGCGGCGACCCGGGACGCGGGTGATGCCGGGGCCGTGGCGGGACCGCCCGGCCGGCGTCGGGCACCGGCCTGCTCGGCCGGTGCCGGCCGGCGCCGGTCAGCCACGCCCGTGCGGCGTGGTCCAGCCGGAGGTGTCCGGACCCAGCGGCACGATCCCGGTCGGGTTGATCGCCGGGTGGGTGCCGTAGTAGTGCCGCTTGATGTGGTCGAAGTCGACCGTGTCGCCGAACCCGGGGGTCTGGAACAGGTCCCGGGCGTACGCCCACAGCACCGGCAGCTCGGTCAGCTTGTGCCGGTTGCACTTGAAATGCCCGTGGTACGCCGCGTCGAACCGGACCAGCGTGGTGAACAGCCGCACGTCGGCCTCGGTGATCGCGTCACCCGTCAGGTAGCGCCGGCCCGCCAGCCGCTCCGACAGCGCGTCGAGCCGGCCGAACAGCGCGGTGAACGCCTCGTCGTACGCGGCCTGGGAGGTGGCGAAGCCGCACCGGTAGACGCCGTTGTTGACGTCGCGGTGGATCTCGGCCATCAACGCGTCCAGCTCGTCGCGCAGCCCGGCCGGGTAGAGGTCCGGCGCGCCGGGGCGGTGCAGGCTGCGCCACTGCGTGGACAGGTCCAGGGTGAGCTGCGGGTAGTCGTTGCTGACCACCCGCCCGGTGAGCGTGTCGACCAGGGCCGGCACGGTCACCCGGCCGGTGTATCCCGGGTCGGTCGCCAGGTACGCCTCCGACAGGTACGAGATGCCGAGCGCCGGGTCCCGCCCGCCGGGGTCGAGGGTGAACCGCCAGCCCCGCTCGTCGCGGATCGGGTCGACCGTGGCGAGCGAGATCGCGTCGTCCAGGCCGAGCAGGCCCCAGACGATCCGGGCCCGGTGCGCCCACGGGCAGGCCCGGCACCAGACGAGGCGGTACCGGCCGGCTTCGAGTGGCCACCGGCCCTGGGCGTCCGGCCCGCCGCCGGGCGGGGAGTCGGAGTCGGGGGTGACCCGCCCGGTGAACCGGTTGGGTTGGCGGACGAACTCCCCGCTGCCGGAGGTCTCTGCGCTGAACTGGGCCCGGGCCATGCCGACAACCTATCGGCTCTCCGCGCGGATATCCTGGCCCGCGTCGCCGTGACCCGGCGGCCCCGTGACCCGGCGGCTTCGTGCCGGCCTTCCCACCCCCGAAGGACTACGTCGATGACCGTGGCATATCTCGTGGCCGGTGTCCGCACCCCGATCGGCCGGTACGCCGGCGCGCTGTCCGGGGTACGCCCCGACGACCTCGCCGCGCACGTGATCCGCGAACTGGTCGCCCGGCACCCGTCGGTCGACTGGGCCCGGGTCGACGACGTGGTGCTCGGCTGCGCCAACCAGGCCGGCGAGGACAACCGCAACGTGGCCCGGATGGCCGCGCTGCTGGCCGGGCTGCCCGGCGAGGTGCCCGGCAGCACCGTGAACCGGCTCTGCGGCTCCGGCCTGGACGCGCTGGCCACCGCCGCCCGGCAGATCGTCGCCGGGGAGGCGGAGCTGGTCGTGGCCGGCGGGGTGGAGAGCATGAGCCGCGCGCCGTTCGTCATGCCGAAGGCCACCTCGGCGTTCTCCCGGGCCCCCGAGGTGTTCGACACCACGATCGGCTGGCGGCTGGTCAACCCGCTGATGGAGAAGGAGTGGGGCATCGACTCGATGCCCGAGACCGCCGAGAACGTGGCCGCCGAGTACGGCGTCGACCGCGCCGCGCAGGACGCGTTCGCGTACCGCTCGCAGCAGCGGGCCGCCAGGGCGCAGGCCGGCGGCCGGTTCGCCGAGGAGATCGTGCCGGTGACCGTGCCGGCCGGGCGGCGCGAGACGAGGCTGGTCGAGGTCGACGAGCACCCCCGGGAGACCTCGCTGGCGAAGCTGGCCGCGCTGCCCACCCCGTTCCGGGCCGGCGGCACGGTGACCGCCGGCAACTCCTCCGGCGTCAACGACGGCGCGGTCGCCCTGCTGGTGGCGAGCGGGGCGGCGGTGGCCCGGTACGGGCTGACCCCGCTGGCCCGGGTCACCGGCGCCGCCGCCGCCGGGGTGCCGCCCCGGGTGATGGGGATCGGGCCGGTGCCGGCCACCCGCCGGCTGCTCGACCGGCTCGGCGTCGGCCTCGACCGGGTCGACGTGATCGAGCTGAACGAGGCGTTCGCCGCCCAGTCGGTGGCGGTGCTGCGCGAGCTGGGCCTGCCCGAGGACGCCGAGCACGTCAACCCCAACGGCGGCGCGATCGCCCTGGGGCACCCGCTGGGGGCCAGCGGCGCCCGGCTGGCGCTCACCGCCGCGCTGGAGTTGCGCCGCCGGGGTGGCCGGCGGGCGCTCGCCACCATGTGCGTCGGGGTGGGGCAGGGCATCTCGCTGATGCTGGAGTCAGTCGGCTGACCGGTACCGGGCGGCCGAATCGGATCTCGCCTACCGTGGAGTCCGCGGCTTAGAGTGTGGACCACCACAGACCTGCGGGTCGGCCGGCCACCGTCCGGGTGCGGCGCACCCGGCGGCCGGCGCGGCCCGTGGCGCGGCGACGATTGGCGGGAGCGACACATGCCGGACGGACTTCCCACCGAGATCGACCTGAGCCGGCCGAGCGCGGCCCGGGTCTACGACTACTTCCTCGGCGGCGCGCACAACTTCGAGATCGACCGGAGGCTGGCCGAGCAGATCGCCGGCATGACGCCGAACCTGCCCGCCACGATGCGCGCCGGCCGGGAGTTCCTGCGCCGCGCGGTCCGGGTGCTGCTCGACGCCGGCATCGACCAGTTCCTCGACATCGGCTCGGGGATTCCCACCGTGGGCAATGTCCACGAGGTGGCCCAGGGCGCGAACCCGAAGGCCCGGGTGGTCTACGTCGACATCGACCCGGTGGCCGTGGCGCACAGCCGGGAGCTGCTGGCCGGCAACGACCTGACCGGCGTGATCCATGCCGACCTGCGGGAGCCGGAGCGCATCCTCGCCGAGTGCCGGGCCTCGGGCCTGCTCGACTTCGGCCGCCCGGTCGGCATCCTGCTCGCCGGGGTGGTGCACTTCGTCCCGGACGCCGACCGTCCCGCCGACGTCCTGGCCACCCTGCGGGCCGCCGCCGTCCCCGGCAGCTTCCTGGTCGTCTCCCACTCCACGTTCGAGGACCAGCCGCAGGAGATGCTGGACGCGCAGCGGCTGTCGGCGCGCACCGACACCGAGATCACCCTGCGCTCCCGCGCCGAGGTCACCGGCTTCTTCGGCGACTGGACGGTCCTGGAGCCGGGCGTGGTGCACATGCCGCTGTGGCGACCCGACTCACCGTCCGACGTGGACGACCATCCCGAGCGGTTCGGCGCGTTCGGCGGCGTCGCCCGGTACGACCAGCCAGCCGGCTAGGCGGACATGACAGCCGTGCCGGAGCCCGGGGGCGAGCAGCTCAGCCGGGCCGGCGCCCAGGCGTACGCCGCCGGGTGGACCCGCGTGGCACGCCGTGTCGGGTTCGTGCCGCTGAGCGCCGACGAGACCGAGCGGCTCCTGCTCGTGCACACGGTACGGCTGGCCCAGGCGCTCCTCGCCGAGGCGTTCTCCGCCCAGCCCGCCGAGGACGTCGGCCGGGCGCTGGTCGAGGCGCACCTGACCGAGCCCGGGCTCCTGGACTGGTCGGTCACCGCGCTCGGGGAACGGTTCGCGGCCCAGGTGCTGCCGGGCCACGAGGCCCGGCCCGGCACGGCCGACCGGGTCGCCGCCCTCCAGGGCGCTCTCGCCGGGGGGTTCGCCCGGGCGCTGCGCGCCCGCACCTTCGCCCAGCAGGAACGCATCGCCCGCAGCGCGTGGCAGGCCCGGGACGAAGTCGAACAGGCCCTGCGGGACAGCGAGGCGCGGTTCCGGGCGCTCTTCACCGGAGCGGCGATCGGGATCGGCATCGCCGGCACGGACGGGCAGATCATCGAGGTCAACCAGTCCTTCGCCGACATGCTCGGCTACTCCGCCGAGGAACTGCGGCACACCAACGTGGCGGGGCTGTTCCACGCCGACGACGCCGCCGGGATGTGGGAGCTGTACCAGGAGCTGATCGGGGGCAAGCACGACTCGGCCCGGGTGAAGAAGCGCTACCACCGCAAGGACGGCAGTGTGGTGTGGACGGACCTGGCCGTCTCGCTGATCCGGTACGACGACGGACGGCCGCGCTTCACCGTGGCGATGATCGAGGACATCACCGAGCGGTACGAGCTGGAGCAGCGGCTGCGCTTTCAGGCGCTGCACGACCCGCTCACCGGCCTGCCCAACCGGACGCTGTTCTTCGAGACCCTCGGCGAGGTGCTCGGCGACGCCGGCCCGGACCACCGGATCGGGGTCTGCTTCCTCGACCTGGACGGCTTCAAGGCGGTCAACGACTGCCTCGGGCACGACCTCGGCGACCGGCTGCTGGTCGTGATCGCCCGCCGGCTGGCCGAGTGCGTCGCCGGGCACGGCCACCTGGTCGCCCGGATGGGCGGCGACGAGTTCGTCATCCTCGTCGACGGCGGCGACGGCATCGACGACGCGGTGGGCGTCGCGGAGATGGCCCTCGCGGCGGTCTCCGCCCCGGTGCACGTCGGTGACCAGCAGCTCGCGGTGTCGGCCAGCATCGGCATCGTGGACTGCCTGTGCGCCGAGACCAGCGCGTCGGAGCTGATGAAGGCCGCTGACACCACCCTGTACTGGGCCAAGGCGGAGGGGCGCGGCCGGTGGGCGGTCTACGACCCCGAGCGCAGCGCCCAGGACATCGCCCGTTCGGCGCTCGTCGCCGGCCTGCCCGCGGCGCTGGACCGGGGCGAGTTCGTCGTCCACTACCAGCCGATCGTGTCGCTGCGGAACTCCTCGATGGTGGCCGTCGAGGCGCTGGTCCGCTGGCAGCACCCGGAGCTGGGGCTGGTCGGGCCGGACCGGTTCATCGGGCTGGCCGAGGAGACCGGCCTGATCGTCCGGCTCGGCGAGTGGGTGCTCCGGCAGGCGTGCCGCGACGCCGAGGCGTGGCACCGGGAGTTCCCGGAGGCGAAGCTGGTGGTCAGCGTCAACCTGGCCGCCCGGCAGGCCGACGATCCGGGCATCGTCGACACGGTGGCGAGCGCGCTGAGCCGCACCGGGCTGCCCGCCGGCCTGCTCCAGTTGGAGCTGACCGAGAGCGCCGTGATGGGCACCCCGGGGGAGCCGCTGCGGTCGCTGCGCCAGCTCGCCGACCTCGGCGTACGGCTGGCGATCGACGACTTCGGCACCGGATACTCGAACCTGGCGTACCTGCGGCGGCTGCCCATCCACTGCCTCAAGCTGGCGGGGCCGTTCGTGGAGGGGATCCGGGCGGACGACCCGCTGGACCCGGCCGACCACCGCGACGAGCGGATCGTGGACGCGCTGGTCCGGCTGGCGCACGCCCTGGAGCTGTGGGTCACCGCCGAGGCGGTGGAGACCCAGGAGCAGGCCGAGCGGCTGCGCGGGCTGCACTGCGACACCGGGCAGGGGTGCTGGTTCGGTGCCCCGGCCCCGGCCGACGTGATCACCGCCCGGCTGCGCGGCGACGATCCCCCAGAGGGAGTGGCATGAGCCTGACGGACTCGCAGACGGTCGTCTCCGTGGTGGCCGCGCTGGCCATCGTGGCCGGGCTGGCCGGGGTGGTGGTGCCGGGGCTGCCCGCGCTGCCGCTGTGCTGGGGCGGGGTGCTGGTGTGGGCGCTGTTCGGCGACGCCGGGGCGGGCCGCTGGCTGGTGCTGGCCGCCGCGACCGTGGTCGCCGTCGGCGGTGCCGTGGTCAAGTACCTGTGGCCGGGGCGCAACCTGAAAAGCGCCGGGGTGCCGACGTCGTCCCTGCTGGCCGGCGGCGTGCTGGGGCTGGTCGGGTTCTTCGTGATCCCGGTGGTGGGGCTGGTGGTCGGCTTCGTCGGCGGGGTGTGGGGCGCCGAGCGGCTACGGCTGGGCAGCAACCAGCTCGCCTGGCCGTCGACGGTGCAGGCGCTCAAGGCCGCCGGCCTGTCGATGCTGGTCGAGTTCCTCGCCGGCCTGGTGATCGGCGTGCTCTGGGTCGCGGGCCTGCTGTTCGCGTGAGCAGACGCGGGCCTGCTGTTCGCGTGAGCGTCGGCGGTCGTCGGGTGCGCCGGGTGCGGCCGGGGTGGCGGCGCGGGGCGGATCGCCGTACGTGAGAGAGAGGTGAACGCCCCGCGCCGCCGCGCGGACCGGGCGTTGCCGAGCGCCCGGCCGGTGGCCCGTCCGGATCGGGCCTGGTCACAGGCTCAAGGATGCGCGTCGCCGTCTCCCGGGGGCAAGGCAATTAGGCGGTACGGAAGCGGCGGCGGGCTGGCCCCTCCCTCGGACCGAGGCGAAGCGGCCGGACAGCGCCGGCCCGGCAGCCGGCGGCACCTCGCTCGTCGACCGCTGCACCAGGTATTCCGGGGGTCGGTGAGCGATCGAGGAATGCTCTTCCAGAACGTGTCAGGACCGAGGTTGGTCTCGACCACTGCCAGGTCCGGTCGGTGCGCTCGTTTCGCCCGACTGCCGATATTCCCAGCGGCGGGAATGCCGTGTTATTGCGTTTGATCGGCACGAGAAGCGGCGTGATCGTTGACTGAATCCAAAGGCTGAAGCCTTTGCCGGAGTTTCCACTGCTGCGTCCGCTTTGTTGGAGCCACTATCGGTCGGACATCTCCCGACATGCTCTATTCCTGACATTATGGCTGACGCCGAGTCAGGAATGCGAGCCACCCCTTGACGTATACAACGCGGCATCCGAGAATCATGAATGCCACTGCGGGGAAGGGGTGGAAATCAGGGCCGACCATCGAGGTGGGTGGCGAACGACGCCACAGAAGGCAGCGGACCGATCAGCGCCGCAATTCCCAGCCATGGCAGCGTCGACGACACCGTGCGGGCCGCCTGAATAACCTCACAGGGGCCCCTGTTCGCTCGAAGAATGGGGGCAGGTCCCGGCGTCGATTCCGGCGCCGATTCGTCGTAACTGCACGGGTTCCGGACAGGTGATATGGAATCCGAGGTAGACCATGTTCCGAAAGGAATCGGCCCGGTGTGCGTCCGGGCCGATTCCGCAGTTTCTTGCGCCCAATGTGTGATTCATCGACTTGGGGGAGTGAATGCCGAACAAGAATCTGGTCAGGGTTTACAGCGACAGGAACTACGTGTACACGACGATGGTGCGTCACCAGGGCACGACGGTGGCGTTCGCGATGGACGACTCCCGGCGCATCTACTACAACGTGTTGAACCTGGACCTGGGCAGCCGCGAGCGAGGCGAGATCGACAGTTCGTACTGGAACGACAACCCGCCACTGCTCACCTTCCCGAACGAGATCACCGAGGTCGGCTTCGGTGGCGGCGAGACGGTCGGGGTGCCGGCGGTGCGGCTGGGCGGGCGGGCCGAGGTGGGCACCGGGACGCAGCTCCAGCCCGAGGACCTGGACGCGTTCCTGTCCACGACGGCCCGGCTGGGCGGGCAGGCGCCGTTCCAGGTCGTCTCGGACGGCAGGTACCTGATGCTGTTCCGCCAGTCGGTCGACGAGACGCACCCGGACGCGCTGTTCCGGCTGGCCGGCGGCGGTGCTTCCGGGGACGGGAGCCGGACGGACTACGCCCAGGCGGGCGGGGTCAAGGTGCCGGTGGTGGCCCGCACGGTCCTGTGCGACCGCTTCGTGCAGGTGGGCGCGACGGTCAAGCCGGTGCTGGAGGTGCGCTACCGGCGCAGCCGGACCAAGACCTCGCCGGCCTCCACGGGTGACACCCTGGGCACCCGGGACCTGGACGGCAACCCGTTCTACGAGCCCACCCGGCAGTTGTCGTTCGTCCGTAACGTCACCGACGGCGAGTTCGCGGTGATGCTGCTGCCGACCCAGGTCAACGATGTGTCGCGGTGGCAGTTGTTCGCCGTGAACGCGGTGACCGGCCGCATCGACGGGTTCAACGTCGAGCGGGCCGACGACGGGCTGTTCAACCTGGCGGGAACCCAGTTCTACACCAGCCCGGACCCGAGGTACGCGGCCTCGGTGCTTGAGCGTGAGCCCGGGGCGGACCCGTTCACGAAGAAGCCGCTGGTGCCGGTGCCGCTGCCGACCGACCGGGCGGGGACCGCGCTGCGGCTGGACGGCCAGGACGACCACCTCGACCTGGGGAGCGCGCCGAGTGCGCGGCTGCAGGGGGCGTACACGGTGGAGGCGTGGGTCAATCCGGCCGCCGCCGGTGGGGTCATCGTGGCCGCCGGGGACGGGACGCAGGCGGGGTCGTTCACGCTGCGGCTGACCTCCGCCAAGGCGCTGGTGTTGACCCATCCCGGTACCGGCAACACGGTCACCTCGCCGGATGCGGCGGTGTCGACCAGTCGTTTCGCTCACGTCGCGGCGGTGTTCACCGGCGGCACCGGGGCCAAGGGCCGGTTGTACGTCGACGGCGTCGAGGTGGCCAACGGCTCGATGTCGTTCACTCCCTCTTCCGCCGGGGTGGTGACGTATGTCGGTGCCCGGCGGTCGGGGACCGCCGCCGCCGAGTTCTTCCGTGGTGATGTCGACGAGGTGCGGATCTGGAGCCAGGCGCGGACGGCCGCCGATCTGGCCCGCGACTTCCGTCGCCGTCTCGCCGGCGTCGAGCCCGGCCTCGTCGCCTACTACCGCTTCGACGAGGGCGGTGGGACCAGCGTCGCCGACCACACCGACAACGGGTTCAACGGCACCGTGCGGGGCGGCGCGGCGTGGGTGACCTCGGGCGCGCCGGTGGGCGACAGCCCGGGGCTGTCCCGGGAGACGTTCGGTTTCGCGGGCCGGTCGCTCACCTCCGGGGTGGCCGCAGCGCTGTACTTCCAGCAGGAAGAGACCACCGCCGGCTACGCCGAGCAGCCCAGCCCGGCGAAGCGGCAGGCGCGGGTCCTGCTGGCGTGCCCGACGGTCGACGCCGCCGCCCCGGGCGGCAATCCGCTGCTCGCGACCCTCGACCTCGCCCTCGCCGCCGACGGCCGGCTCGCGCAGGTGCCCCGGTCGGTCACGCTGTCCACCATCGGGCGTCCCGACCCGACCAAGGACATGGACGTGCTCAGCGCGGCCCAGGACGCGGTCACGGCCACGCAGGCGAAGCTGGTTCTCGACCAGCATCTCCTCGACCAGGCAGACCAGGCAGTACGGGACACGAACCCGGGGTACCGGTACTGGAACGACAGGTACTCGGCCTTCGTGAACTCCGGCTACTGCTACGACGAGGGAGGGTTCGTCTGGCCCCACCAACGTTCGGGTCGGGCGAACGACCTGCTGGGGGCGCTGAACTCGGCGTCCTCGACCTACAACGCCGCCGTGCGGTCCCAGGAGGACGCGAAGGCGCAACTGGCCCGGGACCAGACGCTGCTGGCGGACCGGCAGGCCGCGCTGGCCGCGCTGAGCGGCGGGTTGCAGGGCGGCGACGACGTGGTGTTGGCGATGCCGACGGTTGCCGTCGACAACGCCGGGCTGAGCATTTTCGGCGCGGTGCTGGCGTTCGCGTGGAGCCGGGACGCCCCGGTTCTGCTCGACAGCGCGACCGGCGAGGTGGTGCTGTACTTCCGCGGTGTGGACGGGCAGTTCTTCTCCGTCTACTACGACGTCACCGCCTCCCGGGCGGCCAAGCAGATCACGCTCCCGTCCGATCGGCTGGCGCTGACCAGCCGGGACACCGGGGTCGCTCTGCCCGAGCTGGGTATCACCGTGTCGGCGGGTCCGGACGCCGATCGCTGCACGGTGGTGGTCACCCGTACGGCGAACAACACGACCCACACCGAGACGTTCAACGCGGTGCCCCGGCGCGCCGACCAGTTCGCGGCGGTGCTCAACGGCACCCCGGCCGGGGACCTGCTGGGGACGGTCGCCTCGGTCCAGGGCAGCACCGTCACCCTCACCGCACCGCTGGCCGCGTCACTGGCAGCGGGCACCAAGGTCAGCGTGGCCGGGGCGGTCTACCAGCTTCAGGGCTCCGTGCCCGCCGTCTCCAGCTTCACCCTGACCACGGCCCCGGGCACGGTGGTGGCGGGCGCACAGGTGCGGACGGTCGTCTACGACTACGCCTCGGCCACGTCCAGCCGCCCCGGGACGCGACTGGGCGGCGGCTCGCTGCTCGTCGCGGTCGACGCCGGTGCGGCCACCGGCGCGGTGCCCAACGGCACGGCCGCCGATGTCGTAGCGGGGCGGGGCAACCGCTGGCAGGGCCACGCCCCCGGGCGGGCGTTCGGGTTCGACGGCACCAAGCGGCTCGCTCTTCCGGCCGCCCAACAGCCTCGGGCGGCGATGACCGGCGATCTCACCCTGGAAGCCTGGGCCAACCCGGCCGGCACGCAGAGCCGCATCGTGCACGCCAACCTGCCCGGCAGCCCCACCACCCGGTACACCCTCGGCGTGTCCGGCGCGTCCTACCCCTCGGCGCTGGAGTTCAACGGGAGCAACGACTACCTCGACTGCGGCACCGGCATCGACCTGAGTGGCACCTCCTTCACCGTGGAGTTCTGGGCCAAGCGCCTGACGACCGGCCGGGACGACTTCGTCGTCGGCCTAGGCTCCACGGGCGCGACGGACCAGTACCTGCACATCGGTTTCCGCTCCAACAACGTCTTCTCGATGGACTTCTACAACGACACCGTGAACGCCTCGTCGTCCAGTGACCAGAACTGGCACCACTGGGCGTGCGTGTACGACCGGGAGGGCACCAACCGTCTCCAGATCATCTACCGGGACGGCGTGGAGGTCGGCCGCCACACAGCCACCGGGCACTTCGCCGGCACCGGCAAGCTCCTGCTCGGCCGGATCGCCTGCCAACACTGGGACCTCAAGGCGTACGTCCAGTTCGACGAGGTGCGGATCTGGAACCGCGTCCGTACCGCCGAGGAGCTGACGGCGGACAAGGACCGTCGGCTGACCGGGCGGGAGACCGGCCTGCTCGGCTACTGGAACTTCATCGGCCGCCGGACCACGGACCTGACCGGACGGGGCAACGACGCCACCATCGCCGGAAACCCCAGGGTGGTCGGTTCCCAGTTCCCCGGCTACAAGATCCTCGCCGGAGTGGGCGACCAACTCGTGCGCAGCCGGGACGTCTACCCGGCCGGTCAGTGGGGCCACCTGGCGGCGGTCTTCGAGCAGGACTGGGCGCTGCGCTTCGACGGCACAGCGTGGCTCGACACCGGCCGGGCCGACGCCCTCGACGTCACGGGCGACCTGACGATCGAGTTGTCCCTTCGGCTCGACGCGTTGGGCCACACCCACGGACTCGTCTGTAAGGGCGGGCTCGCCGACGGCGTCGGCGGCACGGTGCCGTACGCCTTCTACGTGCAGCCCGACGGGGCGCTGGCCTTCACCTACGAGAACACCGCGAGCATCCAGCCGGGCACCGCCGTCTCCACGACCAAACTTCAGGCAGGCGGGTTCACCCGGGTCGCGGTCGTCCGAAAAGCCATCTCGAACGGCAGTGCGTCGGAGATCCAGTTCTACGTCAACGGCGCGGCGGCAGGCTCCTCTAATCTCCTCGGCCCGGCGCCGACGGGCAACGACGGGCTCCTCGAAATCGGCCGCTACCGCAGCGGCCAGACCGGGTACGGGCTGCGCGGCGTGCTCAGCGAGGTACGGCTGTGGAACATCGCCCGGGAGGCGGCAAAGATCGGCGCGGCGGTCAGCGAGAGCGCGCCGGGACTGGTCGCCCAGTGGACGTTCCCGGAGGATGCCGGGAACACCACCGCCGACGTCACCGGCACCTACAGCGGCAGGCTGCACGGCTCCGCCTGGGTGAAGACACCGGACCCGAACGGCAACCTGTTCCGGCTCTACTGCAACGGCGACGCGACCCCCGCCGACCCGATCCCGGCCACCGACGCCCTCGTCACCGCCGGCTACGGGCCCGAACAGTTCACCATCGGCGGCTACACGACCACCGGCAACGTCCTGCGCGACGCCTACGCCGGCACCCTCGACGAGATCCGGGTGTGGCAGACCGCACGGACCGGCGAACAGATCCTCGACAACGCCTTCACCCGACTGCGCGGCGAGTCCGAGGACCTCGTCTGCTACTACCCGTTCGACGCCGCCTCGACCGCCACCGGCGCACCGGTCCTCGACGCCGGACCGCGCGGGAACAACCTGGTCACCGCCACCGGCAGCGAGCCCACCATCGTGCTCTCCACGGCACCCGTCTCCACCGACACCGCGGAGGTCCGCTCGGCGCTGACCGGCATCCGGACCGCCTTCCACGACTTCATCGGCAACTCTCCCGCCGTCGCCGAATACGCCGACGTCCAACGGATTCCGCACCGTGGCATGCAGGGCGTGATGAAGCGCTCCTACACCTACCAGCAGGCCGGACGCTGGTACCTCATCACCGGTTACAAGGTCGGCAACCTGGTCAGCAAGTGGGTCGGCCAGGCCCAGTTCGACCCGCAACTCGTCGGCTACATCGAGGGTGCGCCGCCGGTGCCGTCGGAGAACCTCGTCAAGCGTCCGGGCACCGACGACTACATCGACGCCGCCACTGTCTCCTTCGTCCAGGCCGAGGAGGTCACCAACACGCTGTCGTCCAGCAAAGAGACCAGCATGGACGTCTCGGCGAAACTCAAGTTCTCCTGGGAGGTCTCGGCCGACATCCTGTCGATCACCGCACCCCTCGGTGTGGGCACGGCTCAACCGCTCGCCAAACTCTCCATGGAGGGCAACCTGGAGTTCGGCCTCGACTACTCCAACGGCTGGACCAGCGAGGCCGAGGTGTCCGAAGGCAGCAACACCACCCGCACCAGCACCGTCGCGCTCAGCGGCGCGTGGGAGGACCCGAACCGCCCGCTCAACCCGGCCGCCGGCCAGCGCTGGGTACCGGCCAACACCGGCTACGCCCTGGTCCAGTCCGAGACCGCGGACGTCTTCGCGCTGCGCCTCGAACACACCGGGGCGCTGGTCGCCTACCGGATGATGCCCAACCCCGACATCCCCCGGGACTGGAACATCATCGAGTTCCAGATCAACCCCCTGTACACCAAGCAGGGCACCCTCGACGGGCTCGTCGGCTACGGGCTGGCTGGCCCCTTCCCCGACCCCGCCCACTACCCGACCGCCGGTGACGGCGCGGAGTACAGCTACTTCAAACCCCGCGAGGCGTACGCCCTCAAGCGCCGCGTCGAGCGCCAGGCCCAACAGTTGCAGAGCTACTACGACTCGGTGTCCACGGAGACCCACGCTCCCGACCGGACCGCGGAGAAGGCCAAGGAGGTCGCCAACAGGTCGTCGGCCCGCCGCAACCTGGCCAACACCTACGTCTGGACCGCCGGCGGCGGCTTCTTCGCCGAATCCACCGAATCCACCGACTCGGTGACCGAAACCACCGGCGGCTCCTACTCGATCAAGGGCACCCTCAGCGGCGGCGGCATGTTCGAACTCGGCGGAGCCGCCGGCGGCACCAAGATGGGTTTCGAGGCCAGCATCGGCGGCGGCACCAGCGTCACCCGCACCAGGTCCAAGTCCTCCAGCAGGACGTTCGGGCTCGACGTCGCCTGCACCGGCGGCCGGGACCTCCAGCGCTACAAGGACGGCGCGACCCCCGTCTACGACCCCGCCACCAACCAGCCCGTCACCAGCCCCGGCAGGGTCGACGCCTACCGGTTCATGACCTTCTACCTCGACGTGACCAAGGACAACTTCGAGGACTTCTACGGCAAGATCGTCGACCCGATCTGGCTCGCCACCTCGCCCCAGGCCGCCGCCCTACGCCAAGCCAATCAGGCCGACCAGAAGCCACCCTGCTGGCGGGTCTTCCACCGGGTCACCTTCGTCAGCCGCCTGCTCGACCCCGCCACCGCCTCTTCCAGCGCCCCGCCGTCGCTGGCCAAGGCCCTCCAGGGCGAAGGCTTCAGCAGCATCTACGACCTGATCCAGACCCTCGAACCCGAGATCAGAAACAACCCGGCCAACCTCGACAACCTCGCCAATCTGACCGCAGCCACCACAGACGTGCTCACCAAGAAGCTGTACCGGCTCACCCCGTACGCCCAGGAGATCACCGTGCACGTCGCCCGCTACTTCGGCATCGACCGGTAACCTCGCGACCTCGGCCGAGGTGATCGGCCCCTAGGTACCTCAAGGCCGGCGGCCCCCGGCGCAGCCAATCGGTGCGCCGGGGGCCTCGAACGAGGAAGTCCCCCAGCTCGACTTCGCGCTGGGGGACTTCTCTTCGTCGGAGGATCAGGCCACAGGGCCGATCTGCTTCGCCAGGTCGACGAAGGACTGCCAGGTGCCGGGGGTGAGGTGGAGGGTGCCGCCGTCGCGGTCCTTGGTGTCGCGCACCAGCACGACACCCGGCATGTTGTCCGCGACCTCGACGCAGGATCCGCCGTTGCCGCCGGACCTGCTGGACTTCCGCCACTTCGGGGTAATCACGTCCATGACTTCGCCACTTCCTTGATCAGCTCGATTGACTGCCAACGGGGGAGAAGGCTCCTAGCATTGTGCTCAGGGCCTTTTCCGGGTTGCGGTGTCAGGACCGCTTGGCGTGCTCGATGAACGCGTGCCATGTCTGCGGGTTGAAGGCGAGGACTGGACCGGACGGGTCCTTGCTGTCGCGGACAGCGACCACCCCGGGCAGGTTGTGGGCCACCTCGACACAGTCGGTGTTACCGCTGCGGCGGGCCTTGCGCCAGTTCGCGCTGTTCAGGTCCATGACGTCACTACTTCCTTCAGGAGGTCGATCGACTGTCGTCGAGGCAGGGCTTCGTTCCGGACCGTCTCCCACCTCGACATGAGCGTAGCCAACTCGCTTTCGCTGTCGATGACTGAGCCGTTGAGCTGCGTCTCCAAGCTGCCGATCCAGCCGCCATCAGCACCTCGCGCCAGGGCGAATGGTCCGGACATGCCGACGTGCAGCCCGACGTGGACCGGGATGACGTGCACGCTGACCTGTGGTCGCTCGGCACTGACGATGAGGCGGTCGATTTGCTGCGCCATCAGTCCGCGGAAGCTCTCGTCGGTGCGGCGCAAGATGCCTTCGTCAATGACCGCGATGAGTTGTGGCGGATCAGGCTGTGCCAAAATCGCCTGGCGATCCATCCGTGCAGCCACGCGCTTTTCTACTTTGTCGTCGCTGAGTAGATCGTCACAACGGATGACTGCTCGGGCATAGTTCTCGGTCTGGAGCAGAGCCGGGATGAGGGTGGGATGAAAGCACCGGAGCTGCCGTGCGCCGCGTTCGGCGTCCAGCCAGGGGCGGAACCACGAGGGCTGGCCTTCACGCTCGGCCATTCGTAGCAGGGACTCGAACAGGCCGCCCGTGTCCAACACCTCATCCATTCGCCTCATGTACGGAATGTCTATCGGCCGGGTGCCGGTCTCTACGGCGGAGATCGTCGAGGCCGAGTAGGCCGCACGCCGGCCGAACTCCTCCTGACTCATGCCTGCGGCCGTCCGCATACGACGAAGCTGTGCGCGAATCAGGTCGGCGGTCTGCTCACTTTCCATGGTTCCTCCAGAGATTCGTCAAGATCACCAAATGTTGTCCAGTTCCACCAAGTGCGGCCAGCTGCGGTGTCCTGTCACCGAATGTGCTCCGGGACCAGGCTCGGTGACTTCTCAGGGTAATTGCGCCATCACCAGACTGTCACTCATGCGGGCCGGCTCCATGTGATGGACGGCCGGGGCTGATCCCGCGTGGGGCCGCCCTGCTTCTTCAGCCCGGCGGCCCTCTCCAATCTTCGAGGCAGGGGGTACCACATGTGTAGCCATCGTGGAGGGTCGCGCCGACCGAGGCCGAAGCCGGACCCGAAATCGAAGCCGAGTCAGCCATCCAGGCCCGCGCCGTACATCTCTGGCCCCATCGGGCCCGTGGTTCCAGCCCCGGTCGTACCGAAGATCGGTGTTGTGGCCGAAACCCCGCTGATCGGTACGGGCGAGCCGGCCACCACCGGCCGCCTCCTGGATGGGGGCGGGTGTCGAGAGTGAATCCGCTGGTGGCTACGGGCGATGTGCTGACTCTTCAGCCGTGTGACTACTGCATCGGGCAGACGGTGCTGTGGTTGAAGGTCACGTACGTCCCCCGGTACGCGAACTTCCTGGCGTCGCGGTGGGTGCGGCTGGAAGGGCTGGAGCTGCGCCCCGACGGCACGCCGTGGCGGGAGCGCGTCGTCATGGTCCGGGTGCAGGCGATCGTCGACGACCCGCCGGTCCGGCTGGAGCCCGGGGTACGGGAGCGGTGACGGGTCGGCATCCGCCGAGGTACGCCGGCGGCCCGTGTCTCACCTGCGGCGAGCCGTGGCCGTGCTTCGAGCGGCAGGTGGCCAGCCTCGTCGAGTTCGCCGGCCGGGGGGACCTGCTCGTGGCGTACCTGGGTGACTGGTACCGCCTGGGGGTTGGTGAGCGGGAGCGGCGCGGCCTGCCGCCCGACCCGGACATGGAGCTGCGGCACCTGGGGTGGGTCGACATGGTCCTGCCGGCGCAGGGCGAGCAGCGCAGCGGCGATGCCTGAGGCCGGGCCCAGGAAGCCGCAGTGCGGGGATCTCCTGCAGGTCACCCGGGCCGCCAGCGTCCAGTTCGTCCGGCCCATCGTCTTCCGCGTCATCCGCGTCCACGACGACTGGCACACCTACCACGGGTGGCTGTGGCTCGACGGATACGAGATCGACGCCAAGGGCGACGCCGTGGCCCGCCGCTCGATCTATGTCCAGCCGCCGGGGCTACGGTGGCTGACCTCCAAACCGAGCCCACCGGCAGCGCCTCGGGGCGCTCCCGGCGTGCCCCGGCGGCCCGGCGTCGCCCGGCGGCCCGGCGTGACCGGCAGGCGTTGAGAGTGCGGGCCCCGCCGGCCGCCGGGGCGTGGTCAGCGCGCCAGGTCGCCCCCCAGGGCGTGCCGTCGTGCCCAGCGGGCGATCGCGGCGGCGATGGCGTCGGGCCGGTCCTCGGGCGCGTGGTGGCCGGCCGGGCCGCAGTGCTCCGTCTCCAGAGCCGCCAGGTGGGCCGCGCACCAGGCGGCCTGCTCCGGGCCGATGAGCAGGGTGGGCGAGGAGTCGAAGGTCAGCAGCAGCTTCGGGACGTCGCTCGTGGCCAGCCAGTTGCCGTACCCGGCCACCCGCTCGGCGACGTCGGCCGGCTCGCCGTCGAGCGGCAGCGAGCGGGCCCACTCCAGCAGCGGGCGGCGGCTCTCCCGGGTCGGGTAGGGCGCCCGGTAGGCGTCCAGCTCCGCCTCGGCCAGCGGGTGCAGCACCCCGCCGGTGTAGGCCGAGTCCAGGAAGAAGTTGCTGTCGAGCACCAGGGCCTCGCCCTGCGGCCCGCGCATGGCCTCGGCGCGCGCCCGGGGCCCCTCGCCCAACTCGGCCCAGGACATCGGCCGCACGATCGTCTCCAGGAAGGCCACGCCGCGCACCCGGTCGGGGTGCCGGGCGGCCCGGTCGAAGGCGAGCGCGCCGCCCCAGTCATGACCGACGAGCACCGCCTCGTCCAGGCCCAGCCGGTCGAACCAGGCGTCGAGGTAGCGGGCGTGGTCGGCGAAGCGGTACGGCAGGTCGGGCTTGCCGGAGCGGCCCATGCCGATCAGGTCGGGGGCGAGCAGCCGGGCGGGCAGGTCGAGTGCGGGCAGCACGTTGCGCCACAGCCGGGACGAGCCGGGGTTGCCGTGCAGGAACACGAAGGCCGGGCCGCTGCCGGCCTCCTCGTGGTACATCGTCGAGTCCAGAACGGTCGTCACCGGCACGGCGGGGCCTCTCAATCGTTCGTCTCACTAACGGTTCTGCCCGCCGAAGCTAATTCGTTAGTGTGACTAACGCAAGGGGTATGCTCGTGGCATGAGCGACAGTGGGTCCGAGCCGACGCGCGCCGCCGACCGGTCGGCCGCCCCCGCGCGGCTGCGCAACCTGCCGACCCGGCTGCTGTCCCTGGCGGCGATCCACTCGGACCGTCGGGTGAACGAGGAACTGGCCCGCGTGGACGCCCGCAAGTGGCACTACGCGGTGCTCGCCGCTCTGGACGAGGCCGGCCCCGCGAGCCAGGCGGAGCTGAGCAGCCGCACCGGCATCTACCGCAGCGACATGGTCGCGGTGCTCAACGAGCTGACCGACCGGGGACTGGTGGACCGCGCGCCCGATCCCGCCGACCGCCGCCGCAACGTCGTCACCCTCACCGGGTCGGGCCGCCGCCAGATCCGCAAGCTGGACGGGCTGCTCGCCGACGTGGAGGACGAGGTGCTCGCACCCCTGACCCCGCCGGAACGCGAGCAACTCACCCGGTTGCTCGCCGCCCTGGTGTACGGCCGGGGCCGAAACGGGTGAACAACCGCGGTGTTTGCCGGCGCGTCGCGGCGGGGCATTGACGGTGATCCGGTCAGGCAGTAGACCTTGGTGATGGAGGCCCGCGCATGAGCAAAGCCCCACTGTCCCTCGAAGAGTTACGGGCCGCCGTCGCCGCAGGCAAGCTCGACACGGTGGTGCTCGCCCTGGTCGACATGCAGGGCCGGTTGCAGGGCAAGCGGTTCCACGCGCCGTTCTTCCTCGACCAGGTGGTCGAGAACGGCAGCGAGGGTTGCGACTACCTGCTCGCCGTGGACGTCGACATGAACACCGTCGACGGGTACGCGATGTCGAGCTGGGAGCGCGGCTACGGCGACCTCGCCATGGTGCCCGACATGGATACGCTGCGCCGGGTGCCGTGGCAACCGGGCACGGCGATGCTCCTGGCCGACCTGGCGTGGCCGGACGGGTCCGGGCCGGTGGTCGCCTCGCCCCGGCAGATCCTGCGCCGCCAGCTCGACCGGCTCGCCGCGCACGGGCTGACCGCGTACGCCGGCACCGAGCTGGAGTTCGTCCTCTACCGCGACTCGTACGAGGACGCCTGGCGGCGCGGCTACCGCGAGCTGACCCCGGCGAACCAGTACAACGTGGACTACTCGCTGCTCGGCACCTCCCGGGTCGAGCCGCTGCTGCGCCGCATCCGCACCGAGATGGCCGGCGCGGGCCTGACCCCGGAGAGCGCCAAGGGCGAGTGCAACCTCGGCCAGCACGAGATCGCCTTCCGCTACGACGAGGCGGTGGCCTGCGCCGACCATCACGTGATCTACAAGAACGGGGCGAAGGAGATCGCCGCCCAGGAGGGCATGTCGATCACCTTCATGGCGAAGCCGAACGAGCGGGAGGGTAACTCCTGCCACATCCACTTCTCGTTGCGCGACGCCGACGGCCGCTCCGCCATGCTCGGCGAGGGCCCGGCGCACCTGAGCGTCACCGGGCAGCGGGTGCTGGCCGGGCTGCTGGACACCATGCGCGAGTTCAGCCTGCTGTTCGCCCCGAACATCAACTCGTACAAGCGGTACCAGCCCGGCTCGTTCGCCCCGACCGCGCTGCGCTGGGGCACCGACAACCGCACCTGCGCGCTGCGGCTCGTCGGCCACGGCGAGGGGATGCGGGTGGAGAACCGGGTGCCCGGCGCGGACGTCAACCCGTACCTGGCGATCGCCGCGCTGGTGGCCGGCGCGGTGCACGGCATCGAACGCGAGCTGGAGTTGGGTGCGGAGTGCACCGGCAACGCGTACGACGACCCGGCCGCCGAGCGGGTGCCGGCCACCCTGCGCGACGCCCTGTCCCTCTGGGAGTCCTCGACGATCGCGAGAGCCGTCTTCGGCGACGAGGTCCACGCCCACTACGCCAACCAGGCGCGCGTGGAGCTGACCGCCTTCGACGCCGCGGTCACGGACTGGGAACTGACCCGTGGCTTCGAACGCCTCTGACCCCCGCGATCTTGCACTTTGGACCCCGACCGAGAGAGAGGGTGGGGCGTGACGGAGGTGGTTAATCCCGCTAGCGGGGTTGTGGTGGGGGAGGTGCCGGCGACCTCACTCGTAGCGGTCGATGCGGCCGTTGGGCGGGCACAGCGGGCGTTCGAGTCGTGGCGGAAGGTGGGGCCGGGGGACCGGGCGCGGGTGCTGCGGCGGTTCGCCGGGCTGGTGGACGCGCACCTGGAGGAGCTGGCCGAGTTGGAGGTGCGCAACTCCGGGCACACCATCGGCAACGCGCGGTGGGAGGCGGGCAACGTCCGGGACGTGCTCGACTACTACGCGGGCGCGCCCGAGCGGCTGACCGGCCGGCAGATCCCCGTGCCCGGCGGGCTGGACGTCACCTTCCACGAGCCGCTGGGCGTGGTCGGGGTGATCGTGCCGTGGAACTTCCCCATGCCGATCGCCGCGTGGGGCTTCGCCCCGGCGCTCGCCGCCGGCAACACGGTGCTGCTCAAGCCGGCCGAGCTGACCCCGCTGACCGCGCTGCGCCTGGCCGAGCTGGGCCGCGAGGCCGGGCTGCCCGACGACGTGTTCACCGTGCTGCCCGGCGAAGGGCCGGTGGTGGGGGAGCGGTTCGTCACCCACCCGGCCGTACGCAAGGTGTGCTTCACCGGCTCCACCGAGGTCGGCACCCGGATCATGGCCGGCTGCGCCGAGCAGGTGAAACGGGTGACCCTGGAGCTGGGCGGCAAGAGCGCGAACGTGGTCTTCGCCGACGCCGACCTGGAAAGGGCTGCGGCCACCGCGCCGTACGCGGTCTTCGACAACGCCGGCCAGGACTGCTGCGCCCGGTCCCGGATCCTGGTCCAGCGCCCGGTGTACGACCGGTTCCTGGAGCTGCTGGAGCCGGCGGTCAAGAGCTTCCGGGTGGAGGACCCGGCGCTGGACACCGCCGAGATGGGCCCGCTGATCTCCGCCGGCCAGCGCGACCGGGTCGCCGGGTACGTCGACGGGGCGAAGGTCGCGTTCACCGGCTCCTGCCCGGAGGGCCCCGGCTTCTGGTACGCCCCGACGGTGCTGCTCGCCGACTCGCCGGCCGACCGGCACTGGCGGGAGGAGGTCTTCGGCCCGGTGGTGTCGGTGCTCCCGTTCGACGACGAGGCGGACGCGGTCCGGCTGGCCAACGACACCGAGTACGGCCTGTCCGGCTCGGTCTGGACCAGGGACGTGGGCCGGGCGATCCGGGTGGCCCGGGCGGTGGAGGCGGGCAACCTGAGCGTCAACTCGCACTCCTCGGTGCGGTACTGGACCCCGTTCGGTGGGATGAAGCGTTCCGGGCTCGGCCGCGAGCTGGGCCCGGACGCGCTGCACGCCTTCACCGACGTCAAGAACGTCTTCATCGCCACGGAGGAGTGACAAGGTGCAGGGTCGGTTGGAGGGGCGCGTCGCGGTGGTCACCGGGGCGGGCAGCGGGATCGGGTTGGCCACGGTGCGGCGGTTCGCCGCCGAGGGGGCGCGGGTGGTCTGCGTCGACATCGACGCGGCGGCGGGCGGAAGGGCCGCCGAGGAGGTCGGCGGGGAGTTCGTCGCCTGCGACGTGGCCGACGAGGCGGCGGTGCGGGAGCTGTTCGACGGGGTGGTCGACCGGCACGGCCGGGTGGACGTGGCGTTCAACAACGCCGGCATCTCCCCGCCCGAGGACGACTCGATCCTGGAGACCGGCCTGGACGCCTGGGAGCGGGTGCTGCGGGTCAACACGACCAGCGTCTACCTGTGCTGCAAGCACGTCATCGGCCACATGCGCCGGCAGGGCAAGGGGTCGATCATCAACACCGCGTCGTTCGTGGCGCTGATGGGGGCGGCCACCTCGCAGATCGCGTACACGGCTAGCAAGGGCGGGGTGCTGGCGATGACCCGGGAGCTGGGCGTGCAGTTCGCCCGGGAGGGCATCCGGGTCAACGCGCTGTGCCCCGGCCCGGTGGCCACCCCGCTGCTGCTGGAGCTGTTCGCCGCCGACCCGGAGCGGGCCGCCCGCCGCCTCGTGCACGTGCCGATGGGGCGGTTCGGCCAACCGGAGGAGATCGCTGCGGCGGTGGCCTTCCTGGCCAGCGACGACTCGTCGTTCATGACCGCCGCGCAGTTCGTCGTCGACGGCGGGATCACCGGCGCGTACGTCACCCCGCTGTGACCGGCCGCTGGCCGGGGTCGACGACCGCCCGGGTCCGGGCCGCCGCGCGTTCCGACTGACGGGAGGGCCATCCCACTTTTCGGTAGGTGGTGCGAGGATGGGCGGCATGGGGAAGGTCTATCCGGCGATCGACGGGCGGCTGCGCGACTTCATCGAGGCGCAGCCCGTCTTCTTCGTGGCCACCGCGCCCTCCGGTGCCGACGGGCACGTCAACCTCTCGCCGAAGGGGATGCGCGGCACCTTCGTCATCCTCGGCCCGCACCGGGTGGCCTGGCTCGACTTCCACGGCAGCGGCGCGGAGACCATCGCCCACCTGCGGCAGAACGGCCGGATCACGCTGATGTTCTGCGCCTTCGCCGGCCCGCCAAACATCGTCCGGCTGCACGGGCGGGGCACGGCGGTGACGGTGCAGGACGCCGGCTTCGCCGACCGGCTCGGCGACTTTCCCGACCCACCGGACCTGCACTCCGCCCGCGCGGTGATCACGGTCGACGTCGACCGGGTCAGCGACTCCTGCGGGTACTCGGTGCCCCTGATGGACTATCAGGGTGACCGGGACCTGTTAGTCAGGTCACACTCTCGGCGCACCACCGATGACCTGGTCACCTACCGGGCCACGAAGAACGCCGCGAGCATCGACGGCCTCCCGGTCTTCTGACGCCGGCCGTCCCCCCTGTTCCGCCGGCCGGCGGTGGCTGCCCCCGCACCGATTTCCGCCGGCGGCCGGCGGTGATGTGTGGTGAGACCCGGGTTACCAGCGTCGCGCCGGGCGGATGCGTTACGTTGCTGGTCCGTCTGGGTAGAAGGCGGGGCACGGCGGCGATCATGTGGTCGGCAGGGGACGACGATCGTGCGGTCGTCGGGGGGAACGGCCGGTGCGGGAGGGTCTATGAGCTCGGCCCAGGGGGGCGAGGACGGGCTGCATCCGTCCGTCCGGAACGTCGACGAGACGATCCCGCCGCTGCTCACGGCCGCGTTCGCCGCCGGCGGCGAGATGGGGGAGCGGCTGGGCGGGTTCGACTGGACGACCAGTCCGCTCGGCTTCCCGGCCGGCTGGCCGGCGGCGCTGTGTCACGCGGTCGCCACGATGCTCTCCTCCCGGGCGCAGATCGTGATGTTCTGGGGGCCGGAGCACCGCACCTTCTACAACGACGCCTACCTGCCGACCATCGGCGCCAAGCACCCGCACGCGATCGGCCAGCCCGCCCGGGAGCACTGGGTGGAGACCTGGGACGTGCTCGGGCCGCTGCTCGCCTCGGTCCGGGAGACCGGCGAGCCCTACCGGGGCGAAGACCACCCCTTCGTGCTCGACCGGCACGGGTTCCTGGAGGACGTCTACTTCGACGTCTCCTACGACCCGATCCGGGACGCGGACGGTGGCATCAGCGGGGTCTTCTGCATCGTGAGCGAAACCACCGGCCGGGTGCTCGGTGAGCGCCGGCTGCGGGCCCTGGCCGAGCTGGGCGCCGGCCTGGCCGAGGCGGAGCAGTCCGGCGAGCTGGCGACGGCCGCCGCCCGGGTGCTGGACCGGTACCGGGCCGACGTCCCGTTCGGCCTGGTCTATCTGCGTGACGACGCCGGCCGGCTCACCCTCGCCGGCCGCAGCGGCACCGCGGCGGTCGCCGCGCCGCCGCTCGGCGGGACCGCCGCGGCCGTGCTGAGCCGGGTCGCCGACGGCGGGGTCGCCGCCACGGTCGACGTCGCCGACCTGCTCGCGGAGGTGCCCGACGGGGTCGCCGGGCAGGCCCTGGTGCTGCCGCTCACCGCCACCAACGAGCCCGCGGGGGCCTTGGTGGTGGGGGTGTCCGCCCGGCTGCCGTTCACCGACGAGTACCGCACGTTCTTCGACCTGATCGCCGCCCAGCTCTCCCGCACGGTGGGCCGGCAGCGGGCGTACGAGCAGGAACAGGCCCGGGCCGCCGAGCTGGCCGCGCTGGACCGGGCCAAGACCAACTTCTTCGCCAACATCAGCCACGAGTTCCGCACCCCGCTGACCCTGGTGCTGGGGCCCCTGGAGGACCTGCTCGCCGACCCGGCGCTGCCGGTGCCCTACACCGACCAGCTCACCATGATGCACCGCAACGCGCTGCGCCTGCTCAAACTGGTCAACACGGTGCTGGACTTCTCCCGGCTGGAGTCCGGCCGGCTGGCCGCCCACTACGAGCCCACCGACCTGGCCGACTACACCGCCCGGCTGGCCAGCACCTTCCGTTCCGCCGCCGAACGCGTCGGCCTGCGCCTGGCGGTCGACTGCCCGCCGCTGCCCGGGCCGGTCTTCGTCGACCGGGACATGTGGGAGAAGATCGTCCTCAACCTGGTCGCCAACGCGGTGAAGTTCACCTTCTACGGTGAGGTCCGGGTCCGGATCCGGGCGGTCGACGGCGCGGCCCGGCTGGAGGTCACCGACACCGGCGTCGGGATTCCCCCCGAGGAGCTGTCGCGTGTCTTCGAGCGGTTCCACCGGGTTCCCGGTGCCCGCTCCCGCACCCACGAGGGCACCGGGATCGGGCTCGCGCTGGTTCGCGAGCTGGTGGAGATGCACGGCGGGCGGGTCGAGGCACACAGCCGGGTCGGCGCGGGCAGCACCTTCACCGTGACGCTCCCGTTCGGCTCCGCCCACCTGCCCGCCGACCGGGTCCCGACCGACGTCCCGGCGGCCCCTTCCGCCCCTGCCGAGCTGGCGCAGGCCCGGCTCTTCGCCGCCGAGAACGCGCTGTGGGCCGATGCGGCCCCGGTCACCTCGTCGGCCGTGCCGGCCGGCCGGATACCGGCCGGCCGCATCCTGTTCGCCGACGACAACGCCGACCTGCGCGAGCACGTCGCCCGGCTGCTCTCCCCGTCCTGGGAGGTGGTGGCCGTGCCGGACGGCGTCGAGGCGCTGCGCCAGGCCGTGCAGTCCCCGTTCGACCTGGTGCTGACCGACGTGATGATGCCCCGGCTGGACGGGTTCGGCCTGGTCACCGCGCTGCGCGCGGAACCGCGTACCCGGCATGTGCCGATCGTGTTGCTCTCCGCCCGGGCCGGCTCGGCCGAGGCGGTCGCCGGCCTGTCGGTCGGCGCGGACGACTACCTGACCAAGCCGTTCTCCAGCGAGGAGCTGATCGCCCGGGTCCGGGCGAACGTCGAGCTGGGCCAGCTTCGCGGGCAGGTCATCCGGCGACTGCGCGCGCTGGCCGACGCCGCCGTCGCGGTCAACACCGCCCGCACCACCGCCGAGGTGCTCCAGGTGTCCGCCCGGCACGCGCTCGGCCTCGCCGAGGCCGCCCGGGTGGTGGTCACCGCGACCGGGGCCCGCTCCGAGGCCGACGGCGGCGGCACGGCCGCCGCCGAACCGTCCATCGTGCTGCCGCTGACCGGCACCACCGGGGAGCAGCTCGGCGAGCTGCTGGTCTGGGGGCGCGGGGAGGACGCCACCGACACCGCCCAGGCCGCGTTGACCCAGCTCGCCCGGCTGATCGGCGTACGGCTGGAGAACGCCCAGCTCTACGAGGCCGAGCACCGCATCGCCAGCACCCTCCAGCACAGCCTGCTGCCCCGCACGCTGCCCCGGCTGCCCGGCGCGGTGATGGCCAGCTGCTACCTGCCCGGCAGCGCCGACGTGGAGGTCGGCGGCGACTGGTACGACGTCGTCGAGCTCGACGATGACGAACTCGTCCTGGTCATCGGCGACGTGGTCGGCAAGGGCGTCCGGGCCGCCGCCGCGATGGGCCAGCTCCGCAACGCGCTGCGGGCGTACGTCCTGGAGGGTTACGACCCGGGCAAGTCGCTGACCCGGCTCAACCGGCTGGTCGGCTCGACCGAGCAGTCCTCCTTCGCGACAGTGGTCTGCCTCCAGTTCTCCCCCCGCACCGGGCGGCTGCGCTACGCCAGCGCCGGGCATCCGTCCCCCCTGCTGATCCAGGGCGACGACGTGGGATTCCTGCACGACCACGCGCTCGGGCCACCGGTCGGCGCCATTCCCGCCGCGTCGTACCGGACGGTCGAGGACGAGTTGGCCCCCGGGGCCCGGCTGCTGCTCTACACCGACGGCCTGATCGAGGACCGCCAGCTCGGCATCGACGCCGCCCTCGGGCAGTTGCGCGACGACGCCACCCGGCACGTCGGACACGTCGCCGACCTGGTCGACGCGGTCGTCGAGCGGGTGGCCTCCCAGCCGCGCCGCGACGACGTCGCGGTCCTCGCGCTGGAGGTGACCGAGCCGAACCGGTTCGCGCTGCGGCTGCCGGCCGACCCGACCCGGCTCAGCGTGCTGCGTCGTCGGCTGGAGGACTTCCTCGTCGCCCACCGGGTCGATGAGATCGACCTGTTCGACCTGACAGTGGCGGTCTCGGAGGCCGCCGCCAACGCCATCGAGCACCCGGTCGAGCCGGCCGAGCCGACCATCGGCGTGGAGGTGACGATCGCCGACCGTACCGTGGTGGCCACCATCCTGGACAGCGGGCAGTGGCGGGAGTCGACCGGCGCGGGCTTCCGTGGCCGAGGGCTGGAGCTGATCAAGGCGCTGGGCGACCTGACGGTGCGCCGGACACCAGAGGGGACCGAGGTGACGCTGCGCCGGCGGCTCAAGGACTGATCGCCCCGGCCCGTCGGGCGGGGCGGCTCGTGGGGCTCAGGCCGGCGCGACCCAGGACTGGTCGGCCAGGCCGGAAATCTCCAGCACCCGCCGGACCTGACGGGACGGCAGCACGGTCAGCGCGTCCGGGTACCGCTGGGAGAGCTGGACCGTGGCGTGGATCGCGGCGGAGTCGAAGAAGGTGACCGCCCGCAGGTCGAGGGTGACCCGCCCGGCCGGCTCGCGCAGGACGGTCTGGAGCATCGTGTCGGCCGTGGCCATGTCCACCTCGCCGGAGACCACCACGCGGACGTGGTCGCCGTCGGTCTCCGCCCGGGCGGCGAAGACGGGCGCCGCTCCCCCTTGATCCACGCAGAACACGATGGCACAGCGGAAGTTGCCCGGCAACAACCACCCGGTCGGCGCCGTGGTGGAGGTCACCGCCGCCGCCGGGCACCGCGCCGACGGGCCGCGAGTCGGGCCGGCGATAGGCTTGCGCCATGACCGTCCGTGCGCCGCTGACCCCCGGCACTCTCTCCCCGATGCGACCGGTGCCGGGTCACATCGTCCGACCGGAGTACGTGGGCAAGAAGCGTCCCCAGGAGTGGCGCGGCTCGCACGTGCAGACCCCGGAGACCATCGAGAAAATGCGGGTCGCCGGCCGGCTCGCCGCCCAGGCCACCCAGCTCGCCGGGGAGCACTGCAAACCCGGCGTCACCACCGACGAGATCGACCGGGTGGTGCACGAGTTCCTCTGCGACCACGGGGCCTACCCGTCGACGCTCGGCTACAAGGGCTTCCCGAAGTCCTGCTGTACCAGCCTCAACGAGGTGATTTGCCACGGCATCCCGGACTCGACGGTCCTGGCCGACGGCGACATCATCAACGTCGACGTCACCGCGTACCTCGACGGGGTGCACGGCGACACCGACGCGACCTTCTGCGTGGGGGAGGTCACCGAGGAGGCCCGGCTGCTGGTCGAGCGGACCCACGAGGCGATGATGCGGGGGATCAAGGCGGTCGTCCCGGGCCGGCAGATCAACGTGATCGGCCGGGTCATCGAGTCGTACGCCAAGCGGTTCGGCTACGGCGTGGTCCGCGACTTCACCGGCCACGGCATCGGCGAGTCCTTCCACAGCGGGCTCTACGTGCCGCACTACGACAGCCCCCGCCCCACGGACGTGATGGAGCCGGGGATGACCTTCACCATCGAGCCGATGATCACCCTCGGCACCTACCAGTACGACATGTGGGACGACGGCTGGACGGTGGTCACCAAGGACCGCAGGTGGACGGCCCAGTTCGAGCACACCATCCTCGTGACGGAGGACGGCCACGAAATCCTGACCCTGCCGTGACCGAGACCCCCGCGGCGCTGCGTGAGGCGCACCACGCGGACGTGTCCGGCGGCTGGCTGCGGCCGGCCGTCTTCGGCGCGATGGACGGCCTGGTCACCAACATCGCCCTGATCGCGGGCGTCGGCGGCGGCGGGGTGTCGCCGCGCAGCATCGTGCTCACCGGCGCGGCCGGCCTGGTCGCCGGGGCCATCTCGATGGGCCTCGGCGAGTACACCAGCGTCCGGTCGGCCAACGAGCAGGTGGCGGCCGAGGTGGCCAAGGAACGCCGGGAGCTGGAACGGCACCCGGAGGCGGAGGCCCGCGAGCTGGCCGACGCGTGGGTTGCCCGGGGCCTGTCCCGCGACCTGGCCACCCAGGTCGCCGAGGCGGTGCGGCGCAACCCGGAGGAGGCGCTGCGGGTGCACGTCCGGGAGGAGTTGGGCGTCGACCCGGACGAACAGCCGAGCCCGTGGACGGCGGCGATCTCGTCGTTCCTGTTCTTCTCGGTCGGGGCGCTGGTCCCGCTGCTGACGTACCTGTTCGGCGCGACCAGCCTGTGGTCGGCGCTGGCCGTCGGCGGGGTCGGGCTGTTCGTGGCCGGGGCGGTCGTGGCCCGGTTCACCAGGCGCCCCTGGTGGTCCAGCGGCCTGCGGCAGCTCCTGCTCGGCGCGGCGGCGGCCGGCGCGACGTACCTGATCGGCACCATGATCGGCGTCCAGGGCGGCCTGTAGGCCGCTCCCACCCGCGCGGGCGGCCCGAGGGCGCGGGTCAGCCGGCGAACAGGTCGTCGATGGTGCCGTCGACGGGCCGGCCCCGGGCGGTCAGCTCCTCGGCCTGCCGGGCCAGCACCGCGCCGACCTCGGTCATGTCCGCCCCGGCCAGGCCGGTACGCCGGACCGCGTCCCCCGGGTCGCGGAAGTAGGTGCGGCTGAGCAGCCCGTTCACCGTGGCTGCGGCCAGCCGGGCCTCGCCGAGCATCAGCAGCGCCTGGTCCGTCTCGTACCACCCGGCGAGCCGGGCGGCCCGGGAGTGCGCGGCGCAGCCCCGGTACCACGCCTGCCGGGCGGGATCGGTGAACTCCGCCGGCCGGGCCCGGGCCAGCCGGGCCAGGTGCTCGTCGCGCAGTGCCGGCAGCCAGCCGGTCGGGTCGTGCACCGGCCGGGTGGTGACGTACCGGTCCGCGGTGAGCGGCCACAGCGCGGTGATCGCCCGAGCCCGGCGGAGGTGCTCGTCGGCGGCGGCGACGCTCAGGTCGACCAGGACGCCGTCCACCCGGCGGGTCGCCGGGGCCGGGCCCACGCCGGCCCGGTACGTGGCGATCAGCAGCCCGACCTCGCCGTCCCCGCCGCCGTCGTCGTCACCGTGGGCCAGCGGGCCGTGCACCGCGACCGCGAGGACGTCGGCCGGGAAGCGCCGCCGCGCCGCGTCCGCGACCCGCTCCGCCACCGACCACCGGGGATCGTCCTGGTACGGGTCCACGAACCACCTCTGCCTCGCCGACTGCCCGCCGGACCGGCCGCCGGGAGGGCCGGCTCCACCCTAGTCACCGGTCGCCGACGCCGCCCGGACCGCCGCGCCCGGCCGGCACCAGCCGGAAGATGCGGATCTCCCGCCCGCCGGCCCGCCCGACGTACGTCCGGTACGCCGGCCACTCGGCGACCAGCAGCGTCCAGAGCCGGTCGCGTTCCGCGCCGGTGGCCGCCTCGGCCCGGACCGCCACCCGCCGGCCCTTGACGTCCACCTCCGCCTCGGGGTGCGTGAGCAGGTTCATCGCCCAGCCGGGCTGGTGCTGCTGCCCCCAGTTGGAGCCGATCACCACGTAGGCGTCGCCGTCCGGGACGTACAGCAGGGGGTTGCTGCGCGGCAGGCCGGAGCGGCGGCCGGTGGTGGTGATCACGAGTGAGGGGATCAGGCCGAGTGCGACCACCCGGCCCCGGGTGAGCCGGCCGACCACCCGGTCGGCGGGGACGAGCAGCCGGGCCGCCGCGCCGAACCAGCGGTGGTGGCCGAAGCGACGGGTGAGGGTTCCGAGAGCGGACACGCGACCAGTCTGCCGCCCCGGCCCCGGGGCGGCACCCCCGAGGCCCGAGGTGGGCGCGGGAACGTCCCGGCCGGCAGTCCGAACGCCGTCCCGGGCGTCAGTCGAGGCGGCGCTCGACGGCCAGCCGGGACCGGGTGAACAGGCCCGCGCCGAGCATCGCCACCAGCGGCACCACCACCAGCACCCCCAGGGTGAGCCAGGGCACCACGACCGGGTACGGCTCCTCCACCGGCCAGGCCTCGGCGTACCGGCGGTTCGTGGCGGCCAGGACGATCACGGCGGTGCCCAGCCCGGCCGCGATGCCCAGGGCCGAGCCGAGCCCGGCGATCACCCCGGCCTGGCAGAGCGACAGCACCCGGCGTACCCGGGGGCTGGCGCCCACGGCCGCCAGGGTGGACAGGTCGGCCCGTCCCTCGGCCGCGGCGAGGCCGGTGGCGACGGCCGCCGCGCCGACGGTGACCAGGCCGGAGACGATGGCCAGCAGCAGCAGGATCGGCCGCTGGTCGGTGTCCGGGCGCCCGCGCTCGACGACCACCCGCAGCGGGGCGAGGCGCCGCAGCTCGGCGTCGAAGCGGTCCTGCTGGTCGGGGGTCGGCACCGCGTCGGTGGCCAGGACATAGCCGACCTGGGACGCGGCGAGCCCGACCCGGGCGGCGGCGGCGTGGGACAGCACGAGCTGGTCCACCCCGGTCTCGCCGCGCAGCACGTACCCGGGCACGGTGGCCCGGACGGTCCCCGTCGACTCCGGTTCGTCGCGTGTCCGCGTCGCCGCCAGGGTGACCCGGCCGTCGAGGAAGTAGCGCGGGTCGGTCACCACCGCGCCGCCGGCCCGCAGCACCCGGCGGGCGGCGGCGATCTCCTGCGGGGCGGCGCCGGTGAGCGCGGCCAACGCGTCGCCGTCGTCCACCACCGACGACAGCGAGTAGCTGCTGTATCCGCCCGACAACCAATCGACGCAGCGTGGGTCGGCCCGGACGCGCAGCCGGACGGCGGCGTCCCGGGCCTGCCGCGCCTCGTACGGGCAGGTCTGTCCGGGTGGCAGCTCCGCCTGGACATCGCACCAGTCTTCGACGGTGGTGGCGGCGGGGGCGGCGGGCGCGGAGCAGACCGGGGCGTCGATCCGGGTCACCGCGCTGGGCGGCAGCTCGGCGGCCGCGACCTCGGCGACCCGGGCCACCGGCGGCAGCGTCCCGGTCGCGGCGTCGGAGCCGACGACCAGAACGTGGCCGTACGGCAGGCCCGGCCGGTAGTTGGCCGTCGTCCGCGCGTCGTCGCTGGCCACGTACACGCCGATTGCGACGCTGCCGGCGACCGCGGCCATCACCGCCGAGATGGCCGGGGCGGCCGAGGCGCGGTTGCGGCTCGCGTCCCGCAGCGCGACCCGGGGGGCCAGCGGCAGCCACCGGCCGGCCCGGGCGAGCAACCCGACCAGCGTCGGGGTGGCGAATACCAGCCCCAGCTCGCCGAGGACCAGGCCGGCGAAGAGCACCGGCGTGACGCTGCGGGCGGCGCCCAGCGCGGCCACCGCCGCGCCGCCGGCGGTCAGCGCCGCCCCGAGCAGCGGCCAGCGCCGCCGGTGCGGCGGCGAGGTGCGCCGGCCCGCCAGCCCGGCCAGCACGTCCTGGCGGGCGGCGGTCCAGGCCGGCGCCAGCGCCGCGAGCACCCCGGCCAGCACCGCGACCGCGGCGATCGCCGCCAGCGCGGCCGGAAAGATGTGGTAGGCCCCGAAGCGCGCCTGGAAGACGTACTCCTCCGTCAGGGGCCGGGCGGCGATCGCGGCGACGACGCCCAGCGCCAGCCCGGCGGCGGCCCCGGCGCAGCCCAGCACCACCCCGTCGGCCAGCACGATGCGGCGCAGGTGGGCGGCGTCCCCGCCGGCCACGGCGACCAGGGCGAGATCCCGGCGTCGGCGGCGCACCCCGACGGCGAACGCCGGCCCCACCAGGAGCACGACCTCCAGCAGGCCGAGGCCGCCGATCAGCACCGCGTTGCTGGCGTCCTCGGCGCTCACCGAAGCGTTGAGCATCCCGGCGTCGACGCCGGGATTAGGTGCCGGGGTGCGGGCGGCCACCGTGATCCCGCGCGCGTTGAGCCGGTCGGTCAGGCCGGGGTCGACGCCGTCCGGCAGGTCGGCGAGCCACCTCATATCGCCCTGCGAATCGACCGGCATGGGTGCCGTCGGTGGCAGGGTCACCATGGGGCCCAGGCTGTCGGGGAACTCCACCACCCCGACCACGGTCCGGTCGCCCGAGCCGTCGGCCGGGGTGACCCGGTCGCCGGGCCGGACGTGCAGCCGGCGCAGCGCCGCCCGGTTCAGCCCGATCTCGTCGGCGGCCGTCGGCGGGCGGCCGGCGAGCTGCCGGGCCTGCCCGCGCAGCAGCGGGTCGGTGAGGTCGAGCTGCCGGCCGTCGAACGGCACGCGCCGGTTGCCGACCCGCGCCTCGAACATCACCCACCACCGCACCTCGCCGACCCGGCTGCCGGCCGGGAGCTGGGCGGTCAGTTCGGCGGCGGTGACCGGCCGATTCCGGTGCCGGACGCCCTCGCGGGGATAGCCGGTGTCGCCCCAGGCGTCCTGCACCAGCGGGCCGTCCGCCCGCCAGAACAGCTCCACGTCGGCGGTGCCGAGCTGACGGTCGATCCGCTCGGCCCGGGTCAGCCGGGACATGTCGTAGCTGACGGCGGCGAAGGCCAGCGCCAGCACGGGCAGGGCGATCATCGCGAGCACCAGCGCGGTGCGACCCCGGGCCCGCCCGGCCTCCCGCCGCGCGATGCGCAGCGCGGTCCGCCAGGAGCGCAGCGCCGCCACGATCCGCCGCTGCCGGGGACCGCCGTCGATCCCGCCCGCCGGGGCCGGCGGCGGCACGTCGGCCGGGCGCCGGTCCCGCCGCGCCGGGACGGTGGCCGCCCGCTTCCGGCTCACCGCCCGCTGCCGGCCAGGAGCTGCTCGACGCCGCCCAGCGGCGCCGTCGAGTCCACCATGACCCCGTCGCGCAGGAACACCACCCGGTCGGCCCAGGCGGCGTGCCGGGCCTCGTGGGTGACCAGCACGGCGGCGGCGCCCGCGTCGACCCGGCGGCGCAGCAGGCGCAGCACCGCCTCGCCGGTCTGCGAGTCGAGCGCGCCGGTCGGCTCGTCGGCGAGGACGAGCCGTCGCTCGCCGACCAGGGCCCGGGCGATGGCCACCCGCTGCTGCTGCCCGCCGGACAACTGGTCCGGGAAGCGTCCGCCCAGCTCGGTCAGCCCCACCTCGTCGAGCGCGACCCGGGCAGCCCGCCGCGCCTGGCGCACGCCGACGCCGTCCAGTTCGAGGGGGAGCGCGACGTTCTCGGCGGCGGTGAGGCTGCCCAGCAGGTTGAGGTTCTGGAAGATGTAGCCGATCCGCCGGCGGCGCACCCGGGCCAGCGCGCGGCGGTCGAGCGCGCCCAGCGGCTGCCCCTCGACGACGACCTCGCCCGCGGTCGGCCCGTCGAGCCCGCCGGCCAGGGCGAGCAGGGTGGACTTGCCGGAGCCGGAGGGCCCCATCACCGCGACCAACTCGCCGGGGCCGACGGTGAGGCTGACCCCGCGCAGGGCGTGCACGGTGGCCTCGCCGCTGCCGTGGGTGCGGTGGACGTCGCGCAGGTCGAGCACCGCCGCTCCGGGCGCGGTGGGGCCGGTCCCCGGCGCGTCGTCCGGTCCGCTCACCGCCGTGCCTCCTCGCCGTCCCGACCAGCCGCGTCCGTCGGCCAACCGACCTCCCCCGCCCGGCCGTCGGGCCGCGGTGCCGGCCGGTACCGCACGAGGCTCGTCTCGCAGTGGTCCAGCCAGCGGACCTCCGCCTCGGCCTGGAACACCATCGCGTCCAGCACCAGCCGCCAGGGCAGGTCCTCGGGGCGGTCGCTGGCGTACTTCAACCGGGTCAACTCCTGCAAGGTCCGCATGGTGGCGGTGCGTTGGGTCTGCACCACCGATCGCACGTCCACGCCCGGGGTGGTCAGCGCGAGGGCCAGCTTGATGGCCAGCTCGTCGCGGGGGCGGTCGGTCCGGCTGAGCGGGGTCGCGAACCACAGCGCCAGGTCCGCCCGCCCGGCGTCGGTGATCTCGTACGGCCGCTGCCCGCCCTCGTGCTCCGGCAGCGGGCGCACCAGCCCGTCCCGTTCCAGCCGGGACAGGGTGGTGTAGACCTGCCCGATGTTCAGCGGCCACGTCGAGCCGGTCGACTCCTCGAACGCGGCCCGGAGCTGGTAGCCGTACATCTGGCCGCGTTCGAGCAGCGCGAGCAGGCCGTGACGGATGGACATGGTCCGGAGTATGCATACCTGGTATGCCACCCGCAACCGGGGGCGGCGGGCGGCGGCTGTCCGGCGGGCGGCAAACCGCTCCGGGGCCGGTCAGTCGGGCCGACCGGGGAACGCGACGGTGACCGGAGTCACCCCCGCGGTGCGCCGCCAGCGGGTGGCCCGCACCGCGCAGTCGGTCAGCGCCGCGAGGGCCCGATTGCGGTCCGCGCCGGTGGTGTGCGGCAGCGCCGCCCGCCAGAACGCGGCGGTGCGCTCCTCCACCTCGACCGCCAGCCGCAGCGCGCTGGCCGCGTCGGTGACCGGGAAGGGCAGCGCGTACCCGGCCTTGTCGGCGGGGACCGGGTCGCCGGCCGCGCTGAGCTGGAGCACCAGCGCGTCGCGCCGGGCCCGGTGCGCCCCTTCGGCCCGGCGGGCGGCCGTGCGGGCGGCGTCGGTGAGCCGGACCCCGATCGGCGCGTACGCGTAGACCGCGGCGTACTCGGCGGCGAGCGCGTCGGCCAGCGCCTGGGCCGGCCCGGACGGTGTCTGTCGACGGATCACTTCAGCGCCTCCACGTGGGTGGCCCGGGCGGCGGCGATCGAGCCGAGCAGCGCCGCCCGCTCGGCCGGCGCCCCGGCGCAGAGCTTCGCGGCCGACTCGCGCCCGCGCTGCTCCGCCTGCCGCAGGTTGGCCAGCGTGGCCGTCCGGTCGCCGCCGGCGCTGGCCCCGGCCGACGGCGTGCCCGGGGACGCGGACGCCGGGCGGCCGAACAGCTTCGCCAGTTCGGCCGCGTGTGCCTCGTGGGCCTCGGCGATCGGGGTGAGCCTCTTGGTCAGGTCGGGGTCGGCGGCCAGCGCGGCGCGGTGCTGGGCGGCCAGCTCGCGCGCCTCGGCGGCGAGGGGTTCGAGCGGGTCGGGGGCCGGGTCCGGCTCGTCGCCGCCGAAAAGATCACAGCCGGTCAGCGGCGCGGTGGCACCACCGAGTGTCAGCAGCGCGCCGACCCGCAGCAGCTTTCGCCGGGAATGTCCCTGTGCCGGGTCGTGCCATGTCGTTCTGCCCTTCGCCACCGGGCAAGTCAACACCATTCGAGCACGGACGTGGGCGACCGGCGTCGGTGCGCCGCCCGGCCCGCCGCGCGGTGGGCGCGTTACGCTCTGCGCACCACCGGAGCGGAGCGCCGGTGGTGCGCCGGCATGGTGCCCGACCGGGGGCGCCGTCGATCACGAGAGGGTGCGCCAGATGACGCAGCGTGGCCGTGCCACCAGGTCGACGGGGTCGACGGGGAGACCCCGGCGCGCCGACGGCCCCCGGAGCGGTGACCGCGTCGGCAGCCCTCCCCGGGGCGACCTCGCGGCTCGGCGAGCCCGGTTGCGCGCGGTGATCGAGCCGGTCCTCAACGAGGCCGGGTGCGACCTGGAGGACCTCTCCGTCTCCCCGGCCGGCCGCCGGCACGTGGTGCGGGTGATCGTGGACGCCGACGGCGGGATCAGCCTGGACGCGGTGGCGGACGTCTCCCGGGCCGTCTCCGCCGCGCTCGACGCGGCCGAGGAGGCCGGCGGCGACATCCTGGCCGGCGAGTACCAGCTGGAGGTCAGCTCCCCCGGGGTGGACCGCCCGCTCACCCTGCCCCGGCACTGGCGGCGTAACGTCGGCCGACTGGTGAAGGTGACCGCCCGGGGCGCGCTGCCCGAGCAGTCCGGCGGCGACCGCCAGGTCACCGGCCGGGTGATCGAGGCCGACGACGAGCGCGTGGTGCTGGAGACCGATTCGGGCCGCGCGGAGTTCCGCCACGCCGAGCTCGGCCCCGGCCGGGTTCAGGTCGAGTTCAACCGCCTCGACGAGGTGGGCGACGACGAGCTCGGCGACAACGAGGACATTGACGACATCGACGACGAAGATGATGTGGAGGACGAGGAGAGGTGAACATCGACCTCGCGGCGCTGCGCGCACTCGAGCGCGAGCGGGAGATCCCGTTCGACACGATCCTCGCGGCGATCGAGACCGCGCTGCTGACCGCCTACCGGCACACCGACGGGGCCGAATCGCACGCCCGGGTGGAGATCGACCGGAAGTCCGGCGGGGCCCTGGTCTACGCCCAGGAGGTGGACGAGGACGGCAGCGTGGTGCGGGAGTGGGACGACACCCCGCACGACTTCGGCCGGATCGCGGCCATGACCGCCAAGCAGGTGATCCTCCAGCGGTTGCGGGAGGCCACCGACGAGGTGCACTTCGGCGAGTACGTCGGCCGCGACGGTGACCTGGTCACCGGCGTGGTGCAGGCGCACGAGGCGCGGTCCGAGAAGGGCATCGTCAGCGTCGACCTCGGCAAGCTGGAGGGCGTGCTGCCGCAGTCCGAGCAGGTCCCCGGCGAGCGGTACACGCACGGCGAGCGGATCCGTTGCGTCGTGGTGCACGTCGCCAAGGGGATGCGCGGCCCGCAGATCACCCTCTCCCGGTCCCACCCGGCGCTGGTGAAGAAGTTGTTCGCGCTGGAGGTACCGGAGATCGCCGACGGCACCGTGGAGATCGGCGCCATCGCCCGCGAGGCCGGCTACCGCACGAAGATCGCGGTGCGTTCCACCACGCCGGGCGTGAACGCCAAGGGCGCCTGCATCGGCCCGATGGGCCAGCGCGTCCGCGCGGTGATGAGCGAGCTGCACGGTGAGAAGATCGACATCATCGACTGGTCGGACGACCCGGCCACCTTCGTCGGCAACGCGCTGTCGCCGGCCAAGGCGCTGCGGGTCGAGGTGGTCGATCTGGCCACCCGCACCGCCCGGGTGACCGTGCCGGACTTCCAGCTCTCGCTGGCGATCGGCCGGGAGGGGCAGAACGCCCGACTGGCTGCCCGGATGACCGGTTGGCGAATCGACATCCGGTCGGATGCGGAGCAGGCCACCACGCCCGCGCGGGGCGGGGCTGATCACGTCAGGGAGCCGGGCGGAGCGATCTCGGGCAGCTAGGGGTAGACTTCTTCCGGTGGTACGACACGCGCTGCCGGAGCGCACCTGTGTGGGTTGCCGGCGACGTGCGCCGGCCAACGAATTGCTGCGAATGGTCGCGGTCGGCAACGAGGCTGGTCACAGCCTCCGTCCCGATCCGGCTCGCAGGCTGCCGGGTCGGGGAGCGAACATGCACCCAGATCCGGCCTGCTTCGCGCTGGCGGTGCGGCGGCGTGCCTTCGGGCGTGCGCTGCGGGTCACCGGGGTCGTCGATCACGGTGAGCTGGCCGAGCATCTCGATGCGCCAACCACTACGTCAGGTCATCCCGACCGGGCGAGGGTCGCTAGCAAGGTAGGACGACCGACATGAGCACACGATGAAGTCCCTGAAATGACCAGGCTTCAAGTGCACGAGTGAGGTTGCTGCGGGTGCTGCCCGCACGACCTCGGAGTGAGGAGTGCAGTGGCAGGTAAGGCCCGCGTACACGAGCTTGCTAAGGAGCTCGGGGTCGAAAGCAAGACCGTTCTCGCCAAGTTGAAGGAAATGGGCGAGTTCGTGAAGTCCGCGTCCAGCACCGTCGAGGCGCCCGTCGCCCGGCGGCTGCGTAACGCATTCGTCGCCTCCGCCGGTTCGCCGGCGCCGTCCGCCCCTCCGGCGGCCGCCCCGAGTGCGACGCCGACCCCGACTCCGTCCCCGTCCCCGTCCCCGGGTGCTCCCCGGGTCGCGGCGAAGCCGATGCCGCCGCGGCGGCCCGGTCCGCCGACCCCCGGCCCGAAGCCCAAGGGGCCAGTTCCCGGCCTGTCGCAGCCGGTGGCCCCGGTCGCCAAGCCGGCGAGTGCCCACGACATCGAGGTGGCGGCCGCCGAGGCGCGTGCCGCCGCGCTGAAGGCCGAGCAGGAGGCCGCGGTCAAGGCCGCCCAGGCCGCCCGGCAGCAGCAGCGAGAGAACGTCCGTCGGGAGCCACCCACCGAGGGTGGTCCCCGTCCCGGCCCGCGCCCGAACACGGGTCCGGGTGCGGGTGCGGGTCCGGGTGCGATGCCGCCCCGGCCGGGCTCCCCGGCCGCCGGTCGCCCCGGTACGCCGGCCCCGGGCCCGGGTGCCCGTCCGGGCGGTCGTCCGCCGGCGCGCAGCGCTGGTAACAACCCGTTCGGTATCCAGGGCGGTCAGCAGCGGCCCCCGGCCGCCGGTGGTGGCGGTCCCCGCCCGAACCCGGCGTCGATGCCGCCCCGGCCGAGTCCGGCCTCCATGCCGCCCCGGCCCAGCCCGGCCTCCATGCCGAGCCAGCGCCCCGGTCGTCCAGGTGGCGGCCCCGGCGCGGGTCGTCCCGGCGGCGGCGGTGGCGCGGGTCGTCCCGGCGGCGGTGCCGGCGGCGGTGGCTTCCGCGGCGGTCCCGGCGGCGGTGGCGGCGGCGGTGGCTTCCGCGGCGGTCCCGGTGGTGCCGGTGCCGGTGCCGGTGGCGGTGGCTACCGTGGCGGTCCCGGTGGCGGCGGCGGTGCTCCCGGCGGCGGTTTCCGCCCGGGTGCACCGGCCGGTGGCGGCGGTCGTCCGGGTGGCGGCGGCCGTGGCCGTGGCGGCGGTGCCGCGGGTGCCTTCGGGCGTCCGGGCGGTAGGCCGACCCGTGGCCGCAAGTCCAAGAAGCAGCGCAGACAGGAGTTCGACAACCTGTCGGCCCCGACCATGAGCTCGGGTGCCCCCCGGGGTCAGGGTCAGGTCGTCAGGCTCTCCCGTGGCGCCTCGCTGTCGGACTTCGCCGACAAGATCAACGCCAACCCGGGTTCGCTGGTCCAGGAGATGTTCAACCTGGGCGAGATGGTCACGGCGACCCAGTCGTGCTCCGACGAGACCCTGCTGCTGCTGGGTGAGCACCTCGGCTTCGACGTGCAGATCGTCAGCCCGGAGGACGAGGACCGCGAGCTGCTCGCGCAGTTCAACATCGACCTCGACGCCGAGGTCGCGGAGGACCGCCTGGTCAGCCGTGCGCCGGTCGTGACCGTCATGGGCCACGTCGACCACGGTAAGACCAAGCTGCTCGACGCGATCCGCAAGGCGAACGTCGTGGCCGGCGAGGCGGGTGGCATCACCCAGCACATCGGCGCCTACCAGGTCCACGTCCCGCACGAGGGGATCGACCGGGCGGTGACCTTCATCGACACCCCGGGCCACGAGGCGTTCACCGCCATGCGTGCCCGTGGTGCGCAGGTCACCGACATCGTGGTGCTGGTGGTCGCGGCCGACGACGGCGTGATGCCGCAGACGATCGAGGCGTTGAACCACGCCAAGGCGGCGGACGTGCCGATCGTGGTCGCGGTCAACAAGATCGACAAGCCGGACGCCAACCCGGACAAGGTCCGCCAGCAGCTGACCGAGTACGGACTGGTCGCCGAGGAGTACGGCGGCGAGACGATGTTCGTCAACGTGGCCGCGAAGCCGGGCATCGGCATCGAGGAGCTCCTCGAGGCCGTCCTGCTCACCGCCGACGCGTCGCTGGAGCTGACCGCTCCGATCGACGGGCCGGCGCAGGGTGTGGCCATCGAGGCGCACCTGGACAAGGGCCGCGGTGCGGTGGCGACGGTGCTGGTGCAGAAGGGCACCCTGCGGGCGGGCGACTCCATCGTCGCCGGCGGGGCGCACGGCCGGGTCCGGGCGATGCTCGACGAGAACGGCAACCAGGTCGCCGAGGCGGGTCCGGCCCGTCCGGTGCTGGTGCTCGGTCTCACCGCGGTCCCCGGGGCGGGCGACACCTTCCTCGCCGCGGCGGACGACCGCACGGTGCGTCAGATCGCCGAGCAGCGGCAGGCGCGGCGGCGGGCGGCGTCCTTCGCCAACTCCCGTGGCCGGGCCACCCTCGAGACGCTCATGGAGCAGCTCAAGGAGGGCGAGAAGACCTCGCTCAACCTGGTGCTCAAGGGCGATGTCTCCGGTTCCGTGGAGGCCCTCGAGGACGCCCTGTTCAACCTGGACATCCCGGAGGAGGTCCAGCTCAGGATCATCCACCGGGGCGTGGGTGCGATCACCGAGAGCGACGTCATGCTCGCGAGCGCCTCGTCCGAGGCGGTCACGATCATCGGCTTCAACGTGCGGGCCGCCAACAAGGTCCGCGAGATCGCCGACCGCGAGGGCGTGGAGATCCGGTACTACACGGTCATCTACCAGGCCATCGAGGAGATCGACGCCGCGCTCAAGGGGCTGCTCAAGCCGGAGTACGAAGAGGTCGAGCTGGGCAGCGCGGAGATCCGCGACGTCTTCCGCTCGTCCAAGGTCGGCAACATCTCCGGCTGTATCGTCCGCTCCGGGATCCTGCGCCGCAACGCCAAGGCGCGGCTGCTCCGGGACGGGCAGGTGGTGGCGGACAGCCTCACCATCAGCTCGCTCAAGCGGTTCAAGGACGACGCGACGGAGGTCCGCGAGGGCTTCGAGTGTGGTCTGACCCTGGCCGGGTACAACAACGTCCAGGTCGGCGACATCATCGAGACCTTCGAGATGCGGGAGAAGCCGCGCGCCTGACCCGTTCGACACAGTGATCAAGGGGTTTACGCCCGCAACGGCGTAAACCCCTTGATCATGTGGGGGCCACTGCGGGTATCGTCCGGGGCGATGTTCACCGGAACCGCAGTCTTCGACCTGCTGCTGCCGGGCGACTCCCGGTCGCTCAAAGCCAAGAGATCATATGTACGGCCGATCGTGGCGGCGCTGCGCCGCTTCGAGGTGTCGGCCGCCGAGGTGGGAGCGCTCGACCTGCACGGTCGGGCGGAGATAGCCGTGGCCGTGGTGGCCGCGGAGGGCGCGCACGTGCGCGAGGTGCTCGACTCGTGCGAGCGCCTGGTCGCGGGCCGTCCCGAGGTGGAGCTGCTGTCGGTGCGTCGCCACCTGCACGGCGACGGCGACGACTGACCGGCGTCGGGCGGTGATGCCCGTGCCCGGCGGTCGACCCGACGGCGAAGGTAGTGTTCGAATTGTTGGCTGGTCGGATCCGGCGGCGTACGCGCCCCCGGACCGACCGGGAGCGGGACGCCGTGGAGGTGGGCAAGATGACGGATCCGGCCAAGGTACGCCGGCACGCGGAGCGGGTTCGCGAACTGGTCGCGTCGGTGGTGCGGAGCCAGATCAAGGACCCCCGGCTCGGTATGATCACTATCACAGACGCCCGGATCACCGCCGACCTGCGCGAAGCGACGGTCTTCTACACCGTCCTCGGCGACACGACGGAACAGTCCAGCACGGCGGCGGCGCTGGAGAGCGCCAAGGGGATGCTGCGCAGCACGGTCGGCAAGGCTCTCGGGCTGCGCCACTCGCCGTCGCTGACCTTCGTCCTCGACAACGTGCAGGACCAGGTCAAGCAGATCGACGACCTGCTGGTCCAGGCCCGCACCGCCGACGCCGAGGTGCAGCGACTCGCCGCTGGCGCCCGGTACGCGGGCGAGGCCCAGCCGTACCGGGTGGACGAGGAGGACGAGGACGGGGATTCCGCCGACGAGGGGGCCGACGACGAGCACACCCCCCGCGGCGCGGACCGGCCGTGACCGGGCCCGCCGACACGGGCCCGGCCGTGACCGGGCCCGCCGCCGGGCCTGGCCCGGCCGAGGCCGACTGGGCCGCCGCCGTCGCGGCGGTGCGTCGCCTGCCGGACGACGCCCGGGTCCTGCTGATCTGCCACGTCAACCCCGACGGGGACGCGCTGGGCAGCATGCTCGGCTTCGGGCTGGGGCTGCGTCAGCTCGGCGTACGCCGGTTGCAGGCGACTTTCCCCGGCCCGCCGGAGGTGCCCGAGCCGTTCCGTGCCCTGCCGGGGCTGGATCTGCTGGTCCCGGAGGTCGACGCGGATCCGGCGCCGGAGCTGGTCGTCTGCTTCGACGCGGCGAGCGAGTCGCGGCTCGGCGGCCTGGTCGACCGGCTGGAGACCGCCGGGGCCGCGCTGGTGCTCGACCACCACGCCTCCAACACCCGGTTCGGCGGGATCAACCTGGTCGACCCCCGGGCGGCGGCCACCTCGGTGGTGGCCGAGGAACTGCTGACCCGGCTCGGGGCGACCCTGGACGCCGCGATCGCCGAATGCCTCTACGTCGCGCTGACCACCGACACCGGGTCGTTCCGGTTCGAGGCGACCACGCCGGCCGTGCACGAGCTGGCGGCCCGGTTGCTGGCCACCGGCATCCGGCCCGGTGACATCTCCCGCCGGGTCTTCGACACCCGGCCCTTCGGCGCGGTGCGGCTGTTCGGCGAGGTGCTCTGCCGGGCCCGCCTGGAGCCGGCGGCGGCCGGTGGCCACGGCCTCGTCTGGACGTACGCCACGCTCGACGACCTGGCCCGGCACGACCAGCGACCGTACGTGCTGGAGGCGCTGATCGACTCGGTGCGGTGCACCGCCGAGGCCGACGTGAGCTGCGTGGTCAAGCAGGTCCGCGCGGCGGAGTGGGCGGTGTCGATGCGCAGCAAGGGCGCGGTGGACGTGAGCCGCGTCGCGGTCGCCCTCGGCGGCGGCGGCCACCGGCTCGCGGCCGGTTTCACCGGTCGCGGCACCGCCGAGGACGTGATGGCCGGCATCCGCACCGAGCTGGACAAGGCGTTGATCGAGGCGTAGATCAGGGACGACTCCGGGGGGTGTTGGTCTTCCCGCACTCCGCCGGGGCGGGGAGAATTGCGGGATGGATCAGCCGCGCGAGCTCATCGTCACGGAGCCCCGGGTCTGGGACCGTCCCGTGGTCTCCGTGCCGGTGCTGATCTGCCTCTCCTTCGTCGGCGGGCAACTGCCCTCGTTCTCCGCCTCGGCGAACCTCTACACGCTCGGCACCGGGGGCGCGTTGATCTGGCTGGGCCTGGGTGCCCGGGTGTCCCGGCGGCCGGCGCCCCGCCGGCTCGGCATGGGCACGGTCTGGTGGCTGCTCCCGGTGGCCGTGTTCGGCGGTTTCGAGGGCGTCACCTTCGTCCTGCACGCCGGTGACGAGTTTCCCACCTTCTCCCGGCTGGCCGACCCGTTGCTGGAGGACGAACTGGTCCGCTCGGCGGCCTGGTTCGCCTGGCTCGCCGCGTTCTGGGGGCTGGTGCGGCGATGATGCGGGCACTCGCCATCGGCGGCTTCGTCACCGCCCTGGTGCTCTTCGCCGCGGTCGAGTGGGCCGCCCGCCGCCCGGGCTCCCGGATCCCGTCGCTGGCCGACGTCTGCGCCTACGTGATGCGCTACGAGGTGGGCCCGGTGCCGGTCGGCCGGATCGGCCTGTTCGGTTTCTGGTGGTGGCTCGGCTGGCACTTCCTGGCCCGCTGAGGGACGCCAACTTCGGTCCGCGACCCCCCTTGGCCGGCCCCGGCGGGATCTCATCCTGTCCAGATGGCGGGAAGAGTGGGCAGCATGTGGACCTGAACGATAACTTGGGAATCGACCGGTGCCGTGTCCCGCGGTGCTGGCCAACGGTGGTGGCGCCGCACCCGGCACCGCCTCCCTCCAGGGTCAGACCGACCCGGGCGCACGCCCAGACCGGCCGTTCCGGTGACCCCGGACCGCCCGTCGGGCGCCAGCACGACCGGCCGCAGGGCCACCACGTCGCCGTGGCCCGCACCCTGGAAGGACCGAATCATGTCGAGCAAGCCCAAGGCCGAGAACACCGACGAGGCGCGCGAGCAGGCCCGCCGCGCTCTCCAGACGTCGATGGACACCCGCCAGTGACCCCTCCCACCCGGCCCTGATGCCCCACCCCCACCCCCACCCACGCACCCTGCGCCCCCCCGCCCCCGCGCCCGCGCACTTTCTGGGAAAGAGTGCCTCAGGCGGCCCATGAGGCCACTCTTTCCCGGAAAGTGCGCGTTCTTGGGGTGCTCGGTGAGGGGTGGCGCGGTCGTCGGCTGTGGGGCTGAGCGGCACCCGTGACGGGTGGGCGGCGGGTGGTGTCGTCGCCGGCGATGGGTAAGGAATAGCGCTTCTTGTGCTCCTTACCCTCGCCGTGTCAGGATCGGCGGCGATGAGTCAGCCCGCCCCCGCCCCGTCCGCCGTCGCCTCGCCGCGACGGATCGCCACCCTGGCCCTGCCGGCGCTCGTGGTGCTCGCCGCCGAGCCGCTCTACGTCCTGGTCGACACGGCCGTGGTCGGTCACCTCGGCCGGCTGCCGCTCGCCGCCCTGGCCGTCGCCGGCACCGTGATGACCCTGATCGCCTGGCTGGGCACCGTGCTGGCGTACGGGATCACCGGGCGGGCCGCCCGCCGGTTCGGCTCCGGCGACCGGGCCGCCGCCGTGGCCGAGGGCGTACAGGCGTCCTGGCTGGCCCTCGGCGTGGGGGTGCTGGTCGCGCTCGGCATGCAACTCGGCGCGGGCCCGCTGGTCGACGCGCTCGCGGGCCCCGGGGAGGTCGCCGACGCGGCCGGGCGGTGGCTGCGGGTCGCCGCGCTCGGCGCGCCCGGCCTGCTGCTCGCCGCCGCCGGCAACGGCTGGCTGCGTGGCGTGCAGAACACCCGCCGGCCGCTGTGGTTCGTGCTCGGCCCCAACCTGCTCTCCGCGCTGCTCTGCCCGCTGCTGGTCTACCCCGTCGGGTGGGGGCTCACCGGCTCGGCGGTGGCCAACGTGGTGGCCCAGACCATCTCCGGCGGGCTGTTCGCCGCCGCGTTGGTGAGCGAGCGGGTGGCGCTGCGCCCCCGCCCGAGGGTGATCCGCCAGCAGCTCGTGCTCAGCCGGGACCTGCTGGTCCGGGGCGTAGCCTTCCAGGCCAGCTTCCTGTCCGCCACCGCCGTCGCCGCCCGGTTCGGGGCGGCGGCGGTCGGCGCGCACCAGATCGCCGTACAACTGTGGTTCTTCACGGTCCTGTTGCTCGACGCCCTCGCGATCGCCGCGCAGGCGCTGATCGGCGCGGCGCTCGGGGCCGGCGACGATGCCGGCGCCCGCGCCCTGGCCCGGCGGGTCGCGCTGCTCGGCGCCGGCTGCGGCGTGGTGTTCGCGGCGCTCATCGCCGTCGGCGCGGGCGTCGTGCCGGGGCTGTTCAGCTCCGATGCGCAGGTACGCGACCAGGCCATGGTCGCCTGGCCCTGGCTGGTGGCGTTGCAGCCGGTCGGCGGCGTGGTGTTCGCCCTCGACGGGGTGCTGATCGGCGCGGGTGACGTCCGCTACCTGCGCAACCTCACCATCGTCGCGGCGTTCGGCGGCTTCCTGCCGGCGATCTGGCTGGCGTACGCGTTCGACCTGGGCCTCGGCGGCATCTGGGCCGGCCTGTTCCTGTTCGTGTTGCTCCGGTTGGCGGCCCTGCTGCTGCGGCTGCGCTCCGGCGGCTGGGTCGTGGTCGGCGCCGTCCGCTGAGCGGAACGGAGGGGTGCCCCGTTACGCCCCCTGGCGCAGAAGGTCCTCGTCTCACCCACGGTGTGCGGCACTCGGGCCACGCGCCGTCGGTGGCACGCCCCGTGGCTGGCGGCGGGCCAGGGTCAGCAGGACCCGGTGACGCGGGCGGCCCGTTCAGGGTCGAAGACCTCGGTCAGGGGCACCCCGCGGGCCGGCCCGACCTGGCGGCCGTCGGACAACCAGGGCTTCACGTCGAGGAAACCCTCCTGCCTCAGCAGGTCGCACTCGGCGTTCCAGATGACGGCCTCGGCGGAGTCCAGCCAGAGGCCACGCTCCGAGGGTGAGGCGTCGTCGGGGTGGGGCAGGTGCCAGACCACGGCGTCCCGGACGACCACCAGGTCGGCCTCGGGCGGGGCCTCCCCGGCCAGCCGCTCGAAGGCGTACACCCAGGAGAACCGGGTGGTCACCGCCAGCACGGGGACCCCGTTGGCGTTCTCGGTGGCCTCGTAGCTGATCTTTCCGGAGACCCTGATCTCCTTCTTCAAGCGGAAGCTCTTGTCCATCCGGGTGGCGAAGTACCAGAAGCGTGCGTCGGTGAAGTATGGCGAGAGTTCCTCGCGGGCGTCCTCCGCCAGCACGGCGAGGAAGGGCTCGTAGTTGCCGTGCAGCATGGTGGCGCCCAGGCGGCTCTCGATCAGCGCCCGCCGGGTCGTGTCGAGCGCCGTGCGCACCTGCGCCGCGCTGAACGGGCCCGTGGGTCGGGCCGGGGGCAGTTGGATTCCCTGCTCCCCGACGGCGAAGCTGGCGGCGGGGGTGCCGGCGAAGTAGTCCCGGGGCTCACCGGCGAAGCTGTCCGTGCCCGGCGACGTCGTCGACGGCGTGGCGCTGCGGACGCCGTCGACGACGGTGCGGACGACGGTCACCGTCGCGCCGAGCAGGGCCACCGCGCCCAGCGCGACCGCGCCGACGAGCAACTTCCCGCGATGCCGCCCCCAGGCCAGCCGCCGCCGCTCCGCCCGGTCCAGCTGTTGTTCCGTGCCCACCTGGCGCATCCAGTCCGGCAGCCGGACCTCCTCCTCGCCGTGGGCGACGGCGTACCGACCCGGTCCGGCCGCTGGGGCCGGTTCGCTGGCCGCAGCCGGTTCGCCGGCCGGGATCCGCTCGCTGGCCGGGTCGGAAGTGGATGCAGGAACGGGTGGCTGCTGCTCGGTCATCGCGCGGGTCCTGATCAACGGCGTGGCAAAGGCGCATGATCCTCGCACCCGGCGCCCCGACCGCGCAGCCCGGTTTCGCGGCGTCCTGCGCCGGGACTCACAGCCGGTCGCCGGCCTGCACTCTCGCGAACAGGTAGGCGGCGCCCGCGACGAGGATCGTTGCCACCGTCGCGACGACCACGAACGACACGATCGCCGAGACGACCGGATGCCGCTCGCTGAACCGGCTCCGTTCCCGCCAGCGCCACAGCGCCCGCCGAGCCTCCCGCAGGCCCGGTGCGGCGTCCACCAGGTCGGACAGGCGTCGGCCGAGGGTCCGCCGGGGCGGCTCGGGGTTGCGCATCCACTCGGGCAGGTCGACCCGGGCGTGGTGCTCCTGTGGGGGCGGGGTGCTCATGGAGGCTCCGGGTCAGGTATGAGAAGGGGGTTGCCGCATTGTGCCGTGCGGTGACGGGCGGCGTGACCCCGTCTGGCAGGCTTGGCGGTCGTGAGCGCAGACGGTCTGATCGTGGTCGACAAGCCCGGCGGCATGACGTCGCACGACGTGGTGGCGCGGATCCGCCGGCTGGCCCGGACCCGCCGGGTCGGGCACGGCGGCACGCTCGACCCGATGGCCACCGGCGTGCTGGTGATCGGGGTCGGCCGGGCCACCCGGCTGCTGACGTACGTCATCGGCGCCGGCAAGAGCTACGCGGCCACCGTCCGGCTCGGGCAGGCCACCGTCACCGACGACGCCGAGGGCGACGTGCTGGCCACCACCCCGGCCGGGACGGTCACCGACGAGGCGATCCGGTCGGCGTTCGCGGCGCTGACCGGCGAGATCGACCAGGTGCCGAGCGCGGTCAGCGCCATCAAGATCGACGGCCAGCGGGCGTACAAGCGGGTACGCGATGGGGAGAGCGTCGAGCTGCCCGCCCGCCGGGTCACCGTGAGCCGCCTCGACGTGCTGGCCATCCGCCGGGACACCCCCGACGTGGTGGACGTGGACGTCGACGTGGCCTGCTCGTCCGGGACGTACATCCGGGCGCTGGCCCGGGACGCGGGCCTGGCGCTCTCGGTCGGCGGCCACCTGACCGCGCTGCGCCGCACCGCGGTCGGCGGCTTCGCCCTGGCCGAGGCGGCGACCCTCGACGAGCTGGAGCAGCGCGCGCCCGAGGTGGTGAATCTGCACCTCGACGCCGCGGCCGACCGGTTCTTCCCGCGCCGGGGGGCCACCGCCGACGAGGCGAAGGTGCTCTCCCACGGCGGCCCGCTCGACCCGGTCGGCCTCGCCGGGCCGTACGCCGTCTTCGGCCCCGACGGCGGCCTGATCGCTATCGTCAGCGAGCGGGACGGCCGGGCCCGCGCGGAGATCGTGCTCGCCCCGGCCTGACGGTGGGCGGGGTACGGCCCGCCGGCGCGGCCGGTCGCGGAAGGCAGGGGAGGAGCGTCATGCAGCGGTGGCGGGGGTACGACGCGGCGCCCGGCGGCTGGGGCCGTTCGGTCGTCACCATCGGCGTCTTCGACGGCGTGCACAAGGGGCACCAGGCGACCATCGGGCACGCCGTGGCCCGGGCGCGGGAGCTGGGCGTGCAGTCGGTGGTGGTGACCTTCGACCCGCACCCGGCCGAGGTGGTGCGCCCCGGTTCCCACCCGGCGGTGCTCACCGAGCCCGCTCGCAAGGCCGAGCTGATCGAGGCGCTCGGTGTCGACGCGCTCTGCGTGGTGCCGTTCACCCCGGAGTTCTCCCGGGTGCCGGCCGAGGCGTTCGTGCACGACATCCTGGTCCAGCACCTGCACGCCGCCCTGGTGGTGGTGGGGGAGAACTTCAGGTTCGGGCACAAGGCGGCCGGCGACGTGGCGCTGCTGGAGCGCCTCGGCCGGGCCTTCGGTTTCTCGGTCGAGGGGGCGCCGCTGGTCGTCGAGGACAGCACCGTGTTCTCCTCGACCTACATCCGGGCCTGCGTCGACGCCGGTGACGTCGCCGCGGCGGCCGCCGCGCTGGGCCGTCCGCACCGGGTCGAGGGGGTGGTGGTCCGGGGCGACCAGCGCGGCCGGGAGCTGGGCTTCCCCACCGCCAACCTGCTCTGCCACCGGTACGTGGCGGTGCCCGCCGACGGCGTCTATGCCGCCCGGCTGGTCCGCCGGGGGCACCGCAAGTGGCTGGCCGCAGCCGTCTCGGTCGGCACCAACCCGACGTTCTCCGGCCTGGAGCGGCGGGTCGAGGCGTACGCGCTGGACTTCTCCGGGGACCTGTACGGCGAGTGGCTGGCCCTGGACTTCGTCACCCACCTGCGCGGTCAGGTGCGCTACGACGCGGTCGAGCCGCTGATCGCCCAGATCGCCGAGGACGTCGAGCGCACCCGCCGTGCACTCGGCTGAGCCGGCCGCCGCGCACTCGGCTGAGCCGGCCGCCACGTCGGGCCGCCGCGTCGGACGCCCTTGACGGGCGGTTCCGCCGAGGGCTGGTAGGCTGGCCGGGACGTCGACTGACCGACGTGGGGCCTCGCGTGCCTGCACGACGCCGCGGGTGCGAGGTGCCGGTCCGTCTCCGGTCCACCGACCGACACGACGGACACCAGTGATCAACCCATCGAAACAGGGAGAACATGGCGCTCGACCAGGAAGCCAAGGCCAAGATCCGCGCGGAGTACGCGACCGCCGAGGGCGACACCGGTTCGCCGGAGGTGCAGGTCGCGGTCCTCACGAAGCGGATCGCTGAGCTCACCGAGCACCTGAAGGTGCACAAGCACGACCACCACAGCCGTCGTGGGCTGCTGCTGCTGGTCGGCCGTCGCCGTCGGCTGCTCAACTACGTCCAGAAGAAGGACATCAGCCGTTACCGCTCGCTCATCGAGCGGCTCGGCCTGCGCCGTTGACGTGACGGGGGAGTGACCCAGCGGGTCGCTCCCCCGATCGGCGTCCACCACCTGACGAAAACAGGGGCCGCGCGACCACCCGACAGGGAGCCGGTCAGCGTACCGGTCTCCGGTAGTGGCCCCCGGGAGCCCCGGCAGCTCGCCGGCACCCCGGGCGCTTCGATCGAAGACCGGCCGTCTGAGCAGCTCCCCGCGTCGTGGGCCTCCCGATGCGAAGGAGCACCACCGAACCATGACCGGGCAAAACCTCGGCACCGAATCCCGCACCGCCGTGATCGACAACGGGTCCTTCGGCACCCGTGAGATCACCTTCTCCACCGGCCGGCTGGCCCGCCAGGCCGCCGGCTCCGTCGTCGCCCAGCTCGGCGAGACGGTCGTCCTGTCCGCCACCACCGCCGGCAAGCAGCCGAAGGAGCAGTTCGACTTCTTCCCGCTGACCGTCGACGTCGAGGAGCGGATGTACGCCGCGGGCCGGATCCCCGGCTCGTTCTTCCGCCGCGAGGGCCGCCCCAGCGAGGACGCGATCCTCACCTGCCGGCTGATCGACCGGCCGCTGCGCCCGTCGTTCGTCAAGGGCCTGCGCAACGAGGTCCAGGTCGTCGAGACCATCCTCGCGCTCGACCCGCAGCACCCGTACGACGTGGTCGCGATCAACGCCGCGTCGATGTCGACCAAGCTCTCCGGCCTGCCGTTCTCCGGCCCGATCGGGGCGACCCGGGTCGCGCACATCGACGGCCAGTGGGTCGCCTTCCCGACCCTGGAGGAGCTGGCCCGGGCCACCTTCGACATGGTCGTGGCCGGCCGCACGCTCGAGGACGGCGACGTCGCGATCATGATGGTCGAGGCCGAGGCCACCCCGAACGCCGTGGCCCTGATCGCGGGCGGCGCCACCGCCCCGACCGAGGAGATCGTCGCCAGCGGCCTGGAGGCCGCGAAGCCGGCCATCCGCGAGCTGTGCCGCGCCCAGAGCGAGCTGGCCGAGGTGGCCGCCAAGCCGGTCGCCGAGTTCCCGGTCTTCCTGGACTACCAGGCCGACGTGTACGACGCGGTGGCCGACCTGGCCCGCGCCGAGGTCGCCGAGGCCTTGAAGATCGCCGGCAAGGCCGACCGCGAGGAGGCCCTGGACCGGGTCAAGGCCAAGGTCGCCGAGGAGCTGGGCGGTCGCTTCGAGGGCCGGGAGAAGGAGCTGTCCGCCGCCTTCCGGTCGCTGACCAAGTCCGAGGTGCGCAACCGGGTGCTCCGCGAGCAGGTCCGCATCGACGGCCGCGGCCCGCGCGACATCCGTTCGCTGACCGCCGAGGTCGGCGTGCTGCCCCGGGTCCACGGCTCGGCGCTGTTCGAGCGGGGCGAGACCCAGATCCTGGGCGTGACCACCCTGAACATGCTGCGCATGGAGCAGATGGTGGACACCCTCTCGCCGGAGAACCGCAAGCGCTACATGCACAACTACAACTTCCCGCCGTACTCGACCGGTGAGACCGGCCGGGTCGGCTCGCCGAAGCGGCGCGAGATCGGGCACGGCGCGCTCGCCGAGCGGGCCCTGATCCCGGTGCTGCCGTCGCGCGAGGAGTTCCCCTACGCCATCCGGCAGGTCTCCGAGGCGCTCAGCTCCAACGGCTCCACCTCGATGGGCTCGGTCTGCGCCTCGACGCTGGGCCTGCTGTCGGCCGGTGTGCCGCTGAAGGCGCCGGTCGCCGGCATCGCCATGGGTCTCATCTCGGACGAGGTGGACGGCAAGACCCGGTACGTGACGCTGACCGACATCCTCGGCGCCGAGGACGCGTTCGGCGACATGGACTTCAAGGTCGCCGGTACGCCGGAGTTCGTCACCGCGCTCCAGCTCGACACCAAGCTCAACGGCATCCCGTCGGACGTGCTGGCCGCCGCGCTCCAGCAGGCGAACGAGGCCCGGCAGACCATCCTCGGCGTGATGCAGCGGGCCATCGAGGGGCCGGCCGAGATGTCGGAGTACGCCCCGCGGGTCACCACGGTGAAGATCCCGGTCGACAAGATCGGCATGGTGATCGGCCCGAAGGGCCAGACCATCAACGCCATCCAGGACGAGACCGGCGCCGAGATCTCCATCGAGGACGACGGCACCATCTACGTCGGCGCGACCAACGGCCCGTCGGCCCAGGCGGCGGTGGACCGGATCAACGGCATCGCCAACCCGACCCTGCCGAAGGCGGGGGAGCGGTTCCTCGGCACGGTGGTCAAGACCGCCGCGTTCGGCGCGTTCGTCTCGCTGCTGCCGGGCCGCGACGGCCTGCTGCACATCTCCAAGGTGGGCGACGGCAAGCGGGTCGAGCGGGTCGAGGACTTCCTCAACGTCGGCGACAGGGTCGAGGTGGAGATCGCGGACATCGACGCCCGCGGCAAGATCTACCTCGACAAGGTCCGCCCGGAGGGCGCCGAGGCGCCGGCCGCCACCGGCGAGGTCGCCGGCGGCGAGCGTCCGGCCAGCCGCGGCGGCGACCGGGGCCCGCGTGACCGCGGTGACCGCGAGCGCGGCGGCGACCGGGGCGGTCGTGGCCCGGGCGGCGGCGAGCGCGCCCCGGGCGGCAGCGAGGGCGGCGAAGGCGGCGGCGAGGGTGGCGAGGGCGGCGAGCGTCCGCGCCGCCGGACCCGGCACAGCTGATCGTGGTCCGGCCGGGTGGCGACGGCGTCGCCACCCGGCCGGTTTTGTCACACCGCACCACCCACCCCTCGTCGAACTGAGAGCAGGTTTCCGTGAGCCGGGCCCAGCGCGCGTCTTTTCCTGCGGGTCGACGGGGGGTGGCACCGTCCGGGGCCGTCCGGCACGCCACCGGGGCACAGCCCGGGCGGGCCGGCGGGTCGACCCGGGCGGTCACCCGCACGCTGAGTGACGACCCGCTGGGCGGCACGGTACGCCGTACCGTGCTGCCCAGCGGGCTTCGCGTGCTCACCGAGGCGATCCCGGCGATGCGCAGCGTCTCGTTCGGCATCTGGGTCTCCGTCGGCTCCCGGGACGAGACCGGCCCGCAGGCCGGTGCCGCGCACTTCCTGGAGCACCTGCTCTTCAAGGGCACCCACAAGCGCACCGCCCTGGACATCTCCTCCGGGATCGAGGCGGTGGGCGGCGAGACGAACGCCTTCACCACGAAGGAATACACCTGCTACTACGCCCGCGTGCTGGACGAGGACCTGCCGCTGGCCATCGACGTGATGTGCGACGCGGTCGCCGACTCGCTGCTGGAGCCGGCCGACGTGGAGATCGAGCGCGGCGTCATCCTCGAAGAGATCGCCATGCACGACGACGAGCCCGGCGACGAGGTGCACGACCTGTTCGCCCGCGCCGTCTACGGCGACCACCCCCTCGGCCGGCTGATCTCCGGCACCGAGGAGACGGTCACCCCGATGACCCGCCGGCAGATCCACGGCTTCTACCGCCGCCACTACACCCCGGCGCAGATCGTCGTCGCCGCCGCCGGCAACCTCGACCACGCCGCCGTGGTCAAGCTGGTCCGCCAGGCGCTGGCCGGGACCCCGCTGGACACCGACCCGGCCACGCCGGCCCCGCACCGTCCGGCCACCCCGGCGGTACGCGTGAAGCCGGCCACCACCCTGGTCGAGCAGAAGGAGACCGAGCAGGCGCACGTCATCCTCGGCTGCCCCGGCATCGACCGCGTCGACGAGCGGCGCTTCGCCCTCGGGGTGCTCAACAACGTACTCGGCGGCGGCATGTCCAGCCGGCTGTTCCAGGAGATCCGGGAGCGGCGCGGCCTGGCCTACTCGGTCTACTCCTACGCCAGCCAGTACGCCGACAGCGGCCTGTTCGCCGTCTACGCCGGCTGCGCGCCCGGGAAGGTGGACGAGGTGCTGAAGCTGACCCGCGCCGAGTTGGCCCGGGTGGCCGCCGACGGGCTGACCGAGGCCGAGGTGGCCCGGGGCAAGGGGATGAGCAAGGGCTCGTTCGTGCTCGGCCTGGAGGACACCGGCTCCCGGATGAGCAGGCTCGCCAAGGGGGAGCTGCTCTACGGCGATCTGATACCGGTCGACGAGCTGCTGGCCCAGGTCGACGCGGTGACCGTGGACGACGTGAACACCCTCGCCGCCGAGCTGCTCGCCCGGCCGATGTCCCTCGCGGTCGTCGGCCCGTTCGGCGATCGGGACTTCACCTCCTGACCGCCGTGCCGCCCCGTCGGCGGCGGCACGTGGGACGGTCGGCGGTCGGCCCGGTGTGGGCGGCCCGGCTGGGATAGGTTGTGCCCCGTGACTGACGAGCTGGGGAAGAGCCCCGAGGAGCTGATCCGGGTCGGCGTGCTGGGTGCCCGGGGCCGGATGGGCATCGAGGTGTGCAAGGCGGTCGACGGGGCGTCCGACCTGGAACTGGTGGCGTCGATCGACCAGGGCGAGGACCTGCGCGCCGCGGCCGGCGCCGAGGTGGTCGTCGACTTCACCACCCCCGATGTCGTCATGGACAATCTGCACTGGTGCATCGACCAGGGCATCAACGCGGTCGTCGGCACCACCGGCTTCACCGGGCAGCGGCTCGATCGGGTGCGCGGCTGGCTGGCCGACAAGCCCGGAGTCGGCGTGGTGATCGCCCCCAACTTCGGCATCGGCGCGGTGCTGATGATGCAGTTCGCGGCGCGGGCGGCCCGGCACTTCGAGTCCGTCGAGATCATCGAGCAGCACCACCCGCGGAAGCTCGACGCACCCAGCGGCACCGCCACGCACACCGCCCGACAGATCGCGCGGGCCCGCGCCGAGGCCGGCCTCGGCCCGGTTCCGGACGCCACGAAGGACGAGGTGGCGGGCGCCCGGGGGGCCGACATCGACGGGGTACGCGTGCACGCCGTGCGCGCCACCGGCCTGGTCGCCCACCAGGAGGTGCTGTTCGGCACCCTGGGTGAGACGCTGACCATCCGGCACGACTCGTACGACCGGGTGTCGTTCATGCCCGGCGTGCTGCTGGCCGTCCGCGCGGTGCGCAACCGCCCCGGCCTCACCATCGGCCTGGACCCGCTGCTCGACTGACCCGGCCCGCGCCGCGCGGCCGGCCCACAGGCAGCCCCGTCGGCGACCGGCGCCCACCGCGGTCTCGGCCGACAGACGGCCCGGAGGGACGCGGAAAACGGTCGCCGGACGGGCGGACCGGCCCTAGGCTCGCCGGATGATCGACTCGAACCTCCGCGACCGCGCCGGGCGGCACGTCACCCTGCGCCCGGTCGACGACGACAACTGGCGCAACGTCGCCGACGTGGTGCCCCGCGACGACCAGCGGGCCTGGGTGTACCCGATGGCGGCCCGCTACCTGCTGATCAGCGCCCGAGGCGACGTCTGGACCTCCCTGGCGGTGTACGCCGACGAGGCCGTCGTCGGGCACGTCATGTGGGGCGTCGACGACGACGGTTCGCGGTGGATCGGAGGCATGGTCGTCGACGCCGCCGAGCAGGGCCGGGGGGTGGGCGCTGCCACCGTGACCACCCTGGCCACCTGGCTGCTCGCCCAGCCGGGCCGCCCGGCCGTCCGCCTGTCGTACCACCCGGAGAACCTGGCCGCCGCCGCCCTCTACCCCCGCCTGGGCTTCACCCCGACGGGCGTGGTGGAGGACGACGAACTGGTCGCCGAACTCACGCCACTCCCGCTTCCCTGACCGTCCCGCCGCCGTCGGATCGCGCGGTACGGCGCGAACGCCCGGCCGCCGTCGGCACCGGCCGGTGTCCTCGCGTTCGGCCCAGGCCCGGTCAGTCGGCGGGGGCCGGATCGTCGGCGGAGACCGCGACGTGCAGCCGGAGCTGGTTGACCAGCATGTCGTCCACGTCGAGGGCCCGCGCCGCCCCGTCGGGCTCCCAACCGGCGGTGGTGAGGAACTTCCGGGTCGCCGGGTCGGCGTCGAACGCCCACGCCACCGCGCGGGCGAAACCGTCGGACCGCCACAGGTCCACGCTCGCCGCGAGCAGCCGGCTGCCGTGCCCGCGTCGGCCCCAGCGCGGCTCGACCAGCAGGTCCGTCACCGCCACCACGTCGGGCCCGAGCGCCTCGGCCGGTTCGTTCGGGGCGAGTGACTCGGCGTCGGCCGGACCCGAGGCGACGAACCCCACCAGATACGATTGCTCGGCCTGTTCGACGGCGACCAGCACCCGGTGCGCGCCCGAGGGCGGCTCCTGCACGGCCGCACTCCACCGCCGGGCGAGGTACGCCTCGTCCAGGTTGTCGAGCACGTGCCGGGGCAGGATCCGGCGGTAGGCGACCCGCCAGGTCGCGAGCTGGATGTGTGCGATCTCGCCGGCGTCTTCGGGACGCGCCGGGCGGACGTACCCGAGAGCCATGGGACGTGAGCCTACGCAGGGCGGGGGAGACGATGGTGGCGCAGGGTGCCGAACGAAGGACCGGGCAGGTCATCGTCGTCTGCTGCCTCGCCGTCGTGGTGGCTCTGTTCCTGTCGATGGCGGCCGTGCGGCACGGCTTCTTCGACCTCAAGGTCTACTACGGCGCGCTGAACTTCTGGGTGCACGACGGCGGGGAGATCTACGACTTCCTGAAGCCCGGCACCCAGTACGGCTTCACCTACCCGCCGTTCGCCGCCCTGGCGATGCTGCCGATGGCGGTGCTGCCCTGGACGGCGGCGATCGTGGTGAGCGTGGCCGCGTCCGTGGTGGTCAGCGCCGTACTGATCTGGTGGCTGGTCGACCCGATCGCCCGTCGCTCCGGCTGGACCCGCTGGTACGCCCTCGCCGTGGCGCTCCTGCTGGCCGCCGCGTTCGAGCCGATGCGCGAGACGGTCAACTTCGGCCAGGTCAACATGCTGCTGCTGTTCCTGGTCGCGGTGGACCTGCTGCGGCTGCTGCCGGCCGGCAACCGGTGGGCCGGGGTGGGCATCGGCGTGGCCACCGCGATCAAGCTGACTCCGGGGATCTTCATCGTCTACCTGCTGGTCACCGGGCGCTGGCGGGCCGCGCTGACCGCCGTCGGCGCCGCCGCCACGGCCAGCCTGGTCGCCGCCGCGCTCTTCCCTGACGCGTCCCGGGAGTTCTGGACCTCGGCGCTGTGGAACACCGGCCGGGTCGGCGAGCTGGCGTTCGTGTCCAACCAGTCGCTGCGCGGCGTGGTGGCGCGGCTGAACCCCGAGCACCCCAGCAGCCTGGCCTGGGCGGTGCTGGTGCTGGCCACCCTCGGGGTCTGGGCGTGGCGGTCCCGGGCCGCCGTGGCGGCCGGCGACGAGGCCACCGGCCTGGCTTTGACCGGCGCGGTGATGTGCCTGGTCAGCCCCGTCACCTGGGTGCACCACCTGGTCTGGCTGCTGCCGGGGCTGATCCTGCTGGTCGACAACGGCATGGCAGCCCCCGCTCGCAGCCGCAGGCGCCGGGTCCTGCTGGCCGCGGCCGCGATCGGGTACGGCTTCCTGATCAGCCGGATCGTCTGGGCCTGGGAGAAGGACTTCACCGGCGTCGACGGCTTTCTCGGCAGCAACACCTACGTCTGGATCAGCCTGGCCCTGCTGCTGTTCCTGCCGGTCCGCAGGTGGGCCGCGCCGGTCGGGCTCGGGTCGGCCGGGGGGCCGCCGCCGGCCGGGTCAGCCGTCGAGGCGCCCGGCGTAGCGCAGCTCGACCAGACCGAGCGGGGGCGTTCCGCCGGCCAGCGGCACGCGGTAGGTCGTCCGCTCGCCGTCCGGTGACAGCCCGGCCCGCTCGTAGAAGCGGCGGGCCCGCCGATTGTCCCGGAGCACCCAGAGCCGGTACGCGCTCCAGCCCTGCCCGGCCAGCCGCTCCTTCGCAGCCGTCAGCAGCCGCCCGCTCGTCCCGTCCCCCCAGTGCGCCTTCTCGACGTACATGGTCAGCACCTCGCCGAGGGTGTGGTCCAGGTCAGCCCGGTCCTGGTTGTTCCGGTACGGCCCGAACGTGGTGAACCCGACGACCGTCCCGTCCCGCTCGGCCAGCAGGGTGGTGAACGGGTGCTCCGGGTCGGCCGTGCCGGTGTCCCGCCGCCGCTGCGCCCAGGCGGTCACGTTGAGCCGGTCCAGCACCTCGTCCGGCATGAACCCGACGTAGCCGTCCTGCCAGCCGTGCACGTGCACCCGGGCGACCGCCTCGGCGTCGTCCGGCTCCTCGGGGCGGATGATCAGCATGAGTCCGTTCTATGCCCCGGCGGGCGCGTCGTCCAGCGAGCCGCACCGGTGTCGTACACCTGGATTAGGGTGCCGACGATGGCCACACCGGAATCGCTCTCGCTCGCCCAGGCCCGGCGGGTGGCGCTGGCCGCCCAGGGCTTCACCGACCCGGCCCCCGCCGGGGCGCTCACCCGACGGCACCTGCGCCGGGTGCTCGACCGGGTCGGGCTGATCCAGATGGACTCGGTCAACGTGCTGCAACGCGCGCACTACCTGCCGCTCTACAGCCGGCTCGGGCCGTATCCGACGGCGCTGCTCGACGCGGCGGCCTACCGCAGCCCCCGGGAGTTGTTCGAGTACTGGGGGCACGAGGCGTCGCTGGTCCCGGTCGAGCTGCACCCGGCGCTGCGCTGGCGGATGGCCCGGGCGCACGACGACGCCTGGGGCGGGATGCGTCGCATCGCCCGGGAGCAGCCGGGCCTGGTCGCCTGGGTGCGCGACGAGGTGGCCGCCCGGGGGCCGCTGACCGCCGCCGAGATCGAGCACGACGCCCCCCGCGAGACCGGCAACTGGGGGTGGAACTGGTCGGCCGTGAAGAAGGCCCTGGAGTTCCTGTTCTGGGCCGGCGAGGTGGCCGCCGCCGACCGCACCACGTCCTTCGCCCGCCGCTACGACCTGCCGGATCGGGTGCTGCCCCCGGCGGTGCTGGCCGCGCCCACCCCGACCGACGCGGAGGCGTACCGGGCGCTGGTCGCGATCGCCGCCCGGTCGCTCGGGGTGGCCGCCGAGCCGGAGCTGCGCGACTATTTCCGCCTCCCGGTGGCCGGTGCCCGGCGGGCGATCGCCGAGCTGGCCGAGGCCGGCGAGTTGACCCCGGTGACAGTGTGCGGCTGGCGACACCCGGCCTGGCTGCACGCCACCGCCCGGCTGCCCCGCTGGGCGCGGGGCAACACGCTGGTCAGCCCGTTCGACCCGCTGGTCTGGGAGCGTGGCCGCACCGAGCGGCTGTTCGGCCTCAGCTACCGCATCGAGATCTACGTGCCGGCCCCGCAGCGGGTGTACGGCTACTACGTGCTGCCGTTCCTCCAGGGGGAGCGGTTCACCGCCCGGGTCGACCTGAAGGCCGATCGGAGGGCGCGCGTGCTGCTGGTCCCGGCCGCCTGGGCGGAGCCGGGCGTCGACCCGGGGGAGACGGCGATCGCCCTGGCCGCCGAGCTGTACCGGCTGGCCGGCTGGCTCGGGCTGGACGCGGTCGCCCCACCGGCAGCCGGCGACCTCGCCGGCCCGCTGGCCGCCGCGCTGAGGAGCGGGCCCGGTGTACCGTGAGCGGCGTGACGAGCGTTGACGGCCCGGCCGCTCGGCCGGACGCCCAGGTCGGGGGCACACCTGCCCCACAGTCCGCGCCGGCCGGCGCCCCGGTCGCGTGGCCAACGGGCCAGCAGCCCGATGCCGCGTGGCCAACGGGCCAGCAGCCCGATGCCGCCTGGCCGCCGCCGGGGGCGTACCCGATGGCCGAGCCGGACCGGTTGACCCGCTTCGTCATGCGGGTCTACGACCGCTCGCCCCGCTGGGCGGTGCCCCTGGCCGCGCTCGGCTGCGTCGGCCTCGGCGTGGCGTACGCGCTGCTCAGCGACCCGACCCGGGCCGCGCCCGACGCCGCCCCGAGCTGCCTGCTGAAGCTCACCACCGGGCTGGACTGCCCGGGCTGCGGCGGCACCCGCGCGCTCTGGTACGTGTTGCACGGCGACGTGCCGGCCGCCGCCCGGCACCACTTCCTCTTCGTCTTCGCGCTGCCCTTCCTGACGTACCTCTTCGTGGTTTGGGCCGGGAAGCAGGCGTTCGGCTGGCGGCTGCCGGAGCCGCAGATCAGCTCGAAGCTGATCGGCGGGTTCCTGGCCCTCTGGCTGGTCTTCTCGGTGGCCCGCAACCTTCCCTGGGCCCCCTTCACCTCCCTCTACGTCTGACGGGCTTCCGGCCCGGTCCCGGCGCGCTCCCGGCCTCGGTCGCAGCCTCGGTCGTGGCGCATCGGATCGCTGCCGTTCGCGGACACCAGAACCTCGACGGCGGTGGGGTGGTTCCCGTGGTGCCTATGGAGCTGCCCCGTTTGTGCGCCCGGCCCGCGTTCGGTCGCGTGCCCCGTCTGTGCGGGCAGCTCCACAGGTGCCGGGCCGGGTGAGGCCGCGCCAGCTGGGGTCCAGTCGATCCGCGCCCGGGCCGGGTAAGGCCGCGCCAGTTGGGGTCCATCCGGGCCCCGGCCCACCCTGCCGCCCGACCGATTTGACCGATCCGCAGGTGGCGGTGGAGGAGCCCGACTTGGGCCGTCGCCGACGTGGCCACTAAAGTCCCAGGAATGCCGGAGATGGTGCAGCCCCAGGTCAAGCTGATCGCGTGGACCCAGTTCCAGGCCCCGGACGACGTGCCGTGGTCGACCGACGCCGACGGCGGCCAGGCGCTCGCCGAGTTCGCCGGCCGGGCCTGCTACCAGAGCTGGAAGAAGCCGAATCCGGCCACCGCCACCAACGCCGGCTACCTGGCGCACATTCTTGAGGTCGGACACCTGTCGGTGTTGGAGCACGGCTCGGTGAGTTTCTACTTCACCGGCGTGTCCCGCTCCTTCACCCACGAGCTGATCCGGCACCGGCACTTCTCGTACTCCCAGCTCTCCCAGCGGTACGTCCCGGAGCGGGACGCCGCCATGGTCGAGCCCCGGGCGATCGCCGAGGACCCGGAGCTGCACAAGCGGTTCGTCGAGGCCGCCGAGGCCAGCGTGCGGGCGTACACGGAACTGCTGGAGGGCCTCGAAGAGCGGTTCGCCGACGAGCCCAACCCGACGCTGCGCCGCAAGCAGGCCCGGCAGGCTGCCCGCGCGGTGCTGCCCAACGCCACCGAGACCCGGATCGTGGTCACCGGCAACTACCGGGCCTGGCGGCACTTCATCGGGATGCGGGCCACCGAGCAGGCCGACGTGGAGATCCGGGAGTTGGCGGTGGAGTGCCTGCGCCAGCTGCAGGGGGTCGCCCCGAGCGTCTTCGCCGACTTCGTCGTCACCACCCTGCCCGACGGCACACAGGTCGCGGTCAGCCCGCACGGCGAGTGAGTCCTGAGCCCTTCCCCGCCGACCCTCCGGTGGTCGTCCGCTAGGTTGTGAACATGACGCACGACCACCCAGTTGCCGCCGAGCGGGCGGTGTCCCGCCCGTTCGGTCGACTGCTTACGGCCATGGTGACCCCGTTCACCGCCGACGGCTCCCTCGACCTCGACGGCGCCGTACGGCTCGCGAACCACCTCGTCGACGAGCAGGGCAACGACACGCTCGTGCTCAACGGCACCACCGGCGAGTCGCCCACCACCACCGACGTGGAGAAGGAACGTCTGATCCGGGCCGTGGCGGAGGCGATCGGCGACCGGGCCAGGGTGGTCGCCGGGGTCGGCACCAACGACACCCGGCACACCATCGAGCTGGCCCAGTCGGCGGAGCAGGCCGGCGCGCACGGCCTGCTCGTGGTGACCCCGTACTACAACAAGCCGCCGCAGAGCGGGCTGGTCCGGCACTTCACCGCGGTCGCGGACGCCACCGGACTGCCGATCATGCTCTACGACATCCCGCACCGCGCCGGGGTGCCGATCGCCACCGAGACCATCGTGCGCCTCGCCGAGCACGGCCGCATCGTCGCGGTCAAGGACGCCAAGAGCGACCTCACCGCCACCTCGTGGGTGACCAGCCGCACCGAACTGGCGTACTACAGTGGCGAGGACTCGCTCACCCTGCCCGCCCTGGCGGTCGGCTGCGTGGGCGTGGTCGGCACCTCGACCCACTTCACCGGCGTGTTGACGAAGCGGATGATCGAGGCGTACGACGCGGGCGACACCGGCACCGCGCTCGCGCTGCACCGGCGGCTGCTGCCCCTGTTCACCGGCATCTTCCGTACCCAGGGCACCATCCTGGTCAAGGCGGGCCTGGCAGCCAAGGGCCTGCCGGCCGGCCCGGTACGACCCCCGCTGGTGGACGCCACCGACGACGAGATCGCCCAGCTGCGCGCGGACTGCGCGGCGGCGGGTCTGGAGCTCCCCGAATGATCGAACGACACGATGGACGCCGGGTTACGGCGTCGCAGAATGAGGTGGACGCGTGACCGAGGCGCACAACGAGGGGGAGCTGCCCCCGCCGCTGCCGGAGGGTGGCCTGCGGATCATCCCGCTCGGCGGGCTCGGTGCTATCGGTCGGAACATGACCGTCTTCGAGTACGACGGCAAGCTGCTGATCGTCGACTGCGGGGTGCTCTTCCCCGACGTCGAGCAGCCGGGCGTGGACCTGATCCTGCCCGACTTCGGGCCGATCCTGGACCGGCTTGCCGACGTGCAGGCGATCGTGCTCACCCATGGCCACGAGGACCACATCGGCGCGGTGCCGTACCTGCTCGCCCACAAGCCTGACATTCCGCTCGTCGGCTCCCAGTTCACCCTCGCCCTGGTCGAGGCGAAGCTGGCCGAGCGGCGGATCCAGCCGTACACGCTGACCGTGCGGGAGGGCGGTCGGGAACGGCTCGGGCCGTTCGAGTGCGAGTTCTTCGCGGTCAACCACTCGATCCCGGACGCCCTCGCGGTGGCCATCCGCACCCCGGCCGGCCTGGTGCTGCACACCGGCGACTTCAAGATGGACCAGCTCCCGCTGGACGGCCGGATCACCGACCTGGCCGGCTTCGCCCGGCTCGGCGCCGAGGGCGTCGACCTGCTGCTGTCGGACTCCACCAACGCGGAGATCCCCGGCTTCGTCACCCCTGAGCGGGAGATCGGGCCGGTGCTCGACTCGATCTTCGCGAAGGCGAAGGGGCGGATCATCGTCGCCTCGTTCGCCTCGCACGTGCACCGGGTGCAGCAGGTCTTCGACTCGGCCGCCGAACACGGCCGCAAGGTCGCGCTGATCGGCCGCTCGATGGTCCGCAACATGGGCATCGCCCGGGACCTCGGCCTGCTCAACATCCCGGCGGGCCTCGTGGTCGGCATCGAGGAGGCGACCACGCTGCCGCCCGAGCAGCTTCTGCTGATGTCCACCGGCTCGCAGGGCGAGCCGATGAGCGCGCTGGGCCGGATGGCGAGCGGCGACCACCGGCACATCACCATCGCCCCCGGCGACACGGTGGTGCTGGCGTCCTCGCTGGTGCCCGGCAACGAGACCTCGGTGTACCGGGTGATCAACCGGCTGGCCCGGGCCGGCGCGGTGGTGGTGCACAAGGACGTGGCGAAGGTGCACGTCTCCGGCCACGCCCCCGCCGGGGAGCTGCTCTACCTGCTCAACGTGGTCCGCCCGAGCAACCTGATGCCGGTGCACGGCGAGTGGCGGCACCTGCGGGCGCACGCCCGGCTGGGCATCGAGTCCGGGGTCGCCCCGGACCGGGTGGTGCTCTGCGAGGACGGCGACGTCGTCGACCTGGTCGAGGGCCGCGCCAGCCTGGTCGGCCACGTGAAGAGCCGGTACGTCTACGTCGACGGCCTGGCCGTCGGCGACGTCAGCGAGTCGCTGCTCACCGAGCGGCGCATCCTCGGCGACGGCGGCTTCATCGCCACCACCGTGGTGGTCGACTCGGTCACCGGCAAGGTGGTGGCCGGCCCGACCCTCTCGGCGAAGGGCTTCTCCGAGGACCCGGAGGCGTTCAACCCGGTTATTCCGCTGGTCACCGAGGCGCTGAACCGGGCTGCGGCGGACGGCATCACCGACCCGCACCAGCTCCAGCAGATCGTCCGGCGCACCGTCGGGCGTTGGGTCAACGACAAGTACCGGCGTCGGCCGATGATCGTCCCGACGGTCGTCGAGGTCTGACGGCCCACACCTCACCGCGCGTCCCGACGCCGGCCCGCCCCTCGGGGTGGGCCGGCGTCGGCCCGTTGGCCCTGGGTCAGGGGAGCGCGGCGACCGCCTCCGCGTACGTCACGCCGGTGGCGACCGCCGCGGTGACCAGCACGTCGAGTTGCGCCGGGGCCACCCCGTGGGCCAGGTCGGTGGTGACGTCGCCGGCCAGCACCAGCTCCCCGCCGTCGTCGTGCGCGTACGCCTTGGGCAGCAGCCGGTCGTGGTTCCAGGCGTTGCAGAACGCGTACGCCTCGGCGCGCCGGTCCGCCGGCAGGCGCCGGGTGGCCAGCACCCGTACGTGCAGGATCTCGCCCCGCTCCCCGGCCTGCCGGAACTCGATCACCGCCGGGTCCCACCGCCCGACCACGGCCCCGCCGGTCCGCATCGTCCAGGCGTCTCCGCGCCGGTCCAGGGCGGCCGTGACCAGGGCGACGGTCAGCGCCCCCGGCTCGTCGTCGGCCAGCCCGTCGGATCCGCCGTCGCCGTCCGTGCCGCCGTCGCCGGCGTCGGTGCCGTCGCCGTCCACCTCGTCGGCGGGCAGCGGGACCGGGTCGGCGACCGGCCGTTCGGCCAGTCGGGCGGCGATCCGGCCGGACTGGTGACCCGTGCCGTTGCGGGCGTCGAAGCTGCCCGCGAGCCCGGTCGCCAGCTCGGCCAGCAGCCCGCCGAGCCGGGCCACGTCGACGTCCCCGCCCGCCCGGTCGGCGGGGCCCGGCTCGGGAATCCGCCGGTCGCCCCGCCCGGCCTCGGTCGCGAGGGCGCACAGCAGCGCCCCGGCGGCGGCGAACTCCATCGTCGCCATGTCGTCGGCCGGGTGGCCCAGCCGGGGCACCTGCTCGGCGAGGATGTCCAGGCCCCGGTCCAGGTGCCCGCCCAGCGCGCAGAACCGCAGGTGCGCGGCGAGGTACGGGAAGGCCGCCCGTTCCCGTCGGTGCCGCCGGTACGCCTCGACGTGCGCCCGGGCGGCCCGCTCCGGCTCACCGGTGCGCAGCAGCGGCAGCAGCGCCCCGGCCAGCGCCCGCTCGGGCTGGTCGGTGCAGTACGCCGAGCCCCGCGCCGGCCCGTCGAACAGCGGGCGCAGCTCGGTCAGGGCCGCCGCCCAGTCGCCCCAGCCGGTGAGCAGCTCCGCTCGGCGGGACGGGGCGCAGCCCGGACAGCCGGCGGCCGGGTCGACGGGGGCGGTGCGCCAGCGGTCGTACCAGCGGCGGGCCGCCGGCTCGTCGCCGAGGTGGTCGGCGAGCCGGCAGCGCAGCTCGGCCACCAGGTCGCCCGGCGTGTCGTCCGCGTCACCCGGCCCGCCGGGGCGGCGGGCGAGGTCGTCCAGCTCGGCCCGGGCCTGGTCCAGCCCGATGCGGGGGGTGGCGAACACCGCCTCCACCGCGAAACGCTGGTAGCGGCGCAGCTCGACGCCCCGCTCGCCGGCCGGCCCGGGTACCCGGTCGAGGAGCTCCCGGCAGCGCCGGACCGGCTCGAACAGCCGCCACCGCTCACCCTGCCGCAGGTACGCGTCGATCAGCGCGAACCGGGCGTCCAGGCCGGTGCGCAGGTCGCCGGCCGCCTCGGCGGCGGCGGCGACCCGTTCCAGCTCGGCGGCGCGCGGCTCGGAGTCGGGCAGGTCCCGTGCGGCGGCCAGCGCCTCGGCCGGGCTCTGGTCGCCGCCCGCCGGCCCCCGGGGCCGGCCCTCCCCCCGGCCCCCGGGCCGGTCGTCCCACGGGCGCGGTTGCCCGGCCGTCCCGGTCACTGCCGTGCCCCGCTCGCCAGCTGCCCGACGGCGGCGGCGAGCTGGCAGCCGGTCGAGATGCCGCAGTCGAGCAGCTGGTCGAGCTGGTGCGGGGTCACCCCGCGTTCCAGGTCGGTGATCACCTCGCCGCAGACCAGGGCGCGCCCGTCGTCGTCGACGTGCACGAACGCCTTGGGCCAGTAGCGGTCGTGGTTCCAGGAGTTGCAGAAGGCGTGCAGGGTCGGCACGTACTCGATGGGGAAGGTCGGCCCGGCGACGGTGCGTACCTGGAGGATCTCACCGGCGGCGCCCATCCGCAGGAACCAGATGAGGCTGTCGTCCCAGCGGCCGAGCAGCCGGCCCTGCGGGTCCACCGAGACCGCGTACCCCCGGGCGTGCAGCACGGCGGCGATCAGCTCGCCGGTCAACGGCCGCAGCGCCCGCGGAGACCCGGCCAGGGGGCTGTCGGGGTCGTCCTCGATCTCCGGCGACGCCATCGGGCAACCCTTCTGAGGCGAATAACACAACGGGGGCGTCGTCCACGCTGCGACACGCGGACACGACCCGGATAAGCGGCGATCCGCCGGGTCCCGCCATTACGGTGACTCTATGGCGGGCCGTACCTCTCAGGCGAGCCGGCGACGCGGCGCGTCGCCGCGTGGCACCACGAACAGTCGTGCCCGTCAGCCGGCGAAGAAGACCACCAAGGCGGCCCCCCGGCGGCGCACCGCCGCAGCGCGCCCCGGCCCGGCGCACCATGTGGGCCGCGCGATCGGCACGGTGTGGATGGGGCTGGCGCACGGCGTCGGCTGGACGGTGCGGGCTGCCGGCCGGCAGGCCGCCTCGGCCCGCGACCTCGACCCGGAGCACCGTCGCGACGGCGGCGGCCTGCTGCTGCTCGGCCTCGCCCTGCTCAGCGCGGTGGCCATCTGGTTCTCCGGGGCCGGCCCGCTGGGCGCCCGGCTCGCGGACACGGTCCGGCTCTTCCTCGGGGCGATCTCGGTCGTCGTGCCCGTGCTGCTGTCGATCGGCGCGTGGCGACTGATGCGCACGCCGGCCGACCCGGAGCACCGCGGCCGGGGCCTGGTCGGCTGGGGGTCCATGCTGGTCGCCACGGCGGCGATGCTGCACATCGGACAGAACCCGGTGGACTCGGTCCAGCGTGACTACGCCGGCGGCCTGATCGGCGCGGGCGTCGGCGACCTGCTGGAGAGCGCCGTGACGGCCTGGGTGGCCGTGCCGCTGCTGCTCCTGCTGCTGGTCTTCGGCCTGCTGGTGGTCACGGCCACCCCGATCAACAAGATCCCGGAGCGGCTCGGGATGCTCGCCGGGGCGGTGGCCGGCACGCCGCCGGCCGTCGACGAGGTCGAGGTCGAGGTGGTGGAGGTGGTCGAGAAGAAGCCGGCCCGCCGCCGCCCGGCCAAGCGCGCCGCGCCGCCGCTGCCCGACCCGGACGACTTCGAGGAGGGGTACGAGGGGGTCGACCTCCAGGAGACGGTGGTGCTGCCCCGCAAGCCCCCGGCGAGGGTGCCCGCCACCCGCAAGCCGGTCGAGCCGCCGGAGCACTCGCCCGCGCCCACCCGGGCCGAGCAGCTCGCGCTCAGCGGCCTGTCCGGCGACTACACGCTGCCGCCGGCCAACATCCTCAGCGGCGGCGCGGCGCCGAAGACCCGGAGCAAGGCCAACGACGAGATCATCGCGGCGCTGACCGGCGTGTTCGACCAGTTCGGGGTGGACGCCGAGGTCACCGGCTTCACCCGGGGCCCGACGGTCACCCGGTACGAGGTCGAGCTGGGGCCGGGCGTCAAGGTCGAGCGGATCACCCAGCTCTCCCGCAACATCGCGTACGCGGTGAAGTCGCCGGACGTGCGGATCCTCAGCCCGATCCCGGGCAAGAGCGCGGTCGGCGTGGAGATCCCGAACACCGACCCGGAGAACGTGGCCCTCGGCGACGTGCTGCGCTCCCGGGTGGCCACCAGCGACCACCACCCGATGGTGGTCGCCCTCGGCAAGGACATCGAGGGCGGCTTCGTGGTGGCCAACCTCGCGAAGATGCCCCATATTCTGATCGCGGGCGCCACCGGGGCCGGGAAATCCTCATGCCTCAACACCCTGCTGGTGTCCATCCTCACCCGGGCGACTCCGGACGAGGTGCGGCTGTTGCTGATCGACCCGAAGCGGGTCGAGATGACCGGCTACGAGGGCATCCCGCATCTGGTCACCCCGATCGTGACCAACGCGAAGAAGGCGGCCGACTCGCTGGACTGGGTCGTCCGCGAGATGGACATGCGCTACGACGACCTCGCCGCGAACGGGGTCCGGCACATCGACGACTTCAACCGCAAGGTGCGCAGTGGGGAGATCACAGCCCCGCCGGGCAGCGAGCGGGAGATGCGGCCGTACCCGTACCTGCTGGTGATCGTCGACGAGCTGGCGGACCTGATGATGGTCGCCCCCCGCGACGTGGAGGACTCGGTCGTCCGGATCACCCAGCTCGCCCGCGCGGCCGGCATCCACCTGGTGCTGGCCACCCAGCGCCCCTCGGTCGACGTGGTGACCGGCCTGATCAAGGCCAACGTGCCGTCCCGGCTGGCGTTCGCCACCTCGTCGCTGGCCGACTCGCGGGTCATCCTGGACCAGCCGGGCGCGGAGAAGCTGCTCGGCCGGGGCGACGGGCTGTTCCTGCCGATGGGCGCGTCGAAGCCGGTCCGGATCCAGGGCGCCTGGGTCACCGAGCGCGAGATCGCCGACGTGGTGAAGTTCTGCAAGGACCAGCGCGAGCCGGAGTTCCGCCCGGACGTGCTGGCCCCGGCGCAGGACACCAGGAAGAAGGTCGACGAGGAGATCGGCGACGACCTCGACCTGCTGGTGCAGGCGGTCGAGCTGGTGGTCACCTCGCAGTTCGGCTCGACCTCGATGCTCCAGCGCAAGCTGCGGGTCGGCTTCGCCAAGGCGGGCCGGCTGATGGACCTGATGGAGACCCGGGGCGTGGTCGGCCCGTCGGAGGGTTCCAAGGCCCGCGACGTGCTGGTCAAGCCGGACGAGCTCGATGAGGTCCTGGCCGGCCTGGGCGGCGCGGGGGACTGACCGCCGGCGGGGCGGGGGGACCGACCGCGCCGGCGGGGCGGGGACCCCACGATGTCAGTGGAAGACCTTCAGGCCGACCACCCCGGCCACCACCAGCAGCAGGCAGAGGATCCGGGGCAGGCTGGTCGACTCGCCCAGCGCCAGCATCCCGACCAGCGCGGTGCCGACCGCGCCGATGCCGACCCAGATGACGTAGCCGGTGCCGACCGGGATCTCGCGCAGCGCGTACGCCAGCCCCAGCATGCTGAGCACCAGCGTGACGGCGAAGACGAGCGAGGGGAGGGGGCGGCTGAAGCCGACGCTGCGGTCCAGTGAGATCGCCCACGCGGTCTCCAGGAGTCCGGAGACCACCAACACGATCCAGGCCATGTGACATCACCTCTGCGGGGGCCCGGACCGCCGGGGACCGGGACGAGTGGGCACAACTCGCGGGCGTCTTGGCCTCACCGGGTACGCCCACCCTCGTCCGGAACGGCCGTTGTCGTGCCTCGGCCACCGCCCCCGACGCTAGCACCATGCCCCGCCCACCCCGCCGATTGACATGAAGTTGAGTTCAAGTACCAGTATTGCCGGTATGACTCTGCTCGTCTCCGACCTGGAGGTCGCCGCCGTCCTCGACGCGTCCACCACCGTGGCCGCGATGCGGGACGCCCTGCTCGCCGCCCACGCCGGCCGGCTGGTCGCGCCGCCCCGGGCGTCCGCCCCGCTGAGCGGCGGCCGGATGGTCCTCACCGCCGGGCAGCTCACCGACGAGTGGTACGGCTACCGCACGTACGACACGTTCGGTCACCCGCAGGGCGAGCAGCTCGTCGTGCTGCACGACAGGCGGACCGGGGCGGTACGGGCGATCGCCGTCGGCGAGGAGCTGGGCTCCCGGCGCACCGGAGGGCTGGGCGGGGTGGCGGTCGACGCGCTGGCCCGGCCGGACGCGGCCACCCTCGGCGTGATCGGCTCGGGCGGGCAGGCGTGGACCCAGGTCTGGGCCACCGCCGCCGTGCGCCCGCTGCGCGAGGTGACCGTGCACAGCCGCTCGGCGGCCCGCCGGGAGGCGTTCGCCGCCCGGGTCCGCGCCGAGCTGGGCGTCCCGGCCCGCGCCGTGGCCACGGCCCGGGCCGCCGTGACCGGCCGGGACGTGGTGGTGATCGCCACCACCAGCCCCACGCCGGTGCTGGACGCCGCCGACCTCGCCCCGTGGGCACACGTCAACGCGGTCGGCTTCAAGCAGCGCGGCCGGGCCGAGTTCGGCACCGATCTGCTGGACGCCGCCGACGTCCTGGTCACGGACTCGCCGGCCCAGGCGATGGCGTACGACCCGCCGATGCTCGCCGCGCTGCCCCCGTACGCGGGGCGGCTGGCCGACCTGGGCGCGGTGCTGGCCGGGGCGGTCCCGGGGCGGACCGGCGCGGACCAGATGTCGGTGTTCTGCTCCACCGGCCTGGCCGGCACGGAGGTCTTCCTGCTCGACCGCCTGGTCCAGGTCGGGGCGGCCCGGCTCTGACGGCGGCCCGGCTCTGACGGCGGCCCGGCACCCGATCCCCGGCTGTCGACGCGGAGGGTGGCGACCGCCGTTGCCAGGCGGCCTCCGCGCGCCCGGTACCCTCGGATGGTGTCTGCCACCTCCCCTTCCGCCAACTCCAGCTCGGCGCGTCCGGCGCCGCGCCGCGACCTGGAGCCGTCGTCCGGCAACTCCAGCTCGGCGCGTCCGGCGCCGGGCCGCGACCTGGAGCCGTCGTCCGACGCCACCGGCCGCCGCGTTGCCCTGCTGACGCTGGGCTGCGCCCGTAACGAGGTCGACTCGGAGGAGTTGGCCGCCCGGCTGCACGCCGACGGCTGGCAGGTGACCACCGACGGCGAGGGTGCCGACGTGGTGGTCGTCAACACCTGCGGCTTCGTGGAGAAGGCCAAGCAGGACTCGATCCAGACGCTGCTGGCCGCCGCCGACACCGGCGCGAAGGTGGTCGCCGCCGGCTGCATGGCCGAGCGGTACGGCCGGGAGTTGGCCAACAGCCTCCCCGAGGCGCAGGCGGTGCTGAGCTTCGACGACTACCCGGACATCGCCGCCCGGCTCGACGCGGTCGTGGCCGGCGAGGCGATCGACGCGCACACCCCGCGCGACCGGCGTGAGCTGCTGCCGCTGACCCCGGTCGCCCGGCGCGACAGCGCGGTCTCGCTGCCCGGCCACGGCACCTCGCGGGCGGCCGTGCAGACCGACGAGCACACCCCGGCTCACCTGCGCCAGGTGCTGCGGCACCGGCTCGACACCGGCCCGGTGGCGTCGTTGAAGCTGGCCAGCGGCTGCGACCGGCGCTGCGCGTTCTGCGCCATCCCGGCCTTCCGGGGGGCCTTCGTCTCGCGTACGCCCGACGAGCTGCTCGCCGAGGCGGAGTGGCTGGCCCGCAGCGGCGTCCGCGAGCTGGTGCTGGTCAGCGAGAACTCGACGTCGTACGGCAAGGACCTGGGCGACCCCCGGGCGCTGGAGAAGTTGCTGCCGCAGCTCGCCGCCGTGTCCGGCATCGTCCGGGTCCGGGTGAGCTACCTCCAGCCCGCCGAGACCCGGCCCGGGCTGGTCGAGGCGATCGCCGGCACGCCGGGCGTCGCGCCCTACTTCGACCTGTCGTTCCAGCACTCCAGCGAGCCGGTGCTGCGCCGGATGCGCCGTTTCGGCTCCACCGACCGGTTTCTGGAGCTGCTGGCCTCCGCCCGCGCCCTGGCCCCACAGGCCGGTGCGCGGAGCAACTTCATCGTCGGCTTCCCCGGCGAGACCCGCGCCGACATCGCCGAGCTGGTCCGCTTCTTCACCGAGGCCCGGCTCGACGCGATCGGCATGTTCGACTACAGCGACGAGGACGGCACCGAGGCCGCCGGCCTGCCCGGCAAGGTCTCCGCCGCCACCATCAAGCGCCGGTACGACAGGCTCAGCGCGCTCGCCGACGAGCTGTGCTCGCAGCGCGCCGAGGAGCGGCTCGGCTCCACGGTCGAGGTGCTGGTCGACTCGGTCGACGACGGCGTGGTCGAGGGCCGGGCGGCGCACCAGGCCCCCGAGGTCGACGGCTCGACCACCCTGGTCGCCCCGGCCGAGGGCGGGGTGGACCTGGCAGCGCTGCGCCCCGGCGACCTGGTGCGGGCGACGGTCACCGCCACGGAAGGGGTGGACCTGGTCGCGGTCCCGGATGAGATGATCTCGGCGGCGCCCGGCGCGGCACGGTGACGGCGGGCCCTGAGAGAGCGGGGGAGCCACGTGGTGCGGCGCCAGGTACGCCACGGCGGCCCGATCGGGGCACGCCGGTGACTCCGGCGGCGGGTTCGACGCCGTCGCCGGTGGTCGCCCGGGTGCCGGTGCTCAACGCGGCCAACGCGCTGACCCTGCTGCGGCTGGTGCTGGTGCCGGTCTTCGGAGCGACAGTCGTGATGTCGGCGATGAGTCACTCCGGGTGGCGGATCGTGGCCTGCCTGATCTTCGTCTTCGCCTCGGCCACCGACCTGGTGGACGGCTGGATCGCCCGCCGCTTCGGCCTGGTCACCTCCGTGGGTCAGGTGGCCGACCCGATCGCCGACAAGGCGCTCACCGGCGCGGCCCTGGTGCTGTTGTCCTGGTACGACCTGCTGCCCTGGTGGGTGACCGCGCTGATCCTGGCCCGCGAGCTGGGCATCACGGCGCTGCGGTTCTGGGTGATCCGGCACGGCGTCATCGCGGCCAGCCGGGGCGGCAAGATCAAGACTGCGCTCCAGATCCTCGCGATCACCTGGTACCTGTGGCCGATGCCGGCCGGCCTCGCCGACGTCGGCCCCTGGATCATGGCCGCCGCGGTGGTCGTCACGGTGGTCACCGGCTTCGACTACATCGCCCAGGCCCTCCGGCTCCGTCGGCCCCGCCCCTGACCGGCCCCCCCAGCCGGCCCCGGCCTCCCCGGTGGTCACGGGGCGGCGGGCGGCCCCGCCCGGCGACCACCACACGGTCGCCGGTGGTGGGCGGGAGGATGCGTGGGCGGGGTGGCGTAGGGCGGCAGCGGCGGGGAAAGGAACGTGGGCATGGAGACGGATGCGGACGGGCGGCGGCCGGTCGGGAGCCCGGCGGCCGGGGTGGTGCACCGCCTCGCGCAGCGGCACGAGACGCTGGCGACCGTGGAGTCGCTCACCGGTGGGCTGCTCTCCGCCTCGCTCGTGGAGATCGCCGGGGTGAGCGGGGTCTACCGGGGCGGGCTGGTCGTGTACGCCACCGAGCTGAAGGCGTGGCTGGCGGGCGTACCGGAGGACCTGCTGGCCGACCGCGGACCGGTCGACCCGGACGTGGCCCTCGCCCTGGCCGAGGGCGGCCGGCGGCGCTGCGGGGCCGACTGGGGGTTGGCCACCACCGGCGTGGCTGGGCCGCAGCCGCAGGACGGCAAGCCGGTCGGGCTGGTCTACGTCGCCGTCGCCGGGCCGGGCGGCACCGAGGTCACCCGGCTCGACCTGGACGGCGGCCGGGACCACATCCGCTCCGCCACGGTGATCGAGGCGTTGCGGCTGCTCGCCCAGCGGATCCACGCGGCGGAGGTGGCGGAGGCGGCGACCGCGCAGGGCACGCCGGCCGCCGACGGGGATCCCGCGACCGCCGCGACGGGCGGGCGCTGAGCGGCCACCGCCAGATGGTGGGGCAGGGTGGGATGTCACCGGGGCCGGCAGCGGGTACGGTTGCGGGAAGGCTCCGACGCGTGTCGTCGGCACCGGGGCGGTACACCGCGCCGGGAACGACCGCCGTCGGAGGGGTGAGACCAGTCAGGGGAGGTGCGATGGTCCTGCTACGCCGGGTGATCGGTGACGCACTGCGGGCGCGCCGGCAGGGGCAGCAGCGCACCCTGCGCGAGGTCTCCTCCGCGGCGAACGTGAGCCTGGGCTACCTGTCCGAGATCGAGCGTGGCCAGAAGGAGCCCTCCAGCGAGCTGCTGGCCGCCATCTGCGACGCCCTCGGTGCCCGCCTCTCCGAGCTGCTCCGCGAGGTCAGCGACACGGTGGCGCTCGCCGAGCAGCTCCCGGGGGTGCTGATGCCGGTGCAGGACGAGCCCGTCGAGCCGGCGCCGGTGGGCCGCGCCTCCGTCCGCAACGCCGCAGGCCGCGGCGTGCGCCAGGTCTCCACGGGCGGCTCGGTGTCGGTGGCGGTGCACCAGGACTCGCCGCTGAAGGCCACCCTGCGCAGCACGCGGGTGCGCCCCGCCGACCGCGACCGCGACGTCGTCTGCGCCGCCTGAACCTGCCCGCCGCCTGAACCAGCCCGTCGGCGGTCCACCCCGGCCGCCGACCCGCCCCGGAGCGCCTCGTCGGCGGAGCCGCGACTCCGCCCGCCGGCCCGACCGCGCGGCAGGTGCGACCCCGGCCACCCGACGACGTGGCCGGGCTTTCCCGCGCCGCGTACTGTTGATCAGACGGCGGCGCGTGCCGCTCGTGGACGTACGGATGCCGGGCTGGCGCCCGGCTGGGACCATGGCTTCACTGCCGCGTGCGACCGCCGGCCGGACCGCCCGGCACGGTCGGGGCGGCGCGACTCTACTGAGGGGATACCGCGGAGATGGCGAACCCGTTCGTCAAGGGCTGGAAATACCTGATGGCGCTCTTCGGTGCCCGGATCGACGAGCACGCCGACCCCAAGGTGCAGATCCAGCAGGCCGTCGAGGAGGCGCAGCGTCAGCACCAGGCGCTGGTCCAGCAGGCGGCGGCGGTGATCGGTAACCAGCGTCAGCTGGAGCTGAAGCTGTCCCGGCAGATGTCCGAGGTCGAGCGGCTCCAGGGCAACGCCCGGCAGGCCCTGGTCCTCGCCGACCAGGCCCGGGCCCGCGGCGACGAGGCGGAGGCCGGCAAGTACGAGCAGTCCGCCCAGATGCTGGCCACCCAGCTCGTCTCGGCCGAACAGGCCACGGAGGACCTGAAGACCCTGCACGACCAGGCGCTCGGCGCCGCCGCGCAGGCCCGCCGGGCGGTGGAGAACAACTCCATGATCCTCCAGCAGAAGCTGGCCGAGCGCACCAAGCTGCTCAGCCAGCTGGAGCAGGCCAAGATGCAGGAGAGCGTGGCCCGCTCGCTGGAGTCGATGTCCTCCCTGACGGCCTCCGGCAGCACCCCCTCGCTGGACGAGGTGCGGGACCGCATCGAGCAGCGCTACGCCACCGCGATGGGCCGAGCCGAGCTGGCCGGCAACTCCGTCGAAGGCCGGATGCTGGAGATCCAGAAGGCGTCCCTTGACTCGGCCGGCTCGTCCCGGCTGGAGCAGATCCGTTCCAGCATGGCGGGCGAGCAGCTCGCCGGCCGGCAGGACCGCGCGGCGGGGCAGGGGCAGGCCGCTCCGAGCGCCGACCCGGCCGCCGCGGCCCGGCTCGACCAGATCCGGGCCAGCATGGGCCAGGAGCGCGGCACCGGGGACACCACCGCCGCCGGCTGAGCGGCACCAGCGCCGCTGGTCGGGCGGCACCAGGGCCGGGCGGGCCGGGCGGCGTCAGCGTCGTCGGCCGGGCGGCCGGAGTGAGGAGGCACGCATGGCAGACGAGCGGGCACGGTACTTCCGCGAGCTGCGCCGGCTGCGGCGGGGCGCCCGCCGGTGGACCGTCCTGGGCGGCGGCCTGACCGGGGCGGCGGCCGTGCTGACCCCGTACGCCGGGCTCGGACTGCCCGACGCGGCCTGGGCCGGCGCCGCGGGCAGCGCGGTGGCCCTGGCCGCCTGGCGCTGGCTCGACCTGCGGGCCCACGCGGCGCGGCCGGCGCCCCCGGCGCTCGACCCGGCCGAGGCCGCCGCCCGGTCCCGGGCCCGGCTGGTCGCCGCCGTGGAACGACTTCCGGCCGGGCAGGGGGTGCTGGCCGAGGTGCGCCGGGCCCGGTCCCGGCTGGCCCTGCGCGGCACCAGCGTGGCCGAGCCGTGGGCCCGGCTGGACCGGGCCGCGCTGACCCTCGGCGGGATGACCGGCCAGCTGACCGGGCTGGCCGAACCGGCCGTGCTGGAGGCCGCCGCCGCCGACCGTTCGCTGCGCGAGCTGGCCGGGCGGGTGGCCAGCGTCGAGCGGGCCCTGCGGCTCGCCCCGGCCGACGCCCGGGCCCCGCTCGCCGGCGCCCACCGGGAGCTGTCCGGGCAACTGGAGAGCGGGGTGTCCGCGTACGAGCGACTGGTGGTGGCCGCCGCCGGCTACCTGGCCGAGGACGCCCGCCCCAGCAGCGAGCACGCCGCCGCGTCCCGGCTCGCCGAGGCGACCGACCTGCTGCACGGGGTGGCCTCGGCGCTGGCCGAGCTGCGCACGGTCGGCGACCCCCTGCGCGCCCCCACCCGCTGACCGCTCAACCGGGGGTGCTCACCGCCACCGGCGGGGTGAACGGCGAGCTGCCGATCACGTTGAACGACCGCACCCGGTAGTGGTACGTCACGCCCCGGGCCAGGCCGGTGTTGGTGAACCCCCGCCCGTGCACCGTGAACGCGACGACCTCCCGCTCGAACGCCGGGTCGAGGGCCCGCTGCACCACGAAGCCGGCCCCCGGCCCGCCCGGTGGCCCGGCCGCCCAGGTCAGCGCCACCGTCGCCGTGTCGGGCGCGGGGGCGCTCCCGGCGCCGGCCAGCGCCGTGGGCGGTGCGGGGCGGGGCGGAGTGGTGACGGTGGCGACGGTCGACCACGGCGACGCCGCCCCCAGGTAGGTGGTCCGCACCCGGTAGTAGTAGGTGGTCTCCGCAGCGACCACGGCGTCCACGTGCTGCCCGCCCACCCCGATCGCGGTGGTAACCGGCCCGCTGGTGAACGTCGGGTTGGTGGCCCGCTGCACGTCCACGCCGGTGGCGAAGGAGCGGTTCGCCCAGCGCAGCGCCACCCGCGGCGGCGCGGCCGGCGGGATCGCCGCGACCAGCCCGGCCGGGGCGGCGAGCCGGACCGCCGCCGGCACCCCGTTGGACCAGGCCGAGCAGCTCACCTCGTTCTCCGCCCGGATCCGGTAGTGGTACGTCACCCCCGGGGTGACCGTCGCGTCGGTGTACCGGTTGGCGGCGGCGGCCACCGTGATCGCGATGACCCCCTCGGTGAACGCGATGTCGGTGGCCCGCTGGAGCAGGTGGCTGCGGGCCTGCGGGTGGCTGCCGTTGCCGGTCCAGGTCAGCACGATCGCCGGCAGCACGGTCGCCGACCCGGCCATCGGCGTGGCCGTCAGCCCGGTCGGGCCCCTCGGGGCGACCCGCAGCACCAGCGGGCGGCTCATGCCCTGGTCCCGGTGGCCGCCGAGCTGGCTGTGCCAGCGGTACTCCCAGCCCATGTTGACCAGCTGGTTCACCACCGCCGCAGGCCGGCCGTCGAGCGGGCTGACCGGGGTCGAGCCGATCCGGGCGCCGGCCGGGCGCGTCGGGTCGAGCAGCCGGACGCTGTCGCCGAGCTTGAACGGCAGGACGGGCGCGACGGGGCGCAGCGCCACGACCACGTCCTCCCGGGGGTTCACCCGGACCGTCTCCTTCCAGCCCAGCTCGTTGGCCTCCGGCAGGCGGATCGTGCCGTCCCGGCCGACGCGGTTGACGAGCTGCACGTCGCAGCCGCCGACGTGCACGGGGTGGGTCTGGCCGGCGTCCCCGGTGATCCGCCACAGCTGGGTGCCGTCGGCGGTCGCGCCGACCGGGACCGTCGGGTCGGCGATCACCAGGGTCTCGGTGGCCGGGTCGACGGGCCCGAGCGGCAGGGTCACCGGGCCGAGCGGGCCGGCGTTCGGGTGGGCGACCCCGAGCCGGCCGGCCACCCGCCCGTACGCCGGCTCGAACACCTGCCCCACCGCCTTCACCGCCAGCGGCAGGGTCACCGGTACGGCGGCCCCGGCCGGCGTGAAGCTGACCGAGGTGGCGTACGCCGTGACCACGGTGTCCCCGGCCGTGCGGGTGCCGAACGCGGCGTCGTACGCCGGCTGGGGCACGATCGGCGGGCGCTGGCTGGCCGCGTACGCGGCGGGCAGCCGGTCGGCGAGCCGGGCCAGGTCGAACGGCTCGGCGGGCTCACCGGCCACCCGGAACTGGAGCAGGGTGCGGGTGTTCGGCCCGTACCCGGGGCGGGTGCCGGCGATCCCGCCCACGGCGGTGCGGTCCGGCGCGCCGGTGTGGTGGTCGTAGCGGGGGTCGAACCGGGGCAGCGGGGCCGGGCAGTCGTTGTACAGGATCACCGTGGCCCCGGGCGGGACGGCGGAGAAGTCGACCACCACGTCGGCCCGCTCCCCGGGGGCGAGCAGCAGGGCGTGCCCGTCGACGTTCAGCACGGTCGGGTCCTGCCGGTCGTACCGGTAGCCCACCGGGCGGTTGGGCAGCACCACCGGGGCGGGCAGCAGCCCGCACTCGTTGCCGACCTGGACGAACTCCGGCCCGGCCGCGGCGGGGTCCGGCACCCCGCCGTCGCGGCCGTCCGTGGGCCAGTGCGCCGGGCGGCCGGGGGAGCGGACCGCCTCCACCATCGGCACCTCGCCCGCGTCGGCGTCGCGCAGCTCGCCGTCCGGGCCCCACATCGGGCCGTCCGAGCGGGCCCGGTAGAGCTGGAGGTTGAGGCCGCGGTCCGCGCAGGCGTTGAGGATCCGGAACCGGTACGCCCCCGGCGTCACCGTCAGGTACGGGTAGGCGACCCCGTTGACCAGCGGGGTGTCGCCGTACGCCGCCGGCACCGCCGACGGGTGCGGCACGCCCGGGGCCAGCGGCGGCTCGTCGGGGGCGGCGACCGGATCGTGGTGCGGGTTCGGCGCCGGCCCGGCCGGGCGGCCGTCGGTCTCCGGGTCCGGCCCCGGTCGGGTGGCCGCCTCCCGGCCCGGCGGGGGGCCGGTCCACGGGCCGTAGTCCCAGCGGCCGGTCGGGTTGCCGCCCGAGGCCCGGTACGGGTTCTGCCGGGGCTGGTAGACGTGCGGGTGCCACAGGCTGCCCCGGGCCCCCCAGCGGTCCCGGTCCCAGGTCGGGTCCTGGGCGGCGAGCTGGGTGTCGTCCGGCACGAAGGTGCGGTCCTGGATCACCAGCGGCAGCTGCTCGGCGGGCAGCACGCCGTCGGCGACGAGGCGCTCCTCGGCCGGGTCGGCGAGCAGGTAGAGCGCGAGCTGACCGGAGTGGACGGTGAGCCGGGACAGGCCGAGCGTGTTGTCGTGCAGCCACATCAGCCGGCCGCTCTGCTCGTTCGGGTAGTACAGGGTCGTCGCCCCGGGGCCGGGCGGCGGCATGTCCGGCACGTGGGTCAGCCCCACCCCCGTCGGGTACGGGGTGATCTCGCCGGCCGGGGTGACCCACTGCCACGGGTTGCCGGCGCTGATCCAGCCGGTCTGCCCGCCGTACAGGTGCGGCACTGCCCGGTTCTGCGGGTACGGCGCCGGCCCGTCCAGCGGCCCGGCCCCGGCGCCGTCGAGGGTCGGGTCGACGGGCAGGAACAGGTCGCCGGCCCGCCCGGTGGGGAGCTGGTTGATGAACTTGATCCGTACCGGCCGGCCCCGCCTGGCCACGATCACCGGCCCGAGCAGGTACGGCCGGTCGGGCGGGGCGACCGTGTTGTGCCCGGCGCCGTCGGTGCCCAGATTGAGCTGCCGGTAGCCGCGTAGTCGGGTGGCGGGCAGGTCGCGGTGCAGGCGCTGGGCGTACTCCTGGAGACCGATCTCGTAGTAGTCGCAGCCCGGCCAGGTGATGGTGTCGGGGACGGCCACCGGCAGGTACCCGCCCAGCTCGGTGCGGCCCGCCTCGCCCGGGCCCGGCAGCGCGTCGACGAACTTGCGCAGGCCGGTGCCGGGAACCGTCCCGCCCCGCCCGTCGGGGACCGGCAGCGGGCTGGTGGCGAAGTTGGGCACCGGCCCGAAGCTGCGCGGGACCGCGGCCGGGTCGAGGCTGGCCGGGACGGGGGCCGCCTCCTCGGCGGCCCGGGCCGCCGGCACGGTCGGCCCGACCTCCCGGCCGGTGCGGGCGGCCCGGTCGGCGAGGTTGGGGCGCAGTCTGCGGAACAGCACGATGGCTCTCCCCGGGATCGAGGCGCGCCGGCCGCCACCCCCTTGGGACGGCCGTCGCGCCTTGTTGACGATCGGTGAGCACTCAACCGCAGCATGCGACGCCGGACCCCTGGTTAGGAACTACCCAATCGTCCGTATCTGCGGGCGTCCCGGACCCTGGGACCGGCGCGTCGGGGCAGGTCAGGGTGTCGGCCGGCCCGCTCGCCGGGGTCAGGAGGGCGTCGGGGTCAGGAGGCCGCCGGTCGGGGCGGCGCGGCACCCGGCGGGCCGGGCTGGCAGCCCGGGCACCAGTAGGTGACCCGTTCGCCCAGCTCCTCCTTGCGGATCGCGGTGCCGCACCGGCGGCAGGGCTGCGCGCGCCGGCCGTACACGTAACTGGTCCGCCCCCGGTGCAGCGAGCCGGTGGTGCTCTGCGTCCACCGTCCCCGGTTGGCCGCCAGCAGCCTCTGCGCGAGCGTCACCGTGCCGGCCAGGTCGGGCACCGCGCCGACCCGGGTCCACGGCGAGATCCCGCGCAGGAACAACACCTCGCACTTGTACAGGTTGCCCACGCCGGCCAGGTTGCGCTGGTCGAGCAGCGCCTCCCCGATCGCCGCCTCCGGGCGCGCGGCGAGCCGGCGGACCGCCTCGGCCGGGTCCCAGTCGGCGCCGAGCAGGTCCGGCCCGAGGTGCCCCACCAGCGCGCCCTCCTCGGCTGTCCGTACCAGCGCCAGCTCGTGCAGGTGGTATCCGACGGCCACCGCGTCGGGGCCGCGCAGCACCGCCCGGATCAGGTGCGCGGGCCGGGCCGTCCAGCGTTCGCCCGGCGCGTACGCCCGCCAGGCCCCGTCCATCCGCAGGTGCGAGTGCAGCGTCCAGCGGGTCGTCCGATCGTCACCGGCGGCCGGGGCGTCGACCGGCTCCGGGGCGGTGAGCCGGAGCAGCAGGTGCTTGCCCCGGCTGGCCGACTCGCGCACCGTCCAGCCGGTCAGGTCGGTGGTGGCCAACTGCGGCACCCGAAAATCGCAGCCGGCGAGCCGGACCCCGCCGAGGGCGCGGTGCAGGACGCGGGCGGTGTTCCAGACGGTGTCACCTTCGGGCACCCCGCCATTCTCCCTCCCCGAACGGGATTCGCGTGTATCGCCATTTGTACGGAGGTTCCCATCGATCGAGCGAAAGGCAACGATCAGGGTGTTCTGAGGAGGAACAACGTGAATTGTCCACGTACTCCCGTCCGTAGCCTCGTCCTCTCCCCGCTGCTCGCCCTCACGCTCCTCTACCTGGCCGCTGTCCCCGTACCGCCCGCCTCCGCCCCGCTGCCGGCGGCCTTCGCCGGACCGGCCGCCGCGTCTCCCCGTGCCGCCGACGCGGTCGCGCCGACCGAGCGGTGGGACGCCGACCTCTCCCGCGCCGACGGCCTCAACGCCCGCTGGGCCGGCGGAGGGCTCCGGCTGTCCGACCGGACGCCGCGCGCCGTCACCTCCGCCGCCCTGGACCGGCACGCGCCGGTCGCCGAGGGCGCGTACCTGAGCCCGGAGCGCGCCCTGACCCGACCCGCCACCCGGGTCCGCGCCGAGGTGGACGCGGACGCCGGCCCGGACGCCGCGGTGGAGGTCCAGGTGCGCGGCCGGCACGACGCCGGCTGGACCGAGTGGCGCACGGCCGGCCCGGCCGCCGTCTTCGACCAGCCGGTCACCCGGGTCCAGGCCCGGGTGCTGCTCACCGCCCGCGCCGCCGGGGCCACCCTGGCGGTACGCGCAGTCCGGCTCACCGCCGACCGGGCGGCCGTCGCCGCCGCGTCCACCCCCGGCCGGGTCTACCGGGTCTACGCCACCCGGATCGGGCTGGTCGGCGGGACCACCGCCAACGGGCACGTCGTCACGTCCCGCGACCACTTCGCGGCGCTGCCGTCCCGGCGCTCGCTATCCCCGCGCGGCACCGGCGACTACACCCTCCGGGTCTGCACCACCAGCGGCAGCCGCTGCGAGTACGCCCCGGTCTGGGACGTCGGGCCGTGGAACACCCGGGACGACTACTGGAACTCCGCCGCCGTCCGGGAGAACTGGAAGGACCTGCCCCAGGGCCGACCCGAGGCGCAAGCCGCGTACCAGTCCGGCTACAACGGCGGCCGGGACCAGTTCGGCCGGACCGTGCTGAACCCGGGCGGCGTCGACCTCGCCGACGGCACCTTCTGGGACGGCCTCCAACTCACCGACAACGCCTGGGTGGACGTCGCGTACCTGTGGACCGGCACCGGCCCGCACGGCGTGATCGGTTCCGGCCCGCTCAACCTCCGCACCGGCCCCGGCACCGGGTACGCCGCCCGTGGCCTCGCCGCCACGTACGCCCACGTGCCGATCCAGTGCTACGTCACCGGCCAGACCGTCAGCGGCACCTACCGGACCACGAACCGGTGGAACCGCCTCGCCAGCGGGCAGTACGTCAGCCACGCGTACATCTCCGCCGTGTACGGCGGCGCAGCCCCGCGCTGCTGACCGCTGCCGGCCAGGGCCGGGGCGCTCGCGTCCTGGCTCCTCGCGTCCTGCTCCTCGCCCGGTCCCGCGTCGGCGCGGCGTCCGGCGTCGCCCCGGCCCGTCCCCACGTTCCGGGGGCGGGTCAGGGGCGTTCCTCCGGGCGGGCCGGGCGCACGATGTCCTGGTAGCGGGGGTGGCTGGCGCCGTAGATCGCGAAGTTGAGCCGCGCGAGGGACAAACTCAGGTCGCCGTTCGGGCCGCCCCGGACCACGTCGGCGTCGGCGTCACCCTGGCCGTCGTCGGTCCAGAAGCAGACCGGGCAGGTGCCGCCCCCGGTTTTCGATGCGCAGCAGGGGCATGCCGACGGAACCCATTGTTCACCCACCGGAAGAGCATTCCACAAGCGGCCACCGGGCATCAGTCCGGCGGTGGTCCGATTTCGTCACCCACCGAACGGCTGTTCCCGACCGTTCCCCCGACCGCCTCCGGCCCCGTGTCGTGCTCAGGCGGTGGCGGTGACGGCCAGCAGGTCACCCGGCCCGGCCGCGAGCACGTCGACGGCCCGGCCGCCGTTCACCGCCACCGCGACCCGGCCGGCGGAGTCCACGTGGACCACCAGCTCGCCGGGCGGGGCATCGCCGAAGGTCCGCCCGTGCGCCGCGGCCCGCCCGGCCACCCACACCCGGGCCGGCAGCCCGGCCAGCAGGTCGCCCGGCGCGGCGAGCTGCACATTGCCGAAGTGGTCCACGGTCAGCACCTCGGCGGTGAAGCCGTCGGGGCCGGGCCGCACCACCGGCTCGGGGAGCCGGACCAGGTCGGCGGGGTCGACCGCCGGGCCGGCGTCGGAAAGCGACGCGCCGAGCGCCAGCCGGGCCGCGACCGGGACGAAGAGGTCCCGGCCATGGAAGGTGCGGGACACCTCGGGGGCCAGCCACTGTGGGTTGGTCAGCTCGACTGCCGCCGTGACGCCACCGAGCGCGGTGGCGGCGTCCAGCAGCAGCCCGTTGTCCGGCCCGACCAGCAGCCCGCCCGGGGTGGCCAGGCCGATCCCGCGCCGGGCGGTGCCCACCCCCGGGTCGACCACCGCGACGTGCACCCCGACCGGCAGGTACGGCACCGTCTGGGCGAGCACGGCCGCGCCCCGGCGCACGTCGGCTGGCGGCACCAGGTGGGTCACGTCGATCACCCTGGCGGCCGGGGCGATCCGCCCGATCACCCCGTGGCAGGCGGCAACGAACCCGTCGGCGAGGCCGTAGTCGGTGGTCAGCGAGATCCAGACCACGGGCATCCTCCTCGTACTCGGGTGTCTCCCCTGCCGCCCTCAGCGCGGGGCGGCGCGACTGTCGGTTCGACGCTAACCTCTCGGCCGTGACCCGTGTGCTGCTGGTGCCCGGCCGGAACGAGCCGCTGCCCGGCCACTGGCAGGAGTGGCTGCGCGGCCGGGGCCCGGAGCGCCGCTGGGTCCGCCACGCCGAGCGCGGCCGGTACGGGGCCGAGGACCGGGTGGCCGCCCTCACCGCCGCGCTGGACGAGACGGCTGAGCCGACCGTGCTGGTGGCGCACAGCGCCGGCTGCCTCACCGTGGCGCTCTGGGCGCGCGGCGGCCCCGGCCCGGTGCGTGGGGCGCTGCTGGTCGCCCCGCCCGACATCGACGAGCCGTGGACGGACGGGGAGTCCTCGATGCCGGCGCTGCCCGACGATCCGCTGCCGTTCCCGTCGATCCTGGCCGCCAGCCGCACCGACCCGATGATGGCGTACGAGCGGGCGGCGCACCACGCCGGGCGGTGGGGGTCCGAGCTGGTCGACCTCGGCGACGCCGGGCACGTCACCACCGCCGACGGCTACGGGCCGTGGCCCCTGGCGGAGGAGTTGCTCGCCCAGTTGATGGGCCGCTGACCCCTTCAAGGAGCCGCGCGAGCGCTGCCGTCCACCGTGAGGTCGAGCGACAGCAACCACGACGTCGATTCCGGCAGGCTGCTCGCGATCAGCCGATCATCGTGCCCGACGGGACACGGGCGGCTTTGCCCGCTACGAGATGCCCCCGGCCGGGCAGAACCGGTGGACGGTGGTTCCGATCGCGAGCTGGGCCGGCGGGTGGAGCACGCGTGGTTGACGTACCAGCACGCGCACTGACCGCAGTTGGTGCGGCTGGTGTCCGACCTGCTGGCGCTGTTGTCCAATGTGCTCGAATAAGGCCCATGATCCGACAGCGTGTTTTGGCCGCCCTATTGCTGCTGATTGCGTTTGTGGCGTTGGCTCTCTCGCACACTTTTCCGTTCCTGGACGATCTCTCCGAGCTGGAGGAGACGGCGATCGTGTTCCTCGGCGCGGGGTGCGGACTGGCAGGTGTGTGGCTCTGGTTGCGCAAAACGCCGGGATCGCCGACGCCGCGTGCGGCCGACGACGGTGGGAGCCACTGATCGCTGGATTCAGCGCTCCCGCTGTCGACGGCCGAACGGTGACGGTGCTGCTGGTGGTACCGACCTGATGAGGGTGGCAGTGTGCTACTCAGCGACGAACACGCCGCCGCCCGGCAGCGTCTCAAGGGAGCCGCGCTGACCGCTCTTGCGACGCTCCCGGCTATTGGCATCGAGGGGAGGGTTGCGCTAGCGCGTTGGCCGATCAAGGTTGGCCTCGGCGAAACGGCATGGAGGGTTACGAGTTTCGACGCTCATGAGTACCGTGAGAGCGGCGGCGGCCTGGGCTGGCCGTGCGTCGCCCCAGTAGGAGGTCGGGATGGACGCCATGCCGGAGCTGACCTTCGGGCAGCGGTTGAAGCTCTACCGTGAACGTTCGGGCAAAACCCGTGCGGTGCTGGGCGGGCTGGTGGGCCGCAGCGCGGAGTGGGTGAAGGCCGTGGAGACCGATCGCATCCTGCCACCGCGGATCCACATGCTGGATCGAATCGCCCGCGCGCTGAAGGTCGACGTTTCGGCCTTGGTGGGGGAGCTGAGTGACCGGTCCGCCATCGTCAACGGGCCGGAGCATCCGGCGCTCGCCTCCGTCCGCGATGTCGTCAACCATTACGTGTTGCCCGGTGATGCGACCGCTCAGCCGTTGGAGCAGATCAAGGGACGCCTTGCCGCAGCCTGGCGGGCACGTCATGAGTCTTCGGACCACCGGACGGTGTTGGGAGCCTTGCTGCCGGATCTGGTCCGGGATACCCAGCGTGCCGCGTTGACGTACGAGGGAGACGACCGTCGTCAGGCACACGCGCTACTGGCCGAGGCCCTTGGGCTGGCCCAGATGTACCTTGCCTATCAGCCTGCAGCCGAGCTGATCTGGCGCGTCGCCGACCGGTCGATGATGGCGGCACAGGAGTCCGGTGACCCGGAGGCGCTGGCTCGCGCGGGCTGGTTCCTGTGTCAGCTCCATCGGGACTGCGGGGACTGGGATACCGCAATAACGGTGACGCTCGACCTCATTTCGGCGCTCGAAGCGCGAATGGCCGACGCGAATGTGAACCTGTTCGCGCTGTGGGGTGCCCTGAACTTCGAGGCCGCCTACATCGCTGCTCGGGTGGGAGAGGAGGGCCGGGCCTGGCGGTACTGGGACCGTGCCGACCAGGTGGCACAGCGACTGCCGCAGGGTTTCTATCAGCTACAGACGTCCTTTTCGCGGATCATCATGACCGCTCATGCGGTCACCCTTGCCGTCGAGTTGCAGAAGCCGGGTGAGGCTGTGCGGCAGGCCGATCGCCTCAATCCCGCTGCCATTCCATCGAGGCCGCGACGTGCCCGGCACCTGATCGAGGTGGCTCGCGGGCACTTCAGCAAGGGCGACAACAAGTCCGTCGTGGCAACTCTTCGGCAGGCGTACGACTCTGCGCCGGAGACGATCCGCTTCAACGGCTACGCCCGGCAAATCACCCTCGACCTGCTCGACGGGCCCCGGTCCGCGCGTAACGGCGTGCGCGACCTCGCACTGAAGGTCGGCCTCATCTCCTGACCCAGGGGTAGGAACCTTACCCATTTTGCACCGCCACGCTGCGTAGGTTTTCCCTCACGAGATGCGGTTGGGTGGTGCGGGTCTCGCCTGCTCGTCGCATCTCTCTCAGTTTCCGGTGATGAGGCGAAGTGCCCTCATGGCCGACAGGGGGAGGGCTCGGTGCGGCCTGTCACGTATGAGGATTCTCTGATCGCCACCGCGCTGGCGCTGGCCGAAAGGCACCGGCCAGTGTGGTCCTGGCGATATTGGCGGTGGATCTGCCGCTGCGGATCCGGCCTGCCCTGCCGCGCCCGGCACCGCATCCCGGTCAACCTCGCCCACGAGCCGGGCGCGGCGGTGTCGGTCCTTCCAAGAGCACGCCGCCGCGCCCCTAACCAGAGGCGGTGATGAGTGGCATGGCGTCCAGCAGCGGCGACGAGTCGCCGTCCAGTCGTGCTGAACAGGCTGAGGCGGCCGAGCGGGAGGCGGCGCGGCGGCGGATCCTGGCGCAGGCCGAGGCGGATCGGATTCCGGTGGAGGAGACCACGCGGGCGGTGCCGGATCGGCGGTGGCGTCGTGGACAGTGACGAGCTGCCGATAGGCCGCAGGGTGGCGCAGTGGCGGGTCCAGCGCAGATGGACGCAGCAGATGTTGGCCGACCGGTTGGGCAAGTCGAAGAGCTGGGTCGACAAGGTCGAACGCGGTGCCCGTTCCCTGGATCGGTTCTCGGTGATCCGGGACGTCGCCGAGGTGCTTCGAGTGGACGCGTCGGTGCTGGTGGGCGGGGACGCCCGGCCGTCGTCGGCCAGCGTTGCCGTGGAGGGCGTGGACGGAGTACGGGCCGCGCTCGCGCGCTACCCCATCCATCGTGGCGGGCCGGGCTCCCGGCCGGTCCTGCCGGTCGGCGAACTCGGCCGGCGGGTGGAGCATGCCTGGTTGGCGTACGAGCATGCGGACTACCCGCAGTTGGTGCGGATGCTGCCGGACCTGCTCGGCGATGCCCAACGTGCCCACGGCGTCGACGCGGGGGACGAGGTGGTGAATTTGTTGGTGCGGGTGTACCGGCTCACCGCGTTGGTGCTGGTGAAGCTGGGGGAGCCGGATCTGGCGTGGCTGGCGGCCGACCGGGCGATGGCGGCGGCCGTCGGCGACCCGCAGCGGGAGGCGGGCGCGGCGATCCCGCTCGGGCAGGCGCTGCGCGCAGCGGGGCGGGGCCGGCTGGCGATGGCCGCGACGATCGCCGCCGCGCACCGGATCGCACCACCCGTGCCCCACGACGGTCCGCCGGAGGAGCTGTCGCTGTGCGGGACGCTGCTGGTGGAGGCCGCCCTTGCCGCCGCCGTGTGCGCTGACCCGCACAGCGTCGGGGAACTGATCGACCAGGCAACCGAGATCGCCGAACGGGTCGGCGAGGGCCGGGACCAGCACCACGGCACCAGCTTCGGGCCCACGGCGGTCGAGTTGGCGCGGGTGGCGGCGGCGGTGGAGTTGGGTGACGGCGGTGAGGCGGTCGCCTGGCACGAGAGAGCCATCGGCCGCAGCGGGTGGGGACAGCTCCCTGTCGAGCATCGGGCCGCGCACCTCATCGACGCCGCGCGGGCGTACCTCCAGGTCGGTGACCTGTTGCGGGCAGGCCGCGCCCTGGTCGACGCCGAACGGGCCGCGCCTGCGGAGATCCGGTGCCGGCCGGTGGCGCGTACGGTGATCGCCGACGTGGTGCGCGGCGGCCCGGCACCGGCCGACGTGGCGCGCCTGGCCATCCTGGTCGGTTTGACCCGGTGACCGCGCCGTTTCTCTCCCTGGCCCAGATCCGCAACCGGCTCACCCTGACGGCCCGGACGGTCCTGCGCCACCACCGACCAGGCAGGGACGGATGCTGCCCGGTGTGCCGGGTCCCGCGCTGCCCGGCGGCGACCACCGCACAGAACCTCCTCGCGGCGATCCGGCGGATCAGCGACGGAGCTGCGGTTCGGCAGCGAGGTACGGCGGCCAGGTCGGTCATCCTCGACCGGAACGAACCGTAGTCGTCGCGGATGAAGGGCCAACCGGCCCCGTGGCCGAACGGTTACTGGCAGGGCCAGAGGCAACAAGCGATCATGCTTCCATGGATCCTGCTCCGGCGTCCGTCGCTGTCGATCCGCTACGGCCCCGCCGGATCTGGTACGTCGTCGCGGCGCTGATCGCCGCAGGCGGCGTGCTGACCGCCGCCGCGCTGCTGTTCCTGATCCCCCTGGAGGGTGACCTCGGGCAGTTCGGGGGTGACCTCGGGCAGCGCGTCACGCCCGGGCAGCCGCTCACCGTGCATATGCCTGAGACCGGGAAGATGGTGTGGGTCAAGGGCGAGCAGTCTCTCCCAGCCTGCCAATACTCGGAGGCGGACACCCAGAAGCTCGAAGAGTCGGTTCTGGTTTCGATGCTCGCCGACGATCTCACCTTGGAGGTGGACGGCGAGCGTTGGCGCGGCCTGCAGATGATGCGCGTTAAACCGGTCGGCACGTACACGCTGACCTGCACGGTCTCGGACGAGCACGCCACCTCGTCCTTCTCGATCGGGGATCCTCCCCGGTTCCACGATCCGCGTTCGAAGGCACTGGCGGCGCCGGTAGCCGAGGCCTTGGCATCCCTGTGCGTACTGGTCGGTGCCGTGTTGACGGTGGTCATCGCCGTCCGGCGCCATCGGCACGGGAAGCGTCTCGCCGAGCGGCACCCAACGATCGGATAGCGCCGGTCCGGCGCGCAGTCGCCCACGATCGCCCCGACCATGCCCACGGGCGCGGTGACACCCTCGTGGGTGGAGAGCCGCTCGCTGTGGCGATTCTGGTTGCGCGCTTGGGTGATTCGTTCGTTGCTGGGTGTGACGCATCGGGTCGTGCCGGACATAAGCACAGTAGGAGGTGCGATGGACGTCGCGGAGAAGCAATTCACCGAGTTGTACGAACGTCATCACGGGGACGTGTGGAGGTACGTGGCTCGGCGGATCGTCGGCTCTGACGTCGGCGATGTTGTCGCCGAGGTGTTCCTGGTGGCGTGGCGGCGTCTGGGCGATGTTCCATCCGGGTCGGCGTTGCCGTGGTTGTACGGGGTGGCTCGGCTGGTGTTGGCGAATGAGGTCAGAGGCCGTCGGCGGTGGAAGGAGCTGACGCTGCGGGTCGCGGCGGAGCCGGACCTGTCGGTGACGGTGGATCACGCGGACGAGGTGGTCAGCCAGCATGACGTCGCGGTCGCGTTCAACCGGCTGTCTGCTGCCGATCAGGAGGTTCTGCGGCTGGTGGCCTGGGAGCGGCTGACCGCTGTCGAGGCGGCGGTCGCCCTCGGGCAGTCGCGGGCGACGTGTGCGATGCGGCTGATGCGGGCGCGGCGGCGACTTCGGGCGCAACTGCGGGCAGTCGGTGAGGGTGCGGAGCTGGCACCGCGGACGGTTCCGTCGATGTCGAATGGGGGTGCGTAGCATTGAACGCCGTCAATGAGGTGCGTCAGCTGTTGGGCGGCCTGGATCCGGCGCAGGGCGTCCAGCCCGCCGATGAGGAGCGGCGCGCGCGGGACCTGGCCCGCGTTCTCGCCTCCGGCAGGTTTTTGGGTACGGCCAGGCGGGCGGTTCCGCGCCGCCGCCTTTGGCTGGCGGCCGCCGGAGCGGCGGTCCTGGCGGTGGCTGCTGGCGGGTTGGCAGTGGAGACGCTTCGAGAGCCGCAGCCCGCGTACGCGGTCACCCCCGCCGTCCTCACCTACGGGTCACCGGCGAGCGCGGAACCGGCCGGCCCCAGGTTGCGGCGTCTGGCCGCCGTGGCGGCGGCGCAGCCGGCGCTCCAGCGGCCAGCGGGGACGGTGGAGCATCTGGAGTCGGCGAACTGGTTCCTGGACTCGTCCATCTCGGGCGGTCGGACGGTGTCGGCTGTCGTGCCGCAGGAGTGGCGGTCCTGGCGGAGCGACGACGACGCCGGCCGCATGATCAAGAAGAATCTTCCCCCCACGTTCCGGTCGGACGCCGACCGGCGGCAGTGGCAGCGGTGGGGCAGCAGGGTCGACTCGTCGGAGGAGACGCTCGACTACCCGGCTGGCGGGTTCTACAGCAGCTTCAAGGGCGCGGTGCCCACGGACGCCGCCGCGCTGCGCGGGTGGCTGACCGCGGGTAGGTCCGCGCACCGGTCACCGGTGCAGTATCTGGAGGATGTCGCCGAGCTCGCCGGCGTGCGGCTGCTGAACCCGGCGCAGCGTGCGGCGCTACTCAGACTGCTGGCCGACCTGCCGGGCATCACGGCGACGGGGACCGTCACCGACCGGGCCGGGCGCGCCGGGGAGGCCTTCTCGATCACGTCGAGCGCTCACGGTCTCCCTGCCCAGTACACGGTGATCGTCGATCCGGGCTCCGGTGCGCTGTGGGGATACGAGGAGGTGCTGACCACGACGGCAGGGAGGTTGAACGTGACGATTCCCGCAGTGATCTCCTATCGGTCGTACCTGGTCGCCGAGTACGCCCGGTTGCCCCGATGATGTGGGTCGGAGCGCGGCCGGTTGCGTACTGTCGGTGACATGGAGGTGCTGCTGAGCGGCGGGCCCGGGGACGGGCAGGTCGTGCCCGGCAGCGGGGAGACCGTCGCATGGCGGGCGTGCCTGTACGAGATCACCACCGAGTTCGCCCAACGACGGGGACGAGACCTGCGGGTGTATCGGCACCGCCCCGACTGCTGCGAAGCCTACGGTCGGGGCGCCGACGACCGCTGCGAATGGCCCTGTCCGCTGGCCAACCACCATCCCGAAAGAGCAGGGCTGGAGTTCGCACGCATATGACGAAGCCCTCTGCCCTCCGTGAGGAGGGTCGAGGGCTTCGCAATCACTCGGTCAGGCTGCTTGCAGCTCACGCACGTGCTGGTTGCTGGGCGCGAATCGCGGCCAGTCTGCTGTGTTGCAGCCGGCCGCGTGCAGGGCCGTCCGCAGGTCCATCAGCTACCAGACCGCGTTCGGGACGACCCGAGGTGCCGGCCGAGCGGGCCGGCACCTCGGGTCACATCCGCCGAACTGGTCGGCTACCTGCCGGCCTTCTGCTGCCGTTCGGGATCGGCCTCCGCCGGACCCGTGTCGGTGTGGCGGCCGGAACCCCGGCGGGGCCCCGGGGCGCTGCCGCCGACCGTCGCCATGCGGGGACGGCGCAGGGTCATGAGGAGACCGACGATCACCAGCGCCAGGCCGATGACCGCGAGCGCCAGCGGACCCCACAGCTTGACCATCTGGAGCAGCTGCCGGTTGGAGCCTGCCTTGTCGGCGCTGCCTGCGATCGTGTCGTCGGTGTAGGTGAAGACCGCGTCGAGGATGACGGTCTCCTGCCCGTTGTCGCCGACGAGCTTCTTGCTCTGCTTCTCCTGCACCTTGATGAACTGGCCGGTGGCCGGCTCCACCCACACGGTGCGGGTGTTGCTGTAGCTGACCCGGCCGGTGGTGGCACCGGGCACCAGTTGGCCCACCAGGAGCTTCAGGCGATCGGCCGGCAAGGGCTGCGTCGCGTCGCGGATCTCCTGGGTGAACTGGTAGGTCTCCAGCCCGTTGATCTGCTCGGTCTTGATGAAGCGTGCCGGCTGGGTGGTGCTGATGTCCCGGTCGAAGATCTCGTAGGTCTTCTTCTCGGTGCCGAACGGGAACTTGTAGATCTGGCCCGAGTAGTTGACGCGCTGCCGGTCGCTGCCGGTGTCGAGCCACTGCTTGTCCCACTGCTGGGCGGCGCCGGTCTTGCGGTCGAGCGCCAGCGACGTGCTGTAGGCGCTGATCAGGGCCTTGGTGTCGGTGCGGACGACCTCCTGCCCGACCAGCCACACGACGGCGTCGCCGTCGAGCGGGCCGTCCAGCTTGGCGGTCTCCGCGGTGTCCGGCGTGACGGTGATGGTCGAGCGCAGGGTGCCCTGGTTCACCTCCGCCTTGCCGTTGGTGATCTGCATGAAGCGGGCGTTGGGTGCCTCGGCGACGGACTGGGTACGCTCCAGGTCGTACGGCAGACGTTCCGCCTGGGGTGCCACGACGAACGCGAGACCGCCGGCGAAGACCAACGCGAGGACACCGACGCCGAACAGCGCGGCGCCGATGACGCGAGACCTCATAGTGCCTCCACGTATTGAGGGACGGTTAGTTCGGCAGGCGGACTGCTTGCCGGCTGCCAGAGGTTACTACCGAGTTACATCCCGAAGCGACCCCTGCGCGGCATCTTCTACGCTCGATCGCCGGGTTCCGCCGTTTTCCGGAGCACCATCGTGAAGTTCCACGTGAGCGTCTCCCGCAGCGCGGGGACCCGGGCGACCCACCGCGCCCACCCCGGGTGGTACCGGGGCAGCACGTCGACGATGTCGATGGCGCCGGCGCGCCGGGCCGCCCTGGCCCACCGCATCGCCCGCCCGGCGCTGACCGGGAACAGGGTGTGCCCGACCCGGTTCTTCGGCTCCCGGCCGTTGCGGCGCAGGTAGCGAAGCCGGGCCCGCTCGCCGCCCAGGAAGTGCCACGGCGAGGTCTCGTGGCCGCCCCACGGGGACAGCCACGGGGTGAACGACACGAACACGGTGCCGCCGGCGCGGGTCACCCGGACCATCTCGTCCAGCATCGCCTCGGGATCGGCGACGTGTTCGAGCACATTGGACGAGTAGCAGACCTCCACCCCACCGGTCCGTACGGGCAGCGCGGTCCCGCTGCCCCGCAGCATGCCCGACACCGCCGCACCGGCCGCGGCGAAGTCACCGACGGCCGGGTCCAGACCGATGTACGCCGCGCCGGCCTCCCGGAACTCGGTGGCGAAGTAGCCGGGGCCGCCACCCACGTCGAGGACCCGCGCGCCGGCGAGGTCCACGTAGGACCGCAGTTGGCGTACGGAGTCCTCGGCGAGCAGCGAGTAGAACCGGTCGGGGTCGGACTGTTCGTGCAGGAAGCCGCGGAACAGCGCGACCGACCGGCCGAGCGTCGCCCGGTACCGATTCTCGTCGGGTGGCGCGGGCGCGGGTTCCGGCGACGGCTCGGTGGCGGCCTCGGGCGGGCGGCCGGCGGCCGGCACCACGGTCGCCGCGACGGCGCACACCGCCGCGAGCATCGCCGCCTGCACGACGGTCCCGTACACCCACTCCTGTCCGTGCCCCAGCAGTCGGCCCAGGACGGCCACCGAGATGCCGCCGGCACCGGCGACGAAGGCGATCCCCGGCAGCGCACCCGGCCGCAGCAGGCGCACCAGCATGGCGGCGAGCAGCAGCACGGCCGCGGCCACGCCGCCGAGGGCGACCGCGAGCGCCATCAGCGGCACCACGACCCACCATTCGCCGCCGGTACGGGACGGCCGGTCCGTCGCCGGGCCCACCACCACCGGTCGGCGGCGTCGAGCCGGCACGAGCGCGGCGAGTCCGACGATGAACACGGCGACAGCGCCCGCCACCAGCCCCGCCCGATAGGGCCGGTCCGGGGTGAAACTGAGCGTCACGGTGCCTCCGCTGCCGGCCGGCACCTCGAACGCCTGCTGCCATCCGTCGACCCGCTCGGCCCGCAGCCGCCGGCCGTCCAGCGTCGCGGTCCAGCCGGCGTTGAAGTTCTCCGTCACGACGAGCAGCGCCGCCTCGCCCGCGCCGACCGTGACCGTCCGGTCGGTGGCGGCCCACCGGCCGACCTGCACGTCGCGCGACCGTGTCGGCGCCGCCCGGTCGGTCCCGTTCGGCACGAGCGCCGCCGAGTCCACGACGAACCCGGCCGAGGGCACCGTGCGCAGGCGGTGCTCGCCTGCGGGGAGCTGCACCCCCTCGCTCGCGAAGTCGTCGCACACGGTCACCGCCAGCGACCGGCCGGCGCGCAGGTCCGCCAGGGTGCCGGAGACCGAGGTCGGGTACCCGACGCCGTCGAGCGACACCGTCGGCCCACGGCCGCACGGCGCCGCCACCGGCGTGTCGGCAGCGGTCGGCCGCAGGAGGCCGGCGAGCGCGGGAACCTCGACCTCGGCGATGCCGACCGGCGCCGGCCACGCGTTGCCGCGCGGGTCGGCCACCGCGCCGTCGAACGCGGTCACCGCGATGTCCAGTCGGTCGGTGGTCAGCGCCGGGAAGCGGATCCAGCCGTCCGCGTCGACCGGCGCGGCGGTCGAACCGGACGGGGTGCGCAGCACGACCTGCCGCGGCCGGGCGGAGACCGGCGCCGTCGGTGCGACCAGTCGCACCCGGTCGATCTTCCGACGCTGGTCCCACCGCAGGCGCAGCGTCGGACGGTCGTCGACCGGTTCCGCGAGCCATGCCGTGGTCGGATCGCCGTCCACCGCCGCGTCGGCGGCCACCGTGACGTCCCCGGCGAGCACCGACGATGCCGACGCGGTCACCGGGCGGTCCACCGGCATCGACCCGCCCGTGCGCGGTCGCGCGGTCAGGCGCAGGTGGTACGTCGCGTCCACCGGCGTCGCGAAGAACCGGTCCACGCCCAGCGGCTCCTCGCCCGTACGGGCCAGGAACTGGTCGCAGCGGAGTCCGTCCGGGCCGGTGAAGCAGGCGGCGCGGTCCTGCGGGGCGCGGCTGAACGCGTACGCCGGCGCCGGCCCCCCGCTCAGGTCCGCCGGCGCGCGCAGCCCACGCTGGGCCGCCAGCCCCGCAACGCCGAGCTCGCGCAGCGCCACCGCGCCGCCGCTGTAGCCCTCGCGGAGGGCGAGCACCGTCACCCGTACGGTCGTGGTCAGGCCGGGGAGCGTCTCGAGCCGGTGCGGCCCGGGGGTGTCGGGCACCGCTCGGTCGACCGCACCCTGGTCGGTACTGACCCGCACCAGCCCGACCGGGAGCGCCACCCGCAAATCGTCGGAGAAGTCCACGGTCACCTCGGTGACCCGGCGCGGCGTGTCGAGGGTGAACTCCAGCCATTGGCCCGAAGCCGGTTGGAACGGGTCGGAGCGCCAGGCGGTGGCCGGGTCGCCGTCGAGCGCGGCGAACGGGAGGTGGGACGGCTCGGTGCCGCCGCCGGAGTCGGCGAAGCTGGCGCTGCTGGACGCGTCCACCGACCGGATGCCCTGGTACACGGCGACGGTCTGGTGCCCATCGGCGGCGAACGGGAGCAGGTCGGTGCGGATCCGTCCCTGCCGGGTCGCCTCGTCGGCGGTCAGGGTGTGGCTGACGTTGTCGCGCATCCGGCCCACGTTCAGCTCGCGCCGACGCAGCCCGTCGGTGACGATCCGCGGACCGGCCGCGTCGGCCGGTTCCGCGTCGCCGGTCAGCAGGACCGGTTGCCGCGGGTCGAGCAGGCCCTGCTCGAGCACCCCGAGCAGGGACTCCGGTCCGCCGCTGACCACGGGCACGTCGGCGCGGGCCGACGCCGACACGGTGGGCACCGCGCGGTCGACCGCGAAGATCTCGATCGCCGGTACGGACTCCGCCGCGTCGACCGGGCTGCGCTGCGGATCGTCGACGCTCACCTCGGGACCGAACGACGCGGCCGGCCGCAGCCCCGGGGAGCCCGCGATCGCCTGCCGGATGACCGCGACCGGCGGGGCGCCGCTGGCCGTCCGGTCGATGTCGTGGCGGACCAGCAGGTAGCGGTAGCCGGAGCGGGCGAGGAAGTCGGCGAGCGCCGGTGAGCCACGGCCCTGCGCCAGGACCGTCTCGACGGTGTCCATCACCCGGATGTTGCCCTCGGAGCCGAGCGGGATCTGGTGCCGGGTCGCCCAGGGGGCGCCGGTCAGCGGCTGAAGCGGCTCGTCCACCGTCCGGCCCCAGGTGTGCTGCGCGAAGCCGGACCCGGGGACGACCAGCGTGCGGGCCTGCGGATCCTGGGCGGCGAGCCAGCCGGCCGCCTGCCGCCAGTGCGTGGGCAGGTCCGTCCAGCCCGGACCCGGCCGCAGCATGAGCAACCACGCGGGTGCGGACGCGACGAGCAGCAGGACCGCCACGATCGGTGCCGCAGGGATTCGCACCCGGCGGCGGGCGACCAGGCGGCTGGCCGCGTGGGCGAGGCCGAGCAGGAGCGGCAGCCGCAGCACCGGCTCGAACTTGTGCACGTTGCGCAGCGGCGCGAGCGGCCCGTCGAGCAGGTCGCGGACGAACGGGGCGAGCGGGCTGTCCAGCGTGCCGAGGTAGCCGGTGGTCAGCAGGGTCAGCCCGGTCAGCACGCCGAGTACGAGAAAGCGGCGCTCGGGCAGGCCGCGCAGCGCGAGCCCCACCAGGCCGACCAGGGCGACCAGCGCGGTCGCGGCCATCAGTGCGGGGTTGTCGATGAGCACCCAGCCGGCCGGCCACCAGGGTTCGCCCTGGACGACGTAGCCGACCCACTGGTTGGTGCCGCGTACGGCCTGGAAGAGCGAGGTCACCGCGGTGGTCGTCGCCGACGACTCGATGTAGTCCAGGAACGGCAGGCTGTACTGCCCGAAGAGCAGCAGTGGCGCGACCCACCAGAGGGTCGCGCCCGCCACGAAGACGCACCACCAGGCGGTGAGCACGGCCAGTTGCCGGTCCCAGCGCCGGGTCGCCAGCCAGAGTGCGGGAAGCACCAGCGCCATCACGGTGGCGGCGGCGTTGATCCCGCCCATGAAGAGCACGGCGAGCCCGGAGAGGGCCGCCGCGCGCCGGGCCGAGCCGATGCGGCGCACCGCCGCCAAGGGCAGCAGCACCCACGGCAGCACGACCACCGGCAGCATCTCCGCGGAGAGCGGGCCGATCTCGGTCAGCATCCGGGGCGCGAGCGCGTAGGCCAGCCCGGCCAGCAGCCGCCCGGGCTCGGCACCGATCCGCAGCGCCCGGGCGAGCAGCACCACGCCGAGGTACCCGGCGCAGAGCAGGAGTGCGCTCCAGGCTCGCTGGGTCACCCACGGGGGCAGGCCGAGCAGGTCACCGACGGCGAAGAACGGGCCCATCGGGAACAGGTAGCCGTACGCCTGCTGCTGCAGTTCCCCCGAGGCCGCCTCCGGGTTCCACAGGTGCAGCGCCCGGGCCATGAACCCGATCGGATCGACGGCCAGGTCCAGCTTGGTGTCGAAGGTGGTCCGGCCGGGGCGCTGCAGCACGGCGACCATCACGAGGAGGAGCGCGCCCGCCCAGGTGGCGAGACGCCGTCGGCGACGGTCCACCGCATCGGGGCCGACGGCTGCGCCCACCGGCCGGGCGGCGGTCGTCCCGGGAACGCGGTCCCGCGTGGTGGCCGTCATCGGCGGCACTTCGGCGGCAGGCAGCTGAACTCGGCCAGCGCGGAGAAGAAGATCTGCTGGATGCCGGACGGTCGCGGGGTCAGCGCGACCCGTCCGCCCGTGGCACGGGCGATCTGTCTGAGCTCGTCCGGATCGATCTCCGGGCCGACGCCGATGAACAGGATCGGCACCGGCCGGCGCTTGTCGCGCAGCCCGGCCAGCTCGTCCAGGAGCTTCGCGCGGCTGATCCCGCTGGCGTTGTCGTCCTTGCCGTCGGTCAGGACCAGCACCATGTTGATCCGCCCAACGGTCCAGTTCCGGGTCGCGTCGCGGTACGCGGCGAGCGTGGTGTCGTAGAGCCCGGTCGCGCCGTTCGGCTTGACCCGTACCCGGTCGAGCGCGTCCACGATCTCCTCACGGCGCGGGCCGACCGGACCCACCGGTACGACCTCGCGGTAGTCACGCTCGCCGTCCAGGTCGGTGGAGAACTCCCAGACGCCGAGCTCGGTGGTGCCCAGGAGGAGCTCCGCCCCGCCCTGCGCGGCCTTGATCGTGGCGGAGAGCCGGGTCTGCGTCGATCCCGGCAACCGCGCGGCCATCGATCCGGAGATGTCCAGGACCGCGAGCATCCGGGCGCTGATGTGCACCCCGCCCCACGCGTTGAGCAGCGTGGTGGCGTCAGCCTCGGCGGGTATGGAAGCCGGCGGGTACTCCCCGGTGCGGATTCCGCTGCCGGCGGGGATGCCGGCGGGTGACCCGCCGCTCGGGGTGCGCAGGCCGTGGCCGGTCAACGCCGCCGCGCCCTCGGTGGCGAGCATCCCGCGCAGGAAGGCGGCGGCACCGTCGCGGCGCGCGTCGGAGGCGAGGATCGCGTACGGGTAGTCCGGGCCGGGTACGGGCGCCGGCGGGTAGACGGCGACCTGGCGCGTACCGCCGCCGGCGGCGGCCAGGAGGATCGCCTGCTCGGTGCTGACGACCGCGGATTCGGCCGCACCGGGGCCGGTGGGTGCGGGGGCCGCGCCGGGGAACGGCACCGTGCGGGCCGCCAGTCGACGCATGATCGCCGCCGCGCCGGCCGCACCCGCCGCCGGTCGGGCGGAGTCGGCGAGCGCCCGGATGCCCACCAGAGCGCCGAAGCCGAGCGGGCTGGCCGTCGGGTCGGGCAGCACGACGGGCAGCGGTGGTCGGTCGGCGGCGACCAGGCTGGTCCAACCGAGGTCGCGGTCGCGCCTCAGCCGCGCGGCCGACCGCTCGTCGAGCGACAGCACGACCGGGGTGCTCGCCACGGAGACGCCCTCCGCCGGCACCTGGAAGGCACCGGCGGCGTGGGCCCGGCGTAGCCACAGCGTCGACTCCGGCAACCAGGCGTCGGGGGGAGCGGTGGGAGCCGAGGTCGTGGCCGTCACCGTGGGCGGCGGACCCGTCGCCGTGCCGGTCCCCGCACCGCCGGCCGCCGGACGGGTGAGGTCGCGCAGCACGTCCGCGGACTCGCGCGCCTGCACCGTCACGTCGAGGCAGCGTTCTCGGGCGGCCAGGTCGCGCGCGACCTGTCGGGCGGGCGCTTCGACGCTCGGCGCCACTGCGATCCGCAGCGCGGTCCGTTGTGTACACGGCGGTTCACGCCGGGTCCGATCGAGGTAGCTGGTCGTACCCCAACCGCCGAGCACCGCGACCAGCGCGACGCTCAGCAGCAGGACCGGCCAGAACTCCGGCCGGTTCCGCAGGCCGCCGTTCGCCACACTTCCTCCTCTGTGACGTCACCGTTGCGGAAACTCTGCAGAGCGCCCTAGTGTGACGCAACCGCGAACCGTACTCGCAAGTAGGGGTGGATGAGTAGGCCATGACCCAAACCTCTGGTCCTCATGTCCTCTTCCTCAGTTGGCGGGACACGCGGCATCCGGAGGGCGGCGGTTCGGAGGTCTTCCTCGAACGGGTCGCAGCCGAGTTGGTCGCGCGCGGTTACCGGGTGACCCTGTTCTGCCAGGCACACGCCGACGGCCCCGCCCTGGAGACGATGCCCGACGGGTTCCGCATCCTGCGCCGCGGCGGCCGTCACACGGTCTACCTGTACGCGGCCCTGGTCTACCTGGCGGGCGCCTTCGGCATCGGTCCGATCGCCCGCCGGCGGCTCGGCCGGCCGGACGTGATCGTCGACGTGTGCAACGGCATGCCGTTCCTCAGCCGGGCCTATGCCCGCCGCCCGGTCATCGCGCTGGTCCACCACGTGCACCGTGAGCAGTGGCCGGTGGTCTTCGGCCCCCGGGTGGCCCGGATCGGCTGGTGGATCGAGTCGCGGCTGGCGGTCCGGGTCTACCGGACCTGCCGGTACGTCACGGTGTCCGAGTCGACGCGCAGCGAGCTCGCCGGGCTCGGCGTCGACCCGGGCCGCGTCGCGGTCATCCACAACGGAACGCCGGCCGTCGTCGGCCCGCCGGTGCCGCGCACCGCCCACCCGAGCCTGGTGGTGCTCGGCCGGCTCGTCCCGCACAAGCGGGTGGAGCTGGCGCTGCGGGCCACCGCGCTGCTCGCCGCGGAGCTGCCGGACCTTGAGCTGGTGGTGGCCGGCCAGGGCTGGTGGGACGAGCCGCTGCGGCGGCTCGCCGCCGACCTCGACATCGCCGACCGCGTCCGGTTCACCGGGTTCGTTTCGGAGGAGCGCAAGCACGAGTTGCTGTGCCGCTCGTGGGTGTCGCTGGTGCCGTCGCTCAAGGAGGGCTGGGGGCTGACCATCGTGGAGGCCGGTGCCCGGGGCACCCCGTCCGTCGCGTTCCGCGCCGCCGGTGGGGTCGCCGAGGCGATGGCCGACGGGCAGACGGGCATGCTGGTCGACGACGAGTTCCAGTTCTTCCAGGCGGTCCGGGCGTTGCTGATGGACGCGGACCGGCGCGCGGAGATGGGCACGGCTGCCGCGGCCTATGCGCGGCGCTTCACCTGGTCGGTGTCGGGGGCGGCATTCGCCGATGTGGTCGCCGGGCAGTTGCCGGCGACCACGCCGCAACTAGCGGATCAGCGGTTGCCGTAGACCTTGGTGACAGGGGTGTCGGTGGTCTCCTCGGCGACGTGGTCGGCGGACGGACTCACCGCTCCGACCGTCGCGACGAGGCCGATGATGCCCAGCGCCGCGCCGAGGACAGCAGCGACGGCGAACGTGGCCAGCTTGGCCATGGTTCTACCTCCCCGGGTTCGTGAGTGCGCGGAATATACCACGATCTTTGTCCGCCGAGCAGTAGGGCCAGGAGAGCGAGAACCACGATCGCTGCGGCGACCAGGTGCGCGGCGGCTGCGGGCCACCGCCGGGGGGCCGATGGCGGCGGGGCGGCGGCCGGGTTCTCCCACAGCTCAAGGTGCGGACCGGCGAAGACCGGTCGCAGCCCGGCGAGGGCCGTCGCGGTCGGCTCGCCACCGGGTTCGCGCCGGACCAGCACCCACCGGACCCCCAGCTCGGCGAGCGGGCCGTCCGCGTCGAGGACGGCACGGACCCGCGCCGCCCGTGGGTTCTCGCCGTCGACCGTCACGTCGCCGACCCGCAGCGCGTCGTTCATCAGCACCGGCGCGTCCAGGTAGCGCGGCGCGGGGTCACGCACCACAGTGTCCTGGGCCCAGCCGTAACGCTGGTAGCCCTCGAACGGCAGTGAGAGCACCTCGCCGGGCGTGGCGGCGACCCGCGCCGCCACCGCGTCCCAGTCGGCCGGGTAGCGCACCGGCCGGAGCTGCCCGGCGGCGCCGAAGGCCAGGTCGGGCAGGATCGCCACCGGCAGCAGCGCGGCCGCGACCAGCGCGACCCGGCCCGCATCGGCGTCGAGGCGGCGAGCCAACCTGCCGGCGAGCACCTCGGCGCCGAGGGCCACCCCCAGCGCCAGCAGGACCGCGTACGGGATCAGGAACTTCTGGCCGTCGCGCAGCAGCCCGGCGCCCGGAACCGTGCCGATGAGCCGTTGCAGGCCCGGCGCACCGGGCCCGGTGCCCGCTGCGGCGAGCAGGAACGCACCGGCCGCGAGCAGCCCCAGCCGCCCGGCCCCGCCCGGCCACCGCCGGCGCAGTTCCCGCACACCCACCACGGCCACCGCGAGCAGCACCAGCGTCGCGGCCGGCACCAGCGGCGAGGACCGGCTGTCGGGAACGGTCTGGGCGTTCCAGATGCCGCCGGTGCCGGCCAGCGCGGTCCACGCGCCGGCCCAGTTCTCGGCCCGCGCGGCGAACGCGGCGACGCCCTCCGGGTCCGACCGGCCGTCGGCGGCACTCGTCGCGGCCGCGACCAGCCAGGGCGCGTTGATCGCGGTGACCGCGCCGACGGCGGCGGCGGTCGCCCGGCGCCAGCCCGCGAAGCCAGCGGGCAGCAGCACGGCCACGGTGCACAGCGCGATCACGCCGCCGGTCGGGGTCACCGCGGCCGGCGCCGCCGCCAGCACCAGGCGGGCCAGCCCGCCGGGCCGGCCGGTGCGCACGTCCCGCACCGCGGCTATCAGCCAGGGCAGGGCCGCGTACGCCAGCAGGAGGCCCCACTGCCCGAGCAGCAGCCGCTCGGCGAGGTACGGCGTCCAGGCATAGGCGAACGCGCCGGCCACCCGGGTCAGTGTCCGCCCGGTCGGCATCAGCCGGGCCATGCCGAGCGCCGCCAGATAGACGATCGCGACCAGCGCGATCCGCTGCACCAACCAGCCCGGCGCGACGAGGTTGGTGACCGAGACCAGCGCGTCCAGCGGCACGGCGCGGGGCAGCGCGTCGGCCGGCGCGACCATCTCCCAGTTCAGCGGCTGACGGGGCACGAAGACCATGTCGTAGCGCAGCACGTAACCGGGCAGGACCAGCGGGGCGAGCACCACGGCGGTGATCGCCGCCGCGACGGCGTGCGGCGCGGCGTGCGGGATCAGCCGGTGGCGCACCGGCTACCCGACCGGCTGTGGCACCAGCGCGCCGATCTCGATCTCGTCGGTGCAGAAGGTGGCCGCCGGGTCGTCGACCGCGAGCTGGACCTCGTCGCCGCCACCGGACACGAGCAGGAACATCGCGTTGAGCCCGCGGTGCACGTCGAACGGCACCAACTCGCCGTCGCCGAGCCGGAACGTGGCGGTGGTGTCCCGGTCGCTGATGTACCCGATCCGCACCGCCTGCCAGTAGTCGACGACCGTGGCCTTCAGCGGGATCCGCGCCGTCCGGCCACCCGTGACCTGGTAGCCGCAGCCCGGCGCGGAACCGGGTGCGGCCTTGACGCCCTTGACCCAGGCCGGGCGGACGTGGCCGGAGGAGTCGAAGACCCACAGCTTGCGGGCCCTGGTCACGAAGACCGGTTCGTCGTCGAGCGGCGCGAAGAACCGCGACTGCATGTTCCACGGGTTGGACAACCCGGGGACCACCGCGTCGGGCACCGGCTGGTCCATGAACACGGTTCCCGGCTCGGCGGTGGCCAGGCCGGCGCGGGCCGTGTTCAGGTAGTCGCGCCCGGCCTTGGACCGCCAGTCGGTGCCGAAGTCGACGCCGCTGTAGACGCTGCTGGCGATCAGCAGGACCAGGCCGGCGGCGAGCGCGGTGGCGAACTGCTGGGGGTGCCGGCGGACCGGCCCCGGCTCTGTGGCGTCGACGGGCTCCGTGGCGTCGACGGGCTCCGCCCGGCGCAGGCCGCAGAGCGCCACGCCGGCGCAGAGGGCCGCGACCAGCAGCACGTCGCCGAAGTAGCGCGGCACCAGGCCGGCCACCCCGCTGAACCCGGACCCGAGCCGGGTGGCGCCGATCAGCCCGGCGCCCAGTCCGGAGTAGAGCGCCAGCAGGATCCACGCCCGGACCGCCACCACGCGGCGCAGCCACACCGTGCAACCGATGAACGCTGCCACGATCGCCCACGAGACCCACTGGGCGGTCCGGGTCAGGGCGACGACGGCGGGGCCGTCCGAGGCGTCGAGCCAGGTCCACGGGCCGCCCACCAGGCCGGCGGGGAGGGACTGCCCGTAGAACTGCTGGAGGAACGCGCCCACCTCACCCGCCGAGATCGGCGCGCGTAGCGTCGACGTCGACACCGACAGGTAGCCGGCCAGGTACACCACGGAGATCCCGCCGAGCACCAGCCAGGCGGGCCACCAGCGGCGGATCGTTGTCACCACCGCCCGCAGCGGCCCGCCCGGTGCGTAGAGGCAGAGCGTCAGCAGGAAGACCGCCGCGACCACCAGCAGCGCCTTCTCGAAGAAGAGCAGGGCGACGACGACCGACGTGCCGAGCGTGACCAGGTGGCGGCGCCGGCGGGTACGGATGTAACGCACCTGGGCCCCGATGGCCACGATCATGGCCAGCTGCATCGGCAGCAGATTGATCGCCACCGCCCACCACGCGCTGTCCTCCAACGTCAGCGGGTTGAACACGAACAGGCACAGCGGCACCAGCAACGCCCAGCCCGCCGGGAGCAGGAGGCGCAGCAGCCGGTAGAAGGCGACGCTGACGGCCACCTGACCGATCACCATGAGCGTGGCGTACGGCCAGTACTCGTACTCGGTCAGCCGGTGGGTGACCCAGGTGAGCAGCCGGGCGGCCGGCATGAAGTGGTTGTTGTAGAGCCCGAACAGGTGCCCCGGATCCAGGCCACCGGCGTCGGCCTGGCCGATGATCGGGAAGTCGTCGCTGGTGAGGTACCCACGCGTGGTGATCGACGCCCGCCAGAGCACGCTCGCGGTGATCAGCACGACGGCGGCGAGGTGGATCGGGTCGACGGGCCTGGCGGCCGTGGTGTTCGGCGAGGCCGTGTTGCCCTGCTCGGCCGTGCTGCCAGGCTTCGTCATCGGGGCGGCTCCTCGCGTCGGAACAGGACCATGTTGACGTAACGCGGCCGCGGGTCGACGACCCGTCGGGCGAAGCTCTGCGCCACCCGGCCGACCGCCGCCCGCTGGTGCGCGACCAGGTCGAAGCCGGCCAGCGGCACCCAGCGGTCCTCTGGCATGACGTGCGGCCGGTAGCCCCACCCGTCGAGCAGCGCGAGCACCGGGTCGATCGGCTGGATCCGCTCCTCCAGCTCGATGAGCAGAAGCGGGCCGTCCCGCCGGATGGTGCGCTCGGCGCCGCGTAGCGCCGGCAGCTCGTGGCCCTCGACGTCGAGCTTGACGAACCGCACGTCGGTGAGCCCGAGACCGTCCACTGTGATCCGGTCGACGGTGACCGACGGGCCGTCGCCATGCTCCACGGACGAGGTGCCGATGCCGGGACCACCGGCGGGAACGAACAGCTCCGCCTTACCCGGCCGGTCGGAGGCCACCGCCTCGACGACCCGCACGTCCGGGTAGGCGGCGGCCACGCACCGCGCCAGCTCGGCGGCCGGTTCCACCGCCACGACCCGGTCGGCCAGCCGCCGCAGGCCGCGGGTCCACGGCCCGTACCAGGCGCCGATGTCCACGGCGGTGCCGCCGCGCGGCGCGTAGGAGGGCAGCCGGGCGAGCTCCGGTTCGACCCGCGGATAGGCGAGCCGAACGGCGGCCCCGACGGCGCGGGCCGGCAGCCTGGCGGCGAACCGCGAGCTCAGTTCCGTGGACAGCGTGCTGGCCATGGTGTGGAACCTTAGTCCCTTACCTACGGATGGGTAGACCCGAGGTTTCCTCGCCAGTAACCTGCACTGGCCGGCGGGCGATTTCCGTGCCGGGCCGGCGGGAGGATGCGGCGATGACACAGGCGGACGGTGCGGCGGCGGTCGATGTGTGCGTCGTGGGCGGCTGCGGCCGGGTCGGCCTGCCGCTGGGCATCGCGCTGGCCTCCCGCGGCCTGAGCGTCGTGCTGTACGACATCGACGCCGCCGCGGTCGACCGGGTCAACTCCGGTTCGCTGCCCTTCGCCGAGGAGGGCGCCGCGGAGCCGCTGACCGAGGCGCTGGCCGCCGGCCGGCTGCGCGCGAGCACCGAGGCGACGAGCGTCGGTCTGGCCGACACCCTGGTCGTGGTCGTCGGCACCCCGGTCGACGAACACCTCAACCCCGACCTCAGCGCGGTGCCCCGGGCGCTGGAACGCTGCGCCGAGCACCTGCACGACGGGCAGTTGGTGGTCCTGCGCAGCACGGTCTACCCGGGCGTGACGGCCCTGACGGAGAAGTTGCTGGCGAGCAGGGGCCTCACGGTCGACGTGGCGTTCTGCCCGGAGCGGATCGCCGAGGGCCGGGCGATGACCGAGCTGTTCACCCTGCCGCAGATCGTCGCGGCTCGGACGCCGCGCGCCATGGAACGGGCGGAGCTGCTCTTCCGCCGGCTCACCGACTCGATCGTCGCGTTGGAGCCGGAGGAGGCCGAGCTCGCGAAGCTGTTCACCAACACCTGGCGGTACGTGAAGTTCGCGACCGCCAACCAGTTCTGGATGATGGCCAACGACTTCGGCCTCGACTTCGCCCGCATCCGGCACGCCGTCGCGTTCGACTACCCGCGCGCGGCCGACCTGCCGATGCCCGGCTTCGCCGCCGGGCCGTGTCTGCTCAAGGACACCATGCAGCTGGCCGCGTTCAACCGGAACAACTTCGTGCTCGGCCACTCGGCGATGTTGATCAATGAGGGCCTGCCGCTGTACCTGGTCTCCCGGCTGGAGGACCGGTTCGACCTCGCCACGATGACCGTCGGCATCCTGGGCATGGCGTTCAAGGGCGGCAGCGACGACTCCCGCAGCAGCCTGGCGTACAAGCTGCGCAAGATCCTCAGGCTCAAGGCGGGGGAGACCCTGTGCACCGACCCGTACGTGGCCGACGACCGGATCCTCCCGCTCGACGAGGTGCTCAGGCGCGCCGACCTGCTGGTGATCGCCGCACCGCACGCCGACTACGCCGACCTCGACACCGACAAGCCGCTGATTGACATGTGGGGCCTGACCGGACGGGGCGTGCGGGTGTGACGCCCCGGGTCACGGTGGTCATCCCGGTCTACAACGAGGGCGCGGACGTCGTCCGCTGTCTCGACCGCATCCTGCGTGAGGTGCTGCTGCCGGCCGAGGTGCTCATCGTGCACGACATGCCGGAGGACACCACCGTCCCGTACGCCCGGGAGGTCGCCCGCCGCGACCCGCGCGTCCGCCCGGTGCTCAACACGTACGGGCGCGGGCCGGCCAACGCGATCCGGTTCGGCATCGACGCGGCGCGAGCGCCGGTCGCCGTGGTGACGATGGCCGACGGCTGTGACGACCCACGGCAGATCGACGACCTGGCCCGGCTCGTCGACCGTGGTGTGGTGGTCGCCGCCGCGTCCCGCTACATGCCCGGTGGGCAGCAGGTCGGCGGGCCGCGATTCAAGCGGATGGCCTCCCGGTGGGCCGGGCGCACCCTGTGGCTGCTGGCGAGGGTCGGCACCCGCGACGCGACCAACAGCTTCAAGGCGTACGACACCGACTTCGTCCGCGAGGTCGGCATCGAGTCCCGGACCGGGTTCGAGATCGGCATCGAGCTGACCGCGAAGGCGACCCGGCTGCGCCGCCCGGTCGCCGAGATTCCGACGATCTGGCTGGATCGGCAGCTCGGCGAGTCGCACTTCGACCTGGGGCGGTTCCTGCCCAGCTATCTGCGCTGGTATTTTTTCGCGTTCGGCCGGCGGCTGACCGCGCAGCAGCTCGCAGCGCGGTGGGAGGCGCGGCGTCCGGCGCCGGCCACGCCCGCGCCGGACGTGGCGACCGACGCCGACGTGGCGCGGTAGAGGAGGTACGGATGGCGACGGTGTTGGTCACCGGCTCGGCGGGGTTCATCGGCGGATACCTGGTGGAGGAGCTGCTCGGCCGCGGGCACGAGGTGGTGGGGCTCGACAACCACTCGAAGTACGGCCCGGTGGCGCACAGCTACGACGACCATCCCCGCTACCGGTTCGTCGAGGGCGACGCACGCGACGCCGCGCTCCTCGCCGACCTGCTCGCCGGCTGCGACCACTTCGTCGCCGGTGCCGCGATGATCGGCGGGATCTCCTACTTCCACGCGTACGCGTACGACCTCCTCGCCACCAACGAGCGGATCATGGCGGCGTCCTGCGACGCGGCGATCGCGGCGCACCGGGCCGGCCGGCTGCGCAAGGTCACCTACATCTCGTCGTCGATGGTGTACGAGTCGACCGACCGCTGGCCGAGCCGGGAGGGCGACGAGCGGCGGGTCCCGCCGCCGCTGTCCTCGTACGGCTTCCAGAAGCTGGCGGTCGAGTACTACGCGCGGGCGGCCTGGGACCAGTACCGGCTGCCGTACACGATCGTGCGGCCGTTCAACTGTGTCGGGGTCGGCGAGGGGCGCGCGCTCGGCGAGGCGGAGGTGCTGTCCGGCAACGTCAAGCTGGCGATGTCGCATGTGGTCCCCGACCTGGTGCAGAAGATCGTCAAGGGGCAGGACCCGCTGCGCATCCTCGGCACCGGCGAGCAGGTGCGCCACTACACCTACGGCGGCGACCTGGCGCGCGGGATCGCGGTGGCCATCGAGCACGAGGCGGCGCGCAACGAGGACTTCAACCTCTCGACCGCCGACTCGACCACGGTGCTGGAGCTGGCCGAGCTGATCTGGCGCAAGATCAAGGGCCCGGACGTGCCGTTCCGCCACGTCAGCGACGAGCCGTTCGAGCACGACGTGACCAAGCGGGTGCCGGACGTCGCCAAGGCCCGCGAGGTGCTCGGCTTCACCGCGACGACCGGCCTCGACGCCATGCTCGACGAGGTGATCCCGTGGGTGACCCGGGCCGTGCACGACGGCCGCCTCTGAACCGCGCCGAGCCACCCTCCCTCCGGCGGCTGGTGCCGTGACCGTGACGACGTCCGCCCGGCGGCGGATCGGCATGTCCGGGGCGGCGGTGGCCGTGGCGGGCGCGCTGACCAACGGCCTCGGCTACCTCGTGCCCGTCCTCGGTGCCCGGCAGTTCGGCCCCGGTGACCTGGGCGCGCTGGCCACCGTCCTGGCGATCGCGGCGATCGCCGGCGTTCCCGGGGTGGGGCTGCAGATCGCGGTCGCGATCCACCGGGCCCGCACGCGCGGCGCGGCGAGCGGCCGGATCGGCTGGCTGACCGCGGCCGTCTGTGCCGGCGCCATGGTCGTCCTGACGCCGGTCCTGAGCGCGCTGTTGGACCTTCCGTCGGCCGTGACGCTGCTGCTCGCGGTCTACACCGGCGCCGTGGTGGTGGCCGGCAGGTGGCTGGGCGAGTTGCAGGGTGACGAGCGCTTCCTGCGCCTGGCACTCGGCATGGCGGTGCTGGCCGTCGGCCGGTACGCCGGCCTGATCGCCGGCCTGCTGCTCGGCGCCGGCCTGACCGGGTCGGTCCTGGCGGGTACGGCCGTCGCGCTGCTGATCCCGCCGGTCCTGGCACACCTGGCCCGTTCGCGGGTCGACGCGTCGGGCGGGCACGGCGTCACCGCCCGTCAGGTCCTCACCGCCTGCTCGGCGACGCTCGCGATGCTCGTCGTCTCGTACGCCGACCTGATCCTGGCCCGCCACCTGCTGCCCGCGGACGCCTCGGGCGGGTACGCGGTCGGGGCCGTGCTCACCAAGGGGGCGCTGTGGGCACCGCAGGTGGTCACGGTGCTGGCGCTCCCGCGCCTGGCGCAGGGCAGCCGGCGGGCGCTCATGATCGCCGCCGGGCTGGTCGCCGGCTGCGGCGCGTCGCTGGTGGCGGCGTCGGCGCTCGCCGGTGGGCTCGCGTTCCGCCTGGCGGGCGGCGCCGGCTACGTCGGCCTCGGCCGCCACGCGCCGCTCTTCGCCGCCACCGGCGCCCTGTACGCGCTGGTGTTCGTGCTGGTCAACGCCCAGGTGGCGGCGGGCGCGCGGTGGCCGTCGGCGCCGTTGTGGGCGGCGACGGTCGGGCTGATCGTGGTTGCCGAGTGGGTGGTGCCGCACACCTTCACGGCGATCCTGTGGTGCGCGGTCGGCACGGCAGCGGTGGCGCTCGCACTCACCGCGCTCGCGACCCGCCGGGGTGGCGCGCAGCCGGTGCCGTGACCGGCGCCCTCCGCACCAGGGCGAGTCATCGACCGAGAGGCGGACCGTATGATGGGGCCGGACCCATCCACAGGCCCTGGATTTGGACCTGGTCGGGGCTGTCGACGCTGCGGTGACGATCCTCGTGCTCGGCGATGACAGGCCGGGTCTCGTAGGCTCCGAGAGTGGAAAGCAGCCGGGGGCGGATCATGGCCCATATGTTGGATGCGGCGGAGAACGCCTCGCCGGTCGAGGCGGTCGAGGCGGTCACCCGGGAACTCGGTGTGGCGCTGCGGGCACGTAGCGTCGCGTTCCTGATCGCGGATCTCAGTGGTCGGGCGCTGGTCCGGTTGGCCCACGTGCCGCTCGACGACGCCGGTGAGGGCCGCCGGGACGGTGCTGAGGTCGCCACGGTGCTGCCGTTCGACGGCGGCCCCGCCGAGCAGGCGCTACGCACCCAGACGGTGCAGGTTGTCGCGCAGCCCGACAGGTGGACGGTGTTGACGCCGGTGACCGATCGCGGTGAGGCGATCGGCCTGCTCGAGATGATCCTGCCGGACGAGCCCGCTCCGCAGGCGCTGGAGGAGATCGGCCGCACGGCGCACGTGCTGGCGTACGTGGTGATTGCCAACCGGCGGTACACCGACCTTTTCGAGTGGGGGCAACGCACGACCCCCTTCACCCTGTCCGGGGAGATCCAGCGCCGCCTGCTGCCCGGCTCGTTCACGTGTGAGGGTAGTGCGTTCACCCTGTCCGGCTGGCTCGAACCCGCCGCCAGCATCGGCGGGGACACCTTCGACTACAGCCTTGCCCGGGACGTGCTGCACTTCAGCGTCACCGACGCGATGGGCCACGGGGTGGCCAGCGCGCTGACGGCCACCCTGGGCGTGGGCAGCCTGCGCAACAGCCGCCGTCGCGGGGTTGGCCTGGTGGAGCAGGCCGAGGCCGCGAATACCGACGTGGCCGAACACGCCGGTGTGCCCGGCAGCTACATGACCGCGGTCCTCGGCCGTATCGACCTGCGCACCGGGGTGTGCGCGCTGCTCAACGCAGGGCACGTGCCGCCGCTGCTGGTACGCGACGGGGACACCCGGGCGCTGTCGCTACCGGCCAACTTCCCCCTGGGTATGTTCGCCGAGGCCGATTACCGCGCCGGCGAGATCACGCTGCGACCCGGCGACCGTCTGGTGGTGGTCACCGATGGCATGCGGGAGCGCAACGCCGCCAACCTGGATCTACCGACCATGTTGCGGTCGATCACCGGTCTGCATCCGCGCGAGGCTGTCCGGGCGTTGGCCGATGCCGTGCTCGAGGTGAGCGGTCTGACCCTGGCCGACGATGCCACCCTGTTCATCCTCGACTGGCACAGCGGGCACAGTGAGGACCGGCGTACCAGCGCCGGCGCCGACCAGGAGCGGGCCAGCACCGCGCTGCCCGGCTGACTACCGGCCTGTCGCGTCGTCCGTGGACGGCACGCAGGCTTCGGCCGCCTGCACACTGTCGTAGACCTGGATAGCTCTGTCCACCGAGGTGACCGTCAGGACGTTGTGCACGGCGGGCTGCACCGCGGCGAGGCTCAACCGACCGTCGAGGTCACGCATTGCCTTGAACATCATCACCAGTGCGCCCAGCCCGCTGGAGTCCATGAACCCCACCCCGGCCAGATCCACCACCACCTGGCGGTCACCGGCGTCAACCAACCGTTGCAGACTCTCGCGCAACTGCGGGGACGTCGCCATGTCCAGCTCGCCGCCCACCTCGAGCACGGTGCAACCCCGGCCCGGCCGGACCGACAACAGCAGACTCACAACGACCTCCCCGCGCCGATGATCCTCGCTTACCCTATCCGTCAGCGGGCGAACCGCCGCCTGGCCGGCGTAGGTCGAACCGACACCCTGACCGTTTCACCTCGGCGACCCCGGGTAGTGGTGATCGCAGCCGGAGCATCCCGCCTTAGGGTGTGACGCAGTGGTCCGGCGGGTCACGCACGGGCCGGGAGGAGCTACGCAATGCGGTTGAGTATGGCGCTGTCACTCCCGCGTCAACCATCCTCGGTGACCCGTGCCCGCCATGTGCTCGCCGCCCTGCTGAGCCTCACCGACGCAGCCGAGGACTCTCGTGGTCACCTCGCCGTGCTGATCACCGAGGCATGTGCCAACGCGGTGATACACGGCGATTCCGACAGCGCCGTCGACCTCACCATCGTCATCGAAGACGACGTGTGCCTGCTCAAGGTCGGCAACAGCGGCAGTACCCCCGATGGCGCCGGGCTCGACGCTGAACTCCCCGCCCCGCTCACCGTCGGCGGCCGTGGACTGCCCTTGATCGCCGCACTCGCCGACACGGCCGCCTTCGTCGCCGGGCCACCGGACCAGGTGCTGCTACGCATCACCAAGAACCTCGATTGATGTACGAAAGCCGCGTCACCACCCTCCGTAGGCTTCCTCCTTCGGAGACGCGGCGGGTGGTTCTGGGCGGATCTCGTGGTGCGTCAGGGCGTCAGCCCAGGTGGAGTAGCGGCTGAAGGGCGTCCAGAAGCGGACCGGGGTGGATCGGGACGCCATTGAGGTCTTTCCCGGCCTCGAACTCGCCGATCTCCAGCCCGACGACGTCGAACTCGCTCATGGCGAGCGCGGCGGATCTGAGGTCGCTGAGTGTGAGGCCGCCGGGCACGAGGTAGTCGGTGGGCACTGTGCCGGGTTCGAGGACGTCGCAATCGATGTGTACGTAGACCGGCCGGCCGGCGATCGCGGCCCTCAACCTCTCCGCCAGGTCTGGGCCGACCCCGACCAGCGTGATCACGCCGTCATCGATCAAGGGCTGTTCGGCCGGGTCGACGTCGCGTACCCCACAGAGGATCGCGTTTTCTGGTTTCAGTCCCTGTCCCAGACCGGAGTCCCACATTCCGAGCGGGCCACTGAGGGCGAGGCCTCCGAGGTAACCAGTGGTGGTGCTCTGGGGTGTGTTGAGGTCTGCGTGCGCGTCGAACCAGACGACCACCGCATCCGGACGGTGCCTGGCGACGACCGGGAGCGTGGCCAGGGCGACCGCGCAGCGGCTCAGCGCCGTGACGGGAAGAGCGCCGTCGCGGAACAGCTCGTCGAAGTGCGCTGACATGGCGTGGAGCGCCGGTCGGGCTGCGGCCAGTTCCTCGTCCCAGTTCGCGCACAGTGCGGGCTGGGGCGACCCGATGACGACCGGCGCTGACCCCAGGCGAGCTGCGAGTTCGGCTGCGATCATGCCCGATCCCTGCATGGCGTGGTCATTGTGGTCGCCGGCGCGGGCCGCGAAGTGGGTGATCGCCGGTCCCGAGGTGTTGGAAGCGGACACGGGTTCTCGCTTTCACAAGAGCTGGCAGTGACGATCTGACCGTAGGAGCAGTCGAAGTGGTGACACAATGAGCAAGTAGCACGCAATCTGCTGCATGTTCCAGCAGATTGCCCAGAGGGAGGGGACGATCTGCGTGCTGGATGATCTCGATCACCGACTGATCTCAGAGTTGCGCCACGACAGCCGCGCTCCGGTCGCCGTCCTGGCCCGGGTCCTCGGTGTGAACCGATCGACGGTGACAACCAGAATCGAGCGGCTCCGCGACTCCGGGGTGATCGAGGCGTTCACGGTTCGATTGAGCAACGACGTCGACCGGGACGCCATCCGGGGCGTCACGATGGTCAGGATCGAACCGAACCGTGGCCAGGACGTGGTGCGGGCGGTGCGGGGCTACCCCGAGGTCGAGACGCTGTTCTCCACGATCGGGGCCTGGGACCTGGTCCTACAGCTGCGCGCCGCCTCACTGTCGGAGTTCGATCTCGCACTGGAGAGAATCCGTGGACTCGCGGGGGTCCTGGACACGCAGACGAGCCTGCTGTTCAACTCGCTGACGGGTGGCCCCTCAGCCGATGGGGCGGACCGCCCGGCGGCGACCACCGCGGGCGTGGTCAGCCGCGTAGGCGCAGGCCGCGGGGAGTCGCCCGGAAGCCGGCGGCGGTGAGCGCCTCGCTCAGCGGGGACGAGCCCACCGCCTCCCCGTCGGCCCGCTCCACCGAGATCGCCCCGAGCGCGCCGGAGCGCACCGCGTCGGCCAGCGCCTTGCCGGCCGCCGAGAGGGCGTCGGGGTCGTCGGCGAAGGAGAGGATCGTCCGGCCGCCGCGCTCGACGTAGAGCAGCAGGTCGCCGCCGACCAGCACGACCAGCGCGCCCGCCTTGCGGCCGGCCCGGTGCCCGGTGGCCGGGGCCGCCCCGTCGCCGGAGTCGACCACGCGCTCGGGCCAGGTCAGCGCCGCGCCGTACGGGTTGGCGGGGTCGGTGGCGGCCAGCACCAGGGCGGGTTCGCTCCGGCCCCGGCCAGGCCCGGCCGGGTCGGCGAGGGCGCGGATCCGCTCCACCGCCCCGGGCACCGCGAACTGGGCCGCGCCCAGCCCCTCCACGAAGTACCCCCGCCGGGCCGCGCCGCGCTCCTCCAACGCCGACAGCACCGGGTACACGGCGGCGAAGCCGCCGGTGACCTGCTCGGCGACGACCGCGCCCCGGGTCACCACGCCGTGCCGCTCCAGCAGCACGTCGGCCAGGGCGGCGGCCCGTCGGGTGGGGTCCAGGTCCCGTTCCGGCAGCCGGGACCAGCGGCCGGCGACGGTGGGCGGGCCGGTGCGGCTGGGCAGCGCGACCCGGCCGGGGCGGCGGTACCGGGTGCGCGGGGCGGTCGGCCGGGACCGGTGCGCCCCGCCGCCGCCGAGCGCCGCCCGCAGCGGGGCGAGGGTGTCGTTGGTGAGGTGCCCGGCCCACACCAGGTCCCAGAGCGCGGCGGTCAGCGCCGCGTCGTCGGTGGACTCCACCCGGTCGGACAGCGACCGGAAGAACAGCGCCTGCCCGTCGGCGAGCGCGTCCAGCACGGCGTCGTGCAGCGGGGTACGGGTCAACGCGTCGTCGGGCGGGGGGAGCAGCAGCGGCGCGGAGTCGGCGTAGGCCAGGGTGACCCAGCCGTCGCCGCCGGAGATCGTCCCGGCCCCGGCCCAGACCACCTCGCCGCTGGCGCACAGCTCGTCGAGCTGGGCGGGGGAGTAGTCGGCGACCCGGGCGGGCAGCACCAGGCGTTCCAGCGCGGACGCCGGCACCGCCGCGCCCTGCAACTGCTCGACGGCGGCGGCCAGCGCCTCCACCCCCCGCGCCGACGCCCCGACCTGCTGCCAGCGGGGCAGGAACGCGGCGAGGGCCCGGGGCGGCACCGGCTCGATCTCCCGGCGCAGCGCGGCCAGGGACCGGCGGCGCAGCAGCCGCAGCACCTCGGCGTCGCACCACTGGGTGCCCACGCTGTCCGGGGCGAACTCGCCGGACACCACCCGCCCGGTCGCGGCGAGCCGGCGCAGCGCCTGCTCCACCACGAACACCCCGAGCCCGAACCGGGCCGCGCAGGTGGCGGCGGCGAACGGGCCGTGGGTGCGGGCGTACCGGGCGACGAGGTCGCCGAGCGGGTCCGTCACCGGGGCGAGGTGCGCCTCGGCCACCCCGACCGGCAGCGCCACGCCCAGCGCGTCGCGCAGCCGGGCGGCGTCCTCGACGATCACCCAACGGTCCTCGCCGGCGATGCGCAACCGCAGCACCCGGCGGGCCGCCGCCAGCCCGGTGAGCCAGTCGACCGGGGCGCCGCGTTCGGCCAGCTCCGCCTCGGACAGGTCGCCGAGGGTGCGTAGCAGCTCGATGGCGTCCTCGGCGTCGCGGGGGCGGCGCTGCTCGGTGCGCCAGCGCAACTGCCGCTCGGTCTCGGCGAGCACCGCCGGGTCGAGCAGTTCGCGCAGGTCGACCCGGCCGAGCAGCTCGCCGAGCAGCGCCGAGTCCAGCGCCAGGGCGGCGGCCCGCCGCTCGGCGAGGGGGGCGTCGCCCTCGTAGAGGAACGCGCCGACGTACCCGAAAAGAAGCGACCGGGCGAACGGCGACGGCTGGGTCGTCTCCACCTCCACCAGGCGGACCTTGCGGGCGGCCAGGTCGCGCATCAGCCCGGCCAGCGCCGGCTGGTCGAAGACGTCCTGGAGGCACTCCCGGGCGGCCTCCAGGGTGACCGGGAAGTCGGCGTACTCGCGGGCCACGTCGAGGAGCTGGGCGGCGCGCTGGCGCTGCTGCCACAGCGGCTGCCGGCGGCGCGGGTCGCGGCGGGGCAGCAGCAGCGACCGGGCCGCGCACTCGCGGAACCGCGACGCGAACAGCGCGGACGTGCCGACCGACTCCTCGACGAGCTGGGTGATCTCGTCGGGCTCGAAGACCACCACGTCGGCCCCGGGCGGCTCCTCGGCGGTGTCCGGCAGCCGCACCACGATCCCGTCGTCGGACGGCATGACCTGGGCGTCGACGCCGTACCGCTCGGCCAGCCGGCGGCCGATCGCCAGCGCCCAGGGGCCGTTGACCCGGGCCCCGAGCACCGAGTGCACGGCGAGCTGCCAGTCGCCCAGCTCGTCGCGGAACCGCTCGACCAGCACCGTCCGGTCGTCCGGCAGGGACCGGGTGGCGGCCTGCTGCTCCCGCAGGTACGCCATCAGGTTGCCGGCGGCCCAGTCGTCCAGCCCTCCGGCGCGCAGCGCGGCCACGGCCGCCTCGTCGCCGTGGCGCAGCAGGGCGCGCACCCGGGCGCCGATGGCCCGGCCCAGCTCCACGGGGCGGCCGAGCTGGTCGCCCTTCCAGAACGGCATCCGCGCGGCCTGGCCGGGGGCGGGCGACACCAGCACCCGGTCGGGGGTGATCTCCTCGATCCGCCACGAGGACGAGCCGAGCAGGAACACGTCGCCGATGCGCGACTCGTAGACCATCTCCTCGTCCAGCTCGCCCACCCGGGCGGCCCGCTCCGCGCCGGCGAGGAAGACCCCGAACAGGCCCCGGTCGGGGATGGTGCCGCCGCTGGTGACGGCGAGCCGCTGCGCGCCGGGCCGGCCGGTGAGCACGTCGGCGGCCCGGTCCCAGACCAGCCTGGGCCGCAGCTCCGCGAACGCGGTCGACGGGTACCGGCCGGAGAGCATGTCCAGCACGGCGTGCAGCGCGGAGTCGGGCAGCTCGGCGAAGGGCGCGGCCCGGCGGACCAGGACGGCCAGGTCGCCGACCCGCCACGGCTCCAGCGCGACCATCGCGACGATCTGCTGGGCCAGCACGTCGAGGGGGTTGCGCGGGTGGTGCAGCTCCTCGATCGCGCCGTCGGCCATCCGCCCGGCGACCACCGCGCAGGACAGGAGGTCGCCCCGGTGCTTCGGGAAGACCACGCCCCGGGAGACCGCGCCGACCTGGTGCCCGGCCCGGCCGACGCGTTGCAGGCCGGCGGCGACGCTGGGCGGGGCCTCGATCTGCACCACCAGGTCGACCGCGCCCATGTCGATGCCCAGCTCCAGGCTGGAGGTGGCCACCACGGCGGGGAGCTGGCCGGACTTGAGCGCCTCCTCGATGTGCTTGCGCTCCTCCCGGGAGACGCTGCCGTGGTGGGCGCGGGCGATCACCGGGGCCGCCCCGGCCGCCGCGCCGGACTGGGCCATCACCTCGGCGGGCGGCCGGCCGGTGGGGGCGGGTCCGGCGGGGGCGGCTGCGGCGGCGGCGGGTCCGGCTGCGGCGGCGGACAGCTCCTCGGCGGCCAGCTCGTTGAGCCGGGCGCAGAGCCGCTCGGCGCTGCGCCGGGAGTTGGTGAAGACGATCGTCGAGCGGTGCGCCCGGACGAGGGAGAAGACCCGCTCCTCCACGGCCGGCCAGATCGAGGCCCGGCGCGGGCCGGGGCCGCCGAGGTCGTCGGGGGGCTGTTCCCGCTCGTCGAGGCGGGTCATGTCCTCCACCGGGACCTGGACGCTCACCTCGATGGTCTTGGCGCTGGGCGGCTGCACCACGTCGACCGGGCGGGCCCCGCCGAGGAACCGGGCGCAGGCGTCGACCGGCCGGACGGTGGCGGACAGGCCGATCCGCTGGGCGGGGGCGGGCAGCAGCTCGTCGAGGCGCTCCAGGGAGAGCGCGAGGTGTGCGCCGCGCTTGGACCCGGCGACCGCGTGCACCTCGTCGACGATGACCGTCTGCACGCCGCGCAGCGAGTCCCGCGCGGCGGAGGTGAGCAGCAGGAACAGCGACTCGGGGGTGGTGATGAGGATGTCCGGTGGGGTGCGGGCGAAGGCCCGCCGCTCGTCGGCGGGGGTGTCTCCGGTGCGCATCCCCACGGTGATCTCCGGCGGGGCCACGCCCAGCCGGGTGGCGGCCTGCCGGATGCCGGCGAGGGGGGCGCGCAGGTTGCGTTCGACGTCGACGGCGAGCGCCTTGAGCGGGCTGACGTAGAGCACCCGGCAGCGCTGCCGGGCCTCGGCCGGTGGCGGTGACCCGGCGAGCCGGTCCAGCGACCAGAGGAACGCCGCGAGGGTCTTGCCGGAGCCGGTGGGCGCGACGACCAGGGCGTTTCGGCCCGCCGCCACGGAACGCCAGGCGCCGACCTGGGCGGCGGTGGGCGCGGCGAAGGCAGCGGCGAACCATTCCCGGGTCGCCGGGCCGAAGCCCGCGAGCACCCGTTGCGCCTCCGCCGCGCCGAAGCCGGCCGTCACCTCCGCCACGCCCCCATCCTGCCCCGGAGGTGGGACATCCATCCCGGCCCGGAGAGCCAGCCCACGCCCGCCCGGTCCGGGTGGGCTGCCCGACTGTGGCGAAATGCCCGCAGAAGGTGCGGTTTCCTCCGTTAAGTCTTACTTAACTGCTTGCTTGTGAGCCGCAACCTAAAGTAACTTCACTCACAACGCTAGGGGTGAGGAGAGCGGATGGCTGTCGAGGAACGAGGTGCCGGGTTCGGCGCCGACGTGCTCATTCGCAAGGTCGACAGCCATCTTGCCGCACTCCGCGCCGGCCTGCACGGCCCCGAGCTGAAGCTGGCCGAGCAGCTCGCGAGCTGCCTGCGGGAGCTGGTCCGGCAGACCGCCCAGTCCAGCGCGGCCGACCGGGGGCAGGTCCGCGTCGCCGTGCACTACTTCGTCCTGCGCCGGGAGAGCCGTGGACGGCTGCTTCCCGTGCGGTCCCTCGCCGCCGCCCAGCGCGTGGTCAACAAGGTCGTGCTCCAGCTCGGCCGCCCCGACCTGCTGGTGGAGACCCGCCGCGACCCGCTGTCGGAGGACGGCCCCCGCCTGCGGTTCGAGACCCGCCCCGAGCACCGACCGCACGACTGTGCGAACCGGTGAACTCTTCGGAAGGGCTCAGTGTGTGGCGGCGTCGGTGAGGATCGTTTCGAGCCTTGTCCGGCATTCGGTGACGAAGGCGGGCCAGGTGTCCCAGTAGTAGGAGATTCCGCTGATGCCAACGGCAATGGCCCATGCCCGAGCACGTGCCCAGGTGAGATCGTCGAGGTTCGCGGCGTTCCAGTAGGCCTGTCGCGCTGGCTGCGGCAGGTCCCAGATGGTGGCGTGCTCGGCAGCGGGGAAGCCGACGGAGAGACCCCCAAAATCGATGACGGCGTGCAGCCGGCCCTTCGCCACCAGGAGGTTGGCGGGCCTGAGGTCCCCGTGGAGCCATACGTGAGGGCCCGACGGCTCAGGCAGCCTGATCGCGGCACGCCAAAGCTCTTCCAACGTTTCGACATCGAGTCCGGTGTCAATGGTGGTCCGGCATTCCTCGAAACCGGTGCTGATCCACTCGTCGCAGGCATTCAGGCTGCCTCCGCGGTACCAGCTCAGTTCACCAGCGCGAGCTGCACCCATGAGGTCGATGTTGTGCAGCTCGTGGACGAACGTCGCCAGCTCGGTTCCGAAAGCGGCCCAGTCCCGGACGGTGTTCGGCTCAACTTCGGCCCCGTCGATCCAGCGGTAGATCGACCAGGGCAACGGGAACTCGGGGGCCGGCGTGCCGGCGGCGACCGGCTCCGGGATCCGATACGTCAGAAGTGGCCCCAGCCGTGGGAGCCACGTCCGTTCCTTGTTCAGGGCCCGAGCCTTGTCGGCTGTTCGCGGAAGCCGGACGAGTAGATCGTTTCCCAGCCGATACATGGTGTTGTCCGTGCCGGCACCTGCCGGCGACAGTGGCAGCGAAGCCCAGTCGGGGTGCTGAATCTGCAGAAGTGACCTGACGACTTCCTCGTCGACCGGGATCTCGTTCTCGTGAAGCTTCACGCCACCGATCCTTCCGTCGGAGGAAACACAAGGCCAGCCAATTCTCGGTGGGGTCGTCTGGTCTCAGCCGGGGTACGCGCCCAGGGCCTCGGCAAAGTCGTGAGGGTCTCCGGCTTGGCAGGTCCCAGGGGATACGTGCGCTACCGACATTGTCGGCCCCTGCCGGGTCGGTCTTCGCCGGATTGGTCTTCGCCGGATCGGCCCTGTCGGCGAGCCGGTCGAGGATGGTGTGCGCGGCCGGGGTGTGCGCCGTCGGGTCGGTCCACCCACCGTCGGGTCGGTCCACCCACCGTCGGCCCGGTCCACCCTCTGTCGGGTCGGTCCAGTCCACCCTCTGTCGGCCCCTTTGGAGCTGCCCCGTTTGTGCTACCGATGGAGCGGGCGCGTAAACGGGGCAGCTCCAAAGGGGCCGACAGGCAGGTCCCCGACTGGATGCCGGGAGGCAATCGGCCGGCCGCCTCCCGGACCGCCCGATGCGCGGCGCGGGGTGGCATGGGGGCGGCAGGGGGCGGCGACCTCCCGGGCATTCGCGGGAGCGGAGACAGAGACAGCGCAGGACCGGCGAGACCGTGGCCCTGGCCCTGGCCCTGGCCCTGGCCCTGGCCAGGATCTCGGATCATCCTCAAGGAGCGGAACAGGAATCCCGGAGGGTGGATGAACTTCGGGCGGGAATCGGCGCCCCGCGACTTTGCCGGGGCCCTGGGTACGCGCCCCCTCCGCGAGGTGATCCGCCCACCGGGTCGGCGAACCCGCCGGCCGTCCCGCGCCGGCCACGGAACAGGCCCCCGACGGATGCCGAGGGCCTGCGGGTCGAGCGGGGTCAGCCGACGCGCTTCGCCAGGTCGACGAGGCCGCGCCACGCGGCCGGCGAGAAGGAGAGGGTTCCGCCGTCGCGGTCCTTCGTGTCACGGACGAGGACGACGCCGGGCAGGTTGTCGGCGACCTCGACGCAGTCGCCGCCGTTGCCGCCGCTCCTGGTGCTCTTGCGCCACTGCGCGCCGGTCATGTCCATGCTGCTGCCGCCTCCCTCAAGAGGTCCAGGGACTGCGACCGAGACAGGGCCTCGCCCCGGATGCGTTCCCACCGTCGTTCGAGCGTAGCAAGCTGGGACGCCTGATCGATGATGTGCGCCTGGGCCTGGCTGTCCACGTGTGCCACCCGCGTCCCGCCGGGAAGCTCGGCGATCGTGAATGGGCCGTCGAGCCCCGGGTAGGTCGGGGCGTCGCGGGGAACGATGTGCAGTTGGACGGTGGGAAGCTCCGCGCAGGTCACCAGGTGGGCGAGCTGGGCCGTCATGGTCGCCCGCCCGCCGGCCGCCGCCCGTCGGATCACCTGCTCGTCGATGACAAAGACGGTCAGCGGCGCGTCGTCGCAGGTGAGGATCGCCTGCCGGTTGATACGGGCCACGACCAGGTCGTCGACCTCGGCCGGCGGAAGCGGCTGCCCGTGGAACGTGGCGCGCGCGTACGCCTCGGTCTGCAACAGGCCGGGAACCCACGCGAGCTGGAAGGCCCGCAGCGCGACCGCCGCGCGCTCGATGTCGACCCACGGCCGGAACCACACCGGTTCGCGGCGCAGGGCATCCGGCCACAGCTCGGCAACGTCCTTTCCGAGTATCTTCGCAATTTCGGCACGGTGCCGGGTCTGCGGAATGCGCCCCGGATTGGCCCAGCGGGCGACGGTCTTCGGGTGAATCCCAATGCGACCCGCCAAGCTTTCGGAGGTCTCGCACGCCTCCGCGAGGGCCGCGACGAACGCATGATTCATACCTGAGTCCCTTCAAGAGCAAACAGAACGTCCGAAAGAAATCATCTAACGCTGTGTGATTGCTCCACAACCCTCGGCAGGCTGTCATCAGGACGGCGTGGGTTGGCAGGCGAGGAGTGCGCCCCGGCCCGCGTTCGTCGAGGGGGTCGCCCGGTCCTTCCGACCCACCCGAGCGGGTGGCCCCCTCTCCAATCTCCACGGACAGGGGAATCACCGTGCCGAACCGAGCAGGGACGTCACCCCGGAAGACCGTGGTGAGCGCCCGACCGATCCAACCGGGCGACGTGCTGCGCCTGACCCGCGCCGCGAGCCCGCAGTTCGTCAAGCCGATCACCGTGCGGGTCATCCGCGAGATGAAGAACCAGCACACGTACCACGGCTGGACGTGGATCGAGGCGTACGAGCTGAATGCCGCAGGCGACGCGGTCGCCAAGCGCGAGCTGTTCGTGCTGCGCGAAGGGCTGCGCCGGCTCGCCGCGCCCCCGCGGCAGGCCACGCCGGTCCGGGGCGCGAGCCCCACCCGGGCGTCCTGATGCCCCGCCCGCACCTGCCGATGCGGCCCGCCTGGCTGTGCCGGGTCTGCGCCGCGCAGTGGCCCTGCCCGGCGGCGCAGCTCGACCTGCCCACCGAGTTCCACGGCCACACCGTCGCGCTCGCCTTCTACCTGGCCGCCATGATGCACGACGCCATGGACGACATGTACCGGCTCGGCGGCCGTCCCGACCCCGCCGCGATGCACACCCGATTCCTCGGCTGGCTGTCCCCGACCCGCCCACGCCGAACCGAACACCACTGACCGCCCGTCGCCGCCACCTTCTGCCCGCCAACGTGCCTTGAATTCCGGCAAAACCGCCCATAGGGCTGCGAACTGGCGTCTGATCGCTCATAGGCGCTTCCCTCGGCGCGCACGGCTGCCACCTCGACCGGGAGCGCGGGTGCTCGTACTGCTGATCCTCCACCTCGTGGCGGCGCTCGTCGCGCCGCTGCTGGTCCGGTGGTGGGGGCCGCGGGCCTGCTATCCGCTGGCGCTCGCGCCGGCCGCCGCGTTCGGCTGGGCGCTGGCCCGCACGCCCGCGGTGCGCGACGGCGGCGCGGTGGTCGAGACGTACCCCTGGGTGCCGCAGCTACGGCTGGAGCTGGCGTTCCGGATGACCACCCTGTCCTGGCTGATGACCCTGCTGGTCGGCGGCGTGGGAGCGCTGGTGCTGGTCTACAGCGCCCGGTACTTCTCCGCCGGGTCGCGGGGACTGGCCCGGTTCGCCGCCGTGCTGGTGGCCTTCGCGGGCGCGATGCTCGCCCTGGTGCTCTCCGACGACCTGCTGCTGCTCTACGTCTGCTGGGAGCTGACCACGATCTTCTCGTACCTGCTGATCGGACACAGCACCGAGCGGCGGTCCAGCCGTTGGGCCGCCGCCCAGGCGCTCATGGTGACCACCCTCGGCGGGCTGGCCATGCTGGTCGGGTTCCTGATGCTCGGCCGGCACGCCGACGGGTACCGCTTGTCCGCCATCGCGGCGGCCGACCTGCCGCACGGTGGCTACCTGGCCACGGCCGTGCTGCTGGTGCTGGCCGGGGCGCTGAGCAAGTCGGCGGTGCTGCCGTTCAGCTCCTGGCTGCCTGCGGCGATGGCCGCGCCCACGCCGGTCAGCGCGTACCTGCACGCGGCGGCGATGGTGAAGGCCGGCGTCTACCTGCTCGGGCTGCTCGCCCCGGTGCTCGCGGCGGCCGGCCCGTGGCGTCCCGTGGTGGTCACCGCCGGGCTGCTCACCATGCTGGCCGGCGGGTGGGCGGCGCTGCGCCAGACCGACCTGAAGCTGCTGCTGGCGTACGGCACGGTCAGCCAGCTCGGCCTGCTCACCGTGGTCCTCGGGGCGGGCACCCCGCAGGCCGCGCTGGCCGGCACGGCCATGCTGCTCGCCCACGCGCTGTTCAAGGCGGCGCTCTTCCTCGTCGTCGGCGCGATCGACCACACCACCGGCACCCGGGACCTGCGGGAGCTGTCCGGGCTGCGCCGGCACGCCCCCCTGCTGGCCACGGTCGGGACGCTCGCCGCGGCCTCGATGGCCGGGGTGCCCCCGCTGGTCGGCTTCGTCGCCAAGGAGGCGGTGCTCGCGGCGTTCACCGACCATCCGCTGGTCCTCGCCGGGCTGGTCGCCGGGACCGTGCTGACCGTCGCCTACAGCGCCCGCTTCGTCTGGGGCGCGTTCGCCGACCGGCCGCCCGTCGCGCCCGTCGAGCCGGATCGGGTCCCCGTCGCCATGCTGGGGCCGCCGGCCCTGCTGGCCGTCGCCGGGCTCGTCGTCGGGCTGCTCGCCGGCCCGCTGGGCCGCCTGCTGCGCCCGTACGCCGAGCTGCTCGGCCCGGTCGACGAGGGCCTCGCGCTGTGGCACGGGCCGACCGCCGCGCTCGGCCTCTCCGCCCTGGCACTCGGCGGCGGCGCGGTGCTGTTCGCGCTGCGCGGCCCGCTCGCCCCCGTGGTGCAGCGGGTCCGCGCGCCGGTGGACGGCGCCCGGGGGTACGAGTGGCTGACCCACCAGTTCGACCGGCTCGCCATCGAGGTCACCAGCGTCACCCAGCGCGGGTCCCTGCCCCAGTACCTCGGCACCATCCTGATCGTCCTGGTGGTCGTGCCCGGCGGGGCGATGTTGGCCGCGCGCCCCTGGCGGCAGGGGATCGTCTTCTGGGAAAACCCGTTGCAACTGATGGTGGGGCTGGTCATCGTGGTGGCCGCGTTGGTGGCCGTCGGCGCCCGCCGCCGGCTCACCGCGATGTTGCTGGTCGGGGTCACCGGCTACGGCATCGCGATGCTGTTCGTCCTGCACGGCGCGCCGGACCTGGCGCTGACCCAGTTCCTGGTGGAGAGCTCCACCATCGCGGTCTTCGTGCTGGTGCTGCGCCGGCTGCCCGAGCGGTTCTCCGCCCGTCCGCTGCGCCGCAGTCGCTGGGTACGCCGCTCGATCGGCGTGGCCGTCGGCGTGGTGCTCGGCGGGTTCTCCCTGGTCGCGGCCGGGGCCCGGACCGCGCCGCCGATCTCGCTGGCCTTCCCGGACCTGGCGGTCGCCGCCGGGTACGGGCGCAACGTCGTCAACGTGACCCTGGTCGACATCCGGGCCTGGGACACCATGGGCGAGATCTCGGTGCTGGTGGTGGCCGCGACCGGGGTGGCCAGCCTGATCTTCGAGCGCTCCCGGACCGGTCCCCGCCCGCGCCGCCCCCGACGCCCCGAGGTGCCCCGCCACCCGGGGCTGCAGCGGCCGGTCTGGCTGCGCGGCGGGCCGACCCTGCGGGAGCACCGCCGATCGATCGTCTTCGAGGTGGTCACCCGGCTGCTCTTCCACACCATCGTGCTGTTCTCCCTGTTCCTGCTCTTCTCCGGCCACAACGCGCCGGGCGGCGGCTTCTCCGGCGGCCTGGTGGCCGGCCTCGCCCTGGTCGTGCGCTACCTGGCCGGCGGCCGGTACGAGCTGGCCGAGGCGGCCCCGGTCTCCGCGGGCACGATTCTCGGCACGGGCCTGGCCGTGTCGGTCGGCACCGGCGTGGCCGCCCTCGTCGCCGGCCGGTCCGTGCTGGAGAGCGTGAAGATCGACCTCGCGCTGCCCGGCGTCGGAGACCTCCACGTCGTCTCGTCGCTCCTCTTCGACGTCGGCGTCTATCTGATCGTGGTCGGCCTGATGCTGGACATCCTGCGCAGCCTCGGCGCGGAGATCGACCGGCACATCGAGGCGGCCGGCCAGCGCGAGCGCGGGCTGGTCGTCGACCCGAAGGGGAAGCTGCGGTGAACGGAACCGGGACGACCATGGTGCTGGTGGTGGTCGTCGGCGTGCTCGCCGGCACCGGCGTCACCCTGCTGCTGGAGCGCAGCCTGACCCGCATCCTGCTCGGCGTCATCCTGCTCGGCAACGGGGTGAACCTGCTGGTCCTGCTCGGTGGCCGGTCCGGTGCGGCCCCGGTGGTCGGCACCGGCCCGGTCGACCGGATGAGCGACCCGTTGACGCAGGCGATGGTGCTCACCGCCATCGTGATCACCTTCGGGCTCACCGCGTTCCTGCTCGCGGTCGCGTACCGCAGCTGGTACCTACAGGGCAACGACGAGGTGCAGGACGACCTGGAGGACCGCCAGGTCGCCGAGTTGGCCGCCCGCAACGAACTGCCCGCGCCCGACCTCGGGGGCGAGGGGCCGGACAGCGACCCGGAGCAGGTCGCCCCGGAGCCGCACCTGCGCCGCCTGCGGCGGACGGAGGAGTCGTGACCGTTCACCAGGCGCTCGTGCCGCTGCCGGTGGTGGTGCCCCTGCTGGGCGCCGCGCTCACCCTGCTGCTGACCAACCGGCCCCGGCTGCAACGTGACGTCAGCGTGATCGGGTTGAGCACCAGCCTGGTGGTCGCCGTGGTGCTGCTGGTCGAGGCGTACCGGCACGGGCCGGTGGTGGTGCGGATCGGCGGATGGCCCCCGCCGGTGGGGATCGTGCTGGTGGCCGACCAGCTCGCCGCGCTGATGGTGGTGGTCTCCTTGGCGGTGACGCTGTGCGTGCTGCTCTACTCGATCGGCCAGGGGCAGGGGGAGACCGGCGAGTCGGCCCCGTTGACCATCTACCACCCCACCTACCTGGTGCTCACCGCCGGCGTGACCAACGCCTTCCTCGCCGGCGACCTGTTCAACCTCTTCGTCGGCTTCGAGATCCTGCTGGCCGCGAGCTTCGTGCTGATCACGCTCGGCGGCACGGAGGTCCGGATCCGGACCGGGTCGATGTACGTGGTGGTCAGCATCCTGTCCTCGATGATCTTCCTGGCCGGGGTGGGCCTGGTGTACGCGGCCACCGGCACCCTCAACATGGCCCAGCTCGCCCAGCGGCTCGACGCGCTGCCGGACAACGTACGGCTATGCCTCCAGCTCATGCTGCTGCTGGCGTTCGGGATCAAGGCGGCGGTGTTCCCGCTGTCGGCCTGGCTGCCGGACAGCTACCCGACCGCGCCCGCGCCGGTCACCGCGGTCTTCGCCGGCCTGCTCACCAAGGTCGGCGTGTACGCGATCATCCGCACCGAGACCCTGCTCTTCCCCGGTGGCCAGGTCTCCGGGCTGCTGATGGTGGTGGCCGGGCTGTCCATGGTGGTCGGCATCCTCGGCGCGGTCGCCCAGTCGGACATCAAGCGGATCTTCTCGTTCACGCTGGTCAGCCACATCGGCTACATGATCTTCGGGGTGGCGCTGAGCACCGTCGCCGGGCTGGCCGGGGCGATCTTCTACGTGGCGCACCACATCACCATCCAGACCACCCTGTTCCTGGTCGCCGGGCTGGTCGAGGAGCGGGCCGGCAGCACCGACCTGCGCCGGCTCGGCGGGCTGGCCCGGGTCGCCCCACTGGTCGCGGTGCTCTTCTTCGTGCCCGCGATGAACCTCGCCGGCATCCCGCCGTTCTCCGGGTTCCTCGGCAAGCTGGGCCTGCTCCAGGCCGGGGTGGCGGTCGGCGGCCCGCTGCCCTGGGTGCTGGTCGCCGCCGGCACCGCCACCAGCCTGGTCACCCTCTACGCCGCGTCCAGGGTGTGGAGCATCGCGTTCTGGCGGGAACCCCAGCTGGCCACCACCGAGCCGACGGTCCGGCTGCCCGCCCTGATGGTCGGCGCCACCGCCGCCCTGGTGGTGCTGGGGCTGGGGTTCACCGTCGCCGCCGGTCCGCTGTTCGGGGTCAGCACCGACGCGGCCACCGACCTGCGGGCCCGCACCCCGTACGTGCGGGCCGTGCTGCCCGGCGGCGTGCCGTGACCGGCGCCCGGCGCCCGGCCGCCTCCGGCGACCCGCGGCCCGCGGGCGGCCCGGACGGCCCGAACGGCCCGAACGGCCCGAACGGCCCGGACGGGCCGGACCGGCGGGGCGGGCGGGACGGGGCGGACGGGCTGGTGGCCCGGGGCCGGCGCCGGGCCGCGCGGTGGCGGGACCGGCTGACGGCCCTCGCCTGGATGGTCGGGGTCTGGAACCTGCTCTGGGGCCGGCCCTCCTGGGGCAACCTGCTGGGCGGGCTGCTGGTCGGCGTGGCCGTGCTGGTGTTCTTCCCGCTGCCGCCGGTCACCTTCGGCGGCCGGCTGCGCCCCTGGGCGCTGCTCGTGCTGGCGGGCCGGTTCGTCACGGAACTGGTCGGCGCCAGCATCCACGTGGCCCTCGTCGCCGTGCGGCCCGGCTACCTGCCCCGGGGCGCCATCATCGCGGTACGCCTACGGGTGCGCACCGACCTGAACCTGGCGCTGACCGCCGAGGCGATCTCGCTGGTCCCCGGCACCCTGATCATCGAGGTCGACCGGGAACGCGGCCTGCTCTACGTGCACGTGCTCGACGTACACGGCCCGGCGGACCTGACCGACAGCCGGGAGCGGGTCCTCGCCACCGAGGCCAGGATCGTCCGCGCGATCGGTTCCGCCGCCGAACTCCGCCTGCTGGACACCCCTGCCCCGGACGTGCCCGCCCCGGCCGTCGCAGATCCCGACCGTCCCACCGACAGGGGGCCAGACCAGTGACCTTGCTGCTCGCCGCCGTGCTCACCGTGCTCTTCTCGGTGACCGCGCTGCTCGCGCTGACCCGGCTGTACCGCGGGCCCTCGCTGCTGGACCGCGTGGTCGCGGCCGACGTGCTGCTCAACACGATGGCCGGCGCGGTCGGGGCGGAGGCGGCGGTCAACCGGCACGCCACCACCCTGCCGGTGCTCGTGGTGCTGTCCCTGCTCGGCTTCGTCGGTGCGGTGGCCGTGGTCCGCTTCGCCGTCCGGGAGGAGTCGTGAGCGCGGGCGTGGTCGCCGACTGGCTGGGCGCGGCCTGCCTGGTCGCCGGCGGACTGCTCAGCCTCGCCGCCGGGATCGGCGTGCTGCGCTTCCCGGACGTGCTCGACCGGATGCACGCGGCCACCAAGCCACAGGTGCTCGGCGTGCTGCTGCTGCTCGTCGGGGTGGCGTTGCGGCTGCGCACGGCGTCCGACATCGGCATGATCGTCCTGGTCGCGGTCTTCCAGTTGGCCACCGCGCCGGTCGCCGCCCAGATGGTCGGCCGGGCCGCGTACCGCTCGGGCCGGGTCGACCGCTCCCTGCTCGACGTCGACGAACTCGCCGAGGAGCGGTGAGGGCGTCCCTCAGCGGGCGCTCAGCCGACGCCGATAAAATGGGCCACATGATCGACTCTTCTGCCCAGGAGGGCAGCAGTAGCCAGCCGGGTCACGCCCGGCATCTTCCCGTCCCGACGGCCCCGGGAGCCCTGAGCAACCCGTGCTGATCGTCGTAGGACTCGCCCTCATCATCGTTCTCACCGCAGCCACGGGTTACTTCGTGGCCCAGGAGTTCGGCTACGTCGCCGTGGACCGGGGGCGGCTCAAGCAGCTCGCCGACGACGGCGACCAGGCCGCCGCCCGGGCCCTCGAGGTGACCGGCCGGCTCTCCTTCATGCTCTCCGGCGCACAGCTCGGCATCACGGTGACCGCCCTGCTGGTCGGTTACGCCGCCGAGCCGTACCTGGGCGCGGGGCTGGCCGAGCTGCTCGACGTGGCCGGGGTGTCCACCACGGTCGCCCTGCCGCTGTCCGTCGCGCTGGCCCTGCTCATCGCGACCGTCGTGCAGATGGTCCTCGGCGAGCTGGCCCCGAAGAACCTGGCCATCGCCCGAGCCGAGCAGCTGGCCCGGGCGTTGAGCCGGTCCACCCTGATGTACCTGAAGGTCGCCGGGCCGGTGATCACGCTCTTCGACAAGGCCGCCGTCCGGCTGCTGCGTCGGATCGGCATCGAGCCGATCGAGGAGCTGCCCAGCGGCGCCACCCCGAAGGACCTGGAACAGATCATCGCCGAGTCCCGGGAGGAGGGGCACCTGAACGCCGAGATGTCCGACCTGCTCGACCGTGGGCTCGACTTCCGGACGCTGACCGCCGGGGAGGCCATGGTGCCCCGGGTCGACGTGCACACCGTCCGGGCACACGAGCCGCTGAGCCGGGTGGTGGAGCTGCTCGACACCGGGCACTCCCGGTTCCCCGTCCGCGGCACCGAGGGCGTCGACGACCTGGTCGGCGTCGTCGGCATCGCCGACGTGCTGGCCGTGCCCCCGGCCGAGCGCGCGACCACCCCGGTCAGCGCGGTGGCCGGGGCCCCGCTGCTGGTGCCGGAGACGCTGCCGCTGCCGACGGTGCTGGACCGGCTCCGGGTCGGGCACCGGCAGCTCGCCTGCGTGGTCGACGAGTACGGCGGCTTCGCCGGCGTGATCACGCTGGAGGACATCGCCGAGGAGCTGGTCGGCCCGATCCGGGACGAGGACGATCCGCCGGATCGGGCCCCCGCCCGGCAGGACGACGGCTCCTGGTTGGTGCCGGCCCGCTGGCGGATCGACGAGGTCGCCGACAGCACCGGCATCGCCCTGCCCGAGGCCCCCGAGTACGACACCCTCTCCGGGCTCGTCATGCGCGAGCTGGGCCGGGTGCCCGAGGTGGGCGACCGGCTGGAGATCGCCCTGGTGGCCGACGGCGACGCCCAGACCGAGCGGCGCGCCCTGGTCGAGGTGCTCGCGGTGGACCGGCACGTCGCCGACTCGGTGCGGCTCCGGCTCACCGGGGCCACCGCGGGCGAGGGGGAGACGGCATGAGCCCGGGAGTGGCGCTCCTCGTCTCCGTGGTGCTGCTGGCGCTGAACGCGTTCTTCGTGGCCGCCGAGTTCGCGCTGGTGGCCAGCAAGCGGTACCGGCTGGAACAGGCCGTCGCCGAGGGCGGCGGCCGGGGGGCCCGCGCGGCCCTGGACGGCGTACGCGAGCTGTCCCTGATGCTGGCCGGCGCGCAGCTCGGCATCACGCTGTGCACGCTGGGCCTGGGCGCGTTGGCCGAGCCGGCGATCGAGGGCCTGCTCAGCCCGCTGCTGCACGCCGTGGGCCTGCCGACGGCGGCCAGTCACATCGTCGCGCTGGTGTTCGCCCTGACCCTGGTCACCTTCCTGCACCTGGTGGTCGGCGAGATGGCCCCGAAGTCCTGGGCGATCACCGACGCGGAGCGCTCGGCGACCCTGCTGGCGCTGCCGTTCCGGGCCTTCGCCCGGGTGGCCCGGCCGGTGCTGTCGGTGCTCAACGCCCTGGCCAACGCGATCCTGCGGCTGGTCCGGGTGAACCCGCAGGACCAGCTCGCCCAGGTGCACGGCCCGGCCGAGCTGCGCATCCTGCTGGAACAGTCCCGCGAGCACGGGCTGCTCGGCGCCGAGCAACACCAGTTGCTCACCAGCATGCTGGAGCTCCAGGGCACCACGGTCGCCCAGGTGATGGAGCCGTTCGACCAGATCGTCACGGTCCGCCGGGACGATCCGGCGGAGCGGATCGAGGAGGTCTCCCGGGACAGCGGCCGGTCCCGGCTGGCGGTGCTGGACGCCGGCGGCGAGGTGTGCGGCCTGGTGCACGTCCGGGAGGCCGTGCGGGCCACCACCACCGGCCGGACGGCCACCGCCGGCGAGCTGATGAGCGCCGCGTTCACGCTGCCGGGGACGGCGTCGGTGACGGAGGCGGTGACCGCGATGCAGGGGCAGCAGGCCCAGCTCGCCCTGGTCCGCAACGGCGGCGGACCGACCCGCCCGATCGGCTTCGTGGCGCTGGAGGACCTGCTGGAGGAGGTCATCGGCGAGTTCGACGACGAGACCGACCCGGTGCCCCGGGGCCGCCGGCTGCGCTGAGGCCGTCGGGGGGGGCGGCCGGCGGCGCTGAAACCGTCGGCTGCGCTGAGGACCCGTCTGAAACCGTCGGCTGCGCTGAGGACCGTCCGGGGCCGGTCCGGCGACCAGCCGGGCCGGCCCCGGCGTCCGCGCCGGTCCGGCAGGACTGTCCGGCCGCCGACCGGGAAAGCCGTGCCACCACCGAGGGGGTACGGAGGGAGCGGCGTGCGGCTGACCGGGGTGTCGCCGGAGTCCGGCCGGACCGGGCTCGCGGTGCACACCACGCTGGCGAACCCGAGCACCCGCCCCGGGTTGCGACTGCCCGGGCGGGTGACGCTGCACGCCGGTCGCGACGATGTCCCCGTCCGGCGGCTCCGGCTCGGCCTGGTCACCCAGGTGGAGCCGGACGACCCGAACGCCCCCCGCAAGCTCGTCCAGTTCCACCAGGTGCCGATCGCGGGGGCGTTCGTGGTGCCGGCCGGGCGGCGGCGGGCGGTCGACTTCGCGCTGCCGCTGCCCTGGGAGACCCCGGTCACGATCTTCGGCGGGGTGCCGCTGATGAGCCTGCGGATGGGCCTGCGCACCGAGGCGTCGGTCGACGTGGACCTGGAGCAGGGCGCGATGGTCCCGATCTTCGTGCACCCCCTGCCGACCCAGCAGCACATCCTCGCCGCCCTGGACGCGCTCGGGTTCAGCCTGCGCCAGGCCGGCCTGGTCGCCGCCCGGCTGCCCGGGGTGGAGCAGGCGCTGCCGCTGCACCAGCGGCTCGGCTGGTGGGTCGCGCCGCTCTACGCCGGCCCGATCACCGAGCTGGAGGTGATCTTCGTGGCCAACTCCGCCGGCCTGGAGGTGATTCTCTGGGCCGACCGTCGGCTCTCCCTGGCCGGGATCACCCACCAGAGCATCAGCCGGTTCCGGGTCTGGCACGCCGGCGCGGACCGGGCCGACTGGGTCGCCGTGGTGGACGGCTGGCTGCGACACGCGATCAACCGGCACGCCGCGGCGGCGGCGCACGGTCATTGGTCGGCCCGGATCAGCGAGTCGGCGCACGTGAGCCGCCGGCCGGACCAGCCGGTCCGGCCGGGCTACGGGCTGGGCGGCACCGCCGGCGGCGCGGGCATCGGCGGGGGCGGGGGCGGGGGCGACGGCACCTGAGCCGGTACGCCGCCGCCCCCGGGGGTCGTGCCCTCCTACACCGAGGCGGTGGCGAGCTTGACGCTGAAGCCGAGGAAGAGCGCGGCCACCCCGGTGGTCGCCCCGGCGGCCAGCCGGCGGCGCTGGCGGAACTGGGCGGCCAGGTACGTCCCCGCGAAGATCAGCATCGTCAGGTACAGCACGCTGGTCGCCTGGGCGATCAGCCAGAGCAGCAGGAACGACAGCGCCGGCCAGGCGTACCCGGGGTCGACGAACTGGATGAAGAACGAGATGAAGAACAGGATCGCCTTCGGGTTGAGCAGGCTGATCACCAGCGCCCGCCGGAACGGGCTGCGCAGCTCCGCCGGCTCGGCGGCGTCGATCAGCCGCGGCGCGGCCGGGTCGTTGCGGTCCCGCCAGCGCCGCAACGCGCCGCGCAGCATCGCCAGCCCGACCCAGCCCAGGTACGCCGCGCCGACGTACTTCACCACCAGGAACAGCGGCGGGTACGCCTGGAGCAGCGACGCCACCCCGGCGGCGGAGAGGACCATCAGCACCGAGTCGCCGAGGAACACCCCGGCGGCGGCCCGGTAGCCGGTCCGTACCCCGCGTTTGGCGGCGGTGGAGAGCACGAAGAGTGAGTTGGGGCCGGGGAGCAGCACGATCGCCACGGTCCCCAGCACGTACGTCCAGATGTCGGTGATGCCCAGCACGCCCGACATCATTGCGCCGGGCCCGGCGCGGCGGAAACCCATTCCCGCAGCATCGCCTGTGCGTTCGGCCACTCGTCGGCGATCATCGAATACTGGACGGTGTCCCGCCAGGAGCCGTCGGGCCGGATGCGGTGCCGGCGCAGCACCCCCTCCCGGGTGGCGCCCAGCCGCTCGATGGCCCGCTGCGAGCGCTCGTTGCGCAGGTCGGTGTGCCACACCACCCGCTCCGCGCCCAACTCCTCGAAGGCGTGGGTGAGCAGCAGCAGCTTCGCCTCGGTGTTGATCCCCGTCCGCCACCAGGGCCGACCCAGGTACGTGTACCCGATGGCCACCGTCCGCAACGCCGGGTCGACCTCGTAGAAGGAGGTGGTGCCGACCGCCGCCCCGGTGACCGCGCACCGCTGGACCCAGGGCACCCGCTCGCCCCGGTGGTGGGCCGCGAGCGCCGCCCGGATCAGCTCGGCCGTCCCGGCCGGATCGGTCGGCTGCGGCCAGCCCAGGTACCGCCACACCTCCGGATCGGCGGTGGCGGCGTGCAGCTCGTCGGCGTGCGCGAGGTCCAGCGGTTCGAGCACGACGTGCGCGCCCCGCAGGGTGGCCGGCTCCAGCCACGGCGACCGCTCGGCCCGCAGGTACGCCGGCAGCGGCGCGGTCACCCCGGCGGCCGGCTCGGCCGGCCCGGCGGTCAGCCGCAGCGGCAGCACCCCGGCCCAGTGCGGCAGGTCCAGGTCGGCCTCGTCGTCGCGTACCCCGCCGGCGCGGGACCGGAAGGACACCTCGCGCAGCGGCAGCGCCAGCACGGCCGTCTCGGCCATCTCCCGGCGGCTCGGCGGGCGGGCGTCCCCGCTGCGCCCGGCGGCGGCCTTCTCCACCAGGGCGGTCATCGCGGCGGCCTTCTCCCCGGCGTCGGTGACCAGGTGCGCGGTGCCGTGCGCGACCACCGACCGGTAGTTGGCGCTGTGGTGGAACTGCGAGCGGGCGTAGACCAGCCCGTCGAGCAGGGTCACCGCGACGCAGACCGGCAGGCCGTCGCCCCGGGCGGCGAGCATCGACGGGCTGCCGGTGGAGCCGTGCAGGTAGAGGGTGTCGCCGATCCGGACGTGCAGGGTGGGCAGCAGCCGGGGCTCGCCGTCCACGGTGAACCCGAACGCGCAGTGGTACGCCTCGTCGAGCACGGCGTGCGCGGCGGCCCGGTCGTAGCTCATCCGTTCGCGGGTGCGGGTGGCGGTGGTCCGGGGCGTGGGTGGGTACATGCGACAGCCCGCCTTTGTTCTAGTACAATACCGAAATTGTGTCAGCACATTATCAGGTGAGCGGCGGGACGGCCGCCGAGATCTCGGCCAGCGTGGAATCGGGCATCCGGTCCGGCGAGCTGCCGGCCGGGGCGGCGCTGCCGCCGGTGCGGGCCCTCGCCGCCGAGCTGGCGGTCAGCCCGGCCACGGTCGCCCGCGCGTACCAGGAGCTGCGCCAGCGCGGCCTGCTCGCCACCGCCGGCCGGCACGGCACCCGGGTGCGCCCCCGGCCGCCGGTGGCCACCCGCCGGGCGTTGCGTCCGAGCCCCGCCCCCGGCGCCCGCGACCTGTCCCGCGGGGAGCCCGACACCCGGCTGCTCCCGCCGCTCGGCCCGCACCTGGCCGCCCTCGCCGCGGAGTTCGCATTCCCCGTCGGGTACGCCTCGGTCGGCGTCCTGCCCGAGCTGGCCGACGCGGCCCGGGAGCGGCTCGCCGCCGACGGGGTGCCCGCCGACGAGATCACCGTGACCGGGGGCGCGCTCGACGGCATCGAACGGCTGCTCGCCGCCCACCTGCGCCCCGGCGACGCGGTCGCCGTGGAGGACCCGGGCTGGGCCGACCTGCTGGACCTGGTCGCCGCGCTCGGGCTGCGCGCGATCGGCGTCCCGGTGGACGACGACGGGCCGGTCGAGGCCGGGGTGCGGGCCGCCCTGGCCGCCGGGGCGCGGGCCCTGGTGGTGACCAGCCGGGCGCAGAACCCGACCGGGGCGGCGGTCTCCGCCGACCGGGCCGCCGCGCTGCGCGCCCTGCTCGCCGGCCGCGACGGCCTGCTGCTGATCGAGGACGACCACGCCGCCGAGCTGGCCCGGGTGCCGCTGCACCCGCTCGCCGGGGCCACCCCGGCGTGGGCCTTCGTCCGGTCGGTCAGCAAGCCGTACGGCCCCGACCTGCGGCTCGCGGTGCTGGCCGGCGACGAGGCGACCGTGGCGCGGGTGGCCGGCCGGGCCCGGGTCGGCGCGGGCTGGGTCTCCACCGTGCTGCAACGCCTCGTACTGGCACTCTGGCGCGACCCGGCCACCGCCGCACTGGTGGACCGGGCCGGCGAGAGCTACGAACGCCGCCGGGGCGAGCTGCTCGCCGCCCTGGCCGCCCGCGGCCTGACCGGCCACGGCCGTACCGGCATCAACGTCTGGCTCCCCGTGCCGGACGAGACCAGCGCCGTCACCGCGCTGCGCGACGCGGGCTGGGTGGTCGCCCCGGGGGCGCTGTTCCGGATCGCCGCCGAGCCCGGACTGCGGATCACGGTCAGCTCCCTCACCCCCACCGACTCACTCACCACCACCGCCTCCCTCACCCCCGACTCGCTCGCCCCCGACTCGCTCGCCCCCGACTCGCTCGCCCCCGACTCGCTCGCCCCCGCCTCGCTCGCCACCGCCGCCGACATCCAGGCGCTGGCCGACGCGCTGGCAGCCGCCGCCCACCCCGCCCCCCCGTCCGGCTTCACCGCCTAACCCACCCCGCCCACCATGCACTTTCACGGAAAGAGTGGCCATTCCGCGTCCCATGACCACTCTTTCCGTGAAAGTGGGGGGCGTCGGGTGGGGGTGGGGGGCGTCGAGCGAGGTCGGGCGGGGCGGCGGGCGGGGCGGCGGGCGGGGGTGTCGAGCGGGGTGCCCGCGTGGGCGCGGGGACGGCGGGTAAAAAGATCGCCATGACCGACAAGACCGACACCGCCCCCGGTGCGCAGCAGTTCATCCCGCCGCAGGCCGACACCATCGACGAGCTGCGCGCCGCCGCGGGCGGCTGCCGGGGCTGCGAGCTGTACCGGGACGCCACCCAGACCGTTTTCGGCCGCGGCGGCGAGGACGCCCGGGTGGTGCTGGTCGGCGAGCAGCCCGGCGACCTGGAGGACCAGAAGGGGCTGCCGTTCGTCGGGCCGGCCGGCCGGCTGCTGCGCCGGGCGGTCGACGACGCAGGGCTCGACCCGCGCCAGCTCTACCTGACGAACGCCGTCAAGCACTTCCGCTTCGAGCTGCGCGGCAGTCGGCGCATCCACCAGACCCCGGACCGGGTGCACGTCACCGCGTGCCGGCCCTGGCTGGTGGCCGAGTTCGCCCGGCTGCGCCCGGACGTCGTGGTGGTGCTCGGCGCGACCGCCGCGAAGGCGCTGCTCGGCCCCACGTTCCGGGTCACCCGGCAGCGGGGCGCGCTGATGCCGTGGCCGGCCTCGGCCCAGCACCCGGAGGACTTCGCGCGGGTGCCGGTCGACTCCGCCGGGAAGGTCGCCGACGCCCCGGCGGCCCGGCTGCTGGCCACCATCCACCCGTCGGCCGTGCTGCGCGCAGACAACCAGGACATCGCGTACGCCGGCCTGGTCGCCGACCTGACCGTCGCCGCCCGCGCCCTCTCCGCCTGACCAACCCGCCCACCCACCCAGGAGGCTCTCCCGGGTCGATCCTGGACAGTTGTCGTCTTCGGGGGCCGGTAACTGTCCAAGATCGGGCCGCTGTCCATCCGGGCCCGCCGGCTGAGGCGGCGGCTGGTGGCCGCCGCCCAGCGTGAGCGGTGCCGGCCCGTGCGCCGCCGAGCCGCCGGGCCGCCGGGCCGCCCAGCGTGAGTGGTGGCTGCCCGTGCGCCGCCGAGCCGACGGCCGCCCAGCGTGAGTGGTGGCTGGCCGGCTTCTGCCCCGGCTACCTGGTGACGGCGATCGGAAGTTCGGCCTGTGGCAGACCAGGGTGCCGGCCTGGGCCGGGCTGCGCAAGGATGGGGCAGCCCACCACCCCTTACCCGGGAGCCCACCGCCCGTACCCGGGAGCCCACCTCCCGTACCCGGGAGCCCACCGCCCCTTCCCGAGGAGTCCCGATGGCCACCGACCTCACCGCTCCGGCCCCGAGCCGGATCGACGTCGCCCCGATCCAGCGCCGGACGGTGCGGCTGCTCTTCGTGACCCAGATCATCGGGGGCGTCGGCGTCACCATCGGCGTCACGGTCGGGGCGCTGCTCGCCGCCCGGATCGCCGGCACGGCGGTCGCCGGCCTGGCGCAGAGCGCCGGGGTGGTGGGCGGCGCGCTGCTCGCCGTCCCGGTCACCCGGATCATGACGGGATACGGCCGCAGACCCGGCCTGGTCACCGCGTACCTGGTCGGGGCCGCCGGGGGCGTGCTGGTGGTGCTTGCCGCGGTGACCCGCCAGGTGCCCCTGCTCTTCCTCGGCATGCTGCTGTTCGGCGGCGGCACGGCCGCCAACCTCCAGGCCCGCTACACGGCCGTCGATCTTGCCGAGCCGGCCCGCCGGGGCCGTCAGCTCTCCCTGGTCGTCTGGGCCACCACGGTCGGGGCGGTGGCCGCGCCGAACTTCGCCGCGTTGGCCGACCGGACCACCCGGGGCTGGGGCCTGCCGCCGCTGGCCGGCCCGTTCGCGTTCAGCGCCGTGGCGTTCACGCTCGCCGCCGGCGTACTGCTGGTGCTGTTGCGGCCGGATCCGCTGCTCACCGCGCGCCGGCTCGCGGCGGCCGAGGCCCCCGAGGCGGCCGGCGGGCCGGCGGCGGCCCGGCGCGGGGCGGGCATGCGGGTGGCCTGGCAGGTGGTCCGCGCGCGGCCGGCGGCCCGGCTGGGCATCGCCGCCGTCGCGGTCGGCCACCTGGTGATGGTCGCGGTGATGTCGATGACCCCGGTACGCCTCGGCGAGTACCACTCCGACGCCGCCGTGCTCGGGGTGGTCGGGGTCGTGCTCAGCCTGCACATCGCCGGCATGTACGCGCTGTCCCCGGTGGTCGGCTGGCTCACCGACCGGCTCGGCCGACGCCCGGTGATCCTCGGCGGCCTGGCGGTGCTGCTGGCGGCCTGTGCGGTGGCGGGCGTCTCCGGGCACCACACGGCGGGGCTCTCGGTCGGCCTGGTCCTGCTCGGGCTGGGCTGGTCCGGGACGATGGTGGCCGGCTCCACCCTGCTGTCGGAGTCGGTGCCCACCGCCGTGCGGCCCAGCGTGCAGGGGCTCTCGGACCTGACGATGGGCCTGGCCGGGGCCGCCGCCGGCGCGCTGAGCGGGTTCGTCATGCAGGTGGCCGGGTACCCGACGCTCACCCTGCTGGCGGCGATCGCGACGGTGCCCCTGCTGGCGCTAGCGTTGCGTCCGGCGTCCGTACCGGCGCCGGACGAGGAGGACCGACAGTGCGGCTGACCGACTTCTGGACCCGGCTGGAGGAGGTGTTCGGGCGGGGCTACGCGGCCAGTATCGCCTCGGACCAGGTGCTGTCCCAGCTCGGTGGGCGGACCATCGAGCAGGCGCTGAGATCGGGTGAGCAGACCCACGTGGTGTGGCGGGCGGTGGTCGCCGCGTACCCCGACCGGGTGCCTGCGCGGCTACGCTGAGCAGCCATTTCTTCCGGTCCGCGTGTCGCTTGTCGAGTCGTACACCTGTTCGGCTATTGTCCACAGCGGGGTGCTCGTCCACAGCTCACGGCCGGTCGGCTGGTGTTCTGTCGGACCCAGCGCCTAGCGTGTCCGCGTGACGAGAAGCTCAGCAGCAAAGACGCCGGCGAAGGCAGGGGTGGCAAACATGGCGGCAGGGCCCGACCGGGAGAAGGCGCTCGACCTTGCTCTCGCCCAGATCGACAAGCAGTTCGGCAAGGGCTCGGTGATGCGGCTGGGGGAGCGGCCGGTTGTCCAGACCTCGGTCATCCCGACCGGTTCCATCGCGCTCGACGTGGCGCTCGGCGTGGGCGGTCTGCCCCGCGGCCGGGTCGTCGAGATCTACGGCCCGGAATCCAGCGGTAAGACGACGGTGGCCCTGCACGCGGTGGCCAACGCCCAGCGGGCCGGCGGCATCGCCGCCTTCGTCGACGCCGAGCACGCGCTCGACCCGGACTACGCGAAGGCCCTCGGCGTCGACACCGATGCCCTGCTGGTCTCCCAGCCGGACACCGGTGAGCAGGCGCTGGAGATCGTGGACATGCTGGTCCGCTCCGGCGCGATCGACATCATCGTGATCGACTCGGTGGCGGCCCTGGTGCCGCGCGCCGAGATCGAGGGCGAGATGGGCGACAGCCACGTGGGCCTCCAGGCCCGGCTGATGAGCCAGGCGCTGCGGAAGATCACCGGCGTGCTCAACAACACCGGCACCACGGCGATCTTCATCAACCAGCTCCGCGAGAAGATCGGCGTGATGTTCGGCAGCCCGGAGACCACCACCGGTGGCCGGGCGCTGAAGTTCTACGCCTCGGTCCGGCTCGACGTGCGCCGTATCGAGAGCCTCAAGGACGGCACCGACGTGGTCGGTAACCGCACCCGGTGCAAGGTCGTGAAGAACAAGGTCGCCGCGCCGTTCAAGCAGGCCGAGTTCGACATCATGTACGGCAAGGGAATCTCCCGCGAGGGCTCGCTCATCGACGTGGGCGTGGAGCAGGCGATCATCCGCAAGTCCGGCGCCTGGTACACGTACGACGGTGACCAGCTCGGCCAGGGCAAGGAGAAGGCCCGGGAGTTCCTCAAGGAAAACCCGGACGTGGCGGCCGAGATCGAGAAGAAGATCCTGGAGAAGCTCGGCGTCGGGGTCGGCGCGGGCGACGCCGCCGGTGGCCCGGAGCTGCCGCCGGTCGACTTCTGACCGGTAGCTGACCAGTGGCAGGACGACGCGCCCGGACGGGGCGGGGCTGGGATGCCAGCCCGTCCCGGTCGGGCGACGCCGAGACTCCGCCCCGTCCCCGGCGTGGCCGCCCCGATCCGGCGACCGACCCGGAGGCCGGCGGGCAGGCCCCGCCCCGGGACGAGGCCGAGGTGGCGCGGGAGATCTGCCTGCGCCAGCTCGCCCTGCGCCCGCGCACCCGGGCCGAGCTGGCCGCTGCGCTCGCCAAGCGGGGGATCTCCGAAGAGGTTTCCGCCGGAGTGCTCGACCGGTACGACGAGGTCGGCATCATCGACGACGCAGCCTTCGCCCGGGCCTGGGTGTCCAGCCGGCACGCCGGCCGGGGGCTGGCCCGCCGGGCGCTCGCCAACGAGCTGCGCCGGCGCGGCGTGGACGGCGAGGTGGCCACCGAGGCGCTCGGCGAGCTGGACGAGGAGACCGAGGCCGAGACGGCCCGGGTGCTGGTCGAACGGAAGCTGCGCACGGCCCGGGGCGAGCCGGACGCGGTGTTCCGCCGGCTCGTCGGCATGCTCGCCCGCAAGGGCTACCCGCCCGGCGTGGCGATCCGGGCGGTGAAGGACGCGCTCGCCGCGCAGAGCGCCGAGGCGGCCGAGTTCGCCGACCGGATCGACGCCGACGCGCTCGCCGACGCGGAGGGCGACGTCGACCGGGACAGCCGCAGCCTCGACTGACAGCGCCCGGCCGGCCGGGTGGGATGTCCGGCGGAGGCGGTGGGTGTCCCGGTGGGTTCGTCAAGCGATGATCGGCGGGGTGTGGCGGGAAGGCGGCATCGATGTTGAAGGCGTGTCTCAACGGCGGCCGGAGCCGGGCCGAACACCCCGCCGTGCCGGTCACCGCGGCCGAGTTGGCCGCCGACGCATATCGCTGCGCCGTCCTCGGGGTCGCGGCGGTACACGTCCACCCACGCGACGCCGCCGGCGCGGAGTCGCTCGCCCCGGCGGCGGTCGACGCGGCGGTCGCCGCGCTGCGCGCCGCCTGCCCCGGGCTGCCGGTCGGCGTGAGTACCGGCGCGTGGATCGAGCCGGATCCGGCCGCCCGGGTGGCCGCCGTGCGGGCCTGGCGGGTGCCGCCCGACTTCGCGTCGGTCAACGTGCACGAGGTCGGTGCCGAGCAGGTGGCGGCGGCGCTGGTCGAGCGGGGCGTGGCCGTCGAGGCCGGCGTCTGGACCCTGGACGCCGTCCGGGCGTACCGGGGCTGGCGGGTGCCGGCCCTGCGGGTCCTCGTCGAGTGCATGGCCCCCGATCCGGCGGACGCGCTGGTCGAGGCGGCCGGCATTCTCGCCGCCCTGCCGCCCGGTGGCCCGCCGGTGCTGCTGCACGCCGAGGGCCCGGCGGTGTGGCCGATGCTCGCCGAGGCCGTCGGTCGTGGGCTCGACACCAGAATCGGGCTGGAGGACACCCTCGTGCTGCCGGGCGGCGCGCCGGCCGCCGACAATGCCGCGCTGGTCGACGCGGCCCTCGCGGGTGGAGCCCACTGAGCCGAGCAGCGCCGATGCCCCGGCGGCGGGCGCGCCACGCCACCTTTGTCCGGCGGTGTCCGGCGTCGGATCGGCGTTCGGTGACCCTCCAACTTCGCTCCGTTCGAGGGGTTTGATCATGAGTCCTTGACCAGACGGCCCCCGGAGACCTAGCCTCGCCATACAGGCTCACATTGCCCGACCAGCGCAGGCTAAGCGCACAACATAGATCGCGTAACAGAACAGCATCACTTTGGCCGGCTCGCCGGCCTGCGGTGCCAGCTCCGACAGGCCGGACCGGAGCTGGTGCGACAACTGCACCCGGCTGCCGACGATGCCCACGGGCACCGCCGGTGGTGAGAGCTACCCATGGCCAGCCGCTCAGGTCGGGCGTCTCAGAGCCGCAGCGCGCGTGCCCAGTGGCACGAGCACTGCGGCGCCGACGTTCAGGGGAGGCGGCCATGGCGGGGTGGCACAGGTACACCGGTGGTCCCGACAGGACGGCCGTCGGTCGCGGCGCACCGACGGGCGACGGGGTCGGCGGCGGCGCGGCGCGCTGTGGCCTCCGACCCGGCGGCGCCCGAGTCGCCCGCCCCGGCTCCTGCCCGGAAGACACCCGGGCGGCACGCCGCAGTTCCGCCACCGCCACCGCCACCGCCACCGCCACCGCCACCGCCAGCGGCAGCGGCAGCGGCAGCGGCGGCCAGGACCGCCCGCTCGTCCCGGCCAGTCGGCTCGTCCCGGCCAGTCGGCTCGTTTCGGCCCGTCGGCTCGTTTCGGCCCGCGTCGATGTGGCGGTGCGGTCGTGAACGCCTTCGATGCCCTCATCCTCGTCGTGGTGCTGGTGCTGGCCGTCGTGGTCGTCGGCGCGGTGCTGGTGGGGCTGCGCACGATGCGTCGGATCAGCACCGCCCCCCGCCCCGAGGATCCGGCCTTCGTCGCCGAGAAGGACCGCCAGGAACAGTCCCTGGCCGCGCTGCGTACCGCCGCCGACGAGGTGAACAGCACCATCGACGTGGCCAAGTCCGCCGCCGCGGCGGCGCGTGCCGAGGCCGCCGCCGCGAAGGCCGAGGCGAAGGCGGCCCGCTCAGAGGCCGGGCGGGTGCTCGACGGCGCCCGCGCGGAGGCGGACACCGTCCTGGAGCGGGCCCACAAGCAGGCCGAGGCGGACGCCGAGCAACTGCGCACGGCGGCCCGGCGCAGCGGCGAACGCGAGGTGGCGGTGCTCGCCTCGACCACCCGGGAACAGGCCGCCGAGGTGGAGCGGCGGGCCGCCCGGATGGACGAGCGGGAGCGGTTGCACACCGAGGAGGTGGAGCGGTTCGCCGGCCGGGAGCGGCAGCTCACCGCTGCCAGCGCCGCCCTGGCCGTCCGGGAGTCCGCGCTGGTCGAGCGGGAACGGGCCCTGACCGAGGCGGAGGAGCAGGTCCGGCGGGAGCTGGAGCGCGTCGCCGGGCTGACCGTCGACGCCGCCCGCACGGAGCTGATCGAGGCGATCGAGACGCAGGCCAAGCGGGAGGCCGCGCTGCTGGTCCGGGACATCGAGTCGGACGCCCGCAGCACGGCCGATCAGCGCGCCCGGCACATCGTGGTGGACGCCATCCAGCGGATCGCCAGCGAGCAGACCTCGGAGAGCGTGGTCAGCGTCCTGCACCTGCCCGGGGACGAGATGAAGGGGCGGATCATCGGCCGGGAGGGGCGCAATATCCGCGCCTTCGAGTCGGTCACCGGGGTCAACCTGATCATCGACGACACCCCCGAGGCGGTGCTGCTCTCCTGCTTCGACCCGGTGCGGCGCGAGGTCGGCCGGGTCACCCTGGAGAAGCTGGTCCTCGACGGCCGGATCCACCCGCACCGGATCGAGGAGGTCTACGACCTGGCCCGGCAGGAGGTGGAGCAGCTCTGCCGCCGCGCCGCCGAGGACGCCCTCGTCGAGGTCGGCATCACCGAGATCCACGACGAGATGGTCACCCTGCTCGGCCGGCTGCGCTACCGCACCTCGTACGGGCAGAACGTGCTCAAGCACCTGGTGGAGACCGCGCACATCGCCGGGATCATGGCCGCCGAGCTGCGGCTGGACGTGCCGACGATCAAGCGGTCGGCGTTCCTGCACGACATCGGCAAGGCGCTCACCCACGAGGTGGAGGGCAGCCACGCCATCATCGGCGCCGACCTGGCCCGCAAGTACGGCGAGAGCGAGGACGTCGTCCACGCCATCGAGGCGCACCACAACGAGGTGCCGCCGCAGACCATCGAGGCCGTCCTCACCCAGGCTTCCGACGCCTGCTCCGGTGGCCGGCCGGGGGCCCGGCGGGAGAGCCTGGAGGCGTACGTCAAGCGGCTGGAGCGGATCGAGGAGATCGCGGCCGCGAAGATCGGCGTGGAGAAGGTCTTCGCCATGCAGGCGGGCCGGGAGATCCGGGTGATGGTCAAGCCCGACGACGTCGACGACATCGGCGCGGCGGTGCTGGCCCGGGACGTGGCCAAGCAAATCGAGGAGGAGCTGACCTACCCGGGGCAGATCCGGGTGACCGTGGTGCGCGAGTCCCGGGTCACCGAGATCGCCCGCTGACCGGCAGGCAGGGGCGGCTCAGAGCGACCGGAAATGCCGACGGGCGGGTGGAGATCTCCACCCGCCCGTCGGCTATCAGGACCGAAAGGTCACACCATCCGGGAGGCGTCCGCGCCGGCATCCTGGGCCGGGAGCACTTTTGCGGCGGTACGTGGCATCCGCCCCATCCGCTTCTGCAGCCACCACGCGAAGATCGACAGCAGGCCGCAGATGGCGATGTAGATCGCCCCGACGATCAGGTACGTCGGCACGTACGGCAGCCCGAACGCCAGCCGGCCGCCGATCTGCTTGCCGACGAAGAGCAGCTCCGGGTAGGTGATGATGAAGCCGAGCGCGGTGTCCTTGAGCAGCACGACGAGCTGGCTCACGATCGCCGGCAGCATCGACCGGAACGCCTGCGGCAGCAGAATCAGCCGCAGCACCTGGTTCTTGCGCAGGCCGATGGCGTACGCGCCCTCGGTCTGGCCGTAGGGGACCGCGTTGATGCCGGCGCGGAAGATCTCCGCCAGCACTGAGCCGTTGTAGAGCATCAGGCCGATGACCAGGGCCCACAGCTTGTCGATCGACCAGCCGTACTGCAGCGGCACGTAGTAGCCGAAGAAGATCAGGATCAGCAGTGGGATGGCCCGGAACAGCTCGACCACGAACGTGGCCGGTGCGCGCAGGACCCACTTGTCGCTGAGCCGGGCGCTGGCGAAGACCGCGCCGAACAGCAGCGCCAGCACCGCGGCGATGCCGGCCGCCTTGAGGGTGGCCCACAGGCCGGCGAGGAGTTCCCGCTGCACCGCCGCGTACTGGAACTGCTCCCACTTGCGGGCCTCGAACTGGCCGGTGTCGTAGAACTTCCAGCCGACCCAGGCGAGCAGCGCGACGATGCCGACGAGCGACGCGACGCCGAGGAGCGCGTTGCGCCGCCGGGCCCTCGGCCCGGGCAGGTCGTAGAGAACCGAAGCCTGACTCACCGGGCCCACCCTCCGTCCGCGACTGCGGCGCTCGCAAAATCGATCACCGTGCCACCCCCGTTCGCGACTGCGGGGCTCGCAAGCTCACTCCTCGCGCTCACCGTGCCACCCTCCACTTGCGCTCCATGAACCGTTGGAGCGCCACCAATGGCAGGATCAGGATGAGGAAGCCGATGGTGATCCAGAGCAGGACGGCGAACTGCGGCTCGCCCCGCTCTGACATGTACGCCGGGATCGCGCCGGCCTCCAGCACCGAGAAGCCGGCGGCGATCGTGGTGTTCTTCAGCATCGCGATGAACACGCTCATCATCGGCGGCACCATCGCCCGAAGCGCCTGCGGCAGCACGATCAGGGTCAGCACCTGGGCGAAGCTCATGCCCAGCGCCCGGGCCGCCTCGGCCTGCCCGGTGGCGACCGTGTTGACCCCGGAGCGGGTCACCTCGCAGACGAACGCGGAGGTGTAGACGGTTAGCGCGATGCAGGCGCTGGGGAAGTAGTCGATGTTCACGTCCAGCTTCGGCACCGCGAAGACGAGGAACGCGAAGACCAGGGTCAGCGGGGTGTTCCGGACGATGTTGACGTAGGTCGCGCCGAACGCCCGCAGCGCCGGGACCGGGGAGACCCGCATGGCGCCGAGGAGGGTGCCGAGGACGAGGCTGCCGACTGCGGCGATCAGGAACAGCTGAACGGTGGTGGTGAACCCTTCACGGTACAGGGTCCAGTTGTCCGTCAGGACGCGGAAGAACTCGCCCATGCCTCGCTCTCAGTCCTCGGGAGGGCGCCGGGCGGGAGGATCCCCGCCCGGCGCCACGTCACGTGGTGAACCGTGGGTCAGTAGCGCTCGAGCGGCGGCGGGGTCGCCGAGGAGCCAGACTTGCCGAGCGTGCCGTCGTAGACCTTCTGCCAGGTCCCGTCCTTGTACGCGGCCTCGAGCTGGGTGTTGACGTAGTCACGCAGCGCCTTGTCGTCCTTCGGCAGGCCGATGCCGTACTTCTCGGTGCTGAACGGCTGGCCGACGACCTTGAGCCCGTCCGGGTTCTGCGCGGCGTAGCCCTTGAGGATCGCGTCGTCGGTGGTGACGGCGTCGACCTTCTTGTCGAGCAGCTGCGAGACACACTCGGAGTAGGTCTTGAACTCGACGATGTTCTCACCCTCGGTGAGGCCCTCATCCCGGATCTTCTGGATCGGGGTGGAGCCGCTGGCCGAGCAGACCTTCTTGCCCTTGAGAGTGTCCTTGCCGGTGATCGCCGTCTCGTCCTTGCGGACCAGCAGGTCCTGGCCGGCGATGAAGTACGGGCCGGCGAACGAGATGTCGGTCTTGCGCTTGTCGGTGATCGAGTACGTGCCGACGTAGTAGTCGACCTCGCCGCCCTTGATCGCGGTCTCCCGGTTGGAAGAGACGATCTCCTTGTACTCGATTTTCGCCGGGTCGACGCCGAGAGTGCTTGCGATGTACTGGGCGATCTCCACATCGAAGCCGCAGCGCTTACCCTGGGCGTCCTTGTAGCCGAGGTTCGGCTGGTCGAACTTGACACCCACGGTGACCTTGCCGGCGCTCTTGATCTTCGTGAACGTCGGGCTGCCGGCGACGTTGGCGTCCGCCTTCGGGGTGAAGGTCGCGCCGGACGACGTGCAGGAGTCACCCTGCGCGCCGCCGGAAGCTTTGCCGTCGCCGCTCGGGGTGGGGCTACCCTCCTTGCCGCAGGCTGCGGCCGAGAGGGCGAGCGAGGCCATCATGGCGACCGCCGCCACGCGCTTGAAACGCATACTTCTCTCCTTCTACGAGCGGAGCTCGCCGGGGGACGACGCGCTCCACGAACGGACGCCTAGTGCGTCAGGATCTTCGACAGGAAGTCCTTGGCGCGATCGGTGCGCGGGTTGGCGAAGAACTCGGCTGGCGGAGCGTCCTCGACGAGCTGACCGTCGGCCATGAAGATGACCCGGTTCGCCGCGTGCCTGGCGAAGCCCATCTCGTGGGTGACCACGACCATGGTCATGCCCTCGCGGGCCAGCGAGGTCATCACGTCCAGCACCTCGCCCACCATCTCCGGGTCCAGCGCGCTGGTCGGCTCGTCGAAGAGCATCGCCTTGGGCTGCATGGCCAGCGCGCGGGCGATCGCCACCCGCTGCTGCTGGCCGCCGGAGAGCTGGGCGGGGAACTTGTCGGCCTGGTTGGCGATGCCCACCCGGTCCAGCAGGGCCAGCCCGCGCTCCCGCGCGCTCGCCGGCTTCTCCTTGCGGACCTTGACCGGCCCGAGGGTGACGTTCTCCAGGATCGTCTTGTGCGCGAAGAGGTTGAACGACTGGAACACCATGCCGACCTCGCTGCGCAGTTTCGCCAGCGCCTTCCCCTCGTCCGGCAGTTGCTGGCCGTCGAAGGTGATGGTGCCGGAGCTGATCGGCTCCAGCCGGTTGATCGCCCGGCACAGCGTCGACTTCCCGGACCCGGACGGGCCGATCACCACGACGACCTCGCCCCGGTCGACCGAGAGCGAGACGTCCTGCAGCACGTGCAGCGGCCCGAAGTACTTGTTGACCCCGTCCAGCACGATGAGCGGTTCGCCCGTCGTCACGTCGTCCACCGTCCCTGTCGTCGTGTACGCCAGGGAGTCGGATGACCCCCGGTCCGGCCACTGTAGGCGGGCCGAGATGGCGGAACGCAACTCATCTGGTCACGGTGCGGTAACACCGGTAACGATCGTCGCCAGGAGTCCGAATTCCCGACCCGGACGGCCGGACGGCCAGCCGGCTGGCGGGGCACACCCCTCTCGGAGACCATGGGGGGATGACCGAACCGGTGCGCCTGACCGAATACGCCCGCGGTGGTGGGTGCGCGTGCAAGATTCCGCCCGGCGAGCTGGAGACGTTGGTCGCCGGCCTCGGCCCCGCCAGCGGCACGGCCGAGCTGCTGGTCGGCCTCGACCACGGCGACGACGCCACGGTGGTCCGCCTCGACGAGCGGACCGGCCTGGTCAGCACCGCCGACTTCTTCACCCCGGTCGTCGACGACGCGTACGACTGGGGACGGATCGCCGCCGCGAACGCGCTCTCCGACGTGTACGCCATGGGCGGCACGCCGCTGGTCGCGCTCAACCTGCTCTGCTGGCCCCGGGAGCGGCTGCCGATCGAGCTGGCCGGGGAGGTGCTGCGCGGCGGCCAGGACGTGGCCCGGGAGGCCGGCTGCCACCTGTCCGGCGGGCACAGCGTCGACGACGACGGCCCGAAGTACGGCCTCGCGGTCACCGGTGTGGTCCGGCCGGAGGAGCTGATCACGCTGGACGCCGGGCGGGCCGGGCTGCCGTTGTCGCTGACCAAGCCGCTCGGCGTGGGGGTGCTCAACACCCGGCACAAGGCCACCGGGGAGTGGTTCGCCGAGGCGGTCGCCTCGATGGCGGCGCTGAACCGGGACGCCGCCCGCGCGGCGGTCGCCGCCGGGGTCCGCTGCGGCACCGACGTGACCGGCTTCGGGCTGCTCGGGCACGCCTCGAAGCTGGCCCGGGCCAGCCGGCTCACGGTGGCGATCGACGCGGCCCGGGTGCCGTACCTGCCGGGCGCGCGGGAGGCCGTCCGCGACGGGTACGTCAGCGGCGGCACCCGCCGCAACCTGGACTGGGTCGCCCCGTGGACCGACTTCGGCGCGGCCGGCGAGGCGGAGCGGCTGCTGCTGGCCGACGCTCAGACCTCGGGCGGGCTGCTGGTCGCCGGCGAACTCCCGGGGGCCACGGTGATCGGCGAGCTGCTGCCGCGCGGCGACCACCTCGTCGTGCTGCGCTGAGCCGGGCCGTGGCACCGGGCCGTGGCACCGGGCCCGAGCCGGGCCGTGGCACCGGGCCCGAGCCGGGCCGTGGCACCGGGCCCGAGCCGTGGCGCTGAGCCCGCCCTGCGGCCGTTGATTCGGAAGCGAGTGTCGGATGCCGGACAGCCACCATACCCGATAAACTGTCACCTTCCCGCCACTCTGCGCAACGGCGGGTCAGGAAATTATGCCCGGAATGGTCACAGACCGGTAACTTGCGCCCGGCTGAGGTCAAATGCCCCCCACCATCGTCATTAAGGCCCGATCCGGAGGCCGGTGGGACGAACGCAGCGAGGAGGCGGCATGACCGAGCTGTGGAACTGGAGAATCGACGGGGTACCCCCGGTGGAGGTCTACCCGGCGTTGGCCGAGGCCCTGGGGCGGGTGGTGATGCCGCTCGCGGTGGCCGACCCCGCCCGGTTGCCCACGTACGCGGTGATCTGCGACGTCTGGCAGGCGCCGGGGGAGTTCGGCACGATCGTGGACTGTTACGGGGTGCCCGAGAGCCTGCCCGAGCTGCCCGGCATCGCCGCGCTGGCCCGGCTGCTCGGCCGTAACTGCCTGCTGCGCGACGACACCCTCGACGCCGGCCGGCACCTGCTGGTCGCGCCCGACGGCACGATCCGCCCGGTGCACTTCGACGTCGCCGAGACCGACGACGGCGAGGTGCTGGGCAACCAGCGCCTCTGCACGCTGGCCAACCCCGGCTGCCGGGGCTGGTCCCGGTGCCACCGCTCCAGGTGGGCCCCGGACTCGGTCGTCCCGGCCCTGGCCGCCGCCTGACCACCCCACCCCACCCCACCCCACCCGCCCCTACGGGCACTTTCACGGAATGTGTGGCCATGGCGTGCGCCGACACCACACATTCCGTGAAAGTGCGCGCACCGGAAGAACCGGGATCACGCGTCCGGGTCAGCCCCCGGCGGCCGGCTGCTGGCTCCCGCCGCGGACCACCAGCTGGTCCAGCAGGGTCGCGGTGGCCTCGGCGACGGCGGCCACCGCCGCGTCGAACGCCGCCGCGTTGTGCGCGGCCGGCGCCCGGAACCCGGAGATCTTCCGGACGTACTGCAACGCCGCCGCCTCTACGTCGGCCCGGGTCACCTCCGGCACGTACGGCTCACGCAAGGTCTTGATGCTTCGGCACACGGCTCCTCCTCGTTCGAGTTGATCGGCTCGCCCGGATACGCTGTCCGGGTCATGACTACCGCAGCCGCGGGCAGCCCGCGCACCTACCAGGTGCGCACGTACGGCTGCCAGATGAACGTGCACGACTCCGAGCGCATCTCCGGCCTGCTGGAACAGGCTGGTTACCTGCGTGCCGCCGAGGCCGACGACAACCCGGACGTGGTGGTGTTCAACACCTGCGCCGTCCGGGAGAACGCCGACAACCGGCTCTACGGCAACCTGGGTCATCTGCGCCCCGTGAAGGACAAGCATCCGGGAATGCAGATCGCCGTCGGCGGCTGTCTCGCCCAGAAGGACCGCGGCGACATCGTCCGCAAGGCCCCCTGGGTGGACGTGGTGTTCGGCACGCACAACATCGGCTCGCTGCCGGCGCTGCTGGAGCGGGCCCGGCACAACGCCGCCGCCGAGGTGGAGATCCTCGAATCCCTCGACGTCTTCCCCTCGACGCTGCCGACGCGGCGCGAGTCGACGTACGCCGGCTGGGTGTCGATCTCGGTGGGCTGCAACAACACGTGCACGTTCTGCATCGTGCCCTCCCTGCGCGGCAAGGAGAAGGACCGCCGCCCCGGCGACATCCTCTCCGAGGTCCGCGCCCTGGTCGACGAGGGCGTGCTGGAGGTGACCCTGCTCGGGCAGAACGTCAACTCCTACGGCGCCGAGTTCGGCGACCGGTACGCGTTCGGCAAGCTGCTGCGGGCCTGCGGGGACATCGACGGGCTGGAGCGGGTCCGGTTCACCAGCCCGCACCCGAAGGACTTCACCGACGACGTGATCGCCGCGATGGCCGAGACCCCGAACGTCTGCCCCTCGCTGCACATGCCGTTGCAGTCCGGCTCGGACGACGTGCTCAAAGCGATGCGTCGGTCGTACCGGTCGGAGAAGTACCTGGGGATCATCTCCAAGGTCCGGGCGGCGATGCCGGACGCGGCGATCACCACCGACATCATCGTCGGCTTCCCCGGCGAGACCGAGGCGGACTTCCAGCGCACCCTGGACGTGGTCCGCGAGTCCCGGTTCTCCTCGGCGTTCACCTTCCAGTACTCCAAGCGCCCCGGCACCCCGGCCGCGACGATGGACGGCCAGATCCCCAAGCAGGTGGTCCAGGAGCGGTACGAGCGGCTGATCGCCACGGTCGAGGAGATCACCTGGGCGGAGAACAAGCGGCTGGTCGGCGAGACCCTCGAGGTGCTGGTCGCCGTCGGCGAGGGCCGCAAGGACGAGCGCACCGGCCGGATGTCCGGCCGGGCCCGCGACGGCCGCCTCGTGCACTTCGCGACGGGCGCGGGGGCCCTCGCCGGGCGGATCCGTCCCGGGGACGTCGTGCACACCACGGTCACGTACGCCGCCCCGCACCACCTCAACGCAGACGGCGAGCCGCTGTCGCACCGCCGCACCCGGGCCGGCGACGCCGCCGAGGCGGGCCGCTCCCCGCGTACCCCCGGGGTGTTGCTCGGCCTGCCCACGATCGGGGCGCCGGCCGCGGCCCCCGCGCCGACGACCGGCTGCGCCGCCCACTGACGCGATCGGGGCCCGCCGCACCGGCGGGCCCCGACCAGCCTTCCGGCGATCAGACCGAGATCTTGCCGGCGCCCGCGCCGCCCGTCACGATCGACTTGACGCTGCTCGCGCTGTCGAGGGTGTACGAGTACGGGATGCTCTTCACGCTGCCGCCGGTCTGGCCGCTGCCGGAGCCCACGAGGTGGTTGTTCCGGGCGACCAGGGTGCCCGGCCCGGAGCTGCCCTCACCCAGGTGGTACGGGTCGCTGACGCCGTCGAAGTAGTTGCCCTCGACGAGCACGCCGGCGCCCTCCGTGGAGGCCACACCGTAGCCGCTGTTCTTGTAGTAGTAGTTGTTGTAGACGTGCACCGGGTTCCCGAAGCGGACCCGGGGGTGGCGCTGGGTGCTCGCGTCGAACCAGTTGTGGTGGTAGGTCACCCGCAGGTGGCCGGTGTCCTGGCCGGCGTTGTCGTCGCTGTGGCCGAGCAGCATCGACTTGTCGTGGTTGTGGACCCGGTTCCACGACACGGTGATGAAGTCCGAGCCCCGCTTGATGTCGACCGCGCCGTCGTAGCCGTTGGTGAAGGTGTTGTGGTCGATCCAGAGGTTGGTCGCCGACTCCTGAACGTTGATCGCGTCGTCGTTCCAGTTCTTGAACGTGATGTTCCGGATGATGACGTTGCGGTCGCCGTTGATGTTGAGCCCGCAGCCGGAGATGGTCGCCCCCGGGTTGCCGAGGATGGTCTTGTTCGACCGGACCCGCAGCATGCCGGAGCAGGTGATGGTGCCGGAGACCCGGATCACCGCCGCGCTGCTGGAGCCGACCGCGGTGGTCAGCGCGGAGGCGCTGGTGACCGTGGTGGTCGCGGCGTTGCCGCCCCCGGTGGTGCCCCCGTTCTGGGTGGCCCAGCCGACCAGGTCGGTCGGCGCGGCCGAGGCCGGCGCGGTGGCGGCGGTGAGGGCCCCGGCGACGAGGACCGAGGCGGTGGCGGCTGCGGCGAGCAGCGTCGTCCGACGTCGTGACGTGATGCGCATGGTGCTTCCCTTCGGTGTTCGGGTGCGCGGGCCGTCGGCCGATCGCCTGGCGCCTACCCGGTGGCGCCGGGGTCGGCCGGGGACGGTGACCCGTGCCCCGCCGGTGTGGACTGCCCCTGGAGTGAGAAGCGGCTCCCGTGCTGGCGCCACCATCGGTAGCAGGTAAGCGCTTTCCTGATGTAAGCACAGATGTCTATCGATGTAAAGTCCCGCCTGTGCGGTCCCCGAGCTGCCCGGCAAAGCCGCCGACCCCCACCCCCACCCCCGGGTGCCACCCGCGCAAATTCAGAGAAAGAGTGGCCTAGCGGGCTGGCGAGGCCACTCTTTCTCTGAATTTGCGGGGAGCTTGGGGGTGGTGGGTGCGTGAGACAGACGGGAGCCCCCGGTCCCGTGGTGGGACCGGGGGCTCCCGGAGTTGCTGGGCTCAGCCGGCCTGCTCGGCGAGCTGGAGGAACTGGCGCTTCGAGGAGAGCGCCTGCTCGGCATCCTTGACCCGCCGGGCGTCGCCGGCGGCCTGGGCCCGGGCCAGCCGCTCCTCGGCCTCGGCGACCTGCACCCGCATCTGGGTCAGCAGCGGGTTGTCCTCCTTGGTGGTCCGCCGCCACGCGGAGTCCATCACCTCGCGGACCTTGTCGTCGATCGCACGCAGCCGGCGCTCCAGCCCGGCAGCCGCCTCCCGAGGAACCCGGCCGGCCTCGTGCCACTGCGCCTGGATGTCCCGCAGCTTGGCCTGGGCACCCTTCGGGTCGCTGTCGATGTTCAGCGCCTCCGCCTCGGCGATCAGCGCCTGCTTGCGCTCCAGGTTGCCCCGCTGCTCGTCGTCCCGGGCCGAGAAAACCTCGCTGCGCCGGGTGAAGAAGGCGTCCTGGGCCGCCCGGAACCGTTCCCAGAGCTTCTGCTCGGCCTCCTTGGAGGCGCGCGGGGCCGCCTTCCACTGGGTCATCAGGTCCTTGAGCTGGTTGGCCGTGGCCGCCCAGTCGGTGGACTCCTTCAGCTTGTCCGCCTCGGCGACCAGCTCCTCCTTGACCTGCTGCGCCTGCTTGCGCTCAGCGTCCAGGGTGGCGAAGTGGGCGCCCCGGCGGCGGGTGAAGGCGTCCCGCGCGGCGGCGAAGCGCTTCCACAGCTCACCGTCGGCCTTCTTGTCGACCCCGCGGACGGTCTTCCACTCGTCGAGGATCTCCTTGAGCCGGTCGCCGGCGGTCTTCCAGCCGGTCGACTCGGCGGCCAGCTTCTCCGCCTCCTCCACCAGGGCGGTCTTGCGGGCCAGCGCCTCGACCCGGGCCGCGTCCTTGGCGGCGCGGGCCTCGCCGGCCTTCTCCTCGGCGACGACGGCGAGCTTGTCCAGCCGCGCGACCAGCGCGTCGATGTCGCCGACGACGTGCGCCTCGGCGAGCGAGGCGCGGATCCGGCGGATGGTGGTCAGCGATCCGCCGGCGTCAGCCGCGCCCGAGTTGAGCCGTGCCTCGGTCAGGTTCACCTCGGTGACCAGGTCCGCGAAGCGGCGGGCGAAATGGGCCAGCCCCTCCTCAGGGGCTCCCGCCTGCCAGGATCCGACCACCCGCTCGCCCTCGGCGGTCTTGACGTACACGGTGCCGTCCGCGTCCACCCGTCCGAAGGCCGTCCAGTCGCTCATGTGCCCATCCTCGATCTCCCGGCGTCGACGGGACAAGCCCGCGATCGCCGCCACGGCGCAGCAAGTTACTCCCGGCATTGTCACAGGTCCGCCCCCGTCCGCGTCGAGCGCCTGTCGTCGACCGTGACCATACGGTGTCCTAGAGCCGGATGACCGGATCGGCGCGGGGACGCACCGGCGGGTCCGGCTACGGTGAACGGGTGCCCCTGGTCGCCGCCGCCGTCTGCCCCCATCCGCCTCTGCTCGTGCCGGAAGTGGCCGGCGCCGCCGCCGGCGAGCTGGACGAACTCCGCGCCGCCTGCGCCGCGTCCGTGGCCAAGCTGCTCGCCGCCGGGCCGGAGGCGATCGTGCTGGTCGGCGCCGGGCCGGCGACCCTGTCGTTCCGGTCCGCCGACCACGGCTCGCTGCGGGCGTACGGGGTGGACCGGCAGGTGCGGCTGTGGCGGGTCAACTGCGCGGGGGGTGAGCGCCTCCCGCTGAGCCTGACGATCGGCGCGTGGCTTCTCGGCCGCTCCGGCACCGGGCTGCCCCGGTTCGCGCACGCGATCGCCGCCGACGCGCCCCCGCAGGAGTGCGCCCGGGTCGGCGCCGAACTGGTCGGGGCGGCGGCGGACCACCGGGTGGCGCTGCTGGTGCTGGGGGACGGGTCGGCGTGCCGCGGGACGAAGGCGCCCGGCTACGACGACCCGCGCGCGCAGGCGTACGACGACGGGGTGGCCCGGGCCCTGGCCGACGCCGACGCCGAGGCCCTGCTCGGCCTCGACCCGGCGCTGTCGGCGCAGCTGAGCGCCGCCGGCCGGGCGCCCTGGCAGGTGCTGGCCGGCGCGGTCCGTGCGGCGGGCGGCGACTGGCGCGGCGAACTGGGCCACCACGAGGCGCCCTACGGCGTCGCCTACCTCGTGGCCAACTGGGAGCCGGCGTGAGCGCGGGCGGCGTCCCGCCCGGCACGGTGGTGGCGGTGGTCGGGCCGACCGCCGCCGGGAAGTCCGCGCTGAGCATCGCCCTCGCGCACGCCCTCGACGGCGAGGTGGTCAACGCCGACTCGATGCAGCTCTACCGGGGGATGGACATCGGCACCGCGAAGCTCACCCCGGCCGAGCGGGAGGGCGTGCCGCACCACCTGCTCGACATCTGGGAGGTGACCGAGCCGGCCAGCGTCGCCGAGTACCAGCGGCTGGCCCGCGCGGCGGTCGACGACGTCCTGGCCCGGGGCCGGGTGCCGCTGCTGGTCGGCGGCTCCGGCCTGTACGTGCGGGCGGTGCTGGAGCGATTCGAGTTCCCCGGCACCGACCCGGTCGTGCGGGAGCGGCTGGAGGCGGAGCTGGCCGAGGCCGGCCCGGCCCCCCTGTACGCGCGGCTGCGCGCGGCGGACCCGGCCGCGGCCGCGGGCATCCTGCCCGGCAACGGCCGGCGGATCGTCCGCGCCCTGGAGGTGATCGAGCTGACCGGGGCGCCGTTCACCGCGTCCCTGCCCGAACCCACCCCGTACTACCCGTCCGTGCAGCTCGGGGTGGACCTGGACACCACGGCGCTGGACGAGCGGATAGCACTGCGGGTGGACCGGATGTGGGCCGACGGTCTGGTCGCCGAGACCCGGGCCCTGGTCGGGTGCGGCCTGCGCGAGGGCCGCACGGCCAGCCGGGCGCTCGGCTACCAGCAGGTGCTGCGCCTGCTCGCCGGGGAGCTGACCGAGAGTGGGGCGCACGACGAGACGGTCCGGGCCACCCGCCGGTTCGTCCGCCGACAGCGCTCCTGGTTCCGCCGCGATCCCCGGATCAACTGGCTGGACTCCGCAGCGCCGGGCCTGGTTGCCGACGCCCTGCGTCTCGTTCCCGCCGCTGCGCGATGATGGGGGCGTGGAGTTCACCAAGGGGCACGGCACCGGCAACGACTTCGTCATCCTTCCCGACCCGGACGGCGCGCTCGACCTGACCCCGGGGATGGTCGCCGCGCTGTGCGACCGGCGGCGGGGCCTCGGCGCGGACGGCGTCCTGCGGGTGGTGCGGGCCGCCAAGCACCCCGAGGGCGCCGCCCTCGCCGGCGACGCCGAGTGGTTCATGGACTACCGCAACGCCGACGGGTCGGTCGCCGAGATGTGCGGCAACGGCGCCCGGGTCTTCATCCGCTACCTGCTGGAGACCGGGCTGGCCGCGCCGTCCGGCGCGGCGCTGCCGGTGGCCACCCGGGCCGGCGTCGTGCGTGCGCTGGTCGAGGGCGACACGGTCTCGGTCGAGATGCGCCGCCCCCGGCTGTACGACGTGGCGACCGCAGCCCTGGGCGGGCTGACCCTGCCGGGCACCGCCGTGGACGTCGGCAACCCGCACCTGGTCTGCGTCCTCCCCGGCGGCCTGGACCTGGCCGGCCTGGACCTGACCCGGGCGCCGGTGTTCGACGCCGGAATCTTCCCCTCCGGGGTGAACGTCGAGTTCACCGCGCCGGGCGACCCCGTCGGCGGCACCGACGTCCACGTGCTCATGCGGGTCTACGAGCGGGGGTCCGCCGAGACGCTGTCCTGCGGCACCGGCGCGTGCGCGGTCGCCGCGGTCGCCCTGCGCGACGCCGGCCGGGACACCGGCACGGCGACGGTCGACGTCCCCGGCGGCCGCCTCACGGTCACGGTGACGGACGACTCCTGCTGGCTCGCCGGCCCAGCCCTCCTGATCGCCACCGGCACAGTCACCCTTCCCGGATAAAAGCCCGGGGCCGATCACGAGGTTTGCGTCAGATCCGGCAACCCGGCTGACGCAAAACCCTTGATCAATGCGCCCCCAGCAGGGGTCAGGGGGTGGCGCTGGCGGTGGCGGCGATTTCCGGGAGGTCGGCGGGGCCCGGATCGGCGGCGGGAGGCGGGGCCGGGGACTGGGCGGCGGCGCGGACGGCGGCGGCGACCGCCGGGGCGACCCGGGAGTCGAAGACGCTGGGAACGATGACCGTCGGGTTGATCTTTTCCTCACCGACCACGTCCGCGATCGCCCGGGCGGCGGCGATCGCCATCTCCTCGGTGAACTCCTCGGCGTGCGCGTCCAGCATGCCCCGGAACACGCCCGGGAAGGCGAGCACGTTGTTGATCTGGTTCGGCTGGTCGGAGCGGCCGGTGGCCACCACGGCGGCGTGCTTGCGCGCCTCCCGGGGGTCGACCTCCGGGTCCGGGTTGGCCAGCGCGAAGACGATCGAGTCCTTGGCCATGGTGGCGATGTCGTCGCCGGTGAGCAGGTTCGGCGCGCTGACGCCGATGAACACGTCCGCGCCGCGTACCGCCCCGGGCAGGTCGCCGGAGTAGTTCTCCTTGTTGGTGTTCTCGGCCAGCCACTGCCAGGCCGGGTTGAGCCCGCTCAGGCCGGGGTGCAGGGCGCCCTGGCGGTCGCACGCGATGATGTCGCCGACGCCCTGCCGCAGCAGCAGCTTCATGATCGCGGTGCCGGCCGCGCCGGCGCCGGAGACGACCACCCGGACGTCCGCGAGTTGCTTGCCCACCACGCGCAGCGCGTTGGTCAGCGCGGCCAGCACGCAGATCGCGGTGCCGTGCTGGTCGTCGTGGAAGACCGGGATGTCGAGCAGCTCGCGCAGCCGGGCCTCGATCTCGAAGCAGCGCGGCGCGGCGATGTCCTCCAGGTTGATCCCGCCGTACGCGGGCGCGATCGCCTTGACGATCGCCACGATCTCGTCGGTGTCCTGGGTGTCCAGCACCACCGGCCAGGCGTCCACCCCGCCGAAGCGCTTGAACAGCGCCGCCTTGCCCTCCATCACGGGCAGCGACGCGGCCGGCCCGAGGTTGCCCAGGCCGAGCACGGCCGAGCCGTCGCTGACCACCGCGACCGTGTTGCGCTTGATGGTCAGCCGGCGGGCGTCCGCCGGGTTCTCGGCGATCGCCATGCAGACCCGGGCCACCCCCGGGGTGTACGCCCGGGACAGCTCGTCACGGTTGCGCAGCGCCACCTTCGAGCTGACCTCGATCTTGCCGCCGAGGTGCAGCAGGAACGTGCGGTCGGAGACCTTGCGGACGTCCACCCCGTCGAGCGCGGTGAGCGCGTCGACCACCTGGTCGGCGTGGCCGGTGTCGGCGGTGTCGCAGGTCAGGTCGACGAGCACGTGGGTCGGGTCGGAGTCGACCACGTCCAGCGCGGTGACGATCGCCCCGGCCTCGCCGACGGAGGTGGTGAGCCGGCCGATCGAGGAGGCGTCCGCGGGCACGGCGATCCGGATGGTGATCGAGAACCCGGCACTAGGAAGTCGGGTGATGGCCACGGGAATGCCTCCGTCAACGCTGATCGGCCGGTCGTGTGTCGCCCCGCATTTCTACTCGCCCGCACCGGTCGCGTCGCATTCGCCCCCACTTTTGGTGGTCCAGGCAACGGGCATATAGCAGGTGCGTTCGACGTTGTCACATGTCAGGATTGCTCGTACGCGACGGAAAGCCGTCGCTTCGCTACAGAACGGACAGGGAGGCGCACTTGCGCGACCAGGAGACCTACGTACCCCTTCCAGACGACGAATTCGACGCCACCACCACCGGGGGGTTCGAGCTGTCGGAGCGGCAGGCGCTGCGGCGGGTCCCTGGCCTCTCCACCGAGCTCACCGACGTCACCGAGGTCGAGTACCGCCAGCTCCGGCTGGAGCGGGTCGTCCTCGTCGGAGTATGGACCGAGGGCAGCCAGACCGACGCCGAGAACTCCCTCACCGAGCTGGCGGCGCTGGCCGAGACGGCCGGCTCGCAGGTGCTGGAGGGGCTGATCCAGCGCCGCAACCGCCCCGACCCGGCGACGTACATCGGCCGGGGCAAGGTCGACGACCTCGGGTCGATGGTGCTCTCCTCCGGCGCCGACACGGTGATCTGCGACGGTGAGCTGTCCCCGTCCCAGCTCCGCAACCTGGAGCAGCGCACCAAGGTCAAGGTGGTCGACCGCACCGCGCTGATCCTGGACATCTTCGCCCAGCACGCCAAGAGCAAGGAGGGCCGGGCACAGGTCGAGCTGGCCCAGCTCGAATACCTGCTGCCCCGGCTGCGCGGTTGGGGCGAGACGCTGTCCCGGCAGACCGGTGGCTCCGGCCGCGGCGGCGGCGCGGGCGGCGGCGTGGGCGTGCGCGGTCCCGGTGAGACCAAGCTGGAGACCGACCGGCGTCGCATCCGGCACCGCATCTCCCGGCTGCGCCGGGAGATCAAGGCCATGAAGACGGTACGCCAGACCAAGCGCTCCCGCCGCGCCCGCAACGCCGTCCCGGCCGTGACGATCGCCGGCTACACCAACGCCGGCAAGTCCAGCCTGCTCAACCGGCTGACGGGGGCCGGAGTGCTGGTGGAGAACGCGCTGTTCGCCACCCTGGACCCGACCACCCGCAAGACCACCGCCCCCGACGGCCGCATCTACACCCTCTCCGACACCGTCGGCTTCGTCCGGCACCTGCCGCACCAGATCGTCGAGGCGTTCCGCTCGACCCTGGAGGAGGTCGCCGGGTCCGACCTGGTGGTACACGTCGTCGACGGCGCCCACCCGGACCCGGAGGAGCAGGTCCGGGCGGTCCGCGAGGTGCTCGCCGAGGTGGGCGCCGACCGGCTGCCCGAGTTGTTGGTGATCAACAAGACCGACGCGGCCGACGAGGAGACCCTGCTGCGGCTCAAGCGGCTCTGGCCGGACGCCGTCTTCGCCTCGGCCCGCTCGGGGCGGGGGATCGACGAGGTTCGGGCGGCCATCGAGGAGCGGCTGCCCAGCCCGGCGGTGGAGGTCCGCGCGGTGCTCCCGTACGACCGGGGTGACCTGGTGGCCCGGGTGCACCGGCAGGGCGAGGTGCTCAGCACCGCCCACCTGCCCGAGGGAACGCTGCTGCACGTGCGGGTCGGTGAGGCGCTCGCCGCCGAGCTCGCCCCGTACGCCGCGGAGGAGTCACTCGTCGCCGTCCCCACCCGCTGAGTGACCCCCGGGGCCGGAATGCCGGCCCCGGGGATCGCGGCACCTCCGCGGGGCGACGTCCCAGCCGGCGCGCCGGATCGGCGTCGGCCGGGTAGTGCCTGCTGGCCCGGGTCCGTGCCGTCCGGTCGTGAGTGGCGACTCAACGTCGGCGTCCCGGCGTGACTCCGGTATTCACGTGGCATGCGACACTGAGCCCCATGCGCCGCGCTGTTTCCTCGGTCACGGTTGCCCTCGGCCTGTTCGGGGCGATCGTGGCGCTCTCCGGATCCGCCCTGGCCGCGCCCGCTCCGGCGGCCGCCGCACCCGAGCCGACTCCCGGCAAGAAGCGCTGCACGATCGTCGACGAGCGGCTGCGGGAGCTCTCCGGCCTGGTGGCCACGAAGAGCGGATACGTGGTGGTCAACGACGGCACCGACGTCGAGAGCCACAAGCGGGTGTTCTTCCTCGACACCAAGTGCAAGCTGGCGAGGGAGCCGGTGCGCTACTCGGGGAAGGGCCCGCTCGACACCGAGGACCTCGCGCTCTCGCCGGACGGCGAGAAGCTGTGGATCGCCGACATCGGCGACAACCTCTCCAGTGCCCAGCGGCGCGAGCGGGTGGCGGTGTGGAGCATGCCGGCCGACGGGTCGGCCAAGCCGGTGCTGCACCGGCTCGCCTACCCCGAGAACAAGCCGCACGACGCCGAGGCGCTGCTGATCGGCGACGACGGCAAGCCGCTGATCATCACCAAGGTGGTCAGCGGCAAGGCCGAGATCTTCACCCCGTCGGGCAAGCTCAGGACCGGCGAAACCGAACCGGTGCCGATGGCCAGGGTCGGCGAGGTGTCGCTGCCGAAGACGAACACCCCGAACGTGCTGAACATATTCGGCCGGGTCGCCGTCACCGGTGCCGCCCGCTCGCCCGACGGCACGAAGGTCGTGCTGCGCACGTACGCGGACGCCTTCGAGTACGACGTGTCGAACGGCGACATCGTCGGGGCGCTGACCGGCGGCAAGCCCCGGGTGACCCCGCTGACGGACCCGTTCGGCGAGGCGATCTCCTACACCCCGGACGGCAAGTCGTTCGTCACGGTCTCCGACGGCGGTGAGCTGGCCCCGGACGACCCGATCGACATCCTGGGCTACGCCCCCTCCACCACCGGCGCCGAGGCGCTGACCGGTGGCGACGCCGGCCCGCCCAAGCCCGCGGCGGAGAAGTCCTGGATGGAAGGGCTGAGCCTCGACCAGATCACGTACCTGATCGCCGCGGTCGGCGTGATCGGCGCGCTGATGGTCGGCGCGGGCATCCTCGGCATCGTGCGGGCGCGGAAGCGCCCCGCGCCGGCCGGCGGTCCGAAGGCCCGCCAGGACGTGCCGGAGCGGGACGAGTTCCCGCTGGACGACGGCCCGGACGAGCCCGGCTACGGCCACCCCGCCGACGGCCCGCCGCCGGGCGGGGACCGTTCGCGCGGCGGGGTCTACGGCGGCGCGCCGGCCGCCGGTGTGTACGGCGAGGGCCCGGCTGCCGGCGGCCCGGCCCAGGGCCCCTCCCGCAGGGTCTACGGCGGCGGTGGCCGGCCCGCAGGCGGTGGCCGCCCCGGCGACGGCGGTGGCCGGCCCCAGGGTGGCGGGGTCTACGGCGGCGGTGGCCGACCGGGCGGTGGTGGCGTCTACGGCGGCGACCAGCCCGCAGGCGGGCAGCCTCCGGGCGGGGGCCAGCCCGGCCGGGACAGCCGGCCGGTGCGTGGCGGGGTGTACGGCGGCGGGCGGGCCGAGCCGCCCCGGCGGGGGCGGGACCCCCGGGACCCGCGCGACTCCCGTGCGGGTCGGCGCGGCGAGGGCGGGCCCGACGACGGGCGGGGCGACGACGGGCGGGGCGGCTACGGCGGCCAGGCGCCCGGTAGCGGTCGCGGGCACCGCGGCGACCGCTACTGACGGATCCGCCTATTGATCGGTCCCGACGCGGGCACCGGTCGCCAACGGCGTGGTCGACGATCCCTCGCTGAGGCTTCGCCGGGGCGATGGACCCGGGCAACGGCCGCCGGGGCGACCGCTGCCCGTCAGCGGTCAGATCCGGCGCAGGACGGCGACGACCCGGCCCATGATGGTGGCGTCGTCGCCGGGGATCGGGTCGAAAGCCGGGTTCTGCGGCATCAGCCAGACGTGGCCGTCCCGGTGGCGGTAGGTCTTCACCGTCGCCTCTCCGTCGAGCATCGCCGCGACGATCTCGCCGGAGTCAGCGGTCGGCTGCTGCCGGACCACCACCCAGTCCCCGTCGCAGATCGCGGCGTCGAGCATCGAGTCGCCCTTGACCTGGAGCATGAAGACCTCGCCCTCGCCGACCAGCTCGCGGGGGAGGGGGAAGATGTCCTCCACCGCCTGCTCGGCGAGGATCGGCCCACCGGCGGCGATCCGGCCCAGCATCGGCACGTACGCCGGGGTGGGCCGCTGCGAGCGGGACGCCTCGTCGTCGATCATGTCGCTGGGGGCCCGGACGTCCACCGCACGCGGCCGGTTCGGGTCGCGGCGCAGGAAGCCCTTCTTCTCCAGCTCCTTGAGCTGGTAGGCGACGCTGGACGGGGAGACGAGCCCGACGGCCTCGCCGATCTCCCGCACGCTCGGCGGGTATCCGTGCCGATCGACCCAGGTGCGGATGAACTCCAGGATGCGGCGCTGCCGGGCGGTGAGGTCGACCGTGGCCGGGTCGGGGAAGCTGCTGACCACCGGGGTGACCGCTCGCACGGCCGGCTGCCCGGTCCGGCTGCGCGCGGCGCGGGGGCGCCGAGTGGCCGGCGGACCCGCCTCGGCGATCTGCTGCGGGTTCTTCGGCCGGCTGGCCCGGTCCTCGGTCACGTCCGTCCTCCCTGGTCGGCGCTGGGTGCCTCGGCGGCTCGTGGTGCGTGCGGGGTGTGGCGACCGGGCGGGGCGGAACCCGCCGCGTCCGGTTGTTCTTGACCGTATAGGTGGGATCGGTCATTTTCAAACATCTGTACGACCTTCGTCGGCGTGTCGGAGCGGGAAACCGGGAAATCCGAACGCCTGTTCTGGTAAACGGTACGCGGCTCTCGAACATCAGTTCGAGTTCCCGCGTACCCTGCCTGCGGTTTCCCGCCCTCGGTGGGTCGGCCGTGACCAGGGGGAGCGGTCCCGCGTTGGGGCTTTCGGCGAGCCGGTGAGGGGGAGTGTGGGACGTGATCCTGATGACGCGCCGGGCGGGTCGGCGAACTTGATTTCGGTCCGCCGGACGCATACGGTCGACCCCTAGATGTAGTAGTCACATGGGCGTAAGTTGCCTACAGGTTGGGTTCAACTACCGACCGCACTCCCTGCTGCCGCACCCGGTGGCGGCCCCACACAGGGCCGGCGCCGCGGTTCCGTGCGTCCGGGGGTGCGCCCGGTGTGCCCGCCGTCGACGAAGGAGGTCAGGCGATGCGGTGCCCGTACTGCAGGCACGCCGACTCCCGGGTCGTCGACTCGCGGGAGGCCGACGACGGCCAGTTGATCCGCCGGCGGCGGTCCTGCCCGGAGTGCGGCAAGCGGTTCACCACCGTCGAGGAGGCGGTGCTCGCGGTGGTCAAGCGCAGCGGGGTGACCGAGCCGTTCAGCCGTACCAAGATCGGCGGTGGGGTGCGCAAGGCGTGCCAGGGGCGGCCGGTCGACGACGACTCCATCGCACTGCTCGCCCAGAAGGTCGAGGAGACCATCCGGGCCAAGGGGGCCGCCGAGATCCCCAGCCACGACGTGGGGCTGGCGATCCTCGGCCCGCTGCGGGACCTGGACGAGGTGGCGTACCTCCGCTTCGCCAGCGTCTACCGCTCGTTCGACTCGCTGACCGACTTCGAGCGCGAGATCGAGACGCTGCGCGCCGCCGCCCGCGCCCGGGAGGGCGCCGGGGCGGACGGCGACGCCGGGTCGGCGGCGGGGGCCGCCGACCGTACCGTTTGAGCTTTTCCTGAATTGCTGACAGTGCGACGCGCGGCGGGTGACCGCGCAGACGAGGGGGCGGATGAGATGGCGGGGGACGGCGTGACAGCCAGCCGGACGCGGACGAAGGCCGGCGCGGGCCTCAAGATCGAGCGGGTGTGGACGACCGACGGGGTCCACCCGTACGACGAGGTGGCGTGGGAGCGTCGCGACGTCGTGATGACGAACTGGCGGGACGGCTCGATCAACTTCGAGCAGCGCGGGGTGGAGTTCCCCGAGTCCTGGAGCGTCAACGCGGCCAACATCGTGACCACGAAGTACTTCCGGGGCGCGGTGGGCACCCCGGATCGGGAGTGGTCGCTGCGGCAGCTCATCGACCGGGTGGTCAGCACCTACCGCAAGGCGGGCGAGGAGCACGGCTACTTCGCGACCCCGGCCGACGCCGAGGCGTTCGCCCACGAGCTGACCTGGATGCTGCTGCACCAGGTGTTCAGCTTCAACTCGCCGGTCTGGTTCAACGTCGGCACGCCGTCGCCCCAGCAGGTTTCGGCGTGTTTCATCCTGTCTGTGGATGATTCGATGGATTCCATCCTCGACTGGTACAAGGAGGAGGGGCTGATCTTCAAGGGCGGCTCCGGCTCCGGGGTCAACCTGTCCCGCATCCGCTCCTCCCGGGAGCTGCTCTCCTCCGGCGGCAACGCCTCCGGCCCGGTCAGCTTCATGCGCGGCGCGGACGCGAGCGCCGGCACCATCAAGTCCGGCGGCGCCACCCGGCGCGCGGCCAAGATGGTCATCCTCGACGTCGACCACCCGGACATCCAGGAGTTCGTGGTCACCAAGGCGCGCGAGGAGGACAAGATCCGCGCGCTGCGGGACGCCGGCTTCGACATGGACCTCGGCGGCTCCGACATCGTCAGCGTGCAGTACCAGAACGCCAACAACTCCGTCCGGGTCTCCGACGAGTTCATGACGGCGGTGGAGAACGACGGCGGCTTCGACCTGCGCGGCCGGCTCGACGGGCAGACCATCGAGACCGTCGACGCCAAGAAGCTGTTCCGCACCATCGCGCAGGCCGCCTGGGAGTGCGCCGACCCCGGCCTGCAGTACGACGACACCATCAACGACTGGCACACCTGCCCGGAAACCGGCCGGATCACCGCGTCGAATCCCTGCTCGGAGTACCTGCACCTGGACAACTCCTCGTGCAACCTGGCCTCGCTCAACCTGATGAAGTTCCTCCGCGCCGACGGTGGCTTCGAGGTGGAGAAGTTCGTCAGGTCCGTCGAGTTCGTCATCACCGCGATGGACATCTCGATCTGCTTCGCCGACTTCCCGACCGAGAAGATCGGCGAGACCACCCGCGCCTACCGGCAGCTCGGCATCGGGTACGCCAACCTCGGCGCGCTGCTGATGGCCTCCGGCCTGCCGTACGACTCGGAGCAGGGCCGCTCGGTGGCCGCCTCGATCACCTCGCTGATGACCGGCACCGCGTACCGCCGCTCGGCCGAGCTGGCCGGCATCGTCGGCCCGTACGACGGCTACGCCCGCAACGCCGAGCCGCACAAGCGGGTCATGCGCAAGCACGCCGCCGCCAACGACGAGATCAAGCCCACCAGCACGGTGGCCACCGCGATCGTCCGCGAGGCGACCAAGCAGTGGACCCAGGGCAACAAGATCGGCGACAAGTTCGGCTGGCGCAACTCGCAGGCCGCGGTGCTCGCACCTACTGGCACCATCGGCCTGATGATGGACTGCGACACGACCGGCGTCGAGCCGGACCTGGCGCTGGTCAAGTTCAAGAAGCTGGTCGGCGGCGGCTCGATGCAGATCGTCAACCAGACCGTCCCGCGCGCCCTGCGCAGCATCGGCTACCCCGAGGAGCAGGTCGAGGCGATCGTCGAGCACATCGCCGACCACGGCCACGTGGTGGACGCCCCCGGCCTCAAGCCGGAGCACTACCCGGTCTTCGACTGCGCCATGGGCGAGCGGTCCATCGCGCCGATGGGGCACGTGCGGATGATGGCGGCCGTCCAGCCGTTCATCTCCGGCGCCATCTCCAAGACGGTCAACATGCCGGAGCAGGCCACCGTCGCCGACGTCGAGAAGATCTACTTCGAGGGCTGGAAGCTCGGCCTCAAGGCGCTGGCCATCTACCGGGACAACTGCAAGGTCGGCCAGCCGCTGTCCGTGGCCAAGCCGAACAAGACGATCGCGCCCGCCGTGGTTCCGGTCGCGGCGGAGAAGACGGTCGAGAAGGTCGTCGAGTACCGCCCGGTGCGCAAGCGGCTGCCGAAGAAGCGCCCGTCGCAGACGGTCAGCTTCTCCGTCGGCGGGGCCGAGGGGTACCTCACCGCGTCGTCGTACCCCGATGACGGCCTCGGCGAGGTCTTCCTCAAGATGTCGAAGCAGGGCTCGACCCTGGCCGGGGTGATGGACGCCTTCTCGGTGGCCATCTCCATCGGTCTCCAGTACGGCGTCCCGCTGGAGACGTACGTCAGCAAGTTCACCAACATGCGCTTCGAGCCGGCCGGCATGACCGACGACCCGGACGTGCGGATGGCCGCCTCGGTGATGGACTACATCTTCCGTCGCCTGGCCCTGGACTTCCTGCCGTACGAGGGCCGCGCCGAGCTGGGCATCTTCACCGCCAAGGAGCGGGCCGCCCAGCTGCGGGCCGAGGCGGAGGCGGAGACCGCGGCGGTCACCGGTGCGGAGCTGACCGCGATGGCCTCCTCCGCCCCGGTCGAGGCACCGGAGACGAAGACCGGCCCGATCGCCCAGCCGGCGCAGGAGATGGCCGACGTCGCCGCCGCCAAGCCGGCCCCGTCGGTCGGCTCCAGCACCGAACTGCTGGAGGCCGTGATCGGCAAGGCCGCCGACGCGCCGCTCTGCTTCACCTGCGGCACGAAGATGCGCCCGGCCGGCAGCTGCTACGTCTGCGAGGGCTGCGGCTCCACCAGCGGTTGCAGCTGACAGAAGGCAACGAGCCCCGGGCGTTGACGCGCCCGGGGCTCGCGAGCCGGGACCAGCCGCAGGCAACGGAAGCGGCAAGTCGATGTCACCGTGCCTCCCTACACTGTCCCGGTGATTGACGAATACCTATCGACCACCGCCGGCTACGTCGAGTTCGCCGCCCGCGAGGCGCACGGCGTGTCGCCCGCGTACGAGCGCCTGGCCCTGGCGGTCTCCCGCGACGCCGGGGTGCTCGCGCTGCTCGGCACGCTCCCGCCGGCCAGGCGGCAGCCCAACCTGCTGTTCGGCGTCGTACGGTTCCTCGGCGGCCCGGTCGAGGACCCGGCCGCCTTTCGCGACTTCGCGGTGGCGCACTGGCCGGCGATCGAGGCGGAGCTGCGCATCCGAGCCACCCAGACCAACGAGGCCGGGCGGTGCGCCGTACTGCTGCCGGTGCTCGCCGCGCTGCCGCAGCCGCTCGCGCTGCTGGAGGTCGGCGCGTCCGCCGGGCTCTGCCTCTACCCCGACCGGTACGCCTACCGCTACGGCGGCCACCTGCTCGGCGCGGGCGAGCCGGTCCTCGACTGCGCGCTCACCGGAACCGCGCCGCCGGCCCGCCGGCCCGAGGTGGTGTGGCGGGCCGGCCTGGACCTGAACCCGCTCGACGTCACCGACCCGGCCGACGTCGCCTGGCTCGACGCGCTCATCTGGCCCGAGCACACCCACCGCCGCGCCCGGTTGCGGGCCGCCGCGGCCGTCGCCGCGACTGATCCGCCGCTGCTGGTCCGCGGCGACCTGGTGGACGACCTGCCGGCCCTGGCCGCGCGGGCGCCGGCCGGCGCGACGCTGGTGGTGTTCCACACCTCCGTGCTCTACCAGGTGCCGCCGCCGCGCAGGGAGGCGTTCGTCGAGGTGGTGCGCGGCCTACCCGGGCACTGGGTTGCCAACGAGACCCCGGACGTGCTGGGGCACGACGCGCTGCCGAAGCCGCCGGACGACGCGCTGTACAACGTGCTCGCGCTGGACGGCGAGCCGCTGGCCTGGACCCGCCCGCACGGGCAGGCGGTCACCTGGTTCGCCCAGGCTGGGCGGTCCCGCCCGTTCGTCGAGCTGACGGCGCGCGTACCCGCGGAAACGGAGGGCCCGGATGTCCCACGATGAGGAGCGCACGGCGCTGCTGGCGGCGCTTCACGGGCAGCGCCAACACGTGCTCGGGATCCTGGACGGGCTGCCCGAGGAGGCCCTGCGCCGGCCGGTGCTGCCGTCCGGCTGGTCCTGTCTGGGGCTGGTCCGCCACCTCGCCCTCGACGTCGAGCGGTTCTGGTTCCGGGCCGTAGTCGCCGGCGAGCGCGTCGACCTGGAGTCCGGGGCCGACGCCTGGCGGGTCGACGCGGAGACGCCGGCCGCGGCGGTGCTCGATCTGTACCGGCGGGAGGCGGAGCTGGCCGACGCGGTGATCGCCGGCACCGACCTGGACGCCGCCCCGGTCTGGTGGCCGGAGGAGGTCTTCCCGGGCCTGCCCCCGCACGCCCTGCGCCGGACGGTCCTGCACGTGATCACCGAGACCGCCTGCCATGCCGGGCACCTCGACGCCGCCCGGGAGCTGATCGACGGCCGGGCGTGGCTGGTGCTGACGGACTGACCCGCGCCGGCGTCCCCACGACGGTTCCGGCGGCGACTAGGGTGGCCGGTCATGGGGGAACCGGACTGGCTGCGGGAGACCCGCGCCGCGTACGACACGGTGGCCGTCGACTACGCCCGACTGGTGCACGGCGAGCTGGCGGGCAAGCCGCTGGAGCGGGCGATGCTGGCCACCTTCGCCGAGCTGGTCGGCAGCGCGGGGCCGGTCGTCGAGGTCGGCTGCGGCACCGGCCGGATCACCGCCCACCTGCGCGACCTGGGGCTGGACGTCGCGGGCCTCGACCTGTCCCCGGGGATGGTGGCGGTGGCCCGGGACGCCTGGCCGGGGCTGCGCTTCGCCGTCGGGTCGATGACCGACCTGCCGCTGCCAGACGCCGGCCTCGCCGGCCTGGTCGCCTGGTACTCGATCATCCACCTGCCGCCGGAGCTGCTCCCCGGGGTCTTCGCCGAGTTCCACCGGGTGCTCGCCCCGGGCGGTGAGCTGGTGCTCGCGTTCAAGGCCGGCGACGAGCGCTTCCGCCTCGAGCAGGCGTACGGCCACACCGTCTCCTACGACGTGCACTGGCTGCCGCCGGACCGGGTCGCCGCGCAGCTCGCCGGGGCCGGGTTCGCCGTGCAGGCCCGCCTGCTCCGCGAGCCCGAGGGGTACGAGCGCGGCCCGCAGGCGTACCTGCTGGCCCGCCGGCCCGGCGGGGAGGCAGGGCGGTGACCGTCGTCCTGTTCACCCTCGGCGGGACCATCGCGATGGCCGGGTCCGCCGAGGGCGGGGTGGTCGCCCGGCTCACCGGGGCCGACCTGGTCGCGGCCGTGCCGGGCCTCGCCGACCTCGACCATCCGATCGACGTACGCGACACGCGGGCGGTGCCCAGCGCGGACCTCACGTACCGGCAGATCCTGGACCTGGTCGACGCGGCGTCGTCGGCGGTGGCCGGCGGCGCGGCCGGCGTGGTGGTGACCCAGGGCACCGACACGCTGGAGGAGACGGTGTTCCTGGCCGACCTGCTCTGGCCACACCCGGAGCCGCTCGTCTTCACCGGCGCGATGCGCAACCCCACCCTCGCAGGTGCGGACGGCCCGGCGAATCTGCTCGCGGCGGCCCGGGTGGCCGCCGCCCCGGCTGCCCGCGACCTGGGGGCACTGGTCGCGTGTCACGACGAGGTGCACGCCGCCCGCTGGGTCCGCAAGACGCACAGCACCAGCACCGGCGCCTTCGTCTCACCGAACGCCGGGCCGCTCGGGCACGTCGTGGAGGGGGAGGTGCGGGTGCTGACCCGACCGCCTCGGCTGCCCCCGGTGCCCGGGGTGGACGCCGACCGGCTCGACGCGGTCCGGGTGGCCCTGCACACGGTCACCCTCGACGAGGACACCGACCTCGTCACCGGCCTGTTCCGGGGCCGGGACGGGGTGGTCGTGGCCGGGTTCGGCGTCGGGCACGTCCCGCCCGCGCTCGCCCCGGTGCTGGGAGAACTGGCGGAGCGGGTGCCGGTGGTACTCACCTCGCGCACCGGGGCCGGGGCGGTGCTGCGGCACACGTACGGGGCGGTGGGGTCGGAGACCGACCTTCAGCGGCGTGGGCTGGTCAACGGTGGGCTGCTCGACCCGTACAAGGCGAAGGTGCTGCTGCGCGTGCTGCTCGCGGCGGGCGCGGACCGGGCGGAAATCGCCGCCGCGTTCGCCCGGCGCGGCTGAGCCCGGACCGGCGGCTGCCGACACTGCCCGTACGTGACCTGACTGAGGGCTTCCGTCCGACGCGGACAGCCCGTACGGTGTCCGACGACAACCGGCGGGAGCCCGCCGGGGACGGCGGAGGTGGGGCGTGCGCGGCCGGATCTGTCTCGCGGGCGTTGCGGTGCTGGCCGTGTCGGGGTGTGTCGCCCAGGACCCCGAGCCGGTGGCGGTGCCCCGGGCCGAACCGGTCGTGCTCGACGTGCCGGCGGCCTCCTCGGGCGGCGCGTGCCGGCTGCTGGACTTCGCGGTGATCGAGGAGCACACCGGGGAACGGTTCGACGTGGCGGCGTCCAGCTCGCGCGGTGACACGCACACCTGCGTGGTCCGCGCGGAGCAGGCGCTGCTGCCTGAACTGGCGCTCACCGTCAGCGCCACCTCGATCGACGTGGCGGGCTTCACCGCCGACGTGCGGCCGGGCGGGGCCCGAGAGGTCAGCAAGCTGGGCCGGGCCGGCTACCGGCGGGCCGCCTCCGCCGCCGACGGCCACGGGCCGGTCGCCGAGGTCGGCTGGCTGGCAGCCGAGGACCGGCTCGCCACGTTGCGCTGGACGCTGCCGAAGGGCACCACCCGCGCCGCCGTGGAGGAGCTGGCGGAACGGCTCGTCGGCCTGGCGCAGACGGTCGACACCCGAGCGCTGTGAGCCCGGCCCGGGTGGGCTGGCGGCACGGGCCGACCCGGGCGCGTCAGGGCAGGGGAGTCAGTGGGCGGCGACGAACACCCGGGAGGCGACCTCGCGGGGCAGCCGGATCCGGTCGCCGGAGCGGTCGATGAAGACGCCGTCGCGCTCCTGGGCCACGGTCACCGTGGCGCCCGGGTCGACCCCGGCGGCGTGCAGCTGGCGCAGCACGTCGGCGTCGGTCTGCACGCTCTCGCAGATGCGCCGCACCACCACCGGGCCGGACAGCCCGGGGAACGCCAGGTTGCGCTCACCCTCGGTGCCGTGGGCCGGCGCCTCCGGGGTGCCCAGCGCCTCCAGGCCCGGGATGGGATTGCCGTACGGCGAGCGGGTCGGGCGGTTGAGCAGGTCGTAGACCCGCTTCTCCACCGCGTCGCTCATCACGTGCTCCCACCGGCAGGCCTCCTCGTGGGCCTCCTCGTAGGGCATTCCGATGACGTTGACCAGCAGCAGCTCGGCGAGCCGGTGCTTGCGCATCACGGACACGGCGGCGCTGCGGCCCAGCGCGGTCAGCATCAGGTGCCGGTCGCCCTCGACGGTGAGCAGCCCGTCGCGCTCCATCCGGGCGACGGTCTGGCTGACGGTGGGGCCGCTCTGGCTCAACCGTTCGGCGATGCGGGCACGCAGCGGCGGCACACCCTCCTCTTCCAGCTCGAGGATGGTGCGCAGGTACATCTCGGTCGTGTCGACCAGGTCATTCACGTCAGCGACCTCCCAGAGGTCGATGCTACCCCGGACGCCGGACAAGGCTCTCCGGCGAAACGCGAGGTCGCTGCCCGGATGGTGTTGACTGGACACCATGTCCGGTACCGAGGAACCGCTGGTCGAGGCCGACCGGCTCGCCGCCGCGCTCGACCACGCCGACCCGCCCACCCTGCTCGACGTCCGCTGGCGGCTCGCCGGCCCGCCCGGCCGCGACGACTACGCCACCGGCCATCTCCCCGGCGCGGTCTTCGTCGACCTCGACACCGAGCTGTGCGGGCCGCCCGGCGCCGCCGGCCGGCACCCGCTGCCCGACCCCGCCGCCCTCCAGGCCGCGCTGCGGGCCGCCGGCGTCCGCGCCGGTCACCCCGTCGTCGTGTACGACGGCGGCGACGGGGTGGCCGGCGCCCGCGCCTGGTGGACGCTGCGCTGGGCCGGGCACCGGCCGGTGCGGCTGCTGCACGGCGGCTTCCCGGCCTGGGTGGCCGCCGGCCTGCCCGTGTCCACCGAGGTCCCCGCCCCGGTGCCCGGCGACGTGTCGGTCCGGCCGGGGGAGCTGCCGGTGCTGGACACCGGTGCCGCCGCCGCGCTCGCCGCCGCCGGCTCCGGCGTGCTGCTCGACGTGCGGGCCGGGGCGCGCTACCGGGGCGAGACCGAGCCGGTCGACCCCGTGGCCGGGCACGTCCCGGGCGCGGTGAGCCTGCCCGCCGGCGGGTACGTCGACCCGGACGGGCGGTTCCCCGCCGCAGCCGTGCTGCGGGACCGGTTCGCCGCCGCCGGGGTCACCGCCGCCGCACCGGTCGGGGCGTACTGCGGCTCCGGGGTGACCGCCGCGCAGGCCGTGCTCGCCCTGCACCTCGCCGGCCGCCCGGACGCCGCGCTCTACGTCGGGTCGTGGAGCAACTGGGTCGCCGACCCGTCCCGCCCCGTCGCCACCGGCGGCTGACCGCAGGTCCCGCGCAGACACCGGCTGCGGAGCCAGCGCGTGTGATGGGCCGCCGTCGGTGCTCGTGCGACGATGGGCCCATGTCCGAGGACACTGTGGTGGTGTGGGACGAGGCCCTGCTCGCCTACGACATGGGTGACCATCCGCTCGACCCGGTCCGGGTGGAGCTGACCGTCGCGCTCGCCCGCGAGCTGGGCGTTCTCGACCGGCCCGGGGTCCGTCTGGTCGCTCCGGCGCCGGCCGACGACGCCCTGCTCACCCGGGTGCACGACCCGCGCTACCTGAACGCGGTGCGGATCGCTCCCCGGGACCCGCTCTTCGCCGGCTACGGGCTGGGCACCTCCGACAACCCGGTCTTCGACGGGATGCACGAGGCCGGTGCGCTGATCGCCGGGGCCACCGTGGCCGCCGCCGAGGCGGTCTGGCGGGGCGAGGCACGGCGCGCGGTCAACGTGGCCGGGGGACTGCACCACGCCATGCCGGACCGGGCCGCCGGCTTCTGCGTCTACAACGATCCCGCAGTCGCCATCGCCCGGCTGCTCGACCTCGGCGCGCAGCGGGTCGCGTACGTGGATGTGGACGTGCACCACGGCGACGGCGTGCAGGAGATCTTCTACCACGACCCCCGGGTGCTCACGGTCAGCCTGCACGAGACCCCGCTGGCCCTGTTCCCCGGCACCGGCTTCCCCGACGAGACCGGCGGCCCCGGCGCGGAGGGCAGCGCCGTCAACGTGCCGCTGCCGCCCGGCGTCGACGACACCGGCTGGCAGCGCGCGTTCCACGCGATCGTGCCGTCGGTGCTGCGCGCGTTCCGACCGCAGATCCTCGTGACCCAGTGCGGCGCCGACGGGCACCGGATCGACCCCCTCGCCGACCTGCACCTCTCCGTCGACGGGCAGCGGGCCACCTACATCGCCCTGCGGGCGCTCGCCGACGAGCTGTGCGAGGGCCGCTGGGTGGCCACCGGCGGCGGCGGGTACGCCCTGGTCGAGGTGGTGCCACGGGCGTGGACCCACCTGCTGGCGGTGGCCACCGGCGACCCGGTCGACCCCGCCACGCCCACCCCGCCGGGTTGGCGGCGGCTGGCCGCCGAGCGCCGCCCCGGCAGGGAGGTGCCCTTGCGGATGACCGACGACGTCGACCCGGCGTACGAGCCGTGGCAGCCGACGGGCGAGCCGAACGCGGTGGACCGGGCCGTCGCGGCCACCCGCAAGGCGGTGTTCCCGCTGCTCGGGCTCGATCCGCACGACCCGCGCGACTGAGTCGACGCACCCGGGGAGGGGACCGAAGGCGTGACCACTGTCGACCAGCCGGTGGACGTGCTGCTCAGCGACGGCACGACCGTCGGGCTGCGGCCGATCCGTCCGGACGACGCGCCGGGCATCGTGGCGATGCACTCGCGGTTCTCCGAGCGCACCCGCTACCTGCGCTACTTCTCGCCGTACCCGCGGATCCCGGAGCGGGACCTGCGGCGGTTCGTGGTGGTCGACCACCGGGACCGGGAGGCGTTCGTGGTGCTGGCCGCCGACCGGATCGTCGCCGTCGGCCGGTACGAGCGGCTCGGCCCGCAGGCCCCCGAGGCCGAGGTCGCGTTCGTGGTGGAGGACGCCTACCAGGGCCGGGGGATCGGTTCGGTGCTGCTGGAGCACCTGGCCGACGCCGCCCGGCGGGCCGGGATCGTGCGCTTCGTCGCCGAGGTGCTCCCGGCCAACGGGGCGATGCTGCGGGTCTTCGCCGACTTCGGCTACCAGGTCCAGCGCCAGTACGCCGACGGCGTGGTGCACCTCAGCTTCCCGATCGCTCCCACCGAACAGACGCTGGAGGTGCAGCGCGGCCGGGAGCACCGCACCGAGGCGCGCTCCATCGCCCGGCTGCTCGCCCCCCGGGGCGTCGCCGTGTACGGGGCCAGCGCCACCGGCCAGGGCGTCGGCGCGGCACTGCTCGGGCACCTGCGCGACGGCGGGTTCACCGGGGCGGTGGTGCCCGTGCACCCGAGCGCGGCGACGGTGGCGGGGCTGCCCGCGTACCCCTCGGCGGTCGACGCCGGCCGGGCGATCGACCTGGCGGTGGTCGCGGTGGCCCCGGAGGCGGTCGGCGCGGTGGTGGCGGATGCGGCGGCGGCCGGCGCGCACGGCCTGGTGGTGATCTCCGCAGGCTTCGCCGAGGCCGGCCCGGCTGGCGCGGCGGCCCAGCGGGCCCTGGTCCGCGCGGCGCACGCCGCCGGCATGCGGGTCGTCGGCCCGAACTGCCTCGGCGTGGCCAACACCGACGAGGCGGTACGCCTCAACGCGACCCTCGCCCCGGCGCTGCCGGCACCCGGCCGGGTGGGCATCTTCAGCCAGTCCGGGGCGTTCGGGGTGGCCCTGCTCGCCGAGGCGCACCGGCGGGGCCTGGGCGTTTCGAGCTTCGTCTCGGCCGGCAACCGGGCCGACGTCTCCGGCAACGACCTGCTCCAGTACTGGCAGGACGACCCCGGCACCGACGCGATCATGTTGTACCTGGAGACGTTCGGCAACCCACGCAAGTTCGCCCGGCTGGCCCGGCGGATCGGCCGGGACAAGCCGGTGGTGGCGTTGGCCTCCCCGGCCCGCCCGCCCGGGCTGAACGCCGACGCCCCCGGCCCGGACGCGGTCGGGGTCAGCGCCCTGTTCGCCCAGTCCGGGGTGATCCGGGTGGACACCGTCGCCGAGTTGCTCGACGTCGGCGTGCTGCTGGCCCACCAGCCGCTGCCGGCCGGCCGGCGGGTCGGCGTGGTGGGCAACTCCTCGGCACTGACCGGGCTGGCCGCCACGGCCTGCGCCGCGCAGGGGCTGACCGTGGCCGCCGGCTACCCGTCCGACGTGGGGCCCCAGGCCGGGGCGGCCGAGTTCGCCGCCGCGCTCGGTGTCGCCGCCGCCGACGACGGCGTGGACGCCCTCGTCGCGGTCTTCGCCCCGCCGCTGCCCGGGCAGCTCACCGACCCCGAGGCCGACTTCGCCGCAGCTCTGCCCGGTGCGTTCGGCGCCGGCCGGCCGGTGGTGGCCACGTTCCTCGCCGGGCGGCCCCCGGCCGGGGTGCCGGCGTACCCGAGCGTGGAGGAGGCGGTGCGCGCCCTGGGCCGGGTCGCCACGTACGCCGACTGGCTGCGTCGCCCACCCGGCGTGCTGCCCGAGCTGCCCCGGATCGACCCCGCCGCCGCCCAGGCCGCGCTGCGGGCCGACGGCGCCGATCCGGCCGGGCTGCTCGGCGCGTACGGGATCGACGTGGCGCCCTCCGTGCCGGCGCGCTCGGTCGACGAGGCGGTGGCCGCCGCCGGGGCGCTCGGCTGGCCGGTGGCGCTGAAGGCCGCCGCGGCCGGGCTGCGGCACCGCCTCGACCTCGGCGCGGTCCGCCTCGACCTGGCCGACGAACAGGCCGTCCGCCGGGCGTACGCGGAAATGGCGGCGGCCTTCGGCGCGGACGTCCTGGTGCAGGCGATGGTCCCGCCCGGGGTGCCCTGCGTGGTGGAGCTGGTGGAGGACCCGGCGTTCGGGCCGGTGGTCGGGTTCGGACTCGGTGGCGTCGCCACCGAACTGCTCGGCGACCGGGCCTGGCGGGCGGTGCCGCTGACCGACTCCGACGCCGCCGAGCTGGTCGACACGCCCCGGGCCGCGCCGCTGCTGCGCGGGCACCGCGGGGCCGCCCCGGTGGACCGGGCTGCCCTGGCGGAGCTGCTGCTGCGGGTCGGTCGGCTCGCCGACGAGCAGCCCCGGGTCCGCTCGCTCACCCTCAACCCGGTGCTGGCCCGCCCGGACGGAGTCTCCGTGCTGCACGCCACCGTCCGCACCGGCGCCGCCGGCGCCCGCCCCGATACCGGCCCCCGCCGGCTGTGAGGGGCGGCGCCACCACGCGCGAGGGGCCCCGGCGAACCGCCGGGGCCCCTCCTTGCGACACGACCGCTCAGCAGGCGAACGCCTCCAGGCGCTGTGCCCGCTCCGGGTCGCGCAGCTTCAGCAGCGTCACCTTCTCGATCTGCCGGATCCGCTCCCGCGACAGGCCGAACTCCCTGCCCACCTCGTCCAGGGTGCGCTGCCGGCCGTCGTCCAGGCCGAACCGGAGCCGGATGACGGCCTGCTCCCGCTGGGACAGGGTGGCCAGCACGATCCGTACCTCGTTGCGCAGCTCGCCGTCGGCGGCGGCCTCGCCCGGCCCGGCGGACGGGTCCACGGCGGCGACGAAGTCGCCGAGGACGCTCTCGCCGTCCTCGCCGACGGCCTGGTCGAGGCTGACCGGCTCCCGGTCGTACGAGATCAGCTCGATGATCTGGAACTCGGGGACGCCCATGGCCCTGGCGACCTCGGCGACGATGGGTTCGCGACCCAGCGTGACGGCCAACTCGCGGCGGGCCCGGACCATCCGGTTGACCTGCTCGACCATGTGCACCGGGATGCGGATGGTGCGGGCCTGGTCGGCCATCGCCCGGGTGATCGCCTGCCGGATCCACCAGGTGGCGTACGTCGAGAACTTGAAGCCCTTGGTGTAGTCGAACTTCTCTACCGCCCGGATCAGGCCCAGGTTGCCCTCCTGGATCAGGTCCAGGAACGCCATCCCCCGGCCGGTGTACCGCTTGGCGATGCTGACGACGAGGCGCAGGTTCGCCTCGAGCAGGTGGTCCTTGGCCGCGCGGCCCTCGGCGACGATCAGCTCCAGGTCGGACCGCAGCTCCGTGGACACCGGGGTGCAGGTCGCCAGCTTCTCCTCGGCGAAGAGCCCGGCCTCGATCCGGCGGGACAGCTCGACCTCCTGCGCGGCGGTGAGCAGCTTGGTGCGCCCGATGCCGTTGAGGTAGGCCCGGACCAGGTCCGTGGAGATGCCGCGCTCGTCGGTGGCGTCCAGGTCGGTCAGGGTGTCGGTGCCGAGCTCGGCGTCGATGGTGACGGCCGGGCCGATCTGGTTCTCGGTCATCTGCAGGACCATCTCTGTTCTCCCCGTGTCCACGTCGGTGCCGTCTCACCGGCCCAGTGGCGCCGGTGACACACACTCTGGCAAGTCGGGCGTGAAACGGGAGTGAGGCGATCGGGGAACCGACACGGATAATTGGGGTGTCCGCGCCTCCGTGGCTTGCCGACCCCGGCTACCGTGCCAGCGGTCGGCCGTCCTGGCCGGTCACCCGGTCGGTCGCCGCGGCGGCGATCGACCACCGAGAGACTGGAGCGTGTCGTGGTCTTCAAGCGGCTCATGCAGGCGATGGGCGTGGGCGGCCCGTCGGTGGAGACGATCCTGGCGAACCCGAACTGCCGCCCCGGCGGGCAGTTGGAGGGCACCGTCCACGTGGCCGGCGGCGAGCACCCGGTGGACGTCGAGTATGTCGCGTTGGGTCTGGTCACCCGGGTGGAGGTGGAGAGCGGTGACAACGACTACGAGACCACCCAGGAGTTCCAGCGCCGCCAACTGACGGGGGCGTTCCGGCTGGAGCCGGGGCAGCGCTACGACGTGCCCTTCCGCTTCGACGTGCCGTGGGAGACGCCGCTGACCGAGCTGTACGGGCAGCACCTGCACGGGATGACGATGGGGCTGCGCACCGAGCTGGAGGTGGCCCGCGCGGTGGACAAGGGCGACCTGGACGCGGTGGCGGTGCATCCGCTGCCGGCCCAGGAGGCGCTGCTGGAGGCGTTGCTGCGGCTGGGCTTCCGGTTCGCCCGCGCCGACAACGAGCGGGGCCACATCTACGGGGTACGGCAGACCCTGCCGTTCTACCAGGAGATCGAGTTCTACCCGGCGCCCCAGTACGCCCGGGCGATCAACCAGCTGGAGGTCACCTTCGTCACCGACCCGCAGCAGGTGCAGGTGGTGCTGGAGATCGACAAGCGGGGCGGCGTCCTCACCGAGGGCCGGGACGCGTTCGGTCGTTTCACCGTCCCCCACGCCACGGCACACAACACGGACTGGGCCGCCCAGCTCGACGGCTGGCTCCGCCAGTCCGTCCAACGCCGTGGCCTGTTCTTCTGACCCCTTTCCTGCGGACGGCCCCGGCCCTGGCCCGGCACGGGCACAGTTGATCAAGAGGTTTGCGTCAGGGGCCGGGCTCCGGACGACGTGAACCTCTTGATCAACGGGCTGGGGCCGGGTTAGAGGTCCAGGAGGAGGGTGCGGGGGCCCACGTTGACGCTCTCCACCAGCATGTGGGTGCGGAAGCGGCCCGTCGCCACCGGGGCGCCGCGCTCGCGCAGCGCCTCGACGACCGTCGTCACCAGGGGTTCCGCCAGCTCTGCCGGGGCGGCGGCGGTCCAGCTCGGCCGGCGGCCCCGGCGGGCGTCGCCGTAGAGGGTGAACTGGCTGACCACCAGGATGCCGGCGCCGGTGTCCGCCGCGCTGCGCTCGTCGTCCAGGATGCGCAGCTCGTGGACCTTCCGGGCCATGGTCCGCGCGGTCTCCGGGGTGTCGGTGTGGGTCACCCCGAGCAGCACCAGCAGCCCGTCGGTGACCTCGCCGACGACCTCGCCGTCGACCGTGACGCTGGCCCGGCCGACCGTCTGCACCACCGCCCGCATCAGGCGGTGACCGGCTCGATGATGCCGCGCTCCACCAGGTGCGCCACGATCGGGCCGGCCGAGTCGGCCAGTTCCTCCGGTGCCACGTCGTGCGCGGCGGCGAGCAGCGCGAGCTGGTCACGCAGCGGCAACCGACCGTCCGCGCCACCGACCAGGGCCAGCACCAGCGGGTCGACCTCCTCGGTCCAGCGCAGCCCGTGCGGCATGGCGAGGACCTGCCGGTCCACGGCCCAGCCCTCGTCGCCCATGGTGGCCTCCTGGCGGAGCTGGAGCCCGTCGGCGGCCCGGTAGCGCTCGGCGAGCAGCCCCTCGGCGTCCCGTGCTCGCAGCCAGTCCTGGCGGTCGAACCAGGCGGCGATCCGGTCGCCCATCGGCGGCTCCACCCGCTGCCGCAGGTCCTCCACCCGAACCGCCGGGTCGGCGTGCCCGGCGCGGCGCAGCGAGACGATGCCGAAGCCGACCGCCTCCACCTTGTGCGCGTCGAACCAGTCCAGCCAGGCAGCCATCCGGTGCGGGTCGGCGGCCTCGCCGACGTCGGTCAGCCACAGGTTCACGTACGCCATCGGGTCGGCGACCTCGCGCTGGATCACCCAGGCGTCCAGGCCGGTGCCGGCGAACCAGCCGGCCACCCGCTCGCCCCAGTCCTCGCCCGTCACGTGCACCCAGTTGGCGAGGTACTGCATGGTGCCGCCCTCGGTGAGCAGGCCCGGGGCGGCGGCGGCCAGTTCGGAACCGATCGCGTCGCCCGCCCGGCCGGAGTCCCGGTAGACGTGGGTGGTGGTGCCGGGGCCCACCACGAACGGCGGGTTGCTGACCACCAGGTCGAACCGGCGTCCGGCCACCGGGGCGACCATGTCGCCGCGTAGCAGCTCCCAGTCCTGGCCGTTGAGCGCGGCGGTGGTGGCGGCGAAGCGCAGCGCCCGCCGCGAGAGGTCGGTGGCGGTGACCCGGCGGGCGTGCTCCGACAGGTGCAGCGCCTGCACCCCGGAGCCGGTGCCCAGGTCCAGCGCGGTCTCCACCGGCCGCCGCACGGCCGCCCCGATCAGCGTCTGGGTCGCCCCGCCGATGCCGAGCACGTGCTCGGAGTGCAGCGGCCGGCCCGGCCGGGAACTGGCCGGCAGGTCGGCGAGGACCCACCAGTCGTCCCCGTACGGCTCCAGGTCCACGCCGGCGCGCAGGCCGTCGCCGTCCCGCTCGACCAGGCCCCCGACCAGCGCCTCATCCACCGTAAGCGGGGCGAGCGCGGCGGCCACCGCGGCCTCCGGCTCGGTCTGGTCGCAGATGAACACCCGGATCAGCGTGCCGAGCGGGTCACGGTCCTCGGTGGCCCGCAGCGCGGCCCGGAAGTCGTTGCGGGCCGCCCCGCCGGTGGCCTGCGGGCCGAGCCGGTCGGCGATCCCGTTCGAGGTGTACGTGGCGCGGGTCAGCGCCGTCCGGAGCGCGTCGACGCCGGCGGGGGAGAGCAGCATGTCGTGTTCGTCCACGTTGCCATCCTGCCCTCCGTGCCCGGGCGACCCGTCACCGCCGCCCGCAAATCCGCCCGCCGGGGAACGGGAGCTCGGCGCGGACCCACGCCGCGGGCCCCGGGGAGTCGCCGGCGGCCCCGGGGCCGGTGGCGGGGAGGATGGACGGCATGACGGTTTCGCTCCCCATCGACCCTGAGGCCAACCTGCTGCTGGAGCGCAGCCCGCTGGCCCTGCTGCTCGGCATGGTGCTCGACCAGCAGATCCCCATGGAGAAGGCGTTCTCCTCGCCGTACGTGCTGGCGCAGCGGCTCGGGCACGAGCCGGATGCCCGCGAGCTGGCCGGGTACGACCCGGACGAGTTGGTGGCGCTCTTCGCCCGGCCGCCGGCCCTGCACCGGTTCCCGAAGGCGATGGCGGCCAGGGTGCAGGAGGTGTGCCGAACCCTGGTGGACCGGTACGACGGGGACGCCGCCCGGCTCTGGGCCGACGCCGCCGACGGGCGGGAGCTGCTGGCCCGGATCGCCGGGCTGCCCGGGTTCGGCCGGCAGAAGGCGCAGATCTTCCTCGCCCTGCTCGGCAAGCGGTTCGGTGTCACCCCGGACGGCTGGCGCGAGGCGGCCGGCGGGTACGGCGACGCCGACGCGTACCGGTCGGTCGCCGACGTCACCGACCCGGAGTCGCTGCGCCGGGTGCGGGAGTACAAGCAGCGGATGAAGGCGGAGGCGAAGGCCGCGAAGGGCTGACGCGACCCGCCCACCGGGCTCGTCGCCCGTACGGCGGTGGACGGGCGGGGTCGGCGTGGGTCTCGTCCCGTCGGTGGCTACCCGCAGCGCCGCTGACGTGGCATTCTGCAACCAGAGCAGCGGGTATCGGGCGACGCCCATCCCGCCGCAACGGCGCAGCGGGTGGTCGTCCGGCGCGCGACGGCACGGGCCTGCCGATCGGGTGCGTCCACCGGGTAATGGTGGGCGGCCCGCGGCTGATCCCGATCGCCTGGGCTCAGGCCCGCAGCCGCCCCCGGAGGGCATCATGGCCAATCCCGTCATCCGGTCGATCACCGCGACCCCCAGCACGCTCCAGCCCGGCCAGACCGCCCAGGTGGTGATCGACGCCTACGACCCGGACGCCCGTACGGTCACCGTGACGGGGAAGGTCACCGACGTGGCCGGGCACGTGGCGACCGCCACCACCACGCTGACCGTCGGCGACCCGCTGAAGTTCGAGTTGACCACGACCGATCCGGCCGTGACGATCGTCGTCGACCCGGCGGCGTCCGGTCGCTTCTCGGTCCGGGTCTGATGTTCACCCGTACGGTCACCCTGACCGCGCGGGTGGCGGACGCGGGGGGCAACACCACCACCGTCAGCACGGCGGTCAGGGTGGCGGCGCCGACGGCCCTGGGCTGGGCACCTCCGGGGAGTTCGGTCGCCGCGATCCAGGCGATGCTCGCCCGGTACCCGCACCCGAGGACGGTGCGGCTCTACTCCGGCCCCGGCGTCGGCCTGGAGCCCTGGTCGGGGCTCCTCGCCCAGGTGCCCGCCGACTGCCCGCTGCACTACAGCTTCAAGGACTGGACCGCCGGCACCTCGGCGGCGGCCGTCCGCGACTGGCTCTCGGCCCGGCCGGCCGGCCGCCGCCGGGTGGTGGACCTGGTGACGCTCGACCACGAGCCGGAGCAGCAGTCCGGGGGCGACCCGGCCCCGGCGGCGTTCCGGCAGCAGTGGCAGGAACTGGTCGGCGCGCTCGCCGGGCACCCCCGCCGTCGCGAGCTCTGGCTGGTGCCGGTGTTCACCGAGTACGCGGCCCGACGGCAGGCGTCCTGGTGGGCCGACTTCGGGGTGGTCGCCAGCTACCCCGGGGTGGACGCGGTGGGGTTCGACATCTACGACACCGGCTACGAGCGGTACCGCACCCCGGTCGAGCGCAACGAGTTCGCGCTCGCCCAGGCGAGGCGGGTCGGCAGGCCGCTGGTGGTCCCGGAGTGGGGGATCAGGCGCAAGCCCACCCTCGACGACGGGACGCCGTACGACCCGGACGGGGCCGTCTGCGCGCAGGCCATGCGGGACAACATGGCCCACCTGCGGGCGCAACCCGACGTGCCGTACGTCGAGTGGTTCCACCGGGGCGACTGCGACCTGCACGCCACGCTGACGTACCCGTCCGGGCGGACGTACGTTCGCGACGCGGAGCGTGCCGCGTTCGGGCAGCTCATGGGCTGAGGCGCGGCGACGGACGACTCAGGCGGCGGTGGGCCGGGAGAGCGCGGCGAGGGCGCGCCGGACGTCGGCCAGCGAGACCGTCGCCGAGTCGTCCAGCTCGGTCAGGCCGGCCTCGATCCACTGCCGCATCAGGGTGGTCACCCCGATGCCGCGGGCGTCGGCGGCGGCCCGCACCCGCTCGTACGTCTCCAGCGGCAGCCGCACCGAGCGGCTGACCATCGGCACGTCGGTGTCGGGGGCCGGCAGCTCCACCGGCTGGCTGGAGTCGATCAGCTCGGCGAGCCGGTCGTCGCCGCTGTGGAACTGCTTGGTCGCGTCGTTACGGTTCATCGCCACGCCTCCTCATCGACGGGATCTGCGAACGGCCTCGTCGTAGCGCTTGGCCTCGACGTCGCTCAGCTCCCGGGCGGACAGGACGTCCCAGTCGTTGTCGGCGCCGTCGGCCTCGGCGAGCAGCACCGCCAGCCGCCGTCCGTGGCGGGCCGCGGCGTAGACCACCATCACGTCGTCGCCGAGATGCCGGATGACCCGGCGCGGGCTGTGCAACGCCTCCCAGACCTCGCCGGGCGTGACGCCGTAGACGCGCAGGTTGGCCAGCGCCTGGTCGGTGAAGCTGAACCGGCTGCCCACGAGGCGGAGCGTACCACGCGCGTAACACGTGCCGGAAAGAGCTGATTTTCGCTGATCATCGGTCGGGAGTGACAGGATGGGGGGCAGTCCCTCTTGGAGGTCCGTGGTGAAGCGTCAGGCGTACGAACCGATCCTGATCACCGACGCGGCCCGCAGTCAGGGCGATCAGCTCAACAGCAGGCAGCGGCGCTACATCGTGATGATGGCCATCCGGGTGGCGTGCGTGATCGTCGGCGCGATCCTGGTCGGCGCGCAGGCCCCCATGCTCTGGCTCTGGTTGCCGCTGTGTGGCCTCGGGATGGTGCTCATCCCGTGGCTGGCGGTGCTGCTGGCCAACGACCGGCCGCCGAAGGAGCAGCACCGGCTGGCCAACCGGTTCCACCCCCGCAACCGGGACGAGACCCCGCCGATGAGCCTGACCGCCGACGAGCGTCCGTACAAGGTCATCGACGCCGAGCCCTGACCGGCCCGGACCCGGCGCGTCCGGGTCAGGAGGCGGGTCGGGCTCCGACCGTGGAGACGGCCAGCGCGCCGAGGTCGCCGGCCCGGTCCAGTGCCTCCCGGGGGTTGGCCCCGGTCAGCCAGGCGGACAGCAGCCCGGCGGCGAAGGCATCCCCGGCCCCGGTGACGTCTGCCACGGCCACCCGCCGCGCCGGGGCGACGCTGACCGTCGCGGTCCGGTCGGCCCAGACCGCCCCGGCCGCGCCCCGCTTGACCACCACCCGCCTCGCCGTCGCCGACAGTGCCCTGGCCTGCGCCGCCGGGTCCAGCCCGCCGGCCAGCACGGCCGCCTCGTCGGCGTTGACCAGGAGTAGATCGACGTCGCGTACCCAGGCCAGGAAGGACGCCGCGCCGACCCGCCGCAGCGGCGCCGCAGATGCCGCGTCGACGCTGATGCTGAGCCCGCGCTCGCGCGCCGCGGCCAGCGCGCGCAACCCGGCCCCGCGCGATCCGTCGTCGAGCAGGGTGTACGCGGACAGGTGCAGGTGCCGCGCGTCCGGCGCCCCGGCCAGGGCCCGCTCCACGTGCCCGGCGGTGAGCCACAGGTTCGCGCCCCGCTCGGTGACCATCGTGCGCTCCCCGTCGCCGGTGAGCACGATGACGGTGCCGGTGGCGCGGCCCGGGTGCCGCTCGACCGCGCAGTCCACGCCCGCGCGCTCCAGCTCGCCCACCCGGTCGCGTCCCGCGTCGTCGTCCCCGACCGCGCCGACCATGGTCACCGGGACGTCCTGGGCGGCGAGCCAGGCGGCGGTGTTGGCCGCCTGCCCGCCGCCGCCGACCCGGATGGCGGCCGGGGTGTCCGAGCCGGTCGCCAGCGGCCCGCCGAGCACCGCGACCACGTCGGTGATCAGGTCCCCGACGACGACGACGCGGGGCGGAGCGGTCATGCGGCGGAGTCCCCGCGGTGCGCCGCGGCGACCGCGATCCGGGCGGCGAGGTCGGCGTTGCGCAGGATGATCCGCACGTTCACCGCGAGGCTGGCGCCGGCGGTCGCGGAGTGGAAGTGGGCCAGCAGGTACGGCGTCACGGCCTTGCCGGTCACCCCGTCGCGCTCCAGCAGGGCCAGGCCCTCGGTGAGCGTCCGGTCGTGCAGGGCCGGGTCGAGCTGCTCGTCGACCGGGAGCGGGTTGGCCACGAGCAGGCCGCCGGAGTGCACGCCGTGCCCGACCCGGGCTGCCAGCACGTCGGCGACCTGCTCCGGTGAGTCGACCGACCAGTCCAGGTCGAACCCGGCGTCGGTGAGGTAGAAACCGGGGAACCGCCGGGTGCGGTAGCCGACGACGGCGACGCCGAGGGTCTCCAGCCGCTCCAGGGTGGCCCCCACGTCGAGGATCGACTTGACCCCGGCGCAGACCACCGCGATCGGGGTCCGGGCCAGGGTGCCCAGGTCGGCGGACTCGTCGAAGGTGTGCGCGGCCTCCCGGTGCACCCCGCCCAGCCCGCCGGTGGCGAAGACCCCGATTCCCGCGGCGGCGGCCACCGCGCTGGTGGCGGCTACCGTGGTGGCTCCGTCCGCCCCGGTCGCGGCGGCCACCGCCAGGTCGCGGACGGAGAGCTTGCTCACCCCGTCGACGGTGGCGAGCCGGGTCAGCTCCTCGTCGTCCAGCCCCACCACCAGCTGGCCGGCGACCATGCCGATGGTCGCGGGGACAGCGCCGGCGTCGCGTACCGTCTGTTCGATCTCGCGGGCTACCCGCAGGTTGTCCGGCCGGGGAAGGCCGTGCGACACAATGGTGCTCTCCAGGGCGACGACCGGGCGATGCTCACGCAGGGCATCTGCTACCTCGGTGCCGAGACGAACGCGGAAGTTATTCACGTCTACTACGTTACGGGCTCTCGCGCGGGTGGCCTGCGGTGGACCCGGTCGGGCAGACCTGTCAAACTGGAAAGTTGGAGGTGCAGTCGTGAGCACAGAGGTTCTTGAGCGTCCGGAACTGAAGGACGCCGACACCGGTCCCGAGATGTTCCACTACGTCCGCAAGGAGAAGATCGCCGAAAGTGCCGTCATGGGCACCTTCGTCGTCGCACTGTGCGGGGAGAAGTTTCCGGTGACCAAGGCGGCCAAGCCGGGCTCGCCGGTCTGCCCGAAGTGCAAGGAGATCTACGAATCCTGGCGCGAGTGACCGTGGGCGGCCGGGCCGGCCGCCCACGTAACCTTCGTCGGTGACCACCTCCACCGCACTGCTCCTCGCCGACCTGACCGGGGTGGCGGTCTTCGCCGCCTCCGGTGCCTCCGCAGCGGTGGTCAAGCGGCTCGACCTGTTCGGCGTCGCCTTCGTCGGCTTCGTCGCCGCGCTCGGCGGCGGGATCTTCCGCGACCTGGTCATCGACGAGGCACCCCCGCTGGCCTTCGCCGACTGGCGGTACGCCGCCACCGCCGCGGTCGCCGCCGCCGCCGTGTTCTGGCTGCACCCCCAGTTCGCCCGGCTGCGCACCACCGTGTTGGTCCTCGACGCCGCCGGCCTCGGGCTGTTCACCGTCACCGGCACCCTCAAGGCGCTCGACGCCCAGGTCCCGCCGGTCGGGGCCTGCCTCATCGGCATGCTCACCGCCATCGGCGGCGGGCTCGCCCGGGACCTGCTCACCGGCGAGATCCCCGTGGTGCTGCGCCGGGAGATCTACGCGGTGGCGGCTCTCGCCGGCTCGATCGCCGTGGCGGCGCTCCACGCGTCCGGGAACGCCGGCGCTGCCGGGCTGACCGCCGCGGCGGTGTTCGTCTTCGCGCTGCGTCTGATGGCGCTGCGGCGGCGCTGGTCCGCCCCGGTGGCCACACTCCGCCCGCCCCGCACCGGCGCCCGCGACCCACACCTGTGACCCACGGTGACGACGGGGACGCCCTCGGTGGGGTGGCGAGCGGTGCGGATGTGACCAGCGTGGCGTCGCCTGGGCCGACCGGCGTGCGCTGGTTATGCTGACTCGGCCTTCGCGGCAACCGATGCGCGAGGGCCTTTTTCATGGGCGGCGGTACTCGTGGCCCTCGGCCGGGGTCCGCCGTCGTGGCGGTCGGAGAGGAGCCTGACGCGTGGCAGCCCGGACGCCGGCGCTCGAGACGTTTCCACCACTGCGGGCCTGGCAGCGCAAGGCGCTGGTGGAGTACCTGCGACGACGTACCGAGGACTTCACGGCGGTCGCCACCCCCGGGGCCGGCAAGACCACCTTCGCCCTGCGGATCGCCGCCGAACTGCTCGCCGACGGCACCGTCGAGGCGGTCACCGTGGTCGCTCCCACCGAGCACCTGAAGACCCAGTGGGCCGAGGCCGCGGCCCGGATCGGCATCCAGCTCGACTCGGCGTTCCGCAACGCCGATCTGCACTCCTCCGCCGACTTCCACGGGGCCGTCGTCACGTATGCGCAGGTCGGCATGGCGCCCCAGGTGCACCGGCGGCGCACCATGACCCGCCGCACCCTGGTCATCCTGGACGAGATCCACCACGCCGGCGACTCCCGGACCTGGGGCGACGGCGTGAAGGCGTCGTTCGAGCCCGCCGTGCGCCGGCTGATGCTGACCGGCACGCCGTTCCGCTCCGACGACAACCCGATCCCCTTCGTCACCTACGAGCGGGGCGGCGACGGCCTGCTCCGCTCCCGCGCCGACGTCGTGTACGGCTACTCCGACGCGCTGCGCGACAACGTGGTCCGGCCGGTGCTCTTCCTGGCGTACTCGGGGGAGACCCGGTGGCGGACCAACGCGGGGGACGAGCTGTCCGCCCGGCTGGGCGAGCCGATGACCCAGGACCTGATCGCGCAGGCCTGGCGCACCGCCCTGGACCCGGCCGGCGACTGGATGCCGCAGGTGCTGCGGGCCGCCGACGCCCGGCTGACCGTGCTGCGCAACGCCGGGATGGCCGACGCCGGCGGGTTGATCATCGCCAGCGACCAGCAGACCGCCCGCTCGTACGCGCGCCTCATCGAGCAGACGACCGGCGAGAAGGCCACGGTGGTGCTCTCCGACGACCAGGGCGCGTCCGCCCGGATCGCGACGTTCGCGGAGTCCGGGCAGCGGTGGATGGTCGCGGTCCGGATGGTCTCCGAGGGCGTCGACATCCCCCGGCTGGCGGTTGGTGTCTATGCCACCAGCGCCAGCACGCCGCTCTACTTCGCGCAGGCCATCGGGCGGTTCGTCCGGGCCCGCCGCCCCGGGGAGACCGCGTCGGTCTTCCTGCCCAGCGTGCCGCACCTGCTCGGGCTGGCCAGCGAGATGGAGGCCGAGCGGGACCACGTGCTCGGCAAGCCGAAGGACCGCGAGGGCTTCGACGACGACCTGCTGGAGCGCGCGCAGCGCGACGACCAGGCCAGCGGGGAACTGGAGAAGCGGTTCGCCGCCCTGTCCGCCACGGCCGAGCTGGACCAGGTGATCTTCGACGGCGCGTCCTTCGGCACCGCCGCCCAGGCCGGCACCCCTGAGGAGGAGGAGTACCTGGGCCTGCCCGGGCTGCTCACCGCCGCCCAGGTCTCCCTGCTGCTCACCAAGCGGCAGGCCGAGCAGTTGGCCGCCCAGCGCCGCCGGGCCGTCGACCGGGCCGCTGAGCAGGCCCCTGTGGCCACGGTGGCGCCCCCGCCGCCCATGAGCGCGGCCCAGCGTCGGGTGGCGCTACGGCGGCAGCTGAACGCCCTGGTGGCCGCCCGGCACCACCGCACAAACCTGCCGCACGGCAAGATCCACGCCGAGCTGCGCCGCCTCTGCGGCGGCCCTCCGAGCGCCCAGGCCACCATCGAGCAGCTGGAGGAACGCATCGCCACGGTCCAGACCCTCTGACCGGCCCCCGGCCCTCGCAGAGGGCTTCGCCGGTGCCCGTGGGGTGCCGGTGGGGGTCGTGGGTGGGTGGGGCGGAAGTGGTGCCCGAAGGTACCGAAAAGCCGGCCGGAGGGCCCCTGTGGGGCGCCTCCGGCCGGCAATGTCGGTGTGGGATCTATGCGGTCTCAGTTCGCCATGAGATCGGCGCCACGCCAGCTGAACTCGGGGTCCGTCGCGTACCGCACGGTGATCTTCACGAGATCCTTCGCGTACTTGTTCGCGTGGTGCCCACAGAACACCAGCTCGCTCCCGCCCGCCAGAGTGATACGGAGCTTGCCGGCAGCGTTGCAGCGGTCGCACCGTTCATCGGCGGCTGGGGGAGCCACCGTCTCGTGCGGCGGCGTGAGGGTCGGGGTCATCGCCTTCCTCCTCTGGTCGTCACCGATGAACAATCTCTTCGGTCGTTGCTCACCTATCGTGCAACACCCAACTCGGGCCTTGCCTTCCCTGTGTGCCCGCGGGGGACCGAGGTCACACATGGCAGCAACAGTGTGCCGTGCACCAAGGGTGCCACGTCAACGATCACAATCGTGCAACCGGCCGATCACCATCGGGTGTTGTACGTCTGGTGATCAAACCGACACGGCTGGTTGACGCGGCGGGCTCAGTCCAGGTAGTCACGGAGTACCTGTGAACGGGACGGGTGACGCAGCTTCGACATCGTCTTGGACTCGATCTGCCGGATCCGCTCCCGGGTCACCCCGTAGACCTGGCCGATCTCGTCCAGCGTGCGCGGCTGGCCGTCGGTCAGGCCGAAGCGGAGCCGGACCACGCCCGCCTCGCGTTCGGAGAGCGTCTGGAGCACCTGCTGGAGCTGGTCCTGCAGCAGCGAGAAGGAGACGGCGTCGACCGCGACGACGGCCTCCGAGTCCTCGATGAAGTCGCCGAGCTGGCTGTCGCCCTCGTCACCGATGGTCTGGTCGAGCGAGATGGGCTCCCGGGCGTACTGCTGGATCTCCAGCACCTTTTCCGGTGTGATGTCCATCTCCTTGGCCAGCTCCTCCGGGGTGGGCTCGCGGCCCAGGTCCTGGAGCAGCTCGCGCTGGATGCGGCCGAGCTTGTTGATGACCTCGACCATGTGCACCGGGATGCGGATGGTGCGGGCCTGGTCGGCCATCGCCCGGGTGATCGCCTGCCGGATCCACCAGGTGGCGTACGTCGAGAACTTGTAGCCCTTGGTGTAGTCGAACTTCTCTACCGCCCGGATCAGGCCCAGGTTGCCCTCCTGGATCAGGTCCAGGAACGCCATCCCGCGGCCCGTGTAGCGCTTGGCCAGCGACACCACCAGCCGGAGGTTGGCCTCCAGCAGGTGGTTCTTCGCCCGCTCGCCGTCCCGGGTGATCCAGCCGAGGTCGCGGACCATGTCGCGGACGAGCTTCTCCTCGCCCTCCTCGGCGGCGCGTAGCCGCTCGGCGGCATAGAGGCCCGCCTCGATCCGCTTGGCGAGCTCCACCTCCTGCTCGGCGTTGAGCAGGGGCACCTTGCCGATCTGCTTGAGGTACGCCCGGACGGAGTCGGCGGAGGCGGTCAGCTCGGCGTCGCGGCGCGCCTGCTTGAGCGCCTCGGACTCCTCGTCGTCCCACTCGAAGTCGTTGTCGGTGGCGGAACTCGCGGCGTCGGACGCGGCGGCCCGGGCCAACTCGGCCGGCTCCTCGACCACCACGTCCTCGATCTCGGCGGCGAGTTGCTCCGGGTCGATCTCGCCCTCACCCTTGGCCTTGCCGGCGGCTGCGGCGACGGTCGCCTTGGTGGCGCGGGTGGACTTCGTGGCCTTCGCCGGGACGGCCGCCTTGGCGACCGTCTCGGTGGTGGCCTTGCGCGCGGCGACCTTGCGGGGCGCCGGGTCGGCATCGTCGGCGGCGGAGGCCTGCTTCTGGGCCGGCGCGGCGGCCTTCTTGGTGGTCTTGGCGGTGGTGGCGCGGGACGCCGGGGTGGCCGACCGGGCGGCGGCGACCCGGCGGCGGGGGCCGACCGAGCCGTCCACGACCACGGTCACCCCCGCTTCCGCGAGCGCCCGCAGGATCTTCTTGGCCTGGGCCGGAGTCACCTCGGCGGACTCGACGGTGCGCGCGAGCTGGGCCGACGTGAGCTGGCCACCGGCGCTCTGCGCGTGGGCGATCAGGGTGTCGGTGAGCGAGCGAACGTCGGCGCCGGTCTGGCGGGGTTCTGTCACGAATGACCTTCCGGAGGCGAAAAGCGAGCACGGCCGGGTTGTCCGGCGCAGCGCGGGACACGGTGCCGGACGATTTGGTTGAGGGACCCCCGTGTCCCGGGCCGGCCGGTCGTCGGCGGTCCGTGGCGCGTGGGCAGGGGTGAATTGTAACGCCGTCTGCGGGGATCATCCTCCGCCGCACTGCGTACCGGCGGTTGGGACCGCTGATTCGGCGTAGATGTGGACTTCATAAGGATGATACCGGCGCGCGAAGCGGGGGATCCCGCCTGCCGACGCCGGCGGCGAGCGGGCTGCGTCCGAACTGCCGGTCGGCGCGACGTCGCGGGTCGACCGCGATGGCGGAGACGGCGGCGGGCGCGGACGCCACGGACGGGGAGTTGGGCACTTAGCGGACAATACCAACTGCAACCGGACGTGCCGGTCAAACTCTGCCCTCAAGGCGCGAGGTGGGCGACGGCGCGGCAACTGGACCCGTTCCCAGGATGGTGACCGCGCCGACGATCAGCGGTGCGCCATGTTGACCGAATCGAGGGTTCGAGCACATTCGTGAGCGTCGGACAATGTAGCCGTTCACCAAGTTGTTGCACCATTCGACGCCACCACTCGCCGGGGCGCGGGCATTCCAATGGACGTGGCCCGGTGGACCTTGATCCGGGCGCCGTCCGCGACCCGGTCCCTGACGGTGGAGGAGTTGCGCTGGCCCTGGTAGCGGTTCGGGTTGCTGGCATCTGAGCCAGCGGGCAGAGTTCCTCCAGGACGTCACACGGTGTCGGCAACCGTTGATCTTCGTGGCCTCTGCCCCACTTCATCCATCCGCCCGGGCCGGCGTGCGGGGAAGGAAGCGAACCATGACCAGTTCGACGCCGACGCCGGGGGAACTTCTCAAGATCGCGATCGACGTGGCTCGGGATGCGGCGGACACCGCGTACCGGATGCGCGCCGAGGGGGTCTTCGTCGCCGCGACCAAGACCACCGTCACCGACGTGGTCACCGCCGCCGACCGGGCGGTCGAGCGGCAGGTCCTCGACGCGCTGGCCACGCTCCGCCCCGACGACTCGGTGCTCGGCGAGGAGTACGGCGGGGGCGCGGCCGGCGAGGCGAGCAGCGGGGTGCGATGGATCGTCGACCCGATCGACGGCACCGTCAACTACCTGTACGGGCTGCCGTACTGCGCGGTCTCGCTGGCCGCCGAGGTCGACGGCGAGGTGGTCGCCGGGGTGGTGCGCAACCTGTTCACGGGCGAGGAGTGGACGGCCACCGTCGGCGGCGGCGCCTGGCGTGCGGGGGAGCGGCTGCGCTGCTCGACCGAGACCGACCTCGGCCAGGCGCTGGTCGCCACCGGGTTCGGCTACGACCCGAGGCGGCGGTCGCACCAGGCCCGGGTGCTCGCCGAGCTGATCCCGCACGTGCGTGACATCCGCCGGCAGGGCGCCGCCGCGCTGGACCTCTGTCTGGCCGCCGAGGGCCGGGTGGACGCGTACTACGAGAAGGGGCTGGCCGCCTGGGACCAGGCGGCCGGGGCGCTGGTCGCTGCCGAGGCCGGGCTGCGGGTCGGCGGGCTGGGCGGCCGGCCGGCCGGGCCCGACCTGGTGATCGCCGCACCGTCGGCGCTGTTCGTGCCGCTGCACGAACGGCTGGCCGACCTGGACGCCTCGGGCGGGCCCTGACCCCGGGTCACTTCTTGACGGGCATCGGGCACGAGCCGAGCGGCGCGACCGGGGCGCCCAGGTCACCGAGGGCCTGGTTCACCTCGGTGGTGGTGGCCAACTGCTGGAAGCCGTTGCCCAGCACCACGTCGACGGTGTCGTCCTTGCGCTTGGCGTCGTACCCGTCCTTGGCGTTGTTGAGGAAGTACGCGCGCAGCAGGTGCGCGGAGCCGACGCCCTTCGGGCCGTACCGCAGCACCGCGACGTCGTCGATCTGCTTCTTCTCGTTGGTGGTCTTCTTGACCTGGAACTGCCGGTTGCTGAACTCGTCGGCGACCTGGGAGGCGAGGCCGGGCCGGTCTGTGCCGTTGAGTACGTTGATCTTCACGTCCTTGCGCTCGCGCAGGTTGACGTCCGCCAGCGGGGCGCCCTCGGGGCAGCCGCCGGCGAGTCCGGCCTCGCCCTGGGTGTCGCGAACCAGGGCGACGACCACGAAGACCAGGGCGACGACCGCCAGCAGACCGACGACAACGAGTGCTCGCACTCGCGCAAAACTCATCTGGGCGCTCCCCGGACGATGGGTGGGTGGCGGCGGCCGTCGGCGGTCAGGCCGCCCCGCCGGCCGTCGAGTACGCCGCTGAGGTTAACGGTTGTCCGGCCGTCGCGTGGAAACAGTCCGACATGCCGGCGCGCCAACCGGGAAGCGGGTACTACTACCCCTATCTTCGTGTCGCCTGAGTCACATTGGGAACAACTTCGACGGCTGGGGCGTACATCTGAGCCACGAGGGCGGTATACATGCCTCGCCAGAGGGGGGTAAGGTACCGCGCTCGCTGGGGTTCTTCTCTGGTGGCCCTGACCTGACCGGCCGTCGGGTCGGGTGACCGACACAAAATGGTGGCCGGCCAACGGAACCGAAACAGCGTCGCCCGGCGTTACAACCGGAAGCGACCATATCGATATGGGAGAGTGAGACCGATGGCCACCGACTACGACGCCCCGCGTCGCGACGAGGTCGACCTCGGCGAGGACAGCCTGGAAGAGCTCAAAGCCCGACGCGTCGACTCACAGTCGGGCGCCGTGGACGTCGACGAGGCCGAGGTCGCCGAGAGCTTCGAGCTGCCCGGCGCTGACCTGGCCGACGAGGAACTCACGGTCAAGGTGCTACCGATGCAGCAGGACGAGTTCCGGTGTGCCCGCTGCTTCCTCGTCCACCACCGTAGCCAGCTGGCGGTCGAGCGCAATGGCGAGCTGATCTGCCGAGAGTGCGTCTGACCCTGACTTCGGGACACCGGCGGCGGCCTCCCAGACGAGGCCGCCGCTTCGGGAGCTGACACTTCCCGCCCGCCTGCCGGCGCTGACCCCGCCGGCGCCTCACCGACCGGTATCGCCGCCGTGCGCCGGTGGCGGGAAGCTGCTTGACTCGTCACAGCAGCTTCCACCCACACCCATCGGGGAGGTCGGCGCATGGGCGAGCGCAGCGACGACGGCACGGGCGGAGGACCGGTCACCGGCGGTCCGGCCATGCCCGGTCCGACCATGCCCGACGCCGCTGAGCACGTCGCGGTCAGGCCGGACGCGGCGGCGCCGGGTGCCGACCGGGGCGACGTGACCGGGCGCGACGTGCCGGACGACGGCCGGACCGAGATCGGCGCCACCGTGGCCGCGCTGACCGCCGACGACATCGAGCCGGCCCGGCGGCGGCAGCTGTTGACCCGGCTCGTCGGGCAGGTGCGCGTCCGAGGGCTCGCCGACCTGTTCAAGCCGACGGCCGCCGTGCGGTGGATGACCGACGCCGTCGCCGAGGTCGCCCCACACGTGCCCGTTCGTGACCTGGCCACCCTGCGTCGGCACTTCCCGGGCCTGGACGACGAGGCGCTGGCCGACCGGCTGATCCGCAACGCCGCCCGGACGACCGCCGGGATCGGCGCGGCCGGCGGTGGGATCGCGGCCGTGGAGTGGACGGTCGCCCCCACACTCCTCTCCGCGCCGGTGCTGCTGGCCGCCGAGACGGTCGCGGTCGTGGCCGTCGAGCTGAAGATGATCGGCGAGCTGCACGAGGTGTACGGTGCCCCGCTGCCCACCGGCGGCAGCCAGCGGACGGTGGCCGTGGTCCAGTCCTGGGCCGGCCAGCGCGGGATCAACCCGATGCTGCCCGGAGTGGGCGTCGGCGCGGTGCTCGGCACGGCGGCGCGCAAGGAACTGCGGGACACCCTGCTCAAGCGCTTCGGCCGAAACCTGACCACCCTCGGCCCGTTCCTGACCGGGGCGGCGGTGGCCAGCTACCTCAACCGGCGGGCCACCCGGTCCCTCGCCGACCAGCTCCGTGCCGACCTGCGCCGGCAGCGCCGGACGTTGCCGGGCGGCGGCAACACACCCGCGCTGCCCTGAGCCGGCCCCGGCAGGATCAGGCGGAGGCGTCGCGGGCGGCGAGGAGCGCCGCGGCGAGGCGTACCGGGTCGCGGGTGCTGACCACCCAGAACGGGGTGGGGTCGGCGGGGTCGTCGAGCACCACCTGCACCGCCCCGGCGATCCACGGGCGCTGGACCACGAAGGCGAGTGGGTCGGCCCCGACGCCGAGCACCTCGCGGCGGCCCGTGGCGTCCAGCGGGACGGCGTCGGCCACGAACCGCACCGGCAGCCGGGCGTCGTCGACCCGTAGCTCCCCGTCGGCCACCGCGACCCGGATCCGTCCCAGCCACCACAGGGCGGCCACCACCGTCGGCAGCAGCACCACGAACGGCAGCCAGCCGCGCGCCCCGTCGGCGCCCATCCACAGCTCCAGGGCGAGGAAGCCGCCGAGCGCCAGACCGGCCAGCCAGGCCCACCAGGGCAGGCTGAGCCGTTCCGCATAGGCGGTGGTCACGGTGGTGGCGGGGGGCGAGGACGGCGATCGGCTCACTCCTGCAAGGGTACGGCGCACGACCGGTGGTCGACCCGGCAGGATGGCAGGGTCACCCCGTGAACCGGACGGAAGAGGAAGACCGTGACCGACGACGTACCCGTGCCCGTACGGCTGCTCGATCCGGGGCTGCCGCTGCCGGCGTACGCCCATCCCGGCGACGCCGGGGCCGACCTGATGGCCGCCGCGGACGTGGAGCTGCCCCCCGGTGGGCGGGCCCTGGTCCCCACCGGCGTGGCGATCGCCCTCCCGGAGGGGTACGTCGCCCTGGTGCACCCCCGGTCGGGTCTGGCGGCCAGGCTCGGCGTGACGGTGCTCAACGCGCCCGGTACGGTCGACGCCGGCTACCGGGGTGAGATCCTCGTCAACCTGATCAACCATGATCGGGCGGAACCGGCGAAGATCTCCCGTGGCGATCGGATCGCGCAGCTCGTTGTCCAGCGGGTGGAGCGGGTCGATTTCCGGCCGGTGGCCGAGCTGCCGCCGTCCCGGCGGGGCGCCGGTGGGCACGGCTCGACCGGTGGACACGCCGGGCTCGTCCCGCCGTCGGTGGACCGGGCCGGCGGCCAGTCGGAAGAGGTGGCAGGGTGAGTGCGAACAGCGGAGGGTGGGCGCAGTGATCTTCTCCCGAAAGCGGGCCGGTGGCGGTCGGCAGGGCCGTGACGAGCGGGCCACCGAGGTCCTGGACGGGCACGACGCCGAGGCGTCGGGGCCGGAGCGCGGCCCGTACGACGTCGCCGAGGCCCCGGACGGGGTGCAGCGGCTCGACCTGGGCAGCCTCCAGATCCCGGCGGTGGCCGACGTCGAGGTGCGCGTGCAGGCCGACCCGGAGGGCGTGATCCAGCAGGTCGTCCTCGTGTACGGCGAGAGCGCGTTGCAGCTCGGCGTCTTCGCTGCGCCCCGCTCCGACGGCATCTGGGACGAGGTGCGCGAGGAGATCCGCCAGTCCCTGTTCAACGACGGCGTTGCCGCCCAGGAGGTGCAGGGCGAGTACGGCCCTGAGCTGCGCGCCCGGGTGCGTACCCCGGACGGCCTGACCGACCTGCGGTTCGTCGGCGTCGACGGCCCCCGTTGGATGGTCCGCGGCGTCTTCCAGGGCGCCGCCGCCACCGACCCGGCCGCCGCCGGCCCCCTGGCCGAGTGCCTGGACGGGCTGGTCGTCGACCGCGGCCAGGAGGCCAAGCCGGTGCGCGAGCCGCTGCCGCTGCGGCTGCCCCGCGAGGTCGCCGAGCAGGCCGGCGAGCAGGCCGGCGAGGGTGCCCCGGGGGCCCCGGGCCCGATCGAGGCCTGACCCGACGTCCGCCCGTGTCCGGGCCGGTCCGTCGGCGCTCCGCCGGCGGACCGTCCCGGGCGGCCGGGTGGTCTGCCCTGCCCGCCGCTCGGCGTACGCTGGCGGGACGGTCCGGCAGGCGCGGGGCCGCCCGGCGGAGGAGAGGGTGGCGCGGAGGTCATGACGACCGACGAGGGCAGCAGGGTCTCGCTGCGGCGGCTCCTGCACCGGCTCACCGCGAGCGAAGCCGAGATCGAGGCGCAGGAGCTGCGCCGGGAGAGCGCGCAGTCCGGCGGCACGCCGGCCCGGCAGTGCATGCGCGGTCAGGTGGTCTCGGTCACCGGCAGGTTGCGCACCGTGGTCTACACTCCTCGGACCAACCTGCCCACCCTGGAGGCCGACCTGTACGACGGCAGCGACGTGGTGACCCTGGTGTGGCTCGGCCGGCGGCACATCGCCGGCATCGAACCGGGGCGCCACCTGACCGCCCGAGGCCGGGTGGCGGTGCGGGACGACCGCAAGGTCATCTACAACCCGTACTACGAGCTGGAGTCGCCGAAGTGACGGCGCGGACACCGGGAACGGGAGAGACACGATGACCACCGGACAGCACCGGACGACCGAACCGGGGACCGGCCCGGAGGACTCCGAGCGGCTGCCGAGCCTCGCCGAGCAGATGGCCGACCAGCTCGGCGGCTGGCGTGGGCTGGTCGAGTCCAGCATCCCGGTGGTCGTCTTCGTGATCGCCAACATCCTCGGCGAGCTGCGACCCGCGGTGATCGCCTCGGTGGCCGTGGGCCTGCTCATCGCCGGGCTGCGGCTGGCCCAGCGCCGGCCGGTGCGGCACGCGGTCAACGGCCTGTTCGGCATCGGCATCGGCGCGGCGATCGCCTGGCGCACCGGCGACGAACGCGACTTCTACCTACCGGGCATCCTCTACGGCATCGGGTACGGGCTGGCCCTGCTCGTGTCGGCGGCGATCCGGCAGCCCCTGGTGGGCTGGATCTGGTCGGTGCTGGTGGCCAAGGGACGCTCGGAGTGGCGGGACGACCCGCGCCTGGTGCGCACCTTCACCCAGCTGACCGTGCTCTGGGGCGTGGTGTGGCTGGCCAAGGTCGGCGTGCAGGCCGGCCTCTACCTCGCCCATCAGGACACCGCCCTCGGCATCGCCCGGCTGGCCCTGGGCTACCCGCCGTACGCGCTGCTGCTGCTGATCACGGTGTGGACGGTGCGCCGGGTGACCCGCGAGGCCGCCGCCCCGGAGCCGCTGCCCGGGGCCTGAGCCGCCCACGCCCGCGACCGGCCGCTCAACGCGCGCCGCGGGTCCGCTCGACGCTGTCCGCGCCGAGGATCACCGTACGGACCTCGTCCTCCACCTCGGCGGTGCAGACGAAGACCAGCTCGTCGCCGGCCTCGATCGGGTCGTCCGGGCTGGGCACCAGCACCCGCTTGCCGCGCAGGATCGCCACCAGGGCGGCGTCCCGGGGGATCGGCACCGCGTGGATCGGCTGCCCCACGTACGGGGCGGTCGGCGGCAGGGTGATCTCCACCAGGTTCGCCTCGCCCTGACGGAACGTCATCAGCCGCACCAGATCGCCGACGGTGACCGCCTCCTCGACCAGCGCCGCCATCACCCGCGGCTTGCTCACCGAGACGTCGACGCCCCACTGCTCGGTGAACAGCCACTCGTTCTCGGCCCGGTTGACCCGGGCCACCACCCGGGGCACCGCGAACTCGGTCTTGGCCAACAGCGACACCACCAGGTTGACCTTGTCGTCCCCGGTCGCCGCGACGACCACGTCGCAGCCGGCGATGTCGGCCTCATCCAGGCTGGCCAGCTCGCACGCGTCGGCGAGCACCCAGTCGGCGGCGGGCACCCGGTCCGGCCGCAGCATCCGGGGCTGACGCTCGATCAGCATCACCTGGTGGCCGTTGTCGATCAGCTCCTGGGCGATCGAGCGGCCCACGTTGCCGGCGCCGGCGATGGCGATCCGCATCTTCAGTGCGCTCCTTCCGGCGGGCTGCCCGCCGCCGACGTGACCGACGTCATGATGTCGTCGGTGACCAGCATGAAGACCTGGTCGCCCTCCTGCACGACGGTGGACCCGGTGGGCAACGTGCCGATGCCGAAGCGGGACAGGTACGCCACCCGGGCGCCGGCCGCCGCCTCGACGGCCCGCAGCGGCCGGCCGATCCAGTCCTTGTGCACCGGCACCTCGATGATCGACACGGTGCTGGTCGGGTCCCGGAAGATCTCCACGTTGCCCTCGGGGACCAGGTGCCGCAGCATCCGGTCGGCCGTCCACCGGACGGTGGCCACGGTGGGGATGCCCAGCCGCTCGTAGACCTGCGCCCGGCGCGGGTCGTAGATCCGGGCGGCCACCCGGGAGACGCCGAAGGTCTCGCGGGCCAGCCGGGCCGAGATGATGTTCGAGTTGTCGCCGCTGGAGACCGCGGCGAAGGCGTCCGCCCGTTCGATGCCGGCCTGCCGCAGGACCTCGCCGTCGAAGCCGGCGCCGGTGACGGTGACGCCGGCGAAGCTCGGGCTGAGCCGGCGGAACGCGTCGGCGTCCTGGTCGATGACCGCCACCGAGTGCCCCCGGGACTCCAGGCTCTGGGCCAGGGTCGACCCGACCCGGCCGCAGCCCATGATCACGACATGCACGGTGTGTCCCTCCCAAGGTGCGCGCACCCGGCCCGGCCTCGCCGGTGACCTGTTCGACTGCGAGCCTGCCACGTCCTGGTCGCAGGCGGGGGACGACGGTACCGCGCCCTCCCACGACGCCGCGCTCCGCCACCCCCGGCGGCCGCGGTCCGGTGGTCGTACCCTTAGCGCTTGTGGCCAGTCCCACCTCGCTGCTGAAGCGGCTGCTCGTCGGTCGACCGTTCCGGTCCGACCGGCTTCAGCACACCCTCCTGCCGAAGCGCATCGCGCTGCCCGTCTTCGCCTCCGACGCGCTGTCCAGCGTCGCGTACGCCCCGGACGAGATCCTGCTGACGCTGTCCATCGCGGGCGCGTCGGCGTTCATCTTCTCGCCGTGGATCGCGCTCGCGGTGGTCGTGGTGATGCTGACGGTGGTGGCCAGCTACCGGCAGAACGTGCACGCCTACCCCTCCGGCGGCGGCGACTACGAGGTGGCCACGGTCAACCTCGGCCCCCGGGCCGGCGTCGCGGTGGCCAGCGCCCTGCTGGTCGACTACGTGCTCACCGTCGCCGTGTCGGTCTCCTCCGGGGTGGCCAACCTGGGCTCGGTGGTGCCGTTCGTGGCCACCCACAAGGTGCTCATCGCGGTCACCGCGGTCGCGTTGCTCACCGCGGTGAACCTGCGCGGCCTGCGCGAGTCCGGCACCGCCTTCGCCATCCCGACGTACGGCTTCGTGATCGTGATGGGCGGGATGATCCTCACCGGCCTGGTCCGGGTGTTCATCCTCGGCCACGACCTGCGCGCCCCGAGCGCCGGCCTGGAGATCCAGGCCGAGCACAGCGTCACCGGGTTCGCCCTGATCTTCCTGCTGCTGCGCACCTTCTCCTCCGGCTGCGCCGCGCTCACCGGCGTGGAGGCGATCTCCAACGGGGTGCCGGCGTTCAAGAAGCCGAAGAGCCGCAACGCCGCCACCACCCTGCTGCTGCTCGGCACCATCTCGGTGGGCATGCTGGTCGGGATCATCTGGCTGGCCCGGCTGACCGGCCTCCAGTTCGTCGAGGACCCGGTGCGGCAGATCATCGCCGGCCCCGACGGGTACGTGCAGAAGACCGTCACCGCCCAACTCGGTGAGACGGTGTTCGGCTCCGGGTCGATCCTGCTGTACGTGGTCGCCGGGGTGACCGCGCTGATCCTCTTCCTGGCCGCCAACACCGCGTTCAACGGCTTCCCGGTGCTCGGCTCGATCCTCGCCCAGGACCGCTACCTGCCCCGGCAGTTGCACACCCGGGGCGACCGGCTGGCGTTCTCCAACGGAATCATCCTGCTGGGCGTCTTCGCGGTGGTGCTGATCGTCGGCTTCCAGGCCGAGGTGACGAGGCTGATCCAGCTCTACATCGTCGGCGTCTTCGTCTCGTTCACGCTCTCCCAGGCCGGCATGATCCGGCACTGGAACCGGCGCCTGCGCACCGAGCGGGACGCCCAGGCCCGTCGCCGGATGATCCGGTCCCGGGCGATCAACACCTTCGGCATGGCGATGACGGGCGCGGTGCTGGTCGTCGTGCTGATCACCAAGTTCCTGCTCGGGGCCTGGATCGCCATCGTCGCGATGGCGCTGCTCTACGTGCTGATGCTGGCCATCCGGCGGCACTACGACCGGGTCGCCGCCGAGTTGGAGCCGACCGAGGCCCGGGGCGTGCTGCCCGCCCGCAACCACGCCATCGTGCTGGTCAGCAAGCTGCACCAGCCGACCCTGCGGGCCGTCGCGTACGCCCGGGCCACCCGGCCGGACACGCTGACGGCGGTGACGGTCAACGTCGACGAGAAGGACACCCGGCACCTCCAGGCCGACTGGGAGCGGAGGGAGGTGCCGGTGCCGCTGACCGTGATCGACTCGCCGTACCGGGAGATCACCCGGCCGATCCTCGACTTCGTGGCCAACACCCGCCGGGAGTCGCCGCGCGACGTGGTCACGGTCTTCATCCCCGAGTACGTCGTCGGGCGCTGGTGGGAGAACCTGTTGCACAACCAGAGCGCGCTGCGGCTGAAGGGGCGGCTGCTGTTCGAGCCGGGCGTGATGGTGACCAGCGTGCCGTGGCAGCTCGCCTCGACCGCCGGCAAGAACCTCGACCGGCTGGACGCGACGCTGAGCCGGGGCCCCGCCCGCGGCCCCCGGGTCGCCCCACGCAGCACCCTGCCGCCGCCGGCGCCGCCGGTGGCCTCCGCCCCGCCCGGCGAGAGCACCCCGACCGAGGGAGACCAACGATGACCGCAGTGGACGTGGGCGACGGCGACCGGCACGGGCCGCTGGACACCGGGCTACTGGACACCGGGTCGGGCGACACCGGGTCGGGCGACGGGGACCGGCGCGGGCTGGAGGAGGCCGAGCGGGTCGAGTTGACCGTCGACGCGGTCGCCCCCGGCGGGCACTGCGTGGCCCGGGTGGACGGCCAGGTGGTCTTCGTCCGGCACGCGCTGCCCGGCGAGCGGGTGGTGGCCGAGGTCACCGAGGTGCACCGCGGGTTCGTCCGGGCCGACGCGGTGACGGTGCTCGACGCCGCCCCGGAGCGGGTCGAGCCGCCCTGCCCGTACGCGGGGCCCGGCCGCTGCGGCGGCTGCGACCTCCAGCACGTCGCGCCCCAGGCCCAGCTCGACTGGAAGACGTCGGTGGTGCGCGAGCAGCTCAGCCGCCTCGCCGGACTCACCGACGCCGAGATCGACCGGCTCGGCGTCCGGGTCGCGGCGCTGCCCGGCGGGCCGCTGGGCTGGCGCTCCCGGGTGCGCTACGCGGTCGACGCCACCGGCCGGGCCGGGCTGCTCAAGCACCGCTCGCACGAGGTGGTGCCGATCGACCGCTGCCTGATCGCCCACCCGGCGATCCAGGAGCTGCCGGTGCTCGCCCCGAGCGGGGCCCGCTGGCCCGAGGCGGACGCGGTGGAGACGGTGGCCTCCACCGGCGGCGACGTCACCGTCACGGCCCTGGCCGACGGGGTGCCCACCCCGGTCGACGGGCCGCCGACGGTCCGCGAGGTGGCCGCCGGCCGGGACTGGACGCTGCCCGCGTCCGGTTTCTGGCAGGTCCACCCGGCCGCAGCGGACACCCTGGTCGACGCCGTGCTCGACCTGCTCGCCCCGAAGCCGGGCGAGTCGGCCTGGGACCTCTACGGCGGGGCGGGGCTGTTCGCCGCCGCGCTCGTCGGGCGGGTCGGCCCGGACACCCGGGTCACCGTCGTAGAGTCCGCCACGCCGAGCGTCGCCGCCGCCCGGGAGAACCTGCGGGACCTGCCCCGGGTCGAGGTGGTGGCGGCCCGGGTGGAGACCGCGCTGGCCCGCCGCCGGATCATCGGGCCGGTGGACCTGGTGGTGCTGGACCCGCCGCGCACCGGGGCGGGCGCGGAGGTGGTGCGGAACGTGCTGGCCGCCTCCCCGCGCGCCGTGGCGTACGTGTCCTGCGACCCGGCCGCCTTCGCCCGGGACGTGCGGACGTTCGCCGAGGCGGGGTGGCGGCTGGCGGAGCTGCGCGGCTTCGACCTGTTCCCGATGACCCAGCACGTCGAGGTGGTCGGGCTGCTGCTGCCGCCGGTCGACGGGAAGTAGCCGGTCGTGCGGATCGTCGGGCTGATGTCGGGGACGTCGTACGACGGGGTGGACGTGGCCGCGGCGGAGTTCACGGTCGACGGGGACACTCTGCGACTGAGTCCGTTGGGGTTCGCCAGCCTGGACCTCGACGACGGGCTGCGGGCGGAGATCGGGGCGCTGCTGCCGCCGAACCCGACCACGATCGAGGCGGTCTGCCGGCTGGACAACCGGCTCGGCGAGGTGTTCGCCGAGGCGGCGGCGCGCGGCGTGGAGCTGGCCGGCGGGCGGGTCGACGCGGTCGTCTCGCCCGGGCAGACCGTGTTCCACTGGGTCGACGGCGGCCGGGCGCGGGGCACCCTCCAGCTCGGCACGCCGGCCCGGGTGGCCGCGCGGGTGGGCGTACCGGTGCTGTCGGACCTGCGGTCGGCGGACGTCGCGGCCGGCGGGCAGGGCGCGCCCCTGGTGCCGGCCTTCGACGCGCTGCTGCTGGGCGACCACGCCGGGCCGCCCCGGGCCGCGCTCAACCTGGGCGGCATCGCCAACCTCACCGTGGTCGCGCCGGGCGCCCCGGTCCTCGGGTACGACGTGGGCCCGGCCAACGCGCTGCTCGACGCGGCGGCCCGGCGGTTCCTCGGCCGCCCCTGCGACCTCGACGGGGCCCGGGCGGCGGCCGGTCGGGTGCACGTCGGGCTGCTGGAGCTGCTGCTCACCGAGCCGTACTACGCCGCGCCGCCGCCGAAGTCCACCGGCAAGGAGCTGTTCCACGCCGGCTACCTGGACGACCGGCTCGCCGCGCTCGGCGGGCCGGTGGCCGCCGACGACGTGCTGGCCACGCTGACCGAGCTGACCGCCCGGACGGTCGCCGCCGAGTGCGACCGGCACGGGGTGACCGAGGTGGTGGCCGCCGGGGGCGGGGTGCGCAATCCCACACTCCGGGGCCGGCTGGCCGCGCTCGGCGGGGGCCGGTGGCGGCTGCGCGCCAGCGACGAGCTGGGGGTGCCGGCCCAGGCCAAGGAGGCGTACGCGTTCGCCCTGCTCGGTTGGCTCTCCTGGCACGGCCTGCCAGGGGCGATCCCGTCGGTCACCGGGGCCCGGGAGGCGGCCGTGCTGGGCTCCTGGACGCCGTCCGGGCCGGCCCGTTCCGCGCCGCCGGTCGCTCCGCCCCAACGGCTGGTGATCACGGCCTGACTGTCCCCGGGGTCAGGCGGCTGGCTGCCGGCCGGGCTGCGGACTACCGGACGGCCGATAGACTCTTCGCTCATGAGCGTTGAAGAGGACACGGCCAACCACGGCCGGCTGCTGGGCACGGTGCGGGGTCCGCAGGACGTCAAGCGGATGTCCGCCGAGCAGCTGGACATCCTCGCCGCCGAGATCCGCGACTTCCTGGTCGCCAAGGTCTCCCGCACCGGCGGGCACATCGGCCCCAACCTGGGTGTGGTCGAGCTGACGCTGGCCATGCACCGGGTCTTCGACTCCCCGCGCGACCGGCTGCTGTTCGATACCGGCCACCAGGCTTACGTACACAAGATCCTCACCGGCCGGCAGGGCGGCTTCGACAAGTTGAAACAGCGCGGCGGCCTCTCCGGCTACCCCAGCCAGGCCGAGAGCGAGCACGACCTCATCGAGAACTCGCACGCCTCCACCGCCCTGTCCTACGCCGACGGCCTGGCCAAGGCGTACGCGCTGCGCGGCGAGCAGCGCAGCGTGGTCGCCGTGGTCGGCGACGGCGCGCTGACCGGCGGCATGTGCTGGGAGGCGCTGAACAACATCGCCACCGCCGGCAACTCCCTGGTGATCGTGGTCAACGACAACGGCCGCTCCTACTCGCCGACCATCGGCGGGCTGGCCGACCACCTCTCCACGCTGCGGCTCAACCCCGGCTACGAGAAGATCCTCGACACCGTCAAGGATGCCCTGGGCTCGACCCCGCTGGTCGGCCGCCCGATGTACGAGGTGCTGCACGCGGTCAAGAAGGGCATCAAGGACGCGGTCGCCCCGCAGGCGATGTTCGAGGACCTCGGCATCAAGTACGTCGGCCCGGTCGACGGGCACGACGTGACGGCGGTCGAGTCCGCGCTGCGGGCCGCGAAGAACTTCGGCGGCCCGGTGATCGTGCACGCCGTCACCCGCAAGGGCTACGGCTACCGCCCGGCCGAGGAGGACGAGGCCGACTGCTTCCACGGCCCCGGCGCCTTCGACGTGAAGACCGGCAAGTCGGTCGCCGCCCCGTCGGTAAAGTGGACCGGCGTCTTCGCCGACGAACTGGTCGCGATCGCCGACGAGCGGCCCGACGTGGTGGGCATCACCGCCGCGATGGCCGAGCCGACCGGCATCGCCACGCTGGCCCGCAAGTACCCCGGCCGGGTCTACGACGTCGGCATCGCCGAGCAGCACGCGGCCACCTCGGCCGCCGGGCTGGCGCTCGGCGGGCTGCACCCGGTGGTGGCGGTCTACGCGACCTTCCTCAACCGGGCGTTCGACCAGGTCCTGCTCGACGTGGCGATGCACAAGCTGCCGGTGACCTTCGTGCTGGACCGGGCCGGGATCACCGGACCGGACGGGCCGAGCCACTACGGCATCTGGGACATGTCCGTCTTCGGGGTGGTGCCGGGCCTGCGGATCGCCGCGCCCCGCGACGCCGCCACGCTGCGCGAGGAGCTGCGCGAGGCGGTCGCCGTCGACGACGGCCCGACCATCGTCCGGTTCCCCACCGGCACCGTCGCCGCCGACCTGCCGGCCGTGCGCCGCGTCGGCCCGGTCGACGTGCTGGCCGAGTCGGCGCGCACCGACGTGCTGCTGGTCGCGATCGGCTCGTTCGGCCACCTCGGCATGGAGGTCGCCACCAGGGTCGCCGAGCAGGGTTACGGGGTGACCGTGGTCGACCCGCGCTGGGTCCGGCCCGTCCCCGCCGAGCTGGTCGAGCTGGCCGACGCCCACCGCCTCGTCGTCACCGTCGAGGACGGGGTGCGTGTCGGCGGGGTCGGCGACGCCCTCGCCCAGGCGATGCGGGACGCCGACGTCCGGGTGCCGCTGCGCGACCTGGGTGTGCCGGCCGACTGGCACCCGCACGGCACCCGCGCGCAGATCCTCGCCGACCTGGGCCTCACCGCCCAGAGCATCGCCCGGGACGTCACCGGGTGGATCTCCCGCCTGGACGCCCAGCAGGACGAGCCGGTCGGCCTGCCGACCGGCCGCGGAACCGCCGCGCAGAACTGAAAGAAAAGGGGCACCTTCTCGACGCCAGACGGCGAGAAGGTGCCCTTTTTCACCGCGCCCGCGTGCCCGAAGCTCGCCGGGCGGGGTCCGGTGCCGGGTCGGCTACCCGGGGCGGGGCCGGCGTCAGCGGCCGCCGACCGAGCGGTAGTAGGTCTTCTCCGCGCCGGCCAGGCTGAAGGTGGCCTTGCTCACCGGCTGTGGCACCACCACCAGCCCGGGGCGGTTGACCAGCCGGGGGGTGCCCGGCGGCACCGACAGCGAGCTGTACCGGCTGGACCGCCAGCTCAGCACCACCAACGGCTGGCCCGGCACGGGCAGCACGTACGCCTGCAGGGTGTTGGCCCGGTCGGCCGGCGAGACCACCGGGTCGCCGCCGTCGGCCGGCCGGTACACCACGGCGGTCATGGTGCCCGCGTCGGTCTCCCAGCTCAGCTGCTCCAGGTCGGCCGGGTCGCCGCCGCCCAGCGCCACCTCGCCCAGGGCGCGGACGCTGACCTTCGCCATCGGCCAGGACTCCGGCACCGAGCGGGGTGCGTCCCGGTCGCCGATCCGGCGGGGGACGCTGCCGAACGGGCCCTGCTCGTCGGCGAGCACGCAGGTGTCCAGACCGTCCAGCGCCCGCCGGCCGGAGCCGGTCTCGTCCCGGACCAGGGGGTACCGCGGGTCCGTGGTGGCCGTACCGAGGTCGAGCAGGCGGTCGGCGGCCCGGCCGCGCGGCAGTGACCGGGTGGCCCGCAGCGTCGCGGTCAGCGCCACGGCCCGGCAGGCCGGCACGTCCACCGGGTCGGTCAGCCCGTCCCGGCTGGAAAGCGCCCGGCCCTTGGGACTGAGCAGTCGCTCCACCCGGCCGGAGAGCAGGTAGCGACGCCCGCTGTCGGTCTGCACGGGCAGCACGTCGGAGTAGACGAGGTAGCCGGGCTCGGTGTACTCGCTGGCCCGGTCGACCACGTACCGGTCGCCGTCGCGGGCCAGTTGGAGCAGCCAGGAGGCGCTCTCGCCGGGGACGTCGGCGGCCACCAGGGCCAGCGGGGCGCCGTCCACCTCACCGGACCACAGGATCCCGGACGAGGGCAGGTGCGCGCGGTCGTCGGCCGGCGTCCGCCAGGCCCGGACCGCCTCGGTGATCGCCGCCGTCGCGGCGCTGTCGCCGGCCAGCCGCCCCCGCGCGGGCCACACCCGCAGCGTCCCGTCCAGGCTGTCGTAGCCGACGGGAAGGCCGTCCGGCTTCCGGTCGGCCACCGGCCCGCAGGCCGTGCCGGCCAGCAGCAGGGTGAGCAGTGCGGTGGCCGTCATGCCGCGCCGGCGGGCTGAAGCCACCTGTACGCCCCCGATCGCGTCGCCCGGTCGTGTTCGCGCCCCACATGGTACGAGACGCCGGGACCGCGCGGACCGGCACCTCGCGCCGTCCCGTGAGCTGCGGCGGAACCGACCACATAGGACGGCCCGGTGATTTCGGGGCCTTCGTCGGCTCCGGTAGACTCCGCCGACTGTGACCCCTGCCGAGCCCCGTGGAGACTTCCCCCCGGTTCCCGACGCTCCCGTGGGGTCCGCCGCCCGGACAACGGTGGGGACCACCGAGCCGCCGGCCGACGCGCGGCCCGTGGCCACCGAGCAGCCGGCCCCTGCCGCCGCTGCGGCCGGGCCGGCCGACGCCGACGCCGTGCCCGAGGAAACGGCCCGGGTCGCGGCGGAGCCGGGCGGGGCCCGCAAGCGGCGCCTGCGGTGGACGACCCGGCGGCGGGACCTCGCCGTGTACGGCCTCTTCCTGCTCGCCGCGCTCTGGGTGACCAGCCGGATCTGGGTCGACCCGGCGGGCCGGGTGGCGTCGCTGTACAGCAGCGACCCGGCGCAGGTGCAGTTCTTCCTCGCGCACAGCGTGCGAGTGGTGCTGCACGGGGAGTTCCCGTTCTACACCGACCAGTTCAACTTCCCCGACGGGGTCAACCTGATGGCCAACACGGCCGTCCTGGCGCTCGGCATCCCGATGGTGCCGGTGACCCTGCTCTTCGGGCCGGCCGTGTCCTTCGTGGTGCTGGTCACCCTCGGCCTCGCCGGCACCGCCGCCGCCTGGTACCGGGTGCTCTCCCGGCACGTGGTGCGCACCCCGCTGGCCGCCGCCGTCGGCGGCTGGTTCTGCGGCTTCTCCCCGGCGATGCTCTCGCACGCCAGTTGGCACCCGAACATCATCAGCCAGTTCCTGCTGCCGTTCATCGTCTGGCGGGTGCTGGTGATCACCCGGTCGCGCCGGCCGGTGCGGGACGGGGCGCTGCTGGCACTGCTCGTGGTCGTGCAGGCGTTCATCAACGAGGAGATCCTGCTCTTCACCGCGATGGCGTGCGGGGTGTTCCTGATCGCCGTGCTGGCCCAGCGGCCCGCGCTGTGGTCGGCGGCCTGGCGGCCGTTGGGTGTCGCGGTGGCGGTGTGCACCGTGCTGGCCGGGGCGCTGCTGGCGTACCCGCTCTACGTGCAGTTCGCCGGGCCGATGGCGTACCACGGGCTCAGCGACGCGGTCCGGGACTACGGCAACGACATCGCCGCCTTCTTCGCCCCGGGCTCGCCCACCCTCGGCGGCAACGAGCGGGCCAACGTCAACCTGGCCCCGAACTACTCCGAGGAGAACGCCTTCTTCGGCTGGAGCCTGGCCCTGCTGTCCGTCGGCATCGTGTTCTGGCTGCGCCGCGAGCCGTTGGTCCGGGCGCTCGCCGCGACCGGGGCGTTCTTCGCGGTGCTCTCGCTCGGCGAGCGGGTCTCCTGGTGGGACCGGGAGCTGTTCACCGGCCCGTGGGAGCTGCTGGTGCGGGTGCCGCTGCTGGACGCGGTGGTGCCGACCCGGTTCGGGATGATCACCACGGCGGTGATCGGCGTGCTGCTGGCGCTCGCCGTCGAGCGGATCTGGTCGCTGCGGCCGGCCGAGGCCCGTACCGTGCGCACCCTCGGCGTCGGCGCGCTGGCGCTGGCGCTGCTGCCGATCATGCCGATGCCGCTGAAGGTCACCTCGCGCCCGGCGGTGCCGAAGTTCATCACCGCCGACCGGTGGCGTCAGTACGTCGGGGCGGACCAGACCCTGGTGCCGATCCCGGTGCCCAGCATGGGCAACACCCACGGGATGCGCTGGGCCGCGTCCACCAACCTCGACTTCAAGATCCCCGGCGGCTACTTCCTCGCCCCGCGCAACGGCAACACGGGCGACCCGGGACGCTTCGGCGGCCGGCCCAGCGGGGTCGGCCGGCTGCTGGAGGAGGTGGCCACCACCGGCCGGACGCCGGAACTGGACGACCGGCAGCGCCGCCGCTCCCTCGACGAGCTGCGGCACTGGCGGGCCGCCGTCCTGGTGCTCCCCGTGGGCCAGCACAACGCGGAGCCGCTGCGGCGTACCGTCGAGGAGCTGGTCGGCCCCGGGCACCGTGAGCTGGACGTGTGGGTCTGGGACGTCCGGACGCTGACCGCCCCGACGGCCTGATGGCAGCCCCGGCCGCGCCCGCCGCCAGCAACCCGGAGGGGACGGGCGGGCCGGCGTCGGCCCGGAACGCGGCGTCGGCCCGGAACGCGGCGTCGGCCCGGAACGCGGCGTCGGCCGGTGGGCCCGCCTCCGGCGGCGCGTCGGCCGGCCGCCGTCCCCGGCGGGTGCGGGGCTTCGACGTCGCGGTGGTCGCCGGCTACCTCGGCCTGGCGGTGCTGCTCACCGGCGGCCAGTGGGGGCGCCCCGATCGGCTGTTCCACCAGGACAACGACCAGATGCTGTTCGAGTGGATGCTGGCCCGGGCGGCCCGCGCCGTCACCGGGCTGGAGAACCCGCTGTACAGCGCGGCCCTGAACGCGCCGGACGGGGTCAACCTGATGGCCAACACCTCGGTGCTCGGGCTGGGCGTGCCGCTGACCCCGGTGACGCTGCTGCTCGGCACCCAGCCGGCGTTCCTGGTGGCGGTGGTCGCCTGCCTCGCCGGCACCGCCACCGCCTGGTACGTCCTGCTGGCCCGCCGGCTCGTCGGCTCCCGGGTCGCCGCCGCCGTCGGTGGCCTGGTCTGCGGCTTCGCCCCCGGCATGGTCGCCCAGGCCGGGGCGCATCCGCACATGGCCGCCCAGTTCCTGGTGCCGCCGATCCTGGGGCTGGTGTTCCGGCCGGACCCCGGCCGGGTCGGCCGGCGCGGGGTGGCGCTCGGGCTGCTGGTGGCGTACCAGGTCTTCCTCGGCGAGGAGGTGCTGGTGTTCCTGGCGCTCGCCGCCGGCGTGCTGGCCGTCGCGTACGGTCTCGCCGACCGGGCGGCGGCCCGCCGGCTGGCGCCCGCGTTCCTCGGCCGGATCGGGGTGGGCGCGCTGGTGGCGGGGGCGCTGCTGGCGTACCCGCTGTGGTTCCAGTTCGCCGGGCCGGGCCACTACCGGGGGATGCCGTTCGACGCGCCGGGGTTCCGGCTCGACGCCGCCTCGTTCACCGCCTCGGCCCGGCAGACGGTGTTCGGCGACGACCACCTGCCCGGCCTGCTGGCCCCGAACCCGACCGAGGAGAACTCGTTCTTCGGGCCGGGCCTGCTGGTGCTCGCCGTGGTGATCGTGATCTGGCTGTGGCGTCGTCCGCTGGTCCGGGCGCTGGCGGTGGTCGGGGCCGGGGCCGCCCTGTTCTCCCTCGGCACGGTCGTCCGGGTGGACGGGGTGTCGACCGGGCTGGCCGGGCCGTACCGGCTCGTCGCCGGGGTGCCGCTGCTCGACCTGGTGGTGCCGGCCCGGTTCGCGCTGGTCTGCGTACCGGTGCTGGGGGTGCTGGTCGCCCTGTCCCTGGACCGGATCCGGTCGGCCGCGGCCTCCGGTGACGGCCCGGCCGGCGGGCCGGCGGCGCCGGTGCGGCTGCTCTGGGGCGGCGCGGTGGCCGCCGCGCTGCTCCCACTCGCGCCCACCCCGATCCGCACCGTGCCGGCGTGGCCGGTGCCGGCCTTCGTAGCCGACGGCGGCTGGCGGGCGTACGTGCCGGCCGGCCGGACGCTGGTGCCCGTGCCGCCGGTGACCGGGGCCGGGGTCAGCCCGGCGACGTTCTGGTCGGCCCGGACCCGGCTGGCGTTCACCGCCCCGGGCGGCTACTTCATCGGCCCCCGCGCTGCCGACGACCCGACTGCCCACTGGGGCGCCCCGGACCGACCGACGGCCCTGCTGCTGCGTCGGGTGGCCGAGACCGGCCAGGTGCCGGTGCTGACCGACGCGGACCGCCGGCAGGCGGCGGTGGACCTGCGGCACTGGCGGGCCGCCGTGCTGGTGCAGGGCGGCCTGGACCGGGGCGACCCGGTCCGCCGCACCGTCGACCAACTCGTCGGCCCGGGCCGCGAGATCGACGGCGCCTGGGTGTGGGACGTGCGCGGCCTGGTGGGCTGACGCCGGGCGGGGCCGCCTCCCGGGGCGCGGGGGGGCGTGGGGGAGGGGAGGAAAAGGTGGCCCTTTCGCCACCTGTCAGCGCGACCCGGCGCCTGGTTACCTGGTGGACGACGATGGTCCACCAGAGAAAGCAGGACGTCATGGCTATCCTCCGCCGAGCCCTCGCCGCCTCCGCCGCGCTCGCCGCCGCGGGCGCCGGGGTTCTGGTCAACGCGTCGCCGGCACTGGCCAGCACCCCGGCCAGCTGCTCCAGCGTCCGCCAGATCGGCACCACCCGGGTGCTGACGGTGGGCGGCATGCAGGCCGCGTCGGTCAAGCAGTACTACGGCTGCGGCTACAACTACGCCTACATCTACGTGTGGGAGCAGTACCGCAACACCCACTCGAACTGGGACCTGTACGTCCACGTGATCGACCACTCGGACAGCGGCTCGGACTACGGCGTGGGCGAGCTCAACAACACCACCCGGGCGGAGCTGTGGGGCAAGCCGGCCAACACCGCCGCGCACTGCACGCACGTCACCGGCTACCTGAACTCCACGGGCGGCTCGACCAGCAAGGTCTGCTGAAGTCGTCCCCGGCCGGGGCGCGCCCGACCGCGCCCCGGCCCGCCCCGCCCTGAATCGACGAGAGGACCCCATGAGCGTCACCCACAAGCTGGCGAGCGTCGGCACGGTCGCCGCGCTGGCCGCCACCGCGGTCGCCGTCACCGGCGCGCCGGCCCAGGCCGCCGCCTACAACGGCGCCTGCGGCAGCGGCTACACCGTGATCGACAAGATGGACGCCGGCAACGGCCGGGGAACCATCTTCCTGACGTACAACAGCGGCTGGAACTGCGTCGTCACCGTCACCAACACCCCCGGCACCAAGAAGTTCATGTCGGCGATGGTGGAGCGCTCCGGCGCGGACTGGGTCAGGGACGAGGGCACCTACAGCCAGTACGCCGGCCCGGTCTACGCGTACGCGCCGAACGACTGCGTCGACTGGGGTGGCATCGTCGGCGACAAGTACATCCGCATGATCCAGTGGGACGACCACTGCGGCTGAGAGCCCACGCGTCACCCGGCCGGCGGCCCGCCCCACCCGGGGCACGGACCGCCGGCCGTCCGTGGGCGGCTCAGCCGACCAGCGGGCGGACGTCCCACAGCCAGACGTCGTCGACCCGTTGCGCCGGGCCGAGCAGGGCGGTCATCAGGTCGCGCAGGACCGCCTCGCGGGGGTGCGCGCCGAGGACGACCACCGACGCCTTCCAGAAGCGCAGGTCCTCGACCGCCTGGCGGCGGTTCTCGTCGGTCAGCGGCGGCAGCGCGCCGGAGTCCATCGTGGAGTAGACCAGGGTGCTGGTCGGCCGGTTCGGGGTGCCGAAGACGCCCTCGCCGTCGGCGTTCGGGCCGATGAAGTAGCCGCCGGGAATCGGGAACGCGTGCCCGGTCAGCGCGCTCCACCGCAGGGTGGGCAGGCCGTGCACGTTGCTGGGGATCGGCACCGGCACCAGGGTCCGGCCCGCCGGCACGTAGGGCCGCCAGCCGCCGGCCGTGATGAAGCGCGGCGGCGGGTCGATCTGCTGGGCCGGCAGCGGCCGGGGCACCAGCGGCAGCACGGCGAGCGCGACGGCGGCGTACCCGACCGGGCGGAGCCAGCGGCGCGCCCGGGCCGGCCCGGCGGTGGGGCTGGCCTTGGGACCGGCCTTGGGGTCGGCGGCCTGCGTCGGGGCCGTCGCGCCGGTGGTGCCAGCGGGCGAACGGGGGGCCGGCACCACCGGCGCGGGGGCCTGCGCGGTGCGGGCCAGGGCGTCCCAGGCCAGGGCGAGCAGCACGCCGAGGGCGGCGGCCACCACCAGGGCCAGCCGGGTGGGCATCATCATCTCCACCAGCGGCAGGTCGTCCGAGATGTACGACCAGGGGCCGTCGATCGTGGTCTCCGCGCCGTCGAAGCGCACCACCGGGCCGATCGAGGCGACGGTGAAGACCACCACCAGCACGGCGACGATCCGGGCCGCCAGCGACCGGCGGACCAGCAGCACCAGGGCGACCAGCGCCACCAGCACCAGCGGCCAGCCGAACCAGGTGTTCTGTTCGGTCAGGCCGATGGTCTTCTCCACCGCCTCGTCCCCGGCGACGGTGTCCCGGGCGAACGTCACGAAGGCCACCAGGTCCTCGCCCCAGTTGTGGAACACCCCGCCCTGCAGGCCCCGGTAGGACTGCGGGCCGTTGAACTGGAACCAGATCGGGTACGCCGTGAGCAGCAGCGTCAGCCCGCCGCCGAGGCCGAGCGCGGCCAGGAAACCGCCGACCCGCTGCCGCGCCGCCCGGGGACGCTGCACCGCGTACGCGGCCACCACCACCAGGCAGCCCAGCGCGGTCAGCAGCAGCATCTCCTCGTTGATGAAGATCTGGTACGCCACCAGCAGGCCGAGCACCACCCCGTCGCGCCGCCAGCTCCGCCCCGGCTCGCCGAGCCGCAGCACCCGGGCCACGATCACCGGCAGCAGGTAGTTCGAGACGAAGTTCGGCTGCCCGTTGGCGTGGTGCACGATGCCGGGCGCGAAGCCGAGGAACGCGCCGCCGACGAACGCCGCCGCCCGCGAGCGCACCAGGTGCCGCGACAGCATCCAGTACGACGTGCCGGCCGTCGCCGCGAGCGCCCCGCCGAGGTAGAGGGCGTACGTCACCTGCGGCCCGAACAGCCACGTCACCGGGGCCAGCGGCAGGGTGGCGCCGAGCAGCGACGTGTTCGCCATCATGTTCACCCCGTCCGGGGCGTTCTGCCGCATGGAGAACAGCGGGTTCTCCAGGTGGCGCAGCGAGTACGCGCCGTGCGAGAAGAGCCACTCGAACCAGCTGTGGTCGGTCGGCAGGTGCGACGACACCCGGTGCTGGACGTCCCCCCAGTAGTTCAGGCACACGAGAACGCCGAGGAGCACATAGGCTCCGATGGCCAGGGCGTCGGCGCGGGTCGGTCGCCGCCGGGGCCGACGCGGTGTGCCTGTGCCCGCCCCGTCGGGTCCGGCCGGGGCGGCCCGCGCCGCGACGGGTGCGGATTCGGAGTTCAGCGAGGGGTCTACCACCGGCACAGCCACGACGGGCCATCGTACAGACGTCCCCGCGTGGTGCCGGCCGACCGGTGCGCCCGGTGCCGACCGGGTGGGGCGGCACCCAGCTCGGGGAGGAACACCAGTGACCGTCATCGACCTCGGCGAGCTGCGCGGCGACGTCGAGCCGGACCCGCCGCCCCGCCCGCCCCGGGCGGTGGGCCGGCCGCTGCGGGCGGCCCTGGCCGGGGCCGTCGCCCTGCTCACCCTGGCCACCTCCACGCCGGTCGCGCGGTCCGCCTCGGCGGTCGTCCCCGGCCGGATCGGCACCGAGGTCCTCGTCGTCGGCGGCCGGCTGTACGTGGGCGACCTGGAGCGGCCGGGCACGGGCGGGACGCGCGAGGTGACCGTCTACGCGCCCCCGGCCGGCGCGGGGGGCGCCCTGCGACCGCTGTGGCGCACCTCGGTGCCCGGCGAGGAGGGCCTGTTCCAGGTACGGGAGCACGGCGGGCTCGTGTTGATCACCGGGGGCGAGGACGGCTGGGCCGCGACGGTCGCCCTGGACGCGGCGACCGGGAGGCAGCGGTGGCGGCTTCCCGGCTTCCCGGTTCCCACCGTCGGCGGCGGGCTGCTTCTTTTCGGGCGCGACGAGGACGAGACGACAGACCCCCTGCGCGTGGTCGACCTGTCGTCGGGACGGCCCCGGTGGTCGGCGCCGGTGGCCCGGGGCCGGACGGTCTACCACCACCGGGGCGCGGAGGTCGATCGGGTCGTGCTGATCCCCGAGTCCGGGCGGATCGAGGTGCGGGACGCCGGGTCCGGGGCGGTCCTCCGCGCTGAGGATCCACGTCCGGGCGGGTCGCCGGGGTACCAGGGCGTCAGCCTCGCCGGGGACCTGTTGCTGGTGAAGGCGAACAGCGGGGCCGGCGGCGGCAGCCGGGTCACCGCGTACGGGCTGGCCGCGCTGGACCGGCGCTGGGAACTCGACCTGTCCGCCAACGAGTACCTGGAGGAGTGCGGCGACCTGATCTGCGTCGGAGGCCGGGAAGCCGGGCTGTCGGCGCTCGACCCGGCGACGCGCCGGCCCAGGTGGGTCAACCCGCGCTGGCAGTGGATCGTCGTGGCCCGGGGCGACCGGCTCCTCGTGGCCGCCCGCAAGGCGACCCTGGAGTTCACCGTCCTGGACGCCGCCACCGGGCGGACGGTCGCCGAGCTGGGGGGTTGGGATCCGGTGTTCAACCAGGGCCCGGACGAGCCGCTGTTCGGCACCCGGCGCACCCGGGAGGGCGGGCTGCTCGTCGCCGAGCTGGACCCGGCGCGGGCGGTGGCCCGGTGGCTCGACGTGCTGCCCGACGCGGTGGGGGAGTGCTACTCCAGCGGCCGGGACCTGCTCTGCCGCCGCCCGAGCGGGGCGCACGGCTGGTGGCGGCTGCCCCGGTGACGCCCCGGGTCACCAGTTGGGCTGGCCGGGCGGCGGGGGCAGCGGCACGTCGGGCGGCCGGATGACGTAGACGATCCCGCCGCTGCTGCCCAGCCAGGCCGCCTCGAACCGGTCCCGGCCCACCGTCCGGCGCACGCCCGCGTCGTCCGGGGCGTACGGGTCGTTGAGGACCGGGTCGCCGTCGGCGGTGAACCCGACCAGCACCACCAGGTGTCCCTTGGTGTCGTAGTCCAGCCCCGGCACGTCGCCCCGGCGGTACGCGGCGGCGAGCACCAGCGGCAGCCCGGCGGCCACGAACGCGCCGGCCTCGGCCAGCGACCGCAGCCGGGTGACGAACGCGTCCACCCCGTGCCCGCCGGCGTACGCCGTGTTGAACGACCAGTTGCCCGCCCCGTCGAAAACCGGGTCGTAGCAGTGCCGGGCGGCGTGCACCACCACCGGCCGGGGGCCGGGCGGCGCGACCCAGGCGTACCGGTCGGGGGCCGGGCCGGCGTCCCAGTGGTCCAGCACCATCGAGACGCTGGTCGGGCTGCACCAGGAGTCCCCGCCGCCGCCCCAGCGTCCCTCCTGCCCGCCGTGCAGCCGCTGCGAGTACCGGGGCACGTCCAGCGTCCGGCCCCAGCCGGCCCGGTCGCCCTCGGTGGCCCGGTGCGTGCCGATCGGGGTGGCCGGCCGGGGGCCGGAGGCGACCGCGCCGAGCGCGCGCAGCACCGGGGTGGCGGTGCCACCGGCAGGCCGCAGCAGCGTCACCCGGGCCTGCCAGCCGGTGACCGTCGCGCCGGTGACGACCAGGGTGTCCGTGTCCACCCGGGCGTCGGCGTTCTGCTGGCCGGGCACGGAGGTGCGGCCGAAGGGCTCGTCGTCGGCCGCCCAGCGGGCCAGCGTGTACCAGCCGGTGGCCGGGGCGTCGGCGTGCCAGCCGCGCAGCTCGACGAGGATGCCGCAGCCGTCGGGGGTGTCGGCGGCCCAGGAGGGGACCACCTCGGCGACGGTGAACCCGGTGGACACCGGCGGAGAGGTCCAGCTCGCCGCGTCGTACCGACGGGTGGGGTCGTCGGGGTGGGCGAGCCGGCGGGTCGGGGCGGCGAGGACCGCGCCGGCGGAGTCCGCGCGGACCCCGTCGCCGGCCCCGGCGGCCAGGTCTGCCGGGAGCCGGAAGCGCCGGTGGACGACGTCCCGCCGGGTGGTCGGGGCCGGTCCGGTCATCGCCGCTCCCTCCGCCGCAGATCAGCGCCGGGAAGCATCCCGTACCTGAAGGTTTTTTGCAACGCCCTGCGCCCGGCGGTCGGCGGTGCGGGCGGTGCGCCGCCGGTTTGGTGGCCGGCACTAGGTTTGTCGGCAGGTCAGCCGGCGAGGAGGTCGGGTATGCGGGTACTGGTGGTCGAGGACGAGCGCAACCTCGCCGACGCGATCGCGCGTGGGCTGCGCAAGCGCGGCATGGCGGTCGACGTCGCCTACGACGGGAACTCGGGCCACGAGATGGCCTTCGTCACCCGGTACGACGTGGTGGTGCTGGACCGGGACCTGCCCGGCATGCACGGCGACCAGATCTGCGCCGAGCTGGCCGCCTCCGGCACCCTGACCCGGGTGCTCATGCTCACCGCCAGCGGCACGGTCGCCGACCGGGTCGAGGGGTTGCAGCTCGGTGCGGACGACTACCTGCCCAAGCCGTTCGCCTTCGACGAGCTGGTGGCCCGGGTGCAGGCGCTCGGCCGGCGGGCCACCCCGGCGGCCCCGCCCGTGCTCGCCGTCGCCGACCTGGTGCTCGACCCGGCCCGCCGGCTGGTGACCCGGGGCGGAGTGCTGCTCGACCTGACGAACAAGGAGTTCGGGGTGCTGGCCGAGCTGCTCAAGGCGCGCGGGGCGGTGGTATCCAGCGAGGAACTGCTGGAACGGGTCTGGGACGCCAACACCGACCCGTTCACCACCATCGTCCGGGTCACGGTGATGACCCTGCGCAGGAAGCTGGGCGAACCGCCGCTGATCGAGACGGTCGTCGGTGCCGGCTACCGCACCGCCGAGGGGTCGGCGTGAGCGCCCCGCCCCGCCCCACCGCCCGTCGTCGCACCCTGCCCTGGCCGGCGCTGCGCCGCCCGGCCGTCCGGCTGCGGCCCACCCTGCGGCTGCGGCTCACCCTGCTCAACGGGGTGCTGCTGGTGGGTGCCGGGGCGATCCTGGTGCTGCTGGCCTGGCTGCTGGTCCGCGACGCGCTGCGCCCCACCGACGAGCTGGTCCCCGGCACCACCGTGCTGCTGGCCGACGGTCGGCTGCTCGACGCCGGGCAGTGGCAGCAGCAGCTCATCGACGCGGCGTCGAATGAGCTGCTGGCCAAGGGCCTGGTGGCGCTGCTGGCCATCAGCGTGGTCGGGGTGGCCGGCGCGTACGCGGTGGCGGGGCGGGCGCTGCGCCCGCTGCACCAGGTCACCGCGACCGCCCAGCGGCTCGGCGAGGCCACCCTCGACCAGCGGATCGGCTGGTCCGGGGCGGACGACGAGGTGGCCGAGCTGGCCAAGACGTTCGACGCCATGTTGGACCGGATCGCCGCCGCGTTCGAGGCGCAGAGGCGCTTCGTGGCCAACGCCTCGCACGAGCTGCGCACCCCGCTGGCGGTGATGCGGACCGAGATCGACGTGACGCTCAGCGACGACGAGGCGGACGCCGCCGAGTACCGCCGGATGGCCACCGTGGTCCGGGACGCCTCCGAGCGGGCCAACGGGCTGGTCGACGCGCTGCTGGTGCTCGCCCGCAGCGAGGCCCAGGCCGGCCGGCGGCTGGGCCGGCGCACCGAGTGCGACCTGGCCACCGGCACCGTCAACGCGCTCTCGGCCATGCGCCGGGAGATGGAGCGGATCGGGCTGCGGGTGCAGACGTCCCTGGAGCCGGCCCCGGTCGTCGGCGACCCCGGGCTGCTGGACCGGCTGGCCGGCAACCTGATCGAGAACGCGGTCCGCTACAACCACCTGCACGGCCTGATCCGGGTGCGCACCGGCACGGACGGCCGCTCGTCCTGGCTGGTCGTCGCCAACACCGGGTTCGAGGTCAGCCAGGCCGACGTGCCGGGGCTGTTCGAGCCGTTCCGCCGGGGCGGGCAGGAACGCACCGGGGCCCGGGGTTCCGGGCTGGGCCTGTCCATCGTCCGGGCGGTCTGCGACGCGCACGGCGGGACCGTGCGGGTCGTCGCCCAGCCGGGCGGCGGCCTTGAGGTCACGGTGACCCTGCCCGCCGCCGACGCCACGCCGGTGCTGACCGGCCCGGCCCACGGCGGTGGGCGGCTCACGACCGACCGGTGACGGCCCCGTCCCGCAGGCGCGGGCGGCACGTCGGCGGGCGGCCGGGGCCGCACCACGCCCCGGCGGCCTGTCGGCCGAGCCCACCCGGTGCTCAGCTTTTCGTGCGCCCGGCCCGGCTGACCAGGCACGGCGGGTGCCGGGTGGGCGGGCCGGGCAGGTCAGGTGGCCGGGCCGCGCCGGGCGCTCGGCCGGCGGGGCCGCGCGGTCGGGCAGAGCCGCCGAGCGGTCGGGCACAATGCGCGGCCCGTGCTGGACGACAGCCGGACGATAGGCCAAGGTGTGGTGGCGCCATGTCCCACGCGGTGCGCCCAGGACCGGCCGCGCCTCAGGCCGTCCGGCGCCCGCGGCCACCCCCCCGTCCGACGTGCTTCGGGAGTTGCCCGTGACCCACCCCCCGGCCCTGGCCCGCCGAACCCTGGCGGCGCTCGCCGCCGCCGCGCTGACCGTCGCCGGCCTCGCCGTCGCCGACCCGGCGAGCGCCGCGCCCGGCCACCCCACCGTGGTCTCCACCGTCCCGTCGGCCGCGTCGCCGAACATCCAGGACGGCACGGTGTTCGCCATCCACGACGCCGGTACGAAGATCATCGCGGCGGGATCGTTCAGCACGGTGCGCAACCGCAACTCCACCGTGGACATCACCCGTGACTACGTGCTCGCCTTCGACAAGGCCACCGGAGCGGTCGACACCGCGTTCGCGCCGACCGTCGACAACGAGGTGAACGCGGTGGCGGCCGGCCCGACCGCAGGCACCGTCTACCTGGCCGGCAAGTTCAACACGGTCAACGGCGTCACCCGGCGCAAGGTGGCCCTGGTCGACCTCGCCACCGGGGCCACGGTCACCAGCTTCGCGGGGCCGGCGTTCAACGGCCTGATCGACGACGTCGCCCTGGCCGGCAACCGGCTGCTCGTCGGCGGCATCTTCACCACCGCCGGGAACGCCAACCCGCGCGGCGGGCTCGCCTCGCTCAACGCCACCACCGGCGCGCTGGACGGCTACCTCACCACCACCCTCACCGAGAACCACAACTACGACGGGGTGAGCGGGGCCAAGGCCGGCATCGGCGTGGAGAAGCTCGCGCTCTCCCCGGACGGCACCCAGCTCGTGGTGATCGGCAACTTCAAGAAGGCCGACGGGGTGCTGCACGACCAGATCGTGAAGCTGGACCTCGGCGCCACCGCCGCCACCGTCGCCGACTGGAACACCAGCCGGTACACCCCGCGTTGCTCGTACGCGGCGTTCGACTCGTACATGCGGGACGTGGCCTTCGCCCCCGACGGCAGCTACTTCGTGGTGGTCACCACCGGTGGGGCGTACGCCGGATCGCTGTGCGACACCGCCGCCCGCTGGGAGGCCGCCGCGACCGGCGACGCCCAGCAGCCCACCTGGGCCAACTACTCCGGCGGCGACACCTTCCTCTCCGTCGGGATCAGCGAGCAGGCCGTCTACGTCGGCGGGCACCTGCGCTGGCTGAACAACAGCCTCGGCGGCGACTCCGCGCAGGCCGGGGCCATCGGCCGGGCCAGCATCGCCGCCCTCGACCCGGTCAACGGCCTGCCGCTGTCCTGGAACCCCGGCCGGCACCCGCGCGGCTACGGCGTGGCCGAGCTGCTGGTCACCCCGCAGGGCATCTGGCTCGGCTCCGACCAGTCCTGGATCGGCAACTTCCAGCACCGCCGGGAGCGGATCGCGTTCTTCCCGCTGACCGGCGGCAACGCCCCGCACCCGACCACCACCGCCGGCCTGCCCGGCAGCGTGTACCAGGCCGGGATTCCGGTGCCCACCAACGTGCTGCACCGGGTGAACGCCGGCGGCCCCGCCGTCGCCTCCACCACCGGCGGGCCGGACTGGAGCGCCGACGACTCCGGCAGCCCGAGCACCTACCACAACGCAGGCAGCAGCACCGCGAGCTACGCCGCCGTCGGCAGCCTGGACGCCACCGTCCCGGCCGGCACCCCGGCCGGGCTGTTCAACACCGAGCGGTACGACGCCGTGGCCGCCCCCGAGATGCAGTGGGACCTTCCGGTCCCGGCCGGCACCGAGGTGGAGGTCCGTCTCTACCTCGCGAACCGGTACGCCAGCACCTCGACCCCCGGCAAGCGGGTCTTCGACGTGACTCTCGACGGCACCCTCGTCCTGGACAACCTCGACCTGTCGGTCACGCCCGGGCACAATGTCGGCACCATGCGGTCGTTCACGATCGTCAGCGACGGCAGCGTCGACATCGACTTCGGGCACGTGGTGGAGAACCCGCTCGTCAACGCCATCGAGATCGTCAAGACCGGCCCGCCGCCCACCGGCACGGGCAACGAGGTGCAGGCCCGCGCGTACGACGGGGCGGCCACGGTCGGAGCGGCGACCCCGGTGGCCAACCCGGACAACACCGCGTGGTCCACGGCCAGGGGCGCGTTCTGGGTGGGCGGCACCCTGTTCTACGCGATGAACGGCGCGCTCCAGCGGCGCACCTTCGACGGGACCACCTTCGGCGCGCCGAGCCTCGTCGACCCGTACCACGACGCGTACTGGGACACGGTGGAGACCGACTCCGGGCCGGAAGGTCAGACCTACGTCGGGGTGAACAGCAACTTCTACCCTGAGATCGCGAACGTCACCGGCATGTTCTACACCGCCGGCCGGCTCTACTACACCCTTGCCGGCCAGGGCGGACTGTACTGGCGCTGGTTCACCCCGGACAGCGGCGCGGTCGGCGCCGACAAGTTCACCGTCGCGGGGGTGACCGGATTCGCCGACGCCGGCTCGGTCTTCCTGGCCGGCGGCACCCTGTACCAGGTCAGCCGCTCGACCGGCGCGCTCGCCTCGACCGCGTGGGCCGGTGGCGTGCCCACCGGCGCGTTCACCACCGTCAGCGGCCCCGCCGTGGACGGGGTCGACTGGCGCGCCAAGGCCGTCTTCGTCGGCCCGTAGACCCCCGTCGCACCACGGGGGCGTCCCGGCCCGGTCCCGCGTCCGCGCGGGGCCGGGCCGGGCCCTTTCCCGGGTACGCCGAAAAGGGTGTTGCCAGGAAACGGCGGAGGCTGGCAAGATCGGCCGCGTCAGCCCGACGGCCGGAGGGAGGTGCGGTTGATGTCCACGACCAGTCCCGCGCCCCGCCTCACCCGCCGCTGACCTTCTGCCGATCACGCGGGGCGCTCCACTCCTTCATGGAGGAACACCGTGAGCGCACGGATCAGGAACATCAGCTTCGACTGCCACGACACCTACGCACTGGCCGGCTTCTGGGCGGAGGTGTTCGGCTCCGGACGGCAGCCCGACGACTTCCCCGGTGACCCGGAGGCGATGGTGCTCACCCCGGACGGATCGACCGTGCTCTTCCTTCAGGTGCCGGAGGACAAGACGGTGAAGAACCGGGTCCACCTGTGCCTGGAGCCCGCCGACCGGCCCCGGGACGCCGAGGTCGAACGGCTGGTCGACCTCGGCGCCACCCAGGTGGACGACCGGCGGCGGCCGGACGGCACCGGCTGGGTGGTGCTCGCCGACCCGGAGGGCAACGAGTTCTGCGTGCTGCGCAGCGCCGCCGAGCGGACCGCGACGGCCTGACGGCATTTTCACGGAAAGAGTGGGTGTATGGGAACCCGTGACCGGGCCGACGGGACGGGCCCCCTTCGCCGTTGCGGCGGAGGGGGCCCGGGTCACGCGTGGCTCAGGAGCGCTGCTCGATCTGGCCGCGCATCGCGATGAACTCGGCCTTCGCCTGGGCGCTGGTCTTGAAGTACATCGCGATCATGCCGACGCTGCCCTTGTCGGCCCAGGCGCAGATGCCCAGCTTGACGCCATCGCTCTCGCTGTCGCCGCAGCGCGCCTCGCCGCCCAGCGGGCCCGGGTCCACCGTGGCGACGTTGCTCATGGTCAGGTCGGGGCCGCTGAACGCGTCGTCCAACTCCTTCTTCGGGTCGGTCAGCAGGCCGGACGCCGCGGCGAACATCACCAGGTTCTTCTTGGCCGGGTCGCCGTAGACCGCCCCGGCGGTGCTGGTCTCGTTCTGCACCGTGGACTTCATCTCGGCGATCATCCCGTCCACCGCCGCCTGGAGCTCGGGCTCGGTGGCCTTCGGTCGGCCGGCGAGGGTGGCCGGGGCGGTCACCCTGGTCTTGGTGGCCTCGACCGCGTCGTTCACGTCGTCCTTGAGGGCGAACCAGGTGATCGCCCCGCCGCCGCAGCAGAGCACCAGCACCACGGCCAGGACGATCAGCACGATCTTGCCGGTCTTGGACTTCTTCGGCGCAGGCGGCAGCGGCGCGGCCTCCGGCGCGCCGTACGGCTGGCCGGCCGGCGGGTAGCCACCCTGCTGCGGGGCGGGCTGCTCGCCGTACGGCTGCTGCGGCTGGTTCGGGTAGGGGTTGCCCGGGTGGGACATGTTGAGTCAGCTCCAGATAGTTGATCAGGAGCGGTGATCGTAGCCAGCCGGTCCGACAGCCGCTGCCCCGCCCGCCGCTGAGACGACGACCGCGGTGGCCGGAGCGCCCCGTGGGACGCCCGTGCCACCGCGGTCGCGGGGGAGCGGGATGGGTCAGGCGGGCAGGCTGGCCGCCCCGAGCGGCAGGAACCGCCGGCCGGTGACCCGCTCGCTGGTGCCGGTCCGGTCCAGGTACGGCGTGACGCCGCCCAGGTGGAACGGCCAGCCGGCGCCGAGGATCATGCACAGGTCGATGTCCTGCGCCTCCGCGACGACGCCCTCGTCGAGCATCAGCCGGATCTCCTGCGCCAACGCGTCGAGTGCGTTCTGCCGCACCTGCTCGGCGGTCAGCGGCGCGTCGCCGACCACCAGCAGCTTGGCCACCTCGTCGTTGATCTGGTCGTCGACCACGATCGGCTGGCCCGCCTCGGCGATCCGCCTCAGGTTCTCGCTGACGGCGAACCGGTCCGGGAACGCCGTGTGCAGCGTGCCGCCCACGTGGTACGCCACGGCCGGGCCGACGAGCTGGAGCAGGGCGAGCGGGCGCATCGGCAGGCCCAGCGGGTCCAGCGCGGCGTTCGCCACGTCCAGCGGGGTGCCCGCGTCCACGGCGGCGAAGACGGTGCCGAGGAAGCGGGTGAGCAGCCGGTTCACCACGAACGCCGGGGCGTCGGAGACCAGCACCGACGACTTCTTCAGCTGCTTGCCGACCGCGAACGCGGTGGCCAGGGTGGCGTCGTCGGTGCGCTCGCCCCGGACGATCTCCAGCAGCGGCAGCACGGCGACCGGGTTGAAGAAGTGGAAGCCGACCACCCGCTCCGGGTGCTCCAGTTCCGCGGCCATCGCGGTGAGCGACAGCGACGAGGTGTTGGTGGCGAGCACCGCCTCCGGGGAGACGATCTTCTCCAGCTCGGCCCAGACCTGCTTCTTGACGTTCAGGTCCTCGAACACGGCCTCGATGACGAAGTCGGCGTCCGCGAACGTGGCCTTGTCGACCGAGCCGCCGACCAGTCCGTACAGCTTGGCGGCCGTGCCCTTGTCCATCCGGCCCTTGCTGACGGCCTTCTCGATCTGGGTGTGCACGTAGGCCACGCCCTTGTCGACCCGGGCCTGGTCCAGGTCGGTCATGACGACCGGGACCTGGAGGCGGCGGGCGAACAGCAGCGCGAGCTGGCTGGCCATCAGGCCGGCGCCGACGATGCCGACCTTGGTGACCGGGCGGGCCAGGCCCTTGTCCGGCGCGCCGGCCGGCCGCTTGGCCCGCCGCTGTACCAGGTCGAACGCGTACAGCCCGCTGCGCAGCTCCTCGGAGAAGACCAGGTCCGCCAGCGCCTCGTCCTCGGCGGCGGTGCCGGTCGCGAAGTCCGCGTCCTTCGCCGTCTCCAGCAGGTCCAGCGCCCGGTACGCGGCCGGGACCGCGCCGTGCAGCCGCTGGTCCAGCGTCTGTCGGGCGAAGTACAGCACGCCGGCCCACATGTCCTTGTCGACCTCGGGCCGGGTCACGGTGACCTCGCCGCGGACCACGCCGGCGGCCCACTCCAGGGACCGCTCCAGGAAGTCCGCCGGCTCCAGCAGCACGTCGGCGATGCCCAGCTCGGCGGCCTGCTTCGGCCTGAGCATCTTGTTCTGCATCAGCGGGTTCTGCAGGATCACCTGGGTCGCGGCCGGGATGCCGATCAGGTTCGGCAGGAGCTGGGTGCCGCCCCAGCCGGGGACCAGCCCGAGGGAGACCTCGGGCAGTGCGAGCGCGGAGGCCCCGCCGGACAGGGTCCGGTAGTGGCAGTGCAGGGCCAGCTCCAGGCCGCCGCCCATCGCCGCGCCGTTGACGAAGGCGAACGTCGGGACCTGGCTGTCCTTCAGCCGGGCGAAGACCCGGTGGCCGAGCCGGCCGATCTCCAGGGCCTGCTCCCGGTCGGCGAGCTGCGGCAGGCTGGTGAGGTCCGCCCCGACGCAGAAGATGTACGGCTTCCCGGTGACCGCGACGAACGCCGGGTCGGCGGCGAGGGCGGCGGTGATCGCCTCGTCCAGGCTGGTCAGCCCGCCCGGACCGAAGCTGTTCGGCTTGGTGTGGTCGAAGCCGTTGTCCAGGGTGATCAGGGCGGCCGGCCGGTCCAGCCCCGGCACGTTCACCTGGCGCAGCAGCGCCCTGGTGACGACCTCGTTCGGTGCGGCGAGCGCGCTCACTTGTTGCCCTCCTGTCCAGCCTCGGTGCCGGAACCGGTCCAGTTCGGGTTCTCCCAGATGACCGTGCCGCCCATGCCGATGCCGATGCACATGGCGGTGAGGCCGTAGCGGACCTCGGGATGCTCGGCGAACTGCCGGGCGAGCTGGGTCATCAGCCGCACGCCCGAGGAGGCGAGCGGGTGACCGACGGCGATCGCGCCGCCCCACGGGTTGACCCGGGAGTCGTCGTCGGCGATGCCGAAGTGGTCGAGGAAGGCGAGCACCTGCACGGCGAACGCCTCGTTCAGCTCGAACAGGCCGATGTCGTCGATGCTCAGGCCGGCGATGCGTAGCGCCTTCTCGGTCGACGGGATCGGGCCGACGCCCATGACCTCGGGCTCGACGCCGACGAAGCCGTACGACACCAGCCGCATGGCGATCGGCAGGCCCAGCTCGCGGGCGGTGTCCTCGGCGGCGATCAGGCTCGCGGTGGCGCCGTCGTTCAGGCCTGCGGCGTTGCCCGCGGTGACCTTGCCGTGCGGGCGGAACGGGGTCTTGAGGGTGGCGAGCTTCTCCAGCGAGGTGTCCCGGGGCGCCTCGTCGACGGTGGCCAGCCCCCAGCCGCCGTCGGCGTCGCGGATCGCCGTCGGCACCAGGTCGCCCTGGAGCTTGTCGTTGGCGTACGCCTTCGCCGTCTTCTGCTGCGAGGCGAGCGCGAACGCGTCGGCGCGGTCCTTGGTGACCTGCGGTACCCGGTCGTGCAGGTTCTCCGCGGTGGCGCCCATGACCAGCGCGGACGGGTCGACCAGCTTCTCCGCGACGATCCGCGGGTTGGGGTCGACGCCCTCGCCCATCGGGTGCCGGCCCATGTGTTCGACGCCGCCGGCGATCGCGATGTCGTACGCGCCCATGGCGATGCCGCCGGCCACGGTGGTGACGGCGGTCATCGCCCCGGCGCACATCCGGTCGATGGCGAAGCCGGGGACGGTCTTGGGCAGGCCGGAAAGCAGGGCCGCGGTGCGGCCGATGGTCAGGCCCTGGTCGCCGATCTGGGTGGTGGCGGCGATGGCGACCTCCTCGACCCGCTCCGGCGGAAGCTGCGGGTTGCGGCGCAGCAGCTCGCGGATGCAGCGGATCACCAGGTCGTCGGCGCGGGTGTTGGCGTACATGCCACCCGCCTTGCCGAACGGGGTGCGGACGCCGTCGACGAAGACGACATCCCGGACTTCACGGGGCACTTGAGCCTCCTTATCGACCAAAATCCGGCCTCCGCGCCGACAGGCGGCACTGCGGACCGGATGAAGGTCGCCGGCACGGGCGTGGTCCCTCGGATGCTACTCGCCAGTAACCACACCCGGCACCCACCCCGCTGTGTCCCACCCCACACCCGCCCCCACCGCGTTGATCAAGAGGCTTGCGTCAGTGGAGTGGCCGCCCCTGACGCGAACCTCTTGATCAACGGGGAGAAGTGGGTCAGGGGGGTGGTGGGGCCAGGGCCGGGGTCAGGTCGCTGGTCAGGAGGGCGATCTGCCATTCGCGGGCGCCGAAGCCGCGCAGCGTCTCGGCCACCGTGTCCTCGGTGACCTCGTCCGGCGGGGTCCAGGCGAGGCGGCGGACGGAGTCCGGGGTGATCAGGTTCTCCGGCGGCAGGGTGTGCGCGCCGGCGATCCGGACCACCACCTCCCGGCACCGGGCCAGCCGGCCGGCGGCCACCGGGTCCCGCTCAGCCCACCGGTGCGGCGGGGGCGGCCCCTCCACCGCCGGGGTGACCGGCAGCGCGTCCTCCGGCAACTGCCGGGCGTCGTCGAGGGCCGCCAGCCAGGTGCGGGCCAGCCGGCGCACCGACCGGCCGCCGAACCCGGGCAGGGTGAGCAGGGTCTTCTCGTCCACAGGGTCCAGCTCGGCGGCGGCCACGATCGCCGAGTCCGGCAGCACCCGGCCAGGCGCGGCGTCCCGGCGGGCGGCGATCTGGTCCCGGGCGTACCAGAGGGAACGGACCCGGGCCTGGGCACGGGCGCCGCGCACCCGGTGGATGCCCGAGGTACGCCGCCACGGCTCCGCGCGGACCCGGGGCGGGCGGGCGCCGTTTCGCACCAGGGCGGCGAACTCCTCCGCCGCCCAGGCCGACTTGCCCTGCCGGGCCAGCTCCGCGTCGAGGGCGTCGCGCAGGTCGGTGAGCATCTCCACGTCCAGGGCGGCGTAGGTGAGCCACGACTCCGGCAGCGGCCGGCTCGACCAGTCCGCGGCCGAGTGGTGCTTCTCCAGGGTGAAGCCGAGTAGCTGCTCGGTCAGCGCGGCCAGGCCGACCCGCTCGAATCCGGCCAGCCGAGCGGCCAGTTCCGTGTCGAACAGCCGCTGCGGGCGCAGCCCCACCTCGGCCAGGCAGGGCAGGTCCTGGCTGGCGGCGTGCAGCACCCACTCGACGTCGGCGATCGCCGCGTCCAGGGTGCTCAGGTCGGGCAGCGGCAGTGGGTCGATCAGCGCCGTGCCCGCACCGGCCCGCCGTAGCTGGACGAGATAGGCGCGCTGGCTGTAGCGATACCCCGAGGCGCGCTCGGCGTCCAGGGCCACCGGGCCGGTGCCGGCCGCGAACCGGGCCACCACCTCGGCGAGCTCGGCCTCGGTGGCCACCGGCAGGGGCGTGCCGTCGCGGGGGGCGGTCAGCGGCACGGGCTCGCTGCCGGTCGGTTCGGGCCCCGCGTCCACCGGCTCCGGCGCGGCCGACGGCGGGTGGCGCGGCGCGTCTCCGGTACGGCTTTCGGCGGCCCGACGGCGCAGGGGTGGTTCGTCGGTCACCTGACAACCCTAGTGCGCCGGGGGATCCGGCGCGCGCAGCCGGGTAGGGCGTGTGTCGGCGCCGGCGCTTGACCTGACATGGCAGGGTCGGACACCGGGGGAGACAAAGCGCGACAGCGCAGGTACGGTCCTTCGGGCCGCCGACCGGTGACGAACCCGCGTCGGCGGGGGCAACGGGGGCGTCTACGGGGAGGTCGTGGCGATGACGACGGCTGGGTACGGTCCGACAGGCGCGGGGCAGGGGCCCGACGACGGTTCCGGAGGCGGTTGGTCGGACCCGGCCCGTACCGCCGAGGCATGGGACGGCCCGGCCCGGCCCGGCCCGCTGCCGCCACGGATCGTTCCGCCCCGAGGCACCGCCGCCCCCTACCCGCAGCCCGCAATCCCCGGTCAGGCCCCCGTTCCCGGTCAGGCCCCTGTCCCCGGTCAGGCCCCCGTTCCTGGTCAGGCCCCCGTTCCCGGGCAGGTCGCTTGGGCTCCGCCGCCGAACGCCGGCCAGTGGGGTGGGCCGGCGCCGACTCCCGGGCAGTACCCACCGGTGCACGGGCAGCAGCCGGCCCCGCCCGCCGGCCCGGTTGCGCCGCCCTCTGCCCCCGGCCCGGCGTACCCGCCGCAGGGCGCGTCGGCCCCCGGCTGGCCCGCCCCGACCCCGCCCGCCCGGCCCGCCAAGGGCCGCGCGCTCACCCTGGTCGCGCTGGGGTTGGCCGTGGTGCTGGCCCTGGTGGCGGGCGTGCAGGCGTACCAGCTCCACCGGCTCTCCGACCGGCTCTCCGGGACCGACCAGCGGCAGGCCGCCGCGCAGCAGGGCGACGGCACCCGACTCGACGACCTCGACCAGCGGACCCAGACCCTGGAGAGGCAGGCCGGGGCCCAGTTCAACCCCGAGGCGGTGGCCAGCGCCGTGCTGCCCAGCGTGTTCCGGGTCCGGGCCGGGCAGTTCACAGGCACCGCGTTCGCGGTCGGCAAGCCGGCCAGCGGCGGCGGGACGAACCTGTTCACCAACTTCCACGTGGTGGAGTCGGTCTGGGCGAGCGGCGGCCGGGAGGTCTTCCTGGAACGCACCGATCAGCGCTACCCGGCCACGATCGTCAAGGTCGACGAGGCCAACGACGTCGCCCAACTACGCACCACGAGCAAGTTCACCGGCCTGGTCACGGCGTCCGCGGCGGTCAAGTCCGGCCAGCAGATCGTCGTGGTCGGCGCCCCGCTCGGTCTCCAGGACAGCGTCACCACCGGCGTGGTCAGCGCCTTCCGCGAGGCCCAGCAGGGCTCGGGTCCGGTCATCCAGTTCGATGCCCCGATCAACCCCGGCAACTCGGGTGGTCCCGTGATCAACGGCCAGAAGCAGGTCGTCGGGATCGCCACCGCCAAGGCCCGCGACGCCGAGGGCATCGGCCTTGCCGTACCCATCAAGGTCGCCTGCGACGGCTTCCGGATCTGCTGAACCGGCCGTCGTTGCCTCGTACCAGCCCGGTCCGTCGCCGTCGTCCGGCCGCGGGCCAGTCATCTGGAGGATGAGATATGTCCCAGCCACCGAGCGGGCCCGGGGGCCAGCCGCCCTACCCGCCGCCGGCCGGCCCCGGCCAGCCCGTGCCCCAGCAGTACGGCCCGACCGGCCAGCCGGCCGAGTCGACCCGGCAGTTCGCCCCCGGCCAGTACGGCAGTCCGCAGCCCCCGGCGGAGCCGACGCAGCAGTTCGGCCAGTACGGCAGCCCCCAGCCCCCGGCGGAGCCGACGCAGCAGTTCGGCCAGTACGGCGCCCCGCAGCCCCCGGCGGAGCAGCCGCAGCAGCCGGGCCAGTACGGCGCCCCGCAGCCGGGCCAGTACGGGGCCCCACAGTCGGCCCCGCCCGCGCCGGCCTACGGTCAGCAGCCGCCGCAGTCCGCCCCGCCCGCGCCGGCCTACGGTCAGCAGGCGCCGCAGTCGGCCCCGCCGTTCGGGCAGCAGGTCTCCACCCCGCCGGTCTCCGCCCCGGGATACGCCCAGCCGATGTCGGTGCCCCCGGCCTCCGGTCCGGGCTTCGGCCACCCGATGTCCGGCCCGCCCGGCATGCCGCCGTACGGCCCGGCGGCGCCCTCCCCGGGCAAGGGCCGGCGCAGCGTGCTGGTGCTGGCCCTGGTGGCCGGGCTGCTCTTCGTCCTCGGCGGCGTGATGACCGGCCTCTACGTGACCAAAGGCAACGAGCTGGACCGCACGGAGCAGCGGCTGACCGCCCAGGTCAGCGAGCGGGACGGGACGATCACGGCGAACAAGACCGAGATCGACAAGCTCAAGAAGGACCTGCAGGGCGTGCGGGACAAGCTCTCGAACACCGAGCAGGACCTCACCGGCACCCGCAACGACCGTGACGAGCAGGCCCGGCAGAAGAAGGTCATCGCCACCTGCCTGGACAAGCTCACCACCGCGCTGACCGCGGCGGCTGCGAACAACAAGGCCGCGTACGACAAGGCCACCCAGGGGATGAACAAGGTCTGCGACGAGGCCGAGGACTACCTCTGACGGGTGCGCCCGTCCGGGCCGCGCCCACCGGACCCCGGTCCGGTGGGGGCGGCCCGCGTCATTTCCGGTCCCGTCCCCGCCGCCCGGCGGGCTCGCCGTCCCGGGTCCGGTGGGTCAGGCGGCGCCGGCCGGGCGGCGCTCCGGGAGGGCGGTCACCCCGGGCGGCGGCAGGCCCGCCGTCGAGGCGAGCAGCGCGCACCAGGCCAGCAGGTGCGGGGTCAGGTCCTCGCCGAGTGGCGTCCAGGAGGCCCGGATCTCGATGTCGGCGACGGTCGGCGGCCCGGCCAGGTCACCGAACCGGGTCGACATCGTCTGGGTGATCGTGCCCCCGATCGCCCGGTGCGGGGCGTCCTGGGCGTCCAGCGCGTCGGTCAGCCAGGTCCAGCCCACCCCGGGCAGCAACGGGTCGGTGGCCAGGTCGGCCTCCAGCTCCGCCGTGACGTAGGTGACCAGCCGCAGGGTGCCCTGCCAGGCCTCGTGCCCGGCCGGATCGTGCAGCAGGATCAACCGCCCGGTGGCGACCTCGTCGTCGTCGTCGCGCAGCACTGTCGCGGAGAGCGCGAACGCGTACGGCGCGAGCCGCTGCGGTGCGCCGACCTCCTCCAGGACGATCTCCGACCGGGGCGCGGCCGACCGCAGCCCGGCGACCGCGCGGGCGAAGGTCTCCGGAAGCGCGATCGGGGGGGCCATGCGGGCAGCCTATGCCGCCTGCTGCCCGGCTGCCGGAAACGGCACGCCGACAGCCCGTCCCGCCGACGGGGGTGGGTCACAAAAGGTGGCGGGGGTGGGGATGGGCATCGGGGGCGTGGCACGATTGCCGCGATGACCACCGACACCACGGGCGCTGCCGCCCGAGACGGAGAACCCCGCCGCGGCGGGCCGGCCGACTCCCCGTTCGTCCGGGCCTGCCGGCGTGAGGGCGGCCCGCGTACCCCGGTCTGGTTCATGCGCCAGGCCGGCCGGTCGCTGCCGGAGTACCGCGAGATCCGCAAGAACGTGGGGATGCTGGAGTCCTGTCGCCGCCCCGAACTGGTCGCCGAGATCACCCTCCAACCGGTGCGCCGACACCGGGTCGACGCGGCGATCCTGTTCAGCGACATCGTGGTCCCGGTCGCCGCCGCCGGGGTGGACCTGGACATCGTCCCGGGCACCGGGCCGGTGGTGGCCGAGCCGGTGCGCACGGCCGCCGACATCGAGCGGATCCGGCCGATCACCCGCGACGACGTCTCCTACGTGGACTCCGCGGTCCGGCTGCTCGTCGCCGAGCTGGGCGACACCCCGCTGATCGGTTTCGCCGGCGCCCCGTTCACCCTGGCCAGCTACCTGGTCGAGGGCGGCCCGTCGCGCAACCACGCGAAGACCAAGGCCCTCATGTACGGCGAGCCGGAGCTGTGGCACGCGCTCTGCGACCGGCTGGCCGACGTGGCATGCGCGTTCCTGCGGGTGCAGGTCGACGCCGGGGTGTCCGCGGTGCAGCTGTTCGACTCCTGGGCCGGCGCGCTGTCCGAGGCCGACTACCGGCGGTACGTGCTGCCGCACTCGACGAAGGTGCTGTCCGGGTTGGCCGACGCCGGGGTGCCCCGGATCCACTTCGGGGTGGGCACCGCCGAGCTGCTCGGCGCGATGGGCGAGGCCGGGGCCGACGTGGTCGGGGTGGACTGGCGTACCCCGCTGGACGTGGCGACCCGCCGGATCGGCGCCGACCGGGCCGTGCAGGGCAACCTGGACCCGGCGGTGCTGCTCGCCCCGTGGCCGGTGGTCGAGGCCGAGGTGCGGCGGATCCTCGCCGAGGGCCGGGCCACCCCCGGCCACGTGTTCAACCTCGGTCACGGCGTGCTGCCGGAGACCGATCCGGACGTGTTGACCAGGGTGGTCGCGCTGGTGCACGAGGTGTCCGCGCGTCCGGCGCAGTGAGGGAGTGACCGTGCGGCAACCGTGGCGGGTGGCGATCGTCGGGGGCGGGATCACCGGGCTGGCCGCCGCCGTCCGGCTGCGGGACCGCGCGCCCGCCGGCACCGAGATCACCGTGTACGAGCAGTCCGGCGCGCTCGGCGGCAAGCTGCGCACCGGCGAGCTGGCCGGGCAGCCGGTCGAGTTCGGCGCCGAGTCGTTCCTGATGCGCGACCCGGCCGGCGGGGAGTCCGCCGCCGTCGCCCTGGCCCGCCGGCTCGGGCTGGCCGACGAGATCGTGCACCCCACCGTCGGGCAGGCGGCCCTCGCGGTCGGCGGCGGGTTGCGCCCGATCCCGGGCGGGACGCTGGTGGGCGTACCCGGGGATCTGGCGAAGGTGACGACGGTCGCGCAGCCGGCCGCGGATGCCGACCGCGACACCGGCCGCCCGCTGCTGGCCCCCGGCGCGGACGTCTCCGTCGGGGCGCTGGTCCGCTCCCGGCTCGGCGACCAGGTGGTGGACCGGCTGGTGGACCCGATGCTCGGCGGCGTCTACGCCGGCCGGGCCGACGACCTGTCCCTGGTCACCACGATGCCTGCGCTGGCCCGCACGGCCCGCACGGAGCACACCCTGGTCGGCGCGGTCCGGGCCGCGCAGGCCGCCGCGCCGCGCGCCCCCGGCGCCCCGGTCTTCGGCACCCTGGCCGGCGGGCTGAGCCGGCTGGTCGAGGCCGCCGCCACGGCCGGCGGGGCGACGATCCGCCGGTACGCGGCGGTACGCGAGCTGACCCCGACGGCGACCGGCTGGCGGCTGACCGTCGGCCCGACCCGCGACCCGGAGTCGGTGGAGGCGGACGCCGTGGTGCTGGCCGTGCCGGCCCGCCCCGCCGCCCGGCTGCTGGCCGGGATCGCGCCGGAGGCCGCCGCGACCGTCGGCGCGCTGGACTACGCCAGCGTCGCGCTGGTCACCCTGGCCCTGCCCGAGCCGGCGCTGCCGGCGCTGTCCGGGTTCCTGGTGCCGGCCACCGAGGGGCTGTTGATCAAGGCGTCGACGTTCTTCACCACCAAGTGGGGGCATCTGGCCCGGCCGGACGGGCTGGCCCTGGTGCGCGCCTCGGTCGGCCGGTACGGCGAGGAGGCGTCCCTCCAGGTCACCGACGCCGACCTGGTGGACACGGTGCACCGGGAGCTGTCGACGGTGCTGGCCGCGCCGCTGCCCGCGCCGGTGGCCAGCCACGTGCAGCGGTGGGGCGGGGCGCTGCCGCAGTACACCCCGGGGCACCTCGACCGGGTGGCCGCCGCCCGGGCGGCGCTGCGCGGCGCGCACCCGACGCTGGCCCTGGCCGGCGCCGGCTACGACGGCGTCGGCATCCCGGTCTGCGTCCGCTCCGGCGCGACGGCGGCCGAAGAGATCATCACAGCACTGGGAGGATCGGCAGCATGACCGAGCAGACCAACGCGAACCGGCTGCGGGAGCTGAACGACAGCATCCGCTACACGATGTGGTCGGTGTACCGGGCCACCAGCCCGCTGCCCTCACTGCGCGAGAACGTCACCGGCGAGGTCGAGGCCCTCTTCGAGGAGTTGGCCGGCAAGGACGTGACGGTCCGCGGCACGTACGACGTGGCCGGGCTGCGCGCCGACGCCGACCTGATGATCTGGTGGCACTCGTCGTCCAGCGATGCGCTCCAGGACGCGTACCTGCGGTTCCGCCGGACCACGCTCGGCCGGGCGATGACCCCGGTGTGGTCGCAGATGGCGCTGCACCGGCCGGCGGAGTTCAACAAGAGCCACATCCCGGCGTTCCTGGCCGGCGAGGAGGCCCGGGCGTACACGTGCGTCTACCCGTTCGTCCGCTCGTACGAGTGGTATCTGCTGCCGGACGCCGAGCGGCGCGAGCTGCTGGCCGAGCACGGCAAGATGGCCCGGGGCTACCCGGACGTGCGGGCCAACACGGTCGCCTCGTTCGCCCTCGGCGACTACGAGTGGATGCTCGCCTTCGAGGCCGACGAGCTGCACCGGATCGTCGACCTGATGCGCGACCTGCGGGGGTCCCGGGCCCGCCGGCACGTCCGGGAGGAGATCCCCTTCTACACCGGCCGCCGCCGCCCGATCGCCGACATCGTCTCCTGCCTGGTGTGACCGCAGCCCCCCGCCGCGACCCCTGACACACCCCCAAGGCCCCCTGCCCGCGCCCTGCCCCGCCCGCAGGCCGTCCACGCCGGCCGTCCGCGCCGTCCCTCCGCGCCGGGCGCCCGCGCCGTCCCTCCCCGCAAATACACGGAATTAGTGGCCTTCCCGGCCGGGAAGGCCACTAATTCCGTGTATTAGGCGCGATCCTGCCGTGCGGGCGTGCGGTGTGTGGGCGTGGTCGGGGGGTGGCGGGGGTCAGGTGGTTGCCGTGCAGGTGGGCGTCGGCGCGGTATTGGTGCCGGTCGAGGAGCCGATGAAGCCGAAGGCGGTCTTCGCCCCGGCGGCCAGCGCCCCGTTGTACGCGACGTTGCGGGCGGTCACCATGGACCCACTGCTGGTCACGGTGGCGTTCCATGACGAGCTGACCTGCTGGCCGTTGGCGTACGTCCAGGTCACCGTCCAGCTCTTGATCGCCGACGCGCCGGCGGTCACCTCGACCTCGCCCTGGAACCCGCCGGTCCAGGAGTTGGTGACCCGGTAGGTCGCGGTGCAGCGACCCGTCGCCGGGGGCGTGGTGGGCGGGGTCGTCGTCGGCGGGGTGGTCGTCGGCGGCGTCGTGGTCGGCGGGGTGGTGGTCGGCGGGGTGGTCGGGCCGCCGCCGCCGAAGTCCACGTCGCTGCACAGGTAGTACGACTGGTCCAGGTGGCTGGCCTGCCAGATGGTGTAGACGATGTGTCGGCCGGTGCGGCCCGGCGCGTTCGCCGGCACCTGGATCGACACGCCCTGCGCCTCCGGCGTCCACTGCGACGCCGGGGTGTTGCCGATCTGGCCGGCCAGTTCCAGGTCGCCCCAGGCCAGTGGCTTGGTGAGCGCGTTGAAGCCCTGCTTCGTCACGTACACCCGGATGTAGTCGGCGCCGTGGCTGGCCTGGTCGTAGAACTTGATGCGGAAGTTGTTCGTCACCGGCGCGGTCTTCCACGCGCCGACGGTGTCGAGCGCGTTGTATCGGCCGCTGGAACTGCGGCCCCCGCTGCACAGTTGGCCGTCCGGGATGGCGGCCTGGTGGTTGCCGGCGACGCCCTCGCGGAACAGGCCGTTCCAGTTCCACATGGCGTTCGGGTCGGCCTGCCAGGCCTGCCAGCACATCGGGTCCAGGGTGGCCATGTTCGGGTTCTGGAAGTCGCTGCCCCAGCGCTGCCAGCAGCCGTAGTTGCGGGACGCGGGGTCGACGACCGAGCCGTGGGCGGACGCGGAGTTCGCCAGGGCGGTGGTGAGCAGCAGCGCGATGACCGCGCCGGCGGCGAGCAGCCAGGCTGCCAGGCGCGGCGTGGAACGCCTGCGGACGGGGGTGGACATGGGAGCCTCCGGGTGAGAGGTCGGACTGCGACGACGCCCGGACGGCGGGAGTTGCCCCTCCCGTGCCGGCTCGTGCTGATCCCGCGGCGGCTCCTGCCTGCGCAGATTTCCACACCAATTCACCTATGTCAATGGATGGCGCTTTCCCGGCGCATCGGGGTGTGCGGGATGCCGTCCTCGACGTACTCGGGCCCGCTGGCGGCGAAGCCGTGCCGGGCGTAGAAACCGGTCAGGTGGGACTGCGCCTCCAGCACGCACGGCCGGTCGCCCACCACGGCCAGGGCCTCGGCCATCAGCCGGCCGGCGTACCCGCCGCGCCGGGCGTCCGGCGCCACCACCACGCGGCCGATCCGCGCGACGCCGTCGGGGTCGGCCAGAATGCGCAGGTACGCCAGGACGGCGCCGTCGCGGGCCAGCCAGAGATGCCGGGTGCCCGGCTCGACGTCGCGGCCGTCCAGTTCCGGGTACGGGCACGCCTGCTCCACCACGAACACGTCGATGCGGAGTCGGAGCAGGTCGTGGAAGGTGCGGGCATCCAGTTCGGCGAAGGAGGCGAGTCGGGCCTCGACGGTCTGCGACGGCATCCGGCGATGGTAGGTGCCCGCGCCAGCAGGGACGCGGTGGCCCCTTCCCGGCGGCCGGGTGGCCTCCGGTGTCGGCGGGCGCGGACGGTTCCTGTCCCCGGTCAGCGGGGGCGGGCGCCGACGGCGTCGCGGATCTCCGCGCCCCGGTCGCCCTCCTCCTGCCGGGCGCAGTGGGCGCAACAGAAGAAGCGGCCCGAGACCTCGACCCCATGGCCGACGATCTTGACCTGGCAGTGTTCGCAGATCGGCGCCAGCCGGTGCGCCGCGCATTCGAAGCAGTCGAAGGTGTGTACGTCGCCGCTGACCGTGCGTACCTCGAACGCCATCCAGTAGTCGTTGCCGCAGACCTCGCACGTCGCCATGGCCGAACCCCCCGAGAAGAGAACATGTGGCCCCCAGCGTGCGGCAGCGGCCCGATCCGGGCGGCCGGAACGGCCGAAGCCGGCCGTTCCGGCGGCGTGTCGGGCCGGCGTGTCGGGCGTTGTGCCTGGTGGAAGCCTCGAACCTCGGAGGACGACGTGATCAGGCGCGCTGCGCTGACCCGTCCCGACCGGACGGCGGGCGTCCGCGGCTCAGCCCTTCGGCTCCAGCCGGACGGAGACCGAGTTCACGCAGTGCCGGGTGTCCTTCGGGGTGAACCCCTCGCCCCGGAAGACGTGGCCGAGGTGACTGTCGCAGCGCGCGCAGCGAATCTCCGTACGCCGCATGCCGTGGCTGTTGTCCTCGATCTCCCGCACCGCGCCCGGGATCGCGTCGTCGAAGCTCGGCCAGCCGCAGTGCGAGTCGAACTTCGTGTCACTGGGGTACAGCTGTGCCCCGCAGGCGCGGCAGTGGTAGACGCCGGGCGTCTTCGTGTCCACGTACTCGCCGGTCCATGCGGGCTCGGTGCCGGCCTCGCGGAGCACCCGGAACTCCTCCGGGCTCAGCCGGACCCGCCACTCGTCCTCGGTCCTGGGCAGTTCGTTCTCATCAAGACTCACCCGACAACGGTACGTCGGGTGTCGGTGCCGTGGCATATGGTCTCGGGATGGGCGGCACCACGAAGGCAACGGCCACGGAGATCGAGGTGGCCGGTCACATGGTTCGGCTGACCAGCCCGGACCGGGTGATCTTCCCGGAGCGGGGCTTCACCAAGGCGCATGTCTTCAGCTACTACGTCGCGGTGGGCGAGAGCATCCTGCGCGCCCTGCGGGACCGACCGACCACGCTGCAACGCTTCCCCGACGGCATCGCCGGTGAGATGTTCTTCCAGAAGCGGGTGCCCAGCCGGGGCGTGCCGCCGTGGGTGCGCACCGCCCGGATCAGCTTCCCCAGCGGCCGGACGGCCGACGAGCTCTGCCCGGCCGACCTCGCCCACGTGGCCTGGGCCGCGCAGATGGGCACCGTCGTGTTCCACCCGTGGCCGGTGCGCGCCGGCCACGTCGACCACCCCGATGAGCTGCGGATCGACCTCGACCCGCAGCCGGGCACCGACTTCGTCGACGCGGCGGCGGCCGCCGCCGAGGTGCGAGCCCTGCTGGACGAGCTGGGCGCGACCGGCTGGCCGAAGACCTCCGGCGGCCGGGGCGTGCACGTCTACCTGCGGATCGCGCCCCGGTGGACGTTCACCGAGGTGCGGCGGGCCACCATCGCGTTGGCCCGGGAGTTGGAGCGCCGCCGCCCCGATCTGGTCACCACCGCCTGGTGGAAGGAGCAGCGGGGCGAGCGGGTCTTCGTCGACTACAACCAGATGGCCCGGGACCGCACGATCGCCTGCGCGTACTCGCTGCGGGCCACCGCCCGGGCCACCGTGTCCACCCCGGTCACCTGGGACGAGCTGCCCGACGTGGACCCGGACGAGTTCCACCTGGGCAGCGTCCCGGCCCGACTGGCCGAGCGGGGCGACCCGCACGCGGGCATCGACGACGCCCCGTGGGACATCAGCCCGTTGCTGGAGTGGGCCGACCGGGACGCCGCCGCGGGCCAGGGTGACATGCCGTACCCGCCGGACCACCCCAAGATGCCGGGCGAGCCGAAGCGGGTCCAACCCTCGAAGGACCGTGACCGCCCGCGCTGACCGCCCGCGCTGACCAGCCGGGCCGCTCGCGTCGCCGGCAGCCCGGCGCTTGCGTCGCCCGGCCGGCTGACGCACCCGACTCAGCGGAGCGGGCCCATCATCGCCTCCACGGCCTCCTTGGCAGTCCGCAGGTCCACGCCCGTCGCTTCCCGGTACGCCTTGATCGCCTGGAGCTTCTCGCCCCGGGCCAGGTGCTCGCGGACCCCGGGCGGCGCCGGCCGCTCGTCCACCACCCCGAGGTGGTCCATCACCAGTTGCAGGCGCCGCTCGATCTCGGCCAGCCGTCGTGGCGTGCTCCGGTCCTGCCGGGTCCCGGCGAACTGGGCGGCAAACAGCAGCACGACAGCGATGATCAGCACGGTGAGGGCGATCTCCATGACAGCCATCCAAGCAGATCGACGCCGGAACCGGCGGCCACGGGTGGGGCGGGACGGGCCACCGCGCCGCGTGTCCGCCATAACGGTCGGATAACGGGCGCGAACCTTTCCGGACCCGCAGCGAGTCATTGTGATCGTCGGCCCGCTGGGCCCAGGAAGGCGGCGCGATGGCGATGGTGTGGAGGCGGGCCCGGGCGGCCCGGGGGCTGCTGCTCGCCGCGGTGGTGGCGGCCCTGGTGGCGATCGCCCTCGTCACCGGGTTGGCCGACTACAACCGGCGGGCCGTCGACGCGGGGCAGCGGGCGGTGTTCGCCGCGTCTCCCGCGCAGGAGCGCAGCCTGCTGGTCAGTGGCTCCGGTGGCGCGGACCGGGCAGCCTACGCCGACCGGGACAGGGCGGTCCGGGCCCGTTTCGCCGACGGGCTCGGCGGGGCGTCCGTGGCGGTTCGTGGGGCCCGCTACGGCACCGGACGCGAGCTGACCGGCGACCTCGGGGCGGCCCGCACCGGCACCGATCCGGTCTTCGCCGAGCTGACCACCCTGGAGGACCTGACCGGCCACGCCGACCTGGTCGCCGGGCGGCAGCCCGAACGTGGGGCCGAGCCGGTGCAGGCGCTGCTGCCGGAACGGGTCGCCGGCCTGCTCGGCCTGACCGTCGGCGAGCGGGTGCCGCTGCGGGACCGGGCCAGCGAACGGACCAGCCAGGTGGAGGTGGTCGGGCTCTTCCGGCCCCGGGACCCGGACGGGTCGTACTGGCGGCTCGCGCCGGGCGCCGTCGCAGCCGGCTCCGCCACGTCGTACGGGCCGTTCCTGCTCGATCCGGCCGACTTCGACCGGACCTTCCCCGCCACAACGTCGGCGTCCTGGCTGGTCGAACCCGATCTGGCCGCCGTCGAGCCGAGCCGGCTGGGGGCCGTGAAGCGGGCCGTCGCCACCGAGGTCGCGGAGCTGCCCGAGGCGACCGGGCTCGGCTCGTCCGCCCGGAGCGTCACCACGATGGACCGGCTGATCGACCGGCTCGGGCGCGCCGACCTGGTGGGCCGTTCCTCGCTGCTCACCCCGCTGCTGCTCATCCTGGTTCTCGGCGGCTACGCGCTGGTGCTGGTGGCCGCCCTGCTCAACGAGGATCGCCGCGCGCAGACGGCGCTGCTGCGCGCCCGGGGCGCGGCCCGGCGACAGATCGCCGGCCTGGCGGCCAGGGAGGCGGCCCTGGTGGTCCTCCCGGCCGCGCTGCTCGGGCCGCCGCTCGCCGCCGAGGCCCTGCGCCACGTCGGCCAGGACCAGACGTGGTCCGACCCGTCGGCCGCGGGCAGCACGCTCACCTGGGCGGTCGCCGCCGCCACTGCCGCCGGCTGCCTGGTGGCCATGGTGCTGCCGGCGATGCGCCGGGCCGGCACGTACGTCGCCGACCTGGCGGCCCGGTCCCGGCCGAGCCGGGCCGCCACGGCCCAGCGGGCCGGCGCCGACCTGGCCCTGGTCGGCCTGGCCGTGCTCGCCTGGGTCCAGCTGCGGCAGTACTCCTCACCGCTGGCCGGCGCGGGCGGCCGGCTCGGCATCGACCCGCTGCTGGTGGCGGCGCCGACGCTGGGCGTGCTGGCCGGCGCCGTGCTCGCGTTGCGCCTGCTGCCGCCGGCCACCCGGTTCGCCGAGCGGTTCGTGGACGCCCGGCCCTGGACCGCCACGATGCTGGGCATGTGGCAGGCCGGCCGGCGCCCGCACGCCGGCCCGGTGCTGCTGCTCGCGCTCGCCGTGGGCGGCAGCACCCTGGCCTGGTCGCTGGTCACCACCGGGGAACGGTCGCACGTCGACCAGGCCGACCACAGCGTCGGCGCAGACCTGCGGCTGGTCGAGCGCTCCGGGGCCGCGCCGGGCGATCGGGCGGGCCGGCTGGCCGGGGCGCCCGGCGTCGACCGGGCGCTGCCCGCCTGGCGCGACGACATCCGGGTGGGACGCGAGGACCTGCCGGTCAGCGTGCTCAGCATGGACGCGGCGGCGGCGTCGGACGTGGCCCGGCTCAACGACCGGATCCTCGACGAGCCGGCCCGGGCCCTGTTCGACCGTCAGGTACGCGGCCGGGTCGCGCCGGCCGGCGTCGAGCTGCCCGCCGGCACCCGACGGCTCACCGGCACCGTCCGCACCCCGGTCACCGGGGTCATGCGCCCGCACCCGGTCGCGGTGTCCGTGCTGCTCACCACCGCCGACGGCGGTTCCTGGCGGCTACCGCTGGCCACCGGGGGCAGCGACGGTCGGCCGGTCCCGGCGGCGGTGGACCTGCCCGACACCGGTGGCCGGTCCTACCGGCTGGCCGGCTTCGAGGCCACCGGCGGCCCGGCGCTGGGCTCCAACTACGGGCTGGAGGTGACCGGGCTGCGCGCGGTGGATGCCGCCGGGACGACGAGCCCGGTGCGGCTCACCGGCGACTGGGTGACCCGGGTGGACGAGCCGAAGCAGGCGGAGCCGGTCCGGCTCGACGACGACGGCGGGCTGCGCACCGGCCGGTGGGTCGGGATCGTCGAGGGCGGCCGGTTCGCGTCGCAGCCGTCCAGCCGCTTCGCCGTCGTGCCGGCCGGGGACAACCCGCCGGTGCCGGCGTTGATCACCCCGCAGGTGGCCCGGGCGCTGAGCGTCGGCCAGGGCGACACGATGCAGGTCAGCCTCTCCGGGGCCACCCTGTCGGTCCAGGTGGTGGGCGAGGTCGAGGCGGTGCCGGCCACCGGATCGGCCGCCGGCATGCTGCTGGACCTGCCCGCCGCGGTCGACTGGCTGATTCGCGCCAAGGGGGCGGTCCGGCCGGTCTCGGAGTGGTGGGTGCGCACCGACCCCGGCGGGTACCCGGAGGCGGTGCGGGCGGTCGCCGACCTGCCCGGGGTCACCGTGCTGGACCGGCGGGCGGCGGCGGAGGAGGCCGACCGCGACCCGTACTGGCTCGGCACCCGCACCGGCCTGCTCGCGGCGGCGCTGGGCTCCCTCCTGCTCGCCCTGGTCGGGCTGGGCGTGGACGTCTGGGCCACCGCGCGCCGACGGATCGGGGAGCTGACCGTCCTGCACACGCTGGGCGCCACGCCACGGCTGCTGGCCCGCGCCCTGCTCGCCGAACAGGCATTCCTGGCCGGGATCGGCGTCGGCGTCGGGCTGCTGGTGGGTGCCGGGGTGGGCGCCACCATGGCCCCGCTCGTGGTGCTCACCCGGGCGGCGGACCGACCGGTGCCGGAGGCGGCCTTCGCGCTGCCCTGGCTGCCGGTCGTCGGTACCGCCCTCGGCCTGCTGCTGGCGGCGCTCGCGTTCAGCACGGTGATCGCCACGGGAATCCGCCAGCGGCTGGCGGCGGCGCAACTGCGGTTCGGCGGTGACCAGTGAGCAGCGTCGGCGTGGTGGCGGTCCGGCCCGGGCCGGTGGAGGGCGTCGGCGTGGTCGCCGGCCGGCGGGGATCAGTCAACGGCGTCGGCGCGGTCGCGGTCCGACGCGGGCCGGTGGGTCGCGGCGGCGCGGCCACGGATCAGGGGAGAGCAGTGAGTGCAGTGACCGTGCGTACCGGGGCGGGCAGCCGATGACCGGGGCCGCCCGCCGAGTGTGGGCCTTCGGCGGGCAGTTCCTGCTGCTGGGGGTGCTGGCCCTGGTGGCCGTGCTGCTGGTCACCGGGATCCCTCGCGTCGCCGACCGGCTCGTGCAGCAGGGCCTTCGGGAGTACGTGGCCGGCACCCCGGTCGCCGAGCGGGACCTGACTCGCAGCGCCGAGGAGGTATCGGTCGAGGGGGGCCAGGGGCCGGTCAGCGCGGCGCGGGGCCGCGAGCTCGACGCGTTCGAGGCAAGCATGCCGCCCCCGGTCCGGGCCGCAGTGGAGAGCCGCTGGTATGTCGCGGAGACCGCGTTCGGCAAGCTGACCGGGCCGGACCTGGCGGCGAGGAACCTCCTCGTCGTATCCCGGCTGCGCGTGATGCCCGGCATCGGGGAGGCGGCCACCCTGGTCGAGGGGCGCTGGCCGACCGAGGCGACCGGGCCGGACCGGCCGGTCGAGGTCGCGCTGGCCGCCGACACGGCGCGGAAGGTGAACCTGCGGGCCGGCAGCCGCCTGCGCTGGGCCGCGGGGAAGGGGGCCGCACCGCTGTGGCTGCTCGTGGTCGGGGTCTTCGAGCCGAACCGGCCGGCGGACGGGATCTGGGACACGCTGCCGCTGGTCCAGCGGGTGACCGAACCGGCCGGCGACGGGCAGCCGTACGAGATGGTGGCGGTGACCGGCGACGCCGGCCTGGACGCGGTGGCCGCCGCCGGCGGCTCGGTCCGGTTCTCCTGGCGGTACCGCCTGGGCGCCGCCGGCATGGACGTGGCCGACGTGCGCGCCGTCATCGACGGCGTGCGGCGGCTGGTTCGCGAGTCCCCGCCGGGGCTGAAAGTCACCCAGGCGGTGGACGTCCCGTTGCAGCAGTTCCTCGACGCTGTCTCCGCCGCGCGGACGCTGCTCGCGGTGATCGCCGCCGGGGTGATCGCCACCCTGGCCGGGTTGATCGGGCTCGCCGCCCGGCTCGCGGCCCGCCGCCGGGAGACCGAGTTCGCCCTGCTGGTCGCCCGGGGTGGCGCACCGGCCAGCGGTGCGCTGCGCAGCCTCGCCGAGTCGCTGCTGGTCGTCCCGCCGGCCGCGGCGCTGGGGTGGTTGCTCGGCCGGCTGCTGCCCGGCTCCGGCGGCGGGGTTGACTGGCTGGCCCTGGCCACGGCGGTCCTGGCCACCCTGGCCCTGCCGCTGGCCACGCTGGCCGTCTCGGCCGCCCCGGGCGGCCGGCGCGACCTGGTGACCGCCCGCCCCGGCGGCCGCCGACTGACCGTGGAACTGCTGGTCGTGGCGCTGGCCGTGCTGGCCGTCGTGCTGCTGCGGCGTCGGGGCCTGACCCCGGGGTCGGTCGATCCGCTGCTGATCTCGGTGCCGGTGCTGCTGGCCGTCGCTGCGGCGGTGCTCGCGCAGCGGCTCTATCCCTGGCCGCTGCGGCTGCTGAGCCGCGTCGCCGCCCGGCTGCGGGGCAGCGTGACGTTCCTCGGTGCCGCCCGGGCGAGCCGGTCGGCCGCCACCGCGCCGGTGATCGTCGTGGTGGTGGCGATCGCGACGGCGGCGTTCTGCGCCGTCGTGGCCACCGGCATCGAGGCCGGTCGGGACCGGACGGCGACGCTGGCCGTGCCGGCGTCCGCGCTGGTCGACGGCGAGCGGCTCGCCCCCGACACCGGTGCCGCCCTCCAGGCGCTGCCCGGCGTCCGGCGGGCCACCCCGGTCGTGCGGGACACCGCGCTGCGGATCTCCCACCCGCGCGGCGCCGACGCGGGGCTGGCCGCCGTCACCGTGCTGCTGGTCGACGGCCCCGGGCTCGCCGAGGCGGCCCGGGATGCCGGGCTGGCGGTGTCGGTGCCCCCGCAACTGAGGGGCGATCCCGCCCAGGGGCCGGCACCCGCGCTGGTCTCCCCGGCGCTCGCCGCCGACCTGGCGCGCAAGGGCCTCGACGGCTCGGCCCTGGTGTCCGTGCAGGGACGCGACTACCTGTTCCGGGTGGCCGGCACGGCGGACGGTTTCCCACTCGTCCCGTTCGCCACCGACCGGTTCGTGGTGCTGCCCTGGCAGGCGTTGCCCGCCCCGGGCCCGACCGGCCCGGTGCCGACGGCCTTCCTGGTCTCCGGCGACGGATTCGACGTGGAGGCGCTGCGGCAGGCCGGCGACGAGGGGCAGCACCGTTACCAGAGCGGCGGCACCATCGTCGCGGGGGAGCGACCGCGCGGCGCCGAGGTGACCACCTGGCGGGGTGCCCGGGACTCCCTCGGCGAGGGCGGCGCGAACGGCCTGCTGGTCTTCGGTTTCGCCGCCGGGGCGGGCGGCGGGGCCGCCCTCGGCCTGCTGGCGATCGCCTTCGCGGTGCTCGCCGGGGCGCGGGCCCGGGGGCAGGTGCTGTCCCGGCTACGCACCCTCGGCCTGTCCCGTCGCCAGTGGCGCGCGCTGCTGCTGGTCGAGCTGACGCCGCTGGTCGCCGTCGCGCTGCTCACCGGCGCGGTGACGGGCGCGCTGCTGCCCCTGCTGCTGACCCCGGTGCTCGGGCTGACCGCGTTCACCGGGGGCACACCGGTCCGGGTCGCGTTCTCGCCCGGGTTGGTCGGCGCCGTGCTCGTGGTCGGCGCGGTGGCGCTGGCCCTCGCGGTGACCGTGGAGACGCTGAACAACCGCCGGCTGCGCCTCGGTGAGGTGCTGCGGCTCGGAGAGGAGAGCTGAGATGACAGCCACCGTGGAGGCGTCCGCAGTACCGGACCTGGCCACCCTGCAGGAGCGGGCCGCGCAACGCGCGGCCGAGCGGGCCGGCGGGCAGGATCGGTTGCGCGGACACATCGTCTGCGACGGCCTGGTGCGGATCTTCAAGTCCGACGGCATCGAGGTGGTCGCGTTGCAGGGCCTTGACCTGGTCATCGACCGGGGCGAGCTGGTCGCGATCGTCGGGGCGTCCGGGTCGGGCAAGTCGACCCTGCTGAACATCCTGTCCGGGCTGGACACCCCGACCGCCGGCATCGCCCGGGTCGCCGAGTACGACCTGCTCACCCTCTCCGCCGGGCGCAGGCTCAGCTACCGGCGGGAGATGGCCGGCTTCGTCTGGCAGCAGACCGGGCGCAACCTGCTGCCGTACCTGACCGCCCTGGAGAACGTCGAGCTGCCGATGAAGCTGGCCGGGCGGCGCGGGCGGCGGGTCCGCCGGGACCGGGCCCGGGAGCTGCTCGAACTGGTCGGCGTGGGCCACCTCGCCGACCGGCGGCCGGGACAGCTCAGCGGCGGGGAGCAGCAGCGCTGCGCGATCGCCGTGGCGGTGGCCAACGACCCGGAGGTGCTCTTCGCCGATGAGCCGACCGGTGAGCTGGACGAGGCCACCGGCGCCGAGGTCTTCGCCGCACTGCGGCAGATCAACGCGGAGCTGGGGGTGACGGTGGTGGTGGTGACCCACGACTCCGCCGTGTCCACCCAGGTTCGCCGGACCGTCGCGATCCGCGACGGCCGGACCTCCTCCGAGGTACGCCGCACCGCCCGGATCGGCGCGGACGGCGCCACCGAGCTGGTCAGCGAGGAGTACGCGGTGCTCGACCGCGCCGGCCGGATGCAGCTTCCGGCGTCCTTCGTGGACACGCTGGCCCTGCGCGACCGGGTCCGACTCAACCTGGAACCCGACCACGTCGAGGTGCGGCCGGGCGACCGGGCCGACGCCGAACGGAGTGACGCATGACCGAGCAGCCGTTCTCACGTCCGGCGGCCACCGCCACCACCACCGAGGAGGTGGTGCGGGTGACCGGGTTGAGCCGTACCTTCGGCCGGGGTGAGCGTGCCGTGCACGCCGTCCGGGACGTCTCGTTCACCGCGGGCAAGGGCGAGTTGGTCGCCCTGCAGGGGCGGTCGGGCGCCGGCAAGACCACCCTGCTGAACCTGGTCGGCGGCCTGGACCGGCCGGACTCCGGCCAGGTCCGGGTGGCCGGGCACGACCTCGGTACGGCCGGCGAGCGGGAACTGCTGCGGTTGCGCCGGGGCACCGTCGGCTTCGTCTTCCAGACCTTCGGGCTGATCCCGATCCTCTCCGCCGCCGAGAACGTCGGGGTGCCGCTGCGGCTGGCGAAGGTGCCCGCCGCCGAGCGGGAGGAGCGGGTGTCGGTGCTGCTGGAGCTGGTCGGGCTGGGCGGGCATACCGCGCAGCGGCCGTACGAGCTCTCCGGCGGGCAGCAGCAGCGGGTGGCGCTGGCCCGGGCCCTGGCCAACGAGCCGGACCTGCTGATCGCCGACGAGCCCACCGGCCAGCTCGACTCGGAGACCGGCCGGTCGATCATGGACCTGCTCCGGGCGGTGGTGCACGCGCGCGGGATGACCGCGCTGGTCGCCACGCACGACCCGGCCCTCATCGAGCTGGCAGACCGCACCCTGACCCTCCGCGACGGCCAACTCCTCCCCACCTGACCCCACCCTCCCCGTCCCCACCCTCCCCGTCCCCACCCTCCCCGTCCCCACCCTCCCCATCCCGCGATCTTGCACTTGCGGCCCTCAGTGCGGGCGTTTCGCCCTGTATGCCCGGGCCGCAACTGCAAGATCGCGGGGGCTGTGGGGTGGGGTGGGTTAGAGGGAGAGCTTCATGCCCTCGTGGGTGGCGACGAAGCCTAGGTCGCGGTAGAAGCGGTGGGCGTCCGCGCGGGTCTTGTCCGTGGTGAGCTGCACCAGCGCGCAGCCGCGCCGCCTGGCCTGGTCGATCGCCCAGCGCATCATCTCCCGCCCCAGCCCCTGACCGCGGCGGTCCGAGCGCACCCGCACCGCCTCGATGAGCGATCGCTCGGCCCCGTGCCGGCCGAGCCCGGGGATGTAGGTGATCTGCATGCAGCCCACCAGCACCCCGTCGTCGTCGGCCACCACGAGGTGGTTGCGGGGGTCGGCGGAGATGTCCGCGAACGCCCTCTCGTACGCCTCGTCGACCTCGGTGAAGTCGCGGGCCTTGCCCAGCATGTCGTCGGCCAGCAGGGCGATGACGGCCGGCAGGTCGGCCCGGACCGCCTCCCGGAAGATCACGGTACGCATGGCGTCAGCCTGGCACAGCGACCCGGGGCGATGCCCCGGCGACCTGGTTGCCGGCAGGGGGCAGCATGATGCGGCATGGACGTCCTGCTGCTGCCGTTCCGCTGGGTCTACCGGGGGCTGGTCTGGTTCGCCAACTCGCCCCGGACGCTGATCGCGTCGTACCTGTTGATGATCATTGTGGCCGGGGCCATCTACAGCCACGTGGAGCACAAGAGCGCCACCGACTCGGTGTGGTGGGCGGTGGTGACCGCCTCCACCGTCGGGTACGGCGACATCTCGCCGACCACCGGCGCGGGGCGCGCCCTCGCGGCCCTGCTCATCTCGACCATGGTGCTGCTGGTCATCCCGCTGATCACCGCGCACTTCGCCAGCCAGTTGATCGTGGACGACGACGCCTTCGAGCACGCCGAGCAGGAGGAGCTGAAGGCCGACGTGCGGCGGATGCGGGCGCTGCTGGAGGAGTTGGCGGCCCGGCACGGGATCGTCCTGCCGGCCGAGCCGGCCCCCTCGCCCGCCCCGCCGCGGGCGGCCGCAAGGCGGGGCCGGGGCCGCCGCCTGGGGTGAGCCGTCAGCGGGCCGGGCAGCGCAGCCCCTCCCGTGGCACCGTCAACGAGACCAGGTAGGCGTCCACCGCGTTCGTCACGCAGCTCGTCTGCGGGTACGCCGTGTGCCCCTCGCCCTCCCAGGTCAGCACCCGGCCCACGCCCAGCATCGAGGCCAGCTTCGGGGTCTGCTCGTACGGGGTCGCCGGGTCGCCGGTCGTGCCCACCACCACGATGGGCGGCGCGCCGACGGCGTTGCCGGTCGGATACGGGTCCCGCCCACCCGGCCACTCGACGCAGCCGAGCATGCCCACGGCCAGCGCCGGGCCGAACAGCGGGTACTTCTCCCGCCACTGCGACTGGAGCTGGCGAACCCGCTGCAGGGTCGGCTTCTCCGACTCGTCGGTGCAGTTGACCGCGAGGTTGGCGTCGAACAGGTTCGAGTACCGTCCGTCGGCCTCCCGGCCCGCGTACGAGTCGGCCAGCCGGAACACCTCAGCCGGATCGCCGCCGTCGAGCCGGTCGATCGCCTGGGCCAGCTCCTGCCAGCCCGACTCCGTGTAGAGCGAGGAGATGACCGCGTAGAAGACCCAGCCCGCGGTGGCCTCCCGGCCGTCCGCCGCCTTCACCGGGGAAACCCTGGCCTTGTCGATCGCCGAGGTCACCGCGGCCCGGGCGTCCGGGGCGAGCGGGCAGCGCCCGGTGTTGGCCGCGCACCACCGGGCGAAGTTGTCGAACGCCCGCTCGAAGCCCTTCGCCTGACTCTCCGAGCCGGCCACCAGGTCCTGCGTCGGGTCCACCGCGCCGTCGAGCACCAGGGCCCGGACCCGAGACGGGTAGAGCTGGGCGTACGTCGCCCCGAGCAGGGTGCCGTAGGAGTAGCCGAGGTAGGTCAGCTTCTCGTCGCCGACCGCCGCGCGCACCGCGTCCATGTCCCGGGCGGCCTGCTCGGTGCCGTAGAGCGAGAGCTGGTCGCCGTACTTGTCGCCGCAGCCGCGCCCGATCCGCTGGTTCAGCGCGACGAACCCGTCGAAGGACGCCTGGGACTCCGGGTCCGGGTCGTAGCCGAAGCTGGCGTCCAGGTCGGCGTAGGGGATGCACTTCACCGGGCTGGACCGGGCCACCCCGCGCGGGTCGAACCCGACGATGTCGAACCGCTCGGTGACCGACGGGGGCAGCCCTCCGAACGCCGGGCCGAAGGAGAGGTAGACGGCCGTGTCCACCCCCGAGCTGCCGGGGCCGCCCGGGTTGATCACGAGCGAGCCGATCCGGTCCCGCTGCTTCGTGGACCGGGCCCGCAGCAGGGCGATCTCGAAGGTCTCCCCGCTGCCCGGGCCAGCCGTGGCGCCGGTGCCGGAGCCCCAGTTGCGCGGCACGGCGATCCGCGTGCACTCGTACCGCATGTCCGGCGCGCCCCGGCCCACCAGCTCGTCGGCCACCTCCGGGCAGGCCCGCCAGGTCGGCGCGGCACCCGTCGGCGCGGCCTCGCCCTCAGTCTCGGTGCGCGGGGCGAACGCGGGCATCGTGCAGCCGGCGGCGACCACCGCCGCCGCGACGAGCCCGGCGAGGGTCAGCCGGACCCGGCGGATCCGGTCGGGAAAGCGGGTCACCGGCACGCCTCTCGTGGTCGGGTCGACGGCTCAGGCTACGCCCGTCCCGGGGCGGCCTCGGCGGTCGCCGCCGGATCGCCGCGCAGGACCTGGTCGACGTCGTACCTGATCGGGCGGTCGAGCTGGTCGTAGCCGCAGGACCGGGGATCGCGGTCGGGCCGCCAGCGGACGAACCGGGCGGTGTGCCGGAGCCGGTCGCCCTCCATCGCGTCGTAGCCCACCTCGGCCACCAACTCCGGGCGCAGCGGCTCCCACTCGAGGTTCTTCGTCCCCGTCCACCGGCTGACCCCGCCGGGGATGCGCTGGCCGCGCTCGTGGTCGCCGTGCGCCCAGGGGTGCTCGTCGCCGACGTCCCGGTATGGGGCCAGCTCGTCCAGCAGCTCCTCACGCCGGGCCGCCGTGAACGAGGAGCTGACCCCGATGTGGTGCAGGACGCCGGCCTCGTCGTAGAGGCCGAGCAGCAGCGAGCCGACCACCGGCCCGGTCTTGTGCCAGCGGAAGCCGGCCACCACCACGTCGGCCGTGCGGGCGTGCTTGACCTTGAACATCAGCCGCTTGCCCGGCTCGTACGGCAGGTCGGCCGGCTTGACGATGAGCCCGTCGAGCCCCGCGCCCTCGAACACGTCGAACCAGCGGCGGGCCGTCTCCGGGTCCGTGGTGACCTGGGTGACGTGCACCGGCGGGCGGACCCCGGCCAGGGCCTGCTCCAGCCGGGCCCGGCGCTGCGGGTACGGCTGGTCGGTCAGCAGCTCGTCGTCGAGGGCGAGCAGGTCGAAGGCGACGAAGTCGGCCGGGGTGGTCTCGGCCAGCAGCTTCACCCGGGACGCGGCGGGATGGATGCGCTGGGCGAGCAGCTCGAAGTCGAGCCGGGGCTGGCCGTCCGGGCCGTCGCGCCGGATCACGATCAGCTCGCCGTCGACAGCGCAGCGCTCGGGGAGCTGCCGCAGCGCCTGCTCGACCACCTCGGGGAAGTAGCGGGTCATCGTCTTGCCGCCCCGGCTGGCCAGCTCCACCTCGTCGCCGTCTCGGAACACGATGCAGCGGAAGCCGTCCCACTTCGGCTCGAATGTCATGCCGGGGTCGGTGGGCAGTCGCGACACGGCCTTGGCCAGCATCGGCTCGACCGGCGGGTTGATCGGCAGGTCCACGGCGACAGTCAACCAGACACCACCGACAGTCGTGAGGCGGATCACCGGGGGTGAGGGGGTGACCTGTCCCGGTCCATCCCGTTCGTTCCCCCGGGGCCGGATGGCGTTTCCGCAGTTCGGAGCTAGTTTCGCCGGATGCGGGAGTGGATCTGCGGGTGCTGCGGGCGCTGGGGGGTCAGCGTCGAGCTGATCCGCGGCCGGTACCGCTACCGCCTGGTGCGCCGCTACCCGGCCCGCTTCGGTGGCGGCAAGGACGTGCTCGGCGAGGTCGGCACGGTCGCCGAACTGGGCGACCTGCTGCGCCGCCGTACCCCGCTTACCCTCGCCGACCTGCACGAGACCGACGCGGCCTGACCCGCCCCACGCCGCTCCCCACGCCGCTCCCCACCGGGCGGTTGCGCTGCCCCGTTGCGCCGCGCGGCCCTGCTGGGTTGCCCCGCGCCGTCCCTGTCCAACCGTCCTGCCGCGCGGCACCGGACCTTGGACAGTTTCCGCTCGTCCGGAGCGAGAACTGTCCAAGGTCCGCATCGAGGCCGGCTGGCCGTCGTGTCCGGTGACGATCGGGCGCACCGGCTCGTCGTCGTGCCGGCGGCGCACCGCTTCGCCGGGGCGCGGGATCATGTGGCGCACCGCTTCGCCGGGGCGCGGGACCATGTGGCGCACCGCTTCGCCGGGGCGCGGGACCATGTGGCGCACCGCTTCGCCGGGGCGCGGGACCATGTGGCGCACCGCTTCGCCGGGGCGCGGTGCCCATGGGCGCGGGACCACGCCGATCCGGTGAAGCTGTGCGGCGCGTCGGTGGCCGAAGGGACGGAGGCCAGTCGTCGTGGTGCGGGCCGCCGGCGAGGATCGTCGAGCGGTAGGTTCGACGACAGGGGAGGGACCATGCGCTTCGAGGCAGTGACGGAGATCGACGCCGACGCCGAGCGGGTCTGGACGGTGCAGTCCGACATCGACCGGTGGCCGGAGTGGACCGCCTCGGTGTCCCGCGCCCAGCGGCTGGAACCGGGTCCGTTGACGGTCGGCTCGACCGCGCGGCTGGAGCAGCCGCGGCTGCGTCCCGCGGTGTGGCGGGTCGTCGCGGTCGAGGCGCCGTACCGCTTCGTCTGGGTGTCGAACGCCCCGGGCGTCCGTAGCCGGGGCGACCACCGGATCGTCCCGCTGCCCGACGGCCGGGTCCGGGTCGAGCTGACGCTGGAGCAGTCGGGCCCGCTCGCCGCCGTCGTGGGCCGGCTCTACGGCGGGCTGACCCACCGGTACCTCCGGCTGGAGGCCGACGGCCTCAGGCGTCGCTGTGGGCGGCCTTGACCAGCCGCTTCTCCAGCACGGCGAGGGAAATGCCGTTGGCGTCCGGCCGGTTGCCGACGATCTTGTAGCCGTGCCGCCCGTACAGCCGCAGGTTCCGTTCGCTGGCGGCCCCGGTGAACAGCACGAAGCGGGACACCCGGTCGGCGCAGGCCGCCTCCACCGCCCGCAGCAGCAGGGCCCCGACCCCCTGACCCTGCTGGTCCGGGGCCACGGCCAGCCGGCCGACGTGGGCGGTGTCGTCGGCGACCCGCGCCCGGACCGAGCCGACCAGCCGGTGCCCGGCCCGGGCGACCAGCACCGTCTCCGGGCCGGCCAGCGCGGACAGGATCTCTTCGAGCGTCTCGGTGAGCGGCGGCAGCAACGGGTCGGCGTAGTGCTGGGCCTCGGTCACGTAGGCGGCCCGCTGCACGGTGAGGATCTCACCGGCGTCGGCGGGGATGGCTGGGGTGATCAGTGGTGGCGTGGTCACGACCCCAGCTCACCATACCGCCGGCGCCCGGCGCTCAGGGCCGTACCCTGGCGGTTCAGCGGACCCGAGGAGAGGCGGCGATGGTGCCCGAGCTGACCTATCCGCACGTCGGAGCCACCGACGCCGGCGAGCTGCCCGCGGGCTGGCGGCACGTCCGGCACCGGGTGCGGCTGCCGGACGGCTGCTTCGCCACGGCCGGCGCGGCGGTGCTCGACTGGCGGCTGCACCGGACCGCCGGGATCCGGATCGACGCCGACGCGCCCCGGGCCGAGCCCGGGATCATCGTCGTCTCCCGGTTGGGCGTCGGCCCGCTGCGGCTGGCCGCGCCGTGCGCGGTGGTCTGGGCCGCCGACGACGCCCGCCGGGCCGGCTTCGGATACGGCACGCTGCCCGGCCATCCGGCCCGGGGCGAGGAGGCGTTCGTGGTGAGCCGGGACGACACCGGCGCCGTCTGGTTCGAGGTGCGCGCGTTCAGCCGAGCGGACCGCTGGTTCATGCGCGCGGCCGGGCCGGCGGGCCGGGCCTTCCAACGCGGGTACGCCTGGTGGCTCGGCCGGACCCTGCGCCGGCTCTGCGCCCGGCCCTGACCCGGACGCGCCGCCCGCCTGACCCTGCGCCCGGTGCCCGGTGCCGGCCTGACCCGGTGCCGGCCTCCGCGTCGGGCGGGGCGTTGCGGGCCCTGACCGGTACGCCGGCCACGCAGTGCGCGCCGACCCGGGCGGCGGGCCGCGGGAGCGTCAGTACCGGGCGAAGGAGCGGATCGGCATTCTCGGCCCGTACCGCGGGGCGTGCACGCCCTCGGCGGCGAGCAGCAGGCAGACCCGGCCGCGGTGGCCCCGGAACGGCTCCAGCAGCGCGAGCATCCGGGCGTCGTCGCCGCGCGGTTCCCCGGCCAGGGCCCAGGCCACCGTGTTCGGCACGTGGTAGTCGCCGACGCTGACCGCGTCCGGGTCCCCGAACGCGATCCGCACCACCTCGGCCGCGGTCCACGGGCCGATCCCCCGGATCGCGGTGAGCCGGCGGGTGGCTTCGGCGGAGTCGGCGCACCGTTCCAGCCGGTCGGCCTCGGCGGCGGCCCGGCGCAGCGTGTCGGCCCGTTTCTGCTCCACCCCGAACGGGTGGAAGACCCAGTACGGCGCGGCGGCCACCGCCGCCGGCTCGGGTGGCAGCAGCAGCGGCTGCAACGGCCCCGGCGCCGGCTCGCCGAAGTGGCGCACGGTCGCCGAGTACGCCCGGTACGCCTCCGTGCCGGTGACCTTCTGCTCCAGGATCGCCCGCAGCACGCGCGGAAAGAGCTGGCCGGTGGCCGGCATCCGCAGCCCGGCGTGCCGCGCGGCCAGCCGGGCCACCAGCGGGTGCGCGCCGGCCAGTTCGGCGAAGCCGGTGAGGTCGTCGCGCAGCCCGGCGACCGCCCCGGCCTGCTGGACCGCCCAGTCGGCGCCGGGGCCGTACCCCTCGGCGAGCAGGTCCCCGCCGCCGGCCGGGCGCAGCGCGAGGGTGGCCGGGCCGGCGGGGGTGCGGGTGGCCCACCAGAACGTGCCGGCGGCGATCCGGGCGCACGGGTCGTACGTGCTGAACGTGAGCGACCGGACCGAGGCGGCCAGCCGGTAGCCGGCCGGTGGGCGCAGCGTCCGGCGGGCGGCGGGTTCGGTCACCCCTGACACTCTGCCACGACCCCCGGCCGGGACGGACGGCCCCGCATGCACGCAGACCCCCGGGCGTCCGACGACGTCAGCCCGGCCCTCAACGGGCCCGGTCGCCCGGTGGTGCGGAGCCACCGGATCACCGGCGGACGGAGAAGATTCCCGGTGGCGGCGGGGTGGAGTCGGTGGCGTCGGCGTCGCGGACCACTGCGGCCCCGCCGGCGAACCGGTCGAGCTCGTCGCCGGCCACCACCCGGCCGGGGAACCAGTCCCCGGCCGCCCGGCGGGTCAGCTCCGGCACCGGCGGCTCGACCCGGCCCGCGACCAGCACCAGGTTGCCGTAGCGCCGGCCGCGCAGCACCGCCGCGTCGCCGATCAGGCAGGCCCGGGGCAGCACCGTGCGGACCGTGGCGACCTGGGCGCGGGCGTGCCGCAGCGGCGGGCCGTCGGCGACGTTGGCCAGGTACCAGCCGCCGGGGTGGAGCACCCGGGCCACCTCCGCCGTGTACTCCACGCTGGTCAAATGGGCCGGGGTGCGGGCGCCGGAGAAGACGTCCGCGACCACCACGTCGTAGCTGCCGTCCCTGGTGGCTCCCAGGGTGGCCCGGGCGTCGGCGACGCGCACCTTCAGCCGGGTGTCGGCCGGCCAGGGCAGCTCCCGGCGGACCAGGTCGACCAGGGCGGCGTCCACCTCGGCCACCCGCTGGGTCGAGCCGGGGCGGGTGGCCTGCACGTACCGGGGCAGGGTCAGCGCGCCGCCGCCCAGGTGCAGCACCCGCAGCGGCGCGCCCGCCGGGGCGACCAGGTCGAGGGCGGCGGCCAGCCGTCGGACGTACTCGAACTCCAGGTGGGTGGGGTCGGCGAGGTCCACGTGCGACTGCGGGGCGCCGTCGAGCAGCAGGGTGAACGAGCGCGGCCGGTCCGCGTCCGGGACCAGTTCGGCCTCGCCGGTGTCCACCCGCACCACGATGTGGTCCGTTCCCCGGCGGCGTCCCATCAGCGGCACCCCGTCCGGACGACGACCCGGCGGCGGCTCTGTGGCCGGGCGGGGAGGCTGCCCATCAGCGGTGCTGCCCGCGGCCCCGGGCCGCGGCGGTCAGCGCCCGGTGCAGCAGGCGGGCGTCGCCGAGCAGCGCCCGCAGGCGGCGCTCCAGGCCGGCGATCGGGATCAGGTTCTGCGGGGCCCGCGGGTCCTTGTACGGGGTGGACGCGAACCGGGGGAGGGTGACCAGCGACAGGTCGGCCAGCGCGATCGCCTCGGACTCGGCCAGCTCGGCCGAGCACTCGACCCGCACGATGCCGGCCCACGGCGCGCCGCCGCCGCCCGGCAGCCGCAGGTACCAGGAGTATCCGCCCCAGGCGGTGACGAGCCGGAACACCGGGGACCGCTGGCCCGCCCGCAGCCCGGTCACCACGGCGGTCAGCCGGGCGTCGAGGTACTGGCTGTGCTGGGTCTTGACGTAGCCGAGGGTGCGGGGCAGCTGCCGGCGGCTGCGCAGCGGGCCGTCGACCACCAGCAGGTCCCCGTCGACCCGGGCCGCCCCGGAGACCTCCACCTCCAGCGCGGTCAACGGACCCTGCACGGCGGCCTGGAGCTTGTTCAGCTCGCCGGTGCCGCTGACCCGGTGCACCGGGTAGCGCACCGTCCCGGCCCGAACCTCCCGGGCCGACGGGCTGGCCGTGAACAGCCCTCGCCGCACCTGCGTCCCGGCGAGCCGGGCCGCGCCCCGCTCCAGGTCGCAGCGGACCACCCCGGCCGCGTACGAGGCGGCCACGCCGGGGAACGACGCGCCGTCGGCCTCGGCCGTCCAGACGCTGGCGTCGATCCGGCGCACCCCGTCGACCAGCAGCACCACGTCCGGCGCCCGCACCCCGGCCCGGACGTCGAACGCCCGCCAGTCCACCGCCGGCAGCTCCACCTCGGCGTCGACCTGCTGCCTGCTCGGCGTGGCCGGCCCGCCGGGGACCGCCTCGAAGGACGCCCCGTAGCCCGGGCCCCAGGCGTCGACGAACAGCTCCGGGGCCGCCACGCCCGGCGTCCCCGTCCCGGCCGTGCCGGTCGGCCCCGCAGTGCCGGTCGGCCCCGTCACAGGCCGGTCCGTTCCACGCGGGCGGAGCGGGCGTCCTTGCGGACCTCGTACCGGACCGGGATGCGCTCGGCGAGGGCCGGCACGTGGGTGACCACCCCGACCATTCGGTCACCCCGGGCGGCCAGGCTCTCCAGGGTGGCCGCCACCGTGTCCAGCGTGGCCGCGTCCAGGGTGCCGAACCCCTCGTCCAGGACGATCGACTCCAGGCTCGCCGCCGTGGTGGACATCCCGGCGAGCTGCTCCGACAGCGCCAGCGCCAGGGCCAGCGACGCCTGGAACGTCTCCCCGCCGGACAGCGTGCGCACCCCGCGCCGCAGCCCCGCGTCGTGGTGGTCGACCACGAAGAACTCGCCCTTGTCGTGCACCAGGTCGTACTGGCCGCCGGACAGCTCGCGCAGGATCCCCGACGCGCCGTCGACCAGCAGGTCCAGCGCCTCGGCCAGCAGCCAGCGCTCGAAGTTGTTGGCCCGCAGGTGCCCCGCGAGGGCCCGGGCCACCCGGGCCTGCTGCTCGTGGCCGGCCCGCTGCCCGTGCAGCTCGGCGGCCTGCTCACGGCGCTCCACCAGCCGCCGGTGGGCTGCCTCGGCGCGCTCCACCGCGACGGTGGCCGCCCGCACCGGATCGTCCCCGGCGGCCAGCCCGGCGGCGGCGAAGACCCCGCCGATCCGCTCCTCCACGGTCGCGGCGGCGGCCTCCGCCGCGGCGACCGCCTCGGCCAGCCCCACCCGGTCCGCCCGCCGCCGCCGTGCCTGCGCGTCGGCCCACCCGGTCAGCGTCGTCCAGGCCGCGGCCACGTCGTCGCGGTCGGTGGCCGGCGGGCCGAACCGGGCCAGCCCGTCCCGGGTCGCGTCGAAGTCCCACCACGCGGCGCGCAGCCGCTCCTCGGCGGCCTCCAGCGCGGCCCGGGCCCGCCGGGCGGCGTCCCGGCCGGCCCGCACCCCGCCCGCGGCCTCGTCCAACTCCCGGCGCAGCCGGGTGTGCTCGGCCAGGTCGTGCCGCAGCGCCTCGGGGGCGGCGGCCCCGCCGAGCTGGTCGTCCAGCTCGGCCAGCCGGCCCCGGAGCTGGTCGTGCTGGGCCCGGGCGCGCAGCAGCACCCGCTCCAGGTCCCGGGCCGCCGCGTCGCGCTCCTGCACCGCCTGCTGCGCCTGCTGGGTCGCGGCCCGGGCCGCCTTCCCGGCGGCGGTGGCCCTGACCACCGCCGATCCGGCCGGCACCGCCGGCACCCGGGGCACCACCTGCTCGCAGACCGGGCAGGCCGCCCCGTCGACCAGGTGCGCCCGCAGCGCCACCGCCTGGTCGGTGGCCTTCGCCTCCTCGTGCGCCCGGAACGCGGCGTCCAGCTCGACCTCGGCCCGCCCGGCCGCCGCCCGCGCCGCAGCCAGCGCGGCCACCGCCGCGTCGTGCTCGCGCTGCGCCGCGGTCACCGCCGTGGCCACCGACCCGATCTCGCCGGCCAGCCGGTCCCGGTCGGCGTGCGCCTTGAGCAGCAGCCGCAGCGTGCTCTCGTCGCCCGCGCCGGCCAGCTCCCCGCGCAGCTTCTCCTCGCGCTCCTCGGCCAGCGCCACCCCGGCCGCCGCCTCGTCGACGCCGGACCGCGCGTCGGCCACCGCCCGGGCCACCTCGGCCACCCCGTCGGGCGCCCGCACCGCGCCGAGCCCGGCCAGCTCGGCGTCGAGGGCGGCCAGCGCCGCGTGCGCGTCCCGCGCCGCCGCCCGGGCCCGCTCCCGCTCCGGTACGGCCGCCGCGACCGCTTCGGCCAACTCGTTCGCCCGGCCGACCTGATTCTGGGCGTCGGCCAGCGCCGCGTCGTCGACGTCGGCGAGCCCGCCGAGCATCCGGTCGACCGCCTCCAGCTTCGCCTCGGCCTGACCGGCCCGCTCGGTGGCCCGCTTCTGCACGGTCTCGTAGACGCCGAGGCCGAGCAGGTTGACCAGGATCTGCTGCCGGGTCGCCGGCCGGGCGTGCAGGAAGTCGGCGAACTGCCCCTGCGGCAGCACCACGCAGCTGGTGAACTGCTCGTACGGCAGCCCGACCGCCTCCAGTACGGCCCGCTCCATCTCGGCCGGGGTGCCGGCCACCACCTCGCCCAGGTCCTCCGGGCTGAGCCCGGTGTCCAGCTTGGTCACGTCGAACCCGGGCGGCATGAGCTGCAACCCGGCGTTGGCCGTCTTGACGTTGCCCCGGCCGTCCCGGCGGACCACCCGGGTCGCCACGTAGCGGTCACCGGCCGACTCGAAGACCAGCCGGACCCGGGCCTCGGTGGCCGACGGGGCGAGCGCGTTGGCCAGCCCTCGCGTCCCGCCCCACCGGGGCACCGTGCCGTAGAGGGCGAAGCAGATCGCGTCCAGCACCGTCGACTTGCCGGAGCCGGTCGGGCCGACCAGGGCGAAGAAGTCGGCGTCGGTGAAGTCCACGGTCGTCTCGTCGCGGAAGACGGTGAAGCCCGCCATGTCCAGCCGCATCGGGCGCATCAGCGATCCGCCTCCTCGAACAGCTCGTCGAACAGCTCCCGGACGTCGGAGTCGGCGTGCCCCTTGCTGTCCAGGTAGTCGGCGAACAGGTCACGGGGTGACCGGCCGGTCCGCTGGGCGGTGCGCGTCCCGCTGCCGGGGGCCGGCACCAGCTCCGGGTCGATCCGGATCTCCAGGGCCCGGGGAAGCAGCTCCTGCACCTGCTCGCGCAGCCCCGCCCGGGGCTGCTCCCGGACGAACACCCGCAGCCAGCCCTCCGGCGGGGCGACCTCGGCGAGCTGGGTCAGGGTGCCGCGCACCGTGCGCAGCGGCACGGCCGCCGGGACCGGCACCTCGCGGATGCGCGCCGCGCTCGTCGCCGTCACCTCGACCATGGTGACCGACGGGATGTTCTCCTGCTCGCCGAAGTCCACGGCGAGAGGGCTGCCGCTGTAGCGAATAGGGCAGGGGCCGGACACCCGCTGCGACCGGTGCAGGTGGCCCAGCGCCACGTAGTGCGCGGTGCCCGGGAACACCGTCGCCGGGACGGCGTACCCGAGGACGGTGTGCGCGTCCCGTTCGCCGCCGCCGGTGGTCGCCCCGACCACGGTGAGGTGGGCGGTGACCAGGTGCACCCGGTCCGGCTCGGCGAAGCCCTCGGTCAGCCGGCCGAGCACCCGGCCGAGGTGGTCGGCGTACGTCTGGGTGGCCTCGGCGGCGGTCAGCTCGTACATCTCCACGGCGCGCACGGCGTACCGCTGGGACAGGAACGGCAGCGCGGCCACCCGCCACCGCTCGCCGCCCGCGGTGACCCCGTCGATCACGTGCTCGTCCGGGTTCTCCCGGACCCCGCCGCGCAGGGTGATGCCGGCCGCCTCGGCCCACGGCCGCAGCGCGTCGAGGGCCTGACCGTTGTCGTGGTTGCCGCCGATGGCCACCACGTCCGCGCCGGTGCGGCGCAGCGCGGTCAGCGCCCGGGTGACCAGCCGGGTCGCCTCCGGGGTGGGGGCGGCCGTGTCGTACAGGTCCCCGGCGACGATCACCAGGTCCGGCTGCTCCTGCCGGGCGACGTCGATCACCCCGGCGAGGACCTGCTTGTGCTCCTCGGCCCGGGACTGCCCCTTGAGCACCTTGCCGACGTGCCAGTCCGAGGTGTGCAGGATCTTCACGGGTTCAGCCCCCTAGAACGGGATGTCGTCGTCGGCGCCGCCGCCCGAGCTGACCACCGCGAACGGGTCGGCCGCCCCGGTGATCGACCGTAGCGTCTCCGAGGGCGCCCGGCCGGCCTCGGAGACGCGGGTGGCCCACGCCGGGAACGGGAACTCCAGGCAGAGCGGGACCGGGATGTCCGGCTGGTTGACGAACATCGTGCCCGGCTTGGCCAGCAGCGCCCGCTGCCGCTGGGCGGGTGGGAGGAAGCCGTACTCCGGGCGGGACGCCTCGGCCGGGTCGAGCCGGCCGACCACCCGGATCGCCGAGTTGGTGACGATCCGCCGCTCCACCTCGCTCGCCGTCTGCTGCGCCCCGATCAGGATCACCCCGAGCGAGCGGCCCCGCTCGGCGATGTCCAGCAGCACCTCCTTGATCGGGGAGGAGCCCTCCCGGGGCGCGTACTTGTTCAGCTCGTCGAGGACGACGAAGAGCAGCGGCTTGGCCGTGCCGGCCTTCTCCTTGCGCTCGAACTCGCTCTTGAGCGTCACGCCGACCACGAAGCGCTGCGCCCGGTCGGGCAGGTTGTGCAGGTCGACGACGGTGACCTGGGCGCTCTCGGCGGTGTTGATCGAGTGCGGGCGGCGGGTGGCCAGGTCGCCCCGGATCAGCCGGCCCAGGTCCTTCTTGCTGCCGATCAGCCGCCGGGCGAACGCGTTGACCGTGCCCAGGCCGACCGCGCTGCCCGCCCAGTCGCCCCGGGTCTCGTCGTCGTTGAGCTGCTCGACGATGTGGTCGACCAGGTCGGTGTACGAGCCGAGCCGGACCCCGTCGACGCTCACCCCGCCGTCGGCGGGCTGGGCGTAGCGGGCCAGGTGGGCGGCGACCGAGTGGACGACCATCGTGTACTGCTGGCGCTCGTCGTCGGCGTCGGCGAAGACGTACGGCAGCATCCGGTCGGTGCAGAACTCGCTCAGCGTCCAGTAGAAGCTGTCCACCCCGGTCAGCCGGCTGCTCACGTCCGGCGTGCCGGAGGAGTCGCCGGCCCGGGGCGGGGCGTAGACCCGCACGTCGGGGAAGGCGCCGGCGTCCAGCCCGAGCTTCGCGTAGCCGGCCCGGGTGGCGTCGTCGAGGCGGGTGTTGGGGTGGTCGAGGAACAGCAGGTCCTCGCCCTTGACGTTGAAGATCAGCGCCTTGGCGTTGACGGCGTCCCCGCCGAGCACGCCGGAGCGGAAGACCGAGTAGAGCAGGAAGGTGGCGAAGCTGGTCTTCGTGGCCACCCCGGAGATGCCGGAGATCGAGACGTGCGCGCCCCGGCTGCCGTCGAGGAAGTCGGCGTTGAGGTAGACCGGGACGCCGTCGCGGCCCATCCCCATCGGGATCCGCCGCTCCATCCGGTCGAAGTGCAGCGCCCGGGCCCGGGCGTCGCCCTCGGCCCGGTGCACCACCGCCCCCGGCGTCGGCGGAACGTAGACCTCGGGGTCGACGCGGGTGGTGGTGATCTCGGCCGCCTCCTGCACCATCGCCGGCAGGGTGCCGTCGGCGATGGCGAAGACGTCCGAGTCGAACTGGGCGCCCTCGTGCCGCGCCCGCACCTGGGTCACCACGCCGGCGATGGTCACCGGCTCCCGGTCGGGCATCTCGCGCCGGGTCACCACCACGTCGTCGAGCTGGAGGTAGCTGCCGGGGGCCACGGCCGTCCAGAACGTCAGCGGGGTGGCGTCGGCGGTGCCGAGCACCCGGCCGACCCCCTCGCCGGGGCCGTCGAACTCGTCGTCGGTCATCCACGCGCTCCGGTCGGCTGGTCGTCTCGGTCAGGGCCCACGGGGTGCATCCTGCCCGAGGGATGCGACAGGTTGCCACGCGACGCGGCGGACGCCACCCGCCGCCCCCGACATCGTGGCGCAATGCGTCCGGCCTGACACGGACGGTGGCGAACGAGCCGTCCGTCGCCGAGGTTGGCCGCGATACCTGCCGCTGCCAGTCGCGCTGTCGACGCGTCCACGGCTCGACTGTAGGGAACAGTCAAGTGGGCCCAGGGCTGTAGGCCCTGGCCGATGCGGGTGGGCGTGTGAGGTGGGACAGGGGGGCCGCCGTCCAGGCGGCCGGGGTGCCGGGCGGGTAATGCCACCTCGCCCCCTTTGCTCTGCTGCCGCCACCGCAACACCAGCATCGAAGTGCGCACCAGTATCGCCGTGCAGCACAGCAGTGCCGTCGCGGAGCCGCTTCGCGTCGGGTGCCGGCACGAGAGGGTCGGCAGAACCGTGACGCTTCGCGAGCGTTGCACAGGGGGCAGCAGAGCAAAGGGGGCGCTGCGGGGTTGCCCGCCGGTCGGCGACGACATCTGCGTCGGCGTTCCCGCCCCACCCCTGGGGGGACTTCACGATCGTCTGCTGATTCTGGAGAACTCGCCCGGCGTGTCGTCTCACCAATCAGCAAACGATCACGCTCGACAGCTGCCCTGCACCCCGACGCCACCGCGCACATCGTCGCCACCAAGGGCGGTTGCGTCGATGACTTCGACACAGGCCCTGGCCTGATCGGTTCACGGAGGGCTGAGAAGGGCCGCCCCCGGGTGGTGGGGGCCTCGTCGTTCGCGGGTAGTCACGGGGGCCGCTCGTCAGCCCTGTTCTTCTTCGTCCGCTGGCGGCCCGGGTGGGCGGTTTATGCCGGGCCCACTCGTCGACCTCGTCCGCATCCCAGACGTTCAAGAGGGCAACCGCCGTCGCGACCCGCTTCGACAAACTCGCCGTCCGCTACGAAGCCACCGTGCACCTCGCCGCTGTCAACGAGTGGCTGTGATCGGACCCGACACGATACGGGGTGGAGGCTCGCACGCTTGCTGCCATGGGCCGCCCTGGAGAGCGATGGGATAACTTGTCTGCCGGACCCGGTGGTCGGTTGTCTGCACGGAGAAGCTGACGGGCAGCGGCTCGGATGTGAATGCGGTTACGCATTCCAACGTGACCTCGACGTCGATCCAGCCCGTTCCACCCGGGCGCAGCACCCGGGACTGGCCTGTGCCGCGTACCAGGACGCCCGGTCTCCGCGCCCCCTCTACCTGCACGGTAATCGAGGCCGGGCCGGTGTTTATCAGGACCAGTTGCGCGTCGAGTCGGGCGGTCCCAACGCCGTTCGAGCCCCAACTGCTGGACGAGCCTGGCAAGGCCACCAGCGCGACGGTGCGGGCCCTGGTCCGTTCCTCGCTGGAGTTCCACACTTTGGCACCGCCGAAGCCACCGAGCGCTATACCGATCACCAAGGCAACGACCACGTAGGCAGCGCCCTTTCGCCCGAGCCCGGCTCCGGCGGAGCAGCCCTCGTCCGAGCCACCAGGCTCAGCGCCGGGCATATCCAGATCGATGACTCCATGGCTCGCCGTCATGGCGACAGGCTAGGCGGCCGGGGCGGGTACCCCGTCACGGGCGTACCGGAGCATCAGCGCGCCGTCCGCGGCGGCCAGCACGTGTCGCAGCGGCAGCTCCCGGTGCGGGCCGGGGTCCCCGGCGGTGATCCGACCCGGACCCGCCCCGGCGAGCAGCGGCGCGACGGTGAGGCAGACCTCGTCGACCAGGTCGGCTGCGGTGAGCGCGCCGAACAGGTGCGGCCCGCCCTCGCAGAGGAGTTGGCCGAGGCCCCGCCGGCGCAGCTCGGCGAGACCGGCGGCCAGGTCCACCCGGTCGGTCCCGCAGCGCACCAGCTCGGCCACCTCGGCCAGGCCGGGGGGCGCCTCGGCGGCGGCATGGGTGAGTACGACCGGTCGCACCGGCGCGTCGGCGAACGCGGCCTGCGCCGGGTCCAGCGCCAGTGAGCCGGAGACCACGACCAGGGTCGGGTACTCGGCCAGCCCCCGCGCGCGACGCCAGGCCCGGCGCGGCCCGCTGAGCCGCACCGCGCCGTAGTCCTCGTGCCGCAGGGTGCCGGCGGCCACCAGCAGGCCGTCGCAGAGCATCCGCAGCAGGCCGAACACCCGCTTGTCCGGCTCGCCGGAGAGCCCGGCGGAGTAGCCGTCCACGGTGACCGCGCCGTCGACGCTGGTCACGAAGTTCACCCGCAGGCGGGGACCGGCGGCCCGGCCGTAGAGGGCGGTCAGCTCCGCGTCGTCGAGCGGCGACGGCGACGGGGTCGGCCACAGCCGGGAGATCGGGCTTGCCACGCTCATTCGCCGGCCGGGCCGGTGACCGGAGGGGTGGGCTCGGGGGCCCGGTGCTGGCAGTCGCACCATTTCCGGCCCGGACAGTCGTCGTGCCGCCGTTCCCGGCAGGCTCGGCAGATCATGCCGGCAGCCTATGCCGGGGAAGGGGCGGGCCGGCGCAGGGCCCGGCAGATCCGCCAACCGACGGCCCGGCGCGGCGGGGATCGAAACACGGCGGTAACGATATGGGAACGCTCCCATAGACTCATTGACACTTCCAGGACTCGCCGGCAATCTCATGGGAGCGCTCCCGCCGTGTGTCGCGGATCTCCTCTCCGAGCACGCCGGTGTCCTCCGCGGGCTCCGTCCTCGGCGGCGCGCGACTGCACAGCACCCCCACCACGACACAGCCTCACCACTGAAAGAGGGGTCTCGGATGAGCGTCCCAATCCGTCGTCGGCGGCTCGCGGCCATCGCGCTCGCGTCCGTCGCGGTGATCGCCACCGCCTCCGCCTGCGGCGACGACTCGTCGGAAACGAGCAGCGGCGGCGGCCCGGTCACCCTGGTCGTCGACGTCTTCGGCGACCAGGGCTTCGGCTACGACGAGCTCTACAAGCAGTACGAAGCGGAGCACCCGAACGTCAAGATCCAGGAGCGGGGCAAGGGCCTCGGCCTCGGTGACTACAACACCCGGCTGACCCAGCAGATCACCGCGGGCTCCGGCGCCGGCGACGTGGTCGCGCTCGAAGAGGGCACGATCGTGCAGTTCTACGCCCAGTCCGACAAGTTCGTGAACCTGGCCGACCACGGCGCGAACGACCTCAAGGGCAACTTCCTGCCGTGGAAGTGGGAGCAGGGGACCACCCCGGACGGCAAGGTCCTCGGCCTCGGCACCGACGTCGGCTCGATGGCGCTGTGCTACCGCAGCGACCTGTTCAAGGCCGCCGGCCTGCCGACCGATCGCGAGCAGGTCGCCGCCCTCTGGCCGACCTGGGACGAGTTCATCGCCACCGGCCAGAAGTTCACCACCGCCGACAAGAAGCACAAGTTCGTCGACTCGGCGACCAACTTCTACAACGTCGTGCTGATGCAGATCGCCGGCTCCGGCTCCGGCTACACCTACTACGACAAGAGCAACAAGCTGGTCATCGGCGAGAACGCGGACGTCAGGACCGCGTACGACCTGACCACCAAGATGATCTCCGCCGGCCTGTCGAACAACCTCCAGTCGTTCTCGAACGAGTGGAACGCCGGCTTCAAGAACGGCACCTTCGCCACCATCGCCTGCCCCGCCTGGATGACCGGTGTCATCAAGGGCCAGGCCGGTGACGCGGCGGCCGGCAAGTGGGACGTCGCCAAGGCCCCGGGCAACGGCGGCAACTGGGGCGGCGCCTTCCTGGCCGTGCCGAAGGCCAGCAAGCACGCCAAGGAGGCCGCCGAGCTGGCGAAGTTCCTGACCAGCGCCAAGGGCCAGACCGCGGCGTTCAAGAAGGTCGGCAACCTGCCCTCGTCGCCGCAGGCCCTGACCGACCCGGCCGTGGCCGACTCGACCAACGAGTACTTCAGCAAGGCCCCGGTCGGCAAGATCTTCGCCGCCGGTGCGACCGACCTGAAGCCCGTCTACCTCGGCCCGAAGAACAACGCGGTCCGCACGGCCGTGGAGAACACCCTGCGCGCCGTCGAGCAGGGCAAGTCCGCCGGCGAGCAGTGGCAGTCGGCGCTGAAGAACGGCGCGGCCGCCGGTAAGTGACCGGCCGAACCGACCGCGGGTGGCGTCGACAGTGCGACTGTCGGCGCCGCCCGCGGTGCCCGGTAAGCCCCGGCGCCGCCCGCGCGGTCGGCCGGTAAGCCCCCGGCGTCGCCCGCGCGACGGGTCGCGCCGACCGACGAGAAGGACCGTCGATGAGCCTGGACCTCCACACCGCAGCGCCCCCCGGCGAGGGTGGTGACCCCGCCCGCCGGGCCCGTGCCGCGCACCGTCGCCTGGCCTCCCTCACCCGGCTGGACCTGAAGTACTCCCCGTACCTGTACGTCCTGCCGTTCTTCGCGATCTTCGCCGTCTTCAGCGCGTACCCGATCGGTTACACCGTCTGGATCGCGCTCACCGACCGGTCGCCGCTGAACGCCACGATCAGCTTCGTCGGCCTGGACAACTTCGTCGAACTGTTGACCGAGGACCCGCAGTTCTGGAACGCGGTGGTCAACACGTTCGGCATGTTCGCGCTCTCCACCGTGCCGCAGCTGCTGCTGGCGCTGGTGCTGGCCAACGCGTTGAACCGGAAGCTGCGCGCGCAGACCTTCTTCCGGATGGCCATCGCGATGCCGATCATCACCTCCACCGCCGTGGTCGCGCTGATCTTCTCGATGCTGTACGCCAAGGAGTTCGGCCTGATCAACTGGCTGCTCGACCTGGTCGGCCTCGGCCCGATCGACTGGCGGGCGAACCGCCTCGCCTCCTGGTTCGCCATCTCGACCATGGTCGACTGGCGCTGGGTCGGCTACAACGCCCTGATCTACCTGGCCGCGATGCAGTCGATCAGCAAGGACATGTACGAGGCCGCGGCGCTGGACGGCGCGTCCCGCCGCCGCCAGTTCTGGTCGATCACCATCCCGCAGCTCCGCCCGACGATCATCTTCACGCTGATCGTCTCCACCATCGGCGGGTTGCAGCTCTTCACCGAGCCGCTGCTGTTCACCAGCGGCTCCGGGGGCATCTCCGGCGGCTCCGAGGGGCAGTTCCAGACCATCACCATGTACCTGCTCGACGTGATGAACACCCGGTTCCGCTGGGGGTACGCCGGCGCCGTGGCACTGGTGTTGTTCCTGCTCATCGCGCTGGTGTCGCTGGTGAACTACCTGCTCGCCCGCCGCATCAGCTCCGACAAGTGAGGGTGCCGACCGATGACGACCACGACTCTGCGCCCACCCGTCCGCCCCGCCGCGAAGCAGCCGCGCGACGGCCACAAGGCCGACCGGCTCTGGAAGGCCACCCCGCTGACCTGGGTCGGGCTGGTCCTCGGCGTGATCCTCTCCCTGTTCCCGTTCTACTGGATGATCGTCATCGCGTCCCGGACGAACGACGCGGCCAATTCCTGGCCGCCGCCGTTCCTGCCCGGCGGCAAGCTCGGCGAGAACATCCAGCGGGTGCTGGAGAACGGTGACGCCAACATCGTCAAGGGGCTGATGAACTCGTTCCTGGTCTCCGGGACGATCACCGTCGCCACGGTCTTCTTCGGCTCCCTGGCCGGCTTCGCGTTCGCCAAGCTGCGCTTTCGCGGCAAGAACGCGATGCTGCTGGTCATCCTCGCCTCGATGATGGTGCCGATCCAGCTCGGCGTGCTGCCGCTGTACATCCTGATGGCCAAGCTCGACTGGCTGAACACCATGCCGTCGGTCACCGTGCCGTTCCTCATCGGCGGCTTCGGCATCTTCATGATGCGCCAGTACGCCGAGCAGGCCGTTCCGAACGAGCTGATCGAGGCGGCCCGGGTGGACGGCTGCTCCACCTGGCGGGTCTACTGGCACGTCGTCGTCCCCGCGCTGCGGCCGGCGGCGGCCGTGCTCGGCCTGCTCACCTTCATGGAGCAGTGGAACCAGTTCTTCTGGCCGTTCGTGGTGCTCGCCGACCCGGCCAACCCGACCGTGCAGATCTCGCTGCGCAGCCTCAACACGGCGTACTTCGCCGACAACTCGCAGATCTTCGCGGGCACGTTGATCGCCACGCTCCCGCTGTTCATCGTGTTCGTCCTGTTCGGCCGCCAGATCATCGGCGGGATCATGGAAGGTGCCGTCAAGTCGTGAGCGATCCGACCCGCCCGCCCGCCGTCGGCGTCCTCGACCACGGCCCGGCACCGTCCTTCCCGCCCGGGTTCCTGTGGGGAGCCGCGACCGCCGCGTACCAGATCGAGGGCGCGGCCACCGAGGGCGGACGCGCCCCGTCGATCTGGGACACCTTCAGCCACACACAGGGGCGGACCGTCGCCGGGCACACCGGCGACGTCGCCTGCGACCACTACCACCGGATGCCCGGGGACGTGCGCCTGATGGCCGACCTCGGCCTGAAGTCGTACCGGTTCTCGGTGTCCTGGCCCCGGGTGCAGCCCGGCGGCTCGGGGGCGGCCAACCCCGAGGGGCTGGACTTCTACCGGCGGCTGGTAGACGAGCTGCTGGGCCGCGGCATCGAGCCCTGGCTGACCCTCTACCACTGGGACCTGCCCCAGCCGCTGGAGGACGCCGGCGGCTGGCCGGCCCGGGACACCGCGGCCCGGTTCGCCGACTACGCGCGGCTCGTCGCGGACGCGCTCGGCGACCGGGTGCGCTACTGGACCACGCTCAACGAGCCGTGGTGCTCGGCGTTCCTCGGGTACGGCTCAGGCGTGCACGCGCCCGGGCGTACCGAAGGGGCGGACGCGGTCCGGGCCGGGCACCACCTGATGCTCGGGCACGGCCTGGCCGTCCAGGCGCTGCGGGCGGCCCGCCCGGACGCCCAGCTCGGCATCACGGTGAACCTCTACCCGGTCGATCCCGCCAGCGCCGCGCCCGCCGACGTGGACGCGGCCCGGCGGATCGACGGGCTGGCCAACCGGTTCTTCCTCGACCCGGTGCTGCGCGGCGCGTACCCCGAAGACCTGCGGGCGGACCTGGCGGCGGTCACCGACTTCGGGCACGTGCGCGACGGCGACCTGGAGACCGTCTCGACCCCGCTCGACATGGTCGGGATCAACTACTACAGCCGCCACGTGGTGGCCGCCCCGGTCGAGGGGGAGCGGTCGCGGGACCACTCGCGGGCGCCGAGCTGCTGGCCGGGCAGCGAGGACGTCCGGTTCGTCACCCGGGGGGTCCCGGTGACCGACATGGACTGGGAGATCGACGCCCCCGGGCTGACGGAGACCCTGGAACGGGTGCACCGCGAGTACACCGGCCTGCCGCTCTACGTGACCGAGAACGGGTCGGCGTTCGTCGACGCGGTGGTCGACGGTCGGGTGGACGACGTCGACCGGTTGGCCTACTTCGACTCCCACCTGCGGGCGGCATACGCCGCGATCGACTCCGGGGTGCCCCTACGGGGCTACTTCGCCTGGTCGCTGTTGGATAATTTCGAGTGGGCCTGGGGGTACACCAAGCGCTTCGGCATGGTGTACGTGGACTACCGCAGCCAGACCCGCATCCCCAAGTCCAGCGCCAGGTGGTACGCCGAGGTGATCCGACGCAACGGTCTGGCCGCACAATAGGCGAGGGCCAGCCAGTGACGGGCGGACCCGGCGCACCCCCGACGGCGGGGCGCGCCGGGCCGCCCGATGTCGGAGGAGTAGAAATGACAACGCAGCGCACGCGGTCGCTCGGGCGTCCGACCCTGGACGCGGTCGCCGCCCGCGCTGGCGTCGGGCGCGGCACGGTCTCCCGGGTGGTGAACGGCTCGCCCCAGGTGAGCCCCGAGGCCCGGGCCGCGGTGCAGCAGGCCATCGCGGAACTGGGGTACGTGCCCAACCGGGCGGCCCGGGCACTGGTCACCCAGCGGACCGACTCGGTGGCGCTGGTCGTCTCCGAGTCCGGTGACCGGGTCTTCACCGAGCCCTTCTTCGCCGGAATCGTCCGGGGGGTCAGCTCCGGCCTGCTGGAGACGCCCCTGCAGCTCTGGCTGGCCATGGTGCAGTCCCCGATCGAGCGGGAGCGGGTCGAGCACCACCTGACCAACCAGCACGTCGACGGCGTGCTGCTGCTCTCCCTGCACGACGCCGACCCGCTGCCCACCCTGCTGGAGGAGCGCGACCTACCGACCGTGCTCGGCGGTCGGCCGGCCCGGATGCTGCAACCGGGCGCGCAGCCGGCGTACTACGTCGACGTGGACAACGTCGGCGGCGCCCGGCACGCCGTGGAGTACCTCTTCGCCCGTGGGCGGCGGCGGATCGCCACCATCGCCGGCACCCAGGACATGGGCGCCGGCGTGGCCCGCCTGACCGGTTACCGGGAGGCGGTCCAGGCCACCGGGGCCGGGCTCAACCCCGACCTGATCTCGTACGGCGACTTCAGCGAGGGCAGCGGGGCGGCCTGTATGCGCCGGCTGCTGGAGGTCTGCCCCGACCTCGACGCGGTCTTCGTCGCCTCCGACCTGATGGCCTTCGGCGCGCTGCGGACGCTGCGCGAGGCCGGCCGGCGGGTGCCGGAGGACGTGGCGGTGATCGGCTTCGACGACGCACCGGTGGCCCGGCAGGCCGACCCGCCGCTGACCACGGTCTTCCAGCCGGTCGAGGAGATGGGCCGGCAGATGGCCCGCCTGCTGGTGGCCCGCATTCGCGGCGACGACCTGCCGGCCAACCACATCCTCCTCGACACCCACATGGTCCGCCGGGCCTCGGCCTGACCCTGCGCCTCGCCGCCCGCCGTCCCGGGCGTCGGGGTGTGCGGGTTCAGAGCCAGCGGCGGAGTTCGCGCTTGGCCAGGGACGAGCGGTGGACCTCGTCGGGGCCGTCGGCCAGGCGCAGGGTGCGGGCCTGGGCCCAGAGGGCGGCGAGCGGGGTGTCCTGGCTGACGCCCGCGCCGCCGTACCCCTGGATGGCCTTGTCGATCACCCACTCCGCCATCGCCGGGGTGGCGATCTTGATGGCCTGGATCTCGGTGTGCGCGCCCTTGTTGCCGACGGTGTCCATCAGCCAGGCGGTCTTGAGCACCAGCAACCGGGCCTGCTCGATGCGGACCCGGGACTCGGCGATCCACTCCCGGACCACGCCCTGCTCGGCCAGCGGCCGGCCGAACGCGATCCGCTGGTTGGCCCGGCGGCACAGCAGCTCCAAAGCCCGCTCGGCCATGCCGATCAGCCGCATGCAGTGGTGGATGCGGCCCGGGCCGAGCCGGGCCTGGGCGATGGCGAAGCCGGTGCCCTCGGCCCCGACCAGGTTCTCCGCCGGCACCCGGACGCCCGTGAAGTCGATCTCCGCGTGCCCGCCGTGCGAGGCGTCGCTGTAGCCGAACACGGTCATCCCGCGCCGCACGGTCACCCCCGGGGTGTCCCGGGGCACCAGGATCATGCTCTGCTGGCGGTGCCGGTCGGCGTCGGGGTCGGTCTTGCCCATCACGATGAAGATCTCGCAGCGCGGATCCATCGCCCCGGACGACCACCACTTGCGGCCGTCGACCACGTACTCCTCGCCGTCGCGGCTGATCCGGGTGGCGATGTTGGTGGCGTCGGAGGAGGCCACCTCCGGCTCGGTCATGCAGAACGCCGAGCGGATCTCGCCGTCGAGCAACGGCTTCAGCCAGCGCTCCCGCTGCGTTTCGGAGCCGAACTCCGCCAGCAGTTCCATGTTGCCGGTGTCCGGGGCGGCGCAGTTGACCGCCTCCGGGGCCAGGTGCGGGCTGCGCCCGGTCAGCTCCGCCAGCGGCGCGTACTGGAGGTTGGTCAGCCCGGCGCCGTAGCGCGGATCGGGGAGGAAGAGGTTCCACAGGTCGCGCCGGCGCGCCTCGGCCTTCAGCTCCTCCAGCACGGGCGACCGCGACCACGGGTCGCCGGCCGCCGCGACCTGCTCGGCGTGCACCGCCTCGGCCGGGTACACGCACTCGTCGAGGAACGCGGTCAGCCGCGCGCGCAGCTTTTCGGTGCGGGCGTCGAACTGGAAGTCCATCACTTCTCCCTGACTGCGCGCAGCCCGTGCTCGACCAGCGGCGCCACCAACTCGCCGATCCGGTCGAAGCCCCCGCCGAGCGTCTGCCCGAGGGTGTGCCGGTAGTGGATGCCCTCGCAGATCACCGCGAGCTTGAAGCAGCCCAGGGCGACGTGCCAGTGCAGCGGGCCGACGTCGACGTCGCTGCGGCCGGCGTACCGGTCGATCAGCTCGGCCCCCGAGGGGAAGCCGGCTCGCGGGCCGAGTCCGTCGGCGACCGGGTTGTCGACGACCGCGTCGCTGTCGCCGAGCACGGTCCAGTACGTCAGCAGGAGCCCGAGGTCGGCCAGCGGATCGCCGAGGGTGGCCATCTCCCAGTCCAGCACGGCCCGCACCGACACCGGGGCGGATGCGCTCGGGCCGGTGCCGACGGTGGCGAGGAGGTTGTCCAGCCGGTAGTCGCCGTGCACGATCCGGCCCGTGTTCGCGCCCTCGGGGACGGAGCCGGCGAGCGCGTCGCGCAGCTCGTCGACGCCCGGCAGCGGACGGCTGCGGGACTGGTCGAGCTGGCCGGCCCAGCGCCGGACCTGCCGGCCCAGGAAGCCCTCGGGGCGGCCGAAGTCGGCCAGCCCGACCGCGGCGGGCTCGACCGCGTGCAGGGCGGCCAGGGTGTCCATCATCGCCGTGGCCAGGTCGCGCCGCTGCCTGTCGGTCAGTGGGTCGGTCTGCGACCGGCCGCGGAACACCTCCCCGTCGACCTTCTCCATCAGGTAGAAGGGCGCGCCGATCACGTCGGTGTCGGGGCAGAACAGCAGCGCCTCGGGGACCGGCACGGCGGTCGGGGCGAGCGCGGAGATGATCCGGTGCTCCCGGGCCATGTCGTGCGCGGTGGCCAGCACGTGCCCGAGCGGGGGCCGGCGCAGCACCACCTCGTGCCCGCCGGAGCGGAGCAGGTAGGTCAGGTTGGACTTGCCACCGGCGATCAGGTGGGCCCGCAGCGGCGCGGCGGCCAGCTCGGGGCGACGCGCGCCCAGGTACGCGGCGAGCCGGTCGAGGTCCAGCCCTCTCGGAGCACCCGCGCCGGCACCGCTGCCCGCGACGGCCGGATCAGTCATCCGAATAGTTGATGGCACCTCAGCCGTCCTGTCAAGGCGGGTTTTTCCCCGGGGACATGCCGCGGCAACAGGGGCGAAATGGTCAACCGGCAGGCTGGTGTCCAGCCTGCCGGCCGTCGGATGCCGGCCCGTCCAGCGGAGGGACGACCATGTTGCTGAGAGTTCGGGTGACCCTGCCGGACCGTCCCGGCACCCTTGGCCAGGTGGCCCGCACACTCGGGGTCTCCGGTGCCGACATCGTCCAGGTCGTCGTCCTGGAACGGCTCGGCGGGCGGGCGGTCGACGACTTCACCGTGGTCTGGCCGGGGGCGGCCCGGGTGGAGCGGCTGCTGGCCGGCCTGGCCGCCATCCCCGGGGTCCGGGTCGACGGCGTCTGGCGGGCGATCGGCGCGCCGACCACCACCGGGCAGGACGCCGAGCTGCTGGCCCAGGTCGCCGGCAACCCGGCCGACGGGCTGGCCACCCTGGTCGACGCCGTGCCCGGGCTGCTCGCCGCGGACTGGGCGGTGGCGGCGGTGGTCCCGCTGGACTGGGCGTCGCGCACGGGCGCGGCCGGCGGCGGCGCCACCGTGGCGCACGCGAGCTGGCGGGCGCCCGTCCCGTCGGCGCTGCCCGAGGTCACCCCGCTGCGGGCCCGCGCGTTGACCAGCGCCGACGGCACCCACTACGCGATCGCGCCGTTCGGCCGGGCCGGCCTGGTGCTCGTGGTGGCCCGGGACCAGACCGGGATGCTGACCCCCGCCGCGTTCCACCGCACCGAGGTGGACCGCCTCACCCAACTGGTCCGGGCCAGCGCGGTGATCCTCGGCGACCGGCTGGACCTGGTGGGTGCCCCGCCGGTGGCGGCCGGCGGCTGAGCGACCGTCGACGACGGGGAAGGGAGACAATCATGGCGCTGTGGCGGATTCGAGCCACCGTGGACGACCGGCCGGGTTACCTGTCGGTGCTCACGGCGAGCCTCGCGTTGCGCGGGGTCAACATCCTCACCGTGCAGGTGCACACCACCGAGGTGGGCGCGGTCGACGACTTCCTCGTCGACGCACCCGACTCGCTCGACGAGGCGGAGCTGGTCGCCGCCGTGGAACGGGGCCGGGGGCGGGACTGCTGGGTGGCGCGTAGCGAGGCGCGCGGCCTGGCCGACCAGCCCACCCGGGTGCTCGGCCTGGCCACCCGGCTGGTCCGGGACCCGGACGCGACGGGGGAGGTGCTGCGCACCCTGCTCGGCGCCGACGAGGTCACCTGGCGATCCACCCCGGTCGGCGGCGGCGTCACCGGCACCACGATGACGCTGCCCGACCCGACCGGTGGGTCGTACGAGCTGAGCCGGGTCGCGCCGACCTTCACCCCGGCCGAGTACGCCCGGGCGCAGGCGCTCGCCGAACTCGCGGCGACCGTGACCCGGCAGCGGACCGACCGGGTCACCCTGGTGCTGCCCGACGGCGGCGAGCTGGTCGTCCGGCAGGCCACCGGCGACGACCTGGCCGGCGCGCTGGAGCTGCACCGGCGCTGCTCGGCGCGTAGCCGCCAGCGCCGCTACCTGAGCGGGGCGGCGGGGCCCGCGCCGGCCCGGCTGCGCCGGCTGCTGGAGCCGGCCCAGGGCCTGACCCTCGTCGCGACCACGGTCGACTCCGGCGGGGCGGCGGAGTCGGTCGTCGCGCTGGCGAACATGCTCGCCGAGGGCGACGAGGCCGAGGCGGCGCTGCTGGTGCGCGACGACTGGCAGCGGCGGGGCGTCGGCACGGCCCTGCTGCGCCGGTTGGTGGGGCACGCCGAGCGGGCCGGCCTGGCGGCCCTGCTGCTGCACGTCCAGGCGGAGAACGCGCCGATGCTGCGGACGGTGGGCAGGCTCGCGCGGCCGACGGCCAGCCAGCGGGACGGCGCGCTGGTCACCGTCACCGTGCCGCTCGCCGCCGCCCCGGTCGCCCCGCCGGTGCCGGCCCGGAAACACTAGGCGGCCAGGCCGCCGCATCCGCTCGGCGGCTGGGCCACCGGTCAGTCGGTGCTGGCCGGGCCCTCCGGGCCCGCCGGGCGGAGCCGGCCCGAGACGCAGAACCGGTTGCCCTCGGTGTCGGCCAGCACGACGTACGGCGAGGCCCCCGGTTCGAGCTGCACCGGGTAGTACGGCCAGTCGACCCGCCGGGCGCCGAGCCCGACGAGGCGTTCCACCTCGCCGTCGAGATCCCGGCCGCCGGCGGTCAGGTCCAGATGGACGCGCGGGAACTCCTCGGCCCGGGTCTCGCTGAGGTCCATCGCGAGCGCCGGGCCGGGAACGCCGGGCGGCGGCGCGAGCACGATCCACTCGTCGCCCGGATAGCGTGGCGGTCGCCGCGCGTAGCCCAGGGCGGCGGCCCAGAACCGGGCCGCCCGATCGCAGTCGGACACTCCCACCGAGACCTGCGAGATCATCGCCATCGGTCGATGGTATCGCCGGCGCGGCGGCGGCAGGGGCCCGTCGACGGGCGGCGGGCCCCTGCGCGCCCCGCCCGTCAGGTGGCGGGGTAGCTGTTGTAGTCGGGGAAGTTGCCGTAGAGGCGGTTCTCGCCGCCGACCGTGACGGCCTGCACCAGCAGGTCGCCGCCGACGAAGGCGCCCTTCCAGGAGGCGCCCCGGCCGCCGAACGGCTCGTCCCGGTCGCCGCGCGAGCGCGGCCTGTTGATGCCGACCTTGAACGCCTGGAGGTCGCCCGCGAGCTTGCCGGCCAGCTCCTCGTCGTCGCAGGCGAGGCTGGCGACCAGCGCGCCGTTGGAGGCGTTCATCGCGGCCAGCAGCTCGTCGGTGGTGTCCACCACCACGATCGTGTCGACCGGCCCGAACGGCTCGGCGTGCATCAGCCGGGACCGGCCGGGCGGGGCGAGCAGCACCGACGGGGCCACGTACGCCGAGGTGTCCTGGCCGTCGAGGAGCGGAGCCCCGGCCAGCTTGCCCCGGTGCAGCGGGACCGCGCCGCCGCGGACCGCCTCGTCGACCTTGCGCCGCAGCTCGTCGGCCTTGGCCCCGCTGATCAGCGGGCCGAAGTCCAGCTCGGGCAGCGGGTCGCCGGCCCGCCAGTTCTCGTCCACGGCGAGGGGATGGCCGAATCGGATCGAGCGAACCACCGGCAGGTACATGTCGAGGAACTCGTCGACCAGGTCGCGCTGGACCACGAACCGGGGGTACGCGGTGCACCGCTGCTTGCCGTACTCGAAGCCCTTCCTCAGGTGCCCGGCGAGCAGGTCCCACTGGGAGAAGCCCCAGATGCCCCAGGCGTTGAGGCCCTCCTGCTCGATGAAGTGCCGCTTGTCGGAGTCGAGCAGCGCGGCGGCGACCTTCCCGCCGTTGGACCGCCCGCCGACGAACGCCACCGCGCCGATCTCCGGGGCGCGCACCAGCACCTCGGACAGCTCCTCGCCGCCGCCGGAGAGCAGGGTGGCGGGGAGCCCGGCGCGGCGCATCAGCGCGTGCGCGACGGTGAGGCAGACGGCACCGCCCTGGGAGGGGGTCTTCGCGATCACCGCGTTGCCGGCGAGCAGCTGCACCAGCTCGGCGTGCACCAGCACGCTCATCGGGTAGTTCCAGCTGGCGATGTTGCTGACCGGACCGGGCAGCGGCTCCCGGCCGTCGGCCAGCATCCGGTCGATCTCAGCGGCGTACCAGCGGACGCCGTCGAGGGCCCGGTCCACGTCGGCGCAGGCCAGCCGCCACGGCTTGCCGATCTCCCAGAGCAGCAGCAGGGCGAGCAGGTCGCGGTGGGCGGTGAGGGCGTCCAGGGCGTCGGTGACCCGGGCCTTCCGTTCGGCGAGCGGGGTCCGCGCCCAGTCGCGGTGCGCGCGGGCGGCGAAGGCGACCGCGGCGTGGGCGGCGTCGGCGTCGAGCCGGGGCAGGTTGACCAGGACCGTGTTGTCGACCGGGGTGCGCACGGGGTGCGGCACGCCGCCCGCCCGCCAGTCGCCCTCGACGAGGTTGCGCAGGGTGGTCACGCCGTCCGCCTCGGGCCCGAAGGCCTCGGGTGTGGCGGCCACCGCGCGGGCGAGGGTCTCGGCCCAGGCGGTGCCGTCGGCGAGTCGTAGAGCCATCGGATCTCCTCAGGGTGAACCGGGGAGCGGCGGCGTCGATGGCACCGCTGGTGGCCGTACTGTCCCGTGTCGATGCGCGGGCGGCAACAGTACGTTCGTATCCCAGGACGCGAGTCGACCACGCGATCGCCCGCTGCACGCCCTCCGGGCCGGGTCGTCGTCGGCGGCGGGTCTTCCCAACGGCGCGATCCGCTGGATACATTGTCGGATATCCATGGGAGCGCTCCCGCGCCTCTTTGGCCCCCACCACACCCGCCGCCGGTGGCGGCGCCGACCCGAGCCCGACGCCCGTCCCGCGTCCGGTCGGCGCCGCCGGGGCGCCGTCCGTCAGGAGCCCGCACATGCGTCACCCGATCCGGCCCGCCCGGCCGCCGTCGCCCGCCGGCCCGCCGCGGCCGGCCCGCCGCAGTCGACCCTGGCTGCGGCGCCTGCTCGCCGCCGGCGTCGCCCTGGCCGGCGGCCTCGCCGTGGGCGTCGCCGCGCCGCAGGCCGCCCCCGTCGCCGCCGCGCCCGCCCTCAACTACGCCGAGGCGTTGCAGAAGTCGCTGTTCTTCTACGAGGCCCAGCAGTCCGGGAGGAAACCGGCCTGGAACCGGGTCTCCTGGCGCGGCGACTCCGCGCTCACCGACGGCTCCGACGTCGGCGTGGACCTCACCGGCGGCTGGTACGACGCCGGCGACCACGTGAAGTTCGGCTTCCCGATGGCGTTCAGCGCCACCATGCTGGCCTGGGGCGCGGTCGAGTACCGCGCCGGGTACACCGCGTCCGGGCAGCTCACCCAGCTGCTGAACAACCTGCGCTTCGTCAACGACTACTTCGTCAAGGCGCACCCCGCACCGAACGTCCTCTACGGGCAGGTCGGCAAGGGCGACGACGACCACAAGTGGTGGGGTCCGGCCGAGGTCATGCCGATGGCGCGGCCCGCGTACAAGATCGATGCGAGCTGCGGCGGCGCGGACCTGGCGGGGGAGACGGCGGCCGCGATGGCCGCGTCGTCGATGGTGTTCCGGCCCACCGACGCCGCCTACGCCGACAAGCTGCTCGGGCACGCGAGGCAGCTCTACACGTTCGCCGACACGGTGCGCAGGAACTACCACGAGTGCATCACCGACGCGACCAGCTTCTACCGCTCGTGGAGCGGGTACCAGGACGAGCTGGTCTGGGGCGCGATCTGGCTGCACCGGGCCACCGGCGAGGCCGGCTACCTCGCCAAGGCCGAGAGCGAGTACGACAAGCTCGGCACCGAGAACCAGACCACCACCCGGTCCTACAAGTGGACGATCGCCTGGGACAACAAGCAGTTCGGGGCGTACGTGCTGTTGGCCAACCTGACCGGCAAGCAGAAGTACGTCGACGACGCCAACCGCTGGCTGGACTGGTGGACCGTCGGGGTGAACGGGTCCAAGGTCAACTACTCGCCCGGCGGGATGGCGGTGCTCGACTCCTGGGGCGCGCTGCGGTACGCCGCGAACACCTCGTTCGCCGCGCTGGTCTACAGCGACAGGACCACCGACGCCACCCGCAGGGCGCGCTACCACGACTTCGCCGTCCGGCAGATCAACTACGCGCTCGGCGACAACCCGCGCAGCTCCAGCTACGTGATCGGGTTCGGGGCCAACCCGCCGCGCAACCCGCACCACCGCACCGCCCACGGCTCCTGGTGGGACAGCCAGACCGTGCCCACCGAGACCCGGCACGTGCTCCACGGCGCGCTGGTCGGCGGCCCGTCGGCGGCGAACGACGCGTACACCGACAGCCGGTCCGACTACGTGATGAACGAGGTCGCCACCGACTACAACGCCGGCTTCACCTCCGCGCTCGCCCGGCTCTCCTCCGAGTACGGCGGCAGCCCGCTCGCCGGCTTCCCGGGCACCGAGACGCCCGACCTCGACGAGCTGACCGTGGAGACCACGGTGATGCAGGCCGAGCCCCGCGCCACCGGGCTGAAGGCGATCATCTACAACAAGTCGGCGTTCCCGGCGCGGGCGCTGACCAACGGCAGGTTCCGCTACTACTTCCGCCCCGACGGCACCGGCCCGGTGCAGGTCACCCCCGGCTACACCCAGGGCTGCCCGTCGCCGGCCACGGCCAAGCAGTACAGCGGCGACATCTGGTACGTCGAGGTGGACTGCACCGGACACACCATCGCCCCGGCCGGCCAGTCGCAACACCGGATGGAGGTCCAGTTCAAGGTCGGCGTGCCGGAGGGCGGCACCTGGGACCCGACCAACGACCCGTCGTACCAGGTGACCGCCGGGCCGAACCGCAAGGTGCCGCTGTACGCCGGGACCGCCCGGGTCTGGGGCGAGGAGCCGACCTCGACGCCCACGGACACCACCCCGCCCAGCGCGCCCGGCGCCCCGGTCGCGTCCGCGCTCACCCCCACCTCGGTCACGCTGACCTGGCCCGCTTCCACCGACACCGGGGGCAGCGGCCTGGCCGGCTACGAGATCACCCAGGAGACGGTCGGCAGCGACGCGCTGGTCCTGCACCGCAGCACCACCAACAGCCTGACCGTCTCGTCGCTCGCCCCGGCCCGGAACTACCGGTTCTGGGTACGCGCCCGCGACGGCGCCGGCAACACCTCGACGACCTCGCCGACGGTCGCGGTGGTCACCCCCGCCGGGGGTGGCCCCGACACCACCCCGCCGACCTCGCCCGGCACCCCGACCGCGTCGGCCGTCGGCCCGACCGGGCTCACCCTCACCTGGGGCCCGTCCACGGACGACGTCGGCGTCACCGGCTACCGGGTCTACCGCAAGACGTGGCCGGTGGACACCGCGATCGCCACGGTCACCGGCACCAGCCACCCGGTCACCGGGCTGACCCCCGCCACCGCGTACGCGTTCTACGTCGTCGCGCTGGACGCCGCCGGCAACCCGTCGATCCCGTCGCCCACCGTCACGGTGACCACCACCGGGACGCCCACCCCGACCACGCCCACCGGGTCCTGCAAAGTCGGGTACGCGACCAGCGACTGGAGCACCGGGTTCACCGCCAACATCACGATCACCAACACCGGCACGACGGTGCTCACCGGCTGGAGCCTGGCGTTCGCCTTCCCCACTGCCGGGCAGCAGGCGGGCCAGGCGTGGTCGGCGAACGTCACCCAGACCGGCACCGCCGTGACCGCCTCGAACCTCTCCTACAACGGGGCGCTCGCGCCGGGGGCGTCCACCAGCTTCGGCTTCAACGGCACCCACCCCGGCACCAACCCGAAGCCCACGACGTTCACCCTCAACGGCTCCCCCTGCACGATCGCCTGACGCCGCTCCCGCCCTGGTGAGACCTTGGACGGTTACCGTTCCCACGGGACGGTAACCGTCCAAGATTCATGTAGCGGGGCGCCAGCCCGCCGCCAGCAGGGCGCGGCGGAGGATGGCCGCGACCTCGTCAGGGCGGGCGCGGACGAGCCAGGCGGGGAAGCGCAGGATCCGGTCGCCCGCCGTCCACACGTCGTTCTGTCGCCGCATGTCGGCGGCCCACTCGCGTACGTCCATGTGATGCGCGCCGTCGATCTCCACGTGCACCCCCCACTCGCGCCAGTACGCGTCCAGCCAGCGGGTTCGCCCACCCGCGTCGGTGCGCCGGTGCTGGAGATCCGGTCGGGGCAGGCCGTGCCGCCGGCACAGCCGCAGGAAGTCGATCTCCGACAGGGCCTCCGCGCCCCCGGCGATGTCGTCGACGGTCCGGCGGACGAGGTGACGCCGGTGGGCCCGGGGGAGCGCGTCGACCACCGCCCGAATCTCCTCCGGCGACACCCGCCGCTGCTGACAGCCGGCGGCCAGCACCGCCTGGGCCTCGTCGACGGTGCGCGCCCAGCCGGCGGCGTCGACCAGGGCGCGGGCCGTCGTCGTCCGGGGTGGCCGGGCGAGCTGGAGATGCGCCCGTGGCAGCACCGACGTGCGGTGCACCACTACCGCCGCCATGTCGACCGGCAGCCGCCGCAGCACCGTCCGGCCGGCCCGACGGGTCGCCGGCACCAGGACGTGCAGCGGCTCCCGTCGCAGCCCCCGGACACCGGCCTCGGCCGCCGCGGTGGCCCCGGCCAGCACCGCGCGGGGACCGGACGAGCCAAACGGGGAAGCGCCGGATCAGTCGGCCAGGTCGCCGGCGAGGAGGTCCATCAGCAGGCCGTCGTGCCAGCGGCCGTCCTCGCCGCGCTCGTAGCGGCGCAGCACCCCGACCGGGCGGAACCCCACCTTCGCGTACGCGCGGATCGCGGGGGTGTTGGCCGCCGCCGGGTCGATGGTGAGCCGGTGGTGGCCATGGTCGTCGATCAGGTGCCGGGCCAGGGTGCGGACGGCGTCCCCGCCCAGCCCGCTGCCGCGTACCTCCGGGTCGAGGAAGAGGTCGAGGCTGGCGTGCCGGTAGTCGGGGTCGCTCTCCGCGTACCACTGGATGGCGCCGACGACCCGGCCGTCGTGCTCGATCGCGTACACGGTCAGCACGTCGTCGGCCAGGTCGGCGCGCACGGCCCCGGTCAGGTCGTCGCCGCCGCGCCACCAGCGCCGCACCTCGGGCGTGGACCGGATCGCCGCGAGGACCGGCACGTCGGCGTCCGTCGCCGGTCGAAGCGTGACCGCACTGCCTCTCAGCGTCGGCACCGCGCTCAGCCCCGCAGCTCGCCGTGCTCGACGCAGACCGCCGCCCAACCCACCGGCAGCACCTGCACCTTCATTCGCCGTCGGCAGTGCGCGCAGAACCGGGGCGGCTCCAGCTCGCGCGCCGCCCGGCACGCCGGGTGACCCCCGGCGTCCGCCGGCTCCCCGCACCGGTCGCACCACACCCGCGTCGTGGTCATCGGCGTCGGCGTCACAGCGTCGCGGAGAGGGCCTTGACCGGCATCTTCAGGTCGTCCAGCAGCGCCAGGTCGTCGGTCGCCGGCCGGCCCAGCGTGGTCAGGTAGTTGCCGACGATGACCGCGTTGATGCCGCCGAGCAGGCCTTCCCGGGTGCCCAGGTCGCCGAGAGTGAGCTCCCGGCCGCCCGCGTACCGCAGGATGGTGCGCGGCATGGCCAGCCGGAACGCGGCGATGGCGCGCAGCGCGTCCTTGCCCTCGACCACCGGACGGTCGCCCAGCGGGGTGCCCGGGCGCGGGTTGAGGAAGTTCAGCGGGACCTCGTGCGGGTCCAGCGCGGCGAGCTGCGCGGCGAACTCGGCGCGCTGCTCCACCGTCTCGCCGAGGCCGAGGATACCGCCGCAGCAGACCTCCATGCCGGACTCGCGGACCATCCTCAGCGTCTCCCACCGCTCCTCCCAGGAGTGGGTGGTGACGACGTTCGGGAAGTAGGAGCGGCAGGTCTCCAGGTTGTGGTTGTAGCGGTGCACGCCCATGTCGACCAGCTCGTCGACCTGCTCCTGGCTCAGCATGCCGAGCGACGCGGCGACCTGGATGTCGACCTCCGCCCTGATCGCGGCGACACCCTCGCGCAGCTGCTTCATCAGCCGGGCGTCGGGACCACGAACGGCGGCCACGATGCAGAACTCGGTCGCCCCGGTCGCCGCGGTCTGCTTCGCCGCCTTCACCAGGGAGGGGATGTCCAGCAGGACCGAGCGGACCGGCGAGGTGAACAGCCCGGACTGCGAGCAGAAGTGGCAGTCCTCCGGGCAGCCGCCGGTCTTCAGCGAGACGATGCCCTCGACCTCGACCTCCGGCCCGCACCAGCGCATCCGTACCTCGTGCGCGAGCTGGAGGGCGGCGGGCAGGTGCTCGTCGGGCAGGTTCAGCACGGCGAGGACACCGGCCTCGTCGAGGCCGACGCCGTTCTCCAGCACCTGCTTCCGGGCCTGGTCGAGGATCTCTGGCATGGCTCGTACCCTACAAGGCCACCCCGACCCGGAGAAGCGCCCGACCACGCCCAGCTGGCCCCCGACCACCCCCTGCCCGTTCCCGTGCGTCCCCCCGCTCGGGACCACTGGCGGTCCCCGCGTGCCGGGGCCGCGCCACGCCGGGCCGCGGGCCACGGATGGTAGCTTCGCCCGGCGTAAGCGGCCGTGGCGGACGGCCGGGATCGGCGGACGTGGGGAGTGTGGCGTGGCGGACTGGCTGGCGGTGCTGCACCGCCGTGCCGAGCTGCGGGCGAAGGCGGGACTGACCCGCCGGCTGCGCCCCCGGGCCGCCGGCGACACCGTGGTCGACCTCGCCGGCAACGACTACCTCGGCCTGACCACCCACCCAGAGGTCACCGCCGCGGCCGGGCGGGCTCTCGCGGCGTACGGGCTGGGCGCGACCGGCTCCCGGCTGGTACGCGGGTCCACCGAGGTCCACCACGGGCTGGAGGCCGCCCTCGCGGACTGGCTCGGCACCGACGGCAGCCTGGTCTTCTCCTCCGGTTACCTGGCCAACCTCGGTGCGGTCCGGGCGCTGGCGCAGCCGCGTACCCTGCTCGTCTCGGACGCCCACAACCACGCCTCGCTGATCGACGGCTGCCGGATCTCCGGCGCGGAGACCGTGGTCACCCCGCACGCCGACCCGGCGGCGGTGGCCGCCGCGCTGGCCGCCGCCCCCGGCCGCCCGGCCGTGGTGGTCACCGAGTCGGTCTTCTCCGTCGACGGCGACCTCGCCCCGCTGGCGGAGCTGCATGCCGTGGCCCGCAGGCACGGCGCCCTGCTGCTGGTCGACGAGGCGCACGCGCTCGGCGTCACGGGCCCGGCCGGCGCGGGCGGGGTGGCCGCCGCCGGGCTGGCCGGCGAGCCGGACGTGGTGGTCACCGCGACCCTGTCCAAGGCGCTGGGCGGCGCGGGGGGCGTGGTCGCCGGGCCGGCCGAGTTCGTCCGGCACCTGGTGGAGACCGGCCGGACCTTCATCTTCGACACCGCCCTGCCGCCGGCCGTGGCCGCCGGGGTCCGCGCCGCGCTGGACCTGGCCCGCGCCGGCGACGACCTGCGCGCCGAGCTGGCCGAGCGGGCCGCGGAGACCGTACGCCGGCTGCGCGCCGCCGGGCTGACCGTCTCCGCGCCGGACGCCGCCGTGGTGTCGGTGACCGCCCCGGGCCCGGAGGCGGCGACCGCCTGGGCCGCAACCTGCGCCGACCGGGGGGTGGCCGTCGGCTGCTTCCGCCCGCCGTCCACCCCGGACAGCCGGTCCCGGCTGCGGCTGACGATCAGCGCCGGGGTGCCCCGGGCGGACTTCGAGCGGGCCCTCGACGTGATCGTGGAGTACGCCCCGTGACCGGTGGAGGTGACGTCGTGAGCGGGGCGTGGACCGGGCCGGTGCTGGTCACCGGCACCGACACCGAGGTCGGCAAGACGGTGGTGACCGCGGCGGTGACGGCCGCCGCGCAGGCCGCCGGCCTGCGGGTCGCCGTGGTCAAGCCCGGTCAGACGGGTACGGCCACCGGCGACCCGGGCGACGTCGACTCGGTGACCCGGCTGGCCGCCCCGCTCACCGGCCGGACCCTGGCCAGCTACCCCGACCCGCTCGCCCCGCTCGCCGCCGCCCGGGTGGCGCGGCTGGAGCCGCTGGAGCTGTACGACGTCGTCGACGCCGTCCGTGAGGAGGCCGACAAGCACGACCTGGTGCTGATCGAGGGGGCCGGCGGGCTGCTCGTACCGATGGGGCTGCGTCCCTCGGGGGAGCCCTGGACGGTGGCCGACCTGGCGGTGGCGCTCGACGCCCCCGCCGTGGTGGTTGCCCGCGCCGGGCTGGGCACCCTCAACCACACCGCGCTGACCCTCGAGGCGCTCCAGCGGCGCGCGGTGCCGGCCGGAGTGGTGATCGGCGCCTGGCCGGCGACGCCGGAGCTGGTGCACTGGGCGAACCTGACCGACCTGGTGCCCAACCTGTTCGGCGCGCTTCCTGCGGGAGCCGGGGCGATGGACCCGGGGGTGTTCCGCCGGTCCGCCCCGGGCTGGCTCACCCCGGCGCTGTACGGGGTGCTCGACGACTGGCGCACCTGGGCCGAGGACAGCGGCTGACCACCGGCCCGGCCGGCGTCCGTCGGGCGGTCACGGGCCGTCGGGCGGTCACCTGACTTTCGTCGGTGCCCGGGCCCGACCACCGTCGGTAGCCTGGCCGCCATGCGGTGGGAGCAGTGGGAGCGGTGGCGTGGCGGCGTCCGGGGCCGGCCGGCACGGTCCCGACGCTCACCGGGCGGGCCGGCACGGTTCCGCTCGCTACGGGACGGACTGTCACGCGGCGGGCTGTCACGCGGCGGGCTCCCGAGGCGCGGGTTCCTGCGGGACGGGCTGCTCTGGGCGGTGGTCGCGGCGCCGATCGGCTTCCCCTGGCTCACGCCGCCGTACGGCAGGCACAGCGTCCTGCTCGGGCTGGGCGCCCTGCTGCTGCTCGCCGTCGCCGTCCGGCTGGGCCACCGCCGGCCGCTGACCGCGCTGGTGCTGGTCGTGCTCGGCTCCCTGCTCGACGGCAACTTCGTCTTCGCCATCCCGGTGTTCAGCTACCTGGCCGGACGGCGCAGCCCTGGGACGGCCCCCGCCGCGGCGGTGTTCGGGGTGATCGCCGCCGGGGGCACCATCCTGAACGTGGGACTGCTCGGCACCGGCGCCGCCACCTGGTTCCTGCTCGCCTCGGTGCTGCTCTTCGCCGGGGTGTTCCCGTGGCTGGTCGGGCGGTACCGGCGGCAGCAGCGGGAGCTGGTGGTGGCGGGGGACCGGCACGCCGAGGCGGTGGCCAGGGAGCGGCGCGGCGCGGCCGAGCGGATCCGGCTGCGGGAGCGGGCCCGGATCGCCCAGGAGATGCACGACTCCCTCGGCCACGAGCTGAGCCTGATCGCGCTGCGCGCCGCCGCCCTCGAACTCGCCGACGACCTACCGGCCCGGCACCGGACGGCGGCCGGGGAGCTGCGTGCCAGCGTCGCCGGGGCCACCGAGCGGCTGCACGAGATCATCGGGGTGCTCCGGGAGGAGAACGGTGGCCCGGCGTCCACCCTGCCGGCCGGGGAGAGCGTCGCGGAGCTGGTCGACCGGGCCCGGGAGGCGGGGATGGCGGCGCGGCTGGACGGCGATCCCCTCGACCTGCCCGCGATGGCCGGGCACGCGGCGCACCGGGTGGTCCGGGAGGCGCTGACCAACGCCGCCCGGTACGCCCCCGGCGCACCGGTCACCGTCACCCTGGCCCGCCTCGGCGGCCGGGTCGAGGTCGGCGTGGCCAACGCCCCGCCGCCGGCCGGCCCGCTGCCCGGCCCGCCGTCCAGCGGCTCGGGCCTGCTCGCCCTCCGGGAGCGGGTACGCCTGGCCGGCGGCACGCTGACCGCAGGCCCGGAGGCGGCGGGCGGCTTCACCGTGCTGGCCCGCCTCCCACTCGCGCCCACCCCGCCGCTCGATCCCCCACCGGCGCACCCGGTCGAGGGTCGGCCGGCGGAGGGCCGGTCGGCGGAGGCGGAGCGGCGGCTGCGCGAGGCCCGTCGCCGGGTCCGGCGCAGTCTGGTCGCGGCGCTCGGCGCCCCGATGGTCCTCGGGCTGGTGCTGACCCTGGTCTACTACCCGTTCGCCACGGCGGGCGCGGTCCTCGACGCCGTGGCTTTCGACCGGCTGCCGCTGGGCGCCGCCCGACAGGAGCTGACCGGCCTGCCGCGCCGCCAGGCGGAGCCGCCGGCCGGGGCGCGCCCCGGCTGTGAGTACTACACCGACGGCAACTTCCCGCTCGCGCAGGCCACCTGGCGGCTCTGCTTCTCGGACGGGCGACTCGTGGGCAAGGAGCGGATCGACCGATGACGGACCGATGGGACGACGTGCCGGGGGAAGCCCGGCCGGTGCGGGTGGTGCTCGCCGACGACGAGGCGATGATCCGGGCCGGGGTCCGGGCGATCCTCGGCGCGGACCCCGGCATCGAGGTGGTCGGCGAGGCCGGTGACGGCGCGGCGGCCGTCGAGCTGGTCCGGGCCCACCGGCCGGACGTGGCGCTGCTGGACATCAGGATGCCCCGCCTGGACGGGCTGGCCGCCGCCGCCGAGATCCGCCGGCTGGCGCCGGGCACGGCCACGGTCATGCTCACCACGTTCGGGGAGGACGACCACGTGGCCCGGGCGCTCGGGCACGGCGCGAGCGGCTTTCTGCTCAAGGCCGGCGACCCGCGGGAGCTGATCGCCGGGGTGCGGGCGGTGGCCGGCGGCGGGGCGTACCTGTCGCCGCGGATCGCCCGTCGGGTGATCGAACTGAACGGGGCCCGGATGGCCCGCCGCCCGGCGGCCCGGGACCGCACCGCCGGGCTGACCGACCGGGAGCGGGAGGTGCTCGCCCTGGTCGGCGCGGGCCTGTCCAACGCCGAGATCGCCCGCCGCCTGCACCTCGTCGAGGGCACCGTGAAGAGCTATCTGACCAGCATCTTCACCCGCCTGGAGGTGCGCAACCGGGTGCAGGCGGCGATCCTCGCCCACGAGGCAGGCCTCGTCGAGACGTGATCCTCAGGGACGCCGGGGCGGGGCGTGATCCTCAGGCGTCGCGGTGGCGCAGGGCGGCCCGGCCGGCGGCCAGCGCGGCGGCGGCCCAGCCGGCGAGCAGCAGCAACCCCACCACCGGCGGGTACGGGTCGGCGTCCCCGGCGAGGAAGTGGCCCCCGGCGACGCCCGGGAAGCCGTCGGCGATCCGGGTCAGCACGGCGATGCTCGGCTCCTGGAGCGACAGCGGCACGATCATCAGCACCGCGATCAGGACGATCACCGTCAGCACCGCGCTGCGCAGCACCGCGCCGAGGCCGAGCGCCAGCACCCCGACCAGCGCCAGGTAGGCCGCCGACGCCAGCACGTCGCGGACCGTGCCGCCGAGCGGGGCGTCGCCCCACTCGCCGAGCACCGCGCCGGCGACCAGCGCGCCGACCCCGCCGAGCAGCAGCCCCGACCCGAAGGTCACCGCCCCGCTCACCGCGGCCTTCGCCAGCAGTACGCGGCCGCGCGACGGCGTGCAGCGCAGGGTGGTCCGCAGCGTGCCGGTGCCGAACTCGGCGGTGACCGCGAGCAGGCCGATGGCCAGCACGGCGTACTGGGTGAGTTCCAGGGACTCGATGACGATGCTGCCGAGGGTGATCATTCCCCGGTCGTCGGCCGGGTCGTCGTTGGTGTTGGCGTTGGCGGCGTAGATGGCGAGCTGGCCGGCGGCGGCGGCGGTCAGCAGCACCGCCGACAGCAGCGTCCACCAGGTGGATCGCACCGACCACAGCTTGGTCCACTCGGCGGCGACCGCCCCGGCGAACGGGCCGACAGTCGGTGCGGTACGGGTGGCGGGCTGCGCGTTCATCGGGCCTCGATCCGGTGGTGGGTGGTGGTGGGGGAGCCGGCCGGGGCGGCGGCGTACTCGACGCTGCCGTCGGTGAGCGCCATGAACGCCTGCTCCAGCGACGCGGCAACCGGGGTCAGCTCGTGCAGGGCCACCCCCAGCTCGTACGCGAGGTCGCCGACCCGGTCAACGGTCAGTCCGGTGACGGTCAGCCCGTGCGGTCCGTCGGCCTCGACGACGCCTCCGTCGCCGGTCAGCCGCCGGGCCAGCGCCGTCAGGCCGGCCGGCTGCGGGCCGCGTACCCGCACCGAGGCGGCGGCGGAGCCGCCCGCGATCACCTCGGCGGTGGGCGCGTCGGCGATGAGCCGGCCCCGGCCGATCACCACGAGGTGGTCGGCGGTCTGCTGCATCTCGCTCATCAGGTGGCTGGAGACCAGCACCGTGCGGCCCTGCGCGGCGAGCGAGCGGGTGAGCTGCCGGATCCAGCGCACCCCGTCCGGGTCGAGGCCGTTGACCGGCTCGTCGAACAGCAGGACCGGCGGGTCGCCGAGCAGCGCCCCGGCGATGCCGAGCCGCTGGCCCATGCCGAGGGAGAGGGTCCGGCCGGGCTTCGCGGCGGCCCGGTCGTCCAGGCCGACCAGGGCCAGCACCTCGTCGACCCGGCGGCGGCCGATGCCGTTGCTGCGCGCGGTGGCCAGCAGGTGGGCATGCCCGGGCCGGGCCGGGTGGATCGCCCCGGCGTCCAGCAGCGCGCCGACGGTGTGCAGCGGGTGCCGCAGCTCCCGGTACGGCCGGCCGTCGATCAGGGCGCGGCCGGCGGTGGGCCGGTCCAGGCCGAGGATCATCCGCATGGTGGTGGACTTGCCCGCGCCGTTCGGGCCGAGGAACCCGGTGACCCGGCCGGGTGCGATGTCGACGGTCAGGTCGTCGACGGCGGTCGTGGGGCCGAACCGCTTCGTCAGGCCACGTAGTGTGATCATGGATCGACGGTAGGGATCCGGGTGGCCCGCCCGCTGCTGTCGATCGGCGACGACCCACCCCCACCTTCGTCAGGTCCGCCCGGGTCAGGGGCGGGCGACCACGAAGGCGTCCGGCATCCGGAAGGTCAGGTTGTCCGGGTACCAGGGCGGGCGGACGACGCGCACCCCGTCGAGCAGCGGCGCGGCCTCGGCGACCACCACGGCGGCCTCCAGCCTGGCCAACTGGGCGCCGACGCAGCGGTGCGCCCCCGCCCCGAACGCCAGGTGCCGGCGGGAGCCGCGCTGCCCCGGGCGGAACTCGTCCGGGGCTGGCACCACGTCCGGGTCCCGGCCGGCGCGGGCCAGCCAGAGCACCACGCCGGTCCCCGCCGGCACCGTCGTCCCGCCCAGCGTGGCGTCCACGGCCGCCACCCGCCGCCAGGTGACGATGGGCGGCTCCAGCCGCAGCCCCTCCTCGACCACGTCGGCGACCGCGACGCTGCCGTCGCGCAGCCCGGCGCGCACCGTCGGCTCGCCGGTCAGTCGGTGCAGCAGCAGGGTGAGGAACTGCGAGGTGGTCTCCTGGCCGGCGACCAGCAGGAAGAACAGCGCCCCGACGACCACGTCGGGCGAGTGCCCGGCGGCCCGTAGCCGGGCGGCGAGGCCGCCACCGGTCGCGGCGAACCCCCGCAGCACGGTGTGGAAGCGGCCCACCTCGGCGGCGAGCGCCCGCTGTCGCGCCTCGTCGAGCGGGGCCCAGAACAGCTCCAGCGCCGCGCGGGCGAACTCCTTCACCGCGCCGACCGGGGCGTCCGGCAGCTCGACCAGCCGGGCCAGCACCAACAGCGGCAGGTCCGCGGCGAGGTCGGCGTACAGGTCGACCGGTACGCCCGCGTCGAGCGCCGCGCGCAGCCGGGCCACCCGTTCGCGGACCAGCCCGGTCAGCCAGGGCCGCTGCGCGGCGACCCGGGTCGGGTGCAGCGCGTCGGCGACGATGCCGCGGATCTCCGGGTGGCTCGCCCCGCCGTTGTTCGCCAGGGTCGGCGGCAGTCTGAACCGGTGCTCGGCGAGCACCCGCAGGGCGGCCACCGGCAGCGGGGTGACCGCGTCCAGGGCGTTGTCGGGCCGGAAGGTCACCGGGTCGGCGAGCACCTGCCGGACCAGCGCGTGCCGGGTCACCACCAGGTGTACGACGCCGACGTGGTCGACGACCGTCGCCACGTCCGGCCACCGCCCGCCGACGGCGTCCCCCCACCCCCGGAACAGCACGGCGTCAACCTAGCGGGCGGCTCCCGGCGGCGCCGGGTCCAGCTCCCACACGGTGGTGCGCTTCACCCGTACGCTCTCCAGCGCCTCCGGCACCGGCACGTCGTAGACGGCCAGCTCGCGGAACCGCTCCCGGGGCAGGAACGCCCGGCCCGGGTCGCCGACCAGCACCAGGGCGCCGGCCCGGGCGGCCCGGAGCAGGAAGCGCAGCACCCGCCGGGCCATCGCCTCGCTGTAGAAGACGTCTCCGGCGAGCACCACCTCGGCGTCGGCGGCGTCGCCGTCGAGGATGTCGCCCAGCTCGGCGTCGACGCGTACCCCGTTGGCCTTGGCGTTGAGGGCGACCGCGGCCACTGCGCGCTCGTCGACCTCGACGGCGCGCACGGCCGCCGCGCCGGCGCGGGCGGCGGCGATGGCGACCAGGCCGGAGCCGGACGCGAGGTCGAGCACCCGGCGGCCGGCGACCAGCTCGGGGTGGTCGGTGACGTACCGGGCGAGTCCCTGCCCGCCGGCCCAGGCGAACGCCCAGAACGGAGGCGGCTGGGAGCTGCGGAACTCGCCCTCGGTGAGCTCCCACAGCCCGATCGGCTCGTCGGCCTGGTGCAGGCGGACCTCGGGGACGAAGGTCACCGGGGCGAGCCGCGCGTGCAGCTTCACGAAGGCTGTGGAGAGTTCGGACACGCGCCGATTCTCCCCGGCCGGCCCGGCCGCCCGTCGACGTGGGGCCACGATCGGACCGATATAGCTACAGCCATCGATTTTACAAAAGCTCCAATCTTGTAAAACATGGCGACCCGTGCCACAGTCAGGGCGTACCCGGGAGATCGGAGGTCGGCGATGGCCGCGCGTGCCGAATCGACAGTCCCGTCCGCAGCGCCGGCCCCCTCCGGCGCCTGGCGCGACCCGCGCAGGCCGCTCTGGCCGCTCGCGCTGGTGGTGCCGGCGCTGCCCTTCCTGGCCTGGCTGACCTGGCGAGGCGGGGCGGGATCGTGGGCCTGGTGGCTCACCCCGGTGGCGGTCTTCGGCGTGATCCCCGTGCTCGACCTGCTGATCGGCGACGACCGGCGCAACCCGCCGGAGGAGGCGGTGCCGGACCTGGCGCGGGACGGCTACTACCGTTGGCTCACCTACCTCTACCTTCCCGTCCAGTACGGCGGCCTGGTTCTCGGCTGCGCGCTCTGGGCCTCGGGCGACCTGCACCCGCTCGGCGCGGCCGGGCTGGTCGCCACCCTTGGCGTGGTCGACGGCATCGCCATCAACACCGCCCACGAGTTGGGTCACAAGCGGGAGCGGCTGGAGCGCTGGCTGTCCAGGGTGGCCCTCGCCCCGACCGGGTACGGGCACTTCTACGTCGAGCACAACCGGGGCCACCACGTCCGGGTCGCCACCCCGCCGGACCCGGCCAGCTCCCGGCTCGGGGAGAGCTTCTACGCGTTCTGGCCGCGTACCGTCTGGGGCGGCCTGCGGTCGGCCTGGCGGCTGGAGACGGTCCGGTTCCGCATCCGGGGCCGCAGCCCGTGGACGTACCGCAACGACATTCTCAACGCCTGGGCGATGACCGTCGTCCTGTTCGCCGTCCTGGTCGCCGCGTTCGGGTCGGGCGTGCTGCCCTTCCTGCTGCTTCAGGGCGTCCTCGGGTTCTCCCTGCTGGAGGTGGTCAACTACCTGGAGCACTACGGCCTGGCCCGGCAGCACACCCGGGCCGGCCGGTACGAGAAGGTCGACCCCCGGCACAGCTGGAACAGCGACCGGACGGTCACCAACGTCTTCCTCTTCCAGCTCCAGCGGCACAGCGACCACCACGCCAACCCGCTGCGCCGCTACCAGACGCTGCGCAGCTTCAGCTCCTCGCCGCAGCTTCCCGCCGGGTACGCCACCATGGTTGTCGCCGCCCTGATGCCGGCCGTGTGGCGGCGGGTGATGGACCGCCGGGTGCTCGCCCACTACGGCGGCGAACTGGACCTGGCCAACGTCCACCCGCCGGCCCGGGCCCGGCTGCGGAAACGCCTGGGCCTGGCGGCACCCGGCACCCCCGGCGCTCCTGACACCGCCGCACCCGCGCCGACCCCCCGCTGACCGCCGCGTCACACCGTCCGGGCGAGCTTGCGCCGGTCGGTCGGTCGGGGAGCTTTGTCGGCAGTCAGTCCACGGCCGCGTCGGGCTGCGGTGTGCCGCCAGTCCATGGCCGTCGGGCTGTGGCGTGCCGCCAGTCCATGGCCGTCGGGCGGTGGCGTGCGGTCAGCCCACGGCCGTCGGGCGGTGGTGTGCGGTCAGCCCACGCCGTCGGGCTGTGGTTGGGGCTGCTCGGCCCGGCGGGAACGCTCCTGTGCCGGGGCGGACCAGTCGAGCTGGGCCGGGTCCAGCCCCAGCTCGCGGGCGGTCACCAGCCGGATCCACTCGGCGAACTGGCGGCGGGAGATCACCCGTTCGTGGACCGCGAACTGAACGGCGAGGCCGTCCATCACCGCGTTGATCCGCCAGGCCGCGCCGGCCGGGTCGGCGCACTCGAAGATGCCCTCGCGCACCCCGTCGCTGATCACCGCCGCGAGATCCTCCCGCCAGCGCAGGTCCAGCCGGCGGGAGAGCTTTTCCAGCTCCGGGGTACGCAGGGACTCCGACCAACCGTCGATCCACATCGGCCAGGAGGTCGACCGGCCGGTCGGGGTGTAGAGCTTGAGCATCCTGCGGAGCTTGACCAGGGGGGAGCCGGACGACCGGACCACGGCGTCGAGCCGGGCGAGGTCCTGTTCCACCGCGTACGCGAAGGCCTGGGCGAGGAGCCGCTCCTTGGTGGCGAAGTGGTAGAAAACCAGTGCCTGGCTGACCCCGGCGGCCTGCGCCACGTCGGCCGTGCGGGTGTTGGCCAGCCCTCGTTCCGTGATCACGTCACAGGCCGTGCGCAACAGGGCATCCAGGCGGATCTCGGCGGCACGTCTCGTCACGCCGCTACCGTAACCTATCCGTTCGTGCACAAACAGTTACCGCTGCGGCTGATTCACACCAACAGAGTCGGAAGACGGACAGTTTTTCCCTCTTGCCAGGCATGCCCCAAGTGCTCCCACCCAGGTTCCTAGGAAGCTCACGCACCAGGCTCACCGCCACACCGCCCGCGCACTGCCCCTTGAGACCGACGGGCGAGCGCAAATTCAGGGAATTAGTGGCCTCGCAGCTCGCCGAGGCCACTAATTCCCTGAATTTGCGTGCTCCTGCCCCGGGGGTGGGGTGTGGGGGTGGCTCGTTGGAGCGGGGGGTGGCTCTGTCGGGGTTGGGTTGGGGCTGGGGGCGCGCCGGGGCGGGCCCCGAGTTGGCAACCGTTCCCGGACTCGGCTAAAGTTCTCATCCGTCACCGGTTAACGCCGGAGACAAGCGGACGTAGCGCAGCTGGTAGCGCATCACCTTGCCAAGGTGAGGGTCGCGGGTTCGAATCCCGTCGTCCGCTCGGAGCTGCCGCCATGCATGTCGGAGGCAACCTCGGTGGTGGAGTGGCCGAGAGGCGAGGCAACGGCCTGCAAAGCCGTGTACACGGGTTCAAATCCCGTCTCCACCTCGGCAAGTTGACGAGGGCGATTGGCGCAGTGGGAGCGCGCTTCCTTGACACGGAAGAGGTCACTGGTTCAAACCCAGTATCGCCCACCAGTAGTTGGCAGGCTGTGCGACCCGTTACCGGAGTTCCGGTAACGGGTCGATTGCTGTCCGGCCCCGTGTGCCGCTGCCAGTGCCGCAAGATCCTCGACGCTTCGCGAAGCCGGTGGGTGCCGCACCCGCCAGCCGCCAGCCATCGTGCCGCCAGCCGCCAGCCGCCAGCCGCCAGCCGCCGTGCCGCCAGCCGTCGTGTCGTCCGCATCGGATCATTTTCGACAGGGTCCGCAGGGAAGGAAGAAGATTCCTGGCCGGGCGCGACGGGGCGGTCGACCGGCCGCGCGGGGAGGACCAGCCGGGGCCGGGTGGCGTGGCTGTTCAGCCGGACACCGGCAGCAGTTGAACGGTCGCTGCGGATAACGGTTCCATATAGCTGGCGATGTGCCGCAGTGCGCCGCGATATTCAACTGGCGGCATCGCAGAGCCGCGATGCGGGGTAGCAACTCGCGCGTCACGGAGGTCTGCGATGCATGACGGCAACATGAGCGCGTCAGGTGGGCGGACCATGGACCTGCTCCGTGCGCGCCCGCCACTACGTCGCACACTGGTCAGCGCGCTGGCCGCGACGATGGCGATCGTCGTCCTGGTGAGCGGGACTGGGGATCTGCCGCAGCCGGTCGAAGCCCCGAATGCGGCGTCCCGCACGGGAGCTGAGTCGGCCGGGGGCGACGGTGGCGCCGCGAAGGATGCCGCCGCGCCGGGGCAGCGGTGGGATGGCCCGGCGAAGGCCGCCGCGGCTGCGCAGCAGCAGGTGAACCGGAAGATCCCCGCCTCCCAACGATCGCGCTATCCGCAGCACTCGCTGCCGCAGCAGCCGACCGCCCCGGCCAACACCGCCTCGCTGGGGCAGCCGTCGAAGACGCCGGTGCGTGGCTACCAGCCGACCAGCAGCCGGGAGCTGGCGCAGCAGCGCGATGCGTACCAGCAGGTCTACGCCAACGCCGACGGCACCCAGACCACCGCGTTCTCCACCGCGCCGATCAACTACCGGACCCCCGGCGGCGGTTGGGCGCCGATCGACCCGAAGTTGACCTCCGACACCGCTTCGGGCTGGCGCAACGCGGCCGACGCGGTGGGGATCCGGCTCGCCGCACGGGCCAACGCTCCGGCCCTGGCCCGCTTCGCCATCGCCGACGGCAAGGCCGTGTCGTACGGGTTGGCCGGTGCCGCGCCGGTGTCCGGGCGGGCCGACGGGGCGCTGGTCACCTACCGTGGCGTGCTGCCCGGGGTGGACCTGGAACTGGAGTCGCGCCCCGGGGCACTGAAGGAGACCCTGGTGCTGCGCTCCGCGGCCGCGCCGAGGGTGTACGACTTCCCGCTGCGCCTCGAGGGGCTCACCGCGGCGGTCCACGACGGCGCGGTGCGGCTCTCCGACGCCGCCGGCACGGTGCGGGCCGTCTTCCCGCCGGGCTACGTCGTCGACGCCGCACCCGTTCCGGCGACCTCGACGGCGGTCAGGTACCAGCTGCTCGGCGTCGGCGGCAGGCCGACGCTGCGGGTCTCCGTGGACGACGGGTGGCTGCGCGATCAGGCCCGGGTCTACCCGGTGCGGCTGGACCCGACGGTGGAGCTGCCGGTCGCGGAGGTCAACGCCGACTCGGCCATGTACGTGCACGGCTCCAGCTCCGCCGCGGGCGGCAGCGAGCTGCGGGTCGGTACGGTGAGCGGCGCCAACGCCGCGTCGTACGTCAGGTTCGGCGGCCTGGTGGACCGGCTGCGTTACCACACCATCTTCGGCGCGCAGCTACAGGTGGTCAACTACGACTCCGACTCCTGCCAGGCGCGGGAGGTGACCGTGCACCCGGTGACGGCCGGGTGGTCGGCCGGCAGCGGCTACTCCTATCCCGGGCCGGCTGTCGGCGCGGCGTTCGCCGGCGAGTCGTTCGCGCACGGCTACGTCGCGTTCGGCCAGGATCACTCGGCCTGCCCGGCCGCGGCCGAGGCGTTCGACCTGGGCGGTGCTGGTGCCGACCTGGTGCAGCGTTGGGTCAACGGGGAACAGGGCAACAACGGCCTGTCGCTGCGGGCCTCGGCCGACCCGCTCAGCGGGAAGCGGTTCACCGGCACCGGCACGGCGAACCCGCCGAAGCTGTTCGTGACGCACAGTCCGTACAACGCCTCGTACCAGATCCCGAAGCCGGTGCCCAACCCGCCGGTGTTGCAGAACCAGGACGGCCGGGTCGGCGTGACGGTGACCAACCTCAGCGCCGAGGCCTGGCCGGTGGGCAGCTACTACCTGGCCTACCGCGCCTACGACGCGGAGACCGGCGCGGCGGTCTCCCAGCAGCGCGCGGCCAACCTGACCGCCCCGGTGGCCCGCGGCGCTCAGGTGACCCTCGACGCGACCATCAAGGCCATGCCGCCGGGCAGGTACTTCCTCGACTTCACCATGGTGCGCACCGGCGGCGTCGTCTTCACGGACCACCAGGTGCCGCCCGCCCGGATGGTGCTCGAGGTCGTCGACATCCCCCCGGTCGTGCAGGAGCTCTACCCGCCGAACGGCTACCCCGCACCGACCCTGTCCCCGCAGCTGTGGGCGCGTGCGGTGGACATCGACGCGCCTCCGGGATTGTCGCTGACCTACAAGTTCGAGGTGTGCGAGCAGACGGCGTCCGGCGGCACCACCGGCTGCTTCGACTCCGGCTTCCAGGACAAGACCGCCTGGACCGTGCCGGCCGGCCGGCTGTACTGGAGCAAGGCCTACCAGTGGAAGGTCATCGTCAAGGACGCCGGTAACGAGGTGTCGTCGCCGGGTTCGACGCTGCTCACCTCCGTGCCGCAGCCGGAGATCACCTCGCGGATCGCGGGCGCGACGACTGCGGCGCGCGACCGCGAGTTCGACGCGCAGACCGGCAACGTCTCCACCACCGCGATGGACGCCACGGTCACCACGGTCGGTCCGGAGCTGAATCTGGTCCGCACCTACAACAGCCTCGACCCGCGGCGCGACGGCGCGTTCGGGGCCGGCTGGTCGACCCGGTACGACATGCGTCTCGTCGCCGACGCGGACGGCTCCGGCAACGTGCTGGTCACCTACCCGGACGGGCAGCAGGTGCGCTTCGGCAAGAACCCGGACGGCACCTTCGCCGCACCGTCCGGCCGGACCGCGTCGCTGACCTGGAACGGCACTGTCTGGACGCTGGTGGACAAGGCGAAGATGGCCTACCAGTTCTCCACCGCCGGTCGGCTGACGAAGATCACCGATGCCGCCCTGCGGTCGATCGTGCTGACCTACAACGCCACCGACGGGAAGCTGGCCCGGGCCCGGGTCTCCAACAGCCAGACCAACACCGCCGGCCGGTCGCTGACCTTCACCTGGTCCGGCGCGCACGTGAGCAGCGTCGCCGCGGACCCGGTCAACGGCACCGCGCCGACCTGGGCCTACACCTACAACGGTGACCTGCTCACCTCGGTCTGCGCCCCGGGCAACGTCTGCACCCAGTACGGCCACGGCACCGGCTCGCACTACCGCACCGGGGTGCTCGACGCGAAGCCGGAGTCGTACTGGCGCCTGGGCGAGGCGCAGGGCACCGCCGCCGGCAGCGAGGTCGCGGTCAACCTCGGCAAGGACGCCGGCACCTACGCGGGCGTCACCCTCGGCACGGCCGGCGCGCTGACCGGCACCGGCAACACCGCGGCCAGCTTCAACGGCACCTCCTCGATGGTCGAGCTGCCCAAGGGCACGGTGAAGAAGCCCCGCGACGGCGCGGTCGAGCTCTGGTTCAAGAACAGCGTCACCGGCAGCGGCGGCCCGTTGCTGGGCTACCAGGACAAGGCGCTCGGCGCCGAGTCCACCACCGGGGTGCCGGTGCTGTACGTGGGCACCGACGGCAGGCTCCGCGGCCAGTTCGGCGGCCCCACGATCGCGCCGCTGGCCTCGACCGCCGTCGTCAACGACGGGCGCTGGCACCACGCCGTGCTGTCGGCCATGGGCGGCGTGCAGACGCTCTACCTCGACGGCGCCAAGGTGGCCGAGCGCACCGGCGCCACGGTCGAGCACTCGCTGCTCACCTTCAACCAGCTCGGCGCGGCGTACGCGACCTCGCCGGCCTCCTGGCCGGCTTGGGGCGCGACGGCGCGCCGGCACTACACCGGCGCGATCGACGAGGTGGCCATCTACTCCCACCCGCTGGGCCAGGCGGCGGTCACCGCGCACTACCGGTACGCCGCAGGCGCCGACCAGTTGACCACGGTGACCCTGCCCAGCGGCAAGATCGCGGCGCGGTTCACGTACGACACCGCGGCCGACCGGGTCAGCAAGCACACCGATCGGCAAGGCGGCACCTGGAGCATCGGCGCGCCGCTGGTGTACGGCGGCGACACCGACCTGCGCCGCAGCGTGCAGGTGCTGGACCCGGCCAACCGGCCGCACCTGTACGAGTACGACGCGCTCACCGGGCAACTGCTGCGCTCGGGCACCCCGCTCGGCCTGGAGACCCGCGAGGAGGACCGGCCCGGCTCGCCCACACCGACACCGTCACCGCCGCCGACGAAGGTGTGCTCCACCCCCGACCCGGGCGACCCGGCGTTCTGCACGATCATCCCGGGTGACGCGGGCGGGCCGGTGTTCGTGCGGCACCCGCTGGACGGGATGGCGATCCGCACGTTCGAGTACGACGATCGCGGCAACCAGAGCGTGGTCACGAACGAGAACGGCGACGCCGTACGGATGACCTACGACGAGCGCGGCAATGTCACGTCCAAGCGGACCTGCCGCACCGCCAGCGTCTGCCAGACCACCTACACGACCTACCCGGCGACCGTGACGGACCCGCTCGACCCGCGTAACGACCGGCCGACGGAGTCGCGGGACGGACGTTCGGCCGGCGCCACCGACAACACCTACCGCACCACCTACACCTACACCTCGGCCGGTGAGCTGGCGACGCAGGTCAACCCGGACGGCAGCACGGTCAGCCACACCTACACCACCGGCGGCGAGGCCGCGTACGGCGGCGGCAACGTGCCGGCCGGTCTGCTGCTGAGCACCACCGACGCGCGTGGCAAGGTCACTCGCTACGCCTACTACCAGAACGGCGACCTGTACCGGGCCACGCAGCCGTCGGGCGCGATCACCAGCTACACCTACGACGCGCTCGGTCGCACGCTCAACACCACGGAGACCTCGAACGCCTACCCGGCCGGGGTGGTCACCAGCTCCGCCTACGACGCGCTGTCGCGGCTGGTCGGCACCACCGGGCCGGCCACGACCGACAGGGTGACCGGCCAGGTGCACCAGAAGCGCTCCACGACCGGCTACGACGTGGACGGCAACGTGACCCGCGTCGACGTCGACGACGTGCGCGGCGACGACGAGACCCGCAGCACCACGTGGGAGTACAACCAGTACAACCAGCCGATCAAGGTCACGGATGCGGAGGGCAACGAGACCGTCAAGAACTTCGACCGGTTCGGCAACGAGACCACGGTCGTGGACGCCAACGGCAACCGATACGACTACGCCTACACCGCGCGCAACGCGTTGGCCGAGGTCCGGCTGCGGGCGTACGCCGGTGACGGGGGCCCCAGCACCGGCGACTACCTGGTGCTGCACGCCTACTCGTACGACTACGCCGGGCGGATGGTCAGCGACACCGACGCGATGGGTCGGCGGTTGGAGTACCAGTACCAGGGCGACGACCAGCTCCACCGCATCGTGCTGAAGAACTTCCGCAACCCCGACGGCACCACGCGTGACTACGTGGTGGAGGAGAACACCTACGACGGCGCCGGCAATCTCACCCGGCAGGCCGCGGCCAACGGCACCTCGGTCACCCAGCAGACGTTCACGCGGACGGGCCAGGTCGCCAGCGTCGTGGTCAACCCCGGTGGTGCCGCGCTGACCACGTCGTACACGTACGACGCGATGGGCAACGCCACCCGGGTGATGCGCACCGGCCGGGCGTCCAACGTGCCGTGGACCATGTCCACCGCCCCGGAGCAGGTCGACTACGCCTACGACGACAGCGGCAACCCGATCCGCCAGACGGTCACGGCCGGCTCGGTCACCCGGGTCACCACCAGCGCCTACGACCAGCGCGGCCTGCTGACCGCCAGCACCGACCCGGCCGGGCGGACCACCAGCTACGACTACGACGAGCTGGGCCGCCAGGTCAGGGCGACCGTTCCGACGGTGGCCGCCGAGGAGAACGGCGGCGCGCCGACCACGGTCACGCCGACCACGGTCACCGGGTACAACACCTTCGACGAGTCGGTGCACCTGGCCGACGCCCGGGGCAACGTCAGCAGCTACACCTACAACCGGGTGGGCCGCCAGGTAGGCCGCGCCGCCCCGACGTACTGGCCGCCCGCGGGGGTGGGCTCGCTGCAACCGACCACGACGACCCGCTACGACGCCGCGGGCAACGTGGTCGAGACCGTCGACGCCCGGGGCAACGCCACCCGATACGCCTACGACCAGCTCGGACGGCTGGTCAGCCAGGACGAGCCGACCGGCGTCACGGATCGGGCCGTGACCCGGTACAGCTACACCCGCACCGGCCAGATGCTGTCGGCGACCGGCCCCACCGGCGACCGGACCGAGGCGACCTACGACGACCTCGACCGGCAGCTCACCACGACGGTGCTGGAGCGGTACCCCACCGCCCGCACCCTCACCACGGGGTACCGCTACGACGACGCCGGCAACATCACGTCGATGGCGTCGCCCGGCGGCGCCACCACCTCCAACGTGTACGACACGCTCGGTCAGCTCACCCGCGTGGTCGACCCGGCCGGGGTGTCCACCAGTTACGGGTACGACTACGCCGGCCGGCAGGTGCGGGTCAGCGACGGGTTGGGCCGCACCGAGCGGGTCGACTACGACCCACTGGGGCTGATCACCGCCGAGTCGGACGTGGCGCCGGACGGATCGATCCTGCGTACCCAGACCTACGGCTACGACGCCACGGGCAACATGATCTCGGCGACCAGCCCGGGCGGCGTGACCACGAGGTACGAGTACGACGCGCTCGACCGCCCGACCCGGCAGGTGGAGCCCGTCACCGCCACCACCTCGATCACCACCAGCTTCGGTTACGACGCGGCCGGCAACCGCACCCGCTACACCGATGGGCGCGGCAACCGCACCATTTCCACCTACAACAGCTGGGGGCTGCTGGAGTCCCAGATCGAGCCGGGCACCACCGCGCACCCCAACGCGACCGACCGCACCTGGACGGTGGCGTACAACATCGCCGGGCAGCCGACCAGGCTGACCTCGCCCGGCGGGGTGGCCCGGCTCCGCAGCTACGACGCGGCGGGCCGGCTGACCGGTGAGACCGGCAGCGGCGCCGGCGCCCCGGAGCGCACCCTCGGCTACGACCTGACCGGCCGGCTGACCCGGGCCTCCGCGCTGGTCGGCACCGACACGTTCAGCTACGACGACCGCGGCAACCTCCTGAAGTCCACCGGCCGGGCCGGCACCGCCAGCTTCGGCTACGACGCCGACGGCCAGCTGACCAGCCGGGCCGATGCCTCCGGGACGTCCGCCTACACCTACAACCGGGGCCAGCTCACCGCGATCCGCGACGGCATCGCCAACGTCACCCAGAGCTACACCTACGACGCCGCCGGGCAGGTGACCGGCATCGACTACGGCTCCGGCCGCGTCCGCGCCTTCGCCTACGACAACCTGGCGCGCGTCACCAGCGACGTCACCCGCAACTCGGCCGGGCAGTCGGTCAGCTCGATCGGCTACACCTACAACCTCGAGGACAAGCTGGTCGGCAAGAAGACGACCGGAACGGTCGGGGCGGGTAACAACACCTACGCCTACGACCTGGCCGGGCGCCTGGTCTCGTGGACCGGCCCGCAGGGCACCGTGGCATACGCCTGGGACGCCTCCGGCAACCGGACCAGGGCCGGCGCGAAGACCGCCACGTACGACGAGCGCAACCGCCTGATGTCCGACTCGGACTACACGTACGCCTACAGCGCGCGTGGCACGCTCGCCGCGCGGACCAGCTCCGGCCTGACCGAGACGTACGCCTTCGACGCGTTCGACCGGCTCACCGCCGCCGGCACGGTGGGCTACACGTACGACGCGCTGGACCGGGTGGCGACCCGCGGCGGGGTCTCGTTCGGCTACGCGGGCACGGCGGACGACGTCGTGACCGACGGCGCCGGCCGCTACTCCCGCGGGCCGGCCGGCGAGGTCGTCGCCGTCGGAACCGGTGCCGAGGAGCTGCTGGCCGTCACCGACGGGCACGGCGACGTGGTGGCCGGCATCGACCCGGCCGACACCGCCCTGACCGACGTCACCGACTCGAAGGCGTACGACCCCTTCGGCGAGGTCGTCGCCACCGAGGGCGACACGGGTGACCTGGGCTTCCAGGGCGACTGGACCGACCCGGCCACCGGCCAGGTCGACATGGGCGCGCGCTGGTACGAGCCGGGCGCCGGGGCGTTCGTCTCCCGCGACACGGTCGGATACCGCAGCGGCGACGCGATCCTGGCCAACCGGTACACCTACGCGGCGGGCGATCCGCTGGCGCACACCGACCCGGACGGGCACTGGCCGTCCTGCGGTTGGTGCAAGTCGGTGGTGAACAAGGTCAAGAAGGTCGCCTCCAGCGCCTGGTCCGGGGTGAAGAAGGTGGCCAGCACGGTCTGGTCCGGGGTGAAGAGGGCGGCCAGCGCCGTCTGGTCCGGGGTGAAGTCCGTTGCCAGTTGGGTCGGGTCGGCGATCAAGAGTGTGGCCAGGGCGGTCTCCAGCGCGGCGAAGGCCCTCTACAACAAGGCCCGCTCGGTCGTCAGATGGGTCAGCGGGAAGGTCAGATCCGCGGCCACCTGGGTGGCCGGCAAGGTGTCCCGCGCGATCAAGACGGTGAGCAAGGCCACCGCCGGGGCGGTGAACTGGGCCAAGCAGAAGGCCGCGCAGGCGCGGCAGGCGATCTACGTGGCAAAGCAGAGGATCACCGAGACCGCGCGACGGGCCATCGAGTACGCGGTCCAGCACAACCCGATCAGGGCCGTCGCCGCCGCGCTCAAGCCGGTGATTTCCGCCATCAAGGCGGTGGTGTCGGTCGCGGCGCACATCCCGGCCGCGGTGGTCGCCACCGTCCGGGACGTCGTTGCCGACACGGTGCAGGCAGCCAAGGTCATCTACGAGACGGCCGTCCAGGCGGCCGGCGTGGTCGTCGAGGCGGTGTCCAAGGCGGCCGAGGCGGTGGTGGACTTCGCCCAGGCGGCGGCGCCGTACGTGCAGAGCGCGCTGAAGATCGCCGCCGACGCCATCGGCGTCACCGACCTGGTCAGCTGCGTGACCAAGGGTGACCTCGAGGCGTGTGCCTGGACCGCGGCGACGATCGCCGGCTACGCCCTCGGTGGCGCCGGTGGCGGCGCGGTGCGCGCGGCGCGGATGGGAAGCCTGGCCGTCAGGCACGCCGACGAGATCGCCGACGTCGCCCGGGGCGGATCGAAGCTGGTCAAGGACGCCAAGCACAGCATGGACAACGTCGCCGACGTGGCCTCCTGCGCCACCGGCAACAGCTTCAGCGGCGAGACCCTGGTCCGGATGGCCGATGGCTCGACCAAGCCGATCAGCAAGGTCAAGGTGGGGGAGAAGGTGCTCGCCGCCGACCCCACCACCGGCCGCACCGGCGCCTTCACGGTCAACGCGGTCATCGTCGGCGAGGGCCAGAAGGAGCTTGTCGAGGTCGAGGTGGACACCGACGGCGCGGCGGGCACGGCGAGCGGCAAGGTCACCGCGACGCAGGGCCACCCGTTCTGGTCGCCGGAGGGCCGGCGCTGGGTCGAGGCCGGTGACCTGGCCCCCGGCGACCAGCTGCGGACGTCCACCGGCGGCACGGCGACCGCGCTGGCCACCAGGGAGTGGACCGAGCGGAAGCGGGTGTACAACCTCTCCGTCGACACGTTGCACACGTTCTTCGTGATCGTCGGCGGCCTGGACATGTTGGTGCACAACACCGACCCCGCCTGCCCGGTCCACGGCCCGACCAACCTGTCCGGCCTGCTCGACAAGTCACCCAGCCCGTGCACCTGCCCGGGGGGCAGGGGCGACATCGTGAACGACGGCACCGACATCATCGGCGGCACCCTGGAGCGTCGGGAGCGGTTCAGCAACGCGGTCGACACGGTGGAGTCGGCTCAGGACGTCGGCGACAACTTCATACCCGGCGACACGGTCCTCGACCCTCTCCTCTCCGTGAGCCTGACCGTCGGCGCACTCGGCCACACCGGGCGCCTGGTCGTCAAGACGCTCGGCAAGAGGAGGCCTCGGTGAGGTCGCGCATCGCCCTTCAACCGACAAGGAGTCAAATGTCCATAAAGTGCAGCCCCAGATCGCTCGGGGTGCGACTGTTGGCGGTGCTGGGGCTGCTGCTGGCGGCGTCCGCCGTGGCGGTCGTCCGGCCGGCGCCGGTGTCCGCGGACGCGGCCGGGCTGGGCGGCAACTACGTTCCGCTGCCCAGCAACGCCGCGCTGCTCGACACCCGTTACGGCATCGGTGGGCACACCGACGTCGTCGGGAGCGGCGGCGTGGTGACGTTCCCGGTCCTGGGTGTCGAGGGCATTCCCGCCTCCGGGGTCAGCGCGGTCCTGGTCCGGCTGCTGGCTCCGGGCGGCACCGGCAACACCTACCTGCAGGCATATCCCGACGGCACCACCCCGAACGGGATCTCGATGGTCAACATCGCCCCGGGGGAGCAGATCTCCAACACCGCGGTCGTCCGTCCGGGCAGCAACGGCCGGATCGCCGTGCGCAACTTCGCCGGTAACACGCACGTCATCGCCACCGCGCAGGGCTACTTCCGCTCCACCGTCGGCGGTGGCGGTGGCGGGTTCGTCCCCGTCGCGCAGGACAAGTTGGTCGACACCCGGGACGGCACGGGAACGGCCCTGGCGAAGATCCCCGCGCAGGGCACCCGCACGGTGACGCTGACCGGCGCCGTGATCCCGAGCACCGCGACCGCCGTGCTGGCCGACGTCATCGCGGTCAACGTGACCGTGTCCGGCTGGCTCGGTGTGACGCCGGCCGGCGGCGCGCCGGGACACTCGGCGCTCAACTTCGAGGCGACCGGAAACCACTCGCACGTCGTCTCGCTGCCGCTCTCCGCAGCCGGTCAGGTCACCTTCACCAACAGGAGCGGCGGCGCCGTCGACCTGATCGTCGCGCCGTACGGCTACATCACCAGCAGCGCCGGCGAGGGGGCCGGCTTCCGTTACCTTCCGGCGACCCGGCTCTACGACAGCGAAACCGCGATCGCGGCCGGCGGCGTGGTCGACGTGCAGGTGGCCGGCAGGCTCGGGCTGCCGACCCGGGGGGTGGCCGGCGTGGTGCTCAGTGTGATCGCCTCCGGCCCGACCGCCGCCGGCGGCGTCAAGGTGTGGCCGACCGGCGGCGCCGAGCCCAACGTCAGCCAGGTGCACGCACGCACCTCCCGCGACACGGCCGCCCTGGTGATCGTCCGACCCGGCAGCAACGGCCACGTCCGGCTCAAGAACAACACGGGCGGAACCGTCCGCCTCGTCGCGGACATCCAGGGGTTCTTCACCGATCCGATTCCGTCGGCGCCGGTGGAGTCGTACGCGGCGTCGGTGGGTGCGCAGGCCGGCCCGGCGGCGGGCGCGTCGTTGGGGATGGTGGAGTACGCGTACACGGACAACATCGGCCGGGTGCTGATCGGCCACCAGACCGATGTGGACAACTTCGGCTCCGTGCAGTGGACCGTGGTGTCGGGTAGCGAGGCGTTCTCGGGTCGACCGTCGCTGGGTGTGTCGGGCGACGGCCGGGTGCAGGTGGCGGCCCGTTACTCGGACTCGGACGTGTGGGCGCGCACGCAGACCGCGGTGGGTTCGGCGACGTGGGCCCCCTGGGCTGACTTCGGCGGTTCGATGGCCGCGGCCCCGGCGCTGGCGCTGCTGCCGTCCGGGACGATGGCGGTCTTCGCCGTGGACGTCGACGGCAAGCTGTGGGTCTACCAGCAGACCGGCACCGTTCCGGGCTGGCAGGCTCTGATCGACCGGGACTTCGTCGGCACCCCGGTCGTCGCGCAGACCCGCACCGGTGTGCGGTTGTTCCTTCGTACCGTGTCCGGCACGGTGGAGACGGCCGAGTACGTCGACGGCACCCTGTCCGGGTGGACGAACCTGGGTGGGACCGGCACCGGCGTGCCGGCGGTGGTGGTGTACCCGGGGTACCGGATGCGGGTGTTCGTGCGGTCCCTGAACGGGACGATCGGGACGAAGTACCAGGACGCGGCGGGGACGTTCCCGGCGGCCTGGACGTCGCTGGGGTCGTACGTGTCGGCGGGTGCGCCGGCGGCGGTGCTGGATCCCGTGCTGGGTCGTACGGCGGTGGTGACGCGTAGCCCGTCGGGCGAGGTGATGCTGTCGTGGGAGACGACGCAGGGTTCGGGGGCGTTCGGCGGTTGGTCGGCGGCGATTCCGGATCTGTTCGAGTCGACGGCGACGGATCCGACGATCGTGCCGGTGAACAACAGTGCGGGACAGACCTGGCTGATCCTGTTCCGCAACGCGAACAACGCGAGCCGGGTCTACGAGCGGCAGCCGGTGGCGGGCCTGGCCGCGGCGACCGGTCGGGACCGGGCGACCTCGGTGGGGATCGCGGGTCTCGGCGGCGCGTCGGTCGCGCGTGGCGTCTTCGCCGCGCGCACCCTTCCGGCCCCGCCGGCGTAGCGCACACACCGGGTGGGCGCGGCGTCGTCGCGCCCACCCGGTCGGCGTGGGCCGGAGTACGGGCCCGAGTACGGGATGTGCGGCGTCGTCGATGTCCCACCGGTACTGGTTAGCGTCACCCCGACGCCGTGACACGGCGGCACGGGAGGGGCGCACATGCGATTCACCGCGGGTTCCGGAGTTCCACGTTCGTCGGTCGGCTGCGGCATCGGTGACAGGAAGTGGGATCTGCTCGCCGTCAGCGAGGCCAGCACCGCCAACTCCTCATATTGAACAGCCGACCGTCCATCGGGTCGTCGCCGGCACCGTCCACGTGTGACGGGCGACGACCCGGCATCGCCGGCATGATCGAAAGGATTGCCATGAATCCGTCACGATGGCGTGCCGGGCTGGCCGCCGCGCAGGTCGCGGCGCTGGCCGCGACCCTGCTGGCGATGGCCCAGCCGGCACCCGCGCGGGCCGCCGACACCGTGAGCTGCGTCGCCCAGACGTCGGTCTTCGGCGCGGACGCCGGCGGCACGATGTGGCGCTACCCCCTCAACGCGCCCGGCAGCGCGAACTCCGCCTGGTCGGCCCCCATCTCCGGTGGTACGGGCTGGCAGACCTTCGGCCGGGTCATCGGCGGCCCGGGTGGCCGGGTCTACGGCATCAACGCCAGTGGCCTGTACCGCTACCGCTGGACCAGCAGCGGCTGGGAGATGACCAACGGCGTCGGCGGTCAGCGGATCAGCACGAGCTTCACCCAATATGCCACCGCCGGGTTCCGGGACAAGATCACCGTCGACGAGCGGGGCGACTTCTACCTCGTCGACGGCGAGGGAAGGCTGCGCGTCCACCGGTACGACGAGGCTGCGGGCAAGTGGCTCTTCTCGAACCGGCTGCTCGACACCGGCTGGGGTCGTTTCGACCTTATCGTCGCCGCCGGACCGGGTGTGCTGTACGCCCGGGACGCCACCGACGGCCGCCTCTTCCGCTACCGCTACGAGCCGGACAGCCAGCGTTGGCTCGAGTACCAGGAGTCCCTCGGCACCGGCTGGGACGCCTTCACCAGGGGCATCTTCTCGGCCGGCGGCGACACCCTGTTCGGCATCGACAACGGCGGGACCCTGAAGCAGTACCGCTTCCGCGAGGACAACCGCACCTGGGCGATCACGCAGCGGATCGTCGGCAGCGGCTGGAACATCTTCAGCAACGTGGCCGCCGTCACCGACGCCTGCAGGCTCACCGCGTCGCACGTGCCGGCCCGGCCGCCGGTGCAGGTGGTCCAGCACGCGCCCGCGGCCGTGACGCAGGCCGCCTCCAACAGCATCGAGCTGGCCCACTCCGACAACATCGGCCGGCTGTTGCACGGGCGGATGAACCCGGACAACTTCAGCTCGTTGCAGCTCACCGCGGTCTCCGGTAGCGAGGGGTTCAGCGGGGTGCCGGCGCTGTCCGAGACCACGCAGAACCTGGTGCGGATCACGGCTCGCAACATCAACAGCAACGTCTGGACCCGCACCCAGTCCGTCGCCGGCAGCCCCGGCTGGGGCGGCTGGACCGACCTGGGTGGCCGGATGGCCTCCGGTCCCGCCGTGGTACGACTGTCCGACGAGCGTGAGGTGGTGTTCGCGGTGGACGCGGGCGGCGCCCTGTGGGCCCGCTGGCAGGACCCGGCGCACCCGGACCTGCTGGCCTGGCGCAAGCTCGGCGGCACCGGCCTGACCGGCACCCCGCTGGCGGTGCCGCTGGACGACGAGAGCGCTCTGGTCGTCGTCGCGGACAGCACCGGCACGCTGCGGGCGGCCCGGTACGCGGGCGGAACGCTGCAGCCGTGGACCAGCCTCGGCGGCAGCGGCTTCACCGGCACCCCGGCCGTGGTGGTGCTGCCCGGCTACCGGATGCGGATCTTCGCCCGGAACGGCGCGGGCCGGATCATGGCCACGGAACGCCGCGTCGACGGCACCTTCACCGGGGTGTGGACGCCGGTCGGCGGCTCCGGCACCGTAGCGGCGGGTGCGCCGAGCGCGGTGCTGAGCCCGGCCACCGGCCGGATCGGGGTCTTCGTGCGCGGCTCCGACGGCTACATCCACTACGCCGCCGAGACGGCGCAGGGCAGCGGCGCCTGGGGCGACTGGATCCCGGCCCAGGACGCGTTCGAGACCTACGCCGCCGATCCGACGGCATTCAGCTTCATCAACGCCAACGGTCCGAACCTGGCCTACCTGACCCGGACCGCCGGCGGCACGCTGCGGCTGTACACCGTCCAGGAGCCGCTCGCCCGGGTGGGCGGGGCCGATCGGGCCCGTGGGGCCACCGGTTCCGCCCCGCGTCCGGTCTTCCTCCGGCACGTACTTCCCGATCCGCCTGCCCCCCGCTGATCGACGGCCGGAGAGGGGGCATGGGCCCCCTCTCCGGCGCGCGGCGGTCATCGACCGAAGAAGCTCTCGTACATCGGCGAGCGGTAACCCGGCAGCCGTCGCGGGTCCGCCGCTGACCCGGTGTCCGGCCGGTGTCCGGCCGGCGATTCCCCCTCGGCCGTGGTGGCCGCCACCATCGCGCGGGCGGCGACGGTGCGCAGATAGCGGTCGCCGATCCGGCTGGCGAGGTCGCGGGCCGAGACGGCGTCGTCGAGCGCCCGCCGAGGCCGCCCACCGGCCAGCCGCGTGGCGCACCGGGCCAGCGCGGCCTCGCACTGGGTGGGCAGGTCGCCGGTGGCGGCGGTGCGGGCGATGGCCTCGGTCAGCGTCCGCTCGGCTGCGGCATGGTCGCCGGCCCGGCACTCGAGCTGGCCCAACATGGCCAGGGCGGCGCCCTCCAGGCCGGTGGCACCGATGCGGCGGGCGATGCGCAGCGCCTGGCGCGCGCCGGTGAGCGCCTGCTCCGGCTGCCCGGCATCGAACTGCGCGTCGGCCATGTTGCTCAGGCTGCCGCCGACGTGAAGCGGTGTCCCGTGCTGCTGCCGCAGCGTCAGGGCCTGTTCGTGGCGGCGCAGCGACCGGACCGGATCGCCGGTGAGGTAGTGCAGGTTGCCCAGCGCGTCGAGGCAGGCCGACAGGAGCAGGTGATCCTGGAGACCCTCGGCCACCTTCGCGCCGGCGAGCAGATCCGCCTCGGCGCCGGCCGGGTCGCCGTCGGCCTGACGCAGCTTCGCCCGGTAGTAGAGGGTCACCCCGTACTCGGTGTGCAGCCCGAGCGTGGCGGTCAGGGCCAGGCCACGATCGATCAACGCGAGCGCCTCGACGGGGTAGCCGCTGCGCCAGAACAGCGCGTAGCTCAGCCAGGCCAGGCGCACCGCCAGGCGGGCCGGCTCGCCGCCGGTCTCGCTGGCCCGGGCCACCGCCGCCGCGATGTTGAGATGCTCGGTGTCCAACCAGCCGCTGACCTGTACCAGAGTCTCCGGCCAGGTCTGCCACGGCCCGACGGGGTCGGGCAGCGGGTCGGTGGGCGTCCAACCGGCGTTGGCCAGGGCGGTGGCGCGTTCGGCCGCCACGATGTAGGTCTCGACCAGCCGCCGCAGCGCGGCGGCGCGATCGGCCCCGCTCTCGTGTGCCCGCGCCTGTTCGTACGCGAGGAGACGCAGCAGGTCGTGCATCTCGTACCGGCCGGGCTGCCGGGGCTCCAACAGCCGTTGGTCGGCGAGGGTCTCCACCACCGCGTGCGCCTCCTCGGGCCCCCGGCCGAGCAGGGCCGCGACCGCGCCGACGCTGATCACGGCCAGCGGCACGGCGCCGATGAGCCGGAACGCGCGGGCGCACAGCCGCTCGTGCGCGTCGCCCTCGGACAGCGCCTCGTACGCCAGGCGCAGGGTGCGCCGGACGCCGAGGTCGTCGTAGGACAACTCGTCGAGGCGTCGGGCGGGGTCGGCGAGCCGGTCGGCGAACGCCGCCAGCGGCCAGCCGGGCCGGCTCGCCAACCGGGCCGCGGCGACCCGCAGCGCCAGCGGCAGGTTGCCGCACAGCAGGGCCAGGCGGTGCGCGGAGGCGGGGTCGGCGGCGATCCGTTCGCCCGCACCGGCTCGGCCCAGCAGGTCGACCGCGTCGGGGACGGGCAGCACGTCGACCGGCAGGTGCCGCCCGCGGGGCAGGGTGGCCAGGTGGCGGCGGCTGGTGATGATGGCGGCACTGGGCGGGCCCGCCGGCAGCAGCGCCGCGACCTGGGCCGCGGTGTGCGCGTTGTCGAGGATCACCAGGATCCGCCGGCCGGCGACGTACCGGCGGTAGGCGGCGGTCGCCTCGGCCTCGTCGACGGGCGCCGCGCCGCTGGGTACGCCGAGCGCGCGCAGCAGGCGGCCGAGGGCGTCGATCGGGGGCGCGGCGGGTTCCGCGCCGCGCAGGTCCAGGTAGAGCACGCCATCGGGGAAGTGCTCGGCGCTCAGGTGGGCCAGGTGCACCGCGAGCGCGGACTTGCCGACCCCGCCCGGACCGTGCAGCGCGATGACAGCCCCGGTGCCGGCCTCCAGCTCCGCCCGGCCGGCCGCGATCTCGGTCGTGCGCCCGACGAAGGGCTCCACCGCCGGCGGCAGGTCGTGGACGGTCGAGCTGGTCGCCCGGGGTGGGCTCACCACCGGGCCGCTCGGGTCGCGGTGGTGCAGGATGTCCTCGTGCAGCCGCCGCAACCGCGGCCCCGGGTCCAGCCCGGTCTGCTCGGCCAGCGTCCGCCGGGCAGCGCGGAACGCGTCCAGGGCGCCGTTGATGTCACCCAGGCGATACAGGCCCAGCATCAGCTGCTCCCAGGCGCGCTGGCGCTGGGGGTGACGATCGAGCAGGGCGCGCAGCCGCCGTACCGTCTCGCCCGGGGTGCCGAGCTGCAACGTCGCCTCCGCCAGGTCCTCCTCGGCCAGCAGGTACCGCTCGGTCAGCGCGGCGACCCGACCCGCCGTCAGCGGCGACAGCGGCACGTCGGCCAGCGGGTCACCGCGCCACATGTCGACCGCCACGGTCAGCTCGGCCTGTGCCATCGCGGCGTCTCCGACGGCCAGGCAGGCCCGTCCCCGGGAGGCGGCGGCGTCGAACCGATCCACGTCGCGCTCCTGCTGGCGCACCCGCAGCAGGTAACCGCCCGCGTCGGCGACGATCCGCGGTGGCGTGTCGGGGGCGTCCAGGAGGCGGCGTAGGCCGAGCACGTAGGTGCGTAGGTTGGCCAGGGCGGAGGCCGGCGGAGCGTCGCCCCACAGCGCCGCGGTCAGCTGCGCCGCCCCGACGACCTCGTTGGGCATCAGCAGCAGGGTGGCCAGCAGTTGTCGCTGTTTTCCGGAGCCGAGCGGCACCGCCCGGTCGGCGGCACTCTCGACGGTCAACGGGCCGAGCAGGTTGAACCGCATGTGACACGATCACCTTTCGCGCCTGTGGCCGTTGCGCAGCGGTCTCGGCGGCGGTGCACGGCGCACCGTCCGCCGCTGGACAACGGTACCGCCATTTCGCTGCCCAGGGGTTGCTGCCAGTGCTACCCGGTCGACGGTCCGGCATGCCAGCGGTGCACCATCGGCGGGAGCGGCGGCCCGTCGTACCACCGGAGGTGCCGTAGCGGCCGGGTATGGGGACAGCCAGATTGAAGTACCGTCTGCACTGTGTTCGATGAAACGCTCCATCCGGCCTGGCACAGACGCTGATTCGGGTGTCCGAGATGGCCGGTCAGGCAGTCGGTGACGCGCCCGAGCCCGTTTCGGCGCAGCTGCGCCGACTGCGCGAGCAACTCGGCCTCACCCAGCGGGACCTGGCGATTTCCGCCAACGTCAGCATCGCGGCGATCCGTGACCTGGAGCAGGGGCGTACCCGGGTGCCCCGCACCGCCACCCTGCACGCGCTCGCCCACCACCTCGGCGCGGCGGGGGCGGACACCACCGCCCTGTTGAGCCAGGTGGTGCCGGCGGCGCGGTCGCGGCGGGCGCAGCCCCCACCACCGGCCGGTGCCGGGCCCCTGACCGTGGCGGTGCTCGGCCCGCTGCTCCTTCGGCACGGCAACACCGAGCTGCGGCTCGGTTCGGCGAAACACCGCTGCCTGCTGGCCCGGCTGGCACTGGCCGGGGGCGAGGTGGTGGGGCGCGAGGAGCTGATGGGCCTGCTCTGGGGTGAGGATCGCCCGCCGTCCGCGCTGAACCTGCTGCACAGCTACGTCGGCCGGCTGCGCCGCCTGTGGGGGCCGGAGGGGACAGGCGTTCTGGTTGCCGCTGGCAGCGGATATCGGCTGGCGCTCGACGCCGACCATCTCGACCTGCTGCGCTTCCGTGAGCTGGTCGCGGCTGGTCACACCGGCGACGACCCCGCACGGGCGCTGGGGCAGCTGCTCGCGGCGGCCCGGTTGTGGCGCGGCGAGACCGACGTGGAGCAGCTGCGCGGCACCCCGCTGGTCGCCGCCCTGTTCGAGCAGTACGCGACGCTGCTGTGCCAGGCCGCCGCGCTCGGCCGCCAACTGGGCGAGCAGGAGCAGGTGTTGCCGCTGCTGCGAGAGCTGGCGGAGCGGCTCGAGCTGCACGAGCCGCTGCACGCCGAACTGATCATGACGGCGGTGGCGTCCGGACGGCAGGCCGAGGCGTTGGCCGCGTACGACCGGGTCCGCCGGGCACTGATCGAACAGCTCGGCGTCGATCCGGGGCCGCAGCTCCGCTACGCCTACGAGGCGGTGCTTCGGCAGCAGTGGCCGGCGGCCGTCGCCCCGTCGCCCCGGACTGCCTCGATCCGGCAGGTGCCGGCGGGGCCGTCCGACTTCGTCGGCCGCGACCGGGAGCTGGATCGGATCGGCGTGGAGCTGGCCCGTTCCGCCCCGACGTCGATGCGGGTGGTGCTGATCAGCGGCTCGGCCGGGGTCGGCAAGACAGCTCTGGCACTGACCCTGGCGCATCGGCTGCGCAACGAGTATCCGGACGGTCAGCTGTACGCCGACCTGGGCAGTGGTCCCAGCGGGCGGGCGACCCCGATGGGGGTGCTGGGACGCTTCCTGCGCGCGCTCGGGGTGCCGGCCGGCCGGATAGGGCCGGACGAGGAGGAGGCGTCGGCGCTGCTGCGCAGCGCCCTGGCCGACCGCCGGATGCTGCTGGTGTTGGACAACGCCCGCGATGCGGCGCAGGTGCGGGCGCTCCTGCCGGGCCCGGGCGGTAGCGACGCGCTGGTGACCAGCCGGCGCAGGCTGCCCGACCTGTCGCCCTGGTTGATCGTCGCCCTGGCGACCCTGTCCACCCCGGACGCCGTCCGGCTGATGGACCTGACCGTGGGCGCGGGCCGGGTGTCGGCCGATCCGGAGTCCGCCCGCGAGCTGGCGGTCGCCTGCGGGCAGTTGCCGCTGGCGCTGCGCATCGCCGCCGGAAGGCTGGCCAGCCGACCGGCCTGGACCACGTCGGAGCTGGCCCACCGGCTGCGCGACGAGAACCACCGGCTGACCCAGCTGAGCGCGGGCGACACCAGCGTGCTGGCCAGCTTCCAGCTCAGCTACCAGGACCTGAGCGAGCCGGTCCGCCGGGCGTTCCGGCTGTGTGCGCTGCATCCCGGGGACGACTTCGGCGTCGAAGCCACCGCGGAGCTGCTCGGCGTGGGTCAGGTGGAGGCTGACCTGGTGCTGGGCGAGCTGCTGGACGCCAACATGCTGCTGCAGTACACCGTCGAGCGATTCCGCTTCCACGACCTGCTCGGGCTGTACGCGGCGCGGCTGGTGGGCGAGGAGGATCCGGCCGACACCGACGCCGCCCGGAACCGGCTGCACTCCTGGTCGCTGCGGACGGCCACGGAGGCGGTCGAACTGCTCAACCCGGGCATGGTGCGGCTGGTCACCAGCTCCGGCGGTGGGCCCTTCGCCGACCAGGAGGCGGCGCTGCGCTGGTTGGATGCGGAGGCCGGGGCGCTGTTGGCGCTGGTCGAGCGGGCGGTGGACAGCGCCCGGCCGCAGCTGAGCTGGCTGCTGGCCGACCAGCTACGCGGGTACTTCCTGATCCGCCGGCATGTCGACCGCTGGCTGCGTACCGCCGAAGCCGGGCTGCGGGCCGCCACCGCGGCGGCCGACGGGGCCGGCCGGGCCGCGATGCTGCTCAGCCGCGGGCAGGCGATGTGGGCGCTGGGCCGGCACGCGCAGGCACTGGCCGACTACCGGGCCGGCGAGCGGCTGTCCCGGGGATCGGACTGGCCGGCGGCGGCCCCGTACCTGTGGCACAACATCGGCGTGGTGCGGGCCGAGCAGGGCCGCTTGGACGAGGCGGAACGGGGGTACCGGGAGGCGCTGCGGCTGTGCGGCGACCGCGCCGAGCTGGCGGCGGTGCGGGGGCTGGCGCTCAACGGGCTCGGTGCCATGTATGCCGATCAGGGCCAGCTGGCGGCGGCGGCGGAGTGCCTGCGCGATGCCCTGCGGATCAACGCGGCAGCCGGTCGGACGGCGTCGGTGCTGTCCACCCGAGGCAACCTGGGCATGGTGTTGCGCCAGCTCGGTCAGGAACGCGCGGCCGAGAAGCACCTGACGGCCGCGCTGGCCGGCTACCGGCACCGGTCCAACATGCACGGAGAGCTGTCCACCCTGGACGAGCTGAGCCAGCTCTACGCGCAGCATGGTGACGCGGCCCGGGCACTGAGCGCCGCCCAGCAGGGGTACGACCTCGCGGTGATCGTCCGGGACCAGCGGGCGCAGGCTGCGTTGTTGTGCACGATGGGGGAGGCGCGTCGGGCCGGCGGCGACCCCGCCGGGGCGCTGCGCTTCCTGCGGCAGGCGCTCGACATGGCACGTCAGAACGGCTATCCCTACTTCGCCGCGCGCGCACAGGTGGGGCTGGCCGTCGTGCACCTGGGCCTGGGAGCGCACGGGCTCGCCCGGGGCTGCGCGGCGGAGGCCCGTGAGCTGGCGACGGCGCACGACTTCCGGATGGTCGAGGCGGATGCGCTGGCGGCGCTCGCCCGCTGCCTGACCGCCACCGACGCCGACGAGGCGCCGGCGACGGTCGCGGCGGCCGTCGCCGCGTACCGCGCGGTCGGCGCGCAGGTGCTGGCCGATCGCCTCCGGGATCTGCTGACGGCAGGCCGCTGACCGTCGTGCCCGGCCCGCCGGAGCGGCGGAACGTCCTCTCGGCGGCGCAGCCGAGGGCGGCACCGGCCGGGTCTGTGAGGGGCCTGTACTGACTCTGTACGGAGCCTGTATCCACCTGCGCCGATGTCGCGATAGCTTCTGCCTGCCCACCTCAGCCTGGGCGGTTGTTCGGGGTAGCTGTCGTCCGATGGGGAGCAGAAGCGATGGATCCTGCACCGGTGGCTACGGCCGACGCCGTGGCGCAGCACGCCGTGCTGGCGCAGAGGCGGATCGAGGACGTGCTCGAGCGTGTCCGCAGCGAGGTCGAATGGGTGGACGTCACCCTGCTGCGGGAAGGGCTGTCTCCCCGGCTCGGAGGGATCGACGGCCTGTACGTCCGGCACCTGGCCGGGCTGACGGAGGAACTGCCGCCGCTGGTGGTGCACCGGGACACGATGCGTGTGATGGACGGGTCGCACCGGCTGGCCGCGGCGCGCGGCCGAGGTCAGCGGCAGGTGCCCGTGGTGTACTTCGAGGGAACCGGCGACGAGGCCTTCGTCGTCGCGGTGCGACTCAATGCGGCCCACGGCAAGACGCTGCGCGCGGGGGACCGCGCGGCGGCGGTGCGGCGCATCCTCGGCACGTATCCCCACTGTTCAGACCGCTGGATCGCCTCGGTGTGCGGGGTCGCGCCGCGCACGGTCGCCGCGTTGCGGCAGGAGTCGGCCGACGGCCGCCAGCGGCTCGACACCCGGATCGGCCGCGACGGCCGGCGTCACCCGCTCTCCGCCCAGGAGGGTCGCCTCGCGGCCGAGCAGATCATGCGCGAGGAGCCGGGGGCGAGCCTGCGGGTGGTGGCCCGCCGCGCCGGCGTGTCCGTCGGCACCGCGCTGGACGTGCAGCGGCACCTGCTGGCCGCGAGCCCCGAGGGGGTCCGGCGCACCGACGGCGCGGCGCGGCAGTGGGCCGCGGCGGACGCCGGGCAGCCCGCCGTGCTCAGGATTCGCGAGCAGTTGGAATGGTTGACCCGGGAGCCGGCACTGCGCTACACGGATCAGGGCCGGGCGCTGCTGCGAATGGTGTCAGCCACGCTGGCCTTCCTCGACGGCTCCGGCCCGACGGCGGACGCGCTGCCGGAGCACTGCCGGCGCTCGCTGGACGCGGTGGCGCGCGCCTGCGCCGGCGGCTGGCTCGACTTCGCCGATCAGCTCGGCGACGAGGAGGCCCCGCCGCGGGCGGCCTGAACGCCGCAACCGCGCCGCGATGATCCGTCGGAGGGCGGGCCCCGTCGCTACCTACAGCGGCGGGGTGACGTCCCGGCGCTCCTCGACCCGGCGGTACTCCACCGGCTCGGTGGTGGTGACCACCTCGCGGCGACGGCCCCAGACCAGCGTGGTCATGACGAGGCCGAGCACGCCGGCGGCCATCAGGATCCAGCCGACGACGTCCAGGTTGACGCCGCCGAGGTTGGCGTCGAGCGCGAACGTGAGGATCGCGCCGACCGCGATCAGGAAGATGCTTGTGCCGATACCCACGACAGCCTCCTTCGGGGATGCAGTGTGCTGTCGATGGAAGGAAGTACCCCGTGGGCGAACCGCGTAATCGGCCGACCCGGGAGGCCCTCGTAGTTCTCCCCCGGCGGTACCTCCCGGTGGCGGTCGGACGCCGGTGGGCCGGTGCCGCCGGCGATCTTGTCGTCGGGTACAGTTCACCCGTCACCGAGAGCATCGGCGACACGCGGACGTAGCGCAGCTGGTAGCGCATCACCTTGCCAAGGTGAGGGTCGCGGGTTCGAATCCCGTCGTCCGCTCGCGATCCGCCCCGTCGGGGCCGACCGCCGCCGGCCCCGACATGTTCGGGCCGGGTGCCCGCGGGCGATTGGCGCAGTGGGAGCGCGCTTCCTTGACACGGAAGAGGTCACTGGTTCAAACCCAGTATCGCCCACCAGAACGCACGGTCCTTCCTCCTCTCTCGGCCTCCGTCGTGAGGGCGGCCACACCCAGTTCGGCGGGCGGGTCGGCGTGGGGCGGGACGGTGTCGGGCAGTCCTCGTAGACTCGCCCGATGACTTCCCCCAGCGACACGCTCACCGAGACTCCGTTGGGCGTGCTCCGCCGGGTCTTCGGCTACGACGCCTTCCGCGGCGAGCAGCAGGAGATCATCGACCACGTGGTCGGCGGCGGCGACGCCCTGGTCCTGATGCCGACGGGCGGCGGCAAGTCGCTGTGCTACCAGATCCCCGCGCTGGTGCGCGACGGCGTCGCGGTGGTCGTCTCCCCGCTGATCGCCCTCATGCAGGACCAGGTCGACGCGCTCACCGCCGTCGGGGTGCGGGCCGGTTTCCTCAACTCCACCCTCGATTTCGACGCCCGGCGGCGGGTCGAGGCGGCGTTCCTCGCCGGGGAACTGGACCTGCTCTACCTCGCCCCGGAGGCGCTGGGCAGCCGCGCCACCGTCGGGCTGCTGGAGCGCGGCCGGATCGGGCTGTTCGCCATCGACGAGGCGCACTGCGTGGCGCAGTGGGGCCACGACTTCCGCCCCGACTACCTTGCGCTGTCGATGCTGCACGAGCGCTGGCCCGCCGTGCCCCGGATCGCGCTGACCGCCACGGCCACCGCCGCGACCGCCACCGAGATCGCCACCCGGCTCGGCCTCACCGGGGCCCGGCACTTCGTGGCCAGCTTCGACCGGCCCAACATCCAGTACCGGATCGCGCCCAAGCGCGAGCCCCGCAAGCAACTGCTCGACCTGATCCGCACCGAACACCCCGGCGACGCCGGCATCGTCTACTGCCTGTCCCGGGCCTCGGTCGACAAGACGGCCGAGCTCCTGGTCGCCAACGGCGTCTCCGCGCTGCCGTACCACGCGGGCCTGGACGCGGCCACCCGCGCCGCGAACCAGAAGCGGTTCCTGCGCGAGGACGGCCTCGTCATGGTCGCCACCATCGCCTTCGGGATGGGCATCGACAAGCCGGACGTGCGGTTCGTCGCCCACCTCGACCTGCCCCGCTCGGTGGAGGGCTACTACCAGGAGACCGGCCGCGCCGGCCGGGACGGCCTGCCGTCGACCGCCTGGCTGGCGTACGGGCTCCAGGACGTCGTGCAGCAGCGCAAGATGATCGAATCCTCGGAGGGCGACCTCGCCCACCGGCGGGTGCTCGCCGCCCACCTCGACGCGATGCTGGCCCTCTGCGAGACCGTGGAGTGCCGCCGGGTGCGGCTGCTGAGCTACTTCGGCCAGGACAGCGGGCCGTGCGGCAACTGCGACACCTGCCTGGAGCCGCCCGAGTCCTGGGACGGCACGGTCGCCGCGCAGAAGCTGCTGTCGACGGTGCTGCGGCTGCACCGGGAACGCAACCAGAAGTTCGGCGCGGGGCAGTGCATCGACATCCTGCTCGGCCGGCGCACCGAGAAGGTGACCCAGCACCGCCACGACGCGCTGACCGTGTTCGGCATCGGCGAGGAGTTGAGCGAGGCCGAGTGGCGGGGTGTGGTCCGGCAACTTCTCGCCCAGGGCCTGCTCGCCGTCGAGGGCGACTACGGCACCCTGGTCCTCACCGACACCAGCGCCGAGGTGCTGGGCCGGCGTCGGCCGGTGCCGATGCGCCGCGAGGCGGCCCGGCCGGCGCGGACCCGGTCGGCGAGGACCCGCCCTGGCGCGACTGCGGCGGTCGAGCTGTCCCCGGCGGCCGAGCCGGTGTTCGAGCGGCTGCGCGCCTGGCGGGCGGCCACCGCCAAGGAGCAGGGGGTGCCCGCGTACGTGGTGTTCCACGACGCGACGCTGCGTCAGATCGCCGTCGACCCGCCGTCGACGCTCGACGACCTGGCCCGCGTCAACGGGGTGGGGGAGGCCAAGCTCGCCCGGTACGGCGAGCAGATCCTCGTCGCCCTCGCCGGCTGACCTCCGCGAGCGGGCCGGTCGGGCGGTTCTGCCGTCGGCAGATCCGCTGCCGGTGAACACCGTTGTCGCCCCGGCCCGGGGGCCGGCACTGTGGGCGGATGAGACTTCTGGTGCTGGGCGGCACGGGCTTCGTGGGCGGGGCGACGGTCGGCGAGGCGGTGCGCCGCAGCTGGTCGGTGACGGTGTTCAACCGGGGGCTGCGCGGCGCGCCCCCGGCGGGCGTACACCTGTTGCGGGGTGACCGGACGGCGCCCGGCGGCCTGGCCGCGCTGGCCGGCGGCGAGTGGGACCTGGTGGTCGACACCTGGGCCGGCGCGCCGCGTGCGGTGCGGGACGCGGCCCGGGCGCTGCACGGCTCGGCGGGCTGGTACGGCTACGTATCCAGCGGCTCCGTCTACGCGCTGCCGTTCCCGCTCGGCGCGGCCGAGGACGCGCCCGTCGTGGCCGCCGAGCCGGACGCCACCGAAGGCGGGTACCCGGAGCTGAAGGCCGGCGGGGAGCGGGCCGCCGTGGAGGTGTTCGGCGACCGGGCGCTGCTGGCCCGGGCCGGGTTGATCCTCGGGCCGGGCGAGGACATCGGGCGGCTGCCCTGGTGGCTGACCCGGATCGCCCGGGGCGGCGACGTGCTCGCCCCCGGCCCCACGGACCTGCCGGTGCAGTACGTCGACGTCCGCGACCTGGCGATCTGGCTGCTGGACCGGGGCGCGGCGGGGTCCGGCGGGGCGTACAACGTGGTGTCGCGGACCGGGCACGCGACGATGGGTGAGCTGCTCGACGCCTGCGTCGCGGCCACCGGGTCGGCGGCCCGGCTGCGCTGGACCGCGCCGGAGACAGTCCTCGCCGCCGGCGTGGAGCCCTGGAACGACCTGCCGATCTGGATCCCCGCCGGGCACGAGTACCGCTGGCTGCACGAGCGGGACGTCGAGCGGGCGTACGCGACGGGGCTGGCCTGCCGGCCGGCGGCCGAGACCGTCGCCGACACCTGGGCCTGGCTGCGCGAGGTGGGGACGGTGCCGCCGAGCGCCGGCCGCCCGCCCCGGCAGGCCGTGGGCCTGGATCCGCAGCGGGAGGCCGCCCTGCTCGCCGCCGCCAGCTGACCCCGCCGCCAGCTGACCCCGCCGCCAGCTGACCCCGCCGCCCGGCGTCGGCCCGTCCGGCGTCGGGCGGCTCAGGCCCGGGCCACCGGCAGGTCGAGCACCTCGTCGACGCTGCGGCGCGGCGTCGGGGAGCCCGGCTGGCCGTACCCGATGCGCATCACCATCTGCGGGGTGCCGAACCGGCCCAGGGACAGCCGCAGGGCCTCCCGTGCCCCCGGCACCTCGATCGGCTGGGAGAGCATCGACACGCCCAGCCCGGCGTCGGTGGCGGTGAGCAGCACCCGTTGCAGTGCCTGGCCGGCGATCACCTGGTCGGTGGTGGTGTTGCCCGTCGCGCCGAGCACGGCGACCAACGGCTCCGGCTCGAAGTCCCGCCCCGGGGCCCGGTCGCGTCCGCCGAAGCCGCGACTGGGCAGCAGGTCCTGTGGTTCGCCCAGCGGGCCGCCGGCGGCGGCCGGGATCCCGTCGGGGGCGGGCGCGGTCCGTACCCAGTGGGCCAGTTCGGCGCGGTAGGCGGGGTCGCGCTCCAGGACCCGGTTGGCGCTGCGGGCGATCTCGGCGAACGCGTTCACGGCGCTCACCCCGATCACCAGCTCCAGCCAGCCCTGCTCGGCCCGGGCCGCCTCGCCGAGCCGCCAGCGGACGTCGGCGGGCACCGGGTCGGGCCAGAACGGGGTGCGGTTGCTGAACCGGTGCGGAATGGCCGCGTACAGGCTCTGCTCGGCCGGGGTGGGGCGGCGTGGCACGTCCGGGGTGAGCCGGGCGAGCACGTCGGTCTCCATCGGGTACGGGCGCAGCCGGACCTTCGCCGGGGTGCCCGCCACTGCCAGCGACAGCCGCAGGTTGAACAGGGCTGCCCCGCAGGCGATCCGGGCACCCCAGCCGCTCGGGTCGGTCGCCGGCAGCCGACGCTCCCGGTCCAGCGTCACCTCGATTCCGCCGTCGCGCAGGCGGAACCGCCACGGTTGGGTGTTGAGCAGCGAGGGCGCCCGAACGGCGTCCGCCGCGGCGGCCCTGAGCTGCTCGACGGTGAAGTCGGTCTCCATGGTGGTGCTCCTTCCCGTGGCAGTTCCTGCCGCCCCGTTCGGTCCACACCCACAGTGCGTGATCGGGGCGGCGTGCGGGCAGGGCCGGATGTCCCCTCTGTCCCGGGACCCCCTGCCCAGGCGGCCCGTGGTCGGCGCCGGGACCTTCGGCCCGTGCGGGTGGCGGCGCGAGGGGGTAGAAATGGGGAATGATCCGGGTGTTCCTTCTCGACGACCACGAGGTCGTCCGTCGTGGCCTTGCCGACCTGCTCACCAGCAGCGGCGACATCGAGGTGGTGGGTGAGTCGGGCTCCGCCCAGGAGGCGGCCCGCCGCATCCCCGCGCTGCGGCCCGACGTGGCGATCCTCGACGCCCGGCTGCCCGACGGCAACGGCATCGACGTGTGCCGGGACGTCCGCGCCGTGGACTCGTCGATCAAGGGCCTGATCCTCACCTCGTACGAGGACGACGAAGCGCTGTTCGCGGCGATCATGGCCGGCGCGTCCGGCTATGTGCTCAAGCAGATCCGGGGCACCGACCTGGTCGACGCGGTGCACCGGGTGGCCGCCGGGCAGTCGCTGCTCGACCCTGCGATCACCACCCGGGTGCTGGAGCGCATCCGCAGCGGCGTGGAGCAGCCCAATGAGCTGAAGGCCCTCACCGAGCAGGAGCGCCGCATCCTGGAGTACGTCGCCGAAGGGCTGACCAACCGGGAGATCGCCGGCAAGATGTTCCTCGCCGAGAAGACGGTGAAGAACTACGTCTCCAGCGTGCTGGCCAAGCTCGGCCTGGAGCGCCGTACCCAGGCCGCCGTCCTGGCCACCCGCCTGCTGGGCCCCCGCAGCTAGGCGATCGGGCCGCTGGCCGGCCCGAGGCCCTGGCCCTGCCGTATCCCGTAGGTCAGTCCGCCCGAGAGGCTTCGCCCCGGGCGGGCAGGGAAGGCGTGCGCCAGCGTGCAGCCGACCGCATCATTTGCCGTTCGGCGGTTCCAGTTCCGGCTGGCCTTCCGACCGCCGGGACGCGCCTTGCCTTTCGACGGCTAACTCCCTACTGTCCCGATAGGAAAGACAGACTTTAGGGAGGGCTCATGGCACCATCGGACGGCCAGACCAGGCGGCAGGTCATCGGCGGCATCGCGGGGGTCGCCGGGGCGGTCGCCGCGTCGGCGCTCACGCCCGAACAGGCGCTCGCGGGCGGGCCCGACGAGCGGCCGTTCCGCGCCGACACCGCCGGCCAGCGCCCCACGGGGCGGCCGAACGTGTTGGTCATCCTCGGCGACGACCTGGGCTGGGCCGACCTGAGCAGCTACGGATCGCCCGACATCCGAACACCCCACCTGGACCGGCTCGCCCGCGACGGGGTCCGCTTCACCAACGGCTACTCCGCCGCCGCGGTCTGCTCCCCGACCCGCTTCGCCCTCTACACCGGCCGCTACCCCGGGCGGCTGCGCGGCGGGTTGTCCGAGCCCATCGCCCGGGCCAGCGAACTGGAGGGCCTGCCCCCGGGGCACCCCACGCTGGCCTCCCTGTTCAAGGGCGCGGGCTACACCACCGCCATGTACGGCAAGTGGCACTGCGGGTTCCTGCCCTGGTTCAGCCCGCTGCGGTCGGGCTGGGACGAGTTCTTCGGCAACTTCTCCGGTGGCCTCGACTACTACTCCAAGGTCAGCCACCTGGGCCAGCACGACCTGTACGAGGGTGAGGTGCCGGTGGAGTCCCTGGACTACTACACCGACACGGTCGCCGACCGCGCCGCCGCGTTCGTCCGGCGCGCGCACCGCCGCCCCTGGCTGTTGAACCTGAACTTCACCAGCCCGCACTGGCCCTGGGAGGCCCCCGGCGACCGGGCGGTCAGCGCGGAGTTGACCGCGCGCCTCCGGGCGGGCGAGAGCGGCGCGCTGTTCCACCGCGACGGCGGCTCCCTCGACACGTACCGCAAGATGGTGGAGAACCTCGACCGCGCCGTCGGGCAGGTGCTGACCGCGCTGCGGCAGACCGGCCAGGAACGGGACACGGTCGTCGTCTTCGCCAGCGACAACGGGGGCGAACGGTTCTCCCACCAGTGGCCGCTGACCGGTGGCAAGGGCGGCCTCGAGGAGGGCGGCATCCGGGTGCCCACCATCCTGCGCTGGCCCGCCCGCGTCCGGCCGGGCCAGGTCAGCCACGAGCCGGTGGTGACCCAGGACTGGACGGCGACCCTGGTCGAGCTCGCCGGGGCGCGGCCGGATCCGGGGCACCCCTTCGACGGCGCGAGCCTCGCCGGCTACCTGCTGCGGGGGGAGCCGGCCCCGGAGCGGGCCCTGTTCTGGCGCACCAAGGGGAACCGCGCGCTGCGCCTGGGGCGCTGGAAGTACTTCCGCGGCGCCGGCGGGTCGGACACCCTGTACGACCTCGTCGCCGACCCGCGCGAGCAGGCCAACCGGGCCCGCCAGCAGCCGGACCTGGTCGGGGCGCTGCGCAGCCGCTGGGAGGCGATCGACGCCACCCTGCTGCGCTACCCCTGAACCGACCGGCCCGACCACTCGTCGGCGGGAGCGGGGGGTTCAGTCGCGGAGCGGGACGGACCAGCGCAGCTCCGTCCCGCGCGGGCTCGCCGGGCGTACCTCGAAGTCGCCGGCGTGGCGCTCGGCGCGCTCGCGGAGGTTGACCAGGCCGCCCCGGGCGGCGGCCGGGTCACAGCCCCGGCCGTCGTCGGTGACGGTGACCGTGACCCAGCCGCCGTCGACCGCCACCGCCACCGCGACGCGGCTGGCCTCGGCGTGGCGGACCGCGTTGGACAGCGCCTCGCGCAGCACGGCGGTCAGGTCGGGCCGGATCGGCTCCGGAACGGCGCTGTCGATCGGTCCGGTCAGCTCCAGCGTCGGCCGGAAGCCCAGCGACCCGGCGGCCACGTCGACCGCCTCGCGGATCTCGGTGCGCAGCGCCGCGCTCATCGGGGTACGCAGCTCGAAGATGGTCCGCCGGATGTCCCGGATGGTGGCGTCCAGGGCGTCGACGGCCGCGTTGATCCGCTTGGCCACCTCGGGGCGGGCGTTCATCGCGCCGCTCTGCAGCTGCAGGCCGGTGGCGAACAGCCGCTGGATCACCACGTCGTGCAGGTCCCGGGCGATGCGCTCGCGGTCCTCCAGGACCACCAGCAGCTCCCGCTCCTCCTGCCCCCGGGCCCGCTCCATGGCCAGCGCGGCCTGCCCGGCGAAGCTGCCCAACAGCGCCACGTCGTCGTCGGTGGCGTTGCCCCGGTCCGGCCCGTACGCAATCACCAGGACGCCGTGCAGGGTGTCGGCGGCGGCCAGCGGGGACACCACCGCCGGCCCGGCGGTCACCGGGGCCGGCCAGGGCGCGGCCTCGGCCAGGTTCTCCACCAGCTCGTGCCCCCGGCCGGTGACCGACCCGGCGAAGGCGGTCTCGGCGGCCGGCAGCACCGCGCCGACCAGCTCCCGGGCCTGGCCGTCGGCACCGTCGACCACCTCCACGGTGAACTCGCCGGCGTCCTCGTCGTAGAGCAGCACCACGGCCAGCTCCGCCTCGGCGACCTCCCGGGCCCGGCGGGCCACCAGCGTCAGCGCGTCGGTGCGCCGCACCTCGCCGAGCAGCACCGAGGTGATCTCGGCGGCGGCTGCCAGCCAGCGCTCCCGGCGGTGGGCCAGCGCGTACAGCCGGGCGTTCTCGATCGCCACGCCGGCCGCGGCGGCCAGCGCCACCACGATCTCCTCGTCGTCCTCGGTGAACTCGGCGGCGCCCTGCTTCTCGGCCAGGTAGAGGTTGCCGAACACCTGGTCGCGGATGCGCACCGGCACGCCCAGGAAGCTGTGCATCGGCGGGTGGTTCGGCGGGAAGCCGTACGACAGCGGGTGCTTGGTGATGTCCGGCATCCGCACCGGGTGCGGGTCGTCGATGAGCAGCCCGAGCACGCCCCGCCCGTGCGGCAGGTCACCGATCCGCGCGTGCAGCTCGTCGTCGACGCCGTGGACGATGAAGTCGTGCAGCATCCGGTCGGGGCCGACCACCCCGAGCGCGCCGTACCGGGCGCCGGCCAGCTCGCAGGCGGACTGCACGATTCGTCGCAGGGTGCTGCGCAGGTCCAGGTCGGTGCCGATGCCGACCACCGCGTCGAGCAGGGCGCGCAGCCGCTCCCGGCTGGTGACCACCTCGCCCACCCGGTCCAGCATCTCCTGGAGCAGCTCGTCGAGCCGGACCCGCGACAGCGGGCTCAGCCCCAGCGACGGGGTGACGTGTTCGTGCATCGGGTTCGGTGTGCTGCTGGCCACCGACCGATGCTATCGCCCGTGGCCTCGCGGCTCACGGCCCCGGTGGCCGGGCGGGGCCTGGCCGTCACACGCCCGTGGAGCGCACCGCCGAGGTGTCCACGACCTGCTCGGTGGGCAGCCGCGGGGTGTGCGGCGGGCCGGCGTGCGCCGGGTCCGCGATCCCCATCCGCAGCACCAGGTACGGGTACCCCATCCCGGCGAGCACCTGGCGCAGGGCCTGCCGGGTGCCCTCCACCTCCACCACGCCGGACAGCGGCACCATCGACACGCCCAGCCGGGTGGCGGTCAGCCACGCCGCGGAGAGCGCCTCACCGGCCCGCAGCCAGCTGTCCCGCTCGTCCTCGTCGCCGAAGAGCAGCCCGTACACCGCCGTCCGGTCGTGGCCCTGGCCGACCGGCAGGATGCCGGGGCGGCCGAAGTCCCGGCCCGGCACGGTGGTCTGCGGTGCCTGCTCGGGCAGCACCTCGGGCGGCAGGCCGGTGCCGGTGCCCGTGCGGCTCGTCCAGTAGGCCAGCTCCTCGCGCAGCTGCGGGTCCTCCGCCTCGACCGACCCGGCGCGCGATGCCGCGGCGGCCAGCTCCATCACCTGGTCGGCGTTGAGGATCTGCAACCGGGTGCCCTCGGCGGCGACCGCCTTCGTGATGCCGTCGACGGCCGGGGTCGGCACGGGCTCGTCGCTGACCGGCCGCCGGTCGGTGTGCCGGACCTGCATGCACTGCACCGTGTGCATGGCGTCCGGGTCCGCCTCGGCGCGCTTGAGGCCGGTGAGCCGGGCCAGCAGCGCCGGATCGCTCGGGTCGGAGATCCGCTCGACCACGAAGGCCCAGCCCTCGGCCGCCAGTGCCACCCGGGCGTGGTGCAGGGCCGCGCCGCAGCTCAGCGCGACCAGTCGGCCCTCCGGGTCGGCGGCGGACAGCTGGCGTTCCCGCACGACGTGCAGCTCCAGGGCGTCGGGCAGGACCCGCCAGCGCCACGGCTGCGTGTTGTGCACCGAGGGGGCGTGACCGGCCATCGCGGCGGCCTCCGCGAGGGCGGTGGTCAACGCACGGTCCGGCGTCTCGTGGCTCATCGTCACGACCTTTCGTCTCTGCCCATCGTGCCCCAGCCCGGCGGTGCTCCGGGCGGGGTTGCCGCTCCATCCTGCGGCACGGCCCGCCCGGACGCAGGGGACGCGGGCCTCGTCCCGTGCGGGCGCTTCGCCTCCGCCGATCATGGCAGGTCGGACGGATGATTCGTCCGTTGGCATCCTCGCCGGTCCCCGTCGTTGAGAGGATCCGCAGGTGGGCACCGAGGCGCGGGAGTGCGTGCCGGAGCAGCCGGTGCGGCGGCGCTGGGCGCGGGGGCGCGAGTGGGGGCCGCTGGCCGCGCTGACCGTGGGCGTGCTGGTCGGGGCGGGGCTGTGGCTCGCCGGCCGACGCGCCGCGGCGGACTGGCTGTGGGCGGCGGCGACGGTGGCCGCGCTGGCCCCGGCCGCCTGGTCGACGCTGCGCCGGCTGTGGCGCCGGCAGTTCGGGGTGGACGTGATCGCCGTCCTCGCGCTGGCCGGCGCGCTGGCCGTCCGCGAGTACCTGGCCGGCGCGGTGATCGCGCTGATGCTGGCGACCGGCCGTTCGCTGGAGGCGTACGCCCAGCGTCGGGCGACCCGCGACCTGCGCGCCCTGCTGGAGCGGGCCCCGCGCTCGGCGCGGCGGCGTCGGCCCGGCGGCGGCATCGAGACGGTCCCGCTGGACCGGGTGGCGGTGGGCGACCGGCTGGTGGTCGGCCCCGGGGACGTGGTGCCCGTCGACGGGACCGTCGAGGAGGCGGCCACCCTCGACGAGTCGGTGGTGACCGGCGAGTCCCAGCTGATCGCGCGGGCGGCGGGGGAGCCGGTGGCCAGTGGCGTGGTCAACGCGGGGGCCGGCTTCGGGTTGCGGGCCACGAAGAGCGCGGCGGCCAGCACGTACGCGGGGATCGTCCGGCTCGCCGAGGAGGCCACCGCGCACAAGGCCCCGATGGTCCGGATGGCCGACCGGTACGCGGCGGCGTTCGTGCCGTTCACCCTGGTCCTGGCCGGCCTGGGCTGGCTGCTGTCCGGTGAGTTCGTGCGGGCCGTGGCCGTGCTGGTGGTGGCCACCCCCTGCCCGCTGCTGCTGGCCACCCCGATCGCGATCGTCTCCGGGCTGTCCCGGGCGGCCCGGCGCGGGGTGCTGGTCCGCGACGGCGGCTCGCTGGAACTGCTGGGCCGGGCCCGGACCCTGCTGGTCGACAAGACCGGCACGCTCACCGCAGGCCGCCCCCGCGCCGCCGAGACGGTGGTCGCGCCCGGCGGCGACCGGGACGAGGTGCTGCGGCTGGCGGCCTCGGTGGAGCAGCTCTCCCCGCACGTGCTGGCCGCCGCCCTGGTGCGGCAGGCCCGGGACCGGGGCCTGCCGCTGGCCGAGCCGACCGGGGTGACCGAGGAGCCGGGGCGCGGCGTCAGCGGCCGGATCGGCGGGCGGCTGGTCCGGGTCGGCCAGCTCGACGGGGAGCTGCCGCAGTGGGCGGCCGGTGCCGCCGAACGTGCCGAGCTGGCCGGGCGGTCCGTGGTCTGGGTCAGCGACGAGCGGGGGCCGCTGGGGGTGATCCTGCTGGAGGACCCGGTGCGCCCCGACGCCCGTCGGACCGTCCGGCGGCTGCGCGAGGCCGGCCTGACCCGGCTGGTCATGGTCACCGGCGACCGCCAGGCGACCGCCGAGCAGGTCGCCCGGGCCGTCGGCGTGGACGACCTGCTGGCCCGGTGCTCCCCGCAGGAGAAGGCCGCCCGGGTCCGCCAGGAGGCGGAGCGGGCCGTCACCGTGATGGTCGGCGACGGGGTGAACGACGCCCCGGCGCTGGCCGAGGCGCACGTCGGGGTGGCGATGGGGGCCACCGGGGCGACCGCATCCGCCGGCGTGGCCGACGCGGTGCTCACCGTCGACCGGCTCGACCGGCTCGCCGACGCCGTGGAGATCGCCCGGCACGCCCGCCGGATCGCCACCCAGAGCGCCGTCGTCGGGATGGGGCTGGCTGTGGCGGCGATGCTGGTGGCGGCGGCCGGGAAGCTGCCACCGGTGGCCGGCGCGTTCCTCCAGGAGGGCATCGACGTGGTGGTGATCCTCAACGCGCTGCGCGCCCTCGGCGGAGGGCTGCGCCGCCGGGACGTCCCGGCGGCCACCGGCGAGCTGCTGGACCGGTACGCGGGCGAGCACGGCGGCGTCCGGGACGTGCTGGCCGACCTGCGGGACACGGCCGACCTGGTCGCGACCCACCCGGACTCGCCCGACTGCGTGCCCGCCCTGCGGGAGGTCCATCGGCGGCTCGTGGGGGAGGTGCTGCCGCACGAGGAGGCCGAGGATCAGCACCTCTATCCGGCGTTGGCCGGGCCGCTCGGCGGCGACGAGGCGACCTCGACGATGAGCCGCGGGCACGTGGAGATCCGCCGCCTGGTCGACGGGATCGGCGGGCACCTGGCGCAGGCCGGCGCCGGGCCGCCGCGTCCCGACCAGGTCACCGACCTGCTCGCCACCCTGTACGGCCTCGACGCCGTCCTGCGCCTGCACCTGGCCCAGGAGGAGGAGGACTACTTCTCGCTGCGCGACTGACGGCGCTCGCGGACCACCGCGACCGGGCAGTGGGCGTGCTGGATGAGCTGTTGGCCGACGGAGCCGAGCAGCATGCCGCGCAGCCCGCCTCGGCCCCGGGTGCCGACCACCACGAGCTGGGCGTCCCGGCTCGCCTCGATCAGCGCGCGGGCCGGGCGGCCGGTCACCACGTCGACGGTCACCTCGACCTCGGGGAACGTCTCCCGCCAACTCGCCAGCGGCTCCACCAGCGCCGCCCGCTCCGCCGCCACCGCGTCGTCGGGGGCGGGGCCGCCGTCCGTCGCCGGCTCCCAGGCCCGCACCACGTGCAGCGGTACGTGCCGCTGGGCCGCCCGCTCGACGGCGAACCCGAGAGCCAGCAGCGATGTCGGCGACCCGTCGACCCCGACCACCACCCGGCCGGCGTGGCCGGCGGCGGCGGCGTCACGGACCACCACCACCGGGCAGTGGGCGTGGGCGCTCACCGACACGGCGGTGGAGCCGACGAGCAGCCCGCCGAACCCGCCGTGACCCCGGCTGCCGAGCACCAGCAGGCCGGCCCCGGCGGAGCGCTCCTCCAGCACCAGCGCCGGCGGCCCGTCGAACACCTCGCCGTGCACGGTCAACCCGGGCCGCGCGGCGGCGGCGTCGGAGGCGGCCGTGCCGACCAGTTCCTCCACCTGCCGCCGGGCGGTCTCGTCCGGCCAGATGCCGGGGGCCACCCCGGGGCCGATCCACCCGGCCACGGTCACCCACTCGAAGACGTACGCGAGGCGGACCGGCCGTCCGGTGCGCTCCGCCTCGTCCAGCGCCCAGTTCAGGGCGACGGTGGCGTCGGCGGAACCGTCGTAGCCGACCAGGATCTCGTCACTCATCGGGTCCTCCTTTCGTTCGCGACTGCGGGGCCCGCAAGCTCATTGCCCGCTGCGGGCCTCGGGGGCCGTCTCCCGGATCCAGCGCCACTCGGCCACCCGCGGGTCGTCCTCGCCGAAGCGGCGGGTGTGGTCGCGGCAGGCCTGCCGGGCGTCCACCATCTCCTGGCGCAGGCGCGCGGCCCGGGAGGCCAGGCCCGGCGTCCGGTCGATCACGTCGATCACCAGGTGGAACCGGTCCAGGTCGTTGAGCATCACCATGTCGAACGGCGTGGTGGTGGTGCCCTCCTCCTTGTACCCGCGCACGTGCAGGTTGTCGTGGTTGGCCCGGCGGTAGGTGAGCCGGTGGATCAGCCACGGGTAGCCGTGGTACGCGAAGATGATCGGCTTGTCGCGGGTGAAGATGGTGTCGAACTCGTTGTCCGGCAGGCCGTGCGGGTGCTCCGACGGCGGCTGGAGGCGCATCAGGTCGACCACGTTGACCACCCGCACCTTCAGCCCGGGCAGGTGCTGGCGGAGCAGTTCGGCGGCGGCCAGGGTCTCCAGCGTCGGCACGTCCCCGGCGCAGCCGAGCACCACGTCCGGCTCGTCGCCGTCGTCGGTGCTGGCCCAGTCCCAGATGCCCAGGCCGCGCCGGCAGTGCTGGACCGCCTCGTCCATGGTCAGCCAGTTCGGCGCGGACTGCTTGCCGGCCACCACCACGTTGATGTAGTGCCGGCTGCGCAGGCAGTGGTCCATCGTGGACAGCAGGGTGTTGCCGTCCGGCGGCAGGTAGACCCGGACCACCTCGGCCTTCTTGTTCATCACGTGGTCGATGAAGCCCGGGTCCTGGTGGGAGAAGCCGTTGTGGTCCTGCCGCCAGACGTGGCTGGAGAGCAGGTAGTTCAGCGAGGCCACCGGCTGCCGCCACGGGATGGCCCGGGTCACCTTCAGCCACTTGGCGTGCTGGTTGACCATCGAGTCGACGATGTGGATGAACGCCTCGTAGCTGGTGAAGATGCCGTGCCGGCCGGTCAGCAGGTACCCCTCCAGCCAGCCCTGGCACAGGTGCTCGGAGAGCACCTCCATCACCCGGCCGTCGGGGGAGAGGTGGTCGTCGCCGGCCCTGGTCTCGGCGACGAACGCCCGGTCGGTGACCTCGAAGGCCGCGCCGAGCCGGTTGGAGGCCACCTCGTCGGGGCCGAACAGGCGGAACGTCTGCGGGTTGGCGGCGATCACGTCGCGGACCCACTTGCCGAGCACGCCGGTGGCCCCGGCCGTCGGCTCGCCGGGCCGCTCGACGTCGACCGCGTACTCCCGGAAGTCCGGCAGGGTCAGGTCGCGCAGCACCGCACCGCCGTTGGTGACCGGGTTGGCGCTCATCCGCAGGTCGCCCTTCGGCGGGAGCGCGGCCAGTTCGGCGACCGGTGCGCCGGTGGCGTCGAACAGCTCCTCCGGCCGGTAGCCGCGCAGCCAGCGCTCCAGCTCGGCCAGGTGCTCCGGGTTGTCGCGCACCTCGGCGATCGGCACCTGGTGGGCGTGGAAGGTCCCCTGCACCTGCTTGCCGTCGACCTTGTCCGGGCCGGTCCAGCCCTTCGGCGTACGCAGAATGATCATCGGCCAGCGGGGGCGCTCGACCGCGCCGCCGGAGCGGGCCCGGCGCTGGATGTCGGCGATCTCGTCGACCGCCCGGTCCAGGGTGGCGGCGAGGAGCTGGTGCACGGTCGCCGGGTCGTCACCGGCGACGACGTACGGCTGGTAGCCGAAGCCGCGCATCATGTTCAGCAGGTCGTCGGTGGGGATCCGGTCCAGCACCGCCGGGTTGGCGATCTTGTAGCCGTTCAGGTGCAGGATGGGCAGCACCGCCCCGTCCCGGGCCGGGTTGAGGAAGACGTTGGACAGCCAGCTCCCCGCGAGCGGGCCGGTCTCCGCCTCGCCGTCGCCGATCACGCAGGCGACCAGCAGGTCCGGGTTGTCGAACGCGGCACCGTACGCGTGGCTCAGCGCGTACCCCAGCTCGCCGCCCTCGTGGATCGAACCCGGCACCTCCGGGGCGACGTGGCTCGGGATGCCGCCGGGGAAGGAGAACTGGCGGAACAGCCGCTGCATGCCCGTCTCGTCGCGGCTTACGGAGTGGTACAGCTCGCTGTAGGTGCCCTCCAGCCAGGTGTTCGCCACCAGGGCGGGGCCGCCGTGCCCGGGGCCGGTGATGAAGATCGTCGGTAGCTTCCGGTCGACGATGATCCGGTTGAGGTGGGCGTAGAGCAGGTTCAAGCCGGGGCTGGTACCCCAGTGGCCGAGCAGCCGCGGCTTGACGTGCTCGGGTCGCAACGGCTCCCGCAGCAGCGGGTTGTCCAGCAGGTAGATCTGCCCGACGGTCAGGTAGTTGGCCGCCCGCCAGTACGCGTCCAGTTGGCGCAGCTCGTCTTCGGTCAAGGGACTGTGCAGGTCTACAGCGGTGTCCATGCTGCGTTACCCTCTCGCGGATCGGGGACTTTCGCATCCCGGTGTCCCGGCCTTCCCCGGCGCGTCCAGCCTCGTCGCCCGCCCGGGGAGCGAGCAGGGCCGTTGGTCCCGGGACGCGAGGGCGTCTGGTCCCGGGACGCGTGGGCGTCATGCCCCGTCCGGCGCGGTGGAGACGAGTCCACGGACGACGATGACCGGGGCGGGGGAGTGGTAGAGCAGTGACTGGCTGACCGCGCCGAGCATCCCGCGCAGCGGCTCGTCCCCCCTGCCGGCGACGATCGCGAGCTGCGCCGAGCGGGACCGGTCGACCAGGACGTCACCGGGGTCGCCGACGACGCTGTGGCACTCGGCCCGCACCGAGGGGTGCCGCCGTCCGTACCGGGCCACCGCCTCGGCCAGTTCGGCGCCGGCGTCCTCGGCGGACCCGGCCGTGCCGCCGCCCTCGACCGATCGCGCCGGCTCGGTGATCCGGACGGCGAGCAGCGGGGCCGACCGGCGGGCGGCGTAGTCGAAGGCGAACCCCAGCGCCGTCCGGGAGCTCACCGACCCGTCGACGCCGACCAGCACCGGGCCCTGCGGCGGCGGCTCGGGGCGCACCACCAGCACCGGGCAGCCGGCCTGGGCGGCGAGCTGCACCGCCAGGGCGTTGGCGGGGATGCAGTCCTCGCAGCGGGACATCCCGCCGTCCCCGACGGCGACCAGGAACGCCGACTCGGAGCGGCGGATCAGCGCGGCCAGCGCGGAGCCCTCGACGATCTCCCCGTACACGGGCAGCGCCGGTTCCACCTCGCCGGCCACGGCGGTGGCCCGCTCGATCAGGTCCTCGGCCTCGGCGCGTGGGCCGGCCTCGGAGGGGGCCTCCAGGGCCGCCGCCCAGTTGAACGCGTGCAGCAGGCTGAGCGGGCGGCCGTGGCTCGCGGCGTCGCGGGCGGCCAGCCGGACGACCTGGAGGGCGTCGTCGTCCGACGAACCGATCGCGGCCACCACCGGCGCGTCGGCGGTTGCGGCCATCCGGCCTCACCTCCCCGCGCCACGATGCCCCTGTGGCCGAGCGTAGTGGCGCGGATGAGCGCGCGGGGCCGGATCGGTGGGGTCACCAGGGGCGCGAGCTGGGCGGGACGGAAGACGCTTCTGCCTGAGGCCGCCGCCTCCCACAGGGGACGTTTGGTCAGCCCTACTCTTCTTCGTCCGCTGACGGCCGGGGCTGGCGGTAGTCCCGGATGTATGCCTCGACTGCGGATCGCAGCCACACCGAACCACCCTGCAAGGTCTGGAACGGGGGCGGAAACTTCGGTTGGGCGATGATCTGGCGCAGTCGAGAGCGCCCCACGCCGAGCATGGCCATCATCTCCGCCGGGCCGACGAGCGGCCCCGGTACCTCCGGCTCACCCATGCAAAACAAGGTAGACATGGGCATGTCTACCCAATTTAGCAGCGGACGATCTGGCCCTGCAAAACTATGTCCTGAAGGATCTAGCCTGCCAAATTTGACAGGGGTGTAGCGGGCGGTGTGTGATCGGTGGCGCGGTACCCCCGCCCTGGTTGAGCTGGGCTCGGCGGGGCGGGGTGCCGCAGAAACCGGACCCCGTGGGAGGGCATCGATGGCGCTGCAGGACGCCCGACACCTCGAACTCGTGAAGCTGCGCCAGGACTTTCGATGGGACTCCTGTGTCTCGTGGATCTGGAGGGGCAGGGACCGGCTTGACCTCACCCGGGCGGCGGGCACGTCCGGTGCGGCCGGATCGGTCGTACGCCGGGCCAGGACGCGGTGACTGCGCGTCGGCTGCCCCTGCTGATCCTGGATGCCTGGCGTGCCCTCGACTGGCATAAGCACCGGCGGTGTGCCGCTTGTCGCCCGAGCGGCGGGTGCCCCCTGGTCGAGGTGGCCAAGGCCCGGATCAGGGCATGGCGACGCTACGGCCCTCGCCGATGATCGAACTCAAGGCCGGCGACGTCCTTCACGTAACCGCCGCGTGCAGCGTGCAGTTCACCGAGCCGATGATGTTCCGCCTGATCAAGGTTCGGCACGACCTGGTCACCTACGACCACTGGATCTGGCTCGACGGCTACCAGCTCGACGCCAAAGGCGAGGCCACGGCCCGCCGGGAGATCTTCGTCCAGCCGGCGGGATTGACGGTCCAACGACGGGCCGCCCCAGCGCCCGTCATCGCCAAACACGACAGTGGTCAACCAGGGCGGTCCAGATCGAACGTGCGGGCCTGAGCCGTATCGGCGGGTATCCCCGCATGGGTCGGGCCGCCGATCGAGCGTCAACTTTCGTTGACACGCGGGCCCTGTCAATGTAGGTTGACGACATGAGTCAGGCGACGGAACTCGCGGCGGCGGCCGGCAGCACCGATCCCCGGGTCGGTCTGCGCGCCGTGCGCGCCCTGCGCCGGCTCCTCGAACGGCTGGAGGTGGTCCAGGTGGACAACGCCCGACGACAGGGCTGGTCCTGGCAGGAGATCGCCGACGCCCTCGAGGTCAGCCGGCAGGCGGTCCACAAGAAGCACGCCGGGCGACCGGCGGTCCCGAGCACCTGGGAGGCGTGATGTTCGAACGGTTCACCGACCGGGCCCGCGAGGTGGTCCGGGCGGCCCGCGACGAGGCGCGGGCCACCGGCCGGCGCCAGATCGACACCGAGCACCTGCTGCTCGCCGTCCTCGCCGACGCCGACAGCCTCGCGGCACGGCTGCTGCGCGACGCCGGCATCCGCGACGACGACCTGCGCGCCGCCGTCGCCCGGCACACCGCCGACGGCGGAGCGGGGCTCGCCGAGGCCGACATCGCCGCGCTGCGCGAGATCGGCATCGACCTCTCCGCCGTCGTCGCCCGCGTCGAGGAGTCCTTCGGCCCCGACGCGCTGCGCGAGGCCACCCCCGGCCCGCGCCGCCGCTGGGGTCGCCGGCAGCCGCCCGGCGGAGTGTTCTCGCCACGGGCGAAGAAGGTGCTGGAACTGGCGCTGCGCGAGGCGCTCGGGCTGAAGCACCGGCACATCGGCACCGAGCACATCCTGCTCGGCCTGCTCCGCGAGGCCGGCGGAACGGCCGCCCTGGTGCTCACCGAGGCCGGGCTCGACCTGGCCGACCTGCGTCCCCGGGTGGAGAACGCCCTGCGGATGGCGGCCTAGAAGGGGAGGGAGGGGCACTTCCCGGCCTCCGATGGGCGGAAGTGGCCCCTCCCTCCCCGCAAACCTGTTTTCGGTGCGCGCAACCTCACCGGTCGCCGGGTCGCCGCCCGGTCGGAGTTGTTGCACACTGGCGCCGTGGATGCTGAGCAGGACACGCGTTCGACCGCCGCCGTCGGCGGGTTGCGCTCCGCGGTGGTGGTCAACCCGGTGAAGGTGACCGATCTCGACGAACTGCGCGAGACCGTCGACGCCGCCCTCACCGCCGCCGGCTGGCCCCAGCCGCTGTGGTTCGAGACCACCCCCGACGACCCGGGCCGAGGTCAGACCGAGGAGGCCGTCAAGGCGGGCGTCGACGTGGTCTTCGCCTGCGGCGGGGACGGCACCGTGATGTCCTGCGTCAGCGGCCTGGTCGGCACCGACGTGGCCCTGGCCGTCCTGCCCCAGGGCACCGGCAACCTGCTCGCCGCCAACCTCGGCCTCTCCACCGACCTGGCCGCCGGGCTGGAGGTGGCCGTCGAGCGGGGGCGCCGACAGCTCGACGTCGGCGCGGTCGAGGACAACTACTTCACCGTCATGGCCGGGATGGGCTTCGACGCGCAGATGCTCGACGCCACCTCGGAGACCACCAAGGCCCGTATCGGCTGGCCCGCGTACGTCATGGGGGCCGCCCGGCACCTGCGGGACCGGCCGATGAAGGTCTCCATCCGCATCGACGACCGGCCGCGGTTGCGCCGCCGGGCCCGCTCGGTGCTGGTCGCCAACGTCGGCCGGCTCCAGGGCGGGGTCACCCTGCTCGCCGACGCCGAACCGGACGACGGCTGGCTCGACGTCGCGGTGCTCACCCCGCGTACGCTGCGGCACTGGCTGGCCATGGGCTGGGCGTTGGTCCGGCGCCGGGGCAGCGTGCCCCAAATGGAGGTCTTCCGCGCCCGCAAGGTGGAGATCACCAGCAACCGACCCCAGCCGCGCGAGCTGGACGGCGACCTCATCTCCCCCGGGCGGCGGCTCGTGGCGGAGATCCGTCCCCGCGCCCTGTGGCTCTGCGTGCCGCAGCCCGAGGAGACGCCCGACCTCGCCGTCGACGCGTCCGCAGCCGGGGAGCGGGGCGAGGCGCTGGTCGAGGAGGCGCGCCGTGAGTAGCACGAAGCTGGTGCCGGAGACCCGGCTGATGTCCGACCAGGAGCTGTCGGCCGACGACGCCTGGCACACGCTGCGCCGGCAGGGCGGCTGGTGCCTGCTGCGGGACGCGTTCGTCCGGTTCCGCTACGGCGACGGATTCAGCCACTCCCGGGCGTTCGCGTTGCAGCTCTGCCTCGCCGTGGTGCCGTTCCTGATCGCCCTCACCGGCCTGATCACCGACCTCGGCGCCGACGCGGGCGGCGAGGTGGTCGCCGACACCGTCCTCGCCCTGACCCCCGGGCAGAGCGATGCGATGGTGCAGGACCTGCTGGTCGACAGCGAGCGCACCGAGGACGCCGGCGAGTTGGCGCTGACCCTCGGCCTGCTCACCGGCCTCTTCGCGCTCACCACCACCATGGCGCAGATCGAGCGGGGCGCGAACCGGATCTACGGCGTCGAGCGGGACCGTCCGGCGCTGTGGAAATACCTGCGCGCCGCCGTGCTCGCGGTCGTCGCGGGCGTCCCGGCGCTGACCGGCTTCCTGATCCTCGTCGGCGGCGGGGCGATGGGCGACTCGGTGCGGCGGCACTACAAGTGGGGCGAGTTCGCCCACGGCGCGTGGGACGTGGTCCGCTGGCCGCTGAGCCTCGGGCTGACCGTGCTCGCCGTGGCCCTGCTGTTCCGGCACGCGCCCCGACGCAACCAGCCCGGCCTGTCCTGGCTGTTCTTCGGCGCCGGCATCGCCACCGCGCTGTGGTGGCTGGCCAGCCTGCTGCTCGCCGTGTACGTGCAGGTCAGCGAAGGGTTCGGCCAGACGTACGGTGCGCTGACCGGGATGATGGCGCTGCTGCTCTGGGCCAACCTCACCGGGATGGCGCTGTTCGGCGGGCTGGCCTTCGCCGCCCAACTCGAGGCGATGCGGATCGGCGTGCAGGAGCCGGCCCAGCCGGACCGGTGGCAGCCCGAGGCCGAGCGCGAGGAGATCCACGACACCGGCGAGATGACCTCGCTCTGACCCGTCGGCGACACCCCCGGTGTACGCGCGGCCCGAACCGGGTAAACCGCCTCGCCAGGACAGACAAGGGAGGTGCGGGATGACCGCGGTCAAAGAGGCGGTGCGGCGACCACTCGGCCATTTCGCTGAGCGGAGCATCGCCGGGCTGGCGGTCGTCGCCGGCGCGGGGGTCGCCTTCGGTCTGCTGCTGATGCTCGTACGCTTCCACTGGAGCCCGCTGAACGACGCCGACCACGAGGTCGCGGAGTGGTTCAACGGGCTCGTCGCGCCGCACGGCGCCCTGGTGACCGTGCTTCAGGCGATCACCGATCTCGGCGGGCGGCCGGTGCTGATCTGGCTGGTCAGCGTCGCCGTGATCGGGCTGCTGATCCGGCGTCAGGCCCGGCTGGCCGTCTACCTGATCATCACCGGGGTCGGCGGGCTGATCCTCGACCCGTCGCTGAAGGCCCTGGTCGGTCGGCTTCGCCCGGTGGTGGACGTGCCGATCGCCAGCGCCCCCGGCAACAGCTTCCCCAGCGGGCACGCCCTCGGCTCGTTCGTCGCGTACGGGGCGCTGCTGCTGGTGTTCCTGCCGGCCATGGCGCCCCGCTGGCGCAAGCCGGCGATCGCCATCGCCGCGGCGCTGGTGGCGCTGATCGGGCTGACCCGCATCGCGCTGGGCGTGCACTACGTCTCGGACGTGATCGGCGGCTGGCTGCTCGGCGCGGCCTGGTTGGGCGTCACCGCGTACGCCTTCCGGCTGTGGCGGCGCGAGCGCGGCCGGCCGGTGCCGCCGCTGACCGAGGGCCTGGAGCCCGAGGTGGGGCACGACATCGCCCCCGCCCCGGCCGAGGAGCACGTGCTGGATCACCCCCGCTCCACCGTCGCCGAGCTGCTGGTCGGCTGGGTGCTGGTGTTCGGCGCCCTGTACGCCTTCGGCACGTTCGTCAGCTACCACGCCAAGGACACCTTCTTCGGCACCCTGGACACCGAGGTGCCGCGCTGGTTCGCCGAGCGGCACACCGACACGCTGACCGACGTGAGCTGGTGGTGGAGCAAGCTCGGCGACACCCACGCGATCCTGATCGTCTCGCTGGTCTTCTGCCCGCTGGTGCTCGCCGTGTGGCGGCGCTGGCGGCCGGTGCTCTTCGTGGCGCTGGCGATGTTCGGCGAGCTGACCCTCTTCCTCGCCTCCGCCCACGTCGTCGACCGGCCCCGCCCGCCGGTGGAGAACCTGGACGGGCAGATGCCCACCTCGTCCTTCCCGTCCGGGCACATCGCCGCCACCATCTGCGTCTGGCTGGCCATCGCGGTCATCGTGTTCCCCCGCACCGACCGCTGGTGGCGGTGGATCTTCGTGGCCCTGGCCGTGATCATGCCGGTCGGCGTGGCCACCTCCCGGATGTACCGGGGCATGCACCACCCCACCGACTTCATGGGCGCGATCCTGCTCAGCGCCCTGTGGATCGGCCTGCTCTACTGGGCGATCCGTCCCAACGCCGACCTGGCCGAGGGCAACCAGCCGGCCATCAACTCCGAGCAGGTCGACGAGCTGGACGACGAGCTGGCCAAGGCCGGCCGGCCGGACTGACCGCGCCATGCTGCGGGTGATGACCTGGAACATCAGGACGGGCGGCCGGGACCGGACAGGTCCCGGCCGGCTGGACCGGGTGGCCCGGGTCGTCACCGCGCAGCGGCCGGACCTGCTGGCCGTCCAGGAACTGCGGGGCTTCGACTCCGGCGACGTGCTGGCCGGGTTCGCCGCCGAGGTGGGCATGCGGCCGTACCTGGCCCGTTCCTGCCTCGGCCAGCCGGTGGCGGTGCTGGTCCGCGCGCCGCTGCGGGTGCTCGCGGCGGGCCCGGTCCGCCGCCCGTTCCACCACGCCGCCGTACGGGTCACCGTGGCCACCGACGCCGGGCCGTTCACCGTGTCCGCCGCCCACCTCGACCCGTACACCGGGCTGCGGCGGCGGATCGAGGCCGGCTGGCTGGCCGCCGCCGTCCGCCGGGCCCCCGGGGAGCTGGCGCTGCTGGCCGGGGACCTGAACACCCTCGACCCTGGCACCGATCACACCGCCCGGGTCGCCCGGCTGCCGCCCGCGTACCGCCGCCGTCACCTGCGCCGGGACGGCCGGACGGTGGAGACCCGGGCGGTGGCCCGACTCGCCGCCGCCGGGCTGGTCGACCTGTACGTGGCGCGCGGGCCCGGCGACGAAGGGCTGACGGCGCCCACCCGGCACGGCGGCGGTGCCGAGTTCTCCGGCATGCGGCTGGACTACCTCTTCGGCACCCGTGCACTGGCCCGGCTGGTCCGGTCCTGCGAGGTGCGGCGCGGCGGCGACACCGAGTACGCCTCCGACCACTATCCGGTGCTCGCCGAGCTCGACCTGAGCCCGGCCTGACCGGCCCGCCCCGCGCCCCGGCCCGGCGTGCCCTCCCGGGGCGACCGCCTTCGCCGGAGCTTTCTACGCTCGGCCCGTGAACACCGCCCCGACCGGGCAACCGGAACCGCATCCGCTGCTCGCCGTGATCGCCCGGGGCGTGGCCCTGGTCGTGGTGCTGCCCGTACGGCTGGTCTGGGAACTGCTGGCCGGCTTCGCCCGGTGGCTGGCCCGGTGGCTGCTCAGCCCGCTCGGTCGGGCCCTGCGGGCCTGGGTGCTGCGCCCGCTCGCCTGGCTCCTGGACCGGCTGGTCCGGATGCCGCTGGTGTGGCTGACGAAGCACCTGCTCTGGCACCCGCTGGTCTGGGTCTTCCGGACGCTGGTCCGGCCCGTGGCGCGCTTGCTCGTGGGGGCGGCCGACTGGCTGATCCGCAACGTGCTGGTGCCCCTGGTGCGGCTGCTGATGCGGGCCTTCGGCCCGGCGCTGGCCGCCGTCGGGCGCGGGCTGTGGTGGCTGCTGCGGCTCGTGGCCGATGCCCTCGGGTACGCCTGGCGGCTCACGGGCCGCATCGTCAACGTCCTCTACCGGCTACTGCTCCGCCCGATCGGCCGGGCCCTGCGCTGGCTGTGGCGGCATACCGCCGTCCCGTTCGGCCGGGCCCTGCGCGGGGTATGGCGGCACACTGCCGTCCCGTTCGGCCGGGCCCTGCGCGCCGTCTGGCGGGCCACGGTCACCCCGACAGTCCGCTGGCTCCGCGACTCGATCCTGACCCCGATCCGCCAAGCCACCCGCGACCTCCTGACCGCCCTCGGCCTCCGCCGCTAACCCATCCCGCCCACCCCGGCCCCTCTCCACCCCGAACCCGGTCGATCTTGCACTTCGGCCCCGGCGAAAGGGGCAAAAGCCTCATCGCGGGGGCCGCAAGTGCAAGATCGCGGGAGCGGGGAGCGGGGAGCGGGGAGCGGGGGCGGGGAGCTGGGGTGGGAGCTGGGGTGGGGAGTGGGGGTGGGGTTAGAGGAGGAGGTTGAGGAGGACGGTCAGGGCGATCGAGGCCAGGACCGAGAAGAGGATCATCAGGAGACAGCCGAGGCCACCGCCGAGCGGGCGGATCTCCGTGTTGCCGATGCGCATGGCGGTCCTTGTCCTAGTGCGGGGCGAGCAGGGCGCGTACGGCTGCGGCGACCTCGGCCGGGGCGGTGGTGGCGACATTGTGGGCGGCGCCCGGGACGACAGCCGTGCGGGCGTTCGGCACCAGGCGGGTGAGCTGGTCCCGCCAGGCGGCCGGTGCCACCGGGTCGCGGGAGCCAGCGATCACCAGGGTGGGCACGGCGACCCGGGCGGCGTCCGCCTCGATCGCGTTGCGCACCGAGTGCGAGAGGGTGGCGTACACCCGCGGAGGGCGGGCGTCCCAGACATCGCGGAGCAGGAGCGGGGTCTGCAATGGCGCCTCGCGCAGGGTGTCGGCCAGCCAGCGGCCGAACAGTCCCCGCCGGGTGCGGGCGGCCGGGTCGCTGGTCGGCCCGGCCAGCACCAGCGCCCGGACCCGCCCGGGGTGGCGGGCGGCCAGCGCGGCGGCCACCTCCGCGCCGAACGAGTGCCCCAGCACACACGCTGGCGGCAGCCCGTACGCGGTCAGCCACGCCGCCAGGTGCTCGGCGTGCCGGGTGACGTCGTACGCGCCGGATGGGTGGGCGCTGAGTCCGAAGCCGGGCAGGTCCGGCACGTACACCGGGTGGGTGGGCGCCAGCGCCAGGGCCAGCGGGGTGAAATAGCGGTGCGACACCGCCAGCCCGTGCACCAGCACCACGGGTGGGGCACCGGTGCGCGGGTCGGCAGTGCGGCGGGTGTGTGTACGCAGGCCGTCGACCAGCCGCCACTCGCTGGTCAGCCCGGCGGCGGGCCGGGGGGCGGCCAGGGCGAGCCGCAGTTGCGCCGGGGAGAACCCCACCGGTGGGGCCGCAGCGGACGGGCCCCTCGGCCGGACCGTCGCCGTCACAGCTCGCGGAGCCGGGGGAGCAGTTCCTCCCGGGCCCAGTCCAGGAACATCGGCTGGGTGTCGCCGCCGACCTGGACGAGCGCGACGTGGGTGAAGCCGGCGTCGACGAACTTCTTGAACGCCTCCACGTGCCGGTCGGTGTCCGGGCCGCAGGAGATCCCCTCGGCGACATCCTCCTCGCGGACGAACTGGCTCGCGGCGGCGAACGAGTCCGGCCCGGGCAGGTCGGCGTTGACCTTCCAGCCCAACCCGAACCAGCGGAACTGGTCGTGCACGATCTTGCGGCACTCCGCCTCGTCCGGGCCGTAGCAGATCGCCACCTGGCCGTACCGGGGCTGGCCCGCGCCGCCCGCCTCGTCGTACATCTGGATGATGTGCGGGTCCGGCTCGGTGGCGACGATCCCGTCCGCGTAGTCGGCGGCCAGCGTCGCCGACTGCCGGCCGGACGCGGCGACGGCCATCGGCACCGGGCGGCCGGGCCGGTCCCAGACGTACGCGTCGGGGACGTCGTAGTGGTTGCCGGAGAAGGTCAGCGTCTCGCCGTTGAGCAGCGGCCGGATGATCTGCAACGCCTCCTCGAACATCTCGTGCCGCTGCTGCACGTGCGGCCAGCCGCCGACGATGTGCTCGTTGAGGTTCTCCCCGGCGCCCAGGCCGAGGGTGAACCGGCCGTCCGAGAGCACCCCGATCGTGCTGGCCTTCTGCGCCACGACGGCGGGGTGGTAGCGGCGGAGCGGGCAGGTCACGAAGGACATCAGCTCGGCCCGGCTGGTGGCGTGGGCGACCGCGCCGAGCACCGACCAGGCGTACGGGGCGTGGCCCTGGGAGTCCAGCCAGGGGTAGTAGTGGTCGGAGATCACGAGCTGGTCGAAGCCGGCAGCCTCGGCACGCACCGCGTGGTCCACCAACTCCTTGGGGCCGGCCTGCTCGCACATCAGGGTGTAACCGACGTTGACCATCGCGACATCTCCTTCGCTCTCCCGATCATCCCCGGATACCCCGACCGCCCGTAGCCAACCCTCGGATCCGCTTCGCCCCAGCCCCAGCCCCGCCCGCGCATGCCCGCGCCGCCCCCGCATGCCCGCCCCGCGCCCGCATTTTCTGGGAAAGAGTGGTCATTCCAGCGGGGATGGCCACTCTTTCCGTGAATGAGTGGGGGGTGGAGACGCGCATTAACCGGTTCAGGGGTGCTGGGTTGTGGGGATGGTCGGCGGAGCGCGATGGGGGTGCGGGTGTTTCGGGAGGCTTCGCCGATCGCCCAGCAGAGCCCGTGGGGGTGCCGCAGGCGCGCGGGCCCGCCACGGGGTCCCGATATCCGGCACCCACTCACTGAACCGGTTGCTCCGGACGGGACATCGGCTTACGCTGATCCCTGCGCCGTCGGGAGCCGGACGGGCGACTGACGGGCCAGTCGCCTTCTACGTCACCACCACCGCACCCCCGCCTGGGCACGGGGACCCCTCCCTGAGGAAGGCCATGAGAAAACGTCTCTCCGTCGCGGGCGTCGCCCTGCTGACGGTTCTCGCCGCCGTGTTCGCCTTCGGGCAGCCGGCGCACGCCGCCGCCGGCTTCTCCGTCGCCAACGGCAAGCTGTACGACGCCAACGGCACCGAATTCGTCATGCGGGGCGTCAACCACGCCCACACCTGGTATGCCCAGCAGACCAGCTCCTTCGCCAACGTCAAGGCGCTCGGCGCGAACACCGTGCGGGTGGTGCTGGCCAGCGGCGACCGCTGGGCCAAGAACGACACCGCCGACGTCGCCAACGTCATCTCGCTGTGCAAGGCCAACAAGCTGATCTGCGTGCTGGAGGTGCACGACACCACCGGCTACGGCGAGCAGAGCGGCGCGATCACCCTGGACCGGGCGGTCGACTACTGGCTGAGCATCTCCAGCGCCCTCGCCGGCCAGGAGAAGTACGTCATCGTCAACATCGGCAACGAGCCGTACGGCAACCAGGGCTACGGCACCTGGGCCACCGACTCGGCCAACGCGATCAAGCGGCTGCGCGCCGCCGGCCTGACGCACACCATCATGGTCGACGCCCCGAACTGGGGCCAGGACTGGTCGTTCACCATGCGCGACAACGCCGCGTCGGTCTTCGCGGCCGACCCGCAGAAGAACACCGTCTTCTCCATCCACATGTACGGCGTCTTCGACACCGCCGCGGAGATCAGCGACTACCTCGGCCGGTTCCGCACCGCGAAGCTGCCGATCGTGGTCGGTGAGTTCGGCTTCGACCACTCCGACGGCAACCCGGATGAGGACACCATCCTGTCCTACAGCCAGGCCAACGGGATCGGCTATCTCGGCTGGTCGTGGAGCGGCAACGGCGGCGGCGTCGAGTACCTCGACATGGCCACCAACTTCAACCCGGCGGCCCTGACCACCTGGGGTCAGCGGATCTTCAACGGGGCCAACGGCATCAGGGCGACGTCGAGGGAGGCGTCGGTGTACGGCGGGCCCACCCCGACGACGCCCCCGCCCACCACGCCCCCGCCGACGACGCCCCCGCCCACCACGCCGCCGCCCACGACTCCGCCGCCCACCGGCGGCTGCACGGCGACGTACACGATCGTCAACCAGTGGCAGGGCGGCTTCCAGGGCGAGGTCAAGGTGACCGCCGGCTCCGCCGCCATCACCGGCTGGACGGCGAGGTGGACGTACGCCAACGGCCAGACCGTCACCCAGTCCTGGAACGCCACGGTGACCAGCAGCGGGTCGGCCGTGACCGCCCGCAACGTGGCCTACAACGGCAGGCTCGGTGCCGGGGCCAGCACCAGCTTCGGCTTCATCGGCAGCTCGGGCGGCACCAACACCGTCCCCGCCGTCACCTGCACCGCATCCTGATACCCCGCGGTGGCCGGGTCCGCACGGACCCGGCCACCCTCCTTTCGGGTACGTGGACCCAGCCGCCAACGTTTCCGGCACGCCGACGTGCGGCGCCGGTCTCGGCGCTGGTGTCGACCGCAGGCGCTGACGTCGGTTGGGGCGCTGGCGCCGACGTCGGCTCAGGCGCTGGAGTCGTCGTCGACCGACGGGTCACACCTGCACGATCGCCTTTGCTCTGCTGCCCCCTGTGCAACGCTCGCGGAGTGTGACGCTTCCGGTCGCCTGATCGGGCCGGCCCGAGATGTGGAGCGGCTGCGCGTTGCTAGGGCTGCGCGGTGAAGCGGCTCTGTGGTGAAGCGGCGCTGCGCGGTGCTGGTGTTGCGGTGACGGCAGCAGAGCAAAGGGGGCGAGTTGGTGACCTGCCTGGCATCCAGGCTCATCCCCTGGACGGCAGGCCGCGGCGCGCGCGATACCACGCCACGGCCTGCCCCGCCGTCGAAGCTCGCACGGCGGACTTCGATACCGGCCCTCACGCCGCCACGACGTCGGCGATGACGCAGGCGATGTTGTCGGGCGCCCCGGCGGCGTGCGCCAGCTCGACCAGCCGCGCCACGACCTGGTCGGGTTCGTCGCCCGCCGCGAGCGCGGAGTGCAGCGCCGCCCGGTCGACAACCGAGGAGAGCCCGTCGGAGCACAGCAGGTAGCGGTCCCCCTCGACGGCGGTGCGCAGTGCCAGGTCCGCCTCGACGTAGGCCCCACCGGTGCCGAGGGCCCGTACCAGCAGGGCCCGCTGTGGGTGTGCGGCGGCCCCGGCCGGGTCCAGCCTGCCCTGGTCGACGAGCGACTGTACGTAGGTGTGGTCCCGGGTCAGCGGGAACAGCTCGCCCCCGCGCAGCAGGTACGCCCGGGTGTCGCCGACGTGCACCAGCGCCAGTTGGGAACCGGAGCGCAGCAGCGCGGTCAGGGTGGTGACCGGCCGGTGCTCCGCCTCGGCAGCCTCGCGCACGGCGCGGTCGGCGTCGGCGACCGCGCCGGCCAGCAGCGTGAGCAGCTCGGCGGCCGGCACGTCGGCCAGTTCCAACGGTCGGAGTGCGGCAATGGCGGCGGCGCTCGCGGCGGCGCCGCCGGGGCCACGCATGCCGTCGGCGACGGCCAACAACCGCTCGCCGGCGTACGCGGCGTCCTCGTTGCTGTCCCGCAAGGCCCCGGTGTCGCAGCGGGCGGCGTGGCGGATGCCGAGGACGGGGGTCGGATCGGACATGGTGGTGCTCCCTCCGGACAGGACGTCGACGAGGAGGGTGGCGAGGCGACCCCGGGCCGCCGTGTCGGCGCTGACCCGCCGCCAGTACGCGTCGACCGCCTCGGCCGCCGCCGCGGGCCGGAGCCCGCAGACGGTGCGGATCTCGGCCAGCGGCATGCCAATGCGGCGGAGCGCGGCGATCAGTCGGGCCTGTTCCACCTGGTCCGGGGCGTAGAGCCGGTACCCCGACTCGGGATCGACTGCGGCCGGGTGCAGCAGCCCCACCTCGTCGTAGAGCCGCAACGCCTTCGGCGTCAGGCGTACCGCCTTGGCGAATGCCCCGATGGTCAGCAGCGCCACGTCGACATCCTCCTCGTGCCGGTCGCGGCGACCGGCACGGACCAGGCTGGGGCCTCCCCGAGGGGCAAGGTCAAGTGTGGGGCCGGGCTGGCGGGTCCGAAGGCGGCGGACAACTCGGCCTTTCGACATCGAAAACGCAGCGGTACCGACCGAGGTTCGCGCCCTTCGCCCCCACCCGCCCGGGGCTTTCGGCCCTGCGGGTCGCAGCCTCTCCTGACAGCATGGAAGGAGAGGTCTCCCGTGCGGGACCTGGACGGATGAGCCCGCCGCGGGGGCCGGGGAATGGAGAATGGTCATGAGCGAGCAGCGTTTCGCCGGACGGGTCGCGGTCGTGACCGGAGCCGGATCGGGTATCGGGCAGGCGGTCGCCCAGCAGCTTGCGGCAGAGGGAGCCACGGTCATCGGCTGTGACGTCGATGCCGAGGGTCTCGCCACGACCACCAAGCTCATGGAGGAGGACGGCCACCCCGGGACGATGATCGTCGCCGACATCACGGCGCAGGCCGACATCGACCGGATCGTCGCCGCGCTGCCAGACCGACGCGTCGACCTGTTGGCCAACGTGGCGGGGGTCATGGACCACTTCATCCCCGTCACGGAACTGGACGACGCCACCTGGGACCGCGTCCTGGCGGTCAACCTCACTGGTCCCATGCGGCTGTGCCGGGCCATGCTGCCGCTGATGACGGCGCGGGGCCGGGGTGCGATCGTCAACGTCGCCTCCATCGGCGGCCTCACCGGAGCGGTCGCCGGCAGCGCGTACGTCTCCTCGAAGCACGGGCTGGTCGGCCTGACCCGCTCGATCGCCAACCTGTACGCCGAGGACGGCGTTCGGGCCAACGCGGTCTGCCCCGGCGGCGTCCAGACCAACATCGGCCGCAGCGCCGCGCCGAAGGTTCCGTGGGCGTACCAGCGTCTGGAGCGGTCGTTCGGACGGGTCACCCGGACGGCCACGCCCGCCGAGGTCTCCACGCTGGTCTGCTGGCTGGGCTCCGACGAGGCGATCAACGTCAACGGGGCCGTCGTCGCCTCCGACGGAGGCTGGACCTCCTGAGTCTTTTCGGGGTGCAGGGCGGGAAGCTGGAGGCCGACCGACCCCAGCACCACGCCGGGCAGGGTGACCCCGCCGGGCAGCCAACCGGGCTCGGCGAGCTGCGACACGGCCGGCTCCGGCACGCCGGCCACCGGCCGCACCGCGTACCGGCGGGCCTGGTCCAGCCCCGGCAGCCGCACCGGGCCCGGAATCGCAGGCGACACGCCGTGTCCCTACTTCCCAGACAATTCACAGCGGTGCTGGCTAGTCTGCCCCGGTCAGCCGCCAGCGTTCCATGGTGGAGCGCGGTGACCGTCACGCGGAGGGTCCGATGGTCTTCAAGAAGATGTTGAGCGCGTTTGGCGTGGGCGGTCCCACCGTGGACACCGTCCTGACCAACCCGAACACTCGGCCGGGGCTCGCCCTCGACGGCCAGGTCAACCTGGTCGGCGGCGATGCGTCGGCGGCCATCGAGCAGATCGTCGTCGGCCTGGTCACCCGGGTCGAGATGGAGAGCGGCGACGGCGAGTACGCCGGCGTGATGGAGTTCCACCGGCTGCCGGTCGCCGGGGCGTTCGAGCTGGCCCCGAAGCAGCAGCTCTCGATCCCCTTCCAGCTTCCGATGCCGTGGGAGACCCCGATCACCGACGTGTACGGCCAGCGCCTGCACGGCATGACGATGGGGCTGCGCACCGAGGTGGCGGTGGCCCGGGCGGTCGACAAGAGCGACCTCGACCAGGTCAACGTCCATCCGCTGCCGGTGCAGGAGCGCATCATGGACGCCTTCGCCCGGCTCGGCTTCCGGTTCAAGGGCGCCGACCTGGAGCGCGGCCACATCCGCGGCACGCAGCAGACGCTGCCGTTCTACCAGGAGATCGAGTTCTTCGCCGCGCCGCAGTACGCGCAGCTCATCAACGAGGTCGAGCTGACCTTCGTGACCGGCCCTCAGGGCATCGACGTGGTGCTGGAGTGCGACAAGCGGGGCGGCTTCCTCAGCGCCGGCCACGACGTCTTCGGCCGGTACACCGTGGCGCACACGGACGCCGACCGGGTCGACTGGGCGCAGGTCGTCGACGGCTGGCTCCAGGAGACCACCTCCCGCTACGGCGGCCTGCGCGCGCAGGGCTTCGGCGCTCCCCCCGGCTACGGGGCACCGCACGGCTACCCGACGCAGCACGGGCACGGCGGCCACGGGCACGGCGGCCACGGCCGGGGCGTCGGGATGGGCGGCGTCGTCGCGGGCGTGGCGCTCGGCGCCGTCGGCGGGATGGTCGCCGGCGAGATGATCGAGGACGCGGTCGAGGGCGACTTCGCCGAGGACTGGGGCTCCGGCGGCGACGAGGAGTGACGTGAAGGACGACGGTGGCCCTCCGGGATTCTCCCGGAGGGCCACCGTGCTGCTCGGAGCTGATCCGTGCGGTCAGTGCCTGCTCTTGCGCTCCGTGCCGCTGCGGAAGCTGCTGCCGGCCTTGGCCAGACCCCGGCTACCGAGGTAACCGATGCTCAGCAGCGTGATGAAGAACCAGGCCTGCGGGGCGCGGAAGATGTCCACCCCGACCGAGTTCTTGCCGACCAGGTACGACGCGGCCAGCACGCCGATCACCGAGGCGACGTAGACCCAGAACTCCGTTGTCATGAAGGCCTGCTTGGTCTCCGTACCCGGTGCCTGCATCGGCTCGCGGTGCCCGTCGTGCATCATCGGCATCTGCCGGGTGGGCGCTTCGTTCATCGCGCGGTTCGGCATGTCGTTCATCGCGCGGTTCGGCGCTTCCTGGGTCCGGTTCGTCGACCTGGTGGATGCAGCCTGCGTGCTCATCTTGTCCTCCTCAGGATGCGATGAGTCCTACCTGCGCTCCCTCGCCCCGCTACCGCGTTTCGGCCACGGCACGGTTGGCGTTCTCGGCGGGGGCAACCCCCGACTACCCGGGGGTCCGTCGAGGTAACACCCGCCGGCCCACCGAATGGCGGCGTCAGCGTGGGCCTGGCGTGGGGTTTGGTCGGCCGGCACCCGGGCACGCAGGACGATCCGACAGATCTGCGAGGTGATGGACGTGCGTGAGGACGACATGGTGCGGGAGTCCGCCCGTAAGGCCGAGCAACGGATCGCCGGCGGGGTGTACGGCCCGGGGGCCCTCGACGAGGTCACCGTGCCGCAGACCGACGAGACGCGGGTCCTCCAGGAGGAGGACCCGGGTGACCCGGCGGACGTCCCGATCGACCCGGAGGTGCTGCGCGACGGCGGCCCGACCCGGGGCCAGGGCGCGCTGACCACGACCGGCGGCACCGCCGGCCCGGCGAGCGTCCGGCGGGTGGCCCGGCAGCCGGAACGGCACCCGGGGAAGGTCGCACCGACCACCACCGGCGACGCCACCACGGGTGGCCTGAGCACCCCGGCGGGTGGCTCGACGAGTGACCAGTCGAGCAGCGCCAGCCAGGTCGGCGACTTCACCGACGAGTGAGACCGGCACTTTCACGGAATGAGTGGCTATTCGGCGCCGCGAGGCCACTGATTCCGTGAAAGTGCGCGGATGTCCCGGGTGGTGGGTGGGGGGTGGGGGTCAGGTGGGGCGGAGGATGCCCAGGCGTTGGGTGGCGCGGGTCAGGGCGACGTACAGGTCGCTGTGCCCGCGCGGGGACTCGGCCACGATCCGTTCCGGGTCGACCACCAGGACGGAGTCGAACTCCAACCCCTTGGCCTGCCCGACGGTCAGCACGACCACCCGGCTCTCCAACTCCGGGTGCTCGCCGACGGCCGCCTCCGGCAGCGCCGCGACCAGGGCGGCGCCCAGCTCGTCGACCCGGCCCGCGGGGACGATCACCCCGAGCCGCCCGTCGGCCAGCCCGGCCGCCTCGGCGACCGCCGCCCCGGTCAGCTCGCGGGGCAGCGCGTCCTCGGCGACCCGACGGTCCCACGGCGGCACCCCGCTCTCCCGTACGGAGCGCGGCGGGAGCAGGTGCGGGTCGATCTTCGTCAGCACCTCGGCGGCCACCGCCATGATCTCGGCGGGCGTGCGGTAGCTGACGGTCAGCTCCTCCAGCCGCCACCGCTGCGCCACGTACGGCTCCAGCGCGTCGGCCCAGGACGGGGTGCCGGCGAGCGCCCCGGTCTGCGCCACGTCCCCGACGATCGTCATCGACCGGCTCGGGCAGCGGCGCATCAGCAGCCGCCAGGCCATCGGCGACAGCTCCTGCGCCTCGTCGACGATCACGTGCCCGAACGCCCAACCCCGGTCGGCGGCGGCGCGCTGGGCGGCGGTCAGCCCGTCGGACTCCTCCTGGCGCTCCAGCAACTGGTCGGCGTCCAGCAGGTCGGTGACGCCGAGGATCTCGCCGCCCTCGGCCTCGTCCTCCACGTCGATGGAGCGGGAGCCCCGGGCGATCTCCAGCACGCCCTCGGCGTACTCGCGTTGGAAAGCCCGGATGCGCTGCCGGCGGGCCGCAGCGGTGCGGTCGTCCTCGCCGAGCAGCTCGGCGGCCTCGTCGAGCAGCGGCACGTCGGCCGGCGTCCAGCCTCCCGGCTCGCGGCGCAGCAGGGCCCGCTCGGCGTCGGTCAGCTCGGGCGCGGCGGCGGCGATCCGGTCGGGGTCGGCGTACAGGTCGGTGAGCAGGCGCTGCGGGGTGAGCACCGGCCAGAGTCGGTCCAGCGCGGCCCGCACCTCGGGCTCCTCGCGCAGCTCGCGGCGGATCTCCGCGACGTCGGCCTCGTCGAGCAGGTTCTCCCCGCCCAGCGGGTCCGCACCGATCCGGTCGGCCACCTGGTCGGCCAGGGCGTGCACGATCTCGACGTCGAAGACCGCGCGGGCCAGGTTGTGCGGCCGGCCGGTGCGGCGGGCGCGGTCCCGGGCCGCCCGGACGGTCTCCGGGTCCAGCCGCAGCACCTCCCGCTCGACCTCGATCTCCAGCGGTTCGTCGGGAACCCACTGCCGGTCCCGCACTGCCTCGGTGAGCACCTGCACCATCTCGGAACGGCCCTTGACCGCCGCGGCCTCCGCCGGTTCCGTCCGGCGGGCGCTGACCCCGGGAAAAAGGTCCCCGGGGGTACGCAGCAGCACGCCCGTCTCGGCCAGCGCCGGGAGCACCTGCGAGATGTAGCGCAGGAACGTCTCGTTCGGGCCGACCAGCAGCACGCCCCGGCTGGAGAGCACATTGCGGTGGGTGTAGAGCAGGTACGCCGCGCGGTGCAGGGCGACGGCGGTCTTGCCGGTGCCCGGGCCGCCCTGGACCACCAGCGTGCCGGGCAGGTCGGCGCGGATGATCCGGTCCTGCTCGGCCTGGATGGTCTCGACGATGTCGCGCATCCGGCCGGTCCGGCCGGCGGTGAGCGCGGCGAGCAGCGACGCCTCCCCGGTCAGCTCCTCGTGCGCGGTGGGGGAGGCGGCGGCCAGGTCGAGCACCTCGTCGTTGAGGGCCGTCACCTTGCGCTGCCGGGTCCGCAGGTGCCGTCGCCGCCGTACACCCTGCGGGTTGGCGGCGGTGGCCAGGTAGAAGGCCCGGGCGGCGGGGGCCCGCCAGTCCATCAGCAGCGGGTCGTAGTCGCCGCTGGTGTCGAAGATGCCGATCCGGCCGATGTAGTGGCGCGCGCCGTTGTCGGCGTCCAACCGGCCGAAGCAGAGCCCGTTCTCGACGGCGGAGAACTGTTCGACCTGTTCGGCGTACATCTGCACGGAGCTGTCCCGCTGCGACCGGGCCTGGAGGGTGCCGCCGGTGGTGTGCAGTTCCTCGGCGAGCCGCCGGGCGGCCTGTTCCCGCATGCCGTCCAGCCGGCCGTAGAGCATGGAGACGTACTCCTGCTCGGGGCCGATCTCATCGTCGTGCCGTAGCTCGTCGGGACCCGCGGAGTGCCTTGACAAGCCGTCTCCCTAGTGATTAGGATTGCATTCGGAACGGCAATTATCGCCGTTCCTTTTTTGTGCCTGAACTGCAAAAGATACCGTGCGACGACCTCTCCCACCAAGCGATCGGTCGGGAACCACCGCCGCCGGGGACGGAGTCGTGCGGGATGTTGCTGGGTGCCGGTCAGCGCGTCGTCTTCATCGGGGACAGCATCACCGACTGCGGCCGACGTGATGCCGCCGCCCCCTACGGTGTCGGGTACCCGAGTCTGGTCCGCGCGTTCGTCGACGCCCGGCACCCGGAGCGCGAGCTGACCTGGGTCAACCGGGGGATCAGCGGCAACACCGTCCGGGACCTGGCGGCCCGCTGGGACGCCGACGCGATCGGCGAGCGCCCCGACTGGCTCTCCGTGATGATCGGGATCAACGACATCTGGCGCGCGTTCGTCCCCGGCCGGGAGGCCGAGGCGGTGCCGATCGACGAGTACGAGCGCACCCTGCGCGCGCTGCTGCGCCGGGCCGTGGACGCCACGGGGTGCCGGCTGCTCCTCGCCGACCCGTTCCTCATCGAGGCCGACGTCGACGAGCCGCAGCGCGTCGAGACCGACCGGTACGCCGCCGTGGTGGCCGCCCTCGCCAAGGACTTCGACGCGGTGCACGTGGCCACCCAGGCCGCCTTCGACCGGGTGCTGCGGCACAGCCCGTCGAGCCGCTGGGCCGACGACCGGGTGCACCCGGGGCTGCCCGGCCACGCGGTCATCGCGGACGCCTTCCTGACCGCCCTGGCCGCCTGACGCCCACCGGCCCTGCCAGGCCGCACCGGCCCCACGCCAGAGCACCGACCGCACCCCGCCGCCCGCGACGTGCCGGCCCCGGTGGCCCGGTCTGCCGGCGGTGCATCCCGGTCAGCCGCGGTTCGTGCAGACCTGGCTGGTCCGGCCGACCGTCTCCACCGACCACACCACCGCCACGGTGAAGCAGTAGTCGTCGGCCCGGTCCAGGCCGTAGACCAGCAGGCTCGTGCTGCCCGGCGGGAGGGTCTCGAACGCGCGGGGCTCCTGCCCGGACTGGCCCTTGGCGAGCACCACCGGCCCGGTCGCGCCGGCCGGGTACGTCCAGCGCAGCGCGATGTTGTCCCGGTTGTCCCGGACGGTGAAGCCGCCCGGCGGGGTGCCGGGTGAGGCGGCGGCCCGTGGACTGGCCGACGCTCCGCCGGACGGTGCGCCGCCGGACGGGCCGCCACCCGGGGTGCTGGTGCCCGACGGGGCGGTGACCGAGGGCACCGGGCCGGGTGCCGGGCGGTCGACCCGGGCGACCCCGGCGATCACCGCCGCCGTGCCGAGCACCACCACGGTCACCCCGCCGAGCACCACGAGCGGGGTGAGCCGGCGCGGCGGGGGCGCGGGCGGGCGGGGGACCAGCACCGGGAGCAGCCGGGACCGGTCCTCCCGGGTCACGGGCGGGTGCACGGCCCGCACCCCGGCCGGCTCGTCGGCGGCACCGGCCAGGCCGGCGACCGTCGGGGGCAGCGAGCTCGCGGCCGGCCATCCCGGCTCGTCCGGCCACCGGTGGTCGTCCTCCGGGTACGGCCGGCCGCCCCGCTCGTCGCCGTCCGGGTACGGCCGGCCGCCCCGCTCGTCGTCGTCCCGGGGCCAGCCGTCGTCTCCGCCGGGGTACGCGGGGGCGTGGTGGGCCACCCCGTCCGGGGGCGTCCGGGGGGCGGGCACGGCCGGCGGGTACGGGTCGTCCTCCGGCGGCCACGCCGTCTGGTACGTCGGTGGTCCCTCGGCGGCCGGCGGGACGCGGGCTGCCGGGACCACGGGTGCCTCCGCCGGCTCCTCCCGGTCGACCGGGGGCGTCCGCGCACAGACGTGGTCGGGGTTGGCGGCGGCCCGGGCCAGGCCCGCCACCTGCACGGCGAGCGGGTCGTCCATGGCGAGGTGCTGCCGGCACAGCTCCCGGGCCAGGGCCAGGTGGTCGTGCGCCTCGGCGAACTCCCCGCAGTCGCGCTGCATCGCCCCGAGCCGGGCCAGCATCTTGATACCGCTGGAATGGCCGTCCCCGTACACCTCCCGGTGCAGCTCCCAGGCGTCCTGCAACCGCTCCCGGGCCACCTCGCACTGGCCGCGGGCGTACTCGACGGTGGCCAGGTCGGCGTGGGCGGCCAGCACCCGCAGCGACTCCGGCCCGTCGGAGGCGGTCAGCTCGATGATGACGTCGGAGTAGAGCCGGGCGGCGCGGGCGTAGCTGCCGACCCGGTGCAGCACCGCGGCGAGGGTCGCCGCCGCCGAGACCGTACGCGGGTCGGAGGGGCTGTACAGCCGGCTCGTGGCCGCGTACGTGAAAGCAGCCCAGCCCCGCGCCGAGTGGGGCTCGCCCAGCGCGACCAGCACACGGGCCTGGAGGCCGGCGGCGTCGGCCAGCTCGGGGGAGGCGTGGTCGGGGCGCGGATCGGCGTCGCTCAGCGCGTCGGAGAGCAGCTGTTGCGCGCCGGCCAGGTCGCCGGCGGACACCAGGTGGTGCGCCTGGACGGTCAAATCACCGAACGCGGAGGACACGCCCCATCGTGGCCGTCCCGCGACAATATGTACAACCCCCCGACTATCGCGATTCGGTCATCATCCGGTCAGGTGGTCGGCGAGCGTCTCGCTGATCCGGCGGAGCTGGTCCACCTGGGCGGGGCTGAGCGCGTCGAAGAGATGCCGGCGCACCCCCTCGACGTGGCCGGGCGCGGCGGCGGCGAGGGCGGCATACCCGGCGTCGGTGAGCGCGGCGACCTGCCCGCGCCGGTCGGTCGGGCAGTCCTCCCGCCGGATCCAGCCGGACGCCTCCAGCCTCGCGGCGGCGTGTGAGAGCCGGCTGCGCGAGGAGCCGGTCGCGTCGGCCAGATCGCCCATCCGCAGCCGCCGGTCGGGCGCCTCGGAGAGCCGGACCAGGATCTCGTAGTACGCGTGCGGCATGCCCGCGTCGCGTTGCAGCTCGCGGTCGAGCGTGTCCATCAGCGCCCGGGAGGCGGCGAGGTACGCCCGCCAGGTGCGTTGCTCGTCAGGGTCCAGCCAGCGGGTCATGGACACCAGCATAACCGAACTTGTTGAACGCTCAACCAAATCGCGCTAGCCTGGACGGCATGGGAATCCACCGCCTCAACCACGCCGTCCTCTACGTCTCCGACCTGGCCCGCAGCGTCGCCTTCTACCGTGACGTGCTGGGCTTCCGGGTCATCCCGATGACCCCCGACGGGTTCCGGGGCGCGGCCTTCCTCCAGGCCGCCGGCTCCACCAACGACCACGACCTCGGCCTGTTCGAGCTCGGCCGGGCCGCCGGCCGCTCCACCGCGGGCCGAGCCACCGTCGGCCTCTACCACCTGGCCTGGGAGGTCGACACCCTCGACGAGCTCGCCGTCACCGCCGAGCGACTGACCGCCGCCGGCGCCCTGGTCGGCAGCTCCGACCACGGCACCACCAAGAGCCTCTACGGACAGGACCCGGACGGGCTCGAGTTCGAGATCGTCTGGCTGATCCCGGCCGACCGGCTCGACGACGACGCCCTGGCCGCCCGCAAGCGGATCGGCCGCCTCGACCTGGACCGCGAGCGGCAGCGCTACGGCGGTCAGACCCGCGGCGGGGTGGGTATCTCCGTCCCGGCCTGACCGCCGGGGTGGGGAGCCGCGTCCCGGGCCGGTGGGGTAGAACGACAGCATGCCGACCGACACCGTCCTGCACGAGCTGCTCGCCCGACAGCTCGAAGCCTGGTTGCCCGCAGCGCTGCACCGCGCCCGGCGGGCCACCCTCGCCCTGGCGTACGCCGGGACCGACGCGGGGGGCGCGGACGCCGCGCTGCGGGCGGTGGCGGACCTCGCCGACCGGCTGCGCGGGTTCCGGCTGACCATCCTGGTGCTGGCCGACGGCGACCAGGCGCTGCCGGCCCGGTTGGGCGCGATCGAGGCGACCCTGCCCGCCGAGGTGACCGTGCACGTCATGCCCGGCGACCCGGGGCGGCTGCCGGTGGCGCTCAAGGCGGCCGGGGCGGTGGGCGCGCCGCTGCTGACCGTGGCCCACGGCGCGGACCCGACGCCGGCCCTGCTGGCCGCCGCGCGGGCCGGCCGCCCGGCCGACCTGCTGCTGGTCGACGGCCCCGGAGCGCCCCTCCGGCCGGCGCTGGACGCGGCCGGCTTCCCGCTGGTCACCGAGGCCCACCTGGTCGCGGCGACCGCCCCGGCGAAGCCGCCGGCCGGCGGGTCCGACGGGTGGCACATGGCGTTCGCGACCTCGTCGGACCGCAGCCTCCAGGCGTTCAAGGACGCGCTCTGGGCGGTCGCCTCCGGGATGCGCCTGCTCGACCCGGCCGACCCGCGGGGGCGGCCCTTCGATGTCGTCGCGGAGCCGGACCCGGGACCGCTGGCCCGGGAACTACTCGCCGAACTCGACCGCCACGGCCCGGGGACGGTCACCGAGCTGCGCCGACACGCCCTCACCGCGACGCCCTACCGGGCTGCCGACGCGACCCGGGCGGTGACCGGTCTGCTCGAATCGGGGGCGGTGACCCGCGACCCGGAGCACGGCCGGCTCGGCGGGGACGTGGTGATCACCGCAGCCCCGGGTGGCGGCCCGGCTGCCTGAGCCCCGGCACGTGGGGGGCGTGGTCAGGCCGTCGCCGGGACGGCGAGCGGGGCGCCGACGTCAGCGTCGGCGCCCCGCTCGAATCCGGGAGGTCAGGAGGCCCGGGACTTGTCCTGCTTCCACGACAGCGGACCGGGCAGGTCGACGCGGTGCGCCTTGGCCCGCGAGTTCCAGGACCATCGGCCGATCTTGATGCTCCACGAGGAGAAGCCGTTCTCGGTGAAGTTCAGGATGATCGGGCCGTACTTCTTGCGCTTACGGAACATGAGGCCCATCGCGGGGCTCCCTTCGTCACCAATCGTCTGCCGTGTCGAGATCGAACATGCCCGAAACGACGATTCGCGAAACCTCTCCAGGTCCCCACTGGACTGTGTCGTCGCACGGCGCGACAATCTCTATCCAACGCATGGGTGTTGCGGGGTGGTCAGTGCTGGTGGAAGCGATGGAGATCGGGTCTGGAGACGCTGATCTCACCTTGTGGAAGGGCGTTGACCGGCCACGCGGGACGACGGCACGATGAGCACATGTCGCAGCGGGACGAGCCTCTCCTCACCGCCCGCGTGCACGTCGACCTGGTCCGGCACGCGAGCGCGCTCTGTTGAGCTGACCGGTCGGCCGGCTCGGCCACCGTCACCGCGTCCCGTCCGCCCGTCCGCTCACGGCGGAGGGCGTTCCACCGCGTCCCGCCTGCCGGGGCGCGCTCCACCGATCGTGGACCCGCCTCCTCCGTGGACAGATCAGGAGACAGCCGTGCCCCCATCCCCATCCCCGCGTCCGCTGCAGCCCACCCCCGTCGCGCCCGTCCCACCCACCGTGGACCGGCCCGGGGCCGGCGCCGTCGAGCTGTGCCCGGTCGACACCAACCTGCTCCGCGCCCTGCTGCGCCGGCAGGCGGCCACGGTCACCGTGGTCACCGCGCCGGGGCCCTCCGCAGGCCGGGGACGCCCGCCGCTGCCGCCGGCCGGGTTCACCGCCACCTCGTTCACCTCGGTGTCGCTGGAGCCGCCGCTGGTGTCGTTCTGCCTTGCCCGGGCGTCGTCGAGCTGGCCGGTCATCGAACGCGCGGAGCACGTGGCCGTGCATCTGCTCGCGGCCGGGCAGCAGCAGGTGGCCCGAACCTTCGCCACCAGCGGCATCGACCGCTTCGCCGCGCACCGGGGCTGGACGGCCGGCCCGTTCGGGGTGCCACTGGTCGACGGGGCGCTCGCGGTGCTGCTCTGCCGGGTGGTGCACCGGGTGACCGCAGGCGACCACACGATCGTCATCGCCGAGCCGCTGGCTCTCGGGTCGGGGGAGGACAGCAACCCGCTGGTGCACCACCGGGCCAACTTCACCACCACCGTCGCCCCGTGGGAGGTCCCCGGCTGAGCGCGCCGGCCCGTACCGAGGGGTCAGGCGCCGGGGTCGACCCGCCGCCGGCCCCGTCCGCGCCGCTGTCGCCCGCGAGCGGCGGTCAGCGGGGTTCCCAGGCCTCGGGCGGGGCGATCAGCCGCCGCACGTGGCCCGGCAGCCGGCCGCTGGTCAGCTCGGACAGGCTCACCTCGTCGACCACCTGCCGGACCGCCGCCCGGACGGCGACCCAGAGCCGGGGCAGGTTCTCCGCCGCCCCCTCGTAGCTGGTCTCCTCGGGACGCATTCCGCGCACCCCGGCCAGTGGGCCGTCGACGGCGCGCAGGATCGCCCCGATGGTGACCTCCTTCGGCGGCCGGGCCAGCGTGTAGCCGCCCTCGGCGCCCCGCTGGGCCCGGACCAGCCCGGCCCGGCGCAGGTCGGCCAGGACCGCCTCCAGGAACTTGCGCGGCATGTCCTGTTCCGCCGCGATGGCCTGGGTGGACAGCAGGGAGGGGTACGCGGTGGCGAGGCTCAGAGCCGCCCGTACCGCATAGTCACCGCGCGCGGAGATCTGCACCCCCTCATCATGCCCGCCCCGCCTTGCCGGTCGGGTCGGTGGGCGGCCGGGGCCGGACGATCCGGCTCGCCGCCGCCCCGTCCCGCCCGCCGCCGTGGCCCGCCGGACCCTCCCGCCCGCCCGTCGCCGCATGCTCCCGGCTGTTGCGCGACAACCCGCCCGCTCCACCCGATCGGCCCGGCGCGTCCGGCCGCCTGCCGTCGCCCGCGCGCGTGGCCGGCGGCTGCTCCCGCCCGTTGTGGTACGACGCCTGCTCGCGGTCTCGGTGGGGCGGCACCGGCTCGCGGCCCTCGAGGTCCCGCTGCGGCGGCCCGGTGGGCGTCGGCCGGCCCCGGGCAGCCCGGAACACGCCGGGGCTCACCCCCGCCTCGCGGGTGAAGAAGCGGCCGAAGTTGGTCGGCTCCGGGAAACCCAGCCGGCGACCGATCCGGGCGATCGGCTCGTCGGTGGCGGCGAGCAGCCGGCTGGCCTGCAGGGCAACCCGCTCGTCGATCACCTGCTTCGCGCTGCGCCCGGTCACCGCCAGGCAGGCTCGGGTGAGGGTACGCACCGAGCAGCCGATCCGGGTCGCGTAGTCCTCCACCCGGCGGGTGTGCTGGTAGCCGCGCTCGATCTCCTGGCGGAGCCGCTGGAATGTGGTGCTCTCGGCGCGCCGCTCGGCCTGCACCGGGTTCGCCGGGTCGGCGTCCAGCAGTGTGAGCCGCAGCAGCAGCACGGCGAGCTGGTGACGGAGCAGGGCGCGGGCGGCGGGCACGTCCGGTTGCCGTCGCAGGTCCACCACGAGCTGGGTGACCTCGTTGAGCACCGCGTCCCCGTCCTCGCCGGCGAGCTGCCGGTGTGCCGGCACACCGTCGCCGTCGAGGCCCGGGTCCCGCAGCAGGGCCGCGGGCGTCCAGCGCAGCACCACGGCGTCGAGCCGCCCCCCGGCGTGGCGCAGCGCCTGACCGGGGCGTACCCGCAGCAGGGTTCCGGGGCGGCAGGGTAGCGGCCGGAAGTCCAGCTCGGCGGTGCCGTGGCCGCCGGTGATCAGGACCACGAGGTCCGCGTCGAGCAGGACGGGGCGTCGCCACTCGGGGTCCGGGGCGAGGTCGCCGAGGGTGAGGGCGGCGATGCCGGTGGACCGGGCGGCGGCCTCGGCGCGGGGCGCGAGGGCGGGGCGGGCCGTCGCGAGGTCGGGGCGGGTCGACGCCTGGTCGGTGGGGGGTGCCGGGGAGGGCTGACCGGAGGGGACCATCGCTGCGACGGTAACCCGCGCCCGAGCGGGCCGCATCCCGACGCGGCCCGGGGCCGCCCCGTCCCGCGCCGGCCCGGCGGCTTGTCGCGGTCCCGGGGTAACCCGTTTCACGCCGGCCCGGCGGCTTGTCGAGGCCCCGAGGTAACCCGTTCCTCGCCGGCCCGGCGGCTTGTCGGGGCACGGCGACCGGGCTAGGTTACCGATCGGTAGCGTCGGGTCCGGCGGACCGCCGGCGGCCCCCGAACGGCGATGGGATGGGCATGACGGATCTGTTCTCGGTCGAAGGCAAGACGGTCCTCGTCACGGGCGGCTCACGGGGCATCGGGCTGATGATCGCCCGCGGCTTCGCGCGGGCCGGCGCGGACGTGATCATTTCTTCCCGCAAGGCGGACGTCTGCGAGGCGGTGGCAGAGGAGCTGTCCGCCGAGGGGCGCTGCGCGGCGATCCCCGCCGACCTGGGCCACGACGCGGGGGCCGAGGGCCTGGCCGCGGCCGTCCGGGAGCGGGTGGACCGGCTCGACGTGCTGGTCAACAACGCCGGGGCGACCTGGGGAGCGCCGCTGGAGTCGTACCCGGAGACCGCGTTCGACAAGCTCTGGGCGGTCAACGTCAAGGCCGTCTTCCGGCTCACCACCGCCCTGTTGCCGGCGCTGCGCGCGGCGGCCACCGACGACGACCCGGCCCGGGTGATCAACATCGGCTCGATCGACGGCATCCGGGTGCCGTCCATGGAGGTGTACGCCTACTCGGCCACCAAGGCGGCCGTGCACATGCTCACCCGTGGCCTCGCCCACCAGCTCGCCGGCGAGCGGATCACCGTGAACGCGATCGCGCCGGGGCCGTTCGAGAGCAAGATGATGGCCTTCGCGCTGGAGGACCCGGCGGCCCGGTCGGCGATCGAGCAGCAGGTCCCGCTCGGCCGGATCGGGCGCCCCGAGGACATGGCCGGCACCGCGATCTACCTGTCGTCGCGGGCGGGGGCGTACCTGACCGGCGCGGTCATCCCCGTCGACGGCGGGATCACGACGCACGGCTGAGCACGTACCCACGGCTGAGTGCGTACCCACGGCAGCGGCCGGGGTCGCGCGGACTCGGCAGATCCGCGTGGCCCCGGCCGGCGTCGTTGTCAGCGACCGGCGAGGAGCCGGTTCACCGCTGTGTCGACGTCCAGGTGCTCGGCCTCCCGGCCGCGCGGGACGACGACGTAGGTCCGCCGCAGGAAGCGCACCAGGACGCTGCGCGGCACCTCGAACAGGGCGTTGCCGTCCGGTGACGACAGGGCCAGCGCGACGAAGTCGCCGCGCGGGGTGGCCCACGGCCAGACCCGCACGTCGCCGATACCGGCCGGCTCGTCCAGGCCGGTGACCAGCAGTTCGCGGGCGAACGACCAGCTCACCGCCTCGCCGCCGGCGGATTCGGCATGGAACAGGACATGGACCGCATACGGATCAGCAGGGTCGTAACGCAGGCTGGCACGCACCGGCAATGCGGTGGCGTCAGGCGCGACGAGCCTTAGCGACGTCTCGACCTCTACGGTCGTCGGTCGGATGACACTCATGGACGTTCTCCCCCCGGCACCGCTGCGGAACGCGCGTGTCCCGCTTTTCCCATACTCAGGTGCTACTCCTGGCTACGCTCCGCCATACGCTGACTTCACCCAGTGGTGGGAAGGGGGTCGGAAACGCCGCTAGAATGTGAAAATTCTTGTACGATATCCGGTTCTGCCCAGTACGTGATCCCGCCCGGCATCGGGTGGTTCAGACGTCGACTTACTCCGGTAACGTCCAGTGGTCCGATGGAGTGACGGGCCGGAGCGACACTGGAGGGCGAAATGGCTACGAACCGATCCTCAGTGGATGCGCCGGCTTGGTCCGGCCCCCCGAAAGGAGGGGCCCGAGCAGCCGAAAGGCGGGGGTACGCAGTGCCGAAGGATCAGCGCGGCCGGGGTGGCCCCGACGGCTCGGGCGCCGGGGGCGGGACGGCGGTCGCCGTGCGGCGCCGCGGGCGTCTCCGGCAGCGGGTGGGCACCACCCTCGACCTGATCCGCGCCAACCCCACCGGCCGCGTCGCCCTCAAGATATTCATCTCCATCGCCGGCGCCCTCGTCGTCACCATCGGTATCGCCCTGATCCCGCTGCCCGGCCCCGGCTGGCTGCTGGTGATCGCCGGGCTGGGCATCTGGGCCGTGGAGTTCCACTGGGCCCGCCGGCTGCTCAACTTCACCCGCCGGCACGTGCACGGCTGGACCCGGTGGGTCACCAGCCGGTCCCTGGCGGTGCGGTTCGTGCTCGGGTCCGTGGGCCTGGTCTTCGTCGCCGTGGTGGTCTGGCTCTCGCTCAAGTACAGCCTCGGCATCGACCTGCTGGCCCGGCTGCTGCACTACCTCGCGACGAACTGACCCCGGATTCGCGGTCCGGTCCCTCGATCGGGTAGAGTCATCGGCGCTGAGGGCGATTAGCTCAGTGGGAGAGCGCTTCGTTCACACCGAAGAGGTCGCTGGTTCGATACCAGCATCGCCCACCTCGAATATATGCAGGTAAGGCCAGGTTCTGGGAAGCCCCAGACCTGGCCTTTCTGCTGTCCCGGTGGAGATCATGAGTCACTGGTGAGTCAGCAGGGGAGCTGCATCCAGCATTTGACGCCGGGTGAATAAGTCGGTGACCTCCCATGATCACCTATCCGTCACCCCTCGCGCACTATGCCAATCCATGAGGGGTGCGACGTGGGATTCCCACGGATACGGTCGATGGCTCACATGTAATACCAGGCCACACGTGGGGAGGTCTGATCATGCACATCGCTGTGCTGGTGCCCGCCGACAAGTCGCCCGACCCCGGAGGAGGGGGTCTGCTGACAGATCTAGGCGACATCATCGGGGACCTACTGGGGGGAGCCAGCCCGAGTCCCAGCCCGTCCACATCGGCCGCAGGTGCGGTCGATCCAACCACCGCGCCATCGGCCAGCACCACACCGCCGGTCACCGGGGCACCGGCACCCACCACCCCCGCCGCAGGCAGGCCGCCGGCGGGCGGACCGGCTGTCGCACCACCAGCCGCCGGCCCGCCGACAGGGCCGGCGGGCAAGAAGCAATCGCCCCGCCCGACGCCGATCGTCGAGCAGGCCCTACCGCAGCAACCGGGACCGTCCATCGCCGGCGGGGGCCCGGACCCGCTGACGCTCGCGTTGCTGCTGGGGTTTGCGGCCATCGGCTGCGTGGTCTGGCTCCGGGTACGGGCCGCCCGGCACCGACGTAAGCAGCCGAGGCTGCACGCCCTCGACGGAGGTGACAGCGGAGGGTGGAGCGACGACCGGGCCCTCGGGTTCGTAGACGGCCTACACGCCCGCTCGAAGCGCCAGCACCTACGCAGCGTGAAGTGAGCCGGCGTCGGGCTATCCGCCAGCGGTCCAACCGGAGGCCGGTCCAGCGTCGGATGACCCGGGACGCCCGACGGTCAGCAGCACGCCGGGGCGCACCGCTGTGGACGGTGTGGACGATCTGGGTTCTGGTCGCCTTGATGGGTATGAGCTTCGTCGCGGCCTTGCTTCACGAGCACGTTCATCTGCCGTGGCCGGACGTTCGATAGTGGCAGCGAGCAGGACCAGCCGGTGATGACTGGTCCTGCTCGCGCGCTTGGACACGGACACGGCGTACGTGGGTGAGGTGCCGGCGGGCGACACGGTCCGGGGTGAAGAGACGACGATCCTGAACGCTGCCCCGCCGACGGGCGGCACGATCAGCTGCCGGATCGTGAAGGTCAGCTGATCCCGGAGACGACGAAGCGGCCCCGCCCTCAAGAGGGGAGCGGGGCCGCTGTCTGTCTGGTCGGCGGTGGGCCTACCGGCGGGGGCCCGCCACCCGGGCCACGGTCGCCGGGGACCACACCCGGCCCCGGGCGACCGCCGCCACCACCAGCGGGGCGGCCACGGCGGCCAGGCCGAGGATCGCCGTCTGCTGCGCGTCGGACACCGGCAGGCCGAACGCGACCAGCAGGCCGATCACGGCCGTCACAGCGGCGGTGATCGCGCCCACGGTGAACAGCGGCTCGGACGGGGCGCTGTCGGGCGAGGGGATCTGGGTCTGAGTCATGATGCCTCCAGGTACGACGAGGCCCGGACCAGGCCGGTCCGGGCTGGGTAGAGCAGGGATCAGGTCGAGAGCGGTCAGGTCGAGTAGTCGTAGGTGCGCCTCAGCGCCGCGAGCGGGGCGGCCATCTCCCGCCCCGCCGGGGTCTGCGGCGGGACCTCCCGGTAGACCCGGTCCAGGGTCACCACCACCCCGCACGAGCGGATCTCGGCCACGTGCAGCGCCCGGACGGCCACCAGCAGGGCCGCGCCGAGGCCCAGCACCGCCGTCAGCAGGATGCCGAATGACACTGGTCGACGCACCGCTCAATCGTGATGCTCGATCAAGGTGATAGACGTCGATCGATGTCTGTGGGGCACCGCGACAGCGTCGCTTGTTCTACCGTATGCCTGCGGTCACGCAGACGTGAACCGTGCTCAGGCCGGGAAAGCCCGCCACATGGGACGGACGGTAGATGAACAGACGAGCCTTCGCGGCGACCGCCGCGACCCTCCTCGCCATCACGATGGCACCAGCCGCTCAGGCCGCGCCATCGACAGACGACACGTCAAAGAACGGCACGCCGCCCATCGTAGGGATCGAAATGCTGTCGCCCGCCGACCGAGCCGACCAGCTGGCGCAAGAACCGATCCTCACGCTCAGTCAGCGTGTCCACGAGCTGACCGCAGACGTGTATGACGCACACATCGCCGGCTCGAAGGTTGACACGCCGAACCGCACCCTGGTGCTCTACTGGGCGGGCCAGGTTCCAAACGAGCTGAGCCACCTGCGCTCACAGGCCGCCATCAGCGGCGTCAAACTGGTGATCAAGCCGGCCCGATACTCCCGTCAGCAGCTCATGCGGGCGGCAGACGAAGTCATGCCGGCCTCAGAGGGCGGTTCGAGGATCTTCGAGTTGATCTATGCCGTGCGTCCGGTTGAGGGCCTTTGATCGGGTACGCCATTGATAGCCGAACCTCGATGCCATGGAATGTGAATCGCGGTCGTGACCTTCGGGGCCGGGCGGCGTTAGCCCGGTCATGGGTGATCGGAAGCCGTACCCCAGTGATGTCACCGACGCGCAGTGGGCGTTGATCGGGCCGTTCCTGTGGGCGTGGAAGGCCAAGCGGGTCTCGGTGTCGGGGAATCAGGGTGACTACGACCTGCGGGAGATCGTGAACGCGATCCTCTACCAGAACCGGACGGGTTGTCAGTGGACGTACCTGCCGCACGACCTGCCGCCGAAGTCGGCGACCTACTACTACTTCGCGCTGTGGCGGGACGACGGCACGGACCAGGCGATCCATGATCTGCTGCGGTGTCAGGTGCGGGAGAAGGCCGGCCGTCGGGAGGATCCGACCGCGGTCGTGTTGGACAGCCAGTCGGTCCGGGCGGCGAACCATGTTCCGGCCGCCACGACCGGCAAGGACGTCGGCAAGAAGGTGTCCGGCCGTAAGCGCGGCCTGGCCGTGGACACCCTCGGTCTGATCATCGCGGTCGTGGTGACCGCCGCGTCGGTCACCGACAACGCCATCGGCATACGGCTGCTCGACAAGGTCGTCGAGCACACCCCGACGGTCACCCGGGCCTGGGTCGACGCCGGCTTCAAGCAGGACTTCGCGCTGCACGGCGCCGTCCTCGGGGTCGACGTCGAGGTCGTCAAGCGATCCGACTCCCGCCCCGGGTTCGTGCCGGTACGCAAGCGGTGGATCGTGGAACAGACCTACGGCACCTTGATGCTGCACCGTCGTCTCGTCCGCGAGTACGAGAGCCGCCCAGAATCGGCGGTGTCCCGGACGTTGTGGGCGTCGATGGCGACCATCGTGCGTCGGCTGACCGGCACCAGCACGCCGTCCTGGCGGCACCGGTGAACCTCACCGCGATCCTCGACCTGATCACCGCACGCGAAACCACCGCCGGTCAGACCGTCGACCGGCTACGCGAGCAGATCGCCGCCCTCACCAGCGAACTCGCCCGCATCGAGGGCGAACTGGCCGCCCTGGCGACCACCCGCACCACCTTGAGCGCCCTCACCGCCGCCGAGTTCACCGCCGACGACTCGACGATCGCCAGCGCCCCCTACCAGCAGATCCTGGACGTCCTCACCACCGCGCCCGCCGGCATGCGCGCCAAAGCCATCTGCATCGCACTCGACGTCGAGCCCTCACCGAACCACGTCGAGAGCACCCGCGCGAAGCTGAAACGAATGGTCAACCGCAACGTCCTGACCGAAGACGAACCCGGCGTATTCACCCTCACCTCGAAACGGACCTAACCCTGCGAACCGCCCTCTCAGAGCTCTACGGCGAGCCGGTCACCGTGAAGCTAGCGACCGACGGATCCGGGCTGACAGTCATCGTCGATGACCTGTCAGCCGTCGCGCGCGGCGCAAAAGCTGCCAAGGCCGGCGAATTGGCTCTCCTGCAGCGCATCTCCGCCACCCGTAGCCGGACCGGCATTCCCATCACGGTGTCCGCTGGACGTGCCAACAATCCGGAATTCCAAACTCGCGCTGCCGACACCAGCCCCTACTGGGGTGGAGCGATGCTATCGATCAACGGCGCCGCCTGCACGAGCGGTTTCAGCATGTACGCCTCCGGGGACCCGTCGAGGCGCTTCACCCTGAGTGCCGCACACTGCTTTGATTTCCTGGACGGCGTCCCGGTCTCTAACGGCGTCGGCTCGGCCATGGGTACCAGTGACTTCGTTCACGAGTTGTACGACAGGACTGCGGCCTACGACCTGGGTGTTGTCCGGCTCGGCACCAGCAAGAGCAACCAGCCGTACATCTACGTCGGCAACAACCCCGCCGACGGTGTGATCACCGTCTCCGGCTACAGAGCCGACGGGGTGCCAGAGGGTGGCAACTACTGCGTGCACGGAATCACAGCAGTCAATTGCAACCTGATCTCCGACGGGCAAAACATGGATTGTTCGGGATGGCCCCCGGAGGGACGGTGTGTTTACACCATCGAGTATCATCCCAAGACCCCTGGTACCGTCACGGCGTGCAAGGGCGACAGCGGCGGTCCAATCTACAACTGGACGAACGGTGGGAGCTCGGTCCTGGCCGCAGGAATCGTCAGCTGGGGTGAAAACAGCCTGGGTAGCTTTTTCGCCCCAGTGATCTCCGAGGCCTGGGGTGCAAACTACTACGTCTCGTGCCAATCCGGCGGCGGCATGTCCGTGGTCGCCACTGCGGTCAACACCATTTCAGGCCTGCGGGTCGCCACACCCTCCACGCCCTAGCACCACGTAAGTCAGCGGCAGCCCGCCGTCACGTGGCCCGCCGCCGGCTTGCTGGTGCGGGCGGTGCTCTTGCACGGCGCGATCGCCATGGAACCGCGTTTCGACGCTGATCGATAGCCACTCAGTTAGACCCCCAGCCGCGACCAGAGGGCGCATCCATCGATTGGATGCGCCCTCTGAGTTGTGTCGGGACGGCCGGATTTGAACCGACGGCCCTGGAGGCCCAGGACGATTCGCCACACGTCCACGAGGGGTCAGCCGTGGGCCGCTGGCGTCTGCTGGAGTCTGGCCAACTGCGCCTTGAGGTCACCGATCTGGGCGGTCAGCGCGGTGATCGTCGCGTCCCGGCCGGCGAGGCTGATGCGGAGTGGGGTGGTGGGCCGGCAGCCGGCCTGGCCGCGCGGCCAGCAGTCCGTGCGGCGTAGGGGAACGCCCGGCGGGTCCGTCGGCGGCCGGCGGGCCGGTGGCGGGGCTGCGGTTACTGCGCCTCCGGCGGGGGCGCTCCGGCTCTAGGATGGCCGGGGCTCCGTCGGCGGCTTGCGGTCCGTGGGTGGTGGCGGTGGGGAGCCATCCCGCCCGCCGTCGACCCGGGCTAGCCGAGCAGACCACCGCCCGACCCGCCGGCGTCCGTACAGCCGTCAAGGCCGTCTTGACGTGGCGGGCCGGGCGGCGGCCCGCTCCACAGGAGTGCGGGTCGACGGCAGACGGGATGGCGAATCACCTGGCAGTGTGAACTTGGGTGACAGGTTCCGTGTCTGTGACAGAGGTGGCAATGGACGAGTTTGAGTTCCGGCGACACGCGAGGTGGTGCTCGAAGGGCCTGCCACCGAGTGGCTACCGCCTGGATGTCTTTCCAGACTTCTCCGCCTTCCCGGTCTGGGAGGCCGCCGGCATGTCGTCGCCGCAACGGCTTGGGATCTCCGCTGAATTGGCTGGGGACCTGTTGGCGTGGCGGGTCTGGTGGGAACAGCACAGCGAGTACGGAGGGGGTGAACACGCGGACGCTGAACAACGTAGGTGTTGGTACGAACATGGAGCGATCTTCACGGACCGTCTTGTACAGGAAACCGGTGCGGACGTTGTTTACTGGTGGTCGAGTAGCCCTGACGGGCATGATTCGAGTTGCCGTAGCTGCCGGCCAGAGGCGGGTGACTAAGTGAGTGACGATCGAGAGACACGGGTCTGGACGCAGGTGAGACAGCAACGGACGATCTCGCCCAGCGTAACCGGCAGCCATCGCAGGTCAGAGCGTCGTAATGGTTGCCTGGGGGCCAAGGAGTCAGGCCGTCGGCAGGCCGTGGAACGTCAACTAAAGATGCCCGCTGGTGACGATCGATGCCTAGCGTTTGTGCAGCTCAGGCGGTCATCGGGCATCCTTTGCCCGGTTCGTCTGGCACCCGGTTACAGTTCAACGCCAAGTGGTGTCCGGCAGGTTGCGAGTCGGGTGCCAGACAGATGGTGGTTACCGTAGGCGTGCGGTCCGCTACGTTCGATCACCATGAAGGGTCTGGGACGGTACTGGGGCTATCTGGCGCTCGTCATCCTCGTTACGGCGTGGTGGACTCGCTCCGTGGGGCCGGTGGTGCTGCTTGTGCTGTCGATACTGGTGACCGGCTTCTTCCTGTTCCAAGCTCCGGTGTGGTGTTGCGCCGTCAACCGGGACGGGACCCTATGCCGGAACAACTCAGCCGGCCTTCTGCTCGGATGCAGCAAGCGACAGCACAAGTGGCAGAAGCTCAAGATGACCATCGTTCCGCACGCCTGGCGTCAGATGAACCGTGGGCTCTGGGCTTCACCCAGGGAAGGACTGACGACCCTGGGCGCGATCGTGGGGATGCTCTCGGCGATCGCGGCCACGGCGATCAGCGTTGCTGGGCAGTTTGCTGGCAAGGCCTGACCAACTACGCGGCGAGAAGGCGCAGGGTGGGCCTCACCTTTCAACACGGATGTGGTCGGCGGCGTACAGCCTGTGCCTGGGACACATCGGGCCTGCGGCGCGTGGTGAGGTTCGGCGCGGATACTGGCGGGGTGGTGGAGAAGCAGGCGACGGAGTTGACCCGGTGGACCGTTCACGGCGAGCGGGTGGTGGACGACACTAGGCGGGCGCGGCTGAGTATCGCCGAGGTGGAGTTGCCGGACGGGGTGCGCTTCGAGCAGTACGTGATCCGGGCTCCCCGGTCGGCCATGGTCGCCGTACTCGACGATCGGGAGCGTCTGTTGTTGTTGCGGCGGCACCGGTTTGTGTTCGACCGGTGGGTGTGGGAGCTGCCTGGTGGCTACGTCGACGGTGAGGAGCAGCCGGCGCAGTGTGCGGTACGGGAGGTCGAGGAGGAGACGGGCTGGCGGCCCCAGGCGGTGGAGCCGTTGTTGTCCTTCCAACCGTGGGTCGGCACTGCCGACGCCGAGAATCTGCTGTTCCTGGCCCGGCAGGCCGAGCACATTGGCGCACCGGTGGACGTGAACGAGGCGGAGCAGGTCGCGTGGATTCCGCTCGACGAGGCGTACGGGCTGGTGTTCCGGGGTGAGATTGTCGGTGCCGGCACGGTGATCGCGGTGCTGGAGCTGGTCGCGCGTAAAGCCCGGGGGGAGCTGTAGGGGTCAGCGTCGTGGGCCGAGGGTGGCGTCGATGCGGCCGGTGAAGTGCCGGACGGCGGGTAGCCGCCGGTGTGGGGCGAGCTGGGTTTGCAGGTCGCGGAGGTAGCGGACGGCTCTGGCCGAACGGAGCTGGGCGGTCAGGGTCAGGGCCTCTGCGCCGATGGCGCAGGCCCGGTTGGGTTCGCCCTGCTGGGCGTGGACGCTGGCGAGCAGGGCGAGGTTGAAGGCTCTGCCGCGTACGTATCGGTTGTCCATGCGCAGGGATCGGGCGGCGAAGCGTTCGGCGTGGGCGTTGCGGCCGAGGGCGTGGAAGCAGTGGCCGAAGTTGGCCGACAGGTACGCCTCGTCGAAGTAGCTGAGCCATTGCGGGTCGGCGCTGCGGTCGGCCCGGTCGAGGGCTTGGTCTGCCTGGTGCAGGGCGGCGGCGCAGGCCCGTTCGTCGTTGGCCTTGGCCAGGGCGTGGGCTTCCATGACGTGGGCTTCGGCGGTCAGGACGGGAACCCCGGCGCGGCGGGCGGTCTGGCCGGCGGCGCGGGCGAGGTCGAGGCCGGTGGCGGTGTGGCCGAGGTAGGTGGCCTGTTGGCTCATCGCCGCGAGGATCTCCGCGCCGAGGAGCTGGCGGGAGATGGCCCGCATCAGCGGCAGGAAGGCCGCTCGGTGTCTCCGGAGTCGAGTCCAGCGATTTGGCAGAAGGGCCACGCTGGCATGCTCAACGAGGGCCAGAGTGGCACTGGGTGCCGACACGTCAACCTGAAGTAGTGCGTGAGTCTGAGAGGCCGTCCGGCCACCCAATGACGCGCTCGGTGGTGACACCTCGAAGGTTGGCCCCATCCCACCGGGCTCCGGTAACGTCCGTGCGTCCGTACTCCGGATCGTGAGTCCTGACGTAGCTGAACTGCGCGTAGGACAGATCCGTGTCGCGCAGGTCGGCATCCCGCAAATCGCAGCCAGCAAAGCGGGCACCCCGGAGAGACGCACCCCGGAGGTCGGCACCACGGAAATCACAGAACTTAAAGGAGTGCCTATCGAGGGTGCGATGCCGAAGATCGCGACCCACGAACGACTGCCTCGTCGCGCCGGGCAGGATGCTCATCCGCGGACCGTAGCCCGATCGCCCGTTGCCGAACCACCGGCTTTCTACGCGCTCACATGCGACGCATCATGCGGCGCAGGACAGCCGGTCGCCGGCCTGTGTGTGGGAGGGCTTTCTGTACGTCTATTGGCGGCTGGCGGCTGGTGGTGGGGTGCGGGTACTGCGCCTCCGGCGGGGCGCTCCGGCTCCAGGATGGTCGGGGGTCCGTCGGCGGCTTGCGGCCCGTGAGTGGTTGGGGTGGGGAGCCATCCCGCCTGCCATCGACCCTTCGGGTAGCCACGCCGGCCGACGGACGCGGTCCGGGGTCGATGTGACCAGATGGCCGCGGCCCCGTTCGCAGGCGGGCGCGGCGGTGTCGGTCCTTCCAAGAGCACGCCGCCGCGCCCCTGCCAGCGACGTACTCGCCCAGGTGGCTCGCAACCCGCACGCCCCGGCGACGATCATCCAGCTCGCCGCCGTCCTCGGGGTGGCCTGACCATGACCACCCCGTTCCTGTCCCTGGCCCAGATCCGCAACCGACTGATCCTCACCGCCCGAGCGATCCTCCGCGACCACAGACCCGGCCCCGACGGCCGCTGCCCGATCTGCCGGATACCGGAGTGCGCCGTGGCGACCGCCGCCCGCAACGTCCTCGCCGCCGCCGAGAAAGTACAGCAGCGAAGCACAGCAACCCCGCTGACCACACCCGACCACGACGACCCACGGCAGGCCGAATGACTTCGGATAGCACGCGCACCATGCGGCGGGCGTCCCAGCCGCAGCCGCCGATGACGATGCTCGCCGCGAGGATCGCGAACCTGCTGCCCACGAGGCCAGACGCCGCCATCTGCACGGCTGGGCGGGGCGTGACGGGCTCGGCCGGTGGCGGTCACGACCCTGGTTTCGCCCTGCCAGACAGATGGCATCAGGGCTAGACCAGTATGAACAACCCGGCGGCTAGCCCTCCATGGTGCCTGTGATCAGCGGATATCGGGCGATGGGCGGGGCGCCTGCCGGGTCCGAAGCTTGGCCTCAACAGCCTCAACTTGGTCGGTGAGGTCTTGACGTAACCAGGAGCAGCAGGGATTCTCGTTACTGGCATAGACCAATCCGAAGACCCGAACCGGGCTCCGGCCCCGACGGCCCGATCGGCTCCCCTGTTGACCCGACGGGCCGGCGGATCCTGTGCCGGTCAGCCCCCTGCATGCCACACCATCGCGCTCCGAGCCGGCGCGCGCCGGCAACAGCTACCGACCCTGAACCAACAAAGTGGAGGTCGCGTGTTCGTTCTACGCACATCTCGCGGTTATCGCCGCGCTGTCGCATTAGCCGCATCGGTCACGCTTTCCGTAGGCGTGCTGACCCCCCTGCCTGCCAGCGCCGAGCGGCGGGCTCCCCACCACGCGGCTCGAATCCTTCCGGTGCCGCAGCAGATCGACTCGCGCCCGGGATCCGTGGCGCTACCCGACAACATCGATGTTGTCGCGGGCGAGGCCGCCGACCCAGCGGCGCGGACATCGCTCGTGGAGTTGCTCTCCACGCACGGCGTCACCGCCCGGATCGTGCGCAACAGCGACCTGACGACCCGCGCACCGATGATCATCCTGGGCGGGCCGCGCGAGACGCCGGCGAGCACCGATGCGCTACGCGCCCTCAAGGTCGCGGGTCCGGAGTCGCTGCCCGCTCAGGGGTACGTGCTGGCGGCTGGCAACGACAACCGTGGCCGGTCGCGGATCGTTCTCTCCGGTGTGGACGGCACCGGCACCTTCTACGCGGTCCAGTCGCTGCGCCAACTGCTCGTGAAGAAGGGCTCCCGGGTAACCGTCGGCGGCGTGCAGGTCCGCGACTGGCCGGGGTACCAGGTCCGTGGCGGGATGGAGTCCTTCTACGGACCGGTCTGGTCGCAGGAGGACCGGCGCTCGCAGATCGAGTTCCTGGCGCGGCACAAGATGAACCAGTACTTCTACGGGCCGGCCGACGACCTGCGCACCGGTTCGAACTGGGACTCGTTGTACGAAGCGGCGGAACTGGCCCGGATGAAGGAGATCGTCGACCTGGCGAAGGCGCGCCATGTCGACTTCGTGTACCGGATCTCGCCGGAGGCGCCGATGGCGCCCGCCAAGGGGATCTGTCACGTGCGCGAGACCGATCGGGCCAAGCTGCTGGCACGCTTCGAGCAGATGTGGGAGATCGGTGTCCGAAGCTACGTCATCGCCTGGGACGACGTGTCGGGCAACTTCGCCTGTCAGGAGGACCGGGACGCCTACCGTGGCGACCGGTCACCGCTCGCGGTGGCCCAGGCTGAGGTCACCAACTTCATGCAGAGGGAGTTCATCGAGAAGCACCCCGGCGCCAGCCGCATGGTGGCCGTGCCGACCGAGTACTGGGGCATGACGAAGACCCCGTACACGGAGCGCTTCGACGAGCTGCTGAGCACCGAGGTCGACCTCTACTGGACGGGGCCGGCAGTGGTCTCGCCGAGCATCACCGAGGCGGACCTCCAGGCCGCCCAGGACGTGTGGTCGCGGCACCGGATCATGCTCTGGGACAACTACCCGGTCAACGACTACGCTACGAACCGGCTGCTGCTGGGCCCGTTGACGAACCGCGACGCCGGCATGGCCAACAAGACGATCGGCATCTCGTTCAACGAGCTCGTCGGTTTCCAGGACGCCTCGCAGATCGCCCTCGGCACGCAGGCCGACTACGCCTGGAACCCGGTGGCCTACGACGCGGAACGCTCATGGACGCACACCCTGCAGATCCTCGGCGGCGACGCGTACGAGGAACTGAGGCTCTTCGCCGAGAACAACCGGGCCAGCGTCCTGGACGCCACCACCCGGCCGGAGTTCGCGGCGCTCATCACCCGTCTCATCGCTGACTACCGGGCCGGCCGACCCGTGAACGCCCAGCTCGCCCGGGTCGACCGTGAGCTGCGCCGCCTCGAGGAACTCCCCGCCGCGCTACGGGCGAAGCTCGACAACCCGGTTCTGCTCAAGCAGATCGCGCCCTGGCTGGACCGGGTCGGCGTGACCGGCCAGGCAGGTCGGGCAGCCCTGCGCATTCTCCGGGCCCAGGACGCGGGCTCCAGCGAAGCCGCCTGGGTGGCCCGACGGGACCAGTCGAGCGCCCGCCTCGTCCTCGACCGCACCTGGCACCAGATCAGCCCCGGTCCGGTCGACGATCTCCTGAGCTTCGCGGCGTCCCAGAGTGACGCCTACATCGGTGACCGCTGGTACGGGGACCTCGGTGCCCCCACCGGTGCGCCGGCTGCCGCATCGGGTTCCCGGCTGGAGAATCTGACCGACCGGCGCGACGACACGCTCTACGTCGCCGCCGGCGCACCGCAGGCCGGTGACGCGATCACGGTCCCGATCACCAAGCCGCACCGGCTGTCGGCGGTGACCGTGGTACAGGACGCTGCCGCTCCCGCGGACGGCATGATCCAGGCGCTGGTCGACGGCGCCTGGGTGGACCTCGGGCAGCTCGCCGACGGATTCACCAAGGTGCAGGCCAAGGACCTCGTGGCCAGCGCGGTACGGATCCAGTGGACCCCCGGAACCGTCGCGCCACGCGTCTACGAGATCGTCCCGCACTACTCCGACGTGCTGCGCGGTCGGGTCTCGGTCGAACCGTCGGGTGCGCTCATCGCACCCGGGGCGACCAAACGGTTCCAGGTGGCCTTCGAGGTGTTCGACGAGGGCAAGGTGAAGGCAAGCGTCACCGCCAGCGGCCCGGACGGCTGGACCGTCACCCCGGCGACGCAGGTTCTCCAGGCGCGACCGGATGGTCGGACCATCGTCGCGAGCGTGCCGGTTGCCGTCACCGTCCCGTCCGGCACCGCCCCGGGCCGGCACCAGGTGACGGTGACGTTCCACAAGGACGGCGTCGCGCCGGTGAACCTGCCGCTGACGATCATCGTGGGGGAGGGCAGCTATCCGGACTTCGTGACCAAGGCCAACCCGTCCGGTTACTGGAGGCTGGGCGACGCGGCCGGTTCCAGGACCGCCGTCGACAGCTCCACCAGCGGGCAGAACGGCACCTACCAGAGCGCTGAGCCAGGTGCCGCGGGCGTGCTTGCCGGCAACGGCGCGGCAGACCTCTCGAACGGCTACATCGACGCGCCGCGCTCCCCGCGTACCGACCTGGCCGGGCCTTTCACGTTGGAGGCGTGGGTCAAGCTCGACACGATCGTTCCGGCGCCAGGGCAGGCGGTCATCGAGAGCTACACCGGGCCGGCTCACAGCGGGTACGCGTTGCGGGCGAGCAACGGTGTCCTGCAGGCGTGGTCGCTCGGCGCTCCCGGTAAGGGACACGGCGTCGTCACCGGCCGCACCCAGCTGACGCCGAACAAGTGGCACCATGTCGCTGCCGTGTTCGACGGATCGCGGCTGACCGTGTACGTCGACGGCGTCGCGGACAACAGTGTCGCGACGACGGTGGCCCCGGGCAGCGGCACGTCCAGCATCAAGCTCGGTGGCCGCGGGGACGACACGTCCCAGCGGCTGCAGGGTGACCTCGACGAGGCGGCGATCTATGACCACGCGCTGACGGCGACCGAGATCCAGGAGCACTACTTCGCCGGAATCGGGTAGCCAGACCCTCCGGATGCGCGTCAGCCGCCCTGCGGCGGTGGGCTGACGCGCATCCGGATGGCGTACCGGTCCCCGCGGTAGAGCGACCGCCCGAACTCCACGACCTTGCCCATGTTGTCGACGGAGATGCGCTCTATCAGGAACGCCGGGTCGTCCTCGGCGACTTCGAGTCGCTTCGCCTCGGTGGCCGTCAGCCGCGCGATGGTCACGGTCTGCCGTGCCGATTCGAGTCGCACGCCGAAGGCGCGTCCCAGGATGTCGTAGAGCGAGTCGTCGCGCCCCAGCACGTCGAGCAGGGTGGGGAACCGCGCCGTGGCGAGGTTGGTCCGTTCCAGTGCCATCGGGATCCCGTCGGCGGTACGGATCCGCTCGATGTAGTGGGTCGGCTCGCCCGGAGCGATGTCGAGGTTGGTGGCGACGGTGCGGGTGGCCGGGCGGGTGCGGGCGCGATAGCTCTTGGCGCCCGGCGTCATACCGCGCATCCGCATGTCCTCGCTGAACGAGCGGAATATCTCCGAGTGGGTCAGGGTCGGATGCTGCACAAAGGTGCCGCGTCCAGGGACCCGCCGGACCATTCCCTTCGTCTCCAGCGCGTCGATGGCGCCCCGGACGGTCATCCGGGCCACTCCGAACCGCTCGGCGAGCACCCGCTCGGAGGGGAGCAGGGAACCATCTCGTGAGTTCAGGACCAATGAGGTGAGCACATCGGTGATGTGTTTGCCCTTGCCACGGTTCTGCTCCGCCAGCAACGACTCAAGCGCTCCGTCGCTCGGCTCATGTCGGGTCCTCGGCACGAGTTTGTCTCCTTCCTGCTCGATCGACGTCATCGTACGTGGCGGGGCCGCGCTCCTCGGTGACGTCGGCTTACCCGTTGACCAGCGGTCTATACCAGTATTACAGTCGGGCTCTCCGCCGGTTGGGTGGGGTGGCGACTACAACGATCGGAGTTCTGGATGCCCAGGAAGTACGGCGTGTTGGGAGCGGCTGCAATGCTCACCGTCACGCTCGCCGCATGCGCGCCAGGCAGCGGTGACGACGGCGGCGGTGGCGGTGACGCCGTCAACCTGAAGGTCTGGGGATGGCGGCAGGAGGATGTCGCGGCATACAACAAGATCTTCGAGATCTATGAGGGCGCCAACCCCGGTGTCACCGTGGAGTACGTCCCCTACAAGAACACCGAATACGACACAATCCTCAAGACAGGGCTCACCGACGCCAACGGCCCGGACGTGGCGCAGCTCCGTTCCTACGGCCTGCTTCAGCCGCTGGTCGCCGCCAGCGGTCTGGTTCCCCTCGATGACCAGATCAAGGAGTTGGCAGGCTTCCCGAAGCCGGTCCTCGACGGTGCCCGGGGCGAAAGCGACGGAAAGGTCTACGGAGTGCCGTTCGCACTCCAGACCCTGCACGTGATCTACAACGAGAAGCTCTTCGCCGATCACGGCATCAAGGCCCCCACCACCTGGGCGGACATGATCGCGGCGTTCGACAAGCTCAAGGCCGCCGACGTCATCCCGCTGGCGAGCACGGTCACCGACACCTGGATGCTGCCGATCCAGCACGAGATCTTCGGGGCCACGACCTACGGCGGCACCGACTACCTGAACAAGATGACCACCGGCGGGGCGAAGTTCACCGACAGCCCCTGGGTGAAGTCGCTCGAGACCTGGAAGGGCACCAACAAGTACTGGGCACCGCAGTCGTCCGGGGTGAGCTACGCCGACGCGCAGGCGCTCTTCACCTCCGGCCGCGCCGCGATGTTCCCGGGCGGGATCTGGGAACTCGGCGTGTTCGAGAAGGCCAACCCCGACCTGAAGATGGGCATCTTCAACGTGCCGCCCGCGCCCGGCGCGGCGGTCGACAAGACGCTCGTTCCCGGCTACGTCGACGGTTCGTTCGGGGTCTCGGCGAAGTCCCCCAAGCAGAAGGCCGCGCTGGACCTGGTGCGGTGGATGGCGTCGGAGGAGTTCGGCCGGGCGTACTCCAACGAGTTGCGTCAGATCTCCGCGGTCCCCAAGGTCCAGCCTCAGGACGAGCTCCTGGCCCAGGCCCTGCGGGCGTACCAGGAGAACCCGAGCCCGTACGTCACCTACGCGTACTTCTCCGGTGGGTCACCCACGGCCTGGGACCTCGCCTCGGCGGCCTTCTCCGACTATCTGCTCGGTCGACGTGACGCCGCTGACGCGGCCGGACACGTCCAGCGAGGGGTCGATCAGTGGTTCAGGCCCAAGAACTGAATGTCCGTCCTGCCCGGCGGCGACGCCGCCAGGCAGGACGGACCTCACCGGGGTGGATCGCGGCATTCTGCCTGCCGGCGTTCGCTCTCTACGGCCTCTTCGTCGTGGTACCTCTGGTCACCGCCTTCTATTACGGGCTGTTCCGCTGGGAGGGCACCCGTCAGGCGGACTTCGTCGGGATCGGCAACTACCGGGAGGTCTTCACCCGCTACCCGTTGAGCGATGAGATCGCCGCCGCGCTGGGGCACAACGTGCTCTTCTTCGTCGGCACCATGGCGATCCAGAACACCATCGGGCTGGGCCTGGCCGTGCTCCTGCATCGAAACCCATGGGGAAAGCGGTTGTTCCAGACCCTCTTCTCGCTTCCCTACCTGATCAGCCCGCTGATCGTGGGCTACATCTGGTCGCTCCTGCTGAGCCCCACCTTCGGCCCGGTCAATCACGTGCTCAGAGGTGTCGGCCTGGACTCGTGGGCACGCCCGTGGCTCGGTGAGCCGGACATCGCGCTGCCGGTACTGATCCTGGTCAACGCCTGGCAGTGGATCGGTGGGCCCATGCTCATCTTCGGCGCCGCCCTGGCCGGTGTCCCACGGGAGCTGGAGGAGGCGGCCGCCATCGACGGCGCGTCAGCCGCCCGGGCCTTCTGGAAGGTCAGGTTCCCCCTCCTGATGCCGGCCGTCGGGGTGATCACCGTTCTGACGTTCATCGGGTGCTTCAACATCTTCGACCTCGTCTACGCGCTGGGCGGATCCGACGGCGGCCCCGGAGGTGCCATGGACGTGCTGGGCCTGCTCTACTACCGGACCGCCTTCCAGGGCGGCAGCAACGCGATCGGAGAGTCCTCGGCGTTGGCCATGCTCATCTTCGTGTTCATCTTCGGGATATCCGTCGTCCTGGAGCGGGTGCTGCGCCGCCGGGAGGTGACCTAGATGAACGCCCTGACGACCACCCCTCGTACGACGTCGGAAACCACCAGCGGGTCAACGCGCCCGGACGGTACCCGCCGGCGTCTGCTCACCCGCGGCATCGGCATCCAGGTCATCCTGTGGGCGTACGCCGGCATCGCCTTCGGCCCGCTGTTGCTGGTGCTGATCGGTTCGTTCCGTTCCAACGCGGAGATCCTTCGCGCACCGGTCGGGTTGCCCAGTTCGTTCGACGTGAGCAACTACGTCCGCGCCTGGGAGACCGCGTCGATCTCGACGTACCTGATCAACTCTCTGGCGGTGACGGGCGCCTCGGTGGTGCTGTGTGTCGGCGTGTCGGCGCTGGCCGCCTACGCCCTGGCCAGGTGGAGATTCCGGGGACGCGCCCTGCTGGCGGCGTTCTTCCTGTCGGGTCTGATGATTCCCGCGAAGCTCGGCCTGCTGCCGGTGTTCTACATGTTCCAGTCGATGGGCCTGATCGACAGCCGGATCGGGCTGGTGCTGCTCTACGCGGCGGGCGGCATTCCGTTCTCCGTTTTCGTGATCATGGGGTTCATGCGGGGGTTGCCCGGGGAACTGGAGGAGGCCGCGAGGATCGACGGAGCACACGAGGGACGCCTGTTCGTCTCGATCGTGCTGCCACTGATGCGCCCGGCACTCGCGGTGGTCACGGTCTTCCAGTTCGCGCCGACCTGGAACGACTTCTTCTATCCGCTGGTCCTGATGCGCAGCGGCGACAAATACACCATCCCCGTCGGGCTGACCCGGTTCTTCGGCGAGTTCGCCGCCGATCGCGGCACCCTGTTCGCCGGGCTCGTGATCGCCCTGGTCCCGCTGGCAGTGGTCTTCGCGCTGGCGACCAAGCAGATCGTCGCCGGCCTGACCGCTGGGATGTCACGATGACAGCTACCATCACCATCGACGGTGGGAAATCACAGCTCAGGATGCTGCTGAGCACTCCAGCCGGTCGCCAGCTCGGGATCGGGCCCGGCTTCGTCTACCAGCCAGGCGAGGACGGCGTCGCCCGGATCCTGGACGCCATCCGCGGCGCTGCGGACACCATCTCGCTGCCCACAACGGTGGCAGGTGTGCTCGCCGGGCTGACCGGCCTGCCGGGTGACCACGCCGAGCGTCGACGCCTCGCCCTCGCCATCACGAGGCTCCTCGGCGGTCCCGCCGCGGTCGTGGAGGACAGCGTCCTCGCCCATGCCGGCGCCCTCGACGGCGCCGGTGTGGTCCTGTGCGTCGGAACCGGGACAACAGTTCTGGCGGTGGCCACAGACGGCAACTATGCCCGCCTCGACGGGTGGGGTCCACATCTCGGCGACCGCGGCAGCGCGTTCGCCATCGGGCTGGCCGGGATGCGCGCCGCGACGGCGTCGTACGACCGGGTCGGCCCGGAGACCACGCTGGCCGACCGCCTCGTCGCGGCGCTCGGGGGCGTCGACCTGGCGGCGCTCCAGCGGTACTACCGGGACCCCGCCATGATCCCCCGAACGGCGGCCTTCGCTCTCGATGTTCTCGACGCGGCCGCCCGGGCCGACCCGGTGGCGGGCCGCATCTGCGCCACGGCCGCAACTGATCTCGCTGACGCGGCGGAGACGGCGGCCAACCGACTCCGCCTCAGCGGAGCGGAACGCCAGGTGTCGTACAGCGGACGGCTACTGGCCCAGGGGAACGTCCTCCACCGGGCACTGTCCGCAGAACTCGACGCCAGAGGGCTGCCGCTGGTCAGCCCCAAGGCCGAGCCGCTTGAGGGCGGCCCCACGCTGCTGCGCGGCAGCGGTCCCTACGCCCGCCTGCTGGCGGACCAGAACCCGGGTGGGGACGCGTGAGGGTCGGACACGGGACGGCCCGCTTCGCGGTCGTGCCCGGAGAACCCATGGGTGGATACGTCGACCGATCCCAGGGCGTGCAGGGCGTGCTCGACCCGATCGAGGTCCACGTGGTGACCTTCGCCGACGACGGCCACCGGTTCGCTCTGGTGGTCGCGGACCTGGTCTGCGTGAATGTCGACGTCGTCGCTCGGATCCGGACCGCCATGCGGGGCATCGGTGTGTCCTCCTGCTGGGTTGCCGCCACGCACACGCACGCGGGCCCCGAGTCGGGCTGCTTCCCCGGCGGTGGGGTCACGCCAGGGCCCGTCGGCGACCGGCTCGTGGCCGCGTCACTCGCGGCCGCGCGCCACGCCATGGCATCCGAGCGGGCAGCCCGGCTCGGCGCCACCCGCACCCTGGTTTCCGGGCTCGCGGGCCGCCGTAACGTCGCGGACCCGCCGGCGATGGACATCCCCGTCGACACCATCGCGGTCACCGCGGGTACCGACGTGGTCGGCCTGATAGTGGTCTCCCCGGTCCACCCGACCGTCCTGCCCGCCGACAACAACCAGGTGAGCGCGGACCTGAGTGGCGGCATTCGCCGAGCATTGTCCGCACCCGACAGATGGGTGGTCGTCGCCACCGGCGCCGCCGGCGACATCAGTACCCGGCACACCCGCCAGGGATCCGGGCGACCCGAAGTGGACCGGCTCGGCGCCCTGGTAGCCGGTTGTGTGGAGCCGCCGCCACCCGTCGGTCACAACCCGGCGGCACCGGTACGGCCACCGGTCTCGCGGAACGTCCGGCTACGGCCCAAACAGCCGGCGGAGCTCGACGCGTCCGCCCGCCCGACCCCGCAGGTCGGAGACGGTCGGATCCGTCTGGTCCTGCAACAGGGGCTGCGGCTCGCGGAGGAGCAGGCGGCCCGCCGGCGCACCGAACCATATGTGGCCGAGGTCGCGGCGGTACACCTCGACGGGGTCACGATCGTCGGCGTGCCCGGCGAGATGTTCCTGGAACTGGGCGAAGCGATCCGCTCCGGGGCGGGGGACCAGGTTGCCGACGTCGTCGTCCTCGGCTACGCGAACGGCTACCTCGGCTACCTGCCCACCCGCGACACACCACCCTGCTACGAAACCTATGCCAGCCCGGTCAGCGCCGGCAGCGGCGAGATCCTCGTCGAGGCTGCCGTCGAGGCTGCCGTCGAGGCCGCCCGCGACCATGACCGTTCCAGGAGGAACAGTGTCTGAACCCGCCTACGCCGACATCGCCCGGAACGCACTCGAACAGATCCTCGCCACCCAACTCGGTGCGATCGAGTCGGCGGCCACGCTCGTTGCCGACGCGATCGCCGCCGGTGGTGTCCTGCAGACCTTCGGGACCGGCCATTCGCGGATCGTCACCCTCGAACTCGCGGCGCGCGCCGGTGGTCTCGTACCCGTCAGCATGCTGGCGGTCAAGGATCTCGTGATGTTCGGCGGCGCCGACCCGGGGCCGATCCTCGACCCGACGTACGAGCGCGAGTCCGGCCTGGCCGAGCGGATCTACGAGCTCGCCGCGCCCGCCACGCAGGACGTCTTCCTGATCGTTTCCAACTCCGGCATCAACGCCGCCGTGACCGAGATGGCGGCGCTGGCCCGTGAGCGGGCGCATCCGATCATCGCCGTCACCTCACTCGCACACACCCGCTCCGCCGGGGCACGTACGACCCAGGGAGCGCATCTCGCCGACCTGGCTGATGTGGTGATCGACAACCAGGCTCCGGCCGGGGACGCGGCACTGGAGATCACCCCGGAGGTCCGGATCGGGGCGATCTCGTCGTTCACCGGGGTGCTCATCGCGCAGCTCCTCACCGAACTGGTCTGCCGCCGCCTGCTGGAGCGCGGCATCAACCCGCCGGTGTACATATCCGCGAATCTCGCCTCGGGCGACGCGCGCAATGCCGACCTTCTGGAGCGGTACCACGGTCGGGTCCGCCCGATCGAACCCTGACTGCGCGTAGGTCAACGAGATCGCGTAGGTGGCCGTGGTGTGGTGCGGAATGTCGTTCGCGACGCCGCACCCATCGCGGCAACCATGGACGCTGCCCGGCGTCCGGCCCGAGCAGGCACCCACCGCCGCCCAGGCCCTGTCCAGCGAACAACCAGGTTGATCACGACAGGTCGCGTCGGGTAGGAACACGGCATGTTACGTGGCGACAAGATCGGGCTGCGGGCCCGACACGAAACCGACGTTCCCGTCCTGCAGTCCGAGCTCTACGACGACGTCGCGACCCGGTCAAAGGCCGACTCCCGTCCATGGCGTCCGATCGCACCCGGCTCCGCCGCGTCGCCGTACACGGTTTCCGGCCCCACCGACGATGCCGCGTGCTTCTCGGTGGTGCAGCTCGCCGATGACGAACTGGCGGGCGAGGCGCTGTTGTGGGGCATCGACCTGCATAACAGAATGGCGCACCTCGGAATCTCGCTGAGGCCGGCCTTCCGCGGCCGTGGGCTGGGCACCGACGTCATCCGGGTGCTGTGCCACTACGGCCTCGTGGTGCGCGGCCTGCACCGGTTGCAGGTCGAGACGCTGGCCGACAACGCCGCGATGATACGAGCAGCCACCCAGGCAGGGTTCGTGCCCGAAGGCACCCTGCGCCGTGCGGCCTGGGTGAATGGGGACTTCGCTGATCAGGTCATTCTCGGGTTGCTCGCCACCGAGTGGGACGCGAACTGACCGCAACCGCCATACGCGACCAACTGTCGGCGCCGAACCGGCTGCCGCACGAGGAGAGCCGGGGTGAAGAACCTCGTGGTTCGCCACGGGGCGTTGGGGTTACGAGCGCGGTCCGACTACCCTCGCCGCCGTGAAGGCAATGGAGATCGAAGCACCCATCGTCGGTGTCACCGTCTATCCGGACCGGGCCCGGGTCACCCGCCGGGGCAGCACCCGGTTGGCCGCCGGTGAGCACCGGGTACGTATCGCACCGTTGCCGCTGGGCCTGCGGCGGGACTCGCTACGGGTCGGCGGCCGGGGCGCGGCCACCGTGCTCGGTGTGGACGTGACGACGTGGCGGCAGGCGCGCAGCGCCGACGGGCAGGTACGCGGCCTGGAGCAGCGGCGCCGGGAGCTGGCCGACGAACTGGCCGAGGTCAACGACACGTACGAGATCGAGGAGCAGCGGGGGCAGTTCCTCGCCCGGCTGGCCGAACGGGCCGGCGGCACGTACGCCCGCGCGCTGGCCTCCGGCGACGCCGGCCCGACCGACGTGGCCACCTTCGCCGACTCGATGGCCGGTCAGCTCGCCGACTCCCAGAGCCGCCGGCGCGGGCTGGCCCGGCAGCGTACCGATCTGACCGAGGAACTGGCGGCCGTCGACCGGCAGCTCGACGCCGCGCACGGCAAGCGGGAGCCGGACCGGCTGGCCGCCGAGGTGACCGTGTCCGTGGACGCCGACGACGCCGAGCTGGACCTGGAGCTGACCTACCTGGTCGACGGGGCCCGCTGGCAGCCCTCCTACGACCTGCGGCTGGTCGACGACACCATGAACGTCACCTGGTTCGGCCTGGTCAGCCAGAACACCGGCGAGGACTGGCCGGAGTGCGTGCTCCAGCTCTCGACCGCCCGCCCGGCGGCGGCGGCCGGCGTACCCGAGCTGTCGCCCTGGTATCTCGACCGGGTCCGGCCGGTGCCGCCGCAGATGCCCATGTCGGTGGCCAGCTTCGACGCGCGGCCGGGACCTCCGCCGCCGCCGGGCGCGGCACCGCCCACCATGGGCGGTGCGGCCCGGTCCGGCGCACCGCGCCCCAGCGTGCGGGAGAGCGTCGCCGCGGTCGAGCAGGGGGTCACCGCGGCCACCTACCGGCCGGCCCGCCCGGTCGCGGTGCCGGCGGACGGCAGCGCGTACCGGGCCACCATCGCCGTACTGGACCTGCCGGCCCGGCTGGACCACGTGACCGTGCCGGTCCGCGCGGCCGAGGCGCACCTGCGCGCGACGGTACGCAACACCTCGGCACACACGCTGCTCCCCGGCGCGGCGGCGGTCTTCCACGGCGCTGACTTCGTCGCGGCCACCCGGTTGCCGATGTGGGCGCCCGGTGAGGAGACCGAACTGGCGCTCGGAGTGGACGACCGGGTGCGGGTGGAACGGAAACTGGGCCGGCGCGCCGACACCCGGGCCACGCTCGGCTCGACCCGGCGACGGGACGTGGAGTACCGGATCAGCGTGGCCAACCACACGCCCCGGCCGGCGAGCGTCGAGGTGCGCGACCAGCTTCCGGTGTCCCGCGACGAGGCAGTGGTCGTACGGGAACCCACCCTCGCCCCGCCGCCGGCCGAGCGCACCGAGCTGGGCGAGCTGACCTGGCGGCTGCGGCTCGCGCCGGGGGAGAGCGGCGAGATCACCATGGGCTTCCGGGTCGAACTCGCCAAGGGGGTCGAGCTGGCCGGCTGGCGCGAGTGACCGGGTAGGGAAGGGCCCCGGTGTCGGCGGTACGGACGCGGGATCGCGGGTGGGGCTCAGCGCGGGCGGGCAGCCGCCGCCGGTCCGCCGTGGGTGAGGGCCTGACACGTCGGGGTGGCCCGGCTCGTGTAGTCGGCTACGTGGCCCTCGAACAGGATGGTTCCGCCGTGCCTGCCGGGCCCGGGGCCGAGGTCGATCAGCCAGTCGGCCTGGCGGATGACGTCGAGGTTGTGCTCGATGACGACGACCGTGTGACCCTGATCGACCAGGCTGTCGAGGACGTGCAGCAGCGTGTCGATGTCGTTCGGGTGCAGCCCGGTGGTGGGCTCGTCGAGCACGTACGTGGTGGGCTGCTCGGCCTGACGGAGCTCCTTGGCGATCTTCACCCGCTGGCATTCCCCACCGGAGAGGGTGCTCAGGGACTGTCCCAGGCGCAGGTAACCCAGGCCGACGGCACCGAGCTGACGTAGGGCGTGGGAGATGCCCGCGTCGGGCAGTTGCGCCATGGCCTGGTCGACGGTGAGGTCGTCGACGTCGGCGATCGACAGTCCGTTCACGGTGTGGGCGAGGACCTCCGGGGTGAAGCGGCGGCCGTGGCAGGTCTCGCAGACGATCTCCTGGCCGTCCATGAACGCGAGGTCGGTGTGGATGACACCGAGCCCGGCGCAGTCGGGGCAGGCGCCGTCGGAGTTGGCGCTGAACAGGCCGGCCGGCACCTGATTGTGCCGGGCGAACAGCCTGCGGATCGCGGGGGCGATGCCGGTGTAGGTGATCGGGGTGGACCGGCGGTTGGTGCTGACCGGTTTCTGATCGATCACCGTCGCCTGGTGCTGGGCCGCCAGCTCGTCGGCGAGACTGGATTTGCCGGAGCCCGCGACGCCGGTGAGGACCGTCATCACGCCGGTCGGGAACCGCACGGTGACGTGCCGCAGGTTGTTGCGGCTGACGTCGGCGACGGTGAGGCTCCCCGTGGCGGGGCGTGGGGTGAGCTTCGCCGGCCGGTGCTGGGCCAGGGCTCGGCCGGTCGGCGTGTCGGCCTCGCGGAGCTGGGCGAAGGTGCCTTGGAACACGAGCTGCCCGCCGGCGGCACCAGCGCCGGGGCCGACCTCGATGATCTGGTCCGCGTGGGCCATCACGGCGGGGTCGTGCTCGACGACGAGGACGTTGTTCCCGCTGTCACGTAACCGCTCCAGAAGCTTGATCACGGATTCCACGTCGGTGGGGTGCAGTCCCACGGTCGGTTCGTCGACGACGTAGGTCATCTCGGTGAGGCTGGAGCCGAGGTGCTTGACCGTCTTGATCCGTTGCGACTCTCCCCCGGAGAGGGTGGTCGTCGCCCGGGAGAGCGTGAGGTAGCCGAGCCCGATCGTGCTCATCGCCTCCAGCCGGGCGGTCAGGGCCGTCACCACGGGCGCGACGCGGACGGAGGTGATCGTCCGGACGAGGCGCACGAGTTCGTTGATCTCCAGGCGGGACATCTCGCCGATGGTGTGGTCGAGCACGGTGGCCGTTCGCGCCGCCTTGTTGAGTCGGTCGCCGGCGCACTCCGGGCAGGTCCGCGCCCGGGTGAACTGGCGGATGACGCCCTGCTTGCGTTCTGACAGGTTGTCGGAGGTGTGCAGGTAGATCCGCTCGAACCGCTCGACGATTCCCTCGTAACCCCTGGGGGGCTTGCGGCCCAGCCCGGCCGCCGCCTGCCCGCCGTACAGCAGCGCTTCCCGTTCCGAGGGGGACCACTGCCGCAGCGGGGTGTCGGCGTCGAAGACGCCGATATCGGCGTACTGGGCGTACCAGTAGTTACCTGTGCCGAACCCGGGTAGCCGGATCGCGCCCTGTGCGAGGGACCTGTCCAGGTCCAGGAAGCGCTCGACCGCGCTGACCACCACCTCGCCGAGCCCGGAGCAGGTCGGACACATGCCGGCCGGATCGTTGAAGGAGAAGCGGTTCGACTCACCCACGTGGGGCTGACCGAGGCGGGAGAACAGGAGCCGCAGGTAGGTCCAGGCGTCAGTGATCGTGCCGACGGTCGAGCGGGTGTTGCCGCCGATCCGGCGCTGGTCGATGACGATCACCGGAGTCAGGCCCTCGATGTGCTCCACGTCCGGACGGGTCCACTTCGGCAGCCGGTTCCTGGCGAAGGGCGGGAAGGTCTCGTTGAGCTGGTACCCCGCCTCCGCCGCGATCGTGTCGAACACCAGCGAGGACTTCCCCGAACCGGATACGCCGACGAGGACGACCAGGCGGTTGCGGGGGATGTCGAGATCCACGTCGCGCAGATTGTTCGTGCGGGCCCCGCGAATGCTGACGTTTCGCTGCTTCATGACCACGACGCTACGAGCAGATGTGGTCACATCCTGACCGCGACCGCAGGGAGAATGGGGTGATGGCGGACGTCACGGAACGCGTACTGGCCCTGTTGGCGACCCTGCAGACCGGCCGGTCGTTCAGCGGCGACGAACTGGCCCGGCGGCTGGGCGTCAGCCCCCGCACCCTGCGCCGCGACGTCGACCGGCTACGGAGGTACGGCTACCCCGTCGAGACCCACCCGGGGCCGGGCGGTTACTACCAGCTCACGGCCGGTCGCACGATGCCCCCGCTCGTCCTCGACGACGACGAGGCGGTCGCGACCCTGCTCGGGCTCGCCTCTCTCGCGGCCACCGGGGCTGCCGGGAACGGGGGACTCGATGACGCCGCGACCCGCGCCTACGGCAAGCTGGACCAGTTCCTCCCCGCCCGACTGCGTCCTCGGGTGGCCTCCGTCCGTGCCAGTCTGGAGACGGGTGCCCGACCGGCTCCGAGCGTGTCCACCCGCCAGCTCAGCCTCATCGCCGAGGCCATCGCGCAGCGCGAGACGATCTCGTTCACCTACGTCGACGCCCGGGGTGAGCGAACGGATCGACGCGTGGAGCCGTACCGGCAGGTCCATCACCTGCTGCGCTGGTACCTGCTGGGCTGGGACGCCGGGCGTGCGGACTGGCGCGTGTTCCGCCTGGACCGCGTCACCGACCCGGTACGAACCGGCACCCATCACGTGCCACGCCCGCTGCCGGCCGAGTCGGCCCTGGCATACCTGCGACAGGGACTCGACCGGGGCGGACAACCGGTCCGGCTCCTGGTGAAGGCCCCGGCCACCCGCGTCGTGGACGCCCTGAGGCACCAGGATGCCGAGATCCGTCCCGTGGACGATCAGCAGACCGAGGTCTTCCTCAACCTGGACTCGTGGCAGTGGCTGGTGCTGAACCTCGCCTTCCTCGACGCGGAATTCCGGATCGACGAGGGAGTGCAGTTCGCCGCCGCCTGCCGCGCCTTCGGTGAGCGCCTCAGGACCGCGACGTCAGCGGTCACCCTCGCTGACTGAACCGTGGAGATCGTTTGGTCCGGCGTCGGCGTGTCGGTGTTCGGTGGACCGCGATTTCTCCGGTAAATGCCTGCTCATCGGGGGGCCGCGAGCCCGCGGAGGCCCGTCAGGTCGAGGACGCGATGGTCGTCGCCGGGCAGGCGGATCGCCAGCAGCACCTGACGGACGGCGGACGTAGGACGGGCTCCCGGACGGAGTCGAATCCGTCCGGGAGCCCTCTCAGCCGACATATCGGTGGTGGTGCGAATTCAGCGGTTGCCGACCGGCCGGCTGCCGGTCAGGAGAACTTGATCGAACCCGCCCGGTTGCCCCACCCGTCGCCGATGTTGCCGAGCACGGGTGCCTGGTCGATCCAGGTCGACGACGCGCCGGTGAAGTTGATCCCGTCGAAGAGCTTCACGTCGCACTGGTGATAGGTGTGCACCGAGCTGATCTTGTTGTTCAGGTCGCCCGCCGCGGTGCTGCGCAGGTCGTCCCACTGCAACTCGGCGTCGTAGGCCGGCGTGCACTCCTGGTTCTGGACCCAGGCCAGCACCGTGCCGGTGTAGTTCGCCCCGGTGTAGGTGCGGGCGATGACCAGACTGGCCTGGGCGCCGACCGCGCGCAGCGCCCGGTCCTCGCTGCTCGCGCAGGTCACCGCCCCGGTGTCGAGGTTGACCGCGCAATTGCGCTGCGGCGCTGCGGCGGCGGGCGCGGCGAACGTGCCGAGCAGGCCCAGGGCGCCGAGGGCCGTACCGGCCATGGTGGCCATTCGTGCCTTCATCGTCTTCTCCTTCGTTTCGGGAACGGGTGCGGAGCGTCGATGACGTCCCGGGTCCATTGCTAGTCGCCGACCCGCTTGATCGGGACGCCCACGGGTTTGGGTCAATCAATTCCGGACAATGTGTGTTCACCAGCGGCAACGCGACAGCCGCCCGGTCCGGCTGGACAGCGTCGGCAACGATGAATCGGATTTGCTCGGAGTTCTGGGTGAAAGGGAACTGAGTGGCTCGTCAGGAGAGACCCGTCGATCCGACCGCCGGCCCGGTGCAGGCCCTCGCCTACGAACTGCGCAAGCTCCGCGCCGAGGCGGGCAACCCCACCTACCGTCAGCTCGCCAGATCCGCCGGCTACGGCGCGACGACCCTGTCGGAGGCGGCCGGCGGAACCCGCCTGCCGACCCTGGAGGTGCTGCTGGCCTACGTGGGCGCGTGCGGGGGCGACCCCGACGAGTGGGGGCGGCGCTGGCACGAGACGGCGGAGCGGGTGCGCCCGGCGGAGCCCGTTCGGCAGGTTGTCGGAGAACGGGACGGCGACCCGGAGGGGGGCGGTGGCGCGGGTACGGAGGGCGGTAGCGCGGGCACGGAGGGCCCGGAACCGTCGGCGGTTGCGCCGTCCGGTGTGCGGCGGCCCGGGAACGGGCCACCCCGTCTGCGGTGGGTCGTACCCGTCGTCGCAGTTACGGCCGCCGCGATCGTCACCGTCGTCGCGGTGGTCGAGCTGCCGGACGACGGTCCGACGGCACCCGGCACGGCGCGCTGCCCCTCCGTGCCGGACGGGGCCGCCTTCACCGGGGTGACCTACGGGAGCGGCGCCCACGTACGCGACGGGGCGGCCCGGGACGACTCCCTGCTGACCACCATCCCGCCGGACTGCACGGTCGGCTTCACCGGCTTCTGTGTCGGCGAGAAGGTCTACGACAACACCGGCGGCATGCCGGACGTGCGCTGGTTCAAGGTGGCCGGCGGCGGGGTCGTCTCCTCCGCGGTCGTGCACGGCAACCCACCGCGTGACCTGCCGGCGTCGGACTGTCGCAACGGCCGTCCGACCTCGACCAGCCTCGAACTGTCCGTCGTCACCGGGGCGGGCCGCTCCGGGATCGTGACGGTGCGGGCCACCGGCAAGGACCTGTACGTCGTGGGCTTCGCCACCTCCACGGGGGACCCGGGATCGTCCGGCGAGCGAACCTGGCGGCAGGTCAGGCTGGCCGACGTGCGGGATCCGACCGTCGGGGCGAGCGTCCGGCTCGACGCGCTGCCGGGCCCCTCGGCCCGTGGGCCGGTCGTCCTGGTCGCTGCCGCCTGCCTCGGCGGGGACAGCCCGACCGGTCTGGTGCGGGCCCGTCAGGTTCGGCCGGAGGATCCGCGCGGGGCGGTGCCGGTGACGCTCGACCAGCGGCAGCAGGCCGAGGCGGCCGGGTCCGCCTGCCGCTATCCCAGCCGGGGGTGAGGGGCGGGCCGGGCGGGGCGGGCGTCACCCGGCTGTCACCGGTGGCCCACATTTTCTGGCGCACCGTGACGCTGGGGTGACGCTCAGCCCCGCAGACTCCATTCGCACAGGGCCGGCGAAGGAGACCTCATGATCGGAATGCGGCGGGTGCCCGGAGGCACGGGATGACGGGCGTGCGCACGGTGCTCGCGATGCGCACCAGGGAGGGCTGTGAGCAGCGGTTCGAGGCCGAGTGGCTCTCGGCCGCCGAACAGATCCGCACCCTCGACGGGTGCCTGCGTCAGGACCTGGTCCGCGACGCCGAGGACCCGCGCAGCTACCTGATCATCAGCGACTGGGCGGACCGGGAGCGGTTGGACGCCTTCGGCCGCAGCGAGCAACGGGACCGGCTGCTGCGCGTGGTCCGTGACCTTCGCGAGTCCGCGCAACGGCACACGTACCAGGTCCTGCACGTCCTGCGGAGCGAGCCCGAGGAGTCGCGATGACCGAGCACCCCGTCCCCGCGTCGGAGCTGTACACCGACGAGTTCGCCGCCGACCCGTACCCCAGCTACGCCCGGCTGCGGGAGGACCGGCCCGTCTGCCCGGTCAGCTCGCCGCGGTTCGACTCGTACCTGATCAGCAGGTTCGACGACGCCCGGACGGCGCTGACCGACCCGAGGCTGTCCAAGGACCTCTACGGGCCGGGCCAGCACTACCTGCGGATCTTCGGGCCGAACTCGGAGGGGTTGAACAAGAACATGCTCAACTCGGATCCGCCGGAGCACACCAGGCTGCGCCGGATCGTGTCGCAGGCGTTCGCGCCGCGCCGGATCGAGGCGCTGCGCCCCCGCGTGGCGGAGATCGTGGACACGCTGCTCGACCGGATCGTCCCGCAGGGCGGGTGCGACCTGATGCGCGACTTCGCCATCCCGCTGCCGATGCTGGTGATCAGCGACCTGCTCGGGCTTCCGGAGTCCGACCACGAGCGGGTCCTCGACTGGACGCAGGTGATCAGGACGTCCGGGTCCGCCAACCGCAGCCCCGAGAAGGACCGGGCCGCCGTGCAGGAGGCCCAGCTACGCCTGCACCACTACCTCATCGACCTGGTGCAGGCCAAGCGCGCGCACCCCGCCGACGACATGATCGGCGCACTGGTCGACGCCTGCGACCGCGACGGGGAGCTGACCGAGCAGGAACTGGTCACCACCACCTTCCTGCTGCTGTTCGCCGGGCACCAGACCACCGCGGACTTCATCGGCAACGCGACGGTGGCCCTGCTCACCCACCCCGACCAGCTCGAACTGCTGCGGGCCAGGCCGGAACTGCTGCCGTCGGCGATCGAGGAGCTGCTGCGGTTCGACGGCCCGTTGCCGGTGGCCAGCCCGAGGATCGCCACCGAGGACGTCGAGTACCAGGGGGTGTGCATCCCGCGCGGATCGGTCGTCGGCGTGGCGATCAACTCGGCGAACCACGACCCGGAGCACTTCGCCGACCCGGACCGGCTGGACGTCCGCCGCGAGCGCGCCCCGCACATCGGTTTCGGCTACGGCGTGCACTACTGCCTGGGCGTCTCGCTGGCCCGGATGGAGGCGCAGATCGGCATGGGGACGCTGCTGCGCCGGCTACCCGGGCTGCGGCTCGGGGTGCCGGTCGCCGAGCTGCGCCGGCTGCCGGCGGCGTCGCCGTTCCGTGGCCTGTTGGAGCTGCCGGTCCGGTTCGCCGCCTGACCCGCCCGGTGGCCCGGCCGCCCCGATCCGGGTCCGCCCGACCCGTGTCCGCCTGATCCATGTCCGCCCGGTTCGCGTCCGCCCGGTTCGCGTCCGCCCGGTTCGCGTCCGCCCGGTTCGCGTCCGCCCGGTTCGCGTCCGCCCGGTCCATGTCCACCGGTCCATGCCGCCCGGTTCACGTCCATCCACCTGAGGAGCAGCCATGATCTACCGGTCCGTGATCGTCTGCCACATCGTCCCCGGCAGCGAGGGCACCGTCGGCGACGTCTTCGGCTACTACGACAAGACGACCCGACCGCAGGATCTCGGCGTGATCGGCCGGACCCTGCTGTCGCTGGACGACCTGTACATCCACGTGATCGAGCGCAACGTGGACCCGAAGGCGTCGCTGGGCAAGGCCCGGGGACTGCCCGCGTTCCAGCAGATCGCCGAGGCCATCGCCCCGTACGTGACGCCATATCCGAAGAATTGGCAGAACCCGTCCGACTCCGTCGCCACGGAGTTCTACAGCTGGGCTCCGGCCGAGGGCTCGGTGCCCGCGTCGGAGTCGGACGACGGGAACATGACCGTCATCGTCGCCCGGATCAAGCCAGGGGCGGAGCCCAACGTCGCGCGGGTGTTCGCCGAGTCCGACGCGGGATCGCTGCCGGTCGAGCTGGGCGTCACCGGGCGCTGGCTGTACTCCATCGACGACGTCTACCTGCACCTGCTGGAGCGCACCGACGCGGCGTTCGCCCAGGCCATGCGGGAAAGCCACGCCAAGCCGGCCTTCGCCAAGATCATGGAGGACCTGAACACGTTCATCACCCCGTACAACCCGGAGACCTGGCGCGGCCCGGAGGACGCGGTGGCCAAGGAGTTCTACCGCTGGCGCGCCGCGGACTGAGGCCCCCGACGCCGGGGATCGCCGACCCGACAGCTTTCGCGCCCTCATCCACCTACGCTCAGCCGACCACCGTCGACAGCGGAGCGGATGGTGAAGCGTGGTGGGACAGCCCTCCTCCGCCGTCACCGGGGCCGAACCCGGTATGCGCTGGCTGCACCTGCTGGTGCTGCTCGCCCTCGTGGCCGTGGGGGTGGGCGCCGGCGACATGGTGTTCGTCGTCCACAACCTCGGGCACTGGGGCGAGGTGCAGGCGTGCGCCGCCCTGCACGACCTGCCGCCCGACGGCGGGCAGGTCGCCCGACTGCTGGGCCGCAGTGCCGAGTACGACCGCTGCGCCGCCGCGTTCGAGGCCACCCGCCAGGCGGCGCAGCTCGCCGGTGGGACGGCGATGCTGGTGCTGGCGGGGCTGGTCGTGTTCCTCGACGGCCTGTCGGTGCGGCTGGGGCTGTCCCGCCGGGGCCGGCGCCGGCCCCCCGACGGGGACGCGTCGACGCGAATCAGGCAACGGTTCGAATTCTGGTGCGACGAGCTGGGGCTGCGCGGCCGGGCCCGCCCCAGGGTGGTCGTCGCGCCGGTCGGGGCAGCCGACGCGCAGGCGTACACGACCGCCGTCCCGTACGGCCGGGCCGTCGTCGTGGTGCCCGTCGTCCACGCGTACGGCCGCCGGGACGTCCTCGACCTGGTGGTGTTGCACGAGCTGGCCCACGTCAGGGCCAGGGAGGTGTCGTGGGCGTCGGCGACGTGGTGGGCCGGGTGGCTCGTCGTGCCGGCGCTCCTCTCGGCCATGGCCCCGGTGCTGGTCGCGCCGGCCGCCGTGACCGGGTCGTACGCCGTCTCGCTGTCGATCGCGGCCGGGGCGGCGACCGCGATGCTGATCCTGCGCGCCGCCGTGCTGCGCCGCCGCGAGCATGCCGCCGACCGGTTCGCCGTCGCCTGGGGGGACCTGCGGGACGCGCTGGTCGCCGCCGCCGACGACGGGGAGGCCACCGACCGTCCGGCGCGGTGGAGGCCGGGCCGGCTGTTCGCCACCCATCCGGACCCGTCCGGCCGGGTCGCGGCGCTGGGGCGCGACGACCGGTGGGAGGGCGGCTTCGCCGTCGCGGCCGTCATCGGGCTGGCGGCGATGTCCGCCCTGCAGAGCGCCCGCCGCGTGCTGCTGCACACCCCCGACACGCCCCTCCCGCTCGGCGTGGACAAGGAGGACCTCGCGGTGGCGGTCGCCGCGCTCGTCTGGGCGGCGGCGACGATCCCGATCTGGATCCACCATCCCGCGCCCACCCGGCGTCGCTGGTGGGCCCGGGTGCTCGGGGCCGCCGTCGGTCTGGCGGCCGGGTGCGCCCTGCCCGGTGTCGGGACGACCGCGTCGATCTACGCCACGTTCGCGGCCGGGTTCGGGCCGGCCGCGCTCGCCTGGCTGGTACCGGCGCTCGCCGGTGTCACCGCGCTCGCGGCCGGGCTGGCCGAGGCGGTGGCGGCCCTGCCCGGCGGCGTCCGCCGCGTCGCGGCGGCGCTCCTGTCGGTGCTCGGCATGGCGGTGCTGCTGACCGCGGTGGCGCTCACCGCCACGCTGCTGCTGTACGGCCACTGGGCGTGGCGCAGCGTGGCCATCGACCGGGTCCTGTGGAGCACGCCGGGTCGCCTCCAGAGCTGGGCCGCCGTGGCGCTGGTGGCGGCCTGCGTCCTGCCGGTCCTCGCGGGGGCGAGCGGCCGAGGGGGCCGGTGGTCGGTGCGCCGGCTCGCCCCGCTGGTGGCGGTCGCCGGCATCGCGGCGGGGCTCGTCGGCGCGGCTGCCGCGCCGCTCGCCGACCGCCTCGTCGGCGACGACGCCCCGTTCTTCCTGCTGTCCACCGGCTGGTGGGCGTGCGCGGCGGCGGGATGGGTGGTGGCGCTGGCGCTCCTGCTGTCGCTGGGGGCGCGCGGCCCCGACGGCGGGGTGGCCGTCGCCTGGCTGGCCGGCGCGGGTGTCACGGCCGTGAGCGGTGCCGTCCGGTACGCCGGGGAGGTGCTCGCCGGCCGAGGCCCCGCCCACCCGCTCACCTTCGTGCAACGGCCGTGGTGGCTGCTGACGGCCCTGGTGCTCTTCTCCACCCCGGCAGCGGTGCTGGTCCGGGACGTCGTGGCGGCGCGGCGGGAGCGGGTGGGACGCCCGCCGGTGCCTCGCCGGGCCTGGCCGGTACCCGTGGCGACCCTCGCCGGAGCCATAGCGGTGGCCTGCGTCGCGGCGCTCGGCTGGACCGTGCCGGTCACCGGCCGACAGGGCGACCTGGCCCGGCTCCGGGCGGCGCGCGTGGACCCCGCCGCGGCGGACGGCGGCCGGGGCCGTCCCGCGGGCACCGCGCCCGGCCGGCCGCTCACCCGGCAGGGAGCCGACGCCGTGCTGGCGCAGGCGCGACGCGGCCTGCCGTCGGACTGGCCGCCGACCCGCACGGCCGCGTGGACCGGCACGGACGACCCGGCGACCGTGCGGCCGAAATCGTGTGCGGACCGGTTCGCCGCCGTCCGGCAGGCCGAGGATCGGCGCGCGGCGGCGACCACCCGCGAGGTCAGGCTGCAGGTGCCGGCCGGCGTCCTGCCACCGCTGGGGGCCACGCTGCACCTGCGGCTGACGTCGTACCCGTCCGCCGACGCGGGGAAGCAGGTCGTCGCCGAGGCCGGGGACACCGTGGCGGCCTGCCCCCGCTGGTCGGTGCCGGCGCCGCTCGCCGACGACGGGGTGTCGCGCCGGTGGGCCATCGCCATGCCGGCGCCGGACCTGCCGTACGACAGTTGCCGGACCAGGCTCACCGATTCCTCGTCCGTCGGCGGTCTTCCCGCGGTGACCGGCGGGGCGCTGGTCGTGGTGGGGATCGGCCACAACGTGGCGGTGGCGGAGATCGCGTACGGGCGGCCCTTCCGGGACCAGTTGGAGCCGAAGGAGCAGGGTCTGCTCGACGACCTCGCGGTCGTGGCGGCCCGGCTGATCGTGAACGCCCTCGACTCCTGAGGGCATCCGGGTGCGTACGGACGGCCACCCGCCCGGACCGCTCGGCCGATCCCGGTCAGCGGGCTGTGACTGTTCTGCTACACAGGTTCCAGGTACCCCGACGGCTTCCCGCTCCACAGCGGACGAACGGATCGGTGATGCGCCATGGTGGATTCGACGGCCAGGTCCGAGTCGGGCCTGCTGCGCCTCAGCGATCTCGCCCGGGAGGTGATCGAGGCCGCCGCGCCGGAGGAGGCCGGCCTGCTGCCCGAGGTGACCGCCGCCTGGCTCGCCGGTGACCTCGCTGCCGGGACCGGCCGGCGGGGGCGTCGGCGGGGTGCCGCGATCGGCCTCGGCCTGGACGCGCCGCTGCTGGTCACGGTCGTCTACCCGGTGCTGGCGGCGGCACTCACCCCGCTCCTCGTCCCGGCCGCCGAGCGGGGCTGGCGGCGGTTGTCCGACCGGTGGCGACGCCGCCGCCGGCGCACCGACGTCGTGATCCCCCGCGAACTCGTCGAGCAGGCCGAGGCGGTCCGCGACGCGATCCTGGCCGGCGCACCGGGCGTGGGGGTGTCCCGCCGCCGGGCTGCCGTGCTCGCCGAGGCCGCGTACGCCGCGTTGATCCGGCGGCAGTTCGGCGGTGACCGGTGACCGGGCGTCCCGCCGGCCGGCCGCTGAGCAGGCGTCACGCCCTCCGGCTGGCCGGTGCCGGTCTGACCGGGATGCTCGTCGGATGCGGCGACGACGCCGCGCGGCCCGCCGGGGACGCGACCCTGCCGACCGCCGGGTCCGGCGCGTCGCCGGGCTCCGCCGGCGTCCTGGCCGACCGGCTCGCCGGCTACCGCAGCGCGTTCCGCTTCATCCGGACCAACACCATGGCGTACGACGACGAGGCGGCGTCGGCCAGGGCCACCGTCGCGATGCGGGTCGAGATGGCCGCGTTCCTCGCCTGGGCCCGGGACAACGGCCACCCCGACATCCGCCCGGCCCTGCCCCGGGTCCCCGCCGGCGAGGAGTACCTGCTGGATCCGCTGCTGGGCAACGACGAGAGCCTCGACATCACGCCGCTGTCCGGCGCCCGACAGCCCTTCGGCCGGCTGATCCCCGACGCCGAGACGGTCAAGAGCTACCCGGCCACCCGGCAGGCCGGGTTCGCGCTCACCATGCTGAAGATGGTCCTGTCCCGGGCCGAGTACGCCCGGCTCGTCACCGATTCCCCGTTGGTGCGGGCGGCCGGCGGCAAGAGCATCATCACCATCTACCCGTTCTCCGCGCCGGAGCCGAAGGGCGGCGACTCCTACCTGGTCCTGCTCCCCGGCGTCCGGGACGCCTTCCGGGCGGACCCGGCGCTGCGCTGGCTGGTTGCCAACCCCGGTCAGGCCATGTCCGGGGAGAACCAGCGCCGGCTGGTCGAGGGCGGCGGGACGCTGTACACGACCGAGGGGTACCGGGTCGTGTACATCGACAGCGCCCGGGCCGAGGACGTGCCCGCCCTGGTCGCCGGCGCGCTGTACGAGGCGCTGTGGACGGTGCGGGACGGCTGACCCGGCCCCCTCGGGGGAGTGCGCGTCGGCCGGCGCGGCGCCTGCCCGGCCCGATGCCGTACCGGGGGTCCGGTCGGCGCAGACGCCGGCCCGATCACGTTGTCTGCCAAGGGAGTGGTTGATTACTCGCTTACTGTCAGGGTGACCGCGCGACGGTCGGGTGGGCCGTCGCGCCGGTCAGTGCCCGCAGGCCCGTCGACAAGCGTCCTGGCCCACGGGGCGTCGACCTGCTCGGCGCCCATGGTCACCACCACGCTGCACATCGCACCCTTGGCGAAGAACTCCCGCACCTGCGCCTCGCTGCCGCCGGAGACGCTGCGGGTGTACTCGACCAGGCGGGCGTAGCCCCGCTGGACGGCCCGGCGGATCTCCGGCACCGAGACCGCCGCGCACTGGGCGTGCAGCTGCACCAACAGCAGGTCCTGGTCCCGGATCAGCAGGGTGTAGGCGCCGGCCATGGCGGACAGGACCGCCTCGGGCGAGCTGCCCGGGGCCGCCGCCGCACCCTCGCTGAGGCTCTCCCGGAACCGCTCGAAGCAGCGCTCGGTGACCGCGGCGAACAGCGACTCCTTGTCCGGGAAAAGCCGGTACAGGTACGCCTGGGAGATGCCGGCGCGCTTGGCGACCTCGACGGTGGTGGTGCCGAAGTAGCCCCGGGCCGCGAACGCCCCGATGGCCGTGGAGAGGACGTCCTCCCGCCGCTCCTCGGCGGTGGAGAGCGTCCTGGTGCGCGTGGTCGGAGACACGTGAGTAGGCAACCACACCCTTCGATTGGTGGCAAGCGGTTGCCGGAGGAACGCGCGGGGTCACGACGTGGCACGTCCCAGGGGGTGGCCGGCCCCCTGCCGAAATCCGACCGAGGTATCCGATCACGGGCAGCTACCAGGGCGTATTGATGACTACCATCAGTGGTGTCGCTCAACCCGGGCCGGCTCGACGGCCGTCTACCTCGGGGAGGTGTGCGCGATGCCGACGGAACCCGCCCGCAGCCCTTCGCTGAGCCTCACGCGGTCGAGGCTGATCACCGCCCTGGACGTCCGGCCCCGATCCCTCGGCCTGGTCGTCGCGCCCGCCGGGTCCGGCAAGACCACCCTGCTCGCCCAGTACGCGGCCACCGGTCGTGGGCCCGTGGGCTGGCTGCGCGTCGTGCCGTCCGACGCGGACCCGGCGCGGGCGCTGGAGCGTGTGGAGGCGACGCTGCCCGACGCCGGTGCCGGCCTGCTCGTCGTCGACGACCTGCACCTGGTCGAGGGAACACCCGGGGAGTCCGTGCTGCTGGACCGGGCCCTCACCCTGGTCCGCACGGGCGTCCGGGTGCTGGTCGGCACCCGCCGCATGCCGCCGCTGATCCTGACCCGGCACGAGTTCTCCGACAGCGTCGTCATCGACGCCGAGCAACTACGTTTCCGTACCTGGGAGGTCGAACGGCTGCTGCGCGACATCTACCGGGAGCCGCTGCCGGCCGACGACGTGGCGGCCCTGGCCCGGCGGCTCGGCGGTTGGGCGGCCGGCCTGAAGCTCTACCACCTCTCCACCCGGGGTCAACCGCTGGCCGACCGGCGGCGGGCGGTCGCCTCGTTGGGCGCACGCTCCGCGCTGTCCCGGGACTACCTCACCCGCACGGTGCTCGCGGAGCTCGCCCCCGACCTGCGTCAGTTCCTCGTCCGCACCTGTGTGTTCGAGGTCCTCACCGCCGAGCGCTGCGACCTGCTGCTGGGCGGCGACGCCCAGGCCGCGCTGGAGGAGCTGGAGCGCCGGCAGGCGTTCACCGTCTCACACGACGGCGGCCGGTCCTTCGGGTACCACGAGGTGTTGCGCGCCCACCTGATCGCGGCGCTCGCCGAGGAGCTGGGGGAGACCGCGGCCCGTGCCTGGCACGCCCGCGCCGGCCGGCTGCTCGCCGCGGAGGGCGCGGCGCTGGAGGCGGCCCGGTGCTTCGCCCGCGCCCAGCAGTGGCCCGACGTGCACCGGTTGCTCGACACCGCCGGTAGCGACGTCGCAGTGCGGGGCCTCGACCCCTGGTCGGACCTGCTGCCCACGTGGTTCATCGCCGAGGACCCGTGGCTCGTGCTCGCCGACGCCCGGCACCGCATCAACGAGGGCCAACTGGCGGCGGCGGTGCCGCTGCTGCGCCGGGCCGAGGAGATGTTCGGCAGCGAGCCGGCCCGGTCGCGGTGCCGCTCCCTGCGTGCCGACGTGACGGCCTGGCTGCCGGACGGCCCGCACTGGCGCGGGCACTGGTCCGGCTGGCTGCGGGCCGCCACCCGCCGGCACCCGATGGTTGTCGTCGGCGAGGCGGAGCGGCTGACCGGGGCGGCCGACGTCCTGGTCCGGGCCGGCGCGTTGCTGCTGGCCGGGCACGCCGCCGAGGCGGCGCGCGTCCTGGACCGGCCGACCCCGTCCGAGGCCGGCCTCGTCGGGCTGGCCTGCCGGCTGCTGCGCGCCGCCGTCGCGTCGGCCGGCGGGGACCCGCAGGCACCCGCCGTGGCCGCCGCCGTCGGGCTGGACGCCGACCGGGCCGGCCTGCCCTGGCTGGCCCGCCTCGCCCGGGCCGTGCCCGCGCTGGCCGGCGCGGAAGCCGACCTCAAGGAGGCCGCCGCCGTCGTCGAGGAGTGCGACCGGTTGGGGGACCGCTGGGGCGCCCTGCTCGCGGCCGGCTGCGCCGCGCTGGCGCGCTCCCTGCACGGTGGCCCGGAGGTGGAGGAGGCTGGCCGACTGCTCGACCGGGCCCGGGACGTGGACAGCGGAGTGCTCGCCGCCTGGGTGCAGTCCCTGCTCGCGCTGGCCGCCGTGCGCGCCCGGCTGCCCGACGCCGAGGTCGAGGTGCGCCGGGCGGAGAGCACCGCCCGCGCCGCCGGTGTGCCGGGGGCACGGGTGCTCGCCCTCGCCGCGGGCGTGCCCGCCGGGCCCGGCCGGGCGGTGGGCCTGTCCGCCGTGCACGCCGCCGCCGAGCAGGCCGGGCTGCCCCGGCCGGCGGTCACCGCCTGGGTCACCCCGGAGCGGGGCCCGGCGCCGGCCGCGCCGGACACGGCGCCGCTGACCGTACGCTGCTTCGGCGGCTTCCGGATCTGCCTGGACGGCGAGCCGCTGAACTGGTCGCCGCTGCGCCCCCGGGCCCGGGCCGTGGCCCGGATCCTCGCCATGCACGCGGGCCGGGCCGTGCACCGCGACCGGCTCCTGGACGCGCTCTGGCCGGACACCGATCCGGCCACCGCCACCCGCACCCTGCACGTCGCCCTGTCCAGCCTGCGCCGGTTCCTCGACACCCACCTGCCCGCCGGCGAGGGGGAGAGCCTGCTGCACCGCGACGGCGACGCGTACCTGCTGGCGCTGCCCCCGGGTAGCTGGTGCGACGTCACCGAGTTCCGGCTCGCGCTGGAACGGGCGTCCCGCGCCGGGGCGAGCCGCGACCCGCGCGCGCTCGACGACCTGCGGGTGGCCGTGGCCGCGTACACCGGCGAGCTGTTGCCGGAGGACGGCCCGGCGGAGTGGGTGGTGGCCGAGCGGGAGACGCTGCGGCGGCAGGCCGCGGACGCGGCGGCGCAGCTCGCCGAGGCAGCCCTGGCCGGCGCCGACGCCGATCCGGCGGTCGTGACGGCCGCCCGCTGCGTCGAGATCGACCCGTGCCACGACGCCGGCTGGCGGCTGCTGATCGCGGCGCACGACCGGGCCGGCAACGCCGCCGCGGCCGAGCACGCCCGACGCCGGTACGCGGACGTGCTCGTCTCCCTCGGCCTCGACCCGGCACCCGCGGAGACCACGCCACCGGGGGCGATGGTCAACGTCGACCGAAGAATTCCGCCTCCCCGATCGCCACGGCCGGATCCAGGCCGGGCCCGTACGTCGAGCGGACCACCAGCCTGATCCGCATCACGTTCGACGCCTCGACGGGGAAGTGCTGCTCCCCGGGTTCGTCGCGCAGCTCGATGTCGGTCTTCTTCTGCTTCCCGCCGGCGTCGACGGTGACCACGGTGAGCCCGCGCGGCCGCCCGGCTTCGAGGAACGCCTGTCGCCGCTCGCCGACGCCCGGGGTGATGATGACGGTGAGCAGCCGCACGGGCTCGGTGAAGCGGCCCTCCACCCAGGCGCCGGCGGCCGTGCCGGTCGGCGCCCAGTAGCGGTTGCTCGCCCCGTCGGTGAGCCGGGCCGCGCCGGCCCCCAGCTTCTCCGACGACGCGCTCATTGCCGCCGGGACGAGCGACGCCGGGTCCTCGGTGCGGTCGCGCACCGCCTCCACGGCCCGCCGTGCCAGGGGCGGCCCGGCCACCGCCAGCACGCCGACGAGGCAGAGCCCGAGCACGAGCAGCAGCAGCCGGCGGGCCGCCCCGGCGGCCCGGCGGTCCTTCGGGGCGGAGCGGCGGGGCCCCCGGCGGCGCACCCGGTCCCACATCCGTCGCCACCGGTCCCGCAGCCGCTCCCACCAGGTGGCGCGCTCCGGCTCCGGTGCGACCGGCGCGGTCAGAGTTTCCCCGCAGAACCGGCAGATCCGGCGGCCAGGCGGGTTGATCCGGCCGCAGTGGGGGCAGGTCGGCTCCGGCGGCCGGTGCGCCGGAACGACCGGGTCGACCGGCCTCGGGGCCTCCCGGGTGGTGCTCGGTGACCCGGGCTGTAGTGCTTGGGGTGTGCCGTCGCCCGCGCGGACCGGCTTGTCTCCGCCCGGCTTGTCTCCGCCCGGCTTGTCCCCGCCCGGCTTGTCCCCGGCCGGGGCAGGCTCGGTCGGGTCGGGAGGCCGCCCGACGGGCGGCCCGCCGGCGGTGGAAGGCCCGGGGCCCGGCGGGGCCGGGACGACCGGATCCGTCGGCGCGTCGGCGGGCCGGTCGGTCTCCGGCCGGCCCCGGGTGACGGCGGGCCCGGAGGCGGGCCGCGCGGTGCCCTCGTCCCACAGGTACTCGCCACAGGCGGCGCAGAACTGCCTGCCGTCGGGGTTGGAGGCGCCGCAGTTCGCACAGGTGATCATGACTCGATCTCCAGCGTCAGCCGGACGTGGGCCGGCACGGCGGACGCGACGACCCGGCGCACCAGCGCCTCGTCGGCCGCCCCGACGACCCGGACCCGGACCTCCGGAACCTCGTCCGGCGGCGGCCCGCCCGTCGGCGTCGCCGAACACGTCACCCCGCCGTTGTCGGTGACCTCCACCCGTGCCCCGGTGGCCACCCGCACCGCCAGCTCGACGCCCCGGGCCGTCCCGCGCCACCGGTGCGCCTCCACCGCGTGTCGGACCACCTCCCGGCGCACGTCCGGCGCCCGGTCCCCGTCGACCGGCGCGGCCACCCAGCCGGCCAGCCAGTCCAGGAAGTCCGGCGGGGCCAGGTCCAGGTCGAAGTACGCGTCCAGGCAGTCGAGCGTCAGCAGGACCGGTGCCAGCACCTCGTCCAGCCCGGCGGTGAACCGCTGCGCGAAGTCGTCCTCCAGGTACACCGCGGGCAGCTCCTGCCCGATCGGGTGAGGGCTCGCCAGCCCTGGCACCGCACCCCGCATCATCCCCTCCTGACCTCGACGACGCGCCCGCTCACCCGGTGACCCGCACCTGGTGGGCGTACGAGAAAGCGATGGCGCTGACGTCCAGCTCGATGCGCTGCACCGCCTCGCCGCGTTCCCCGGTGGTCGGATCGGCCCCGAACAACCGGACCTCCTCCACCAGGTCCACCCCGTCGACCCGCTGCAACACGGCGTGCAGCTCGCCCGACTGGATCGGCCGACCGAACGGCCACCCGTCGCCGTCGGGCCCGCCCCGCACCGGGTCGAGGTAGTCGTACAGGGCCCGCAGCGCCCGGCGGCGCAGCTCGGCGGCGGACGTGCTGACCCGTGGCCGGGCGCGGACCCGGGCGACGACCGTCACACCCTGGTAGAACGGCGGCTCCACCAGCACCCGGGCGCCCACGCAGCGGCGCGCGTCGAGGAACGCCTTGATCCGGTCCAGGACCTCGTCGCGGGGCCGCAGCGCGGCGAACCGGGCCGCGTCGTCCTCGGCGTCGCCGTGCTCACCCAGCGCCGGCACCACCAGCACCCGCACCGCCGCCGAGCCGTCACCGGCCGGCACGCACTTCACCCGCAGCATCTCCGGCGCCGCCTCCCGGGCCAACTGCTCGTAGTCCTCGGCGGTGACCGCCCGTTCCCGGGTACGCAGGCTCAGCGGCCCCCGCACCGACGTCTCGGCCAGCGACTCGCCGTCGACGCCGCCGGTGGCCGCCGCCCGGTTGGTCACCGTGGACACGAACGGCACCGGGTCCCGCAGCACACTGAGCGTGCGGGCGGCCACGTTGCCCTGCCGCCCCCCGCCCGTGCGGTAGGCCGGGATCCGGACCACCGCGCCCTTCGGCGGCACCGCCCCGTACCGGCGTACCGTGCCGTCGGCCTGCCGGACGGCCGGGCCGAAGCCGATCTCCCCGGTGGACCGGTCGACGCACACGTGCCGGTCCTGGGGCCCGGAGCCGGCGAAGCTCGCCACCTCCCGCCAGGTCTGCCAGCCCTCGGCGGCGCCCACCTCGATCCCGATCGCGCCGTCGGCGGCCACGATCGGCGCCCGCTGCACCGTGAACCGCTGCCCCGGCACCCCCTCGGACGCGCCCAGGGTCTCCCCGCCGATCAGCTCGGAGTGGCAGGCGCTCACCGTGCCGCCGATGGTGACCGCCTCCGCCCGGCCCAGCCTGGGCGGGGCGTGGAAGAACGGCTGCCCGGCGACGGGCTCGCGCAGCCGGCAGCGCAGCCAGCCGGCGCGGTGGCGGGCCTCCACCGACGCCGCGTGCCGCGCCGGGACGTGCAGCACCACCTCGCCGGCCCGGTTCAGCGCGCCCGTGGTGTCCCGTTCCACCGGGCACTCCTCCCAGCCGCCCTCGGTCCACGCCTCCCACACCAGCGGCGGATTCGTCGGATCCACCCCGCGCCCGGCGACCACCCAGTCCATGGTGAGCAGCACGGCGCTGCCCGGCACCGCCCCGTCCAGGCCGAACAGCACGGCGTCGCCGGCCACCGGCGGGTCCGCGAACGCCGGGATCCGGTCCGCGCCGCCCAGGTCCCCGGTCCGGTCCGTCGCCCGCCCCCCGGCCGGCACGGTCAGCACCCGGACCAGCCGGCACGGCGGCACGGCCAGCTCGTGCAGCGTCTCGAAGGTCACCGGCTCCGCGCTCTCCGCGCGCACGGTCGCCACGTGGGTGCCGGCCGGGACGACGACCGGGGCGTCCCTGGGCGCGGACAACCAGAACGTCACGTCCGTCGACGCCACCGCCGGCGGGAACGGGACGATGCCAAGCAGGTCCAGGAACTTCACGTAGTGCCGGTCCGGCACCCGGTTGAGCCGGTAGAGCAGCTGGTCCACCATGTACGCGAACGTCTCGATCAGGGTCACCCCCGGGTCGGACACGTTGTGGTCGGTCCACTCCGGGCAGCGCCGCTGCACCAGACGCTTCGCGTCGTCCACCAGGTCCTGGAAGCGGCGGTCGTCGAGGTGGGGGGCGGGCAGGGCCATCACTCGGCTCCCGGGTCGTGCGCGGGGATGACGTAGAACGGGAAGACCAGGTTGCGCGGGTCGTTGTCCTGGCGCAGCCGGTACCGGATGTCGATGTAGAGGGTGCCCCGGGCCGCGTCGGCGAAGTCGACCAGCACGTCGTCCAGCTCGACGCGCGGCTCCCACCGCTCCAGCGCCAGCCGCACCTGGTACGCCACCTGGCCGGCCGTGGACGGGTCGGCCGGGGCGAACGCGAGCTCGTGGATCGCGCAGCCGAACTCGGGGCGGCCCGGCCGCTCGCCCGGAGCCGTGCCGAGGATCAGCCGGATGCTCTCCACCACCTCCCGGTCCCCTCGGACCAGGGCGATCCCGCCGGTGGGATCGGTGCGCAGCGGAAACGCCCAACCGGAGCCGACGAAGTCGGTGGCCATCGGCGTCACCCGCCGATCAGCACGGTCGGGCAGCCGGCGAGGATCGGCGCCCCGCAGCCGGTCAGGTCGCCGAGACGGGCGGCGGGCCGGCCGCCGATGAGCACCGTCGGGCAGCCGGGCGGCAGCAGCGGCGACGGGGGGTGCGGCGGGAGGCCCGGGAAGGAACAGGCGTGCATCGTGCCCACGGTGGCGGCGGGCTGCCCACCGATGAGGACGGTGGGCACCCCAGGACCGCCGACCATGCCCGGATGCGCGGTGGGGTCACCGACACGAGCTGCTGGTGGCACGGCGCTCTCCCTTCACTCACGTACCGTCAGTTGATCCGGACGACGCCGCCGCGGACGGTGACCGCGCCGCCGGCGGTCAGCTCCGCGCCGCCCTGCCCGGCGACCTTCACCGTCGCGCCCTCCACGGACGCGCCGGCCGTGCCCTTCACCCGCACCTGCCCCTGACCCTCGATGCCGACGTCGCCCTTCGAGGTGACGGTGACCCGCTGCCCGGCCAGCTCCAGCGGCCCGGAGCCGGCGTCCAGGCTGATCCCGTCCTTGGCGCGCACGCTGACCTTGCCGTCGCTGACGATCTCGACCTGCCGGCCGGTGCGGTCCAGCCGCAGGGTGAACTTCCGGTCCCCGGTGGCCAGCAGGATCCCGTCCGGGCCGCTGCCGGCCTCCAACAGCTCCAGCCGGTGGCCGGTGCGGGAGACCAGGGCCCGCGCCGCGATCCGGCCGCTGCTGCCGTCCACCGGATCGGTGTCCAGCTTCGGCGGCGCGTCGGTGCCGTTGTGCAGCCCGCCGAGGACGTACGCGGCGTCGAGGTTGCCGCCGGTGAACCCGACCAGCACCTCGTCGCCCACCTCCGGCAGCAGCACCGCCCCCCGGCCGGCGCCCGCGCCGGGCTGCACCACCCGCGCCCAGCCGGTGGTGTACCTCTCGTCCAGCCACGGCAGGGTGAGCCGGACCCGGCCCAGCTTCTTCGGGTCCTTCACGTCGCTGACCACCGCCGGGACCAGTCCGTCGCCGGCCCGGTCGGCCGTGGCCGCGCCGGCGGTCAGCCCGTACAGCGAGCGGTCGGAGCGGCCGGAGACGGTGAACGCGGTGGTGTAGCCGGCCTGCTCGCTGAACACGTGCCGGGTGCTGGTCAGCACGTACTTTCCCTGGAACGGCTCGCCGATGTTCGCCAGCGCCACCGCCGCGCCCGCCCGCAGCCGGGCGTTGCCCTTCGCCACGCCCTCGATCTCCGCGCAGCCGCCACCGAGGTCGCCGGCCAGCGCGCCGGCCACCGCCCGGACCGCCGCGTCCGAGCCCAGGGTCGGGTCGGCGACCAGGTACGGCGGGCTGCCCACCTTCTTTCCCAGCTCGGCCGGGTCGGCACCGATGCCGTCCGCGCCCGGCACCTTCGGGATGGCGGTCGCGCTGACCGCCCGCTTCGTCGCCGGGTCCCAGCCCCGGGCGGCCACCTCGGGCACCTGCGCGGTGGCGGTCACCCCGGCGCGCAGCGCGATCAGGTTCCGGTTGACCTCCAGCACCAGCGGATCCTGGGTGGCCCGCGCGGACGGGTCCGGCGCGCCCGCCGGAGGCTCCGGCATCCGCAGGTGCAGCGCGCCGTCGAGCACCATCACCTGCGCGCCGACCAGTGCCGCGAGCCGGTGCAGGAAGACCCAGTCGCTGACGTTGTCCTGGCTGAGCTGCGCCTCCGGCTCGCCGCCGATGCCGGTCACCGGGTCGATCCGGCCCGCCTTGAGCCCGGCCCGCTGCGCCACTTTCCGCACGATGTCCGGCACGCTCATCCCCGGGTACGCGGCCACCCGCCGGCCGCGCAGCAGCCGGTGGGCCAGGTCCAGGCCGCGGACCTCGGTGAACGTGCCGGTGGCGTCCAGCTCGCACTCCACGGCGGTGACCTCGCCGGCGAGCAGCGGCGCGGGGCCGCCCGGATCGGAGGTCTGCACGGTCAGCTTCACCGGGGCACCGATGGTGAAGCCGCCCTTGGCCAGTACCGTCCGGCCCGGGTCCCGGTACCGCAGCACGAACCGGTCGGGCAGGTTGCGGCTGTCGTCGACCGCCGCGTACGTCAGCAGCGCGGCGATCTCCGCGGGCAGCGGGCTGCCGCCCACCTCGACGAGGAGCGCGTTGGCGAACTGCTCATTGGCCACGGGCACCGTCCGTCAGCTCCTCGAGGGCGGGCACCAGCAGGACGGTGCCGGGCCGCAGCCGCATCGGGTCGTCGATGTCGTTGGCCTCGGCGATCTGCCGCCACAGCCCCGCCCGCCCGTACGCGTGGTGGGCCACCGAATGCAGGGTGTCCCCGGCGACCACCACGTGGACGTCCCGGGCCGCGAGCGCCCCCGACGTCGGGTTCTGGCCGGGCTGCTCCCCGGAGATCTCCTCCAGGGTGACCGTGCACAGCGCCCGCACGGGGGTGCCGCCGGGGGTGAACAGGGTGTACTTCGCGTTGACGCTGGCCACGAACGCCGGGAAGCCCACCATCCCGCCCCAGTGGAACACCACCCACGGCGGGGAGCCCTTCTTCTGTTGCCGGCTCGCGTCGGTCGGCACGCAGCAGGCGAACAGCTCCTCCACCCGCTTCACCACCGAGCTGTCCATGGTGCCGGTGGCGTCGAAGAACATCTCCAGGGTCAGCTTGGCCGGGTCCGAGCCGGTGAACTCCGGCACGCCGCTCTTCTTCGCGTTGCGCTGCGCGTCCCGCTTCCACTTGGCGGTCTTCGTCAGCGCCAGCTCCTTCGGGTTGAACTGGAACGGGATCCGGTTCAGCGTCGGGCCCGGAGCCGCGGTGCCACCGTTGCGGGGCGGCTCGTGCAGTTGCAGGTAGGCGTGGGTCAGCTGCGGCGGCGCGCCGCCACCCCGCCCGGCGGGGCTGCCGGCGGCGGTGAAGGTGACCGGGGAGGCGCTCACGGGTCACCCCCCGGTCCCGGGGCCGAAGAAGCCGTGGTGCGCCAGTTCGAGGGTCTCGACGGCCACCTTCGGGCTGTCCGGGCTGAGCTGCGGCCCCGTCCACCTGACGGGGATGACGTCGAGCAGCCCCCACCGGGCGATCACCGTGCCCTCCAGGGTGCGGGCCTCGATGGTGGCGGTCTTGCGGGTGATCCCGTTCGCCATTCCTGAGAACCAGCGCATCAGCTTCGTGCTGTCGGCGGTGACCGGGCGGGACAGCTTGACGTTGGAGAACTTCATCCGGGTCGGCAGCTGCCACACGTGCCCGTTGTTGCCGCCCTCCTCGCGCTGCTCGACGACGACCTCGCAGCCCAGCCCGTCGCAGGTGTTGAACGCGCCGAGATCCTGGTCGTCGATCCTGACGACGAAGGCGATCGCGACGGCGACCTCATCCTTGGCCATTCGTCCCTCCTGGTCCTGCGCGTGTTTCCCCTGGTCCCTGGCGTTGCTCCCGGTCCCCGTCAACCCGGCCCGCCGAGCGCCCCGTGCCGCTCCCGGTCGAGGCGCAGCTCGGTCTTGAGCCGGCGCAGCAGCGGGTCGTACAGCTTCTTCAGCAGTTCCTCCGGTTCGACCCCGCCGGCCGGCGGGACGCCCGCCGCCGGCCCACCGGCCGCCGCCCCGCCACCATCGGGCGGTGGGGCGGCGGCCGGCGGCGCGGGCGCGTCGACCGGGGGTGGCGGGGCGGCGGCGTCGGCCGGCTCGGCCCGCTGCACGACCGGACCCGACAGCTCACCCATGGAGTACGCGGACAGCGGCGGCCCGGGCGGCGCGGTGTCCCGCCCCTGGGGCCGGCCGACCGTCGGCGTTCCGGGAAGCGCGCCCACCCACCGCTGGACGGGCGGGAGCCCGCCGCCGGCCTCCGCGCCGGTCGAGCCGGCTGCGTCGGTCGATGCCGCCGGGCCCGGCGCGGTGCTCGGGTACGCGGCGGCCGGGGTCGCGTACAGGTCCACGGGGACGGCCCGCTCCGGGTCGGGTGCGTTCGTCCGCCCGCCGCCGGCCGGTGACTCGTCCCGTTGCCAGGTCACCCGCTGCACGGCCGGCCGGTCGGGCGACGACGAGACCGGCCCGGCCCCGGTCAGCAGCGGGGGCGGGCGGTCACCGACGAGCCGGGCGACCACCAGGGGCAGGGGAGGGGGTGCGCTCCCGCCCGCGTCCGCCCCTGCGGGGCCGGCCGGCCCGGCCGCGTCGCCGGTGGGGTCCGCCGTGCCGCCGTCTCCGCCGACGAGGCCAGCGACGCCCGGTCCGCCGTCGGTCTCCCCGCCGGCCGGGGCGCCACCGACCGGGCTCGGTCCGCCGTCGGTGACGGCCTCCCCGCCGGCCGGGACGCCACTGGCCGAGGTCGTTCCGCCGTCGTACGGCGCGACGGTGCCGGTCGGCGTCTTGGTGTGGGGGACCGGTCCGGTGCTGGTCGGTGGCTCCCCGACGTGGGGGCCGGTCGGGGTGGCCGACGTCGCCAGGCGTGCCACCACCGGCAGGTCGGGGCCACCGGAGCCTGCCCGTCCCGCCCCCGGACCGTCGGCCGGATCCACTGCCTGAGCGGCCGCCGCCGGCCCGTCCGCTGAGGAAGAGGTGCCGCCCGAGGGCGTCGACGTGGGCGGCCCGCCCAGCAGCGGGGCCACGCCCGCCCCCGTCGGCCCGTCTCCACCGGCCGTCGTCCCCCCACCGGCCGTCGTCCCCCCACCGGCCGTCGTCCCCCCACCGGGCGGTATGAACGTCTGGACGGGTGCCGGTTCGCCCGTACCCGGGTCCGCCGCGCCGCCGGCCCAACTTGCGGGCGGGGCGTCGCCGCGCGGCGTACCGGCGAGCGGCAGGCCCCCGGCGGGCGGTGGGGGACCGCCGACGGGGTTCTCTCCTCCGTCGGCGGTCCCCGCCTCGGCCTGCGGCCCCACGGGGGAGGGGCCGAGACCGGTGGGGAAGGCTTCCGTGTCGAGCCGGGACACGGTGACGGCACCGGAGCCCACGAGCGTGGTCGAGTCGCCCGCAGGCGTCGCGCCTCCGGCGTCGGCCGATCGACCGGCGGCCCCGGGCTCGGTGACCGGCCCGCTCCCGCCGGCCGGCGACCGCTGGACCAGCGGCGCGGCGGCCATCGACCGTGGGCCGTCCGCCCGGCCCTCTCCGGCGGCGGAGCGTCGTACCTGCTCGGGATCCTGCCCGGGCGTGGAGCGTTGCACCGACGGGGGAGCGGCATCCCCGGTCGGGCGGGGCGGCGGGGGGAGGACGGGGGACACGATCGGCTCGCCCAGCCCGAGCCGGCGGGGTTGCCTCGGGCCGTCCCCGACGAGTCGCTGCACGGGCAGGTCCGGTGCGGACGGCCCGGCACTGCCGGGTGTGCGGGACCCGCCGCTGCCCGGTGTGCGGTGCCCGGCGGCTGCCGCCGCCGACCACGCGTCCGACGCCGGGCCCGGGACGTCACCGCCGAGGGGACCCGTCATATCGGCCGGGGTCGTCGCGTCGGCGTCACCCGTCGCCGGGTCGTCCCGTCCGAGGGTGGGTGCCTCGGGCGAGGCGGCGTCGGGGCGGGGAGCCTCCGGCGTCGGGTCGGCCGGGCGGTCGACGGTCGGCAGGAGCAGCTCCTCCGGCGGCGGGGGCGCGGTCAGCAGCCGGCTGACCGGCGCCGGCTCCACGGGCACCGCCCGGCCCCGGGCCGGCACGGCCAGCGGGTGTTCCGGTGCCGGGGTGGTTCCCGGCGGGCCGGCGGCCTGTCGTTGCAGGGACGGTGCCGGCGGGCGGTTGTCCGCTGACGGCGCCGCGAGCGGCAGCGGCCCGGGGTCGTCGCCGTGCGTCCGGCCGACGGGCTCCGGGACGGACCGGGGCGACTCGCTCACCGGCACGGCCGTCTCGTGCAGCACCCCGGCCGGCTCGGCGGCACCGACGAGGTGACCGAGGGGCGCCAGATACGACGGGTCGCGCCACGCGGCCAGCGATCCGGTGAACGTGTCGGGCAGGTTCAGCCGTGGCTCGTCCGGGATGACCCGCTGGAGCGGCGGGAGGCTCCGCCACGCCGGCGGCCCGCTCCGGGTGGGGGCCGGCGACCCGTCTCCGGGTGGCGCGTCCGCGACGGACCGTTGCACGGTCCCCCGCGATCGCCGACGCCACGGCCACATCGGGTCACCGTCCCTGACTGATGCGGGTGTTGATGCTGGCGATCTCCGCCACGTAGCGCAGCCGCTCGCCGTGTTCGAGGTCGAGGATCTCGTCCAGCGCCCAGTGGAAGTGGTAGGCGACGTACGCGACCTCGGAGTAGATGCGGTCGGCCGCGTACGTCACGATTCCCCCAGGCGCCCACCGGCGAGGTCGACGGCGAAGCGGTGCCGGCACTCCGGGCACACCACACTCGCCCGGGTGTGCCCCTCGCTGTTGATCCGCCGGTACATGTCCTGGAGGAACGCCAGGTCCGAGGCGAACAGGTCCTCCACCACGCCCGGGTGCACGTCCAACACCGTGCCGATCCGGGTGACCACCCGGCTGAGCAGCACCACCGTGAGGTACGGCGGGTTCTCCCGGACCCGGTCGTCGCGCAGCGGCACCAGCTCGTCGCGGGCCGTCGCCAGTCGCATCACCCCGTCCCGGTGCACCGTGCCCGAGCCGTCGACGTAGCCGCGCGGCAGCTCGAACGGGAACTCCGTGCGCAGCGTCTCGCGGCGCGGGGCGACGGCGGGCGGCTCGGCCGGCTCCGGGCCGGGCGGCGGGACCAGGGACGACGTGCGGCGCATGGGGCTACTCGACCTCCATCGACTCGTACGTCACCACGAGCTTCTCGGTGAGCACGCTGGTGTCGCCGGCCTTGAGCGAGCTGATCTCCAGGCTCTTCGCCCACGCGTTGGTGAGCTTGTACCGCTTGATCGGCATGCCCTCGTAGTCGAAGACGATGATCGCGCCGCCCTTGCGGGCGGAGCCCATCTTCCCGAAGCGACAGTCCTTGACCCACCGCTCGAAGCTGTTGTCCGCCGTCAGGCCCCGGGTCAGGGTTACCTCGCCGGCCTTCGGCGCGCCGGGCGCCTTGCGTACGACGAACTTGCCGTCGGCGGTGTTCGACTTGTACTCGATGACGTCCTGCTCCATCTTGAGGCCGCTGACCTCGGTGATCTGGCGGATGATGATGCTGTCCACCTCCAGGCCGAACGAGTGGCCGACGGCGGAGTCGAAATCGGGGAGCGGCACGACTGCCTCCTGACGCTGCGGGGACTACTCGTTGACCAGGCTGGTGCCGCCGGACATCTGCGCCAGCTGGAAGATGACGAACTCGGCGGGCTTGACCGGGGCCACGCCGATCTGGCAGACCACCTGGCCGGCGTCGATGCTCTCGGCGGGGTTGGTCTCCCGGTCGCACTTGACGTAGAACGCCTCGTCGGGGGTGAGCCCGAACAGCGCGCCCCGCCGCCACTCGTTGACCAGGAACGCGCTGATGGTGCGGCGGATGCGGGCCCACAGGGCGTCGTCGTTCGGCTCGAACACCACCCACTGGGTGCCGTTGAGGATCGACTCCTCCAGGTAGTTGAACAGCCGCCGCACGTTGAGGTACCGCCACGCCGGGTCGGACGACAGGGTGCGCGCACCCCACACGAGGATGCCCCGGCCGGGGAACGCGCGGATGCAGTTGACGCCGATCGGGTTGAGCAGCTCCTGCTCCGCGCGGGTCAGCTGGGTCTCCAGGGCGACCGCGCCCCGGATCGTCTCGTTCGCGGGGGCCTTGTGCACCCCCCGCGCGCCGTCGCTGCGCGCCCACACCCCGGCCAGGTGACCCGACGGCGGCATGAACCGGTTGGTGCCGGTCACCGGGTCGAACACCTTGATCCACGGGTAGTAGAGCGTGGCGTACTTCGAGTCGTAGCCGGCCTGGTCGGTGCGCCACTCCTTGACCTGCTGGGGGGACAGCCCCGGCGGCGGGTCCAGGATGGCCATCCGGTCGCCCATCAGCTCACAGTGGGCGATCACCGCGGACTGCACGGTCTTCACCGACTCCAGGTCGATCGCGCCACGCTGGTAGGCACCCATCAGGTCGGGCACCGCGACCATGGTCACCTCGTCGACCGCCTCCAGGCCGCCGAACCCGGTCCGCTCCGCCGCGTCGCCCACGTACTCGTCTGCGGAGACGGTCTCGGGCGCGGCGGTCGGCCCCGGGCCGATCAGCTCCACCTCGCCGCCGGTGGGCCGGGCGAGCTGGCCGGTGGGCGCCGCCTCCTCGATCGTGATCAGCTTGGACTTCTCGCGGACGACGGTCACCACGTTGTCCTTGCTGCGCTTGGTGGTTACCGACTCGAACGTCTCGACCACCTGACCGCCGCGCTTGACGACGAGGTTGAACCGGTCCTCGCCCGCGCCCTCCGGCGGGTCGGCGACCTCGACCGAGAGGTCGTCCGGGACGCCCTCGGGCAGGGCGCGGGCCACCACCCGGTACGTGCCGAGGATCGCGGTCGGCTCGGGCGCCGCAGGCAGGGCCTCGTCGCTGGCCCGGTCGCCGCCGACCCGCACGATGTACGCGGCCCCGCCGCCCTGCATGAAGTACCCGTACACGGCGTGGCCGAGGTAGCAGTCCGGGGCGAACTCGCCGAAGATCTGCGAGTACTGGCTCCAGTTCGTCACCAGGGTCGGGGTGTTGAACGGCCCCTGCGCGGCGAAGCCGACGAACGCGGCGACCGCCGTGCCGACGCCCTCGATCGGGCGGGAGCCGGCCACCTCCTCGACGTACACGCCCGGCGCCAGGTAGTTGGGCATCCCGCCTCCTCGTCCCTCGGTCGGGTCGAGCGTCCCGCGTACGTGCGGGGCTTCACACGTCCGCCGGGCCGCTTGATCGGGAACCGTTCGCTGCCCGTTCAGGCACTGGCCGAAGGAAGGGCACCTTGTGGACGTCTTCTGTCGTAGAAGGGCCCCTTGTCGACCGCCGTGGGAGGCAATCGGCCCGCACGGCCCCGGGCGGCCGTCCGGCAGCCGGCAGCGGTCGGAAGTGGCTGCTGGTGCCACTTGCTGACAGATCCCAAGGCGTAGGCGGCGGCGGGGGTTCAGACGACCTGGGGCCGCTTGTTCACATCTGGTCGCGGCGGGCGAAGAGTTCGTACACGCCGTCGGGGTTCTCCGCCAGGAGTCGTTCGAGCTCGTCCTCGGTGACCACCGGGTGGCCGAACTCGGGCAGCCGCGTGTGCCGTAGCCCCGGGCTGTTGAGACGAAGTTTGCCGGCCTTGCGGTAGCAGCAGAACGGTAGCCCGGCGTCTCGCATCCGCGCGGTGAGTTCCCATTCCCGCCGTTCGGAGCAGGTGACCCGCACGCCCCGTCGCCGGAGCTCGGGAATGATTCGTTCGTACGACTCGACGGAGAGCGGATTGCCGTCGGTGTTCACGTTCTGCGCGTCGGGCAGTTCCAGCAGGGGACTCAGGTCCTCCACGAGGTTCCTCGACACGTCGATCTGCAACAGCGGTAGACGCTCGATGCCAACGAGGGACACCAGGCCGCTGTTGTTGACAACCAGTGCGGCCAGCCCGCTGAGGTCCGCCAGCGGAGCGACCTCCACCGGATCGCAGCCACTAATGATCAACATTTCTAGCGATCGACAGTTGGCAATCATATTCAGGCTTCGGGCGTGAGTGACGTGCAGCTCGGTAATCTGCTCCCATTCGGCGGCCGTCAGCGGGGGGGCGTGCCCGGCGGCCTGCTCCAGCGCCTCGGCAACGGCGGGGTCGAGAGGATGAGCCATGGGGCTGCTTACTCCCTTCCAGCGTCACGTGACCTTCAGGGCGGCGCGGGCGCGGGTGAAGTCCAGGCGTACCCGGTTGAAGTTCACAGACTGCAGAGCCGCGAGTTTGGAGATGGTCAGCCCGGATTCGTGGCTGATCTCGATTGTCTCTTGCGCGGTGCCCTCGCCCTTGATCGTTACCACTTTGTATACCGCGTCGATGGGAAGACCGTGGAGTGACGGGTTCACGTCAGCCAGGTCACCATCCCACATGAGGTCACCACTGTCGAGTTTGTCGAGCAGTCTGTCGAGGAATTCCGCCGGTGCGGCGGTCGGGTTCCCCGCGACGAAATCGTCGAAATAGGCGCGGAGATCCTTGTGCCATTTGCCGTCCTTGCCGTTGAACATCGGATTGCCGGCCCTCGTGAAGCCGCCCACGTGCGCCTGGATGCCCTCCTTGCCGACCTCCGCGGCGTCCGGCGCCAGGCTCACCTGCCAGACCACGTGGCTGGTGAACGAGCGGAGCGCATGCTGCAGGGTGATCCAGTCCTGGGCGATCTGCGCCCCACGCGCGGCCTCGGAGCTCCGGCCCACCGCCACCTCCAACACCCGTGCAATGTAGTTCGTCGGGATCCACTCGTGCTTGCCCGAGTCGGCGAGCCGGAACTGGTTCTTGATCCAGTTCTTCGAGTTGCTGTCCTCGTCCCAGAGCTGCTTGAACTTAACGAAGCCGATGCCGTTGGACTGACCGCCGCCGCCGACGACACGGAGGAAGTCGATGATCCCACCGCAGTCGCCAACCGCCTTGACGAGATCGACGTTCGCGTCCTTGCTGCCGGCCGGCAGCGGATCGAATTCCCCGTACGGGTCCTCGGCGGAATCGAACGCCATGTTCGCGTACTGCGCGGCGTCGGGGTGCGAGTTCGCGTGGGCGATCACGGCCGGTCGAAGCGCGCCCTCGGCGTGCTTTCCGAGGGTCTCGACCAGTTCGCCGCGGGTGCCGCTGCCCTTCTTGAAGACCTCACCGTCCCACGCGTTGGCTGACTGCGGGTCGGTGCGTCGCCCGGCGAAGAACTTGCCGTAGACCTGCTGCTGGAACGGGGACTGGCTGAGCTTTGCCTGCCCGGTGCCGTGTGTGTTCTGGAGAATCGCCGGTCCGTCCCACAGCCGCGTCTTCTCCAGTTGGCGTTTCCACCAGTACGCCAGCACCTTGTCGACGAAGAGGCCGCCGTGGTGCAAGAGCTTGGCGTTGACCAGCTTCTTGCGGTTGTCCTCCCGTTCGTTGCCACCCTGCCCGGTTCCGGGGCCCGCCGGAATGGCGGTGGTCGCCGTGCTCGTCCGCTGTACTGTTCCTTCGGCGTGGGCGTAGGTGAAGTTGTCGTCACGTGACTCGACGACAAGTCGCATGCTCGCCAGCCGGTACCGCTTCTGGATGCCGGGCAGGCCGTCCTCGACCTGGTGCACCGAGTTGCCTCTGCGCAGGAGCCCGTACGCGGCCCGCAGTCCACCTCGGAGGTCGCCCGGCTGCTTGCTGCGGGCCTCCCGCTTCGCTTTGGCGCGGGCCTTGAGCCGCGCCCACAGCTTCTTGCCGATCGCGGCGACCTTGTCGGCGACCCAACCCACGGCCTTCATGACGGGCGCGGCGAGGCCCTTGAAGAACTTCTGGACCCGCTGCGCGATCCCGCCGACGCCGAGCACCGCCGCGAGCACCCCGATGAGCACCGGCACCGACCGCGCGAGGGCCTTCTCGATCAGCGCGGGCACCCCGCCCGTCCCGCCGCCCGCGATCGCGATGATCGCGTCGAGGACGGAGTTGACGAACTCCAGGATCTGCGCGCCCTGGGTCACGATGAACGTGACGAAGTCGATGATCATCTTGACCGCGCGGACGAACGCCGACGCGGGGTTGAGCAGCGAGATGATCCAGGTGATGCCGGCCATCAGCACGGTCGGGATCAGGTACTCGCTGATCTTCGAGAACAGGTTGGCCTTGAGGTCGCCGACCTTGTCCTGGATCTCCTCCCACAGGCCGCCGAGCCCCTGGGCCTGCACCTTCTGGACGATGGGCACGGCCTTCTCGACCGCGCCCATCGCCGGCTCGGGCACCCCGCGCTTGATGATCAGGCCCCGGATGGACGCCCAGGTCAGCCCGAGCAGGGAGCCGACCATGAGGACGATGCCGCGCAGGTCGAACTTCGCCGGCAGCTCCAGCCCCGCGCCGGCCATCGCCCCGGTGAGCCAGCCGACGAGGCCCTTCTTCAGGTGCTCGCCGATGTTGGCCATGAACTGCTTCAGGCCCGCCCCGACCGCGCTGACCAGGTTGCCGAGGAAGCCGATCGGGTCCTTGATGATCGCCATGACCGCCTGCGCGGCCTTGGCGAGGACGCCCATCAGCATGTCCTTGAGCTGCATGATCGTCTTGATGACCCCGGCGACCGCGTCGACGGCCTTGGCGACGAGGCCCTTGTTCTTCTCCTTCTCGGCCGCGATCTCCTCGTCGACCGACTTGAGCGCCTCGTTGTACTTCGACGCCAATGTCTGCACCAGCTCGGTGCCCTTGTTGTTCACCGACTCGGTCAGCTCGTCGAACTTCCCGGCGAACTCGCCGGCGGCCTCCTTGCCGATGGCCTGCAACTCCGGCGCGAGACCCTTCACCGCCGCCTGCAACTCGGTGCGGCCGGTGGCGATGCGCTGCTTGGCCCGGGTCAGCTCCGCGCCGATCACGTCGGCCACGCCGGAGATGACCTGCTGCATCCGGTCGACGTAGCCCTTGCGGGCGGTGACGAAGATCTGGTTGGCCTCGTCGGGCAGCCCGGCGAACTTGTCCTTGATCCACCGGCCCTTGCCGAGCAGCCCCGAGTAACGCTTGTCCTTGTAGGCGTCCATCAGCCGGGTGTGTTCGGCGGTGAACGCGTCCCGGGCCGCCTTCTCGCCCGTGCTGAACTTCTCGTCGACCTTCTTGTCCAGGCCGGACAGGATCTCCTCGACGTCTTTCTTCGTGGCGTCGAAGACCTTCTGCAACGTCGCGGTGACCTGCGCCCGCTTGACCTCGTCGGCGGACTTCGCCTGCTCCTTGCCTGCCCCGACCGCCTGCCCCGCCTGCTTGCGGTCCCCGGCGAGGGCGGTCATCGCCGTCGCCCCGGCGGCTCCCGCAGCCGCCTTCGCGCCGGTCAGGGTCTGCGCCTCGGCGGCGCGCACCTGGCCCGGGGCGGTGGCCGCGTGCTGCTCGACGGCGTCCTTCTCCTTCAGCGCCCCGGTGAACTCCGGCTCGTTGGACTTCGCGAGCTGCTCCTCGGTGACCTGCGCGTCGGCCATCTGCTGGTCGACCTGCTTCGGCCCGCCGGAGAGGTCCGTCGCCGCCGGCGGCGCCTTGTCCGGTACGGCCTTCGCCGGGTCCGGCGTCCCCGGCGTGGCGGGGGGCTTGTCCACCACCAGGGGCGTGACGGGTTTGTCGACCGCCTGGGACGTGTCCGGCGGGGCCTTGGTCGTGGTCTCGATCGTGTTGGCCGAGGCCTTCTTGCCGTCGGTGACCTGGCCCTGGACCTGTCCCTTGACCGCGTCGGCCTTGCCCGAGTCGCCGAACTTGTCGGCCTCGTCGAGGTTCTTCGGCGCCTGCGCCGCGATCGCCTCGTTGACCGCGCGCACGAACGCGGCCTTGTCGAACTCGCGGGGCTTGGCGGCGTTCATCTTCTCCGCGTTCGCCGCCTTGCCCTGGGCCTCCCTGTCGTCCTGCGGCGCCTTCGCCGCGCCCTGCGCCTTCGACGCCTCCGACGCTGCCGGTGGGTGCGCGCCGAGCACCTGCTGCTTGCCCCGCACGTCCGCCTTCAGCGCGGCGAACTTCGGGTCGGCCTGCGGCCCGGGGCGGTGGACGGGACCGGCGTCGGTCGCCAGCCGCTGCACCGGTACGTGGACCGACGGGTCGACAACCTCCGGACCGGCACCACCGGTTGCCGGAGCCGTCGTCGGCTGGACCGTTGCCGAGGAGGAGGACGATGCCGAACCCGTCTTCGATGCCCTGCCGCCGGAAGTCGATCGGGCGGTGGTCGGCGATCGACGCGCGGTCGATCCAGCCGCCCTGCGCTGTGCCACCAGGGCGGACACGGCCCGGTTGCCGGCTGCCCCCTGCAACCGCTGAGCCACGGCCGGGCTCAAGGGGCGGGCCCCAGGGCCTCGGTGTGCTGGGGTCGTGGTGTCCGAGTCGTCAGCCGGCCGGGTCGGTGCAGGCGCTGCCGGGCGTGCCGGAGCGCGTTCCGCACCTCGCTCCTCGGCCGGCGCCTTCACGCTGTACCTCCCGGGCCGGGCACGCCACCGTCAGTTCACCGTGGAAACGAGCGTCCGATACCCGGAGTCACTGGTCACTGACCGTGCGGCCTCTTCGGAGTGCCGCGAAAGTTGCCCGATGGGGCAGCGCCCGCGTGGCCGGACCTTCGGCTGTCCGCTCCACCAGGAGGCCGAGGAGGCAGATTCGCGAAGTGTCGGTCGACGGCTAAAGACGTGGACGACGCAACCAGAGGTGCCTACGATCGTCGATGCGCTGCGTCATTTCGGGGTTCGCAGGCATACGGGGAGAGGTTGTCACTTTGAGATGGTCAGTAACGGGCCGGAGCTTGGCCACTGCCCTGGTGGCGGTGGTCGGTGCCGGCGGGTTCGCCGTCGTGTCGGCACCGGGGGCGGCCTCCGCGGCTCCTTATCACGAGAGTCAGATACCGCTGCACATCGGCTACACCGACTCCGCCGACGCGCAGGTCGCCCATGAGTGGGAGGGCGACACCAACGCCCCGCTGGGCACCTGGCAGGACGGGGCGAGTCAGCTCCACACGTCCCGGGTCTACGCCACCTTCGACCTGACCGGCTTCGCCGCGCGGCAGATCATCGGTGGCAAGGTGTTCATCCGCGAGCAGAGCGCGGCCGAGTGCCCGAAGCGGGCCGTCGAGATCTGGCGTACCGCAGCGGTGACGCAGACGCCGACCTGGGCGGGTGCGCCGGCGGAGATCGAGAAGCTGGACGAGGCGGGCGACTCGACGTACTGCCCGGCCGATCTGGCGTTCGACGTCTCGGCGGCGGCCCTCAATGACGCCCGCGAGGACGACGGGCGGATCACCGTCGAGCTGCGGGTGTCGGCGCAGCACGAGAGCGACCTCAGCTACGGCCGCCAGCTCAACTGGTACAAGCGGTTGCAGTTCAGCGTCACCTACAACTCGTTGCCGGCGGTTGACGGCGACCACCTCTACAACGGCGGCTTCCCGTGCCGGGAGCAGGCCCCCTACCCGGCGCTGCCGGCCCAGCGCGCGACCCTCCAGGCAGTCGGCAACGACGCCGACGGCTGGGACAGTTTGCGGCTCGACGTCGGTGTCTGGCCGGTCGGCGATCCGGCGGCACGGGTCGAACTGAGCCAGGAGCACGGTCAGTCCGGCCGGATCATCACGGTCCAGGTGCCGGACACCGCGCTCGTCGACGGGACGACGTACGCCTGGCAGGCCCGGACCTCCGACGGTCTGGACACCTCCGCCTGGTCCCGGACCTGCTACTTCACGGTCGACCGCACGGCACCGCCGGCCGCCCAGGTCACCTCGGCCAACTATCCGAGGTCGAACGTCGGCCCCACCCCGGTCGGCGAGCCGGGGGTGTTCACCCTCTCCGGCGGCGGCAACCCCGACGTGGTCGGCTTCGCGTACGCCTGGGAGTCGATTCCCGTGTCCGGGTGCGCCTACGGCGACCTCGGGCAACTGGTCTGCCCGGATCCGGTGACCGTGCCGGGCACCGTGCAGACCGACGTTCCGGGCGGTTCGGCGACGCTGACGCTGAGCCCGCCCCGGGACTTCCTGAACACGCTGGTCGTGCGTTCGCTCGACCGGGCGGGCAACCGGTCGGCCGACACCCGCTACGAAATCCAGGTGCCGGACACCGACCCGACCGTGACGGTGGTGGGCGACCAGCCCGACTGGGGTGACGAGGTGACCGTCCGGATCGCGCCGCACGCCGGGGTCGCTCCGGTCACCGAGTACGAGTATCTGCTGACCGGGGGCACGAAGCAGACGGTCCCGGCCGGTCCGGACGGCAGTGCCACGGTCACCTTCACCGCCGACGAACCGACGGGCTACCAGCTCACGGCACGCAGCCGCAGCACGAACGGTTGGGTCTCCTCGGAGGCGTCGTGGTCGTTGCGCTTCAACCACCAGCCGCCGGGCGTCTCCTCCACGGTCTATCCCGGCATCGGGCAGGCCACCGGTGGCATCGGCGTGCCGGGGACGTTCGTCTTCTCGCGGCCGTCCAACTGGGACGAGGTGAGCGAGTACCGGTACAAGTTCACCGGTGACTCGGCGTACCAGACGGTGGCGGCCGGGCCGGACGGCACCGCCTCGGTCACCTGGACCCCGCCGTCACGCGGGTTCAAGACCGTGAGTGTGTACGCCGTCCGCCCCGACGGGAAGCAGAGCTACGTCGCGAAGTCGTACTCCTTCCGGGTCGCCTGACGGGCCTGCGCGCACCGGCACCATCGGCGTGACCGGGACGGCCGGCGAGGTCAGGAGGTCGAGTCTTCCTCAACCTCCTCCTCGCCGGCCTCCTGCCGCTGGACGTACGTCTGCGCCGACTCGTCCTCCTCGGACATCTCCTCGGCGCGCTGCACCTGCGGGTGGTCGTGCCCGTCGTGCTCGACGGCCCGTTGGACGGGGGCGGCGGCAGCCGGGGCGGGAGTGGCCGGGGCGGACATCAGCCGGTCGGCGTTGGCGACGGCCTCGCGCTCGAACCGGTCGGACGGGTCGCTGACCTTCAACCCGCCGCCCTGGTCGGTGCCGTCGACGGGGCCGCTGCGCTGCTGCACCACGTGGGTCAGCTCGTGGGCGAGCATGTGCTGCCCGGCCGACGACGCCGGGTCGTAGCTGTCGCGCTGGAAGACGATGTTCGACCCGACGGTGTACGCCTGCGCGTTGACCGACTTCGCCGACTCGTGCGCGGCCCCGTCGGCGTGCACGCGTACGTCGCCGAAGTCCTGCCCGCCGAACCGGGACTCCATGTCGGCCCGCACGTCGGGGGCCAGCGGCGTCCCGCCGCCGGAGTTCACCACCGAGTGCACCGGGGAACGTTCCGGCTCCAGCAGCTCCCCGACGGCCTGGTTGCCGACCGCCCGTTGCAGGCCGAGCAGCCCGGACGCGCCGAGCACGTCGGGGCGGCCGGCGGTGGCGGCGGCGTACATGAGGTGATCGGTGTCGCGCTCGGGGCCGGACGGCCGGTCACCGGCGGGGCGTGTCGCCGCCTCCGAGTCGAACTCGCGATGTCCGCGCATGCCGGGCCTCCTCACCGGGCCGACCCGACGCGATGACGGCAGGGTCTCCCGCCTCGACGGTCTCGTGTCGGGCCGATCCGGCACAGGGCGAGCCGGGTCAGCCGTAGGAGCAGCCCGGACTGCCCACTCGGGCAGCCCGCCGCGCCCTGGTGGCCCACGTCGACGCACTCACGGACACCGATCGCGGCAGACGGTCCCGATGCGGTCGCGGCGCCGGCCGCGCCTTGCCGGACGGACCTAACATCAGCGGTCCGGGCAACTGTCTATGTTGGACGGGAGGGCTCATGATCCTACGTCGATCGAAGCGTCCCATGTCGCCGCGGCGACCGCGCTCGGGCGCCCGCGAACCGGGCCGCCGGTCCTGGATGCAGGGCTGGGGGCTCAAGGCGGCCGTCATCTCGGCGGTCATCCCGCTCGTCGTCGCCGCCCTGTGGGCGAAGGGCGCCGGACTGGTGGATCACTGGGTCAGTCCCGCCCCGAGCGTCTCCGGGTCCGTGCCGCCCGTGGCGCCGGTGACGCCCGTGGCGGCCGCCGGTGGTCAGGCCCCGGGGCCGTCGGCCAGCCCCTCATCGGTCGGCCCGGCTCCGGACGGCTCGCCGTCGGACGTTCCACCTCAGCCGCCCGAGCCGATCTGGGACCCGACCGGCCCCCCGTCCGACGGGCCCACGTCGAGGCCCGCCCCGACGTCGAAGCCGAAACCGCCCCCGCCGAGCAACGAGGCGGCTGTCTCCGCGCGGGTGCGGCGGAGCGGAACGCTGGTCATGGCCGACTACACGGCGTACGACCTGGACTCGACGGCCGCCGACTGGAACCCGACCAGGGACGACTGGGGCTCCAGCCGCGACGTCGGGTACGCCTCGTGGTGGCCCGACGCCAGCAACGACGCCATCGTCAGCCGTGCGGACCCGAAGTACGCGGCGTCGCTGCCGGGCACCGGTCCTTGGCAGCGCGCCGACTGCGTCCGGGCGGGGTACGGGCAGCCGTCCGCCCGCCCGGTCGGGGATCGGCTGCTGGAACGCCGGGGAATCTGCGTGGTCACCTCGGCCGGGTGCTACGCGCTGCTGGTGGTGACCAGGGCGGTCGAGAAGCAGCTCACCGTCCGGGTCACCGTCTGGGAGTGACGTTCCCGCGTCCGGCAGCGATCTTCCGTCGCCGGGTGGCGGTCTCACACAGCCAGCCCCAGGTAGGGGCCGAACTCGCTCTCCAGGGTCAGCCGGCCGAGCTTGCGGTACTCCCGGCCCACCGCGCCGATCAGCTCGGCCATCCCCACCGGCCGTCCCGCCCCGGCGGCCAGGTACCCGGCGGTCACCGCCGCCGAGCGGATGTGCCCGCCGGCCAGCTCGAACGACTCGGCCAGGAAGCCCAGGTCCACGTCGGGGGCGCGGGGCACCCGGTCGCCGAGGCAGCGGTCCCACAGCGCCTTCCGGGCCGCCTCGTCGGGCACCGGGAAGTCGACCACCACGTCGAGGCGGCGGGTGAACGCCTCGTCCAGGTTGGCCCGCAGGTTCGTCGCGAGGACCGCCAGCCCGTCGAAGGTCTCCATCCGCTGCAGCAGGTACGCGCTCTCGATGTTGGCGTACCGGTCGTGGGCGTCGCGCACCTCGGAGCGCTTGCCGAAGATCGCGTCCGCCTCGTCGAAGAGCAGCACGCCGTTGACCCCGGCGGCCTCGCCGAAGATCCGCTCCAGGTTCTTCTCGGTCTCGCCGACGTACTTGTCCACCACCGTGGCCAGGTTCACCGTGTACAGGTCCAGCCCGAGGCTGCCCGCCACCACCTCGGCGGACATCGTCTTGCCGGTGCCGGAGTCCCCGGCGAACAGCGCGGCCACCCCGTGCCCGCGCCCGCCGCCGGGTCGCATCCGCCACTCGCGCAGCACCAGGTCCCGGTGCCGGGCCCGGCCGGCCAGCTCGTGCAGCAGCGACAGCGTCCCCGGCGGGAGCACCAGGTCGTCCCAGCCGACCTCCGGGACGATCCGCCGGGCCAGCCGCTCCAGGCCGGCCGCGTTCTGGGTACGCGCGCCCGCGCGCAGGTGCGCCGCGCCGACCGACTCGTTTGTGGCGGCGGCGAGCTGGACGGCCACCGAGGCGGCCCGCCGGATCGCCGGGGCGCCGAGGACGAAGTGCGCGGTGGCGGCGGCAGGGTCGAGCCCGTCGGCGACCGGGCCGGGCAGGGCGGCCCGCCACACCTCGGCCCGCTCGGCGGCGCTCAGCGGCACCACGTCGACCTGCACCGGTGCGCCGGCCGTCCACGCCGGGTCCCACGGCTGCGTCCCGTACGCCAGCATCGGAACCTCACCGGCGGTGAGCCGGGACCAGACCGCCCACGGCTCGTCGCCCCGCACCGGCCCGACGACCAGTCCCGCCCCGGTGAGCAGGGCCTCCCGGACCAGCACGGTGGCCAGCTCCGCCGCCTGCGGGTCGGCCGCGAGCCGGGGCAGGTCGACGGCGAGCGCGCCGCGCCCGGCCTGGTCGAGGGCGGCCACCGCGAGGGCCGTCGCGCTGCCGCCCGGCTTCTCCCGCAGGTACGCCAGCCGCGCCCCGGACCGGCCGAGCTGCTCGGCGCCGGGCGGCGGCGACCCGGCCGCGCCGACCGGCTCGGCGAACCCGACGAGCGACGGCTCGGGGGCGTCGGTGCCGAGCAGCCAGCCGCCCACCCGGTCGGGCACCCACAGCCCGCGGCTGAGCACCGGCCGGTCAGGGGAGTCGACGCGCAGCAGCGCCAAGTCGATCAACGGTGCCCCGGCGGCGAGCCGGAGCCGGGCCGGCGCGGCGGCCTCGGGCAGCCCGCACAGCCGCAGCGCCAGCCCGACCGAGGGGCGGCGGCGGGTCACGTCGTCGTTGAGGTACCCGTAGAACAGCTCGAACCGGCTGTCCACGTCCGGGGCGAGGGCCACCAGCAGCAGCGCCTCGTCCAGCGGGGTCAGCCCCGCCGCCCGGGCCAGCGCCGCCAACCGGTCCGGCCCGGGATCCCGCCCGGTTCCCCCGGGCCCGGCCGGCGCCCCGGCCGGCGTCGGCCCGGCCCCGGCTGCCGGCCCCGATCCGGCCGACGCCCTTGCCGAGGCGTCGGCCGGATCGCCCGGCCACGGGTGGAAAGGCTCCCGGCCGGCGTCGAGGGCGGCATCGACCGCCTCGTCGGACAGGTACAGCCCCCGGAAGGGGTCGTCGGGCTGCGGGTCGGACTCCCGGCGGGCCGCCACCGCGGCGCGTACCGCCAGCTCCACCCGCTGGAGACGGCGCAGCAGCGTCGGCGACCCCCGGGCCACGGCTCAGCTCCCGGCCGGGGTCGGCCGGTGCCGGACCCGGTCGGAGGCGGCGTCGCGGGCCCGGTCGGCGACCTCGGCCACCATGCCGTCGCGGGCCGGCGGGCCGGCCTCTACCACCCGGCCGCTGTCCACCGGCGTGCTGATCACGACGTCGAGCGAGGGCTTCAGCTCCCCGCCGAGCGCGGTCCACACGTCGGCGAACGCCCGGTCCTCCGGCGGCGGCAGCGCCACGGTCATCGGCACCGGCATGCCGATCGCGGCCACCGAGCCGGTCAGCACCGCCGGGGGAAGCGCGTCGAGGCGCAGGAAGCACAGCAGCAGCGACGACAGCAGGCGGTGCTCGTCCTCGGGGCGCTGGGTCCACGCGGTGACCAGGTAGGACAGCTTGATGTAGCGGGGCGGGGCGACCCGCCGGGCCACCTGGCCGCGCTCGTCGTACTCGTTGACCAGGCCCCGGGACCGGCGGCGCAGGTCCTCCCGGATGTCGTAGAGGTAGACGTTGACGGTGGGGGCGTTGCGCCGGGCCGCCCACTCCTTCGTCGGCGCCTCCAGCACGATGTCCACGCCGGACCCGGGCAGGGCCTCGTCGCGGACCAACCGGCGCAGCGCGTCGTCGACCTCGTGGATCACCCGCTCACCACCTGCCCCGGAAGGGCGGGTCGAGCCCGCGCGGCACCACCAGGAACGGCTCGGTGGCCCGCACCGGCCCGAAGGCGCGGCCTCCCGAGACCCGCGCGGCGGCGAGGTCGCGCGGGCCCAGCTCGTCCTTGCGCAGCACCAGCACCTGGGTACGGAAGCTGCCGTCCGCGTCGACGGTCACCGTGTCCGGGGTGGCGGTGATGCCGGGCTGCCAGCGCAGCCGCACCGTCGCCCCCGGGGGGAAGCCGGTGCCCACGGCGGCGGTCACGAACCCGGGTGGCCCGATCGCCGGGTCGACGCGCAGCCGCGGCGCGATCACCTGCACCGGCGCCTGCGCCGTGCGGGTCGCCGACACCTCCCGTACGGTCGCGGTGAGCCGCCCGGCGACCGCCGCGACGACCGCCGCCCGCGCGGGCAGCACGACCCTGACCACCTGCTGCCCGCCGGGGCCGAGCGTGCCGAGCAGGCAGAGCCGGCGTCCGGCCCCGCAGCGCGGGTCGGCGCTGACCGGCGGCAGCAGCGGGGTGGGCGGGGTGACGTCCAGCCAGACGTTGTCGGCCGGCAGGCGGCCGGCGTTGCGCACGGTGAAGGTGACGGGGACCGGGTCGCCGCCCAGGTAGGCCGGCTGGTTTCCGACGGAGACGGTGAGGGCGAGGTCCGGCGACGGCAGGCGCTGGAACGCCGGCTCCGACCCGACCCGCCGGATGACCGTCGTCGGCGGGCCGCCCGCGCCGGGCAGGACGACGATGTCCGGCGGCTCCTCGGACCCCTGGAGGGTCACCGCGATCCGCCGGCCGTCCGGGGACCACGCCGGGTCCGCCACCCAACGGCCGTCCCGGTCTCCGGCGGCGAGCGGGTGCCGGGCGGCGGAGCCGTCGGGCGCGACCACGCACAGGTCGGCGGGGCGGCTGCTGTCGGCGAATGCGATCGAGGCCCCGTCCGGGGACCAGGCCGGCGACCGGTCCGTCTCGCGGGCCGGGCAGCCGTCGCCGATCCGGGCGCTGAGGTCGGTCTGGTGGGTGACGGTCAGGGTGCCGGTGCCGTCGAGCCGGGCGAGCCAGATCCGGGCGCCGGTGAGCTGCGGGTCGGACACGATGATCAGCGCAGTGTCGGCGCCGGTGCGGCCGGCCCGGTCGGTGGCCCGGCAGGTCACCACGGTCTGGCCGACCGGGAACCGCGAGCCCGACGGCGGCTCGCAGCGCACGGGCAGCGGCCGGTTCGCCGCGTCCACGGCCGTGGCCTGGTAGGTCACCTGGGCGCCGGTCGGCCCGGTCGGGGCGACCTGCACGTCGTCGACCCGGACCAGCGGCAGGCCGGGCTGGGCGACCCGGACGATCAGCTCCTGCACGGCGTCCGACCCGGCCTCCGGCGGGTCGAGGTCGAAGCGCAGCGTGCAGCGCAGCACGGACCCGGGGACCGCCCCGGGCGCGACGGAGACGGTCTCGGTGAACCTGGCCGGCGTGCCGGCGTCCACCCTCGCCGGGTCCGGATCGAAGGCGACGGAGAGGCCGTCGTCGCAGGTGGCGCTCGGCCTGACGGTGACCTTCAGTTTCCCGATGGCCTCGATGATGGCCGTGATCATCTGCCCCGGGTCGCTGTTGGCCGTGAGCAGGCCGCCGGTGGCCTCGGCCAGTCGGCCGGCCGCGCCGTCGTAGTTCAGCCCCCGCTCGAAGTCCGCGCCGGCGATGGGTACCCCGATCAGGGCGATCCCGGCGGCCTGGAGCGCGCGGGTGAGGTCCCCCTCGTCGATCGCGCCCTCCTCCGGCGGCGGGAGGGTCTTGTCCACGCTGTCGGTGTCGCTGATCAGCACGACGATCCGGCTGCTGTCCGGGCGGAACCCGATCCGGTCGTTGCCGGCGAGCTGCCGCAGCGCGTAGAACCAGTTCTCCGTGCCGTACGGGCTCTGCGCGGTGAGCCGCTGCACGGCGGCGTCCACGGCCGCGTCGTCGGCGGTCAGCGACTGGCGGGGCAGGTACATGTCCGGGTCGTACTCCCCCTCGCCGCCGCGCCCGCTGAACGTGGCCAGGCCGAACCGCGCGTCCGGCTGGCTCGCCCGCACGCTCCCGATCACATCGGGCAGCCGGTCCCTGAGCTGGCTGATCACGCTCTCCCCGCCCTCACCGGGCTGGGACATCGAGGCGGTGTCGTCGACGAGGAAGACGACGTCCGGTCGGGGCGGGATCGGCGGGGTGGGCAGCGACTGCTCCACGGTGAACGAGGTGCCCGGCAGCGCCGGCCGGTCCACCCTCGGCACCGCCAGGTCGCTGCGCCGGGGGGTGGCCAGCCGGGAGAACGCGAGCCGCCGGCCGTCCGGCGACCAGGAAGGCTCGGCGTCGCGGCCGATCAGGTGCGGGGGCATCGGCACCTCGGCGAGGAGCCGCCCGTCGGCGACCGCGACGACCAGGATCCGCGAGGGGGCGTCGTCGTCCGACGGCTGCCGGGTGAACGCGACCGCCTCGCCGGTCGGGGACCAGGTCGGGTCGGTGTCCCGGTCCTGCTCGGCGGTGCCCGGCGGGGCGAGGGCGCGCGGGTCGGCGCCCGAGGCGTCGGCGACGACGACCCGGGCCCCGCCGCCGGGCTGGTCGGCGCTGTAGGCGAGCCGGGTGCCGTCGGGGCTGAACGCCGGCCCGGTCTCCGACAGGCCGGGCCGGGCGGTGTGGTCGCGGCGGTCCCCGCCGGTGGCGTCGGCGGTCCACACGTCGCTGGTGTCGGCCAGCTCGGTGGCGGTCCAGATCAGGTCGCCGCCCCGCCAGGCGGGCTCGTGCTCGGGCAGCGGGCCGGTGGCGACCGGGGTCACCCGGCCGGCCCGGGCGACGTACACGTCCCCGGCGGGGTCGTCGCGGGTGGAGGTGACGGCGATCCGCGCGCCGTCGGGGGACCAGGCCGGCTCCGCGGCGTCCCGGGGGCCCGGCAGCGCGCGGGTCACCGGGCCGCCGCCGGGGGCCACGGTGGCCACCGTACGGAAGGCCGGGTCGCCCGCCGGCGCGAACCGGGTGGTGGTGAAGGCGATCCGCGCGCCGTCCGGGGACCACGCGGGCTGTCCCTCGGCGGCCGGGCCGTCGGTCACCCGGATCGCGGCACCGCCCCCGGCCGGCAGCACCCAGACGTCCCCGGCCGGGTCGCCCCGGGTGCTGCCGAAGGCGATCCGGGCCCCGTCCGGCGACCAGGTCGGCCAGCTGTCCTCGCCCGGGTGGTCGGTGAGCCGGCGCAGCCCGGAGCCGTCGACCCGGACCACCCAGATGTCGGCGTTGCCGGCCCGGTCGCTGGTGAACGCGACCTGCCGGCCGTCGGGGGACAGGGCGGGGTGGGCGACCGTGCCGGGGCCGCCGACCAGCCGCACCGGCGACCCGCCCGGGCGGCGCAGGTAGAGCCCTCCGCCACGGTCGGCGCCGCCGGGGCTGGCCCGCCGCCCCACCCAGACCAGCCGGCCGGCGCGCGCGTCGACGTCCCGCTCGGCGTCGCCGCGCTCGTTCTCGGACAGCAGCGGACGGGGCGCGGCGGTGGCGTCCGCGCTCACCACCGGGGTCGGGCGCTCCTCGCTGCGGTAGCCCAGCCGGTAGCCCACCTCGGCGGCCGGCGGGGCCGGCGTCGGTGCGGGCGGTGCCGGCGGCGCGGGTGGCGCGGGCGCGGCGAGCGCCGACCCGGCCACCAGCCCGAGCACCATGACTCCCCAGCGGCGGTTGCCCCAGCGCACGACACCTCCCCGTGGTCACCCCTGTCCCCACCGTGGCGACCCCCGGCGGGGCGGGTAGCGGCGGTCGGTGCCGGCCTGCGGGCAGTGCGGCCTGCCCGATAAGGCAGCGCGGCTCAGATCAGGCCGTTGCGCAGCGCGTACGCCACCGCGTGGCAGCGGTTGCGCAGGTGCAGCCGGTTCGTCACGTCGTGCAGGATGTTCTTGATGGTCCGCTGCGAGTAGGAGAGCTTCGCGGCGATCTCGGCGGTGTCGAAGCCGTCGGCGACCAGGCGAAGCACCTCCACCTCCCGGTCGGCCAGGCCGGAGAAGGTCAGCCCGCGCGGCCCGAGCACCTCCCGTTGCAGCGCACCGACCTGCTGGAGCAGCCGGCCGAGCAGGTCCGGCGGGACGGCGCCCTCGCCCGCCGCGGCGGCCCGGACCACCGCGACGAGGCGGTCCGCGCTGGCCTCCGACCGGCGGACGATCCCCGCGACGCCGTGTTCCACGGCGGCGACCAGCCCGGCGTCGTCGACCTGGGTCACCACCAGCACCAGCGCGGGCGTGCCCCGGCTGCGCGTCGCACGCAGGGTCCGCAGGGACGACTCGTCGATGCCGTCGGTGATGATCACCGCCACCTCGGCCCGGTCGGCCTCGGCGTCGTCGAGCAGCAGCACCTCCGGCCGGGGCCGAAGCTGGCTGACCACCCCGGCGCGCGAGATGACATCGGTGGAGGACAGGTGAACTGGTACGCGTCGCATGAGCACCCCCGGTGCGCTGGGACGATCGGTGACGCCGAGTATCGCCCGCCGCACCAATCGTGCAGTCAACGTGGGCTTAACGGCCCTCCCGCGCTGCCCCAAGGTCTTCCTCCACGGCGGATTGAACGGCTGGGCATCCACCTAGAGTCGCGCCATGACCACCGACGCGAACCTGGACACCGACCTCGTCGAGGTCAGCCCGGGCAGCGAGGCGAGCTGCCGGCTGGAGGTCCGCAACGCCGGCCCGATCGTCGAGTCGTACGTGCTCGAGGTGCTGGGCGACGCCGCCGGTTGGGCCCACGCCGAGCCGCCCACCGTCTCGGTCTACCCCGGCTCGGCCGAGACGGTCGTGATCCGCTTCCAGCCACCCCGGTCGCCGCAGGTGGTGGCCGGCGAGCGGCCCTTCGCGGTGCGGGTCACCCCGGCCGAGAACCCGGACGGCCAGGTCGTTCCGGAAGCCACGGTGCGGGTGCTGCCGTTCGCCGAGATCGCCCCCGAGATCCTGCCGCGTACCTCGCGGGGGCGCTGGGGCGGCCGGCACGAGCTGTCGGTGTCCAACCTGGGCAACACGCCGCTCGGGCTGACGTTGGCCGGCAGCGACCCGGACAACCGGCTCCGCGTCGCGGTCCGCCCGCCGCAACTCGCGGTGGCCCCCGGCGAGGCGGCCTTCGTCCAGGTGCGGGTCCGCGCGCGCCGGCTACGGTGGCGCGGTCACCCGGCGACGCTGCCCTTCCAGGTCGCGGTCGTCTCGGAGGAGACGCCCCCGGCCACCCTGGACGCGGCGACCGTGCAGGAGCCGTTGCTGCCGCAGGGGATGGGTCGGATCCTCGCCGCGCTGGTGGTCCTCGCGTTGCTCGGCGCCGGCCTGTGGTACGCGCTGCTGCGGCCGACGGTGAAGTCCCTGGCGGAGGAGGTCGCCCAGGAGCAGGTGGCCCCGGTGGCGCAGCAGGCCAGCGCCGCCGACAGCCGGGCCCAGCAGGCCGACGACAAGGCCCAGCGGGCGCTCGGCGGCGCGTCCGCCAGCCCTCGCCCGTCGGGGCCGACCCCGAGCAACCCGCCACTGCCGCCGTCGGCGACGCCCAGCGCCCCCGTGCCGGGTATCCCAGCGGGCGGGCAGTCCTTCAGCCGTCGGCTCGCGGTCACCACCGCGAAGGGCGCCACCCGCACCGACCAGTACACCGTGGCGTCCCGCCGGGTCTTCGTGCTGACCGACATCTTCCTGCAGAACCCGCAGGGCGACGAGGGGCGGCTGGAGCTGGTGGTGGACGGTACGACGGTGCTCACCGTGGCGTTGAACAACTTCCGGGACCTCGACTACCACATGGTGTCGCCGATCGAGGTCCGCGCCGGCCGGCTGATCAGCCTACGAGCCACCTGCCGGAAGGCGGGCACCACGCTCGACGGGGCCGGTGGCGGCGGCGGCCAGTGCCGCGACTACGCCCTGCTCAACGGCTACACCCGCAGCACGAGCACCCCGGCGGCCTGACGACACCGGCCGGGTCGCCGACGTCGCGCAGGCACAGTGTGGGCGTGGCCGCGTCACCGGCCCGCCCGCGGCGGGTGGCAAACTTCGACCCGGCCTCGAGACGCGTCGGCTAGCGTCGCGGCATGGAGCAGATGCTGGTCACCGGGGGTGCGGGATTCATCGGCGCCAATTTCGTCCACCGGGCGCTGGCCGCCCGGCCGGACCTGCGGCTGACCGTCCTCGACGCGCTCACCTACGCCGGGAACCGGGACAGCCTCGCCGAGGTGGGTGACCGGATCACCTTCGTCCACGGCGACGTCCGCGACGGCGACCTGGTCGACGCCCTCGTCCGGGACTGCGACACGGTGGTCCACTTCGCCGCCGAGTCCCACGTGGACAACTCCCTCTCCGACCCCATCCCGTTCCTGCGGACCAACGTCGAGGGCACCTTCGTGCTGCTCGAGGCGGTCCGCCGGCACGACCGGCGGCTGCACCACGTCTCCACCGACGAGGTGTTCGGCAGCCTGCCGCTGCACGGCGGCGGCGCGTTCACCGAGGAGACCCGGTATGACCCGTCGAGCCCGTACTCGGCCACCAAGGCGGCCTCGGACCTGCTGGTCCGGGCCTGGGCCCGGTCGTACGGGGTCCGGGCGACGCTGTCGAACTGCGCGAACAACTACGGGCCGTACCAGAACGTGGAGAAGTTCCTGCCCCGGCAGATCACCAACGTGCTGCTCGGGCGGCGACCGAAGCTCTACGGCACCGGCGAGAACGTGCGGGAGTGGACCCACGTCGACGACCACAACGACGCGGTGCTGCTGATCCTCGACGCCGGCAGGGTCGGCGAGACGTACCTGATCGGCTCCGGCGCCGAGTGGAGCAACCGGGCCCTGCTGGAGCTGACCCTGACGCTGCTCGGCCGGCCCGCCGACGACTTCGACAGCGTCCCGGACCGCCCCGCCCACGACCTGCGCTACGCCTGCGACAGCGGGAAGATCCGCCGGGAGCTGGGCTGGCGGCCCCGCTGGGCGGACCTGCCCGCCGGGCTGACCGCCACCATCGACTGGTACCGGGGCAACGAGTGGTGGTGGGGGCCGCAGAAGGCCGACACCGAGGCCCGCTACGCGGCCCTCGGGCGCTAGCCTGCCGGATGATCCGGGGCCGTACGCCGTACCGTATGCCCTGGATAGGATGGCGGCACCATGTCGAACGAGCGCAAGGGCAAGATCGACCCCGCCCGCAGCCTGGCCATCCTCTGGCGCACCCGGGAGCCGACCAGCCGCAGCGCCGGGCCGGGGCTCAGCGTCGACCGGATCGTCCGGGCGGCGATCGAGATCGCCGACGCCGAGGGGATCGACGCGCTCACCATGCGCCGGGTCAGCGAGGCGCTGGGCGTCGGGACGATGTCGGTCTACACGTACGTGCCGGGCAAGGCGGAGCTGCTCGACGTCATGGTCGACACGCTCTACGGCGAGATCAGGCGCCCGGTGGACGTCCCCGGCGGCTGGCGGGCCCGACTCGAACAGGCCGCCCGGGAGAACCTGGAGCTCTACCGCGTCCACCCGTGGCTGCTGCGCGCCGAGACCAGCCGGCCCGTGCTCGGCCCGAACATGCTCGCCAAGTACGACTACGAGCTGGGCGCCGTGGCCGGCATCGGCCTCGACGACGTGGAGATGGACGCCGTGCTCACCCTGGTCCTCGGGCACGTCAAGAGCGCGGCGCGGGCCGTGCTGGACGTGGCCGACCTGGAGCGCGAGACCGGCATGACGGACGGCCAGTGGTGGCAGTCGCACGCCCCCTGGCTGGAGAGGTTCATGAAGTCGGGCAGCTATCCGATGGCCTCCCGGGTGGGCTCGGCGGCCGGGGAGGCGCACGGCGCGGCGTACGGGCCGGAGTACGCGTTCGAGTTCGGCCTCCAACGGGTGCTCGACGGCGTCGCGGTGATCGTCGCCAAGCGTTCGGCCACGGCCGAACCGGACCGCTCGGACCCGGCCGACGCCGGATAGCGGCGTCGGCTGACGCCCACTTTGTCGGCCCGGTCGGATACCGGACATGGTGCGGCCGACCGCCCGGCTGCTCTGCCATCCTGGATCTTCCCCGCCGGTGTCCATCCGGGCCGGCCAGACCCGGCCGGCGAGCCGGAGGCAGCGCGCGGCGGGGGCGGACGGGGGCGCGGATGACCGTACGTGTGGAAGCCGGCCGCAGGGCCGAGACGTCGACCGCGACGCTGACCCGGGGCGCGGCCCAGCCGGACCGGGGCGCCCCGGCGCGCTGGCGGGACCCGCTCCGCACGACCCCCGCGCGGATCGTGCTCCACGGGCTCCTCCTCGCGGCCCTGCTGTTCGCCACGGCCGTGGTGGCCCTGCGCGCGGGAGGTCCGGCGACCACGCTGGGCGAACGGTCCGCCGCGTCCGCCGTGCGGACCGGCACGAGCGCCCGCCAGATCTACGTCGGCCTGGCAGACGCCGACGTCGCCGCCAGCGCCGTCTTCCTGCTGCCGCCCCGCGAGGAACGGGCGGCCGGGCTGAGGGCCGACTACCAGCGGAAGATCCACGAGGTCGAGCACGCGCTGAACGCCTCGATGGGCGCGGCGGTCGACGACCCGGACCGACTGGCGAAGCTGGCCACGATCGCCGCCCGGTTGCAGGTCTACCAGCGCATCATCTCCGACGCGCTGGCGGTGGCCGAGGGGCCGGGAACGGTCGCCAACCAGGGGGTGCTCGCCTCCGCGTACGCGCGGGAGGCGTCCCACTACCTGTCCACCGAGCTGCTGACCGCCGCCCAGACCCTGTGGGACTACGACACCAGGCTGCTGCGGGAGGCCCGGGTCGACGCCCGGTGGTGGGTGGCCGCCTCTCTGCTGATGCCGCTGCTGACCCTGGCGGCGCTCGGGGCCGTGCAGTGGTGGCTGTGGCGGCGCACCCGCCGCCGGCTCAACGCCGGCCTGCTCGTCGCCTCGGCGGGCGTCGTGGCCGTCCTGGCCCTGGCCGTCGCCTCGTGGTCGCACTGGCCGGCCGCCGACAGCCGATTCCCCGAGCTGGCGCGGGCCGTGGACGAGCAGAGCGCCACCCAGCAGCGGCTCGGCACGTTGCTGGCCGGCCGCGCGGACGTCTACCTGGGGCTCGGCGCCAGCGTCGACCCGGTGGGCCACCACGAGGACTTCGACGGCCGGCGGCTCTGCGACGTCCCGGACGGAATGGACTGCACCACCCTGACCGCCGTGTGGACCGCCCGGCAGAGCCAGGAGCCGGACGCGTTCCGCCGGGCCATGGACGCGGTGCTGGACGGCGGGCCCGCCGGGGAGTCCTTCGACGCGGCGACCGCAGCCCTCACCCACCGGCTCGACGAGGGCGACAAGGTGGTCGCCGGCCACGTGGGCGGCCTGCCGGCGACGCCGCGCCAGTTCGGTGGGCTCGCCGCGTGGGTCGCGTTGTTCGCCGGCGCCGCGGTCGTCGTCGGGTTGCGGCAACGCCTGGCCGAGTACCGGTGAGAGGGGCGGGGAATCGATGACGACACGGGTGACAGGGCGCTCGGCGGCCCGCCCCGGCGGCGGCCCGGTGGCCGCCCGGGCCGCGCTGGCGGGCGTCCTGCTGCTGGCGGTGGCGGCGTGCACGGCGGTCCCGCCGGACTCCGCCGCCGTACCCACCGCGGCGCCCTCGGGCGTGCAGCGGATCGCCAACGGTGGTGATGCGGCCAACGCCTTCTGCACGGTGCGCAGCAGCTTCGCCCCGAGCGGCACCCCGCCACGGGTGATCCGCGACCGGGCGTCGGGGCAGGGCCTGGTCGCGGGCGTCGACCCGTCCGACGCCACGATGAGCCACTGGAACGCCGAGACGCAGCAGTTCGAGGGCTTCAACATCGACCTCCTGCTGGCGGTGGCCCGGGCCATCTGGCCGGGGGAGGAGCCGCGCAAGCGGATCACCTTCAAGGTGGTGCCGCCCGGGCAGGGCGCCTTCGAGATGCTGGCGCCGGACCACCCGGACCGGGTCGACCTCATCGCCACCTCGCTGACGGCGAGCTGCGAGCGGGCGAAGCAGGTCCTCTTCTCCAACGACTACCTCGACTCCGGCCAGACGGCGCTGGTCCGACGCGTCGGCGGCCGGCCGGAGTACGCGGGCATCGAGCAGCTCGGCGGCCGTCGGGTCTGCGCGGCGGCGCGGACCACCTCGCTCGCGGCGATCGCCGGCTACCGCACGGCCGACGGCACACTCCCGGTGCCGGTGCAGGCCGCCCACCCGATCGACTGCCTGGTCATGCTGCGCCAGGGGCAGGTCGACGCGGTCAGCACGGACGAGAACATCCTCCTCGGCTTCACCCGGATGACGCCCGACACCGTGCTGGTCACCGAGCCGCCCCGGGGCAACGCCCAGTTCTGCCGCTACCACGACGGCAGGCGGCCGTGCACCTGGTTCACCGACGAGCCGCACGCCTTCGCGTTCGCCCGGGACAACCCGGACAGCCTGGAGCTGGCCCGGTTCGTCAATCACGTCCTGGAGTCCACCCGCGCCTCCGGGGTGTGGTCGACGGCCCACCGGCAGTGGCTCGCCGACCACCCCGACCGGGGGCAGCCGACACCGGGCCCGCCGGTCACGTCGTGGCCGCCCGGGTGAGGGGCGGGGCGTGATGCCGGACGGCGATCGGCTCGACGCCGTGCGGGCCGCGCACGGCCTGGCCGCCGAGTGGCTGCTGGAGGCGCAGGCGCTGATCACCGGGGAGTTCCGCGCCCCGCTCACCGGCGTCACCGCCGGGACGGAGAACGCGGCCTGGGACGAGCTGCACGTGCTCGGCTGCCTGTCGCTGGCCATCGACCCGATGGACGACGGCCCCGACCCGGCGGTGCGGCGCAACGACCGCCTCGCCCGGCTGCTCACCGACCCGATCGAGGTCACGTTCACCTCCGCCACGGGGGAGGCGCCCCGGATCGAGCGGTTGTCCCTCGACGAGATCGTCGCGGCGGCCCGGGAACGCCGGGCCACGATCCGCCGGCTCGTCGACGCGTACCGCGCGGCCGTGCGATTCGTGGAGGCCGACCTCGACCGGCTGCGCAAGGAGGTCGCGGACCCGCGACACCGGGCCGGCGCGGCCGACCGGGGCGCGACGGCGCCGGACGCGCCCGCCGTCCGGCTCGCCGGGCTGGAGCAGGAGGCCGCGGCGGACCCGGTGGGCTGTGCCCGTCCCGGCCCCTGGCGCGACGCGCTGGACGGCCTCGCGGACGACCTTGCCCCCGTACCCCGGGCGCCCGCCCCGGCCCCCGGCGACCCGGACCGGCGGACGTCCGGGGAGCGGCGACTGTGCTCGTCGGTGAAGCGCCTGCGGGAGCTCGCGGCCGAGGCGGCCCGGGAGGGGCTGGGTGACGGCGGCGACCCGGTGGCCGCCCTCGACGTCGACGGGCTGCTCGCCCGCGCCGCGTCGCCCGGCGCCCCGGCCGGCTCCGCCGCCGAGCTGGAGACCGCCCTCGACCGGGCCGCCGCCCAGGTCGACACCGCCCGGCGGCGGCTGCGCGGCCGCTGCCACCTGGAACTCGGCGGGCGGCTGGAGGCGTACCGGCAGCGCGCCGCCGACGAGGGCCGGGCCGAGCACCCCGACCTGGAGCAGAGCTACCGCGAGGCGCGGGACAGGCTGCGCCCCGATCGCTTCGCCGTGACCGCCGCGAGCCGGGCGGTCCGCGCCTACCAGCAGGCCGTGAACGAGGTGACCCGATGACGCCGACGAGCCGCTCCTGCGTGGAGCGCAACTGCCCCGGGACGGTGGACCAGGACGGCTTCTGCCGGCTGTGGGGCCACCCGTGCGACGGCGGCCCGCCGGGCGCGGACCCGCCGTCGTCGTCGGTGGCCCCGCCGTCGCTGTCGTCGGTGGTGCGGCCGTCGTCGGTGGTCCGGCCGTCGTCCCGCGTCCCACGGCCCGTCCCGGTGCAGTCCCGCGAGCCGTGGCGTCCCCGGGTCCGGCCGTGGGAGAGCCCGGCGCTCATCCCGCCGGCCCGGGCCCGGGACCCGCTGGAGGCGGTGCTGTCCCAGGCCGTCGTGCCCGAGCACTCCCGCTACTGCCCGCAGACGACGTGCCGGCGCAGGGTGCCCCGGGTCAGCGGGTACTGCCCCAACTGCGGCTCCCGCTACTCGTTCACCCCACCGCTGGCCATGGGCGACGTGCGGGCCGGCCGCTACCGGATCGAGGGCTGCCTGGGGCACGGCGGCGTGGGCTGGGTGTTCCTCGCCCGCGACGAGGACATGGACGGCAGTTGGCGGGTGCTGAAGGGGCAGCGCAACCCCGAGGACCGGGAGGCCGCGGCGGCGTTCGTCGGGGAACGGCAGGCGCTGATCGCGCTCAACCACCCCCGCATCGTGACCATCACCCACGCGCTGCGCCCCGAGTCCGACTCCGACGTCGGGTACCTGGTGATGGAGTACGTCAACGGCGGCACCCTGGAGGACGCCCGCCGCACCATCGGCCCGGACGGCGGCCCGTCCGCCGTGGACGTGCCGCAGGCGCTGGGGTACGGGGTGCAGATCCTCGACGCCTTCGAGTACCTGCACGACCAGGGCTGGTTGTACTGCGACCTGAAGCCCGAGAACGTCATGCTGATCGGCGGGTACGGCCCGGACGGCCCGCTCAAGCTCGTCGACTTCGGCGCGGCCCGGCGGATCGACAACACCGTCAGCCCGCCCTGGGGCACGGCCGGCTTCGAGGCCCCCGAGGTGCAGCGCCTCGGCCCGGCGGGGCCGAGCGTCCGCTCCGACATCTACACGGTCGGCCGTACCCTCGCCGCGCTGACCCTGGCGGTCAGCGCGACCGACCTGCGTCCCCTGCCGGTGGGGCAGGACCTGCTGCGGTTGCCGCTGCCGGCCACGCTCGACCCGTTCGCGCGGCTGCTGGCCCGGGCCACCGCCGTCGAACCCGAGGAGCGGTTCGGCTCCGCCGCCGAGATGCGCGAGCAGGTAAGGGGGGTACGCCGGCAGGTGCGCTCGGCCGCCGACGGCATCCCCCGCCCCACCCGGTCCACCCTGTTCAGCCCGGCGGCGTGCGCGTTCGCCCTGCACGCCGACGTCGACGCCCTCGACATGGTGGAGATCGTGCTCGGCCTGCCGATGCCGCTGGTCGACGGCAACGACCCGGCGGCCGGTTTCCTCGCCTCGCTCGGCCAGGCCGAGCCCGCCGAGCTGATCGCCCTGCTCGGCACCGCGCCCGAGCACACCGCCGAGGTCACCTACCGGATGGTGCGGGCGTACCTCGCCGCCGGCCGGGCGGACGAGGCGGGGCCGCTGCTCGCCGGCATCCCCGACGACCGGCGGGGCTGGTCACTGTGGTGGCACCAGGGCCTGGCCGCCCTGGTGGACACCGACGGCGCCGCCGCCCGGGACCGGTTCGGACGGGTGTACGGGTGGCTGCCCGGCGAGGTGTCCGCGCGCCTGGCGTACGCGGTGGCCTGCGAGGTCGCCGGCGACCACCCGACGGCCTCCGCGCACTACCGGGGGGTGTGGGAGACCGATCAGGGTGTGGTCGCCGCCGCCTTCGGGCTGGCCCGCTGCCTGTTCGTCACCGAGGGCCCACGCGCCGCCGCCGCCGTCCTGCTCACCGTGCCGGAGTCGTCCCGCGCCTCGACGGTGGCGGCGACCTGCGCGGTACGGATGCTGCTGGAGGCGCCGGAGGACGGCCACCGGCTCGACGCCGCGCTCGACGCCGCGGCTGTCGTGGAGAAGCTGCCCCCGTTCGCCGAACGCGACCTGGTCGAGGCGCACATCCTGCGGATCGCCCTCGGCAGCGACCTGGCCGACGGGCGGTACGCCGACCGGCGACTGTTCGGTCACCGGCTCGACCCGGACACCCTGCGCCGCGTCTTCGAACGCACCTGCCGGTCCCTGGCCGGGCACACCGGCGACCGCCGGGAGCGGATTGCGCTGGTGGACCTCGCCAACGCGCACCGGCCGGTGACCTGGTGGTGATCTCCGGCAGGCGTGGCGAGCCGGTGGCCGGCCAGCCTCCGGCCGGCGGACCCGACGAAAGGAGCCCCGCGTGACGGCACCGGACGGGCTGCGGCTCGACCTGACCGCCCACCACAGCGAGTACCTGCCGACCGACGGCGGGACCGTCGACGTCGTCGCCGCGGTGCGGGCCGGACCGGCCGGTGGCGACGCGCGACACGACGGGCTCGCCGAGGTGATCCTGCTCGACTGCTCCGGCTCGATGGGTGCGCCGCAGGCCAAGATGCGGGCCGCCCGCGCGGCCACCCTCGCGGCCGTCGACGCGCTGCCCGACGGGGTGGCGTTCGCCGTGGTGGAGGGCACCAGCGGGGCCGAGATGATCTACCCCGGCGAGCGGCGGCTCGCGGTCGCCGACGAGGGCACCCGGGCCGCGGCCCGGCGCGCGGTACGCAGGGCGTCGCCGCACGGCGGCACCGCCATCGGCAAGTGGCTGCTGCTGGCCCGGGACCTGCTCGGAACCCGGCCCGACGCGATCGGGCACGCCATCCTGCTGACCGACGGCCGCAACGAGTCCCAACGGCCCGCCGAGCTGAGGGCGGCCGTGGACGCCTGCGTGGATCGGTTCACCGTGGACTGCCGGGCCATCGGCTCGGCGGACGGGGTGCACGACTGGGACGGCCCGGAGCTGCTCGGCATCGCGGACGCGCTGGGCGCCAACCCCGTCGTGCCGGTGGAGGACCTCGGCGGCCTCGCTGCCGAGTTCGCGGCGGTGCTGGACCGCGCGCTGAGCCGCCGGGCCGCCGACGCCCGGCTGCGGGTGTGCACCAGCGCGCTGGCCCGGATCCGCTTCGTCAAGCAGGTGTACCCGACCATCGTCGACCTCACCGGCCGGGGCGTGGCCGCCGGTGACCTCACCACCGACTTCCCCATCGGGGCGTGGAGCCCGGCCGACCGGCGCGACTACCACGTCGCCCTGGAGGTGGACCCGATGACCCCGCAGGCGCAGCGGCGGATCGGTTGGCTGGGCGTACGGGTCGACGCGGCCCCGGACACCGCCGAGGTGCCCGTGGACGTGGAGTGGACCGACGAGATCGAGCTGTTCTCCCGGGTGCACGAGACCATCGCCCACTACACCCACCAGCAGGGGTACGCCGAACAGGTGGGGCTGGCGCTGGCGGCGGCCGGCGTCGGCCGGCTCACCGACGCGGAGCACCACCTCGGGCAGGCCGTGGCCCTCGCCCACGCCGGCGGCCACGACGACAAGCTGCGGCAGCTCGACCGGATCGTGGACGTGCGGGACGCCGCCGCCGGCGACGTACGCCTCAAGCCCCACGTCGACCTGCGGCGCTGGCAGTACTCCGCGGCGGTCGCGCCGCAGACGTCCTCCTGGGTGTCCGGCGAGCCGGGGGGCGGCCCGGGGCGGTCGGACCCGCCGCCGCATCCGGCCCCCGAGCAGCGGGTGCCGCCGTGGGAGCACTGCAACGAACTGCACACCCGCCCGTACTGCGGCGGGTGCGGCGCCCACCACGACTCGCCGGGCGGGCCGGCCCGGGTGGGCGCGTGACCTGGGACTACTTCGACAAGGTGGCCAGTGTGGTCAGCGGGCTGCTGGCGCTGGCCGCCGCGATCCTGGCGGTCCGCCGCCACCTGCGCGGCCGGCGCGGGCGCGGCTGGTGGGCCGCCCTGAGCCCGCTGTGGAGGGCCCAGTCGGAGGAGGCGATCGTCCACCCGCACCGGATCGCCGGAGGGTACGTCCGCCCCCTGTCGGAGGTGTACGTCGCCCGCCGGGTCGTCTCCCGGCTCGACCCCGCCGTCGGCCCCGTCGCCGCCGAGTCGCTGCTCACCGGCTCCGGGCACGTGCTGCTGATCGGCGAGCCGGGCAGTGGGAAGTCGGCGCTGGTCCGGCAGGCGTGCGCAAGCTCGGCGCGGTGGTGGCTCGCCGGGCGGGGCCGGTTGCGCCGGACCCCTCCCGGGCCGGTGGTGGTGGGCCTGCCGGCGACCGCGCTGGTGCACCAACCGCTGCCCGCCGCGCTCGCCGAGGCGTACCGCGACATGGTGCCCGGCCTGGACTTCGCGCGGGAGCCCGCGCCGGACCGGGCGTGGCTGGTCTGCGTCGACGGGGTCGACGCGGTGGCGGACCCGGACGACCGGGCGGAGGTGCTCAACCGCCTCGCCGCGCTGGCCCGCGCCCCCGCGCCCCCGGCCGGGCCGTGGCGGGTCCTGGTGACGACCCGTCAGCTCGCGGAGAACGAGCTGGCGGTTCTGGGCCCCGGGTACGCCGCGTACCACCTGACGCCGTTCACCGACCCGGACGTCGGGCGGTTCGCGCACCGCTGGTTCCCGAGCGCGGTGGCCGCGCGGCGCTTCCTGAGCTGGGTCGATCACCAGCGGGCCCGCCCCGCGCTGCGCAACCCCCTCACCGCCACCATCGCCGCCGCGGTCTGGCAGGCCGGGCTGGCGGGCCCGGACCCGGTGGCCGACCCGGCGGTGCTGCTGGACCGGTTCGTCGGCGCCCTGCTCGGCGGCGGGCGGGCCAGCTTCGACACGACGTGCGACACGCTGCGCCGGGCGGTGCGGGGCGGGCCGGTCGCCGACTGGCTGACCGAGCGCCACACCGAACTGGTCGAGGTTGCGGCGGCTGCCACGGTGACCGGCGTCGACCCGGTCGCGGCGGTGGTCGACTGGTCGGCGGGGCAGGCGCCGTACCAACCGGACCGGGTGCTGCCGGACTGGGATCGACACGTGCGGCAGGTCCTGCTCGCCACCGGCCTGTTCTCCGACGCCGGGGCCGGCCGCGTGCCCGCCGCCCGGTCTGGTGCGGCGGGCGGGCCGGCCCCGGCTTCCGGCACGCTGGCCGCGACCTGGCCCGGCCTGGTCGAGCACCTGGCGGCGGGCCCGCTCGCCCGGGACTGGAGCGCGCAGCGCTGGATCACGGCGATGACCAGCACCCCCCAGCGGGGCGTCGGGTTGTGGGCGATGAGTCGGGCCACGGTCGCGCCGGGGTTCCTCCAGGACGTGGCGCGGGACCCGGCCGGGGCGGTCGCCGCCGGGCACTACCTGGCCGCGGGCGGCGCCGCAGGCCCGGCGGTCCGCTCGGACGTGCTGGCGGCGCTGCTGACCCACTGGTCGCCCCGCCCGGGCCCGGCGGTCGACGGCGTCGACCCGCTGCCGGTGCGCGACGTGCGGCAGGAGTGCTTCGCGCTGCTCACCACGCTGACCGCCGCCACGGTGAACCGGGACCTGCTCCGCGAGGTCGCCGTCGACCCGCGCCGACCCACCGTCGTCCGGCGGGCCGCCGCGCTCTTCTTCGCCACCCGGCGACGTCAGCAGCCGGCCGGCGCCGCCCGCGCTGATTCCGGGAATTAGTGGCTATCGCGCGACGGGACACCACTCTTTCCCCGAAAGAGCACCATCCCGGGGTTCCCGCCCGGCGGGTGGGCGGGTGGGGGTGGGTGGGGGGCCTCGGCGTATCGACTCGGCTCGGCGTATTGAACCGGGCGGGCGGGGCGCGGATGCTGTAGGGAATCCATTGTTGCCGATGTATGGAGGCTCGAATGCGTCGCTTCCCCCTGCTCGCACTCCTGCTCGTCGTCCCCCTGGCCGCACCACCGGCGGTCGCCCGGGCCGCCGCTCCAGCCGCCGCGCCGGTCGCCGCCGCGTCGATCGCCATGGCCGCCACCGCTCCGGCCGGCACCGCGTGGGCCGTGGACCCGGCCACCGGCCGGACCACCGTCGCCGTGGACGACACGGTGAGCGAGAGCCAACTGGCCGCGCTGCGCACCCGGCTGGCCGGCACCGACGCCGTGGTCCGCCGGGAACCCGGCCGGCTCAGCACCCTGATCGCCGGCGGGCAGGCCATCTACGCCGGAGGCGGGGGCCGCTGCTCGCTGGGCGCCAACGTCCGCAGCGGCAGCACCTACTACTTCGTCACCGCCGGCCACTGCACGTCGATCGCCACCACCTGGTACGCCAACAGCGCCACCACGACGGTCCTCGGCTCCCGCACCGGCAGCAGCTTCCCCGGCAACGACTACGGGATCGTCCGTTACACCTCGTCGACGGTTCCGCACCCGAGCGCCGTCTACACGTACCCCGGGACGGTGACCATCACCGGCACCGCCACGCCGGTCGTCGGCATGGCCGTCTGCCGCAGCGGCTCCACCACCGGCGTGCGGTGCGGCACGATCACCGCCCTCAACGCCACGGTCAACTACGCCGAGGGTTCGGTCTCCGGGCTGATCCGCACCAACATCTGCGCCGAGCCCGGCGACAGCGGCGGCCCGCTCTACGTCGCCGCCACCGGCCGGATCCTCGGCGTCCTCTCGGGCGGCAGCGGCAACTGCACCAGCGGCGGCACCACCTACTACCAGCCGATCAACGAGATCCTGGCCGCGTACGGGGTGACGATCCCCTGAGCCGGCGGGCCGGGCGGTCACCTGCGGAGAAGTGCGGGCTTCCCGCGGTCAGCCGCCCGGCCCCGTGCCGTTCGGCCTGTGCCCACCGACGGGCCGTCCCGGTCCCGGCCCCCGGTCAACCGTTCTGGTAGAACCGGGACGCCCCGGGGTGCAGCGGGACGGGGTCGGTGTCGGCCGCGCTGCTCCGGTCGAAGTTGCGCCCCTCCGGATGCACCGTCCCCAGCTCGGTCTGGTGCGCGAAGAGCAGCGCGGTCAGGTCGTACGCCAGCTTGTCCGGCATGTCGGCGCTCACCAGGATCATGTTCGCCACGGTCACCGTCGGCACCGCCGTCGGCGTCCCGTACGCCTCCTTCGGCAGGTCGGCGGCGGCGTAGACCGGCCCGTACGCGGCGGTCAGCGGCTCGATCAGGTCGGCGATCGGCAGGAACCGGAACTTGCCGGGCGCGGCGGCGAGCAGGTCGGTGATGCCGGGCGTGGGCAGCCCGCCGGAGAAGAACATCGCGTCGAGGGTGCCGGCCCGCATCCGGGCGGCGGTGTCCGGCAGGGAGAGCCGGGCCCGGCGGACGCCCCGCTCCGGGTCGATTCCGGCCGCGGTGAGCAGCCGGCCGGCGATGACGTCGGTGCCCGACCGGGGGGAGCCCGTGGAGACCCGCCCGCCCCGCAGGTCGGACAGGGTGGTGATCTTCGCGTCGGCGCGTACCAGCACGTGGGTGTAGTTGCGGTAGACCCGGGCCAGCGCGCGCACCTGCTGCGGCCGGCCCTGGAACGCGCCCCGCCCGGCGTTCGCGTCGGCCGCGGTGTCCGCCAGGCTGAACGCGATCTCCATGTCGCCGCCGGTGACCCGGGTGATGTTCTCGCCCGAGGCGCCGGTCGGCTCGGCGCGCGCCTCGTAGCCGGGCAGGTACCGGCTGATCAGATCGGCGTACCCGCCGCCGAGCTGGTAGTAGACGCCGGTGGTGTTGCCGGTGGCGAGGAAGATCCGCCCGCCGTGCCAGGGTGCCGGCTGCGGCGCCGCGTCGTTACCGCAGCCGGCCGCCAGCAGGACGGACAGCAGCGCGACCAGGGCGGCGGCCACCCGGCCGGGTCCGCCGGGGCGGCGTGCCGGCACCGCCGGGGCGGGGCCGGGCGGTGCGGTCGCGATGGTCGCGGCACGTCCGGCCGGTGCCGTCGCCGCCCGCCCGCGACTCGGCGGGGTCGGGCGAGCGGTCACGACCGGGCCGCCGGCTCGAGGGCCTCGGCCACCCGCTGCACCAGCATGGCCGTCTCGTAGCCGATCTGGCCCAGGTCGCAGCCGGGGGCGGCCAGCACGCCGATCAGTGCCCGGTCGCCGACCGCCATCACCAGCAGCACCCCGCCGTCCATGTCGACGATCTGCTGGCGTACCCGGCCGGCGTTCATGAACCGGGCGGCGCCCACGGTGAGGCTCGCCAGGCCGCTGATCACGGCGGCCAGGTGGTCGACCTGGTCGGTGGAGAGGCCGGGGGAGGCGGCCAGCTTGAGGCCGTCGCCGGAGACCGCGAGGGCGTGGGCGACGTCCGGCACCTGGGTGGCGAAGCTGGCCAACAGCCAGTCGAGGCCTGTGCTCGGCTGCGGTGTCATGTGGTTCTCCTGGTGGCGTCGTTCTGTTGGCTGTGGCGCATCGCGGTCGCGACGCCCTCGGCCAGCGCGGAGAGCCGGGCCCGGACCAGTTCCGGGTCCAGCAGGTCGTCCGGCTGGCGCCGGGCGGACTGTGGGTTGGGCAGCGGGGGCGCGAGTTGGCCGCCGCGGGCGCGTCGGGGCAGCGCCCCGCCGCCGGGCGTGACCGTCCCGCCGTGGCCCGTCGTCCCGTTGCGGCCCGCTGTGTCGCCGTGGCCTGCTGTGTCGCCGTGGTCCGCCGTCCCGCCCCAGGTCGACCCGGTGCCGGCGACCGCGGGCCAGGCCGGTGCCGCCGGTCCGGGCTGGCGCTGCGTCCCGGACCCCGGCAGCGTGGCGGCCGGGGCCTGCTGGGAGCGCACCGGCGGCGAGACCGCCGTGAGTCGCGCGGCGGCGACCGGGGCGGGTGACCAGGCAGGCGGCACGGCGGGGGCACGGCCGGTGGAGAACCAGGTGGCCGGCGAGGACGGCGTCCCCGACGGCCGGGCGGCCGGCGCCGGACCCGACCGGGCCACCACCTTCTCCACCAGGGTGAGGGCGCTCTCCGGGATCTCGACGGTGGCCGTGGTGCCCGCGCCGGCGCTGCGCAGCGACACCCGGATGTGGTGCCGGGCGGCCAGGTGGGCGACCACGTGCAGCCCCATGCTGCCCGCCGCGGCGCTGGACAGGCTGCCCGGCCTGTCGAGCCGTTCGTTGATCTCGGCGAGCCGGCTGTCGCTGATCCCGATCCCCCGGTCGTGGACCCGCAGGACCAGCCCGTCGATGGTGCGCCGCCCGTCGACCCCCACCATCGCGTGCGGCGGGGAGTAGGCCGTCGCGTTCTCCAGCAGTTCGGCCAGCAGGTGCACCAGGTTGCCGACCACCGAGGCGTCGATGGCCACGGGCGGCAGGTCCGCCTCGACCCGGGTGTACTCCTCGATCTCGGCGGCGGCGGCCGTCACCACGTCGGCGATCAGGTGCGCGCCGTGCTGGCCGCGCCCCGGCTCGCCGCCGGCCAGCACCAGCAGGTTCTCGCCGTTGCGGCGCATCCGGGCCGCCAGGTGGTCGAGGGCGAAGAGCCGGGCCAGCGCGTCAGGGTCGGTCTCCTCCCGCTCGAACTCGTCGAGCAGGCGCAACTGCCGGGTGATCAGGGTCCGGATCCGCCGGGCCAGCGCCTCCGCCATCCGGGTCACGTCGACCCGTAGCTCCGCCTGCTGCCCGGCCAGCCGCAACGCCGACCGGTTCACCGTGTCGAACGCGTCCGCCACCTGGGCGATCTCGTCGCGCCCCCGGGCGATGCCGGCGGTCCGGTCCAGCGCGGAATCCGCCCCGTCGGCCGGCCCGCCGGGGCACCCGTCCGCCGGGCCGCCCGCCGCGATGGCGGTGATCCGGTCGGGCAGCTCCCGGTGGGCCATGGTCAGCGCGGCCACCCGCAGCCGGCGCAGCCGGCGGCTGGTGTGCATCGCGAGCAGCCCGGCAGCGACGAAGGAGAGCACCGCCACGCTCAGGGTGATCCCGGCGCTGACCAGGGCGTCCCGCCGGGCCGCGGCGGCCAGCCCGGCCGCCTGCCGGTCGAGCTGCTCGGACAGGTCCCGGCTGATCAGGTTGTACCGGCGGATCACCCCGCTCTGCGCCACGTACCAGGCGTCGCCGTCGGTCCTCAGTGCCTCCGGCACCGCGTCCGCGCCCAGCGCGCCGTCGCGCATCCGGCGGGCGGTCGCCACGTCCTGGCCGTCCAACAGCCGGTTGTACGTCGCCGACGAGGCGGGGCTGGCGATCCGGGAGAACTCGGCCTGCCGCTGCTCCTGTGCCCCGCGCAACTGGGCCACCCGGGCCAGCTCGCCCGGCTTCAGCGCGCCCCGGGAGAAGATCGCCCGCAGCAGGTCCCGCTCCAGCGCGGCGAAGTGTTCCTGGGCGGCGACGGCGGCCACCTCGCGGGCCGAATTCGCCAGGTCCGTGTCACGTAGCTGGGCGGGGAGCGCGTCGGCGACCCCGAGCAGCGTGTCGACCAGGCTCACGTAGAGCTGGTCGGCGGGGCGGACCCCCAGCGCGAGTGTCCGGGCGTCGTCGAGCTGGGCGAGCTGGCCGTCCGCGCCGTCCAGCGCGCCGGCGAGCGCCGGGGCGGCCCGTCGGGCGTCGTCCCGGGCCGTCCGGTACCGCCCGGCCGCCGAGTCGACGCGCTGGCGCTGGGCGTTGACGAGCTGCCGACCGGAGGCGCCGCCGCGCTGACGCAACGCGACCGTCTCGGCCAGCTCCCGTTCCAGCTCGTGCACCAGCCGCACGGTCGCGGTGGCGGTGCCGGCGAGCACCCGGGCGCGCTCGGCGTCGGCCGTGGCGGCCAGTGCCGTACGGGTCTGCAGGGTGCCGAGCACGAGCAGGCCGACCGTGGCGATCAGGATCGGCGCGACCAGTTGGGTCCGCACCGACCACAACCGACTGGTCCGGTCCGTGGAGCGGTTGTGCCGGCGTACGTCAGCTGTGCCGGGCTGGGGCACGCGGGCCTCCGGGCGGTGATGGGGCAGCGGTGGTAGTCGTGGGTGGTGGGTGTGACCGCGCCGGGCCCGGCGTGGTGGCCGGGCCCGGCTGCGGGGGTCAGCTAGCGCCGAGGGTGGTCAGCGCGCTGGCAGCGCCCCGGTGCAGTGGCACCGGGTCGGTGCGGCGGGCGGTGTCCAGGCTGATCCCGGCGGCGGCGGGGCTGGCCTGGGCGAGGGCGTCCTTCTTCTCGAACAGCACCTTCGTCACTGCGCAGGCGACGTTCGCGTCGAGGTCCTTGCGGACCAGCAGCACGTTCGGCACCACGATGGTCGGGGTGTCGGTCGCCGTCCGATAGGTGTCCTTGCCGATCGCCCCCGCCTGGTATGCCGGATTCAGCCCCGCCAGCTGCGGCAACAGCGGGCTGATGTCGATGAACCGTACCTTGTCTCCCGAGGTCGTGAACAGGTCGGTTAGCCCGCCCGTGGGCAGGCCACCGGACCAGAACAGCCCGTCGATGCTGCCGTCCTTGATCCCGTCCACAGTCTTGGTCAGGTCCAGCCGCTGCGCCTGGACGTCCTTGGCCGGGTCGAGGCCGGCGGCGGTGAGCAGCCGGTTGGCGATGACCTCGGTGCCGGACTTGGGGGAGCCGGTGGAGATCCGCTTGCCCTTCATGTCGGCGACCGACTTGATCCCCGAGTCGGCCCGCACCACGACCTGCGTGTAGTTGTCGTAGATCCGGGCCAGTGCCTCGACCGGCTGCGGGGCGGTGAAGCTGCCCTTGCCCTGCGCCGCGTCGACGGCGGTGTCGAACAACGAGAACGCCACGTCGTACTTGCCGGCGACGAGCTGCTCGACGTTCTGCACCGAAGCGCCGGTCTCGGCGGCGGTGCCGCTCAGCTTGCCCCCGGTGCCCCCGGGGAGCTGGTTGGCCAGGGCGTTGCCGACCACGTAGTACACGCCGGTGGCGTTGCCGGTGGCTATGCCGATCCGGGTGTCCTTGTCGACTGTGCAGGTTATCTCGCTGGCCGCGTCGTCCTTGGCCGCGCCGTCCTGCTTGCCGCCACAGCCGACGGTGCCGGCCGTGACGAGTGCGAGCGTGCTCGCGACGGCCGCGAGTCGTGCGCTGGTGCGCCTCACGTGGGTTCCTCCCTCAGTTCAGCCGGTCTCCCGGCCCGCGGCCCGCCGGCTTTGGCGGTGAGTCCGCGTCGGATCAGACAGCCCGTCACGCTGGCCGCGGCGAGCGCGACGCCGATCGCGACGGGGACAGGTTCGAGCCAGAGCAGCGTCAGCCCGGCCATCGCGCCGAGGACGCGCTCCGGTGGCCCGGCTGGGCCGACCCCTGGCAGCCAGCCGCCGGCGGCGACGGCGAGGACCGCGACGCCGAGCGCGGACGCGGCGGTGGCGAAGGCGATGCGCCCCGGGCCGCCGGTGCCGAGCAGCCCGAGCCCGTTCGGGGTGACCACGAACGCGATCGGCGCCAGGTACGCCGGCAGCGCGTACCGCAGGGTCTGCCACATGGTGGGGACCAGCCGGCCACCGGTGACCGCGGCGGCGGCGACCGCGGCGAGCGCGGTCGGCGGCGACACCTCCGACAGCACGGCGAAGTAGAAGACGAACATCGCGGCGGCGGGCGAGGCCACCCCGAGGTCGAGCAGCGCCGGCCCGATGATCACCCAGCCGATGACGAACGAGGCGGTGACCGGGACGGCCAGGCCGAGCAGGGTCAGCGCGACCGCGGCGAGGACGGCGGTGAGCAGGATGACCACGGTCGGGTCGGTGCTGACCGCCTTCGCGCCGCCGACCAGCAGCGCGGCGGCCTGCGGCCCGAGGCCGGTCTTGGTGGTGGTGGCGGTGATGATGCCGGCCGCCGCGCAGACCGCGGCCACCGCGAGCACGCCGCGCACCCCGGCCACCAGGGCGGCGACCAGCCGGGCCGGGGTGAGCCGGTGCGCGCGGTCCAGGAAGGACAGCGCCGCCGCGAGCAGGGTCGCGTAGACCACGGCGCGGGTGGCCGAGAGCCCCACCGCCAGGCAGCCGACGATGACGAACAGCGAGGCGAAGTGGTACCCGGACCGGGCCAGTAGCCGCCACGGCGAGGTGACCTCGATGGTGACCGGCCGGGCGCCGAACCGCCGGGCGTCGATCTCGACGGAGAGCAGGATGCCCAGGTAGTACAGAACCGTCGGGATGGTGGCCCAGGCCAGCACCCGCAGGTACGACACACCCAGGTACTCGGCGATGATGAATGCGGCGGCCCCGAGCGTCGGCGGGGAGAGGATCGCGCCGACGCCCGCCGCGGCGAGCATCCCGCCGGCCCGCTCGGCCGGGTACCCGGCGCGGCGCAGGATCGGCCAGGTCACCGCGCCGATGCTGACCGTGGTGGCCGCGCCCGAGCCGGAGACGGTCCCGAGCAGGAATCCGGAGGCGACGGCGGTGCGCCCGGCGGCGGTGCGGGAACGGCGGAACGCGGCGGCGGACAGTTCGACGAAGAACCGGCCCGCGCCGGAGATGTCCAGCACCGCGCCGTAGATGGTGAACAGCACGATGTACGAGGCGGCGACGTCCAGCGGGGTGCCGTAGAAGCCGCTGTCGGAGTTGTAGAACGCGTCCACGAGCTGATCGAAGTCCAGCCCGGCGTGGGCCACCGGCCAGGACTGGGGGAGCAGGCCGCCGTAGTAGCCGTAGCCGAGGAAGACCAGGCAGACCGCGGGCAGCACCCAGCCGGTCGCCCGCCGGCACGCCTCCAGCAGCAGCACCAGCAGCACCGCGCCCAGCACCACGTCCAGCGGCGCGAGCAGGCCCTGCCGGTCGAGGAACGCGTCGTACCCGCCGCCCCCGCCGGCCACGGTCGGCGGCAGCACCGGGTAGAGGCAGACCCCCAGGGCGAGCGCCGCGAGGACCCAGTCCAGCCCGCTGGGTCGCCCGGCCGTCGGCACCCGGGGCACGCCGGAGCCCTGAGTCGCCGGGCTGCCGGGATCGGCGGGAGCATGCGTCGGGTCGTCCGGGGCAGGGCCGTCGGGGTGCCCGACGCGGCGGGCCGACGCGCGGCGCAGCACCCGTGGCAGCCGCAACCCGGCGGGGTACGCCAGGAAGACCAGCGGCAGCACCCCGGCGAGGAAGACGATCAGGTAGAACTTGCTGCCCTGCGGCAGGGGCCGGAAGACCTGCCAGAGGCTGAGCAGCGCGACGGCGAGCGCGGCCGTGCCGAGCAGCACCGCGACCGCACCGGTGAGCTGCCGGCCAGGCTTTTCCTCCTCGAACTGGGCGGCCAGATCCTGGGCCTCCCGGGCGGCTCGGGCGACCCCGTCGCCGCTGATCCGGTGGGGCGCAGCCCCGTCGGGGGGCGGTGTGCCGTCCAGTGGCGGGGCGGCTTCCGGTGCCGCCACCGTGGCGACGGCGTGGCGGTCCGGCCGGCCCGGCGGTGCCGGATCGGCTGGCAAGGGCCCTTTGGATGATCGGTCAGGCGATGACACGAAGCGGGACGATACGCCTTATGTCCATCGAGGGGAACATTGTCGTCGGTATTTACGTAAGTGTGATCAACCGGGTCTTGTCGAATCACGTGAAAGTATTCCTGCACGGGTGACCAGGCGCGACCGCGAAATGCGTACGGAAATTGGTGTTCGGAGTGCGTGACATCGCGGCGCGGCCCCGGGGGCGGCGCGGTGCGGCGGCCCCGGCCGGCGGTCGAGAGCTCTCGGCCTCGGGTCGCAGTCGGTCTGCGCGGCGCGGGTGCGGGGCGGGGCCGGGCAGGTGCGTCGGTGCGCGGACCGGCAGCGCGGTAACGGTGGTGCGTGGAGCCGTGGCGTGTGGAGCGGTGGTGACGGATTCGGTGCTGCACTCGCGGGACGGCCGGGCGCGGAGCGCACGAAGCGTAGCGCACGCGGTGTAAGCCCGTCAGCCCCGTCCGCTGACCCAAGATGACGTGAATGAATGATCGGCGGATTATCCGGCGGCCCGTGACCGGGCCGGCTCAGGGATGCGCGGGCGGCGGCACGGTCAGGTTCCGGGCCAGCGCCACGGCGCCGTGCAGCGAGGAGAGCCCGCCCAGGGCGGCGGCCCGCACGGCCGGTGCCGCGCGGCCGGGCCGGGCCAGCCGGGCCACCTCCCGCTCGACCAGCCCGACGAAGCCCGGCAGCCCGGCGGCGAACCCGCCGCCCAGCACCGCCACCGACGGGTCGACCAGCTCGCCGAGGCTGACCACGGCCGCCGCGAGCGCCGTACCACTCGGCCGGACCGCGTCGTGGGCCCACGGCCGGTCCCGCGCCAGCCCGTCGCGCAGCTCGGCGAAGCTCACCGCGGCCCCCCGCCCGGCGGCGGCCCGGCGCAGCGTGGCCGGCCCGGAGGCGATCGCCTGGAGGCAGCCGTGCCGGCCGCAGTCGCAGCGCGGCCCGTCGACGGCGACGACCATGTGCCCGACCTCGGGCGAGCCCCGGCCGGCCCCGGGCAGCGGGCGTCCGCCGAGCACCACGCCCCCGCCCACCCCGGTCCCCACCCCGAGGTAGACGACGTCGTCCGCGCCGACGTGCCGGGCCTCGGCGAGCGCCGCGAGGTCACCGTCGTCGGCCCAGGCGGTCCGGCTGCCGGGGAAGAGCCGGCGCAGCGCCTTGTCGAGCCGCAGCCCGGCCCAGCTCGGCCGGCCCGGCCAGACCGTCACCCGGCCGGTCGGGTCGGTGGTGCCGGGCATCGCCACCCCGACGGCCGCCAGCCGCCAACCGGACTCCGCGCGCAGCGCGTCGACCGCGCCCGCCAGCGCAGCCATGTCCGCCTCGGCGTCGCCGCCGGCGGGCCAGGTCAGCGTCCGCTCGTACGCCCGCGACGCGGCGGCCCCGAGCTGCTCGTACGGCCCCGGGTCGATGCCCGGCGCGGACGCGCGCCGCTCGGCCCGCAACGCGACCTTGGTGCCCCCGATGTCGACCCCGAGCACGGCGGTGTCGGTCCGCTCCGGCACCGGCGGTCAGCCCCGCAGCACGTGCAGCACCGCGACCGCGGCTGCCGCCAGCCCGAACACGGCCGGCATCGCCGCCACCGAGATCGGGTCCCGGGCGCGGAGGTGGAAGATCACCGCGCCGATCATCTGGAGGGTGAGGCCGATCGCCGCCGCGATCCCGGCCGGCGACCAGTACAGGCCGAAGATCAGGCCGACGACCGCGGCCAGCTCCAGGTTGCCGATCACCTTGGTGAGCCCGGGGGAGACGCCGAGGTGGGCCATCCGCTCGCGCATCTGGGCCTGGCCGGTGAGCTTGGGGTAGGCCAGCGCGGCGAAGACGGTGGCCAGGATGACGCTGAGGACGATGATGGGAATCTGCACGTTTTCTTCCTTCTCGGAGGGGGTCGGAGCCGGGCCGACCCTATCGGCCGGACGGCCGGGTGGCCCGCGTACGCGCGGCGGCGGGCCGGTGGCAACGTCCTCAGTCGACGGTGGCGACCAGCGCGCGGGCGGCCAGCCGGTAGCCCAGCGAGCCCAGCCCGACGATGATCCCGCTGGCCAGCGGGGCGAGCACCGAGTCGTGCCGGAAGCTCTCCCGGGCCCACACGTTGGACAGGTGGACCTCCATCCACGGCCGCGGATAGTTGGCCAGCGCGTCGCGCAGGCTCCAGCCAGCGATCATCAGGGCGCCCGGGTTCACGATCGCGCCCACCGTGTCGTAGTGCTCCTGCACGGTGCGGACCAGAGCGCCCTCGCAGTCGTGCTGCACCGCGACCACCCGCCAGCCCCGCGCCGCGACCTCCTCGCCGACGGCTCGCTCGATGTCGGCGAGGGTGTCGGTGCCGTAGATCTCCGGCTCGCGTCGGCCGAGGATGCCGAGGTTCGGACCGTTCAACAGCAGCACGTCGGACACAGCTCACCTCGCGGAAAACAGCCCGGGTACGGCCACCTCGCGTGGCTGGCCCCCGCCGGGCCGGCGACAGATTCCCCGCAGTCTTACTACGCCGCCGGCCCCGCCCGCGCCGACCGTCACCGGCCCGCCGTCGAACTAAGGGGTGGGTAGGGGCCGTTAGGGGAGGTGAGCGTCCTGCCGGGTCGGTTAGCGTCCACCGCGAGCCGATGACGCTGGCCGATCCGACGGCGGCGTCCCCGCTCGACCGGCCGACCGGCGCAGGCCCGCCGCGGTGGGCGAGCCCGGGTCCGCGGGACGCGCGAAGCCGCCGCGGGACGGTCGGGAACCGCTGGTCCTCCTGGATTGGGAAGTGGGAAGTCATGAGTGGTCAGCCGTCGACGGTGCCGGAGTTCCCCGAGTGGCCGCAGTTCGGTGACGAGGAACGAGCCGGCCTGATCCGCGCCCTGGACCAGGGTCAGTGGTGGCGGATGGGCGGGAGCGAGGTCGACACCTTCGAGGCGGAGTTCGGCGCGTACCACGGCACGCCGCACGCGCTCGCCGTCACCAACGGCACCCACGCCCTGGAGGTCGCACTGGAGGTGCTCGGCGTCAAGGCCGGCACCGAGGTGATCGTCCCCGCCTTCACCTTCATCTCGTCGTCGCTCGCCGCGCAGCGCCTCGGCGCGGTCGCCGTGCCGGTCGACGTCGACCTGGACACCTACTGCGTCGACCCCGCCGCCGTCGCCGCCGCGATCACCGACCGCACCAGGGTCATCATGCCGGTGCACATGGCCGGCCAGTTCGCCGACATGGACGCGCTGGACAAGATCGCCGCCGACGCCGGAGTGGCGCTGCTCCAGGACGCCGCGCACGCCCACGGCGCCCAGTGGCAGGGCAAGCGGGCCGGCGCGCTCGGCTCGGTGGCCGCGTTCAGCTTCCAGAACGGCAAGCTGATGACCGCCGGTGAAGGCGGCGCGGTGCTCTTCCCCGACGAGGAGACCCGCGAGCGGGCCTTCCTCGTGCACAGCTGCGGCCGGCCCCGCACCGACCGGGACTACCTGCACCGCACCACCGGCTCCAACTACCGGATGAGCGAGTTCACCGCCGCCGTGCTGCGCGCCCAGCTCGCCCGCCTCGACGGCCAGATCGAGGCGCGCGAGCAGCGCTGGCCGCTGCTGGCCGGCCTGCTCGCCGAGATCCCCGGCGTGGTGCCGCAGGGCATCGACCCGCGCACCGACCGCAACCCGCACTACATGGCCATGTTCCGGATCCCGGGCATCACCCTGGAGCGCCGCCGGGCCGTGGTCGACGCGCTCATCGCCCGGGGCGTCCCGGCGTTCGTGGCGTTCCGGGCCATCTACCGGTGCGAGGGCTTCTGGGAGGCCGGCGCCCCCGACGAGAGCATCGAGGCGATCGCCGCCCGCTGCCCCAACGTCGAGCAGATCCACTCCGACTGCGTCTGGCTGCACCACCGCACCCTGCTCGGCACCGAGCAGCAGATGCACGACATCGCCGCCGTGCTGGCCGACATCCTCGCCGAATGACCGGGCTGCCCCCGGCCGCCGCGCCCGACCGTCCGGTCCGGGTCGCGGTGGCCGGCCTCGGGTGGGCCGGGCGGGAGATCTGGCTGCCCCGGCTCGCCGCGCACCCGGCCTTCGAGGTGACCGCCCTGATCGACCCGCAGCAGGCCGTCCGGGACGCCGCCCGGGACACCCACGCGGTGCCCTTCGCGTACGCCGACGTCGACGACCTGCCCGTCGGCGCGGTCGACCTGGTGGTGGTGGCCGTCCCCAACCACCTGCACGCGACCGTCGCCGCCGGGCTGCTGCGCCGGGGCGTACCGGTGTTCCTGGAGAAGCCCGTCTGCCTCACCTCCGCCGAGGCGGAGCTGCTCGCCGGCGCGGAGCGCGACGGCGGCGCGGTGCTGCTGGCCGGCAGCGCCGCCCGGTGGCGGGCCGACGTCCGGGCGCTGGCGGAGGTGGCCGGCGAGCTGGGCCCCGTCCGGCACGTCGACGTGGCCTGGGTCCGCGCCCGGGGGGTGCCCGACGCGGGCGGCTGGTTCACCCGCCGCGACCTCTCCGGCGGCGGCGCGCTGGTCGACCTCGGCTGGCACCTGCTCGACACCGTCCTGCCGATGCTCGGCCCGGACACCCGGGTCAGCCACGCCATCGGCAGCGTCTCCGACGACTTCGTCAACGACAGCGCCGCGCACGCCGCATGGCGCAGCGAGGCCGGAACCGGCGGCCGGTCCCGCGGCGACGTCGAGGACACCGCCCGGGGGTTCCTGCTCACCGACGGCGATGCCTCGGTCGCCCTGCACGCCTGCTGGGCGTCGCACGAGGCCCTGGACCGCACCACCATCACCGTGCAGGGCGTTGCCGGGTCGGCCACCCTGAGCTGCACGTTCGGCTTCAGCCCGAACCGGGAGCCCGCGCCGGTGCTCACCCGCACCCGCGACGGCGAGACCATCCCACTGCCGGTGCCCGCCGAACCGATCGGCACCGAGTACGACCGCCAGCTCGACGCCCTGCCCGGGCTGCTCGCCGACCCGGCCAGCCGGGGAGTGGCCGCCGCCGAGGCCCGTCGGACCATCGACATCATCGAACGGATCTACTGTTCCGCCCGGCCCACCGAGCCGGAGCGCGAACACGCGCTGGCGGGCCATCGCGACCGGTGAGAACCACCGGCGACCTCACTCGCTCCGGGGAGCAGCCATGAGCCAATCACCGTCCATCGTCGACGCGCCCCTCCCGGCCGTCGACGTGCCCCTCTCGGCGCCCGGCCGGGGTCCGATCCGCGCGGTGGTGTTCGACCTCGACGGTGTCATCGTCGACAGCTCGGCCGTCATGCGCGAGGCGTTCAGCATCGCGTACGCGGAGGTGGTGGGCGACGGACCCGCGCCGTTCGAGGAGTACAACCGGCACATGGGCCGGTACTTCCCGGACATCATGCGGCTGATGGGGCTGCCGCTGGAGATGGAGGAGCCCTTCGTCCGGGAGAGCTACCGGATGGCGCACCTGGTGCCGCTGTTCCCCGGCGTCCGGGAGACCCTGGAGGAGCTGCACGTCCGGGGCATCCGGATGGCCATCGCCACCGGCAAGAGCGGCCCCCGGGCCCGCTCGCTGCTCGACACGCTCGGCGTGCTGGGCCTGTTCGACCAGGTGATCGGCTCCGACGAGGTGGCCCGCCCGAAGCCCGCCCCGGACATCGTGCTCCAGGCGCTCGGCCATCTCGACGTGCCGCCGGCCCAGGCCATGATGGTCGGCGACGCGGTGATCGACCTGCTCAGCGGCCGGGACGCCGGCGCCACCACGGTCGCCACCACCTGGCACGGCGGCGACATCGCCGCCCTGCTCGCCGCCGGGCCGGACGTGGTCGCGCACGCCCCGGGCGACCTGCTGGCCCACTGCCCGGCGGCCCTCGCCCCCTGACCCGCGCGGTTGCGGCTAGCACGTGTGTCGGAGCGCGGAAGACGCACGGCCACGTCTCCGGCGGCAGGCGAGCGCGTGCGCCACCAACCGAAACCGACCGCTGCCCTGACGGTGAGCGGACATCTACCCGCCCGCGCAGGAAACAAGCTGAGCGCCCGGAGCGACTCGGCCCCGGCGAACCCCGGCCCGCTCTCACCCACGCCGAGCCGACAGCGCCGAACCGAGCCGAGGTAGGCCGACTTCGACCAGGCTCTAGGTCAGCGCTACCGCCAGGTCGGCTGCGGTCTCCAGTGCGGCAGCCGCCCGTCGGGCTTCGTCCGGGCTCAGTGCAACAACGTCGACGCGGGCCAGCATCTCGGCCGTCGTGGCCGGGTCGTGCAGCACCATCGCAACCTCGGCGCGGTAGACGAGAACCTCCACCAACGCGACCGGGTCGTCACCTGCCTCGGCGTGGGCCAGCGCACTGTCGAGGATCCGAGCGGCCTGCCGGGCGTCCCCTCTGGAGTCGCCCTGCACGACGGCGTTCGCCAGCGCCTTGGCCAGGCGACCGGTGGGCGCCGACGGGGGGTCGGCAGCCGCGTTCTGGGTGACGCGGATCCAGTTGCCACCCGGGTCGATGACGCTGAACCCGCTCAGCCCGTCGTGGTTCCTCCGCGCCCGGGGCCTGGTCATCCGCGGCGTCCCGGAGACCAGCACCTTGCCGTATGCGGCCCGCATGCCTGCCGCGAAGGCCCGGTAGAGCTCCCCCGTGTCCGAGGTCAACACCAGACACGAGCCGTAGGACTTCTCCGGGTCGAACCCCGCGATCTCGAAGAAGTGCAGCTGCAGGTCCTCGCGTTGCAACGCCACGTACGGGTTGGGTTTGCGCTGCTGGTAGGTGGTGTGGAAACCGAGCACCTGGTAGAAGGTGGCGATCTCCTCGATGGAGGCGCAGGGCAACAGGGGAACGGCTACTTCGTTGGCCATCCCCTCTTGATAGCCGTCGTGAACAGACGCGCGCACATGGGAATAGCCGATCGTCGTACGCAGCCGACCGAACGTCCGAGGTGGCGCAAGCCGGGCTGATGGCCAGCGGCCCCTGGGCCCAAGTCGATCACTGATCCGGTGGAGGTGGCCCTTCCGGTACGGCGTCGGAACGCGGTGCGGATGTGGTGAGCGCGCTCTTCCTCCCCCGGCCCGGAACCGCGACCGGCCCGCCACCGTCGGCGTGACGTTGGCGGGCCGGGGTGGCGTCCGGCGGGACCTCTCAGCGCGCCTGGTCGACGCCCTCGGGGCCGGCTTCGAGGAAGCGCAGCATCTCGGTGGCCAGAATCTCGGCGACGGTGGCCGGGACCAGGTCGGTGCGGACGGTGACGCGCAGGAGGGTGTCCCCGTTACCGGGCAGCACCTCGGCGAGGCACGCGCCCGACCACTCCCGGGCGTACGGCTCGACGATCTCCTCGGTCCGGCAGCCGGGCAGCTCCAGGGGGAGCACGACGTTGTCCTGGTAGGCGAAGGAGGGCAGGCTGTTGGCCACCTCGCGGGACATGTCGAGGGCCGGGTCGGTGGTCATCTCCAGGAAGGACACGTCCTGGGCGGCCATCAGCTCGTCGACGGTCCGCTGGACGGCCCGGATCAGGTTCTTCTCCGGCCCGTCGAACCGGACCCGAAGGCAGTTGGAGCTGATCCGGCTCGTGAAGGTGGAGTCGAGGATCCGGCTGCCGCGCTGGGCGACGATCATCAGCATGGCGATGTCGTCCTGCTGGTGGATGGCGCGCAGCGCGGAGGCGTAGGCGGCGGCGAAGAGGCTGGAGCGGCTGAACCGGTGTTCGCGGGCGGCGCGGTCCCAGCGTTCCATCACGTCGGGGGTGACGGTGACGGTGTGTCCGGCCTTGGGGCCCCAGGCCGGGGTCTCCACCAGCAACTCCTGGGGTCGGCCCTCGCCCTGGCGGGAGAGCCCGCGCAGTTGCTCGCGCCAGTAGGCCCGCTGCGCGTCGAGGTCGGCGGCGTCACGTAGGCGGGTGTGCTCGTCGTAGAACTGGCACAGTGTGGGTGCGGGTCGGTTCCATTCGGGGGTTTTGCCTGCGAGGCGGGCGGTGTAGGCGTGGCTGAGGTCGTGGGTGAGGAGGGTGTGGGACCAGCCGTCGAAGGCGATGTGGTGGATGCCGATGCCGAGGAGGATGCGGTTGGTGGTTTTTTCGCGGATGAGGGCGGCGCGCCAGTTGCGGCCTTGGGTGTAGTCGAGGGGTTGTTGTAGTGCTTCGGTGAGTTGGTTGAGTGCGTTTTGTTCGGTGGTGGCGTCGGTGAGTAGGCGGAGCTGGGGCATGCCGGGGTTCGGGGGGATGATGGCGACCGGTGGGTCGGCGCGTCGGTAGCGGGCGCGGAGGGCTTCGTGTCGTTTGTGGACGTCACTGAGGGCGGTCATCAACGCTCGCGGGTCCAACTCGCCCTCGATCCACCAGGTGGTCGGGCAGACCAGGTCGAACGGGAGCCAGACGAACTTGCCGACGGACAGGGCCAGCGAGACGGGCTTGGCCGGGCCGGGGCGTCCGGTGACGGGCGGCTCCGGTTCGACGCTGGGCCGTCGGGGTGCGGTGGTGAGCCAGTGGGCGAGGGCGTGTGGTGTGGGGGTGCGGTGGATTTGGGAGACGGGGACGATGGCGTTCGCGGTTTCGTCGATGGCGGTGGCGAGTGCGGCGGATTGTAGGGATGTGCCGCCGAGGTGGAAGAAGTTGTCGTGGGTGCCGACTCGGTCGAGGCCGAGGATGGTGGCGAACACGCCTGTGATGAGTCGTTCTTCGTTGGTGGTGGCTTCGGTGTAGGCCACGTCGAGGTCGGGGCGTTGTGTGCCGGGTGCGGGGAGTGCTTTTCGGTTGATTTTTCCGGTGCCGCCGAGGGGGAATCGGTCGAGGATCATGATGACGGCGGGGACCATGTATGAGGGCAGTGTGGTGGCGGCGTGTTGGCGTAGGTCGCTGACGGTGGGGGTGTGGCCGTTGCGGGCGGTGATGTAGCCGATGAGGCGGGCGGTGCCGTGGTCTTCGCGGCGGATGACGACGGCGGTGTTGACGTGGGGGTGTTGTTCGAGGACGGTTTCGATTTCGCCGAGTTCGATGCGGATGCCATTGACTTTTACTTGGTGGTCGATGCGGGCGAGGATTTCGAGTGCGCCGTTGGCGTTCCATCGTCCGAGGTCGCCGGTGCGGTAGGCGGTTTTGCCGGTGTGTGGGTCAGTGATGAATCGTTGTGTGGTGAGTTCGGGGCGGTTGAGGTAGGTGTGGGCGACGCCGTTTCCGGTGATGAGGATTTCGCCGGGGATGCCCATGGGGACGAGGTTGAGTTGGGTGTCGACGATGTGGATTTGTCGGTTGGGCATGGGCCAGCCGATGGGTACGTATGCGCCGTTCCAGCCGGCTTTGGCGTCGTACCAGGTGCAGGCGATGGAGGCTTCGGCGGGGCCGTAGGCGTTGATGAGGCGGGTGCCGGTGGCGAGCCATCGTTGGGCCATGGTTGGTGGGATGGGTTCTCCGGCGAGGGTGACGCAGGACATGGTGGGGCAGTCGGCGGGGTCGATGGCGGCGAGGTTGGTGGGTGGGCAGAACGCGTGGGTGGTTTGTTCTTTGGCGATGAGGTCGGTGAGTCGGCGGGGGTCGAGTAGGTCGTCTCGGGAGCAGACGACGACGCGGGCGCCGGAGGTCAACGCGGTGTAGATCTCGCCGAGTGCGACGTCGAAGACGGGGGCGCAGCAGTGCAGCATTCGGCTGTCCGGGCCGACCGCGCACTCGTCGCGCATCCAGGTGAGAAAGTTTGTCAGGTTGTCGTGTGACAGGGCGACGCCTTTGGGGGTGCCGGTGGAGCCGGACGTGTAGATGACGAACGCTGGTCCGGTGGCGTCCACGGCCGGTAGGTCGGTGGGTTCGGTTGCTTCGATGGCGAGCCAGTCGTTGTCGAGTGCGACGACTCGTACTCCGTCGGGGGCGGGGATGCGGGGGGCGACCTCGCCGATGGTCAACACGACTTGGGCGCCGTGGTCGGTCAGGAGCATCCGCATTCGTTCCGCCGGCCATGACACGTCCATCGGCGTGTATGCAGCTCCGGCCCGCAGCACTCCCAGCGTCGCTATGAGGGTCCACATGCTGCGGTCCAACGCCAACGACACCACGTCGCCGATGCCGACACCGGCTGACCGTAGGTAGTGGGCCAGGAGTTCCGATCGGCGGGCCAGTTCCGCGTATGTCAGCACCTCGCCGTCGGCGATGCCCGCGACCGCGTCCGGCGTGCGGCGTGCCCATTCCAACACCAGTTCGTGGAGCGGCTCATGCGGCACCGGACGCACCGGACCCTGACCCCACGCCAACAACCGCTCCCGCTCCATATCGGTCACCAACGGCAACCGGGACAGCGGAACCTCCGGCTCCCGCACACCTGCCCCGGCCAACAACGCGACCTGGTCCACCAGGCCCCGCACCCAGTCCGCCGAAAACCCTTCCACCGCATAGTCCACCCGCAGCCCGGACCCATCCGAAGCCACACTCACCACCAGATCAACATCCACCACCTCCGGCCCCACCTCAGCGACCGGGCTGTCCACCAGGCCCACCACCACCGGACCCACCACACCCGCACCCGCACCCGCCGCGCCCGCCACCGGCGCGGCCCATGCCACACCCACCCGGCTCACCAGCGCACCGAACGCAAGGTCATCCGCGACACCTACCCGCATCAACCCGCCGCCCGGCAGGCCGACCACCACTTCCTCCTGACCCGTGTACCGGGCCAACACCCCGACAAGACCCGCCAACACCACCACACCAGCCGGCCCCACACCCGCCAGGTCAGGCAGCTCCAGCGTCCGTAGCTCCGACGCCGCCCGAGCCGGCCACACCAGTGGCCGCCGCAGATCCCCCGTCAGGTCGAGGGCGTCGAAGTCGGCACCGGGCCCGGCTACATTCGCGGCCTGGGTCTGACCACCTACGAACCCGACAGACATGAGCCAACCTCCGATCAGGACCGGCGTCACCTGCACGGGTGCGGCCGGGTCAGGAAATCCAGGAACTCCGTGGGCACGCCCACGGCATGAGGGGTACGGGGTGAACGGTCAGCCGGCGATGAGGGCCGGGGCGGGCCCCGCTTCGAGGAAGCGCAGCATGTGGCCGTTCAGCTCCTCGGCGAAGCTGTACGGCAGGTAGTCGGTGCGGATGGTGACGCGCAGCAGGGCGTGGTCGGTGCGGGGCAGCACCTCGACCGTGAGCCCGTTGGGCACCTCCCGGGCGTACGGCTCGACGATCTCCTCGGTCCGGCAGCCGGGCAGCTCCAGGGGGAGCACGACGTTGTCCTGGTAGACGAAGGTGGGCAGGCTGGCGACCACCTCGCTGGAGATTCCGGCCGCGGGGTCGTTGGCGGTCTCCGCGAAGGGGACGTCCTGGGCCCGCATGAGGTCGCTGATCGTCTCGTGGACCCGGAGGACGAGGTTGCCGTCCCCCGGCCCGTCGAACCGGACCCGGACGCAGTTGAGGTTGAGCCTGGTGGTGAAGGCGGAGTCGAGGACACGGCTGCCCCGCTTCGCGACGACCATCAGCAGGCCGATGTCGTCCTGCTGGTTGACGGCACGCAGTGCGGAGGCGAACGCGGCGGCGAAGAGGCTGGAGCGGCTGAACCGGTGTTCGCGGGCGGCGCGGTCCCAGCGTTCCATCACGTCGGGGGTGACGGTGACGGTGTGCCCGGCCTTGGGCCCCCAGGCCAGCGCCTGTTCCAGCGACGCGTCCGCCGGGGGTTCGCCCTGGCGGGGCAGGCCGCGCAACTGTTCACGCCAGTACGCGCGCTGCGTCTCCAGATCGGCCGCGTCGCGCAGGCGGGTGAATTCGTCGTACGCCTCGCGCAGGGTGGGTGCGGGCCGGTCCCATTCCGGGGCCTTGCCGGCGAGTCGGGCGGTGTAGGCGTGGCTGAGGTCGTTGACGAGGAGGGTGTGGGACCAGCCGTCGAAGGCGATGTGGTGGATGCCGATGCCGAGGAGGATGCGGTTGGTGGTTTTTTCGCGGATGAGGGCGGCGCGCCAGTTGCGGCCTTGGGTGTAGTCGAGGGGTTGTTGTAGTGCTTCGGTGAGTTGGTTGAGTGCGTTTTGTTCGGTGGTGGCGTCGGTGAGTAGGCGGAGCTGGGGCATGCCGGGGTTCGGGGGGATGATGGCGACTGGTGGGTCGGCGCGCCGGTAGCGGGCGCGGAGGGCCTCGTGTCGTTTGTGGACGTCACTGAGGGCGGTCATCAGGGCGCGCGGGTCCAACTCGCCCTCGATCCACCAGGTGACCGGGTTGACGACCTCCAGGGGCGACATCAGACACTTCGCCACCTGCTGCGCGAGCGGAACCGGGCCGGGGCGCTGGCGGGCCTGACCGGCGGCCGAGCCGGCCTCGGTACGTCGGGGTGCGGTGGTGAGCCAGTGGGCGAGGGCGTGTGGTGTGGGGGTGCGGTGGATTTGGGAGACGGGTATGGCGACGTTGGTGGCTTCGTCGATTGCTGCGGCGATGGCGGCGGATTGTAGGGAGGTGCTGCCGAGGTGGAAGAGGTTGTCGTGGATGCCGATGGGGTTGATGCCGAGGGTGGTGGCGATTATGTCGGTGATGAGGCGTTCTTCGTGGGTGGTGGCTTCGATGTATTCGACGTTGAGGTTGGGGCGTTGTGTGTCGGGTTCGGGTAGTGCTTTTCGGTTGATTTTGCCGGTGCCGCCGGTGGGGAATCGGTCGAGGGTCATGATGACGGCGGGGATCATGTATGTGGGGAGTGTGGTGGCGGCGTGTTGGCGTAGTTCGCTCACGGCGGGGGTTCGGCCGTCGCGTCCGGTGACGTAGCCGATGAGGCGGGCGACGTTTCGGTCTTCGTGTCGGATGACGACGGCGGTGCCGACGTGGGGGTGTTGTTCGAGGACGGTTTCGATTTCGCCGAGTTCGATGCGGATGCCGTTGATTTTGACCTGGTGGTCGATGCGGGCGAGGATTTCGAGTGCGCCGTTGGTGTTCCATCGTGCGAGGTCGCCGGTGCGGTAGGCGGTTCCGCCGCCGTGTGGGTCGGTGACGAATCGTTGTGTGGTGAGTTCGGGGCGGTTGAGGTAGCTGTGGGCGACGCCGTTGCCGGTGATGAGGATTTCGCCGGGGATGCCCATGGGGACGAGGTTGAGGTGTGCGTCGACGACGCGGATCTGTCGGTTGGGCATGGGCCAGCCGATGGGTACGTAGGGGCTGTTCCAGCCGGTTTTGGTGTCGTACCAGGTGCAGGCGATGGAGGCTTCGGCGGGGCCGTAGGCGTTGATGAGGCGTGTGCCGGTGGCGAGCCAGCGTTGTGCCATGCGGGGTGGGATGGGTTCTCCGGCGAGGGTTACGCAGGACATGCTGGGGCAGTCGGCGGGGTCGATGGCGGCGAGGTTGGTGGGTGGGCAGAACGCGTGGGTGGTCTGTTCCTTGGCGATCAGGTCTGTCAACCGGCGGGGGTCGAGGAGGTCGTCTCGGGAACAGACGACGACGCGTGCGCCGGAGGTCAACGCGGTGTAGATCTCGCCCAGGGCGACGTCGAAGACGGGGGCGCAGCAGTGCAGCATCCGGCTGTCGGGGCCGACGGCGCATTCGTCGCGCATCCAGGTGACGAAGTTCGTCAGCTTGTTGTGCGACAGCACGACGCCTTTCGGGGTGCCGGTGGATCCTGATGTGTAGATGACGAACGCCGCCGCCGTGGCGTCCACGGTCGGTAGGTCGACGGGTTCGGTCGCTTCGACAGCAGGCCAGTCGTCGTCCAACGCCACGATCCGGACGCCGTCGGGGGCGGGGATGCGGGCGGCGACCTCGCCGGTGGTGAGCACGACCTGGGCGCCGTGGTCGGTGAGGAGCATCCGCATCCGTTCGGCCGGCCATGACACGTCCATCGGCGTGTAGGCGGCACCGGCCCGCAACACTCCCAACGTCGCCACCAGGGTCCACATGCTGCGGTCCAATGCCAGTGACACCACATCACCGACACCCACACCCGCTGACCGCAGGTAGCGGGCCAACACCTCTGACCGGCGTGCCAGTTCCCCGTAGGTCAGCACTTCGCCGTCGGCGACGCCCGCCACGGCGTCCGGCGTGCGGCGTGCCCACGCCAGCACCAGTTCGTGGATCGGCTCATCCGGCACCGGACGGACCGGGCCCCGACCCCACGCCAACAACCGTTCCCGCTCGGCCGCACCCAACAACGGCAACCGAGACAGCGGAACTTCGGGTTCCCGCACTCCGGCCGACACCAGCGTCACAACATGGTCCAGCAGGCCCCGCACCCAGTCCGCCGTAAACCCCTCCACCGCATAATCCACCCGCAACCCGGACCCGTCCGCAGCCACAGCCACCACCAGGTCGACGTCCACCACCTCCGGTCCCACCTCAGCCACCGGACCATCCACCAAGCCCACCACCACCGGACCCACCTGGCCCCCACCCACCACACCCGCAGCCACCACCGGCGCGGCCCACGCCACACCCACCCGGGACACCAACTCGGCGAACCCCGGATCACCCGCCACACCCACCCGCACCACCGATCCACCCGACGACAGGCCCAGCGCCACCTCCTCCTGACCCGTGTACCGGGCCAGCACTCCGACGACGCCCGCCACCACCACCACACCAGCCGGCTCCACACCCGCCACACCGGACCACTCCACACCCGCCACACCGGACCACTCCACACCCGCCACACCGGACCACTCCGCGCCCGCCACCCCGGGCCACTCCACCGTCCGCACCACCGACGCCGCCCGAGCCGGCCACACCAACGGCCGCCGAAGATCCCCGACCAGGTCCAGACCTTCGGCTGATCCGGCCGGTCCGATGTCAATCGCAGCGCCCACGGAATGAGCACCAGCGGACCCGACAGACATGATCAACCTCCGATCGAAAGGGGTGACCGGGAGGCGCGTGGCCGGAGCGGCCGGTCAGCCGATGTTCCGTTTGGCGGACGGCACAGTGTGGCGCGATGGATGCCGCGCGGCGTGGAATGCCGCCACCACCCGCCCGGGTGGCCGATCGGGGCCTCGTCGCGGCGGGCCCCGTCGTGTCGGCGGTGCGGCACCTCCCGTTCCACTCGGGCGCCGCGCACCCACGTGCGTCCCACTCCGTTGCGGTGGAGGGGAACGACGACCCGACGGGGCCCGACCCTACGAAGCCCCGTGGAGCGTCGTACACCCCTAGATTCACCCGTCGACCCCCTAGGGAGTCTGCGTCGGGCCGGCGACCCTTCAGCTCAAAAATGTGCAAAGTAAGCTGACTGCGCACCCCAAATCAGCACTCGACGATCACTCGGTCGGTGACTGGCTAATCACACACCGGCTGTTGGTGTGCACCGCGCCAATGCAGCGCTGACCAAAAGCCAGCCGCGACCTGGTCGGTCCAGCCTGGAACCGCGCTGTTTTCGGTGCACGCGGCACGCCCGACTCTCGCGGCCGAGCGGCCTTCATCAGAACCGGGACGTCACCCGTTCGCCCACGTTCTCCGCATGATCGTGGCGGCGGTGCTCCCAGGCTTCGTGCCATCCCCGAGGCCCTCCATGGGCCGGCATGTCAGGAGATTCGATGTATACGCCTATCCAGGTACAGGTGTTCGCTCACGACGGGGTGGTCCTGGCCCGGCCACCAAGTCCGGTGACGACCGCCAGCAGCCGTTATCTGGCCGGCGCGGGCGCCGGCCTGGACAACGGGCTGGACATGATCACTGGCCTTCACCTCACCCTTCCGCACCAGGCGGCGGCCATCGCCAGCACCGGCGCCTGCGCGGACAAGTCGCTACGGCTGCTCAGCCGGAGCGGTCTCAAAACGCCGAGCGACCTGCGTGAATTCCGCAACAGCGAGCAGGCGGTACAACTCGCCCGGGAGGCCGCCGAGCGGGGCGAGCTGCTGGAGTTCCAGTTCCCCCCGCACGACCCACAGCTGCGGGCCGCGTCGGCCCGGGTCTCGCCGGACCTGCTGGCCCGACTCAACAACAAGACCGTCCTGGAGAGCCTGGTCGCACCGGAGTACCTGCCCCGCCGGCAGGTCGCCACCCCCGCAGAGGTGCGACGGATCGTGCAGCAGGACCGCCGGCCGGCGGTCATCAAACCGGCCGGTGCCGAGGTGTACAGCGGGATCGCGATTTTCACCAGACGGTTGCGCGACCGGCTCAACCGGTCACTGTTCAACCAATTGGAGCAGGTGAGCGATCAGTGGATCGTCGAGGAGGAGGTCCCCTTCCGGACAGTCTGGGGACTCCAGTTCGGCGTGACCGAGAGCGGATCGGTGGAATATTTCGGTGCGTCCGTGCACCTGCCGCAGCCCACCTCGACGTGGGTCGGTTGTGTGATGGACGACGACCAACCGCCGACGGAGCTGATCGAAGCGCTGACCACAGGGGTCCGAAAGGCCAGTGCTCTCGGGTACCGGGGGTACTGCTCGTTCGACGCAGGGATCGGCCGGAACGACGAACTGCGGATCATCGACCCGAACTTTCGGGTCAGCGGAGCCACCTCGTCGCTGCTGCACCGCAGCTCGTTGCTGCGCCAGCACCCGTGTGCCATCACGACATTCTTCTCCCTCGCGCCCGGTGTCGACGCCGAGCCGATCCTCGCCCCGTTCATCGATCGTGGGCAGCTCGTCGTGTTCATGCACTACGACCCGGCGGAGACGGACAACGGCCCGCAGCCGGCGACCATCGTCGGCATGGTCGGCGCTTCGGACCGGTACGCCTGCGGCGTGCTGATCGCGCAGGTCCAGCGAGCGCTGAACAGCTGACGGATCGCCCCCACCCCGGGCCGCGCTGGTGGCCCGGCGACGGCGGGGTGTGCGCCTGCGGGTGCGGTTGTTGCTGCCCGGGCGACAACAACCGCACCCGCAGGCGGCGACAGAAAGGGCGGCGGTGCGCTACATCCCGGCGAGGGCGGCGCGGACGGCCGGTTCCGGGACGTCGGCGACCAGGTCGGGGCCGGCCGGGCCGTCCAGGACGAGGGACAGGCCGTCGGTGGTGGCCTTCTTGTCCCGCCGCATCAGCGCGATCAGCTCGTCGTGGTCGACCCCGGCCGGCAGCGCGGTGTCGAGGCCGTAGCCGGCCACCACGTCGTGGTGCTCGGCCACCCGGTCGGCCCCGATCCGGCCGAGGACGCCGGCCAGCCGGCCCGCGAAGACCGTGCCGACGCCGACCGCCTCGCCGTGCCGCAGCGCGAAGTCGGTGGCCCGCTCCAGCGCGTGCCCGAGGGTGTGGCCGTAGTTGAGGATGTGCCGCAGCCCGGCGTCGCGCTCGTCGGCGGCCACCACCCGGGCCTTCAGCGCCACGCAGGCGGCGATCTGCTCGGCCACGGGCCGGTCGCGCAGCTCGCCTGCGCCGATGAAGTGGGCCCGGGCGATCTCACCGTAGCCGTTGCGCAGTTCCCGCTCCGGCAGCGTCGTCAGGTGCTCGGTGTCGCAGAGCACGGCGCGCGGCTGCCAGTACACCCCGACCAGGTTCTTGCCCTCCGGCAGGTTCACCGCCGTCTTCCCGCCGACGCTGGCGTCCACCTGGGCGAGCAGCGAGGTCGGCAGGTGGATCACCGCGATCCCCCGGTGGTAGAGGCCGGCGGCCAGCCCGACCACGTCCGTGGTGGTGCCGCCGCCGCAGGAGACCACCGCGTCGGCGCGGGTCAGCCCGAACTCGGCGAACGCCCGGCAGAGCTGCTCCACCGTGGCCAGGTTCTTGTCGTGCTCGCCGTCGCGGGCCGGCACCACGCGGTGCGGCACGCCCGGGTCGGGCGTCCACTGCGCCGGCCGGGCCGAGACCACCACGACCCGCCGCGCGCCGATCCGCGCCACCTCCGCCGGCAGCCGGTGGCGCACCCCGGGGCCGATCAGCACCGGGTACGCGCGTTCGCCGAGCGGCACGTCGATCCGGGTCGGCGCGGCGGCGTCGGAAGCGGGACGGCCGGTGTGGGTCGGGCGCATGCGGCTGCTGTCTCCTCTGCGGGCCGGCGGGCGGGGCGAACGGGGGGCGGGCGTCGGCGGGGTCGCCGCAACCGTGCCGGCCACCGGGCGGTTGCCACCAGGGCCTCCCGCTCCGCCGCCACCGGCACCACCCCGACCGTGGTCCCGGACCATCGACAGCCGCAGCGCCAGCGCGGCCAGCGCGTCGACGTCCGGCCCGATGCCCCACCGCTCGTGGGTGAGCTGGGCGTGGTGCGCCAGCAGGAAACCGGACGGCGTCACCGGATGGTCCCGGTCGACCACGGCAGTCACCCGGTCCAGGTACTGCCGCCAGGCGGTGGCCACCTCCCCGGTCAGCGGCAGGTCACCGGCCGTCAGGGCGATCTTCTCCGCCCCGGCGTCCGCCTGCGCGGCCAGGTCCCGCCGCTGCGTGCCGGTGAGCAGCCGGCCACGGTCCTGCCAGTGCAGGAACAGGAAGGTCAGCCGGTCGGCCGCCGGCACCAGCCCGGTCAGGTGCCGCAGGTGCGCCACGGCCAGCGGCAACTCGACCCCGGCCAGCCAGGGGACGTCCCCGCCGAGCAGGGCCAGGGCCAGGTCGCTGCCCGCGTGCGCGAGCGGGCCGCCCCGGGCGGCGTCGCGCACCGCGTACGGGTCGGCGCGGCAGGCGTCCCGGTCGGCCGCCGGCAGCCGCCGCCGTACCTCGTCGAGCCCGGCGCCGGTCGTGTGGAAGCCGAGGCTCAGCCGCGGCCCGGCCGGAGCGCCGACCCGGTCGAAGAACCAGTCCGCTCGCGGGTCGGCCCGGCGGGTGGCGGCGACCAGTTCGGCGACCACCGTCCCGAGCAGCTCGGACATCCGCGCGTCCGGGCACCCGCCGGCCGGCACGGCCAGGTGGGTGAACAACCACGAGCGTTCCAACGACGGCACCTCGACTGACGGAGCACGGGCACGACGGTCTGCGGGGGTCGCCCCATCATCGGTCTGCGGCGCGTCCCGCCAGCGGATCGGCCCTGGAACTGGGGACGACTTAGGGGGCGACAGGGGTAGGTCGTCGGCAGGGTGCTCGGAAGACTTGGGCCGTTACGGCGAGCGAGGTCTACGCCGCGGACGAGGAGTCTCGCCGACGGACGGAATGTGGTGACATGCTTCGGAGCGACCTGGTCCAGCCGTTGCCCGATCTGCTGAGGGCCCACGCCGACAGGTTCGGGGACAAGGTCGCCTTCCGCGACGACCGCCGCGCGGTCGGATACGCCGACCTGGAGGCGCGGACCCGTCGGCTCGCCGGGCACCTGGCGGCGGCCGGGGTCGGGCGCGGCGAGCGGGTGGCCTTCTGCCTCGGCAACCGGGTGGAGACGGTGGAGACGTGGCTCGCCGTCACCCGGGCCGCCGCGGTGGGCGTACCGCTGAACCCGCGCAGCACCGACGCGGAGCTGGCCCACCTGCTCGACGACTCCGGCGCGGTGCTGGTGGTCGTCGGCCCGGAGCACCTCGACCAGCTCGTACGGCTGCGCGCGGACCGCCCCGACCTGCGGGTCTGGGTCATCGGGGACGACCCGGCGCCCGACGGCGTCGCCGCCTGGCGGGACCTGGCCGACGCCGAGCCCGCCGTCGACGCCCGGGACGACCTGGGCCTCGACGAGGTCGCCTGGATGCTCTACACCTCCGGCACCACCGGCCGGCCCAAGGGCGTGCTGTCCACCCAGCGCACCTGCCTGTGGTCGGTCGCCTCCTGCTACGTGCCGATCCCCGGCCTGACCCCCGACGACCGGGTGGTGTGGCCGCTGCCGCTGTTCCACAGCCTCTCCCACATCGGCTGCGTGCTGAGCGTGACCGCCGTGGGCGCCACCGCCCGGCTCATCGACGGTTTCTCCGCCGACGACGTGCTGCGCGCCGTCGACTCCGACGCGGCGACCGTGCTGGCCGGGGTGCCGGCCATGTACCACCACCTGGTCGCCGCCGCCCGGGACACCGGTTTCCGGGCCCCGGCCCTGCGGATGTGCCTGGTGGGCGGGGCGATCACCACGGGCGCGCTGCGCCGGGCGTTCGACGAGGTGTTCGACGCGCCGCTGCTCGACGCGTACGGCAGCACCGAGACCTGCGGTTCGATCGCCATCACCCGGCCGGACTCGCCCCGGGTCGAGGGCTCCTGCGGAAAGCCCGTGCCGGGCGTCGAGGTGCGCCTGGTCAGCCCGCAGACCGGAGTGGACGTCCCGGTCGACGCCGAGGGCGAGGTGTGGGTACGCGGGCCGAGCGTGATGCTCGGGTACCACGGCCTGCCCGAGGTGACCGCCGCCGCGCTGCGCGACGGCTGGTACCGCACCGGTGACCTGGCCCGCCGGGACGTCGACGGCAACCTGTTCGTCACCGGCCGGCACCAGGAGCTGATCATCCGGGGTGGGGAGAAGATCCACCCGTCGGAGGTGGAGGAGGCGCTGCGCTCGGTGCCCGGCGTCGCCGACGTGGCCGTCACCGGCCGGCCGCACGAGGTGCTCGGCGAGGTGCCGGTGGCGTTCGTCGTCCCCGGGCCGGAGGGCTTCGACCCCGCCGCCGGGTACGCGGCCTGCCGGGAGCGGCTCTCCTACTACAAGGTGCCCGACGAGCTGTACGAGATCGGCCAGGTGCCGCGCACCGCCTCCGGGAAGGTCACCCGGCGGCGGCTGCTGGACCGGCCGGCCCGGCTGCGCGCCGTCAACGGCAGCCACCACGACCCGCTGAGCACCGTGACCTGGCGACCGCTGGACCTGACCGCCGTGCCGCCGGCCGCTCCCGCCGCGACGGTGGACCCGGCTGCGGACCCGGCCGGCCCCGCGCCGGCTCGCCGCTGGGCGGTCGTCGGCACGGGCGGCGAGGCGCTGGTCGAGCCGCTGCGGGCGGCGTCGGCGGTGGACCGGTTCGACGCGTACCCCGACCTCGCCGCCCTGCGCCGGGACCCGGACGTGCCGGACGTGACGCTGCTGCTCGCCGACGCCGCCCCGGTGGACCTCGCCGACCCCGGCGCCGTGCTGGGCCTCGCCGACCGGCTACGCGACCGGCTCGACGACGACCGGTCCGCCGCCGCCCGGCTGGTGCTGCTGACCACCGGAGCAGTGGACGCGTCCACCCCGGAGCTGGCCGACGACCCGGACCTCGTCCCGGCCGCCGCCGTCGCCTGGGCGGTGGGCCGCTGCCTCCAGGCCGCGTACCCGGGCCGGGTCGTGCTGGTCGACGCCGACGCCCACTCGCTGGCCCTGCTGCCCGCCGCCGTGGACGCCGGCGCCGCGCAGGTGGCGCTGCGCGCCGGCGCGGCCCGGCACCCGGTCCTCGGGCCGGCCCCCGCGCGGACCCCCGCGCGACCGGCGCGGGTCGTCGACCCGGCAGCCCCGGCCCTGGTCGCCGGGGCCGACACCCCGACCGGCGCGGCGCTGGCCCGGCACCTGGTCGGCGCGCACGGCGCCGGCCGGCTGGTGCTGCTGCCCGCCGGCTCCCCGGACGACGCCGCCCTGGTCGAGCTGGTCGCGGAGCTGACCGCGGCCGGCGCGACGGTCACCGTGCAGCGCCGCTCCGGCGCCGGCCGGCACCGGGCCGACGCCGCCGCGCCCCCCGCCGGCGACGAGCCGGTCGGCGCGGTCTTCCTCTGCCCGTCCGGCGCCGACCTCGCGGACCCCGCCGGTGCCGCGCGGCTGGTCGCCCTCGCCGAGGCGCTGGACGCCCACGCCCGGCACGCCGCCGTCACCGCGTTCACCGTTCTCGTCCCGGCGGCCCCGCTGCTCGGCGGGGCCGACCGGGAGCGGGCGGCGGCTGCCGTCGGCGCCCTGCACACCCTGGTCGCCCGCCGCCGCGCGGCCGGCCTGCCCGCCCGGATGGTCGGCACGGCGGCCGACCCGGACCGCACGGCGAGCGCCACTGCCCGGATCGACCTCGCCGCGTTCGACGTCGCGCACGACGGCGACGACCTCGTCCTGCTCGCCCACCCGGCCGCCGCCGCGCACCCCGCCTGGCGGGGCCCCGCCGGGACCGACCCGGCCGAGGAGCGGGACGCCGCCGAGCTGCGCCGCCGGGTGACCGCGCTGGCCACCGTGGAGGGCGACCGGCTCCTGCTCGGCCTCGTCCGCGCCGCCACCGCCGAGGTCGCCGGCCTGCCCGGTCCGGGCGCGGTCCGCCCGGGTCGGGCCTTCAAGGAACTCGGCTTCACCTCCGTCGGCGCGGTCGCGCTGCGCGACCGGCTGGCCCGCGCCACCGGGGTACGGCTCTCCGCCACCGCCGCCTTCGACCACCCGAGCCCGGACGCCCTCGCCCGGCACCTCGCCGCCCGGTTGCGCGGCGCCACCCCGGCAGCCGCCGCCCCGGGCGGACCGGCCGGCGGGGCCCCGTCGGACGACCCGGTGGTCGTCGTCGCCATGGCCTGCCGGCTGCCCGGCGGGGTCGCCTCCCCCGAGGAGCTGTGGGACCTCGTCGCCCAGGGCCGGGAGGGGCTCACCGGGTTCCCCGCCGAGCGGGGCTGGGACCTCGCGCACCTGTTCTCCGACGACCCCGACCAGCCCGGCACCTCGTACGTGCGGGTCGGCGGGTTCCTGCCCGACGCGGCGGACTTCGACGCCGCCCTGTTCGCGATCAGCCCCCGCGAGGCGCTGGCGATGGACCCGCAGCAGCGGCTGCTGCTGGAGACCTCCTGGGAGCTGTTCGAGCGGGCCGGTATCGACCCCACCTCGCTGCGCGGCAGCGCCACCGGCGTCTTCGCCGGCGTCATGCACCACGACTACGCCGCCAACCTGCGCCAGGCCCCACCCGGCACCGAGGGGTACCTCGGCGTCGGCACCGCCGGCAGCGTGGTCACCGGCCGGGTCGCTTACGCGCTCGGGCTGGAGGGCCCCGCCGTCACCGTCGACACGGCCTGCTCGTCGTCGCTGGTGTCGCTGCACCTGGCCGCTCAGGCGCTGCGCGCCGGGGACTGCACTCTCGCGGTGGCCGGCGGCGTGGCGGTGATGGGCACCCCGCAGGCGTTCGTCGAGTTCAGCCGGCAGCGCGGGCTCGCCCCCGACGGCCGGTGCAAGGCGTTCGCCGAGGGCGCCGACGGCACCGGCTGGTCCGAGGGCGTCGCCGTGCTGCTGCTGGAACGCCTCTCCGACGCCCGCCGCAACGGACACCCCGTCCTCGCCGTGCTGCGCGGCAGCGCGATCAACTCCGACGGCGCGTCCAACGGGCTCACCGCCCCCAACGGGCCCGCCCAGGAGCGGGTGATCCGCCGGGCGCTGGCCGCCGCCGGGCTCACCGCCGCCGACGTGGACGCCGTCGAGGCGCACGGCACCGGCACCCGGCTCGGCGACCCGATCGAGGCGCAGGCGCTGCTCGCCACGTACGGTGCGGGCCGGGGCGACGCCGGTCCGCTGCGGCTGGGCTCGCTGAAGTCCAACCTCGGCCACACCCAGGCCGCCGCCGGCGCAGCCGGGGTGATCAAGATGGTGCTGGCCATGCGGCACGGGACACTGCCGGCCACCCTGCACGTGGACGCCCCGACGTCCGAGGTGGACTGGTCCGCCGGCGCGGTCGAGCTGCTCACCGAGGCCCGCCCCTGGCCGGCGGTGGACCGGCCCCGGCGGGCCGGCATCTCCTCGTTCGGCATCAGCGGCACCAACGCCCACGTCATCGTCGAGGCGCCCCCCGCCGACCCGGAGCCCGCGCCCGTCGCGCGCCCGGCCGGGGAGCCCGCGTCCGTCGCCGGGGACCGCCGCGGGCCGGTGCCGTGGCTGCTCTCCGGCGCCACCGGCGAGGCCCTGCGCGACCAGGCGGCCCGGCTGCTGGGCTGGCTCGACGGCCCCGGCGCGGACGCCGACCCGGCCGACGTCGGGCACGCCCTGGCCACCACCCGCGCCGCCCTGGAGCACCGGGCCGTGGTGCTGGCCGGCGACCCGGCCGCCACCCGGTCCGGGCTGACCGCGCTGACCCGGGGCGACGCGGACCCCGACACCGTCGGCGTGCTGACCGGCCGGGTCGTCGACGGCCAGCTCGGCCTGCTCTTCGGCGGGCAGGGCGGCCAGCGCCCCGGCATGGGCCGGGGACTGCGCGCGGCGTACCCGGTCTTCGCCGACGCGTTCGACGCGGCCTGCGCCGAACTCGACCGCGCCCTCGCCGGCCACGCCCCGCACCCCGTCGCGGAGGTCACCCTCGCCGAGGCCGGCGGGGAACTGGCCGGCCTGCTCGACCAGACCCTGTACACCCAGCCGGCCCTGTTCGCGTTCGAGGTGGCGCTGTACCGGCTGCTGGAGTCCTGGGGCGTGCGCCCCGACGCGGTGCTCGGCCACTCCGTCGGCGAGCTGACCGCCGCGCACGTGGCCGGGGTGTTCTCCCTCGCCGACGCGGCGGCGCTGGTCGCCGCCCGGGCCCGGCTGATGCAGCAGCTCCCCGACGGGGGCGCGATGGTCGCCGTCGAGGCCGGGGAGGCCGAGGTGGCCCCCCACCTCACCGACCGGGTCGGGCTGGCCGCCGTCAACGGGCCGACCAGTGTGGTCCTGTCCGGTGACGCCGACGCCGTGCTGGCCGTCGCGGCCACCCTGCGCGCCGCCGGCCGGCGGACCAGCCGGCTCCGGGTGTCGCACGCGTTCCACTCGCCGCGCATGGAGCCGATGCTCGACGCGTTCCGCGCGGTGGCCGCCGGCCTCACCTACCGCACCCCGCACCTGCCGGTGGTGTCCAACCTGACCGGCGGGCCGGTCGACCCGGCCCGGCTCTGCTCGCCCGACTACTGGGTGGCGCACGTGCGCGGCACCGTCCGCTTCCTCGACGGGATGCGCGCCCTGCACCGGCAGGGAATCAGCACGTTCCTGGAGGTCGGGCCCGGCGGCGTGCTCACCGCCATGGCCCAGGACTGCCTCGCCGCCGACGCCGAGGGGCTGGCCTTCGTCCCGGCCGTGCGGACCGTCGACGACGAGCCGGACGCGCTGCTGGCCGCCGTGGCGCGGCTGCACGTGCGCGGCGCCGCCGTGGACCCGGCCGCCCTCGCCGGCCCCGGCCCGCACCGCCGGGTCGAGCTGCCCACGTACGCCTTCCAGCGCCGGCACTACTGGCTGCCCTACTCGGCGGTGGCCGGCGGCCCGGCCGACGTCGGGCTGACCGACGCGGGGCACCCGCTGCTCGGCACGGTGCTGCCGGTCGCCGGCACCGGGCAGGTCGTCTGCACCGGCCGGATCGCCGCGGCCACCCACCCGTGGCTGGCCGCGCCCGCCGACGGCGTACCGCTGCTGCCCGCCACCGCCCTGCTGGACCTGCTCACCCACCTCGGCGAACTCCTCGACCTGCCCACCGTGGCGCGGCTGCGGATCCCCGAGCCGGTGCCGCTGCCCGCCGAGCTGACCGTCGACGTGCAGGTCATCGTCGCCGGGCCGGACGAGCACCTGCGTCGGGTGGCACGCTGCCACGTACGGGCCGCCGACGGCCAGCCGTGGCGGGAGGTCGCCGAGGCGGTGCTCGCCCCGGCAGACCCCGCCGCCGGCCCGGTCACCGCCGTACCGGCGTGGCCGCCCACCGGTGCCCGCCCCGTGGACCTGGACGCCCCGGAGCACCGGGCACTCGCCGGCGAGCTGGCCCGGGGCGCGTGGGTCGCCGTCGACCGGCTCTTCGTCGACGTACGCCTGCCCGAGGACGCCCGGGACTCCGACGCCGACCGGTACGGCGTGCACCCGCTGGTGCTGGACGCGGCCCTGCGGCTGCTCCCGCTCGCCGACTTCGCCACCGCCGGAGTCAAAGCCGACGCGGGCGCGGGGGCCGCCGGTCCCACCGTTCGGCCGATGGCCGTCGACTGGGCCGGGGTGCGCCTGCGCGCCACCGGAGCCCACGCGCTGCGGGTCTGCCTCGCCCCCGCCGGGGCGGACGCGGTCACCCTCAGCGCCGTCGACGACTCCGGGGCGTCGGTGCTCGAGGTCGACCGGGTGGTGCTGCGCGTCGTGACGCCGCCGCCCGCCGACGGCCCGCCCCCGCCGGCCGCCCCCGCCGGCCTGTACGCCGTCGACCGGTTGCCCGCCGCCGCCCCGGCCACTCCGGTGCCCGCCTGGACCCTCGCCGACGGCAGCCCCCCGGACGGGCCGCTGCCGCCGGTGCTGGTGCTGCGGGTCGGCGACGGCGACCCGGGACGGCCGGTGCCCGACCGGGCGTACGCCGTCGGCCTCGACACCCTCGCCGTGCTGCGGCGCTGGCTGGACGACCCGCGCGCCGAGACCACCCGGCTCGCCCTCGCCGTGCGCGACGGCGACCCGGTGCACGCCCCGGTCGCCGGGCTGGTCCGGGTCGCCCAGGCCGAGCATCCCGACCGGTTCCTGCTGCTCAGCCTCGACGCGGGCGACGACGCGGCCGTCCGGGTGGCCCTGTCCGCCGGCCCCGACGAGCCCGAGGTGGCCGTCCTCGACGGTCGGGCCCTGCTGCCCCGGCTCCGCCCCGTCGAGCACCCCGCCGCCGGGCCCCTGCCGGCGCTGGCCGGCGGCACCGTGCTCGTCACCGGCGGCACCGGCGGCGTCGGCCGGCACATCGCCACCCACCTCGCCACCGCGCACGGCGTCACCGAGCTGGTGCTGCTCAGCCGCGCCGGCCGGTACGCCGACTGGATGGCCGCGCTCACCGACGCCGGGGTGACCGTCCGGGTGGTCGCCGCCGACGTCGCCGACCGGGCCGCGCTCGCCGAGGTGGTCGCCCCGCTCGCCGACCGCCTCGTGGCCGTCGTGCACGCCGCCGGGGTCACCGACGATGCCCTGCTCACCGGCCTCGACGCGGCCCGCTGGGAGCGGGTTCTGCGGTCCAAGGCGCACGGCGCGTGGCACCTGCACGAGCTGACCGCCGGCCTCGACCTGGCCGCGTTCGTGCTGTTCTCCTCGGCGTCGGCCACCTTCGGCAGCCCCGGCCAGGGCAACTACGCCGCCGGCAACGCGTTCCTCGACACGCTCGCCGGGCACCGCCGCGCCCGCGGCCTGCCCGCCACCGCCCTGGCCTGGGGCCTGTGGGCCGAGGAGGCCGGGATGGCCGGCCGGCTCACCCCCGCCGACCTGGCCCGCCTCGCCCGGGGCGGCACCCGCCCACTGGACACCGCCGCCGGACTGGCCCTGTTCGACGCCGCCCTGCACTCCGACCGGCCCGCGCTGGTGCCGATCGGGCTGGACCTGGCCGCCGTCCGGGCCTCCGGGGAGGTGCCCGCCCTGCTGCGGGCGCTGCTGCCCCCGCCGCCCCGCCGGGCCGTCAACGCCGACCCCGCCCCCGCGTCCGCCGCCGGGTTCGCCGACCGGCTGGCCGGGCTCGGCGAGCCGGAGCGGGCCGCGCTGCTGCTGGGCCTGGTCCGCGCCCGCAGCGCCACCGTCGTCGGGCACACCGGCCCGGAGCAGGTCGAACCGCGCCGCCCGTTCAAGGAACTCGGCTTCGACTCGCTGATGGCCGTGGAGCTGAGCAACCGGCTCTCCGCCGTCACCGGCGTCCGGCTCGCCCCGCACGCGGTGTTCAACCACCCCACCCCGGAGCTGCTCGCCGCGCACCTGCACGCCCGGCTGCTCGGCACCGCCGCCACCGAGGTCGCCGACGCGAGCACCGTCGCCCTCGACGAACCCGTCGCGATCGTCGCCATGGCCTGCCGGTTCCCCGGCGGCATCGGCTCACCGGCCGAGCTGTGGCGGCTGCTCGACGGCGGCGGCGACGTCATCGGCGACCTGCCCACCGACCGGGGCTGGCCCGACCTGTACGACCCCGTCCACGGCACCCCCGGGCGGACGTACGTGCGCTCCGGCGGATTCCTCACCGGCATCGCCGACTTCGACGCCGCGTTCTTCGGCATCAGCCCCCGCGAGGCCCTGGCCATGGACCCGCAGCACCGGCTGCTGCTGGAGACCTCCTGGGAGGCGCTGGAGGGCGCCGGCATCGACCCGGGGACGCTGCGCGGCAGCCGCACCGGCGTGTTCGCCGGCACCCACGGCCAGGACTACGCCGACCAGATCGCCCCGGGCGCCGTCGCCGACGACGGGGAGACCATCGCCGACGAGGGCCACCTGCTCACCGGCACCGCCGGCAGCGTGCTGTCCGGCCGGGTCGCGTACTCCCTCGGGCTGGAGGGGCCGGCGGTCACCGTCGACACGGCCTGCTCGGCGTCCCTGGTGGCGTTGCACCTGGCCGCCCAGGCACTGCGCCAGGGCGACTGCGACCTGGCCCTGGCCGGTGGCGTGTCGGTGCTGTCCAGCCCTGCCGGGCTGACCGGGTTCAGCCGCCAGCGCGGCCTCGCCGCAGACGGCCGGTGCAAGCCGTTCGCCGAGGACGCCGACGGGTTCGGCATGTCCGAGGGCGTCGGGATGCTGGTGGTGGAGCGCCTGTCCGACGCCCGCCGCCGGGGCCACCCCGTCCTCGCGCTGGTCCGCGGCACGGCCGTCAATCAGGACGGCGCGTCCAACGGGCTGACCGCCCCGAACGGGCCGTCCCAGGAGCGGGTGATCCGGGCCGCGCTGGGCGCCGCCGGGCTCACCCCCGCCGACGTGGACGCCGTCGAGGCGCACGGCACCGGCACCGCGCTCGGCGACCCGATCGAGGCCGAGGCGATCCTCGCCACGTACGGCCAGCGTCCCGCCGACGCCCCGCCGCTGCTGCTCGGCTCCGTCAAGTCCAACCTCGGCCACACCCAGGCCGCGGCCGGCGTCGCCGGGGTGCTCAAGATGGTCCTCGCCATGCGGCACGGGCGGCTGCCCCGCACCCTGCACGCCGAGCGGCGGACCTCCCGCGTCGACTGGGACTCCGGCTCGGTGGAGCTGCTCACCGAGGCCCGCCCGTGGCCCCGCGCCGACCGGCCCGCCCGGGCCGGGGTGTCCTCGTTCGGCATCAGCGGCACCAACGCACACGTCGTCGTCGAGGCCGTGCCCGCGCCGGAGCCGATCGGAGCGTCGGAGTCCACCGCCGACCTGACCGGGGGCCCCGGGGCGCTGCCGTGGCTGCTGTCCGCGCGTACCCCCGAGGCGCTGGCCGGGCAGGCCCGGCGGCTGCGGGACCACCTGGCCGAACGGCCCGACCAGCGCCCGCTCGACGTGGCCTGGTCGCTGGCCACCACCCGGGCCGCGTTCGACTCCCGGGCGGTGCTCGTCGGCGGCGACCCGGACCGGATCGCCGCCGCCCTCGACGCGCTCGCCGACGGCCGGCCCGCCCCCGAACTGGTCCGCGGCGAGGCCGGGACCACCGGCCGGGTCGTCTTCGTCTTCCCCGGCCAGGGCTCCCAGTGGCTCGGCATGGGGCTGGAGCTGCTCGACCAGGCCCCCGTGTTCGCCGAGCGGATGGCCGCCTGCGACGCCGCGCTGCGGCCGTACCTGAACTGGTCGCTGCTGGACGTGCTGCGCCAGGCCCCGGGCGCGCCGAGCCTCGACCAGGTCGACGTGGTGCAGCCGGCCCTGTTCGCGATGATGGTGTCGCTGGCCGAGCTGTGGCGCTCGTACGGTGTGCGACCCGACGCCGTGGTCGGCCACTCGCAGGGCGAGATCGCCGCCGCCTGCGTCGCCGGGGTGCTCTCGCTGCCCGACGCCGCCCGGGTGGTGGCGCTGCGCAGCCGCGCGATCCGGGCCCTGGCCGGGCACGGGGCGATGGCCTCCGTGGCGCTGCCCGCCGACGTGGTCCGCGAGCGGGCCGCCCGGTACGACGACCGGGTGGCGGTGGCCGCCGTCAACGGCCCGGCCGCCGTGGTGGTCTCCGGCGAGGAGGCCGCCGTGGAGGGGCTCCTCGCCGAACTGGCCGCCGAGCAGGCCCGGGTCCGCCGGATCGCGGTGGACTACGCCTCCCACTCCGCCCAGGTGGAGCGGATCCGCGACGAGCTGGCCGAGCTGCTGGCCGGCATCGCCCCCGGCCCGGCCGCCGTGCCGCTGTTCTCCACCACCGACCTGCGCTGGCTCGACGGCGAGGAGATGGGCCCCGACTACTGGTACCGCAACCTGCGCCAGCCGGTCGAGCTGCACCGGGCCGTGCTGGAGCTGGCCGCCCAGGGCCACGACACGTACGTCGAGTGCAGCCCCCACCCGGTGCTCACCGTGGGCATCTCCGAGACCCTCGCCGACGGCGACGGCACCGCCGTGGTGGTCGGCTCGGTGCAGCGCGACCAGGGCGACCGGGGCAGGTTCCTGCTCTCGGTGGCCCAGCTCCACGTGCGCGGCGTCGGCGTGGACTGGCAGCCCGCCCTGGCCGGCGGCCGGCACGTCGACCTGCCCACGTACGCGTTCGCCCACCGCCGCTACTGGCCCCGGCCGAGCGCCGGCCCCGGCGACGTCGGCGCGGCCGGCCTGGACACCGCCGGGCACCCGCTGCTCGGCGCGTCCGTGGCGCTGGCCGAGGCGAAGGGGCACCTGTTCACCGGCCGGCTCTCGGCCGCCGCCCAGCCCTGGCTGGCCGACCACCGGGTGCTGGACGCGGTGCTGGTGCCCGGCACCGGCCTGGTGGAACTCTGCCTGCGGGCCGGCGACGAGGTCGGCTGTCCCGTCCTCGACGAGCTGGTCATCGAGGCCCCGCTGGCCCTGCCGGCCGACGGCGCCACCCAGGTCCAGGTGGCCCTCGGCCCGGCCGACGACGACGGCCGCCGCCCGGCCACCCTGCACTCCCGGCCCGCCGGCGGGCCGGCCGACGCGCCGTGGACCCGGCACGCCAGCGCCACCCTGTCCGCCGACCGGTCCGCCGGGTCGGACGCGGCGGGGGAGCTGGTCGAGTGGCCGCCGCCGCACGCCCGCCCCGTCGACCTGTCCGGCTTCTACGCCGGGCTCGCCGCCGACGGGTACGCGTACGGGCCGGCGTTCCAGGGGCTGCGCGCCGTGTGGACCAGCGGCGACGAGGTGTACGCCGACGTGGAGCTGCCCGCCGCGCAGCGCGCCGACGCCGACCGGTACGGCCTGCACCCGGCCCTGTTCGACGCCGCCCTGCACGCCGCGCACTTCGGCGGGCTCGCCGAGGCCGGTGCGGGGCAGCTGCTGCTGCCGTTCGCCTGGAACGGCGTCACCCTGCACGCCTCCGGCGCCACCGCGCTGCGGGTCCGCCTGACCCAGGTCGCCCCGTACGCCGTCGCGCTGACCGTCGCCGACCCGACGGGCGCTCCGGTCGCCGACGTGGACGCCCTGACGATGCGGCCGATCGCCGCCGGCGAGCTGACCCGCACCGACGACCGGGCCACCCGGGACGCCCTGTTCCGCCTCGACTGGACCCCCCTGCCGCCCGCCGACGACGCCCCGCCGGTCACCGCCGTGGCGCTCACCGCCGACACCGAGGGCTCCGCCAGTTCCCCCGGTACCGCTGGCTTCACCGGGCCGGCCGGCCTCGACGGCTTCGCCGGATATCCCGGGCTGGACGCCCTCGCCGCCGCCGTCGACGCGGGCCTCGACCTGCCCTCGGCGGTCCTCGCGCCGCTGCACACGGCACCCGCCGCGCCCGCGCCCGCGGCGGCCCGGCACGCCACCGTCCGGGCCCTCGAGCTGGTCCGGCGCTGGCTCACCGAGCCGCGCTGGGCGGCGGCCCGGCTGGTCCTGGTCACCCGCGGAGCGGTCGCCGTGCACAGCACCGCCGAACTGGTCGATCCGGCCGCCGCCGCGGCGTGGGGCCTGGTCCGCTCGGCCCAGTCGGAGCACCCCGACCGGCTGGTGATCGTCGATGTCGACCGGGACGGGCTCGGGGCCGACCAGCTCGCCGCCGTGCTCGCGGCCGGCGAGCCGCAGGCGGCGCTGCGCGGCGGCGTCGGGTACGTCCCCCGGCTGGCGCGCGCCGACTCGACGGGCGAACTCACCCCGCCCGCCGCGCCCGCCTGGCGGCTGGACGCGCCGGTGCGCGGCAGCCTGGAGAACCTCACCCTGGTCCCGACGGACGCCGCCGACGCCGTCCTCGGCCCTCTCGACGTGCGGGTCCGCGTCCGCGCCGCCGGCCTGAACTTCCGCGACGTGCTCAACGCGCTCGGGCTCTACCCGGGTGACGCCGGGCCGCTCGGCGGCGAGGGCGCGGGCGAGGTGGTCGAGGTGGGCGCCGAGGTCACCGACCTGCGCCCCGGCGACGCCGTGTTCGGGGTGTTCGTCGGCTGCTTCGGGCCGCTCGCCGTCACCGACCGCCGGCTGCTCGCCCCGATGCCGGCCGGCTGGTCGTACGTGCAGGCCGCCTCCGTGCCGGTGGTGTTCCTGACCGCGTACCACGGGCTGGTGAACCTGGCCGGGCTCCGCCGCGGCGAGTCCGTGCTGGTGCACGCCGCCGCCGGAGGGGTCGGCATGGCCGCCGTGCAGCTCGCCCGCCACCTCGGCGCCGAGGTGTACGCCACCGCCAGCCCCGCCAAGTGGGACGCGCTGCGCGCGCTCGGCCTCGACGACGACCACCTGGCGTCGTCGCGCACCCTCGACTTCGAGGCCCGGTTCCGCGCCGCCACCGGCGGCCGGGGCGTCGACGTGGTGCTGGACTCGCTGGCCCGCGAGTTCGTCGACGCGTCGCTGCGGCTGCTGCCGCGCGGCGGCCGGTTCGTCGAGATGGGCAAGACCGACATCCGCGACCCGCAGACGGTCGCGGCCGACCACCCGGGCGTCGACTACACGGCGTTCGACCTGACCCTGTCCGACCCCGACGAGCTCCAGCGGATGCTCGTCGACCTGCTCGGGCTCTTCGAACAGGGCGCGCTCGCCCCGCTGCCCACCCAGGTCTGGGACGTGCGCCAGGCGCCGGAGGCGTTCCGGTACGTCAGCCAGGCCCGGCACGTCGGCAAGGTGGTGCTCACCACGCCCCGCCCGTGGGACCCCGACGGCACCGTGCTGCTCACCGGCGGCACCGGCACCCTGGGCCGGCTCGTCGCCCGCCGGCTCGTCGAGACCCACGGCGCGCGGCGGCTGCTGCTGGTCAGCCGGCGCGGCGCAGCCGCGCCGGGTGCGGCCGACGCGGCCGACGAACTGCGCGCGCTGGGCGTCGACGTCACCCTCGCCGCCGCCGACGTGGCCGACCGGGACAGCCTGGCCCGGGTGCTGGACGCGGTGCCGCCCCGGCACCCGCTGACCGCCGTCGTGCACCTCGCCGGGGTGCTCGACGACGGGGTGGTCACCGCCCTCACCCCGCAACGCGTCGACACCGTCTTCGCGCCCAAGCTCGACGCCGCCTGGCACCTGCACGAACTCACCCGCCACCTCGACCTGGCCGGGTTCGTGCTGTTCTCCTCCGGGGCCGGGGTGTTCGGCGTGCCCGGCCAGGGCAACTACGCCGCCGCCAACGCGTTCCTCGACGCCCTCGCGCAGGCCCGGCGCGCCGCCGGACTGCCCGGCCGGTCGCTGGCCTGGGGACTGTGGGAAGAGGCCAGCGAGATGACCGCGAAGCTGGACCGCGCCGACCCCCGGATCACCGCCCGCGACGGGCAGCTCGCCATCCCCTCGGACCTGGGGATGGCCCTGTTCGACGCGGCGCTGCGGACGGCCGAGCCGGTGCTGGTGCCGACCCGCATCGACGTCGCCGCCCTCACCGAGCGGGTCGCCCGACCCCCGGCCCTGCTGCGCGGGCTGGTGCGGCGGGAGCGGCGCAGCGCCCGGTCGGCCACCCCGGCGACGGGCGGCCGGACCCTCGCCGACGAGCTGGCGGCGCTGCCCGCCGACGACCGCCCCGGCCTGCTCGTCGACCTGGTGCGCGAGCAGGCGGCGAGCGTGCTGGGGCACGGCAGCCGGGCGGCGGTCGCCCCCGACCGGGCGTTCAGCCAGATCGGCTTCGACTCGCTGACCGCCGTCGAGCTGCGCAACCGGCTCGGCGAGGCGACCGGCCTGCGGCTGCCCGCCACGCTGATCTTCGACTATCCCGACCCGACCGCTCTGGCCGGCTACCTGCTCGCCCAGCTCGTCCCGGACAGCGGCCCGGCGCTGCCGCCGGTCCTCACCGACCTGGAGAACCTGGAACGGTCGCTGGCCGAGGCGACCCTGGAGGCTGAGCTGCACGCCCAGATCGGCTCCCGGCTGGAGGTGCTGATGGCCAAGTGGCGGACCATGCGCACCGGGCCGGGGGGAGACCTCGGCCCCGACCTGGACATCGACGGCGCCAGCGACGACGAGATCTTCGACCTCATCGACTCCGAACTCGGACTCTGACGACCGGCCGGCGGCCCGCCCGTTCCGCCGACCGGCCGGAGTCCCCGCCCCGACACCCGACCCCCACGCGAGGAACCGATACCGATGCTGATGACCGACGTCCTGATCGTGGGCTACGGCCCGGTGGGCGAGATGCTCACGATCCTGCTGGCGCAGCGAGGGCTCACCGTCACGGCGGTCGAACGGTGGGAGACCCCGTACAACTTCCCGCGCGCCGTCTCCTACGACGGCGAGGCGAGCCGGATCCTGGCCGCCGCCGGGGTCGCCGACCGCCTCGGCCCGGTCGTCGAGTCGTCCGGGGAGTACACCTTCAAGAACGGCTTCGGGCGGACCCTGCTGCACGTCAAGGTCGCCGGCGACGGGCCGATGGGCTGGCCCGACTCGGTCTCCTTCTACCAGCCCGGCCTGGAGGCGGTGCTCGCCGAGCGGGGCACGGAGCTGCCCGGGGTCACCGTGCTGCGCCCGTACGTGGTGACGGCGCTGACCGAGCACGACGACCGGGTCGAGGTCACCATCGACGGGCCGGACGGCCCGCAGGTCCGGGCGGCCCGCTGGGTGGTGGGCTGCGACGGCGCCAACAGCTACGTCCGGGAACACCTCGGCAGCACCGTGACCGACCTCGGCTTCACCCACGACTGGCTGGTCTGCGACGTGGTGCCGAACGAGGCCCGCGAGTTCAAGCCCAACAACCTCCAGGTCTGCGACCCGGCCCGGCCCCGCACCGCCGTGTCCGCCGGCCCCGGGCACCGGCGGTGGGAGTTCATGCGGGTGCCCGGCGAGAGCCGGGAGGAGTTCGAGAGCGCCGACAGCGTCTGGCGGCTGCTCGGGCTCTTCGACATCACCCCGGACAACGCCACGCTGGAGCGGTACGGCGTCTACACCACCCAGGCGTGCTCCGCCGACCGGTGGCGCTCCGGCCGGATCATCCTCGCCGGCGACGCGGCGCACGTGATGCCCCCGTTCATGGGGCAGGGGATGAGCTCCGGGTTCCGCGACGCGCTCAACCTCGCCTGGAAGCTGGACCTGGTCCACCGGGGCCTGGCCGACGAGGCGCTGCTCGACACGTACCAGCAGGAACGCTGCGCGCACGTGCAGCACGCCATCAAGATGTCGATGGACTCCGGAACGGTGATCTGCGAGACGGACCGCACCGCCGCGGCCGGCCGGGACTCGATCATGCTGGCCGAGCTGCGCCGCCGTACCACCCGCGCCCGGACCCGGTCCCTGCTGGAGGCCCTGGTCAGCGGCGTGCTGCACCGGCCGGACGGTTCCGTCGGCCCCGGCGCCGGCGAGCCGATGCCGCAGGGACACGTCGAGGTCGACGGCCGCACCGGGCGCTTCGACGACGTCGTCGGCACCGGCTTCGCCCTGATCTGCGCCGAGGATCCCGCGGAACTGCTCGACGCGGACGCCCGGGCGTTCCTGGACTCCCTCGGCGCCCGGCTGGTGCGGGTCGTCCCCGCCGGCGCCCCCGCCCCCGCAGCCGGCGCCGGGACGACGGTCGAGGACCTCGACGACGTCTACCTGTCCCACCTGAAGCGGCACGACGCGGCAGCGGTGCTCGTCCGGCCCGACTTCTACGTCTTCGGCACGGCGGCCGACCCGGCCGCCGTGCCCGCTCTCGTCGACGACCTGCGTCAGCAGGTCGGGCGCGGCTGATCAGCAGCCGACCCACCTGGAAGGAGCACCATGCTCGACAACCTGAAGATCGCGGCGAGGGCCATCCGAACCGTCTTCACCGCCGACCCCGTCACCCGGGTCCGGCGCTTCTACGAGATCCAGGCCCCCGACGTGGAGTTCGCGGCCCGCCGCACCCACTACATGAACGTCGGCTACTGGGAGGACGGCGTCACAGACATCGACGACGCCGCCGAGGCGCTGGCCGGCAAGCTCGCCGACGCCGCCGGCCTGAAGCCGGACGACACCATCCTCGACGTCGGGTTCGGCTACGCCGACCAGGACTTCAGCTGGCTGCGCTCGGGCCGCGTCGGCAAAGTCGTCGGGCTCAACATCACCCCGCACCACATCGAGGCGGCCCAGCGGCGGGCGCAGGAGGAGGGGCTCGCCGACCGGACCGACTTCCAGCTGGGCAGCGCCACCGAGCTGCCGTTCCCCGACGCCACCTTCGACCGGGTCGTCGCCCTGGAATCGGCCTTCCACTTCTACCCGCGCAGCGCGTTCTTCGCCGAGGCGCTGCGGGTGCTCAAGCCGGGCGGCGTCCTCGCCACCGCCGACATCATCCCGGTCAGCGAGAACGTGGTCCGGGCCGCCATCCAGTCGGGCCCGCTGAGCTTCGTCAAGTTCAGCATCCCCAAGGAGAACTGGCACGACCGCGAGACGTACGCCCAGCAGCTCGCCGACGCCGGGTTCGACCGGCCCGAGGTGCAGTCCATCAAGGACCACACCTGGGAGGGCTGGCGGCGCTACATGGCCGACCGGACCAACGACCCGGACTTCCAAGCCGCCGTCAAGCCGGCCGTGCGCAAGAGCATGGCCTCGCACTGGAAGAACCAGGACCTGATGAAGCGCGAGCTGGCCAACCTCGACTACGTGATCGCCGTCGCCCACAAGCGCTGAGCGCGCACCGGGCCGAGGGCCCGCCGACCGGTCGACGGTCGACGGGCCCTCGCCTGACTGAGCAGCATGGGGGCTGACGCCTGTTGTCGGACAGTGCGGGTTGCTTCAGCGCACTCACCTGCCGCTGGTCGGGGGTTCAGTCTGAGGAGCTGTCTCTGGGATGATGTTGCCGTGGCTGACCAGCGCGCCAGTGTCGAACTGCTGGGCAACGACGCCTTGGAGCAGTCGGCGGTGGTGGCCAACTGCGCCATGAACCGCGAGCGGCAGCTGTCCGGGGTGAACAGCTACACCCGGGAGCTGGGGTTCAACCCCCTTGACGTCCTCGCCGCCGGACTTGTCGGTGCCGGCCGGGCCGAACTTCGGCAGCCGCCGGCTGGTTGGATCTGTGCTGCGGCACCGGTCGGGCGCTGATCCAGGCCGCCGGGGAGCTGCGCCTGGCAGGGCTGACCGAGCGGACAGTCCTCGTCGGGGTCGACCTGGTCGACGCCTTCGATCCCGTACCGGCACCACCTTCGCACCTGGAGCTCATCTGCGCCTCCGTCGCCAACTGGGCACCAACGCGGACGTTCGATCTGATCACCTGTCTGCACGGACTGCACTACGTCGGAGACAAGCTCGCCGTCCTGGCCCGGGCGGCCGGCTGGCTGACTCCCACCGGCCGGCTCGTGGCCGACCTGGACCTGGCCAGCATCCGGCTTCCTGACGGGCTACCCGCTGGGCGGCGCCTCACCGCCCGACTCCGCGCCGCCGGGTTCTCCTACGATCCCCGTCGCTGCCGGATCAGCTGCACAGGCCGCCGTGAGGTCCGCCTCCCGTACCGCTACCTCGGCGCCGACGATCGTGCTGGTGCCAACTACACCGGACAACCCGCCGTGCACTCCCACTACGCCGAAGACCACTGACCGCGCCGACGCCGTCCGCACCTGCTGCTGACAGCGCATCGGAGAGACCGGATCTGCCGATTTGAGTGCGTTGGTATGGCGGGCGGCGTAGGAGTTTCCGTCGGTTGTTCAGCGGAACGCGATCACCGTTCCGATAGCGGCGGTGGCTGGTACGAAGAGCTCCCCGGACGCTGCTCGGCGCAGCGGGACCTCATTGGCCTGCAGGAGGTTCTTCGTCGCGGCCAGGTCGCGGACTGCGACCGTGTAGGCAACGAGGGCGGGCAGTGCTGGTGGTTGCTGTCCGGGCAGATCCTCGGCGAGGCCGGATGCCGGCACGAGGGTCAGTGTCGCCTCGCCGAGGTCAAACACATAACCATGCCCGTTGTCTGTGGGTGTGCGGTCAAGGTAAGCCTCGTAGCGGGTCCGGACGGCGTCCAGCTCAAAGTCGGCGATGCAGAGCGTGGCATCCACGAGGCCGACGGCGCCGTTGGGATGCTCGACCGCCCGGGAGCTCTGGATTCCGCGATCAAGATCCGCGACGACACCGATCCTGCCTTCGGCCTCCACGCCTGGCCGCACGCCGTCGATCTCTAGATATCGGACTACTTCGACCTGTGGGCCCACTGGGCGTCGCACGGTGTTGATCCCGCCGTGTTTCACCCCGGAGTTCGTGAGACGAGCGGCGGTCGCCTCGATATCGGGCGACGAGAACATCAGGATGTGCAGGCCTTCGTACCGGTCCAGGCAGGCGGACAGATTCGCGCTGGTGGTGTTGATCCGCTCCATCAGCAACGGCATCGCGGCGGCAGGGGCGTTCAGCGGGACCAGCCGCGCGTCGGCCGGCACTCGACTACCCACGCCCCTGGCGTCGACGACGGTCACCAGTTCGATGAAGTCCTGAGCGAAGTCGGCGTGGGTGTTGGCCGCGCCGAACGGCTCGAGTGCGCCTCCGTCGTGCGGCGCCATCGCGGGATAACTCGGCCCGGGCAGCGCGAACCCCAGCCGTCGATACAGAGCGAGCGCGGCGGGCATGTCGCGGACTACGTGACCGACGTGGTGCAGGCGGGTGATCTCGGGGGCCATGTCGACCAAGGTAGAAGTAGCCTGACCGTTTGGTCAAGCTACTTGAGGCGTACGTATCGTGAGACGCATGAGCGCGGAACACATAGACGGTCGGCGCCTTCGCTACCAGCACCGGCGGCCCGAACTGCTCGACGCCGTGGTCGACTACGTCCTCTCGCACGGGCTGGCGGGACTGGCGATGCGGCCATTGGCCGAGGCGGTGGGGGTCAGCCACGGCACCCTGCTGCACCACTTCGGCACCAAAGAGGCTCTCCTCACCGAGGTGACCGATGCGCTCCGCCAGCGGTTGACGGACGCGGCCGGCGTGGCCGATTCCTTCGGCACCCTGGCCGACCTGGGCCTGTGGTGGCGGCGGTCGACGACCGCGGACAGCCTGCCGGTCTATCGCCTGCTGTTCGAAGTCTTCGCTCAGGCCACGCGAGAGCCGGAGCGCTACGAGCGTTTCCTCCAGCAAGCCATGCGCGACGCGCTCGGGCTCATGCAGCTGCTGGTTATGGCGGAAGGATGCCCCGGCGAGCAGGCGCCCTTGATCGCGTCGATGATCGTGGCGCAGGCACGTGGCCTGCAACTCGATCTCCTGGCCACCAACGACCGCGAACGCGTCGACCACACCTTCTCTGTATTCATCGACCTGATCGGCCACCTGAGGCAAAGCTGGACCCACGAGCAACCGCGCTGACGGGCACTGCGAACGACCCACCCCCACCCATCCTCCGATGGTCGTCTCGCCGCACACTCTCATGCCGCCGAGGGGGCGTCACGGAGCGTGGCCGGGCCATGGTCGCAGGTCAATGAAACAAGTAGCCGCTGACAGGGCATCGGGGGCGACCGGATTTGCCGAGATCCGCGCCGGCCGAGCGCCGTCCGCAGTCCGTAGCGTCTCATGCCTCGGAATCGGTTGGGAGTCGTTGCGTTGCGGCCGGAGGTCCTGGCGGAGCGGCTGCTATCGGCGATCTGCGCGCCCGACGCCAAGACCGGCATTCGGGCGGTCGCCGGATCCGCCCGGCACGATCGCGGCGAGGACGACGTCCGCCCGCGCCCGTGTGGTGTCCGGCTGCGGCGCCTGTCCGCAGACGGGCGCCGCGGCTCAGGTAGCGCGATGGTGGCGGACAGCCGCCGGGCGGCCGCCGGCGATCAGTGCGCTACCGCCGGGCGGCGGCGGCCCGCTGGCGTGCCGATTCGTACAGCACGACAGTCGCGGCGGTCGCCGCGTTCAGGGAGCTGGCGGACCCGAACATGGGGATCCGGACGAGCTGGTCGCATGCCTCGCGCCAGCCGGAGCTGAGGCCGGTGGTCTCGTTGCCGATCAACGTCAGGGTGGGTTGTGTGAAGTCGTACTCGGCGGCGTCCAGGGTGCCGCGCTCATCGGTTCCCATGATGCCGATGCCGATGCCGTTGGCGCGGACGTCAGCGACCCACGATAGAACGGCCTGGTGGGAGGGCACCCGGACCACGGGCAAGGCGAACAGCGAGCCGGTGCTCGCCCGGACCGCCTTCGGGTCGTACACGTCGGCGGCGTGGCCGGTGACGATGACGCCGCTGGCGCCGAAGGCGTCCGCCGACCGAACGAGGGTCCCGATATTGCCGGGGCTGGTGGGCCGATCGAACACGACGGTGAGCATGCTCGGACCGACCGGGATACGGCGCAGGTTGTCCTCCGGCAGCGCGACCACGGCCAGCAGCTCTGGAACCGTGTCTGCCTTACCTCCCAGTTCGTGCATCAGTTCACGCGAGACGGCGAACTTCTCGGCCCGGACTGTGTCCAGGGCCTCGCGTGCCCAGCCGGACAGCTGAGCGCTGGTGTCGTAGAGCAGCTCCCGGATCTGCCAGCCGTGTTCGACGGCCATGGTGATCGGGCGCACGCCCTGCACGAGGAACTCGCCGCGTCGCTGCCGCTTGGTCCGATTGTCGAGGAGAGCTTTCCACTGCTGGAACCGCGCATTGCGGCCACTCACTCGCAGAACCACTGCCAACCCCGCCTCCGTCGCACGTAGCCCGCCCATGCCCTGCCTGCCACACTTCACCGGCCTCTGGCTCCCCGAGGTTTCCGACAAGACCTTAGGCCAGGCGCTCAGGAACGGACGGGGCTTGTCGCCCCGGCGCCGCGGTCGGTGCCGTCTCCGTCCGGACCGAGGGCGTCCTGTCCGAGACCCTGACGGATCGCGATCTCTACGGGTGAGTATGCGCCGTCGGCCCGCTCCAGTTCGTACGGTGCGGCTGGCATCAGCGGCGGTTGGGCCATGAAGCGAGGCCGCGTTCCGTGGTGCGGTTGCGCCGCGTGCACCAGGAATGGGTGGCACAGGAAGACGTCGCCCGGAGATCCGGTGGCGAGGGCGATCGGCCGGTGCTCGGACGCCGCCACCAGGTCGGGCGCAAGGGCCAGTCCGCTCGCTCCGTCCTCCCCGTACTTCTCCAGCACCTTCGGCACGTCGAGGTGTGAGCCGACCCGGATCCGGGTCGGGGCGTCCTTCTCACCGACCTCACTGAACAGGAACAGCATCAGCAGTGCCCGGCCCCGGGAGCGCACATTGGTGAAGTACCAGCTCTCGCCCTCCGGCAGATAGCTGCCCTCGATGTGCCAGCCCGCGTCGTCCGGCTCCTCTTCGTGCGGGAAGCGCAGCGGGAACGTGCCCAGCGAGTAGCGCGGCTCCCAGCGGCCCGCGCCGACGAGCAGGTCGTACGCGTGATGGAGGAACGGGGAGTTGGGAGCGGCGACGAACGGCCCCTGCGCCATGCCGGGCACCCAGTACACGGGCTGCGTCCACGTCGCTGGATCGTCCGGGTCGCAGCCCGTCTCCCGCCACAGCAGCCGCGCGCAGTCCGCTGCCACGCGCGGCGCGACGGCGCCCTCCAGCTTTACGAAGCCGTCGCGAAGAAAGCGGGATACCAAGGTCGTGTCATCCATGCCCCCCATCGTGCGGCGGCGCCGGTCTCGATCACCCGACATTGTCCGCGCCGCTTTTGTCGGGTGCTGCCCGGTGCGCTGCGACCAAGGTTGACGTCGGACGGAGGCTTGATGATCTCGACACTCCGTCTGACCGTCGAAGGGAGCGAACACGTGGACACCCGCATCGTCGACCATCCCGAGTTCCGGCTCGTGGGACACGCGGCCCGCGTTCGGCTGGTCCGTCAGGGCATCAACCCGCACATCCAGCGGCACGTCACCGCACTGCCGACGGAGGAGCACCTGCGCTTGAAGGCTCTCGGCAACACTGAGCCGAGCGGCCTGCTCGCGGTCAGCGACGACCTTGACCCCGACTACGCCGAGGGCAGCGAGCTGACCTACCTTCACGGGGTCGCCGTGTCCCCGGGTACGCCGGTCCCCGGCGGCCTCGACATCATCGAAGTTCCGGCCGGCAGCTGGGTGGTCATCCGGACCACGGGGCCGCATCCGCAGACCCTGCAGAAGGCCTGGGCCACGGCCGCAGCCACGTGGTTCCCGTCCAACCCGTGGCGTCTGCGGCCAGGTCCGGAAATCGTCGCGGTGCTTGAGCCTACGAACGACTTCAGCACCGCGACCTGTGAACTCTGGCTGCCCGTCGAACCGGCGTAACGATCTGGCGGGCATCCAGACAGCCTCAGGCTGGGGGTCACCGCCTGGACGGGCTGGTCCGTCTTGCGTCGGATCCGGGAACTGCAACTGGTCACCAGCACCATTGACGCTCTCGCCGGTCGGCCGGACGTCGCCCGGTCAGCGGGTCGGGGCGGCAGCCAGGGCCGTCGAGATGGCCCGCAGCACCGCGGCCTGCTGGTCGGCGAGGAAGAAGTGGCCGCCGGGGTAGACCTTCAGGTCGAACGGGCCGGTGGTGTGGGTCGACCAGGCGCGGGCCTCGTCGACCGTGGTCTTCGGGTCGTTGTCGCCGGTGAAGGCGGTGATCGGGCAGCTCAGCGGCGGCCCGGGACGGTAGGCGTACGTCTCGGCGGCCCGGTAGTCGCTGCGGATGGCCGGCAGCGCGGCGCGCAGCAGCTCCTGGTCGCCGAGGATGGCGGCGTTGGTGCCGCTCAGCTTGCGTACGTCCGCCAGCAGGCCCTCGTCGTCGAGCAGGTGCACCGTCTCGTCCCGGGGGCAGGACGGCGCGCGGCGGCCGGAGGCGAACAGGTGGGCGGCCGAACCGCCGTCCCGCTCGATCAGCCGGGCCAGCTCGAAGCCGATGCTCGCACCCATGCTGTGACCGAAGATCGCCACCGGCTCGTCGAGCCACGGCCGCAGCACGGAGTGAACCGCCCGAGCCAGCTCGTGGATGTCGCCGATGCACTTCTCCTGGCGCCGGTCCTGCCGCCCCGGGTACTGGATCGCCAGCACCTCCACGGTGGGGGAGAGGCTGCGGGACACGGGGAAGTAGAAACTGGCCGAGCCGCCGGCGTGGGGCAGGCACACCAGCCGCCTGGTGCCGCTCGGCGCCGGATGGAAGCGTCGTACCCACAGGCCGTTGTCGGTTTCTGGCGTGGTCATCCTTCGGCGGTCCTTCCGGCGGTGAAATCGCTGACGGGATCGGCGCGGACCCGGTCGAGGCGACGCTAATGCGGTGGACCGGGGCCGGACACCCCTAGCTGCCGCTACGCACGGTTAGGGGTTGTCCCACCTTACGCGCACCCAATAACTTCTCCCCGCAGATGGGGATCCTCGCGGCTCTCGGCCGAGCGAGCCGAACGACAGATACAGGTGTCGCCTGAGAACGACTGCGCATTCGTACCGTCGCCTACGTCGAGGCTCCGCCGTGCATCGCGATGGGCTGGGTTGATGGACACCGAAGACAAGCTCCGGGAGTACCTGAAGAGAGTCACCGCCGATCTGCGGCGAACCCGGCAACGCCTACGCGACGTCGAGGCCGAGGCGCAGCAGCCGATCGCCATCGTCGGCATCGGCTGCCGGTTCCCCGGCGGGGTGCGCTCGGCCGAACAGCTCTGGGACCTCGTCGCCGCGGGCGGCGACGCGATCACCTCGTTCCCGGCCGACCGGGGCTGGGACCTCGGGACGCTGTACGACCCCGAGCGCTCCCGACAGGGCACCTCCTCCGTCCGGGAGGGAGGCTTCCTCCCCGACGCCGCCGAGTTCGACGCCCGGTTGTTCGGGGTGTCGCCCCGCGAGGCCCTCGCCATGGACCCGCAGCAGCGCCTGCTGCTGGAGACGTCCTGGGAGGCCGTCGAGTCGGCGGGCATCGACCCCACCAGCCTCAAGGGCGGCCGGGTCGGCGTCTTCGCCGGCATGACCCACAGCGGGTACGCCCAGCCGCCCGACGCGCCGCCCGCCGGAGTGGTGGACTACCTCGGCCTCGGGAACGTGGGCAGCATCGCCTCCGGCCGGGTGGCGTACACGTTCGGCTTCGAGGGGCCGGCGGTGACGCTCGACACCGCCTGCTCGTCCTCCCTCGTCGCGCTGCACCTCGCGGTGCGGGCGCTGCGTTCCGGGGAGTGCGACCTGGCGCTCGCCGGCGGCGTGACGGTCATGCCGACCCCGGCGGTGTTCGTCGACTTCTCCCGGCAGGGCAACCTCTCCCCGGTGGCCCGGTGTCGGGCCTTCGCCGAGGCCGCCGACGGCACGGCGCTCGCCGAGGGCGTCGGTGTGCTGCTCGTGCAGCGGTTGTCGGACGCGCGGCGGGATGGTCGTCGGGTGTTGGCGGTGGTGCGGGCCACGGCGGTGAATCAGGACGGCGCGTCGAACGGTCTCACCGCGCCGAATGGTCCGTCGCAGCAGCGGGTGATCCGGCAGGCGCTCGCCAGTGCGGGGCTGTCCCCGGGGGACGTGGATGTGGTGGAGGCGCATGGCACGGGCACGACGTTGGGTGATCCGATCGAGGCGCAGGCGCTGCTGGCGACGTACGGGCAGGGTCGGGATGTGCCGTTGTTGTTGGGGTCGGTGAAGTCGAACATCGGGCACACCCAGGCGGCGGCCGGCGTCGCGGGGATCATCAAGATGGTCCTGGCCATGCGGCACGGGGTGGTGCCGTCGACCCTGCATGTCGACGAGCCGTCGTCGCACGTGGACTGGTCGTCGGGCGCGGTGGAGCTGGCGACGCGGGCGAGGCCGTGGCCGGGGGTGGACCGGCCGCGCCGGGCGGGGGTGTCGTCGTTCGGCATCTCCGGCACCAACGCGCACGTGATCCTGGAACAGCCCGAGGACGAACCCGAGCCCGTGGAGGAGTCGGTCCCGCCGGCGCGGGCGGTTCCCGGGCCGCCGGTGCCGTGGGTGGTGTCCGGGCGCTCCGAGCGGGCGTTGGTGGGTCAGGCGGCGCGGTTGGCGTCGTTCGCGCGGGACCGCTCCGGTCTGGCGGCGGTGGACGTGGCGTGGTCGTTGGTGTCGGGTCGGGCGGCGTTGGAGCACCGTGCGGTGGTGTGGGGTTCGGGCGTGGACGACCTGGTGGCGGGCCTGGACGCGGTGGCGGCCGGCGGTTCGGCGGCGGGTGCGGTGTCTACGGGTGTGGTGTCGTCGGGTCGTCGGGCGGTGCTGTTCACGGGTCAGGGTTCGCAGCGGGCCGGGATGGGCCGGGAGCTGTACGACCGGTTCCCGGTGTTCGCGGAGTCCTTCGATCGGGTGTGCGGGCTGATCGACGCCGAGCTGTCGGGCTCGTTGCGGGCCGTGGTGTGGTCCGGCGGGCCGTCGACCGCGCTCGACCGGACGGTGTTCGCGCAGGCGGGGCTGTTCGCCGTCGAGGTGGCGTTGTGGGACCTGCTGCGGTCCTGGGGGGTACGGGCCGACTTCCTAGCCGGTCACTCGGTCGGTGAGGTGACGGCGGCGTACGCGGCGGGGATGTTGTCGCTGGAGGACGCGTGTGTCCTGGTGGCGGCGCGGGGTCGGCTGATGCAGGCGTTGCCGGCCGGCGGGGGCATGCTCGCGGTGGGCGCGCCCGAGGAACGGGTGCGCGGGCTGATCGACGAGCTGGGCGCGGCCGTCGACGTGGCGGCGGTGAACGGCCCGGCGGCGGTGGTGGTGTCCGGCGCGCTCGACGAGGTCGCGACGGTGGCCGCGGCCTGCCGGGACCGGGAGTGGCGCACCAAGCCCCTCGCCGTGTCGCACGCGTTCCACTCCCGGCTGATGGAGCCGATGCTCGACGAGTTCGCGTCCGTGCTGGCCGGGCTGACCTGGCGGCCACCGGCCGTGCCGATCGTGTCGAACCTGACCGGCGCCGTGGCGGACCCGGCGGAGATCGCCGACCCCGGCTACTGGGTGCGTCACGTCCGGCAGCCGGTGCGGTTCGCCGACGCGGTCCGCTGCCTGCGGGAACAGGACGTCACGCTGTTCCTGGAGGTCGGCCCGGACTCCGTGCTCACCACGATGGCGCGGGACTGCGTCGAGGCGACGGACGACGTCCGGTTCGTCCCCACGATGCGGGCCGGGCGGCCCGAGACCGACACGATGCGGGCCGGGCGGCCCGAGACCGACACGATGCGGGCCGGGCGACCCGAGGCCGACACGATGCGGGCCGGGCGATCCGAGGTCGACACGATGCTCGCCGCGCTGGCCGACCTGCACGTCGCGGGCGCGCCCGTCGACTGGGCCGCGTACCTGACCGGGACGGGGGCCCGCCCCCGGCGGACCGAGCTGCCCACGTACGCCTTCGACCACCAGCGGTACTGGCTCAACACCACCGACCCCGCCGACGTCGGGGCACCCGGTCTCGGCGTACGCGCCGTGGACCACCCGCTGCTCGGCGCCGCCGTCACGGTGGCCGCCGACGACGCCCGGATCTTCGGCACGGAACTGTCCGCCCAGACCCACCCGTGGCTCACCGAACACGTCGTCTGGGACTCCGTGGTGGTCCCCGGCGCCGCCCTGGTCGAGCTGACGATGCACGCCGGCGCCCGGGCCGGCTGCGACGCGCTGGACGAGCTGACCCTCGAAGCGCCGCTGGTCCTGCCCGAGCAGGGCGGCCGGGCCGTGCAGGTGCACCTCGGCCCCGCCGACGACGAGGGTCGCCGGCCGGTCACCGTCCACTCCCGGGCCGCCGGGGACCCCGACGCGCAGTGGACCCGGCACGCCACCGGCTTCGTCGTCCCCGCGCCGCCGGACCGGGCCGACGACCCGTCGCCCTGGCCGCCGGCCGACGCCACGGGCGTCCCCGTCGACTCCGTGTACGCCGAGCTGTCCCGGCTCGGCGTCGAGTACGGCCCGCTGTTCCGGGGCCTCCGGTCGATCCGGCGCGCCGCCGACGAGGTGTACGCCGAGGTGGCGCTGCCCGATGGCACGGAGGTCACCGGATTCGGCGTACACCCGGCGTTGCTGGACGCCGCGCTGCACGTCGTCGGCCTGCTCGACGACGACCCCGACGCGACCGGGGTCCGGCTGCCGTTCGCCTGGACCGGCGTCACCCTCTCGGCGGTCGGTGCGACGGCCCTGCGGGTCCGCGCCCGCCGCAGCGGCGGCGGGGTGACCCTGACCCTCACCGATCCGTCCGGCGCCCGGGTCGCCCGCATCGCCTCGCTGGTGTCCCGCCCGGTCACCGCCGACCAGGTCCGCGCCGCCGGCCCGAGCACCGACGCGCTGTTCGACCTCGCCTGGCGGGACGTGCCGCCGGCCGACGCCGCGCCGCACCGGGCCGTGTTGCTCGGCGACGGCCCGACCGGCCCCGCCGGCCTGCCCCGGTACGGCCTCGGCGAACTGGCCGCGGCGGTGGCCGACGGACGGCTCGACCCGGGCCTGGTGCTGCTGCCCGCGTACCGGGACGACGCGCCCGCCCCGGTCCCGGCCGCCACCCGGGCCCTGCTGGCCGACGTGCTGGCCGCCGTGCAGGGCTGGCTCGCCGACGACCGCCTCGCCGACCGGCGGCTGGTCGTGCTGACCCGCGGCGCCGTCCCCGCCGGCGAACCCGGCCGGGTGACCGACCTCGCCGGCTCGGCGGTGTGGGGCCTGCTCCGCTCGGCGCAGGCCGAACACCCCGACCGCTTCGTCCTCGTCGACGTCGACGTCGACGTCCCGGTCGAGGTGCTGGCCCGCGCCGTGGCCACCGGCGAACCCCAGCTCGCCGCGCGGGGCGACCGGGTGCTGGTGCCCCGGCTCGCGCCCGCCGAGCTCGACCCGGCGCTGGGCGCCGAACTCCACCCCGACGGGACGGTCCTGGTCACCGGCGCGACCGGCGCCCTGGGCGGCCTGCTGGCCCGCCACCTCGTCGCCACCCACAAGGCGCGCCACCTGCTGCTGGTCGGCCGGCGGGGCCCCGCCGCGCCCGGCGCGGCGGAGCTGCTCGCCGACCTGGCCGGGATGGGCGCGCAGGCCCGGCTGGTGGCCGGCGACGTGGCCGACCGGGACGCCCTCGCCGCGCTGCTCGCCGCCGTGCCCGCCGAGCACCCGCTCACCGGGGTGGTGCACGCCGCCGGGGTGCTCGACGACGCGGTGGTGTCCGCGCTGACCGCCGACCGGATCGCGACCGTGCTGTCCGCGAAGGCCGACGCCGCCTGGCACCTGCACGAGCTGACCCGGCACCTGGACCTGCCGGTGTTCGTGCTGTTCTCCTCGGTCGCCGGCACCCTCGGCGGCCCGGGGCAGGGCAACTACGCCGCCGCGAACGCGTTCCTCGACGGCCTCGCCCACCACCGGCGGGCCGAAGGTCTCGCCGCGACCTCCCTGGCCTGGGGGCTCTGGGCCGAGGCCAGCGGGATGACCGGGAACCTCGACGCCGCCCAGCGCCAGCGGCTCAGCCGCAACGGCCTCAACCCCCTCGGCACCGGCCAGGCGCTCGCCCTGTTCGACGCCGGCCTGCGCGGCGGCCGACCCCACCTGGTGCCCGCGCTGCTCGACGTCGCCGCGCTGCGCCGCCAGTCCGACACCGGCAACCTGCCCGCGCCGCTGCGGGGGCTGGTCCGCGCTCCCCGCCGGGCGACCGGCGCCACCGGCTCCGGCGGCACCGGGCCGTCCTTCACCGAGCGGCTCGCCGGCACGCCCGACGCCGACCGCGGGCGGCTCGTCGAAGACCTGGTCAAGGGGCAGGTCATCGAGGTGCTCGGCTACCCGTCGTCGACCGTCATCCCGTCCGGGCAGACGTTCACCGGCCTCGGCTTCGACTCGCTCACCGCCGTCGAGCTGCGCAACCGGCTCACCGCCGCCACCGGCGTCCGGCTGCCCGCCAGCCTGATCTTCGACTGCCCCACCCCGGCGGCCCTGGCGGACTTCCTGCTCGCCGACGTCGCGCCGGCCGGCCCGGCGTCGACGCTGCTGGCCGAACTGGACCGGCTGGAGGCCGCGTTCGCCGCCGCCGGACCCGACGACCTGGAACGGCTCGCCGCCGACGAGGAGACCCGCGCCGCCGTCGCGACCCGGCTCAAGGCCCTGGCCACCCGCTGGAGCGACGCCACCGGGGGACCCGGCGACGTCACCCAGGCCATCGACGACGCCTCGGACGACGAACTGTTCGACCTCATCGACCAGAAGTTCGGGCGCTCCTGACCACGAATCCGCCGCTTGCCCATTAGCGACAGGTGATCTACCGATGGCGAACGAAGCCAAGCTCCGCGAGTACCTCAAGCGCGTCACCGCTGACCTGCACGAGACCAGCGAGCGCCTGAGGGCCGCCGACGAGCAGAACCACGAGCCCATCGCGATCGTGGGAATGGCCTGTCGCTACCCGGGCGGGGTGCACAGCCCCGAGGCGCTGTGGCGGCTGGTCGAGGCCGGCGGGGACGCGGTGACGCCGTTCCCCGCCGACCGGGGCTGGGACGTGGAGAACCTCTACGACCCCGACCCGGAGGCGCACGGCAAGTCGTACACCCGCGAGGGCGGTTTCCTGCTGGACGCGGGCGAGTTCGACGCCGGCTTCTTCGGCATCTCGCCCCGCGAGGCCCTGGCGATGGACCCGCAGCAGCGGCTGCTGCTGGAGGTCGCCTGGGAGGCCGTCGAGCGGGCCGGCATCGCCGCCGAGTCCCTGAAGGGCAGCCGGACCGGCGTCTTCACCGGCGTCATGTACCACGACTACGTCTCCCGCCTCAACGGCGTGCCCGACGAGGTCGAGGCGTTCGTCGGCACCGGCAACCACGGCAGCGTCGTGTCCGGCCGGATCGCCTACACCTTCGGCTTCGAGGGCCCGGCCGTCACCGTCGACACCGCCTGCTCGTCCTCACTGGTCGCACTGCACCTCGCCGCGCAGGCGCTGCGTTCCGGCGAGTGCACCCTCGCCCTGGCCGGCGGCGTCACCGTGATGTCCAGCCCGGACACGTTCGTCGGCTTCAGCCGGCAGCGGGGCCTGTCCCCGGACGGCCGGTGCAAGTCCTTCGCCGCCACCGCCGACGGCACCGGCTGGAGCGAGGGCGCCGGCCTGCTCCTGCTCGAACGGCTCTCCGAGGCCCGGCGCAACGGCCACCCCGTGCTCGCCGTGGTCCGCGGCACCGCCGTCAACCAGGACGGGGCCAGCAACGGACTCACCGCCCCGCACGGCCCCTCCCAGCAGCGGGTGATCCGCCAGGCCCTCGCGAACGCCCGGCTCACCCCCGCCGACGTGGACGCCGTCGAGGCGCACGGCACCGGCACCCGGCTCGGCGACCCGATCGAGGCGCAGGCGGTCATCGCCACGTACGGCCGCGAGCGGCCCGCCGACCGGCCCCTGTGGCTCGGCTCGATCAAGTCCAACCTCGGGCACACCCAGGCCGCCGCCGGGGTCGCCGGCGTGATCAAGATGGTCATGGCGATGCGGCAGGGCGTCCTGCCCCGCAGCCTGCACCTCGACGAGCCGTCCCCGCACGTCGACTGGACGGCCGGCGCGGTCAGCCTGCTCCGCGAGGCCCAACCCTGGCCGACCGCCGCCCGCCCGGCGCGGGCCGGCGTCTCCTCCTTCGGGGTGAGCGGCACCAACGCCCACGTCATCGTCGAGGCCGCCCCCCTGGCGGAGCCACCGACCGACCCCGTGGCGGAGCCGCCGGCCGGCGACGTCACCGGCCCCGACCCGCTGCCCTGGGTCCTGTCGGCCCGCAGCGCCGCCGCGCTGACCGCCCAGGCGCGGCGGCTGCGGTCCTGGCTCGCCGAGCACCCCGACGTCCCGCCGGCCACGCTGGGCCGGGCCCTCGCCACCGGCCGGTCCGCCCTCGAACACCGGGCCGTGCTGCTCGGCGCCGACGCAGGCGACCTCCTCGCCGGGCTGTCCGCGCTGGCCGACACCGTCCCCGCCGCCACCGTGCGGCGCGGCGTCGCCAGCCCCACCCGCCTCGCCGTGCTCTGCACCGGCCAGGGCGCCCAGCGCGTCGGCATGGGCCGCCGGCTGTACGCCGCGTTCCCCGCCTTCGCCGCCGCCTTCGACGCCGCCCACACCGAACTGGACCGGCACCTTGACCGGCCCCTCGACGCCGTCCTCGACGGCCCCGCCGAGCTGCTCGACCGCACCGGGTACGCGCAGGCGGCCCTCTTCGCCGTCGAGGTGGCCGCCTACCGGCTCGTTGAGTCCTGGGGCGTCGTCCCGGACTTCCTCACCGGCCACTCCGTCGGCGAGGTCACCGCCGCGCACCTGGCCGGCGTGCTGTCCCTGCCCGACGCCGCCCGGCTGGTCGCCGCCCGGGGCGCCCTCATGCAGGCGCTGCCCTCCGGCGGCGCCATGGTGTCCGTCCGGGCCGGCGAGGCGGAGCTGCGCGCCCACCTGGCCGCCGCGCCCGACGCGGCCGGGGCGGAGCTGGCCGCCGTGAACGGCCCCGACTCCGTCGTCGTCTCCGGCGCCGAGGACGCGGTGCTCGCCGTCGCCGAACACTTCGCCGCCCTGGGCCGGTCCACCCGTCGGCTGCGGGTCAGCCACGCGTTCCACTCCGCCCGGATGGACCCGATGCGCGACGCGTTCGCGGCCGTGCTCGGGCAGCTCACCTTCGCCGCGCCCCGGATCCCGGTGGTCTCCACCGTCACCGGCGCGGTGCTCACCCCGGAGGAGATCTGCTCCCCGGCGTACTGGCTGCGCAACGTCCGCGACACCGTCCGGTTCGACGCCGCCGTGGCCACCCTGCGCGAGCACGGCGTCGGCGCGTTCGTGGAGGTCGGCCCCGGCGGCGTGCTGTCCGCGCTGGCCCAGGAGATCACCGGCGACGACCAGGCCGCGTACGCGCCGGTGCTGCGCGCCGACCAGGACGAGGCCGCCACCGCCCTCGCCGCCGCCGCGACCCTGTGGACCCGTGGCGTGCCGGTGCGGTGGACCGCCCTGTTCGCCGGCCCGGCCGCGCCGGTGGACCTGCCCACGTACGCGTTCCAGCGCGACCGCTACTGGCTGCTGCCGCTGCCGCAACCCGCCGACGTGACCGCCGCCGGGCTGACCCCCACCGGCCACCCGCTGCTCGGCGCGGTGTTCCGTTCGGCCGACGGCGACGAGGTCACCCTCACCGGCCGGCTGTCCGTCGAGACGAACCCCTGGCTGGCCGAGCACGCGGTGCGCGGCACCGTGCTGTTCCCCGGCACCGGCCTCGTCGAGCTGGCGCTGCGGGCCGGCGCTGAGGTCGGCGCCGACGTGCTCACCGAGCTGACCCTCCAGGCCCCGCTCACGCTGCCCGACACCGGCGGCGTCGACGTGCAGGTCGCCGTCGAGCGCGCCGGCGACTCCGGCGACGCGTGGCAGGTCACCGTGCACGGCCGCCGGTCCGGCACCGACGACCTGTGGGTCCGGCACGCCACGGGCCTGCTCGCCCCGGCCGACGGCGCGGGGGCCGCCGACGGACTGCCCGCCCCGGCCGACGGCGCGCGTGCCGGCCAGGGCCTGGCCGACTGGCCGCCGGCCGGCGCGACACCCCTGGACGTGGCCGAGCCGGCCGCGCGGGCCGCCGAGGCCGGCTTCACCTACGGCCCGGCGTTCCAGGGGCTGCGCGCCGCCTGGCGTGCCGGCGTCGACGTGTACGCCGAGGTGGCGCTCCCCGAGCCGGCCGCCGGCGAGGCCGACGCGTACGGCCTGCACCCCGCCCTGCTCGACGCCGCCGTGCAGGCCGTCGGGCTGGGAATCGTCGAGGCCGGCGAGGCCCGACTGCCGTTCGCCTGGTCCGACGTCACGGTGTACGCCCACGGCGCGGACACCCTGCGGGTCCGGCTCACCCCGACCGCCCCGGACACCGTCACCTTGCTGGTCGCGGACGCCGCCGGCGCACCCGTCGCGCGGGTCGGCTCGCTGGCCCTGCGGCCCCTGCCGGCCGGCGACCTGACCCCCGCCGGGTCGCCGTGGCGCAACTCCCTGTTCCGCCTCGACTGGCCCCGGCACCCGCAGACCGGCGGTACCGCCGACGGCCTCGCCTGGGCGGTGCTCGGCGACCGCCCCGCGCCGCTGCCGGCCGGCACCGCCGCCACCCGCCACCCCGACCTGGGCGCGCTCCTCGACGCCGGGGTGCCGGACGTCGTCCTGCTCCCGGTGACCGGCCCCGCCGACGCCGACGCGGCCGGGACGCACGAGCTGCTCGCCGACACCCTCGACGTCCTGCAGGGCTGGCTGGCCGGGGACCGGCACACCGACGGCTCCCGGCTGGTGGTCCTGACCAGCGGGGCCGTCGCCGTGGACCACGACGGGGACATCGCCGACCCGGCCGCCGCCGCCGTGTGGGGCCTGGTGCGCTCCGCGCAGGCCGAACACCCCGGCCGGTTCCAGCTCGTCGACGTCGACGACGACGAACGGTCCGCGTCCGCCCTCGCCGGCCTGCTCGGCGGCGACGAGCCGCAGGCAGCGGTGCGTGCCGGGGAGGTCCGGGTGCCCCGCCTCGTGGCCGCCGACCCGGAACCGGCGGTACCCGCGCCGGCATTCGACCCGGCCGGCACCGTCCTCGTCACCGGTGGCACCGGCGCGCTGGGCGCGCTGCTCGCCCGCCACCTGGTCACCCGGTACGGCGCCCGGCACCTGCTGCTCACCGGCCGGCGCGGCGCCGACGCCACCGGCGTCGCGGACCTGCTCGCCGACCTGGCCGACCTGGGCGCGACGGCCCGGGTCGAGGCGTGCGACGCGGCCGACCGCCCCGCCCTCGCCGCGCTCCTGGACGGGATCGACCCCGCCCACCCGCTGACCGGGGTCGTGCACACCGCCGGGGTGCTGGCCGACCGCACCCTCACCTCGCTCACCCCCGAGACCCTGGCGCAGGTGCTGCGGCCGAAGGTGGACGCCGTCCGGCACCTGCACGAGCTGACCGCCGGCCGCGACCTCGCCCTGTTCGTCACGTACTCCTCGGCCGCCGGGGTGACCGGCAGCCCGGGGCAGGCCAACTACGCCGCCGCCAACGCCTTCCTCGACGCCCTCGCCCACCGCCGGCGGGCCGCCGGCCTGCCCGCGCTCTCCCTGGCCTGGGGGCCGTGGGCCGAGTCGGGTGGCGGCATGACCGCCGCCCTCGGCCGCGTCGAGACCGACCGGCTGGCCCGCTCCGGCGCCCGCCCCATCGCCCCGGCCGACGGCCTCGCCCTCTTCGACGCCGCCCTGCGCACCGGCCTGCCGGTCGCGGTCCCGGTGGCGTTGAACGGCCCGGCGCTGCGCTCCCAGGCCGAGGCCGGCACCCTGCCCGTGGTGTTCCGCGGCCTGGTCCGCCCGCCCCGGCGGCGGGCCGCCCGGTCCGGCTCCGCCGAGCCCGTCACCCTGGCCGGGCGGCTGGCCGGGCTGGACCGCGCCGAGCGCGCCGCCGCCCTGCTGCGGCTCGTCCTGGACCAGGTCGCGGCGGTCCTCGGGTACGCCGACGCCGCCGCCGTCGAGGCCGGCCGCCCGTTCACCGAGCTGGGGTTCGACTCGCTGACCGCCGTCGAGCTGCGCAACCGGCTCGGCGCGGAGACCGGGCTGCGGCTCCCCGCGACCCTCGTGTTCGACCACCCCACCCCGCTCCGGCTGGCCGACCACCTGGACGCCGAGACCGGGGGCGGCGCCGACCCGCTGCCGGCGCTGCGCGCCGTCGCCGCGCCCGACGACCCGATCGCCATCATCGGCCTGAGCTGCCGGTTCCCCGGCGGCGTGCGCTCGCCGGAACAGCTGTGGGACCTCCTCACCGCCGGCGGGGACGGCATCACCGACTTCCCGACCGACCGTGGCTGGGACCTCGGCGACCTCTACGACCCGTCCGGCGCCCGCAGGGGCAGCAGCTACGCCCGGGAGGGCGGCTTCCTGGTCGACGCCGGTGACTTCGACGCCGGCCTGTTCAAGATCTCCCCGCACGAGGCCCTCGCCATGGACCCGCAGCAGCGGCTGCTGCTGGAGACGTCCTGGGAGGCGATCGAGGACGCCAGGATCGACCCGCTCGCCCTGCGCGGTCGCCCGGTCGGGGTGTTCGCCGGCATGATGTACCACCACCACGCGTCCAGCCTGGTCGACGTACCCGAGGCCCTCGACGGCCACCTCGGCGTCGGTACGGCCAGCAGCGTGCTGTCGGGTCGGGTGGCGTACTCGTTCGGGTTCGAGGGCCCGGCGGTGACGGTCGACACCGCGTGCTCGTCGTCGCTGGTCGCGCTGCACCTGGCGGTGCAGGCGCTGCGCTCCGGCGAGTGCGACCTGGCCCTGGCCGGCGGCGTGACCGTGATGGCCACCCCCGACACCTTCATTGACTTCTCCCGCCAGCGCGGCATGGCACCCGACGGGCGGTGCAAGTCCTTCGCCGAGGCGGCCGACGGGACGGGCTGGTCCGAGGGTGTCGGCGTGCTGCTCGTGCAGCGGTTGTCGGATGCGCGGCGGGATGGTCGGCGGGTTCTGGCGGTGGTGCGGGGTTCGGCGGTGAATCAGGACGGCGCGTCGAACGGTCTCACCGCGCCGAATGGTCCGTCGCAGCAGCGGGTGATCCGGCAGGCCCTTGCCAGCGCGGGGTTGTCCCCGGCTGATGTGGATGTGGTGGAGGCGCACGGCACGGGTACGACGTTGGGTGATCCGATCGAGGCGCAGGCGCTGCTGGCCACGTACGGGCAGGGTCGGGTTGTGCCGTTGTTGTTGGGGTCGGTGAAGTCGAACATCGGTCACACCCAGGCGGCGGCCGGCGTCGCGGGGATCATCAAGATGGTCCTGGCCATGCGGCACGGGGTGGTGCCGTCGACCCTGCATGTCGACGAGCCGTCGTCGCACGTGGACTGGGAGTCGGGCGCGGTCACCCTGGTGACGGAACCGCGCGGGTGGCCGGGCGCGGACCGGCCGCGCCGGGCGGCTGTGTCGTCGTTCGGCATCTCCGGCACGAACGCGCACGTCGTCCTGGAGCAGGGCGACGACGAGCCGGTCCCCGCGACCGCCGGGGACGCGACCGTCGGTGCGCCCGTGCCATGGGTGGTGTCGGGGCGCTCCGAGCGGGCCCTGCTGGGGCAGGCGGCGCGGTTGGCGTCGTTCGTGCGGGGCCGCTCTGATCTGGCGGCGGTGGATGTGGCGTGGTCGTTGGTGTCGTCGCGGGCGGCGTTGGAGCACCGTGCGGTGGTGTGGGGTTCGGGTGTGGGTGAGCTGGCGGCGGGCCTGGACGCGGTAACGGCCGGTGGATCGGCGGCGGGTGTGGTGTCGTCGGGTCGTCGGGCGGTGTTGTTCACGGGTCAGGGTTCGCAGCGGGTGGGGATGGGTCGGGAGTTGCACGACCGGTTCCCGGTGTTCGCGGAGTCCTTCGACCGGGTGTGTGCGCTGATCGACGCCGAGTTCGCAGGTGGCTTCCCGCCGTTGCGGGAGGTGGTGTTGGCACCCTCCGCCGAGGCGGGTCTGTTGGATCGGACGGTGTTCGCGCAGGCGGGGTTGTTCGCCGTGGAGGTGGCGTTGTGGGACCTGCTGCGGTCCTGGGGGGTGCGGGCTGATTTCTTCGCTGGTCATTCGGTCGGTGAGGTGACGGCGGCGTACGCGGCGGGGATGTTGTCGTTGGAGGACGCGTGTGTTCTCGTGGCGGCGCGGGGTCGGTTGATGCAGGCGTTGCCGGCGGGCGGGGGGATGTTGGCGGTGGCCGCGTCCGAGGCCGAGGTGCTGGCCGCCCTGGAGGGGCTGGCCGCCCTGGAGGGGCTGGCCGCCCTGGAGGGGCTGGCCGACCGGGTGGGGCTGGCCGACCGGGTGGGGCTGGCTGACCGGGTGGGGATCGCCGCCGTCAACGGGCCCAGGGCCGTCGTCGTTTCGGGCGCGGTTGAGGCGTTGGACGAGGTGGAGCGAACCTGGCGCGACCGGGGCGTGCGCACTCGTCGGTTGGCGGTGAGCCACGCGTTCCACAGTCCGTTGATGGAGCCGATGCTCGACGAGTTCGCCGCCGTGGTGGCGGGGCTGTCGTGGCGGGCCCCGACCGTGCCGGTGGTGTCGAACGTGACCGGTGCGGTGGCGGACCCCCTGGAGCTGGTCGACCCGGAGTACTGGGTGCGGCATGTGCGGCAGCCGGTGCGGTTCGCCGACGGGGTCACCGCCCTTCGGGCGGCCGGGGTGGACGTGTTCCTGGAGGTGGGGCCGGACGCGGTCCTCACCGCGATGGTGGCCGATGTCGCCGCCGGTGACGGGGTGCGTCGGGTGGCGGCGTTGCGTCGGGATCGTCCGGAGGTGGAGTCGCTGTTGGCGGCGGTGGGTCAGTTGCACGCGGCCGGGGTGTCGGTGGACTGGGCCGCGTACCTCGCGCAGGCGGGTGCCCGGCCGAAGGCCATCGACCTGCCCACCTACGCCTTCGATCACCAGCGCTACTGGCTCAACGCGGCCACCCGGTCCCACCGCCCCGCCGGCACCCGGCGTTCCGCCGAGGACGACGCCTTCTGGCGCGCCATCGACGCGGAGGACGTGGCAGCCCTCGCCGAGAGCCTGGCCGTCGGCGCGGACACCCCGCTCGCAAAGGTGCTCCCGGCGCTGTCCACCTGGCGGCGGCGCCGGGAGACCGAGGCGACCCTCGACTCCTGGCGGTACCGGGTGGCCTGGCAGCCGGTCGTGGACGACCCCACCCGGCCCGAGGCCACGGACTTCCTGCTGGTCGTACCCGCCGATGCCGACCCGTCCGTGGGCGACTGGGTGGCCGCGCTCGACCCCGCCCGGACCCGCACCGTCCAGGTCGAGGCCGGCTGCGACCGCAAGCGCCTCGCCCGGGACCTGACCGACGCACTGCCGGACCGGGACCGCGCCGGCACCGCCGTCCTGTCCCTCCTCGCGCTCGACGACCGGCCGTACGGGGAGACCGGGACTGTGCCCGCCGGCCTCGCCGGCACGGTCGTGCTCGCGCAGGCCCTCGGCGACGCCGGGCTGGCCGCCCGGCTCTGGATCGCCACCCGGGGCGCGGTCTCCGTCGGCTCCCGCGACCGGCACGTCGACCCCGCCCAGGCGATGACGTGGGGCTTCGGCGGCGTGCTGCGCGCCGAGCACCCGCACCGCTGGGGCGGACTGGTGGACCTGCCCGAACGCCCCGACCGGGGTGCCGTCCGGACCCTCCGTACGCTGCTCGCCGGCCCCGGCGCGGAGGATCAGGTCGCCCTGCGCCCCGGCGGCTGCCACGCCCGCCGGCTCGTCCGGGCCACCTACGGCGACGGCGGCCCCCGCGACCCGTGGACGCCGCGCGGCACCGTCCTGATCACCGGCGGCACCGGTGCCCTCGGCGGACACGTCGCCCGCGCCCTGGCCGCCGCCGGGGCCGAACACCTCCTGCTCGTCAGCCGCCGGGGCCCGCAGGCGTCGGGCGTCGGGACGCTCGTCGACGAGCTGACCGCGCTCGGCAGCCGGGTCACCGTGGCGGCCTGCGACGTGGCCGACCGCGCCGCCCTCGCCGACCTGCTGCGGTCGGTCCCCGACGACCTTCCCCTGACCGCCGTCGTGCACACCGCCGCCGCGCTCGACGACAACGTGATCGACGCGGTGACCGTCGACCAGATGGCCGCCGCGCTCCGGGCCAAGGTGACCGCCGCCACCAACCTCGACGAGCTGACCCGCGGCACGGACCTGTCGGCCTTCGTGCTCTTCTCCTCCCTCGCCGGCATCATGGGCGGGGCCGGCCAGGCCACCTACGCGCCGGGCAACGCCTTCCTCGACGCGCTGGCCCAGCGGCGCCGCGCCGAGGGACTCCCCGCGACCTCGCTCGCCTGGGGCCTCTGGGCCGACGGCGGGGTGAGCGCCGGCGAGTTCGAGCAGCGCCTGGCCCGGGACGGGTTCGGGGCCATGGCACCCCGGACCGCCGTCGAGGCCCTTCCCACGGCGCTCGGGCGCGACGAGACGTACCTCGTGGTGGCCGACATCGACTGGGCCCGGGTGGCCGCCGCCGGCACCCGCCCCGACCCGCTCACCCGGGACCTGGTGGCCGAGGCCGCGCCGGCCGCGCTCGCCGCCGCCGGCCCGGCACCCACGTCCGCGCTGCTCGCCCGGCTCGCGGCGATGTCCGGCGCGGAGCAGGCGCACGCGCTGCGTGACCTGGTACGCGGCGAGGTCGCCGCCGTGCTCGGCCACGACTCCGCGGACCGGGTGGCGCCCGACCGGGCGTTCCAGGACCTCGGCTTCACCTCCCTGGCAGCCGTGGAACTGCGCAACCGGCTGGACGCGGCCACCGGCCTCACGTTGTCCAGCACCCTGGCGTTCGACTACCCGAACCCGACCGCCCTCGCCGGTCACATCCACGCCGAACTGCTCGGCGGACGGGCCCTGCCCGTGGCGGCCGTGGTCGGCGGCCCGGTCGTCGCCGACGACCCGATCGTCATCGTCGGCATGGGCTGTCGCTTCCCGGCTGGCGCCGGATCCCCGGCCGAGCTGTGGGACCTGCTGGCCGGCGGTGTCGACGCGATGTCGGAGTTCCCGACCAACCGGCACTGGGACCTGGCGTCCCTGCGTGACTCCGCCGAGTCGTCGTACGTCAGCCGGGGGGCGTTCCTGCACGAGGCGGGCGCGTTCGACGCGGAGTTCTTCGGCATCTCGCCGCGCGAGGCCCTCGCCATGGACCCGCAGCAGCGGCTGCTGCTGGAGACGTCGTGGGAGGCGTTCGAGGACGCCCGGATCGACCCGCTGGCCCTGCGCGGGGCCCGGGTCGGGGTGTTCGCCGGCACCAACGGCCAGGACTACGGGACCGTGGTGCGCCAGGCCGGTGAGGCGCTGACCGGGTACGGGGCCACGGGCGCCTCCGCCAGCGTTCTGTCGGGTCGGGTGTCGTACTCGTTCGGGTTCGAGGGGCCGGCGGTGACGGTGGACACGGCGTGTTCGTCGTCGCTGGTCGCGTTGCACCTGGCGGCCCAGGCGCTGCGGTCCGGCGAGTGCGACCTGGCCCTGGCCGGCGGCGTCACCGTCATGGCCACCCCGGGCGCGTTCATCGAGTTCTCCCGGCAGGGCGGGCTGTCGGCCGACGGGCGGTGCAAGGCGTTCGCCGAGTCTGCCGACGGCACCGCGTGGGGCGAGGGCGTCGGCGTCCTCGTCGTGCAGCGGTTGTCGGATGCGCGGCGGGAGGGCCGTCGGGTTCTGGCGGTGGTGCGGGGCACGGCGGTGAACCAGGACGGTGCGTCGAACGGGTTGACGGCGCCGAATGGTCCGTCGCAGCAGCGGGTGATCCGGCAGGCCCTTGCCAGCGCGGGGTTGTCCCCGGGGGACGTGGATGTGGTGGAGGCGCACGGCACGGGTACGACGCTGGGTGATCCGATCGAGGCGCAGGCGCTGCTGGCCACGTACGGGCAGGGTCGGGTTGTGCCGTTGTTGTTGGGGTCGGTGAAGTCGAACATCGGTCACACCCAGGCGGCGGCTGGGGTTGCGGGCATCATCAAGATGGTCCTCGCCATGCGGGCGGGGGTCGTTCCGGCGACCCTGCACGTCGACGAGCCGTCGTCGCACATCGACTGGTCGGCGGGGACCGTCGAGCTGGCGACGGAGTCGCGGGGGTGGCCCGAGGTGGGCCGGCCGCGTCGGGCGGGAGTGTCGTCGTTCGGCATCTCGGGGACGAACGCGCACGTGATCCTGGAACAGCCGGAATCGGAGCCGGAGCCACGGCCGCAGTCCGGGGTGGAGCCTGTCCCGGTGCCGTGGGTGGTGTCGGGTCGTTCGGAGCGGGCGTTGGTGGGTCAGGCGGCGCGGTTGGCGTCGTTCGTGCGGGGCCGCGCTGATCTGGCGGCGGTGGATGTGGCGTGGTCGTCGGTGTCGTCGCGGGCGGCGTTGGAGCACCGTGCGGTGGTGTGGGGTTCGGGTGTGGACGACCTGGTGGCGGGCCTGGACGCGGTGGCGGCCGGCGGTTCGGCGGCGGGTGTGGTGTCAACGGGTGTGGTGTCGTCGGGTCGTCGGGCGGTGTTGTTCACGGGTCAGGGTTCGCAGCGGGTGGGGATGGGTCGGGAGTTGCACGACCGGTTCCCGGTGTTCGCGGAGTCCTTCGATCGGGTGTGTGCGCTGATCGACGCCGAGTTCGCAGGTGGCTTCCCGCCGTTGCGGGAGGTGGTGTTGGCACCCTCCGCCGAGGCGGGTCTGTTGGATCGGACGGTGTTCGCGCAGGCGGGGTTGTTCGCCGTGGAGGTGGCGTTGTGGGACCTGCTGCGGTCCTGGGGGGTGCGGGTCGATTTCTTCGCCGGTCATTCGGTCGGTGAGGTGACGGCGGCGTACGCGGCGGGGATGTTGTCGTTGGAGGACGCGTGTGTTCTCGTGGCGGCGCGGGGTCGGTTGATGCAGGCGTTGCCGGCGGGCGGGGGGATGTTGGCGGTGGCCGCGTCCGAGGCTGAGGTGTTGGCCGTCCTGGAGGGGCTGGCCGATCGGGTGGGGATCGCCGCCGTCAACGGGCCCAGGGCCGTCGTCGTCTCGGGAGCGGTCGAGGCGTTGGACGAGGTGGAGCGAACCTGGCGCGACCGGGGCGTGCGCACTCGTCGGTTGGCGGTGAGCCACGCGTTCCACAGTCCGTTGATGGAGCCGATGCTCGACGAGTTCGCCGCCGTGGTGGCGGGGCTGTCGTGGCGGGCCCCGACCGTGCCGGTGGTGTCGAACGTGACCGGTGCGGTGGCGGACCCCCTGGAGCTGGTCGACCCGGAGTACTGGGTGCGGCATGTGCGGCAGCCGGTGCGGTTCGCCGACGGGGTCACCGCCCTTCGGGCGGCCGGGGTGGACGTGTTCCTGGAGGTGGGGCCGGACGCGGTCCTCACCGCGATGGTGGCCGATGTCGCCGCCGGTGACGGGGTGCGTCGGGTGGCGGCGTTGCGTCGGGATCGTCCGGAGGTGGAGTCGCTGTTGGCGGCGGTGGGTCAGTTGCACACGGCCGGAGTCCCGGTGGACTGGGCCGCGTACCTCGCGCAGGCGGGGGCGCGGCCGAAGGCGGTGGACCTGCCCACCTACGCCTTCGACCGCGCCTGGTACTGGGCCGAGCCGTCGGCGTCGACCGACCTCGCCACCCGCGACGACGCTCTCGACGGGCGGTTCTGGGCGGCGGTGGAATCGGGCGACCCGGCTCTGCTCGGCGACGAGCTGGGCGCGGGCGCGGACGAGCCGTTCGGCGCGGTGCTGCCGAAGCTCGCCCGGTGGCGTCGGGACGCCCAGCGCCGGTCGACGGTCGACTCGTGGCGGTACCACGTCGTGTGGCGGTCGCACGCGGTCGACGGCCGTACCACCCTGACGGGCACGTGGCTGGTGCCGATGCTGCCCGGCCAGGAGGACCACCCGGCCGTCGCCGCGCTGGCGGCCCGGGGCGCCCGGGTCGTACCCGTGGTGATCGACGATGTGGACCGGGACCGGATCGCGCGGCAGCTCGCCGGCGCGGTGCGGACCGGCGAATCCGTCGCCGGTCTGCTCTGCGTCATGTCCCTCGCCGGTGCCGGGGTGGCCGAGGCGCTGACCGTGGCCCAGGCGCTGACCGATGCCGGCGTCGACGGTCGCCTGTGGTGGCTGACCAGCGGTGCGGTCTCGGTGGACGGCTCCGACGCCACGGCCCTCGACGCCACGGCCGGTGCCATCTGGGGGCTGGGCCGGGTGGTGGCGCTGGAGGAGCCGGGCCGTTGGGGTGGCCTGGTGGATGTGCCGGGTGTGGCGGACGGGCGGGTGTGGGACCGGTTGTGTGGGGTGTTGGCGGGTGGTGGTGAGGACCAGGTGGCGGTGCGGCCGTCGGGTGTGTTCGTGCGGCGGCTGGTGCGCGCCGGTGCCGGTGCCGGTGCCGGGGTGCGGTTGTCGGGAACAGTCCTGGTGACGGGCGGCACCGGTGCGCTGGGGCTGCGGGTGGCGCGGTGGGCGGTCGGCGCCGGCGCCGGGCATGTGGTGCTGGTGTCTCGGCGGGGCGGCGGTGCGCCGGGGATCGCGGGTGCGGTGGAGGAGCTGCGAGGGCTGGGCGCGCGGGTGTCGGTGGTGGGGTGTGACGTGGCCGACCGCGAGGCGGTGGCCGGGTTGCTGGCGGGCCTGGCGGAGGGTGGTGACCCGGTACGGGCGGTGGTGCACGCGGCGGGAATGGCGCAGATGACCCCGTTGGGCGAGGTCGGTGCGGAGGAGCTGGGCGAGGTGCTGCGGGCGAAGGTGGACGGTGCGGTGGTGCTGGACGAGTTGCTGTCCGGCGCGGAGTTGGACGCGTTCGTGGTCTTCTCGTCGATCGCGGGGGTGTGGGGTTCGGCGGGTCAGGTGGCGTACGCCGCGGGGAACGCGTTTGTGGACGGCGTGGTGGCGTCTCGGCGGGCGCGAGGGCTGGTGGGTACGTCGGTGGCGTGGGGTCCGTGGGGCGAGGCCGGCATGGCGGTGGGCGAGGCTGGGGAGCAGCTGAGCCGGCGCGGCCTGGTGGCGATGGCGCCGGAGCTGGCGGTGGTGGGGTTGGAGCGGGCGTTGGCGGTGGGTGACGTGTCGGTGGTCGTGGCGGATGTGCGGTGGGACAGGTTCGCGTCGTCGTTCACCGCGCTGCGGCCGAGCCCGCTGCTCGCCGAGATCCCCGAGGCCCAGGCGGCGCTCGCGGCGGCCACCCCGACCGTTGCCGGCCCCACCGACCAGGCGTCCGCGCTGCGCGAGCGGCTCGTGGCCCTGCCGGCCACCGACGCCGAGGCCTTCCTGCTCGATCTCGTACGCTCCCAGGTCGCCTCGGTGCTCGGTCACGCCGGTGTGGAGTCCGTCCCGGCGGACCGGGCGTTCCAGCGCCTCGGGTTCGACTCGCTCACCGCGGTCGAGCTGCGCAACCGGCTGATCGGCGAGACCGGCCTGGCGCTGCCCAGCACCCTCGTCTTCGACCACCCGACACCGGCGGCCCTGGTCGCACTCCTCCGCGACACCCTGATCGGGGCGTCGGCCGACTCGCCGGCCGCAATCCGCCCCGCCGCGCTGGACGACGACCCCATCGTCATCGTCGGCATGGGTTGCCGCCTTCCCGGTGGCGTCGGCACGCCCGACGAGCTGTGGCAACTGCTCGCCGACGGCCGCGACGGCATCTCCGAGTTCCCGCTCGACCGGGGCTGGGACAACGTCCTGGGCAGCGGCATGTCCGACACGTCGTTCGCCCGCAGGGGTGGCTTCGTCTACGACGCGGGCGAGTTCGACGCCGAGTTCTTCGGCATCTCGCCGCGTGAGGCCCTCGCCATGGACCCGCAGCAGCGGCTGCTGCTGGAGACGTCCTGGGAGGCGATCGAGTCGGCGGGCATCGACCCGACCAGCCTCAAGGGCGGCGCCGTCGGCGTCTTCGCCGGAGCCAGCTTCCAGGGGTACGCGAGCGGCTCCGTCGGCCGCGCCCAGGAGGTCGGCGGTCACCTGCTCACCGGCAACGCGACCAGCGTGCTGTCGGGTCGGGTGTCGTACTCGTTCGGTTTCGAGGGGCCGGCGGTGACGGTGGACACGGCGTGTTCGTCGTCGCTGGTCGCGTTGCACCTCGCGGCCCAGGCGCTGCGCTCCGGCGAGTGCGACCTCGCGCTCGCCGGCGGCGTCTGCGTGATGGCCTCCCCGGCCACCTTCGCCGAGTTCTCGATCCAGGGCGGCCTCTCGGCCGACGGGCGGTGCAGGTCCTTCGCCGAGGCGGCCGACGGGACGGGCTGGTCCGAGGGCGTCGGCGTCATCCTCGTGCAGCGGTTGTCGGACGCGCGGCGGGAGGGCCGTCGGGTTCTTGCGGTGGTGCGGGGTTCGGCGGTGAATCAGGACGGCGCGTCGAACGGTCTCACCGCGCCGAATGGTCCGTCGCAGCAGCGGGTGATCCGGCAGGCGCTTGCCAGCGCGGGGTTGTCCCCGGCTGATGTGGATGTGGTGGAGGCGCACGGCACGGGTACGACGTTGGGTGATCCGATCGAGGCGCAGGCGTTGCTGGCGACGTACGGGCAGGGTCGGGATGTTCCGTTGTTGTTGGGTTCGGTGAAGTCGAACATCGGTCACACGCAGGCGGCGGCCGGTGTCGCGGGGATCATCAAGATGATCATGGCGATGCGGCACGGCGTGGTGCCGGCGTCGTTGCATGTCGACGAGCCGTCGTCGCACGTGGACTGGTCGTCGGGCGCGGTGACCCTGGTGACGGAGTCGCGGGGGTGGCCGGGGGTGGGCCGGCCGCGTCGGGCGGGGGTGTCGTCGTTCGGCATCTCGGGGACGAACGCGCACGTCATCCTGGAGCAGCCGGAGCCGGAGCCGGAGCCGGAGCCGGAGTCGGGGGTGGGGCCTGTTCCGGGGTTGCCGGTGCCGTGGGTGGTGTCGGGTCGTTCGGAGCGGGCGTTGGTGGGTCAGGCGGCGCGGTTGGCGTCGCTCGCGCGGAACCGCTCCGACCTGGCGGCGGTGGGCGTGGCGTGGTCGTTGGTGTCGTCGCGGGCGGCGTTGGAGCACCGTGCGGTGGTGTGGGGCTCGGGTGTGGACGAGCTGGCGGCGGGCCTGGACGCGGTGGCGGCCGGTGGATCGGCGTCGGGTGTGGTGTCGTCGGGTCGCCGGGCGGTGTTGTTCACCGGTCAGGGCTCGCAGCGGGTGGGAATGGGTCGGGAGCTGTACGACCGGTTCCCGGTGTTCGCGGCGGCGCTGGACGAGGTGTGCGGGCACCTGGACGGGTTGTTGCCGCAGCCCCTGATGTCGGTGGTGTTCGCCGAGCCGGGGTCCGCCGAGGCGGGTCTGTTGGATCGGACGGTGTTCGCGCAGGCGGGGTTGTTCGCGGTGGAGGTGGCGTTGTGGGAGTTGTTGCGGTCGTGGGGGGTGCGGGCTGACTTCTTCGGGGGTCACTCGTTGGGTGAGGTGACGGCGGCGTACGGGGCGGGGGTGTTGTCGCTGGAGGACGCGTGTGTGCTGGTGGCGGCGCGGGGTCGGCTGATGCAGGCCCTGCCGGCCGGCGGGGTGATGGCGGCGGTGGGCGCGTCCGAGGCCGACGTGCGTCTGATCATCGAGGTGACCGGCGCGGCCGTGGACATCGCGGCGGTGAACGGCCCGGCGGCGGTGGTGCTCTCCGGTGCGGCCGACGACGTCGAACTCGTGGCGGAGACCTGCCGGGCCCGGGGCTGGCGGACCAAGCCCCTCACCGTGTCGCACGCGTTCCACTCCCGGTTGATGGAGCCGATGCTGGACGGGTTCCGTTCGGTGGTCGCCGGGTTGAACTGGCGGGTGCCGTCAGTGGCGGTGGTGTCGAACGTGTCGGGTGCGGTGGCGGATCCGTTGGAGGTGGCGGATCCGGAGTACTGGGTGCGCCATGTGCGGCGACCGGTGCGGTTCGCCGACGGGGTGACGGCGCTGCGGGCGGCCGGGGTGGACACGTTCCTGGAGGTGGGCCCGGACGCGGTGCTGACGGCGATGGTGGCCGAGGTCGCCGATGGTGAGGTGTGTCGGGTGGCGACGTTGCGGCGGGATCGCCCGGAGGTGGAGTGTCTGCTGGCGGCGGTGGGTCAGCTGCACGTGGCCGGGGTGTCGGTGGACTGGTCGGCCTACCTGGCGCAGGCGGGCGTCCGGCCGCGAGCGGTGGACCTGCCCACCTACGCCTTCGACCGTCGGCGCTACTGGCTGGAGGACCCGGCGCCGGCACCCGCGTCCGCCACCGCGAGCGGGCCGGCGGACGAGCAGTTCTGGGCGGCGGTCGAGTCCGGTGACCTCGGCGTGCTGGGCGAGGAACTGGCGGCCGGCGTGGACGGGTCCTCGGCGGCGCTGCTGCCGAAGCTCGCCCGGTGGCGTCGGGACGCGCAGCGGCGGTCGACGGTCGACTCGTGGCGCTACCGCGTCGAGTGGCGCACGGCTGCCGTGCCGGCCACCGGCACGCTCACCGGAACCTGGCTGGTGCTGACCGCGCCGGGGCAGGAGGACCACCCGGCCCTCGCCGCCCTGGCGGCCCGGGGGGCCCGGGTCGCCCCCGTCCTGGTCGAGGGCACCGACCGGGACGCGGTGGCGGGTCGGCTGAGCGATGCGGCCGGGCCCGACGGCCGGGTCGCCGGCGTGCTGTCCCTGCTGTCGCTGGCAGCCCCGGCCGAGCCGGATGATCTTCCGGCCGTCGCCGCCCTGTCGACGGCGCTGACGGCGGTCCAGGCGCTGACCGACTCCGGGATCGAGGGTCGGCTGTGGTGGCTGACCAGTGGCGCGGTGTCGGTGGGCGGGTCGGACGTGCTCGACGACGTCGAGGGCGCGGCGCTGTGGGGTCTTGGCCGGGCCGCGGGGCTGGAGCTGCCGGGGTCGTGGGGCGGCCTGGTGGATGTGCCGGGTGCGGCGGACGGACGGGTGTGGGATCGGCTGTCCGGGGTCCTGGCGAGCGGCGTGGAGGACCAGGTGGCGGTGCGGTCGTCGGGGGTGTTCGGCCGGCGGTTGGTACGGGCGGCCGTGGGTTCGGCTCCGAGCGGCAGCGTGCGGTTGTCGGGGACGGTGCTGGTGACCGGCGGCACGGGCGCGTTGGGTCTGCGGGTGGCGCAGTGGGCGGTGGGTGTGGGGGCGGAGCACGTGGTGTTGCTGTCGCGCAGCGGCGAGGGCGGGCTGGGTTCGGCGGGCGCGGGCGTGGTCGCGGGGTTGCGGGGGTCGGGCGCGCGGGTGTCGGTGATGCCCTGCGACGTGGCCGACCGGGCGGCGGTGGCCGGGTTGCTGGCGGGTCTGACGGAGTGTGGCGATCGGGTGCGGGCGGTGGTGCACGCGGCGGGGGTGGCGCAGATGGCGCCGTTGGGCGAGGTGGGGTTGGCGGACCTGGGCGAGGTGCTGCGGGCGAAGGTCGGCGGTGCGGTGGTGCTGGACGAGTTGCTGTCCGGCGCGGAGCTGGACGCGTTCGTGGTCTTCTCGTCGATCGCGGGGGTGTGGGGTTCGGCGGGTCAGGTGGGGTACGCGGCGGGGAACGCGTTCGTGGAGGGGCTGATGGAGTCCCGGCGGGCGCGGGGGCTGGTGGGCACGTCGGTGGCGTGGGGTCCATGGGGCGAGGCGGGAATGGCGGTGGGCGCGGTCGGGGACGAGCTGTCCCGGCGCGGCCTGGTGGCGATGGCGCCGGAGCTGGCGGTGGTGGGGTTGGAACAGGCGTTGGAGGTGGGTGACGTGTCGGTGGTCGTGGCGGATGTGCGGTGGGACAGGTTCGCGTCGTCGTTCACCGCGCTGCGGCCGAGCCCGCTGCTCGCCGAGATCCCCGAGGCGCAGCCCGCCCCGCAGGAGACGCCGTCCGCCGACGCCGACGGCGCCCCCTCGGCCCTGCGGGGGCGGCTGGCCGCCGCCTCGGCGTCCGAGCGCGACCGCATCCTGCTCGACCTGGTACGCGGCACCGCCGCGACGGTGCTCGGGCACGCCACGCCCGCCGCGATCAGGCCGGCTCGCGGCTTCCTCGAGCTGGGCTTCGACTCCCTCACCGCGGTCGAGCTGCGTAACCGGCTGACCGCCGAGACCGGCCTCGGCCTGCCCGCGACCCTGATCTTCGACCACCCCACCCCCGGCGCCCTCGCCGAGCACCTGCGTGCCGGGCTGGCGCCGGAGCAGCCGGCGCTGCCGATCGCCGCCGAGGTCGAACGACTCGACCAGCTCCTCGGCGAGGCGCCGGCCGAGCAGGTCGACGAGGCGGTCATCGGCCGCCTGGAGAGCATGCTGGCCAGGTGGCGGGCCCGCCGGCCCGCCTCCGCCGCCGTCCCCGCACCGGCGGCGGAGACCGCGGAGCAACTCGACACGGCCAGCCGGGAGGAGCTGTTCGACATCATCCAGCGGGAGTTCGGCAAGTCCTGAGAGCAGGGCCACGGACCAGAACCGCCCCGGGACGGCGGTGCGGGCGGACCGGCACGCCAGGCCGGCCCGGCGGCGCCCCGTGTCAGCCCTAGGGGTCCGACCTGCCGTCTAGGGGTGTGCCTGGCCGGGTCGGGCTTCGTAGGGTCGGAGCCCGTCAGGCCGTCTCGTCCTGCCTTGCCGGCGGCCGATCGGCACGAGTGGTGGGTGCGCGCGGTACCCGGGATGGACGGAGGTCCGGGTGGCCGGATCGGGCCTGCCTCAGTTGCTCGCCATCAGTGACCTGCACGTGGTCTACAAGGAGAACCGGGCCGTCGTCGAGGGGCTGCGGCCGGAGACCGACGACGACTGGCTGATCGTCGCCGGTGACGTCGGCGAGTTCGTCAGCGACATCGAGTGGGCGCTGGCCCTGCTCAGCCGCCGCTTCACCAAGGTGATCTGGGCACCGGGCAACCACGAGCTGTGGACGCCCCGCGACGACCCGAACCAGCTCCGGGGCGAGGCCCGCTACCGGCACCTGGTGGAGCTGTGCCGGGGCCTCGGCGTCGTCACCCCGGAGGATCCCTACCCGATCTGGGACCCGCAGGGCGATCCGGTGCTCGTCGCCCCGCTCTTCCTGCTGTACGACTACACCTTCCGGCCGCCCGGGACGTACACCAAGGAGCAGGCCCTCGAACGGGCCCACGAGGTCGGCGTGGTCTGCACCGACGAGATCCTGCTGCACCCCGACCCGTACCCGACGCGCGACGCGTGGTGCCGGGCCCGGCTGACCCACACCGAGCGGCGGCTCACCGAGGAGCGGAACGGGCTGCCCACCATTCTGGTCAACCACTTTCCCCTCGTCCGGGAACCCACCCGGATTCTGCGGTATCCGGAGTTCGCGCAATGGTGCGGCACCGAGGCCACGGCCGACTGGCACGTGCGCTTCGACGCCCGCGTGGCGGTGTACGGACACCTGCACATCCCGCGGACCACCTGGTACGACGGGGTCCGCTTCGAGGAGGTCTCGGTCGGCTATCCACGGGAGTGGCGGCGTCGCGCCACGCCGCCCGGACGGCTCCGCCAGATTCTGCCGCAGACCGTCCAACACCGCGTCTGACCGGCCCCGTTCGTATCGATCGTCGCGCTGCGACGACCACCGCGACGGCCCGTCAGGACCGCCCGATCAGGGGTCCGTTAGGGGTTGGGGGCGAGGTCGGCGCTCAGTACCGTCCACTCACGGTGGCGGGCATGGGTCGGCAGGGTGGTCGGCGCGGTGTCGCGGCGGGCGCTTGAACAGGTACCGGAAACAGAAACTGAATTGAAATAGGAATTGCGTCCATGCGCCGAATGGTCATGTCTCCACCGAAATGTGCGCGGAGTCGGGCCGCCGGTGGTGGTGTGGTCAGCGAATCGGCAGATTCTGATCGATAGCAAGCTCTGGGCGGGTGGGTCATGGCGGACGAAGACAAGCTCCTCGAACACCTGAAGTGGGTGACCTCCGAGCTCCGCCTGGCGCGTCGGCGCCTGAGCGAGCTGGAGAACGAGGATTCGGAGCCGATCGCGATCGTCGGCATGGCCTGCCGGTTCCCCGGCGGGGTCGCCTCGCCCGAGGACCTGTGGGACCTGGTCGCCGGGGGCGTGGACGCCACCGGCACGTTCCCCGAGGATCGGGGCTGGGACCTGGACCGGCTGTACGACCCGGACCCGGACCACCAGGGCACCACCTACAGCAACCGGGGCGGCTTCCTGGCCGACGCCGGGCTGTTCGACCCGTCCCTGTTCGGGATCTCGCCGCGCGAGGCGCTGGCCATGGACCCGCAGCAGCGGCTCCTGCTGGAGGTGACCTGGGAGCTCTTCGAGCGGGCCGGCCTCGACACCGCGTCGCTGCGGGGCAGCCGCACCGGCGTCTTCGTCGGCACGGCCGGCCAGGACTACACCAGCGTCCTGCGGCAACTGCCCGAGGGCACCGAGGGGTACGTCCTCACCGGCACCGCGGCGAGCGTCATGTCGGGCCGGCTGGCGTACTCCTTCGGGCTGGAGGGGCCGGCCGTCACGATCGACACCGCCTGCTCGTCCTCGCTCGTCGCCCTGCACCTGGCCGGCCAGGCGCTGCGCGACGGCGAGTGCTCCCTCGCGGTGGCCGGCGGCGTGACCGTGCTGGCCACCCCCGGCGCCTTCGTCGAGTTCTCCCGGCAGCGCGGGCTCGCCTCCGACGGCCGGTGCAAGGCGTTCTCGGCCGACGCCGACGGCACCGGCTGGTCCGAGGGCGTCGCCATGCTGCTCGTCGAGCGGCTCTCCGACGCCCGGCGCAACGGCCACCCCGTCCTCGCGGTGATCCGCGGCAGCGCCGTCAACCAGGACGGCGCCAGCAGTGGGCTGACCGCCCCGAACGGCCCCGCCCAGCAGCGGGTCATCCGGCAGGCGCTGGAGAACGCTCGGCTGACGCCGGCCGACATCGACGTCGTGGAGGCGCACGGCACCGGCACCCGGCTCGGCGACCCGATCGAGGCGCAGGCGCTGCTGGCCACGTACGGCCAGGGCCGGACGGCCGACCGCCCGCTGTGGCTGGGGTCCCTCAAGTCGAACATCGGCCACCCCCAGGCCGCCGCCGGCGCCGGCGGCGTCATCAAGATGGTGATGGCGATGCGGCACGGTGTGCTGCCGCCCACCCTGCACGTGGCGCAGCCGTCCCCGCACATCGACTGGTCGACGGGGGCGGTGTCCCTGCTCGACGCGGCCCGCCCGTGGGCCGGCGGCGAACACGTCCGGCGGGCGGCCGTCTCGTCCTTCGGCATGAGCGGCACCAACGCGCACCTCGTCCTGGAGCAGGCCCCGACCCCCGAGACGCCGGAGGACGCCCCCGCGCCGTCCCGCCGGCTCCCGGCCGCGCCGGTGCTGCTGTCCGCCGCGCACCCCGCCGCGCTCGCCGGCCAGGCCGGCCGCTGGGCCGCCTGGCTGGCCGCCGACGGGGACCTGCGCCCCCTGGATGTCGGCTGGTCGTCGGCCGCGTCCCGGTCGACCCTGGACAGCCGGGCCGTGCTGGCCGCGACCGACCGGGACGGCCTGCTGGCCGGGCTTCGTGCCGTGGCGGCGGGTGAGTCGTCGGGTGTGGCGGTCACCGGCTCCGCCGTGGACCGGGGTCCGCTGGCGGTGTTGTTCTCGGGTCAGGGGGCGCAGCGCGCCGGGATGGGCCGGGAGTTGTACGACGGGTTCCCCGTCTTCGCCGTCGCGTTGGATGAGGTGTGTGGGCTGCTGGACGGGCTGTTGCCGCAGCCGTTGAGGCCGGTGTTGTTCGCGGTGGAGGGTTCCGTCGAGGCGGGCCTGTTGGATCAGACCGTGTTCACGCAGGCGGGTCTGTTCGCGGTCGAGGTGGCGTTGTTCCGGTTGGTGGAGTCGTTCGGTGTGGTGCCGGACTTCGTGGGTGGGCATTCGATCGGTGAGATCACGGCCGCGTATGTGGCGGGGGTGTTGTCGCTGGCGGACGCGTGTGTCCTGGTGGCGGCGCGGGGTCGGTTGATGCAGGCGCTGCCGGCCGGCGGCGGAATGCTGGCGGTGGCCGCGTCCGAGGCGGACGTGCTGCCCAGCCTGGACGGCCTCGCCGACCGGGTCGGTGTCGCGGCGGTGAACGGGCCGGCGTCCGTGGTGGTCTCCGGTGCGGTGGACGCCCTCGACGAGATCGAGCGGGCCTGGCGGGACCGGGGGACCCGGACCCGTCGGTTGACGGTGAGTCACGCGTTCCACAGTCCGCTGATGGAGCCGATGCTGGCCGGGTTCCGGTCGGTGCTGGCCGGGCTCACGTTCGCCGCGCCCCGGCTGCCGGTGGTGTCGAACGTGACCGGCGCGCTGGCCGGTGGCGAGGAGTTGCGTGCTCCGGAGTACTGGGTGCGGCATGTGCGGGAGGCGGTGCGGTTCGCCGACGGGGTCACGGCGTTGCGTGATGCCGGGGTGGACACGTTCCTGGAGGTCGGGCCGCAGAGTGTCCTGACGGCGATGGCGGCCGATGTGCTGCCGGCTGGCGGGGACGTGTTGGCGGTGGCGGTGCAGCGTCGGGACCGGTCGGAGGCGCAGGGGCTGCTGGCGGCTCTGGGTGAGTTGCACGTGCACGGCGTGCCGGTGACGTGGCAGCCGTGGTTCGCCGGGGCCGGTGCGCAGCGGGTCGACCTGCCGACGTACGCGTTCCAGCGGGAGCGGTACTGGCCCGACGCGGTGTCGTGGCAGGTCGGCGACGTGTCCGGCGCCGGGCTGGGTGTCGCGGGCCACCCGCTGCTCGGCGCGGCGGTGCGCCTCGCCGGGGACGACGAGGTGTTGTTGACGGGGCGGTTGTCGGCTGGCACTCATCCGTGGTTGGCGGAGCATGTGGTTGCTGGTTCGGTGGTGGTGCCGGGTACGGCGTTGGTGGAGTTGGCGGTGCGGGCCGGCGACGAGGTGGGCGCGTCCCGGGTGCGGGAGCTGACCGTCCTGACGCCGTTGGCGTTGCCGGCGTCGGCGGGGGTGCGGGTGCAGGTGCGCGTCGGCGCGGCCGACCCGTCCGGCACCCGGTCGGTGACCGTGCACTCGCAGCCGGACGAGGAGGCCGACGGGGCCTGGGTCCGGCACGCCGAGGGTGCGCTGGAGCCGGTGTCGGCCGACGAGCCGGTGCTGGGGGAGTGGCCGCCGGTCGGTGCGGTCGAGGTGGATCTGACCGGGTGGTACGCGGCTCTGGCGGGGCACGGTCTGGCGTACGGGCCGGTGTTCCAGGGCCTGCGTCGGGCGTGGACCGCGGCTGGTGAGGCGTACGCCGAGGTGGTCCTGCCGGAACAGGCGGCGGGCGACGCGGCGGCGTTCGGGGTGCACCCGGCGCTGCTGGACGCGGCGTTGCATCCGGTGGCGTCGCTGCTGGCCGGTGAGGGTGGCGGGGCGCGGGTGCCGTTCGCGTTCGAGGGCGTTCAGGTGCACGCCTCGGGTGCGCGGGCGCTGCGGGTCCGGCTGACCCGCGAGGGATCCGGCGTGCGCGTGGTGGCGGTGGACGAGTCCGGCGCGGCCGTGGTGTCGGTGGACTCGCTGGTGTTGCGGGAGATGACGGCGGTGGCCGCCCCGGGCGCGGCGGCGCGGTCGCTGTTCGAGGTGACGTGGCTGCCGGAGGAGATCACCCCGGCCGACGACCTGTCCGGCTGGGCGCTGCTCGGGCCGTCGATCGCCGGGCTCGACCTGCCGGGCTTCGCCGACGTCGACGCGCTCGCCACGGCGGTCGCCGACGCGCGGGCCGAGTCCCCCTGGGCCCTGCTGTGGACGCCCGGCGCGACCTCCGGCGTCGACGTGCCCGACGCGACCTCCGGCGTCGACGTGCCCGACGCGGTGCGCGCGACCACGAACGACGCCCTGACCGTGGTGCGGTCCTGGCTCGCCGCCGACGCGCTCGCCGACGCGAAGCTCGTCGTGGTCACCCGGGGTGCCGTCGTCGCCCGGGACGAGGACCAGGTGACCGACCTGGCGGGCGCCGCCGTGTGGGGCCTGCTGCGCTCGGCGCAGTCGGAGCACCCCGACCGGATCGTTCTCGCCGACGTCGAGGGTCCGCTCGACCCGGCGACCCTCGCGGTGCTGGCCGGCGTCGTAGCCGACCCGACGGCGACCGGCGGTCAGCTCGCCGTCCGCGCCGACGGTACGTTCGTGCCCCGGCTGGTCCGGCCCACGGCCGACGAGCTGACCCCGCCGTCCGGGGCGTGGCACCTTGCGGCCGTCGCCCCCGGAACCCTCGACGGGGTCGCGCTGGTGCCGGCCGCCACCCCAGCCCCCCTCGAAGCGGGGCAGGTGCGGGTCGCGGTGCGGGCGGCCGGGGTGAACTTCCGGGATGTGTTGATCGCGTTGGGGATGTATCCGGATCCGTCGGCGGTGATGGGCAGTGAGGGTGCGGGTGTGGTGGTGGAGGTCGGTCCGGGGGTGACCGACCTGGCCCCCGGTGACCGGGTGATGGGCATGTTCGAGCTGGGCTTCGGCCCGCTCGCGGTCGCCACCCGGGAGCGCCTCGCCCGGATGCCCGCCGGCTGGTCCTTTGCGCAGGCCGCCTCCGTGCCCCTCGTCTTCCTCACCGCGTGGTACGCGTTGCGGGATCTGGCGGGGTTGCGGGCGGGTGAGTCGGTGTTGGTCCACTCGGGTGCGGGTGGGGTTGGTATGGCGGCGATTCAGTTGGCGCGGCATCTGGGTGCGACGGTGTATGCGACGGCGAGTCCTGGTAAGTGGGGGGTGTTGCGGGGTCTGGGGGTGGATGCGGAGCGGATCGCGTCGTCGCGGACCACGGAGTTCGAGCGGGTGTTCGGGTCGGTGTCGGGTGGTGCCGGGGTGGATGTGGTGCTCGACGCCCTGGCGGGTGAGTTCGTCGACGCGTCGTTGCGGTTGTTGCCGCGTGGTGGCCGGTTCGTCGAGATGGGCAAGGCCGACGTCCGTGACCCGGAGGCGGTGGCGGCCGAATACCCGGGCGTCGCGTACCGGTCGTTCGACCTGAACGAGGCCGGCAGCGCCCGGATCGGCGAGATGCTGACGGAACTGCTGGCGTTGTTCGAGCAGGGCGCGTTGCGTCCGTTGCCGGTGCGGGTGTGGGACGTGCGGCATGCTCGGCGGGCGTTGCGGCACATGAGTCAGGCCCGGCACGTGGGCAAGGTGGTGCTGCGCATCCCCGCCCCGATCGACCCGGACGGCACCACGCTGATCACCGGCGCGGGCGGAACGCTGGCCGGGGTGGTGGCCCGGCACCTCGTGGCCACCGGCCAGTCCCGGAACCTGCTGCTCGCCTCCCGCCGGCACCCCGACGACGACGGTCGGGACGACTACGCCGCCCTGGTCCGCGAGCTGACCGACGCGGGAGCGCGGGTGTCCGCCGTCGCGGTCGACGTCAGCGACCCCGCGCAGGTCAGGGAGCTGATCGGCCGGGTCGACCCGGCGCACCCGCTGACCGCGGTGGTGCACGCCGCCGGGGTGCTCGCCGACGCCACCGTCACCTCGCTCGACGAGCGGGCCATGGCCACGGTGATGGCGCCGAAGGTCGACGCCGGGTGGGCGCTGCACGAGGCCACGGCCGACCTGGACCTTGCCGCGTTCGTGACGTTCTCCTCCCTCGCGGCCACCCTCGGCTCCCCCGGGCAGGGCAACTACGCGGCGGCGAACGCGTTCCTCGACGCCCTGGCCGGGCACCGCCGGCAGCGGGGCCTGGCCGCGACGAGCGTCGCCTGGGGCCTGTGGGCCACCACCAGCGGGATGACCGCGCACCTCGACGGCGACGACCAGCAGCGGCAGCGGCGGGTCGGGATGACCGGACTCTCCGCGACCGAGGGCGCCGAACTGTTCGACGCGGCCCTGCCGGCGGTGTCGCCGGTGGTCGTGGCGGCCCGGTTGCAGGTCACCGGCGACACGTCACAGGTGCCGCCGCTGCTGCGGCAGCTCGTGCGCGCCGGCGGCCGGCGTCGGGCCGGCGGTGCCCCCACGGCGGGGGCCTCCTGGCGGGACCGGCTCGTCGGCCTGCCCGAGGCGGACGCCCGGCGGCTGCTGGTGGAGCTGGTCTGCGGGCAGGCCGCGGCCGTGCTGGGCCACGCCTCCGCACAGGCCGTGCCGGCCGCCCGCGCGTTCAAGGAACTGGGCTTCGACTCGCTCACCTCGGTGGAGCTGCGCAACCGGCTGGGCTCGGCGACCGGGCTGCGGCTGCCCGCCACGCTGGCCTTCGACCACCCCACCCCGGCCCGGCTCGCCGATTACCTGTTCGGGCAGCTCGGCCTCGCCGCGACCGACGCCGCCGTGGCCGTCCGCCCGGTCGGCGTCGGCGCGACCGACGAGCCGGTGGCGATCATCGGGATGGCCTGCCGCTACCCGGGCGGGGTGGCCAGCCCGGAGCAGCTGTGGCAGCTCGTCACCTCCGGCGCCGACGCGATCGGCGGGTTCCCCACCGACCGGGGCTGGGACCTGGACCGCCTGTACGACACCGGCAGCACCGTCACCGACCAGGGCGGCTTCCTCTACGACGCCGCCGACTTCGACGCCGGCTTCTTCAACATCAGCCCCCGTGAGGCCCTCGCCATGGACCCGCAGCAGCGGCTGCTGCTGGAGACCGCCTGGGAGGCCTTCGAGTACGCCGGTGTCGACCCCGACGGCGTGACCGGCACCGCCACCGGCGTCTTCGTCGGCGCGGCCTCCTCCGGCTACGCCACGGGCGGGAACGAGGACCTGGACGGCCTCGAGGGGCACCTGCTGACCGGCACGGCCGGCAGCGTCGCCTCCGGACGGGTCTCCTACACCTTCGGGCTCGAGGGTCCCGCCGTCACCGTCGACACCGCCTGCTCGTCGTCCCTGGTCGCCCTGCACCTCGCCGCCCAGGCGCTGCGTGGCGGTGAGTGCGACCTGGCGCTGGCCGGCGGCGTCGCCCTGATGGCGTTGCCCGGCATGTTCTCGGAGTTCTCCCGCCAGGGCGGTCTGGCCCCCGACGGCCGGTGCAAGGCGTTCGCCGCGTCCGCCGACGGCACCGGCTGGTCCGAGGGCGTGGGCATGCTGCTCGTGGAGCGGCTGTCGGACGCCCGGCGCAACGGGCACCGGGTGCTGGCGGTGGTGCGTGGCAGCGCCGTGAACCAGGACGGCGCGTCCAACGGCCTCACCGCGCCGAACGGGCCGTCGCAGCAGCGGGTGATCCGACAGGCCCTGGCCAACGCCCGGCTCGGCGCCTCCGACGTGGACGCCGTCGAGGCGCACGGGACCGGCACCATGCTGGGCGACCCGATCGAGGCGCAGGCGCTGCTGGCCACGTACGGGCAGGACCGGCCGGTGGACCGGCCGCTGTTCCTCGGGTCGATCAAGTCGAACATCGGGCACTCCCAGGCCGCGGCCGGGGTGGCCGGCGTGATCAAGATGATCATGGCAATCCGGCACGGTCTGCTGCCGTCCACCCTGCACGTGGACCAGCCGTCCCCGCACGTCGACTGGGACTCCGGCGCGGTGGCGCTGCTCACCGAGCCGCGGCCGTGGCCCGCCGTCGACCGGCCCCGCCGCGCCGCCGTGTCCTCGTTCGGGATCAGCGGCACCAACGTGCACACGATCATCGAGCAGGCGCCCGACGACAGCGCCCCCGCCGCCCGGCCGACCCCCGCCCCGGAGCAGCCCGGCCTGGCCGGCCCGGCCGGCGTGCCCCTGACGGTGTCCGGGCGCAGCCCGCAGGCCCTGCGGGAGCAGGCCTCCCGGGTCCGTGGGCAGTTGGCCGAGGACGCCGACCTGACCCTCGCCGACCTGGGGCTCTCCCTCGCCACCCGACGGGCCCACCACCCGTACCGGGCGGTCGTGGTCGCCGGTGACCGGGAATCAGCCCTCGCCGAGCTGGCCGCGCTCGCCGGCTCCGAGGCCGCGCCGACCCCCGTCGACGGCACGCCGAAGGTCGCCTACGTCTTCCCCGGCCAGGGCTCGCAGTGGGTCGGGATGGCGCTGGACCTGCTGGAGTCGTCCCCGGCCTTCCGGGAGCGGATGCGGCAGTGCGCCGAGGAGCTGTCCCGGCTGGTGGACTGGTCGCTGGAGGAGGTGCTGCGGCAGGCGCCCGGCGCGCCGCCGCTGGACCGGGTCGACGTGGTCCAGCCCACCCTGTTCTCCGTCATGGTGTCCCTCGCGCGGCTGTGGCAGGCGTGCGGGATCGCCCCGGACGCCGTCGTCGGCCACTCGCAGGGCGAGATCGCCGCCGCGTGCGCCGCCGGCGCCCTCACCCTCCCGGACGCGATGCGGCTGGTCGTGGCGCGCAGCCGTGGCCTGCTGGCGATCTCGGGCCGGGGCGGCATGCTCTCCGTGCCCCTGTCGGCCGCCGACACCGAGCAGCTCATCGCGCCGTGGGCGGACACCCTGTCGATCGCCGCCATCAACGGCGCCGCCGTGACCGTCGTCTCCGGCGCCGCGGAGTCCGTCGACGCGCTGCTCGCGCACTGCGCCGAGCGCGACCTGCGGGCCCGGCGGATCGCCGTCGACTACGCCTCGCACAGCGCGCACGTCGAGGCGGTCCGCGACGACCTGTCGGCCGCGCTCGGCGCCGTCGACGCCGAGCCGACCGCCGTGTCCTTCTACTCGACGGTGACCGGCGACCTCATCGACACCGCCCAGCTCGACGCCGACTACTGGTACCGCAACCTGCGCGAACCGGTCCGGCTCGCGCCGGTGGTCGACCGGCTGATCGCCGAGGGTTTCCGGGTCTTCGTGGAGGTCAGCCCCCACCCGGTGCTCAAGGTGGTGGTCCAGGACGCGCTCGACCGGGCCGCCGACCCGGCCGGCCCCGGCGTGGTGGTGGGCTCCCTGCGCCGCGACGAGAGCGGCCCCGCGCAGCTGCTGTCCGGCCTGGCGGAGCTGTACGTCGCGGGCGTCGGCGTCGACTGGGCGAGGGTGTACGCCGGGTCCGGCGCCGCCCCGGTCGACCTGCCCACGTACGCGTTCCAGCGGGAGCGGTTCTGGCCGGCGGTGGACCGCTCGTTCGGCGGCGACGTCTCCGGCGCGGGACTCGGCGCGGCCGGCCACGGCCTGCTCGGCGCGGCGGTGCGCCTCGCCGGCGGCGACGAGGTGTTGTTGACGGGGCGGTTGTCGGCTGGCACTCATCCGTGGTTGGCGGAGCATGTGGTTGCTGGTTCGGTGGTGGTGCCGGGTACGGCGTTGGTGGAGTTGGCGGTGCGGGCCGGTGACGAGGTGGGCGTGTCGCGGGTGCGGGAGTTGACCGTCCTGACGCCGTTGGCGTTGCCGGCGTCGGCGGGGGTGCGGGTGCAGGTGCGCGTCGGCGCGGCCGGCCCGTCCGGCGCCCGGCTGGTGACCGTGCACTCGCAGCCGGAGGACGACGACGCGGGCTGGGTCCGGCACGCGGAGGGCGTCCTGGAGGCCGCCTCCCCGGACGAGCCCGGCGTGGGCGACTGGCCGCCGGTCGGTGCGGCCGAGGTGGATCTGACCGGGTGGTACGCGGCTCTGGCGGGGCACGGTCTGGCGTACGGGCCGGTGTTCCAGGGCCTGCGTCGGGCGTGGACCGCGGCTGGTGAGGCGTACGCCGAGGTGGTCCTGCCGGAACAGGCGGCGGGCGACGCGGGGCGGTTCGGGGTGCACCCGGCGCTGCTCGACGCCGCCCTGCACCCGATCGGCCTGCTGCTGACCGAGGGCTCCGGTGGGCCACGGATGCCGTTCGCGTTCGAGGGCGTGCAGGTGCACGCGTCGGGCGCCTCGGTGCTGCGGGTCCGGCTGACCCGAGCGGGCAGCGGTGTGCGGCTGGTCGCGGTCGACGGCACGGGCGCCCCGGTCGTGTCGGTGGACTCGCTCGTGCTGCGGGAGATGACCGGGGTCGCAGCCTCGGGCGCCGTGGCCCGGTCGCTGTTCGAGGTGAGCTGGCAGGCCGAGGACGTCGCCCCCGCCACCGACCCCACCGGCCGGGTGCTGCTGGGCGACGCGGCCGGGACCACCGGGCCGGGAGTGGCCGGGTACCCCACCGTGGCCGACCTGGCGGCGGCCGTGGCCGCCGGAACGGCCGGCCGGCCGCGCGTGCTGCTCCTGCCGGTGACGATCCCGCAGCCGGCGGACGCCGACGTGCCGGCGGCCGTGCGGACGGCCACGGCGCACGTGCTCGGCGTGCTCCAGTCCTGGCTGGACGCCGGGGAACTGGCGGACACCCGGCTCGTCGTGGTGACCCGGGGCGCCGTGGCGGCCGTCCCCGCCGACCAGCTGCGCGACCCGGTGGGCGCGGCGGTGTGGGGCCTGCTGCGCTCGGCGCAGTCGGAGCACCCCGACCGGATCGTCCTCGCCGACGTCGACCGGGACCTCTCACCCGAGCTGTGGGACCTGCTGGCCGGCGTCGCCGAGGACCCGTCGCCCACGGGCGGGCAGGTCGCGGTGCGCGACGGCGAGGTCCGCTCCCCGCGCCTGACCCGCACCGGCGCCTCGGCCGGCGACGACCTGACCCCGCCGGACGGGCTGTGGCACCTCGCCGCGACCGCCCCCGGCACCCTCGACGGGATCAGCCTCACGCCGGCCACCCCCGCCCCCCTCGACGCGGGGCAGGTGCGCATCGCCATGCGGGCGGCCGGGGTGAACTTCCGGGATGTGTTGATCGCGTTGGGGATGTATCCGGATCCGTCGGCGGTGATGGGCAGTGAGGGTGCGGGTGTGGTGGTGGAGGTCGGTCCGGGGGTGACCGACCTGGCCCCCGGCGACCGGGTGATGGGCATGTTCGAACCCGCCTTCGGCCCCCAGGTCACCGCCACGCGGGAACTGGTCGCGAGGATCCCGGCCGGCTGGACCTTCGCCGAGGCAGCCTCCGTGCCGGTGGTGTTCCTGACGGCGTGGTACGCGTTGCGGGATCTGGCGGGGTTGCGGGCGGGTGAGTCGGTGTTGGTCCACTCGGGTGCGGGTGGGGTTGGTATGGCGGCGATTCAGTTGGCGCGGCATCTGGGTGCGACGGTGTATGCGACGGCGAGTCCTGGTAAGTGGGGGGTGTTGCGGGGTCTGGGGGTGGATGCGGAGCGGATCGCGTCGTCGCGGACCACGGAGTTCGAGCGGGTGTTCGGGTCGGTGTCGGGTGGTGCCGGGGTGGATGTGGTGCTCGACGCCCTGGCGGGTGAGTTCGTCGACGCGTCGTTGCGGTTGTTGCCGCGTGGTGGCCGGTTCGTCGAGATGGGCAAGACCGACATCCGCGACCCCCGCCAGGTCGCCGAGCGCCACCCCGGCGTGACCTACCGGGCGTTCGACCTCAACGAGGCCGGGCACGCCCGCATCAGCGAGATGCTGGCCGAGCTGCTGGCGTTGTTCGAGCAGGGCGCGTTGCGTCCGTTGCCGGTGCGGGTGTGGGACGTGCAGCATGCTCGGCGGGCGTTGCGGCACATGAGTCAGGCCCGGCACGTGGGCAAGGTGGTGCTGCGCATCCCCGCCCCGATCGACCCGGACGGCACCACGCTGATCACCGGCGCCGGCGGCGCCCTGGCCGGGGTGTTCGCCCGGCACCTCGTGACCACCGGCCAGTCCCGGAACCTGCTGCTCGCCTCCCGCCGCGGCCCCGAGGCCTACCGCGACCTGGTGGCGGAGCTGACCCGCCACGGCGCCCACGTCACCACCGCCACCGCCGACGTCGCCGACCCCGACCAGGTCGCCGGCCTGCTGGCGCAGGTGGACCCGGCGCACCCGCTGACCGCCGTGGTGCACACCGCCGGCGTGATCGCCGACGCCACCATCGGCTCCCTCGACGAGCAGGCCCTCGACGCGGTGCTGACCCCGAAGGTCGACGCCGGCTGGGCGCTGCACCGGGCGACCCGCGACGCCGACCTGGCCGCCTTCGCGGTGTTCTCCTCGGTGGCGGCCACCCTCGGCTCGCCCGGGCAGGGCAACTACTCGGCGGCGAACGGGTTCCTCGACGCCCTCGCCCGCCTCCGCCAGCAGCAGGGGCTGCCCGCCACGAGCCTCGCCTGGGGACTGTGGGACACCGCCAGCGCGATGACCGCCCACCTCGGCGGCAACGCCCACCGCCGGGCCATCCGGGCCACCAGCGCCCCGCTGACCGAGGTCGAGGGCACCGCCCTGTTCGACCTGGCCCGGCAGTACGGCGGCGTGCACCTCGTACTCATGAACCTGCCGCCGGCCACGGCCCGGCCGGCGGCCGGCGCGGTGCCCAGCATGCTGCGCGAGCTGGTCCGCCCCGCCGGCCCCGTCCGGCGGACCGCCGGGCAGGGACTTGCCGACACCGCCTCGGAACGCGGGCGGCTGGCCACGCTCAGCTCCGCGCAGCGGCGCAGCCACCTGCTCGACCTGGTAGCCGCGAGCGTGGCCGCCGTGCTGGGGCACCGCTCCGCCGACCGCGTCGATGCCCAGCGCGGCTTCAAGGAGCTGGGCTTCGACTCGCTGACCTCGGTGGAACTGCGCAACCGGCTGGCCACCGCCACCGGGCTGCGGCTGCCCGCCACCGTGGCGTTCGACTACCCCACCCCGGTCGTCCTCGCCGACTTCCTCGACCGGGAGCTCGGCGGCGTCGAGGCGCCCGCCGCCGGCAAGGCAGCCGGCGCGGCCACCGCCCTCGACGAGCCCATCGCGATCATCGGCATGGCCTGCCGGTTCCCCGGCGACGTGCAGACCCCCGAGCAGCTCTGGGACCTGGTCACGGCCGGGGCCGACGTCATCGCGCCGTTCCCCACCGACCGCGGCTGGGACCCGGACGACCTGCGGACCGGCGACGACGGCAGCGGCCCCCGCCAGGGCGGCTTCCTGCACGACGCGGCCGAGTTCGACGCCGGCTTCTTCGGGATCTCCCCCCGGGAGGCGCTGGCCATGGACCCGCAGCAGCGGCTGCTGCTGGAGACCTCCTGGGAGGCCTTCGAGCGGGCGGGCATCGACCCCCACACGGCCCGGGGCAGCAGCACCGGCGTCTACGTCGGGCTCATCTACCACGACTACGCGTCCCAGGCCGCCGACACCACCGACGAGCTGGACGGCTACGTCGGCAACGGCAGCGCCGGCAGCGTCGCGTCGGGCCGGATCTCGTACCTGTTCGGCCTGGAGGGCCCCGCCGTCACCGTCGACACCGCCTGCTCCTCCTCGCTGGTCGCCCTGCACCTGGCCACCCAGGCGCTGCGCCAGGACGAGTGCCGGCTCGCGCTCGCCGGCGGCGTCAGCGTGATGTCCACCCCCGGCATGCTCACCGAGTTCTCCCGGCAGCGCGGCCTCTCGCCCGACGGCCGGTGCAAGGCCTTCGGCGCGGGCGCCGACGGCACCGGCTTCGCCGAGGGCATCGGCATGCTGCTGCTGGAACGCCTCTCCGACGCACAGCGCAACGGGCACCGCGTCCTCGCCGTGGTCCGGGGCAGCGCGGTCAACCAGGACGGCGCGAGCAGCGGCCTGACCGCCCCGAACGGCCCCGCCCAGCAGCGGGTGATCAGGCAGGCCCTGGCCAACGCCCGCCTCACGGCGGCGGACGTGGACGCAGTCGAGGCGCACGGCACCGGCACCCCCCTCGGCGACCCGATCGAGGCGCAGGCGCTGCTGGCCACGTACGGCCAGGACCGGCCCGCCGACCGGCCGCTGCTGCTCGGCTCGATCAAGTCCAACATCGGCCACGCCCAGGCCGCCGCCGGTGTCGCCGGTGTGATCAAGATGGTGCTGGCGATGCGGCACGGGCTGCTGCCGTCGACCCTGCACGTCGACGAGCCGTCCCCGCACATCGACTGGGACGCCGGGGCGGTGGAACTGCTCACCGAGACCCGCCGCTGGCCGGCCCTGGACCGGCCCCGCCGCGCCGCCGTGTCCTCCTTCGGGATCAGCGGAACCAACGCGCACACCATCATCGAGCAGGCGCCGGCGGCGGCCCCCGTGGCCGCCCCGGCGGTGGTCGGGGAGGTCCCCGGCGGCCTCGTACCCTGCGTCCTGTCGGCGCGCGGCGACGCCGCCCTGCGCGGGCAGGCCCGACGGCTGCACGGCCTGGCGGCCGACCGGTCGGACCTGACCGTCGCCGGGATCGGTCGCGCGCTGGCCACCGGCCGGTCCGTCTTCGAACACCGCGCCGTCCTGTTGGCCGCCGACCGGGGCGGCCTGCTGTCCGCCCTGGACGCGTTCGCCGACGGGCAGCCCTCGCCCGCCGTCGTCCAGGGCACCGCCCGGGGCGGGCGCACCGCCGTCGTCTTCTCCGGCCAGGGCGCGCAGCGCGCCGGCATGGGCCGGGAGTTGTACGCCGCGTACCCCGTCTTCGCCGCCGCGCTGGACGAGGCGTGCGCCCATCTCGACCCGCACCTGCCCCGCCCGCTGCGGGACGCGCTGTTCGCCGCGGCGGGCTCGGCCGACGCCGAGCTGCTGGACCAGACCGCCTTCACCCAGGCCGGCCTGTTCGCCGTCGAGGTGGCCCTGTTCCGCCTCGTCGAGTCGTACGGGATCGTGCCGGACTTCGTCGCCGGCCACTCGATCGGTGAGGTGACCGCCGCGTACGTGGCCGGGGTGCTCTCCCTCGACGACGCGTGCGCCCTGGTGGGCGCGCGGGGCCGGCTGATGCAGGCCCTGCCGGCCGGCGGCGGGATGCTCGCCGTCGCCGCCGACGAGGCGGCGGTCACCGAGTCGCTGGCCGGCCTGGCCGACCGCGTCGGGATCGCGGCGGTCAACGGGCCGACGGCGGTGGTGGTCTCCGGGGTGCTCGACGCGCTGGACGCCCTGGAGCGGACCTGGTCCGCCCGGGGGACGCGCACGCGCCGGCTGCGGGTCAGCCACGCCTTCCACAGCCCCCTGGTGGAACCGATGCTGGCCGAGTTCCGGGCGGTCCTCGACGGGCTGACCTTCCGCCCGCCGTTGCTGCCGGTGGTCTCCAACCTCACCGGCGGGATCGCCGACGCCGAGGAGATCGGCACCCCCGACTACTGGGTGCGGCACGTCCGGGAGGCCGTCCGCTTCGCCGACGGCGTCGCCTGCCTGCGGCAGCGCAACGTCGGCATGTTCCTCGAAATCGGCCCGGACGCGGTCCTCGCCGGAATGGTCCGCACCTGCCTGCCGGACGACGACTCGGTCGCGGTCGTCGCGGCGCTGCGCCCCGGCCGGCCGGAACCCGTCTCGCTGCTGCACGCGCTGGCGGAACTGCACGTCCACGGCGTGCCCGTGACATGGTCCGCCCTGCTGCCGGGCGCAAACCCCGTCGACCTGCCGACGTACGCGTTCCAGCGGCAGCGGTACTGGCCCAACGTCGGCCGGCTGCGCGCCGGTGACGTGGCCGGCGCGGGCCTCGGCGCGGCCGGGCACGGGCTGCTCGGCGCCGCCGTCGACCTGGCCGGCGACGGCGAGGTCGTGCTGACCGGCCGGCTGGCGCTCGCCACCCGGCCGTGGCTCGCCGACCACGCGGTGTCGGGCGCGGTGCTGCTGCCGGGCACCGCCCTGGTGGAACTCGCGATTCGGGCCGGCGACGAGGTGGGCGCGTCCCGGGTACGGGAGCTGACCATCGCCGTGCCGCTGGTGCTCCCGCCCTCCGGCGGCGTGCGCATCCAGGTCCGGGTGTCGGCGCCGGGATACGCGCCGCAGCGCACCGTCACCATCCACTCCCGACCCGATGACGCCCCTGACGCGGGGTGGACCCGGCACGCCGACGGGGTGCTGGAACCGGCGTCCGCCGCCGAGCCGGGCGTCGGCCCCTGGCCGCCCGTGGGCGCCGACGAGGTCGACCTGACCGGCTGGTACGACGCGTTCGCCGCACGGGGCCTGGCGTACGGGCCGGTGTTCCAGGGGCTGCGCCGGGTCTGGACGGGCGGCGGCGAGGTCTTCGCCGAGGTGGCCCTGCCCGACGACGCGGCCGGCGACGTCGCGCGGTTCGGCGTGCACCCGGCGCTGCTGGACGCCGCCCTGCACCCCGTCGCCCTGCTGTTCGAGGAGTCCGCCGCGCCCCGGGTGCCGTTCGCGTTCTCCGGTGTGCAGGTGCACGCCTCGGGCGCACGGGTGCTGCGGGTGCGGCTGACCCGCGAGGGCACCGGCGTGCGGCTGGTCGCCGGTGACGAGGCCGGCACGCCGGTGGTGTCCGTGGACTCGCTGACCCTGCGGGAGCTGATCGGCCGGGCCGCCCCGGACGCGGCAGCCCGGTCGCTGTTCGAGGTCGCCTGGCGGGCCGCCGAGGTCGTCCCGGCCGACGTACCGGCTTGGGTGACCCTCGGCGAGCCGCGGGACGTCGCCACCGGGCGCGCCCACCGGACCGTCGCCGACCTGCTCGCCGCGCTCGACGGCGGTGCCGAGACGCCCGCCCTGCTGCTGCTCCCGGCCACCGCCCCGCAGGATGGCGCGGTGCCCGACGCGGTCGGGGCCCTCGCCTCGACGGTACTGGCGGAGCTGCGGTCCTGGCTGGCCGCCGACGCCCTGGCGGACTCGAAGCTGGTGGTGGTGACCCGGGGCGCGGTGGCGGCCCGGGACGGCGACGCCGTGGCCGATCTGGCGGGTGCGGCGGTGTGGGGCCTGCTGCGGTCGGCGCAGTCCGAGCACCCCGGCCGGATCGTGCTGGCCGACGTCGACGGCGACGTCGACGCGGGCCTGGTGGCCGTCCTGGCGCGGGTCGCCGAGGACGCCGCGGGCGCTCAGGTGGCCCTCCGCGCGGGCCGGGTGTTCGTGCCACGGCTGGTGCGCGCGTCGGGGCCGTCGTCGCACGCCCCGATCGTGGCGGACGCCGGCGCGGTCCTGGTGACCGGCGGCACCGGCGCGCTGGGCGCCCTCGTCGCGGAGCATCTGGTCCGGGCACACGGGCTCCGGGCGCTGGTGCTGGCGTCCCGGCGGGGCCCGGCGGCCGCCGGCGCCGACGAGCTGGTCGAACGGCTGGCCGGGCTGGGCGCGTCCGCCCGGGTGGTGGCGTGCGACGTCACCGACCGGGCGCAGGTGGCCGGGCTGGTCGCGGACGTCACCTCGACGGGCCGGCTGGCGGGCGTCGTCCACCTGGCCGGTGTGCTCGACGACGGCCTCGTCGAGGGGCTGACGGCCGACCAGCTCGCGGGCGTCCTGGCGCCGAAGGTGTCGGCGGGCTGGCACCTGCACGAGGCGACGGCCGATCTGGACCTGGACCTGTTCGTGCTGTTCTCCTCGATCGCGGGGGTGCTCGGCTCGCCGGGCCAGGCGGCGTACGCGGCGGGCAACGCGTTCCTGGACGCCCTGGCGGCGCACCGCGGGCAGGCCGGTCTGCCGGCGGTCAGCCTCGCGTGGGGGATGTGGGACACGGCCGGGATGGCGGCGTCCCTCGGCGGCGTCGACCGGGCCCGGTCGGAGCGGGCCGGCCTGACCGCGATGAGCGCCGACACCGGCCTGGCGCTGTTCGACGCGGCGCTGGCCGTGGACCGGCCGACCCTGGTGCCGGCGGTGATCGACGTGCCCGCGCTGCGGGCCGCCGCCGCCGGTGGCGTGGTGCCGCCGATGTTGCGGGCGTTGGTCGGCACGACCACGACGCGTCGCCAGGCGGGACAGGGCGGCGACAGCCTGGCCGGCCGGCTCGCCCGGCTCACCGAGGACGAGGGTCGGGCGCAGGTCGCCCTGCTCGTCCGGGGCCTGGCCGCGCAGGTGCTGGGGCACGACGGTGTGGAGGCGGTGCCGGCGGACCGGGCGTTCCGGGACCTCGGATTCGACTCGCTGAGCGCGGTCGAGCTGCGCAACCGGGTCAACGCCGCGACGGGGCTGCGCCTCGGCTCGACCCTGGTCTTCGACTACCCCACCCCGCAGGCGCTGGCTGAGCACGTGCTCGCCGACCTGTTGGGTACCGGGGTCGTCGAGGTCGGGCCGGATCTGCCGGTGACGGTCGGCGGCGACGAGCCGATCGCGATCGTGGGCATGGCGTGCCGGTACCCGGGCGGGGTGGAGACGCCGGAGCAGTTGTGGGCGTTGCTGGCCGGCGGCGGCGAGGGGATCGGGGAGTTCCCCGCGGACCGGGGCTGGGACCTGGAGTCGTTGTTCGACGCGGACCCGGACCGGCCGGGAACCTCGTACACCCGGCACGGCGGCTTCCTGTACGGGGCGGGGGAGTTCGATCCGGCCTTCTTCGGGATCTCGCCGCGTGAGGCGTTGGCGATGGATCCGCAGCAGCGGTTGCTGTTGGAGGCGTCGTGGGAGACGTTGGAGTCCGCCGGGGTGGATCCGCAGTGGTTGCGGGGCAGTCGGACGGGTGTGTTCGCGGGTGTGATGTACCACGACTACGCCTCGGTGCTGATGGATGTGCCGGGCGAGGTCGAGGGGTACATCGGTACCGGTAACTCGGGCAGTGTGTTGTCGGGTCGGGTGGCGTACACGTTCGGCTTGGAGGGGCCGGCGGTGACGGTGGATACCGCGTGTTCGTCGTCGTTGGTGGCGTTGCATCTGGCGGTTCAGGCGTTGCGTAGTGGTGAGTGTGATTTGGCGTTGGCTGGTGGGGTGACGGTGATGGCGACGCCGGGGACGTTCATCGAGTTCTCGCGTCAGCGTGGTCTGTCGCAGGATGGTCGGTGCAAGTCGTTCGCCGCCGCCGCCGATGGCACGGGCTGGTCCGAGGGCGTGGGTGTGCTGCTGGTGCAGCGGCTGTCGGACGCGCAGCGGGAGGGTCGGAACATCCTGGCCGTCGTCAGGGGTACGGCGGTGAACCAGGACGGCGCGTCGAATGGTCTCACCGCGCCGAATGGTCCGTCGCAGCAGCGGGTGATCCGGCAGGCGCTGGCCAACGCCCGGCTCAGCTCGCAGCAGGTCGACGTGGTGGAGGCGCACGGCACCGGCACCACGCTGGGCGATCCGATCGAGGCCCAGGCGCTGCTGGCGACGTACGGGCAGGACCGGTCCGAGGATCGGCCGCTGCTTCTCGGGTCGGTGAAGTCGAACATCGGTCACACGCAGGCAGCCGCCGGGGTGGCCGGCGTGATCAAGATGATCATGGCGATGCGGCATGGTGTGGTGCCGGCGACGTTGCATGTGGATGAGCCGTCCCCGCACATCGACTGGACGGCCGGCGCGGTCACCCTCGCCACCGAGGCGACGCCGTGGCCGGCGGTGAACCGGCCCCGTCGGGCGGCCGTCTCCTCGTTCGGGATCTCCGGCACCAACGCGCACGTGATCATCGAGCAGCCGCCCGCCGAGGTGATCGAGGGCGGGACAGTCGGCGACGCCACGCCTCCGTTGGTGCCGGTGCTGCTGTCTGCGCGCACCGACGTGGCGCTGGCCGCGCAGGCGGACCGGTGGACCCGGTGGCTCTCCGCCGACCAGGGCCTCGGGGCCGTCGAGGTCGCCTGGTCCTCGGTCACCACCCGACCGGCCCTGACCCGCCGGGCCGTCGTCGTCGCGGCGCACCGCGACGACCTGCTGGCGGGGCTGACCGCCCTCGCCGGCGGTGAGCCGTCCGGCGCGGTGGTCACCGGCTCCGCCGTGGAACGCGGACCGCTGGCGGTGCTGTTCTCCGGCCAGGGCGCGCAGCGCGCCGGGATGGGCCGCGAGTTGTACGACGGGTTCCCCGTCTTCGCGTCGGCGCTGGACGAGGTGTGCGCCGAGTTGGACGGGTTGCTGCCAGGCCCGTTGAAGGCGGTGCTGTTCGCCGAGCCGGGCACGTCGGACGCCGATCTCCTCGATCAGACCGTGTTCACGCAGGCGGGTCTGTTCGCGGTCGAGGTGGCGTTGTTCCGGCTGGTGGAGTCGTTCGGTGTGGTGCCGGACTTCGTGGGTGGGCACTCGGTTGGTGAGATCACGGCTGCGCATGTGGCGGGGGTGTTGTCGCTGGCGGACGCCTGTCGGTTGGTGGCGGCGCGTGGTGGGTTGATGCAGGCACTGCCGGCCGGCGGCGGAATGCTGGCGGTCAACGCGTCCGAGGCGGACGTGGCGGAGAGCCTGGGCGGTCTCGCCGACCGGGTCGGTGTCGCGGCGGTGAACGGGCCGGCGTCCGTGGTGGTGTCCGGTGCGGTCGACGCCCTGGACGAGTTGGCCGAGTTCTGGCGGGGCCGGGGGGTGCGGATCCGTCGGTTGACGGTGAGTCACGCGTTCCACAGTCCGTTGATGGAGCCGATGCTGGCCGGGTTCCGGTCGGTGCTGGCCGGGCTCACGTTCGCCGCGCCCCGGCTGCCAGTGGTGTCGAACGTGACCGGTGGGTTGGCCGGTGGCGAGGAGTTGCGTGCTCCGGAGTACTGGGTGCGGCATGTGCGGGAGGCGGTGCGGTTCGCCGACGGGGTCACGGCGTTGCGTGATGCCGGGGTGGACACGTTCCTGGAGGTCGGGCCGCAGAGTGTCCTGACGGCGATGGCGGCCGATGTGCTGCCGGCTGGCGGGGACGTGTTGGCGGTGGCGGTGCAGCGTCGGGACCGGTCGGAGGCGCAGGGGCTGCTGGCTGCTCTGGGTGAGTTGCACGTGCACGGCGTGCCGGTGACGTGGCAGCCGTGGTTCGCCGGGGCCGGTGCGACCCGGGTCGACCTGCCGACGTACGCGTTCCAGCGGGAGCGGTACTGGCCCGAGCCCGCCCGCCCGGCCCGCCGGCCGGTCGGCGACGGCGGCGACGCCGAGTTCTGGACGGCCGTGGAGAGCGGCGACCTCACCGCCCTCGCGACCCAGTTCGGCGACGGCGGTGACCTCGACGCCCTCGCCCCGGCCCTGCCGGTGCTGTCGACGTGGCATCGGGCCCGCCGGCAACGCGTCCTGGTCGACGGCTGGTCGTACCGGGTCATGTGGAAGCGGACCGACCTCGCCGCCATCCCGGCGGGCACCTGGCTGCTGGTGTCGCCGCAGGACGACGACCCGGTCACCGGCGCGCGGACCGAGGAGGCCGCCAAGGCCCTGGCCTTGGCCGGCGCCGACGTGCTCCGGCTGACCGTCGACCCCGCCCGCACCGACCGGGACGACCTCGCCCGGCAGCTCGCCGAGACGCTGGCCGACCGGCCGGCCACCGGCGTGCTCTCCCTGCTCGGCCTCCGCGACCAGCCGCACCCGGACAGCCCGGCCGTGCCCGTCGGCACGGCGGCCACCCTGCTGCTGCTTCAGGGGCTGCACGACACCGGTACGAAGACCCGGCTGTGGTGCCTGACCCAGGGCGCGGTCGGCACCGGGGACGGCGACGCGGTCCGGCGGGTCGCCCAGAGCGGGCTGTGGGGCCTCGGACTGGTCGCCGGACTGGAACACCCGCACCTGTGGGGCGGCCTCATGGACCTGCCCGACGACGTCGACCCCGCCGTCTGGGACCGGCTGGTCCGGGTGGTCGCCGGCGCCGGGGACGAGGACCAGATCGCCGTACGGCCCACCGGCGTTTTCGTCCGGCGGCTCGCGCGGGCGGCAGCCTCCGCCCCGGCCGCCGGGGAACGCTGGCAGCCGTCGGGCACGGTGCTGATCACCGGCGGAACGGGGGCGCTCGGCGCCCACGTGGCCCGCTGGGCGGTCACCAACGGCGCCGCGCACGTGGTGCTGACCAGCCGCCGCGGCGAGCGGGCCGCGGGCGCCGGTGAGCTGCGGGAGGAACTGGCCGCGCACGGCGCCCGGGTCTCGATCGTGGCGTGCGACGTCGCCGAGCGGGACCAGGTCGCGGCCCTGCTGGCGACCCTGGACGAGGACCCGGCGCCGCTGACGGCGGTGGTGCACGCCGCCGGGGCCGGCGACGTCGGCCTGCTCGCCGAGACCGACCTCGCCGGCTTCGCCGCCGTCCTCGCCGGGAAGGTGGCCGGCGCGGTGCACCTGGACGACCTGCTCGGCGACCGGCCGCTGGACGCGTTCGTGCTGTTCTCCTCGATCGCCGGGGTGTGGGGCAGCGGCGGGCAGGGCGCCTACGCGGCGGGCAACGCGTTCCTCGACGCGCTGGCCGACCAGCGGAGGGCCCGGGGCCTCGCAGCGACGTCGGTGGCGTGGGGGCCGTGGGCCGACGGTGGCATGGCCGGCGTCGAGGCCCAGCAGGCCCTGGCCCGGCGCGGCCTCGGCGCGATGGCGCCGGACGACGCCGTGCACGCCATGCGGTACGCCGTCGGCCAGCCCCGCCCCGCCCTGACCGTGGCCGACGTCGACTGGGCGGTGTTCGCCCCCGCGTACGCCTCGGCCCGCCCCCGGCCGTTGCTCGACGACCTCGCCGAGGCCCGGGACGCGCTGCGCGCCCCCGCCGACGAGCAGCCGGGCGGCGCCGCCGACGGGCTCCGGGAGCACCTGCGCGCCCTGCCCCGCGCCGAGCAGCTCCGGCACCTGGTCGACCTGGTCCGCACCCACGCCTCGGCGGTGCTCGGTCACCCGGGCACGGACCGGGTCAAGCCCCGGCTGGCGTTCAAGGAGCTCGGGTTCGACTCGCTGACCGCGGTGGAGCTGCGCAACCGGCTCACCGCCGCGAGCGGGCTGCCGCTGCCGGCGACCCTCGTCTTCGACTACCCGAACCCCACCACCCTCGCGGAACACCTGCTCGACGGGCTGCTCCCCGAGGCACGGCGGTCGGACGGCCCGGACCCGTCGGAGTCGACGGTCCGCCAGGCCCTCGCGACCATCCCGCTGGCCCGGCTCCGGGACGCGGGCCTGCTGGAACTGCTGCTGAACCTCACCGACGCCGAGACCGACGCCGCCGAGTCCACCGACGAGAGCATCGACCTCATCGACGAGATGGACGCCGACACCCTCGTCAAGCTGGCGCTTGACGGATCCGATTCCTGACCGTTGTCCCCAGTACGGAGCTTGTGATGTCTACGTCCGCAGACAAGGTCGTCGAGGCGCTCCGCGCCTCGCTCAAGGAGACGGGCCGCCTCCGTCAGCTCAACCAGCAGCTCACCGCCGCCGCGCGCGAACCGATCGCGATCGTGGCGATGTCCTGCCGCTACCCCGGGGGCGTCTCCACCCCGGAGCAGCTGTGGGACCTGGTCGCGTCGGGCAGCGACGCCGTCGGCGGCTTCCCCACCGACCGGGGCTGGGACCTGGACAACCTGTACGACGCCGACGCCGACCGGGCGGGCCGCTCCACCACCCGCGAGGGCGGCTTCCTCTACGACGCGGCCGAGTTCGACGCCGGCTTCTTCGGCATCTCGCCCCGCGAGGCGGTCGCCATGGACCCCCAGCAGCGGCTGCTGCTGGAGACGTCGTGGGAGGCGTTCGAGTACGCGGGGATCGCGCCCGCGTCCATGCGCGGCCAGAAGGTCGGCGTCTTCGTCGGCACCGCCGCCAACGGGTACGGGATGGGCCCGCAGACCGAGGGGGAGGGCACCGACGAGGGCTACCTGCTGACCGGCACGGCCACGAGTGTCGTCTCCGGCCGGATCGCGTACGCCCTCGGGCTGGAGGGGCCGGCGGTCACCGTCGACACCGCCTGCTCGTCGTCGCTGGTGGCCCTGCACCTCGCCGCCCAGGCCCTGCGCCAGGGCGACTTCGACCTCGCCCTGGCCGGCGGCGTGTGCATCATGGCCACCCCCAGCCCGTTCGTCGGCTTCTCCCGGCAACGCGGCCTGGCCCCGGACGGCCGGTGCAAGTCCTTCGCCGCCGCCGCCGACGGCACCGGCTGGGCGGAGGGCGTCGGCCTCCTGCTGGTGGAGCGGCTGTCGGACGCCCAGCGCAAGGGGCACCGCGTGCTGGCCGTGATCCGGGGCAGCGCGGTCAACCAGGACGGCGCGTCGAACGGGCTCACCGCCCCGAACGGCCCCGCCCAGCAGCGGGTGATCCGGCAGGCCCTGGCCAACGCCCGGCTCACCACCGCCGACGTGGACGCCGTCGAGGCGCACGGCACCGGCACCGTCCTGGGCGACCCGATCGAGGCGCAGGCCGTGCTGGCCACGTACGGGCAGGACCGGCCCGCCGACCGGCCGCTGCTGCTCGGCTCGATCAAGTCGAACTTCGGGCACAGCCAGTCGGCTGCGGGCGTCGCCGGGATCATCAAGATGGTGATGGCGATGCGGCACGGCGTCGTCCCGTCGACCCTGCACGTGGACTCCCCGACGCCGAAGGTCGACTGGTCGGCGGGCGCCGTGTCGCTGGTGACCGAGGCGCGGCCCTGGCCGGCGACCGGACGGCCCCGGCGGGCCGCCGTCTCGTCCTTCGGCATCTCCGGGACCAACGCGCACACCATCATCGAGGAACCCCCCGCCCCGGAAGCCGACGCCGACGCCCCGGAACCGGCCGCCACCCTCCCGGTGGTGCCGGTGCTGCTGTCCGCCCGCTCCGACGCCGCGCTCGCCGGCCAGGCCGGCCGCTGGGCCAGGTGGCTGGCGGCCGACGGGGACCTGCGTCCTCTGGACGTCGGCTGGTCGTCGGCGGTGTCGCGGTCGTCCCTGGACAGCCGGGCCGTGCTGACCGCGACCGACCGGGACGAGCTGCTGGCCGGGCTGCGTGCCCTGGCCTCGGGGCAGTCGTCGGGCGCGGTGGTGGCGGGTCGGGCGGCAGACCGGGGTCCGCTGGCGGTGTTGTTCTCGGGTCAGGGGGCGCAGCGCGCCGGGATGGGCCGCGAGTTGTACGACGGGTTCCCCGTCTTCGCCGTCGCGTTGGATGAGGTGTGTGGGCTGTTCGACGGGCTGTTGCCGCAGCCGTTGAGGCCGGTGTTGTTCGCGGTGGAGGGTTCCGTCGAGGCGGGCCTGTTGGATCAGACCGTGTTCACCCAGGCGGGTCTGTTCGCGGTCGAGGTGGCCCTGTTCCGGTTGGTGGAGTCGTTCGGTGTGGTGCCGGACTTCGTGGGTGGGCATTCGATCGGTGAGATCACGGCTGCGCATGTGGCGGGGGTGTTGTCGCTGGCGGACGCGTGTGTCCTGGTGGCGGCGCGGGGTCGCCTGATGCAGGCGCTGCCGGCCGGCGGCGGAATGCTGGCGGTGGCCGCGTCCGAGGCGGACGTGCTGCCCAGCCTGGACGGCCTCGCCGACCGGGTCGGTGTCGCGGCGGTGAACGGGCCGGCGTCCGTGGTGGTCTCCGGCGCGGTGGACGCCCTCGACGAGATCGAGCGGGCCTGGCGGGACCGGGGGACCCGGACCCGTCGGTTGACGGTGAGTCACGCGTTCCACAGTCCGCTGATGGAGCCGATGCTCGACGAGTTCCGGTCGGTGCTGGCCGGGCTCACGTTCGCCGCGCCCCGGCTACCGGTGGTGTCGAACGTGACCGGCGCGCTGGCCGGCGGCGACGAGTTGCGTACCCCGCAGTACTGGGTGCGGCACGTGCGGGAGGCCGTGCGGTTCGCCGACGGGATCACGACGCTCCGCGCCGCCGGCGTCGACACGTTCCTGGAGATCGGGCCCCGCAGCGTCCTCACCGCGATGACCCAGGACGTCCTCGGCCCGCAGCCGGTCGACCCGGCCGCCGACGACGCGACCCCGGTCGTCGCGGTGCCCGCGCTGCGGGCCGACCGCCCCGAGCCCCGCGCGCTGCTCGCCGCCCTCGCCGAACTGCACGTCAACGGCGCGGCCGTCGACTGGCCCGTGGTGTACACCGACACCGGCGCGACCACGGTCGGCCTGCCCACGTACGCGTTCCAGCGGCAGCGCTACTGGCCGGAACAGCTTCCGGCCTCCGTCACCGGCCCGGTCAGCCCCGACGTCCTCGACGTCGAGTTCTGGTCCGCCGTGGAACGCTCCGACGTGGCGGCGCTGGCCGCGCAGCTCGGCGACGACGGCGCGGACGTCCTCGCCCCGGCGCTGCCGGTCCTGTCGTCCTGGCGCCGGGCGCGGCTGCGCGACGCCGTCGTCGACGGCTGGTCGTACCGGGTGGTGTGGAAGCGCGCGGCGACGCCCGCCGCCGCCGCGCCGATCGGCGACTGGCTGCTGCTCGAACCGGCCGGCGACCCGGCGGTGGCGCAGTGGGCCGACGCGCTGACGGCGGCGCTCGACGCCGTCGGCGGGGCGGTCCACCGCCTGCCGGTGGACCCGCTGACCGGCCGGGACGAGCTGGCGGCCCGGCTGGCCGAGCTGCCGGCGGACCGCCGGTTCGCGGCGGCGGTCTCCCTGCTCGGCCTGCTGGACCGGCCGCACCCCGGCCACCCGGCGGTGTCGACCGGCACCGCCGCGACGGCGACCCTGATGCAGGCCCTGCACGACGCCGACGTCGCGCTGCCGGTGTGGACCCTCACCCAGGGCGCGGTCGGCACCGGCGACGCCGACGGCGTCCGCAGCGTTGCCCAGGGCGGACTGTGGGGCCTGGCCCGGGTCGCCGGGCTGGAACACCCTCAGCTCTGGGGCGGCCTGGCCGACCTGCCGGAGCGCCCCGACGCGGCCGGCTGGGACCGGCTCGTGGGCGTGCTGGCCGGGGCCGGCGACGAGGACCAGATCGCCGTACGTCCCTCCGGCGTCTTCGTGCGCCGGCTGGTCCGCGCCGACCCCGCCGGCGTGGGAACCGTCGAACGCTGGCAGCCCTCCGGGACGGTGCTGATCACCGGCGGCACCGGGGCGCTCGGCGCCCACGTGGCCCGCTGGGTGGCGGCCAACGGCGCCGCGCATGTCGTGCTGACCAGCCGCCGTGGCGAGCGGGCGCCGGGCGCGGCGGAGCTGCGGGACGAACTGGCCGGGCTCGGCGCGCGGGTGTCGCTGGTCGCCTGCGACGCGGCCGACCGGGCGCAGGTCGAGGCGGTGCTGCGCGACATCGACGCGGACGACGCCCCGCTGACGGCGGTCGTGCACGCCGCCGGCGTGGGTCAGCTCGCCAGGCTGGTGGACACCGACCTGGCCGCGCTCGCCGCCGTCCTCGACGGCAAGATCGCCGGCGCGGTCCACCTGGACGAGCTGCTGGGCGACCGGCCGCTGGACGCGTTCGTGCTGTTCTCCTCGATCGCCGGGATCTGGGGCAGCGGCGGCCAGGCCGCCTACGCCGCCGGCAACGCCTTCCTGGACGCGCTCGCGGAGCGGCGACGGGCCCGCGGTCTCGCCGCCACGGCGGTCGCCTGGGGCCCCTGGGCGGACGGCGGCATGGCCAGCGGGGAGGGCCAGGAACTGCTGGCCCGGCGCGGCCTCACCGCGATGTCCCCGGCCCAGGCCGTGTACGCCCTGCGCAGCGCCGTCGGCCGGTCCGCGCCGTCGCTGACCGTGGCGGACGTCGACTGGTCCCTGTTCACCCCGGCGTTCGCGGCCGCGCGGCCCCGGCCGCTGCTCGACGACATCGCGGAGGCCCGGGACGCCCTGCGGACCGTCGACGAGGAGCCGGCCGACGGGGCCGGCGGCGGCCTGCGGCAGCAACTGCTCACCCTGCCCCGCGCCGAGCAGGACCGGCACCTCACCGACCTGGTCCGCACGGTCGCCGCCACCGTCCTCGGGCACACCGGCCCGGAGCTGGTCAAGGCGAACCGGGCGTTCAAGGAGCTGGGCTTCGACTCGCTGACCGCGGTGGAGCTGCGCAACCGGCTCAGCGCCGCCACCGGCCTCTCCCTGCCCACCACCCTCGTCTTCGACTACCCGAACCCGGCCACCCTCGCCGACCACCTGTCGTCCGCGCTGCGCCTGCACGAGGTCGACACCGTGGCCACCTGGGGCCCCGCCGGGCCGGTCGACGACGACCCGATCGTCATCGTGGGCATGAGCTGCCGGTACCCCGGCGGCGTGAGCAGCCCCGGCGAGCTGTGGGACCTCGTCGCCACCGGCCGCGACGGCATCAGCGGCTTCCCCGAGGACCGCAACTGGGACATCGCCCGGCTGCTGGCCGTCGACGCCGAGGGCCGGCCGGTGTCGCACACCCGCGAGGGTGGCTTCGTCGGCGGCGCCACCGGCTTCGACCCGGGCTTCTTCGGCATCTCGCCGCGCGAGGCCCTGGCCATGGACCCGCAGCAGCGGCTGCTGCTGGAGGCGTCCTGGGAGGCCCTGGAGCAGGCGGGCGTCGACCCGGACCGGCTGCGCGGCAGCCGTACCGGCGTCTTCGTCGGCGCTTCCCCGTCGGGCTACGGCACCACCGACACCCCGGAGGAGCTGGCCGGCTACCAGCTCACCGGGGGAGCGCACAGCGTCATCTCCGGCCGGGTCTCCTACACCCTGGGTCTGGAGGGCCCAGCGGTCACCATCGACACCGCCTGCTCGTCGTCGCTCGTGGCGGTGCACCTTGCCGCCCAGGCGCTGCGCGGCGGCGAGTGCGACCTGGCCCTGGCCGGCGGCGTGACCGTCATGGTCACCCCCGGGGCGTTCGTGGAGTTCTCCCGGCAGGGTGGCCTCGCCCCCGACGGGCGGTGCAAGTCCTTCGCCGCGTCCGCCGACGGCACCGGCTGGTCCGAGGGCGTCGGTGTCCTGCTGGTCCAGCGCCTGTCCGACGCGCGGCGGCAGGGCCGGCAGGTGCTCGCCGTGCTCGCCGGCAGCGCCGTGAACCAGGACGGCGCGTCCAACGGCCTCACCGCGCCGAACGGCCCCGCGCAGCAGCGGGTCATCCGGGCCGCGCTGGCCAACGCCCGGCTCACCGTCGCCGACGTGGACGCCGTCGAGGCGCACGGCACCGGCACTACGCTGGGTGACCCGATCGAAGCGCAGGCCGTGCTGGCCACCTACGGCCAGGACCGGCCGGCGGACCGGCCGCTGTTCCTCGGGTCGATCAAGTCGAACATCGGGCACGCGCAGGCCGCCGCCGGGGTCGCCGGCATCATCAAGATGATCATGGCGATGCGGCACGGGCTGCTCCCGTCGACCCTGCACCTCGACGAGCCCACCCCCCACGTGGACTGGTCGGCCGGCGCCGTGTCGCTGCTGACCGAGGCGCGCCCCTGGCCCGAGGTGGACCGCCCCCGCCGGGCCGCCGTGTCCTCGTTCGGCATCAGCGGCACCAACGTCCACCTGATCCTCGAACAGCCCCCCGCCCCGCCGGCCGGGGACGAGGCGGACGCCGAGGAGCCGACCCCCGTCGCCGCGCGGTCGCTGGCCCCGGTGCTCCTGTCCGCCCGCGACAGCGCGGCGCTGGCGGCCCAGGCGGACCGCTGGGCGGCCTGGCTCACGGCCGACGAGGACCTCCGCCCGCTCGACGTGGCCCTCTCCTCGGCGGTGTCCCGCGCGACGCTGGACGAGCGCGCGGTCATCGCCGCGACCGACCGGGACGACCTGATCGCGGCGCTGACGGCTCTCGCCGCCGGGGACCCCTCCGGCGTGGTGGTCACCGGTGCCGCCGGCCAGCGGGGCCAGCTCGCGTTGCTGTTCTCGGGTCAGGGCGCGCAGCGTGCCGGGATGGGTCGGCACCTGTATGCCGAGTTCCCCGTGTTCGCCGCCGCGTTGGACGAGGTGTGTGGGCACCTGGACCCGTTGTTGCCGCGTCCGCTTCGGGGGGTGCTGTTCGCCGCCGAGGGTTCGGCGGAGGTCGATCTCCTCGATCAGACGGTGTTCACGCAGACGGGTCTGTTCGCCGTCGAGGTGGCGCTGTTCCGCCTGGTGGAGTCGTTCGGGGTGGTGCCGGACTTCGTGGCGGGTCACTCGGTCGGCGAGATCACCGCCGCGTACGTGGCCGGGGTGCTGTCCCTGGCGGACGCGTGTGCCCTGGTGGCGGCGCGGGGTCGCCTGATGCAGGCGCTGCCGGCCGGCGGCGGGATGCTGGCGGTGGCCACGGACGAGGCGGCGGTGGTCGAGTCGATCGCTGGTCTGACCGACCGGGTCGGGGTCGCGGCTGTGAACGGTCCGTCGGCCGTGGTGGTGTCCGGGGCGGTCGACGCCCTCGACGAGGTCGAGCGGGTGTGGCGGGACCGGGGCGCGCGGACCAGGCGGTTGACCGTCAGTCATGCGTTCCACAGTCCGTTGATGGAGCCGATGCTCGGCGAGTTCCGTGCGGTGTTGGCGGGGTTGACGTTCGCCGCGCCGCTTCTGCCGGTGGTGTCGAACCTGACCGGTGTGCTGGCTGAGGGCGACGAGCTGCGTACGCCGGAGTATTGGGTGCGGCATGTGCGGGAGGCGGTCCGGTTCGCCGATGGGGTCACGGCGTTGCGGGCGGCCGGGGTGGACACGTTCCTGGAGGTCGGGCCGCAGAGTGTGTTGACGGCGATGGCCGGCGATGTTCTGCCGGCCGGTGACGGTGTGTTGGCCGTCGCCGTCCAGCGCAAGGATCGGCCGGAGGGTCACGCGCTGCTCGCGGCCCTGGCGGAGCTGCACGTGCACGGCGTGCCGGTTACCTGGACCCAGTGGTTCACCGACACCGGGGCCACCCGGATCGACCTGCCGACGTACGCGTTCCAGCACCAGCGGTACTGGCTGTCGCCCGTCGGGCAGGCGGCCGACGTGTCCGGGGCCGGCCTCGGCGTGGCCCGCCACCCGCTGCTCGGCGCGACGGTGTCGGTGGCCGGCGAGGACATGGTGGTGCTGACCGGCCGGCTGTCGCTGTCGTCCCACCCGTGGCTGGGCGACCACGTCGTCTCCGGTGCCGTGGTGGTGCCGGGCACCGCCCTGCTCGACCTCGTCGTCCGGGCCGGCGACGAGGTGGGCGCGTCCCGCGTCCGCGACCTCACCGTGCTCGCCCCGCTGGTGCTGCCCGCCGGCGGCGGCGGAATGCGGGTGCAGGTCCGGGTCGGCCCGGTCGACGCGACGGGCGCCCGGCCGGTAACCGTGCACTCCCAGTCCGAGGAGGACCCGGAGGCCGGCTGGACCCGGCACGCCGACGGCGTCGTCGGCCTCCCCACCGCCGACGAGCCCACCGTGGGCGCCTGGCCACCGGCCGGCGCGGCCGAGGTGGACCTCACCGGCTGGTACCCGGCCGTCGCCGGGCACGGGCTCGCCTACGGGCCGGTCTTCCAGGGCCTGCGCCGCGCGTGGACCGCCGACGGCACGGTGTACGCCGAGGTGGCCCTCCCCGACACGGTGGTCGGGGATCCGGCCGGATTCGGCGTGCACCCGGCGCTGCTGGACGCCGCGCTGCACCCCGTCGGGCTGCTGCCCGCCGAGGCCACCGGCGACGGCCCCCGGGTGCCGTTCTCCTTCGAGGGGGTGCAGGTCCACACGATCGGCGCGCGGGCCCTCCGGGTGCGCCTGACCGCGAGCGGGTCCTCGGTGCGGCTGGTCGCCGTCGACGAGGCCGGCACGCCGGTGGTGTCGGTGGACTCCCTGACGCTGCGGGAGATGACCACGGCGAGCACGCCGAACCAGGCGAACCGCTCGCTGTTCGAGGTGTCGTGGCAGCCCGAGCAGGTCGCCCCGGCCGACGCCGGGTACGGCTGGGCGGTGCTCGGCGACGACGCCACCGACGGCGGGGCGCTGACGTCCGCGTACCCGGACGTGGCGGCCGTGGTCGAGGCGGTGACGGGCGCGACGGCCCCCGCCCCGGCGGCGCTGCTGCTGCCCGTGCCCACGGCGACCGACGCCGACGTGCCCGACGCCGACGTGCCCGACGCCGACGTGCCCGGCGCGGTGCGCGCCGCGACCGGGGCCGTGCTGCGCGAGGCGCAGGGGTGGCTGGCCGCCGACGCCCTCGCGGACTGCCGACTGGTCGTCGTCACCCGTGGGGCGGTCGCCGCCCACCCCGACGACCGGGTCACCGACGTGGCGGGGGCCGCCGTCTGGGGCCTGCTGCGGTCCGCGCAGTCGGAACACCCCGGCCGGATCGTGCTGGCCGACCTCGAACCCGACGCCGACCTCGGCCCGGAGCTGCTGGCCCTGCTGGCCGGATTCGCCGCCGACCCGGGCGCGGGCGGGCAGCTCGCGGTGCGCGCCGGCACGGCGTACGTCCCACGGCTGGCCCGCGCGGCCGGCGGCGCGCAGGCCGCGCCGGTGGTCGGCGCGGGCACCGTCCTGGTGACCGGCGGAACCGGCTCGCTGGGCGCCCTGGTGGCCGAGCACCTCGTCACGGCGTACGGGGTGCGGTCGCTGGTGCTGGCCTCCCGCCAGGGCCCGGCGGCCCCGGGCGCGGCCGACCTGGCGGAGCGGCTGACCGGCCTCGGCGCCGCCGTCCAGATCGCCACGGCCGACGTGACCGACCGGACGCAGGTCGACGCGCTGGTCCGCCGGATCACCGCCGACGGCCGGCTGGCTGGCGTGGTGCACACCGCCGGCGTCCTCGACGACGGCGTCGTCACCGGGATCACCGCCGACCGGCTGGCGGACGTGCTGGCGCCCAAGGTCACCGCGGGCTGGTGGCTGCACGAGGCGACGGCGAAGCTGGATCTCGACCTGTTCGTGCTGTTCTCGTCCATCGCCGGCGTGCTCGGTTCCCCCGGCCAGGCCGCGTACGCCGCAGGCAACGCCTTCCTGGACGCCCTCGCTCAGCTCCGCGCCCAGCGGGGCCTGCCGGCGGTGAGCCTCGCATGGGGCATGTGGGACACCGACGGCATGGCCAGCTCGATCAACGACACCGACCGGGCCCGGGTCAGCCGGGCCGGCCTCACCCCGATGACCGCCCCCGTCGGCCTCGGGCTGTGGGACGCCGCGCTGGCCCACGGCGGCGCCGCGCTGGTGCCGGCCGTGGTCGACCTGCCGGCCATGCGGGCGCAGACCACCGCCGGCCGGGTGCCGCCGATGCTGCGGACCCTGATCGGCTCGACCGCCAGCCGGCGGCGGCCCGCCGCCGGAGGCTGGGCCGACCGGCTCGCCGGCCTCGACCCGCAGGAGGCGCGCACCCAGGTCGCCCTGCTCGTCCGGGGCCTGATCGCGCAGGTCCTCGGGCACAGCGGCGCCGACCAGGTGCCCGCCGACCGGGCGTTCCGGGAGCTGGGCTTCGACTCGCTGACCGCCGTGGAGCTGCGGAACCGGATCAACACCGCGACCGGGCTGCGGCTGACCTCCACCCTCGTCTTCGACTATCCGACCCCCGGTGCGCTGTCGGACCACCTCTACGAGCAGCTGTCCGGGCAGGTCGCCGAGCAGCGCGACGCCGTGGCGAACACGAACATCGACGAGCCGATCGCGATCGTGGGCATGGCCTGCCGGTACCCGGGCGGCGTGACGAGCCCCGAGCAGCTCTGGCAGCTCGTCGCCACCGGCGCCGACGGGATCGGGGAGTTCCCGGCCGACCGGGGCTGGGAGCTCGACCGGATCTTCCACCCCGACCCGGACAACCCCGGGACGTCGTACACCCGGCACGGCGGGTTCCTGTACGGCGCGGCCGAGTTCGACCCCGCCTTCTTCGGCATCAGCCCCCGCGAGGCGATCGCCATGGACCCGCAGCAGCGGCTGCTGCTGGAGGCGTCGTGGGAGACGTTCGAGTCCGCCGGGCTGGACCCCGTGCGGTTGCGGGGCAGCCGGACGGGAGTGTTCGCCGGCCTGATGTACCACGACTACGCCTCGCAGGTGCAGGAGCTGCCCGAGGGGGTGGGCGGCTACATCGGGACCGGCACGTCGGGCAGTGTGCTGTCGGGTCGGGTGGCGTACACGTTCGGCCTGGAGGGGCCGGCCGTCACCGTGGACACGGCGTGTTCGTCGTCGTTGGTGGCGTTGCATCTGGCGGTGCAGGCGTTGCGGTCGGGTGAGTGTGATCTGGCGTTGGCCGGTGGTGTGACGGTGATGGCGACGCCGGGGACGTTCATCGAGTTCTCCCGTCAGCGTGGCCTGTCGCAGGACGGTCGGTGCAAGTCGTTCGCCGCCGCCGCCGATGGCACGGGCTGGTCGGAGGGCGTCGGGGTTCTGCTGGTGCAGCGGCTGTCGGACGCCCGGCGGGACGGCCGGCGGATCCTGGCCGTCGTCAGGGGCACGGCGGTGAATCAGGACGGCGCGTCGAACGGGCTTACCGCGCCGAATGGTCCGTCGCAGCAGCGGGTGATCCGGCAGGCGCTGGCCAACGCCCGCCTGACGACGACCGATGTGGACGCCGTCGAGGCGCACGGCACGGGCACCACTCTGGGTGACCCGATCGAGGCGCAGGCGCTGTTGGCGACGTACGGGCAGGACCGGCCGGCGGACAGTCCGCTCTGGCTGGGGTCGATCAAGTCGAACATCGGTCACACGCAGGCCGCCGCCGGGGTGGCCGGCGTGATCAAGATGATCATGGCGATGCGGCACGGGACGATGCCGCGCACCCTGCACGTCGACGAGCCGTCGCCGCACATCGACTGGTCGGCGGGCGCGGTCGAGCTGCTCACCGAGGCCCGCGAGTGGCCCGCCCCGGGTCGGCCGCGCCGCGCCGCCGTCTCCTCCTTCGGCGTCAGCGGCACGAACGCACACGTGATCATCGAGCAGCCGCCCGCCGAGACCCGGACGGAACCGGCGGACGACGCCGTACCGCCGCTGGTGCCGGTGCTGCTCTCGGCCCGGACCGAGGCCGCCGTGGCGGCCCAGGCCGACCGCTGGGCCCACTGGCTCGCCGCCGACGAGGCCCCGCGCCCGGCGGACGTCGCCTGGTCCTCGCTGGTCAGCCGGTCGACGCTGGAGCACCGCGCGGTGGTCGCGGCCACCGACCGGGACGAGCTGCTGGCCGGGCTGCGCGCCCTCGCCGCCGGCTCGCCGGCCGGTGGGGTCGTCACCGGTACGGGTGCGGCGCGCGGCCCCCTCGCCGTGCTCTTCTCCGGTCAGGGCGCGCAGCGTGCCGGAATGGGTCGGGAGTTGGCGGGGGCGTTCCCTGTGTTCGCCGCCGCGTTGGACGAGGTGTGTGGGCACCTGGACCCGTTGTTGCCGCGTCCGCTTCGGGAGGTGCTGTACGCCGCCGAGGGTTCGGCGGAGGCGGAGCTGCTGGATCAGACGGTGTTCACGCAGGCGGGTCTGTTTGCCGTCGAGGTGGCGTTGTTCCGGCTGGTGGAGTCGTTCGGTGTGGTGCCGGACTTCGTGGCGGGTCATTCGGTTGGTGAGATCACGGCCGCGTATGTGGCTGGGGTGTTGTCGCTGGCGGACGCGTGTGCCCTGGTGGCGGCGCGGGGTCGCCTGATGCAGGCGCTGCCGGCCGGCGGCGGGATGCTGGCCGTCAACGCGTCCGAGGCCGACGTGACGTCCAGCCTGGACGGCCGCACCGACCGGCTCGGGATCGCCGCCGTGAACGGCCCGTCCGCCGTGGTGGTCTCCGGTGCCGTCGACGCCCTCGACGAGCTGGAGCAGGCCTGGACGGGCCGGGGCGTACGCACCCGCCGGCTCGCCGTCAGCCACGCGTTCCACAGCCCACTGATGGAGCCGATGCTCGACGACTTCCGGACCGCCCTGGAGGCGCTGACGTTCCGCGCGCCACTGCTGCCGGTGGTGTCGAACCTGACCGGGACGGTCGTCGACCCGCAGGAGATCACCCGCCCCGACTACTGGGTGCGGCACGTCCGTCAGGCCGTCCGGTACGCCGACGGGATCACCGCCCTGCGCGACGCCGGGGTGGACACGTTCCTGGAGGTCGGCCCGCAGAGCGTGCTGACCGCCATGAACGCCGAGCTGCTCGCCGAGGGAACGCTGACGCTCGCGACGCAGCGGCGGGACCGTCCCGCCCCGCAGGCGCTGCTGCACGCGCTGGCCGAGCTGCACGTCAACGGCGTGCCGGTGACCTGGCAGCAGTGGTACGCCGAGGCCCGCCCGACGCTGGTCGACCTGCCCACGTACGCCTTCGAGCACGAGCGGTACTGGCTCGGCGCCGGCCGCCCGCGCGTCGGGGACGTCTCCGGCGCCGGGCTGGGCGTCGCCGACCATCCGCTGCTCGGCGCCGCCGTCACCGTGGCCGGCGAGGACGTCGTCATGCTGACCGGTCGACTGTCGGTGTCGACGCACGACTGGTTGGCCGATCACGTGGTGGCCGGTTCGGTGGTGGTGCCGGGTACGGCGTTCGTCGAGCTGGCGGTGCGGGCCGGTGACGAGGTGGGTGCGTCGCGGGTACGGGAGTTGACGGTGGCGGCGCCGTTGGTGTTGCCGGCCTCGGGTGGGGTGCGGGTGCAGGTGCGCGTCGGCGCGGCCGACGCGTCCGGCTCCCGGGCCGTGACGGTGCACTCCCAGACCGAGGGCGACCCGGAGGCGGAGTGGATCCGGCACGCCGAGGGCGTGCTCGAAGCGCCCGGCGCGGCGGAGCCGGGCATCGGCGCGTGGCCGCCGGCCGGCGCCGACGAGGTGGACCTGACCGACTGGTACGGCGTGCTCGCCACGCACGGCCTGGTGTACGGGCCGGTGTTCCAGGGCCTGCGGCGGGCCTGGGCTTCCGGCGGTGAGGTGTTCGCCGAGGTGGCGTTGCCGGACGAGGTGGCGGGGGACGCGGCGGCGTTCGGGCTGCACCCGGCGCTGCTGGACGCGGCCCTGCACCCGGTCGGGTTGCTGCTGGCGGGTGAGGCCGGTGGCCCCCGGGTGCCGTTCGCGTTCTCCGGGGTGCAGGTGCACGCCTCGGGGGCGTCGGTGCTGCGGGTGCGGCTGACCCGCGAAGGCTCCGGGGTGCGGTTGGTCGCGGTGGACTCCTCGGGTGTGGCCGTGGTGTCGGTGGACTCGCTGGTGCTGCGGGAGATGACCGGGGTGGTTGCCCCGGGTGCGGCGGCGCGGTCGTTGTTCGAGGTGGCGTGGCAGGCGGAGGAGGTTGTTTCCGCCGGTGATGCGGCCGGGTGGGCGCTGTTGGTAGCGCAGCCGGGGCAGCTCCACAGCGTCGGCGATGGGGGTGTTGCCGGGCTGGCCGGCGAGCTGGTGGCCCGGGGCGGGCTGGTGGCGTACCCGGATGTGGCTGCGGTGGTGGACGCGGTCGCATCGGGTTCGGCCGTCGCATCGGGCTCGGCGGGCCCGTCGGGTGCGGCGGTGCCGCCGGCGCTGGTGCTGCCGGTGCCCGTCGCCCCCGGCTCGGCAGTCCCGGAATCGGTGCGGGCGGTGACGTCCGAGGTGTTGTCGTCCGTGCGGTCGTGGCTGGCGGCGGATGCTCTGGCGGGCTCGCGGCTGGTGGTGGTGACCCGGGGCGCGGTGGCGGCCCGGGACGGTGACGAGGTGACCGACCTGGCGGGTGCGGCGGTGTGGGGTCTGCTGCGGTCGGCGCAGTCGGAGCACCCGGGGCGGATCGTCCTCGCGGATGTCGACGGTGACGTGGACGCGGGCGTGGTGGCCGTCCTGGCCCGGGTCGCCGAGGACACCGCGGGTGCCCAGGTGGCCGTTCGGGCTGGTCGGGTGTTCGTGCCACGTCTGGTGCGGGCGTCGGCGTCGGAGTCCTCGTCGGCGGAGTCCTCGCTCGTGGTGGGTGAGGGCGTGGTGCTGGTGACCGGTGGCACCGGCTCGTTGGGCGCGTTGGTGGCGGAGCACCTGGTGGTGGCGCACGGGGTGCGGTCGTTGGTGCTGGTGTCGCGTCGTGGCCCTGACGCTGCGGGTGCGGGCGAGTTGGTGGAGCGGTTGGCCGGGCTGGGTGCCGCCGCTCGGGTGGTGGCGTGTGATGTGACGGATCGGGAGCAGGTGTTCGGGCTGGTCGCCGAGGTCGCCTCGGCGGGTCGGCTGGCGGGTGTGGTGCACACGGCGGGTGTGTTGGACGACGGTGTGGTGTCGGGGATCAGTGCGGAGCGGTTGGCGGGGGTGTTGGCGCCGAAGGTGTCGGCGGGTTGGTTCCTGCACGAGGCGACGGCGGGTCTGGATCTGGACCTGTTCGTGGTGTTCTCGTCGATTGCTGGGGTGTTGGGTTCGCCGGGTCAGGCGGCGTACGCGGCGGGTAACGGGTTCCTGGACGCGTTGGCGGTGTATCGGCGGCAGGTGGGTCTGCCTGCGGTCAGCCTGGCGTGGGGGATGTGGGACACGGCGGGTATGGCGGCGTCGATCGGTGAGGTGGATCGGGTGCGGTCGGCGCGGTCGGGTCTGCCGCCGATGAGTGCCGAGACCGGTCTTGAGTTGTTTGATGCGGCAGTGGTGGCAGGGCGTTCGGTGTTGGTGCCGGCGATCGTCGACGTGCCGGCGTTGCGGGCTGCGGTGTCGGGTGGTGTGGTGCCGCCGATGCTGCGGGCGCTGGTCGGCACGACCAGCACGCGCCGCCAGGCGGGACAGGGCGGCGACTGGGCCAACCAGTTGGCGGGCCTGACCCCCGAGGAGGCCCGCGCCCAGATCGACGTGCTGATCCGGGGTCTCGTCGCCCAGGTGCTCGGGCATGGTGGGGCGGAGTCGGTGCCGGCGGACCGGGCGTTCCGGGAACTCGGGTTCGACTCGTTGACGGCGGTGGACCTGCGGAACCGGCTGAACGCGGCGACCGGGCTGCGGTTGGCGTCGACGCTGGTGTTCGACTACCCCACCCCGGCCGTGCTCGCCGACCACCTCTACGAACTGGTCTCCGGTCAGATCACCGCCCGGCGGTCGGCGGTGGTGACCGCGGGCACCGACGAGCCGATCGCGATCGTGGGCATGGCATGCCGGTACCCGGGTGGGGTGGAGACGCCGGAGCAGTTGTGGACCCTGCTGTCCGCCGGAGGTGACGGCATCTCCGAGTTCCCGACCGACCGCGGCTGGGACCTCGACGGCCTCTTCGACCCGGACCCGGACCGCAGCGGCACCTCGTACACCCGGCACGGCGGGTTCCTGTACGGCGCGGCGGACTTCGACCCGGCCTTCTTCGGCATCAGCCCCCGCGAGGCGATCGCCATGGACCCGCAGCAGCGGTTGCTGTTGGAGGCGTCGTGGGAGTCGTTCGAGTCGGCGGGGGTGGATCCGCAGTGGTTGCGGGGCAGCCGGACGGGTGTGTTCGCGGGCGTGATGTACCACGACTACGCCTCCCGGCTGGAGGACCTTCCGCCGGACGCCGAGGGATACGTCGGGACCGGCACGTCGGGCAGCGTGCTGTCCGGTCGGGTGGCGTACACGTTCGGCCTGGAGGGGCCGGCCGTGACGGTGGATACCGCCTGCTCGTCCTCGCTGGTGGCGCTGCACCTGGCGGCGCAGGCGTTGCGGTCGGGCGAGTGTGATCTGGCTCTTGCCGGTGGTGTGACGGTGATGGCGACGCCGGGGACGTTCATCGAGTTCTCGCGTCAGCGTGGCCTGTCGCAGGACGGTCGGTGTAAGTCTTTCGCGGCGTCGGCCGATGGCACGGGTTGGTCGGAGGGCGTCGGGGTTCTGCTGGTGCAGCGGCTGTCGGATGCGCAGCGGGAGGGTCGGAACATTTTGGCGGTGGTGCGGGGCACCGCCGTCAACCAGGATGGTGCGTCGAACGGTCTTACCGCGCCGAATGGTCCGTCGCAGCAGCGGGTGATCCGGCAGGCGCTGGCCAATGCGCGCCTGACGACGACCGACGTGGACGCGGTCGAGGCGCACGGCACCGGCACCACCCTGGGTGACCCGATCGAGGCGCAGGCGCTGCTGGCGACCTACGGGCAGGACCGCCAGGCGGATCGGCCGCTGCTTCTCGGGTCGGTGAAGTCGAACATCGGTCACACGCAGGCCGCCGCCGGTGTGGCAGGCATCATCAAGATGATCATGGCGATGCGGCATGGTGTGGTGCCGGCGACGTTGCACGTCGACGAGCCGTCCCCGCACATCGACTGGACGGCGGGTGCGGTCACCCTCGCCACGGAGGCGACGCCGTGGCCGGCGGTGAACCGGCCGCGTCGGGCGGCCGTGTCCTCGTTCGGGATTTCCGGCACGAATGCGCATGTGATCATCGAGCAGCCGTCCGCCCCGGTGGTTGAGGGTGTGGTTGTCAATCGGGTGGTGCCGCCGGTGGTGCCGGTGGTGTTGTCGGGGCGTACGGATGGTGCGTTGGCGGCGCAGGCGGGCCGGTGGGCGCGTTGGTTGTCGGCCGACGCGGCTGTGCGTCCGGTGGATGTGGCGTGGTCGTCGATCACCACCCGACCCGCCCTGGAACAGCGTGCCGTGATCACGGCCGCCGGCAGCGACGACCTGATCGCGGCGCTGACCGCTCTCGCCGTCGGGGACCCCTCCGGCGTGGTGGTCACCGGCCCCGCCGGCCAGCGCGGTCAGCTCGCGTTGCTGTTCTCGGGTCAGGGCGCGCAGCGTGCCGGGATGGGTCGGGAGTTGGCGGGGGCGTTCCCTGTGTTCGCCGCCGTGTTGGACGAGGTGTGTGGGCATCTGGACCCGTTGTTGCCGTGTCCGCTTCGGGGGGTGCTGTTCGCCGTCGAGGGTTCGGTGGAGGCGGAGCTGCTGGATCAGACGGTGTTCACGCAGGCGGGTCTGTTTGCCGTCGAGGTGGCGTTGTTCCGCCTGGTGGAGTCGTTCGGGGTGGTGCCGGACTTCGTGGCGGGTCACTCGGTCGGTGAGATCACGGCCGCGTATGTGGCTGGGGTGTTGTCGCTGGCGGACGCGTGTGTCCTGGTGGCGGCGCGGGGTCGCCTGATGCAGGCGTTGCCGGCCGGCGGCGGGATGCTGGCGGTGGCCGTGGACGAGGCGGCGGTGGTCGAGTCGATCGCTGGTCTGACCGACCGGGTCGGGGTCGCGGCTGTGAACGGTCCGTCGGCCGTGGTGGTGTCCGGGGCGGTCGACGCCCTCGACGAGGTCGAGCGGGTGTGGCGGGACCGGGGCGCGCGGACCAGGCGGTTGACCGTCAGTCATGCGTTCCACAGTCCGTTGATGGAGCCGATGCTCGTCGAGTTCCGTGCCGTGTTGGCCGGGTTGACGTTCGCTGCTCCGCTCCTGCCGGTGGTGTCGAACGTGACCGGTGCGTTGGCTGAGGGCGACGAGCTGCGTACCCCGGAGTACTGGGTGCGGCATGTGCGGGAGGCGGTCCGGTTCGCTGATGGGGTCGCGGCCCTGCGCAGCGCCGGGGTGGACACGTTCCTGGAGGTCGGGCCGCAGAGTGTGTTGACGGCGATGGCCGGCGATGTTCTGCCGGCCGGTGATGGTGTGTTGGCCGTCGCCGCCCAGCGCCGGGACCGGCCCGAGGGTCACGCGCTGCTCGGGGCCCTGGCGGAGCTGCACGTGCACGGCGTGCCGGTGACCTGGACCCAGTGGTTCGCCGACAGCGGGGCGCAGCGCGTCGACCTACCCACGTACGCGTTCCAGCGGGAGCGGTACTGGCCGGCGGCCGGCCGCCCGAGGTCCGGTGACGTCTCCCGGGCCGGCCTGGGCGACGCCGAACACCCGATGCTGGGCGCGGCGGTGGACCTGGCCGGCGACGACGAGATGGTGCTGACCGGCCGGCTGTCGCTGGCCACCCACCCGTGGCTGGCGGACCACGCGGTCTCCGGCGTGACGCTCGTCCCCGGCGCCGCCCTCGTCGAACTGGCGGTACGCGCCGGCGACGAGGTCGGCCTCTCCCGGCTGCGGGAGCTGACCGTGGCCGCCCCGCTGGTGGTCCCCGCCTCCGGCAACGTGCGGATCCAGGTACGGGTCGACGGGTCCGCAGGCTCCCCGGAGCGCGCCGTGGCCATCTACTCCCGCCGCGACGACGACGCCGAGGCCGGCTGGACCCGGCACGCGGACGGCGTGCTCGAAGCGTCCTCCCCGGAGGAGCCGGGCATCGGGGCGTGGCCGCCGGCCGGCGCGTCCGAGGTGGACCTGACCGACTGGTACGCAGCCCTGGCCGGGCACGGCCTGGCGTACGGGCCGATGTTCCAGGGCCTGCGACGCGCCTGGACGGCCGACGGTTCGGCGTACGCCGAGGTGGCCCTGCCGGACGACGCGGCGGGCGACGCGGCGCGGTTCGGCGTCCACCCGGCGCTGCTGGACGCCGCCCTGCACCCGATCGGCCTGCTGCTTTCCGGCGCGGCGTCGGGCGGCCCCCGGGTGCCGTTCGCGTTCTCCGGTGTGCAGGTGCACGCCTCGGGGGCGTCGGTGTTGCGGGTGCGGCTGACCCGTGAGGGCTCGGGGGTGCGGTTGGTCGCGGTGGATTCCTCGGGTGTGGCTGTGGTGTCGGTGGACTCGCTGGTGTTGCGGGAGATGACCGGGGTGGTTGCCCCGGGTGCGGCGGCGCGGTCGTTGTTCGAGGTGGCGTGGCAGGCGGAGGAGGCCGTCTCCGCTGGTGACGCGGCCGGGTGGGCGCTGTTGGTAGCGCAGCCGGGGCAGCTCCACAGTGTCGGCGATGGGGGTGTTGCCGGGCTTGCCGGTGAGCTGGTGGCCGGGGGTGGGTTGGCGGCGTACGCGGATGTGGCTGCGGTGGTGGATGCGGTTGCGGCGGGTGCGGTGGTGCCGCCGGCGTTGGTGTTGCCGGTGTCGGCCGGTGTTCCCGGCGCGGCGGTCCCCGACGTGGTGCGCGAGGTCACGTCCGGTGTGCTGTCGGTCGTGCGGTCGTGGCTGGCCGCCGACGCCCTCGCGGAGTCGAGACTGGTGGTGGTGACCCGGGGTGCGGTGGCGGCTCGGGACGGTGACGAGGTGACCGACCTGGCGGGTGCGGCGGTGTGGGGGCTGCTGCGGTCGGCGCAGTCGGAGCACCCGGGCCGGATCGTCCTCGCGGACCTGGAAGCCGGCGACGCGGGACCCGGGCTGCTCACCGCGCTCGCCGGTGCCACGGGCGCGGGCGGTCAGGTGGCCCTCCGCGCGGGTCGGGTGTTCGTGCCGCGTCTGGTGCGGGCGTCGGCGTCGGAGTCCTCGGCGTCGGAGTCCTCGCTCGTGGTGGGTGAGGGTTCGGTGCTGGTGACCGGCGGCACGGGTGCGCTGGGTGCCCTCGTCGCGGAGCACCTGGTGGTGGCGCACGGGGTGCGGTCGTTGGTGCTGGTGTCGCGGCGTGGCCCTGACGCCGCGGGAGCGGCCGAGTTGGTGGAGCGGTTGGTCGGGCTGGGTGCGTCGGCTCGGGTGGTGGCGTGTGATGTGACGGATCGGGAGCAGGTGTTCGGGCTGGTCGCCGAGGTCGCCTCGGCGGGACGGCTCGCGGGTGTGGTGCACACGGCCGGCGTGCTGGACGACGGGGTCGTCGAGACGCTGACGGCCGAGCGGCTGGCAGGGGTGTTGGCACCGAAGGTGTCGGCGGGTTGGTTCCTGCATGAGGCCACCATCGGGTTGGATCTTGACCTGTTCGTGGTGTTCTCGTCGGTGGCCGGGGTGTTGGGTTCGCCTGGTCAGGCGGCGTACGCGGCGGGTAACGGGTTCCTGGACGCGTTGGCGGTGTATCGGCGGCAGGTGGGTCTGCCTGCGGTCAGCCTGGCGTGGGGGATGTGGGACACGGCGGGTATGGCGGCGTCGATCGGTGAGGTGGATCGGGTGCGTTCGGCCCGGTCGGGGTTGCCGCCGATGAGTGCCGAGACCGGTCTTGAGTTGTTCGACGCGGCGATGGCCGTGGGGCGGCCGGTGTTGGTGCCGGTGGTGGTCGACGTGCCCGCGTTGCGGGCTGCTGCCGCCGCCGGTGGCGGTGTGGTGCCGCCGATGTTGCGGGCGCTGGTCGGCACGGCCACGACGCGCCGCCAGGCGGGACAGGGCGGCGACGGTTGGGCCGGACGGCTCGCCGGGCTCACCGAGGACGAGGGCCGGGCCCAGGTCGCCCTGCTCGTCCGGGGCCTGGTTGCCCAGGTGCTCGGGCATGGTGGGGCGGAGTCGGTGCCAGCGGATCGGGCGTTCCGGGAACTCGGGTTCGACTCGTTGACGGCGGTGGACCTGCGCAACCGGTTGAACGCGGCGACTGGGCTGCGGTTGGCCTCGACGCTGGTGTTCGACTACCCCACCCCGGCCGTGCTCGCCGACCACCTGTGGTCCGAGCTGGCCGGCGTACGCCGGTCAACGGCGCAGCCGACGGCCAGCGCGGTCGCCGGCACCGACGAGCCGATCGCCATCGTGGGCATGGCCTGCCGGTACCCGGGTGGGGTCGACAGCCCCGACCAACTGTGGGAGCTGCTGGCCGGCGGCGGGGACGGGATCTCGGAGTTCCCGGCGGACCGGGGCTGGGACCTGGAGTCGCTGTTCGACCCGGATCCGAACGGCAGCGGCACCTCGTACACCCGGCACGGCGGCTTCCTGTACGGGGCGGCGGACTTCGATCCGGGCTTCTTCGGGATCTCGCCGCGTGAGGCTCTGGCGATGGATCCGCAGCAGCGGTTGCTGTTGGAGGCGTCGTGGGAGTCGTTCGAGTCGGCGGGCGTCGACCCACAGCGGGTGCGGGGCAGCCGGACGGGTGTGTTCGCGGGTGTGATGTACCACGACTACGCGTCGCGGCTGATGGACATCCCCGGCGAGGTCGAGGGCTACGTCGGGACCGGCACGTCGGGCAGTGTGCTGTCGGGTCGGGTGGCGTACACGTTCGGCCTGGAGGGGCCGGCGGTGACTGTGGACACGGCGTGTTCGTCATCGTTGGTGGCGTTGCATCTGGCGGTTCAGGCGTTGCGTAGTGGCGAGTGTGATCTGGCGTTGGCCGGTGGTGTGACGGTGATGGCCACCCCCGGGACGTTCATCGAGTTCTCCCGTCAGCGTGGCTTGTCGCAGGACGGTCGGTGCAAGTCGTTCGCGGCGTCGGCCGACGGTACGGGTTGGTCGGAGGGTGTCGGGGTCCTTCTCGTGCAGCGGCTCTCCGACGCGCAGCGGGAGGGTCGGAACATCCTGGCCGTGGTGCGGGGCACGGCGGTGAATCAGGATGGTGCGTCGAACGGGTTGACGGCGCCGAATGGTCCGTCGCAGCAGCGGGTGATCCGGCAGGCGCTGGCCAACGCGCGGCTGACGACGGCCGATGTGGACGCGGTGGAGGCGCACGGCACGGGCACCACGTTGGGTGATCCGATCGAGGCGCAGGCCCTGCTCGCCACCTACGGGCAGGATCGTCCGGCGGACAGTCCGCTCTGGCTGGGGTCGATCAAGTCGAACATCGGGCACACCCAGGCCGCCGCTGGTGTCGCCGGGATCATCAAGATGATCATGGCGATGCGGCACGGTGTGGTGCCGGCGACGTTGCACGTCGACGAGCCGTCTCCGCACATCGACTGGACGGCCGGCGCGGTCACCCTCGCCACCGAGGCCACCCCATGGCCCACGGTGAACCGGCCGCGTCGGGCGGCCGTGTCCTCGTTCGGGATTTCCGGCACGAATGCGCATGTGATCATCGAGCAGCCGTCCGCCCCGGTGGTTGAGGGTGTGGTTGTCAATCGGATGGTGCCGGTGGTGCCGGTGGTGTTGTCGGGGCGTACGGATGGTGCGTTGGCGGCGCAGGCGGGCCGGTGGGCGCGCTGGTTGTCGGCCGACGCGGCTCTGCGTCCGGTGGATGTGGCCTGGTCGTCGATCACCACCCGACCCGCCCTGGAACAGCGGGCGGTGCTCCTGGCGAACGACCGGGACGACCTGCTGTCCGCCCTTCGGGCCCTCGACGCGGGCGAGCCCTCCGGCGCGGCCGTCACGGGTGCCGCCACCGAGCGGGGCCGGCTGGCGCTGCTGTTCTCGGGTCAGGGCGCGCAGCGTGCCGGGATGGGCCGGGACCTGGCGGAGGCGTTCCCCGTGTTCGCCGCCGCGCTCGACGAGGTGTGCGCCGAACTGGACGGCCGGCTGCCGCGTCCCCTTCGGGAGGTGCTGAGCGCCGCGCCGGGGTCCGAGGCGGCGGGCCTGCTCGATCAGACCGTGTTCACCCAGGCGGGTCTGTTCGCCGTCGAGGTGGCGCTGTTCCGCCTCGTCGAGTCGTTCGGGGTCGTGCCGGACTTCGTGGCCGGGCACTCGATCGGTGAGATCACCGCCGCGCACGTCGCCGGGGTGCTGTCCCTGGCGGACGCGTGCGCCCTGGTCGCGGCGCGCGGTCGGTTGATGCAGGCGCTGCCGACCGGCGGCGGGATGCTTGCCGTCGCCGCAGCCGAGGCGGATGTCCTGTCCAGCCTGGACGGGTACACCGACCGGGTCGGTGTCGCGGCCGTCAACGGTCCGTCGGCCGTCGTCGTGTCCGGCGCGGTCGACGCCCTCGACGAGATCGAGAAGGTGTGGCGGGGCCGGGGCGCGCGGACGCGCCGGTTGACGGTGAGTCACGCGTTCCACAGTCCGTTGATGGAGCCGATGCTCGCCGAGTTCCGTAACGTGCTGGCCGGGTTGACGTTCGCCGCGCCGCTCCTGCCGGTGGTGTCGAACCTGACCGGCGCGCTGGCCGAGGGCGACGAGCTGCGTACCCCGGAGTACTGGGTGCGGCACGTCCGCGAGGCGGTCCGGTTCGCCGACGGGGTCGCGGCCCTGCGCAGCGCCGGGGTGGACACGTTCCTGGAGGTCGGGCCGCAGAGCGTGCTGACCGCGATGGCCGGCGACGTTCTGCCGGCCGGTGACGGTGTGTTGGCCGTCGCCGCCCAGCGGCGGGACCGGCCGGAGGCGCACGCGCTGCTCGCGGCCCTGGCGGAGCTGCACGTGCACGGCGTGCCGGTGACCTGGACCCAGTGGTTCGCCGACACCGGGGCGCAGCGCGTCGACCTACCCACGTACGCGTTCCAGCACCAGCGGTACTGGCCCGAGGCCGCGCCCCGGCCGCTGACCGTCGAGGACGGACGCGACGCCGAATTCTGGGCCGCCGTCGAACGCGGCGACCTCACCGCCCTCGCCAGCCAGCTCGGCGACGACGCCGCCGTGGACGCCCTCACCCCGGCCCTGCCCGTGCTGTCGCAGTGGCGCCGGGCCCGGACCCGGGACACCGCGCTGGACGGGTGGTCGTACCGGGTCGGCTGGGAGCCGGTCCGGCCGGCCCCGGCGACCGGACTGTCCGGGCGGTGGCTGGTCGTCACCGTCGGCAGTGGTGCCGACGCGGGCGTGGCGAAGGCGCTGACCGAGGCCGGCGCCCGCGTCGACACCCTGACCATGCCGCCGGCCCAGACCCGGGCCGAGCTGGCCGGGCGGCTGCGCCGCATCGGCGACGAGGGCTGGGCGGGGGTGCTGTGCGTCCTGCCCCGGCAGGACCGGCCGCTCCCGCACGCGCCCGGGGTCCCCGCCGGCACGGCGGTGCTGCTCACCCTCACCCAGGCGCTGACCGACACGGGCCTGCCCGGCCGGGTGTGGGCGCTCAGCCGGGCCGCACTGCCGGTCTCGGCGGCGGAACGGGCCGGCGACGTCTGGGCGGCGCTCGCCTGGGGCCTCGGCCGGGCCGTCGCCCTGGAACAGCCGGACCGCTGGGGCGGGCTGGTGGACCTGCCTGCCCGCGCCGACCGCGGCACCCGCGCCGCCCTCGTCGCGGTGCTCACCGACGGCACCCTCGACCAGGTGGCGGTGCGCCGCAACGGCGTCTTCGCCCGCCGCCTCGTCCCGGCCGTCCCGCCCGCCGGGCCGGGCTGGCGGCCGTCGGGCACGGTGCTGGTCACCGGCGGCACCGGCGCGCTGGGCCGGCACACCGCCCGGTGGCTGCTCGCCAACGGGGCCGCCGAGGTGGTTCTCGCCTCCCGGCGCGGCCCCGACGCCCCCGGCGCCGCCGAGCTGGTCGGCGACCTCGCCGGCCTCGGCACGGTGCGGGTGGTCGCCTGCGACGTCGCCGACGCCGAGGCCGTCACCGCGCTCGTCGGTGGCCTGCCGGACCTGACCGCCGTCGTGCACACCGCCGGCGCGTCCGGCGGCACCACCCCGGCGTACGGGCTGACCGACGGCGAGCTGTCGGAGACCCTGGCCGGCAAGGTGCTCGGGGCCGTGCACCTGGACACCGCCTGCTGGGGCCGGGACCTCGACGCGTTCGTCGTGTTCTCCTCCGTCGCCGGCGTCTGGGGCGGCGGCGGCCAGGCCGGGTACTCGGCCGGCAACGCCCTGCTCGACGCGCTCGTCGCCGCCCGCCGGGCCGCCGGCCTGCCCGCCACCGCCCTCGCGTACGGGCCGTGGGCGTCCGACGGCATGGCGGCCGGGGAGACCGCCGACGGCCTGCGCCGCCGCGGGTTCGCCCCGCTCGCGCCCGAGGCCGCCGTGGCGGCGCTGGGCCGGTGGGTCAACGCCCCGGAGGCGGCGCCGGTGATCGCGGACGTGGACTGGTCCCGGTTCGTCGCCGCGTTCACCGCGGCGCGACCGAGCGGCCTCTTCGACCGGGTTGCCCCGGCCGGCGTCGAACAGCCGGAGCCGCAGCCCGAGGAGACCGGCGTCACCGCCGCCCTGCGGTCCCGGCTCGCCGGGCTGCCGGCGACCGGCCAGGAGACGCTGCTGGTCGACCTCGTCCGGGCGGAGGCGGCGGCGGTCCTCGGCCACGGCTCCACCGAGCAGGTGCCGGCCGGCCGCGCCTTCCGGGAACTGGGCTTCGACTCCCTCGCGGCCGTGCAGCTACGGGACCGGCTCGGCCGGGTCACCGGGCTGACGCTGCCGTCGACCGTGGTCTTCGACCACCCGTCGGCGCTGGAGCTGGCCCGCTTCCTGCGTACCGGACTGGTGGCCGGCGCGGCCGACGGCCCGGCGGCCGGCGTCACCGTGGTCCGGCCGGCGGCCGACGAGCCGATCGCGATCGTGTCGATGGCCTGCCGCTTCCCCGGCGGGGTGTCCTCGCCGCAGGAGCTGTGGCGGCTGCTGGCCGACGGGACGGACGCGGTGACGCCGATGCCCACCGACCGGGGCTGGGACCTGGATTCCCTGTTCGACAGCGACCCGGATCAGGTCGGCACCAGCTACACCCGCAGCGGCGGCTTCCTGACCGACGTGGCCGGGTTCGACGCCGCGTTCTTCGGCATCAACCCGCGCGAGGCCCTGGCCATGGACCCGCAGCAGCGGCTGCTGCTGCACGCCAGCTGGGAGGTGTTCGAGTCCGCCGGCATCGACCCGCAGCGGGTACGTGGCACCGCCACCGGCGTGTTCATGGGCACCAACGGCCAGGACTACGCCACCCTGCTGCTCGGCGCCCGGTCCCAGGTGGAGGGCTACCAGGCCACCGGCAACGGCGCGTCCGTCGTCTCCGGCCGGCTGGCGTACTCGTTCGGCCTGCACGGGCCGGCGGTCACCGTCGACACGGCCTGCTCGTCGGCGCTGGTCGCCCTGCACCTGGCCGCCCAGGCGCTGCGCTCCGGCGAGTGCGACATGGCCCTGGCCGGCGGCGTGACGGTGATGTCGACGCCGGGGGCGTTCCTGGAGTTCTCCCGGCAGCGCGGCCTCGCCGAGGACGGCCGGGTGAAGGCGTTCGCCGCCGGCGCGGACGGCACCGGCTGGGGCGAGGGCGTCGGCGTCCTGCTGCTTCAACGGCTCTCCGACGCGCAGCGCGACGGCAACCGGATCCTCGCCGTGGTGCGCGGCAGCGCGGTCAACCAGGACGGCGCCAGCAATGGCCTGACCGCCCCGAACGGGCCGGCGCAGCAGCGGGTGATCCGGCAGGCGCTGGACGTCGCCGGACTGACGCCCGGCGACGTCGACGCCGTCGAGGCGCACGGCACCGGCACCACCCTCGGCGACCCGATCGAGGCGCAGGCGCTGCTGGCCACGTACGGGCACCAGCGGCCGGCGGAGCGCCCGCTGTGGCTGGGCTCGGTGAAGTCGAACATCGGGCACACCCAGGCCGCGGCGGGCGCCGCCAGCCTGATCAAGATGGTGCTCGCCCTCCAGCACGAGCTGCTGCCGGCGACGCTGCACGTCGACGCGCCGACCCCGCACGTGGACTGGTCGTCGGGCGCGCTGGCGCTGCTCACCGAGGCCCGGCCGTGGACCGGGACCGACCGGCCCCGCCGGGCCGGCGTCTCCTCGTTCGGGATCAGCGGCACCAACGCCCACGTCATCATCGAGGAGGCCCCCGCGCCGCAACCGGCCACCGGCCCGGACCGGGGGACCGACCCCGCCACGCCGGACGGGCTCCGGGTCGACCCGGAGCCGGCCGTGGACCCGACGCCCCTGTTCTCCGGGCCGGACCCGGCCGGGCTGCGCGACCAGGCTGGCCGGTCGGCGGACCCGACGCCCGTGCCGTGGCTGCTCTCCGGGGCGGACCCGGCCGGGCTGCGCGACCAGGCGGGCCGGCTGGCCGACCTGGTGGCGACCGGTGCGGGCGACCCCGGCCGGATCGCCTGGGGCCTCGCGGCGGGACGGGCCCACCTCGGCCACCGCGCGGTCGTCGTCGCGGCCGACGGGCCGGACCGGTCGGCGGCGCTGCGGGCGCTGGCCGCCGGTGAGCCGCACCCCGCGCTCACCACGGCCCGGCGGCGCTCCGGCGGCCTCGCCGTCCTCTTCTCCGGCCAGGGCGCCCAGCGCGCCGGCATGGGCCGGGAGCTGTACGCCACGTTCGGGGTGTTCGCGGCGGCGCTGGACGAGGTGTGCGGGCTGCTCGACGGCCTGCTGCCGCAGCCGCTGAAGCCGGTGCTGTTCGCCGAGGAGGGCACCGCCGAGGCGGAGCTGCTGGACCAGACCGTGTTCACCCAGGCCGGCCTGTTCGCCGTCGAGGTGGCGCTGTTCCGGCTGGTCGAGTCGTTCGGCGTGGTCCCCGGCCAGGTGGCCGGCCACTCGATCGGCGAGATCACCGCCGCCCACGTGGCCGGCGTGCTGTCCCTGGCCGACGCGTGCGCCCTGGTGGCGGCGCGGGGCCGGCTGATGCAGGCGCTCCCGGCCGGCGGCGGGATGCTGGCGGTGGCCGCGTCGGAGGCCGAGGTGCTGCCGACGCTGGACGGGTTCACCGACCGGGTCGGCATCGCCGCCGTCAACGGCCCGTCGGCCGTCGTCGTCTCCGGCGCGGTCGACGCCCTCGACGAGGTCGAGAAGACGTGGCGGGACCGGGGCGTGCGGACGCGTCGGTTGACGGTGAGTCACGCGTTCCACAGCCCGCTGATGGAGCCGATGCTCGACGAGTTCCGTACCGTGCTGGCGGGGTTGACCTTCGCGGCCCCGTTGCTGCCGGTGGTGTCGAACCTGACCGGCGCGGTCGCCGAGGGCGACGAGCTGTGCACCCCGGACTACTGGGTGCGGCACGTGCGGGAGGCCGTCCGGTTCGCCGACGGGGTCACCGCCCTGCGGGCCGCCGGGGTGGACACGTTCCTGGAACTCGGGCCGCAGGGCGTGCTGACCGCGCTCACCGCCGGCCTGCTGCCCACCGACTCCGACGGGACGGCCGTGGCGGCCCTGCGGGCCGGCGCGGACGAGCCGGCCGCCCTGCTCGCCGCTCTCGCTGCCCTGCACGCCGGCGGGCGGGACGTGGACTGGGCGGCGGTGCTCGCCGCGTTGGCCGGGCCCCGCCCGGCCCCCCGCGACCTGCCCGACCTGCCCACGTACGCGTTCCAGCCGCAGCGCTACTGGCCGACGCTGACCGTGGCGCCGGCCCCGGCCGCCGACCCGGTGGACGACGAGTTCTGGCGGGCGGTCACCGACGGCGACCTTGGCCGGCTGGGCATCGACCCGGACCAGCCGATGCGCCAGGTGCTGCCGGAACTCGACTCGTGGCGGCGACGCCAGCACCGGGACGGCACCCTCGACGGGTGGCGGTACCGGGTCACCTGGCGGCGGCGGCCGATGACCGTCGGCGACCCGGGCACCTGGCTGGTGGTGACCCCACGGCAGCAGGACCCGGGCGGGATCGTGGCCGCGCTCACCGCCGCCGGGGCGACCGTGCACGTGCTGCCGGTCGACCCGGCCACCGTCACCCGCGACGCCCTCGCCGCCGACCTCGACCGGCTCGGCGCGGAGCACCTGCCGACGGGGCTGCTGTCCCTGCTGGCGCTGGACGACGCCCCGCACCCCGAGCAGACCGCCCTGCCGACCGGCCTCGCGGCGAACCTGCTGCTGGTGCAGGCGCACACCCTGCGGACCGGCCCGGACGTGCCGCTGTGGCTGGCCACCACCGGCGCGGTCGCCGTCGACGACGAGCCGGTCGCCCGGCCCACGCAGGCGACCACCTGGGGTCTCGGCCTGGTCGCGGCGCTGGAACACCCGAGGCACCTCGGGGGCGTCGTGGACCTGCCCGGCAGCCCCGACGAGGCGGCGTACGCGGCGCTGGTCACCGCGCTCACCAACGTCGAGGGGGAGGACCAGCTCGCGGTCCGGGGCACCGGGGTGCACACCCGACGCCTCGTGCGGGACACCACCCGGCCGGCGGACAGCGGCCGGGCGTACAGCCCGCACGGGACCGTCGTGCTCACCGGCGGGGCGGGCGAACTGGCCCGGCACACCGGCGCGTGGCTCGCCCGGCAGGGCGCCGAGGTGCTGCCGCTGGAGGAGCCGGCGGCGGGCAAGCTCACCGACCTGATGGAGCAGCTCGCCGCCGAGAGCCGGCCCGTTACCGGGCTGGTGCACGTCCCGGCGGAGACCGGGTCGGTGCCGCTGGCCGAACTCACCGTCGCGGCCCTGGCCGCGGACCTCGTCGCGACCGTGGGCGACATCCCCCGGTACGCCGACGAGCTGGCCCACCGGCGGGTCGACGCCTTCGTGCTGTGCACCTCCACCTCGGGGGTGTGGGGCGCGGGCGGCCGGGCCGGTCAGGCGGCCGGCGACGCGCTGCTGCACGCCCTCGCCGCGAACCGCCGGCACGCCGGGCTGCCGGCCACCGACGTGGCGTGGGGGCCGTGGCAGGACGACCCGGCGTCGCCGGAGCTGGAGCAGCTGCGCCGGCGCGGGCTGCCGGGCCTGCCGCCGGAGCTGGCCGTCGAGGCGCTCGCCCGGGCGGTCCGTGACGAGGCGACCGTCGTCGTGGCGGACGTGCGCTGGGACCGGTTCGTGCCGACGTTCGCCGCCATGCGCCCGTGCCCGCTGCTGACCGAGATCCCGGAGGCGCGCGAGGCGCTGCCCGCCGACGACGTCCGTCAGCCGGCGGACGACGAGGCGGCGGCCGCGCTGCGGGAACGGCTGCGCCCGCTCGGTGCGGGGGAGCGCGAGGTGATCCTCGTCGACCTGGTGTGCGCGCAGGCGTCCAGCGTGCTGGGCCACGCCGATGGCGGAGGGCTGGAACCCGACCGCGCGTTCCGGGAGGTCGGGTTCGACTCGATGACGGCCGTGGAGCTGCGCAACCGGCTCCGCGCCGCCAGCGGGGTGCAACTGCCCCCAAGCGTGGTGTTCGACTACCCGACCCCGGCGGCGCTGGCTCGACACCTGCGCGACCAGCTCGTCGACGACGGCACCGTGACGGCCGCGCCGCTGCTCGCCGAGCTGGAGCGAATGGACGCCGCCTTCGCGGCCGACGCGCCGGACCGGCTGACCCGGCAGAAGCTGCTGGTCCAGCTCCAGGCGTTCGTCGCTCGGTGGGGCGACGAACGGGCGACGACCGAGGAGAAGCCCGTCACGCAGACCCTCGACGACGCGACCGACGCCGAGATCTTCGACTTCATCCGGCGCGAACTGGGTGGCCCCGGCGGTGAGGTGCCGTTCGGCGAGACGCGCTGAGTGCGGAGAGAGCAGTCCGTGGCGGGAACGGACAGCGCGAGTCGCGTGTACTCGGCGTCGCCGGCGTGCGCGCCGGGGCCTCGGGCGATGTGGGCAGGCCCGCGAGGTCGGCCATGGCGATGAGCAGTTCGTGCCGAGCCGGCGGCGAGCGTGCCGGATCGGGCGTCGTCCGAGGCGTTCCGGCCTGTTGGGGCCTGTGTCGAAGTCGGCCCACCTCGGCTCGGCGCGCGGGGTCCGCCGGGGCCCGCCCGCTACGGGCTGTCAGGTCTGCTCCCTGGGCGGAGAACCCCTGACATGGTCCTGGCCCTACAGCGGTCACGACCGAACGGATTGTGCGCGCCCACCCGGCCCGACGCCGGTCCCCGGAAGGCCGACCGACCCCGGAACTGGTAGATCTTGGAAGCAAACGGCCCCTCCAGGGGCCGAAATCTTCCAAGATCTACCCGATCTCCGCTCATCGTCGCAACAGCGATCGGTTTTGCTGGCGGTGATCGCGCTTGGCTGCTGGCAGGACACGCTGCCGGGCTTCGACACACGCTCTGTGGGGGTGCGCTGCGTCGGTCAGCAGTTGCGGCAGCAGGTCGATCGCCTGTGGGTAGCGGGCGCGCTGGAAGGTGGTCCACGCGTGCGTGACCTCGCGGGCGAGCCGCTCGGCCGGCAGGACGGGGCGGCGGGCCGCCTGCCGGCCGAGTGCGATCTCGTACGTCGACAGCGCCGCCCGGATCCGCTCGACGCCCCCGTTCCGCTCGGTCACATCGGCGGGTTGCACGTCCCGGCCAAGCAGTACGGCGGTGTCTATGCGGAGGACGGCGGCGACATCTCGGAGGGTGGAGACCTTGACGCTACCGCCGGTCCCGGCACCGCCCGGGTCGTCTCCTCCACGGGTATCCGATCCGCCTCGGCCTGCGCGAGGATCCGCTGCCTGGCCGCCTCCTGCTCCTCCGCCTCCGCCTGTTCACCCCGGCTCGGCCCTGGATCGCGCTGCGTACCGCCTACCTGTAACCAGGCACTCGCCAGCCTGGTGTTCTGCGTCCTGTCCGTCGCCTGGACGGGGCACTATTCTTCACCTCAGTTCGGAACACGGGAACGGGAGCGGTGCCTGAAAGCGACAGCGGCAGGAGGAACGGCGTGATGGTCAAGAAGGCCATCCCTCCGGCGGGTGAGCTGCCACAGGCCGTGTTTGACCCGGAACGACTGGCAGCGGTCACCGCCTCTGGGCTGCTGGACACCGCCGCCGAGGGCACGTTCGACGACCTCGCGCGGCTGGCTCTGGCCGTCACCGGCACCCGGATGGCGTTCTTCACCGTCGCGGACGGCCGCCGGTCGTACTGGAAGAGCGCGATCGGCATAGACCCGACAGCCGGCCGGGAGAACGACATCCGGGACAGCCCGTGCCACATCCTGATCGGCACCGGCGAGCCACTGATCGCCGAGAATGCCGTCACCGATCCTCGGATCAAGGATCTGGCCGCAGTCGGCGCGCTTGGCATCGGCGCGTGGGCCGGCTACCCGGTGCTATCACCGGATGGACAGGTCCTCGGCGGGTTTTGCGTGGTGGACGACGCATCCCGGCCCTTCACCGAGCCGCAGCGCGAGGCGCTGCGGATCCTGGCCCGTTCGGTGACCTCCGAGATCGCCCTGCGCCAAGCGCTGCACGACGCCCGCACCGCAGGCGACGCCTCCTCGGCGCTCGCCCGGACCCTGCAGGACAGCCTCCTGCCACCACGGATGCCGATCGCGCCCGGCATGGACGTCGCCGCCGTACACCTGCCGGCCGACACCACCGGTGTGGCCGGCGCGGACGTGGTCGGCGACTTCTACGACCTGTTCCGCACCCGCGGCAAGGCATGGTGCGCCGTGATGGGTGACGTGTGCGGCAAGGGCATCGACGCCGCGAAGGTGACCGCTCTGGCCCGGTACACGATCCGCGCCGAGGCCACCCAGCACGCCCGGCCCAGCCTGGTCCTGCACCGCCTGCACGAGGCAATGCTGGAGCAGAGGGTCAGCGACCGGTTCCTCACCGCCGCGCTCGCCACGTTCCGCCCATCCGGCGACGGCATCAGCGGGCACTACGCCAGCGCCGGACACCCGCCGGCCCTCATCCGCCGCGCGAACGGAACCGTGGAACCACTCGACGCGGCAGGGATCCTGCTGAGCCCATTGATGCGACTCGGCAGAGAGCACCTGAAGGAAACCGCGTTCCACCTGAAACCCGGTGACGCGCTGCTGCTCTACACCGACGGCATCACCGAAGCCCGGGACTGCGGCCAGGGGCCCATGTTCGGCGAGGACCGCCTCGCTCAGTCGCTTGCCGCCACCCACGGTGCCGGTGCCACCGACACCCTGGCCCGGCTGTCGAAGGACGCGGCCCGATACGCCGGCGGTCACGCCGTCGACGACACCGCCCTCATGCTGCTACACGTCACCCCCCGGCCTGCTGATCTTTGAGGTGGCCCCCGGCAGGATTCCAACCTGCGACACACGGTTCAGGAAGGCGGCTGCGGCGGCCGGCTCACTTGGCCCTGACCTGGTCGATCGGGCCAATCAACCTGCCCGGCCAGTCAAGATCTTTGCACGTACTCTGCACGGCAGGCATGGATGCCTGAAGGCTGGCGGCGACGTGCAGGCGTCTCGACGTCTCCCAGCTTTCGGCAACACCCTCCGACGCGGCTGTCCGGCGTCGTACGGCTTACCGCCCCCGGCCCCTCGGGCTGGGGTCGGCTTGGCGTGGCGCCGGTCTTCCACGGACTGGTCCCGTACCCGTCGGCAAGCCGCTAAGCGGCGCGGCAGCCGGGCGCTCTGACATTGACGGCGACCGGCCACTTTGGCGCTCGTCATGGCCTGATCTGCTGCTCACGACCATTCCGACGCCTGGCGCGAGAATCAAGGACCCCGCGGGTGACCATGAGGGCAAACGAGGCCAGTAACAGCGCGGCGGCGATCCACCGGGCCGGAGTGCGCCAAGTGCTGGGCGTGACCTCCGTGAGGTTTCCTAGCCCCAAGAGAGCGTAGAAGCCCCCGCACGCTGCCCCTGCGGCCCACAACCGGGGGTAATGCGCGGTCCGCCCGAACAGCCGAACCGTTGACGCGCGCCGGGTGTAGATGACCATCCAGGCAGCGCACCCCACCAGGGCGACAGCGGCGCTGGCGAGCAGGATGTCCACGGCCGTTACGTCCGCCTCGTAGGTCGTCACGGGCATCACGGTAGCGGCAGCACACAGCTACCGGCTCCGGGCACTTGGACAGCCGTCGTCCGGTGCGGCGGGCTGCGGCGCGCGATGCCGGCCGGAGGCCGCCAGCAGCGCACCGCAGCCCGCCGGTGCGCCGCGCGTGCGCGGCGCTCTTGATGTTGATGAGAACGTTTCGGCAATGACGTGCCATGCCATCGTGTCCTCCGTCGACTGATGCGCAAAAGGCGTCCGCCAACTGATCTGCGCCAACCTCAGCTGATCGCGGCAGATTCGGATGCCGTGTCGGCGGCATGTGCGTGCGTTATCGCCAGAGGTCCGGCGGCGATATTGTCGATAGTCTGTGTTCGTGGTCGAGACGCCGGGGATGCGTTGGGGTAGGAAGGCCGCGCGGCGGTTGGCGCGGCTGGGCTCGGTCCGGATCGGCCCAGGCCTGACCGGTGAGGAGTTGGCCCGGGTCGAGGAACAGTTCGGGTTCGAGTTCGCTGATGATCACCGCTCGTTCCTTACGACGGGGCTGCCCGCGGGCGGCGGCTGGCCGGACTGGCGCTACGGCAATCCGGACGGCTTGCGGCAATGGCTCGCGCTGCCGGGGAAGGGCGTGTTGGAGGCGGTCAGGTTCAAGGGCTACTGGGCTTCGAGTTGGGGCGCTCGCCCGGACGGCGTGACCGATGCCGAAGACGCTGCGGCGGACCACCTCGCCGCAGTTCCCTGGTTGGTTCCGATCTTCGGCGGTCGGTACTTGCCCACCGGTCGGGGGACCTACGGGCATCCGGTGTTGTCCGTGTACGGGGCCGACATCATCTGCTGGGCGCCGGACCTGGTCGACTATGTACTGCAGGAGTTTGGCGAGGGTGGTGTCGGCAAAAGGTACTCATACGACGGCTGGGAGATGTCGGCAAGCGCAGAGTTCTGGGCGGAGTACCTGGCGTGGTCGGCTCTCGAACCGTAATTCGCGAGGATTTGGCACGCTCCAGCGCCGTGCCGACGGCATATATATATCGGCATGAGCGCGCTTCGCGGCAGATCCGGGCACCAAGATCATAACCGCCGTTGTGGTCCCCCGCAGACCTCTAGCCGCTGCAGCTACTCCGGCCCGGCTGCGACGCGACCAGCGGTGGAAGCGGTTGGCCACGCGGTGGCGGGTGTCCGGCTCCGCGACCGGGAGGGGCTCATCGCGACGGCAGTAAGGACAGCAGGCGATCGGGAACCGGCATCCGACGCGCCGGGAGGACGGCCAGGCCTGCACCCGTCGCATTCAGCAGCACGTCGTCGATCGACGAGACGCGTCCGAGTGCCAGGGCGTACTGCAGCGCTTCCACGGCGGTCGACATGCCGGCAGCCGCTACGACCACGTATGCGAACCGGACCTGCCACCCCATGCCCAGACCGAACCCAACCGCCGCGAACACCAGCAGATTGCCCACGATCTGGAAGAACGCGGTCAGCGGATGGTCGGCGAGGATCTCCACAAGGTCGCGCAGCGGCACCAGCCGAACCTCTCGGGGCGCGTCGAGTGGGGTGAGGACCACCATCAGCCACGGCAGCGTCCAGGCCGCCATGGCCGTCGTGGCCAATGCCCGCCGGACCGCCAGCCCCGCTGGTACGCCGCGCTGCCGGTAACAGGCCACGAGGTGACGCGTGCCGACCAAGCTGGCCATGACGAGAGCCACCGCAGTCGCCACGACCGGAAGCCAACGCAGGTACCCGCCGGGGATCATCGTGGATCATCATAGTCCGGCCGGGCATCAGCCCACGTCAACGAAGTGTGTGGATCCCGTGCACAAGATCGGGTGACCGCTCATCGGCAAATCCGGTCGTCTCCGAGCGTTGTCAGCGGCAGATGAGGATGTCGAGCCGGCGGGTGGCAGCGGGAAGATCAGCGATGTGCTTGAATACCCGACATCGTCCCAGCGCCGCTCCATCTCCGCATCGCGCGCGACGTACACCTCACCTGCGTTGGCCGGCACCTGCGCACGCGTCTTCCGCCACGGAAGAAACGGCCCGAGCTGCTCCCCGCCCAAGGCGACCAACATGTTCGGCCATCTGCCATGCAGAGCGTCCAGCATCGCTCGGATACCGGCGTCGACCGGCGTGCCGGTGATGAGAACTGTGTCGTATCCCGTGATCATCTACGCTCCACCCGGCTGCGGATCCGTCCGCTCGCCCGTGCTGTCCAGGACGTGCCTGCTAAATCGGGTGGCCGCTCAGTGGGCCACCCAGTCCGGGACCCACACCTCATCGGTGGTCCGGGGTCTTGAGGCTCGCAGGTGGTCCCGCAACGCGGTCAGCACGGGGTGCTGGTCCCCGGTGCGCGTGAGCAGCACGTGCGGGTAGAGCGGGGTCGGTTTGCGCAGCGGGATGCGGCGCAGGTAGTAGCTCTGGGGCCACAGGTAGCGGTCCTCGCTGCCGACCAGGGTTGCCAGCGAGGCCGAGTCCGCCAGGGCGTCCATCAGGGCCTCGTCGCCGAAGTTGGGGCCGAGCGCGTCGATGCTCAGGCCGAAGGCCTGCGACAGCGACCGGTAAAATTGCGCCCACTCGGCGCCCGGCCTGATCCCGGGGATCCAGATGCGGTGTCCGGCCAGGTCGGTGGGCCTGACCCAGGCCGCGCTGGCCAGCGGGTGACTCGGTCCGACTAGGAGCTCCAGGGGCGAGTCCAGGAGCCGTTCGGCGCTGATCCCGGCCGGGACCTGGTCCGCCGGCAGGGCGCGGAACGAGGCGTCGATGGTTCCTTCGAGCACGGCCCGGGCGGCCTGGACGGCGTTCTCCTCGGCCAGCGTGACCGCGTCCAGGCTGGCCTCCGGACGGGATCGGTAGAAGCGGTAGACGGCCTGGGCCGGAGCGATGCGCCGGTTGAGGACGTCCACGCGCAGCGGGCGTACCCCGGGGCGCACGGCCTGCTCGGCCTGCTCGGCGACGGTCAGGACCTTCTTGGCGTGCGGCAGGAAGACCTGCCCGTCCAGGCTCAGCCGGGAGCCGCGGGAGGTGCGTACCAGCAGCGCGACCCCCAGGTACTTCTCCAGGGCCGCGACCCGCTTGGAGACCGCCTGCTGGCTGATCCCGAGCTCGTCTGCCGCGGCCTGAAACTGGCCGGCCCCGGCCACGGCCACGAACGTGCGCAGCGCTTCGACATCCACACCCCACTCTACGGCCACAACCAGTGGTTGTGTCTGGGCGCATTCGGGGTTGTTTGATCGCGCCTCGCCGAGGTGCTGGGATCAGCGCATGCCCACCACCACAGACCAGGCCATGTATGTCCAGACGCCCGAGTTCGCGCGCTATGCGGAGCGGATCGCACAGGTGACCGACGCTACCTCACGGCTGAACGTGCTGCCGTTCAGCGATACCGAGGCGCGTGCGGAACTACTGGCGGTTGTGTTCGGTGGTCCGCTGCCGGAGTCGGTGACGATCTACCCGCCGTTCTTCACCGAGCACGGCATGAACACGCGGTTCGGGAAGAACGTCTTCGTCAACCAGGGCTGCACGTTCATGGACCACGGCGGCATCCGCATCGGCGACAACGTCATGATCGCCCCGAGGGTCAGCCTCATCACCGGAGGGCACCCGCTGCCCCTGGCCGAGCGGCGCGAGTACATCACCAGCGCCCCGATCGTGATCGAGGACGACGTCTGGATCGGCGCGGCCGCCGTGGTCACCCAGGGCGTGACCATCGGTGCGGGCTCGGTGGTCGCTGCCGGCGCTGTCGTCACCCGTGATGTGCCTGCCCGCATGCTGGTCGCGGGAGTGCCCGCGCGGGTGGTCAAGGCGATCGACTGACCCGTCCGGGCGAGCGCCGGCAGGCAGTTCCTGCAGGCGCGCTCGCCTGGACGTGCGTCCTGTTGGCTGCTGCTCCTCCTGGCATGGATGAGCCGCGACGAGTGATCAAGACGACTCCCGGGCTCCTCGCCAATATGCCCTCGTCTCGTGCCTGATGTCCGGAATCCGCATCGCCTGTCCTGAGTGCAGGATTGCCGACACCCTGAACATCACCTAGCCTCCGTTAGGCAAGGCAACCCTTACTTGTCCTGCCTCGACTTGGGCATGCTGCGCCTGCCACCCCCCGTGATTCGGAGCCGTCGATGCCCGTGACGATTGAGCCCCTCGCCGATCGGCGAGGGGCCGCCAGCTCGGCAGCGGCGGCCGTCCTGCGTGGTGAACAGCTGGTGCTGCGCTACGGAAAGACGGCGGTGGTCCACGGCGTCTCGGTGGTGCTGGCACCCGGTCGCGTGACGGCGCTGGTCGGGCCGAACGGCAGCGGGAAGTCGACGCTGCTGCGAGCCCTTGCCCGGTTGCATCGGGTGGATGGCGGCGAGGTGCTGCTCGGCCACCGTGACGGGCAGCCGGAGCGCGCGGTGTCGCTGCTCAGCGTGCGTCAGTTCGCGCGGGAGGTCACGCTGTTCGCACAGTCGCGTCAGGCCCCCCACGGGCTCACGGTGCACGAGGTCGTCTCGTTCGGGCGCCATCCGCACCGGCGCCGCTTCGCCGGCCCGTCCGTGGCGGACCGGAAGGCGGTCGGGCGCGCGATGAAAGTCACCGGCGTGCAGGACATGGCCGAGCGGCCGGTCGGCGAGCTCTCCGGTGGCGAGATGCAGCGCGTGTGGCTGGCCGCCTGCCTGGCTCAGGAGACCGGCGTCGTGCTCCTCGACGAGCCGACGAACCATCTTGACCTGCGCTACCAGATCGAGACGCTCGACCTGGTCCGGGATCTCGTCGACGAGCACGGCGTCGCCGTCGGCGTCGTGCTGCACGATCTCGACCACGCCGCACGCGTCGCGGACACGCTGGTCCTCATGCACGCCGGGCGCATCCACGCCGCAGGCGACCCGCTCGAGGTGCTCACCGCCGAGCACATCGGCGAGGTCTACGACCTGCGCGTGGAGGTCGAGGTCGACCCGCGCACCGGCCGCCTTCGCATCGACCCGGTCGGACGGCATCCCGCACGGAACCGGAACGTCAAATCAGGAGAAGAACTCGCATGATCCCTGTCACCCGCCTCGCGGCCACCGCCGCGGCGCTCACCGCGATCGCCGTGACGGCCACGGCCTGCGGCACCACGAAGGTCGACGAACCCGCCGCCGGCAGCTCGACCGCCCCCTCGTCGCAGACCTGCGCCGACGACAAAACGACAACATCGACCGGCCCGGTATCGATGACCGACGGCGTCGGCCGCAAGGTCGAGCTCGCCAAGCCCGCCCAGCGGGTCGCGGTGCTTGAATGGCAGCAGACCGAGGACCTGCTCACGCTCTGCCTCACTCCGGTCGCGGCCGCCGACACGAAGGGATACGGCACCTATGTGAAGGCGGAGCCGCTTCCGGCAAGTGTCGTCAACACCGGCGAGCGCGGCGAGCCCGACCTCGACGCGCTGTACGCCACGAAGCCCGATCTGATCATCGTGGAGGCGTTCAAGGCCGACGACGAGCAGATCACCAAGCTTGAGAAGCGCGGTGTCCCCGTACTCGCCACGGTCGGGGCCGACGCCAAAGGCCAGATCGCGAACATGAAGAAGGTGTTCTCGATGATCGGTCAGGCCACCGGCCGCACCGAGCGCGCCGATCTGGTGCTGCGGCAGTTCGACGAGCACCTCGCCGCAGCCAGGAAGACGGCCGAGGCCGCGAACATCAAGTCCAAGGAGTTCCTGTTCTTCGACGGCTGGATCGAAGGCGGCAACGTCGTCATCCGCCCGTACGGCAAGGGCGCCCTGTTCACCGAGCTCGGCGAGCAGCTCGGCATGACCACCGCCTGGACTGACAAGATCAACGCGGCTTACGGCAGCGGCGGCGTCGACCCCTCGTACGGTCTCGCGCAGACCGACATCGAGGGACTCACCGCCGTCGGGAGCGCGAGCCTGTTCTACTCCGACGACGACACCCCGGACAGCTACGTCAAGGAGCTGCGCAAGAGCCCGATCTGGACCGCGCTGCCGGCCGTGAAGGAGGGCCGGGCGTACCCCTTCCCCGCGGGCGTCTGGGGAGCCGGCGGCCCGAAGTCGAACGAGCAAGCGATCGACGCCTACGTGAAGATCCTGACCGGGAAGTGAGCGACACCCCCGCGCCGCGGCCGGTGCCCGGAGTCGGGCTCGGCCGCGGCGCGAGCGGGGCGGCCGTCCTGGCCGTCCTGCTCGTCGCAGTCGTCGTGACCGGGCTGTGGCACATGACGCAGGGCACCTCCGGGGTGGGCTTCTGGGACCTGCTGCGCCATCTCCTCGGGGCGCGCGAGGACGTCGGCGGCGTACCGGTCACCGACGTGCTGACCGGGTCCCGCCTGCCTCGCATGCTCGCCGGGATCGCGGTCGGCGTGGCGCTCGGCGCGGCCGGGGCGCTGCTCCAGTCGGTCACCCGCAACGCGCTGGCCGCTCCGGACACGCTCGCCGTCACCGCCGGGTCCTACTTCGCGCTGTGCGCGGTCGGCGCGTTCGGTCTCGCGGTGCCGTTGTGGGCCTCGGGCGCCGTGGCCTTCGGCGGTGGTCTGCTCGCCGCGGGGCTCGTGCTCGGCCTCGTCGGCACCGCTTCGGGCACCGGGTCGACGCGGCTGATCCTGGCCGGCTCGGCGGTCGCGATGGCCCTCGACGCGGCCACCGCCATGCTGCTGATCCTGTTCAAGGAGAGCACCACCGGGCTGTACGCCTGGGGCAGCGGCTCGCTCGCACAGCTGAACATCGACGCCGCCATGCGCGCCGCCCCGGTCATCGTCGTCGTGCTCGCCATCGCCGTGCTGCTGGCCCGGCGACTCGACGTACTCGGCCTCGGCGACGACACCGCCGCCTCGCTCGGCGTGCCGATCCGCTCGACCCGGTTCATCGCGGTGCTCTGCGCCGTCCTGCTGACGAGCATCTCGGTGACGCTGGCCGGTCCCCTCGCCTTCGTCGGGCTCGCCGCGCCGGTCGTGGTGCGCCTCGCGGCCAACCGCATCGGTGTGCTGAGCCGGCACGGTTTCCTGATCCCGGCCTGCGGACTGGTCGGGGCACTTCTGGTGCTCCTCGCGGACGACGTGCTCCGGGCGGTTCTCGGCGCCCAGGCGGCCGCCTCGATTCCCACCGGAATCCCGACCTCGTTGCTCGGTGCCATCGTCATCGTGATCCTCGCGCTCCGGCTCCGCGATGCGGGAGCGGCGCGAGGTGCGCCCCGGGCCCTCGTCGCCATCCGCTCGCGCCGCCGCTTCCTCACCGTGGCGGTCGTCGCGGCCGGTCTGCTCGTCGCGGCGGTGCTGGTCGGCCTGCTGGCCGGCAGCCTGTGGCTACGCACCGGCGATGTCGTGCTCTGGCTCCAGAGCGCCGCGCCGGACCTGATCGGCCGGGCACTCGACGACCGCGCCCCACGGGTCGCGGCAACCGTCGTCGCCGGTGCGGCGCTCGCGCTGGCCGGAACCGTCGTGCAGGGAACGGTACGCAATCCGCTGGCCGAGCCGGGCGTGCTCGGTATCACCGCCGGTGCCGGCCTCGGCGCGGTGATCGTGGTGACCTCGGGCGCGGCCGGCGGACGTCCCGCGCTCATCGTCACGGCCGTCGCGATGGGACTCGGCACCTTCGCGCTCATCGCCCTGCTGGCATGGCGCGGAGGGCTCCTTCCCGACCGTTTCCTGCTCATCGGCATCGGCTGCGGCTACGCGCTCAGCGACATCAGCACCTTCCTGCTCCTGCGTGCCGATCCGTGGGACACGCCGCAGATTCTCACCTGGCTCTCGGGCACGACCTACGGCCGCACCTTCGCCGACGTGCTGCCGGTCGCGCTCGTGCTCCTCCTCGCGACCCCCGCAGTGCTGGGAATGCGCCGCCAACTCGACCTCCTGGCGATCGACGAGGACACCCCGCGGATCTTCGGCGTCCGCCGGGACGGCGCGCGACTGTCACTGCTGACGATCGCGGCGGTCGTGGCGGCGGTGAGCGTGATCGCGGTCGGCGTGGTCGGCTTCGTCGGGCTCGTCGCCCCCCACATCGCCCGCAGCCTCGTCGGCGTTCGGCACGGGCGCATCATCCCGGTCGCCATGCTGCTCGGTGGCCTGCTCGTCTGCGTCGCCGACACCCTCGGCCGTACGCTCATCGCCCCCTCGCAGATCCCCGCCGGGCTCATGATGGCCCTCGTCGGAGCACCCTATTTCGTCTGGCTGCTGCGCCGCTCACGCGCCTGATCGACGGCCTGCTTCACGAAGCTGCGGATGAGCGCGCCGATCAACTCAGCACGCTCGGCGACGAGGCCGTGCGTGGTGCCCGGCACGATGCACAACTGCGCGCCGGGAATCGACGCGGCGATGAGCAGGCTGTGGCCGGGCGGGATCGTGTCACGGTCGCCCGACATGACGAGCACCGGCGCCGCGATCCGGGCGAGTTCGGCCGGGTCGATGTGCGGCTCGCTCCTCCAGAGGCGGAACAGCTTGGCGAGTACGACGTCCGCATGCTCCGGCCCGTCCGGTGACAGGCGTTCGTAGTGCATCTGCTCGACGTCCGGTCCTGGCTCCCTTTCGAGCGCGTCGAGCACGGGGCACGCTGCATCCGTGAACGCCGACGGATCGAGGTTCGCGCTGATGGCGGTCAGCGAGCGCACCCGCGCCGGGTGGTCGAGGGCGAGCAGCAGCCCGATGATCGCGCCGTCGCTGTAGCCCACGACGTGCGCCGATTCGAGGCCGACGGCATCGAGATAGGCCAGGGTGTCGGCGACCCCGCGCGCGTACCCGTACTCCCCGTCGATGTCGGCCGACCGGCCGTGCCCGGGACGCTCGAAGGCGAACACCCGGTGATCCGGCACGAGCGCGTCGGACTGCGCCCGCATCGACTCAAGGGAGCAGAAGCCACCGTGCAGCAGCAGGACGGGATCGCCCTCGCCGGCGACTTCCGAATACAGGTCGACATCGCCGATCCGGAGGTAGCCCATGTGTTCCTGTCACCATTTCCCGAGTGTGTGAATTCGGCACAGCTCTCAGCGCCTGCGCGGCATCGCGCTCGGCGACGTAGGCCAGGTGGAGTGGCGACCAGGCGCGGTGAACGCCTGGTCAGAGTACGCCTCCCGTGCGGCGCTGCCCGGCGGCCGGGCCGGGTGGCGACGCATGGTTCGCGACCTGTTGAGAAAGCCGCCGACGGGCATGCGCAGCGATGTCCGCGACCTGAAGGGGCCGTATTTGAACCTGGGCGGGGGCGGGCGTGAGTCCACCCTAATTCGTCTTGTGGCCACTGTTCGTGTCTGGTCGCTCCCGGGTCGTGACTGCGCCGGAGTCTCTGAAAGGCCGGTCGTCACGTCTTGGGCGACCGGCGCAGCCAGAGCCTAGCCGAAGGGACGATCACGGCGAGGGCGCCGACCGCGACGGATTCGCTAAGCTGATCGCTGCTGCCAACCGCGTGGCACGCGGGGTGTCGTGATGCCCGATGATGTTCGATGACGCATCGGCTGCTGCAGACTGTGCGTCACCGCCTGCTCGACGGCACGCACGGGCTTGTGCTGGGCGTCCAGCAACTGTCGTCGAGTGATTCTCGTAAGGAGCTTTGTGAGCGCCCTCGGTAGTTTCATCTGGTCGATCGCCGACCAGCTTCGGGGCCCCTACCGCCCCAACCAGTACGGCAACGTGATCCTCCCGCTCACAATCCTGCGACGCCTCGACTGCATCCTTGAGCCCGACCGGGCGACGGTGCGCGCGCTGGCGGCGAAGTACGACAACCCCAACCGGCTTAAGGTCGAGGTCGAGAAGGCGACCGGCAGGCCGTTCTACAACACCTCGAACTACTCCTTCGCCAACCTGCTGACTGACGCCGACGGGCTGGCGGACAACCTGGCCGACTACATCGACCGCTTCTCGCCCGATGTCGACGTGTTCCAGTACTTCGACTTCAAGAAGGAAATCCTTGCCCTGGAGAAGGCGGAGCTGCTGCGCGAGGTCATCACGTCCTTCAAGGCTGTCGAACTGCATCCGGACGACGTCTCCAACGCCGCCATGGGCGATGCGTTCGAGTACATCATCCGCAAGTTCAACGAGGCCGCGAACGAGACCTCCGGTGACCACTACACCCCGCGGGACGCGATCCGGCTGCTGGTCGACCTTCTCTTCGCCGAGAAGGACGCCGACCTGACCGAGGCCGGCATCGTCCGCGCGTTGTACGACCCCACCGCGGGTACCGGCGGCATGCTCGCCCTGGCCGAGGAACACCTGCTCGCACAGAACCCCGAGGCGAAGCTGAGGCTGTACGGGCAGGAGTACAACCCGCAGTCGTACGCGATCTGCAAGTCCGACCTGCTGGCCAAGGGCTACGAAGCGACCGACATCGCCTTCGGCAACACCCTCACCGACCCCGCGTTTAAGGAACGCCAGTTCGACTTCTGCATGTCCAACCCGCCCTACGGCGTCGACTGGAAGCAGTACGCCAAGAAGGTCGCCGCCGAACGCAACTCCGCTGGCCCCTACGGCCGGTTCGCTCCCGGCCTCCCGTCGACCTCGGACGGGCAGATGCTCTTCCTGCTCCACCTGGCCTACAAGATGCGGGCGCCGAAGGACGGCGGCGGCCGGGCCGGCATCGTCATGAACGGCTCGCCGCTCTTCAACGGAGCCGCCGAATCCGGGCCCTCCAACATTCGCAAATGGCTGCTGGAGAACGACCTGGTCGACGCCATCGTCGCCTTGCCGACCAACATGTTCTTCAACACCGGCATCGCCACCTACATCTGGATCCTCGACAACACTAAACACCCCGACCGCAAGGGCCTAGTCCAGCTCATCGACGGCACGTCGTTCTGGACCAAGATGCGCAAGAATCTCGGCTCCAAGGGCCGCGAGATCAGCGACGCCGATCGCGCCAGGGTTGTGAAGTTGTACGCCGACTTCACCGACGCCGATCCGGACTATTCCAAGGTGCTGCGCACCGACGAGTTTGGCTACTGGACCATCACCGTCGAACGCCCCCTACTCGACGAGTCCGGCAACCCCGTCGTCGACCGCAAGGGCAAGCCCAAGCCGGACACGAAGAAGCGCGACACCGAGAACGTCCCCTTCACCTACGGCGGCTCGACCGCCGGTGCGGCTGGCAAGGTCGAGGTCATTCAGGCCTACTTCGACGCCGAGGTGAAGCCGCATGTACCGGACTCATGGATCGACTGGGGCAAGACCAAGACCGGCTACGAGATCCCCTTCACCCGCCACTTCTACAAGTACGTCCCGCCCCGCCCTCTCGCCGAAATCGACGCTGACCTAGAGAAGCAGGTCGCCAAGATCCTCGACCTGTTGCGGGAGGTCGAGCAGTGAGCGGGCCTCTCTGGGGGGCCTTGCCGGACAGATGGCTGGCTGGCCAGGTCAAGAACACTGCGACCGTCACGCTCGGCAAGATGCTGCAGAGTAAGGACTCCGGCAGTGACGTGCGTGCCCCGTACATGCGTGCTGCGAACGTGCAGCCCGACGGCGTGCTGGCCCTCGACGACGTGAACGAGATGTGGTTCGGCGACGCCGAGTTGAAACAGTTGAGCATCCGAGCGGGCGACGTTGTCGTCGTCGAGGGCGGCCAAGGAGGTTTCGGCCGCGCCGCATATGTCGACGAGGATCTCCCGGGCTGGGGATTCCAGAACTCGATCAATCGGCTTCGGCCGATTGGCGAATTCGACGGCCGCTTTATCGCGTTCTACCTGATCGCGCTGCGGTTCAGCGGCTTCATCCGTGCCTACTCCAACGTTGTCTCAATGCCGCACCTCACGGCAGAGAAGCTTGCCAGCATTCCGATCCCACTGCCGCCGGTGGAGACGCAGCGCGCCATCAGCGACTGCCTCGACCGCGAGACCGCTCGCATCGACACGCTCGTCGAGGAGCAGGGGCGCCTGATCGAGATGCTCCGCGAGCGCCGGGCTGCTCTCATCGCCCAGGAGACGGGTTGGGGCGCATCGCGGCGTGACGACTGGCCCATGATGCGGTTGTCTTGGCTCTTTCAGGCGACTGGGAGCGGAACGACGCCTGCGAATGAGGACATCACCTACGGGGAGGATGCGGGCATCCCGTGGGTGACCACGGGTGAGCTCAGAGAATCGCTTATTCTTGGCACAGCACGGGGGGTGAATGCCGCCGTTGTGCGGCGATACTCGGCGCTCAAGATCCATCCGGCAGGCTCACTGCTGATCGCGATGTACGGCGCGACAATTGGCCGGATGGCATTGCTTGGCGTCGACGCAGCATCGAATCAAGCCTGCTGCGCCCTAGTTGGGCCCGTAGGTTCAGACCCTGAATTTGTTCAGTACAGCCTTATGGCGGCCAAGAGCTGGTTGCTGTTGGAGGCTGCTGGTGGCGGTCAGCCAAACATCAACCAAGACAAGATCAGGTCATTCAGAATTCCTGCGCCGGCCTTGGACGAGCAGCGTCGCATTGCGGCGTACCTCGACGAGCAGACTGCGAAGATCGACGCACTGATCAAAGAAACCGAGCGGTTCATCGAGCTCGCCCGTGAGCGGCGGGCGGCGTTGACCGCGGCGGCGGTGACGGGGCAGATCGACGTACGGGAGATGGCGTGATGGCCGATCACAACGAAGTCGTGTTCGAGTCCGAGATATGCGCGTATCTGAAAGCCCGCGGGTGGCTCTACTCGGCGGACGACACTGGCTACCACCGGGAACGGGCGCTCTTCCCCGAGGACCTGTTCGCCTGGTTAGAGGAGACCCAGAAGCCGGCGTACGCGAAGGCTTTGAAGGCGGCGGGGTCGCAGGCGAAGTTCCTTGACGTGCTGACCACGGCACTCGATAAGCCTCTCGAACATGGTGGCGGGACGCTGAACATCCTGCGCAACGGGGTGCAGTACATCGGCGGTGGCCGGCTGAAGATGGCGCAGTTCCGCCCCGAGACCAGCCTGAACGCGACCACCAATGAGCAGTACACGGCGATGCGGGTGCGGGTGATGCGGCAGGTGCACTTCTCCACCGCTGACCAGCGCAGTATCGACCTGGTCTTCTTCGTCAACGGGCTCCCGGTCGCCACCGTCGAGCTGAAGACCGACTTCACCCAGTCCCTCGATGAGGCGATCAACCAGTACCGCAAAGGCCGACAGCCGCTGACCAAGAGTCGGCCGGAGCCGCTGTTGTCGTTTGGGCATCGGGCGCTGGTGCACTTCGCGGTCTCCAACGACCTGGCCGCGATGACCACCCGGCTTGAGGGCGAGACGACGCACTTTCTGCCGTTCAACATCGGCCATGAGGATGGCGCGGGGAACCCGCCGGGTGAGGACGGGCGGTCGGCGACGGCATACCTGTGGGAGCGGGTCTGGGAGAAGGACGCCTGGCTCAACATCATCGGCCGGCTGATGATCGTAGAGACCAAGGAGGAGTGGGATGTCACGACCGGGACGTCGGTGCGGCGTACGAGCATGCTCTTCCCACGGTTCCACCAGTGGGAGGCCGTTACGAACGTCGTGGCCGCAGTGCGCGAGGAGGGGGTGGGGCATCGCTACCTGATCGAGCACTCGGCAGGGTCGGGGAAGACGAACACCATCGCCTGGACCGCGCACCGGCTGGCGCGGCTGCACGTGAACGACGAGAAGGTCTTCGACTCGGTGATCGTGGTCGTGGACCGCACCGTACTCGACGGGCAGCTCCAGGAGGCGATCCGGCAGATCGACGGGTCGGGGAAGATCGTGGCCACGATCAGCCCGGGGGACGTCCGCAAGGCGGGGGCGAAGTCGAAATCCGAGCTGCTGGCGACCACCTTGAGGAACGGGGAGCTGATCATCGCGGTGACGGTGCAGACCTTCCCGTTCGCGCTCGACGAAATCCGGGCCGACTCGTCGCTGAAGGGGCGGCGGTTCGCGGTGATCGCCGACGAGGCGCACTCGTCGCAGTCCGGGCAGATCTCCTCCAAGCTCAAGGCTGTGCTGACCGCGGAGGAGGTCAAGGAGATCGAGGAGGGTGGGGAGGTCGACGTCGAGGCGATCTTGGCCTCGGAGATGACCGAGCGGGCCGAATCGGAGAACATCTCCTACTTCGCGTTCACGGCAACGCCGAAGAACAAGACCCTGGAGCTCTTTGGCCGCAAGGGCCCTGACGGGAAGCCGGTCGAGTTCCACCTCTACTCGATGCGGCAGGCGATCGAGGAGGGCTACATCCTTGACGTGCTCAGGGGCTACCAGTCCTACGACACCGCGCTGAAGATCGCCGGCCGGGCCGAGAGCGGCGACGGTGACGAGGTGGTGGAGGAGGCCGCGGCGCGCAAGGGTCTGATGCGGTGGGTGAAGCTGCACCCGACCAACATCAGCCAGAAAGTGCAGATCATCGTCGAGCACTTCCATACCAACGTCGCCCACCTGCTGGAGGGCAAGGCGAAGGCGATGGTCGTGACCGATTCGCGCAAGGCCGCAGTGAAGTACAAGAAGGCGATCGACGCCTTCATCGCCAAGCGGGCCGCCAAGGACGCCTCGTACAACTACCGCACCCTGGTCGCCTTCTCCGGCTCGGTGAAGATGGCCGAGGACGAGGAGTGGGCTTCGGACTGGGGGCCGCAACCGAGCAAGGACGACGAGTTCACCGAGGCCAACCTGAACCCTGGCGCCGGCCCGGACCTCGCCGCCGCCTTCAAGGGCACGACGTACAAGATCATGCTGGTCGCGAACAAGTACCAGACAGGGTTCGACCAGCCGCTGCTCTCGGCGATGTACGTCGACAAGAAGCTCTCTGGGGTCACCGCCGTGCAGACGTTGTCCCGGCTCAACCGCACCCACCGCACTGCCGGCGGGGAGCAGAAGCGCAAGACGTTCGTCATCGACTTCGTGAACAAGCCTGAGGACATCCGGGCTGCGTTCGAGCCGTACTTCACCAACGCCACCCTGGAGACCGAGACCGACCCGTACATCGTCGTCCACCTCGCCAACAAGCTCGCCCAGGCCGGGATCTACACGCCAGAGCAGGTGCGCGAGGTCGCCGAACTGTGGGTCACCCGCAAAGGCAACAACGCGCTCTCGGCCGCGATCAGCCCGGCCAAGAACGACTTCGCCCGCCGCTACGCGGCGGCGATCGAGGCCGACGACAAGGTCACCCTCAACACCCTCGACCTGTTCCGCAAGGACGTCTCCACCTACGTCCGGCTCTACGACTTCATGAGCCAGATCGTTGACTACGGCGACCCGTACATGGAGATGCTGTCGATCTTCCTGCGACTCCTGGAGAAGATCATCGCAGACAGATCCTGGGCTGCGGAGGTCGACCTTTCCGACGTGGTCCTGGTCGGGGTCAAGTACACCAAGGGGACCGCGGTCGACATCTCGCTGACCGGTGACGGCGAGCTTAAGGGCATCGGCGCCGCGGGCACCGGCACCCGGAAGGAGCCGAAGTACGTCGCACTACAGGTCGTCATCGACAAGATGAACGACCTTTTCGGCGCCGAGTCGTTCTCCGCGTCCCAGGTCCGTGAGTTCGTGCAGGGACTGGTGCAGCGGCTGCTCGCCTACCCGGACCTGGTCAACCAGACCAAGGTGAACTCGAAGAAGCAGTTCATGGAATCGCAGGACTTCCAGGCGGCGGTCACTGAGGCGGTCGTCGACAACCAGGAGGCCCACAACACCATGGCCGACTACTTCTTCAGCGACGGCCCTGGCATCAGCGCTGTCATCATGGCGCTCGCGGATGCCTTCTACGAGGCAGCGATCGACCAGCGGACGGACGTGTGAGCAGGGCGGCCCCGGGAGGGGACCGCGCCGTACAGGCTGACAGCTACAACGACTGCACCACCACCACCGGCGAAAGGCGTTCCACCGCCGGGTAAATCGACTGCTCGGGGGCCGGGTCGGCTGGGACGCTACTCCACGACGACCAGGCTGCGGCGGATCAGTAGCGACTGATGGCCTTGTTGCTGGTCAATGGCTTTGGCCCCGAGTAGCCCGGACTACAGAGAAACCCCAGGCCGCCCATTGCCGGGTGGCCTGGGGTTTCTCGTCGTGCTGGTCAGCCGACCAGCCCGATCTGCTTGGCAAGGTTGACGAACGACTGCCAGCTGCCCGGCGTGAAGTTCAGGGTGCCGCCTTCGCGGTCCTTCGTGTCCCGGACCAGGACGATGCCCGGCAAATTGTCGGCGGGCGTCAACGCGAAGGGGGCACCCATCCCAAGATCGGGTGCCCTCCCGGCAGGTTGGTCAGCCTCGATCAAACTCCCTATCCTTGGCCCCCTCGATGAAAGCCGCCCATTCTTGGGGCATGAACACCAACGCTGGCCCCGACGGGTCCTTGCTGTCACGCAGTGCAACAGCGTTGGTGAGCTGGGCAACTTCCACGCAGTTGCCATTTGCGCCGCTACGAGTGCTTGTCCGCCACGTCACGGCACCCAGATCTAAAGCGTTCACCTTTTCATCTCCCCTCACACTCAGTGTGTTTCGATCAAGCGGCCGAGGAGCCTCCGCGAGTCGGCCACGTTCAGGGCAGCCGCTCGAAGCTGGTCGAACATTTCGGCGTACCGCCGGATGTCAGCCTCCTTCTCCAGGTACAGCGCGCCAGCCATGTTCTCGATGTAGACAAGTTCGGGGTCGGCAGCGTCCGGAAAGTCCATCACGGCGAACGCTCCGTGCATACCCGGATGTGCGCCGACCTTGTAGGGCAGCACCTGGAGCGTGATGTGCGGCCGTTCGGTCAGGTCGAGCAGGTGTCGAAGTTGGTCAACCATGACCTCCGCGCCGCCAACTTCACGGTGCAGCACAGCCTCGTCAACGATGGCCCACAGCTTGAGCGGGTCATCCTTGGTGATGGATGCCTGCCGCTGGGTGCGGGTTTCGATGCGCTGTTGGATCTCGTCGTCACTGGCGTAGGGCAAGCTGGCTGTGACCACGGCGTGGGTGTAGCCCTGCGTTTGGAGTAAGCCGGGCACGAACAGCGACTCGTAGTTGCGGACGCTGCGCGCCTCGCTCTCGAAGCTGATGTAGGTCGTGTACTCCTCGGGCAGCTCGGACTCATACGCCTGTAGCCACCCCAGTTGCGTTGCCTGCTTGGACAGCTCAACCAAGGCCGCGCGGCGCGCGGGGTCACTGATCCCGTACTTGTCCAGCAACGTCAGCAGCGTGCGCCGCTGCGGACGAGCCTTGGCCGTCTCAATGCGGTACAGGGTGGCGCTGTTGATGTTCGTCTGCTCAGCCGCGTCCTCGCGGGTCAGACCGGAAGCTTGGCGGAGGCTGCGCAGCTCGCCGGCCAGGCGTCGAAGCCGAACGGTTGGTGGCTGACGACGTGTTGCCAAGTTCCATCTCCTTCGCTCCGGACTCTCTAAAGTCTGCCGGTCTTGCGAACGCACCATCATGACAGGGCAAGTGAACGTTATTCTTGCAAACGCAAGTCTTGCGTTTTCAGCATCAGCAAGCGCAAGATGGACAAAAGCCCGACACGGCGAGGACTCGTTGGTTGGGCCCGTGACAGTGGCCGGGCTGCCAGCCATCTCGACAGCGCAGGACGGAGGCACATGGAGCCCAGCACAGACGAACCCCCCGAGCCGGTTGGGGGCGGGCCTTCTATCGAAGTCGGCGGCACCCGTGAGGGCGGCGCGGTCTACCAGTCCCGGCGGAGCCTGCTGACCCCGGCCGACGTCCGGTGGCAGGACTTCCCGCTGACCAGGTTCGGCCGCCGGGGCCTCGACCCGGAGGCAGTCGGCAGGTTCCTCCGCCGGGTCGAGGCCGACCTGGACACCCTCTACCAGGAGATCGTCACCGCTCGGGACGAGGCCCGCCATCACCGCGACGCCGCGACCGAGCTGCGGGCAGAGCGCCGGCGTCCCCGCGAGCCGGGGGCGCAGCGGCCCCGCAGTGAGTACCGGCGTCCGCCCATGTGGCCGCCCTACTCGCCCCGCCGGCAGGGTTGCCACCGCCCGCCGGCGGACGGAGGCGGCGATGGCTGACTATCCGGCGCTCCACGGCCCGTCCAGGCCGGACTGGAACTGCCTCGTCTGCGGCGACCCCTGGCCCTGCCTGACCCGCAAACGCCAGCTCAAGGAGCTGTGTCAGTGCAACATTCGCACGCTCGTCCGCTACATGACCGCGTACCTGCCGGACGCCCAGGCTGAAATCGCGGGCGTGAGCACCACTGACATCACCGAACGCATCGTCGGATGGTGCGGCAGACCGTTGGAGATGTGGGCGGCCCAGGGGTACGCGGCCGACCCGGGAGATCAGGACCGGCACCAACGCTACCTACCCAATCAGAAGGCAGGGAGATATGGACGCCACGGATAACGGCCCGGCGCAGAGCCGTAGCGAGCAGGCGGAGGCCGCCGAACGGGAGGCCGCGAGGCAACGCCTGCTCAAGCAGGCCGAGGCAGACCGGATACCGGCGGACGACACGACCAGGGCGGTGCCCGACCGGCGGTGGCGTCGTGACCACCCATGACCTGCCGATAGGACGCCGAATTGCCCGGCTACGGGCCCGACGGCGGATGACCCAGCAGATGCTCGCTGACCGGCTCGGCAAGTCGAAGAGTTGGGTCGACAAGGTCGAACGCGGTGTCCGTGCCCTCGACCGGTTCACGGTCATTCAGGACCTCGCCGCTGTGCTCCGCGTCGACCCGGTGGCGCTGCTCGGCCGCGACGCTCTACCGTCGCAGGCCGCCCGCGCCGCCGTGTACGGCGTCGACGGGGTACGCGCCGCCCTCGCCCGCTACGACACCGCACTGGGGAGCGGGCCGCAGGTGCGGGCGGCATCCCCGGCCGGCGGGTACGGCACGCCTGGCTGACGTACCAGCACGCCGACTACCCCCAACTACTGCGGATGCTGCCGGAACTGCTCGGCGACACCCAACACGCCCACGCCGCCCACGCCCACGTCGGCGGCGGGGACGGGGACGGGGCGGCGGAGCTGCTGGTGCAGGCGTACCGGATCGGATCGCGTCGTCGGTGTTGGTGAAGCTCGGCGAGGGCGACCTCGGTTGGCTCGCCGCTGACCGGGCCATGTCCGTGGCCACCGGCGACCCGCTGCTGGTGGCGGAGGCCACCGTGCCGCTGGGGCAGGCGCTGCGCCTCCTCGACCGTCCCCGGCCGGCCCTGTCGGTCACGATCGCCGCCGCGTACCGCACCGCCCCCAGGGTGTGGCGCGACGGCCCGCCACGGGATCTGGCGTTGCGCGGGACGCTGCTGATCCAGGCCGCCCTGGCCGCCGCCGGGTTCGGCGACGAGTGCAGCGCACGGGAGTTGGTTGACCAGGCGGCCGGGATCGCCGACGAGATCGGCGAGGGCAATGGCCGGCACTGGACCAGTTTCGGGCCCACGGCGGTGGAGTTGGCCCGGGTGGCTGTCGCCGTCGAGCTGGGTGCCGGCGGCGAGGCGGTGGTACTGCACGAGAAGGTCGTCGGCGCGGACGACTGGCGACGGTTACCGGCCGAGTATCAGGCGGCGTACCTGCTCGACGCCACCCGCGCGTACCTCCGGGTCGGCGACCCGCTCGCGGCCGGACGCGCGCTGGTCGACGCGGACCGGACCGCACCGGCCGAGGTCCGGTTGCGGCCGGTGGCCCGTACGCTGCTCGTCGACCTGATGCGCCACGGACCGGTCCCGGCGGACGTGGCCCGGCTCGCCACGGCCCTCGGCATCGGGTGATGACCGCCGGCCCCTCCTCCTCCACCGGCCGGGCCGGACAGTGGTCTGTGAGAGGAACACTTCGTCGCTCCGTGCTCAAAACATTGTGCGAATGGCTCACTGTGCGACGTCACGCATCGTTACGCGGAATGGTTCAATGTGCCGCAGTGGAAAAGGCTGGCGGGCGCGTGGTGTCGACGAGATCGGCGAAGCCGGCCGGGGCGGGTGTCGCACCCGCCCGCCCGTCGGCCGACGGGCACCGGCCGGTGCCCGTCCGAGGGGCGCTTCGTCCCAGCCTGCGGCCCTGCTCCTAGGGGCAGTGCTAGGGGCCCGCTAGGGGTTGGCAGCGCTGTCCGGGGCCAAATACCTTCCTCCGGTAAGTAGGACCTGGTGTGCGCTGCAGCGCTGTCTGTCTGGCAATTCGTGGTTGGCTTTATGGGCTCTGGTCTTCGCGGCTTGAGGCGTCTGTGGACGGTATTGGGTCGCCTGGTTGTTCCGGCCCGAAGAGGTGGCGGCAATGGCGAATGAAGATACGCTACGGGAATACCTGAAATGGGTGACGGCGGACCTTCACCAGACCAGGAGGAAGCTCGGCGAGCTTGAGGCTGCCAACCGTGAGCCGATCGCGATCGTCGGCATGTCCTGCCGCTTCCCCGGCGGGGTGCGCTCCCCGGAGGACCTGTGGGAACTCGTCGCCTCGGGCGAGGACGCCATCTCCGGGTTCCCCGCCGACCGGGGCTGGGACCTGACCCGGCTGTTCCACCCCGACCCCGACCACCCCGGCACGTCGTACGCCTCCGAGGGCGGCTTCCTCGACTCGGCCACCGACTTCGACGCCGGCTTCTTCGGCATCTCCCCGCGCGAGGCGCTCGCCATGGACCCCCAGCAGCGGCTGCTGCTGGAGACGTCGTGGGAGGCGTTCGAGCATGCCGGCATCGACCCGTCCGCGCTGCGCGGCCACCAGGTCGGCGTCTTCGCCAGCACCACCGGCCAGGACTACGTGGGTCTGCTCCAGCCGCCGCCGCCCGGCACCGAGGGGTACGTCCTCACCGGCACGGCGGCCAGCGTGGTGTCCGGCCGGATCTCGTACGCCCTCGGCATCGAGGGCCCCGCCGTCACCGTCGACACCGCCTGCTCCTCGTCGCTGGTCGCCCTGCACCTCGCCTGCCAGGCCCTGCGCCAGGGGGAGTGCACCCTGGCGCTGGCCGGCGGCGCCACCATCATGTCCACCCCGTCCGCGTTCATCGGCTTCAGCCGGCAGCGCGGCCTCGCCGCCGACGGGCGGGTCAAGTCGTTCGCCGCCGCCGCCGACGGCACCGGGTGGGGCGAGGGCGTCGGCCTGCTGCTCGTCGAGCGGCTCTCCGACGCCCGGCGCAACGGGCACCCCGTGCTGGCCGTGGTCCGGGGCAGCGCCGTCAACCAGGACGGCGCGTCCAACGGGCTCACCGCCCCCAACGGCCCGTCCCAGCAGCGCGTCGTCCTCCAGGCCCTGGCCAGCGCCCGGCTGGCACCCGAGCAGGTCGACGTGGTGGAGGCGCACGGCACCGGCACCACCCTCGGCGACCCGATCGAGGCGCAGGCGCTGCTCGCCACGTACGGGCAGGGCCGGCCGGCGGACCGGCCGCTGTGGCTCGGCTCGGTGAAGTCGAACATCGGGCACACCCAGGCCGCCGCCGGCGTCGCCGGGGTGATCAAGATGGTGATGGCGCTGCGGCACGACACGGTGCCGGCGACGCTGCACGTCGACGAGCCGACACCCAACGTGGACTGGACGGCCGGCGCGGTGTCGCTGGTGACCCGGGCCCAGCCGTGGGCCCCCGGGGAGCAGCCGCGCCGGGCCGGCGTGTCGTCGTTCGGGATGAGCGGCACCAACGCCCACGTGATCATCGAGGAGGCGCCGGCCGAGGTCGACCCCGGGCCGGCGGAGCCCGGCGCGGACGCCGACGCCGGTCGCGCTGCGGCCACCACCGCTGCGGCCGCTACCGCCGGGGCCACCACGGCTGGGGCCACCACCGGCACGGCCACCACCGCCGGGGCCGGCGTGGCCGCGTCGACGACCGACGGGTTCGCGCCGGTCGTCGGGGCCGGCCTCGTGCCGGTGCTGCTCTCCGCCCGCGACGCGGCGGCGCTCGCCGAGCAGGCCACCCGCTGGGCCGACCTGTTCGTCGCCCGCCCCGAACTACGGCTGACCGACGTGGGCTGGTCGTCGGCCACCACCCGGGCCCGGCTGGAGCACCGGGCCGTGCTGTTCGCCGCAGACCGCGCCGACCTGCTCGCCGGGCTGCGCGCGCTCGCCGCCGGCCACGACGCGCCCGGGCTGGTCACCGGGGGCGGGCCGCGCGGCGGCCAGCTCGCGTTCCTCTTCTCCGGGCAGGGCGCGCAGCGCTGCGGCATGGGCCGCGACCTGGCCGACGCCTTCCCGGTGTTCGCCCGCGCGCTGGCCGAGGTCTGCGCCGAGCTGGACCGCCACCTGCCCCGACCGCTGGCCCCGGTGATCTTCGCGCCGGAGGGCGGCGAGGCCGCCGCGCTGCTCAACCAGACCCTGTTCACCCAGGCCGGGCTCTTCGCCGTCGAGGTGGCGCTGTTCCGGCTCCTGGAGAGCTGGGGGGTCGTCCCGGACGTCCTGCTCGGTCACTCGATCGGCGAGCTGTCGGCGGCCCACGTCGCGGGCGTGCTGACCCTGCCGGACGCCGCCGCCGTCGTCGCCGCCCGGGGCCGGCTGATGCAGGCCCTGCCGGCCGGCGGCGCGATGCTGTCGGTCCAGCTCCCCGCCGAGGCGGTCCGGGCCGCCCTGACCGGCCTCGACGACCGGGTCGCCGTCGCCGCCGTGAACGGCCCCGCCTCGGTGGTGGTCTCCGGCGCCGCCGATGCCGTGGAGGAACTCGAACGCCGCTGGGCCGACCAGGGGGTGCGGACCAAGCCGCTGCGGGTCAGCCACGCCTTCCACAGCCCGCTGATGGAACCGATGCTCGACGAGTTCGCCGTCGTGCTGCGCGGGGTCGAGCTACACCCGCCGACGCTGCCGATCGTGTCGAACCTGACCGGCGAGATCGTCGACGCCGACGCCGTGCGCACCCCCGAATACTGGGTGCGGCACGTGCGGGAGGCCGTCCGGTTCGCCGACGGCGTGGACCGGCTGTGCGCCATGGGCGTGCGCACCTTCCTGGAGGTGGGCCCGAGCGGGGTGCTCACCGCGCTCACCCGCGACATCCTCGCCGCCACCGGCCGGGACGAGGACCGGGCCGCGACCGCCCTGCTGCGCCGCGACCGCGGTGAACCCGGCTCCGCGTTCGCCGCCCTCGCCGAGCTGCACGGCGGTGGGGTCGACGTGGACTGGGCCGCGCTGTTCACGGGCGTCGACGTCGCGCGGGTGCCGCTGCCCGGGTACGCGTTCCGCCGCCAGCGGTTCTGGCCCGAGCCGCCGCCCGCCGCCGTCACGGCCACCGCCTCCGGCGACGACGACGGGTTCTGGGCGGCCCTGGAGGGCGCCGACGCCGAAACCCTGGGCGGCGAGCTGGGCGTCGACCCCGACGACGACTCCGTGCGTACCCTGCTGCCGGCCCTGCCGGTGCTCAGCTCCTGGCGGCGGTCCCGCCGGGAGCGGTCGCTGGCCGACGAGTGGTCGTACCAGGTGGCCTGGAAGCCGGTGCCGGTCGCCGACCGGGACGGGCCCACCGGCCGCTGGCTGGTCGTGCTGCCCGCCGCCGACGCCCCCGGCTGGGCCGACGGGCTGGCCGGCCTGCTGCCCGACGCCGAACCGCTCACCGTCGGCGAAGCCGAGCTGGACCGGGCGGCGCTGGCCGCCCGGCTGCGGGAGGCCGCCGACGAACGGCCCGTCGACGGCGTGCTGCTCGTCGTCGCCGGACAGGACCGGCTGCTGCCGGAACACCCGGGCGTCACGCTCGCCGCCGCCACCGCCCTCGCGCTGGTCCAGGCCCTGACCGACCTCGACCTGGTGGCGCGCCTGTGGTGCGTCACCAGCGGCGCGGTCGCCGCGGCCCCCGCCGACCAGGTCAAGCACCCGCTGCAGAACCAGGTCTGGGGCCTCGGCCGGGCCGCCGCCGTCGAGCAGCCGCACCGGTGGGGCGGCCTGGTCGACCTGCCGTCCACCGTGGACGACGCCGCCGCCCGCCGGCTGGCCGCCGTGCTCGCCGACGGCGGCGAGGACCAGGTGGCCGTCCGCTCGGGCGGCGTCTGGGCCCGCCGGCTCGTGCCGGCCCCCGCCGCCGTGGACGACGTGCCCGCCGTCGACTGGAGCGGCGGCACCGTCCTGGTCACCGGCGGCACCGGTGGGCTCGGCGGCCACGTCACCCGCTGGCTGCTGGAGCGCGGCGTACGGCAGGTGGTGCTGGCCAGCCGCCGTGGCGCCGCCGCCCCCGCCGTGGCCGACCTGCTCGAAAGGCACGGCGCGGACGGGCGGGTCACCGCCGCCACCTGCGACGTCACCGACCGGTCGTCGGTGGCCGCGCTGCTGGACACGCTGCCCGGGCTGACCGCCGTCGTGCACGCCGCCGGCACCGACCAGCTCACCCCGCTGACCGACACCACCCTCGACGAGTTCTCCCACGTCGTCGCCGGCAAGGTGCTCGGTGCCCTGCACCTCGACGACTGCCTCGCCGACCGGCCGCTCGCCGCGTTCGTGCTCTTCTCCTCCATCTCCGGGGTGTGGGGCAGCGCCGGCCAGTGCGCGTACGGGGCCGGAAACTCGCTGCTGGACGCCCTCGCGGTCAACCGACGCGGCCGGGGACTGCCCGCCACCGCCGTGTCCTGGACCGCCTGGGGCGGCGAGGGCGGCATGGCCGCCGAGAACGTGGCCACCGCGCAGCTCAACCGGATGGGCCTGCCCCCGATCGACCCCGACCGGGCGCTCGTCGCGCTGGACCGGGCGACCCGCCGGCCCACCGGATGCGTCACCGTCGCCGACGTCGACTGGGCCCGGTTCCACCCGGCGTTCACCGTGGCCCGGCCCAGCCCGCTGCTCGGCGACCTGCCCCAGGTGCGGGCCCTGCTCGACGCCGAGGAGTCCGCCGCGCCCGCGCCGGGGGCCGTCGCCGAACCGCTGCGCCACCTGGCCGGCCTCTCCGCCGCCGACCAGGAACGCGACCTGCTGCGGCTGGTCAACGAGCAGACCGCCGCCGTCCTCGGCCACGCCACCCCGGACGAGCTGCGCGGACGCCCGTTCAAGGACCTCGGCTTCGACTCGCTGACCGCCGTCGACTTCCGGGGCCGGATGAACACCGCCACCGGCCTGCGCCTGCCCACCACCCTCGTCTTCGACTACCCCACCCCCGCCGAGCTGGCCGCGCACCTGCGCGAGCTGGCCTTCGGGGGCGACGCGGCCGACGCGGGGGAGACGCTCGTCGTGCACGCCGACGAGCCCGTGGCGATCGTCGGCATGGCCTGCCGGTACCCGGGCGGCGTCGGCGGGCCGGAGGAGTTCTGGCGGCTCGTCGCCGACGGCGTCGACGCCGTGTCGGCGTTCCCCACCGACCGGGGCTGGGAGATCCCCGAGGGCCTCGACGGCGCCCAGGCCCCGGCCGGCGGCTTCCTCTACGACGTGCCCGACTTCGACCCCGCGTTCTTCGAGATCTCGCCCCGCGAGGCGCTGGCCATGGACCCGCAGCAGCGGCTCACCCTGGAGGCGTCCTGGGAGGCGCTGGAGGGGGCCGGGGTCGACCCCGCCGCGCTGCGCGGCACCCGCACCGGCGTCTTCGTCGGCGCGTCCACCTCCGGGTACGGCACCGGGCTGACCGAGGTCCCCGAGGGCGTCGAGGGGTACCTGATGACCGGGGCCGCGCACAGCGTGATCTCCGGCCGGGTCGCGTACACCCTCGGGCTGGAGGGGCCGGCGGTCACCGTCGACACCGCCTGCTCGTCGTCGCTGGTGGCGCTGCACCTCGCCGGGGCGGCGCTGCGCCGGGGCGAGTGCGACCTGGCGCTGGCCGGCGGCGTGGCCGTGATGGCCACCCCCACCGCGTTCCAGGAGTTCTCCCGGCAGGGCGGGCTGGCCTCCGACGGCCGGTGCAAGTCGTTCGCCGCGTCCGCCGACGGCACCGGCTGGTCCGAGGGCGTCGGCATGCTGCTGGTGCAGCGCCTCTCCGACGCCCGCCGCGAGGGCCGGCGCATCCTCGCCGTGGTCCGGGGCTCGGCGGTCAACTCCGACGGCGCGTCCAACGGGCTGACCGCCCCGAACGGCCCCTCGCAGCAGCGGGTGATCCGGCAGGCCCTGGCCAGCGCCCGGCTCACCACCGCCGACGTGGACGTCGTCGAGGCGCACGGCACCGGCACCGTCCTCGGCGACCCGATCGAGGCGCAGGCCCTGCTGGCCACGTACGGCCAGGGCCGCGACGGCGGCGAGCCGCTGCTGCTGGGCTCGGTGAAGTCGAACATCGGGCACTCCCAGGCCGCCGCCGGGGTGGCCGGCGTGATCAAGATGGTGCTGGCGATGCGGGAGGGCCTCGTCCCGGCGTCCCTGCACGCCGACGAGCCGTCGCCGCACATCGACTGGTCGTCCGGGGCGGTGGAGCTGGTCACCCGGGCCCGCCCCTGGCCGGCCGTGGACCGGCCGCGCCGGGCCGCCGTGTCCTCGTTCGGGATCTCCGGCACCAACGCCCACGTGCTCGTCGAGCTGCCCGCCGCCGACGCGGCCCCCGCGCCCGCCACCGACCCCGGACTGCTCGCCGCCGACACGGTGGCGTGGCCGCTGTCGGCGCGCTCCACGGCCGCCCTGGCCGCGCAGGCCGCCCGGCTGGCCCGGCACGTGCGGGAGCACCCCGGGCTCGACCCGGCGGCGGTGGCCTGGTCGCTGGCCACCACCCGGTCGGCGTTCGACCGGCGGGCGTCGGTGCTCGGCGCGGGCACCCCGGACCTGCTGGCCGGCCTGGACGCGCTCGCCGCCGGCACCCCGGCCGGCAACCTGCTCACCGGCGCCGTCACCGGCCACGGGGCGGGCCCCGTGTTCGTCCTCCCGGACGCCCGCGCCGCCCTCGACGCGGCGGCCGGGCTGGTCGGCCGGTGCCCCGCCCTCGACGACGCGCTCGCCGAGTGCCGTTCCGCCCTCGCCCCCTGGCTGGACGTCGACCCGGTCGCCCTGCTGACCGGCGCGGACCGGTCCTGGGTGGACCGGCCGGAGCTGGCCCAGCCCGTCGCCTTCGCCGTCGGCGTCGCCCTGGCCGCCGTGTGGCGGCGCGCCGGGGTCACCCCGGCCGCCGTGCTCGGTCACGCCGACGGCGAGGTCACCGCCGCCTGCGTGGCGGGCGTGCTCTCCCTGCCCGACGCGGCCCGTGTGGTCGCCCTACGGGCCCGGGCCGTCGCGGACCGGACCGATGACGCCGCCGACCCGACCGATGCCGCCGCCGACCGCCTCCGCGCCGAACTGACCGGCCTCGCCCCGCAGCCGGGCACCACCCGCCTGCTGTCCACCGTGAACGGGGACTGGGCCGACCCGGCATCCCTGGACGCCGGCCACTGGGCCGACGGGGTCCGCCGGCCGGGGTCCCTCGACGCCGCGCTGCGGGCCGCCGTCGCGGCCGGCCACGTCACCTTCGTGGCGCTGTCGCCCGACCCCGCGTCGGCCGCCGAGTTGACCGGGGCGCTCGCCGCTGCCGGCGTCCCCGGCCAGGTGCTGGACACCCTGCGCGGGGACGGCGACGCGCCGACCCGGCTGCTGGCCGCCCTCGCCGCCGCCCACACCGTCGGGCTGCCGGTCGACCACCGTCGGATCCTCGCCGGGGCCGACCCGGTGGCCCTGCCCACGTACGCGTTCGAGCGGCACCGGTTCTGGCTGGAGCGCACCGGCGCCCACCGGGCCGTCCTGCCCGCCGTCGGCCTCGACGTCGTCGACCACCCGCTGCTCAGCGCCGTCGCCGAACTGCCCGGCGACGAGGGGCTGCTGTTCACCGGCCGGATCTCCCTGAGCGCCCAGCCGTGGCTGGCCGACCACGCCGTGCTGGGCACCGTGCTGCTGCCCGGCACCGCGCTGGTCGAGCTGGCGTCCTGGACGGGCCGGCACGCCGACGCCGCGTCGGTGGCCGAACTGAACCTGGAAGCGCCCCTGGCGATCCCCGCCGAGGGCGGCGTCGACCTGCGGGTCCGGGTCGGCCCGGCCGACGACACCGGGCACCGCCCGGTCTCCGTGCACACCCGGCCCGACGACGCCACCGACGGGTCCCGGCAGTGGCAGCGGCACGCCTCCGGCCTGCTCGCCGCCACCGAGGACCCGGCCGCCGCCCCGGCGGCGGTGTGGCCGCCCGCCGACGCCGAGCCGATCGCCCTCGACGGGCTCTACACCCGCCTCGCCGAGCAGGGCTACCACTACGGGCCGGTGTTCCGGTCCCTGCGCGCCGCGTGGCGCTCCGGCACCGACATCCTCGCCGAGGTGGCCCTGGACGCCGACGCGGCGACCGACACCACCGCCTTCTCGGTGCACCCCGCGCTGCTGGACGCGGCGCTGCACGCCATCGGCGCCAGCGTCGCCGGCGCCGGCCCCGACGACGGCACCGCCCCGCCGCCCGCGACGGGCGGCCCCGACATCCGGCCCGGCCTGCCGTTCGCCTGGACCGGCGTGACGATCCGGCCCACCCGAGCCCGGGAGCTGCGGATCCGGCTCACCGCCACCGGTTCCGGGGCGATCGCGTTGACGGTCACCGACACCGGCGCGACGCCGGTCGCCTCCGTCACCGGCCTCGTCCTGCGGCCCATCTCCGGCGAGCAGCTCAGCGCGGCCCGCCGCGCCGCCACCCGGTCCCTGCACCGCCTCGACTGGGTCACCCCCGACGCGGCCCGCGCCGACAACCCGTACCGGCTGGTCGCCCTGGGCGACGACTGGCCCGCCGCCGACCGGTCCCCGGACCTCGCCGCCCTGGTCGCCGGGGTGCGCGCCGGCGCGGCCGTCCCCGACGCGGTGATCGTCACCTGCGGCGGGCCGGACCCGGGCGAGCCGGACCCGGCCCGGCTGGCCCACCGGGTCAGCCACCGCACCCTCGCGCTCGCCCAGCAGTGGCTCGCCGAGGACACCCTCGCCACCGCCCGGCTGGTGGTGGTCACCCGCAACGCCGTCCGGGTCGACGCGGGCGACCGGATCGCCGACCTGCCCGCCGCCACCGCGTGGGGGCTGCTGCGCAGCGCCCAGTCGGAGAACCCCGACCGGATCGTGCTCGTCGACGCCGACGACGACCGGGCCGCCGCCGACCTGCTGCCGGCGGCGCTCGCCACCGGCGAGCCGCAGCTCGCGGTGCGCGCCGGCCAGCTCCGCGTCCCCCGGCTGACCCGGCTCGGCCCGCCGCCCGCCGACCGGCCCGACCCCGACCTGGCCGCCGGCACCGTCCTGGTGACCGGCGCGACCGGCGCGCTGGGCCGGCTGGTGGCCCGCCGGCTGGCCGACCGACACGGCGTACGCCACCTGCTGCTGGTCAGCCGCACCGGCGGGGACGCCCCCGGCGTGGCGGCGCTCGTCGACGAACTCGCCGAGCTGGGCACGACCGCCCGGGTGGCCGCCTGCGACGTCACCGACCGCGACGCGCTGGCCCTGCTGATCGACCAGATCCCCGCCGACCGGCCGCTCACCGGCGTGGTGCACGCGGCCGGCGTGCTCGACGACGGCATCCTCGGCGCCCTCACCCCGGACCGGTTCGACGCCGTGCTCCGGCCCAAGGTCGACGCCGCCTGGCACCTGCACGAGCTGACCGAGAAGCTGGGCCTGGCCGCGTTCGTGCTGTTCTCCTCCGCCGCCGGCCTGTTCGGCGGCCCCGGGCAGGCCAACCACGCCGCCGCCAACTGCTTCCTCGACGCGCTCGCCCAGCACCGGCACGACCGGGGGCTGCCCGCCACGTCCATGGCCTGGGGGCCGTGGGCCAACGACACCGGCGACGGGCAGCCGGGGCACGTCGACGAGGACCGGATGAACCGGGGCGGCTTCGTCCCGCTCGCCGCCGAGGAGGGCATGGACCTGTTCAGCGAGGCGCTGCGGTTCGCCGACCCCGTCGTCGTACCGGTCAACCTCGACCTCGCCCTGATCGGCCGGCACGGGCCCGCCGCCGTGCCGCCGGTGCTGCGGTCGCTGGTCCGCCCGGCGACCACGGGCGCGGCCCGCGCCGCCGAGCGTGACCCGGCGGCGGCGCTGCGCGACACCCTCGCCGCCACCGCCGAGGCCGACCGCGACCAGGTGCTGTCCGACCTGGTCCGCACGCACGCCGCCGCCGTCCTCGGGTACGCCTCGATCCGGTCCATCGACGCCGAACGCGGCTTCGTCGAACTCGGCTTCGACTCGCTCACGGCCGTCGAGTTCCGCAACCGCCTCAACGCGGCCACCGGCCTGCGCCTGCCGTCCACGCTGATCTACGACCGGCCCACCACGGCGGCCCTCGTCGAGCACCTGCGGGGCGCGCTGCTGGCCGAGCGGAGCACGTCCGCGCTGACGGTGCTCGGCGAGCTGAACAAGCTGGAGCACGTCATGCGGACCGTTGCCGACGGCGACGCCGACCGGGTCGCCGTCGGCGACCGGCTGCGCGAACTGCTCTCCCTGTGGACCTACACCGGCTCCGGCGCCCAGGACGCCACCGGCGACGACGAGAACCTGTCCTCGGCGTCCGCCGAGGAAATCTTCAGCTTCCTGGACGAAGAACTCGGCACGGCCTGATCCGGCATGTTCCGCACCCCGATTCCCGATACGGAGTGGCCCGATGCCCACTGAGGCTGAGTTCCTCGACTACCTCCGGCGCGCGACCGCCGACCTGCGCGACGCCCGTCGGCGGGTGCGTGAGGTGGAGGCCAAGGACCGCGAGCCGATGGCCGTCATCGGGATGGCGTGCCGGTTCCCGGGCGGGGTGTCCAGCCCGGCGGAGCTGTGGGACCTGGTCGACTCCGGCGGCGACGGGGTCGGGGGCTTCCCCACCGACCGGGGCTGGGACCTGGAGCGGCTGTTCCACGTCGACCCGGACAACCCGGGCACCTCGTACACCAGCCAGGGTGGGTTCCTCTACGACGCGGCGCAGTTCGACCCGGGCTTCTTCGGCATCAGCCCCCGCGAGGCGCTGGCCATGGACCCGCACCAGCGGCTGCTGCTGGAGACCTCCTGGGAGGCGATCGAGCACGCCGACCTCGACCCGCAGCGGCTACGCGGCAGCCGCACCGGCGTCTTCGCCGGGGTGATGTACCACGACTACGCCTCCCGGGTGCTGGACCTGCCCGACGGCGTCGAGGGGTACATCGGCACCGGCAACTCCGGCAGCGTCGTCTCCGGTCGGGTGGCGTACACCTTCGGGTGGGAGGGACCGGCGGTCACCGTCGACACCGCGTGCTCGTCGTCGCTGGTGGCGGTGCACCTCGCCGTGCAGGCGCTACGCCAGCGCGACTGCGACTTCGCGCTGGCCGGCGGCGTCACCGTGATGTCCACCCCGGGCACCTTCGCCGACTTCTCCCGGCAGCGCGGCCTCGCCTCGGACGGGCGGTGCAAGTCGTTCGCCGCGTCCGCCGACGGCACCGGCTGGTCCGAGGGCGTCGGCGTGCTGCTGCTCCAGCGGCTCTCCGACGCCCGCCGCGACGGCCGCCGGATCCTCGCCGTCGTACGCGGCAGCGCCGTGAACCAGGACGGCGCCAGCAGCGGCCTCACCGCCCCCAACGGCCCCTCCCAGGAGCGGGTGATCCGGCAGGCCCTGGCCAACGCCCGGCTCTCGCCGGCGGACGTGGACGTGGTCGAGGCGCACGGCACCGGCACCACCCTCGGTGACCCGATCGAGGCGCAGGCGCTGCTGGCCACGTACGGGCAGGACCGGGGCGAGGGCGGGCCGCTCTGGCTCGGCTCGATCAAGTCGAACCTCGGGCACACCCAGGCGGCGGCGGGCGCCGCCGGCCTGATCAAGATGATCGAGGCGATCCGGCACGGCTCGATGCCGCGCACCCTGCACGTCGACGAGCCGTCCCCGCACATCGACTGGACCGCCGGCCAGGTCTCGCTGCTGACCGAGGCCCGCCCGTGGCCGGCGTCCGACCGGCCGCGCCGGGCCGCCGTGTCGTCCTTCGGCATCAGCGGTACGAACGCCCACGTCATCCTGGAGCAGGCCCCGGTCGACGACACCCCGCCCGCCGACGCCGCCCCGGCCGGCGGGCCGGTGGCGCTGCCGCTGGCCCCGGTGCTGCTCTCCGCCCGCACCGCCGAGGCGCTCGCCGGGCAGGCCGCCCGGTGGGCCGACCACCTCGCCGCCGCCGACGGCGTAGCCGACGCCGCCGTGACCCCCGCATCCGGCGTCGCCGTCGCCCCCGCAGCCCGCGGCCGAGGCGTCGCCCCCCGACCGGTGGACGTCGCCGTCTCCTCGATCAGCCGCTCCGGCCTCGAACACCGGGCCGTCGTCCTGGCCGAGGGCCCCGACGACCTGATCGCCGGGCTGCGCGCCCTCGCCGACGGGGAGCCGGACGGCACCGTCACCACCGGGTCGGCGTCCCCGCGCGGCCGGGTGGCGTTCCTCTTCTCCGGCCAGGGCGCCCAGCGTCCCGGCATGGGTCGCGAGCTGTCCGCCGCGTTCCCGGTGTTCGCCGCCGCCCTGGACGAGGCGTGCGGGCACCTGGACCCGCTGCTGCCGCGCCCGCTGCGGGAGGTCATGTTCGCCTCGCCGGGCACGCCCGAGGCGGAGCTGCTGGACCAGACCGTGTTCACCCAGGCCGGCCTGTTCGCCGTCGAGGTGGCCCTGTTCCGCCTCGTCGAGTCGTTCGGCCTCGCCCCGGACTTCGTCGCCGGGCACTCCATCGGGGAGCTCGCCGCCGCGCACGTCGCCGGGGTGTTCTCCCTGGCCGACGCATGCGCCCTGGTGGCGGCGCGGGGTCGGCTCATGCAGGCGCTGCCCGCCGGCGGCGGCATGCTCGCGGTGGGTGCCGACGAGGCCGCGGTCGCCGCGAGCCTGGCCGGGCTGGCCGACCGCCTCGACGTCGCCGCGGTGAACGGCCCCACCGCCGTCGTGGTCGCCGGGGACGTCGACGCCCTCGACGAACTCCAGCGGGTGTGGTCCGACCGGGGAGCCCCGACCCGCCGGCTGCGGGTCAGCCACGCCTTCCACAGCGTCCGGATGGACCCCATGCTGGCGGAGTTCGCGGCCGTCGCGGACACGCTGACCTACCACCCGCCGACGATCCCGGTGGTGTCCAACCTGACCGGCCGGCTCGCCGAGCCGGAGCAGCTCCGCGACCCCCGGTACTGGGTGCGGCACGTCCGGGGCGCCGTGCGTTTCGCCGACGCCGTCAACAGCCTGCACGCCGAGGAGGTCGGCACCTACCTGGAGCTGGGCCCGGGCGGCGTGCTCACCGCCATGGCGCAGGGCTGCCTCGCCGACCGGCCCGGCGACGAGCCCGCGCCGCTGCTGGTCGCGGTGTCCCGGCACGACCGGCCCGAGCCGCAGGCCGCCCTGGAGGCCCTCGCCCAGCTCCACGTCCACGGCCTGGCCGTCGACTGGACCCGCCTCCTCGCCGGCGGCGGCGAGCGGGTCGACCTGCCGACGTACGCCTTCCAGCACAAGCGGTACTGGCTGGAGCCCGCCGGCCGGTGGATGGACGTCTCCGGGGCCGGCCTCGGCGCGGCCGGGCACCCGCTGCTCGGCGCGGCCGTGTCGGTGGCCGGCGAGGACATGGTGGTGCTGACCGGCCGGTTGTCGGTGTCGACGCACGCCTGGCTGGCCGATCATGTGGTCGGTGGTGTGGTGGTCGTCCCCGGGACGGCGTTGGTGGAGTTGGCGGTGCGGGCCGGTGACGAGGTGGGTGCGTCGCGGGTGCGGGAGTTGACGGTGGCGGCGCCGTTGGTGTTGCCGGCCTCGGGTGGGGTGCGGGTGCAGGTGCGCGTCGGCGCGGCCGACGCCTCCGGCCTGCGGTCGGTGACCGTGCACTCCCAGCCTGAGGAGGACGCCGACCCCGAGTGGGTCCGGCACGCCGAGGGCACGCTGGAGCCGGTGTCGGCCGACGAGCCGACGCTGGCCGAATGGCCGCCGGCCGGCGCGTCCGAGGTGGACCTCGCCGGCTGGTACCCGACCGTGGCGGAGCGGGGCCTGGCGTACGGGCCGGTGTTCCAGGGCCTGCGGCGGCTCTGGACGGCCGGTGGCGAGGTGTTCGCCGAGGTGGCATTGCCGGAGCAGGCGGCGGGCGACGCGGCGGCGTTCGGGGTGCACCCGGCGCTGTCGGACGCCGCCCTGCACCCGATCGCGCTGCTGTTCGAGGAGTCGACCGCGCCCCGGGTGCCGTTCGCGTTCTCCGGGGTGCAGGTGCACGCCTCGGGGGCGTCGGTGCTGCGGGTGCGGCTGACCCGTGAGGGCTCCGGGGTGCGCCTGGTCGCGGTGGACTCCTCGGGCGCGGCCGTCGTGTCCGTGGACTCGCTGGTGCTGCGGGAGATGACCGGGGTGGTTGCCCCGAATCCGGCTACCCGGTCGTTGTTCGAGGTGGCGTGGCAGGCGGAGGAGGTCGTCTCCGCCGGAGATGCGGCCGGGTGGGCGCTGTTGGTAGCGCAGCCGGGGCAGCTCCACAGTGTCGGCGGCGAGGGTGCTGCTGGGCTGGCTGGCGGCGAGGGTGTTGCCGGGCTGGCCGGTGGTGAGGGTGTTGCTGGGCTGGCTGGCGGCGAGGGTGTTGCTGGGCTGGTCGGTGAGTTGGTGGTCCGGGGTGGGCTGGTGGCGTACCCGGATGTGGTTGCGGTGGTGGCTGCGGTCGCGGCGGGTGCGACGGTGCCGCCGGCGTTGGTGCTGTCGGTGCCCGCCGGTGCCCCCGGCGTGGCGGTCCCCGACGCGGTGCGGGCGGTCACGTCCGGCGTGCTGTCGTCCGTGCGGTCCTGGCTGGCCGCCGACGCCCTCGCGGAGTCGAGACTGGTCGTGGTGACCCGGGGCGCGGTGGCCGCCCGGGACGGCGACGAGGTGACCGACCTGGCGGGCGCTGCGGTGTGGGGCCTGCTGCGGTCGGCGCAGTCGGAGCACCCCGGCCGGATCGTCCTCGCGGATGTCGACGCCGACGCGGATGCGGCGGTGCTGGGCCTGCTCGCCCGGGTGGCGGACGAACCGCTCGCCACCGGCGGCCAGGTTGCGGTCCGGGCCGGCGAGGTCATCGCTCCGCGCCTGGTACGCGCGTCCGTGCCGGACCCGTCACCCGTGGTGGGTGAGGGCACGGTGCTGGTGACCGGTGGCACCGGCTCGCTGGGAGCCCTCGTCGCGGAGCACCTGGTGGTCACGCACGGGGTGCGGTCGCTGGTGCTGGTGTCGCGGCGTGGCCCTGACGCTGCGGGCGCGGCCGAGTTGGTGGAGCGGTTGGCGGGTCTGGGCGCGTCGGCTCGGGTGGTGGCGTGTGATGTGACGGACCGGCAGCAGGTGTTCGGGCTGGTCGGGGAGATCGCGTCGGCGGGCCGGCTCGCGGGTGTGGTGCACACGGCGGGTGTGCTGGACGACGGTGTGGTGTCGGGGATCAGCGCGGAGCGGTTGGCGGGGGTGTTGGCCCCCAAGGTATCGGCCGGTTGGTTCCTGCACGAGGCCACCACCGGGCTGGACCTGGATCTGTTCGTGTTGTTCTCGTCCATTGCCGGGGTGTTGGGTTCGCCGGGTCAGGCGGCGTACGCGGCCGGCAACGGGTTCCTGGACGCCCTGGCGGCGCACCGGCGGCAGGCGGGCCTGCCGGCGGTGTCGCTGGCGTGGGGCATGTGGGACACCCCCGGGATGGCGGCGTCCCTCGGCGAGGCCGAGCGGACCCGGTCGACGACCAGGGGTGGCCTCGCCGCGATGAGCGCCGAGACCGGCCTGGCGCTGTTCGACGCGGCGGTCGCGGGGGACCGGGCGGCCCTCGTGCCGGCCGTGATCGACGTGGCCGCCCTGCGGGCCTCGGCCGGCACCGGCATGGTGCCGCCGATGCTGCGCACCCTGGTCGGGGCGACCACCACCCGCCGCCAGGCGGGACAGGGGGCCACCTGGGCCACCCGCATCGCCGGCCTGGCCCCCGAGGAGGCCCGCGCCCAGATCGACGTGCTGATCCGGGGTCTCGTCGCCCAGGTGCTCGGGCACGGCGGGGCGGAATCGGTGCCGGCCGACCGGGCGTTCCGGGAACTCGGGTTCGACTCGCTGACGGCGGTGGACCTGCGCAACCGGGTGAACGCGGCCGGCGGCCTGCGGCTGCCCTCGACGCTGGTGTTCGACTACCCGACGCCGCAGGCGCTGGCCGCCCACGTACATGACGAACTGGCCGGGGCCCGCAGCGCCGTCGCCGCGTCGAGCGCGCGGACGACCGGCATCGGCCTCGACGAGCCGATCGCGATCGTCGGCATGGCGTGCCGGTACCCGGGCGGGGTGGAGACGCCGGAGCAACTCTGGGCGTTGCTGGCCGGCGGCGGGGACGGGATCGGGGAGTTCCCGGCCGACCGGGGCTGGGACCTGGAGACCCTGTTCGACGCGGACCCCGACCGGCCGGGTAGCTCCTACACCCGGCACGGCGGCTTCCTGTACAGGGCGGCCGAGTTCGATCCGGGCTTCTTCGGGATCTCGCCGCGTGAGGCGTTGGCGATGGATCCGCAGCAGCGGTTGCTGTTGGAGGCGTCGTGGGAGTCGTTCGAGTCGGCGGGGGTCGACCCACAGCGGGTGCGGGGCAGCCGGACCGGTGTGTTCGCGGGCGTGATGTACCACGACTACGCCTCCGTGCTGATGGATGTGCCGGGTGAGGTCGAGGGGTACATCGGTACCGGTAACTCCGGCAGCGTCCTCTCCGGTCGGGTGGCGTACACGTTCGGCCTGGAGGGGCCGGCGGTGACGGTGGACACCGCCTGCTCGTCGTCGTTGGTTGCCCTGCATCTGGCGGTGCAGGCGTTGCGTAGTGGCGAGTGTGATCTGGCGTTGGCCGGTGGTGTGACGGTGATGGCCACCCCCGGGACGTTCATCGAGTTCTCGCGTCAGCGTGGTCTGTCGCAGGACGGCCGGTGCAAGTCGTTCGCCGCCGCCGCCGATGGCACGGGCTGGTCGGAGGGCGTGGGCGTCCTGCTGGTGCAGCGGTTGTCGGACGCGCAGCGCGAGGGTCGGAACATCCTGGCGGTGGTGCGGGGCACCGCCGTCAACCAGGATGGTGCGTCGAACGGGCTCACCGCGCCGAATGGTCCGTCGCAGCAGCGGGTGATCCGGCAGGCGCTGGCCAATGCGCGCCTGACTCCCACCGACGTGGACGCGGTCGAGGCGCACGGCACCGGCACCACCCTGGGTGACCCGATCGAGGCGCAGGCGCTGCTGGCGACCTACGGGCAGGACCGCCAGGCGGATCGGCCGCTGCTTCTCGGGTCGGTGAAGTCGAACATCGGTCACACGCAGGCCGCCGCTGGTGTGGCGGGCATCATCAAGATGATCATGGCGATGCGGCACGGTGTGGTGCCGGCGACGTTGCACGTCGACGAGCCGTCCCCGCACATCGACTGGACGGCCGGCGCGGTCACCCTCGCCACCGAGGCGACGCCGTGGCCGGCCGTGAACCGGCCGCGTCGGGCGGCCGTCTCCTCGTTCGGGATCTCCGGCACCAACGCGCACGTGATCATCGAGCAGCCGCCCGCCCCCGTCATCGAGGGCAGGACGGTCGCGGCACCGCGTACCGGCGTCGTACCCCTCGTGCTGTCCGCCGCCGACGGCCCGGCGCTGCGGGAACAGGCCGCCCGGCTGCGCGAGCACCTCGCGGCGCACCCCGAGATCGAGCCCGCCGACGTCGCGCACGCCCTGGTCACCACCCGGGCCGCGTTCCCGTACCGCGCCGTGCTGCTCGGCCGGGACACCGCCGGCCTGCTGCGGGCGCTGGACTCGTTCCGGCTCGGCGAGGACACCCCGACGGCGGTCACCGGCGCGGCGCTGCGCGGCGCAGACCCCGTCCTCGTCCTCCCCGGCGACGCGGAGCAGTGGGCCGGCGCGCTGACCGACCTGCTGGACCGGTCGCCCGTCTTCGCCGAATCCGTCGCCGAGTGCGAGGCGGCCCTCGCCCCCTGGGTCGACTGGTCGCTGACCGCCGTGCTGCGCGGCACCGACGACGCCCCGTCGCCGACCCGCCCCGGGGTGGCGGAGCCCACCCGGTGGGCCGTGACGGTTGCGCTGGCCCGGCTGTGGCATTCCCTCGGCGTACGACCCGCCGCCGTGCTCGGACACGGCGCGGGCGAGGTCGCGGCGGCCTGCGTGGCCGGGGCGCTGTCGCTGGCGGACGCCGCGAAGGTGATCGCCCTCGGCAACCGGCCCCCGGCCGCCGACGGGTCCGCCGAGCCGCCCGACCCGACGGCCGAGCTGGCCGGGATCACCCTCCGGGCGGCCGAGGTGCCGCTGCACTCCGCGTCCACCGGGGGACAGGTCGACACCGCCGGCCTCGACGCCGCCGACTGGTACCGGGGCCTGCGCGCCGACGCCGACAACGAGGGCGTCGTGCGGGCCCTGCTCGACGCGGGACATCAGGTCTTCCTGGAGGTGGCCCCGGGCCCGGTGCTCGCCGCCGTCCTCCGGCGCACCGTGGCCGACGCCGGGCACGACGCCGTCGTGGTGGACACCGGTGCCGCCCCCGGCTGGCCGGAACTGGTCACCGCCCTCGCCGAGTTGCACGTGCACGGCGTGCCCGTGGACTGGGCGGCGGTCCTCGGCGCCCGCACCGGCCCGGCCGTGGAGCTGCCCACCTACGCCTTCCAGCGGCAGCGGTACTGGCCGCAGGCCGCGACCCCGACCGGCCCGGCCGGTGGGGACGACACGGACCGGCAGTTCTGGGCGGCCGTGGAACAGGCCGACCCGCGGGCGCTGGCCGCCGCCATGCGGATCGACGAGACGGACGCCCGGTCCCTCGACCCGGCGCTGCCGCTGCTCGCGGACTGGCGGCGCCGCCGCCACGACGAGTCCACCGTGGACTCCTGGCGGTACCGGGTGACCTGGAAGCCGCTGCCCACCCCCGCCGACGCGGCCCTGTCCGGCCGTTGGCTGCTGGTGGTGCCGGCCGGCCGGGCCGACCATCCGCTGGTCGCCGCGGCCGACACGGCCCTCGCCGAGGGCGGCGCGGACGTCGTCCAGGTCCCCGTGACCGACCCGGACCGGGCGGCGCTGGCCGACCAGCTCGGGCGGGCCGCCGGGGACGCCGCACCGGTCGGCGGGGTGCTCTCCCTGCTCGCGCTCGACGACGACCCGCACCCGGAGCAGCCCGTGCTGCCCGCCGGCCTCGCCGGCACGGTCGCCCTCGTCCAGGCCCTCGGCGACGCCGGAATCGCCGCCCCGCTGTGGTGCGCCAGCACCGGAGCCGTCTGCACCGGCCGGGCGGACCCGCTCGACCGCCCGGGCCAGGCGACCGTCTGGGGCCTCGGCCGGGTGGTCGCCCTGGAACACCCCGACCGCTGGGGCGGCCTGGTGGACCTGCCCGCCGAGCCGGACCCGCGGGACCGGGCCCGGCTCGTGGCGGCGCTGGCCGGCGTCGACGGGGAGGACCAGCTCGCGCTGCGCCCGTCCGGGGTGTTCGCCCGCCGGCTCGTCCGGGCCCGCGCCGACCGGGGCCCGGCCGACGGCTGGCGTCCCCGGGGCGGCACCGTCCTGGTCACCGGCGGCCTCGGCTCGATCGGGGCGCAGGTGGCCCGCTGGCTGGCCCGGGAGGGCGCCGCCCGGCTGGTGCTGACCGGCCGCCAGGGCCCGGCCACCCCCGGCGCCGCCGAGCTGGCGGCGGAACTCGGCGCGGTCGGAACCACCGTCACCGTCGCCGCCTGCGACGTCGCCGACGCGGACGCGCTGCGGGCACTCGCCGCCGAACTCGCCGCGCAGGGCGTCCACGTCGACGCCGTGTTCCACACCGCCGGGGTGGCCCACGCCGGACCCGTCGCGACCCTCGGCCCGGCGGAGCTGGCGGACGCCCTACGGGCCAAGGTGTCCGGTGCGGTGCACCTCGACGAGGTGTTCGGCGACGACCTGACGGCGTTCGTGCTGTTCTCCTCCGGCGCGGGCGTCTGGGGCGGCGGGCACCAGGGCGGCTACGCCGCCGGCAACGCGTTCCTCGACGCGTTCGCCGAGGACCGCCGCCGCCGGGGCCGGCCGGGCACCGCCGTCGCCTGGGGCGCCTGGGACGGCGGCGGCATGGTCGACGCCGAGGGCGCCGCGGACCAGATGTTCCGCTCCGGCGTCCGGGCGATGCGCCCCGACCTCGCGGTGTCCGTGCTGGCCGACGCGCTCGCCCACGACGAGACCACGCTCACCGTCGCGGACATCGCCTGGGACCGGTTCCTGCACACCTACACGCTGGCCCGCCCCCGGCCGCTGATCGGGGACGTGCCGGAGGTGGCGCGGCTGCTCGCCGCCGCCCCGGCCGGCGACGCCCCGGCCGCCCACTCGCCGCTGCGCGCCCGCCTCGCCGGGCTCGCCGCGCCGGACCGCCGCCGGGTCCTGCTGGACCTGGTCCGGGTGCACGCCGCGGCGGTGCTCCGGCTGCCGTCGGCGGAGGCCCTCGCCGCGGACCGGTCGTTCCGGGAGATCGGGTTCGACTCGCTCAGCGCCGTCGAGATGCGCAACCGGCTCGCCGAAGCCGTCGGTGAGACCCTGCCGGCGACGCTGGTGTTCGACCGCCCGACGCCCGGCGCGTTGGCCGACCACCTGGCCGACCGGCTCACCGGCGACGACACCCCGGCGGTCGCGCCCGTGCGGGCCGCCACCGCCCTCGACGAGCCGATCGCCGTCGTCTCGATGAGCTGCCGGTTCCCCGGCGGGGTCGCCAGCCCCGAGGACCTGTGGCGGCTGGTCAGCGAGGGCCGCGACGGCATCGCCGAGTTCCCCGCCGACCGGGGCTGGGACCTCGACGCCATCTACCACCCCGACCCGGACCGGCCCGGCACCTCGTACGTCCGGGAGGGCGGCTTCCTCGCCGACGCCACCGGCTTCGACGCCGCCCTGTTCGGCATCTCCCCGCGCGAGGCGCTGGTGATGGACCCACAGCAGCGGCTGCTGCTGGAGAGCGCCTGGGAGCTGTTCGAGCGGTCCGGCACCGCCCCCGCCGACCTGCGGGAGACCGGCACCGGCGTGTTCGTCGGCACCAACGGGCAGGACTACGCGACCCTGCTGCTCGCCGCGCGGGTCGAGACCGAGGGCTACCAGGCCACCGGCAACGCCGCCGCCGTGATCAGCGGCCGGCTGGCGTACCACTTCGGGTTGCAGGGCCCCGCCGTCAGCGTCGACACCGCCTGCTCGTCCTCCCTGGTGGCGCTGCACCTGGCCTGCCAGTCGCTGCGGCAGGGCGAGTGCGACCTCGCCGTCGCCGGCGGCGTCACGGTGATGGCCACCCCCGGCCCGTTCCTGGAGTTCGCCCGCCAGCGGGGGCTGGCCCTCGACGGCCGGTGCAAGTCGTTCGCCGGGGCCGCCGACGGCACCGGCTGGGGCGAGGGCGTCGGCCTGGTGCTGCTCCAGCGCCTCTCCGACGCCCAGCGCGACGGCCGCCGCATCCTCGCCGTGGTCCGCGGCTCCGCGATGAACCAGGACGGCGCCAGCAACGGGCTGACCGCGCCCAACGGCCCCGCCCAGGAGCGGGTCATCCGGCAGGCCCTCGCCAACGCCCGGCTCGCCGGCGGCGACGTGGACGTCGTCGACGGGCACGGCACCGGCACCCGGCTCGGCGACCCGATCGAGGCGCAGGCGCTGCTCGCCACGTACGGGCGGGACCGGCCGGCGGACCGGCCGCTGTGGCTCGGCTCGGTGAAGTCGAACATCGGTCACACCCAGGCCGCCGCCGGGGTCTCCGGCGTGATCAAGATGATCATGGCGATGCGGTACGACCTGCTGCCGCCCACGCTGCACGTGGACGAGCCCTCCCCGCACGTCGACTGGTCCGCCGGCGCGGTCGCCCTGCTCACCGAGCCGCAGCCGTGGCCGGCGGTGGACCGCCCCCGCCGCGCCGGCGTGTCGTCGTTCGGGGTGAGCGGCACCAACGTGCACGTCATCCTCGAACAGGCCCCCGCCGAACCGCCCGCCACCGCCCGGCCCGCCGCCGGGCCGCCGGTGCTGCCCTGGGTCGTCACCGCCGACGGCGCGGAGAGCCTGCGCGACCAGGCCGCCCGGCTCGCCGACTGGCTGCCGGGGCACCCCACCCCCGACGCTGACGTCGCCCGGGGACTGGCCACCGGCCGCTCCCCGCTGCGGCACCGCGCGGTGCTGCTCGCCGCCGACCGGGACGCCGCCCTCGCCGGGCTGCGCGCCCTCGCCGCCGGGCAGGACCACCCCGGCCTCACCCGGGGTGTCGCCGAGACCGGCGGGGCCCTCGCGGTGCTGTTCTCCGGGCAGGGCGCCCAGCACGCCGGGATGGGCCGCCAGCTGTACGACACGTTCGGCGTCTTCGCCCGCGCCGTGGACGAGGCGTGCCAGCACCTCGACGCGTACCTGCCCCGGCCGCTGCGCCCGGTCCTGAACGCCGAGCCCGGCACCGCCGACGCCGACCTGCTCGACCAGACCGTGTTCACCCAGGCCGGGCTGTTCGCCGTCGAGGTGGCGCTGTACCGCCTCCTCGAACACTGGGGGATCCGGCCCGACTTCGTGGCCGGTCACTCCGTCGGCGAGATCGTCGCCGCGCACGTCGCCGGGGTGCTGACCCTGCCGGACGCCTGCGCGCTCGTCGGCAACCGGGGTCGGCTCATGCAGGCGCTGCCCGCAGGCGGCGGCATGCTCGCCGTCGCGGCGGCCGAGGTCGACGTCGCCCAGGCCCTCACCGGGTACGCCGGTCGGGTGGCCGTGGCCGCCGTCAACGGGCCGGCCGCCGTCGTCGTCGCCGGGGAACTGGACGCGCTGACCGAGCTGGCCGACCACTTCACCGCCCTCGGCGTGCGGACCAAGCGGCTGCGGGTCAGCCACGCCTTCCACAGCCCGCTGATGGAGCCGATGCTCGCCGAGTTCGCGGCCGTCGCCGCGACCCTCACGTACGCCCCGCCGGCAGTGCCCGTCGTGTCGAACCTGACCGGCACGGTCGTCGACGCCGACGAGCTGTGCACCCCCGACTACTGGGTCCGGCACGTCCGCGAGGCCGTCCGGTTCGCCGACACCGTCACCCACCTGCACGCCCACGGGGTGACCCGGTTCCTGGAGGTCGGCCCCGACACGGTGCTCACCGCCCTGACCGCCGACGCGCTCCCCGCCGACGCGCCGGTCACCGTCACCGGCGTGCAGCGGCCCGGCCAGGACGAGGTGTCCACCCTGCTCGGCGCCCTCGCCCGGCTGCACTGCCAGGGCACCGCCGTGCGCTGGCCGGCGCTGCTGCCCGGCGCCGGCCCGGTGGACCTGCCCACGTACGCGTTCGCGCACCAACGGTTCTGGCCCACCCTCCACGCCGCCCCGGCCGACGCCACCGGCCCGGCCGGCGACGACACCGACTCCGCGTTCTGGCGGGCCGTGGTGGACGGCGACGGCGACGCGCTCGCCGGCCGGCTCGGCGTGGACCCGGACCGGCCGCTGCGCGACCTGCTGCCGGACCTCGCCGCCTGGCGTCGCCAGCAGCGGGAGGACACCCTGGTCGACGGCTGGCGGTACCGGGTCACCTGGCGGCCCCGGCCGCTCGCCGTCGGGGTCGCCGGCGGCGACTGGACGCTGGTGCACACCGCCGCCGGTCAGGACGTCGCCGACCGGCTCGCCGCTCTCGTCACCGCCCGAGGCGGCACCCCCCGGCTGCTCCCCGTCGACCCGGACACGGCCGACCAAGCCACCCTCGCCGGGCTGCTCGACGGCGTACCGCCGACCCGGGTCGTCTCCCTGCTCGCCCTCGACGAGCGGCCCCACCCCGACCGGCCGGCCGTCCCCGTCGGCCTGACCGCGAACCTCGCCCTGATCCAGGCCGTCACCGACGCCCTGCCCCCGACGCCGCTGTGGCTGCTCACCCGGCAGGCCGTCGGCACCGGAGCCGACGACCCGGTCGCCAACCCCGCCCAGGCCACCACCTGGGGGCTCGGCCTGGTCGCCGCGCTGGAACACCCCCGGCACTGGGGTGGCCTGCTGGACCTGCCGGCCACCCTGGACGCCGCCGCCGCCGAGCACGTCCTCGCCGCGCTGACCGGCGCCGGAGGCGAGGACCAGATCGCCGTCCGCCCCGCCGGGGCGTACCTGCGGCGGCTCGCCCGCGCGCCGCGCCCCGAGCGGACGGGCGGCCCCGGCTGGCAGCCGCCCGGCACCGTCCTGGTCACCGGCGGCACCGGCGCCGTCGGCCGGTACGCCGCCGGGTGGCTGGCCCGGCACGGCGCGCGCCGGCTGCTGCTGGTCAGCCGGCGCGGCCCGGACGCCCCCGGCGCCGACGAGGCGGTGGCGGAGCTGGCCGCGCTCGGCGCGCAGGCCCGCGTCCTGGCCTGCGACCTGGCCGACCGGGACGCGGTCGCGGCCCTCGTGGCCGGCCTGCGCGCCGACGGCGAGACCGTGCAGGCGCTGGTGCACGCCGCCGGGGTGGGCCGGCTCAACCCGATCGCCGCGGTCAGCGGGGCGGAACTCGCCGACGTGGTGTCCGGCAAGATCGCCGGCGCCCGGCACCTCGACGAGCTCCTCGACCCCGGGCCGCTGGAACTGGTCGTGCACTTCTCGTCCATCGCGGCCGTCTGGGGCGTCGGCGACCACGGCGCGTACGCCGCAGGCAACGCCTTCCTGGACGCGTTCGCGCAGTCCCGGCCCGCCTCGGCCGCCCGGGTCCTGTCCGTCAACTGGGGGCCGTGGGCCGGCGGCGGGATGGTGACCGACGCGCACGCCGCCGCGATGAGCCGGCGCGGGGTGTCCCTGCTCGACCGGGAGCCGGCGATGGCCGCCCTGCGCGCCGGCATCGAGGGCGACGACGCCGTCCTCACCGTCGCCGACGTCGACTGGGACCGGTTCGCGCCCGTCTTCGCCTCCGCCCGCCCCCGGCCGCTGATCGGCGACCTCGCCGAGGTGGCCGCCCAGGCCGCCGCCGACCGGGCGGACGCCACCGACGGCGACCAGGTCGCCACCGAACTGCGCAAGCGGCTCGGCGAGCTGACCCAGGCCGAACAGAACCGGGTGCTGGTCGACCTGATCCGCACCGCCGCCGGCGAGGTCATCGGCCACGACAGCCCGTACGCGGTGGAGAGCACCCGGCCCTTCCGGGACCTCGGCTTCGACTCGCTGACCGCCGTGGAGCTGCGCGGGAAGCTGGCCCGGCTGACCGGCCTCAACCCGCCCAGCTCGGTGGTCTTCGACTACCCGACCCCGCTGGCCCTGGCCGAACACCTGCGGTCCGAACTGCTCAGCGAGGCGTCGGTGGAGGCGCTGCCGACCCTGGCCGAACTCGACCAGTTGGAGAGCGCCCTGGCCCGGCGCGACCCGGACGACACCGGCCGGGTCCGGATCACCCTGCGGCTGCACCACCTCCTCGAACGGCTCGGCGCCGCCGAGCCGCCCCGGGAGGAGACCGCCGAGGTCGCGGACCGGCTGCGGGTGGCCAGCAACCAGGAGCTGTTCGACCTCATCGACCAGGACCTCGGGCTGTCCTGACCCGCCCGGCACGGACCTGTGGGTGTCACGAGAAAGCGAGAAGTCATGGCGGACGAAGAGCGGCTGCGCGAATACCTGACGCGGGTCGTCGCCGAGCTGCAGCAGACCCGCCAACGGCTGCGCGAGGTCACCGCCGAGGAGTCCGAGCCGGTGGCGATCGTCGCGATGAGCTGCCGCTACCCGGGCGGCATCGCCTCGCCGGAGGACCTGTGGTCGTTCGTCTCCACCGGTGGGGACGCCATCGGCGGCTTCCCCACCGACCGGGGCTGGGACCTGGACCGCCTCCAGCACCCCGACCCCGACCGGCCCGGCACCTCGACCACCAGCTCCGGCGGGTTCCTGCACGACGCGGGGAAGTTCGACGCCGCCCTGTTCGGCGTCTCCCCCCGCGAGGCGGTCGCCATGGACCCCCAGCAGCGGCTGCTGCTGGAGGTCACCTGGGAGCTGTTCGAACGGGCCGGCATCGCCCCGCTGTCCCTGCGGGGCAGCCGCTCCGGCGTGTTCGTCGGCACCTCCGGCCAGGACTACGCCGCCGTGCTGCACCGTGCCCCCGGCGTCGAGGGATACGTGCTCACCGGCACCGCCGCCAGCGTCGTCTCCGGCCGGCTGGCGTACACGTTCGGGCTCGAGGGCCCCACGGTCACCGTGGACACCGCCTGCTCGTCGGCGTCCGTCGCCATCCACCTCGCCTGCCAGGCGCTGCGCCAGCGCGAGTGCGGCCTCGCCCTGGCCGGCGGCGCGACCGTGCTGGCCACCCCCGGCCCGTTCGTCGAGTTCTCCCGGCAGCGCGGGCTGGCCGCCGACGGCCGGTGCAAGTCGTTCGCCGCGTCCGCCGACGGCACCGGCTGGTCCGAGGGCGTCGGCATGCTGCTGCTGGAACGCCTCAGCGACGCCCGCCGCAACGGCCACCCCGTCCTCGCGGTGATCCGGGGCTCCGCCGTCAACCAGGACGGCGCTTCCAACGGTCTGACCGCCCCCAACGGGCCCTCCCAGCAGCGGGTGATCGGTCAGGCCCTGGCCGGCGCGCGACTGTCCACGGCCGACGTGGACGTGGTCGAGGCGCACGGCACCGGCACCGTCCTCGGCGACCCGATCGAGGCGCAGGCGCTGCTGGCCACGTACGGGCAGGAGCGGGGTGACGCCGCGCCCCTGCTGCTCGGGTCGATCAAGTCGAACATCGGCCACAGCCAGGCCGCCGCCGGCATCGCCGGGGTGATCAAGATGGTGCTGGCCATGCGCCACGGGACCGTGCCCGCCACCCTGCACGTCGACGAGCCCACCCCGCACGTCGACTGGTCCGCAGGCGCGGTCACCCTGGTCACCGAGGCGACCCCGTGGCCGGCCGTGGACCGGCCCCGCCGCGCGGCCGTGTCCTCGTTCGGGATGTCCGGCACCAACACCCACCTCATCCTCGAACAGCCCGAGGAGCCCGCCGCCACCGACGAGCGGCCCGAACCGCCCGGCCCCGCGCCGGTGCTGCTCACCGGCCGTACCCGCACCGGGCTGCGCCGCCAGGCCGAGCGCTGGGCCGCCCACCTCGCCGCCGACGCCGGCCCGCGCCCCGCCGACGTCGCCTGGACCTCGGCGGTGTCCCGGTCCCCCCTCGAACACCGCGCGGTCGTCCTCGCCGACGACCCCGCCGGCCTGCTCACCGCCCTGACCGCCCTCGCCGACGACCGGCCCGCCCCCGGCCTGGTCACCGGCACCGCCGCCGACCGTGGCGCCGTCGCGTTCCTGTACTCCGGCCAGGGCGCCCAGCGCGCCGGCATGGGCCGCGAGCTGGCCGAGGCGTACCCCGTCTTCGCGGCGGCGCTCGACGAGGCCTGCGCCCACCTCGACCCGCACCTGCCCCGGCCGCTGAAGCCCGTCCTGAACGCCTCGCCCGGCACCGACGACGCGGCGCTGCTCGACCAGACCGTGTTCACCCAGGCCGGGCTCTTCGCCGTCGAGGTGGCGCTGCACCGGCTGCTCGGCTCCTGGGGGCTGGCCCCCGACCTGGTCGCCGGGCACTCGATCGGTGAGATCACCGCCGCCCACGTGGCCGGCGTGCTCACCCTCGCCGATGCCGCCGCCCTGGTCGCGGCCCGCGGCCGGCTCATGCAGGCCCTCCCGGCCGGCGGGGCGATGCTCGCCGTCGCCGCCGCCGAGGCCGACGTCGCCGCCTCCCTGGAAGGGCTGACCGACCGGGTCGCCGTCGCCGCCGTCAACGGGCCCGCCTCCGTCGTCGTCTCCGGTGCCGGCCCGGCCGTCGACGAGCTGGCCGAACTCTGGACCGGGCGGGGGGTGAAGGTCCGCCGGCTGCGGGTCAGCCACGCCTTCCACAGCCCCCTGATGGAGCCGATGCTCGCCGAGTTCGCCGCCGTCGCCGCGCGCCTCGACCTGCGCGCCCCCACCCTGCCGATCGTGTCCAACCTGACCGGCGAGCTGGCCGACCCGGCTCAGCTGCGCACCCCCGGGTACTGGGTGCGGCACGTCCGCGAGGCCGTCCGCTTCGCCGACGGCGTCCGCGCCCTGCGGGCCCACGGCGTCGGCACCTTCGTCGAGGTCGGCCCCGACGCCGTCCTCACCGCCGCCGTCGAGGAGACGCTCGCCACCGTCGAGGCGGCCCCCGACGTCGCCCCCGCCGTGGTCGTGCCGGTGCTGCGCCGGGACCGCGCGGAACGCCGCGCCCTGCTCGGCGCGCTCGCCCGGCTGCACGTCGCCGGCACGCCCGTGGCCTGGGCCGACCTGCTCGCCGACCAGCCCGGTCGCCTCGTCGGCCTACCCACCTACCCGTTCGAGCAGCAGCACTACTGGGTGCCGGCCGAGGAACCGGCCGACCCGGTCGCCACCGCGACCGGGCTGCTCGACCGGCGCTTCTGGGACGCCGTCGAACGGGCCGACCTGGACTCCCTGCGCGACACCCTGGCCGTCGACGACGAGGCCGCCGCCGAGTCCCTGCGCACCCTGCTGCCCGTCCTCGCCGACTGGCGGCGGCAGCGGCAGGAACACTCGCTGCTCGACGGCTGGCGCTACCGGGCCGACTGGCAGGTCACCGCCGAACCGGCCGCCGGCCGGCTCACCGGCACCTGGCTGCTCGCCCTGCCCGCCGGCGCGGACGACGACCCGGCCGTCCGGACCGTCCGGGCCGCGCTCACCGCCGCCGGAGCCGAACCGCTGCCGCTGACCGTCGCCCCCGACGCCGACCGGGCCGCCCTCGCCGCCGCCCTCGCCGGCACCGACGTCGCCGGGGTGGTCTCCCTGCTCGCCTGGGAACCGCCGACCGCCGACCGGGCCGCCCTGCCCGGCCTGCCCGACACCCTCACCCTCGTCCAGTCGCTCGGCGACGCCGGCATCGACGCCCCGCTGTGGCTGGTCACCCGGGGGGCCGTCGCCGCCGCCTCGTACGACCGGCTCGCCGACCCCGCGCAGGCCGCGATCTGGGGCCTCGGCCGGGTCGTCGGCGTCGAGGCCCCGCACCGCTGGGGCGGCCTGGTCGACCTGCCGACCCACCCGGACGACCGCGCCGCCGGCCGGCTCGCCGCGATCCTCACCGGCGCGGGCGGCGAGGACCAGCTCGCCGTACGCGGCCCCGGCGTCTTCGCCCGCCGCCTGGTCCGCGCCGCCGTCGGCGACCGCCCCCCGGCACGCCGGTTCACGCCCACCGGCACCGCGCTGATCACCGGCGGCACCGGCGGGCTCGGCGCCCGCGCCGCCCGCTGGCTCGCCGCCACCGGCGCCGAACACGTGGTGCTGGCCAGCCGGCGGGGACCCGCCGCCCCCGGCGCCGCCGAGCTGGAGGCCGAGCTGACCGCCCTCGGCACCCGGGTCACCGTGGCCGCCTGCGACATCGCCGACCGCGCCGCCCTCGCCGACCTGCTCGACCGGATCGAGGCCGACGGCCCGCCCGTCCGCGTCGTCGTGCACACCGCCGGCATCGCCCAGGCCACCCCGCTGGCCGCCATCACCCCGGCCGAACTGGCCGAGGTGACCGCAGGCAAGACCGCCGGGGCCACCCACCTGCACGACCTGCTCGCCGACCGGGAGCTCGACGCCTTCCTCGTCTACTCGTCCATCGCCGCGACCTGGGGCAGCGCCGGGCAGGCCGGCTACGCGGCCGGCAACGCCTACCTCGACGCGCTCGTGCAGCAGCGGCGCGCCGACGGCCGGGCCGGCACCGCCGTCGCCTGGGGCCCGTGGGCCGACGGCGGCATGCACGACGCCGACTCCGACCAGGGGCTGCGCCGCCGTGGCCTGCCCGCGATGGACCCCGCCGTGGCGATGGGCGCCCTGCAACAGGCCCTCGACCACGACGACGTCGCCGTCACCGTCGCCGACGTCGACTGGTCCCGCTTCGCCCCCGCGTACGCGTCGGCGCGGCGACGGCCGCTGCTCGACGGCGTACCGGAGGCGCGGGCCGCCCTCGACGGCGGCGTGCCCGTCGACGACGGCGACGAGGGACCCGCGGCGACCCTGCGCCGCCGGCTGACCGGGCTGACCGCCGCCCGGCGCGAGGAGACCGTCACCGACCTGGTCCGGGAACTGGCTGCCGACGTGCTCGGCCACGACGGCGGGGCCGCCGCCGTCCCGGCCGGCACGGCGTTCCGGGACCTCGGCTTCGACTCGCTGACCGCCGTGGAGCTGCGCAACCGGCTGGTCGCCGCCACCGGGCAGGCGCTGCCCACCACCCTCGTCTTCGACCACCCCACCCCGGCCGTGCTGGCCCGCCACCTGCTCGCCGGCCTCTTCGGCGCCGCCGACGCGCCGGCCCCGACCGCCGCCGCCACCACCGTGGACGACGACGAGCCGATCGCCATCGTCGCCATGTCCTGCCGCTACCCGGGCGGGGCCGACGACCCGGATCGGCTGTGGCGGCTCGTCGCCGACGGCGTCGACGCCATCGGCGACTTCCCCACCAACCGTGGCTGGGACCTCGACCGCCTCTACGACCCCGACCCGGCGCACCCCGGCACCACGTACTCCGACCAGGGCGGCTTCCTGTACGAGGTGGCGGACTTCGATGCGGCCTTCTTCGGCATCTCGCCCCGGGAAGCCTCGGCGATGGATCCGCAGCAGCGGTTGTTGTTGGAGGCGTCGTGGGAGGTGGTGGAGCGGGCAGGGGTTGATCCGGGGGGGTTGCGGGGTTCGCGAACAGGGGTGTTCGTGGGGACGAATGGTCAGGACTATGGGGCCCTGTTGATGGTTTCTGCGGATGAGGTGGAGGGGTTCGCGGGGACGGGGAATGCGGCGAGTGTGGTGTCGGGTCGGGTGGCGTACGCGTTGGGGTTGGAGGGGCCGGCGGTGTCGGTGGACACGGCGTGTTCGTCGTCCCTCGTGGCGTTGCACCTGGCGGTGCAGTCGCTGCGGCGCGGCGAGTGCGACCTCGCCCTGGCCGGCGGCGTCACCGTGATGACCACCCCCGGCACGTTCGCCGAGTTCTCCCGCCAGCGGGCCCTCGCGGCCGACGGCCGCTGCAAGCCGTTCGCGGAGGCGGCCGACGGCACCGGCTGGGGTGAGGGCGTCGGCGTGCTGCTGGTGGAGCGTTTGTCCGACGCCCGCCGCAATGGGCATCACGTGCTGGCGATCGTGCGCGGCAGCGCGGTCAACTCCGACGGCGCGTCCAACGGCCTCACCGCGCCGAACGGCCCGTCGCAGCAGCGGGTGGTCCGGCAGGCCCTCGCCTCGGCGGGGCTGTCCACGGCGGACGTGGACGTGGTGGAGGCGCACGGCACCGGCACGACGCTGGGCGACCCGATCGAGGCGCAGGCGCTGCTGGCCACCTACGGACAGGACCGGGGCGACGCCGCGCCGCTGCTGCTCGGGTCCATCAAGTCGAACATCGGCCACACCCAGGCCGCCGCCGGCGTCGCCGGAATCATCAAGATGGTGCAGGCGATGCGCCACGGGACCGTACCCGCGACCCTGCACGTCGACGCGCCGTCGTCGCACATCGACTGGACGGCCGGGGCGGTCGCCCTCGTCACCGAGGCCACGCCGTGGCCGGAGACGGGCCGGGCGCGGCGGGCGGCGGTGTCGTCGTTCGGCATGTCCGGCACCAACGCGCACATCATCATCGAGCAGGCCGACGAGCCCGCCGATCCGGACGTCGTCGCCGTGGCCCCGGGCCTGGTCGGCGCGGACGTGACGGTGTGGCCGGTGTCGGCCCGGTCCGGGGCGGCCCTCGCCGGTCAGGCCGCCCGCCTCGCCGCCCACCTCCGGGGACGCGGTGACCTCGACGCCGCCGCCGTGGCCTGGTCCCTGGCCACGACCCGGTCCACGTTCGACCGGCGGTCGTCGGTCGTCGGGTCGACCGTCGAGGAGTTGCTGTCCGGCCTGGAAGCGCTCGCGGGCGGCCTGCCTGCCGCCGGCGTGGTGACGGGTGTGGCCGCGTCCCACGGCGCGGGTCCGGTGTTCGTGTTCCCGGGTCAGGGTGCGCAGTCGGCGCGGATGGCGGCGGGTCTGGTCGGCCGGACGCCGGTGTTCGACGGGCGGCTGGCGGAGTGCCAGCGTGCGTTGGCCCCGTACCTGGACGTGGATCTCGTCTCGGTCCTGACCGGTGAGGACGAGTCGTGGTTGGACCGGGTCGAGGTGGTGCAGCCGGTGCTGTGGGCGGTCGGCGTCGCCTTGGCGGCGGTGTGGCGGCAGGTGGGCGTCACCCCGCAGGCGGTGATCGGTCACTCGCAGGGCGAGATCGGTGCGGCCTGCGTGGCGGGCATCCTGTCCCTGGATGACGCCGCGCGGACCGTCGCCCTGCGTTCCCGTGCCCTCGCGGTGTTGCGGGGCACGGGGGCGATGGCGTCGGTGGATCTGTCCGCCGACGCGGTGACCGCTCGCCTCGCGGAGTTCCCCGGGGTGGGTGTCGCGGCCGTCAACGGTCCGGCCACGGTGGTGGTGTCGGGTCCGCCGCAGCCGGTGGCCGACCTCGTTCAGGCGTGCCAGGCCGAAGGCATCCGGGCCCGGCTGATTCCGGTGGACTACGCGTCGCACTCGGCGTCGGTGCAGGACGTCGCCGAGCGGTTGCGGGCGGACCTGGCCGACGTGGCCCCGCAGGCCGGTCACACCCGGCTCGTGTCGACGTTGACCGGGGACTGGGTGGACCCGGCTGCCATGACCGCCGACTACTGGTACGACAACCTGCGCCGGACGGTGCAGTTCGACGCCGCAGTCCGGGTGGCGATCGCGGCGGGGCACTCCACGTTCGTGGAGATCAGCCCGCACCCGGTGTTGACGATGCCGGTGACGGCGATCCTGGATGACACCGGCACCACCGGGCACACCCTGGGCAGCCTGCGTCGGGGTGACGACGACCCGACCCGGTTGCTGACGAACCTGGCGACCGCGCACGCCATCGGCCTGCCCGTCGACCTCACGAAGGTTCTCGCCGCCACGGCGACCGTCGAGCTGCCCACCTACGCGTTCGACCGGGGCCGGTACTGGCTGGACCCGCCCGCCCACCGCGTCCGGGACGTCGGCTCCGCCGGCCTCCAGGACGCCGGCCACCCGCTGCTCAGCGCGGCGATCCCCGTCGCCGAGGACCAGACGGTGGTGCTCACCGGCCGGCTGTCGGTGCGTACCCACCCGTGGCTGGCCGACCACGCCGTCGGCGGCGCGGTGATCGTCCCCGGCACCGGCGTCGTCGACATGGTGGTCCGGGCCGGCGACGAGGTCGACGCCGGACACGTGGGCGACCTGACGCTGATCAGCCCCCTCGTGCTCCCGCCGGGCGGCGCCGTGCAGGTGCAGGTGCGCGTCGGCGCGCCGAGCGACGCCGGCGAGCGGGCCGTCACCGTGCACTCCCGGCCCGAGGACGACGGCTCCGGCGAGTGGACCCGGCACGCCGAGGGCCTGCTGCTCCCGCAGCTTCCCGCCCCGGTGGTCGTCGCGGGGCAGTGGCCGCCGGCCGACGCGGTCGAGGTCGACGCCGACCTCGACGCCTGGTACGCGGGGATGGCCGAGGGAGGTCTCGGCTACGGCCCCGCCTTCCGGGGCCTGCACCGGGTGTGGCGCGGCGCCGACGAGGTCTACGCCGAGGTGGCGCTGCCCGACTCCGCCGCCGCCGAGGCGTCCCGGTTCGGGCTGCACCCGGCCCTGTTCGACGCGGCCCTCCAGGTCAGCGGGCTCACCGCCCTGCTGGGCGAGGACGCCGCCGCCGGCACCGGCTGGATGCCGTTCGCCTTCCGGGCGGTCGGCCTGCACGCCCACGGCGCGACCCGGCTGCGGGTGCGGATGCGGTCGCTGGGCCCGGACACCGTCACGGTCACCCTCGCCGACACCGCCGGCCAGCCGGTCGCCACCGTCGAGTCGCTGACCTTCCGCCCGGTCGCCGCAGGCGCGGCCGACGAGGCCGCCGCGCTGCGCCGCAACGCGCTGTTCCACCTGGACTGGACGCCGCTGCCGGCGGCCGACGCCACGGCGGGGACGACCCGCTGGGCGTTGCTCGGCGACGACACCCCCGGCTTCGGCGACGCGCTTGCCGCCGCCGGCCACCCCGTCGCCGGCCACGCCGACCTGGCGGCGCTGGTCGCCGAGGTCGAGCGCTCCGGGGACGTACCCGACGTGGTGGTCGACCTGGGGGCCGACGCGGACCCGGCGCGGGCGGCCGAGGCCGCGCACGACGCGGCCCGGGACGCCCTCGCCCTCATGCAGGCGTGGCTCGGCGAGCCCCGGTTGGAGCGGGCCCGGCTGGTCCTGCACACCGCCGGCGCGGTCGGCGCGGCCCCCGGCGAGGCCCCCCGCGACCTGGCCGGCGCTGCCGTGTGGGGGCTGGTCCGGTCGGCCCAGTCCGAGCACCCGGGCCGGTTCACGCTGCTCGACACCGACGGCGCCGCCGCCTCCCTCGCGGCCGTCCCGGCGGCCGTCGCCTCCGGCATACCGCAGCTCGCGGTCCGCGACGGCGCGCCGCTGACGCCCCGGCTGGTCCGGGCCCGCGACGCCGTGGCGCTGCCGCTGCCGGCCGACGGCACGCCGTGGCGGCTCGACGTCACCGAGAAGGGGACGCTGGAGAACCTCGCCCTGCTGCCCGCCCCGGCGCAGGGTGACCTGCCGGCCGGCCATGTCCTCGTCGCGATGCGCGCCTCCGGGTTGAACTTCCGCGACGTGGTGCTGGCCCTCGGCATGGTGCCCGACCAGGAGGTGCTGGGCAACGAGGGGGCCGGCGTGGTGCTCGACGTCGGGCCGGGGGTCACCGACCTCGCCCCGGGCGACCGGGTGATGGGCATCTTCTCCGGGTCGTTCTCCTCCGTCGCGGCCACCGACCGCCGCCTGCTCACCCGCATCCCCGACGACTGGTCGTACGCCGACGCCGCCGCCGTGCCCGTGGTGTTCCTGACCGCCTGGTACGGCCTGGTCGAGCTGGCCCGGCTGGCGGCGGGGGAGTCCGTGCTGGTGCACGCCGCGGCCGGCGGCGTCGGGATGGCCGCCGTGCAGATCGCCCGCCACCTCGGCGCGGAGGTCTACGGCACGGCCAGCCCCGGCAAGTGGCCGGCGCTGCGCGCCACCGGCCTCGACGACGGGCACCTCGCCTCCTCCCGCACCCTCGACTTCGTCGAGGAGTTCCGCGACCGCACCGCCGGGCGGGGCGTCGACGTGGTGCTCAACGCGCTCAGCGGCGAGTTCGTCGACGCGTCCCTGCGGCTGCTCGCCCCCGGCGGCCGGTTCGTCGAGATGGGCAAGACCGACAAGCGGGACCCGCAGCGGGTCGCCGAGGCCCACCCCGGCGTCGACTACCAGGTCTTCGACCTCATCGAGGCCGGGCCGGACGCCATCGGCCGGATGCTCGGCGAGCTGATGGCGCTCTTCGCCACCGGCGCGCTGCGCCCGCTGCCCCGGCGCACCTGGGACGTGCGGCGGGCCCCGGAGGCGTTCCGCTTCCTGAGCCAGGCCCGGCAGGTCGGCAAGCTCGCCCTGAGCATCCCGCAGCCGCCCCGGCTCGACGGCACGGTCCTGGTCTCCGGGGCCACCGGCACCCTCGGCGCGCTGCTCTGCCGGCACCTCGTCACCGCGCACGACGCCCGGCAGCTCCTCCTGGTCAGCCGGCGCGGCCCCGACGCCGAGGGCGCCGACGAGCTGCTGGCCGACCTCAAGGCGCTCGGCGCGGACGTGTCGATCGTCGCCGCCGACCTGGCCGACCCGGACGCCGTCGCCGACGTGCTGTCCATGGTGGACGCGCGGCAGCCGCTGCGGGCCGTCGTGCACGCCGCCGGGGTCCTCGACGACGCCACCGTCTCCTCGCTCACCCCCGCCCGGCTCGACGCGGTGCTGCGGCCGAAGGTCGACGCGGCCTGGAACCTGCACCGGGCCACACTCGGCCACGAGCTGACCGCGTTCGTGCTGTTCTCCGCCGCCGCAGGCGTGTTCGGCGGCCCGGGGCAGGGCAACTACGCCGCCGGCAACGCGTTCCTCGACGCCCTCGCCGAGCACCGTCGGGCCCTCGGCCTGCCGGCCGTCGCCCTCGCCTGGGGCCGGTGGGCGCAGGCCAGCGGCATGACCGGGCACCTCGACGCCACCGACATCCGCCGGCTCGACCGGGGCGGCATGGCCGCCCTGTCCAACGACGAGGCCCTCGCCCTGTTCGACGCCGGCTGGCGGTCCGAACGCCCCGTCCTCATGCCGGCGAAGATCAGCACCGGGGCGGCGGCGCCGGGCGCGCCCGTCCATCCGCTGCTGGCCGGCCTGGTCCGCGCCGCCGGCCGCCGGGCCGCCGCCGGTGAGGCCGCCGACGGGCAGGCGTTCGCCGCGACCCTGGCCGGCCTCTCCGACGACAAGCGGGTACGCGCCCTGCGCGACCTGGTGCTGTCGCACGTGGCCGTCGTCCTCGGCCACGGCGACCCGGCCGGCATCGAGCCGACCCGCGCGTTCCGGGAACTCGGCTTCGACTCGCTCACCGCGGTCGAGCTGCGCAACCGGCTCGGCGCGGCCACCGGGCTGCGGCTGCCCGCGACGCTGGTCTTCGACAACCCGACGCCGGCGGCGCTCGCCGCGCACCTCGCCGGGCAGTTCGCCCCGGCCGGCGCGGCGGACACCTCGGCGGGGGCCGGGCGGGAACTCGACCGCCTCGAGGCGGCGCTCGCCGGCCTCGACCCGGCCGACGACGAGTTCCGCCGGATCACCGACCGGCTGCACGGCCTGCTGGACCGGCTGGCCGAGCGGCAGTCGGAGGCGGACGGCGACGACGACCTGGAGTCGGCCACCGCCGAGAACATCTTCGACCTGATCGACCGCGAGCTGGAGACGTCGTGACCAGCCGCAACGACCACGGCATGCCGAGTGAGGTGGGTCCACGGTGAGCAACGAGGACGAGAAGTACGTCGAGTACCTGAAGCGTACGACCTCGGAGCTGCGGCGCACCCGGCGGCGGCTGCGCGAGCTGGAGGACCGGGCGCAGGAGCCCATCGCCATCGTGGCGATGAGCTGCCGGTACCCCGGCGGCGTCTCCTCACCCGAGCAGCTCTGGGACCTCGTCCGCGACGGCGGGGACGGCATCGGCCCGTTCCCCGCCGACCGGGGCTGGGACCTCGACCGGCTGTTCCACCCCGACCCCGACCACCCGGGCACCAGCTACGTGTCCGAGGGCGGCTTCGTCTACGACGCCGCCGACTTCGACGCCGACGTGTTCGGCATCTCGCCCCGCGAGGCCGTCGCCATGGACCCGCAGCAGCGGCTGCTGCTGGAGACGTCCTGGGAGGCGTTCGAGCGGGCCGGGCTGCCGCTGCCGGCGGTGCGGGGCAGCCGTACCGGCGTGTTCGTCGGGGCCGCGTCGCACGGCTACGACGGGATGATGGCCCAGGCCCAGGCCGAGAACGGCGAGGGGCACCTGCTCACCGGCAACGCCACCAGCGTCATCTCCGGTCGGGTCGCGTACACCCTCGGCCTCGAAGGGCCGGCGGTCACCGTCGACACCGCCTGCTCGTCGTCGCTGGTCGCCGTGCACCTCGCGGCGCAGGCGCTGCGCAACGGCGACTGCGAGCTGGCGCTGGCCGGCGGCGTGACGGTCATGCCCACCCCGGCGGTCTTCGTCGGCTTCTCCCGGCAGCGCGGCCTCGCCGCCGACGGCCGGTGCAAGGCGTTCGCCGCCGGGGCGGACGGCACCTCCTGGTCCGAGGGCATCGGCATGCTGCTGCTCGCCCGCCTCTCCGACGCCCAGCGCCACGGGTACCCGGTCCTCGCCGTGGTCCGGGGCAGCGCCGTCAACCAGGACGGCGCGTCCAACGGGCTGAGCGCCCCGCACGGCCCCTCCCAGGTGCGGGTCATCCGGCAGGCCCTGGCCAACGCCCGGCTCACCCCCGAGCAGGTCGACGTGGTCGAGGCGCACGGCACCGGCACCCGGCTCGGCGACCCGATCGAGGCGCAGGCGCTGCTGGCCACGTACGGGCAGGACCGGGGCGACGCCGCGCCGCTGCTGCTCGGCTCGGTCAAGTCGAACATCGGCCACACCCAGGCCGCAGCCGGCGTCGCCGGGCTGATCAAGATGGTGCTGGCCATCCGGCACGGGATCGTCCCGCCGACCCTGCACGTCGACCAGCCGTCCCCGCACATCGACTGGACCGCCGGGGCCGTCAGCCTCGCCACCGAGGCGACCCCGTGGCCGGCCGTGGACCGGCCCCGCCGGGCGGCCGTGTCGTCGTTCGGGGTGTCCGGCACCAACGCGCACACCATCGTCGAGCAGGCCCCCGCCCCGGAGTCGGGCGGGGACGCCCCGGCCCCGACGGCCGGCCGTCCGGTCGTACCGGTGCTGCTGTCCGCCCGGTCGGAGGTCGCGCTCGCCGCGCAGGCCGGCCGCTGGGCGGGGTGGCTGGACGCCGACGCCGACCTTCGTCCCCTCGACGTCGCCCACTCGTCGGTCGCCGCCCGGTCCCCCCTGGACACCCGCGCCGTCGTCGCCGCCACCGGCCGGGACGACCTGCTCGCCGGGCTGCGGGCCCTCGCCGCCGGCTCGCCGGCCGGCACCGTGCTCACCGGCACGGGTTCGACCCGCGGCCAGCTCGCGGTCCTCTTCTCCGGCCAGGGCGCGCAGCGCGCCGGCATGGGCCGGGAGCTGTACGAGACCTTCCCCGTGTTCGCCGCCGCCCTGGACGAGGCGTGCGGGCACCTGGACCGGGCCCTGCCGCGCCCACTGCGGGAGGTGCTGTTCGCCGCCGAGGGCACCGCCGAGGCGGCCCTGCTGGACCAGACCGTGTTCACCCAGGCCGGCCTGTTCGCCGTCGAGCTGGCCCTGTTCCGGCTCGTGGAGTCGTTCGGGATCGCGCCCGACTTCGTCGGCGGCCACTCGATCGGCGAGATCACGGCCGCCCACGTGGCCGGGGTGCTCTCCCTCGAACACGCCTGCGCGCTGGTCGCCGCCCGGGGCCGGCTGATGCAGGCCCTGCCGGCCGGCGGCGGGATGCTCGCCGTCGCCGCGCCGGAGGCCGACGTCGTGGCGACGCTGGACGGGCTGACCGACCGGGTCGGGATCGCCGCCGTCAACGGGCCGACCTCCGTCGTCGTGTCCGGCGACGCCGAGGCCCTCGACGAGGTCGAGCGGACCTGGCGGGACCGGGGTGCCCGCACCCGCCGGCTCGCCGTCAGCCACGCCTTCCACAGCCCGCTCATGGAGCCGATGCTGGCCCGGTTCCGGGCGGTGCTCGACAAGCTGACGTTCGCCGCCCCGCTGCTGCCGGTGGTGTCGAACCTGACCGGCGCGCTCGCCGACCCCGACGAGATCCGCACGGCCGAGCACTGGGTGCGGCACGTCCGGGAGGCAGTCCGGTACGCCGACGGGGTGACCGCGCTGCGGGCCGCCGGGGTCGACACGTTCCTGGAGGTCGGGCCGCGCAGCGTGCTCACCGCGATGACCGCCGACGCGCTGTCCGGCGACACCGGCGTCCTCGCCGTCGCCGCCCAGCGCGCCGACCGGCCCGAGGCCGCCGGCCTGCTCGCCGCCCTCGGCGAGCTGCACGTCCACGGCGTCCCCGTCGCCTGGCAGCCGTGGTTCGCCGACACCGGCGCGACCCGGGTCGACCTGCCCACGTACGCGTTCCAGCACCAGCGCTACTGGCCCGAGTTCGCCCCCACCGCAGGCCAGGAGGGGCCGGCCGACGGCACGGAGGGCGACTTCTGGGCGGCCGTGGAACGCGGCGACCTGCCCGCCGTGGCGTCCCACCTCGCCGTGCAGGACGACCCGTCCGCCGTCGAGGCCCTCGCCCCGGCCGTGCCGGTCCTGTCGTCCTGGCGCAAGGCCCGCCTCCGCGACGCCGCCCTCAACGCCTGGTCGTACCGCACCGACTGGCACCCCGTCCGCCCCACCCCCACCCCGGCCCTGACAACCCGCTGGCTGATCATCACCCCCACCCCCAGCCCCACCCCCACCCCCGCCGATCTTGCAGTTGGGGCCCCCGATACGGGCGTTACGCGGCCTTCGTCGGGGCCCGAAGTGCAAGATCGCGTGGAGCGGGCGGGGATCGCGGGCGTGCTGGGGGGTGCGGGGGCGCGCGTTGATCGGCTCGTCGTGCCCGTTGGGGTTGGTCGTGGGGAGTTGGGCGAGGCGCTGCGGCAGTACGGCGAGTCGGGCTGGGCCGGGGTGGTGTGCGTGCTGCCCGAGGGGGACCCGGGCCTGCCGGACGCCCCCGCCGTGCCGGCCGGCACCGCGCTGCTGCTCGCCCTCGTCCAGGCCCTCGCCGACACCGGCCTGCCCGGCCGGCTCTGGTGCGTCACCCGGGGCGCGGTGTCCGTCGGCGGAGGTGAGCAGGTCACCGACCCGGCGTCGGCCGCGGCCTGGGGACTCGGCCGGGTCGTCGCCCTGGAGCAGCCCGACCGCTGGGGCGGCCTGATCGACCTGCCTGCCCGCCCGGCCCGGCCCGCCGACGGCACCCGGTCCGCCGACGGCACCCGGTCCGCCGATGGCACCCGGCCCGGCGGGGCCGACCCGACCGGCGGGACCGCCGACCGCCTCGACCGGGCCACCGGGGACGCGCTGCTCGCCGTCCTCGCCGACGCCGGCCACGACCAGGTCGCCATCCGCCCGCAGGGCACCTTCGGCCGCCGCCTCGTCCCGGCCGCCCCGCCCGCCGGGCCGGGCTGGCGGCCGTCGGGCACGGTGCTGGTCACCGGCGGCACCGGCGCGCTGGGCCGGCACACCGCCCGGTGGCTGCTCGCCAACGGGGCCGCCGAGGTGGTTCTCGCCTCCCGGCGCGGCCCCGACGCCCCCGGCACCGCCGAGCTGACCGGGGAGCTGGCCGAGCTGGGCGCCGCCCGGATCGTCGCCTGCGACGTCACCGACGCCGACGCCGTCACCGCGCTGGTCGCCGGCCTGCCGGACCTCACCGCCGTCGTGCACACCGCCGGGGTCGTCGACGACGGCGTCCTCGACGGCCTCGACCCGGCCCGGATGCAGACCGTCCTCGACGGCAAGGTCCGCGCCGCCCGGGTGCTGCACGAGGCCACCGCCGGCCGGGACCTCGACGCGTTCGTGCTCTTCTCCTCCCTCGCCGGGGTCATCGGCAGCGCCGGCCAGGGCAACTACGCGGCGGCCAACGCGTACCTCGACGCGTTCGCGGCCTGGCGACGCGGCCAGGGGCTGCCCGCCACCGCGCTCGCCTGGGGCGCCTGGGCCTCCGACGGGATGGCCGCGGCCACCGCCGCGCTGACCGCCCGGCTCACCCGGGGCGGCGTCAACCCGCTGCCCGCCGCCGAGGCGGTCACCGCGCTCGGCCGCCTCGTCAACGCCGCCGAGCCGGCCCTCACCGTCGCCGACGTCGACTGGGGACGCCTCGCCGCCGCCTGGGGCCGGCCCACCCCGCTGATCGCCGCCCTGCCCGGGGTGCCCGCCGCGCCCACCGGCCCCGTCCGCGCCGTGGTCGTCGGCCGGTCCCTGCCGCAGCTCACCGAGCTGGTCCGCACCCAGGCCGCCGTGGTGCTCGGCTACCCGGCCGGCCAGCCCCTGCCCGACCGCACCTTCCGCGACCTCGGCTTCGACTCGCTCACCGCCGTCGAGCTGCGCAACCGGCTCACCGCCGAGACGGGCACGGCCCTGCCCGCCACCCTCGTCTTCGACCACCCGACCGTCGCCGAGCTGGCCGCCCACCTGCACGACCGCACCGCCGGCCACGCGCCCGGCGAGGTGGTCGCCGACGGCACCGACCTGCACCGCGAGCCGATCGCCATCGTCGCGATGAGCTGCCGCTTCCCCGGCGGGGTGTCCTCACCCGAGCAGCTGTGGGACCTGGTCTCCGGCGGCACCGACGCGATGACCCTGATGCCCGGCGAGCGCGGCTGGAACGTCGCCGAGCTGTACCACCCCGACCCCGAACACCTCGGCACCAGCTACGTCCGCGAGGGCGGCTTCGTCGCCGGGGCCGGTGAGTTCGACCCCGCCTTCTTCGGCATCAGCCCCCGCGAGGCCCTGGCCATGGACCCGCAGCAGCGGCTGCTGCTGGAGACCACCTGGGAGGCGTTCGAGCGGGCCCGGATCGACCCGACCGCGCTGCGCGGCAGCCGCACCGGCGTGTACGTCGGCACCAACGGCCAGGACTACGGCTCGCTGCTGATGGCCGCCGGGGGCGTCGACGAGAACTACCTCGCCACGGGCACCTCCGCCAGCGTCATCTCCGGCCGGCTGGCGTACTCCTTCGGGCTGCACGGCCCCGCCGTCACCGTCGACACCGCCTGCTCGTCGTCGCTGGTCGCCATGCACCTCGCCGCGCAGGCCCTTCAGGCGGGGGAGTGCGACCTGGCCCTGGCCGGTGGCGCCACCGTGATGGCCACCCCCGGCATCTTCGTCGGCTTCTCCCGGCAGCGCGGGCTGGCCGCCGACGGCCGGTGCAAGCCGTTCGCCGGGGCCGCCGACGGCACCGGCTGGGGCGAGGGCGTCGGCCTGCTGGTCCTGCAGCGGCTCTCCGACGCCCGCCGCGACGGCAACCCGGTCCTCGCCGTCGTGCGGGGCAGCGCCGTCAACCAGGACGGCGCGTCCAACGGGCTCACCGCCCCCAACGGCCCCGCCCAGCAGCGGGTCATCCGGCAGGCCCTGGCCAACGCCCGGCTCACCGCCGACCAGGTCGACGCCGTCGAGGCGCACGGCACCGGCACCACCCTCGGCGACCCGATCGAGGCGCAGGCGCTGATCGCCACGTACGGCCACGACCGCCCCGCCGACCGCCCGCTCTGGCTCGGCTCGATCAAGTCGAACATCGGCCACACCCAGGCAGCCGCCGGCGTCGCCGGGGTGATCAAGATGGTGCTCGCCATGCGGCACGGGGTGCTGCCCCCCACCCTGCACGTCGACGAGCCCACCCCGCACGTCGACTGGTCCGCCGGCAGCGTCGAGCTGCTCACCGCCGCCCGTCCCTGGGAGCCGGCCGACGGCGTCCGCCGCGCCGGGATCTCCTCGTTCGGCATCAGCGGCACCAACGTGCACACCATCCTCGAACAGGCCCCCGCCGAGGAGCCCGCCCCGACCGCCGACGGGCCGACCGGGGAGCTGCCCTGGGTGCTGTCCGGGCGCACCCCCGCCGCCCTCGCCGCCCGCGCCCGCGACCTGACCGCCCACCTCGACACTGTCGACGACGCCGCGCTCGCCGACGTCGGCTGGTCGCTGGTGGACACCCGGGCGGCCCAGGACCACCGGGCCGTCGTCTTCGCCGCCGACCGGGACGGCCTGACCGCCGCGCTGGGCGCGCTCGCCGACGGGCGGACCGCCCCGGAGACCGTCACCCGGGGAGCCGGTACGCCGGGCGAGGTCGCCTTCGTCTTCCCCGGCCAGGGCTCCCAGTGGGTCGGCATGGCCGCCGAGCTGCTCGACACCGCCGGAGTCTTCGCCGAGAAGTTCGCCGCCTGCGCCGAGGCGCTGCGCCCGTACGTCGACTGGTCGCCGACCGACGTGGTGCGCGGCGTGCCCGGCGCCCCCTCCCTGGACCGGGTCGACGTCGTCCAGCCCACCCTGTTCGCGGTCGGCGTCTCCCTCGCCGCGCTCTGGGGGTCGTACGGGGTCCGCCCCACCGCCGTGGTCGGCCACTCGCAGGGCGAGATCGCCGCCGCGCACGTCGCCGGCGCCCTCACCCTCGACGACGCGGCGGCCGTGGTCGCCCTGCGCAGCCGGATCATCGCCGGCATCGCCGGGGACGGCGGGATGGTCTCCGTCGCCACCACCGCCGACGAGGCCACCGGCGCCATCGCCCGCTGGGACGGCCGGGTCGCCCTCGCCGCCGTCAACGGGCCCACCTCCGTCGTCGTCTCCGGCGACAGCGCCGCCCTCGACGACCTCGTCGCCCACTACGAGGCCCGCGAGGTGCGGGTCCGCCGGATCCCCGTCGACTACGCATCGCACTCCGCCCACGTCGAGCCGCTGCGCGACCAGCTCCGGGAACTGCTCGCCGGGCTGACCCCGCGCACCAGCGAGATCCGGTTCCGGTCCACCGTCACCGGCGACTGGCTCGACACCGCCGGCCTCGACGCCGACTACTGGTACCGCAACCTGCGGCAGACCGTCCGTTTCGACGACGCCGTGCGCAGCCTCGTCGCCGCCGGCTACCAGACCTTCGTCGAGGTCAGCGCCCACCCGGTGCTCACCATGGCCGTGCAGGAGAGCGTCGAGCTGGCCGCCGCCGACCCGGGCGCGGTCACCGTCACCGGCACGCTGCGCCGCAACGAGGGCGGCCTCGGCCGGTTCCTCCGCGCCGCGGCCGAGGTCTACACCGGGGGTACGACCGTCGACTGGCGGCCCGCGTTCGCCGGGCTCGCCGCGCACCGCCGCGACCTGCCCACGTACCCCTTCCAGCGGCAGCTCTACTGGCCGCAGCCGGCCCCGGCGTCCGCCCCGGCCGCCGGCCCGGTCGAGGTCGACGAGGTCGACGCCCGGTTCTGGGCCGCGGTCGAGGCCGAGGACCTGGCCGCCCTCACCGCCGAACTCGCCGCCGACGGGACCGACGCCGTGCCGGAGGCGGCCGTCGCCGACGTGCTGCCCGCCCTCGCCGCCTGGCGTCGCCGGCACCGCGACCAGGCCATGGTGGACTCCTGGCGGTACCGCGACGCCTGGCTGCCCGTCGCCGCCGACGGGCCCGGCGAGCCCACGGCCACCGGCACCTGGTGGCTGGTCACCGGGCCCGACGACGCCGACGCGGCGCGGGCCGCGTTCTGCCGGGACGCCCTCGACCGGAGCGGCGGGACCGTCGTACCCCTGACCCTGGACGCCGAGCGGACGGACCGCGCCGCCCTCGCCGACCGGCTGCGCGACCTCGCCGCGGCGGGACCGGTCGCCGGGATCGTGTCGCTGCTCGCGCTCGACGAGACGCCCGCACCGGCGCACCCGTCCGCGCCGGTCGGCTTCGCCGGCACGGTCACCCTGACCCAGGCCCTCGGCGACGCCGGCGTCCGCGCCCCACTGTGGACGCTCACCTCCGGAGCCGTCTCCACCGACCCCGCCGACCCGCTGCCGCACCCCGTGCAGCAGCTCGCCTGGGGCTTCGGCCGGGTCGCCGCACTGGAACACCCCGACCGCTGGGGCGGCCTTGTCGACCTCCCCGACGAGCTGGACGACGCCGCCGGTCGGCGGCTGGTCCGCGTCCTCACCGGCGTCGACGGCGAGGACCAGGTGGCCCTGCGCCGGGCCGGCGCGTTCGGCCGGCGGCTGCTGCGCGCCCCGCTCGGCGACGCCCCCGCCACCCGGACCTGGCGGCCCTCCGGCACCGCCCTGGTCACCGGCGGCACCGGCGCCCTCGGCGGGCACATGGCCCGCTGGCTCGCCGCCAACGGCGCGTCCCACCTGGTGCTGCTCAGCCGGCGCGGCCGGCAGGCCGAGGGAATCGCCGAGCTGGAGGCTGAGCTGGTCGGCCTGGGCGCCCGGGTCACCGTGGCCGCCTGCGACGCCGCCGACCGCGACGCGCTCGCCGCCGTCATCGCCGACGTGCCCGCCGAGCACCCGCTGACCACCGTCGTGCACACCGCCGCCGTCCTCGACGACTCCGTGATCAACTCGCTCACCCTGGAACAGGTCGACTACGCGCTGAGCGCCAAGGTCAACGCCGCGCTGAACCTGCACGAGCTGACCCGCGACCTCGACCTCGACGCGTTCATCCTTTTCTCCTCGATGGCCGGGACCGTCGGCAGCTCCGGCGTCGGCAACTACGCCCCCGGCAACGCGTTCCTCAACGCCCTCGCCGAGCACCGGCGCGGCCTCGGCCTGCCCGCCACCTCCATCGGCTGGGGCGCGTGGGGCGGCGGCGGCATGGCCGAGGGCGACTTCGGTCGGATGCTGCACCGCCACGGCGCGCCCGAGATGCATCCCCGGCTCGCCGTCGCCGCGCTGCACCAGGCCGTCGAGCACGACGAGACCTTCCTGACCATCTCGAACATCGCCTGGGACCGGTTCTACGTCGCGTTCACCGCCACCCGGCCCGGGCCACTGATCGCCGAGATCCCCGAGGCGCAGCAGCTCCAGGCCACCAAGGGCCTCGTCGAGGCGAAGGAGGCGGAGGAGACCGGCCCGGCCGGGGCGTTCACCCGGATGAGCGCCGCCGAGCGCCAGCAGGCGCTGCTCGAACTGGTCCGCGACCAGGCCGCCACCGTCCTCAAGTACGACGGCGGCCAGGCCGTCGACCCGCACCACGCGTTCCGGGACCTCGGCTTCGACTCGGTGACCGCCGTGGAGCTGCGCAACCGGCTCGCCACCGCCACCGGGCTGCGCCTGCCGGTGACCCTGGTCTTCGACTACCCCACCGCCACCGCGCTCGCCCGGCACCTGCACGAGGAACTGGGTGGCGAGGCCGAGGCTCCGGCGGAGACCGCCACCGTGACGCTCAGCGACGACGAGCCGGTGGCGATCGTCGCCATGTCCTGCCGGTTCCCCGGCGGCGCCACCGACCCGGAACGGTTCTGGCAGATGCTGCACGCCGGCCGGGACGCCGTCTCCGACCTGCCCGGCGACCGGGGCTGGGACGTCGAGCGCCTGTACGACCCCGACCCCTATTCCACCGGCACCTCCTACGTCCGCAGCGGCGGCTTCCTGTACGAGGTGGCGGACTTCGATGCGGCCTTCTTCGGCATCTCGCCCCGTGAGGCGTTGGCGATGGATCCGCAGCAGCGGTTGTTGTTGGAGGCGTCGTGGGAGGTGGTGGAGCGGGCAGGGGTTGATCCGGGGGGGTTGCGGGGTTCGCGAACAGGGGTGTTCGTGGGGACGAATGGTCAGGACTATGGGGCCCTGTTGATGGTTTCTGCGGATGAGGTGGAGGGGTTCGCGGGGACGGGGAATGCGGCGAGTGTGGTGTCGGGTCGGGTGGCGTACGCGTTGGGGTTGGAGGGGCCGGCGGTGTCGGTGGACACGGCGTGTTCGTCGTCCCTCGTGGCGTTGCATCTGGCGGTGCAGTCGCTGCGGCGCGGCGAGTGTGACCTGGCGTTCGCGGGTGGTGTGACGGTGATGGCCACGCCGGGGTTGTTCGTGGAGTTCTCGCGGCAGCGGGGATTGGCCGCCGATGGGCGGTGCAAGGCGTTCGCGGCGGGCGCGGACGGCACGGGCTGGGGTGAGGGCGTCGGTGTGCTGCTGGTGGAGCGGCTTGCCGACGCGCGGCGCAACGGGCATCACGTGCTGGCGATCGTGCGGGGGAGCGCGGTCAACCAGGACGGTGCCAGCAATGGTCTGACGGCGCCGAACGGCCCGTCGCAGCAGCGGGTGATCCGGCAGGCCCTCGCCTCGGCGGGGCTGTCTACGGCGGACGTGGACGTGGTGGAGGCGCACGGCACCGGCACGACGCTGGGCGACCCGATCGAGGCGCAGGCGCTGCTGGCCACCTACGGACAGGGCCGGGACGAGCCGCTGCTGCTGGGCTCGGTGAAGTCGAACATCGGCCACACCCAGGCGGCGGCCGGGGTGGCCGGCGTGATCAAGATGGTGCTGGCCATGCAGGAGGGTGTCGTCCCGGCGACCCTGCACGTCGACGAGCCCTCCCCGCACATCGACTGGACGTCGGGCGCGGTGGAGTTGGCGACCGAGGCCACACCGTGGCCCGAGACGGGCCGGACGCGGCGGGCGGCGGTGTCGTCGTTCGGCATCTCCGGCACCAACGCGCACGTGATCATCGAGCTGCCCGATGACGAGCCGGCGGAGCCGGTCGCCGTTCCCACGAGTGCGCCGGGGTTGGTCGCCTCGGGCGTGACGGTGTGGCCGGTGTCGGCCCGGTCCAGGGCCGCCCTCGCCGGCCAGGCCGCCCGCCTGGCCCGGTACGTCCGGGAGCACGACGGCGTCGAGCCGGCCGGAGTGGCGTGGTCCCTGGCCACGACCCGGTCGACGTTCGACCACCGGGCGTCGGTCGTCGGGTCGAGCGTCGAGGAGTTGCTGTCCGGTCTGGACGCCTTGGGCGCCGGTGCGCCTGCGGGGACGGCCGTCACGGGTGTGGCCGCGTCCCACGGCGCGGGTCCGGTGTTCGTGTTCCCGGGTCAGGGTGCGCAGTCGGCGCGGATGGCGGCGGGTCTGGTCGGTCGGACGCCGGTGTTCGACGGGCGGCTGGCGGAGTGTCAGCGTGCGTTGGCCCCGTTCCTGGACGTGGATCTCGTCGCGGTGTTGACCGGTGAGGACGAGTCGTGGTTGGACCGGGTCGAGGTGGTGCAGCCGGTGCTGTGGGCGGTCGGGATCGCCTTGGCGGCGGTGTGGCGGCAGGTGGGCGTCACCCCGCAGGCGGTGATCGGTCACTCGCAGGGCGAGATCGGTGCCGCGTGTGTGGCGGGGATCCTGTCCCTGGATGACGCCGCGCGGACCGTTGCCCTGCGTTCGCGTGCCCTGGCGGTGTTGCGGGGCACGGGGGCGATGGCGTCGGTGGATCTGTCCGCCGACGCGGTGACCGAACGGCTGGGCGCGTTCCCCGGGGTGGGTGTCGCGGCGGTGAACGGTCCGGCCACGGTGGTGGTGTCGGGTCCGCCGCAGCCGGTGGCCGACCTCGTCGAGGCGTGCCAGGCCGAAGGCATCCGGGCCCGGTTGATTCCGGTGGACTACGCGTCGCACTCGGCGTCGGTGCAGGACGTCGCGGAGCGGTTGCGGGCGGACCTGGCCGACGTGGCCCCGCAGGCCGGTCACACCCGGCTCGTGTCGACGTTGACCGGGGACTGGGTGGATCCGGCTGCCATGACGGCGGACTACTGGTACGACAACCTGCGCCGGACGGTGCAGTTCGACGCCGCAGTCCGGGTGGCGATCGCGGCCGGCCACTCCACGTTCGTGGAGATCAGCCCGCACCCCGTGTTGACGATGCCGGTCACGGCGATCCTCGACGACACCGGCACCGCCGGGCACACGCTGGGCAGCCTGCGTCGGGGTGACGACGACGCGACCCGGCTGTTGACGAACCTGGCGACCGCGCACGCCATCGGCCTGCCCGTCGACCTGACGAACGTGCTCGCGGAGACCGACGTGGTGCCGCTGCCCACGTACGCCTTCGACCGGGACCGGTTCTGGCCGACCGCCATCGCCGGGCAGCCCGGTCAGGACGACGCGCCCACCGGCGTCGACTCCGCGTTCTGGGCCGCCGTCGAGCGGGAGGATCTCCCCGCGCTCGCGGAACTCACCGCGCAGAGCGCCGCCGAATCCCTCGAACGGCTGGGCGCGGCCCTGCCGGTGCTCGCCTCCTGGCGGCGGCAGCAGCGGGACCGGTCCACCCTCGACGACTGGCGCTACCGCAGCGTCTGGCAGCCGTACACCGGGACGCCCGTCAGCTTCATCCCCGGCGCCTGGTGGGTCGTCGCCGACGAGCGGCACGCGGCCGACGGCGAGACGGCGGTCGCCGAGCTGACCCGCCGGGGTGCCGACGCCCGGCTGGTGCTGCTGCCCGAGCGGCTGGCCGACCGGGCCGCCGTAGCCGAGCACCTGACCGCCGCCACCCGCACCGCCGACGGGGACACCGCCCCGGCGGACGGCGTCCTGTCGCTGCTCGCCCTCGCCGACGGCGCGGTCGACGACACCCAGCCGGTGCCGCCGTTCCTCGCCCGCTCGCTGGCCCTGATCCAGGCCCTCGGCGACCTCGAGGTGTCCGCGCCGCTGTGGTGCGTCACCCGGGGCGCCGCCGGCGCCACCCGGGGCGGGACCGTCGACCGGCCGGAGCAGTCGCTGCTCTGGGGCCTCGGCCGGGCCGTCGCCCTGGAACACCCCGAGCGCTGGGGCGGCCTGGTCGACGTGCCGGCCACCCTCGACGACCACGGCTGGGACCTGCTCTGCGCCGCCCTCGCCGGCCTCGACGGGGAGGACCAGCTCGCGCTCGACGGGGCCACCGTCCTCGTCCGCCGGCTGGTCCGGGCCCCTGCCGGAGCCCCCGCCGCCGACGCGCCCGATCACCCGGGCACCACGCTGGTCACCGGCGGCACCGGCGCGCTCGGCGCGGAGGTGGCCCGCTGGCTGGCCGCCCGGGGCGCCGAGCACCTGCTGCTGGTCAGCCGCCGGGGCGCGGACGCGCCGGGCGCCGCCGAGCTGGCCCGGGAGCTGACCGACGCGGGCACCCGGGTCACCGTCGCGGCCTGCGACGTGGCCGACCGGGCGGCACTGGCGAAGCTGCTCGACGACGTGCCCGCCGACGTGCCGCTGACCGGCGTCGTCCACGCGGCGGGCGTCCTCGACGACGGGGTCCTGGACGGCCTCACCGCCGACCGGATCGCCACCGTGCTGCGGCCCAAGGTGCTCGGCGCGCTGCACCTGCACGAGCTGACCGTCGGCCGGGACCTGCGCACGTTCGTGCTGTTCTCCGCGATGGCGGGCCAGCTCGGCGCCGCCGGCCAGGGCAGCTACGCCGCCGCGAACGCGTACCTCGACGCCCTCGCCGAGCAGCGGCACCGGCAGGGGCTGGCGGCCACCTCGATCGCCTGGGGTCCCTGGGCGGCCGGCGGGATGGCCGCCGCCGACCCGGCCGTGGAGGAACGTCGCCGCCGCACGGGCGTGGCCCGCCTCGACACCGCGCCCGCCCTCGCCGCGCTGGAGCGGTGCGTGGCGCGGCGCGAACCGGCCACGCTGGTCGCCGCCATCGACTGGGCCCGGTACGTGCCGGGGTTCGTCGCCGTCCGGCCCAGCCCACTGCTCAGGGGCGTCGCCGAGGCGCAGCGGGCCGTCACCGAGCGGGCCGACGACTCCGTGGCGTCCCCCGAGTCGCTGGCCGCCCTGCTCGCCGGGCAGACCGACGCCGAGCGGCGCAAGACCCTGCTGGAACTGGTACGCGGCCAGGCCGCCGCCGTGCTCGGGCACGCCTCGATGGACGCCGTCGAGCCGGACCGGGCCTTCCGGGAGCTCGGCTTCGACTCGCTGACCGCGGTGGAGCTGCGCAACCGGTTGTCCGCGACGACCGGCGTCCGGCTGCCCGCCACGGTGGTCTTCGACTACCCGACGGCGGCCGGGCTCGCCGAGTACGTCCGGGCGGCGATCGTCGACGGCGGGGTGGCCGGTGTCGCGCCGGTCTTCGGCGAACTGGACAGGTTGGAAGCGGCGCTCACCGGCTCGGCGCCGGACCGTAGCGCCCGGATTCGGATCACCGAGCGGCTGCGGGCGCTACTCGCCTCCCTCAACGAGGACGACGCCCCGGCGGGCGGCGGCGGGGACACCGTCACCGAGAAGCTCCAGGACGCCACGCCGGACGAGGTCTTCGACTTCATCGACCGGGAGCTGGGGGTGTCCTGACGTGATCGCTGCTGCGTCGACGACGGGTCAACACAAGGAGTGCGCGGTCCATGGCTGACGAGGCGAAGCTTCTCGACTACCTCAAGCGGGTCACCGCCGACCTGCACCAGGTGCGGCAACGCCTGCGCGAGGTGGAGGCCGGCGAGCAGGAACCGGTCGCCATCGTCTCCATGAGCTGCCGCTTCCCCGGCGGCGTGCGGACGCCGGAGGACCTGTGGGAGGTCGTCGCGTCCGGCCGGGACGTGATCAGCGACTTCCCGTCCGACCGGGGCTGGGACCTCGGCTCGCTGTACGACGCCGACCCCGGGCGGGTCGGCACCTCGTACACCCGGCAGGGCGGCTTCGTGCCCGAGCTGGCCGACTTCGACCCGGGCTTCTTCGCCATCTCCCCCCGGGAGGCCCTGGCGATGGACCCCCAGCAGCGGTGGCTGCTGGAGGCATCCTGGGAGGTCCTGGAGCGGGCCGGCATCGACCCGCACTCGCTGCGCGGCAGCCGCACCGGGGTCTTCGCCGGCAGCACCGGCCAGGACTACGGCGGCGTGCTGATGGGCGCGGCGCAGGGCCTGGAAGGCCACCTGATGACCGGCAACGCCGGCAGCGTCGTCTCCGGCCGGATCTCCTACACCTTCGGGCTGGAGGGCCCGGCGGTCACCATCGACACCGCCTGCTCGTCGTCCCTGGTCGCGCTGCACCTCGCCGGTCAGGCGCTGCGCCAGCGGGAGTGCACCCTGGCCATCGTCGCCGGGGTCACCGCCATGTGCACGCCGGCGGCTTTCGTCGAGTTCTCCCGGCAGGGCGGCCTCGCCGAGGACGGCCGGTGCAAGGCGTTCGCCGCCGCCGCCGACGGCACCTCCTGGTCCGAGGGCGTCGGCGTGCTGCTGCTGGAGCGGCTGTCGGACGCCCAGCGCAACGGCCATCCGATTCTCGCCGTGGTGCGGGGCAGCGCCGTCAACCAGGACGGCGCGTCCAACGGCCTGAGCGCCCCCAACGGGCCGTCCCAGCAGCGGGTGATCCAGCAGGCCCTGGCCAACGCCGGCCTCGCCGCCGGCGGCGTGGACGTGGTCGAGGCGCACGGCACCGGCACCCGGCTCGGCGACCCCATCGAGGCGCAGGCGCTGCTGGCCACGTACGGGCAGGACCGGGGCGACTCGGGCCCGCTGCTGCTCGGCTCGGTGAAGTCGAACCTCGGGCACACCCAGGCCGCCGCCGGCGTCGCCGGGGTGATCAAGATGGTGCTGGCGATGCGGCACGGCGTCGTCCCGCCCACCCTGCACGTGGACGCCCCGACCCCCGAGGTGGACTGGGACGCCGGCGCCGTCGAGCTGGTCACCGAGGTCACGCCGTGGCCGGCGGTGGACCGGCCGCGCCGCTCCGCGGTGTCGTCGTTCGGGGTGTCCGGCACCAACGCGCACATCATCGTCGAGCAGGCCCCCGCCGTGGAGGCCGCGCCGGCCGACGTCGCGCCGACCGTCGAACGGCCGGTCGTGCCGGTGCCGGTGTCGGCCCGGGACGCCGCCGCGCTCGCCGCGCAGGCCGGCCGGTGGGCCGCCTGGCTGGACGCCGACCCCGACCTGAGCCCGCTCGACGTGGCCTTCTCGTCGGTCACCTCGCGATCCGCCCTGGACAGCCGCGCCGTGGTGCCGGCGACCGGCCGCGACGACCTGATCGCCGGGCTGCGGGCGCTGGCGGCGGGGGATCCGTCGGGCACGGTGGTCGGGGGTCAGGCGGCCGACCGGGGGACGCTCGCGGTGCTGTTCTCCGGCCAGGGCGCGCAACGCGCCGGCATGGGACGGGAGCTGTACGGGTACTTCCCAGGGTTCGCCACCGTGCTGGACGAGGTGTGCGCCGGGCTGGACCCGCTGTTGCCGCAGCCGCTGAAGCCGGTGCTGTTCGCCGAGGAGGGCACCGCCGAGGCGGGCCTGTTGGACCGGACCGTGTTCACCCAGGCCGGCCTGTTCGCCGTCGAGGTGGCCCTGTTCCGGCTGGTCGAGTCGTTCGGGATCGCGCCGGACCTGGTCGGCGGCCACTCGATCGGCGAGATCACCGCCGCCCACGTGGCCGGCGTGCTGTCCCTGGCCGACGCGTGCGCCCTGGTGGCGGCGCGGGGCCGGCTGATGCAGGCGCTGCCGGCCGGCGGCGGGATGCTGGCCGTGGCCGCGCCGGAGGCGGACGTGGCGGCCAGCCTGGACGGGCTGACCGACCGGGTCGGCATCGCGGCCGTGAACGGCCCGTCGGCCGTCGTGGTGTCCGGCGCGGTCGACGCCCTCGACGAGCTGGAGCAGGCGTGGCGGGACCGGGGTGCCCGGACCCGCCGGTTGACCGTCAGCCACGCGTTCCACAGCCCGCTGATGGAGCCGATGCTCGCCGAGTTCCGGGCCGTCCTGGGCACCCTGAGCTTCGCCGCGCCGACGCTGCCGGTGGTGTCGAACCTGACCGGCGCGCTCGCCGACGCCGAGGAGATCCGCACCCCCGAGTACTGGGTGCGGCACGTCCGCGAGGCCGTCCGGTTCGCCGACGGGGTCACGGCCCTGCGGGCGGCCGGCGCGGGCACGTTCCTGGAGGTCGGCCCGCAGAGCGTGCTGACCGCGATGGCCGCCGACGTCCTGCCCGGCGACGACGGCGTGCTTGCCGTCGCCGCCCAGCGCAGGGACCGGCCCGAAACCCACGCCCTGCTCGCCGCGCTGGCCGAGCTGCACGTGCACGGCGTCCCCGTCACCTGGCAGCCGTGGTTCGCCGGGACCGGCGCGCGGCGGGTCGACCTGCCGACGTACGCGTTCCAGCACCAGCGGTACTGGCCCGAGGCCGGGGCCGGGTGGACCGGCGACATCACCGCCGTCGGCCTGCGCCCCGCCCAGCACCCCCTGCTCGGCGCCGCCGTCGGCGTCGCGCACGCCGAGGGCTTCCTGTTCACCGGGCGGCTGGCCCGCCGCACCCACCCGTGGATCTCCGACCACGTCGTCTTCGACACCGTGCTGCTGCCCGGCACCGGCTTCGTCGAGCTGGCCCTCCAGGCCGGCGCGCACGTCGGCGCCGACCACGTCCGCGAGCTGACCCTGGAGTCGCCGCTGATCCTGCCGGAGACCGGCGGCGTCGACATCCAGCTCTGGATCGGCCCGGCCGACGAGACCGGCTGCCGGACCGTCTCCCTGCACTCCGCCGCCGACGGCGAGCCCGCCGAGGGCGCCGGCGAGCGACCCTGGACCCGCAACGCCAGCGGCGTGCTGGCCGGCGGCCCGGCGACCGCGGGCGGCCCGCAGGGCTGGTCCGACCTGACCGCCTGGCCGCCCCCCGGCGCCACCGAGGTCGGCACCGACGACCTGTACCTGAACCTCGCGGCCCAGGGCTACGACTACGGCCCGTCCTTCATCGCGCTGCGCTCCGCCTGGCGGCGCGGCGACGACCTGTTCGCCGAGCTGGCCCTGCCCGAGGCCCCGGCCGCCGAGGCCGGCGGGTACGGCCTGCACCCGGCGCTGCTCGACGCGGCCCTGCACACCCTCGGCCTCACCACCCCCGCCGGCGAGCCGTCCGGCGCGGACATGCCCCCCGGGTACGGCCGGCTGCCGTTCTCCTGGAACGACGTCGCCCTGCACGCGGCCGGCGCGGCGGCGGCCCGGGTCCGCGTCTCGCACACCGGCACCGACAGCGTCTCCCTGCTGCTCGCCGACGTCACCGGCGCCCCGATCATCTCCGTCGGCTCCCTCGTGCTGCGGCCCGTCTCCGCCGACCAGCTCCGGGTCGCCGGGGGCGGCGGCACCGAGTCGCTGTTCCGGATCGAGTGGGCCCCGCTCGCCCTGCCCGCCGGCCCGTCCACCGCCGGCTGGGCGGTCGTCGGCGACGCCGCCGGCCTCGCCGACGCCGTCGCCGCCACCGGTACGGCCGTCGCGGCGTACCCCGACCTGACCGCCCTGGCCGCCGCGCTCGACGAGGGGGCGGACGCGCCCGGCGTGCTGGTCGTGCCGTTCCTCGACCCGCCCGCGTCGACCGACGTGCCCCGGGCCGTCGCCGAGGTCACCCACCGGGCCCTCGCCGTGCTCCAGCGGTTCCTCGCCGACGACCGGTACGCCGATTCCCGGCTGGTCGTGCTCACCCGGGGCGCCGTCGCCACCGCCACCGACGCCGACCTGACCGACCTGGCCGGCCCCGCCGTCATCGGCCTGCTCCGCTCCGCCCAGTCGGAGAACCCCGACCGCTTCGTGCTGGTCGACGTCGACGACGCGACCGGCTCGGCCGCCGCCCTGGTCTCGGCAGTGGGCACCGACGAGCCGCAGGTCGTGATCCGCTCCGGCGTCGCCGCCGGGGCCCGGCTCACCCGCGTCCCGGCCCTCGCGGAGCCGCCCGCCGCCCCGTTCGACGGCGACGGGACCGTGCTGATCACCGGCGCCACCGGCACCCTCGGCCAGCTCATGAGCCGGCACCTGGTGACCGTGCACGGCGTCCGGCACCTGATCCTCACCAGCCGGCGCGGTCTGGCCGCCGAAGGCGTCGCCGAGCTCCGCGCCGAGCTGGAGGCGTTGGGCGCGACCGTCACCGTCGCCGCCTGCGACGTCGCCGACCGGGACGCGGTCGCGGCGCTGCTCGCCGGCATCCCGGCGGAGCACCCGCTCACCGCCGTCATCCACGCCGCCGGGGTACGCGACGACGGCGTCATCTCCTCGCTCACCCCCGAGCGGATGGACGGCGTGCTGCGGCCCAAGGTCGATGCCGCCTGGAACCTGCACGAGCTGACCGCCGGCCTCGACCTGAAGGCGTTCGTCTCGTACTCGTCCCTCGCGGCCACCGCCGGCGGCCCCGGCCAGGGCAACTACGCCGCCGCCAACGCGTTCCTCGACGGGCTGGCCCAGCACCGCAAGGCGCACGGTCTCGCCGCCCTCACCCTCGCCTGGGGCCTGTGGGCCGACCGCAGCGGCATGACCACCGAGCTGGACGACGTCCACCTCAACCGGATCTCCCGCTCCGGCGTCGCCGCCATGGAGGCCGAGGAGGGCCTGGCCCTCTTCGACGCCGCCTGCCGCACCCCCGACGCCGCGCTCGTCCCGGCCCGCCTCGACCTCGCCGCGATGAAGGCGCAGTTCGCGGGCGGCAGCATCCCGCCGCTGTACCGGGCGCTGATCCGCACCCCCGCCCGCGCCGCCGCCGCGAGCACCGGCGCGTCCCTGGTCCAGCAGCTCGCCGCCCTCGGCGACGCCGACCGGGTCGCCGCGCTCGTCGAGATCGTCCGGGGCCAGGCCGCCGCCGTGCTCGGCTACCCCGACCCGGCCGCGATCGAGCCGCGCCGGGCGTTCAGCGAGTTCGGCTTCGACTCGCTCACCGCCGTGGAGATGCGCAACCGGCTCAACAACGCGTTCGGCATGCGACTGCCGGCCACCCTCGTCTTCGACTACCCGAGCCCGCACGACCTGGCCGTCCACCTCGGCACGGAGATCGCCGGCACCCCCGTGCCGGTCCGGCCCACGACCGCCACCGTGGCCGTCGGCGACGACGAGCCCCTCGCCATCGTCGGCATGGCCTGCCGGCTGCCCGGCGGGGTGTGGTCGCCCGACGACCTGTGGCGGCTCGTCGCCGACGGCGTCGACGCGATCACCGACCTGCCCACCGACCGGGGCTGGGACCTCGACACCCTCTACAGCCCCGACCCGGACGCCAGCGGCACCTTCTACGCCCGGGGCGGCGGCTTCCTGGGTGGCGTCGACCGGTTCGACCCCGGCTTCTTCGGCATCAGCCCCCGCGAGGCGCTGGCCATGGACCCGCAGCAGCGGCTGCTGCTGGAGACCACCTGGGAGTCCTTCGAGTCCGCCGGGATCGACCCGACCACCGTGCGGGGCAGCAGCACCGGCGTGTTCGTCGGCACCAGCGGCCAGGACTACGGCTCGCTGCTGGCGTACTCGCCGGAGGCCGCCGAGGGCTACATGTTGACCGGGATGACCAGCAGCGTCATCTCCGGCCGGGTGGCGTACACGTTCGGCCTGGAGGGGCCGGCCGTCTCCCTGGACACCGCCTGCTCGTCGTCTCTGGTGGCGCTGCACTGGGCCGGCCAGGCGCTGCGCCGCGGCGAGTGCGACATGGCCCTCGCCGGTGGCGTGATGGTGATGGCCACCCCGACGGCGTTCGTCGAGTTCTCCCGGCAGCGCGGCCTCGCCACCGACGGCCGGTGCAAGTCGTTCGCCGCGTCGGCGGACGGGACCGGCTGGTCCGAGGGCGTCGGCATGCTCCTCGTGCAGCGGCTCTCCGACGCCCGCCGCCAGGGCCGCCAGGTCCTCGCCGTGGTCCGGTCCTCCGCCGTCAACTCCGACGGCGCGTCCAACGGCCTCACCGCCCCCAACGGCCCCTCGCAGCAGCGGGTGATCCGGCAGGCCCTGGCCACCGCCGGGCTCACCACCGCCGACGTGGACGTGGTGGAGGCGCACGGCACCGGCACGACGCTCGGCGACCCGATCGAGGCGCAGGCGCTGCTGGCCACGTACGGGCAGGACCGGCCCGCCGACCGGCCGCTGCTGCTCGGCTCGATCAAGTCCAACATCGGCCACGCCCAGGCCGCCGCCGGCGTCGCCGGGGTGATCAAGGTCGTGCAGGCCATCCGGCACGGCATGGTGCCCGCCACCCTGCACGTCGACGAGCCGTCCCCGCACATCGACTGGACGGCGGGCGCCGTCTCGCTGGTCACCGAGGCCACCCCGTGGCCGGCCGTGGACCGGCCGCGCCGGGCGGCGGTGTCGTCGTTCGGCATCTCCGGCACCAACGCGCACGTGATCATCGAGCAGGCCGACGACGAGCCGGCCGCCGCCCCCACCATGGCCCCGGGGCTGGTCGCCTCGGGCGTGACGGTGTGGCCGGTGTCGGCCCGGTCCAGGGCTGCCCTCGCCGGCCAGGCCGCCCGCCTGACCGAGTACGTCCGGGAACACGACGGCCTCGACCCGGCGGCGGTGGGCTGGTCCCTGACGGCCACCCGCGCGGGCTTCGACCAGCGGGCCGCCGTGGTCGGTTCGACGGTCGAGGAGTTGCTGTCCGGCCTGGACGCCCTCGCGGCGGGTACGCCGGCCGGCAACGCGGTCACGGGTTCGGCTTCCGGTCATGGTGCGGGTCCGGTGTTCGTGTTCCCGGGTCAGGGTGCGCAGTCGGCGCGGATGGCGGCGGGTCTGGTCGGTCGGACGCCGGTGTTCGACGCGCGGCTGGCGGAGTGCCAGCGTGCGTTGGCCCCGTTCCTCGATGTGGATCTCGTCTCGGTCCTGACCGGTGGGGACGAGTCGTGGTTGGACCGGGTCGAGGTGGTGCAGCCGGTGCTGTGGGCGGTCGGGATCGCCTTGGCGGCGGTGTGGCGGCAGGCGGGCGTCACCCCGCAGGCGGTGATCGGTCACTCGCAGGGCGAGATCGGCGCCGCGTGTGTGGCGGGGATCCTGTCGTTGGATGACGCTGCGCGGACCGTCGCCCTGCGTTCGCGGGCCCTCGCGGTGTTGCGCGGCACCGGGACGATGGCGTCGGTGGATCTGTCCGCCGACGCGGTGACCGAACGACTGGGCGCGTTCCCCGGGGTGGGTGTCGCGGCGGTGAACGGTCCGGCCACGGTGGTCGTCTCGGGTCCGCCGCAGCCGGTGGCCGACCTCGTCCAGGCGTGCACCGATGACGGCATCCGGGCCCGGTTGATTCCGGTGGACTACGCGTCGCACTCGGCGTCGGTGCAGGACGTCGCGGAGCAGCTGCGCGCGGACCTGGCCGACGTGACCCCGCAGGCCGGTCACACCCGCCTCGTGTCGACGTTGACCGGGGACTGGGTGGACCCGGCGAGCATGACCGCCGACTACTGGTACGACAACCTGCGCCGGACGGTGCAGTTCGACGCCGCAGTCCGGGTGGCGATCGCGGCCGGCCACTCCACGTTCGTGGAGATCAGCCCGCACCCCGTGTTGACGATGCCGGTCACGGCGATCCTCGACGACACCGGCACCACCGGGCACACGCTGGGCAGCCTGCGCCGGGGCGACGACGACCCGACCCGGCTGTTGACGAACCTGGCCACCGCGCACGCCATCGGCCTGCCCGTCGACCTGACGAACGTGCTCGCGGAGACCGACGTGGTGCCGCTGCCCACCTACGCCTTCGAGCACCAGCGGTTCTGGGTGGACCCGCCCGTGCACCGGGCGCAGGACGTCGCCTCCGCCGGCCTCCAGGACGCCGGGCACCCGCTGCTCAGCGCCACCCTCACCTTCCCCGACAGCGAGCGGATGGTGTTCACCGGGCGGCTGTCGGTGCGTACCCACCCGTGGCTCGGCGAGCACCGGGTGATGAACAACATCCTGCTGCCCGGCACCGCGTTCGTGGAGCTGGCGACGTACGCCGGCGAGCAGGCCGGCTGCCCGACGGTGGAGGAGCTGACCCTGCTCGCCCCGCTGGTCCTGCCCGAGCTGGGCTCCCTGCAGGTGCAGCTCTCGGTCGGCGAGCGCGACGACGACGGCCGGCGCGGCGTGCAGCTCTACTCCCGGCCCTACCGGGACGGCTCGGACGAGATCCTCGCCGACGTGGCCTGGACCTGCCACGCCACCGGCCTGCTCGCCCCGCAGCCGGCCGACGCGCCCGCCTTCGACCTGGGGGTGTGGCCGCCGCCCGGCGCGACCCGCGTCGAGGCCGACGACTTCTACTCCGGCATCGAGGCGACCGTCTTCGGGTACGGCCCGGCGTTCCGCGGCCTGCGCGCCGCGTGGACCCGCGGCGACGAGGTCTTCGCCGAGGTGGAACTGCCCGCCGACCACCACGCCGAGGCGGGCCGGTTCGGCGTGCACCCGGCGCTGCTCGACGGCGCGTTGCAGGCCATGTCGATCGGCGGCTTCCTCGGCCGGATGGGCGACGGCGCAGACGCCACCGCGCCCCGGCTGCCGTTCGCCTGGACCGGGGTCTCCCTGCTCGCCGCCGGGGCCACCGCCCTGCGGGTCCGGGTCGCCGCGGCCGGCGAGGTCGGGGTGGCCTTCCAGGTGGCCGACGCCACCGGCGCGCCGGTGCTGCACGTCGACTCGCTGATCATGCGGCGGGTCTCCGGCGACTCCCTCGGCGCGGCCCGCTCCGGCCGGCACGAGTCGCTGTTCCAGGTGGACTGGCCGGCGCTGCCGGTGCCCACCGGCCCGGTCCCGGCGGCCACCCGCTGGGTGGTGCTCGGCGGCGACGACCTCGCCCTCAGCGCCGCCTGCGAGTCGGCGGGCGCGCGGGTGCGCGCCGACATCGACCTGGACTCCCTCGGCGACCTGCTCGCCGGGGGCGAGCCCGCGCCGGAGGCGGTCGTCGTCCCGGTCGGCGGCCCCGCCGACGACGACGCGGACCCGGCCCTCGCCGCGCAGGCGCGGGCCACGACGCACCGTACCCTCGCGGCGTTGCGGACCTGGCTCGCCGACGACCGGTTCGCCGGGTCCCGGCTCGTGCTGGTCACCCGCGACGCGGTCGCGGCGGGGGAGCAGCCGGCGGTCAACCTGCGCCAGGCCCCCGTGTGGGGCCTGCTGCGCACCGCCCAGCTCGAACACCCCGACCGGTTGCAGCTCGTCGACCTCGACGACGAGCCGGCCAGCCGGGCCGCCCTGGCCGCCGCGATCGCCTCCGGTGAGCCGCAGCTCGCCGTGCGGGCCGGACAGGTCCGCACCCCGCGCCTCGGGCGGGTCCCGGCCGGGACGGAGCCGCTGCCCGGCGGCATCGACCCCGACGGCACCGTGCTGATCACCGGCGGCACCGGCGTGCTCGGCCGGATCCTGGCCCGGCATCTCGCCACCACCCACGGTGTACGACACCTGCTGCTCGCCGGCCGGCGCGGCGCGGCGGCCGAGGGGATCGCCGACCTGGCCGCCGAACTCGCCGACGCCGGTACGGAGGTGACCGTCGCCGCCTGCGACGCCGCCGACCCGGACGCCCTGGCGGCGCTGCTCGCCGGGGTCCCCGCCGCGCACCCGCTGACCGCCGTGGTGCACGCCGCCGGCGTCCTCGACGACGGGGTGCTGGAGTCGATGACCCCCGACCGCGTCGACGCGGTGGCCGTGCCGAAGATCGACGCGGCCTGGCACCTGCACCGGCTCACCGAAAGGCTGGGCCTCGCGGCGTTCGTGCTGTTCTCCTCGGCGGCGGCCACGCTGGGCAGCGCCGGCCAGTCCAACTACGCGGCGGCCAACGCCTTCCTCGACGCCCTCGCCGCGCACCGCCGGGCCCGAGGGCTCGCCGGCATCTCCCTCGCCTGGGGCCTGTGGGAGCAGGCCAGCGGCATGACCGGCCACCTCGCCGACGCCGACGTGCGGCGCATCACCGAGCAGGGCGCCACCGGCCTGGCCACCGCGCAGGCGCTGGACCTGTTCGACGCCGCCTGGCGGCTGGACGCGGCGGCGGTCGTACCGATGCGGCTGGACGTCGGGACGCTGCGGGGTCAGGCGGAGTCCGGCGCCCTCGCGCCGATGCTCCGCGCCCTGGTCCGGGTGCCGCTGCGCCGCTCCGTCGACGCCACCGGCGCCCGTGCCGGCGGGGTGTCGCTCGGCCAGCGGCTCGCCGGACTGGCCGGCCCGGAGCGGCTGAAGGTGGTGCTCGACGTGGTCCGGGCCAACATCGCCGCCGTCCTCGGCCACGCCGGCGCCGACGCGGTCGACCCCGGCCGGCTCTTCACCGACCTGGGCTTCGACTCGCTCACCGCCGTGGACCTGCGCAACCGGCTCAACGCCCTGTCCGGGCTGCGGCTGCCGGCGACGCTGGTCTTCGACTACCCGACGCCGACCGCGCTGGCCGAGAAGCTGACCAGCGAGATCGCCGCCGACTCCGCGCCCTCCACCCAGCCCATCTTCCAGGGCATCGACACCGTGGAGAGCCTGCTCAACTCCATCCCGCTCGACCCGGTGGCCCGGGACCGGTTCACCGCCCGGATGCAGGACCTGCTCGCCAAGGCGTCCGACCTGGCCGCCGGGCCCGCCGCCGAGGACCGGCCCGACCTCGACTCGGCCAGCGACGACGAGATCTTCGACTTCATCAGCAAAGAGTTTGGAATCTCCTGAGATGACCGACTTCCGGATCGAGGCAGGTGTGACCCGATGAGCGACGACAAGCTGCGGTACTTCCTCAAGCGGGTCACCGCCGACCTGCACGACACCAGGCGCAAGCTGCAGACCGTCGAGGCGCGCGACCAGGAGCCCCTGGCCATCGTCTCGATGAGCTGCCGCTTCCCCGGTGGCGTCCGGTCGCCGGAGGACCTGTGGGACCTCGTCGCCGACGGCCGGGACGCCCTCACCGAGTTCCCGGGCGACCGGGGCTGGGACCTGGAGTCGCTCTACGACCCCGACCCGAACAAGCCGGGCAAGAGCTACACCCGGGTCGGCGGGTTCCTCGACGGCGCCGGTGACTTCGACCCGACCCTGTTCGGCATCTCGCCGCGCGAGGCCCTTGCCATGGACCCGCAGCAGCGGCTGCTGCTGGAGACGTCCTGGGAGGCCGTCGAGCGGGCCGGCATCGACCCGTTGTCGCTGCGCGGCAGTTCCACGGGCGTCTTCGTCGGGCTGAGCACCTCCAACTACGGCATCGGGCTGCCGAACGTGCCCGAGGGCGTCGACATGTACCTCGGCACCGGCAACACCACCAGCGTCGCGTCCGGCCGGATCTCGTTCACCCTCGGCCTCAACGGTCCGGCCGTCACGGTGGACACCGCCTGCTCGTCGTCCCTCGTCGCCCTGCACCTCGCCGTGAACGCGCTGCGCCGCGGCGAGTGTGACCTCGCCATCGCCGGCGGCGTCACCGTGATGGCCACCCCCGGCGTCTTCGTCGTCTTCTCCCGGCAGCGCGGCATGTCCGTCGACGGCCGGTGCAAGGCGTTCGCGGCGGGCGCCGACGGCACCGGCTGGGGCGAGGGCGGCGGGGTGCTCGTCGTGGAGCGGCTCGCCGACGCCGAGCGCAACGGCCACCCGGTGCTCGCCGTGATCCGGGGCAGCGCCCTCAACCAGGACGGCGCGTCCAACGGGCTCACCGCCCCGAACGGCCCCTCCCAGCAGCGGGTCATCCGGCAGGCCCTCGCCAACGCCCGGCTCGGCACCGCCGACGTCGACATGGTGGAGGCGCACGGCACCGGCACCACCCTCGGCGACCCGATCGAGGCGCAGGCGCTCATCGCCACGTACGGGCAGGACCGCCCCGCCGACCGGCCGCTGTGGCTCGGCTCGGTGAAGTCGAACATCGGCCACACGCAGAGCGCCGCCGGCGTCGCCGGGCTGGTCAAGATGGTGATGGCGCTGCGCAACGGCGTCATGCCGGAGACCCTGCACGTCGACGAGCCGTCCCAGCACGTGGACTGGACTGCCGGGGCGGTGTCGCTGCTCACCGAGTCGAAGCCGTGGCCGGAGCTGGACCGCCCCCGTCGCGGCGGCGTCTCCTCGTTCGGGGTGAGCGGCACCAACGCGCACGTGATCCTGGAGGAGTACCGGCCCCGCGTCGCCGGCCCGGACACCGTCGACGGGGAGGAGGCCGTCGAGGCAACCGCCGTCGAACCCGCGTACCGGCCCGGCCTGGTCGGCTCCGACGTGACGGTCTGGCCGGTGTCGGCCCGGTCGAAGGCCGCCCTCGCCGGCCAGGCCGCCCGGCTCGCGCGGCACGTACGCGACCACGGCGACCTCGCCCCGGCGGGGGTCGGCTGGGCCCTGGCCACCACCCGGTCCACGTTCGACCACCGCGCCGCAGTGGTCGGCGCGGACGCCGAGGAGCTGCTGGCCGGGCTGGACGCCCTGGCCGCCGGCCAGCCGGCCGGCAACCTCGTCACCGGCGCGGTCACCGGCTCCGGCGCCGGTCCCGTGTTCGTCTTCCCCGGCCAGGGCGCCCAGTCGGCGCGGATGGCCGCCGGCCTCGTCGGCCGGGCCCCCGTGTTCGACGCGCGGCTGGCGGAGTGCCAGCGGGCCCTGGCCCCGTACCTGGATGTGGATCTCGTCGCGGTGCTCACCGGCGAGGACGAGTCGTGGTTGGACCGGGTCGAGGTCGTGCAGCCGGTGCTGTGGGCCGTCGGCATGGCCCTCGCCGCCGTCTGGCGCGCGGCCGGCGTCGTCCCGGACGCCGTGGTCGGTCACTCGCAGGGTGAGATCGGTGCGGCGTGTGTGGCGGGGATCCTGTCGTTGGAGGATGCGGCGAGGACGGTTGCTCTGCGTTCGCGTGCTCTGGCGGTGTTGCGGGGTACGGGGGCGATGGCGTCGGTGGACCTGTCCGCCGACGCGGTGACCGCCCGCCTCGCGCGGTTCCCGGGGGTCGGGGTGGCGGCGGTGAACGGCCCGGCCACGGTCGTGGTGTCGGGTCCGCCGCAGCCGGTGGCGGATCTGGTCCAGGCGTGCACCGACGAGGGGCTCCGGGCCCGGTTGATTCCGGTGGACTACGCGTCGCACTCGGCGTCGGTGCAGGACGTTGCCGAGCAGCTCCGGGCGGACCTGGCCGACGTGACCCCGCAGGCCGGTCACACCCGCCTCGTGTCCACGCTGACCGGGGACTGGGTGGACCCGGCGAGCATGACCGCCGACTACTGGTACGACAACCTGCGCCGGACGGTGCAGTTCGACGCCGCAGTTCGGGTGGCGATCGCGGCAGGGCATTCCACGTTCGTGGAGATCAGCCCGCACCCCGTGCTGACGATGCCGGTCACGGCGATCCTCGACGACACCGGAACCACCGGGCACACCCTGGGCAGCCTGCGCCGGGGCGACGACGACGCGGTCCGGTTGCTGACGAACCTGGCGACCGCGCACGCCATCGGCCTGCCCGTCGACCTGACCGACGTCCTGCCCGGGACCGACGCGGCACCGCTGCCCACGTACGCCTTCGACTACCAGCGGTTCTGGCTCGACGGCAGCGGCGGCCCCGACCTGGAGAGCCTGCTCCAAGCGGCGGCCGACCCGAGCGACGCCAGTTTCTGGGCCGCCGTGGAACGCGGCGACCTCACCGCCCTCGCCGAGACCATCGCCACCGAGGACACCCCGGTGGACCAGGTCTTCGACGCGCTGCTCCCGGCCCTGCCGCTGCTCACCTCGTGGCGTCGGCAGCGGCGTCGGCAGTCCGACATCGACAGCTGGCGCTACCAGGACACCTGGAAGCCGCTGCCCGGCGTCGCCAACCGGGGCATGACCGGCACCTGGGTCGTCGTCATGCCGACCGGCGACATCGTCGAGCCCTGGCAGGACGCCTGCGTCGAGGCGCTCACCGGGGCCGGCGCGACCCTCGTCCCGGTGCCCGTCTCCACCCCCGACATCGACCGCGACCTGCTCGGCAAGCTGCTGCGGGAGGCGCTCGACGCCGCGCCGGGCGGCGACGGCGAGGCCGTCGAGGTGGCCGGCGTGGTCTCGCTGCTCGCCTTCGACGAACTGGTCCACCCGCTGTACCCGTCCGTGCCGGGCGGCTTCGCCGCCACCGTCGCGCTGTTCCAGGCCCTCGGCGACATCGGCCTGCGTGCCCCGATGTGGAGCATCACCTCCGGCGCCGCGTCCGTCGGCCGAGCCGACCTGCTGCGCTCCCCGGTGCAGTCGCTGGTCTGGGGCTTCGGCCGGGTCGCCGCGCTGGAGCACCCGCAGCGCTGGGGTGGCCTCGTGGACCTTCCCGAGGCCGTCGACGAGCGCTCCGCCGGCCTGCTGGTCGCGGCCCTCACCACCGCCGGGGAGGAGGACCAGATCGCGGTACGCCCCGGCAGCGTCCTCGCCCGCCGGCTCACCCGGGTCCCGCTCGGCGACAGCCAGCCCGCGAACCCGTGGCAGCCGTTCGGCACGGCGCTGGTCACCGGCGGCACCGGCGCGCTCGGCGGGCACGCCGCCCGCTGGCTGGCCCGCAGCGGCGTGGAGAACATCCTCGTCGTCAGCCGGCGGGGCATGGCCGCGCCGGGCGCGCAGCAGCTCGTCGACGACCTGACCGAGCTGGGCGCCCAGGCCGCCGTGGTCGAGTGCGACGCCTCCGACCGGGACGCGCTGGCCGCCCTGATCGACGCGATCCCCGCCGAGTACCCGCTCACCACGGTCGTGCACGCCTCCGCCGTGCTGGACGACGCGATGATCAACGACATCCGGCCGGAGCAGATCGAGCGGGTGCTCCAGGCCAAGGTCGACGTCGCGTACAACCTGCACGAGCTGACCCTCGACCTGGACCTGTCCGCGTTCATCATGTTCTCGTCCTTCGCGGGCAGCGTGGCCAGCTCCGGCGTCGGCAACTACGCCCCGAGCAACGCGTTCCTCGACGCGCTCGCCCAGCACCGGCGCGGCCTCGGCCTGCCCGCCACCTCCATCGCCTGGGGCGCCTGGGCCGGCGGCGGCATGGCCGACGGGCCGCTCGGCGAGCTGCTGCACCGGCACGGCGTACCCGAGATGACCCCCGAGGCGGCCATCGCCGCGCTGCACCAGGCCGTGGACCACAGCGAGGGGTTCCTCACCATCGCCGACATCGCCTGGGAGCGGTTCGCAGTCGCGTTCACCGCCACCCGGCCGGGTCCGCTGATCGGCGACCTGCCGGACGTCCGCCGGCTCGCCACGGCCGAGACGGTCGCCGGCGTGGAGGCCGGTGACGGCCCGGAGACGTTGCAGGACCGGCTCGCCGGGCTGCCCGCCGCCGAGCGGCTCGCCGTGCTGCTCGGCCTGGTGCGCAGCCAGGTCGCCGCCGTGCTCAACTACGCGTCCGCCGAGTCGGTGGACGAGCACCGGGCGTTCCGGGAGCTGGGCTTCGACTCGGTCACCGCCGTCGAGCTGCGCAACCGCCTCGGCTCGGCCACCGGGGTGGCCCTGCCGGTCACCCTGGTCTTCGACTACCCGACCCCGACGACGCTGGCGGAGTACCTCTTCGCCGAGGTCGCCCACGACGACGTGGTCACCCCGACCGCCCTCCTCGACGACCTCGACCGGATCGCCGACAGCCTCGACGTGGTGGCGCGCGACGAGGCGGCGCGGGTGCGGGCCACCGTACGGCTCCAGGCGATGCTCTCCCGGCTCGGCCAGGCCAGCGGCGGCGACAACATCGGCCGGCACCTCGACGACGCCACCGACGACGAACTGTTCGCGATGGTGGACAAGGACCTCGGCATTTCCTGACCTCGCTCCGGCTCTCTCCCGTCCCTCCCGAGGAAGCGGCACCCCGATGGCCAATGAAGACAAGCTCCGCGACTACCTCAAGCGGGTCATGGCTGATCTCCACGACACCCGCCGCCGACTCAGCGAGGTCCAGTCCCAGGAACTGGAGCCGGTGGCGATCGTGGCGATGAGCTGCCGGCTGCCCGGCGGGGTGCGCAACCCCGACGAGCTGTGGGAGCTGCTGCGGGACGGCCGGGACGCTGTCGCCCCCTTCCCCGCCGACCGGGGCTGGGACCTGGAACGGCTCTACCACCCCGACCCCGACAACCCGGGCACCTCGTACGCCCGGGAGGGCGGGTTCATCGACGGGGCCGGGGACTTCGACTCCGCCTTCTTCGGCATCTCGCCCCGCGAGGCGCTCACCATGGACCCGCAGCAGCGGCTGCTGCTGGAGACGTCCTGGGAGGCGGTCGAGGCCGCCGGGATCGACCCGGCCACCCTGCGCGGCAGCCGGACCGGGGTGTTCGTCGGCACCAACGGGCAGGACTACGGCACCCTGCTGATGATGTCGCCCGACGGCGACGAGGGGCACTCGATGACCGGGGGCGCGGCGGCCGTCGCGTCCGGCCGGGTGTCGTACACCCTCGGGCTGGAGGGTCCGGCGGTCTCCATCGACACGGCCTGCTCGTCGTCGCTGGTGGCGCTGCACCTCGCGGTGCAGGCGCTCCGGGCGGGGGAGTGCGACCTGGCCCTGGCCGGCGGGGTGACCGTGATGGCCACCCCCGGCCTCTTCATCGGCTCCAGCCGGCAGCGCGCCCTTTCCCCGGACGGGCGGTGCCGGTCCTTCGCCGCCGCCGCCGACGGCGCCGGGTTCTCCGAGGGCGTCGGCTGGCTGATGGTCGAGCGGCTGTCGGACGCCCGCCGCAACGGCCATTCCGTCCTCGCGGTGGTCCGGGGCTCCGCCGTCAACCAGGACGGCGCGTCCAACGGGCTGACCGCGCCGAACGGGCCGGCGCAGCAGCGGGTGATCAGCCAGGCCCTCGCCTCGGCCCGGCTGTCCACGGCCGACGTGGACGTGGTCGAGGCGCACGGCACGGGCACCAAGCTGGGCGACCCGATCGAGGCGCAGGCGCTGCTGGCCACGTACGGGCAGGACCGGGGCGACACCGGTCCGTTGCTGCTCGGCTCGGTGAAGTCGAACATCGGCCACGCCCAGGCCGCGGCCGGCGTCGCCGGGGTGATCAAGATGGTGCTGGCCATGCGGCACGGGATCGTGCCGGCCACCCTGCACGTCGACGAGCCGTCCTCGCACATCGACTGGACGGCCGGCGCGGTGGAGCTGACCACCGAGGCGCGGCCGTGGCCCGAGACGGGCCGGGCCCGGCGGGCCGCCGTCTCCTCGTTCGGCATCTCCGGCACCAACGCGCACGTGATCATCGAGCAGGCCGACGACGGGCCGGCGGAGCCGGTCGCCGCCCCCGCCACGGCCCCGGGGTTGGTCGCCTCGGGCGTGACGGTGTGGCCGGTGTCGGCCCGGTCCAGGGCTGCCCTCGCCGGCCAGGCCGCCCGCCTGGCGTCGTACGTGCGGGAGCGTGACGGCCTCGACCCGGCGGCGGTGGGCTGGTCCCTGACGGCCACCCGGTCGACGTTCGAGCAGCGGGCCGCCGTGGTCGGTTCTACCGTCGAGGAGCTGCTCGCCGGCCTGGACGCCCTTGCGGCGGGTGCGCCGGCCGGCAACGTGGTCTCCGGCGCGGCGGCGGCCCCGGGCGCGGGTCCGGTGTTCGTGTTCCCGGGGCAGGGTGCGCAGTCGGCGCGGATGGCGGCGGGTCTGGTCGGCCGGACGCCGGTGTTCGACGCGAGGTTGGCGGAGTGTCAGCGTGCCCTGGCCCCGTATCTGGATGTGGATCTCGTCGCGGTGTTGACGGGTGAGGACGAGTCGTGGTTGGACCGGGTCGAGGTGGTGCAGCCGGTGCTGTGGGCTGTCGGCGTCGCCTTGGCGGCGGTATGGCGGCACGCGGGCGTCACCCCGCAGGCGGTGATCGGTCACTCGCAGGGCGAGATCGGTGCGGCCTGTGTGGCGGGGATCCTGTCGTTGGACGATGCGGCGAGGACGGTGGCATTGCGTTCGCGTGCCCTGGCCGCGCTGCGGGGCACCGGGGCGATGGCGTCGGTGGACCTGTCCGCCGACGCGGTCACCGATCGACTCGCGCGGTTCCCCGGCGTCGGCGTCGCGGCGGTGAACGGACCGGGCACGGTGGTGGTGTCAGGTCCGCCGCAGCCGGTGGCGGACCTCGTCCAGGCGTGCACCGACGACGGGCTCCGTGCCCGGTTGATTCCGGTGGACTACGCGTCGCACTCGGCGTCGGTACAGGACGTCGCCGAGCAGCTGCGCGCCGACCTGGCTGACGTGACCCCGCAGGCCGGCGACGTCCGGCTCGTGTCCACGCTGACCGGCGACTGGGTCGACCCGACCTCCATGGGCGCGCAGTACTGGTACGACAACCTGCGCCGGACGGTGCAGTTCGACGCCGCCGTCCGGGTCGCGATCGCCGCCGGCCACCGCACTTTCGTGGAGATCAGCCCGCACCCCGTGCTGACCATGCCGGTCACGGCGATCCTCGACGACACCGGCACCACCGGGCACACCCTGGGCAGCCTGCGCCGGGGCGACGACGACGCGACCCGGCTGCTGACGAACCTGGCCACCGCGCACACGCTCGGCCTGCCCGTCGACCTCACGAACGTGCTCGCCGCCACGGCCACCGTCGACCTGCCCACCTACGCCTTCGACCACCACCGGTACTGGCCCGCGCCGTCCCTCTTCCTCGCCCGCGCCGACGACGAGCCGGACATCGATCAGTGGCGCTACCGGGTCACCTGGGACGCCCTGCCCGACCTGCCGCTGGACCGGCTCGCCGGCACCTGGCTGGTCCCGGTTCCCGGCGGGCTGGGCGAGGACCCGCTGGTCCAGGACGTGCTCTCCGCGCTCGGCAGCGTCGGCGTGGACGCCGTACCCGTCGAGGTGGACACCACCGCCGACGCGGCGGCGCTGGCCGACCTGCTGCGCGACGCGCTGCCCGACGAGGGCCCCGCCTCGGTGCTGTCGCTGCTCGGCCTCGACGAGCGGGCGCACCCCGAACATTCCGCCACCACGCTGGGCGTCACCGGGACGGCCCTGCTCGTGCAGGCGCTCGGATCGCTCGACGTCGAGGCGCCGCTGTGGTGCGCCACCCGGCGGGCCGTCGCCGTCGACGCCGAGGACCCGGCGCCGAGCCCGGCCGCCGCCGCCGTCTGGGGCCTCGGCCGCGCGGTCGCCCTCGAACACCCCGGCCGCTGGGCCGGCCTGGTCGACCTGCCGGACGTCCTCGACCCCTGGACCGGGGTGCGGCTCTGCGCGGCGCTCGGCGACAACGGCGGCGAGGACCAACTCGCCGTCCGCGACTCCGGGGTCTTCGCCCGCCGGCTCACCCGGATCACCGAGCCCGAGCCGACCGCGTCCGGCGAGCCGGCGGACGACGGCTGGCGGATGCGCGACACCGTGCTGATCACCGGTGGCACCGGCGGCCTGGGCGGGCACCTGGCCCGCTGGGCGGCCCGCTCCGGCGCCACGCACGTCCTGCTGGCCAGCCGGCGCGGCCCGGACGCCCCGGGCGCCGCCGAGCTGGAGGCGGAGCTGACCGACCTCGGCGTACGGGTCACCGTCGCGGCCTGCGACGTGACCGACCGGGCGCAGCTCGCCGACCTGCTGGCCACCGTCGACGGGGACGCCCCGGTGAGCGCCGTGCTGCACACCGCCGCCGTCCTCGACGACGGCATCGTGGACACCGCCACCCCACAGCGCCTGCACACCGTCGCCGCCCCCAAGTGCGCCGCCGCCGTCCACCTGGACGAGCTGACCCGCGACCTGGACCTGGACGCCTTCGTGCTGTTCTCCTCGGTCGCCGGCACCACCGGCAACGCCGGGCAGGGCGCGTACGGGGCCGCGAACGCCTTCCTCGACGCCCTCGCCGAGCGGCGCCGGGCCGAGGGCCTTCCCGCCCTCTCGGTGGCCTGGGGGGCGTGGAGCGGCGCCGGCCTGCCCGCCGACAACGAGCGCGCCCAGCAGCGGCTGCGCCGGGGCGGCATGGTCGGCATGGACCCTGCCCTGGCCGTCGAGGCCCTGGCCCGGGCGCTGCGCCGGGGCGAGACCAGCACGCTGATCGCCGACATCGACTGGGGCCGGTTCGCCCCCGCTTTCACCCTGGTCCGGCCCAGCCCGCTGATCGGCGACCTCGCCGAGGTGCGCGAGGCGGCCCGGGAGATCACGTCGCAGGCCACGGAGGAGGAGTCGGCAGACGCGTCCGGGGCGCTGGCCCGCCGGCTCGCCGTGCTCACCCCGGCGGAGCGCGTCGAGGCGCTGCTGGAACTGGTCCGCCAGTGCGCGGCGACCGCGCTGGGCTACGGCGCGGCCGACGACATCCCGGCCACCCGGCCCTTCCGGGACCTGGGCCTGGACTCGCTGACCGCGGTGGACATGCGCAACTTCCTGGCCTCCGCCACCGACCTGCGGCTGCCGGCGACGCTCGCCTTCGACTACCCGAACCCGACGGTGCTCGCCGCGCACCTGGACGAGCTGCTCACCGGGGTCGTCCCGGCCGTGACCGCCCCCGCCGCCCCCGCCGTGGCCGTCGACGACGACCCGATCGCCATCGTGGCGATGAGCTGCCGGCTCCCCGGCGGGGCGGACGACCCGGAGCGGCTGTGGCAGCTCCTCGCCGCCGGCGGCGACGCGATCGGCGAGTTCCCCACCGACCGGGGCTGGGACCTCGACCGGCTGTTCGACTCCGACCCGGAGAACGAGGGCACCAGCTACGCCCGGGAGGGCGGCTTCGTCGCCGGGGTCGCCGACTTCGACGCCGGCTTCTTCGGCATCAGCCCCCGCGAGGCCCTGGCCATGGACCCGCAGCAGCGGCTGCTGCTGGAGGCGTCCTGGGAGGCGATCGAGCGGGCCGGGATCGACCCGCAGGCGCTTCGCGGCAGCCCCACCGGCGTCTTCGTCGGCACCAACTACCAGGACTACCGGAACCTGATGTACAGCGCCGAGGGCGCCGAGGGACACCTGATGACCGGCAACGCCGGCAGCGTGCTCTCCGGCCGGGTGTCGTACACCCTCGGGCTGGAGGGGCCCGCCGTCTCGGTGGACACCGCCTGCTCCTCGTCGCTGGTCGCGCTGCACTGGGCCTGCCAGGCGCTGCGCCAGGCGGAGTGCTCCCTCGCCCTCGTCAGCGGCGTCACCGTGATGTCCACCCCCGGGGTGTTCGTCGGCTTCAGCCGGCAGCGGGGCCTGGCCCCGGACAGCCGGGTCAAGGCGTTCGCCTCCGCCGCCGACGGCACGAGCTGGGGCGAGGGCCTCGGCGTGCTGCTGGTCGAGCGGCTCTCCGACGCCCAGCGCAACGGCCACCCCGTGCTCGCGGTGATCCGGGGCAGCGCCGTCAACCAGGACGGCGCGTCCAACGGCCTCACCGCCCCGAACGGGCCCTCGCAGCAGCGGGTGATCCGGCAGGCCCTGGCCAACGCCGGCCTCACCCCGGCCGAGGTGGACGCCGTCGAGGCGCACGGCACCGGCACCAAGCTCGGCGACCCGATCGAGGCGCAGGCCCTGCTCGCCACGTACGGGCGGGACCGGCCGGCCGACCAGCCGCTCTGGCTCGGCTCGATCAAGTCCAACATCGGGCACACCCAGGCCGCCGCCGGGGTCGCCGGCATCATCAAGATGGTCCTGGCCCTGCGGTACGGCTACCTGCCGCAGACCCTGCACGTCGACGAGCCGACCGACCAGGTGGACTGGAGCGTCGGCGCGGTCGAGCTGCTCGACGAGGGCCGGACCTGGCCGGTCACCGGCCGTCCCCGGCGGGCCGCCGTCTCCTCCTTCGGGATCAGCGGCACCAACGCGCACACCATCCTGGAGCAGGCCCCGGAGCTGCCCGTACCGGCCGAGCCGGCCGGGGACCCGGACCGGCTGCCGGTGGTGCCGGTGCTGCTGTCGGCGCGCACCGCGTCCGCGCTGGCCGCGCAGGCGAGCCCGTGGGCCGACCAGGTCACCGGGCCGGAGGCGCCGCCGATGGTCGACGTCGGCTGGTCGTCCGTGGTGTCCCGGGCCGCCCTGGAGCACCGGGCCGTCGTCCTCGCCACCGACCGGATCGCGCTGCGCACCGGGCTGCGTGCCCTCGGCTCCGGCGAGGAGTCGCCGCTGGTGGTCACCGGCGCGGTCGCGCCCCGGCCGAAGGTGGCGTACCTGTTCTCCGGGCAGGGCGCGCAGCGGGCCGGGATGGGCCGCGAGCTGGCCGCCGCGTTCCCGGCCTTCGCCGCCGCCCTCGACGAGGTCTGCGCCGCCCTCGACCCGCACCTGCCGGGACCGCTGCGGCCGGTGCTGTTCGCCTCGCCCGGCACCGCCGACGCGGAGCTGCTGGACCGCACCGAGTACACCCAGCCGGCGCTGTTCGCCGTCGAGGTGGCGCTGTTCCGGCTGCTGCTGGCGTGGGGCGTGCGCCCCGACGCGGTCGCCGGGCACTCCATCGGCGAGTTCGCCGCCGCCCACGCCGCCGGGATGCTCAGCCTGACCGAGGCCGCCGAGCTGGTCGCCGCCCGGGGCCGGCTCATGCAGGCGCTGCCCGACGGCGGGGCGATGCTCGCGGTCGCCGCCGCCGAGGCCGACGTGCTGGCCTCGCTCGGCGACCGCGCCGACCGGGTCTCCGTCGCCGCCGTCAACGGCCCCGCCGCCGTGGTGCTGTCCGGGGCCGGCGACGCCGTCGAGGAGCTGGCCGCCGAGTGGTCGGCCCGGGGCGTACGCATCCGGCGGCTGACCGTCAGCCACGCCTTCCACAGCCCGCTGATGGACCCGGTGCTCGACGACCTCGCCGCCGTCGCCGCCCGGCTGGAGCAGCGGACCCCGACCGTGCCGATGGTCTCCACGGTCACCGGCGCGGTGGTCGACCCGGCGGAGCTGGCCAGCCCGGCGTACTGGGTGCGACACGCCCGCGACGCCGTGCGCTTCGCCGACGCCGTCACGGCCCTGCGGGCCCAGGGCTGCACCGGGTACGTCGAGATCGGCCCGGACGGGGTGCTCACCGCCCTCACCCCGGCAGTCCTCGCCGAGGGTGCCCCGGCCGGCGGCCGGGCCCCGCTGATCGTGCCGACGCTGCGCCGGGACCGGCCGGAGCCGGCCGCCCTGCTGCGGGCCGTCGCCGCGCTGCACACCCACGGCGTCTCCCCGGACTGGTCCGCCCTGTACGAGGGCACCGGCGCCCAGCCGATGGACCTGCCCACGTACGTGTTCGACCGACAGCGCTACTGGCCGGAGCCACCGGACTGGGCCGCCCTCGTCCCCGCCGAGGACGACAGCACCGAGGTCGAGCGCCGGTTCTGGGCGGCGGTCGAGGCCGAGGACTTCGATTCGCTGACCCGCGAGCTGGACGTGGACCGCGACCAGCCGTTCGGGGCGGTGCTGCCGGCCCTGTCCGCGTGGCGGCGGCGCGGTCGGGAACGCTCGCTCGTGGACGGTGCCCGGTACCGGGCGGTCTGGGAGCCGCTGGCCGGCACGCCGACGGAGCAGGAGGCCGGCCCCTGGCTGGTGCTGCTGCCCGCCGACCGGGCCGACGACCCGGATCTGAACGCCTGCACCTGGACCCTCGGCGGCGACGTCACGACCGTGCCCGTCGACACCGCCGCCGACCCCGACGAGCTGGGCGGCCAGCTCGCCGACGTGCTCGGCGAGGCGCTGGCCGCGGCAGACGGGACGCTGTCGATCCTGTCCTTCCTCGGCCTGGACGACGCCCCGCACGCCGAGCACCCGGTGCTGCCCCGCGGCCTCGCCGCGACCGTGCAGCTCCTCCAGGAGCTCACCGACACCGTCGCCGCGGCCCGGCTGTGGTGCGTCACCCAGGGCGCGGTCGGCGTCGGCGACGGCGACGTGCCGGTCAACCCCCGCCAGGCGATGCTGTGGGGGCTGGGCCGGGTGGCCGCGTTGGAGCAGCCCGCCCGCTGGGCCGGGCTGGTCGACCTGCCCGCCACCCTGGAGAGCTGGACGGCGATGCGGTTCGGCGGCATCCTCACCGGCGGTGTGGGGGAGGACCAGCTCGCCGTCCGCGACTCCGGGGTGCTGGTCCGCCGGCTCGCCCCGGCCGTCACCGCCGGGGAGCCCGCGCCGTGGCAACCCCGGGGCACCGTGCTGATCACCGGCGGTACCGGGGCGCTCGGCGGGTACGTGGCCCGCTGGGCGGCCGGCGCCGGCGCGGAGCGGGTGGTGCTGACCAGCCGACGCGGTGCCGACACCCCCGGCACGGCCGAGCTGCTCGCCGAGCTGGACGCCCTCGGCGTCTCCGCCCGGGTGGCGCGGTGCGACGCCGCCGACCGGGCCGCCATGACCGACCTCGTCGCCGAGCTGCGGCGGGAGGGCACGCCGCTGCGCGCGGTGGTGCACGCCGCCGGGGTCAGTGAGGTGGTGCCGCTGGCCGACACCACCCTGGAGGACCTCGCGTACGTCATCGCCCCGAAGCTGGCTGGTGCCGAGCTGCTCGACGAGTTGCTCGACGGCGTCGAGCTGGACGCGTTCGTGCTCTTCTCGTCGATCGCTGCGGTGTGGGGCAGCGGCGGGCAGGGCGCGTACGCCGCCGGCAACGCGTACCTGGACGCGCTGGCCGAGCAGCGGCGCGGCCGGGGCCTGCCGGCCACCTCGGTGGCGTGGGGGCCGTGGACCGAGTCGGGCATGTTCGCCGACGACGCGCCGGAACAGCTGCGCCGCCGCGGCCTGCGGGTGATGCCGCCGGGCGTGGCGATGGCCGGCCTGCGGCACGCCCTCGCCGCCGGGGACGTCTGCGTCACCGTCGCCGACGTCGACTGGGCCACCTTCCAGCCGTTGTTCACCGCGCTGCGGCCCAGCCCGCTGCTGGCCGACCTGCCAGCTGTGCGTGCCCTGACGGAGACCGTCGCCGACGGCCCCGCCCCGGCCGCGCCGGCCACCCGGGACCTGCTCGCCGGGATGCGCGCGCTGCCCGGCGAGGAACGGCGGGCGGCACTGCTGGAGATGGTGCGGGTGGACGCGGCGAAGGTGCTCGGCCACTCCTCCGCCGACGTGATCGAGACCGACCGGGGCTTCCTCGACCTCGGCTTCGACTCGCTGACCGCCGTGGAACTGCGCAACCTGCTCACCGCGGCGACCGGGCACGAGCTGCCCACCACGGTCGTCTTCGACTACCCGACCCCGGCCGGCCTGGCCGACCACCTCTACGAGGAGCTCTTCCCCGACGCGGGGGCGGCGGCCGGCGACGACGGCGACGAGGAGTCCGTCCGCCGGGTGCTGGCCGCGATCCCGCTGGACCAGCTACGCCAGGCCGGGCTGCTCGACCAGCTGCTCCAGCTGGCCCGCGCGGCCGGGCCGGTCGCGGGCGCGCCGGTGGCCGTCCCGGCCGCGCCGGAGGCCGAAATCCGCGAACTGGACGTCGCCGGTCTGGTCCGGATGGCCCTGGAAGGCTCCGACTCGTGATCCGGCTGGCCGCAAGGAGCCCCCGATGAGCGTCTCACTGGACGAGGTCGTCAGCGCGCTGCGCGCGTCCCTGCTCGACAACCAGAAGCTCAAGCAGCAGAACCAGCAGCTCGCCGCCACGCTCACCGAACCGGTGGCGATCATCGGGATGAGCTGCCGGTTCCCCGGCGGCGTGCGCTCGCCGGAGCAGCTCTGGGACCTGGTCGCCGCCGGGGCCGACGCGATGGCGCCGTTCCCCGACGACCGGGGGTGGAACCTCGACGCCCTGTACAACACCGACCCGGACAGCCGGGGCACCTCGTACGTGCGGGAGGGCGGGTTCCTCTACTCCGCCGGCGACTTCGACCCCGCGTTCTTCGGCATCAGCCCCCGCGAGGCGCTGGCCATGGACCCGCAGCAGCGGCTGCTGCTGGAGGCCGCGTGGGAGGCGTTCGAGCGGGCCGGGATCGACCCGACCACGCTGCGCGGCGCGCCCACCGGCGTGTACGCGGCGACCAGCAGTCAGGGCGACTACGCGGCCCTGCTGTCCGGGGTCGGCGGCGGTGTCGAGGGGTACCTCGGCACCGGCAGCGCCGCCGCCGTGGCCAGCGGCCGGATCTCGTACGCCCTCGGGCTGGAGGGCCCGGCGGTCACCGTGGACACCGCCTGCTCGTCGTCGCTGGTCGCGCTGCACCTGGCCTGCCAGGCGCTGCGGCTGGGCGAGTGCACCCTGGCGCTGGCCGGCGGGGTGTCGGTGATGGCCACCCCGACGGTCTTCGTGGAGTTCTCCCGCCAGCGTGGGCTGTCCACCGACGGGCGGTGCAAGTCGTTCGCCGCCGCCGCCGACGGCACCGGCTGGTCCGAGGGGGTCGGCATGCTGCTCGTCGAGCGGCTCTCCGACGCCCGCCGAAACGGCCATCGGGTCCTCGCCGTGGTGCGCGGCAGCGCGGTCAACCAGGACGGGGCCAGCAGTGGGCTCACCGCCCCCAACGGCCCCTCCCAGCGCCGGGTGATCAAGCAGGCGCTGGCCAACGCCGGGCTGACCGCCGACCAGGTCGACGTGGTGGAGGCGCACGGCACCGGCACCACCCTCGGCGACCCGATCGAGGCGCAGGCGCTGCTCGCCACGTACGGCCGGGACCGGCCGGCGGACCGGCCGCTGCTGCTCGGCTCGGTGAAGTCGAACATCGGCCACACCCAGGCAGCCGCCGGGGTCGCCGGCATCATCAAGATGGTCCACGCCATGCGGCACGGGACGCTGCCGTCCACGCTGCACGTCGACCGCCCCACCCCGCACGTCGACTGGTCCGCCGGGGCGGTGTCCCTGCTCACCGAGGCGATCCCGTGGCCGGAGACCGGGCAGCCGCGCCGCGCCGGGGTGTCCGCGTTCGGGGTCAGCGGCACGAACGCGCACACCATCATCGAGCAGCCCGACCCCGCCGACGTGCCGCCGCCCCGTCCCGCCGGGGCGTCCGCCCCGCCGGCGCCGTGGATCGTCTCCGCCCGCTCCGCGCCGGCCCTCGCGGGGCAGGCCCGCCGGCTGCTGGACCACCTGGCCGCCCACCCCGACCTGACCCCGGCCGACGTGGCGTACTCGCTGGTCACCACCCGGGCGGCGCTGCCGCACCGGGCGGCCGTGACCGGCGCGGACGGCGACGCGCTGCGGGCCGGCCTGCGGGCCGTCGCCGAGGACCGGCCCGCCGCGGGCGTGACCCGTGGGGTGGCCCGCCCGGCCGGTAAGCTCGCCTTCCTCTTCACCGGTCAGGGCGCGCAGCGCCCCGGGATGGGCGCCGAGCTGCACCGCCGGTTCCCGGTGTTCGCCGCAGCCTTCGACGAGGTGGCCGCCGAACTCGACCGGCACCTGACCCGCCCGCTGCGCGAGGTCGTCTTCGCCGACCCGGGGTCGCCCGAGGCGGCCCTGCTGGACCGCACCGAGTTCACCCAGCCGGCGCTGTTCGCGTACGAGGTGGCCGCGTACCGGCTGGTCACCGCGTGGGGGCTGCGCCCGCAGCAGCTGCTCGGGCACTCCGTCGGCGAGCTGGCCGCGGCGCACGTCGCCGGGGTGCTGTCGCTGGCCGACGCGGCGACCCTGGTGGCCGCCCGGGGACGGCTGATGCAGGCCCTGCCCGACGGCGGGGCGATGCTGGCGGTCCGGGCGTCCGAGGCGGAGGTGGCGCCGCAGCTCGGCGACCGGGTCGCCCTGGCCGCCGTGAACGGCCCCGCGTCGGTGGTGCTCTCCGGCGACGCCGACGCCGTGCTCGCGGCCGGCGAGAGCCTCGCCGCGCAGGGCAGGCGGACCCGCCGGCTGCGGGTCAGTCACGCGTTCCACTCCGCCCGGATGGACGCCATGCTCGCCGACTTCCGGGTGGTCGCCGAGAAGGTCACCTGGCATCCGCCGAGGCTGCCGGTCGTCTCCGACCGCACCGGCGACGTGCTCACCGCCGAGCAGGCCACCGACCCCGGCTACTGGGTCGACCACGTGCGGGACACGGTGCGCTTCCACGCCGGTATCGCCACCCTGGCCGCCGCCGGGGTGGGCACCTTCCTGGAGCTGGGCCCGGACGGCGCGCTCACCGCGCTGGGCCGGGAGTGCCTGCCCGACGTCGACCCGGCGGCCTTCGTACCGGTGGCTCGCCGGGACCAGCCGGAGGCGGCCGGGCTGCTCGCCGCCCTCGCCGCCGTGGACCTGCGGGGCGCCGCGGTGGACTGGCCCGCCCTGTTCACCGGCGCCGACGCCGCCCGCGTCGACCTGCCCACCTACGCCTTCCACCATGAGCGGTACTGGCCGGAGCCGCCCGGGTTCCGCCTCGTCCCGCCCCCGGCGGCGGACGCCGTGGACGGGGACTTCTGGGCCGCCGTCGAGGCCGACGAGCCGGCCGCGCTGGCCGCCGTCCTCGGCCTCGGCGGCGACCGGCGGGACGCCTTGGCCGAGCTGCTGCCCGTCCTCGGGGCGTACCGGGGCCGGCAGCGCCGGCGTACGGAGCTGGACGGCCTGCGGTACCGGGCCGGCTGGGCGCGGATCGCCCCGCCGACCGCCGTCGCCCCGCCGGCCGGTCCCTGTCTGGTGGTCGCCCCGACCGGCATGGACGCGGACCCGGTGCTGGCCGCGCTGCGCGCCGAGGGCCTGTCGCCGGTGCTGGTGCCCGTGGGCGACGACCCCGGCGACCTCGTGCTGCCCGCCGGGGACGCCCCGTCGGTCGTGGTGTCGCTGCTGGCGGCGGGCGACCCGGCCGGCACCGCCGCGCTGGCCGGCACCGCCGCGCTGGTCCGGGTTTTGGGCGCGGCCGACGGCGGCGCGCCGGTGTGGTGCGTGACCCGGGGAGCCGTCGCCGTCGACCCGGACGATCCCGCGCCGGGCGTCGCCGGGGCGTACGTCTGGGGCCTGGGCCGGGTGCTCGCGCTGGAGATGCCGCGGCTGTGGGGCGGCCTGGTCGACCTGCCGGCGGAGCCGGACGGCGCCGCCCTCGCGGCGCTGGCCCGGCTCGTCGCGGCCGGGGGCGACGAGGACCAGCTCGCGGTCCGGCCCGCCGGGGTGTACGCGCGGCGACTGGAACCCGCCCCGACGGGCCCGGCCGCAGTCGACGAGGACTGGCATCCCAGGGGAGCGGTGCTGGTCGACGGCGCGGCCGGCGTGCGGGGCCCGCACGTGCTGCGCTGGCTCGCCGACCGGGGCGCGCCGCACCTGGTCCTCACCGGGGCGGCCCTGCCCGCCGAGGCGGCGGCCGAGCTGACCGGGCGGGGCGTCGAGGTCACCCCGGTGGGCGATCCCGCAGCGCTGCCCGACCTGCTGGACCGGCTCGCCGCCGACGGCCACCCGGTCCGCACGGTCGTCCACGTCGCCGACGCCGGCGGGGCGGGCGAGCCGGTCGCCGGCCTGGACCCGGCGGAACTGGCCGTCGCCGTCGCCGCCCGCGTCGCCGCCGTGGAGCAGCTCGACTCCGCCTGCGCCGACCGGCCCGTCGACGAGTTCGTGGTCTTCACCTCCACCGCCGCGACCTGGGGCGGCGGTGGCGCGGCGGTCACGGCCGCCGCCGGCGCGGGCCTGGAGGCGCTGGCCGCCCGCCGCCGGGCCGCCGGCCGGCCGGCCACCGTGCTGGCCTGGGTGCCGTGGGCCGACGAGGTCGCCGAGCCGGAGCAGCTGCGTCGCCGGGGCGTCCGGCCGCTCGACGCCGAGCTGGCCGTCGCCGCGTTGCAGCAGGCCGTGGGCCGGGGCGACGACCAGCTCGCCGTCGCCGACATCGACTGGCCCGCGTTCGTGCCGGCCTTCACCGCGGTACGGCCCAGCCCGCTGCTGCGCGGCGTTCCCGAGGCGACGGCCGCCGCCGCGGCGGACGGGTCGGCCGGGGGCGACGCCGGCGACCCCGCCCGGGCGCTGCTGACCCGACTCACCGGCAGCACCGCCGCGGACCGGGAGCGGATCCTGCTGGACCTGGTCCGGGCGCGGGTGGCCACGGTGCTCGGGCATGCCTCGCCCGGGGCGATCGAGGCCGACCGGGACTTCCTGGAACTCGGCTTCGACTCGCTGACCGCCCTCGAACTGCGCGACGCGCTGCGTCAGGAGACCGGCGCGGAGCTGTCCGCCACCCTGCTGTTCGACCACCCCACCCCGACGGCGCTGGCCCGGCACCTGCTCGGCCAGCTCCTCGGCGCGGGCGCGGCCGGCGACGCGGCGACCGGAGCGGGCGACGGCGGCGGGGTGGGCGGCGGCGGGCTGCTCGGCGGGCTGTTCAACCAGCCCAAGGCTCGCGAGGACTCCGCCGGGTACGCCGAGCTGCTGGTCAAGCTGGCCCAGTTCCGGCCGTCCTTCACCGACCCCGGGCAGCTCTCCCGGCCGGCCGGGATCCTGCGGCTGGCCGAGGGCGGCGCCGGCGCGCCGCTGGTCTTCTGCTGCACCATGTCGCTGCTCTCCGGCGCGCACGAGTACGCCCGGCTCGCGTCCGGCTTCCGCGGCCTGCGCGACGTCTGGGCGCTGCCCAACCCCGGATTCGGGGCGGGCGAGGAGCTGCCCGCCGACCTGGACGCCCTGCTGCGGGTGCACGCCGACACGGTGCTGCGCGCCGTCGGCGACGGCCCGTACGTGCTGGGCGGGCACTCCGGCGGCGCGATGGTCGCCAACGTGCTCGCCCGCGAGCTGGACCGCCAGGGCCGGCCGCCGGCCGCCGTGGTGCTGATGGACACCTACCCGGCCGACAGCGAGGTGCTCGGCGGCTGGGTGCCGGAGCTGCTCGACGGGATGACCGAGCGGGACAGCGCGTACACCCCGATGGACGACTGGCGGACCACCGCGTGGGCCGGGTACCTGCCGTTGTTCCTGGACTGGCAGCCCGCCCCGATGACGTCGGCGACCCTGCTGGTGCGGGCCAGCGAGCCGCTGGGGCAGTGGACGGGGGAGGCCGACGGCTGGCGGTCCCGGTGGCCGTACCCGCACGAGGTGGTGGACGCGGCCGGTGACCACTTCAGCATGGTCGCCGACCGGGGCCCGCAGCTGGCCGCGAGCCTGCAGGGGTGGCTGGCCGGGCATGGCCTGTGAGGGCCCGCGCCCCTGCGGTCCCCCTAGCGCCCCCTATTCAAAGATCCGTATCTGTCCCATAGATGACCTGGACGGGAGCATGACGACGTGGACGAGGCAGTGGTGGTCACGGAGCTGGTCAAGCAGTACCAGCCCAACATGCCACCGGCGGTGGACGGACTGAGTTTCACCGTCGCCGCTGGTGAGGTCTTCGGTCTGCTCGGGCCGAACGGCGCGGGCAAGACGACGACGATCGGGGTGCTGACCACACGGGTGCGTGCCACCTCGGGTCGGGCCACCGTATGCGGCGCGGACGTGATCGGCGCGCCGGCCGTGGCCCGGCAGTTGCTGGCGGTCGTGCCGCAGCGGGTGAACCTGGACCGGGCGTTGACCGTCCGGCAGAACCTGGTGTTCCACGCGGCGTACCACCGCGTGCCGCGGGCCGAGCGCAACCGGCGGGCGGACGAGCTGCTGGAGCAGATGGGCCTCACGGAGATGGCCAAGCTTCGCACCGACTTCCTCTCCGGCGGCCTGGCGCAGCGCACGATGATCGCGCGGGCGCTGATGCACTCGCCCCGGGTGCTCTTCCTCGACGAGCCCTCCAGCGGCCTCGACCCGCAGTCGCGGCTGTTCGTGCACGACCGGATCGCCGAGCTGAAGCAGCAGGGCGTGACCGTGGTGGTCACCACCCACGACATGGACGAGGCGGAGAAGCTCTGCGACCGGGTCGGCATCATCGACCACGGCAAGCTGCTCACCCTGGACACCCCCGCCGCGCTGACCCGCACCCTGCCCGGCAGCAGCACGCTGACCCTGGTGGTCGGCGCCGGCGCGCCGGCCGAGGAGGTGCAGGCCGCGCTCGGCAACATCGCGGACGTGGAGCGGGTGGAGCAGCTGCGCGGCGGCGCGGGCGGCGGCATGCCGGCGTTCCCCGGGATGCCGCCCATGCCCATGCCGATGCCCCTGCCCGCCGTGCCGGCAGACCCGGACGCCACCCTGTCCTTCCGGGTCTACACCGGCACCCAGCCGGCCCACGCCGTGCCGATGGCGCTGAAGATCCTCGGCGACCTGAACTGCGAGGTCCGCGACCTCAGCATCGGCCAGCCCAGCCTGGAAGACGTCTTCATCCACCTGACCGGAAGGGAACTTCGGTGAGCGTCACCGCCCCCGCCAACCCGTCCGCGCCGACGCAGGCGTTCACGGCGCCTCGTTCGGTGCGCTGGCTGGACCAGCTCGCCACGTTCCGCGCGGTGCTCGCGCGTGACCTGTTCGTCACCGGCCGCGAGCTGGGCGCGTTCCTGGCCCAGGTCTTCATCCAGCCGCTGTTCATGTTGCTGATCTTCGGCAAGGTGCTCGGCGAGCTGGGGTACGCCAGCAACGACTTCGCCAACGTCCTGCTGCCCGGCGTCATCGCGCTGAACGCCTTCCTGATCGGCCTGGAGAACACCGCGCTGCCGCTGGTGATGGACTTCTCCTTCACCAGGGAGATCGAGGACCGGCTGCTCTCCCCGCTGTCGATCCCCCTGGTCGCCTTCGAGAAGATCATCTTTGGGGCCATCCGCGGCACGATCGCCGGCCTGGTGCTGATCCCGATCGGCATGCTCATGCTGGGGGTCACCTGGCCCGTGCTGACGGCGCTCAAGGTGATCGTGGTGCTGGCGGCCGGCGCGCTGGTCGGCGCGGCGCTCGGTCTCACGTTCGGCACCCTGGTCCCGCCGCACCGGATCCAGATCATGTTCACCGTGATCATGACGCCGCTGATGTTCACCGGCGCCACCCAGTTCCCGCTGCGGGCCCTGGACTCCCTGCCCTGGTTCCAGGTGATCTGCGCGCTCAACCCGCTGACCTACGTCAGCGAGGCCACCCGGTCGCTGGTCGCCCCGCCCGGTGTCGAGTCGGTGCCGCTCTGGCTGGACCTGATCGTCCTCGCCGGCGTGTTCGTCGTCGCCACCACGATCGGGACCCGCGGCTTCCTGCGCCGGTCCATGGACTGACCGCGTTACGCGAGAAGGGCGCCGTGGTGGGAGACCACCGGGCGCCCTTCTCGCGTTCCGGTCAGGACGCCGCGCCCTGCGCCTCCTCGGCCAGCGGCTCCGCGAACGCGATGAGCCGGGCCGGCAGGTCGGTGCGCCGCTTGACGTCCAGCTTCCGGTAGACCCGGGTCAGGTGCTGCTCGACGGTGCTCACCGTGATGAACAGCTTGCTGGAGATCTGCCGGTTGGTGTGCCCCTGGGCAGCCAGCGCGGCGACCCGCCGCTCGGCCTCGCTCAGGCCGTCGTCCGGTTCCTGCGGCTCGGTGCTCGCCTGGTACGCCGGCAGCCCGCCGCCCGGCTCCCGCCGGATCAGCCGCTGGGCCAGCACCGACGCCCCGCAGTCCTGGGCCAGCTGGTACGCCCGGCGGACCAGCAGCCGGGCCCGGGCGGAGTCGCCGGCCCGTTGCAGCGTCTGCCCGGTGTCGCCGAGGGCCCGGACGAGCTCCAGCCGGTCCCCGCAGGACTGCAGCAGGTTCACCGCCTCGGAGAGCAGCTTGCGCCGGTGGTCCGGGGCGGCGGTGGTGGCGAGCAGCCGCAGCGACCGCCCCCGGGTCCGGTCGTCGACCCCGTGGGCGATCCGCAGCTGCTCCTGCAACAGTTGGGTGGCCTGCGTCTTGTTGCCGACGCTGAGCTGCACCCGGGCCAGCTCCAGCCGCCACGGCGCCAGCCCGGCGACGTCGACGCCCCAGGCGCGTACCAGCTCGCCGCACCGGCGCAGGTCGGTGATCGCCGCGTGCGGCCGGCCCATGGCCAGGTGGTGTCGGCCCCGGGCGGCCAGGTAGTGCACACCCAGCGGGGTGCGGAGCATGCCGGCCGGCATGGGGTGGGCCAGCCACCGGTCGGCCTCGGCGAACCGGCCCGCCTCGGTCGCGCAGCCGATCAGCGTGGCCAGCGGGCCGGCGATCGCCACCCCCCACGCCGGGGCGGGCAGGTCCACCAACGCCGTCCGGGCCTGGTGCTCCGCGCCCGGCAGGTCACCCAGGCGCAGCGCCGCCTCGGCCCGCGCCGCCCGCACGATCGCCCGCCACACCGGGGCGTGCCGGGCCGCCGGCCGGTTGAGCAGCACGTCCCCCCAGACCGCCACCCGGTCGGCCCGGCCCGCCCAGAGCAGCGCCAGCAGCGGGGCGGTGAGCAGGCCCAGCGACCCGTCGTCGGTGTGGTGCCGTTGCAGCAGCTGCTCGGCGGTGGCCACGGTGTCGTTCTCGGCGGTCGGCATCAGCGCCGTGCCGAGCACGGTCACCGCCTGCAACTGCGGGCTGATCGTCGTCGGCGCGGTCGCCGCCCGGCTCCAGGTGCTCGGGGTCTCCCGGACGGTGGCCAGGTGGTCGGGGTAGGAGAGGGAGACCAGCAGCTGCATCGCCCGCAGCCGGCTGGCGGTGCCGGTGGCGGTGCCGTGGTCGTCGTCGGGGGAGAAGCCGCTGACCGCCTCGGTGGCCTCGTCCACCCGGCCCTGCCAGAGCAGGTACGGCACGGTGGACAGGGCCGCGGTGGTGGACCACCCGGCAGCCCGGGCGGCCTGCACCAGCTCGGTCAGGTGCCCGTTGACGGTCAGCGGGTTGACCTGCCAGCGGGCGTTGACCAGCATCGCGGTGTTGGTGCTGCGCTGCTGCTCGTCCACCTCTGCGCGGCCGAGCAGGCGCAGGCAGGCGGCGGCGAGGTCGGGGCGGCCCGAGGCCAGCGCCTGCCCGGCGGCGTCGGAGAGCACCGGCACCGACCAGGCGCCGTCCGCCCAACCGGCGGCGACCAGGTGCTCGGCGATCACCCCCGGCTCGGCGCCGTGCTCGTGCAGCACCTCGGCGGCGCGCTGGTGCAGGACCCGGCGCTCCTCGGGGGACATGTCGGCCAGGATCGAGCGCAGGATACGCGGGTGACGCAGCTGGTCGATCTCCATCAGCCCGGACGTGCGCAGCACCCGCACCGCCGGCACGGCGGACTCGGGCACCACGTCGAGGAGGTGACCGAGCAGCTCCGTCGGGGCCGGGCGGTTCAGCACCGCCAACGCCTGGGCGACCCGCCGCACCCCCGGCTCGTGCCGGTAGAGGCAGCCGAGCACGGCCTGGTCGAACCCGTCGCCGTTGGCCGGGTCGGGGGTGGCGTCGTCGGCCGATTCGGCCCGGCCCCGCTCGTCGAGCAGGGCCCGGGTGAGCAGCGGATTGCCGCCGGTCATGCTGAGCAGGCTCTCGGCCGCCTCCCGGGCCTGCGCGTCCTCGGTGTCGTCGCCGATCATCCGGGCGATGGCGTCGACGGTCAGCGGCGGCAGGCTGATCCGGGAGAAGTACGGCTGGCTGAGCAGCTCCGCGCGGAACAGCGGGTGCGACGGGCGCAGCGTCGACGCCTCGGCGAGCACGATCATGATCCGTGCGTGCCGCAGCCGGCGGGTGACGTAGAGCAGGCAGTGCAGCGAGGCCGGGTCCGCGTGGTGCACGTCGTCGACGGTGAGGACCAGCGGCCCGGACCTGGTCAGGTCGAGCAGCGCGGTGAACAGGCCGTGCAGCAGCGGTGCCCAGACCTGCTCCTCGGAGGCGACCCCCTCGGCCGCCTCACCGCCGGGCTCCGGCAGCGGTACGGCGAAGGCGGCGTCCCGCATGAGCTTCTCCACCCGGTCGGCCGACTCCTGGTCCAGCCGTGCGCTGTGGAACAGCTGCCCCAGCACCCCTAGGCGGAGTCCGCGTTCCGCCCGCGAACCGGCCGCGTTGAGCACCCGCCCCCCGGCGGCCACCACCCACTCGTCGAGCGTCTCCAGCAGACTCGTCTTGCCGCTTCCCACCGCGCCCGTCACCAGCGCCACGTGTCCACGCTGCTGCTCCTCGCAGGCGCGGAACGCCCTCCGGAGCAATGCGATCTGTTCGTCCCGCTGCACCAGAACCACTCGTGTCAGCCTCTCTCATATGTGGTGCCGAACCGGGTTACCGGTGCTGACCGACACCACCCCTCCCGAGCCGAACGGCAGACCTCACCGCTCCCACCCGGCGCGCCGGGTAGGGGTGAGGCACACCGGGTCGCCGTGCCGGGTGGGCCTGTGATCTTCCTGCCGGACCGCGCTCCCCAGCGGGCGGTCCGGAATTCTCAGGCGAGTCTGGCACCGGGTCGGGTGTGCGACAACGGCCTTGAGACCCCATCGTTCCAGTCCGAAACCTACGGATCTCATTCGCCGATAGGGGTTGCGCAAGGGGTAGGAGGGGAGTGCCCGACCGGGGACGAATCGAATGGAACATGATGGACAGTCCGCGACGACACCGTGGCTCGATGTTGGCACAACGCCGTCGCCGACGCCTGTCCAGCACGTCCAGGTGTGAACGGCAGGGGCCGTCGGGGGGATGGAGAAGAGGAGACGGGAGGAGGGCTAGCGCTCCGGGTCGCCCGGGGTCGACGGCGCGTCGCCGTGCCCCGTCGGGGCCGGGCCGGGGCGGCCCAGGCGCAGCCGGACGGCGAGGTCGCTGCGGGAGTTGACGTCGAGCTTGCGGTAGATCCGGGTCAGTCGCTGCTCGATGGTGCTGACCGTGAGGAAGAGCCTCTCGGCGATCTCCCGGTTGGTGTGGCCCCGCGCGGCCAGCGCGGCCACCCGCGACTCCGCGTCGCTGAGGCCGTCGACCACCACCACCGCGTCGGGGGCGACCTCGCCGGACCCGGCGGCCCCGGTGGCGACGCTGGGCCGCAGCAGCGGGATGCCGCACTCCTGGGCCAGGGTGTGGGCCGCGCGGATGGCGTTGCGCGCCTGCCGCAGGTCGCCGACCTCCTGGTAGACGTGGCCGAGGTCGACGAGGCTGTGGGCGAGTTCCGCCCGGTCCCCGCACTGGCGCAGCAGCCGGACGGAGGCGCGCAGGTGCTGGATCCGGTCCGGCCCTTCCCCCGTTGCGGCCAGGACGCGTAACGCGAACCCCCGGTACCGCACGTGGGTGGGACGCAGCCGGGCCAGCTCCTCGCGGACCAGCTTCTCGGCCTGCTCTCGGCGACCCATCCGCAGCAGCGCCCGGGCCGACTCGGTCCGCCAGGGTACGAGGGCGGGCAGGTCCAGCCGCCAGGACGTCATCAGCTGACCGCAGAGCTGGAAGTCGGCGAGGGCGGCCTCCGGGCTCCCCGTGGCCAGGGCGTACAGGCCGCGGGCGTGCAGGTAGTGCAGCCCGAACGGTGTCTCGAACATCGTCTGCGGCACCGGGACCTGGAGGCAGCCGGCCGCGGCGTCGAGTTCCTCCATGAGGGTGAGTGCCCGCAGGCGGACGGCGAGCGGTATCCCGATCACCACTCCCCAGCCCTTGTGGGAGAGCTGGGCCAGCGCGGTGTCGGCGAGGTCCCGGGCCCGGCTCAGGTCGCCGAGGTGCCCGGCGACCACCGCCTTCATGGCGGCGATCACCCCTGCCGGGGTGGGCTGCCGATGCGCCGCCGAAGTGCCGCCCAGCTTCTCGGACCAGTCGCCGGCCAGCTCCAGCCGGTCGGCGTAGATCGTCGCGATGAGGGCGCAGATGGCGGTCCACATGTTGCGCTCGTCGTCGAGCCTGATGGTGGACAGCACCCGTTCGGCGTCCTCGACCACGCCGACGTCGCCCCGTTCGAGCACGGTGCGCAGCATGGTCACACCCTGGAGCCGCCGCTTGACCCTGGCCAGGGTCAACGGGTCCCGGAGGGCCGGCGAGGGCATCGGCCGGTCGCCCGTTGCCCTGGGGTAGAAGGTGGACATCCACCCCTTGATGATCATCAGTGCCGCGGCGGAGCCCGGGTCGGCGCTGTCGGCGCGTTCGCCGAGGTGGTGGACGAGCTCGACGGCCTTGTCGATCTGGCCGTGCCAGAGCAGGTACTGGATGGGGCTGGTGGCCTGCCGGCTGCTCAGGTGCCCCGCCCGAACCGCGGAGGCGACGCCGAGCAGGTGGGGTACCGCGGCCTGCGGGTCCAGCCGCCACTCGGCCCGGGCGAGGGCCGAGCGGATGCGGGCCCGCAGGCAGGCGTCGGTGCAGTCGCGGTTGGCCCGCCGCAGGTAGCGCAGGGCGGTGTCGGGTTCGCCGTCGATCAGCGCCTGCTCGCCGGCGTCCAGCAGGGTCTGGGCCATCCACGGCTCGCCCAGCTCCTCGGTCCTGACCAGATGGCGCGCGATGCGCTCCGGCGCGGTGCCGTCCTCGTGCAGCAGGCAGGCGGCCTCCCGGTGCAGCCGGGCGCGTTCCTCGGCCGTCATCCCGTCGAGCACGGCCTGGACCACCGCCGGATGTCGCAGCCCGTCCGCGGTGACCAGGCCGCCGCTGGTCGGCCCGTCGATCGCCCGCAGCGCCGACTCGGCGCGGACGTCGACGAGGTGGGACAGCAGGCTCCCGTGCAGCGGCTCCCCGGTCACCGCGAGCGCCCGGGCGGCCTTGAGCACCAGGTGCTCGCAGCGGTAGAGGCAGCTCAGCACGGCCTCCCGGAACGCCTCGCCCACGACTGGCCGGTCCGGGCGTTGCCCGGTGGTGGCCAGGTGGTCGTCGCTGAGCGCCCGCACCAGCAGCGGGTTGCCGGCGGTGATCTCGTGGCACTCGTCGGCGATCCGGCGGGCGGCGGGCGCGCCGAGCCTGGCGGCGAGGAGTTGGTACGTCCCGTCGGCGGTGAGCAGGGGCAGCCGGATGCGGTGCAGCCGCGCGGGTTGCAGCAGCTCGGCGTACACCTCGGGATGCCACGGCCGGGTGCGGGGCGACTCGGTGAGCACGATCAGCACGGGGAGGCCGGCGATCCGCCGCGCCGCGTAGTCCAGACAGCGCAGTGAGGGTATGTCGGCGTGGTGGGCGTCGTCGACCGCGATGACCAGGGGCGCCCGGCCGGCCAGCTCCACCAGCGCGCTGCCGAGCGCGGCGGTGGTCAGGGCGGGGCCCTCCAGGTCCCGGTCATCGGTGTCGCCCCAGGCGAGGGCGCCCCGGTCGATCAGCCGGCCGAGGCGGTCGCGGTCGCCGTCGCCCAGCGGCGCGGCCCGGACGAGCTGACGGATGACCTCCAGCGGGACGGTGCGCTCGGCGCGGGACGCGCCGGCGGCGAGGAAGCGGACGCCGGACCCGGCGACCTGCCGGGCGAACGCCTGTAGCAGCGTGGTCTTGCCCCCGCCGACGGGGCCCGTCAGGACGGTCAACGGCCGGTCGTCGGCGAGCCGGCCGGCCGGCCGGAGCCGGTCGGCGAGCCGGCGCTCCAGGAAGGCGAGCTGGCTGCTCCGTTCGGTCAACACCATGGTCGTGGCCTCGGAAGGAGCGCGGGGTGCGCCGACACCGGGTGCGCCATCTTCCCAGGGCTGCCGAGGGGCCTGACGAAATCGGAGACCGGCAATTTTCGACCCATTCCCAGATAGGCGAATATAGACGACCGTCTCATTTAGGAGACATGCCATCGATTAACTTGACTGCATGGCGCCTCTGAATCGTGGCCCCACCAGCTTCATCGGCAATTTCCGCCCCCTCGGGGCTTGTCCCCCGCTATCGACCGCCGTGCATGGTGGAGTATGTCAGCCCCGGAATTGGGCGGCAAGCCGGAAGTTGTAAAGGATAGGCAAACATCGGTTCGGTGCCGACGGGGTGGCGCCTGCCCTGCGGCACCCTCCGCAACGGAAAGTCGTCAGCCGAATTCATAACGTGATGCGGTTCGCGGAGCGGGTCGCTCGCGGGCGCTTTCGGCACTCGCCGGGAATTGGCGGGGGAGGTGTCGCGGCGTTCGGTGCCGGTGCCCGCGCCGCCGTCGCGGGTCCTCGGGCGGTGCGTCCGGCGCCCCGCCCGTCGGGCGTCGTGTCGGGCGCAGGCGGCCCGCGCGAGCGGCGGCTCCGGAATCCGCGTTTCGTGCCCAGGGTGGCCGGTCGCGGCCCGGGCCCGGCTTGGCCCGTCCGGCGCCGGGCCGTCGCCGTGTGTGAAGAAGGCGCAGCTCAGAGCCCCGATCGCGGGGCCCGGCACCGACGGGTCGGGCTGAAGGCTGGTGCACGCCGGGCCAGGGTGTGCCGCCGGCGGACTCCGGCGTCGGGCCCCCGGGTGGGTGGGGTTGGCGGCGGACCGGAAGCACACCCCGGGTCGGGGCTTCCGGTGCGACTCCCGGTCGGTGCCCCGTCGGCAAAAGTTAAAAGAATTCGCCTTTGGCTGCTGTCGCGCCCGCCCTGCGGGTGTGCGCCGGTCGCCGGCCGCCCGCGTTCGAGGACGTCGCTAACGGCGGATGAAACGGGAGGATCCGCATCGGCGACATCGCCGCACTCCTGCCCGATTAGAACCTTTAACAGCGGATAGGCGAGATAGACGTTAATTAAGACATATGTGGCCTCAATGGTTGTCCGCGCGCCGCCCTCGCGCGGTTGCCACAGTGGCGCTCGGTGCATTCAAACGGCGGCTCGACATCAATATCGCGAAGGCCGGCCTGAATTAGATCGCTATTCTACTGCAATGGCCGTCGCCAATTATTCCACACCCCGTCCGGACCGAGCTTCCTCGAATGTGCGTCCCGGCGGAATGTGCCGCCGCGGCGCCCTCGCCCCGGTGCCGCCCCGCCGTCGCCCCACGCCCGTCCTGCCCCTGTCTTACCGTCGCACTCCGAGCCGGCGTGGATCGCGTCCTACCTGGCCCGTCGGCCCGTCACGCCCCGGCAGCCCGCCCGCCAGCAGCGCCGCGGGCCCGCGCGGCTAGGGGTTGTGCCAAGCGAATGGGCAGCCTAATTTCGGAGCACCCGCGCGGACGGCGGGGAAGTCCGGATATGGGCTGCACACACCCATGACGCGAAGGGTTCTGTGGCCGTGATGTCCCAGCCACTGCCGAGACTCCACCACGTCCCCGACAGGGGTTAACGGAGATGACACTGCTGCCGGCACTGTGCGGTCACGGTACCGACCGGGCCGACGCGGTCAGGGTCGCCGGGCGGACCCTCTCCAGCGAAGCGCTGCTCGGCTGCGTGAACGCGGTCGCCGACCGGATCCGGGGTGCCGGCGCGGTCGCCGTCGATGCGACCCCCAGCCTGGAGGCGGTGGTCGGGATGGTCGGCGCCGTACGCGCGGGCGTGCCGCTGGTGCCCGTGCCGCCCGGCGCCGACGAGCGGGAGCGCAGTCGCATCCTGCGCGAGGCCGGGGTGACCGTGGTCCTCGGCCGGGACCGCCCTGGCAGCCTCGGCCTGCCGGCTGTTCCGGTCGACCTGCGGCAGCGATCCTGGACCCGGCAGCCCGAGCCGGATCCGGGCGCCGACGCGGTGATCCTCTACACCGGAGGCACCAGCGGGCCGCCGCGCGGCGTGCGCATCTCCCGCCGGGCCATCGCCGTCGGCCTGGACCTGCTGGCCGACGCGTGGCGCTGGACCGGGGACGACGTCCTGGTCCAGGGCGCCCCGCTGTTCCGGGCGTACGGCCTGGTGGTCGGGCTGCTCGGCGCGCTGAGGGTGGGCAGCCGCTTCGTCCACCTCGACCGGGAGGCCATCGCCGGCCCGGCCGGCACCCTGTACCTGGCGGTGCCCGGGCAGTGGGCGAGGATCGCCCGAAACCGTCCCTGGGCGCACACCCTCGCCGGCGCCCGACTCCTGGTCTCCGGGGACGCCCCGCTCGTACCCGCCGTGACCGAACGCCTCCGGCTGCTCACCTCGCACTCGCTCCTCCAGGGCTACGGCACCACCGAGACCCTCATCGCGCTGGCCGGGCGGGTGGACGCCCCGCCGGCCGTCGGTGCCGTCGGCGCGCCCCTGCCGGGGGTCCAGGTCCGGGTCCTGGGCCGGGACAACCTGCCGGTGCCCACCGACGGCGAGTCGGTCGGCGAGCTGAGCATCCGGGGGCCGACGCTGTTCAGTGGATACGTCGACCGGCGCGGGCAGCGCACCGGCACCGACGGTTGGCACGCCACCGGCGACCTCGCGACCGTGGCGGCGGACGGGTCACACCGGATCATCGGACAGCGCCGCACGGACGTCGTGCACGGTCCCGTCCGCGTGTACGCCGGCCAGGTCGAGGAGGTGCTGCTGAGTCATCCGGGGGTCCACGACGCAGCCGTGGTCGGTATCCCGCACCCGGTCCTGGGCGAGCAGGTCACCGCGTACGTCGTCGCCGCCGAAGGGCTCACCGCCCAGGTGCTCATCGACCACGTCGGGCGGTACCTGTCGGCCTGCCAGCGGCCCCGTCGGGTGCACTTCGTCGACGAGCTGCCGCGCAGCGTGCAGGGTCGGATCAGGAAGTCGCTGCTGATCGCCGCAGGCTGACCGCGCCCGCGCCCCGGCCGGTGCGCCGGAGCGTCAGCCCTCCACCCAGCCGTGCCGTCGGGCCAGCGCCAGCATCCGGGCGCGTACCGCCACGATCTGCGCGCCCGTCAGGTCCGGCACGGCGGTCAGCAGGGCCTCAGTGGTCTCCGCGAAGAAGGCCCGCTCGGAGAGCACGTCGCACAGGCCCTCCTCGTCCTCCGCGCCCGCCGGGACCTCCCGGGCGCGCACGGCACCGGCCGTGGCGCTCCGATCGGCGCCGGGGGCGGGGCCGATCACCCGCACCGTGAGCGCCTTCGGGCCACGGTCGCTCTCCACCGCCTCGTACTCCACCGGCACGCCGGGCACCATCGTCCACTTGTCGCCATCGACGGTGTTCGCGTGGACGAACACGTCGTCACCGCCGTCGTCCGGGGCGATGAACCCGTAACCCCGCACCTCGTCGAACCGCACCACTTTGCCTCTGAGCATCGCTTTCCCGCATCCGTCCGACCACTCCGCACGCTCCGGCCACCCGGACCGGCATGCCACAGACTGGCAGGCGCCCCGGGCGGCGGGCACCCGTACTTTACCCCTATCGACCACCCAGGGGGGCGGCGTGGCGACCCGGCGCACCTACCATCGGCGGGTGATCGAGCAGATCCTGCCCCCCTCCGTGGCCGTGGCCGAGTCCTTCGAGGATCCCGCCGGACTGACCCTGTTCCCCGAGGAGGAGGCGCTCGTCGCGAACTCGGTGCAGAAGCGGCGCCGGGAGTTCACCACCGTGCGGCACTGCGCCCGCCGGGCGCTCGGTGAGCTGGGCGTCGAGCCGGTGCCGATCGTCTCCGGCGCGCGCGGCGCCCCGATCTGGCCGGCCGGGATCGTCGGCAGCATGACCCACTGCGACGGCTACCGGGCGGCCGTCCTCGGCCGGGCGGCGGCGTTCGCCACCCTCGGGGTGGACGCGGAGCCGCACGCGCCGCTGCCCGAGGGGGTGCTCGACGCGATCGCCCTGCCGGCCGAGCGGACCCGCACGGCCGCGCTGGCCGCCGCCCGTCCCACGGTCTGCTGGGACCGCCTGCTGTTCAGCGCCAAGGAGTCGGTGTACAAGGCGTGGTTCCCGCTCACCGGCCGGTGGCTGGACTTCGCCGAGGCGGACATCGTCGTCGACCCGGCCGGGACCTTCGTGGCCGAGCTGCTGGTGCCCGGCCCGGTGCTGGGCGGCGTGCCGGTGACCGCCTTCACCGGCCGGTTCCTGGTGGGCCGGGGCCTGGTGCTCACCGCGATCAGCATCCCGACGCCCACCGCCTGAACGGAGCCGACCGGCGGCCGGTCAGTCGGCCGTCAGCCTCGTCTTCTGCACCTTGCCCAGGGCGTTGCGGGGCAGCGCGTCGACGAACCGCACCTCGCGGGGGCGCTTGTGCGCGGACAGTTGGCGGGCCACGAAGTCGATCAGCTCGGGCCCGTCCACCCCGTCACCCACCACGTACGCCGTGACCTGTTGGCCCAGGTCCGGGTGCGGGGTGCCGACCACGGCGGCCTCCCGGACGCCGGGATGCGCCAGCAGGGCGTCCTCCACCTCGCCCGCGCCGATCCGGTAGCCGCCGCTCTTGATCAGGTCGGTGGCGGCCCGGCCGACGATCCGGTGCCAGCCGTCCGGGTCGACGGTGGCCACGTCCCCGGTGCGGAACCAGCCGTCCGGGGTGCGGGTCGCCGCGTCGGCGTCCGGCCGGTTGAGGTACCCGTCGAAGAGGGTGGGCCCGCACACCTGGAGCTCGCCCATCGCCGCGCCGTCGGCGGGCAGCGCCACGCCGTGCTCGTCGACCACCCGGGTACGCACGCCGGGCAGCGGCACGCCGACCGTTCCCGGCCGGCGGGGCCCGTCGGCGCGGGCGCTGACCGTGATCAGCGTTTCGGTCATCCCGTACCGCTCGACCACCCGATGGCCGGTGAGCGTGGCGAGGTCGGCGAAGACCGCCGCCGGCAGGGCCGCGCTGCCCGAGACGAGCAGCCGCGCCGGGCGCAGCGCCCGCGCCGCGTCGGGGTCGGCGGCGATCCGGGACCACACGGTGGGCACGCCGAAGTAGACGGAGCCGGCCGCTGCCGCGTACCGGTCGGGGCGGGGGCGGCCGACGTGGTGCAGCCGGCTGCCCAGCCTCAGCGGGCCGAGCACGCCGAGCACGAGCCCGTGCACGTGGAACAGCGGCAGGCCGTGCACCAGCAGGTCGTCCGGGGTCCAGGACCAGGCGTCGGCGAGGCCGTCCAGGCAGGCGGCGACCGCCCTCCGGGAGATCACCGCGCCCTTCGGGGCCCCGGTCGTGCCGCTGGTGTAGAGGATCAGCGCGGTGCCGGCCGGGTCCGGCTCCGGGTGGACGGTGTCCGACCCACGGGTCAGGTCGACCGGGACCACCGGCGGGCCGGCGCCGCCGACCGGCTGCGGGCCGTTCGCCGGGACGAGCAGCGTCGCCGCGCCCGAGTCGCGCAGGATGTGCTCGCGCTCCATCGGCCCGGCGTCCGGCGGCACCGGTACGACCGCCGCGCCGGCGGTCAACGCGCCCACCACCGCGACCACCGTCTCCAGGGTGGCGGTGGCCTCGACGGCCACCCGGTCGACGCCGCGCAGCTCGTCGGCGACCGCCGCGGCCCCGCGGCGCAGCTCGACCCAGGACACCGCCCGGTCGTCGACCCGGACCGCGCCCGGGCGCTCGTCGTCGGACTCTGCCAACCAACGCAGCAACGTCATGCCCTGCGCCCCTCTCCAGCGGCTCGGATCCGGCGCCGCCCGGCGCGCCGGGAGTCGACGCCACGCCGGACCGTCGCCGGCCCGCCGGCCCGGCCGGATCGCCGGTAGGGTTCGCGTGGGCGTCGGCGGGGTGCGCGTCGTCGCCGGAGGCCCGGCACGGCGGGTCCCGGGACGACCCGACCGTAGTCGGGGCGCCCCCGGCCCGGCCACCCCTACCGGCCGCCGCCGGCCGTGTCGTCGACGTCCCTCAGGAGGTGCCGCCGGTGACCGGTGAGGCGGGAGGCCGGCGGGACGCGTCCGGCCAGGTCCGGGCGGTCGTGTTCGACCTCGACGGCGTGCTGGTGGACAGCCTGGCCGTGGCCCGGGAGGCGTTCGCCCTCGCGTACGCCGAAGTGGTCGGCGACGGGGTGGCGCCGGTCGAGGAGTACTGCCGGCACCCGGGCCGGTACCTGCCCGAGGTGCTGGAGCTGCTGGGTCTGCCGGCGGCGATGGCCGGCCCGTTCGTCCGGGAGAGCAGCCGGCTGGCGCACCGGGTGACGCCGGTCGACGGGGTGGTCGAGCTGCTGGGCGTCCTGCGTGGGCGGGGGCTGGGCCTGGCCGTGGCCACCGGCCGCAGCGGGAAGCGGGCCCGGGACCTGCTCGGTGGGCTCGGCATGCTGCCGCTGGTCGACCACGTCGTCGGCGCGGACGAGGTGCCCCGGCCGAAGCCGGCCCCGGACATCGTTCGGCGGGCGCTGGAGCTCCTCGGGGTGCGCCCCGGCGAGGCGGTGCTGCTCGGCGACGCGCCCGCCGACCTGGTCAGCGCCCGGGCCGCGGGGGTGGTGGCGGTCGCCGCGTTGTGGGGTGAGTCGGACCGGGAGGTCCTGCTCGCCGCCGGCCCCGACGCCGTGCTGGCCCGCCCGGCGGATCTGCTGCCGCTCTGCCCGCCACCCGGTCCCGGGTCGCCCACCGCCCGGCCCGGCGCGGCGACGGGCACGCGCGGTGACCGGCGGGCACCCCTGTCGGGCCGGTCGGCCCCGGATGACACCCCGGTTCGTCAGCCGATGGGTTGATTCGTGATTCAGATCCCCGGATGATGTCCGGCGTCGGTCGCCGCCGCGCGGACCGATTCCGCGTACCGCAACACGCCGCGATCCCAGAGGGTCCCGCCCTCCCGACGGCAACCCGCACGTGACGGAGGACGACGCCAATGCCGGTCATCGAGGTGGAGCACCTGCACAAGCGGTACGGGGAGAAGGTGGCCGTCGACGACGTGTCCTTCACCGTCGAGCAGGGCGAGATCTTCGGCGTGCTCGGGCCGAACGGGGCGGGCAAGACGACCACCGTCGAGTGTGTGCAGGGGCTGCGCCGCGCCGACGGCGGCTCCGTGCGGGTGCTCGGACTGGATCCGATCCGGGACCGCACCGAGGTGCGCCAGCGCGTCGGCGCCCAGTTGCAGGAGAGTCAGCTCCCCGACAAGCTGCGGGTCCGCGAGGCGCTGGATCTCTACCGCTCCTTCTACCGGCAGAAGGCCGACATCGACGAGCTGCTCGCCGACCTGGGCCTGGCCGAACAGCGCAACACCGCCTTCCACAAGCTCTCCGGTGGGCAGAAGCAGCGGCTCTCGGTGGCCCTGGCGCTGGTCGGGCGCCCCGAGGTGGCCATCCTCGACGAGCTGACCACCGGCCTGGACCCGCAGGGCCGGCGGGACACCTGGGACCTGGTCGAGCGGATCCGCGACCGGGGCGTCACCGTCGTGCTGGTCACCCACTTCATGGAGGAGGCGGAGCGGCTCTGCGACCGGCTGGCCATCATCGACACCGGCCGCATCGTCGCCATCGACACCCCCTCCGGCCTGCTCACCCGCGTCGGCACCGAGCACCGGGTGCACTTCCGCCCGCTCGACGGGCTGGACGACTCGTTGCTCGCCGCCCTGCCCGAGGTGACCGGGGTCAGCCGCAGCGGCGACGAGGTGACCGTGACCGGCCCGGAGGAGGTGCTCCAGTCGGTGCTCGCGGCGCTGACGGAGCACAAGGTCCGGTACGCCGCCCTCCGGGTCGAGCAGCCCACCCTGGACGACGCCTTCGTCTCGCTCACCGGTCGCCGCGCCGGCCGGGCCGCCGCCCCCCAGAAGCCGACCGACAAGAGGCCCTCGTGAACGCCCTGACCAAGCTCATCGCCGTCGAGCTGAAGCTGTTCGTACGCGAACCGGTGTCGCTGTTCTTCGTCTTCGTGCTGCCGATCGGCCTGATGCTCGTCTTCGGGCTGCCCCAGCGGGGATCGTCCACCCAGGGCACCGGGCAGCACGGCGAGCTGACCTTCCTGCCGGCGCTGGCCCTGGCCCTCACCATCGGCATGCTGGCGCTGTTCACCCTGCCGATGGCGCTGGGCGTCTACCGCGAGCGGCGGGTGCTGCGCCGGCTCGCCACCACCCCGGTCCACCCGGGAATGCTGCTGGTCGCGCAGGTCGTGGTGAACCTGGTGATGGGGGTGGCCGGCGCGGTGGTCACCGCGATCGGCGTACGGTTCCTGCTCGACCAGTCGTCCCCGGCGAACATGCCCGGCTTCGTGCTGGCCTTCCTGCTCGGCGTGGCGTGCCTGTTCGCCATCGGCCTGCTCATCGCGGCGCTCGCGCCGTCGGCCCGGGCGGCGCAGTCCATCGGTCCGGCGCTGTTCTTCCCGCTGCTCTTCCTCGCCGGGGCCTGGCTGCCCCGCGACCAGATGCCGACCGTGCTGGCCCGCATCGCCGACTACTCGCCGCTGGGGGCCACGGTGGACACTCTCGCCGCCTCGTGGGCCGGCGACAGCCCGGCGCTGTCGCAGCTCCTCGTCCTGGCGGCCACCGCGGTGCTCGGATCCGTGCTGGCCACCCGCTTCTTCCGCTGGGAGTGACGAGCGTCCGGCAGCGCTGCCGGAAGCGAAGCGAGGGCCCTTCCCGCCCGGGTGGCGGGGAGGGCCCGTCCCGTCTGCGCCGATCCGAATGCCGTTCGCCCTAGGGGTTGTTAAGGGTGTTCGGGTATTGTGACCTGAATTACATTCAACCTGAACGAGGCCGGTCACCGGGGCGCGGGAGGGTGTTCTCCCGCCACCCGTTCCGTGTCCGCGGAACGGGGTGTCGCCCCCGCCGGTGACCTGCGCCGCACCGACGACTCACGCGTCCGGGGCGGAGCGACAAGCGACGGAGGTCGTGCGATGACAGATTCTTCCGATTCCGCCACCGTTGTCCGGACGGCGGACCGGATCGTCAACGATGACGACCGGAGCGCCTGGTCGGCGCGGGTGCCCATCGGCGGGGACGCCGCCACCATCATCGACGTGGTGTTGGAGGGCGGCCCGACCAATCTCCCCGCCGAGCAGCGCAGCCACCGGATCTCCCCAGCGGAGGACAAGATCAAGGTAAGCCACTACGGCGGGTACGAGCACTTCGAGCGGGACACCGTCAGGGTCGCCGACGAGCTGCCCGTGGTCTTCCGCTGGACCGGCCGCACCAGGATCGCCGAGTAGTCGAAGGCAGCGCCGGGGGGTCGTCGGCGCCACGCGCACCGGTGGCGCCGGCGCGGTCCGGCCGCCGCCGCCCCGGCCGGGCCCCGGCTCAGGCCCGGTCGGGGGTGAGCCGGTGGGTGAGCGCGGTGTGCCGCCGGCCGGTGCCCGCGGTACGCACCGCGATGGCGAGCGCCTTGCGCGATCCGGCCAGCACCACCAGCTTCCGGGCCCGGGTGACCGCGGTGTAGAGCAGATTCCGTTGCAGCATCGTGTACGCGCTCATGGTCACCGGCACCACCACGGCGGGATACTCGCTGCCCTGCGACCGGTGCACCGTGATGGCGTACGCGTGTTGCAACTCGTCGAGCTCGTGGAACTCGTAGCCCACGTCCTCGTCCTCGTCGGTGCGTACGGTCAGCGTCTGGTCGTCCAGGTCCAGGGCGGTGACCACCCCCACCGTGCCGTTGAACACCCCGGCGGCGCCCTTGTCGTAGTTGTTGCGGACCTGGATCACCTTGTCGCCGATCCGGAACACCCGGCCGCCGTGCCGCCGCTCCGGGGCGCCGTCGCGGTGCGGGGCGATCGCCTGCTGCAACAGGGTGTTCAGGTTGCCGGCGCCGGCCGGGCCGCGCAGCATCGGGGTGAGCACCTGCACGTCGCGGGGGCGCAGGCCGAACCGGCCCGGGATCCGCCGGGCCACGATGTCGACCACCTGCTCGGCGGTGACCTCCGGTTCGTCGCTGGGGAACAGGAAGAAGTCGGGGTGCTCACCGAACACCGGGGCCTGGCCGGCGTTGATCCGGTGCGCGTTGGCCACCACCCCGGACTCCTGCGCCTGCCGAAAGATGCGGGTGAGGCGGACCCGGGGCACGGTGTCGGCGGCCAGCACGTCGCGCAGCACCTCGCCGGCGCCGACCGAGGGCAACTGGTCGACGTCGCCGACGAGCAGCAGGTGCGCGCCGGGCGGGACCGCCTTGACCAGCTTGTTGGCGAGGATCAGGTCGAGCATGGACGCCTCGTCGACCACCATCAGGTCGGCGTCGATCGGGTTGTCCCGGTCGAAGGTGGCGTCCCCGCCGGGGCGGAGCTGGAGCAGCCGGTGCACGGTGGTGGCCGGGTGGCCGGTCAGCTCGGTGAGCCGCTTCGCCGCCCGGCCGGTGGGCGCGGCCAGCACGATCTTCGCCTTCTTCGCCGCGGCCAGCTCGATGATCGACCGCACGGTGAACGACTTGCCGCAGCCGGGACCGCCGGTCAGCACGGCCACCCGGGAGGTCAGCGCCAGCCGTACCGCCTGCTCCTGTTCCGTCGCCAGCTCAGCCCCCGTGCGGGCCCGCAGCCAGGCCAGTGCCCTGGGCCAGTCCACGTCGGCGAAGGCCGGCATCCGGTCCACCGGCACGCGAAGCAGCCGGACCAGGCTCGCCGCGAGGGCCGACTCGGCACGGTGGAACGGCACCAGGTAGACCGCCGGGATGACGGCGCCCTCGTTGCTGCGGTTCGGCACCGCCTCGCGGACCACGCCGTCGGAGGTGGCCACCAGGTCGGCCAGGCCGGCGGCGACCAGTTCCGCCGGCACCTCCAGGATCGCGGCGGCGTCGGCGACCAGGTTCGGCTCGGGCAGGTAGCAGTGTCCGCCGTCGGCGGCCTCCGAGAGGGTGTAACGGATGCCGGCGCGCACCCGCTGAGGGCTGTCGTGCGGGATGCCCACGGCCTTGGCGATGCTGTCGGCCGTCCGGAACCCGATGCCCCACACGTCGGCGGCCAGCCGGTACGGGTCGTCGCGCACCACCGCGATCGACGAGTCGCCGTACTGCTTGAAGATGCGCACGGCGTGCGAGGTGGAGACGCCGACGCCCTGGAGGAAGATCATCACCTCCTTGATGGCCTTCTGCTCCTGCCACGCCCCGCCGATCGCCGCGGTGCGCTTCCTGCCGAGGCCGTGCACCTCGACCAGCCGGCCGGGTTCCTCCTCGATGATCCGCAGGGTGTCCACGCCGAAGGCGGCCACGATCCGGGCCGCCATCTTCGGGCCGATCCCCTTGATCAGTCCCGAGCCCAGGTAGCGCTCGATGCCCTGCACCGTCGCGGGCAGCACGGTGGTGCAGTGCTGCACCTCGAACTGCCGCCCGTAGCGCGGGTGCGACCCCCACCGGCCGACCAGCCGCAGCCGCTCCCCGGGCTGCGCGCCGGGCAGCGGGCCGACGACGGTGAGCAGGTCGTCGCCGGAGCGGTCGGTGGCGACCCGGGCGATGGTGTACCCGGTCTCCTCGTTGGTGTAGGTGACGCGTTCCAGCACCGCCTCGAGCACGCTGCCCCGCACCGGGGCGCCCGCGGTGTCGGCGGTCGGCGTGGACGGGTCGGCGGACATCGGGACGATGATGGCAGACCTCCTGTCGTTCCGGTCAGGGCAGCGGTCGGCAGATGCCCCGGGCGTGGTCGGTGACCGCCGCGCCGACCACGGTGGCCTCCAGCGGCAGCACCTCCAGGCAGCGCCGCACCGCGGCGGCCAGCAGGGCGTTGGGCACCCGCATGGACAGCGTGCAGTGCGGCACCCAGCGCCCCGGCCGGTAGTGCTCGGCCAGCCCGACGCCGGCGTCGGCGAGCCGGCCGTGCACGAGCGCGTGGTGGGCCAGCAGCTCGGCGGTGGGGGCCGGCCCGAGCCACAGCACCCGCCCGACGAACTGCCCGGCGTGCTGGAACGTCAGCCGCAGCGGCGCCGCCACCACCGTGCCGGCGAGGGCCGCGGCGACCAGCTCCGGGTCCAGCCGCGGGGCCACCGCCAGCGACACGTGCGGCCGGTGCCGCTGCTCCAGCAGGGAACGCATGCTCTGCACCCCCTCGGACTCCAGCGCGTCCCACAGCACCCGGATGCGCCGGGTGGCGTCGGTGTCCAGATACAGCTCCAGTGCCGCGACCACGCCGATCACCCTAGGGCCCGAGGTTTGCCGGCCCGCTGACGCGGTACTGCTTCGGGAAAGTCCAGTGTCGAGGAGGACCGGGTGGACGTGAGTGATGTGCTGTCCGAGGCCTACGGCCGGCTGCCCGGGCTGGTCCGCGGCGCCGTCGACGGCCTGTCGCCGGAGCAGCTGCGCCGGGCACCGGCGCCCGGCGCGAACCCGGTGGGCTGGCTGGTGTGGCACCTGACGAGGGTCCAGGACCACCACGTCGCCGACCTGCTCGACGCGGAGCAGGTGTGGGTCGGCGGGGACTGGTCCGGCCGGTTCGGGCTGCCCGCCGACCCGGACGACATCGGCTTCGGGCACACCCCGGAGCAGGTCGCCGCCGTCCGGCCGGAGAACGCCCAGGCGCTGCTCGACTACTTCGACGCGGTCGCCGAGCGGACCCGGGGGCTCCTCGCCGGGCTGCGGCCGAAGGACCTGGACCGGGTGGTCGACGAGGCGTGGGACCCGCCGGTGACCCTCGGGGTCCGGCTGGTCAGCGTCGTCGACGACGACCTGCAGCACGTCGGTCAGGCCGCGTACGTGCGGGGCATGCTCGGGGCGGACTGACCGGGCGGGGCCGCGCGTCGTGCGCGACCCCCGCCGCCGGTCACGGCACGATGACGGCGCGGCCCTCCAGGGACCCGTCCCGCATCTGCCGGTACGCGTCGACCGCGTCGTCCAGCCCGAAGGTGGTGACCTTCGGCTTGATCAGCCCGCGCGCGCCGAGGTCGAGCACCTCGATCAGCTCGGGCCGGCTGCCCCAGTACGTGCTCTGGATGCTGACCTCGTAGGGCACGGAGAAGAACGAGACCGGCAGCGTGCCGCCGCCGATCCCGACGATGGTGAGGTCCCCGACGGTGCGGGCGGCGGCCGCGCCGAGCGCCAGCGTGGCGTCCGCGCCGACGAAGTCCAGGACCACGTCGGCGCCCCGGCCGCCGGGGGTGGCCTTCCTGATCTCCTCGGCGGTCCGGTCGCCGGATCGCAGCGTCAGGTCGGCCCCGTACTCCTCGGCGAGCTTCAGCGCGTCGGCGCGGGTGTCCACCGCGATCACCCGGGCCGCCGTGGTGGCCTTGAGGATCTGCACGCCGACGTGCCCGAGACCGCCGACGCCGATCACCACGGCGGTGCTGTCCGGCGGCAGCTTGTGCCACGACCGCCGGATGGCGTGGTACGGGGTGAGACCGGCGTCGGTCAGCGGCGCCGCCTCCACCGGGTCGAGGCCATCGGGCAGCGGCACGATGTGCCGGGCGTCCGGGACCAGCTCGTACTCGGCCATGCCGCCGTCCAGGCCGAGCCCGCCGCCCCCGCCCGGCACGGGCGCCCCGGCCGGGTTCTCGCAGTACGGGTCCACGCCGACCCGGCAGCGGGCGCAGGTGCCGCAGCCCCACGGGCCGTAGACGGCCACCGGCTGGCCGACCTCCAGGCCGGTCACCCCGGCGCCGAGGGCGTGCACCCAGCCCGCGTTCTCGTGGCCGAGGGTGAACGGCGGGTTCCAGGGGACCGCTCCGGCCTCGAAATCGTGCATCAGGTGCAGGTCGGAGTGGCAGGCGCCGGCACCGCCGATCTTCACCACCACCTGGCCCGGGCCCGGCGTGGGTTCGGGCACCTCGACCAGTTCGGGTTCGGACTTCCACCTCGGCAACCGCAGCGCGCGCATTTGTGCCTCCCGTTTCTCCGCGTCGGGCATCTCCCCGGTGACCTGCCCTTTCAGCGCCCGAACAAACGGGCGGCGGCCACGAGAGCCGCCGCCCGTCCGGCCGGGTCGGCATCCTTACAGTCCGCCGCCTCGCCTCCCCTTCGGTGCGAGACTCCGCCTCAGGCAACGTCGGTGAAGGAGAAGCCATGTCAGACCCGAACGCGCAGGCCAGAGGCTCCGACGAGCGGTTCGACCGGGTCGGCGAGACCCTCTCGGAGGCGGTGACGCGGGCGGCGTCCGTGCTGGAGGAGGAGCTGGCCGGGGGCGTCGACAGCGCCCGGCGGCTCACCGAGCGGCTCACCGCGGACCGCCGGGTCGACCCGGCGGCGTTCGACGAGGTGGTGGGGCGGGTCCGTAAGGACACCCACGCCCTGATCGACATGGTGGTCGGCCAGCTTCCCACCCCGGCCTCCGGCGACGACCTCACCGGCCGGTACGCGGCGGACGCCCACGACGCGCTGGACAGCCTCCTCGACCTCGCCCGACTCACCCCCGAGTTCGCCAACGGGCTGCTCGACCGGGTTTCCGCCGGCACCCGCCGGGCCGAGGGAGACCCGGTGGCCGCCCCCGGCGTCGAGCCGGGCGCGCCCACCGACGGCCGCTGAGCCGGTGACCGCCACCGTGACCGACGGCCCGGTCGACACGCTGCTCGCGCGCTACCGGGCCCGCACCATGGCCACCCTGCTGGCCGAACTGCCCACCGGCGGCCCCCGGTATCTGTACGACCTGGTGGCCGACTACCCCGGCCGGTCGGGCAAGGGGCTGCGGGCGGCGCTGTGCGTGGCGACCTGCCGCGCGTTCGGCGGCACCGACGACGACACCGTGGTGAACGTCGCCGCCACCGTCGAGCTGTTCCACAACGCCTTCCTCATCCACGACGACATCCAGGACGGCAGTGAGCAGCGTCGGGGCGCCCCCACCCTGTCGGCCCGCTACGGGGTTCCGGTGGCGCTGAACGTCGGCAACATGACGAACCTGCTCGCCCTGGAGCGGCTCCTGGCCAACCGGGACCTCCTCGGCTCCGGCACGACCTGGGAGCTGGTCGAGCAGACCCGGTTGATGCTGCGCCACTCCCTGGAGGGGCAGGCCATCGAGGTCGGCTGGATCCGGGACAACGCCTGCGACCTCACCGCGGACGACTACTACCGGATGTGCCTGAAGAAGACCTCCTGGTACACGTGCGTGTATCCGTGCCGCACCGGCATCCTGGCCATCGGCGACGGCCGGCCCGGGATGGACCGGCTGGACCGGTACGGCTGGTTCCTCGGCGCGGCCTTCCAGATCCAGGACGACGTGCTCAACCTCGTCGGCGACTACGCCCGATACGGCAAGGAGATCTCCGGCGACCTGTGGGAGGGCAAGCGGACGCTGATCCTGATCGACTTCCTCGACCGGTGCACCCCGGCCGAGCGGGAGCGGACGGTGCGCTTCCTCGGTGCCGCCCGCTCCGCCCGGACCGCCGCGGAGGTGCGCTGGCTGCACCGCCGGCTGCTCGCGTACGACAGCGTGGCGGCGGCCCAGGGGCAGGCCCGGGACCTGGCCGACGCCGCGCGCACGGAGGCCGCGGCGGCGCTGGGCGAGCGAGCGGACTCCGAGGACGGCCGGTTCCTGCTCGCCCTCGCCGACTACGTCGTCGACCGGTCCCGGTGAGCCGCAGGCGGGTCGTCGACCGGTCCCGGTGAGCCGCAGGCGGTCAGCCGGCGCGACGGCGCCGCTCCGGTTGCCGATCCGCCCGGGGCGCGGTCCACTGATCGACATGGGCGAGATCAAGGTGGGCACGTCGTCGTGGGCCGACCGGATGCTGCTGGGCTCCGGCTGGTACCCCCGCTCGGTCAACACCCCCGCCGGCCGCCTGCGCCACTACGCCGAGCGGTTCGGGCTGGTCGAGGTGGACACGTCCTACTACGCGGTGCCGGTGCCGGAGACCACCGCGGGCTGGGTGGCCGCCACCCCGCCCGGGTTCACCTTCGACGTCAAGGCGTTCAGCCTCTTCACCGGCCACCCCACCCCGGTCGCGACGCTGCCCCGGGACCTGCGACCGGCCGGCGGCCCGTCCCGGATCCGGTGGCGGGACCTGCCCGCCGGGGCGTACGACGAGCTGTGGAGCCGGTTCCGTGCGGCGCTGGAGCCGATCGTGGCGGCCGACCGGCTCGGCGCGGTGCTGCTCCAGTTCCCGCCATGGCTGGCCCGCAGTGCCGCGGCCGAGCGGCGGATCGTCGCCACGGCCGAGCGGCTGCGGCCGTGGCGGGTGAGCGTGGAGCTGCGGCACGGCTCCTGGTTCACCGAGGACGCCGTCCTGCGCACGCTGGCCCTGCTGCGCGAGCACGACCTCTCCTACGTCTGTGTGGACATGCCGCAGGGGTTCGTCTCGTCGGTGCCGCCGATCCTGGTCGCCACCGCCGCGCCGGCCGTGGTCCGCTTCCACGGCCACAGCGTCGCCTGGGCCGGCGGCGACAAACAGGACAAGTACCGGTACGCCTACGGCGAGCGCGAGCTGCGGAACTGGTCGCGGCTGCTGACCGAGCTGGCCGACACCAGCGACGAGCTGCACGTCCTGTTCAACAACTGCTGCGGCGACCAGGCCCAGCGCGACGCCGCCCGCCTGGTGGAGGTCCTGGCGGAGGCGGGCGTGCCGGCCGGTGGGACGCCGGTCAGCCGCGCCGGTTGATCCCCTCCGGGTGCATCCCGGTCGCCTCCTCGAGCGCGTTGTCCGGCAGGTCCCCGCCGGCGCTGTCGTTCGGGAACGCGCGCCGCGACGGCGCCGGGTCGGGCGGCGCACCCGGACCCGCCTCGGCGACCGGCCTGTCCTCGACGTTGCCGAACCCGTGCCGCCCCGCGGGCCCGGTGGGCTCGGCGGGCGCGCCGGCCCGTCGGTCACCGAGGCTCCCCTGCGGCACGGCGGTCTCCTCGCTGCCCTCGTCCATCGGGGAGTCCTCGCCGGCACCCCACGGCGGACCGGCGTCGAACCCGTCGCTGGTGCCGAAGGGGGCGGCGGACTCCGGTCCGCGTTCGTCCCCGCCGGTCGTCGATCCGTCCCTGCTCGTCATGGCCCACCTCGCTGGTCGGGTCGGTGCTCCGGGCGCTGATTGCCCGCCTGCGCGCCGCCCATGCACGGGCACGGGCGGCGCGGCGGTCAGCGGCCGGACATGACCATGTGCCGCCTGGCCGCGCCCATGGCAGCCACCTTTCCCATCGCCCGGGGCGCGCTGGCCAGCCCACCGGCGCGCGCGAGCAGGCCCCGGAAGACCTGCCCCGGCTTCTGCTGCTCACCCATGTACGCGCTGACCACCACCAGCGCGCCGGTGAGCGCCGGGACGGCCCACTGGAGCAGCTTCAACTGCCGCTGGCAGGAGGCCACGTTGGTCGGCGTCTGCGGGTTCGGCTCGGTCGTCCCCTCGACGGACGGGCCGCCCGCCTTCTCCAGCCGCATGCCGAGCAGCCGGCTGTACCCGGTGACCGCGAGCGCGGTGACCGTGAGGGCCGTCTTCACCGTGCTCATCCGGGCCACCCCCGACTGGGCGAGCAGCCGGGGGCTCTCGGTCGTCAGCTCGCCGACCGCGCCGGCCAGGTGCGCGCCGATCGCCGCCGCGTTGACCGGGGTCCACCGGGCCCACCCGGCCGAGGCCACCGGCAGTCGCTGGGTCGAGTCGTTGATCTGTGCCGCCGCGCCGTTGACGCCGAGCGCTCCCATCAGGGAGCCGCCGAACCAGGCAGCCAGGCCCAGGTCGTGCATCGAGCGCAGTGCGGTGTGCCGTTCGGACATCTGATCCCCTTCCACGGTACTGGCGGTGCGGCATACCCACCGATCGGGGGAGTACGCACCGTGACCGGTCAGAGGCCGTAGCGGCTCTTCAGGTGGCGCCACCAGTCGCGGAACATCCATTTGTCGAACTCGGTGACGGTCGTCGCACTGCCGGCCTTCATCAGGAAGCCACCGACGCCTCAACCCGAGCGGCGGGAGCCTGACAAGCCGGCGGCGAAGGCGGCCACCCGCGCGGCCACCGGCGCGCTGGCGCGTACCCAGACGAAGTGGTCGAGCGGGGCGCCGGCCTGCGCGGTCGTGTAGCGCTCGCGCGCGACGGTGGCCGCGGCGAGCTTGCCGCAGAGCTGGTCCAGGGTGGCGTGCGGGGTGTACTGGTCGTCGTCCACGCTCACCGCGAGGACGGGGACGTCGAGCGTGCGCAGCGCCGCCTCGACGTCCACCCCGTCGAGGGTGGGGAAGCGGCCGGTGCGGGCCGTGTACGCCCAGTCCCGGATCACCCCGCGCGCCTGCCGGCCGCCGAAGCCCCAGCCCGGCCAGACGCCGAGCAGCCGGGCGGTCGCGGCGATCCCCTGGGTGTACGGCAGCACCCCGTACCTCCGTGGGGCCGGGTAGCCGCGCCAGTACGGCACGCCGACGGCGACCAGGGCCAGCCCGTCCACCGCGTCCGTGCCGTGCAGGGCCAGGTGCAGCAGCGCGGCCTGGCCGCCGAGGGAGTGCCCGAGCAGGATCGTCGGCCGGCCGTCCAGCAGCGGCTTCAGCGCCGCCAGCACCGCGCCCACGTCAGCGGCAAGCTCCACGTAGCCGTACCGGCAGGCCCGGCTCGGCGCGGGGGTGCTCGCGCCGGTGCCGCGCAGGTCGGCGACGACCACGGCGAGGCCGGCGGCCCGCAGCGCGGCGGCGAACGGCCGGTAGTAGCGGGCCCGTACCCCCATCGCGGGCCAGATCACCACCACCGGGGCGTCGGCGGCGCCGTCGGGCTCGGGATACACCTGCACCCCGAGCCGGGCGCCCTCGACGTCGACGAACTCCTGCGTGTACTCCCCGGTCGCGCTCATCCGCCCAGCGTACGGCCGTAAGCTACCGGCGGGTAGCAAGGGGGCGTGGGTGGCCGGCCGTCAGGCCGCGGCCGGGGCCGGCACCGGGCGGGCGACGGTGGCCACCGCCTCGTACACGATGTTGAGCTGCTCGGCGCAGCGCCTCCACGAGTACCGGCTACGGATCCGGTCCAGCGCCGCCGTGGCGTACGCGAAGCGCCGCACGTTGTCGCCGAGCAGCCGGCGGATCGCGGTGCCCAGTGCCCGGGGGTCGCGCGGCGGCACCAGGTCGCCGGTGAGCCCGTCGATGACGGTGTCGGCGATGCCGCCCACGTCGGTGCCGATCACCGGGACACCGCAGGCCATGCCCTCCAGGGCGGTCAGGCCGAACGGCGCGTGCCACGGGGCGGCGACCAGCAGGTCGGCGGAGCGGTACCAGCTGGCCAGCTCCTCGCGCGGCACCCCGCCGATCAGCCTGACCCGGCCGGCCACCCCGCAGGACCGGGCGAGCGCGGTCAGCCGCCGGGCGGAGCCGTCGGTGGGCAGTTTCTCGGCCGGCGGGCCGCCGACGATCACGCACTCGGCCTCCGGCGCCGCGGGCATGGCCCGGACGACCTCCTCGAAGCCCATGCTCTCCGTCAGCCGGCCCACGGTCAGCACCCGGGGGTGGGCCGGGTCACGCGGGGCGACCGGGCCGTCCGGGCGGAAGATCCGCTCGTTGACCCCGGCGGGCACCAGGGACATCCGGGACCGGGGCACCCCGAGGCGGACCAGCTCACCGATCTCGTCCTGAGACTGCACGACCACCCGGTCGGCAGCCCGGCCGAGCGCGCGCTCGTAGCCGGTCCGGCCCGGTGGGCCGGTGTCCCGTGCGCCCCGCTGCGCCGTGCCGAGGGCGTGGTAGGTCAGCACCACCGGCACCCCCGTGCGCCGCCCGGCGTGTACGGCGGCGAGCCCGCTCCGCCAGAAGTGGGCATGCGCGACGGCGGGCAGCCAGGCGTCGCGCCAGTGCCCGGCCAGCCACCGGCCGAACTCGCCGGTGTGTGGCAGCAGCTCGTCGGCGGGCAGCAGGCGCGGCGGCCCGGCCGGCACGTGCAGCACCTCGTAGCCGTCCGGGGTGGCCACCGCCTCGGGCAGGGTGGGGGAGTCGCGGCGGGTGTAGACGCGTACCTCGTGGCCCCGGTCGACCAGGGCCGCCGCCAGCTCCGCCACGTGCGTGTCCTGGCCGCCGGTGCTGCTCCCGCGCAGGACGGCGAGCGGGCTGGCGTGCTCCGAGATCATCGCGATCCGCATTCTTCCTCCTCCATCCGCCCGTCCCGGCCGGCGGGGACCCGTCGAGCCGGCGAGGTCCCTGGAACGCGCACGTCAGGTCCCTACCCCCGCCTTCGCCTCCTAACCTCCTCGGCCCGCCCGGCCGTCACGCCCACGACCGGTCGACGAGCAGGTCACCGGAGCCAGGCAGGCCGCGCCGCCGCCGTCCACAGTGGCGACGCCGGAGTGTCAGTGCGGGTGGGGGATGGCCCAGGCCGACGACTGATTCACCGGAAGGCTGACGAGGCCCGGGGGTAGCGGGCGGCACCCGCCCTCGGCCCTCTCCGTTTGCGGGCGGCCACGGGGGACCGGTCGTCAGCCCTGCTCTTCTTCGTCCGCTGGCGGCCGGGGTGGGCGGTTGTGTCGGGCCCACTCGTCGACCTCGTCCGCGTCCCAGACGTTCATCCCGACCAGGCGGGCGAGGGGTTCCGGGAAGCCGGGCCGACGGGTGATCTGTAGGACCCGCTGCCGTGACACGCCGAACAGTGCGACCAGCTCGCCAGGCCCGTACAGACGTGGTCGCTTCACAGCCTGAACGTAGGCACGACGCACCGTTTACGTTTGCCACTTACAGATTGACAAGGGGATAGCAGGCGGTGTCTGATCGAACACGCGGTACCCCCGCCCTGGTGGAGCTGGGCTCGGTGGGGCGGGGTGCCGCAGTGGACCGGACCCGGCAGGCCTGAGGGAGGCGCAAATGAGGTTGCGAGACGCCCGGCACCTCGAACTCGTGAAGCCGCACCAGGACTTTCGGTGGGACTCCTGTGTCGTCTGGCTCTGGAGGGACAAGGGTCGACTCGACTCAGCCCGTGCGGCGGGCGCATCCGGTGCCGCCGGATCGGTCGCGCGCCGGGGCCGGGCGAGGGCAAGGTGAGCGCACGTCGGCTGCCCCTGTCGATCTTGGCCGCCTGGCGCACGCTCGAATGGCACCGACACCGCCGCTGTTCCGCCTGTGGCCCGAGCAGCTGGTGTCCTCTCGTCCAGGCGGCCAGGGCCCGGATCACGGCATGGCGACGGTTCAGTTCCCGTCGATGATCGGACTCAGGGCCGGCGACGTCCTCCAGGTAACTCGCGTCTGCAGCGTTCAGTTCATCCGACGATCTTCTTCCGGCTGATCAAGGTTCGGACCGACCTGATCACCTACGAGGGTTGGGTCTGGTTGGACGGCTACCAGCTGGATGAGAAGGGCGAGGCGCTCGCCCGGCGCGAGCTGTTCGTCATCCGTGAGGGCATCCGGAGGGTGAACCGCCCGACCAGGCCCACCCCCACCCCCGCCCAGCCTTGCCGCCGGCCCGTCAACCAGCGCCCCGGCTGAGGCACCACCCGCCGCCGGCACCGCCGGTGCGCGGGCGGTGCCGGCGGCGGGTCAGGCCCCGTCGCGGAGCATGCCGGGGCCGAAGACCTCGTAGGCGATCCGGTCGCTGGGCACGCCGCGGCGCAGCAGGCTGCTGCGGACCTGGTTCATGAACGGCAGCGGGCCGCACAGGTGAATGTGGGCGTCGGCGGTGAGCGGGATCAGCTCCGGATCGACGCGCCCCGGGCTGACCCGCACCGGCAGTTCGGCGAGCGGCCCGTCGGTGGCGTCGACACTCTCGTACCAGAGCGCGGTGCGCAGGTTGGGCAGGGCGTGGTGCAGCCGGGGCAGCTCGTCGCGGAGCACGTGCGCGGTGCCGGCCCGGTCGGCGTGCACCAGCGTCACCGGCCGCTGCGGCGCGGTGGCCGCGAGGTGCTCCAGCGCGGACATCGCGGGGGTGAGCCCGATGCCGGCGCTGACCAGCACCAGCGGCCCCTCCCCGGCCACGGCGCTCACCTCGCCGAACGGCGGGCTGAGTCGCAGCGTGTCGCCGACGGCCACCCGCTCGTGCAGGAACGTGGAGACCATGCCGTCGGGCGCGCCGGCGGTGCCGCGAACCCGCTTCACGGTGATCCGCCACCGCGCCGCGCCGGGCCGGCCGGAGAGGCTGTACTGCCGGATCTGCTGCCCCCGACCGCCGTCGAGGTCGACCGCGACGGAGACGTACTGGCCGGGGACGAACTCCGGCACCGGGCCGCCGTCGGCCGGCTCCAGGCTGAACGACACGACGTCGGCGGTCTCCCGGACCCGCTCGGCCACCCGCCAGGCCCGCCAGACCGGCTGCCCCTCGGCCACCCCGGCGCCCTGGTAGAGCCGGGCCTCCCGGGCGATCAGTTCACAGGCCAGCAGCCAGTACGTCTCGTCCCAGGCGGCGGCGACCGGCGGGGTGACCGCGTCGCCGAGCACCTCGCCGACGGCGGCGAGCAGGTGCCGGCCCACGACGGTGTACTGCGCCGGGGTGATGCCGAGCGAGACGTGCTTGTGCGCGATCCGGTCCAGGATCGGCCCCCACGGCGCGTCGCTGGCGCCGACCAGGTGCTCCGCGTACGCGACGACGGCGGCGGCCAGCGCGGCCTTCTGCTGCCCGGTGGCCTGGTTGCCCCGGTTGAACAGGTCCAGCAGCTCCGGATGGGCGTCGAACATCCGCCGGTAGAACCGGCCGGTGATCGCCTCGCCGTGCGCCTGGACGGCGGGCAGGGTCGCCCGTACCACCGCCGCTGATGACTCCGTGAGCATGACATGTCCTCCTGCGTCCGTTGTCGTCCGCTTGCGCCGATGACGTGCCCAATAAACAGGATTCTCAGATTCCTCTTCAGGGTCGAAGGTCCCGGTTGAGGAGTCGCCTGGATCACACCGGGGGCGGGTCGCCCGGCCCGGGTCACCGCACGTCCGCGGTGGCTAGGGTCGGTGCGTGAAGCTCAATCGGTCCACGGACATGGCCCTGCGGATCGCCATGCTGACCGCCGCCTCCCAGGCCCGCACGACGGTGGACGAACTGGCCGAACAGCTCGCGCTGCCGCGCAGCCACGTCGCCAAGGTGGTGCAGCGGCTGCAGAGGATCGGGGTGCTGGTGACCATCCGGGGCCGCTCCGGCGGGGTGGCCATCGCCGGGGCGGCCGGCGAGCTCACCGTCGGGGCGGTCGTGCGGGCCTTCGAGGGCGACGACGAGGTGGTCTCCTGCGAACAGCCGGCCTGCCCCCTGGTCGCCGGCTGCCGGCTGCGTGGTCAGCTGCGCCGCGCGCAGGAGGCGTTCCTCGCCGTCCTCGACGAGACGCGGCTCGGCGACCTGGTCGACGGCCCGACCGGCCCCCTCCTGCTCACCCTCGGCCGGAGATGACGAAGGGGCCCCCGGCAACAGGGGCCCCTTCGCACCGGCGGTGGGCGGTCAGCCGACGCTGATCGTCCCGTCCCCGGAGCGGACGCAGGCCACCGCGCGAGCGGTGGTGGAGGAGGCTCCGGCCAGGCAGCGGCCCAGCACCTGGTGCCCGGCCACGTTGGGGTGCCACGACTCCTGGCACGTCTGGAAGTAGCTCACGCAGGTGTTGGCGATCCGCTGGATGGCGATCTTGTCCTTGCCGGCGAGGCTGGTGACGAAGGTGCCGGTCGCGCCGTCCTGGAGCCGGATCGGCGTGGCGAGCGCCCCGGACGGGCTGGTCGGCTGCTCGCAGAGCCGGGCGCCGTCGAACGCCCGCTGCACGTTGAGGTAGACCAGGTCGGCGGCGGGGAACTGGCTGGCCAGGCTGTCGCGCGTCGAGCGGACCAGGGTGCCCAGCCCGGAGGAGAAGTTGTGCCCGGGCCGCAGGCTGGCCCGGTGGATCGGGCAGCCGGCCGCGTACCGCTCGGCGCCGAGGTCCCGGAACTTGTCCCGGTCGTCCTGCCGCCCGTCCTCCTCCCAGTAGTTCGAGGCCAGGTCGAACGGCAGCGGGTTGGTGTAGTCCTGGAACACGATCCGGTGCTGGCCGTCGGCGTCGATCTGGTCGAGGGTGGTGAGGATCTGCCGTACGGCGGCGGTGGTCTCCGCGGTCGCGGCGCTCAGCTGCGCCGCGGTGGCCAGGTCGGCGTCGCTGCACGGCTCCTGCGGCACCGGCCCGCCGAGGTACGCCCAGAACTCCCACCAGCCGGTCCACGCGTCGGCGATGAACCGGTTGGCGCACTTCTCCGCCACGCTGCCGAAGGTGAACGAGCTGTTGTTCGAGCCGAGGCCCACCAGCACCAGGTCGATGTCGTGGGTCTGGCCCACCGCGCGGAGCTGGTCGAGCTGGGAGGCGACCGAGCGACCCTTGGTCCGACTGACCGACGCGTTGCCGATGTCGTACGGCTGCCCGCCCGAGCAGGCCAGGTTGAACCGGTCCTGGATGCCCGGCAGGTTGGCCTGGAACAGCGAGGCGTTGGGGGACCGGTGGCAGAAGTAGGCGTTGCTGTTCGGCGCGGTCCAGCCGGGGAAGCCCTGGCTGATGCCGTTGACGTCGGAGACCGGGGAGTAGGCCCCGGCCCCTTCGCCACTGATGAAGCTGTCGCCGAGTGCCACGGCGGCGGTGGGGAGGCCGGCAACCGCCGGGGCGGGCGGTGCGACGGCGGTCGACAGCGCCGCCGCCGCGACGGTCAGCACCGCCGCGAGCGCGGTACGACGGAACACGGACATACGCGTCCTCCATCAGTCCATGGAAATATGAAAGTTTCTATGAGGCGGTGATCACATCACGGTCGAGTGACGGGCGTCAACGTCCGGTCATCCCCGCACGGGTTCGGGCAGGGGCGTCCCAGGACCGCCGGGGGAGGGCCGGGCCGTGGCGCGGGTATGTCGTCCGGGAGTGGCCGGGCGGGATGAATCCCGGGGCCGGTGGCGTTGCCGGGGAGGTGGACGTCCTCCGGGCCGCCCATTGGCAGGGCCGCCGCCGGCGGCGGGGCGACCCGCACACTGCGGGGTGCCTACGTCCTGTCCCACCTCCCGGTTAGGCTCGCTGCGGCGCGCCGCGCGATGTGATCGAGCCGGTGAGCGGCACCACACCGCCGAGACCTGGGAGTACGACCAGTTGACCGCACAGCCTGAGATGCTCTACGGGGCCGACGACCTTACGCACCTGGAGGGCCTGGACGCTGTTCGCAAACGCCCAGGCATGTACATCGGCTCCACCGACAGCCGTGGCGTGGGTCACCTCGTCAACGAGATCCTCGACAACTCCACCGACGAGGGTGTGGGGGGTCATGCCACCCGAGTCGAGGTGATCCTGCACGCCGACGGCTCGGTGCAGGTCGACGACGACGGCCGGGGCATCCCCACCGACGTGCACGCCAAGTCCGGCATCTCGGGCGTCGAGCTGGTGCTCACCCGGCTGCACGCCGGCGGCAAGTTCGGCGGCTCCGGCTACAAGACCTCCGGCGGCCTGCACGGCGTCGGCGCCTCCGCCGTCAACGCCCTGTCCCGCCGCTTCGACGTCACGGTCCGCCGCAGCGGCAAGGTGCACGGCATGTCGTTCCGGCACGGCGTGCCGGGGGTCTTCGACGGCCCCGGCCCCGACGCCCCGTTCACCGCCGGCCCGGGTCTCCAGGTCGCCGGCGCGATGAAGCGCGGCGCGGGCACCGGCACCTCGATCCGCTACTGGCACGACGCCCGCTACTTCGAGACCGGCGCCGCACTGGACGTCGATGCCGTCCGGCTCAAGCTGCGCAACACCGCGTTCCTCGTTCCCGGCGTGAGCTACCTGCTGCGCGACCTCACCGGCGAGGAGCCGGTCGAGGAGACCTTCCACTTCCCCGCCGGCCTGACCGACATGGTGGAGTTCCTCGCCCCGAGTGGCGACCGGCCGGTCTCCGGCACCCTGCTGGTCGTCGGCGAGGGCACCTACCGGGAGAACGCGGCCGACGCCAACGGCGTCATGCAGTCCAACGTGCAGCGACGTGCCGAGGTCGAGGTGGCGTTCCGCTGGGGGACCGGCTACGAACGCACCGTCGAGTGCTTCACCAACACCATCCGCAACGCCCACGGCGGCACTCACCGCAAGGGCTTCGAGCGCGCCATGGCCCGCACCCTCGCCGACGCGGCCCGCAACGCCCGAGGGCTGCTCAGGCCCAAGGAGGACGCGCCCACCCTGGACGACGTCCTGGAGGGGATGACGGCCGTGGTGCACGTGCGGATCCCCGAGCCGCAGTTCACCTCGCAGACCAAGGACGAGCTGTCCACCGCCGGCATCACCAAGGTGCTCCAGGGGCTGATCGAGGCGCACCTGAAGGCGTGGCTGGAGGACCGCCGCACCAAGGTCGAGGCCCGCACGGTGCTCCAGAAGATCGTGGACGCGGCCCGGGTCCGGCTGACCCAGAAGCAGCAGAAGGACGCCGCCCGCCGCAAGACCGCCCTGGAGGGCGCGTCCATGCCTCCGAAGCTGGTCGACTGCCGCGCCACAGGCATCGACAGAAGTGAATTGTTCATCGTGGAGGGGGACAGCGCCCTCGGAACAGGCCGGCTCGCCCGATCCGCCGAGTACCAGGCGCTTCTCCCGATTCGCGGCAAGATCCTCAACGTGCAGAAGGCCAACCTCCAGCAGGTCCTCGACAACGCCGAGTGCGCCGCCATCGTCCAGGTGCTCGGCGCCGGCTCCGGCCGCACCTTCGACCTGTCGGCGCTGCGGTACGGCCGGGTGCTGATCATGGCCGACGCCGATGTGGACGGCGCGCACATCCGCACCCTGCTGATCACGCTCTTCGCCCGGTACATGCGCCCGCTGATCGAGGCCGGCCGGCTCTACGCCGCGATGCCGCCCCTGCACAAGATCACCACGAAGGGGCGCAACCCGCAGACCACCTACACCTACACCCAGGCGGAGATGGAGGCGTTGGTCCGCAAGCTGGAGAAGTCCGGCAAGCAGATCGTCACCCCGATCCCCCGGTTCAAGGGCCTCGGCGAGATGAACGCCGACGAACTGTGGGACACCACGATGAACCCGGCCACCCGGGCGGTCCGCCGGATCACCCTCGACGACGTCGACGCCGCCGAGCGGATCCTGGAGCTGCTGATGGGGGAGAAGGTCGAACCGCGCCGCAACTGGCTGATCGAGTCCGCCGACCGGGTCGACCGCGACGCGATCGACGCATGAGGACCGCCCGCCGCCAGACCGTGGCCCCCCGGGGACAGCGCCGGCCGACCGTGGCCCGCCGAGGAGAGAGCTGAACCATGGCACGCCGTAAGAACACCGGTCCCCGGGCGGACCTTGCCGCCTTCGATCAGGCCGGCGCGCGGGTCTTCGACAACCCGCTGGTCACCGAGGTCTCCGACTCCTATCTGGAGTACGCCTTCTCGGTGATCCACTCCCGCGCCCTGCCGGACGCCCGGGACGGCCTCAAGCCCGTGCACCGGCGCATCCTCTACTCGATGCACGAGGCGGGCCACCGCCCCGACCGGGCGCACGTGAAGTCGGCCCGGGTGGTCGGTGACGTGATGGGCCGGTACCACCCGCACGGCGACACCGCGATCTACGACGCGATGGTCCGGCTGGCCCAGGACTTCTCGCTCAACGTTCCGCTCATCGACGGGCATGGCAATTTCGGCAGCCCCGACGACGGCCCCGCCGCCGCGCGCTACTGCGTCACGGGCGAGACCCGGATTCGCCTGCCGGACGGATCGAGCCCTCAGATCGCCGATCTCGTCGACCTTGCGCCGGACAGCGAGGCGGACGTCGACTTCAAGGTCCTCGACAAGGACGGGAAAGCCGTCCAGGTGACCAAGGTCTTCAATTCCGGTGTGCACTCCACCATTCGCATCGGTACCGATTCGGGCTTCTCGCTGCGCGGAAGCGAGAATCATCTGGTGCTCTGTCTCGAGGCTCCGCTTGGCGTGCCGCTGTTCCAGTGGCGGCGACTCGAGGAGATCACCCCCGGCGCGGTCGTTTGTATCGCGCGGAACGCCTGGTCGCAGGTGGTTCCCACGGCGAGGGAGTACATGCTCGGTGTGCTCGGTGGCGCCTGGGCGTCAGAGGGGTGGGCGAGCGATTCCAGGGCTGGTTTCAACAACACCGACGAGCACTTCTTCGACGAGGTGCTGCACGCCTACGACCAGATCGTGGGCGGCCAGCGTTACGTGAGTGAACGGCACACCCGCCGCGACCGCAAGCGCATCTGGGAGTTGGATGTCCAGGAGCACGCCGGGGGGATGGATGCGTTCCGGGCGGGTCCACTGGGCGAGTTCATCGGCCACCAGGCACGGGACAAGTTCGTCCCGCAATTCGTCTGGACCGGCGGGTGGGGTGTGAAGCGGACCTTCCTCATGGCTCTCTTCGAGGGCGACGGCGGTGTCCGGGTGGCGAATGAGAGCTTCACCATCCAATACACCAGCTACAGCGAGCGACTCGTGCGGGAAGTGCAGGAACTGCTGGCGGAGTTCGGTGTCATCGCCTGCCGGCGCAAGTACACCCGTTCGAGCGGTTCCATCGAGCACCGACTGGTTGTCTCGGGTCTGCGGAACATCAGGGCGTTCGCGCATCGGGTCGGCTTCCTTCGCACCAAGCAGGCGAAGCTGGAGAAGCTGCTGGTCCACTCGCCGTTGCGTCCGCACCGCCTCAGCAAGGACCACGTCCCGTTCGTCGGCGACTATGTTCGCGGCGCGCTGGACTTCGATCGGCGGGGCAGCGGCCGGAAGTGGCTGACCAAGCACAACTTCGATCGGGTCGAGCGCTGGGAGACCGAACGTCTGCGCATCATCGACCGGATCAAGCAGACAGAGATCCTCACGACGATCCTGCCGATCATGGACTCGGGTTATCGCTTCGAGAGAGTCACCGAGGTGGTGAGCTGCGAGCCGGCCGAAGTCTACTCGGTCCGGGTCGACACGGCCGATCACTCGTTCCTCGCCGGCGGCTTCGTCAACCACAACACCGAGGCCCGGATGTCCCGGGAGGCGATGCTGCTCGTCGGCGAGCTGGGCGAGGACACGGTCGACGTCGAGCCGAACTACGACGGCTCGCTCACCCAGCCGACCGTGCTGCCGGCCGCGTTCCCGAACCTGCTGGTCAACGGCGCGTCCGGGATCGCGGTCGGGATGGCCACCAACATGATCCCGCACAACCTGGGCGAGGTCGTCTCCGCCGCCCGGTGGCTGATCAACCACCCGGACGCCGACCTCGACAGGCTGATGGAGTTCATCCCCGGGCCGGACCTGCCGACCGGCGGCGTGCTGCTCGGCCTGGACGAGGTGCGCCGGGCGTACGAGACCGGGCGCGGCGTGGTCCGGATGCGTGGCCGGGTGGAGATCGGCCACTTGGAGGGCAGCCGGGGCCGGCAGGCGATCACCGTCGTCGAGCTGCCCTACGGCGTGGGCGCGGAGAAGGTCATCGCCGCGATCACCAACGAGGTCAACAAGACCAAGCGGCTGACCGGCATCGCCGACGTCAAGGACCTGACCGACCGGGAGAACGGCACCCGGCTCGTGATCGAGTGCAAGGTCGGGGTGAACCCGCAGGCGCTGCTGGCCGACCTCTACCGGCTCACCCCGCTGGAGCAGTCCTTCGGCGTCAACAACCTGGTGCTCGTGGACGGCCAGCCGCGGACCCTCGGGCTGAAGGCGCTGCTGGAGGTCTTCCTTCGGCACCGCTACGAGGTGGTGACGCGGCGCAGCGCGTACCGCAGGCGCAAGCGCGAGGAGCGGCTGCACCTCGTCGACGGCCTGCTCATCGCGCTGCTGGACATCGACAAGGTGGTCCGGCTGATCCGGGGCAGCGACGACGCCCAGGCCGCCAAGGACGGCCTGATGCGCCAGTTCGAGCTCTCCGAGATCCAGGCCGGCTACATCCTGGACACCCCGCTGCGCCGGCTGACGAAGTTCGACCGGATCGAGCTGGAGGCCGAGCAGGAGCAGCTCCGCAAGGAGATCGCCCAGCTCTCCACCATCCTCGACGACGAGAAGGTGCTGCGGAAGGTCGTCTCCGACGAGTTGGCCGCCGTGGTGAAGCAGTTCGGCACCGAGCGGCGTACCACCCTCGTCGACGGCGACCTCAAGGAGGTGCTGGCCGCGTCCGCGCCGGCGGGTCCTCTTGAGGTGGCCGACGACCCGTGCCAGGTGATCCTCTCCGCCGCCGGGCTGGTCGCCCGGACCGCGGCCGAGTCGGAGGAGGCGTCCGAGGGGCGCCGGCGCAGCGGCCGGGTCAAGCACGACGCGGTACGGGCGGTCGCGCACTCCACGGCCCGGGGCCGGGTGCTGCTGGTGACCAGCGCGGGCCGGGCGTTCAAGGTCGACGTCCTGCCGCTGCCGGTGCTCCCCGAGCAGGCGGGCACGGTGTCGCTGCGCGGCGGCATGTCCGCCGCCGAGCTGGTGCCGCTGGAGCCCGGCGAGACGGTGGTCGGCCTGGCCCCGCTCGGGGCGACGGCCGAGGGGTCGCCGGGGCTGGCGCTGGGCACCCGGCAGGGCGTGGTGAAGGTGTGCGCGCCGGACTGGCCGGTCCGCTCGGACGAGTTCGAGGTGATCGGCCTGCGAGAGGGCGACGAGGTGGTCGGGGCGAGCTGGCTCGCCGACGGCACCGAGACCCTCGCCTTCGTCTCCTCCGAGGCGTCGCTGCTGCGCTTCGCCGCGTCGCTGGTGCGCCCGCAGGGGCCCAAGGGCGGCGGAATGGCCGGTATCAACCTGCCGGCGGAAGCCAGGGTGGTCTTCTTCGGGGCGATCCGCACCGACGACCCGGGGCACGGCGAGCCGATGGTCGTCACCTCCACGGGCGCGACGGTGAAGGTGACGCCGTTCGGGGCGTACCCGGCCAAGGGGCGGGCGACCGGCGGGGTGCGCGCGCAGCGGCTCCTCAGGGGCGAGACGGACCTGGTGGTGGCCTGGATCGGCCCGCGCCCGGTCGGCGCGACGGCGACCGGCGACCCGGTGGAGCTGCCCCCGGCCGACCCCCGCCGCGACGGCAGCGGCTTCGCCGTGATGCTCGGCCCGTCGACAATCGGCCACCAGATCGAACGCAACTGACCCCACCCCACCCTCCGAGTTGATCAAGAGGGTCGCGTCAGCCCGAGTTTTCCGGGCGACGCGAACCTCTTGATCAACTCTGCGGGGCGGGGTGGGGTGGGGTGGGTCAGAGTTCAGGGTCGGGGGCTTGGCGGGGTGCCGGGGTGGTGCCGCGGAGGCGGGCGACCAGGCGCATGCCGTGGTAGATGACCAGGGCGGCGGCGGTGCCGAGGGCGATGCCGTTGAACGAGAGGTCGCCTGTGGTGAGGGTGTAGTTCGCCGCGCCGACGATGAGGGCCACGGCGGCGGTCATCAGGTTGACCGGGTCGTGGAAGTCGACCCGGCTCTCGATCCAGATCCGGGCGCCGAGCACGGCGATCAGGCCGTACAGGGCGGTGGTCGCGCCGCCGAGCACCCCCGCCGGCACGGTGAGGATCAGCGCGCCGAACTTGGGGCTGAGCCCGAGCAGCACCGCCGCCACCCCGGCCACCCAGTACGCGGCGGTCGAGTACACCCGGGTCGCCGCCATCACGCCGATGTTCTCCGCGTACGTGGTGGTGCCGGAGCCGCCGCCGGAGCCGGCGAGCACGGTGGCCAGGCCGTCGCCGAGGAACGCCCGGCCCATGTCCCGGTCCAGGTTGCGGCCGGTCATCGCGGCGACCGCCTTGACGTGCCCGGCGTTCTCCGCGATCAGCACCAGGATCACCGGGATCACCAGCACGACCGCGCGCAGGCTGAACTGCGGCGCGTGGAACTCGGGCAGGCCGACCCAGGCCGCCTCGCGCAGCCCGTCGACGGCCTTCGGGTCCAGGTCGCCGAGTGCGGCGGCGAGCAGCCAGCCGACCGCCACGCCGACCAGGATGGACAGCCGGGCCAGGAAGCCCCGGAACGCCACCGTGGTGAGCAGGATCACCGCCAGGGTGATCACCGCGATCATCGGCTGCGCCTTGAAGCCGGTGCCACTGCCGCCGCCGTCCCAGGCGACCGGGGCGAGGTTCAGCCCGATCAGGGCGACGATCGCGCCGGTGACCACCGGCGGCATCAGCGTGTCGATCCAGCGCGCCCCGGCGAGCTGCACGACAAGACCGACCACGGCCAGCGCGACGCCGGCCACCACGATCCCGCCGAGCGCGGGGCCGATGTCCCCGCCGGCCTTCGCGGCCAGCACCGGGGCGATGAACGCGAACGACGAGCCCAGGTACGACGGCAGTCGGTTGCCGGTGATCAGCAGGAAGAGCAGGGTGCCGATGCCGGAGAAGAAGATCGTGGTGGCCGGCGGGAAGCCGGTGATCAGCGGCACGGTGAAGGTGGCGCCGAACATCGCCACCACGTGCTGCACGCCCACCCCGAGGGTGCGCGGCCAGGAGAGCCGCTCGTCGGGGTGGACCACGTCGCCGGGGCGGACGGACCGGCCGTTGCCGTGCAGGGACCACGGGGACCAGCGGGCGCGCGGCTCGGTGGGGGTCTGGGTCATGGGACGCCCTTCGCGTCGAGGTGCTGACGGGGGCGTGGACGACCCTGGGAGTTGTTTCTAGCAGAGGCCGGCCGACCCGCATATCCGCAGGGTCCGGGTCACCTGGAAGCACAGCGCCGGCACGGGTGACCGCTCAGGCGACGCCGGCGGGACGGAACTGGACGCTGACCCGGGGCCCGACCGGCCGGACGGTCTTCGGGATCGCGTGCTCCCAGGTGCGCTGGCAGGTGCCGCCCATCACCACCAGGTCGCCGTGCCCGAGCGGGAAGCGCAGGCTCGCGGCGCCCCCGCGCGGGCGCAGCAGCAGCGGGCGGGGCGAGCCGAACGAGACGATGGCGACGATGGTGTCGGTGTGCGCGGAGCGGCCCTGGGTGTCGCCGTGCCACGCGACGCTGTCCCGCCCGTCCCGGTAGAGGCACATCCCGGCGGTCACGAGCGGTTCGCCCAACTCGGGCGTGTAGTGCGCGGTCAGGGCCGCCCGCGCCGCGGTGAGCACCGGGTGGGGCAGCGGCCGGCGGGCGGCGTACCAGCAGAGCAGCCGGGGTACGTCGACCTCGGCGTCGTACATCGTGCGGCGTTCGGCCCGCCACGGCACCTCGGCGAGCAGGGTGTCGAGCACCTGGTCCGAACCCAGGACCCAGCCGGGCAGGTGGTCCACCCAGGCGCCCCGGTCGAGCGGGTGCCGGAGCAGCCGGCCGGCGAGCGCGCCCAGCGAGGGCTCGTCGGGGGTGAGGTCGAGCATCGACGGCTGGTAGGCGGCACCGGACATGCGCCCACCCTAACGGCTCGTTCGTACACCCGTACGACTGCCGTCCCCCGGTCAGTGGAGCATCCGGCGCATCCGCCCCTTGACCGCGGCCCGTACCCGGGTCCGCAGCCGTTGCGCGTCCAGCTCCTCGATGCTCTTCTTGAGCTCCTGGTTCCCGTCGCGCAGCCACTGGATCCGGGCGATCAGCTCGCCCGGGTCGGTGGCCGTCTGGGCGCGGACCGCCGGGGGATAGCTCGTCTCGGCGACCTGCCGGTCGAAGCGCGCCGCGGCGTCGCCGTCAGCGAAGGAGTGCCCGAGGTCGTGCCGGGCCAGGAACGACATCATCGTCTCGAACCTGGCCTTGTGCCCGTTGTTCAGCGCGGTGTAGTCCGCCTCGTCGTGGAGCGCGACGGCGTCCACGTCGGCCGACACGTCCTTCATGATCCGGTGCGGGATGTCGAAGTACCGGGCCAGCTCCAACGTGCGCGAGTCGTGCGCGAACAGGTAGCCCGGGGTGCCGGCGATCAGTGCCGTGATGGTGCCGTGGATGCGGGTGCCGAAGTTGAAGTCGAACCCGGACAGGTAGTCCATCCAGGTCCACGGGTCGACGAACATCCGCACCTTGTCCTCGACGAAGAGCGGGTGCGAGGTGTGGATCGGGATGGCGGCCTGCTTGCCCCGCTCCTCCGGCAGGTCGCCGTAGAGCAGGGTGCCGAGGGTCTTCAGGTCCTGCGGGAGGTAGCGCAGGTTCGGGTAGCGCTGGTGGTGCGAGGTGATCACCTTCGCCATCGACTTGACGTACGGGGAGACGGTCAGCGCCACCCGGTCATCGACGGTGAGCGTCGCCTTCCGCTTCTCCACCCGCAGGCTGTCGCCGTGCAGGAACATCGACGGGCAGCCGATCACGTCGACCGCGGAGAAGCCGAGGCTGCGCAGGTACCCCTCGGTGATCTCGCCGCGCACGCCGATGCTGTGCGACCGGTCGAGCACCGCCTTCACGAACGGCTTGACCGCGTCGTCGATCGGTCGCAGGTACTCCCGGTCGCCGTTGACGTCGGTCTGCGCGCCGACGCCCAGCACCACCACCGGGATCTTCAGCCGCTCGATGAGCCGGGTCATGTTGACCAGCCGGTGGGTGTAGCTACGCCGGAACGCGTTCGCCAGCGGCACCACGAAGACGTCGTACCGCTCGTTGATCTCGTCCGCCTCGCGCGGGTTGGCCTGGAACTTCGACGAGGTGATCTGCGCCGTCGAGGTCCGCAGGATCTTGTGCGCCGAGTGGCTGAACACGAGGTTGCCGGTGTTGTCACCGATCCAGTTGCGCTCGAACGTCTCCTCCGGCGAGTAGACGTCGAACGGGCCCTTCTTGGCCCGGAGCAGGATCCGCTGGTGCATCGGTGCCGTCCTTCTCGTCGTGTCCACCCCGTCGGGGTGCGCCGGCGGGCGCCGACCAGGCGTGGCCCGACGGGGTCGGGGCACGCCCGTTGGTTCCGAGACCGCGATATTAGGCCATCGGACACCTGCTCCTGGCATTCACGTCTCCCGGCGAGCGCCGACGCGAGGGGCGGGCGGGAACTGCGGGTAGGGTGCCCGGCGGGCGGCACCCACCGGCCCGCCACGACGCGGCGGCGCCGGCTGCCCGGCGACACGAGGCGAGGAGGCGCGGTGTTGGTGACCCTGCGGACGGACGGACCGCCGGCATGACCAGCACACCGACCGTCGTACGACCCGAGTCGCCGGCCCGCCCGGCGAGCCGGCTGCCCTCGCTGACCGGGCTGCGCTGGATCGCCGCCCTGCTGGTCTTCGGGTACCACGCCGGCACCATGCGGATCGTCGCCGAGCCCGACTACCAGGCCGTCATCGACTGGCTGTTCACCCTGGGCCTGTCCGGGGTGGAGTTCTTCTTCATCCTCAGCGGGTTCGTGCTGGTCTGGTCGGCCCGCGACGGGGACCGCCGACGCGACTTCTGGCGCCGCCGGCTAGCCAAGATCTACCCCAACCACCTGCTGATGTGGGCGGCGGTGCTGCTTACCGGCGTGTGGGTGTTCGCCGACCCGGTCAACCCCCGCGCCGCGGTGGAGAACCTCCTGCTGCTCCAGGCCTGGGACCCGACCCCCGGCTACTTCTACAGCGTCAACTCGGTGAGCTGGTCGCTCTCCTGCGAGCTGTTCTTCTACTTCTGCCTGCCGTTCGCGCTGCCGCTGGTCCGCCGAGCGCGGCCCGGGGTGCTGTGGGCGGTGGTGGTCGCGGTGCCGCTGCTGATCGTGGCGCTCTGGCCCGGTCAGCGCCTGGTGCCGCAGGAGAGCACCTGGTGGTTCACCCAGGTCTTCCCCGTCGTGCGGTCCCTGGAGTTCTGGATGGGCGTCGCCGCGGCCGAGCTGCTGCGTCGGGGGCGCTGGCGGGGCCCCGGCCTCACCGCGGCCAGCGTGATCTTCGTGGCCACCTGGGTCGTCGCCTCGCAGTGGATCCGCGCCGAGCTGTGGGCGGCCCTGCTCGCGGCGGCGTACCTGTTGGTCATCGCAGCCGCCGCCGACGCGGACGTGCGCGGGGCGCGGACGCCGTGGCGGTCCCGGCCGATGGTCTGGCTGGGCGAGGTCTCCTTCGCCTTCTACCTGGTGCACGTCTTCGTCATGGTCACCGTGCTGCGGCTGGCCGACCGGCTCGGCGTGGGGCTGCCCGGCTGGTGGGGACCGCTGGCCGTGGTCGGCTTCCTGCTGGTGAACCTGGGGCTGGCCGCGCTGCTGCACCGGTGGGTCGAGATGCCGCTGACCCGCCGGCTCGGGCCGCCCCGCCGGCCCCGCCCGCCGGCTCCCGGGGGCGGGACGGTCCCCGGCGACCCGGCGGGGCCGCCCGGGTCGGCGACGACGGCCGCCCCCGCACCGGAGCACCCCCGCGAGCAGGTCGCGGTCCCCGAGCGGCGCTGACCGCCGCCCGCTGGCGCCCGGCCCGGGTCGGCTGACCGGCCCGACCCCGGTTGGTCGCGGTGCTGCCCCGAATTTCTTTATGACGCCGGTCACATCGCTCGGGTAAACGGGCAGTCTACCCATCGGGGCGGGTCCACCGACATAACTCGTCGACGATCAAGACTGATCGTCCGGTTGTCGCCCGAGGGCACCCCGAAGGCTCGTAATCCCATTGAGTCACGTCAGTTCCCAATGTGTCGCAAGAAAGCTGATCGGAGAGGGTTTAAGCAGGTGGGAGGGGCTTGGCAGGGCCTCGACCGGCCAGTAATGTCGGCCCGTCCGGTGCGGTACCCGATCGCAAGAGGCGACGCCGCGCCGACCCGCTCAATCGTGACCATCACGAACCGGGGACCCAGTGCACGTGTGGGGTGAATCCGCGGGCCACGGCCCGCGGTAGGGCGATCTTCCCGCCCGAATCCGTCAGCTAACCCGGTAGGCGGTGTCGGAAGGAGTGCCATCACTCGTGCAGCGCGACCCCATCCCTCGGTTGTTCCTCCACCGCGGCGCCGTGGTGCCCGCGTCCGTCGCCCCCGGGCTGACGAACTGACCGGCGCACCCGCCCGTACGCCCGGCTGACCGGGCATCTTCCCAGAGCTGACCTGACCGGCTGTGGACGTCTCGTCCACGCCACCGTGCGACGACGCATGCCCAGGTGCCCCTGCTCTCCGCCCCATCCCCGTGGAGGAACACGTGAACGACCACCTCAAGCGGCAGTTGCGACGTCTCGCCACCGAGCGCCCGTACCAGGTCGTCGCCGGCTCGGCCGCGGCGCTCCTGCTGGCCTCCGGCACCGGTGTGTTGCTGGCCGGCACCGACGACACCCCCGCCCCGCGGCAGACCACCAACGCCGCCGTGGCCGAGATCGCACCCCGCCTCGACAGCGCGGCCAGCCGCGCCCAGGCCCGGGTCGGCGCGACCGAGTCCTCCAGCGCCTCGCCGTCGCCGAGCGCCACCACGGCCGCGCCGAACCCCGACCTGACCACCAGGGCCGCCCCGAAGCAGACCACGGCCGCCCCGAAGTCGCCGTCGTCGAAGGTTCTCGACTACGCCTACCAGGCGCAGACCACCTACTACTACTGCGGCCCCGCGGCGGTGCGCAACGCGCTCTCCGCCACCGGCGTCGGGAGTACCCAGGACGGGCTGGCCAGCCGCCTCGGCACCACCGAGATGGGCACCAACTCGGCCGAGGACACCACCCGGGTGCTCAACGCAATGGTCAAGGGCGACCCGTACCAGACCCGGATGATCCCGGGCGGCGCCGCCACCGGGGCCCAGATCGACCGGCTCAAGGCGGACGTGGTGAAGGCGGTCGGGGCCGGGCGCGGCGTCGTGGTGAACATCGCCGGCGACGCCACCGATGTCGACGGCGGCTGGCACTCCTTCCCCGGCGGCCACTACATCGCCGTCGTGGGCTACCGCAACGAGGGCCGTACCGTGCGGATCGCCGACTCGGCCGACCCGGCCGCCTCGGCGTACTGGATCAGCACCACGGCCCTGGCGCACTGGGCGGCGACCAGGGGCTACTCGGCCTGATCACCCTCCCCCCACCGGGCCCCGGCTCTCCTCGTGAGCCGGGGCCCGGTGCCGTCCGGCATCGCGGCCGTCCAGGCGCCGTCCGGCACCGCAGCCGTGACCGAACCCGTCAGCTCCGGCCGCAACCCTGTGACGCGAACTTCTTGATCACCGCGGGAAGCGGGCGGGGGAGGGCGGGGTTGGGCGGGGGGTGGGTGGGGTCCAGGTGGGGGTCAGCTCGCGGCGGGCCGCTGCCAGGAACGCCTCGGCGTACTGGTGGGTGGGGAAGTCGCCCAGGTAGCGGGAACGGGTGGCCCAGCGGGCCGTTGCCTGCGGGTCGGTGTCGAGCAGGTGACCGAGCACCTCGTCGAGGTTGGCCGCGTCGCGTCGCAGCACGTAGCCCGAGCCGGCCAGGGGGAACCGCTCGACGAACCGGTCACCGTCGCCGCCCATGTCCGTGACCGCGTACGGCTTGCCGGAGTAGAGGTAGTCGGAGATCACCCCGGAGACGTCCGAGAGCAGCGCGTCGGAGCGGTTCACGCAGTCGACCAGGGACATCTCCCGGCTGGCCGCAGCGCCCCAGACGTGCTGCCGGCCGGTGCGGGCCCGGTCCGCGGCAAGCAGCTCCGTGAGCCGGGCGAGCTGCCGCGCCGACCCCGGATTCTGCCCGGTGTACGGGTGGGCGCGCAGGATCACCGTCGCGCCCCGGGCCAGCAGCCCCCGGACGAGGGTTTCGCCCACCGGCAGGGAGCAGTAGTTCGCGTCGGCGTGGTGCCCGGTCCAGGTCGGGGTGTAGAGCACCGTCGGGTTCGGCAGGCCGGTTGCCGGCTCCCGGCGTACCTCGATCGACTCGACCTGCGGGCGACCGACCACGACGAACTTCTCCGCCGGGATGTCCACCCCCGCGCGGGCGTACCGCTCGATCGCGGCCGGGCCGGCCACGAAGATTCGGTCGAAGATCGCCGAGACCGGGTTGGCGCTGGGCGCCTTGTCGCTGTCGCCGTGGTGGATCTGCACGTGGGTGAGCTGGGTGAACCGGATGCAGTGGCTGTTCTTCGCCCCGTGGTTGACGTAGAACGCCACCTTGAGACTCGGCACCAGCGCCTCGTCCATCGCCTTCAGGGTGGGGCAGTACACCACCGGGGCCGTGGTGGCCGCGGCGATCGGGGCGAGGAACTCCGGCTCCCGCACCATCACGAGGAACGGGCGGCCGATCCGCTCCAGGTAGGGCAACCACATGGTGACCTGGTACTCCGACCCCGGCGGGGCGGAGAAGTGCAGCAGGAACTCCGGCTGGTACGCCCGCAGCGCCCGGGTCACCGCGCCGCCCCCGGTCCCCGGCCGGAACCGCCGGCGGGCCAGGTCCAGGGCCACCGCCCCGGCGCCCGCGCCGACGCCCAGCGCCAGCAGCAGGGCGACGAACGCCGGCAGCGCCAGCGCGGCGGCCAGCGCCACCGCGGCGAGCAGCACCAGCAGGGCGTCGGCCAGCCGACCGGCGACCAGCGGGGCCCACGACCGGACCGGGAGGTTGGCGGCCCGGATCTCCAGGTCCCCGGCCTGCCGCAGCGGCCCCACCAGCAGCACCAGCCCCAGCAGCACCAGGGCCGTGGCGGCCAGCGCCGGGTCGAAGCCGGCGTCGAGCCGGCGGGCGTACCCGACCAGGATGCCGGCCGCGAGCAGCACCGACTCGGCAGTGCTGTCGGCGGCCGGCCGGACCCGGCGCTCCCAGCCGGCGGCGGCCAGGGCCGCCACCGCGAGCGCCAGCCCCCAGCCGGTCGCCCCGGTCAGTGCGAGGGCGAGGAACGCCAGCACCGCCAGGCCGGTGGTCGCCACCCGGGCGGTCAGCTTCCTGACCAGGTCACCACGCATGTCGTTTCCGCTTCTCCCGCCGCGCTGCGGTGGCCGTCGTCGCTCAGCCGGCCGTGGCCGGGGTCGCCGTCGGGCCGCCCTGGGCGGGAACGTTCGCGGCGGGCCCCTCGCCCGGCGCCCGCCGGACGTCGATGACCTGCCCGGTCAGGTCGGAGATCAGCACGTCCAGCGAGGACTGGGCGACGGTCTCCGCGGCGAGCAGGGTGTGCTCCGGCTCCTCGCCGAACGCCTTGGTGCGCATCGGGGTGGCGGTGCGCTCCGGGTTGATGCAGTTGACCCGTACGCCGAACTCGGCCCACTCGTCGGACAGCGCCTGGGTCAGGTTGACCAGCGCGGCCTTGGTGGCCGAGTAGAGCGCGTAGCGGGCCCGGCCCCGGGTGTACGAGCTGGACGTGTAGAGCAGGAGCTGGCCCTTGGTCTGCTGCAGGTACGGCAGGGACTGCCGGGCGATCGTGACCGGGCCGACGAAGTTGACGTGCAGGACCCGGTCCATCGTCTCCTGGTCCATCTCCGCCAGCTCGCCCTTCTCCAGGATGCCGGCGGTGACCACCACGTGGTCGATCCGGCCGGTGGCCTCGAAGGCGGTCGTCAGCGCGGCCTCGACGTCCTCGGCGCGCTCGACGTGGGTGCCGGTGGTGGAGCGGCTGAACGGGAAGACCTGCGCGCCGTAGCGGCGGGCCAGTTCGGTCAGTTCGTGACCGATGCCGTAGCTGCCGCCGAACACGACGATCGTTCGGCCGGTCAGCTCCTCGGCGTAGCTGCGGTGGTCGGTCAGCCGGGGGGCCTGCGCGGCGGCGAGCTGGAAGAGCTTGTCCGCGAGGTGCACGTCGACCGGGTGGGTGACCTTGATGTTCTCGTCCGAGCCGTCGATCACCTTGATCGGGGTGCCGGGCAGGTAGCGCAGCACGACGCCGCAGTCGTCGGTGGCGGCGAAGTTCGCGTCGCCACCGGCGATCCGGTACGCCTCCCGGATGGTGCCCGAGCGGAACGCCTGCGGGGTCTGGCCCCGGCGCAGGGTGGAGCGGACCGGGATGTCGGTGATGCACTCGTTCTCGTCGACCTGGATGATCGTGTCGGCCGAGGGGATCGCCACGTCGACCGCCGTGTAGGTCCAGAGCGCGTTCACGCACTCCCGGACGATCCGGCCGCTGAGCAGCGGGCGCACCGCGTCGTGGAACAGGATGTTGACGTCGCCCTCGCCGATGGCGTCCAGGGCGATCCGGGTGGTCGCGTTGCGGGTGTCGCCGCCGGAGATGACCTTGCTGACCTTGCGGAAGCCGGCCTTGTCGACGATCTGCTGGGCGTCGGGGACGTGCCCGGCGGCCATCAGCACGATGATCTCGTCGATCTCGGGGGCCGCCTCGAAGACCGCCAGGGTGTGCTCGATGATCGGCTTGCCGGCGATCTTCAGTAGCTGCTTCGGGATGCCCAGGCCCAGCCGGGTCCCCGTGCCCCCCGCGAGGACCACCGCCACCGTCCGCGAGGGGCGCCAGGGAGCCGGGCTGGCCGGCGTGGCGTCCGGTGCGGCGGTGCGGTCCTGCGTCATTGCCGTTCCTCACTTCTGCGCGGGGTGGGGGATTCGCGCCTCGATGACCGGTTGGTGAATTCTGACCGGCGTCGAGGGAAACCTTAACGCGGGTGACGGAGCGCGCCGTCCGGGGCAACCCCGACCGGCGCGCTCCGCCGTCCTACTTGTGGCTCTCGTACGCCCTGCAGACCTCCTCGGTGGGGCCGTCCATCTTCAGGACGCCACCCTCCAGCCAGATGGTCCGCTCGCAGGTGTCCCGGATCGAGCTGATCGAGTGGCTGACCAGGAACACGGTGCCCGCGCTGGCGCGTAGTTCCCGGACCCGCTGCTCGCTGCGGGCCCGGAACTTGCGGTCACCGGTGGCCAGCGCCTCGTCGATCAGCAGCACGTCGTGCTTCTTCGCGGCGGCGATGGCGAAGCGGAGCCGGGCACCCATGCCGGAGGAGTAGGTCCGCATCGGCAGCGAGGCGAAGTCGCCCCGCTCGTTGATCCCGGAGAACTCGATGATGTCGGGGGCGAGCCGCTTGACCTCGTCGGGGTCCATGCCCATGGCCAGGCAGCCGAGCACCACGTTGCGCTCACCGGAGAGGTCGTTGAGCAGGGCCGCGTTCACGCCGAGAAGCGACGGCTGGCCCATGGTGTAGACCGCGCCCCGGGCCGGCGGGAGCAGCCCGGCGATCGCCCGTAGCAGGGTCGACTTGCCCGAGCCGTTGCTGCCGATCAGTCCGATCGCCTCACCCTGGTACGCGGTGAAGCTCGCCCCTTTGACCGCGTGCACCTCGCGGATGTTCGGCGCGTTGGTCCGGGACACGATGCGCTTCAGGGCGGAAACCGGGCTGCTGCCGCCGGTGGCGCCCTTGTGGATCCGGTAGATCACGTGCACGTCGTCCACGATGACGGTGGGGATCCGCCCGGCGTCCACCACGACGGCGCTGCCCGCCGGCTGGGTCTGGTCAGCCACGGCCGTACTCCTTCTCTCCGCGCCAGAAGTAGACGAATCCGCCGATCCCCATGACGACGGCCCAGGCCAGCGCGAGCGTCCAGAGCCGTAGCGGGGACGTCACCAGCTGCGCCTGGTTGGACTCCAGCAGCGCGTACCGGGCCAGCTCGATGTAGATCAGCGGCGGGTTGCACTCCAGCAGGGACGCCGCCCAGCTCGGCAGGTGCTCTCGGAACAGCACGACCGGGTAGAGCACGCCGGACGCGTACAGCCAGGTCCGCATCACGAACGGCATGACCTGCTTGAGGTCGGTGAGCTTCGCGCCGAGTCGGGCCATCACCATGGTCAACCCGATGTTGAAGACCGTCTGGAGCGCCAGCGTGGGCACGAGCAGCAGCCAGCGGAAGGTCAGCGGCTCACCGGTCACCAGCACGATGCCCGCCAGCACCACCATCGACATGAGCAGCTGTTGGAACTGCACCAGGGTGACGGTGATCGGCAGCGCGGCCCGGGGGAACTGCAGGGCCCGGATCAGACCCAGGTTGCCGGTGATCGCGTTGGTCCCGTTCTGCACCGCCGTCTGAGTGAACATGAAGACGAAGACGCCGGTGCAGAGGTACGCGATGAAGTTCGAGACGTTCCGGTCCTGGGACATGATCACGCCGAAGATCAGGTAGTAGACCGCCGCGTTGGTCAGCGGGGTCAGCACCTGCCACAGTTGGCCGAGCTGTGTGTTGCTGAACGTCGAGGCGACCTTCGCCCGCGAGTACGCGGTCATGAAGTGTCGATACGCCCACAGCTTGCGGGCGTACTCGGCCAGGGAGGGGCGTTCCCCGGCGACCCGCAGACCGTACCGCTTCGCGAGTTGGGCCCGGGTCAGCCCGGATTCGGGGTCGGCCACCGCGGTGTTGGCCATGGTCAGGCGCTCCGATCTTTCGTGCCGATGGGGAGCAGATGATGTGTCGCGGCGAGAAATTCGGCGTCGCCGGTGCGGAGAGGGTGCCTCGCCGCTGCTGCGTGGAAGGTAGTCCAAACCACGTCGGGACGCAACCGTATCGTCGTTGCGCTACATTGTCCCACGTGACGACGGAGAAGAGGCGTGCCCCGGCCGGTGCGGCGGTGCTGCGTGGTGAGATCACCACGGCCATCCGCGCTGCCGTCATGCAGGAGTTGGCCGAAGTCGGCTACGGACGCCTCTCGATCGAGGCGGTCGCCCGGCGGGCCGGTGTCAGCAAGACCGCCATCTATCGCCGCTGGCGCTCCAAGCTCGATCTGGTGCTCGACATGGTCACCGCGGTCGCGGGGCGCAGGCTGCCCCTGCTGGACACCGGCAGCCTGCGCGGCGACGTGGAGGTGCTGCTGCTCGCCGCCTCGACGGCGCTCGGACACCCGCTGGCCTCGCAGATCATCCCGGACCTGCTGGCGGAGGCGGCGCGTAACCCGCAGATCGCCGAGACCCTCCACCGGGCGATGCGCGACTACCAGGTCCGGCTCGGTGAGATCGTGATCGGCCGGGCGGTCGCCCGCGGCGAACTGCCGACCGGCGCCGACCCGTGGGCCGTGGCCGATCTGATCGTCGGCCCGGTCTACTGGCGGTTGACGATTTCCCGGGCCTCCCTCGACGCCGCGCAGTTGAGCACCATGGCGACGGCCGTCGTCGCGGCATTGCGAGTAGCATGTGGTGGTTCGCCGGATCGGGAAAAAGAAGTGTGGGACGACCGCGCACTGCCCGAAGACGACCGCGGACTGCCCGAATCTGAACCCCGCCGGGTCGGCGCGTGAACGTCGCGGTCGCAAGGCTCGGCCACGCCGGTACCGGCTAGTATCGCCATCCGAACCCCCACCGCCACCACCCGACACAGGAGGATCCCCCATGGCTGGGCAGCACCCAGACTTCATCCCACCGGCGCGGCCGATCATTGGCGAAGCCGAGATCGAGGCAGCTGTGCGGGTGCTGCGCAGTGGCAAGGTGGTGCAGGGGCCCGAGGTGGCGGCGTTCGAGGAGGAGTTCGGCGAGTTCGTCGCCGGGCGGCACTGCGTCGCCGTCAACTCCGGCACGTCCGCGCTCCAGCTGACCCTGATGGCGCTCGGCTTCGGCCCGGGCGACGAGATCATCGTGCCGTCGTTCTCCTTCGCGGCCAGCGCCAACGCCGTCCGGTTGGTCGGTGCCGAGCCGGTCTTCGTGGACATCGAGCCCAACAGCTTCTGCGTCGACCCGGAGGCGGTCGCCGCCGCGATCACCCCGCGGACCGTCGGCATCATGCCGGTGCACCTCTACGGGCACCCCGCCGCGATGGACCGGATCATGGCCATCGCCGAGCGGCACGGCCTGGCGGTCGTCGAGGACGCCGCCCAGGCCCACGGCGCCTCCCTGCAAGGCACCCCGGTCGGCGCCTTCGGTGCCGCCGGCTGCTTCAGCTTCTACCCCACCAAGAACATGCACGCCCTGGAGGGCGGCATGATCAGCACCGCCGACGCGGGCCTCGCCCGCACCCTGCGGCTGCTTCGCAACCAGGGCATGGAGCAGCGGTACGCCAACGAGATCGTCGGCGCCAACATGCGGATGACCGACGTGGCCGCCGCCATCGGCCGGGTGCAGCTCGGTCAGCTCGGCGACTGGACCGAGCAGCGCCGGGCGAACGCCAAGTTCCTCGACTCCGCCATCACCGGCATGGTGACCCCGCCGGTGGCCGACGCCGCCAAGCACGTGTACCACCAGTACACCGTGCGGGTCCGCGGCAACCGGGACGCCGCCCAGGCCCGGCTGACCGAGCTGGGGATCGGCAACGCCGTCTACTACCCGACCCCGATCCACCGGCTCAAGCCGTACCTCACCCAGGACGGCACGCCGGGTCCGTGGGAGCTGCCGGAGACCGAGCGGGCCGCAGCCGAGGTGATCTCCCTGCCGGTGCACCCGTCGCTGAGCCAGGCCGACCTGGAGCGGATCGCCGAGGGCGCGAACCTCGCCGGTGGTGCCCGGTGACCGCGGGTCGCAAGCTGCGCGCCGGCCTGATCGGCCTCGGCGCGATGGGGCGCAACCACGCCCGGGTCCTCTCCGGCCTCGACGGCGTCGAGCTGGTCGGCATCGTCGACCCGGCCGGCGACGTCACCGGCACGCTCCGCGCACCGGTCGTGCCGGAGCTGGCTGACCTCCTGGCCATGGGCATCGACTACGCGGTGGTCGCCTGCCCGACAGCGCTGCACGAGCGGATCGGCCTGGAGCTGGCCGGCAACGGGGTCTGCGCGCTGATCGAGAAGCCGCTGGCCCAGTCGGTCGAGGCCGCCACCAAGCTGGTGGAGGCGTTCGAGTCCGCAGGCCTGGTCGCCGGCGTCGGTCACATCGAGCGCTACAACCCGGCCCTGCAGAGCCTGCGTACCCGGCTCGAGGCGGGCGAACTGGGCGAGGTCTTCCAGGTCGTCACCCGGCGGCAGGGGCCGTTCCCGCACCGGATCGCCGACGTCGGCGTGGTGATGGACCTGGCCACCCACGACATCGACCTGACCGCCTGGGTGACCGGCCAGGAGTACAGCTCGGTGGCGGCCCGCACGGTGTCGCGCAGCGGCCGGCTGCACGAGGACATGGTCGCCGTGATCGGCCAGCTCTCCGACGGAACGATGGTCAACCACCTGGTCAACTGGCTGAGCCCGCTCAAGGAGCGGTCCACGGTGATCACCGGCGACCGGGGCTGCTTCGTGGCCGACACGCTCACCGCCGACCTCACCTTCTACGCCAACGGCGCGATCGACACCGAGTGGGAGGCGCTGCGCGCGTTCCGTGGGGTGGCCGAGGGCGACATGGTGCGCTTCGCGATCCCGAAGCGGGAGCCGCTGCTCGTCGAGCACGAGCGGTTCCGTGACGCGGTCGAGGGCAAGCAGAGCGACATCGTCACCCTGCGCCAGGGCCTGCGCACGGTCCAGGTCGCCGCAGGGCTCCTGGAGTCCGCCTCGGACGGCAAGGTCGTCTCCGTTGCGCCCAGCCAGCACGAGGAACCGGCCGCCACCCGCTAGTCGGACCGTTCAGGGGGGAGAACGACACGATGGGTTCCAACGGCGCAACCAGCTACCGGGGCCGGGTCGTCATGCTGGTCGACAACGGCGTGCACGGCGATTCCCGGGTCCAGAAGGCAGCCCGCTCGGCGGCGGACGCGGGCTGGGAGGTCTTCCTCCTCGGCATCCGCAACGCCCGGTCCGACTCGGACACCTGGCGGATCGGTGACGCCGAGGTCCGGCTGCTCCGGGTGCCCAAGCCGCTGCACCGGTCGCTCCGGGACAGCAGCCGCTCGCTCCGGCGGCCGTTGGCGTACGCGTCCACGACCAAGGCCGCGTACCGGGTCCAGGAGATCAAGGCCCGGCAGGCCGACCTCTACGAGAGGCGGGTACGCGGGCAGGTTCTCGGCGGGGGGGTGCCGGCCGTCGTCGGCCGGACGGCCCAGCTGCCGTCCCGCGCCGCCGCGACGCTGCTGGCGAGGTGGGTGCGGTTCCGGTCCGGTGAGACCCGCCGGCTGCGTCAGGCCCAGGCCGACCCGGCGGCGTTCCTCAACCGGCTGCCCATCCGGGCCTGGCAGGGGCTGCTGGGCAGCCGCAGCTGGCGGCAGCTGGACCCGGGCCTGTGGGACTTCGAGCTGGCCTTCCGGAGCGCGATCGACGGGTTGAATCCAGACATCATCCACGCCAACGACTTCCGGATGCTCGGGGTCGGGGCGCGGGCGATGATGCGGGCGCGGGCCGCAGGCCGGAAGACCAAGCTGGTCTGGGATGCCCACGAGTTCGTCGGCGGCATCACCGGCCGGGCGGACAACCCGCGCTGGCTGCCGGCCCAGATCGCCTACACCGATGAGTACGCCGCCTACCCGGACGCGGTGGTGACGGTCTCCGAGACTCTCGCCGAGCTGCTTCAGGAGACGCATGGCCTGCGGGAACGGCCGGGGGTGGTGCTGAACGCGCCGATGGCGCCACCGGCCGACGCCGCGGACGACATGCCCGACCTCCGCGTGCTCTGCGGGGTGGACGAGCGGACGCCGGTGCTGGTCTACGCCGGCGCGGTGAACCCGAGCCGGGGCTGCCAGATCATGGTGGAGGCGCTGCCGGAGCTGCCGGAGGTGCACCTCGCGTTCGTGACGATGAATCCGAACGGCGACAACCAACTCTCGGAGGCGCTGCTGGAGCGGGCCGTCGAGCTGGGTGTCGGGAACCGGGTGCACCTGCTGCCGTACGTCAAGCACTGGCAGGTGGTGCCGTTCCTGTCCGCAGCGGACGCGGGTGTCATCCCCATCCACCACAAGCCCAACCACGAGTTGGCGCTGATCACGAAGTTCCTGGAGTACTCGCACGCCCGGCTGCCCATTGTGGTCAGCGATGTGAAGACGATGGCGCAGACCGCCCGGGCGACGGGCCAGGGCGAGGTGTTCCGGGCCGAGGACGTGACCGACTACGTCCGGGCCGTCCGAGCCGTGCTCGCCGACCCGGCCCGCTACCGGGCGGCCTACGAGAAGCCCGGTCTGCTCGAGGGATGGACGTGGGAGGCCCAGGCGCGGGCGCTCGACGAGGTGTACAGGTCGTTGCTGGGCGTGCTCCCGGCAGACGGAACGCGCCCGCAGGTACCCGGGGACGAGTTGGAGTTGTCGCGTAGCGCCTAGCTGAACCGGGTGTGCCGGCTCCGCCCTCGGCGGAGCCGGCACACCCGGTTTCCGCGGCCGTCCGACCCGACCCGCGTGAATGCCGGCTCCGAGCCGATCGGTCTGGACCTGACACCGGGGCCGTCCCTCGATGAGGGACGGCCCCGGTGGAGTCTCTGTCCTGAGGATGCTCCTATGGATGTCAAGCGGCGAGTTTGAGATCGTTTGAGGTGATGATCTGGTAGAGCTCGCGGGCGATGTAGCGTTTGAGGCAGCGGATGATCTCTTTCTTGGACAGTCCTTCCTTGGTGCGTCGTTCGGCGTAGGCGCGGGGGTCCCAGCGCAGGCGGCAGAGCACGACGCGGTAGAGGACGGCGTTGGCTTGCCGGTCGCCGCCGCGGTTGAGTCGGTGCCGGGTGGTCTTGCCGGATGAGGCGGGGATCGGTGCGACGCCGCAGAGCATGGCAAACGCGGCTTCGGAGGTGAGCCGGTCATGGTTCTCCCCGGCGGTTACCAGCAGTTGGCCGGCGACATCGGCGCCGACGCCGTTGACGGCGACCAGGCCGGGGTTGATGGTGGCGACGAGGGGCTCGAGCAGTTCGTCGAGGTCGGCGATTTCGGTGGACAGCTGCTGGTGGCGGCGGGCCAGGGAACGCAGAGCGACCTTGGCGGCGGTGGCCGGGGTCGCGGCGTCGGTCCGGTCGGGTCGCAGGTTCGCGCAGGTGGCGATCAGCTCTTTGACGGTCAGGCTGCGCAGCCGGGCACGCAGGTCGTCGGGGGCGGTGACGATCAGGGTCTTGATCTGACGCTGGGCGTCGGCGCGCTGGTCGACCGCGCTGCGCCGGGCCACCCGGAGGTTGCGCAGGGCTTCGACGCGGCCGTCGCGCTGCTTGGGGGTGCCGGTCCGGTCGCCGGCCAGGGCGGCCTTGGCCGCTTGGATGGCGTCGATCGGGTCGGACTTGCCCTGGAACCGGCGGGTCTTGCGGTTGGGCCGGTCCACTTCGATCACCGCGACCTGTTCGTGGCGTAGCCGCCGGGCGAGCCCTGCGCCGTAGGCGCCGGTCCCCTCGACACCGACCCGCAGCACCTGGCCGAACTCGCGCATCCAGGTCAGCAGGGCGGTGTATCCGGCCGTCGTGGCGGGGAACTGCTGGGTGCCTAGCACCCGTCCGACCAGGTCGATCACCGCGGCGGTGTGGGTGTCCTGGTGGGTGTCGACGCCACCGGCGACCTCGATCGCAGCGTTGTCGGGTGTAATAGAGGGCATCGTCGTCCTGTCGTTCGTGACCGGGCAGGGCGGCACGCACCAGCCGGGCAACGCGGACAAGACAGAGATGGGGCCTCTGGCCAGGCTCCTATGAAGTCACAACGCCACGTCCGATGAGTGCACGAGCACCTCCCGACCGAGGCCGACAGATCCCGTTGAGGACCCGAAGTCAGTCAGTCGCTGGGTCAAACCTCGGCGGGAGGTGCTCATGAACATCATCTCTGTCAGTCGCCGGTGGCCGGCGGTTCCAACAGCAGCCGGTCGAAGTCCTTCTGGGTGACCGACCAGTCCCAGGTGTTCAGCACGTGCGACGCCGCAGCCTGACCCGTCTCGCGCCAAATCTCCTCGGAGGCGGTGAGGGTGAGGATCCGCTCCGCGGCCTCCTCCGGGGTGCCCACCACCCAACCGCTGGGGAAGAGGTTACGGGCGCTGTGCGGCCGGCCCGCGAAGAAGGGCCAGTCCCGTACCACGGGCACCGCGCTGCTGGCAGCCCCCTCGACCAACCCGCAGTGGAAGCTCTCCCGGACCGAGGTGCTGAGGATGACTCCCACGTCGGTCAGTGCGCCGGGCACGTCCTCCGTTCGGCCGGTCCGCACGACCGCGCCGGCAGACTCGAGTTCGGCCAGTTCGGCGTCGAGCTCCTTCACGTACGACCGGACCGCCGGGCTGAGTGACGGCTTGAGTTCGTCACCGATCAGCTTCAGGCGGTACCGCTCGTCGCGCTGACGCAGCTTCCGCAGCACCGCCAGGGCCCAGCGTGGATCCTTGGCCAGCGAGCTCAGCCCGATCAACCCGAGGGTGAAGCGGGCGTCGGCCGACGGCTTGGGCACCGCGTACCGATGGAGTTCCATCGCGTTGGTGACCACGTGCGTCCGGGGCCCCTGCGGGCCGCGCAGCCGCGGTACCGCAGCCAGCGTCAGGTCGCGCAGGTGCTCGGAGACGAAGACCAGGTCGTCCACCCGGGACCAGTCGGTCAGGTGCGGCCACCAGCTGAACGCCTCGAAGCTGTGCAGCCGGACGATCACCCGGGCGTTGCCTGGGTCGATCATGGTCAGCATGGCGGCGGGCAGGTTGCACCAGTCGACGAAGACGGTGTCCGCCGCAGCGACGTGGTGGCCCCACGCCTCCTGGACCTCCTCGGCCCGCTTGGAGGTGCCGGCGAGCATGTGGTGCACGAGGTTGGTCCGGCCGTTGCTGAGCACCGGGCGGATCGACTCCTCCACGAGGTTCAACCGGCGGGCTTCCACCCCGGGCATGGCCTCGTAGCGCTCGATGATGGGGTGCAGGAAATTGTCGTTGAGCCCGGTGAGGAAGAGCATCCGGTGCGCCCGGTCGGCTGGCGGGAACTGCGCCGGCGACCGTCGACCGCGCGGGGTCGCCATCGCCCTGCCGACCTCGCTGCGGTGCAGTGGCGCGAGGTAGCCCTCCGGGTCCTCGGCCAGCGGCGACGTGAGCCCGTCGAAATGCGCGATCCGGTGGAACATCAGGTCGAAGGCGCGGAGGACGTGCGGCGCGGCCTTGCCCGGGTTCTGCTTCTTGAGGAAGCCGTCCGCCAGTTTCAGCTGCCCCTTGGCCACGGTCATCAGGTGGGCGGGCAGCTTGCCCTCGTTCAGCTCCGCCTCGACGATCGGGCCGAGGAGGTGCCCCTTGGTCGTGACGCTCGTCAGCCGATCCTGGGCCGCCAGCGCCAACCGGTTCGCGCTGGCCTTGTGCCCGGCCTGGCGCATGCTGGTGTTCACCCGTTGAACGACCGTGCCGCGGTACCGCTCCGGCACCCCGGGCGCGGCGGCGGCCTGGTGCCAGAACCAGCGCACCGCGCCGAGCCGCATCGCCCGCTGTCCCGTGCTGGCGTTCAGCACCAGCTTCGCCAGATCGACCGTCCGGCTGCGGGTGGAGCTGACCAGCAGTTGCGGGGACGGGCCGATCGTGGTCAGCCGTGGGCGGCGGTGCTGCGCCGGGTCTGCCGACCGCTTCTCCACGGCCCGCAGCGCCGGCGCGATGCCGTAAACGGCTTCCGCCCGGCGATGGCGCTGAGCCAGCTGCCAGACGGTGTGCAGAGCCTGCGCGTCCAGGGCGACCAGGACGTCGGCCTGCCTGGCATGGCGGCGTACCCACGGGTCGCGTTGGGCCCGCAGCCAGGGCCGGCGGGCGGGGCTGGCGATCTTGATCATGCGGCTGGCGCGCGGGCCCAGCTCCTTCGCCGTGGACAGCAGGTGAAGCTCGGCGAGGTCGGCCGCGGCCGGAATCTTCTCCGGATCGAAGGTGCAGGCGACCCGCACCGTGACCCCCATTGACCGAAACTGCTCGAGCGCGTCGGTCAGGACTGCCTGCCGGCCGGGGACGGCTCCCAGGATCATCAGAACCTCGATCATGACCTACCTTCCTCGGCCGAGGCACGAGCGCCGGTGGAGGCGACGTGCGGGGCGCCGGTCGATCCTCCGCGCCGCACCAGCTCGGTGACCTCTTGGACGGCCGGGATGAGCTGCTCCTCCCGGGCGTACTGCCTCGCCCCGGCCCGGGCCTTCTCCCGGTCCGCCTCGCTGGCGGTGCGGGCCAGCGCCGCGGCCCGGCGGAAGGCGCCGGCCAGCTCGACCGGGTCCAGCCCGACCGCCCCGGTCCAGAGCGGATACGTGGACAGGACGGTGGAGGCGTCGTGGTCCGCCTCGTGGGCGGAGACGACCGGCAGGCCGGTCGCCATGTACTCGTACACCTTGCCGGAGGTCATGTACCGGCCGCCGGTCACCATCAGCACGACCACGTCCCAGCGGGCGTACAGGTCGACCACCTCGGCCTTGGGCACCGAACCGCCGACCACCACGCCGTCGGCGGCGGCCGCCCGGAGAAGTTCGGCGTGCGCGTTGTCGCCGCGCGCCCAGGCCGCGCCGATGTGGCCGCGCACCTCGAAGCGCGCGCCCGCCAGCGCCGGGTCCTCCTGACGCGCCATCCGCCACCCCTGAAGCACGGCGTCGAGCAGCGGCACGGGAAGGTTCAGCGCGCCGAGGTAACCGAAGACCAGCGGACGGTCCGGGGGGGCCGGGCGGACCTGCGCGGGAATGCTGGCCGCGTCGTAGCCGTTGCGCACGACCCGCATCTTGTGCGCGAGTTCCGGATAGCGCTCGCGGTACCAGCGAGAGATCGGCTCGTTGACGTTCCAGATGGCGACCGCGTTGGTCAGCAGCTTGATCTCCCACTGCCCGGAGACCGATTCCTTCGAGAACGCCTCGCCGTTGTTGATTACGTCGACGGACCAGCCGTCCCGGAAGTCCACCACGTACGGAACCCGGTGGCTCTCCCACAACTGCCACGTGGCGGCCAGATTGACGTAGGGGGCGCAGGTGGTGACCAGCAGGTCGGCCGGCCGCTCCCGGTGGATCTCCACCAGGGCCTTCTCCAACGCCGGACGCCAGCCGCCGAAGACCGGCTCGGGGAATATCTTGAGGTTCTGCTTGCGCAGTTCGGCGAGGTAGTCCTTGTGGGCCAGAGCCCGCCGCTCGGTGAAGGACCGGATGTCCGTCTCCAGGTCGTCTCGCACCAACGGCAGCTTGACCATCCGGACCCGGGGGTCCACCCCCTCGGAGAGGGTGTGGTCGAGGCCGTACTCGCGTTCCCACGCCTCATCGATGATGGTGACCACGGTGACGTCCCAGCCGTGGGCGGCGAACTGGTTGGCTGTCTCCCGCATCCGGTAGGCGCAGCTCTTGGCCGCGGGGGGGAAGCCGATCGCGAGATAGATCATGTGCGGTCGGGACCCGGGCCGTCGTGGTCGGGGCGGCCTCAACGATTTCCAAAAAGTTCGCCCGTTATTCATCGATTCCGATCCTGGGGAGCTGGGAGATGTGGCGTCGTGGCCCCGGACCAGTCGTGGCCCCGGACCACAGGACCACGCGGTCCGCCCCGGTGGGGACGACCGTCGGACGTCCACGGAGCGGGACCATGCCGGAAAGACCTTTCCATCAGCGGTACGCCGTACGTCTCGGGTCGGCCGGACGCGGTGCCGGTTCCGTCGACGGTCGCGCGGAGCGACCTTCGGACAGAGCGCGGAGACTACAATAACGCCGTTCCGGGCAGCCCGGCCCGGCACCGCCGTCCGGGCAGCCGACAGCGTCCCCTGGCCACCGCCCGTTGTCGCGGCGGCCGGTCTCCGGCCCCGGCGGCTGCTTCCGTAGACTCCTGCGCCATGACCGACCCCGGTACCCGTGGCCGCGACGCCGCCCCCACGGAGGCTGCGCGCGACCGTGCGCCCGCGACGACCCTCACCCCCGCGACGGCAGGGTCCCGAGCCGGCGGGACGGCACTGGACCAGGCGCCCGCGCCGGCGACGGCCGGGTTGACGGAGGGCGGCGACCCAGGGCCGGGCGGGGCGGACGAAGGCCGGCCGGCCGGTACGGCGCCGTGGTGGCGCCGGTCCCGGGCGGAGCTGGTGACCGCGTTGGTCTACCTCGCCGGAGCCTTCTGGGTAACCGGCCGAGGCTGGTGGGACGTCGACGGAAGGCTGCTGGGCAGCCGCCCCAATGACCAGGGGTTCAACGAGTGGATGCTGGCGCACGCGGCGCACGCGGTCAGCCACCTGGAGAACCCGTTCTTCACCACGCTCCAGAACGCCCCGACCGGCGTGAACCTGATGACCAACGTCGGGCTCCAGCTCCCCGGGATCGTGCTGGCCCCGTTCACGCTGCTCTTCGGCGCGTCCTTCTCCTACCTGCTGTTCATCACGCTGAACCTGGCCGGCACCGGCTACGCCTGGTACCACGTGCTCTCCCGGCACGTGGTCGGGTCACGGGCGGCGGCCTTCGTCGGCGGCCTGTTCTGCGCCTTCGCCCCAGCCCTGGTCTCGCACAGCAACGGCCATCCGCACATCACCGCCCAGTGGCTGGTGCCGTTCATCGTCTGGCGGGTCGTGGCGCTGTCCCGCACCGGGCACGTCCTCCGCGACGGCCTGGTGCTGGGCGCGCTCGTCATCGCGCAGTTCTTCGTCAGCCTGGAGATCCTCTTCCTCACCGCGCTCGGCTGCCTGATGATGGTGGTGACGTACCTGGTCCTTCGGCCCCGGGACGCGCTGCGGCGGCTGCGCCGGCTGGTGACCGGCCTGGCGATCACCGGCGTGCTGGTGTCGGCGGCGACCGCGTATCCGCTCTGGATGCAGTTCGCCGGCCCGCAGCACCGGGTCGGCCACCCCGGCACTCCGGACATCTACGCGCTGAAGCTCGGCTCGTTCGTCCGGTTCGCCACCCAGTCGCTCGCCGGCGGGCCGACCAGCGCCGTGGGCTGGGCGCCGAACACCACCGAGCAGGCGAGCTTCTACGGCTGGTCGGTGCTGGTCGTCGCGGCCGCTGCGCTCTGGTGGCTGCGTCGGGAGCTCGTCGCCCGGGTGCTCGGGGTCGTCGGCCTCGTCTCGGCGCTCCTCTCGATCGGCACCACCTGGACCTCGGGCACCCGGCGGACGGATATCCCGGCCCCGTTCGCGTTGGTGCAGAACCTGCCGGTGTTCGACTCGCTGGTGGTGTCCCGGTTCGCGTTGATCACCACCGCGGTCCTCGGCGTGCTGTTGGCCGTCGCCGGGGATCGGCTCACCGCCGCAGAGCTGCGGGAACAGCCCGCCGGACGGTTGGCCGCGCGGGTGGCGGCCGTGCTGGCGGTGGCCGCGCTGCTGCCGATCCTGCCCGTTCCGCTGCAGGCGCGCGGCCGCAACCCGGTGCCGGACTTCGTCACCAGCGGCGCGTGGCGCGACCACGTCACCCCCGGCCGCACCCTGGTGCCGGTGCCGGTCCAAGGCATGACCTCGCTCTACTGGAGCTCCGCCGCCGTGGCCGGCTTCGCCGTGCCCGAGGGCTACTTCCTCGGGCCGGTCTCCGCCACCGACGGCACCGGCCGTTGGGGAGTGGAGCCGCAGCCGACCGCGAAGCTGCTCACCGCGGTCTCGCTTGGCGAGCGGGGCACCACGGTCAGCCCCGCCGAGATCGACCAGGCGCGCGCCGACGTCCGGTACTGGAAGGCTGACGCGGTGGCGTTGCCCGACCACGGTCGCCGGCGGGACGAGCTCAGAACCGTGCTCGATGCGATGTTCGGACCGGGGCAGCGGGTCGACGACGTGTGGCTCTGGGACGCTCGGCCCTGGAGCCGCTGACCGGGGTCAGGGCGATTTCGTCCAGACCAGCAGCAGGTGTCCGCCGAAGTAGGCGGAGAGGATGGTCAGCGTCACCAGGACCGTGATCGCCCGGGCCCAGCCGGCCCGGGCGAGGCCGACGGCGGCCGGGAGCAGCAGCGGGAACGCGGGCAGCAGGAACCGGGCCTTGGAGTGGTAGTAGCCGGCGGCGCCGAGCGTGGTGACCAGCAGCAGCCCGCTGTAGAGCAGGAGCTGCCACGGTTGGCGGTCGAGCAGACTCAGCACGAAGAACATGATCGACAGCAGCAGCACCAGGGTGACCACGAACAGCGGCAGGGCCGCCACCTGCCCCAGGACCTCCTGGCCCCGCTGCGCCGTGTAGACGCCGAAATCGAACGAGGTGCCCCAGCCGGCGTCCTGGATGTGGAACCAGCCGTCCACCCGTCCGGTCCGTGTGCCGACCCAGGCCAGGTAGCCGAGCCAGCCGGCCGGGGTGAGCAGCAGGGCGGCCCACGGGCGCCAGCCGTCCCGACGTCGCACGATCGCCACCAGCGCGGCGAGCCCCACTACCGCGATCAGCGACGAGGCGGTCGGACGGGTCAGGCCGGCGAGGACGCAGAGCGTCGCGGTGGTGAGCCAGCGGCCGCGCAGCACCGCGTACAGCGCCCAGGCGGCCAGGGCAGTGAACAGGCTTTCGCTGTACGCCATGGATTCGACGACGCCGTGCGGCAGCGCACCCCAGAGCGAGGCGAACAGGATGCCGGTGCGGCGGTCGTGCAGGTGCTCGCCGATCGCGAACAGTGCCCAGGCGGCCGCGAGCCCGGCGACCCACGCCACGACGAGCGCGGCGGCACGGGGGCCGAGCGGTGAGATCCACTCCAGGGCGGCGGTGAGGCCGGGGTAGAGCGGGAAGAAGGCCATGTTGCTCTGCGTCTTCTCGTACCCGTCGTACCCGTGCTGGACGATCGCGAGATACCAGGTCCCGTCCGACTTGGTGAGTAGTTCGGCGGGCGAGCGGTCGGTGTTGCGGGCCCAGAAGTAGACGGTGAGCAGTCCGACCAGGCGGATCATTACGTACGCGCCCAGCGCGGTCCCGGCGTGCCGGGCTGCCAGCCACAGCCGTCGTCCGGCCGCGACCGGACCGGTACCGTCCGGTCGGACGGCCGGTTCGGGCGTTGCTTCCGGCATGGGTCGACTCCGCGTGTTGGGCGTCACCGGGTCCATCTCTGATCCTGTCCATGCGAGCGGGCGAGCGACGGTTGTGCCCGGCAGATCAGGAAGGATGGGTGTCGCCGGGGAGGTGATGGCGTTCCCCGTGCGCACCGGACGCCGAACAGCATGCGCCGAGCAGCATGCAGAGTAGCAACCAGGGACACGGGGGCACGGAACACCGCCGCTGAGAGACGGTGCGCCGGTTGCGTTGTCGTAGACTCGCTCGGGTCCGCGGGTGCGGTGCCTTCGACACGGAGACGGGCAGAAATGGGATCTGACGGCGCGACCCCAGCGGCGACCACCCGAGGACGGGTCGTGATGCTGGTGGACAACGGGGTCATCGGCGACTCCCGGGTGCAGAAGGCGGCACGATCGGCGGCCGAGGCCGGCTGGGAGGTCGTCCTCCTTGGCCGCGCGCCCGTCGGACAGCCGACGAGTTGGCGGCTCGGCGGCGCCGAGGTTCGCCTGGTGCCGATGCCCGAGCCGCTGGCCAAGCGCCGACACGAGTTCCGGCGGGCCTGGCTCCGTCGCCCGCTCGCCTACCCGCCCAGCGGCATCGGGGCGCACCGCAGTCAGGCGATGCGGGCCTGGCGGGCCGACCTGCGGGTGCGACGGGCGGTGTTGACCGCCGCCTCCCGGGAGTCCGGCGTCGGCCGTCCCGGCGGCCTCTCCTGGCAGGTTCTGCGGGCCGAGGAGAAGTTCGCCGGCCTTACCCGCCGCTGGGTCTCGTTGCGCAACCGGCAGTTGACCCAGGCTCGGCGTGGCCGCAAGCTCGACGGCCCCTGGGACCGCGTGTACACGCTGTTCTGGCAGAAGGTGCGAGGCGGCGGCGCGTGGCGACGCCTCGAGCCGGGCCTGTGGGACTACGAGCTGGCCTACGGCCCGGTCGTGGACGAGCTGGAGCCGGACCTGATCCACGCCAACGACTTCCGGATGATCGGCGTCGGCGCCCGCGCCAAGCTCCGGGCGGCCGCCGAGGGCCGACGGATCGCCCTGGTCTGGGACGCCCACGAGTACCTGCCGGGCGTGCAGCCATGGCGGGACAACGCCCGCTGGTTGCCCGGGAACGTCGCCCACGAGCGGGAGTACGTGCCCCACGCGGACGCCACGATGACGGTCTCGGGCGGCCTGGCGGACCTGCTGCGGCGCGAGCACGGGCTCGCGGAGCGCCCGGCGGTGGTCCTCAACGCCCCGGCGGTCGACGAGTTGCCGGCCGACCCGGCCGCGCCGGTGCCGGACATCCGCACGCTCTGCGGGCTGCGGCCGGGAATCCCGCTGCTGGTCTACAGCGGGGTGGCGGCCGCGAAACGCGGGCTCGGGGTGATGGTCGAGGCGCTGCCGCGGTTGCCGGAGGCCCACATCGCGCTTGTGGTCAACAAGCCGGAGTCCGCGTACGTCAAGGGTCTGGTCGGGCGGGCTGAGGAGCTGGGCGCGGCCGACCGGCTGCACGTCCTGCCGTACGTGCCGCACCACCAGGTGGTGCGGTTCCTGTCCGGCGCGCAGGTCGGCGTCATCCCGATCCAGCATTGGCCGAACCACGAGATCGCCCTGATCACCAAGTTCTTCGAGTATTCACACGCCCGCCTGCCGCTGGTCGTCTCCGACGTCCGGACCATGGCGGAGACTGTCCGCGAGACCGGGCAGGGCGAGGTGTTCGCGGCCGAGGACGTGACGGACTTCGTCCGGGCGGTCCGGGCGGTCCTCGGCGACCCGGCACGTTACCGGGGCGCGTACGACCGGCCTGGGCTGCTGGCGGGGTGGACGTGGGAGGCGCAGGCGGAGGCGCTGGACGCGGTCTACACCCGGTTGCTGCCAGGCGCCCCGTCCCGCCCGGCCCCCGACGGCGACCCGGCCCCGGGCGCCGCCCCTGCGTCAGTGGGAGTGGGTTCGTGAGCATGCCCGACGTGACGGTGGTCGTCGCCGTCTACAACACCATGCCGTACCTGACCACTTGCCTGGACTCGCTGGTCGGGCAGACCATCGGGCTGGACCGGCTGGAGGTCGTCGCGGTCGACGACGGCTCCACCGACGGCAGCGCCGCCGAGCTGGATCGGTTCGCCGAGCGGTACCCCGGCACCGTCACCGTGCTGCGCCAGCCCAATTCGGGCGGTCCGGCGGCCCCCAGCAACCGCGCCCTGGACCACGCGCGCGGCCGGTACGTCTTCTTCATCGGCTCGGACGACCACCTGGGGCCGGAGGCGCTGGAGCGGTTGGTCGACGCCGCCGACCGGTGGGACTCCGACGTGGTGCTCGGCCGGATGGTCGGCACCAACAAGCGTTACGTGCACCAGGCCGTCTACGCCAGCACGCAGGAGGAGGTCGACCTCTTCGGCGGCGACCTGGCCTGGTCGCTGTCGAACACCAAGCTGTTCCGCCGGGACCTGATCGAGCGGCACGGCCTGCGGTTCCGCGAGGACATGCGGATGGGCAGCGACCAGCCCTTCACGTTGGAGGCGTGCTTCCGCGCCAGGCGGATCTCCGTCCTGGCCGACTACGAGTACTACTACGCGGTCAAGCGGGACAACGCGCAGAACATCACCTACGCCAGCCGGTTCGAGGAGCGGCTGCGCTGCGCGGAGGAGCTGGTCGGCTTCGTCGTCGACCTGATCGCGCCGGGGCCGCGCCGGGACGCGATCCTGTTGCGCAACTTCAGCTGGGAGGTGGCGAAGCTCCTCCAGCGCGAGTTCCTCGCCCTCGAACCGGACGCCCAGCGGCACGTCCACGACCGGATCCGCAAGCTGGCCGAGGCGTACCTCACCGACGGCATCGTGGCCCGGTTGGCGCCGGACCTGCGGCTGCGGTTGGTCCTCGCCCGGGACGCCGGCCTGGACCGGCTGCGTGACCTGGTCGGCCAGCAGTCCGACAAGACGCCGCCCGAGGCCGTCATCGAGGAAGGTCGCTGGTACGCCCACTACGTCGGCTTCCGCGACCCCTCGCTCGGCTATCCGGACGAGTGGTACGACGTGACCGACAAGGCCGCCAAGGTGATGGCGAAGCTGACCGCGACCGCCCTGGCCTGGGGGCGGGACGCCGCCGGGGCCCGGGTCCTGGTGGTCACCGCCCAGAGCCGCTGGGCGGCGCTGGCGACGCTCGGCGCCGACGCGGTGCGGATCAGCGTCGGCGAGCTGGCGGGTGCCAGTTCGGTCACCGCGGGCGGCCCCGGTACCGTCGTGCGGACGGACTTCGCGCTGGACCAGCTACTCGCGGTCGTCGCGGCGAACGGGGAGCGTCGGGTGGCGCGGGCCGAGGTCACCGCGTCGGGCGGGACCGGCTCGTCGCCACTGCGTACCGACCGCCGGGTCTCCGCACCCCGCCTGCTGGCCCGGCACGGTGTCCGGTTCCACCTCGTCACGCCCACCACCAACCACAAGGGCCAGGTGATCGTCGCGATCACGCCGGTGACCCCCCGACGGTTCCTTGCCCGCCTGCGCCGTATCTGGCCCTCTGGAGGAAAGTAGTTACATGGACATCTGCGTCGTCGCGCTTGGAAAGATCGGCCTGCCACTTGCCGTGCAGTTCGCCTCGAAGGGGCACCGGGTGGTCGGTGCCGACGTCTCCGAGCGGGTCGTCCAGCTGGTCAACGACGGTGCCGTGCCGTTCCCCGGCGAGGCCGACCTCGACGTCAAGCTGAAGGAGGTGGTGGCCGCCGGTCTGCTGTCGGCCACCACCGACACCGCCGCCGCGGTCGCCGGGTCCGAGGCGGTCGTCGTGGTCGTACCGCTCTTCGTGGACGCGGACGGTGTGCCGGACTTCGGCTGGATGGACGACGCCACCCGGGCCATCGCTCGGGGCCTCAAGCCGGGCACCCTGGTCAGCTACGAGACCACCCTGCCGGTCGGCACCACCCGCGCCCGCTGGGCGCCGATGCTGGAGGAGGGCTCCGGTCTCACCGCCGGCAAGGACTTCCACCTGGTCTTCAGCCCGGAGCGGGTGCTCACCGGCCGGGTCTTCGCCGACCTGCGCCGTTACCCCAAGCTGGTCGGCGGCATCGACGAGGCGTCCGCCTCGAACGGCGTCCGCTTCTACGAGGCCGTGCTGGACTTCGACGAGCGGCCCGACCTCGACCGGCCCAACGGCGTCTGGGATCTGGGCTCCGCCGAGGCGTCCGAGCTGGCCAAGCTCGCCGAGACCACCTACCGGGACGTCAACATCGGCCTGGCGAACCAGTTCGCCCGGTTCGCCGACTCGGTGGGGGTGGACGTCACCAAGGTCATCGATGCCTGCAACACCCAGCCGTACAGCCACATCCACTCGCCGGGCATCGCCGTCGGCGGCCACTGCATCCCGATCTACCCCCGGATGTACCTGTGGAACGACCCGGCAGCCACCGTGGTGCGCTCGGCCCGCGAGGCCAACGCCGCCATGCCCGAGTACGCCGTCGACCTGCTCGCCGCCGCGTACGGGGACCTGACCGACGTGGGGGTGCTGGTGCTCGGCGCGTCGTACCGGGGCGGGGTCAAGGAGACCGCCTTCTCGGGCGTCTTCCCGACCGTGGAGGCGCTGCGCGAGCGGGGTGCCAAGCCGTACGTCTCCGACCCGATGTACACCAACGAGGAGCTGGCGGCGCACGGCCTGCCCGGCTACGACGGCGAGCCGGTCGGCGCCGCCGTCATCCAGGCCGACCACGCCGAGTACCGCAGCCTCGCCCCGGCAGACCTGCCGGGCGTCTCCGTATTGGTCGACGGCCGTCGGATCACCGATCCGGCCCGCTGGGCCGGCGTCCGTCGGGTGGTCATCGGCGGCTGACCCGGTCCGCCCGGTCCCCGTGGGCCTCGGCCGCTCACCGGCCGGGGCACACTGCTTCCGTGGCTCGACCGACACGTTCGGTGAGCGGCATCCTCGGCTTGTTCGTCCGCCGGACACCCCAGCAATACTTGTGTTACTTGCCCCGTTTAGGGTCGCAGATGCCTGGTATCGGACCCATCGACGCCGGCGAGTAGACAAGGGAGCGTGTCGTTGTTCAGCAGAGTGCGAAACCAGCAGGGTCTCGCCGTCGTCGGTGTGACCCTGCTGGGCTACGGGGTCATGGTCCTGTCCGGTGTCTTCGGCTGGCTGATCCCGTACGTGGTCGCCGCGTTGGTCGCCGTCGCCGGTGAGTTGGCCCTCGCCACCCGGTTCGCCGCAGCGGGCGAGCTGCTCCAGAAGGCCGGGCTCGGACCGGTCTGGCGGTGGCTCGTCCGTGACCTGTCGGTCGTGCTGCTGATCGTCAGCGCGGTCGGTCCGGCAGCCGGCGGGACCGTCGCGGTCCTGTTGCTGCCGGCCGCGCTCTGGAGCGTTGCCGTCGGCAGCGCCGCCCTCAGCGCGGTCGACGAGCACCGCGCTTCGACCCTGGCCTTCGCCCGCAACATCGACCTCGCCCGCACCGCCGGGGTGCCGGGTCCGCCAGCCTGGGCGCGGCGGATCGCGGGCCTGCGACTGCCGCTGATCAACGTGCTCCTCGTCCCGGCGGCCGTGCTGGCCGCACTGGTCGACCGGGTCGCCCCCGTGGTGGTGACCGGGCTGGTCACCCTGGCGGTGGGACTGGTCACGGTAGCCGTACTCGCGCTGGCCGGGCGGGGTGGGCGTAGCCGGGGGCAGGGGTCGCTGTCAGCCGTGCACGCCTGGCTGGCTCGGGAACAGCCCGAGGTGGCGCTCTACTTCGCCGGCCCCGCCAAGGACGTCTACCAGGCCAACATGTGGCTAGCCCCGGTCGAGGCGGCCGGGCGCCGCGCGGTGGTGCTGCTCCGTAACGACGAGGCGTTCCGCGAGCTGGCCGACACCCGGTTGCCGGTGATCTGCGTACCGGCCGGGGTCGACTTCATGAACCTCGACCTCAGCTCGATCCGGGTCGCCCTGTACGCGGCGAACGTCGGCGCCAACATCCACATGCTGCGTGAGCCGGGAATGAGGCACGTCTTCGTCGGCCACGGTGACAGCGACAAGCAGGCCAGCGTCAACCCGTACAGCAAGGTGTACGACGAGGTCTGGGTGGCCGGGGCGGCCGGTCGGGAGCGGTACGCCCGGGCCGGGGTGGGCGTCCTCGATCGCGACATCGTGGAGGTCGGCCGCCCGCAGCTCGCCGGGGTGCACACCTTCGGCGCGGAGTTCACCGACCGCCCGTTCACCGTGCTCTACGCCCCCACCTGGGAGGGGTGGCTGGACGACGACCCGTATCACACCTCGCTGGTGCTGATGGGGGAGCGGATCATCGCCGGGCTGCTCGCCGCCGGTGGCGTCCGGGTGGTCTACAAGCCGCACCCGCTCACCGGCAACCGGTCGAGGAAGGCCCAGGCGGTGCACGAGCTGATCGTCGCCCGGCTCCGGGCCGCCGGCGGGCAGGTCGACCCGACCTCGCTGGGCGGCACCGCGCACCTGGTGGTCACCGGCCGCACGCCGGCCCTGTTCGACTGCTTCAACGCCACCGATCTGCTGATCAGTGACGTGTCGAGCGTGGTCTCCGACTTCGTGCAGAGCGAGCGGCCGTACGTGGTGGCCAACCCGGCGGGCCTGCCCGAGGACGAGTTCCGCCGGACGTTCCCCACCGCGCGGGCGGCGTACCTGCTCTCGCTCGACTGCGGCGAGCTGGAGAAGGTCCTCGCCCTCGCCCGGGGCGGGAACGACCCGATGGCCGAGGCTCGGCGGGAACTGAAGGAATACCTGCTCGGACCGGCCGGGTCCAACCCGATGGACCGGTTCCGGCAGGAGATCGGCCGCCTCTGCGGCTGACCCGCTCGGGCCGGGGACGAGAGCCGGGCGGCGGTGGACGGCGAGGAGCCGTCCACCGCCGCCCGGTCATGTCGTCAGCCGCGCTGCGGCGGGTTGTCGGCGTCGCGGGAGACGACCTCGCCGCGCTCGTCGACCCAGCCCTTGGGCCGTGCCGGGTTGCCAGCCACCAACTGGTACGGCGCGACGTCCCGGGTGACCACCGACCCGGCGGCGATCATCGCGTACTCGCCGACCTCGATCCCGCAGACCAGCGTGGCGTTCGCACCGATCGAGGCGCCCCGGCGGACCAGGGTCGGGGTGATGGTCCAGTCCGGGTTCTGCGCCCGGGGGCGGAAGTCGTTGGTGAACACGGCACACGGGCCGACGAAGACCTCGTCCTCGATGGTCACGCCCTGGTAGACCGAGACGTTGTTCTGGATCTTCACGAGGTCGCCGACGGTGACGCCGGCATCGACGTACACGTTGCGACCGATCACGCAGCCGGCGCCGACCCGGGCGCTCGACCGGATGTGGGCCAGGTGCCAGACCTTGGTGCCGTCGCCCACCTGGGCGCCCTCCTCCACGTCGGCGCTCGGGTGGACGAAGACGTCGGGGCGGTCGGTGGTGTCAGTCATCGCTGCTCGCATCGCTCGGGGCGCGCCGTCGCGCCGGCGGGTGGGACGCGTCGGGACGGCGACGGGTGCCGGCCGCCCGCGCGGATCGGACTGCCACGCCCGCCGGCGGGCTGCGGTCACCCCGGCCGGCGCGCGGACTCGGGTGAGCATAGCGATCCCTCAGCGGAGCAGTCGCGCCACCGCGTCGGCGGCCGGGACGTCCGCCGGCAGCGGGTGGGCCGCGGCCACGGCGGTCACCGGCAGCGTCCCGTACAGGTGCGGGAACGGCGCTCCGCCCCGGGACGGCTCCCAGCGCAGCGCCGCACCGAGCGCCGCCGGGTCCACCGCCAGCAGGGTGAGCCCGGTGGCGCCGGCGAAGTGCCGCCGGGCCGTCTCGACGAGCTGGTCGGCGGCGGAGAGGTGAATGAACCCGTCCTGGCGGTCCACCGCCGAGCCGGCGAAGTGCCCGGCGTTTCGGGCGGTGTCCCACTCGGTCGTGGCCAGCAGCTTGTAGATCACCCCGGCAGCCTACGGCGACCGCGGCCCCTCGACCCGGGACGCGCCCCGGCCCGGCCCTCGGCCGGCGGGAAGGGTCTGACCGGCCGGCCCTCCCGTCCGGGCGGTGCTTCTGCGACCATTCGACGACCGAGCAACGAGGAACGGAGGTCCGGGGTGCGCATCCTGCTGGTCGAGGACGACCGACGGGTGGCCGCCGCCCTGTCGTCCGCCCTGACCCGCCGCGGCTACGAGGTGGAGCACGCCGCCACCGTCGCCGCGGCGCTGTCCGCCGCGCCCTGCGACCTCGTGCTGCTCGACCTGACCCTGCCCGACGGCGACGGCACCGACCTGTGCCGGGTGCTGCGCCGGCGCAGCGCCCAGCTCGGCATCATCGCGGTCACCGCCCGGGGCGAGGAACGCGACCGAGTCCTCGGCCTGCGACTGGGCGCCGACGACTACGTGGTGAAGCCGTTCTCGATGGTCGAGCTCCAGGCCCGGATCGAGGCGGTGCTGCGCCGGGCCGCGCACGCCGCCCCGGAGCGGGACGTGATCCAGGCCGGCCCGGTTCGCATCGACGTCGCCGGGCGGACGGTCACAGTCGACGGTCGGGAGGTGACCCTCACCCGCAAGGAGTTCGACATCCTGCTCTCGCTGGCCCGGCAGCTCGGGGCGGCGGTGCCCCGGGACCGGATCCTGCTCGACGTGTGGGGCACCACCTGGGCGGACCGGCACACCGTCGAGGTGCATGTCGGATCGCTGCGCGGCAAGCTGGGCGACGCCCGGCTGGTGGAGACGGTCCGCGGGGTCGGCTACCGGCTGCGCGGGGAGTGAGGGCCGGTGCGTCGTCGGCTGGTCATCAGCTACCTGCTGCTGATGGTGCTGGTGCTCATCGCGTTGGAGACGCCACTCGCCACCACCCTGGCCACCCGGGAGACCGACGAGGTGCGCGCCGACCGGCTCGCCGACGCGACCCGGTTCGCCTCGCTGGCCGGGCCGGCGCTGCGCGGCGGCGTCCCCGGCCCGATCGGGGGCGAGCTGAGCAGCTACGACGAGTTGTACGGCATCGGCGCGGCCGTGGTGGACCGGGACCGCCGCACGGTGGTGGCCTCGCGCAGCTGGCAGGTCGGGCCGGGCACCGAGGCGGCGTTGGACAACGCGCTGTCCGGGCAGCAGTTCAGCGTCCCGGAGTCGGTGTGGCCGTGGACCGGCGGGCCGGTCGTGGTGGCGGTGCCGATCAACGACGGCGGTGAGGTGCTCGGGGCGGTGGTGATCGCCGCCCCGGCGGACGGGGTCCGGCGCACCGTCACCGCGTGGTGGCTGCTGCTCGCCGCGATCGGCATCTTCGCCGTGCTGGCCTGCGTGCTGACCGCGTTCGGGCTGGCCGGCTGGGTGCTGCGCCCGGTGACCGAGCTGGACGCGGTCACCCACGAGATCGCGGAGGGGGACCGGGGGGCCCGGGTGCAGCACCGGCTGGGCCCGCCGGAGCTGCGCCGCCTGGCGGTGAGCTTCAACAACATGGCCGACGCGGTGTCGGACGTGATGGACCGGCAGCGGGCCTTCGTCGCGCACGCTAGCCACCAGCTGCGCAACCCGCTGACCGCGCTGCGGCTGCGGGTGGAGGAGCTGGGGCCGAGCCTGGCCGACGAGCCGGGGCGGGCCGAGCACCGGCTGGCGCTGGAGGAGACCGACCGGCTGGCCCTGCTGCTGGACGCCCTGCTCACCCTGGCCCGCGCCGAGCGCGAGGAGAACGAACGGGTCACCGTGGACGCCGCGGCGGTCGCCGCGTCCCGGGTGGCCGCCTGGCAGCCGCTGGCCCGGCACCGGGCGGTCGCCCTGCGACTGGCCCCGGTCGCCGATCCGGTGTACGCCCGAACCGTGCCGACCGCCGTGGACCAGGCGCTGGACGCGCTGATCGACAACGCGGTCAAGTTCAGCGGCGCGGGTGGGGAGGTGACCGTGGACGTTCGGGCGGCCGACGACGGGGTCGCGCTGGAGGTCCGCGACACCGGCCCCGGCATGACCCTCGACCAGCTCGACCAGGCCACCGAGCGGTTCTGGCGGGCCCCCGAGGTGCAGAACGTCGACGGCGCCGGGCTCGGGCTGACCATCGTCGCGGTCCTGGTCGACGCCTCCGACGGCCGGCTCACCATGCGCCTGGCGCAGCCGCGTGGCCTGGTGGCCGGTCTCTGGTTCCCGGCCGCCCCCGACCCCGCGACGGCCTCCGACCCGCTCCCGCCGGGCACCGCCGCGCCGCCGGGTGGGACCGGGCCGACGGGTGGGATCGCGCCGACCGGCGACGCCGCGTCGGCCCGGGACGCCCCGCTGGCCGGCGGAACGGTGGACCCGGCCGGCTGACGGGTCAGGGTTTGTTCGACCGGTACCAGTCGGCCGCGCCGGGATGCAGCGGCAGCGGGGCGGTGGCGATCGCCGAGCGGGGGCTCATCCGGCCCGCCGCGGGGTGCGCCGCGGCCAGCTCGGCCCGGCGTTCCATCAGCAGCCGGGTCACCTCCCGGACCAGCGGATCCGGCAGGTCGGCCCGGACGACCAGGTAGTTCGGGTTCGCCACCGTGGTGACCGGCTCGACCCCGTACACCGAGCGGGGAATGTCCCGGGAGACGTAGACCTCCCGGTAGCTGCGCCGCAGGGGCTCCGTCCAATCGCCCAGGTCGACGATCCGGGTGGCGCCGTCGGCGGTCAGTTCCTCGACGCCGCGCACCGGGAGCCCACCGGAGAAGAAGAAGGCGTCGATCCGCCCGGCGCGCAGCGCGTCGACCGAGGCGTCCAGCCCCAGCCGCTCCCGGCGGACCGTAACCCCGCCCAACTGGGCGACCTCCAGCAGCCGGGTGGCGGTCACCTCGGTGCCGGAGCCGGGCGCCCCCACGGAGACCCGCCGGCCACGCAGGTCGCCCACCGAGTGGACCGGGCCGTCGGCCCTGGTGACCAGGTGCAGCAGGTCGTCGTAGACCCGGGCCACGGCCAGCACGCTCGGGCGGTCCTCCCGGCCGGTGGGAAGCACGTCGGCCTGGGTGAAGCCCAGCTCAGCGTCCCCCGTGTCGAGCAACCGCATGTTCTCCGCCGATGCGGCGGTGACCACCACGCTGGCCAGCACCCCGGGCAGCTCCCGGTTCAGGACGGCGGCCAACGACTGGCCGAACGCGTGGTAGACGGCGGTGGGGCTGCCGGTGGCGATCCGGATCCGGATCGGCTCGCTCGGCGAGTCCCGGCAGCCGGCGAGCCCGGGCGCAGCCACCAGCACCAACAGCAGCACGGCCACGCCGGCGGCGCGCGGTGGCACAGACCAGCTACGGCTCACCCGGTGCACTCTGCGCGTGCGACGCTCCCGGCGCAAGCCCGCCGGCCGGCCGCGTTCAGCTTCCGCCGGCCGGCGGTCCTCAGTCGAGGGCGGTCACCCCCGGCCCGGTCGCCGGGTCCAGGGTCACGCTCTGCAGGATACGGTCCCGGTCCGAGCCGTCGGCCACGCTCACCACGTAGCAGCCCGCGCCGGGCCGCAGCAGTGCCGGCACCTCCAGCAGGGCGGCACCCCGGACCAGCACGGCGGCCAGCTCCCGGTCGGTCAGCCGGATCCCCAGGATGTGCCGCCGGACGTGCCGGCCGCCTGCCAGCAGCGCCGCCCGCCAGGCCGCGGCGGCGAGCCGGGGACGCCACACCCGGCGGGCCGTGGACGCGCCCGCTACGGGCCCGCCGAGCAGCTCCCGGCGGCCCTGCCGCCAGCCGATCTCCACCAGCGTCGCGTACGTCGCCCCGTGCTCGCGGGGCACCTGGAGCCGGTGCAGCTCGAAGCGGCGGCGCAGGCCGCCGGTGGTCACCTCGTGCCCGACCGGGATCTCCAGCCGGGCGAGGAGCTGGCGCATCCGGTGCGCCGCGTCCTCCCGGTTGAACTCGGCGGCTTGGCCGATGCGGGCGGGGGCCGGGGGACGGCGACCTGCCCCGGCCGGCGGGGAGGCGCAGCGCAGCAGGCAGGCGACCTCGAACGCGTCGGCGAGGGTCAGCCAGTCCAGCGGGGGCGGGGTCGTGGGAAGACGAGGCCGGTCGAGCAGCGTGGGTTCGGGGGCCACCACAGTCTCCTTGTCGGCGTCAGGTTCCCCTTACCGTGGCCTCCCGCGCGGCCCCGTGGTAGCCGTGGCCGCGAGCCTTGAGGAAATCTTGCGACAGTCGCTGTCGGTGACGCCCATCTGTGCGCGATCCGTCACAACTGGGTCACCACGACGTCCACCGCCCGGGGCCGTCCGGCGGTCACCGGCTGTTCCAGGACGGTGTACTTCAGGTCCCGAAGCGCGGTCACCAACTCGCCGGCGCGGCGCGGGCGGGCACCCGCGGTGAGCAGGTCGCGCACCAGCCGCCCCTTGGTCGCCTTGTTGAAGTGGCTGACCACCGACCGGACCGGCCCGTCGGGGGTGTTCCGCTCGTGCAGCACCCGCACCGTCACTGTCCGCCCGGCCAACTCGCCGCCCGGCGTCCAGGTCGTCGCGTACGCGCCCGAGCGCAGGTCCAGCACCGCATTGCCGCCGGCCGCCGCCGCCATCGCCGGGGCCAGCTCCCGCCGCCAGTACGCCGACAGCGCCCCCACCCCGGGCAGCCGCGCCCCGATCGGGCAGCGGTACGGCGGGATGCGGTCGGTGAGCCGCACCGCCCCCCACAGCCCGGAGCTGACCAGCACCGACCGGCGGGCCGCCCGCTGCGCCGCGGGGGGCAGCGTCGCCAGGTCGAGGGCCTCGTAGAGCACGCCGGTGTAGATCCGGCCCGCCGGGGCGGTGGCCGCCCGCTCCAGCCGGGCGTTGCGGCGCAGCTCGCCGGCCAGCCCCGGGGTCAGCCCGAGCGCGTCCAGGGCCGCCGCCTCGTCCGGCCCGGCGCAGAGGCCGACCAGTGCCGCCAGCACCCGCGCGCGGGCCGGGGCCAGCTCGGGCAGGGACAGCCGGGCCGGGTCCAGCCGCCGGCCCGTGCCGGCGTCGGCCTTCCCCTCCGAGGGCGGCAGCAGGATGAGCATCTCGGTCGACTCCTCGGTGCGGCGGCACACCGGCGCGCGCCGGTCCGGCCAGCGTACGGCCCGCCGGTCAGCGCCACGGCCGCACGGCGGTCTCCGGGTGGTACACGCGATAGCCGCCGACCTCGGCGATCAGGGCCGGTGAGGCCCCCGCCCCGAGCAGCTCCCGCAGCCGCCGGTCGGCGGGGCCGCCGGCCGTCAGCACGTACCCGGGGCGGTCGGCCCGCCCCACCTGTTGCCAGTACGGCCAGTACCGGTTCTGCCCAGGGGACAGGTCCCCGTCGAGCACCCCGCAGGCCACCGCCTCAGCGGTGTTGAAGACCAACCGGTTACAGGTCCAGTACTCGGCGTACACCGTGCGTAGCCCGGCCCGGCGGACCGTGTCGGCCAGCTCCCGCGCCTGCCGCTCCTCCGCCCGCAGCCCGTCGGCGCCGGCCACGAACAGGCCGGTGGCGACCAGCGCGGTGGCGGCCAGCCCGGCCAGCGCGGCGGTGGCCGACGCGCCGGCCAGCCGCCCGACGACCCCCGCCGTGCCCCGCCAGGCGACCCTCGCCGCCAGCCACAGCGGCCACAACGCCACCGGCAGCGAGAGCTGGAGCACCGACAGGTAGCGGGCGTTGCCCAGCGGATCGGTGCCGGCCAGCGGGCTGCGGACGTACGCCACCAGGGTGAGGCCGGCGCCCGCGACCAGGGCGAGCTGCGTGGCCGGCCCGACCCGGTCGGCGGCCGGCCGGCCGGCGGCCCGCCGGTACGCGACCAGCGCGAGGACCACGGCGCCCGCCAGCAGCACCGGGTAGAGCAGGCCGAACCACTGCTGCCAGCGGGCGCAGCCGTCGACCGGGCACAGGCCGGTGGACAGCGGCACCCCCTCCAGCAGCCCGCCGCGCAGCCGGTCGGCCAGCGGCGGCGCCGGTCCGGCGGCGGTGCTGATCCGGCGCAGCACCGACAGCGAGTCCTGCCCGGGCGGCGCGCGCAGGTTGTCGACGATCAGCGGCGCCGCCCCGACGACGAACCCGGCCACCAGCAGCGCCCCCGCCCAGCCCGCCAGCTCCCGGCGGAGCACCCAGGCCAGCAGCAGGCCGGCCACCGCCAGGTACGGCACGATCAGCCAGTCCGACCAGACGGCCACCCCGGCGAGCAAACCGGCAGCCCCGGCCGCCAGCCGCCGGGCCCCGATCCGCCGGTCGGCCAGCCCCAGCGCGATCAGCAGCATCAGCGCCACGGCCGGTTTCACCTCGGGCCGGCCGCCCACCACGGTCAACTGGTCCCGCACCACCCGCTCCGGGCCGAGCGCGAGCAGCCCCACCACCAGCACGGCGCACCACGGCGAGCAGATCCGTCGGGTCAGCCGGTACATCAGCCACGCGAAGATCGCCCAGAGCGCCAGCATCGGCAGCCGCAGCACCGGCCAGCTCGGCCCGGCGACGGCGACCAGCGGCGCCGCCAGGTACGCCTCCAGCATGCCCATGTAGCGCTGCCCGTACAGGAAGACCGGTTGCTCCCGGCCGGCGGCGATGTGCAGAGCGGCCAGGCCGAAGGTCGCCTCGTCGCTGTTCGACCCGGGCAGGGTGAGCAGCGTCAGCCCCAGCCGGTAGCCGAACCCGGCCAGCCCGAGCAGCAGCGCCACCAGCGCCGGCCGGTCGGACGGGCGCCACCGCCCGGGGTGCTGCACATGTGTCGACACGACCAACGCCCCCGTCGCCGCCCCGACCGGAGTCTGTCACGCCCGTGGCCTGGACCGGGGCCGATCGTGGAGAACCCCCTCGTCCCCGCCTCGCGTGGCCGTCCCCGCCGGGGTGTGGCAGGGTTGCAGCGTGCCACCCACAACCGCGGGCGAACTTGCCCTACCGAACCTGCACCGGGCCGCGCGGATCGAGGACGCCGTGCACAACCTGGTGGAACGCCGGCTGCGTCGCACCGGGTGGCAGACCAACATCGTCGCGTACGCCGGGTACGGCGCCCCGGGCTGGGCGCGGGTGCTGTGCCGGGTGCTGCTCGGCCGCCCCGACAACCGGTCCGGGCAGCGGCTGGACAAGGTGCGCGGCTGGCGCAGCTTCACCACCCTGCCCGCGAAGCACGTGACGGTCACCATCGAGGCCGGCGGGGTGAAGCACGAGGCGAAGGCCGACCGGAGCGGCTTCGTCGACACCGTGGTCGAGGCCGACCTGACGCCCGGCTGGTCGTCGGTGCGGCTGAGCGTCGCCGACGCCGAGCCGGTGGAGGCGCTGATCCGCGTCCTCGACCCGAACGTCCGCTTCGGCATCCTGTCCGACATCGACGACACGGTCATGGTGACGGCGCTGCCCCGGCCGCTGCTCGCCGCGTGGAACACCTTCGTGCTCGACGAGCACGCCCGCAACGCGGTGCCCGGCATGGCGGTGCTCTACGAGCGGCTGGTCACCGCCCACCCCGGGGCCCCGGTGTTCTACCTGTCCACCGGCGCGTGGAACGTCGCGCCGACACTGACCCGGTTCCTGTCCCGGCACCTCTACCCGGCCGGGCCGCTGCTGCTCACCGACTGGGGGCCGACGGCCGACCGGTGGTTCCGCAGCGGCCGGGAGCACAAGCGCGCCACCCTGGCCCGGCTGTCCCGCGAGTTCCCCGACGTGCGCTGGCTGCTGATCGGCGACGACGGCCAGCACGACCCGGAGATCTACCGGGAGTTCGCCGCCGGGCACCCGGACAACGTGGCCGGGGTGGCCATCCGCCGCCTCTCGCCCACCCAGTCGGTGCTGGCCGGCAGCCTGCCCACCCCGTCCGGCAGTTCGTCGTCCGGGCCGGTGGGGCAGAAGTGGCTCTCCGCCCCCGACGGCGCGGGGCTGTGGAAGCTGCTGCGCGACGCCGGCCTGGTCTGAGTTCTCCCAGGACAGCGGACGGGGCCGGCCGCGGCTCGCGCCACGACCGACCCCGTCGCCCCACGGATCAGAAGATCCGGTTGTACATCGTCCAGCTGGTGCCGATGAGCCGCCCGGACTTGTACGGCTTGCCGTCGGTGTTGGTGTTGATGTTGTTCGCGTAGTACCAGAGCGTGCCGTCGGCCTTGGTCGCGACCAGGTCGACGTAGCCGTCACCGCTCACGTCGCCCGGCACGATCCGGTTCAACGTGTTGAAGGCGGTGCCGATCTGGACGGACGTGGTGAACGGCGAGGTCGGGCTGCTCACGTAGTTGTTCGGGTGGTACCAGAGGGTGCCGTCGGACTTGGTGGCGATCATGTCGTCGTACCCGTCGCCGTTGATGTCCCCGGCCATGATCCGGTTGAACACGGTCCAGTTCGTGCCGATCTCGACGCCATTGCCGTAGAACGGGGCGAGCGAGTTGGTGGCCCACCGGTTGTGGTGCCAGATCAACTTGCCGTCCGGCCGCATGCTGATGATGTCGTCGTACCCGTCGCCGTTGATGTCCCCGGTCGTCGTCTTCGGCAGTTGATCCCAGCCGTCGCCGACCTGTCTGCCGGTGCCGTACGGCTTGCCCGGGTTCACGTTGACGTTGTTCCCGTAGTACCAGAGCGTGCCGTCCGGCTTGGTGGCGACGATGTCCGAGTGGGTGTCGCCGCTGATGTCGCCGGTCATCACGCGGTCGAAGGAGTTCCACCCGCTGCCGATCAGGTTGCCGTACCCGTACGGCTGGGAGGTGTTCCCGCTGTTGGGGTAGTACCAGAGCGAGCCGTCCGCCTTGGTGGCCACGACGTTGGCGTACCGGGCCACCGGGGCCGGCGCGACGCTCCACGCCTCGTTCCAGGACTGGACGAAGGCCATCTCGCCCGCGAACCAGCCGCCGTGGGTGGTGGCGGCGGTCCGGTGGCTGCCGATCCGCAACCCGCCGGTGGCGTTCCAGACGGTGCTGTGGCTGGCCCGGCCGGCGTTCACCCCGTTGACGTAGACGGTCATCAGGTTCAGCGACTTCTGGAAGTTGACCATGACGTGCGTCCACACGCCGAGCCGGGCGCTGTTCGCGCCCGCGCTCGCCGTGTCGTACGTCGGCGCGACCACGTCGGTGCGGGGCATGGCGAAGCGCCAGGACCTGTCGGTGGCGTCGGTGTAGAGCCTGAACCCGGCGGTGTTCGTCCCGTTCTGGGACAGGACGGTGCCGCCGAAGGCCGTCGGCTTGACCCAGGCGGAGGCGGTGAAGTCGTTGTTCGTGCTGACCGCCGGGCCGGCCGTGGTGAGGGTGCCGCTGGTGCCGTTGAACAAGACGTCGGGGTCGAACATGTCCCCGGTGCTCCAGCTGACCCCGCCGGTGCCGGTGGCGTGCAAGGTGCCGACGGTGTCGCGGGCAGTGAAGGTGCCCGGTACGACCTCGCCGTCGTTGAGCTGCCAGGCGTGGTCGGCGGTGATCAGGTTCTGGGCGGGCCGGGCGCTGACGGTGCCGTTGCCGGGGGTGCCGGCGGCGAGGTTCGTGACATTCCACCGGGTGGTGCTGCCGCCGGCGCCCGTGGCCCACAGGTCGGCGGTGCCGTCGCCGTCGCCGGCTGCGGCGGCGTGCAGGGTGAGGGGCGTGCCGGTGTTCCAGTTGGTGGACAGGAGGTAGGGGGTGTAGGTGAGCTGCCCGGTGCCGTCGGTGTAGCTCAGGCCGGTCCACAGGTGCAGGGCGCCGGTGGTGCGGTTCCACAGGAACATGGCCGTGCCCCCGGCGAGCTGGGCCGTGGTGATGGTCCAGTTGTTCCAGTCCGTCCCGCCGTTCGGGGTCGCGGCGGTGATGGTCTCGGGGCCGTTGAAGCCGTTGGGCATGCCGATGTTGGGGTAGTACGTGAGGTGGTAGCCGTTGGTGGCGTCCCCGCTGGTGCCGATCAGGTCGGGGTACGGGCTGCCGAGGTGGCGGCTGTCGCCGGCGTTGGCTAGCTGGATCGGCTGGTTGCCCTTCTCGTCGTGGAGCTGACCGGAGTCGACGCTGAACTGGTTGCCGCTGCGCTGGGCCTGGATGATGGAGCCGTCGCCGTTGGCGGCCAGGACGCCGGCGCCGCCGGGGTTGACGCCGCCGGGGTAGTAGACGAGGACGTCCTGGAGGCCGGTGCCGGTGAAGTGGCCGGCGATGGCCTGGGCACCGTCGAAGTCGGCGGGGACGTTGTTGCCGGTGACGCCGTTGCCCCGCGCGCCGATGTCCGTCGCGGCGAGGGCGGTGCCCTCGGTGCTGCCGGAACCCAGCCACAGCCCGGATGGCAGGCCGTTCGCGGCGCCCACGGTGAGCAGGTCGGCCACGCCGTCGCCGGTGAGGTCGCTGTCGGCGGCGGTGGCGGCCGGGTTCGAGTTGAACGTGACGCTGGCCGACTCGCCGACGTTGCCGCCGGTGGACACGCTGGTCACGGTCAGGGTGTTGGTGAACCGGGTGGGCGACACGTTGATCGTGGCGTTGCCGTTGGTGTCGGCCGGGATGTCGCCGGGGGGTCCGGCGTTGAGCTGGTAGACGTAGCCGGTCGGGGTACTGCCGTTGTTGCTCTCGGACTTGGTGATGGTGAAGGTCGCCGGCTCGCCCACCGTGGTGGTCAGATCACCGGGGTGGGAGACGGCCGGCATCCCCGGCCGGGTCGGGTCGAACTCGAACTTGCAGGGGTCCGCCCAGTCGCTGGGGGTGCGGAAGTCGGTCGACTGTGCCTTCCACGAGAACTTCGTCGGTGTGCCGTTGGCCGCTGCCCGGAGCGTGGCCACGGGCACGACGAGTACCGCCGTCGAGCCGGAGGAGTAGGTCAGCAGGTTCGGGTTGGACGTGGCCAGGGCGGTCTCGGTGGTGTCGGTGGTCTTCCAGAGTTTGAAGGTGACGCCGAGGGTGCCGCCGTTGCGGTCGGAGACCGGGGCGTAGAGGGAGACCGAGGCGTCGCCGACGACCGTCGGAATGGCGGCGGCGCAGACGGTCTTCGGGGAGGTTGTCAGGCCGGCCGGCTTGTTGGGTTTGTGGTTGTAGCGGATGGTGAGGGTGGGGCTGGTTTCGAGGAATTCTTTCCAGCTTTGGGTGTCGCTGGCCTCGTTGGCGGCGATCATGCGCAGGGTGCGGGTGGGTTTCTTGGCGGTGACGTCGGTTTCGATCTGGTTGGTGATGTCGAAGGAGACGGCGGTGGCGTCGCAGCCGCTGTAGCCGTGGGCGAAGCTCTTCGAGGCGGCGAGGGGGCCGTTGGCGGTGCCTTCCCAGTGGTTCCAGGTGGCGTTGGAGGAGGTCAGGGTGGTGGCGGGGGCGTAGACGTTGACGGTTTTGGCGGTGCAGTTCCAGGATCGGGTGTTGGTGATTTTGAAGATGGCGTCGTAGATCTCGGCCCCGGCGAGGGTGCTGTAGGGGATGGGGAAGTTGACCAGGGTTTGGGAGCGTTGGCTGCCGGAGTTGCCGACCTGCATCCGGTTGAGTGGGTCGGGGGTGTTCTTCCAGTAGTTGGTGGACTGGTGTTGGTAGGAGATGGTGGCCCAGCCGGACATCTTCGGCCCGACGGGTGTCCAGGTGAATGTCGGGTCGATGAAGACCGGGTAGACGCTGCGTGGATCGTTCAAGAGCTTCCGGTCAGGGGTCAGGCGTAGTTTCCCGGGGGTGATCTTCACGGCGATGGGGGCGCTGCGGGCGGCCTGGCCCGGAGCGGCCGTGCTCGACGTGGCCGCGCCGCGTTGCGCCGTGCCCGCTGTCGTGGTGGCGGTGGAGTCCCACATGGTGGGGGCGGGTGCGGTGAGGACGGTCTGGCCGGCGCGGTCGTGGCCGGTGATGTTTCCCACCGTGTCGGCGGTCAGGGTGACGCCTTTGGTGGTGGTGGTCAGGTCGAGGGCGGTGAGTTTCGGGTTGGTCGCGGCTTGGCGGTTCTTGATCACGAAGACGTGGGAGAAGCCGCCCTCGGCGGTGACGGTGACGGTGAGGTCGACCCCGGGTAGGACCTCGGGGTAGGTGGCTGTCGGGCCGGTGAGGGTGGGCTTGGGCAGGGGCATGGGGGCGGTGAGGGACAGGGCGCGGTCGCCGCTGGTCAGTTCGGCGAGGGGGCCGGTGCCGCCGGGGGAGAGGCGGACCTGGTTGGTGGTCACGGTCGGGGTGATGCTGCCGTCGGGGTGTCGGGTGAGGGTCGGGTCGAGGGTTTTCCACTGTCCGTCGACGCGGGTGCGGGTGGGTAGGGCGGTCTGGGTCAGCTCGATGGTGCCGTCGGGGCGGGCGGTGAGGGTGGCGGTGGATGTGCCGGCGGCGGTGGCCTCGACGGGCTTACCGGTGCGTCGGGCCTGGGCCACGGCCTCATCGACGCCCAGCGAGGCCGGCGTCGGCTTGGCGGCGGCGGGAGCGGCGGGTGCGGCGGCGACCGGCGTGCCGTGCAGGCCGGTGGCCGCGCCGACGACGAGAAGGCTCACGACGGCGCGGGTTGCGACGAATCCTGTCGCTTTTGTCCGTCGTGGAGGGTGATTTTTGGGCACGGTAATGGTTCTCCCCCGTTGCATGTTCCGTCGGGCGCGTGATCGCGTCCGTTGGTCGGCCACAGTGAATCAGTCCCCGCAGGTCTTCCGGAACGCCTGACGCCACCCCCTGTTGTCTCTTTCGGACTCAATGCGGTGGGTTTGATCTATGTGACGTTTGTCTATCGTTATCAACGCGTGACCTTCGGGCAGGCCGGACGTGAAACATTATCGGCACGCCACGGGGGTGCGTGTTCAATTACTCTGCGTGGCTTTCCTTGTCTATCGCAGAGTGGAGTGCGCATGGTCAGGCACGGGGGCTTACGCCTGTTGTCCCGTCCCAGACGTCTGGTCGCGGTGGTCGCGTCGGCGTCGTTGGTGGCGGGGTTGTTGTCGGGTGGGCCGGCGTCGGCGAAACCCAAGGGCGCGGAGGTGGCGAAGCCTCCGGCGACGTCACCGGGGCGGTCGGTCAAGGGTGTGAAGCCGTTGCCGACAAAGTTCGTGACGCCGCCGGACGACGCGAAGTCCACCTACCGTCCGTCGCGGACGGTGTGGCCGAAGGCCGCATCTGCGCAGGTAAAGCTGGCCGCGCCGCAGGCGTTGTCGGCGGAGTCGCCCAAGGCTCGGGTGGCCGGGACGCCGGTGTGGGCGCAGCCGGTGGCGGCGAAGGACGGCCGTGACGCGGGGCCGGGCCGATTGACGGTGACAGTCGCCGACCGTAAGGCCGCCGAGGCGGTCGGGGTCGACGGTGTGCTGCTGTCCGTGGTTCCGGATCGGTCGTCGGGCGCGGTGCGGGTCGGCGTGGACTACGCGGGGTTCGCGGAGGCGTACGGCGGTAACTACGGGTCGCGGTTGAAGCTGGTCCGGTTGCCCGAGTGCGCTTTGACCACCCCGAACGTGGCGGCGTGTCGCACGGGTGAGCCGCTGTCCTCGACCAACGACGTGGCGGCGAAGACGGTATCGGCGCAGGTGCCGTTCGCGATGTCGGCGGTGGGTGCGCGGACGGTGTTGGCGGCGGTGGCCGCGGCGGGTGATGAGGGCGGCAAGGGCGGCACGTACGCCGCGACGGACCTGAAGCCGTCGGGTTCCTGGACCGGTGGCGGGAACACGGGTTCGTTCACGTACTCGTACCCGGTCACGGTGCCGCCTGCGGCGTCGGACCTGGTGCCGACAGTGGCGTTGTCGTATGACTCGGGCAGCGTGGACGGCCAGACCGCCTCGACCAACGCGCAGGCGTCCTGGGCGGGCGACGGCTGGTCGAGCCCGCGCTCCTATGTCGAGCAGACCTTCGCCTCGTGCATGGACGAGCCGGGCGGCAGCGTGTCGCCGGTGAAGACCGCGGACCGCTGCTACGACGGGCCGATCCTGACCCTGTCACTGAACGGCTCGTCCACCGCACTGGTCTGGGATTCGACGACGAGTGTGTGGGAGCCTGAGTCGGACAACGGCGAGGTCGTCACCCGGGTGACGAACTCGAACAACGGCAGCGGCACCTACAACACCGACTACTGGCGGGTGACGCTGCGCGACGGAACTGCCTACGAGTTCGGTCGTAACCGGCTGCCGGGCTGGACGTCGGGCAAGACGGAGACGAAGTCCGTCGACCACAGCCCGGTGTACTCCCCGCACTCCGGGGACCCGTGCTACAACTCGGCCGGCTTCTCCTCGTCGGTGTGCACGATGGCGTACCGGTGGAACCTGGACTACGTCACGGACGTCCACGGCAACGCGATGGCCTACTACTACAACCAGGCCACCAACTACTACGGCCGCAACAAGGGTGCCACCGACGTCGCCTACATCCGGGACAGCAACCTGGCGCGCATCGACTACGGCTTCACCGACGGCAACGCCTACGGCACTGTGCCGAACCAGGTCGTGCTCAACACCGGCGACCGGTGCCTGTCGGGCACGTGTCAGCCGCTGAACTCGGCGAACAAGGCGAACTGGCCCGACGTGCCGTTCGACCTGATCTGCAACTCCGGCACCAACTGTGACGACTGGAGCCCGTCGTTCTTCTCCACCGTCCGGTTGACCTCCATCGAGACCAAGCAGTACAACACCGCCACCTCGGCCTACGAAAACGTCGACTCGTACGCCCTGACCCACACGATGCCGGCCACCGGTGACGGCACCTCCCCGACGCTGTGGCTCTCGTCGATCGCCCGGACCGGGCACGACACCAGCGCCGGCGGCTCCACGACGGCGATCACCCTGCCGTCGGCATCGTTCACCGGCATCAAGCTGGCCAACCGGGTCGACACCACCGGCGGCCTGCCGAACTTCTACCGGCAACGCATCGCCACCGTCACCACCGAGACCGGGTCGGTGATCTCCCCCAGCTACGAACTCCCGGTGCCCTGCACCGCTCCCGTCACCACCGCCCCGGCCAGCAACACCAGGTCCTGCTACCCGGTGTACTGGACGCCGGACGGGTACACCGCGCAGTTCCGGGACTGGTTCCACAAGTACGCCGTCACCCGGGTCACCTCCACCGACCCGACCGGCGGGGCGCCTGCGCTGTCGACCAGCTACAGCTATCTCGACGGGGCGGCCTGGCACTACGACGAGAACGAGGTCGTCAAGAAGAAGTACCGCACCTACGGCCAGTTCCGCGGCTACGGCAAGGTGCGCACCTTCAACGGTGACGGGGTCAACGACCGCCGGACCCAGTCGGAGGTCGCTTACTACCGCGGCATGTCGAAGAACAACACCACCACCGTGGTCAACCTGACCGACTCCGCCGGCGGCACCCACGAGGACATCGACGAACTCGCCGGCAAGGAACTGGAGAGCACCCAGTACCTCGGTGAGGGCGGCCGGGTCGACTCCTCGACCATCAGCTCGTACTGGGTCTCCGGCGCAACGGCGACCCGCACCCGCACCGGGCTGTCGGCGCTGACGGCTCAGTGGGTCGCACCGATCAAGACGTACAAGCGGCAGGCGGTCACCAGCGGCGCGTCGACCACCTGGCGGTACACCGCCACCGACAACAGCTACGACGCGAACACGACCAGTGCCACCCTCGGCATGCTGAAGAACACCTACACGTACACGGTGCCGGTCGACCCGGCCTACAACCAGTGCACCACGTACACCTACGCCCCGGCGAACACCGGTATGAACCTCGTCGGTCTGGCGAGTCAGGTCGAGACGGTTTCCGTGGCGTGTGGTGGCTTCACCCAGGGCACCCCGGCCTCCGAGCCGGGCGGCGTCAACACCCTGACCGCCCCGGCCACGGTCAATCGACCGGCGCAGGTGGTCAAGGCCGAGCGGACCTTCTACGACGACCCGACCTTTGCCACCACCTTCCCCCAGCCGGCCGCCCCGACCAAGGGCGACGTCACCCTGACGCAGGCGGTCAAGGATTACGTCTCCGGTGCGTACACCTGGCAGACCGACGGGAGGTCGACTTACGACTCTGCCGGCCGGATGACGGATTCGTACGACGCCAAGGGCAACAAGACCACGGATGGCTACACCATCAACGCGGTCAACCTGGTCACCGGGACGTCCAACACGAATGCCCTGGGACAGGCCTCCTCGACCACGATGAACCCGCGACGGGGACACACCCTCACCGCCACGGACGTGAACGGCGTGGTGACGCGTCAGCGGTACGACGCGCTCGGACGTGCGACCTCGACCTGGTTGCACTCCCGCCCGACGTCCGGCCCCGCCAACTTCAAGTTCGCCTACACCGTGTCGAAGACGGGGGTCTCCGCGACCGTCACGGACACCCTGAACAACTCCAGCGGCTATCAGAAGTCGGTCGTCATCCACGACGCGCTGCTCCGGGACCGGCAGACCCAGTCGGTCACCCCGCAGGGCGGCCGGATGATCACGGATACGTTCTACGACACCCGCGGTTTCGCCCGGTCCTCCTACAACGGGTGGTGGGACGACGCGTCCACGCCGACGGTCAGCGCCCCGGTCTCGGCCGCGGACCTGGGCAAGCAGGTGCCGAACCAGACCTTCACCATGTACGACGGTCTGGGTCGTGCGGTGGTGGTCACCAGCGCGAAGAACGGCGTGACCGTTTCGCAGACGATGAACGTCTACCACGGTGACCGGATCACGTCCGTGCCGCCGCTTGGTGGGGTCGTCAAGACCACCGTCAGCGACCAGCTCGGCCGGGACAAGGAACTGCGGGAGTACAGCGCCCGGCCGACGGTGACGACGCCGGCCGACACGTTCACCGGCACGTTCACCGTGACCGGTGGGACCGCCACGGTCAGCACCTACGGGTACGACGGGCACGGCAACCAGTCCACACTGACCGACGCCGACAACAACGTGTGGACGTCGACCTACAACCTGCTCGGCCAGATGGTGCAGAAGTCCGATCCGGACGCCGGCAGCAGCAGCACGGCCTATGACGCCAACGGCAGCGTCGTGCAGAGCACCGACGGTCGCGGCAAGACTCTGTCGTTCAGCTACGACGCGCTCGACCGCAAGATCGGCGAGTACGCGTCCACGGTGGCGAACCAGTCCGCGGCGAACCAGCGTGGGGCGTGGGTGTACGACAACAGCAACGCCGTCGCCGGGGTCACCAACGCGATCGGCAAGCTGACCACCAGCATCGCCTACCGGGGTGGGCAGACGTACACCAGTCAGCAGAAGGCGTTCAACGTCTTCGGCAGCTCACTCGGCGTGACGGTCACCATTCCCGCCACCGAAGGAGCCCTCGGTGGGTCGTACGTGTTCGGCCACACCTACACCTCGGTGCTGGGCCTGCCGCTGACCGACACCTACCCGGCCAGGGGCAGCCTGCCCGCCGAGACCGTCCTGCACGGCTACTCCGGAATCCTGGACCTGCCCGCCACCCTCGGCGGCGCCGCCGGCTACGCCAACGGCGTCACCTACGACGCCTGGGGCCGGGTCGCCCAGCAGACCCTCGGCTCGGGCACGAACCTGGCGTACGTCACCAACACCTACGACACCCACACCGCCCGGTTGACCAAGCAACTCGTCACCCGATCCACGGCCGCCCCGTCGACCGTGGACGAGCAGGAGTACCAGTACGACCTGGCGGGCAACATCACCCGCAAGGTCAGCAAGCGGTTGGGGGCCAGCACCCCGGCGGAGACGCAGTGCTACGGCTATGACGGTCTGGCCCGGCTCACCGAGGCCTGGACCGGCACCGACGCCTGCGCCGTCGCGCCGACTGCCACCAACAAGTCCATGGTCGGCAACAACCTCGGCGCCGGCAGTGCCTACTGGACCAGCTGGCAGATCGATCTGATCGGCAACCGCACGCAGCAGGTCGAGCACAACCTGACCGGCGGCACGGACACCACCACCGCCTACGCCTATGACGGCAACGGTCAGAACAAGCCGCACACCCTGAGCTCGACCACGAAGACCGGAGGTGCCACCGGCACGACGTCGTACACCTACGACGCCGCCGGCAACGCCACCGGCCGCAACGCCGCCGAGGGCAACCAGACCCTCAGCTGGGATGACGCAGGCGAGCTGGCCGGTGTCACCGGCGGCACCAGCGGTGACAACTCGTTCGTCCAAGACGCCGACGGCAACCTGCTGCTGCAGAAGGAACCCGGCAAGAACATTCTCTACCTGCCCGGGCAGCAGCTGACTCTGAACACCGCCACCAGCGTCGTCAACGGCAATCGTTACTACGGCCTCCCGGGCGGGGGGAGCTGCATTCGCTCCGGCAGCGGCACGGCGTACACCTTCGCCGTCGCCGACCACCAGGGCACGCCGACGCTCTACCTCGACAACACCGCCCAGACCCCCACCTGGCGGCAGTTCACCCCCTACGGCGGCCCGCGCGGTGCTGCCATCACCGCGCCCGACAATCACGGCTTCCTCAACAAGCCGATGAGCCCGACGGGACTCACCCTGGTCGGGGCGCGCGCCTACGACCCGACGCTCGGCCGCTTCATCTCCGTCGACCCGGTGCAGGACACCGGGCAACCGCAGCAGTGGAACGGCTACTCCTACGCCAACAACACCCCGGTCACCTCCAGTGACCCCACGGGCATGATTCCCGACGACTGCAAGTACTTCGACTGCTACGGCTACGACGTCAAGAAGGGCTGCCCTGGCGGGTGCGGCTCGACCGAGAACGTCAGCTGGGGTCACAAGTACAAGAAGCCCAGCACCAAGCCGAAGCCAGGCAAGTACGTTCCCCCGCCGCGGCCCAAGCCCAAGCCCAAGAGCGCGTGCGGCACCTTCTCCTGGGTCTGCAAGAAGGCGTCCCAGGCCAAGGACTGGGCGGTGGAGCACAAGGCGGACCTGGCGGGAGTAGCCGTCGGCATCGTGGTCGGCGTGGGCTGCACCGCGCTCACCGGAGGCGCAGGTGCCGTCGCCTGCGGAGCGCTCGGCGGGGCTTTGAGCTCAACAGTGACCGGTCTGATGAAGGGCGAGCGGGGCATGGACCTCGCCATCAGTTTCGGCAGCGGTGCCCTGTTGGGTGCCATCGGCGGGGGTGTCGGCAGTCTCTTGGGCGCAGGGTCGGCTGGCTTCAAGGCCGGCCTCGTCACCGGGGCGAAGGAGGAGATAGGACTGGCCTTGAAGAGCTTCGCCCCGGGAGCGAAGGCGTTGGCTCCCAAGAACGTGAAGAGCTTCTGGGCCAATTCCAAGTGGAACATCGACACTGAGGTGCTCAAGGGCGGCGTCTACGGACAGCAGAAGCAGAACCTGGCGGTCGCCACAGACGTCGTGGTGGGGGCGCTATCGCCCCGCAACTCCATCCTTCCCGCAGCCGTCTCCGGTGCGCTGCCCGGCAACTGGAACGATGTGCAGGAGATCGCACAGGAGGGCTGGAAGTTCAAGCCGGAGAACAGCATCGGTCCGATGCTTGGAGGTGGATTCAACTGAGCGACACGGGTCCTGACCGGATGATGAAGGTGCAACACGACCAAATCGCCGCATATGAGCGCAAAGGGCCGTTCTGGGGTCGAATGACCCAACTCGGCACGGCGGTGGCCCTCATCGCGGCCATCGTCCTGTCGGCGCTGGTGTTCGACACGTTGGCGAGCTTCTACCCAGGCACCGGCGCGGTGAAGTCCACGCCGGCCGAGCAGCCGGCGGAAGCCGTGGTGGGGGAGTGTCAGCGGGTCGGCCCGGTGAGCGGCGACGGCCTCGGCTACTGGTGGCACTGCGCCGTGACGGTCCGGACCCGCGATGGGCGTCAGGTGGAGACGGTGGTCGAGCACTCGGTCGTCACCCCGGACGACCGCGACAAGACGATCGAATTCCGGGAAGTCTGCTACGGGAAGGACAACTCCGACTGCCGGTACGGCCGCCCTGCCTCACGCGTCTGGGCGCTGGCCCTGTCGTCGCTGGGCATCGTGCGGATCGGCCTGCTGCTCCTGCTGGCCGTCGGGGTCGGCTTCGCCCTCGTCCGGGGAGTGGTCGGTGTCCCGGCCTACTACGCCTGGCACAACCGTCGTAACAAGACGCGGAATACCTGACCCTGGGCCGCGAGAACGGCCGGTGGAGGAAACGACATCGTTCCTCCGCCGGCCGTTCGCCTCGTCGGGGGCGTTCCTGGTGGACGTGCTTGCGCTACGGTCCTAATCCGGGCGCCGCTCTGACGGGCGCCGAGTTCGTGTCGTCGAGAACGTAGGGGTTTCAAGTGGGTAACGCGGGCCGAGCCGATCGACGGACCACCCTGGATCTGACTCTGCGTCATCCTGCGGCGACCTTTCTCTACAGAGCCACTACGCCTCGGGTGCGGCTGGACGGCATGGACATCGCGATCGGTGGCTGGGGGCGGCACCGCATCGCCGTGGAGCCCGGGCAGCACCGGTTGGAGGTGTGGGTGCCGTATGTCCTGCCGAGGAAGGCGGGGCGAGCCACGCGCGAGATCAGCGTCGACGAGGGGGCTCAGGTTGCCCTTGAGTACATGGCCCCCACGATCACTCTCGCCCGTGGCGCACTCGGAGCTCCTGGTGAGCAGCGGTCCACCGGCTATTCCACAGTGATGATCCTCAACATCGTCGCGGTTGTCGTCGTGCTGGGAATCTGCGCGGCCTTCGCCATCGCCTGACCCTGGGCACCCCAGGCCACCCTGTTCCGGGCCGCGCTGTCGCGTTGTCCCCCGCACCGCGTTCGGGTCGACGCCCTGCCGTCGAGTGCCGGGATGAAGCCGGTCGGTGAATCCGTGAAGGATACTTGCGTAGCGGCCCGGCAGCATTGAAGATTTCTTCGTGCCTAGAGACTATCGTCGATTCCTGTCCGGCGCGGCGCTGACGGTGGCGCTGGCGCTCGGTGTGGCCGCCCCCACGGGCGCCACCGCCTCCCCGCCCAGCACGCCCGAGACCGCGCCGATCGCCGCCCAGGCGGCGGCCTGCGTGACCGATCCGGCCACCCCGAAACGGCAGTTCCGGGGCATGTGGATCGCCAGCGTTGCCAACATCGACTGGCCCAGCCGCACCGGGCTCACCCCGGCCGCCCAACAGGCGGAGTACCGGGGCTGGCTCGACCTGGCCCAGCAGCGGCGGATGAACGCCGTCGTCGTGCAGATCCGCCCCACCGCCGACGCGTTCTGGCCGTCGACCTACGAGCCGTGGTCGCACTGGCTCACCGGCACCCAGGGCGGCAACCCCGGCTACGACCCGCTGGCCTTCATGGTGGCCGAGGCGCACGCCCGCAACCTGGAGTTCCACGCCTGGTTCAACCCGTACCGGGTCGCCAACCACACCGACCTCACCAAGCTGACGGCCAGCCACCCGGCCCGCAAGAACCCGGGCTGGGCCGTCGCCTACAACGGCCAGCTCTACTACAACCCCGGCATCCCCGCCGTCCGCGCCTTCGTGCAGGACGCCATGATGGACGCCGTGCGCCGCTACGACCTCGACGCGGTGCACTGGGACGACTACTTCTACCCGTACCCGGGCAGCGGCGGGGGCTTCCCCGACGCGGCCACCTTCGCCCAGTACGGCACTGGCTTCAGCAACATCGCCGACTGGCGGCGCAACAACGTGAACCTGCTGGTCCAGGAGATGCACAACCGTATCCAGGCGATCAAGCCGTGGGTGAAGCTCGGCGTGAGCCCGTTCGGCATCTGGCGCAACGCCGGTACGGACCCGCTCGGCTCGCGCACCACCGGCCTCCAGTCGTACGACGCGATCTACGCCGACACCCGCCGCTGGGTGAAGCAGGGCTGGATCGACTACATCGCCCCGCAGATCTACTGGCACATCGGCCACCCCTCGGCCGACTACGCGGAGCTGGTCCGCTGGTGGTCGGAGACCGTGACCGGCACCAACGTGCAGCTCCTCGTCGGGCAGGCCACGTACCGCGCCGGCGCGACGGGGCAGGACGCGGCCTGGCAGGACCCGGCCGAGCTGACCGACCACCTCACGCTGAACCGCGCCCACCCCCGGGTCACCGGGGACATCCACTTCAGCGCCAAGGACGTCCGCGCCGACCGGATCGGCGCCGTCTCCCGGGTGGCGGCCGACCACTACCGCCGGCCGGCGCTGGCGCCCGCCGGGGTGGGCGGCGTCGCGCCCGCCGCGCCGAGCCTCACCTCGGCCGTGCGCGGCACCGGCGGCGTGACCCTGAGCTGGCAGCGCGGCGGCACCGGCAGTACGGCCGCGTACGCGGTGTACCGGCTGCCCGGCGACGGCGCGGTCGACCCCTGCGACCTGGCCGACGCCCGCAACCTGCTCGGCACGGTCCGCGCCTCGGGCACCACCGGGACGTTCACCGATGCCACCGCCGCGCCCGGCTCGACCTACCGCTACCTGGTGACCGCCCTGGACCGGCTGCACCACGAGAGCCCGGCCAGCAACGCGCGGGTGGTCACCGGCACCGGCGGCACGTTCAGCGTGATCGTGGACAACGCCACCGCCGGCGGCTTCACCGCCGCCGCCACCTGGGGCACGTCGTCGTACTTCGCCACGCGGTACGGCACCAACTACCGGTTCGCCGAGCCGCAGGCGGTCAGCGACCCGGCCTGGTTCACCGCGACCCTGCCCGCCGCCGGCTCGTACCGGGTCGAGGTCTGGTACCCGGCCGACCCGGGCTACAACAGCGCCACGCCGCACCTGGTGGCGACGGCGAACGGGACCGTGACGACCAAGGTCGACCAGCGCACCGGCGGCGGGCAGTGGCGGGTGCTGGGCACCTACGACTTCGCTGCGGGGACGCGCCAGGTCGTCGGGGTCAGCCGCTGGACCAGCACCCAGGGGTACGTCGTCGCCGACGCCGTCCGGATCACCCGGCTCTGAGCAGCCGACCCGTCCGGGGTGCGCCTCGGCGCTCCGGACGGGTCGCGCGTTCAGTCCCAGAGCAGCCAGAGCGCGCCGAGCTTCGGGTTGGTCGCGGCCTGGCGGTTCTTGACCACGAAGACGTGGGAGAAGCCGCCCTCGGCGGTGATCCGGACGGTGAGGTCGACCCGGGCAGCACCCCGGGATAGGTGGCGGTGGGCCCGGACAGGGTGGGTGTGGGCAGGTTCAGCGCGGTGGGGGTGGAGGTTGCGGTGCCGGCGGCGTTCGCCTTGACCGGTCTGCCCGTGCGGCGGGCCTGCGCCACCGCCCGATCCACCCCCAGCGAGGTCGGTGCCGGCTTTGCGGCTGTGGGCGCGGCGGGTGCGGCGGCAGGCGAGGCGGCCAGGCCGGTGGCCGAGCTGGCCGCGACGAGCTCACCACCGCGCTGATCGCGATGGTTCTCACCGATCTCGTCGGGTGTGGTGAGTGACCCGGGGCATGGCGTGGTTCCTCCCCGTGGGCATGTCCGTTGGACGCATAGCCGCGTCCGCTGAGCGGCCACAGCGAATCAGCTCGCGCTCACTCAAGGACCGACTGAGGTCACACTGTGTTGCCCCTTTCGGACGCACTGCGATGGATTTGATCCATGCAAGTATGCCTATCGTTATCTCCTCGTGACCTCCGGGTAGGCTGGACGTGAAACATTGTCGGGCGCCACGGGGGTGCGCGTTCGATCATTCTGCGTGGCTTTAGTCCCGTCTCGCAGAACTGAGGTTCGCATGGCCGTCCACTGGGGATTACACCTGCTCACACGTTCCAGACGTCTGGTCGCGGTTGTCGCGGCCGCCTCGGTCACAGCCAGCCTGTTGTCAGGGACGCCCGCGCTTGCAAAGCCGAAGGGTGCGGAGGTGGCGAAGCCGCCGGCGACGTCGCCGGGGCAGTCGGTCAAGGGCGTGAAGCCGTTGCCGACGAAGTTCGTGACGCCGTCGGATGATGCGAAGGCGACGTTCCGGCCGACGCGGATGGTGTGGCCGAAGGCCGCTTCGGCGCGCGTGGAGTTGCCGTCGGCGGGTGCGCGGGGGGCGTCGCCGGTGCGGGTGCGCGCGGCCGGAACTCCTGTGTGGGCCGAGTCTGTGGCCAACGGTGCAGGCCTGGCTGGACCTGGGCGACTCGCGGTCACTGTCGCCGACCGCAAGGTGGCAGTAGCGGCCGGGGTCGAAGGCGTTGTGTTGTCTGTGACGCCGAACGTGTCGTCCGGGGCCGTCCGGGTCGGAGTCGACTACGCCGACTTTGCCGAGGCGTATGGCGGTAATTACGGCTCTCGTCTGAAGCTGGTCCAGTTGCCAGCGTGCGCATTGACGACGCCTGCTGTGAAAGGGTGCAGGACAGCTCAACCGTTGGCATCCACGAACGACGCATCGGCGAGGACGGTGTCGGCCGAGGTGCCGATGGTGGCGTCCGAGGCGCGCTCACAGCTTGCCGGCGGCGGCCTCACGGTTCTCGCCGTTACGTCAGCCGCAGGTGACGAGGGCGGTACCGGTGGCACCTATGCGGCGACCGAGCTGAAGCCCTCCGGGACCTGGACGAGTAGCGGAAATGCCGGCTCCTTCAGCTATTCGGTGCCCGTGGGGATGCCGCCAGCCGCTTCTGACCTGGTCCCGACTGTTGCACTGTCTTACGACTCGGGTCGGGTGGACGGGCAGACGGCCTCGACGAACGCACAGGCGTCCTGGGCAGGCGACGGCTGGACGACTCCTCGGTCGTTTATCGAGCAGACGTTCGCCTCCTGCATGGACGAGCCGGGCGGCAGCCCTTCGCCGGTCAAGACCTACGACCGATGCTATGACGGGCCAGTGCTGACGTTGTCGCTGAACGGATCGTCAACCCGACTGGTCTGGGACGACACCAAGCAGGTGTGGAAGGCCGAGGACGACAAGGGTGCGGTCGTCCAGCGGGTCACCAACTCCGGCAACGGAAGCGGCACCTACAACACGGACTACTGGCGGGTCACCGAGCGCAGCGGCATCTCCTACGAATTCGGCCGTAACAGGCTCCCGGGCTGGGTCGCCGGAAAATCCGAGACGAAGTCCGTCGACCACACACCGGTGTATTCCCCGCGTTCCGGGGACCCGTGCTACAACGCGGCCGGGTTCTCGTCCTCGGTGTGCACGATGGCGTACCGGTGGAACCTGGACTACGTCAAGGACGTCCACGGGAACGCGATGGCCTATTACTACAACCAGGCCACCAACTTTTACGGGCGGAACAAGGGTGTCTCGGATGTCTCCTACATCCGGGACAGCTACCTCTCGCGGATCGACTACGGCTTTACCGACGGTAACGCCTTCGGTGTAGTGCCGAATCGGGTGGTGTTCAACACCGGTGACCGATGCCTGTCCGGCACCTGTCAGCCACTGAACTCGACCAACAAGACGAACTGGCCCGATGTGCCATTCGACCTCATCTGCAACTCGGGAGTCGACTGCTCGATCTGGAGTCCATCGTTCTTCTCTACGGTGCGTCTCTCCTCGATCGAGACGCAGCAGTACAACACCGGGACGACTGCCTACGACAAGATTGACTCGTTCGCGTTGGCGCACACCATGCCCGCCACCGGTGACGGCACCTCGCCGACGCTCTGGCTGAGTTCGATTACCCGTACCGGCCATGACACCAGCGCCGGTGGGTCGGCAGCGCCGATTACGTTGCCGTCGTTGTCCTTCACCGGTACCAAGTTGCCCAACCGGGTGGACACTGCGGGTGGACTGCCGTCGTTCTACAGGCAGCGAGTCGCGACGGTCACGACCGAGACCGGATCGGTGATCTCTCCGTCCTACGTGTTGCCCGTGCCCTGCACCGCGCCGGTGACCACCGACCCGGCGGCGAACACGAAGTCGTGTTACCCCGTGTACTGGACGCCGGACGGGTATGTGAACCCGTTCAAGGACTGGTTCAACAAGTACGCGGTCACCCGGGTCACCTCAACCGACCCGACTGGCGGCGCGGCCGCTCTGTCGACCAGTTACAAGTACCTCGGTGGTGCCGCCTGGCACTTTGACGAGAACGAGGTCGTCAAGGCGAAGTACCGCACCCACGGCCAGTTCCGCGGTTACGCCAAGGTGCAGACGCTTACTGGTGATGGTGTCAACGACCGCCGTACCCAGGCCGAGACGGTCTACTACCGGGGCATGTCGAAAAACAACACCTCGACGGTGCTGAACCTGACCGACTCCGCTGGCGGCATCCATGAAGACATCGATGAACTTGCGGGCAAAGAACTGGAGACCACCAAGTACCTCGGTGAGGGTGGCCGAGTCGACTCGTCGACGATCACGTCGTACTGGGTGTCCGGGGCGACGGCGACGCGCTCTCGCACCGGGTTGTCGGCGTTGACGGCACAGTGGGTCGCGCCGGCCAAGACGTATGCACGTCAGGCAGTCACCAGCGGTGGCTCGGTCACGTGGCGCTATACGGCTAAGGAGAACAGCTACGACGCAGCCACTGGCAACTCCACCTTCGGCTTACTGAAGCACAGCTACAGCTACACCGTGCCGTTGGCGGCGGCCCATAGCGAGTGCGTCAGCTACACCTACGCCCCATCGAATGTGGCCAAGAACCTGGTTGGCCTGGTCAGTCAGACGGAGACGGTGTCGGTGGCCTGCGCTGGGTTCACCCAGGGCAATCCGGCATCGGTTCCGGGTAGCGTGAACACTCTGGCCGCCCCGGGGAGCGTGAATCGGCCTGGGCAGGTGGTCAAGGTCGAACGGAGCTTCTACGACGACCCGACATTTGGCGCCGTGTTTCCGCAGACGACCGCCCCAGCCAAGGGCGACGTGACGATGAACCAGGTCGCCAAGGATCATGTCGGGGGTGCGTACACCTGGCAGACCACAAAGAAGTCGACCTACGACTCCTACGGGCGACCGGTGGACGGGTACGACGGCAACGGCAACAAGACGACCACGGCGTACGCGATGAACTCCGCCGGACTGTTGACCGGCACCTCGATCGTTAATCCGTTGGGTCAGACCGCGAGCACGACGGTCAGCCCTCGACGAGGGCTGCCGCTGACCAGCACCGCCCGGAACGGGGTGGTCACGGTCCAGCAGTACGACGCGCTGGGCCGTAACACTGGGGTGTGGCTGCACTCCCGTCCTACCAGCAGTCCGGCGAACCACAAGTTCATCTACACGGTGTCGAAGACCGGTGTCACTGCGGTCACCAGCCAGACCTTGAACAACTCCAATGGATATCAGACGTCGGTCATCATCTATGACGCGTTACTGCGTTCCCGCCAGACCCAGGCGACTACCCCGCAGGGTGGCCGGATGATCACGGACAGCTTCTACGACACGCGCGGTTTGATTCGTGCGTCGTACAACGGTTGGTGGGACGACGCGACGACGCCGACGGTGAGCGCGCCGGTGTCGGCCGCGAATCTGGGCAAGCAGGTACCGAACCAGACCTTCACCACCTATGACGGCCTGAGCCGCGAGGTCATCGCCCTCGCGTCCGAGAACGGGGTTGCGGTATCGACGACGACCACCGTCTACGGCGGGGACCGCACCACTGTCGTCCCGCCCGACGGCGGTGTCGTCAAGACCACGGTGACGGACCCGTTCGGTAGGCAGACCGAACTGCAGGAGTACAGCGCCAAGCCGACGGTGGCGACACCCACGGACACCTTCACCGGCGCCTTCACGATTACCGGCGGCACCGCTGTAGTGAGCAAGTTCGGCTACGACGGCCACGGCCACCAGGCCAGCCTGACTGACGCTCAGAACAACGTCTGGGCCTCGACGTACAACCTGCTCGGCCAGGTCGAGAGCATGACCGACCCCGACGCCGGCGGTAGCAGCATCGTCTACGACGGGAACGACAACCTCGTTCAGACGACCGATGCCTCGGGCAGGACGGTGTCGTACACCTACGACGAGCTGAACCGGAAGACCGGAGAGTACGCCTCGACGGTCGCGAACCAGTCGCCCGCAAACCAGCGTGCCGCCTGGCGTTACGACAACAGCGACGGCGCAGTGGTGGACATGACCTACCCCATCGGGCAGCTCACCTCCACGACTGTCTTCAAGGGTGGTCAGGCGTACACGACCCAGCAGAAGGGGTTCAACGTCTTTGGCCATTCCCTGGGCGAGACCGTGACTATCCCCGCCACCGAGGGTGCACTGGGTGGGTCATACGCCTTTGGTCATACCTACTCCTCGGTGCTGGGTCTGCCGCTGACCGACACGTACCCCGCGAAAGGCAGTTTGTCCTCGGAGACGGTGCTGCACGGCTACTCCGGTGTGCTGGACCTGCCGACTACGCTAGGTGGCGCGGCTAATTACGCCAACGGTGTCGTGTATGACGCATGGGGGCGGGTGAACCAGCAGACCCTCGGCTCTGGCACCAATCGAGCCTTCGTGACCAATACCTATGATCCGCACACTGCCCGGCTGACCAATCAGCTGATCACGCGCTCCACGGCGACTCCGTCGACCGTGGACGAGCAGGAGTACAGGTACGACCCGGCCGGCAACCTGACCCGCAAAATCAGCAAGCGGCTCGGCACTGTCGCACCGGCGGAGACGCAGTGCTACGGCTACGACGGGCTGGCACGACTCACTGAGGCGTGGACTGGCACCGATGCCTGCGTCACTGCCCCGACCCTGACGAACAAGAGCATGGTCGGCAACAACGTCGGTGGGGGCAGTGCCTACTGGACCAGTTGGACGATCGACACGATCGGCAACCGGACCAAGCAGGTCGAGCACAACCTCACCGGTGGTACGGACATCACCACCGACTACACCTACGACGGCAGCGGTCAGAACAAGCCGCACACACTCACCTCGACCAGCACCACCGGCGGTGCCACCGGCACCACGTCCTACACCTACGACAGCGCCGGCAACACCGTCGGCCGCAACGCCGCCCAGGGTAGCCAGGTTCTCACCTGGGACGACGCCGGTAAGCTCACCGGCGTCACCGGAGGCTCCAGCGGCGACAACAATTTCGTCTACGACGCCGACGGCGAGATTCTCGTGCAGAAGGAGCCTGGCAAGACCACGCTCTACCTGCCGGGGCAGCAATTGACGTTGAACACCAGTACCAGTGCGATCGAGGGAAGCCGTAACTATGCGCTTCCCGGCGGTGGCAGCTGCGTCCGCTCCGGCAGCGGCGCGGCGTACACCTTCGTTATCGCGGACCACCAGGGCACTCCGGCGCTCTACCTCGACGGCACCGCTCAGATCCCCACGTGGAGGCAGTACACCCCCTTCGGTGGGCCCCGCGGAGCGGCCGTCACCACCCCGGACAACAGAGGGTTTCTCAACAAGCCCACGAGTCCGACCGGGCTCACGGTCGTGGGTGCTCGCGCCTACGACCCGACCATCGGTCGATTCATCTCCGTTGATCCGATCCAGCACACCGGCCGCCCCCAGCAGTGGAACGGCTACTCGTACGCGGGCAACAGCCCGGTCACTTCGTCCGATCCCACCGGCCTGATCGACCCCGACTGTCGGGGGCAGTGCACCGACTACCACCCCGGTGACGAGAAGGGCAACCAGGAGGCCAAGGAGAAGAACCCTTGCTGGCCGGCGAAGTGCGAGAATCCTAAGGAGAAGCCCACCCGCTACACGTGTGACGCCGAGACAAAATGCACGATCACCCCGGGTGCGGGTGGCAGCGGGAAGAAGAAGGTTATCTACGACTGCAACGCTCCCGGATCGTGCGTGATCCAGAAGTACGGTCGTGGAACTGGCGCCACCTACAATTGCAACGTAGCCGGGGCGTGTGAGGTTGAGGTGAAGAAATGCAATGCCCCTGGCGGCTGTAGCTACCTGGTGGGTAATGCTGCTGTATCTGGAAGTCTCAAGTGCCGGGTGAGCGGTTCATGCATCTTCTACACCTGGGAGAGTGCCGTCCCCGCCGAACGCCCGAAGTGGGAATGGTACAAGGAACTGGACCTGATTGGGATCGGCGCGGCTGCCGGGGCCGGCGTGGGAACAGGCATTGGATGTGCAGCCGGAATTTGGGCGCTCGGCGTGGGATGTGCGGTTGCCATGCCGGTCGGTACTGGGGTCGGAACCATTGTTGGCGTCGAGGTCGGGCTCTACAAGTACTATGAGAGCTATTTCGAGTCTCGGAAGCCGCAGGCGGTATGGGTGACGCCGCAGCGGGTGGAGGTGGCGCGCATCTGACGGTCCGGTTATTCGGAATCGGGAAAGTGGGTAGGAAATGGCAGAGTACGGTTGGCCGCGCCTGGCGGACGGAGAGAAGATGGTTTTTACGCAGAGGGCGTACTTCCCTCTTCGGAGGACCGTCCTGTCCGCTTTTGGTGTCCTTCTCATCCTGACCGACTCCCGGCTGCTCTTCGCCCCTCGCCGACTCCTGGGAATGCCTGGTCTTGGGGAATCGGTAGTGCGGGCCAAGGCGGTCAGCCTTCGGGACATCACTGCAGTGGATCCGGTTGCCAAAGGGGCGATTAACATCACCACGAGGTTTGGGGACGAGGTATTCGTTCGGATACTTCCCTCAACGGGGTCCACTTTCGTTTGGTCGCTACGGCGAGCAGAGCCGTATCGGGACGAAGCTGTGAGACGGATCAGGGAGGCCTGCGCGCAGGCCAGAGCCTGACAGCGCCGCAGGCAAAACGACAGGGCGAGACCCCCTCGGGGTCTCGCCCTGTCAGCGTTGGCGGAGCCAGACGGCACCGAGCGGTGGCACCTGGAGGGCCGCCGGTCTCGCCCCTCGGGAGCCCCGTTTCGCCGCGCTGGCCCTCTATACCGGGTAGTCCGACGGCGGCCTGGGAATGCCCGCCCGCCTGGTTGGAGACATGCCCGGCGGCCCCTACGGAGCTGCCCCGTCTACGCTCCCACCCCGCCGACAGCACAAACGGGGCAGCTCCGTAGGGGCCGAAGGAGACCAGGCCGCCCCAGCGGCCGTACCTCGATGCGTCCTCCGAGGTGCGAATCCCGGCTGCCGCCCCGCTCAGTTCCGGCGCAGCCAGAGCGCGCCCAGCGGCGGCACCCGCAGTGCCACGGATGCCGGCAGGCCGTGCCACGGCACGTCCTCGGCCTGGACCTCGCCCAGATTTCCCACCCCCGACCCGCCGTAGTGGTGGGCGTCGGTGTTGAGCACCTCCGTCCAGGTGCCGGCGGCGGGCAGCCCGATCCGGTAGTCCTCCAGCGGCAGGGCGGAGAAGTTCGCCACGCAGACCAGGGTGGCCCCGTCGGGGGCGATCCGGACGAACGACACCGTGTTGTGGGTGACGTCGTCGCCGGCGATCCAGCGGAACCCGGCCGGTTCGGTGTCCTGCGCCCACAGCGCGGGGGTGTCCCGGTAGACGCGGTTCAGGTCGCCGACGAGGCGCTGCACGCCGGCCCGAACCGGGTCGTGCAGCAGGTACCAGTCGAGGCCGCGCTCCTCGCTCCACTCCCGGTCGTCGCCCAGCTCGCAGCCCATGAACAGCAGCTGCTTGCCCGGGTGCGCCCACATGTACGCCAGCAGCGCCCGCACGTTGGCCAGCCGCTGCCAGGTGTCCCCGGGCATCTTGGCGGCCAGTGAGCCCTTGCCGTGCACCACCTCGTCGTGGCTGATCGGCAGCATGAAGTTCTCGCTCCACGCGTACGCGAGGGAGAAGGTGAGCTGGTGGTGGTGGTGCTGCCGGTGGATCGGGTCCTTCGAGGTGTAGAGCAGGGTGTCGTGCATCCAGCCCATGTTCCACTTGAACCCGAAGCCCAGCCCGCCGTCGGCGGTCGGCCGGGTCACCCCCGGCCAGGACGTGGACTCCTCGGCGATCATCACCACCCCGGCGTGGTTCTTGTAGACGGTGGCGTTGACCTCCTGCATGAGGGCGATCGCCTCCAGGTTCTCCCGGCCGCCGTGCTCGTTGGGCAGCCACTGGCCCTCGGGGCGGGAGTAGTCCAGGTAGAGCATCGAGGCGACGGCGTCGACCCGCAGCCCGTCGACGTGGAACTCGTCGCACCAGTACAGCGCGTTGGCGACCAGGAAGTTGCGTACCTCGCGGCGGCCGAAGTCGAAGACGTACGTGCCCCAGTCGGGGTGCTCGCCGCGGCGCGGATCGGGGTGCTCGTACAGCGGGGTGCCGTCGAACCGGCCCAGGGCCCACTCGTCCTTGGGGAAGTGCGCCGGCACCCAGTCCAGGAGCACCCCGATCCCGGCGGCGTGCAGGGTGTCGACGAGGTGCCGGAAGTCGTCGGGGTCGCCGAACCGGGACGTCGGCGCGTAGTAGCCGGTGACCTGGTACCCCCAGGAGCCGCCGAACGGGTGCTCCATCACCGGCATGAACTCCACGTGGGTGAAGCCCAGCTCGGTGACGTACGCGGTGAGCTGCTCGGCCAGCTCCCGGTAGCCGAGGCCGGGCCGCCACGAGCCGAGGTGCACCTCGTACACGCTCATCGGCTCCTGGTGCGGCTGCCGCCGCGCGCGTCGCGCCAGCCAGTCGGCGTCGTTCCACTCGTACGTCGAGCGGTGCACCACCGACGCGGTGGCCGGCGGCACCTCCGCGTACGCGGCCAGGGGGTCGGCCTTGTCCCGCCAGTGCCCGTCGGCGCCGAGGATCCGGTACTTGTACCGCGCGCCCTCGGGCGCGTCGGGGACGAAGATCTCCCACACCCCGCTGGAGCCGAGCGAGCGCATCGGCCAGCCGTCGTCGGGGCCCCAGCCGGTGAAGTCGCCGACCACCCGCACGCCGCGCGCGTTGGGCGCCCACACGGCGAAGGCCACGCCCCCGTCGAGGACCCGGGCGCCGAGCGCCTCCCACAGCCGCTCGTGCCGCCCCTCGCCGATCAGGTGCAGGTCCAGCTCGCCGAGGGTGGGCGGGTGACGGTACGGATCGTCGCGCACCGCGCCGTCGACCTCGACCCGGTAGTCGAGCACCTCACCCGGCAGGACGGCCTCGAAGACGCCCGCGTCGTGCACCCGGGTCGCCGGGTGCCGCTCGTCGCCGACGAGCACGCTCACCGCCTGAGCGCCCCGGCGCAGGGTGCGGATGGTGGTGCGCCCGTCTGCGGGGTGCGCGCCGAGCACGGCGTGCGGGTCGTGCGCCACGCCGGCGATCAGCTCGTCCATCGTGCGTCGTCCTTGTCAGCCGCAGCGGTGGGGGCGGTGCCCCCGGAGAGTTCGGAGGGCACGTCCTGCACGGTCAGGTCGGGCGCGGCCGGCGCGGCCGGTTCCACCGGGGGCGGGACCGGCCGGCGCACCGTGAACACGTGCGCGGGTTGCAGGTACGGGTCGAGCCGTACCGCGTTGTGCTGCCCCCAGTCGTAGGCGGCGCCGGTCAGCTCGTCGTGCACGGTGAACCGCTCGTGCCAGTCGAGGCCCAGCGCCGGCATGTCGAGGGTGGTGTTGCCCCACTGCACGGCCTGCGAGTCGAACGAGCACACCACGATCACCGCGTTGCCGGTGTCCGGGTCGTGCTTGGACCAGCACAGCAGGGCCGGGTTGTCGATGTCGTGGAAGACCAGGTTGCGCAGCTGGTGCAGGGCGGGGTTGTCGCGCCGGACCCGGTTGAGGGTGGCGACGAACGGGGCCAGCGAGCGCCCCCGCGCCTGCGCGTCCGCCCAGTCCCGGGGGCGCAGCTCGAACTTCTCGTTGTCCAGGTACTCCTCCGCGCCGGGGCGGGCGGTGTGCTCGAACAGCTCGTAGCCGGCGTACATGCCCCAGGAGGGGGAGAGCAGCGCGGCCAGCACCGCCCGGATCTTGAACATCGGCGGGCCGCCGTGCTGCAACGTCTCGTGCAGGATGTCCGGCGTGTTCGGCCAGAAGTTCGGCCGCATGTGGTCGGCCGAGGCGACCAGCTCCTCGCAGTACTCCCGCATCTCGGCCGGCGTCGTGCGCCAGGTGAAATAGGTGTACGACTGGGTGAAGCCGATCTTGCCGAGCCCGTGCATGATCGCCGGCCGGGTGAACGCCTCGGCGAGGAACAGCACGTCCGGTTCGACCTTCTTGACCTCGGCGATCAGCCAGTGCCAGAAATCCAACGGCTTGGTGTGCGGGTTGTCCACCCTGAAGATCCGGATCCCCTCGCCGATCCAGTGCAGCACCACCCGCAGGATCTCCGCCCGGATGCCCTCCGGGTCGTTGTCGAAGTTCACCGGGTAGATGTCCTGGTACTTCTTCGGCGGGTTCTCCGCGTACGCGATGCTGCCGTCGGCCCGGGTGGTGAACCACTCCGGGTGCTCGGTCACCCATGGGTGGTCCGGGGCGCACTGCAACGCCAGGTCCATTGCCACCTCGAGGCCCTGCTCGGCGGCGGCGGCGACGAAGTCGCGGAAGTCCGCCGGCGTACCCAGGTCGGGGTGGATGGCGTCGTGGCCGCCCTCGGCCGCGCCGATCGCCCACGGCGAGCCCACGTCGTCGGGGCCGGCGGTGAGCGTGTTGTTGGGGCCCTTGCGGTTGACCCGGCCGATCGGGTGGATCGGCGGCAGGTAGAGCACGTCGAAGCCCATGGCCGCGACCCCGGGCAGCCGGTCGACGGCGGTGCGGAAGGTGCCGGAGCGGGCCGGGGCGTCGACCGTGGCGGGGATCGCCCCCTCGGAGCGGGGGAAGAACTCGTACCAGGCGGAGAAGAGCGCCCGGGGGCGGTCCACCCAGAGCCGGTGCTCCGCGCCGGTGGTGACCAGCTCGCGCACCGGGTGCTCCCAGAGCAGGTCGGCCAGGCCGAGGGCCGGGGCGACCCGCCGGGGCAGGTCCAGTCGCTCGTCGCGCAGCGCGGTCACCGCCGCCGTCACCCGGTCGGCGTCGCCGGCCGGTACGAGGTCCACGGCCGCGGTCAACACCCGCGCGCCTTCGGCCAGGTCGTTGGCCAGCTCCGCCGGGCCCTGGCCGGCGGCGACCTTCTTGGTCACCGCGTTCTGCCAGGTCAGGTACGGATCCTGGAACGCCTCGACGGCGAAGGTCCACGCGCCGACGGCGTCGGGGCGGATGGTGGCGTGCCAGCGGTCCTGGCCGGGCTCGCCGGGGCGCATCCGGGTGAACGGCCGGGCCTTGCCGTCGGGGCCGAGCCAGACCACGTTGCAGCCCAGCGCGTCGTGCCCCTCCCGGTAGGCGCGCGCCGACACGGGCACCGCCTCGCCGACCACCGCCTTGGCCGGGTAGCGACCGCAGGAGACGACGGGGGAGACGTCTTCGATCGGGAACCGTCCAGTCACTCCGCCAACCTACTGTGCGAGATCGTCTCGCGCGCGGCCAAGCGGCCACCGGCACCCGCCCCGGCTCACCCGGCCTGCGCCGGAAGCATCCGAGGGTCGCCGGCGGATACTCAGAGTTCCGATTTGGGTACCGATCGTGATCACGTAGAGCTACTGGTTGGCGTCAATTTGTGCACCTATGGGGCATTGATCCTTTCTGTTTGTAATCTTTGTTGACCTGTCGCTTGGCCGGCAGGTAACTTGTGCCAAGGCAATGATTGACGGATGGCAATCAGTGGCATGTACGGGGGAAACATGAGTCAGGACGAAAGTCGAAATTTACCCAGCTCGCAGTGTTGACGATGCGCATTGTTGTGCTCTCCTGCGGGCTGGCGGTCGCGGCGTGGCTTGTTCCGCTGTTCGCGGAGGCGGCGTCCCGCGTGAATCGTGATCTGGCATCTCTGGCGGAGGCCGGGCCGACGTGTGAGGCGGCTTCTCACCAGCCGCGCGCCGGCGACTGACCGCGCACCAACCTTCCGGGACAATTCTCCTTCCTTGCTTTCTTGGCACCCGCCTATTCGGGGTGCTGTTTCAGCCTGCGCCGGTTCGGTTTTATGCCGTGCTGAGTGCGGGTGAAATGTGTCCAATTTCCGGTGGAAACAGGTCTGCCGGTCAGCCATTGTCAGGAGTGTTAATGGTCCAACGTCATGCGGCTGTAGGGGTGGCGTCCGCGCTGCTGGCCGCTTCGGTGCTGGCGGTTCCGCCGGCCGTGTCCGCCGCGCCTGCGGCGGCGAAGGAGCCGACATCGACGCCGCAGGTATCACCGCGGTCGTCGTCGAAGGTGTGGTTGTTCGACAGTCCGCGGCGGGCGGCGCTGCCGGTGTCGGCCGCGGGGGCGGCACCGTCGGTGCCCAAGGGCACCGGGCCGGTGCGCAACGGCACGCAGGTCGCGTTCTCGCTGACCGACCGCCTGGAGGCGAAGGTCAACGTCGGGTCGGGCAACCTGATGGTGCTCAGCACGGACCTGACGCTGCCGGGGGTCGCGGGCAACGTCACGCTGGGTGCGGCGTTCAACAGCCTGATGCTGGGCAGCGACCTGGCGGTCGGGGCGCACGGTCCGGGGTGGCGGACCCGCTCCGGGCAGGACGTGAAGCTCTACCCGGCCGACGACGGTTCGGTGACCTACGCGGCCGCCGACGGGGTGGTGGGCAAGTTCACCGCCTCCGGTTCGGCCTACACCTCGCCCGGGGAGTTCAAGGCCACCCTCGCGCACAACGGCACGGGGTGGAAGCTGACCGAGCACGGCAGCGGCAAGGAGTTGTTCTTCACCTCCGACGGTCTGCTGGACAAGACCGAGGACCGCAACGACAACGTCACCGACTACGTCTACAGCGGCGGGCAGCTCACCCAGGTGACGTCGGACCGGGGTGGCGCGTACGCCCGCAAGGCGACCGCCACCTTCGCCAGCGGCCGGCTGACGAAGTACCAGCAGAGCGACGGATACGACGTGCTGCGGTAGGTGACCTACGAGTACGACACCAACAACCGGCTCAAGGCCATCCAGACCCCGGCGTCGGCCCGACGGTGGGCGTTCGAGTACGACACCGCCGGTGACCTGGTGAAGATCTGGACCAAGGACGACACCTACAGCACCGTCACCTACGACGGTCAGCACCGGGTCACCTCGTTCACCCAGGTCACCAACAACGTCACCGGTCAGGGCGCGACCACCCGGTTCGCCTACCCCACCTCGTCGCAGACCAAGGTCGCCGACCCCCGGCAGGACCTGTCGCAGCCGGTGGCGTCGGTGCCGCACACCACCTACGACCTCAACAGCGACAAGCGGGTCACCAAGACCACCGACCCCGCCGGCAACGAGCGCTCCAAGACCTACACCCCGTTCAGCGACGTGGCCACCGAGGTCAGCCCCGAGAGCAGCACCGTCACCAACACCTACGGCGCAAACGCCGGCGAGTCGCTGACGAAGTCCGCCTCCCCCTCGGGCTCGAGCGCCTCGGCGGCGTACGCCAACGCGGCGACCTCGACGAACCCGACGGCGAACTTCCAGCCGTCCTCGTCGATCGACACCCAGAGCAACTCCTCCACGTACACCTACAACGGTGCCGGTAACCGCACCTCCACCGCCGACGCCCTGGCCGCCAAGGCCGACGTCGACTACAACACCAACGGCACCGTCAAGTCCTCCACCGACCCGGCGAACACCGGCAACCCCACCACCTACACCTATGACAGCAACAAGCAGATCACCACGCTGACCCCGCCCACCGGCAACGGCCTGGCGGTCAAGACGTTCACCTACGACGTCCTCGGCCGGATCGCCACCGTCACCCAGGGCGGGTGCACCACCACGAACGAGTGGAGCAAGGACGACCGCGTCCAGAAGACCAGCTACTCCGGCTGCGGCACGCTGTCCGACGTGACCTTCGAGTACGGCCGCGCCGGCAACCTGATCAGCCGCACCGACTCCACCGGCACCACCACCTGGGAGCACGACCAGCTCAACCGCCTGCACAAGCGCACCAACCCCGGCACCGCCGCCTTCGTCTACGAACACGACCTCGCCGGCAACCTCACCGACCTGACCGACGGCCGGGGCACCACGAAGCACTACTACAACACCCGTAACTGGCTGGTGCGCACCGACACCGCCAGCGCCACCCGCTACAACTACTCCTACGACAAGGACGGCAACCGCCTCAACACCTGGTTCGCCAGCAACGAGGGCAACAGCGTCTACGCCCTGCGCGTCAAGACGGTCTACGACAAGTCCGACCGGCCCACCCGCATCACCGCCACCCGCAACTCCGCCGCCCCGGCAACGGTGTTCGACGTGACCTACTGCTACGCCGAGTACACCTCCGGGCAGCCCTGCTCCACCGCCACCGCCGACGACACCGGCCTGCGCCAGTGGCAGAAGGACGAGGTGTCCGGCGCGATCAGCCAGTTCACCTACGACCAGGCCAACCGGCTGACCAAGGCCACCAACTACAACGGCAAGACCTACGAGTACGCCTACAACAGCAACGGCAACCGCACCAGCGTCAAGGTCGACGGCACCACCACCCAGACCCTGACGTTCAACACCGCCAACCAGATCACCACCACCTACAACACCTACGACAACCGCGGCAACCAGACCCGCACCAGCAGCCCGACGGTCAACCCCGTCACCTACAACGGCGCCAACCAGATGACCGCCGCGAACACCGGCACCTATGCCTACGCCGGCACCGACCAGGTCGAACTCACCCGCGCCGGCACCACCACCCTCCAGTACGGCTACGAAGACCAACACGGCATGCCCTCGCTCCAGTCCTGGACCACCAGCGGCACCACCGTCTACGTCGAACGCGACGGCATCGGCACCCCGCTCGGCCTGCGCATCGGCACCACCGACACCGCGTTCGTCCTCGACGGACTCGGCACCCCCGTCGCCGCCGTCAAGGCCAACGGCACCCTCGCCGCCACCTACAAGTACGACCCCTACGGCAACGCCACCACCACCGACGAAACCAACCTCGGCACCACCAACATCGTCCGCTACGCTGGCGGCACCTACGACTCGACCACCGGGTTCACCAAGTTCGGCCAGCGCTGGTACAACCCCCAACAGGGCCGCTTCACCCAACAGGACAACCTCAGCTTCATCGGCAACCCCAAGAACGGCAACCGCTACGCCTATGCTGGTTGCAGCCCGACGAACTACATCGACCCTACCGGGCAGAGTTGGCAATGTGAGCTTTCCGGGATCCTCGTGTTCGGCGCGTCCGCAGCGATTATCGCCGCACCCCTCTCATATTTCGGACCGGGGGCAGCCTTCGCAGGCGTCGCCGCCGGCTCCGCGATTGCTGGAGGATATAAGTCAGTTTGCGAGAATGTTCAGAAGAATGAGCCAACTAATTGGGGTGACGCCGCCGAGCAGGCGGCATGGGGAGTGGCCGGCTTTTTGATTAGCTAGTTTCTAGGTATTTCGACTCTGAGATCGAGGCCCCGGGTGAGTCCCCGTCGGGGCCTCGATCCAATAGATACAATTCTATTGTCTCTGCAGCGGCAGAAAGGCCTGGGATGTCAACCATCGTTCTTTCCAGAGGAATTGATGCGATCGGAGCGGGTAGAAAGTTTCGTATCTACATCAACGATGAGCTAGTCGCCAAGTTGGGGCGCTCCGACCGGATCTCATTGGAGGTGGGGGCTGGAAAGCATGTGTTGCGGGCCCGGCTTGACTGGCTCCGTAGTGCACCCCTGTCGGTGCGTATCGAGGCCGATGAGGTGATCAACGTTGAGGTGTCCGCCGGTGGTAGGGCAGTGAGTTTCGTCGGCACCTTCCTAAAGTCCGAAAGTGCTCTCGACCTGATCGTCAAGCCTCACGTATAGGGGACCGCACGACGTCATCGCGATGCCCTCAAGGTGGGGCTAGTACTCCAGCCGCAGTTGCCTCATCTGAGGTTTCAGCAGCTCATCGGCATGATCGATGTCGGAGTTGAGCCGACCACGCAGCTGCGTATGTCGATGCTATCGGTCGGTGGTTTGCGTTGTCGCACTGTCTGTCTGTTGTGGTCAGTTGCAGTGCGGGCAGGCTCCCGTGCTTGTGTTGATCGATGAGATTGTGGGCTGGCGGGCGGGTCTGGATGATCTGCTGGCGCGGTTCGCGCACCGGTTCGGGCGGGCGGAGCCGCGCCGGCAGGCGCTGACCTACATGGTCGGGTTGTTGTCACCCCTGGCCAGCAAGAACGGCTGGACCCTGGCCGAGGCCGCCGGCGACGCGACGCCGGACCGGATGCAGCGGCTGCTCAACCGGTCCGCGTGGGACCCGGACGCTGTTCGTGACGACCTGTTCGCCTACGTGTCCGAGCACCTCGGTCACGACGACGGGGTCCTATCGATCGCGGTGGTGCGTCGGGGGGCAGCATCGGAGTTTGGCCAGGACTTTCCAGCCTTTGAGGGTGGCGACGGCGCGTTCGCCGAGGGCCCGGATCTTGGCGTGGTGGCGGTTGACGGTCTTCTGCCGGCTGGATAGTCGGGGTCGGTGACGGTGTCGCTTGAACGGCGTGCGGACGCTTCCGCCAGCGCCCTGGTATGCCTTGTCGGCGAACGTCATGACGTTCGCGTTGGTCAGGTCGTGGGTGCGGGCGGCTGTCAGGTCGTGTACAGCGCCAGGGAGGGCGGGCGATGCCCAGGTCAGGCGTCAGGCGCAGTCCGCGATGACCTGCACGTTCATCCCGTGGCGTTTGTGTTTGCCGGAGTAGTACGGGCGCTGGTCTGCGACCCGGTCGATCGGGGTGAGGTGCCGTCGAGAATCGCGTATGCGAGCCGGCGGATGCGGCGCATGGCCGTGTTCAGGTCCTCGGCGTGCGCTGCGAGCAGGTCGATGGCTTCCTGGACGTACCGCCAGGCCGTGGTGACGCTGACCGCGAAACCGTAGGCCAGACGGGTGATGGTGTCGCCGTTGCGGAGATGGGCCAGGGCAAGCAGGGCTTGCCGGCCGGCGTCCAGGCGCCACCACCGCCCGCGGGTGTCGCGGTGCACGGTGTCCGCGGCGCGCACGCTCTGGGAGTCGATGATCCCCGCCGTCGGCTCGGGCTGCCGGTCGTGGGCCAGGCGGACCTCCTCCCGAAGCTCGGTGAGGATCCGCTCGGTCACACCTCGCCGGTTCCACCGTTGGAAGTGGGAGTACACGGTCTGCCAGGGCGGGAAGTCGACCGGCAGGTACCGCCACGCGCACCCGGTACGCACCACGTACAGGATGCCGTCGACGATCGCCCGGCGAGGGTGCTTCTCCGGTCTGCCCATCCACTGCGGCGAGGGCAGCATCGGCTCGATGGTCTCCCACTCGGCATCGGTCAGGTCAGACGGGTACCGCCGCACTCGATCCATACCCGTCTACCGACCGAGCCAGCCCCATCGATCGGACCCACTGTGCGACACACCCGACCAGCACACATCCCAAACGCGCTCTCAGTCGTCTGCACGATGGGGTCGCGTAGTAAGTAACTCCTCCACGCTTGCCACCGAGGCCGGTCACTCCCGCCAACCTACTGACCGAGATCCTTCCGCGTTCGGGTGCGCGCTCCTTCGGCCCCGTTGCCCGCCGGGCGGGTAGCCGGGTCAGTGCCGGGTGGCCCGCCAGGCCTTCGCGCGTCGCAGGTAGCGGATGATCCCGGCCGGGCCGGTGGAGGCGGGCCAGTCGTCGGTGCGGAAGTAGGCGTCGGAGCCGCCGTCCAGGAAGATCACCGAGCCGCAGAGGAAGTCGGCGGCCGGCGACAGCATGAACGCCACCCACTCGCCGACGTCCGCCGGCTTGCCGCGTCCGCCGATCGGCACGGCCAACTGCTCGACCGACTCCTTCTCGCCCCGGGCGATCTGCTCGTCGAGCAGCGGGGTGGCGATGATGCCGGGGGCGAGGACGTTGACCCTGATGCCGGCGCCAGCCCACTGCGGCGAGATCGCGCTGCGCCGCGCCCACCGCGTCACCGCCATCTTCGAGCTGGCGTACGCGAAGGGCGCCGAGCGCTTGCCGAAGCGCCGCAGTACGCGCATGGCCCTGTCGGGGTTCCGAGCGAGCAGGGCCCGCACCACGCTCTCCGGCACCATCGGGGTGAGCGTGGTGGAGTTCGAGCCGAACACCACGACCTTGCTGTTGCCGGCTGCGGCCAGCACGGGCCGCCACGCCTCGAGCAGATCCACGACGCCGAAGAAGTTGACCTGCTGCACGACGCGGTCCCGCCCGGGGACGCCGCCGAGTCCGGCAGCGCAGACCGCGCCGTCGAGCCGGCCGCCGACGCGCTCCAGCACCTCGGCCGCCGCCGCTGCGCGCCCCGTCGGCGTGGACAGGTCGGCGATGACCTCGACGTCCCGCAGGTCCACGCCGACGACGGTGTGCCCGTCACCGCGCAGCCGCTCGGCGGCGGCCCTGCCCATGCCCGAGGCGGCACCCGTCACCGCGTACGTGCCCATGTCGGTTCCCTCCCGTCTGTCAGCAGCCGGTCGGACCCGGCCCGTTCAGTCTCGCCGGATGCTGGCGCTTGGTGGTCGCTTCGGCGTAGAAGCCGGCCTGCGGCGTGACGCCGGCCGGCGAGACCGTCAGACGGGTACGCGAAGATGCGGCCATGTCGTACACGGACGGGTTCCAAGAAGACGTGGGACGGCTGGACCGTCCACCACGATGATCTGCTGGCGGGCGCTTCGACCGTGCCCGGCACACCTATCACTGCTGACCGACCCGAAGGGATCATGGCGATGGCCAAGGTTGTCTCCACGCTGTTCATCTCGGCCGACGGGGTAGCCGAGATCGACCCCGACTGGCACCTCCCGTACTTCGACGAGAACATGGGCCGCGCCGTCGGCGAGGACTACGACACCGCCGACGTGCTGCTCATCGGCCGCGGGACCTACGGCAGCTTCGCCGGAGCCTGGCCCGACCGCGAGGCTGCGGGCGGGGACGACGCGGCGTTCGCCAAGCAGCTCGGAGACATGCGCAAGGTGGTCGTCTCGCGCCAGCGGCTGGAGTTCTCCTGGCGGAACTCCGAGCTGATCCAGGGCGATCTCGTCGAGACCGTCACCGTCCTCAAGGCCGACACCGGCATCAGGGGCATCGTCATCCCCGGGTCGATCTCCGTGGTGCGGCAACTGCTCGCCGCAGGGCTGGTCGACGAGCTGCGCCTGCTGGTGCATCCGGTGGCGGCGCGTAAGGGGCGCAAGCTCTTCGACGACGGCGACGTGCCGTACCACCTGCGGGTGGTGGCGACGGAAGCGTTCCCGACGGGCGTGATCCGCGTGAACTACTCGCCGACCCCCGCACCCGCGAAGGTCGGCTACGACGACGTGAAGGACCAGGTGCCCGCTTGAGGCGTCCCGCCATGATCGTTTGCGGATTAAGGAGACGACATGCCGGCCAAACTCTCCAAAAACAGCAGACGATCATGGCCGGTCAGGTAGCAGCCTGACGGGGGAGTGCGGTGTTGATCCGGTCCAGGCGGGCGGTGCCGCCGCGACGTGGGGGCCGGCGTCCTGCACGCCGACGATGATGCCCTGGGTCTGGAGCAGCATCACCGCCCGCTGGGACGGTGGGGACGCTCGCGGAGTAGAGCTGGGCCAGTTCGGCGTACGTGGGCAGCCTCGCCGCCGGTGGGTACCCGCCCTGTCCGATGCGGGCGTGCAGGTCGGCGGCTCTAGTTTCCGCCAGCCCATCGGGATGGTCATGGTGCTGTCTCCCGGCATTCCCACAACCCGGAAATCCGAGGAGTCACGATGCGTGAGCTTCCTGGTGAGGGCATGCCCTTCGGCCCCTGTGGAGCTGCCCCGTTTACGCTCCCGCTCTGTCGATAGCACAAACGGGGCAGCTCCAAAGGGGCCGCAAGAGGGTAGGTCGACCCGGCGGAGGTCGAGGGCGACTCCGACACGGGTTGATGATCCGGTAAGCGGGCGCGTTCCCCCAGGGCCTGCGACGGCCAGGCGGTGCCCAACTCGGCGACCGGCTTCGGCCCGGCGGGTGGCGGAGCGGCCCAACAGCCAACAGCCAACAGTCAGCCCGGATCGGATCTAAGCGGGCGGCTTCGGGGCCACGAACGATCCCTTGCCCTGGTGGACCTCGATCCAGCCCCGCTCGTCCAGGATCCGCAGGGCCAGCCTGATCGGCGTTGCGCTGGCCCTGTACTGCTCGCACAGTTCCGCGATGGACGGCAACTTTGCTCCGGGGCGCAGTGCCCCGGACTGCACCGACGCGATCACGTCGGTGATGATCTGCTCGTACACGGGTTGTCTGGGCATGGCAATGGGCCGCCTCTCGTCAGCCCATTGAGCATGCCACCCGACACAACATGCTGTGAATGTTGTGTTGACTCTGTACTCACTGCACTCTAAGTTGCGAGTAGGAGGTCCTCTCGTCAGCAGCGGAGCGCCTCTGCCCCGGGCGGGGTGGCTCCTCCCGCCACCCCGCCCTCCGCCCTGCAACCCTGAGGAGGCAGAGATGCGCGAGCGTCCGCATGACGGGCCGCTGCCGGCGGCTTACCCGGTTGCGGGTGCTCCGCCGCCGCAGCCCGACGGAGATCGGGTGCCCTGCCCGCCCCGCCCGGACCGCGCGACCCTCACCCGGCGGCAGTACGCCTACGGCCTCACGGTCGCGCTGGCCGTACTCGTGCTGCTCCTGCTCGGGGTCTTCGGGTGAGCGGGACGGGCCGGCGGTGAACGAGCTGCCGGTGGGCCGGCGGGTCGCCCAGTGGCGGTTGCGGCGGAACATGACGCAGCAGCAGTTCGCCGATCGCCTCGGCAAGTCGAAGAGCTGGGTGGACAAGGTCGAGCGCGGGGTACGCCGGCTGGAGCGGGTCTCCAACCTGCGGGAGATCGCCGAGGCGCTCCGCATCGACCTGGAGGTCCTGTTGGCGGAGCGCCCCGGGCAGCCGGACCCGGCAGCCGCCGGGCTGGAGGGGATGCGGGCCGCCCTGGCCCGGTACCACGTCGAGGCTGCGACCCGGCCGCCCGACGTCGCGGAGTTGCGCGCCCGCCTCGACCATGCGGAGCTGACCTACCGGCACGCCCGGTACCCGGAGTTGCTCGCCCGGCTGCCCGGCCTGCTCGACGCCGCCCGCGCGGCGCGGGCCGCCCGCCCCGGCCGGGCGGCCGACGACGTACTGGTCGACGTGTACGGACTGGTCGCCCTGGTGCTCGTGAAGGTCGACCAGGGGGAACTGGCCTGGCTGGCCGCCGACCGGGGGATGGCCGCCGCCGTGGCCACGCACGACCCGTGGGCGGTCGCCGTCGCCACCGTGCCGCTGGCCCAGGCCCTGCGGTACGGCGGCCGGCGACAGCCCGCGATGCAGGCCGCCGTCGTCGCCGCGTACCGCATCACCCCGCCCCGGAACGGTGACGCTCCCTCGGGCGAGGCGTCCCTGCGCGGGACGCTGCTGCTCCAGGCCGCCCTCGCCGCCGCTGGCCGGGGCAACGGGAGCGTCGCCCGGGAGTTGCTCGACCGGGCCGAGGGAGTTGCGGACGAGGGCTTCGGGCGGGCGGCGGTCGAGGCCGCCCGGGTGGTGGCCGAGGCGGCCCTCGGGGACGTCGCGGCGGCGACGGTACGGCACGAGCGGCTGACGGCCGGCGACGAGTGGCGGTGGCTGCCGCCCGAGCACCGGGCCGCGTACCTCATCGACGCCGCCCGCGCGTACGCGCAGACCGGCGACATGCTCCGGGCGGGCCGGGCGCTGCTCGACGCCGAACGCACCGCCCACGGCGAGGTGCACGACCGGCCAACGGTACGGGACCTCGTGGCCGTAGTGGCACGGTCCGCCGCCGCCCCGTCCGGCCTGGTCCGGCTCGCCGCCACCCTGCACGTCGCCTGATCCCAGCCCGGCTGCGCAGGGGGATTGGTGCGCGCTTCTTCCGCCAACCCATGCCGCCATTCTGCCCACCGTCGGGAAGAGTGGCCTGGCTGCCTCACCCCAACAGCGAGCGGTAGAGGTCGAGGGTGCGGGCGGCGATGGCGTCCCAGGAGAAGTGCGCGACGGCGCGCCGCCGCCCGGCCCGGCCCAGCTCGGCGGTCTTCACCGGATCGGCGAGCAGGGTGTTGATCGCCGCCGCCAGGTCGGCCACGAAACGGTCCTGGTCCAGCGGGGTGCCGGAGCCGTCGGCGGCCTGCTCGATGGGGACCAGCAGCCCGGTCTCGCCGTCGGCGACGACCTCGGGGATGCCGCCGGTGGCGGTGGCCACGACCGCCGTCTCGCAGGCCATCGCCTCCAGGTTGACGATGCCCATCGGCTCGTAGACCGAGGGGCAGGCGAAGACCGTGGCGTGGGTGAGCACCTGGATCACCTCGGGCTTGGGCAGCATCTCGGCCACCCAGACCACTCCGGACCGGTTCGCCCGCAGCTCGGCCACCAGGCCCTCCACCTCGGCGGCGATCTCGGGGGTGTCGGGGGCCCCGGCGAGCAGCACGAGCTGGGTGTCGGCCGGCAACTCGCGGGCCGCCCGCAGCAGGTAGGGCAGGCCCTTCTGCCGGGTGATCCGCCCCACGTACACGACGCTCGGGCGGGTCGGGTCGATGCCGAGCCGGTCCAGCACGTCGGTGCCGGTGTCCGGGGCGTACTGGAGGGTGTCGATGCCGTTGTGGAGCACCCACACCCGGTCCGGGTCCACCGCCGGGTACGCCGCCAGCACGTCCGCGCGCATCCCCGCGCTCACGGCGACGATGGCGTCGGCCGCCTCGTACGCCGTGCGCTCGCACCAGGAGGACAGCGCGTAGCCGCCGCCGAGCTGCTCGGCCTTCCACGGCCGCAGCGGCTCCAGGCTGTGCGCGGTGACCACGTGCGGGACGCCGTGCAGCAGCTTCGCGGTGTGCCCGGCGAGGTTGGCGTACCAGGTGTGGCTGTGCACCACGTCGGCCCCGGCGCACCCGGCGGCCATCTCCAGGTCGACGCCCATGGTGCGCAGCGCGGCGTTCGCGCCGGCCAGGCCGGCCGGCTCGGCGTACGCGGTGACGCCCGGCTCGGTGCGCGCCGCTCCGAAGCAGTGCACCCGCACGTCGGCGAGTCGGCGCAGCTCCCGGGCGAGGTACTCGACGTGCACCCCGGCCCCGCCGTACACCTCCGGCGGGTACTCGCGGGTGAGCAGATCGACGCGGAGTGTTCCCGTGGCCGGGGCGGAGTCGGTCATGCCCGCACCCTAGTGCAGCCGTCCGAGTGGTGAAGTGGCACGCGGGTGGTTAGCGTCTGGTCATGGCTGACAAGGTGCTCGCGATCGTCCTGGCCGGTGGGGAAGGCAAGCGCCTGATGCCGCTCACCACGGACCGGGCCAAACCGGCCGTCCCGTTCGGCGGGATGTACCGCATGGTCGACTTCGTCCTGTCCAACCTCGCCAACGCCGGCTTCCTCAAGATCGTTGTGCTGACCCAGTACAAGTCCCACTCACTGGACCGGCACATCACCAAGACATGGCGGATGTCGACGCTGCTCGGCAACTACGTCACGCCGGTGCCGGCGCAGCAGCGGCGCGGGCCGTGGTGGTTCGCCGGGTCGGCCGACGCCATCTACCAGAGCTTCAACCTCGTCCACGACGAGCAGCCGGACTACGTGATCGTCTTCGGCGCGGACCACATCTACCGGATGGACCCCCGGCAGATGGTGGACGACCACATCGCCTCCGGCGCCGGGGTGACCGTCGCGGGCATCCGTCAGCCGCTCTCGATGGCCGACCAGTTCGGCGTGATCGAGGTCGGCGAGGACGGCCGGCGCATCCGGGCGTTCCGGGAGAAGCCCACCGACGCGGCCGGGCTGCCCGACGCGCCGGACCAGGTCTACGCCTCGATGGGCAACTACGTGTTCACCACGAAGGCCCTCCTGGAGGCCGTCGAGCGGGACGCGGAGGACAAGACCAGCAAGCACGACATGGGCGGCAGCATCATCCCGATGATGGTCGAACGGGGCGAGGCGAACGTCTACGACTTCCGCGACAACGAGGTGCCCGGCAGCACCGACCGCGACCTCGGCTACTGGCGGGACGTGGGGACGCTCGACTCGTTCTACGACGCGCACATGGACCTGATCAACGTGCACCCGGTGTTCAACCTCTACAACTTCGAGTGGCCCATCTACACCGATCAGCCGCCGTACCCGCCGGCGAAGTTCGTCCACCAGTGGGGCGAGCGGGTCGGCCGGGCCGTGGCGTCGATGGTGTCGCCCGGCGCGGTGATCTCCGGCGGCCTGGTGGAGAACTCGATCGTCTCGCCGAAGGTCAAGGTGCACTCCTGGGCGCACGTCGACGGCGCGGTGCTGATGGAGGGGGTCGAGATCGGCCGGCACGCCGTGGTCCGCCGCGCCATCCTGGACAAGAACGTCATCGTCCCCGAGGGGGCCGAGATCGGTGTCGACCTGGAGAAGGACCGGCAGCGCTACACCGTCTCCGACAACGGCATCGTGGTGATCGGCAAGGGCCAGCGGGTCGAGCCCTGAGTCACGTGTGATCCCGGCCGTCTCCGGGAAAGAGTCAGCGTCCGTCCCGTCCCTGGAGGTTGCGCAGTGGCCCACCCCCGTGCCGGTCAGCCCGCCGAGCCCGCCGACCTGGTCGACGTGCCCCGGCTGGTCACCGCCTACTACGCCGAGCACCCCGATCCGGACGACCCGACGCAGCAGGTGTCCTTCGGCACCTCCGGGCACCGGGGGTCGAGCCTGCGCAACGCGTTCAACTCCGACCACATCCTCGCCGTCACCCAGGCGCTCTGCGACTACCGCCGGGAGCAGGGCCTCGACGGTCCGCTCTTCCTCGGCCGGGACACCCACGCGCTGTCCGCCCCGGCGGCCGTCGACGCGTTGGAGGTGCTCGCCGCCAACGGGGTCACCGTGCTGCTGGACAGCCGCGACGGCTACACCCCCACCCCGGCGGTGTCGCACGCCATCCTCACCCACAACCGGGGCCGCACCTCCGGCCTGGCCGACGGCATCGTGATCACCCCGTCGCACAACCCGCCCGACGACGGCGGGTTCAAGTACAACCCGACCAACGGCGGTCCGGCGGACACGGACGTCACGAAGTGGATCCAGGACCGGGCGAACGCGATCCTCGCCGCCGGGCTCAAGGAGGTGCAGCGCATCCCGTACGCGCGGGCCCGCGCCGCCGACACCACCGGTGGGTACGACTTCCTCGCCCGCTACGTCGACGACCTGCCCGCCGTGGTCGACCTCGACGCCGTCCGGGACGCCGGGGTACGCATCGGCGCCGACCCGCTCGGCGGGGCCAGCGTGGCGTACTGGGGGGAGATCGCGCAGCGGCACCGCCTCGACCTCACGGTGATCAACCCGACGGTCGACCCGACGTGGCGGTTCATGACCCTCGACGGCGACGGCAAGATCAGGATGGACTGCTCGTCGCCGAACGCGATGGCGTCGCTGATCGCGGCCCGCGCCGACTACCAGGTCTCCACCGGCAACGACGCCGACGCCGACCGGCACGGCATCGTCACCCCCGACGGTGGCCTGATGAACCCCAACCACTTCCTGGCGGTGGCGATCGGCCACCTGTTCCGCACCCGGTCGCAGTGGGGCCCGGCCGCCGCCGTCGGCAAGACCCTGGTCTCCTCCTCGATGATCGACCGGGTCGCCGCCGACCTGGGTCGGCCGCTGCTGGAGGTGCCGGTCGGGTTCAAGTGGTTCGTGCCGGGCCTGCTCGACGGGTCCGTCGGCTTCGGTGGCGAGGAGAGCGCGGGGGCGTCCTTCCTGCGTCGTGACGGGAGCACCTGGACCACCGACAAGGACGGCATCCTGCTCTGCCTGCTCGCCTCGGAGATCATCGCGACCACGCAGAAGACGCCCAGCCAGCACTGGGCCGAGCTGGCCGAGCGGTTCGGCGCACCCGCGTACGCCCGGATCGACGCCCCGGCGAGCCGGCAGGAGAAGGCGGTGCTCGCCAAGCTCTCCCCGGACCAGGTGACCGCGACCGAGCTGGCCGGCGAGCCGATCACCGCGACGCTGACCACCGCCCCGGGTAACGGCGCGGCGATCGGCGGGCTCAAGGTGACCACCGCGTCCGGCTGGTTCGCCGCCCGCCCCTCCGGCACCGAGGACGTCTACAAGATCTACGCCGAGTCCTTCCAGGGCCCCGACCACCTGGCCCGGATCCAGCAGGAGGCGCGGGAGCTGGTCTCGGCGGTGCTCAGCCGGGCGTGACTGGCCGCAGCATCCTGGTGAACCGGGCGAAGCCCTCGGCGTCCCGCCCGTCCCGGACGGCCCAGGCCCGGGTGGCGCCGAGCGGCCCGGCGAGCGCCGTGGCGAGCCCGCCGGCCTCCGGGCCGGCGGGCACCCGCAGCGTCGGGCCGACCGCCCGGACGGTGACCGGGCCACCGGCGGTGAGCACCCGCAGGTCGCCGAAGCCGTAGGCGGCGCGGTGGGCGGCGAAGGCCGGCCAGTCGGCGAAGCGGAGTCCGGGGCCGGCCCCCGCGGCGATCGGCACCTCCGCCCAGGAGCTGTGCGACCGGCTGGCGAAGCCGAAGCGCCGGTACAGCCGCCGGGCGCCGGCGTTGTCGCGCGACACGTCCAGGGCCAGCGCGGCGCACCGCAGCCGGCGGGCCAGCCGCAGGCCGTCGGCCAGCAGCGCGCCGCCCAGGCCCGACCCGCGTACCCCCTGGGCCACCGCGATCCCGTTGAGCAGCAACTGCCGCCCGAGCCACCGCCAGTCCGCCACGGCCAGCACGTTCGTGCCGTCCCGGACGCAGCGCAGCAGGACGGTGCGGGAGCCGGCCGGAGGGGCCAGCGCGGCGGACAGGAACGCGGCGTACCCGGGCGCGTGGTACGGCACCAGCCCCGCGCAGTCGGCCGGGATCGCCTCGGCCAGCAGCCGAGTGACCGGGCCCAGCGCCGGGTCGGTGGGTCCGTCGAGGGCGGTGACCCCGGCGGTGATCCCGGCGGGGGCGGTCAGGACGGCAGGCACGTGAGCTGCCGCTCCTGGTCGAGGTCCAGCATGTGCGCGGACGGGTCGAGGACGACGCCGGTGCCCCGCAGCACCTTCCCGACCGTGCGGGCCAGGATCCACAGGTCCAGCCGCAGCGACCACTCGTCGACGTAGCGGGTGTCCAGGGCGAGCCGGTCGTCCCAGGCGAGGGTGTTGCGCCCGCTGATCTGTTGCAGGCCGGTCAGCCCGGGCGGCATGAGGAAGCGGCACCGCTCCCGGTCGGTGTACCAGGGGTCGTAGCGGGGCAGCAGGGGCCGCGGGCCGACCAGGCTGAGGTCCCCGCGCAGGACGTTCCAGAGCTGGGGCAGCTCGTCGATGCTGAGTCGACGCAGGACGGGACCGACCCCCCGGCAGCGGACCCCGTCGGGCAGCAGGGCGCCCTCGGCGTCGCGCTCGTCGGTCATCGTCCGCAGCTTGTAGATCCGGAACCGCCGCCCGTGCCGGCCGGTCCGGACCTGGCTGAAGCACACGGGCGGGCCGAACTGGGCCAGCACGAGCAGCGCGGCGACCGCCACGACCGGCGCGGTGAGCACCAGCACGGCCAGCGCCAGCAGTACGTCGACGGCGCGCTTGACCCGCAGTTGGGCGGGCGAGGGACGCCCGCTCACCGGGCGGTTCCCGATCCCCGTGGTGTCGCCAGCTCCCGGCGAACGTTCACGTTCCGACCTCCCAGGACTCGGCGGTGAACAGCCCGAATCGTGTTTCTACCAGCCTTGGGAGGCTTTCATGTGATGTTTCCGATTTCCGGTGTCATGCCGCTTCCCGGCACCGGCCGCGCGGCGGCGTGTCGACCCCCGGCACGCCGGGCGGACGTGCGGGTGCGCCGGCGGCATCCCACCACCGGCGCACCCGACACCCGGTCAGCGGCGCCCGGCGCCGCGCGACGTCACCGGCGGGAGCCGCCGAGCAGGTGGGTCAACGACCGGGCCACCAGATCGTTGCGGGCCGCCGGGGCCAGCCCCTCCAGGCCGAAGCCGAAGTAGACGGTGTCCGGGGTGACCACCGCCGCCCCCTCCTCGAAGGCCTGCTGGCTGCGCGACCAGTCGTTCGCCCCCGGCGCGGAGCCGGGCGGCGGGCCGGCCACCGTCCAGCCGCCCAGGTCGGCGGCCTCGAACGAGGTCTCGCTGACCGTGGCGCCGTCGACGATCACCCGGGCGTCGTCGAGGAAGACGCCGAGCCCCTGGGTGCCCCAGTCGGAGACGTACGAGATGGAGACCTCGACCTTCTTGCCCGCGTACGCCGACAGGTCGACCGCGAACTCCTGCCAGCCGCCGGACGCGCCGGTGGCCGCGTTCCAACTCCCGGTGCTGCCCGTCGGGGAGCAGTCGGTGCCCTGGTAGTGGGCCAGGAACGGGTGCAGCTCGTTCGCCCAGCCGGCCTCGCAGCTCTCGCCGGTGGCGGTGCCGGTGTGCCCGTTGGCGTCCGGCAGGGTGGTCCAGTCGTCGCTGCCCACCTCGTGCGCCTCGACGGTCAGGAAGTCCCAGTTCTCCTCGATGTCGTAGGAGGTGAAGAAGCGGAGCTGGGCACTGCCGGCCGAGGTGAGGTCGACGGTCCGGGTGAGCCGCTTGTACGACTCGTCGGCCCGGCCGCTGTACAGGTACCACGCGCCGGTGCGCGGGTCGAACGGCGCGCTGCCCGGGCGGACCCAGTCCACCGTGGCCGCCCCGCCGAACTGCGGGAACTCGTCCGGCGGCAGGAAGCTCGACGTGGTCAGGAACGACGCGGTGTGGTCCTGGTTGCCGGCCGAGCCCTCGGCGTTGAGCCGGCCGGCGAACCCGGCGAAGGCCCCGGCGGACCCCTGGACCGGGTACGGCGTCCCGTCGGCGTCGCCGCCCCCGCCGCTGACGTACGTGTACGCCCCCAGCCAGTACTGCTGGAAGTCGTTGAGCACCGGCAGGCAGGTGGCGTCGTCCGGGTCGGTGCACTCCGGCGGGGCGTCCGGGCGGTACAGGTAGGAGCCGTTCGCGGCCTGGGCGAACAGCGCGTACTTGCCGCTGACCAGCACCTTGCCGCCCTCGTTGAGGTAGTCGCGCACCGCCAGTTCGGTGGTGAGCGCGGCCTCGGCCGTGGTGCCGCCCACCTGACCGGGGGCGCGCAGGATCACGTCGTCGCCGGTCTCCCAGACCACCGCCCGGTAGTGCGACAGCACGCCCAGCGGGTGCGGCGCGCGGCGGCCCATCGCGTCGAAGTCGTACACGTCGCTGCTGCGCCCGGCGGCGCTCAGCGCGCCGGCGACCTCGTCGGCGTACTTCGCCGTGGTGGCGTCCTGGACGGGGCTCAGCCCGGTCACGTCCTCCATCGCGAGGACCAGCACGTCCCCGCCGACGTCGGTGTGTACCCGGTAGGTGAACCGCTCGCTGGCCACCGGGCCCTTGCGGGGCTTGACCCCGGTGAACCAGACCTCGACCCGGTCGCCGGGTCTCGTGCCGGTCACCGTGCCGCGCTGCTCGGCGTACCAGACGTTGTTGGTGTCCCCGTACCGCTCGCCGCCGCGCCACTCGCGGACCTTGACCGTCTTCGGCCGGCCGCCGTTGACCACGTAGTGCATCCGCACGTCGCGCAGTGCCCGGCGGGCGATCGTGGCCACCTGCTGGGTCCGCCCGTACGAGGTGTCGAAGGCGTCCACCACGAAGTCCGGGGTGCTGCGGCCGCCCACCGACACCGGCTCGTCCGGGTCGGCCGCCGACTTCGCCACGGCGAGGGCGAACGGCAGGTTCTTGGCCACCTCGGCGGAGATCAGCTTCTCGTCGTCGGGGAAGACGAAGCCGCTGACGCAGTCCTCCGGCCGCCACTGGTCGTCCGGGTCGACGGCGGAGGCCGTCTCGCAGGTGGACATCTCCGGGGTGAAGCCGAGCGTGCCGTAGCGGACCTGGGCGTGCGAGTCGGTGTCGCCGTTGGTGGTGTACAGCTCGGCGGAGAGGTCCGGGTCGTAGCCGGGCACCGCCGGGTTAGCGTCGTCGCCGGCCATCGCCTGGTAGATCACGTCATCGGGGGTGGGGGTGCTCACCTGCCAGCCGGCGCCGTAGAGCAGCAGTTGGGCCGCCGAGTGGTAGTTGACGAAGAACTCGAAGCCGACCCGCCGGAACAGCCGGTCCAGCGCCTTCGTCTCCGGCTCAGAGCCGGCGGCGGTGCCCCGGTAGGTGTCGCTGTTCGGCTCCGGCGAGGAGCCCTCGTTGTCGTAGCCCCACCGGTAGCCGAAGTTGCGGTTCAGGTCGACGCCGTCGGCGGTGGTGATCCGCCCGTCGCCGTCGTTGTCCCGCAGGTTCTTGCGCCACAGCCGGTTGCCGGGGGTGAACGTGTGGTCGTAGCCGTCGGGGTTGGCCACCGGCAGGAACCACAGCTCGGTGGTGTTCAGCAGCCGGGTGATCCCGGCGTCCGTGCCGTAGTTGTCGAGCACGTGGTGCAGCAGCCGGCGGGTCATCTCCGGGGTGATCCACTCCCGGGCGTGCTGGCTGCTGGCGTACAGCACCGCCGGGCGCTTGCCGTCCGGCACCGTCCGGGCGTCCCGGGTGACCTTGACCGCGAGGATCGGCTTGCCCTGCACCGTGCGGCCGATGGTCTCCACCTTGGCCAGCTTCGGGAAGCGCGCGGCGGTGGCCGTCAGCTCGTCGCGGATGCCGCCGGCCTCGCTGTACGACCGGAACGCCGACCACCCGGAGGCGGCCTGCTCGCGCAGGGCCTGGGAGGCGTCCCGGCCGTGCACCCGCTTCACGGCCAGCCGGACGCCCTGGCCGGCGAGCCGGTCCGCCTGCCGCCGGCTCAGCACCGTCTCCACGCGGGTGGCCCCGGCTCCGTCGGTGCCGCGCTGGTCGTGGCCGAGGTCGACCCCGGCCGCCCGCAGCTTCTCCCGCTGCTCCGGCGTGACCGTGCCGACGTACACCTCCAGGCCGTCGCGGCCGGCGGGGTCCGACGGTGGCCGTGCGCCCGCCGGTGGGGTGAGCGCCAGCGCGCCGACCAGTGTCAACACGCCGGCCATCGCCAGCCGTGCCTTCTTCATCCGCGCTCCTCAAGTGTGCAGGGACCTGTAGCGCGAGCCTTCTGGGGTGCGCCATCCATGTCAATGCCTCGATGGGTTGGATTCGGTCATTGGCTCCGCCGAAGCCGGTACGGGTCACCGGCCGAGGTGGCGCAGGATCGCCGCGCAGAACACCGCCTCCACGTCACACCGCTCCGCAACGCGCGCCCAGGCCCCGTCCCGCCGGACGTGGTAGTGGGTGGACTCTTCCGCGGTGACGGTGCCGAAGTGCAGGCACTGGAACTCGATAAGGTGGAACTCGGTGCCGTCGAAACCGATGTCGAGGGAGACCAGCGGCGTGTCGATCATCTCGGCCGCCCGCTCGGCGTAGTCGAGCAGGGCGTCCCGATCGACGCCCCCGGTGTCCTGGAAGTCGAAGTCACCGCTGCCGCTCGCCCGGAAGTCCCCGGGCCGGTTGCGGCGATACAGGGTGTAGTACCGGTCGCCCATCCGTAGGACCTTGAAGTCGCCGGACAGCCCCGGGACGAACTCCTGGACGAGGAACTTCCGGCGGTGCAGCGACCGAGGATGGTGTTCCCGCCGCAGCAGGCGCCGGGCGTGTTCGCGGACGGTCTCGCCCGGGCTGCCGGCCCGGCTCATCGCGTGGGCGAGGCGCAGCAGTTCGGCCCGGTCGGCCGCCCGCGCCACGTAGTCTGAGCCGGCTCCGTACGCCGACTTGATCACCTTGGGCCACCGCCCGTCCAGGGTCGACCGCTCCAACTCCTCGTACGTGCCGAAGCTGCGGGTGCCCAGCCGGGCCGCCTCCTTCGGGAAGAGTTGACCGCGCAGCGCCTCCATCAGGACCTTGTTGTGGTGCGCCCGCAGGTACCGGTGCGGCGGGACGGTGTGGGCCCCGGCCGTCTCCAGGGCCAGCACGAGGTCCTCGATCCAGCTCTTGTAGAGCAGGTCGGGATCCTCGGACGAGGTGTAGAGCACGGGCACCCCGTGCAGGTCGGCGGCGAGGTTCAGGTCCGCGAACCCGGTCACCTCCACCCGGCAGCCGGCCCGCTCGAACTGCCGCACCACCCGGCCGACGTCCATGCTGCACAGCCCGTGCCGGGTGCGTGCCGTCGAATAGAAGGCGCCTCGGTAGTCCGTGAGGATCAGGATCTTCGTCATGTCGTTGCTCCGTACGGGGACTGGGGCGGATGGCGGGCGGCCGCCGCGACGGTGGACGGGTTCGGGTTGAACGGTCACTGGGGGTCACCCGGGGCGGCGACCGTCGTTGCACCGGACAGCGGGCCGGACTGGGACGGGAGCGGGTGGTGAGGATGCTTCGTGCGCTGTTGGCATCGGTGCGGGACCGGCGGGTGGCCGACCGGTGTGTGATCCGGGAGGCCTACGGTGTGCCGGCGCGCTGACCGTGCCGCCGCCGGGCGGGGGCGGGCCTGATGCGGCTGTCGGCCAGCCGTCCCGGCCCGGTTCTCGGCGGGCTGGCCCGTGCTCTCGACCGGCTCTGGACCCTCGGCTCCCGGGCCCGGCGGGCGGTGCGCGGCCTGGCGGTGGCCGGCCGGTTCGCCGCCCGGGGGGACGGCTTCGTCTTCGACCCGGACGGCGTCTACACGTACGAGACGATCGAGGTGGGCCGCAACGTCGACCTGGGACACCGGCCGGTCCTCATCGCCGCCCGGTCCCGGATCCGGATCGGCGACAACGTCATGTTCGGGCCGCAGGTCACGATCCGGGGCGGCAACCACCGGGTGGACCGGGTCGGCGTGCCGATGACCGTCGTGGGCAAGCAACCCGGCGACGAGGACCTGGACCGGGGCGTGACCATCGGCGACGACGTCTGGGTCGGCACCCGGGCCGTCATCCTGCACGGCGTGACGGTGGGTCGGGGCGCGGTCGTCGGGGCCGGTGCGGTGGTGACCCGCCCGGTGCCGCCGTACGCGATCGTCGCCGGCAACCCGGCGCGGGTGATCCGGTTGCGGTGGCCGGTGGCGACGATCGCCGCGCACGAGCGCGCGCTCTACCCGCCCGCTCACCGGCTGACCCCGGAGGAACTGGCCGCGCTGGCGGACCTCGCCGGTGCCCCGTCGGGGGCGGCCCCCGGGCCGGCGACGAACGCGCTGACGACCGGGGCCCACAACCGGTAGTCGAAGGAACCGGCCCGTTCCCGGGCGGCCCGGCTCATCGCCCGCCAGGCGGCGTCGTCGAGGGCCAGGGCGCGGGCCAGCCCGTTCCGGACGTCGTCGGCCGTGGGCCCGGCGAGCACCAGCCCCTCCCGGCCGTCCACGACGTACCGTCCCAGGTCGCTGGTGGAGTTCAGCAGCACCGGGCACCCGGCGGCGAGGCTCTCCGGCACCTTCGAGGGGAAGCCCGCCTGCGCGTACCCGGCCAGGGGCCGGACCAGCACGGAGAAGTGCGACCGGCGCAGCTCCGCCAGCACCCGGTCGCGGGGCACCCGGCCGAGGAAGGTGATCCGGTCGGCCAGCTCCGTGAGCAGGCCCTCGTCGAGGTCCGACAGGCTCGCCGCCCGGTCCCGGTCGAAGCCGGCGATCACCAGGTGGACCCGGTCCCGCTCGGCCCGGGGCAGCCCTCGCACGCCCGCCAGCACCACCGACAGCAGGTCCTTCGGCCCTGCCGAGCCGGCGTAGAGCAGCCGGACCCCCTCGGCGAGCGGGGGAGGCGCGGCCGGCGCGCTGTGCTCGGCGAGGTCGACCTGCGGCGGCACGACCAGGGTCGGCCGGTCACACCGGACGAAGTGCCCGGCGATCGTCTCGGACACGGCGATCACCCGGTCGGCGAGCCGGCCGGCCAGGAACAGGCTCCACCGGTGCCGCAGGAAGTAGGGGGTGAGCCGGCCCCGGGGGAACTGCTCCGGGTCGTGGCGTTCGAGCACGTCCACCGTCACCGGGCAGCGCGTCGCGGACCGAAACACCGCCCAGGTGGTGAGATCCCACAGGCTCAGCGGCAGGTAGACGCCGGTCAGGTCGCGGGGCCGTACCCCGGCCCGCCGCAGCGCTGTCAGTACCCGCAGCGGCCGGGCGCGTCGGCGCAGCCAGCGCGCCAGCGGCCCGTGGGCGCCGCCGCCGAGGGAGATCAGCCGTACGCCCGGCGGCAGGGGCGGATCGGCGGGCGGCCGGGTCCCGTCGTCCGGCCAGTCGTTGACCACGAGGGTGGGCGTGCCGGGCGGGGTGGCGGACCGGGCCAACTGGAGCAGCCGGTTCGAGATCGCGTCGCCGTGCGGGAACCGGAAGGCCGCGAGTGCGAGCAGCCGTGGCGGCGTGGCACATGGCGGCGGGGCGGCGTCCTCTGCAGGTGATGTCGGCATATTCCCCATCTTTGCGTGTCTGCGGCTTGTGCCCGATAGATCGGTTTAGTGTAGGCACTCCGGCGGGGCAGGGCCCGTCTCCTGCCTGGCGCGTCGATAGGAGCGGGTGTGGACCTGAGCACTGACCTGGCCGGTGTCGGGCGCGCGGGGCCCGGGATCCGCACCCGCCCCGTGGTGGTGCAGCACTCGGCCGGGACGCCGGGCGCGAACGGGCCGCTCACCGCCGTCGAACGGGTGCTCGCCTCCCGGCTGGCCGACCGGTACGACTTCGTCCGGATGCACCAGAGCAGCGGCAACGGCGCGCTCAACGTCGGCCTGCTGCGGGACTGGGTCGCCCTGCTGCGCCGGGTCCGGCCCGACCTGGTGCACGTGCGCGGCCTGCAGAACGAGGGGTTCCACGGCGTCCTCGCCGCCCGGCTGGCCGGCTGCCGGCGGGTCCTGGTCACCGTGCACGGGACCGTGCGGGACCTGCGGCGGGTCGACCGCCCGGTGCGCCGCGCGCTGCTGGTGCGCGGCGCCGAGCCGCTGACCCTGCGGGCGGCCAGCCACGTCGCGACCGTCTGCGAGTACGCCGCCGGCCGGGACTTCCTGCGCGGCTGCGCCGACCGGTTCCTCGGCGTCATCCCGAACGGGGTGCCCGTGCCGGCGCGGCCGGACGCGGCCCGGGACCGGGTCCGCGCCGACCTCGGGCTGCGCCCCGACGACCTGGCGATGATCGTGGTGGCCCGGCTGACCTGGGAGAAGGGCTTCGGCGTGCTGGCCGAGGCGCTGCGCCGGCTACCGCCGGCCCCGGACCGGCCGGTGCTGCTGGTGGCCGGCGACGGCCCGGCCCGCGCCGACGTCGAGGCCGCCCTGCGGGACGCCGGCACGGCGCGGGTACGGATGCTCGGCAACCGCGCCGACGTGCCGGACCTGCTCTGTGCCGCCGACCTGTTCGTCTTCCCCACCCTGCACGAGAACCTGTCCAACGCCCTGCTGGAGGCGATGGCCCACGGGCTTCCGGTGGTGGCCTCGGCGGTCGGCGGCAACGTGGAGGTGCTGCGCGACGGCGGCGGGCGGTTGGTGCCGGCCGGTGACCCGACGGCGTTGGCCGACGCGCTCGCCGCGCTGCTGGGCGACGCCGGGACCCGGGCGCGGCTCGGCGCGCGGGCCCGCCGCACGGTCGTCGACCGGTACAGCCTGGACGCGATGCTCGGGGCGCTGGACACGGCGTACCAGCGGATCCTGGCGGGCTGAGCGGTGCCGGCCGGCGACACGCGTGACCGGGAGGTGCCGCCCCGGGTCGTCCTGCTCGGCTTCACGCTGCCCGACGAGGCGCTGGACCGGGTGATGGCCGGGGACGCCGTCCACTCCACCCAGACCCACGCCTTCGCCTGGGGGCTGGTGAGGGCGTTGTGCGACGCCGGCTGCCCGGTCCGGCTGCTGTCCGCCGCCCCGGTCTCCACCTACCCCCGCAACCCCCGGATCCGGTACCGGGCCGCCCGGTTCCGCCACGCCGGGGTGGACGGCCAACTCCTCGGCTTCGTCAACCTGCTCGGCCTCAAGCACCTCACCCGGTTCGTCGCGGCCTGCCGGCGGGGCTCGCGGATGCTGCGGGAACAGCCCGCCGACGTGCTGCTGGTCCACGGGGTGCACACGCCGTTCCTCTGGGCCGGCCTGGTGCTGGGCCGGCTGCGCGGGGTCCGGATCGTGCCGGTGCTGACCGACCCGCCGGGGGTGCCGCTGCCGCACGAGGGCCGGCTGGTCCGGCTGCTGCGGTCCGTGGACGTCGCGCTGGTCCGGGCCGCCCTGCGCCGGTGCGCCGGCGTGGTCGCCCTGACCGGGCCGCTCGCCGAGGACTTCGCGCCCGGCCGTCCCCGGCTGGTGCTGGAGGGGATCTGCGCCCCGCCGGTCGCCGTCCGACCCCGGGTCGCCGTCGCCGACACCCGGCAGATCGGGTACGCCGGCGGGCTCAGTCGCGCCTACGGCGTGGACCGCCTGGTCGAGGCGTTCCGCGGGCTGCCGGGGCCGGACCTGCGGCTGTGCGTCTTCGGCCGGGGCGAGCTGGAGGGGTGGCTGCACGAACAGGCCGCGCTCGACCCGCGCGTCGCTCCACCGCGGCTGCTGGACCGCGGCGACCTTGTTGGGTGGCTCGCCGGGGCGGCGGTGCTGGTCAACCCCCGGCCGGTCGACCAGCACTTCGTGCCGTACTCGTTCCCGTCCAAGCTCATCGAGTACCTCTCGGCGGGGGTCCCGGTGGTGACCACCCGGTTGCCCGGCATTCCCGCCGACTACGACCCCCACCTGGTGTACGCCGACGACGACAGCGCCGCCGGGCTCCGGGACTCGATCCGGCGCGCGCTGGAGCTGTCCCCGGCGAGGGCCGCCGCGCTCGGCGCGGCGGGACGGTCCTTCGTCGCCGAGACCAGGGGCCCGGTTGCGCAGGGCCGCCGGCTGCGGGCGTTCCTCGGCGCGCTCGGTCCCGCCGCCGGCCGGATCGACGCCGGCGGGCACCGGGCCGGGGGTGCCCGGCAGCCGGCCGGCGGGCGCGGGACGGAGCGGCAGCCGCTGGCCGCGCCCGAGCCGGGGCCGTGAGCCGCCCCCGGCGGCCGACTCCTCCTCCGTCCCTTTTGCAGTAACTTGCCGGATCGGCGGTCGTTGTTCAGCGGGTGGCCCGGCTACGCGCCGGCCGCCGCCGTGCAGACCGACCAGTGGTGGGGGAGATCGTGAAGGTAGTGGTGACCGGAGGCGCGGGTTTCATCGGCGCCAACCTGGTCCGGGCGCTGTGCGAGGCCCCGCAGGTGACCGACGTGGTGGCGGTCGACGACCTCTCCACCGGTGCGGTGGAGAACCTGCTCGACGTGCCGGTCCGGCTGGCGCGGGGCACCGTCCTCGACCCGGACCTGCTCGACGAGGCCTTCGTCGGCGCGCAGAGCGTGGTGCACCTGGGCGCGCTGGGCTCGGTGCCCCGCTCCATCGACCGGCCGCTGCCCAGCCACCACGCGAACGCCACCGGCACCCTGATGGTGCTGGAGGCCGCCCGGCGGCACGGGGTGCCCCAGGTCGTCCTCGCGTCGTCCTCCTCGGTGTACGGGGCGAACCCCGTCCTGCCCCGGCGGGAGACGCTGCGTCCGATGCCGGTCAGCCCGTACGCCGTGTCCAAGCTGGCCGCCGAGGCGTACGCCCTGTCCTACGCGTCCTGCTACGGGCTGTCCGTGCTGCCGTTCCGCTTCTTCAACGTGTTCGGCCCCCGGCAGGCGGCGCACCACGCGTACGCCGCTGTCGTGCCCCGCTTCGTCGCCGCCGCGCTTGCCGGCCGGCCGCTGCTGGTGCACGGCGACGGCCGGCAGACCCGCGACTTCACCTACGTGGGCAGCGTGACGGCGGTGATCGTGCAGGCGGTGCTGCGCCGGGTGGCGGCACCCGACGCGGTCAACCTGGCGTTCGGGGCCCGGGTGTCGCTGCTCGACCTCGTCTCCGAGCTGGAGGACGTGCTCGGCCGCCGGCTGCCGGTGGTGCACGAGCCGCCCCGCCCCGGCGACGTGCGCGACTCGCAGGCCGACTGCGGCCGGCTGCGGGAGCTGTTCCCCACGGCCTGCCCGGTGCCGCTGCGCGTCGGTCTGGAGGAGACCGTGGCCTGGATGGCCGGCCACGTGCTCGCCGGACACTAGTGCCGAGCGTCCCGGCCGGACTCGTCGAGCGGGAGAGACCCCCGCCCGGGGCCCACCGGCGCGCGCCCGACCGCACCCGCCGGCTCGTCACCGGCGTCTGCACCGCCGTGCTCAGCCGGCTGGCCGGGTTCGTGGTCCCGATCGTGCTGGTCCCGGTGACGCTGCCCTACCTCGGCACCGACCTGTACGGCCTCTGGATGGCTGTGGCCGCGCTCGCCGGGATGGCCGCCTTCGCCGACCTCGGCCTGGGCAGCGGCCTGATGACCAAGCTGGCGCCCTGCCAGGCGGCCGGCGACCACGAGCTGGCCCGCCGCTACGTCTCCAGCGCCTACCTGACGCTGTCCGTGTTGGCGGTCGCCCTCTGCGGCGTGCTCTGGCTGATCGCCGACGCGGTGCCCTGGGCGTCGGTGTTCAACACCACCGGTCAGATCACGCCCGGGCAGGCGCGGACGATCGCCCTGACCTGCCTCACCGCGTTCGTGCTCAACGTGCCGCTGTCGCTGATCGTCCGGGTCCAGTACGCCTGCCAGCAGGTCGGCCGGAGCAACCTCTGGCAGGCCGGGGCGGGCCTGGTCGGGCTGCTGGTGGTGCTCGGCATCGTCCGGGCCGGGCTGCCGCCGGTGGCGATCATCGTGGCCTCGGCCGCCGCGCCGCTGGTGGTCAACCTGCTCAACAGCCTCTGGTTCTTCTGGCGCGACGGCTCCCGGATCCGGCCCCGGCTGCGCTGCGTCGACCCGCGCGCCGCCCGTGAGCTGCTGAGCCTCAGCGGGCTGTTCTTCGTGGTGACCGTGGTGACGTCCGTCGCGACCAGCGTGGACACGCTGATCGTCGCCCACGCCCTCGGCCTGTCCGCCGTCGCCGCCTACGTGGTGCCGGCGAAGCTGCTCGCCCAGCTCGGCCAGCTCGTGGTGCTGGTGAACGTGCCGCTCTGGCCGGCCAACGGGGACGCCCTGGCCCGGGGTCAACTGGCCTGGGTGCGGCGGATCACCCGCCGGATGACCGTCGTCTCGGTGCTGGCCACCCTGCTGCCCACCGTCGTCCTGGCGTTCGCCGGTCAGCGGCTCCTCGACGCCTGGCTGCCCGTGCCGATCGGGGCCGACCCGTGGCTGCTGGCCGGGCTGGGCGGCTGGTGGGTGGTGCAGGCGGCGCTCTCGCCGCGCTTCATGGTGCAGAACGCCGCCGGCGTGGTCACCCCGCAACTGGTCGGCTGGGCGGTGTTCGCCGTCCTGTCGCTGGTCGGCAAGTGGTACGGCGCCTCCTGGTTCGGGCTCTGGGCGGTCCCCTGGGTCGCGGTGGGCGGGTTCGCGCTCACCGTCGTCCCCGCCGCCCTGTACGGCTACCGCAAGGCGCTGCGCCGGCCCGGGCGTCCGGCGTCGGAATGGAGATCCGATGGACAGTTGGTCGGCTGAGGAACATCCCCGGGTGCTGGTCGTCGGCGCGGCGGTGTTCGGCCGCGCCTCGGGCACCGGGATCACCCTGTCCAACCTCTTCGCCGGCTGGCCGCGACAGCGGCTGGCCCAGCTCTACGCCGAGGACCGGGAACCCGACACGGACGTGTGCCAGCGGTTCCTGCGGCTCGACCCGCGCTCCGCGCCCGTGGAGTACCACCTGTTCCGCTGGCGGGCCCGCACCACCCGGGGGACGTCGTCGGGCGCGCGGAACGGCTCGGCCGTCGGCGGGGCGGGCGTCGAGCCGGGGCCGCTGCGCGCCCGGATGCGGGCCGAACTGCGGGCGTTCGTCGACCTCAGCCCGCTGCGGGTGCCCGCCGGGACGCGCCGGTGGCTGCGGGAGCAACGCCCGCAGGTGGTCTACGCGATGCTGGGCAGCATCCGGCAGATGCGGCTGGCGGTGCTGGCGGCCCGGGAGTGCGGGGCGCCGCTGGTGCCGCACTTCATGGACGACTGGCCCACCACCCTGTACACCGACCGGCAGACGTTCGGCGTCGCCCGGCACGTGCTGCTCGCCGGGGTCCGGGAGGTGGTCCGGCACTCGTCGTACGGCCTGGGGATCAGCGAGCCGATGGCGCGGGAGTACCAGCGCCGCTACGGGCTGCCCTTCGCGGCCTTCGGCAACTGCGTCGACCCGGCGGACTTCGTCGACCGGCCGGACCCGGCCCGGCCCGCCGGGGCGGTGCTGGACCTCGTCTACGTCGGCGGGCTGCACCTGGACCGCTGGCGGTCGCTGCGCCGGGTCGGCGAGGCCCTCGGCCGGCTCGCCGCCGACGGCCTGCGGGCGCGGCTGACCGTACACGCGCCCCCACAGGACCTGGCCCGGTACGGCGAGCGGCTCGGGCTGCCCGGCGTCCGGCTGGGCCGGTCGCTGGCCAGCGACGAGGTCGCCACGGTGCTGCGCCGCGCCGACGTGCTGGTGCACGTCGAGTCGTTCGCCGAGGAGCACCGCCACTACACCCGGTACTCGCTGTCCACCAAGATCCCCCAGTATCTCGCCGCCGGCCGCCCGGTGCTTGGCTTCGGCCCGGCGGAACTGGCCTCGATGGCCCACCTGGACGCGGCCGGGGCCGGCACGGTGGTCGGCGTCGACGACCCCGACCGGCTGGCCCGGGAGGTCGCCCGGATCTGCGCGGATCCCGCGCTGCGCGAGCGGCTGGGCCGGCAGGGGCTGGACTTCGCCGTCCGCCACCACCGGGCGGACCAGGTGGCTGCCCGGTTCGCCGAGACCCTGGCGCGGGCCGCCCGGCGGCCGGTCGGTCCCGCGCCGGAGTCCCGGCGCGACCCGGCCGGGGCAAGGGTCGGCCTGGGGTGAGGGCCGGGCGGGGCCGGACCACGTGTTCCGTCCGGGCTCACCCGGTGGCGGGCACCTGGGCTGTCGGCCGAGGCCCCGCGCTCGGGGCCTGCGGTGTCGCCGGGGCGCGCAGCGTGGGCAGCACGGTCAGCATGGCCAGGACCAGCCAGGCGGCCGGCGATGCCTCCCACTGGCCGGTGAGCCAGATCGGCAGCATCAGCGCGGTGAAGCCGCAGGCCAGCAGGCGGCCGACCGGCGCGGCCCGGGCGGTCGCCACCAGGGCGGCGGCGAGCGTGCCGAAGTAGAGCAGCACGCCGATCAGTCCCAGGTCGTTGCCGATGGTCAACAGCAGGTTGTGCGGGCCGACGCCGTACGGGTTGGTCGCCATGAGCACCCCCGGCCCGGAGCCGGTGAGCAGGTGCTCCGACCAGGTGGTGACGGCGTAGGGCCAGAGCCACAGCCGTCCGGAGATGTCGCCGGTCGCCCGGCCGTACATGCCGTCGAGCCAGGTCATCGTCCAGCTCGGGGTTTTGCCCAGTGGTACCAGGAAGAGCAGCGCGGGCCCGAGCACGCCGAGGCCGAGCACCGTCGGACGGGGCCAGAACCGGGCCGCCAGCATGGCGATCACGCCGAGCAGCACCCCGATCGCCGCGCCCCGGGAGCCGGTGAGCAGCACGGCCCAGAGCAACAGCGCCCCGGCGGCCGGCGGCACGAGGCGCCACCGCCGGTGACGTGTCACGGCTGCGGTCAGGATCGCGGCGACCACGATCCCGGCGACCAGCGTGTAGGCGGTGAGGTTCACCTCCCGGCCCTCGACGCCGAACCGGTGGGCGACGTCGAGCACCTGCCCCCGCGAGCGGAGGTCCTCGGCCGCTCCCGTGACCACCTCCTGAGCGACGACCACGCAGCCGGCGAGGAACGTCCCGCCCACCAGCAGCAGGTCCCGCCGGGTGCGCAGCACGTGCCGGCAGGCCACGAAGAGCAGGCAGACCGTCGCGTACCGGTAGGCGCCCATCGCCGTGAGGTCCGGCCGGTCCGACCAGAGGTCGGTGTTGTAGGCCCAGCCCGCGGTCGCCGCCGCCAGGGCGTCCGCCCAGCGCGGCCGGGGAATCCGGCCGCTGAGCAGCAGCGCCACCACGGCCATCGGGGCCAGCCAGTTGAACGACCACCACGGCGGGCGGGCCGCCCAGAACGCGATCCAGCAGAGCAGGACGACGCTGGGCAGGCCGGTCGGCCACGCGCGGAGCAGCCACGCGGCGGGCCCATCCGCCCGACGGCGCCGCCGCCCCGGGCCGGACGGGACCGGGCCCGCCGGACGGTCCGCTGCCCGCGACTGCCGCGCCCCGGCGGGGGTACGCGGGCCGAGTCGAGGTGGCGAGGTGGTCATCGGAGCGCGCACCGCCCGGGGGTGGCCACGGTCGGGCTCGCGCCGGCCGGGCGGCACCGGGCCGGGTGCGGTGGTCGAACTGGCGACATGGTGCTCCTTCGCTGACGGACCGCGCCGCCGCCCGGGTCGACCACTCTGCTGTGGAGCGTGACGGGACCGGTCGGGACCGCATGGTCCGCGCCCTTTGTACCAGTTGGGGCGTGCCGAGGTGGGTGAATCGGCGCGAACCGTTCTCGATGGGCCCGCCCGCGGCAGGCCCGCCAGCGAGGCCCGGGAGGGTAATTTCCCCCTGTCTTATCCGCTTGAGAGGGATTCGAGGATATAACCCGAAACGCGTATCTGTGGGTGCGGGCCGTCGTTGACCCGGGTGCCGCACCGGAGCCAGGTCAGGTCCGTGCGGTCGCCCGCGCGGCCGGCGGATCGGCGCGGCACGGGCGGGCGGAACGGGGAAAGCCGTCCGCCGGCCGTGACGAACGGGAGAGGCTATGGCTTTCACGACCTCGGGCCGCCGGGTGCTCATCACCGGCGGCACCGGTTCCTTCGGACAGACCATGACGCGCCGCCTGCTGTCGCAGGACGTGGGCGAGGTGCGCATCCTCAGCCGCGACGAGGCCAAACAGGACGCGATGCGCCGGACCCTCGGCGACGAGCGGGTCCGCTACCACGTCGGCGACGTCCGGGACCGGGACACGGTCGAACGGGCGACCCGCGAGGTCGACTTCGTCTTCCACGCGGCGGCGCTCAAGCAGGTGCCGTCCTGCGAGTTCTTCCCGCTGGAGGCGGTGCGCACCAACATTCTCGGCAGCGCCAACGTGGTCGAGGCCGCCGCGCGCAACGGGGTCGGCTCGGTGGTGGTGCTCAGCACCGACAAGGCGGTCTACCCGGTCAACGCGATGGGCATGAGCAAGGCCCTGATGGAGAAGGTGGCCCAGGCCCACGCCCGCAACGATCCGCGCAGCGCCACCACGGTCTCGTGCGTGCGGTACGGCAACGTGATGTACTCGCGCGGCTCGGTGATCCCGCTCTTCGTCGAGCAGGTCAAGGCCGGCCGGCCGCTGACCGTCACCGACCCGACGATGACCCGGTTCCTGATGTCGCTGGCCGACTCGGTCGACCTGGTCGAGCACGCCTTCCACCACGCGCAGCCCGGCGACGTCTTCATCCGCAAGGCAGCCGCCGGGACCATCGCGGACCTCGCCGAGGCCGTCTGCCGGCTGTTCGACGTGCCGTGCAAGCTCGACGTCATCGGCGTGCGGCACAGCGAGAAGTTGCACGAGACGCTGGCCAGCCGGGAGGAACTGGCCCAGGCCGACGACTTCGGGGAGTTCTTCCGGGTGCCGATCGACGGACGGGACCTGAACTACGCGCTGTACGTCTCCGAGGGCGAGCTGGGCGAGGTGCCCCGGGAGGACTTCAACTCGGCCAACGCGCCCCGGCTCGGCGTACCGGAGATCATGGAGCTGCTGCGCGGCCTGCCGGAGATCCGCGCGGAGCTGGCCCTGCGGGAGCCGGTGCCGGCGTGCTGAGGCTGGCCGTCACCGGCGCCGGTGGCTTCCTCGGCTGGCACGTCCGGACGCTGCTGCGCGCCCTGGGCCGACCGGAGCCCGTCGTCGTCACCCGGGCGGACCTGACCGACCCGGACGCCGTCGCCGCGAAGCTCTCCGGGGTCGACCGGGTGCTGCACCTGGCCGGCGTGAACCGGGGCGACCCCGCCCAGGTGGCCGCCGGGAACGTCCAGCTCGCCGCGCAGCTCGCGCACGGGCTGCGGCGCTGCCCCGACCCGCCGGCGGTGGTCTTCGCCAACTCGGTCCAGGCCGGCAACGGCACCCCGTACGGCGACGCGAAGGCCGCCGCGGCGGAGATCCTGGCCGGCACTGGGGCCGCCCTCGACGACGTGCTGCTGCCCAACCTGTACGGCGAGCACGGCCGGCCCTTCTACAACTCGGTGGTCGCGACCTTCTGCCGACTGCTCGCCTCCGGCGACACGCCACAGGTGCAGCTCGACCGGGACATGGAGCTGGTGCACGTCACCGACGCCGCCGCCCGGCTCGTCGGCGTGCCGGCCGGCGGGTCCTGGGACCCGGACATGCCGGTGCTGCGGATCGGGGTGGGTGAGCTGGCCCACCGGCTGACCGGCTTCGCCGACGCCTACCGCCGGGCGGAGGTCCCGCCGCTGCGCGACCGGCACGATGTGCGGCTGTTCAACACCTACCGCTCGCACATCTTCCCGTCCGGCGTCCCGATGCCGCTGCCCCGGCGCTCGGACGCCCGGGGCGAGCTGGTGGAGACGGTCAAGGTGCACGACGGCGGCGGCCAGAGCTTCTGCTCGGGCACCCACCCCGGGGTGACCCGGGGGGAGCACTTCCACCTCGCCAAGATCGAGCGCTTCGTCGTGCTGCGCGGCTCGGCCGAGATCGCCCTGCGCCGGGTCGGCCACGCCGACGTCGTCCGGTTCGCGGTCGCCGGGGACGAGCCGGTCGCCGTAGACATGCCGACGATGTGGGCGCACCGGATCACCAACACCGGTCCCGCTGAGCTGGTCACCCTGTTCTGGGCCAACGAGATCTTCGACCCGGCCCGGCCCGACACGTACCCCGAGCCGGTCGACCTGCCGGCCCTGGTGTCGAGCGCGGTGGTCGCCGGATGAGGATCGGCCTGGTCAGCCAGTGGTACCCGCCGGAGGGCGCCTTCATCCAGGACAACCTCGCCGCGGAACTCGTCGCGCGCGGGCACGAGGTGAAGGTGCTCACCTCCTTCCCGAGCTATCCGTACGGCCGCGTCTACCCCGGCTACCGGCAGCGGTGGTACGACTGCGTCCGCACCGGAGGGCTGACCGTGCGCCGGGTGCCGGCGTACCCCAGCCACGACCGGTCGCCGGTGCGCCGGGCGGCCAGCTACCTGTCCTTCGCGGCGACGAGCGCGGTCGCCGGGGCGCGCTACCTCGCCGACGTCGACGTGACGTACGTCTACCACCCGCCGCCGACGTCCGTTGCCGCGGCCGTCGTCGGCCGGCTGCTGCGCGGCACGCCGGCCGTCCTGCACGTGCAGGACCCGTGGCCGGAGTCGGTGCTGCACTCCGGGATGGCGCCGCAGGGGCGCGCGGGCCGGCTGCTCGACGGGGCGATCGCCGGGGCCATGCGGCGGATCTACCGGTCGGTCACGGCCGTCGCGGTGATCTCGCCGACGATGGCCGAACTCGTCATCGAACGGGGCGCGGACCCGGACCAGGTGCGGGTGGTCTGGAACTGGACCGACGACCGGCTGTTCCGGCCGGTGCCGGCCACCGACGCCGCCCGCGCCGCCATCGGCCACACCGGACGCTGCACGATCATGTTCGCCGGGAACCTGGGGCTGCTCCAGGGGATCGAGACGGCGGTCCGGGCCGCCGCCGCGACCCGCGACCTCGTCGACCTGGTGCTGGTCGGATCGGGGGTGCAGGAGGAGAGCGCCCGCCAGCTCGCCGCCGACCTCGGCGCCCACAACGTCCGGTTCCTCGGCCGCCGCCCGCCGGAGCGGATGGCCGAGCTGTACGCCGCGGCCGAGTACCAGCTCATCTGCCTGCGGGACGCCGCCGGCCTGCGGGGGACCGTCCCGTCGAAGCTCCAGGCGGCGCTGGCCTGCGGCCGTCCGGTGATCGTCTCGGCGGGCGGCGACACCGCCCGGCTGGTCCGCTCGGCCCGGGTCGGACTCACCTGCCCGCCGGAGGACTGGCGGGCGCTCGCCGACCGGTTCGCCACCGCGGCGGCCCAGCCCGTCGCCGAGCGGCGGGCGGCGGGTGACCGCGCCCGCCAGGTGTATCTGGACCGCATGTCGCTGCGGGTGGGAGTCGACCAGTTGGAGGACATCATGATCAAGGCCGCGGACCGGGGGAGGCGTCGATGACGCGCGTCATGACGGTGGTCGGGACCCGACCCGAGATCATCCGGCTGTCCCGGGTCATCGCCCGGCTCGACCGGACGGTCGACCACGTGCTGGTGCACACCGGGCAGAACTGGGACCCGACCCTGTCCGACGTCTTCTTCACCGAGCTGCGGCTGCGCCAGCCCGACCGCTACCTCGGGGTGGACACCACCTCGCTGGGCAGCGTGCTCGGCGGCGTGCTGACCGGGGTGGAACGGGCGATCGAGGACCTGCGGCCGGACGCCCTGCTGGTGCTCGGCGACACGAACAGCTGCATCGCCGCGCTGATCGCCCGGCGGATGCGGGTGCCCGTCTACCACATGGAGGCCGGGAACCGCTGCTTCGACCTGAACGTGCCGGAGGAGACGAACCGGCGGGTGGTCGACCACGTGGCCGACTTCAACCTGGTCTACACCGAGCACGCCCGGCGCAACCTGCTGGCCGAGGGGCTGCACCCCCGTCGGATCCTGCACACCGGGTCACCGATGCGGGAGGTGCTGGAGCACTACCGCGCCGAGATCGACAAGTCCGGCGTCCTGGAGCAGCTCGGGCTGACCCCCGGCGGCTACTTCCTGGTCAGCGCCCACCGGGAGGAGAACGTCGACGACGCCCTCCGGCTGGCCCGGCTCCTGGACTGCCTGCGGGCGGTCCGGGAGCACTGGGACCTGCCGGTGCTCGTCTCCACCCACCCCCGTACCCGCAAGCGACTGGCCGAGCTGGCGCCCGACCCGGCCGACCTGGCCGGCATCACGTTCCACGAGCCGTTCGGCCTGTTCGACTACGTACGCCTGCAGGCGCAGGCCCGCTGCACCCTGTCCGACAGCGGCACGATCAGCGAGGAGGCGGCGATCGTCGGCTTCCCCGCGGTGACGCTGCGCAACTCGATCGAACGCCCGGAGGCCCTGGACAGCGCCGGCATCCTGCTGACCGAGCTGGACCCGGACGCGGTCCGCGAGGCGGTGACGGTCGCCATCGCCCAGGTGGCGTCCGCAGGAGTGCCCTGCCCGGCGGACTACCAGGTCACCGACACCTCCCGCCGGGTCGTCAGCTTCGTCCTCTCCACGGTGCGGCTGCACCACGGCTGGGCCGGCATCCGGCGCTGACCGGCCCGACCGGGCCGGGGGCGGGTCAGCGCCCGCCGGCCCGGTAGGCGGGGAAGAACCCGCCGTCGCGCAGGTCGGTGACCGGGCAGCCCAGGCGGTGGGCGCGGGCGGCGGTCAGCGCCGCGTACCGGTCCCGGTCGAGCACCACCGCGCCCGTCCACCAGGGGACGAGGGCGCCGCCGAACGACGTCTTGAAGCGGAGCAGCCCGTCGTCGCCGCGCACCCCGCCGCCGAGGTGCACCCGGGCGCAGCCGGTCTCGGCGGCCCACTCCAGGATGCGCCAGACCAGCAGGTTGTTGGCGCCGTCGCGGGCGGCGGCCGGCTCCGAGCCGGCGAGGTGGTAGTGCGCCCGGTCCCGGTGCCGCAGCACGAGCGCCGCCGCGACGACCTCCCCGTCGGGGTCGCGTACCGAGGCGAGCAGCAGGTCCTTGTCCAGCCCCGACGACAGCAGCCGGTAGTACCCGTCGGGGAACAGGTAGCGCTCGGCGCTGCCGATGCGGCGCATGGTCCGCTCGTACACCCGCCGGAACGGCGCGGCGGCGGTGAGGTCGAGGGCCGTGGCCGGCCGCAGCTCGGCCGTCAGCCCCGCGTTCCCCGCCTTGCGGACGGCGGTGCGGGCCCGGCCCGCCATCGCCTCCCACACCCGGCGGGGGCCCGCGTCCACGGCGACGGCCACGGTCTCGCCGTGCTGCGCCAGCCGTACCGTCCCGAGTGCCCGGACGGCCGCCACCGGCGCGGGATCCAGCGGCGAGAAGCGGAGGAAGAGGCTCACCAGGCCCTGGTCGCGCCAGCAGGCCACGGCCCGGGCCCAGAACCGGGCCAGGTCGTCGGGCGGGCAGCCGGGTTCGACGTGCAGACCGCAGTAGCCGTACGGGCTGACCCCGTCGGTCATCCCATCGGCGACGGCCCGGAGCACGTACGGGAGCTGGATCCGCCGCCCCAGCCGGGCGCTGTGCCAGGCGCCGCCCTGCGCCGCCGCGTCCGCCGTACCGTAGCCGGCGGTGAAGTAGACGTCGGGACAGTCGGCATCGAGCCGGCCGGCCTGCGGGCCCGGTCCGGTCAGGGCGAAGTCGCCCGTCACCGGCGGTCCAGGAACCGTTCGACGGCCCCGCACACGCGGTCGACCTGCCGCTCGTCGAGCGCGGACCCGCTGGGCAGGATGAGGCCGGTGTCGAAGAGGCGCTCGGCGACGCCGGTGACCGACGCGGGCGCGTCGGCGTAGACCGGTTGCAGGTGCATCGGCTTGAACACCGGCCGGGTCTCGATCTCGTCGAGGGCGAGCGCGGCGGCGAGGTCCGCCGCCCGCCAGCCCGCCCGGGCGGGGTCCACGACCACGGTGGACATCCAGCAGTTGCCGCCGCCGTCGTCGTCGCCGAGCAGGCGTACGCCGGGCACGGTGGCGAACAGCTTCGCGTACCGCTCCCGCAGCAGCCGCCGCCGGACCAGCATGCCGTTCAGGCGGTGCAGCTGGCCGCGACCGACCGCGGCGAGCAGGTTGCTGGGACGGTAGTTGTACCCGACCTCGGTGTGTTCGTAGTGCACCACCGGCTGGCGGGCCTGCGCGGCCAGGTACCGGCAGCGCGCGACGAACGCCTCGTCGTCGGAGAGCAGCATCCCACCGCTCGACGTGGTCATGATCTTGTTGTGCTGGAAGGAGAGGACGGCCGCGCGGCCGAACGAGCCGGCGGGGCGGCCCCGGTGGGTCGCGCCCAGGGACTCGGCCGCGTCCTCGATCACGGGCACCCCGGCGGCGGCGCACACCGGCAGCAGCGAGGTGTAGTCCGCGCAGGTGCCGAAGAGGTCCACGGACATGACCGCCCCGACCGGCGTCCCCGCCGCCCGCAGACGGGCCAGCAGCGCGGCCAGCAGCGACACGTCGAGGTTTCCGGTCTCCTCGTCGCAGTCCACGAAGACCGGCCGGGCACCGGTGTACGCGACGGCGTTCGCCGTGGCCGCGAAGGTCAGCGTCGGGACGATCACCACCTGCCCGGGGCCGACGCCGAGGCCGAGCATGGCCAGGTGCAGGGCGGCCGTTCCGGAACTGGTCGCCAGCGCGGCCCGGGTGCCGACCCGCTCGGCGGTCGCGTGTTCGAGGGCGGTGATGTCCGGGCCGAACGGGCCGACCTGCCGCGCCCGGAACGCGGCCAGCAGGTAGGCCTCCTCCACCGGCCCGAGGTCGGGCGGGGAGAGGTAGACCGGGTCGGCGGTCATGACGCCACGAACCCGGCCGTGCTGGGCGGAAGGTCGGTGCCGCTCTGCGGAACACGGGAGGAATCCACGTTTTCTCCGTCTCTCGCCTGGACCACGTCACATCGGTCAGAACCGTTCTACCAAACGGCGGACCGACGACCGTCGCTTTCACGTTTCGGGCGTGCTCGCGCGGGTCGGGCCCGGCGGGCCGGCAGACAGGCAGGCGGGGGCCGCCGTCGGGCGGGCCGGGGGATGGGCCGGCGGGCGGTAGAGTGCTGCCGGCCGCGCCTGGCGGCCCGGGTTGGACGTGAGGGGACGGGCCGTGCTGCACCTCAGGGTGATCGCCCCGCCGGACCAGTCGTCGGCCGTGACCGACCTGCTCGCCGCCGATCCCGGCGTCACCCACCTGGCGGTGCTCCCGGGGGCGGCCAGGCAGCCCGAGGGCGACCTCATTCTCTGCGACGTGGTCCGCGAGCGGGCCGACAACGTGCTGCGCGGGTTGCAGGAGTTGGGCGTCGAGGCGCGCGGCGGGATCGCCGCCGACGACGTGGAGCTGACGGTGTCCAGCGCCGCCGACCGGGCCGCCGCGGAGGCTCCCGGCAGCGGGGCGGACGCGGTGGTCTGGGACGAGGTGGCCGCGAAGACCGGGGAGCAGACCGAGCTGTCCGCCACCTACCTGGTGCTCATCGTGGTGGCCACCATGATCGCCGGGATCGGGGTGCTGCTCGACCAGCCCATCCTGATCGTCGGCGCGATGGTGGTCGGGCCGGAGTTCGGCCCGCTGGCCGCCCTCTGCGTGGCCCTGCTGCGCCGCCGGCCGGCCGTCGTCGGCCGCTCCCTGCAGGCCCTGGTGGTGGGCTTCCTGGCCGCCATGCTCGCCACCGTGCTCAGCACCTGGGCGCTGACCCTGGCCGGCCTGGTCGACCGGGACATGCTGCTCGCCGACCGGCCACTGACCGACTTCATCTGGCGGCCGGACGCGCTGTCCTGGGTCGTCGGCCTGCTCGCCGGGATCGCCGGGATGCTCTCGCTGACCTCGAAGAAGTCCGGCTCCCTGGTGGGCGTCCTGATCTCGGTCACCACCGTGCCGGCCGCCGCCAACGTCTCCGTCGCCGCCGCGTACGGGGTGTGGCACGAGGCGGCCGGCTCGGCGCTGCAACTGGTGATCAACCTGTGTGCGATCGTGCTCGCCGGGCTGGCCACCCTGGGTGTGCAGCAGGCCTGGTGGTGGCACGTGGCCCGGCGGGTCCGCCGCCGCACGGCCCGGTCCCGGCCGGTCGGCGGCTGACGGGATCCCACCCCGGCCGGATCGCCGCCCGGCCGTCCCGCCCGGATGCCGGCTCCCTGGGCGGTCCCGCCCGGCCCGGGGTCCGATCCCGGCCGGCTGCTCCCCGGCCCGGGTCGCCCCGGGTCGTTCACCAGTCGTCGCCGGCGGCCAGCCGCCGGGTGAGCAGGTCACGCAGCGGGACCGACTCGCCGTCCCGGCCACCCTCGCCGACGATCAGGGGCGCGGGGGCGGGCTGCGGGTCGGCGCCGAGGAGCCGGGCCCGCAGGCCCGCCGGGACGGTCAGCAGGTACCACCGGCCGGCGGTGTCCACCGCGCGGGAACGGGCCCGGTCGACGTACCAACCGGTGAGCCGGGTGCGGTACCGACCCTGGCCCGCGTACGGCACGGCGGCCAGCCGGGTCGGCCGCAGCCCGCGCCGGGTCGCCTCGGCCGTGAACCAGGCCACGATCTGTGCCGCCTCGGCGCGTTCGGCCGCCCGCCGCCGCTCGTCCGCCTCGGCGTGCGCGCGCACCGCCCGCCGCTGCCGCTCCCGCCACGGGACGTCGTCGTCGCCACCCATGCCGGCGACGGTACGCGCCGCGCCCGCCCCACCGCGACCGGTCAGGCCAGGCCGGCCCGGCGCAGCGCCTCGGCCATCGGCCCGTCGGCGGGCGGGGGAGTCCCGCCCCGGCCCGGCCGCTGCTGCGAGCCGCCGCGCCCCTGGCCGTCCCCACGGGGACCACCCCGCCCCTGGCCGCCCCCGGACTGCTTCCCCCGGCCGCCCCCGGATGGCTCACCCCGGCCGCCGCCGCCGGACTGATCGCCCCGGCCGCCGCCGGATGGCTCGCCCCGGCCACCGCGCTCGCGTCGCCCGTCGTCCGGACCACGCCGGCCCGCCTCGGTCTCGTCCTCCAGCCGCAGCGTCAGCGAGATCCGCTTGCGCGGCACGTCGATGTCGAGCACCTTGACCCGGACCACGTCGCCCGACTTCACCACGTCGCGCGGGTCCTTGACGAAGGTGCGGGACATCGCCGACACGTGCACCAGGCCGTCCTGGTGCACGCCGACGTCGACGAACGCGCCGAACGCCGCCACGTTGGTGACCACGCCCTCCAGCACCATGCCGGGGGTCAGGTCGCCGATCTTCTCCACGCCCTCGACGAACGTCGCGGTCCGGAACTCCGGCCGCGGGTCCCGCCCGGGCTTCTCCAGCTCGGCCAGGATGTCGGTGACGGTGGGCAGGCCGAACGTGTCGTCGACGAAGTCGGTGGCCCGCAGGCCGCGCAGGATCGCGCTCTGCCCGATCAGCGAGCGCAGGTCCTGCCCGGTGCGGGTGAGGATCCGCCGCACCACCGGGTACGCCTCCGGGTGCACGCTGGAGGAGTCCAGCGGGTCGTCGCCGCCGGGGATGCGCAGGAAGCCGGCGCACTGCTCGAACGCCTTGGGGCCGAGCCGGGCCACCTTCTTCAGCTCCTTGCGGGAGCGGAACGGGCCGTTGGCGTCCCGGTGCAGCACGATGTTCTCCGCCAGCCCGGCGCCGATGCCGGAGACCCGGGTCAGCAGCGGCGCGGAGGCGGTGTTGACGTCCACGCCGACGGCGTTCACGCAGTCCTCGACCACGGCGTCCAGCGACCGGGAGAGCTTCACCTCGGACAGGTCGTGCTGGTACTGCCCGACGCCGATCGAGCGCGGGTCGATCTTGACCAGCTCGGCGAGCGGGTCCTGGAGCCGACGGGCGATGGAGACCGCTCCGCGCAGCGAGACGTCCAGTTCGGGCAGCTCCTGCGAGGCGTACGCGGAGGCGGAGTAGACCGACGCGCCGGCCTCGGAGACCACCACCTTGGTCAGCGTCAGCTCCGGGTGCCGCTTGATCAGGTCACCGGCGAGCTTGTCGGTCTCCCGGCTGGCGGTGCCGTTGCCGATGGCGATCAGCTCGACGCCGTGCGCCCCGGCCAGCCGGGCGAGGGCGTCGACCGAGGCGTCCCACTGCCGGCGCGGCTCGTGCGGATAGATCGTGTCGGTGGCCACCACCTTGCCGGTGGCCTCGACCACCGCGACCTTCACCCCGGTGCGCAGGCCCGGGTCGAGGCCCATGGTCGCCCGGGTGCCGGCGGGGGCGGCGAGCAGCAGGTCGCGCAGGTTGATGGCGAAGACCCGCACGGCCTCCTCCTCGGCCGCCTGCCACAGCCGCATCCGCAGGTCGGCGCCGAGGTGGATGAGGATCCGGGTGCGCCAGGCCCAGCGCACCGTGTCGGCCAGCCACCGGTCGGCGGGGCGGCCGTGGTCGGTGACCCCGAACCGGCCGGCGATCGCCGCCTCGTACCGGCTCGGGCCGGTCGGCGCGGCGTCGGGGTCGTCCTCGGTCTCCGGGGCCATCGTCAGGTCGAGCACGCCCTCCTTCTCGCCCCGGAGCATCGCCAGGATCCGGTGCGAGGGCAGCTTCGGGTACGGCTCGGCGAAGTCGAAGTAGTCGGAGAACTTCGCCCCGGCCGACTCCTGGCCGTCGCGTACCCGGGAGACCAGCCGCCCCCGCGACCACATCTGCTCGCGCAGCGTGCCGATCAGGTCGGCGTCCTCGGCGAAGCGCTCGATGAGGATGGCCCGCGCGCCGTCCAGCGCGGCGGCGGCGTCGGCCACCCCCCGCCCGGCGTCGACGAACCCGGCGGCCCGCTCCCGAGGGTCCTGGCCCGGGTCGGTCAGCAGCGCCTCGGCCAGGGGCTCCAGCCCGGCCTCGCGGGCGATCTGCGCCCGGGTCCGCCGCTTCGGCTTGTACGGCAGGTAGATGTCCTCCAGCCGGGACTTCGAGTCGGCCGCCATGATCTGCGCTTCCAGGGCCTCGTCGAGCTTGCCCTGGCCGCGGATGGACTCCAGCACCGCGGCGCGGCGCTCGTCCAGCTCACGCAGGTAGCGCAGCCGCTCCTCCAGGGTGCGCAGCTGGGCGTCGTCGAGCAGGCCGGTGGCCTCCTTGCGGTAGCGGGCGATGAACGGCACGGTGGAGCCGCCGTCGAGCAGCTCCACGGCCGCCCGTACCTGTCGTTCGGCGACGCCGAGCTCGTCGGCTATCCGCTGGTGCACAGACTGGGTCACGATCTGATCCGCCTTCTCGGGTGGGTTCCGTCCTGCATTGTGCCGCCCGCCCCCGACGCCGCCGCCCTGACCCACCGCCCGCGCACGTCGCCGCCGCCCGAGTAGCGGATGGCTGGTCCTGATCCAACGGCTTCTTCAGCTTGATCTTCGAGGTGAGCGGCGGGGTCGGTCAGGGCAGCGGGTCGGCGGTTCCGCGCGGCACCTGCGGCCGACAACGGCGCAGCCGGGCCGCCGCGAGTCGCCCGCCGACGGCCAGCCCGTACCGGTCGACGGCGGCGAGTCCGTACGCGCTGCAGGTCGGGGCGTACCGGCACTGCCCCGGCCAGCGGTGCGACAGCCGGCGGCGGTAGCCGCGGATCGCGGCGAGACCGGCCCGGTCCAGCGGTCCCGGCCGATTGCCGGCCGTCCGGCCCCGCCGGGCGGGTGCCTGGCCGCCGACGACGCCCGCGACGGCGGCGCCCAGGGTGAGCAGGGTGGAGTAGAGCCCGAAGTCGCAGCAGCCCGGGCTGCTGCAAGGGTCGTCGCCACAGGAGTCCAGGGCCCCCTTGCGGCCCTTGCAGCCGGGTCCCTGACGACGCGCGCCGACCTCGCCGTGGCAGTGGCCCGTGGCATGGCAGTGGGTCGGCTTGCGGCAGGGGCAGGGCCCCCGGTCGCCGGAGTCGCCGGCGCCGGTGATCTTCATGGGCGACATCATGCCCGGTCCGGGCGAGCCGCCCTGGTGGGCCCGGCCGCCCCGGGAGGATCCACAAAACGTGACCGGAAACCCGGTGAACATCTGTGGGCACCGCACTAGCGTGGTGATCATGGAAACTCCCGCTGACCCGCGGGCGCGTCGGCTCTTCGGCGGCAGCGCCCGGGCCCTCGGCGATCTCGCCGGCAGCCCGTTCCGGGCCGACCGGGACCGGATCGTGGCCTCGCCCTTCTTCACCCGGCTGGGCGGGGTCACCCAGGTGATCAGCCCCGGCGGCTCCGGGCTGCTCGTGCACAACCGGCTCACCCACAGCCTCAAGGTGGCCCAGGTGGCCCGGGCGATCGCCGAGCGGCTCACCGCCGACGACCGCTGGCAGGGCCTGCTGGAGAAGCTGGGCGGCTGCGACCCGGACGTGGTGGAGGCCGCCGCGCTCGCCCACGACCTCGGCCACCCGCCGTTCGGGCACCTCGGGGAGCGGGTGCTCGACCGGCTGGCCCGGCACCGGCTCGGCCTGGCCGACGGGTTCGAGGGCAACGCGCAGTCGTACCGGATCGTCACCAGCACCGAGATCCGGGGCGCGGCGACCACCGGCCTCGACCTGACCGCGGCGGTCCGGGCGGCCCTGCTGAAGTACCCGTGGACCCGGCTGGACCACCCGGACCCGCACCCCCGGCACCTCGCCCCGCCGCCCCGGGGCGCCGCCGCCCCGCCCGCCGACCCGGACAGCGGCTCGGCCAAGTTCGGCGCGTACCGCACGGAGCTGGCCGACCTGCGGCAGGCCCGGGAGCCGTTCGTCGGGCGGATCGCCGACTGGCAGCAGACCGTCGAGGCGTCGGTGATGGACACCGCCGACGACATCGCGTACGCCATTCACGACGTGGAGGACTTCTACCGGGTCGGGGTGCTCCAGCAGGGGGCCGTGGCCGCCGAGCTGACGGCCTGGCAGCGGGAGAACGGGCACTTCCGGGCGGTCACCGAGCCGGCCCTGGCCGGGGCGGCCCGGCGGCCCGGGGCGGCGATCGAGCGGCTGCGCCGGCAGTTGCACCGCAAGGACGCCTGGATCACCGACGACGAGGCGTTCGCCGCCGCCGTCGAGCACGTCCGCGAGGAACTGGTCGAGGGGCTGCTGGCCATGCCGTTCGACGGCTCTGTCGAGGCGGAGCAGTACGTGGCCCGGTTCTCCGCCCGGTGGACCACCCGGTTCGTCGACGCGATCACCGTCGCCGAGGCCCCGTCGGTGCGCTCCGGGCATGTGCTGCTCGCCCCGGCGCAGTGGCACGAGGTGCAGGTGCTCAAGTTCGTCCACCACCGGTTCGTGCTGGCCCGGCCGGACCTCGCCCTGCACCAGCGCGGCCAGGCCCGGCTGCTGGGCACCCTCGTCGAGGCGCTGTGGGAGTGGCTGCTCGACCCGGAGGAGGAGTCCCGGCTGCCGCGCCGGCTGCACGACCTGGTCGAGCTGGCCGAGGCGGAGCTGCACCCGCGCACCCCGGACCGGGTCGGCCGGGCCCGGGGGCGGGCGATCATCGACTTCGTCGCGCAGCTCACCGACGGCCAGGCGGTGGCGATGCTGGACGCACTCTCCGGCCGCTCCGGAGCGCTGTGGACGGACGCCTTCGTGCTGTGAGGGCGGCGCGGACGGCGTGGACGGCGTGGACAGGGCAGCGCGGCGTGGACTGGCTGCCGCGCGGTGTGGACGGCGCGGCGCGGGCGCTCAGGCGATCGACTGCCACCAGCCGTCGACCGCGGGCGGGTCGTCGACCACCACCCGCTCGCCGGGGCGGGGCACGGCCAGCCGCACGTCGCGGGCCTTCGCCTCGGCCCAGATCCGGTCCACCGGCTCCGACCAGTCGTGCAGGGCCAGGTTGAACGTCGCCCAGTGCACCGGGACGAGCAGCCCGCCGCGCAGGTCGAGGTGGGCCGCCACGGCCTCCTCCGGGAACATGTGGATGCCCGGCCACGCCCGGTCGTACGCGCCGATCTGCATCAGCGTGACGTCGAACGGGCCGTGCTCCGCGCCGATCTCGGCATAGCCGTCGAAGTAGCCGGAGTCACCGGTGTAGAACAGGCGGCGGTGCGCGCCGGCCACCACCCACGAGCTCCACAGCGTGCCGTCGCGGCGCAGCCCCCGGCCGGAGAAGTGCTGGGCGGCGGTGGCGGTGATCGTCAGCGGCCCCACCCGGTGGCTCTCCGACCAGTCCAGCTCGACGATCCGGTGCTCCGGCACGCCCCAGCGCTCCAGGTGGGCGCCGACGCCCAGCGGCACCAGGAACGGCGCCGACTGCCCGGTCAGCAGCGCCCGCACGGTGGCCATGTCGAGGTGGTCGTAGTGGTCGTGGGAGATCAGGATCGCGTCCACGGCGGGCAGCTCGTCGAGGCCGACCGGGGGCTCGTGCAGCCGCCGCGGCCCGACCAGCGCCGACGGCGAGCACCGGTCGCTCCACACCGGGTCGATCAGCACCCGGCGCCCCTCGATCTCGATCAGCGCCGACGCGTGGCCGTACCAGACGACGTTGAGCTCGCGCTCGGTCGCGGCGGGCGCGTCGGCCGGGTGGCGCAGCGGGACGGCGGCGGCCGGGCGGCGTCGCTGCTTGCCGAAGATCAGCTCGCGGACCAGGTTGCGGTCGGCCGCGCCGGGCATCGTGCGGGTGCTCGGCCGGTTGTGGAAGGTGCCGTCGCGGAACTGCGGCGAGCGGGCCGCCCGCGCGGCGCGAGCCCCGGTCAGCCGCCCGCCCAGCGCCGCCGGAACGTCCCGCGCCACCCAGGCCAGCCCGGCGAGCGCGGCCAGCCCGGCCGCGCCGCGCAGCCGCCGCCCGAGCGCCCGCGTAACGGCCCGTTCCGCTGGTTCCCCCATCGTGGTGCCCCCTCCGCCGGTGTACCGCCAGTACACGGTAGTCCGCCGCCGCACCCGCGCGCCGGGTGCCGGTCGGGTCGGCCGCGCGGGTGCCAGGGGCGGGGTCGTCGAGTTCGAGCGGCGGTATGCCCAGGAGGAGCGGGCGGGGTGGCCGGGCCTGGTCAGCCGCCGTTGCTCGGCCGCCGCACGGCCGGCCGGTGGATGGCACCGACGCCGGTCAGCCCGTCGACGGCGGCCAGGAAGCTGCGCCCCATCCGGGCCCGGGCCCGCACCGCCGGGTGGGTCGCGCCGAAGTTGCCCGCGTCGGCCTGCCCGTCGGCGAACAGGGCGTACGTCAGCACCGCCGCGCCGGCGGAGTCGAAGATCACCCCGGCCTCGTGCCGGGCGCTGCCGAACCAGCCCGCCTTGGTGGCGATCCGGGCCCGCTGCGCGGAGGACATCTCGCGCCGGATGCCGTCGGTGAACGCGACGGGGGAGCGCAGCAGCCCGAGCAGGAACGCCGTCGAGGACGCCGACAGCAGCGTGCCGGCGACCAGCGCCCGCAGCAGGTTGTGCGCCTCCCGGGGGGTGCTGGTGCCGAGGAAGAACCGGTTCGGGTTGGCCACCGGCTGCACCTGCGTGTTCGGGAAGCCCTTCGCCACCAGGATCTGGTTCAGCTCGGCCGCCGGGCAGACCAGGCCGCAGAGCCGAACGGCGGTGTCGTCGGAGACGGTGAGCAGGTTCGCCAGCGCGTGCCCCAGGGTGACGCTGCTCGGGTACGCGCCGTCCAGGCTGAAGATCCCGTCCCCGCCGGGCACCACGATCGACGCCGTCACGTCGACCTGCTGGGCGAGCGTGAGCAGTCCCCGGTCGACCTTGTCCAGCACCGCCGTGGCCACCGCGATCTTGTTCACGCTGTACGCCTCGATCTGGGCGTCCGCCTCGTCGGCGACGGCCACCAGCGGGGCGGCGGACGAGTTGGCGACGGTCACGTACGCCTGCCAGTTGCCGCCGGCCCGGGTGGACTCCTGGGCGTACCTGGCAGCCACCCAGCTCGCGGCCTCGGCCGCGGTGGCCGCCGCCCGGGGGCGCATGGCGGCGGCGGAGGCCGGCGTGCCGGCGCCGAGCACCGTGCCGGCGGTCGCCACCGTGCCGAGCCCCAACGCAGCCCTGCGGTTCACCCTGATCGTCATTCGTCTCCCCCGTCGGTGGTCGCGGATCATCCGTTCCGCCGCCACCCTAGGGGAGAAGATCGATTCCGGTGGACCCGAAACCGGTCGCCAGGGCCGGCGACCGACCCCGTGACCAACGCCGTACGGGTCACGGCGCGAGCACGACCTTGACGCAGCCGTCCTCCTTCTTCTGGAACATCTGGTACGCCTGCGCCGCCTGCGCCAGCGGCACCCGGTGGGTCCGCAGGTCCTCCACCCCCAGCGGGTCGCCGTCGCCGGAGAGCAGCGGCATGATCTCGTCGGTCCACCGGCGCACGTGACACTGCCCCATCCGAACCTGGACGCCCCGGTCGAACATCTCCATCAGCGGCAGCGGGTCGACCTCCCCGCCGTACACCCCGGAGATCGACACGGTGCCGCCCCGGCGGACCGCCTTCAGCGCGGCGTGCAGCACGGTCAGCCGGTCCACGCCCGCCCTGTCCGTCATGGTCCGGGCCAGCTTGTCCGGCAGCATCCCGGCCGCGGCCTGGGCCAGCCTGCCCGAGGTGGAGCCGTGCGCCTCCATGCCGACCGCGTCGATCACCGCGTCCGGTCCGCGTCCGTCGACCAGGTCGATCAGCGCGTTGGGCACGTTGTCGAGCCGGCTGACGTCGAGCGTCTCGATGCCGTGCCGGCGGGCCATCTCCAGCCGCTCCGGCACCAGGTCCAGCCCGATCACCCGGTCGGCACCGAGGTGCCGGCCGATCCGGGCGCAGAGCTGCCCCACCGGGCCCAGCCCGAACACCGCGAGGGTGCCGCCGGGCGGGGTGTCGGCGTACCGCACCGCCTGCCAGGCGGTGGGCAGGATGTCGGACAGGTACAGCCAGCGCTCGTCCGGGCCGCTCTCCGGGACCTTGATCGGCCCGAACTGGGCGTGCGGCACCCGCAGGTACTCGGCCTGCCCGCCGGGCACCGAGCCGTACAGCGAGGTGTAGCCGAACAGGGCGGCGCCCTTGCCCTGCGAGGTCACCTGGGTGGTCTCGCACTGGGCGTAGAGCTGCCGGTCGCACATCCAGCAGGAGCCGCAGGAGATGTTGAACGGGATCACCACGCGGTCGCCCGGCTTGAGTCGGGTCACCCCGGACCCGACCTCCTCGACGATCCCCATCGGCTCGTGGCCCAGCACGTCGCCGGGCTTCAGGTACGGCCCCAGCACCTCGTACAAATGCAGGTCGGAGCCGCAGATCGCGGTGGAGGTGATCCGGACGACGGCGTCGGTCGGCTCCTCGATGCGCGGGTCCGGCACCTCCTCGACCCGGACGTCCCGCTTGCCCTGCCAGGTCAGTGCCTTCATGTCTTCCTCGTCCCCTCGTCGGTGCCGCCCCTACGGGACTGCTACCCGCGTCAGGGCCGTTGAACCGGGGGCGCGGGTGCCGGTGGCTCGCCCGTCGACCCGGCGATGGCCTGCTCCGCCTGCGGCTCCCACGGCGTATTGATCTGTCGATATGGAAGATCTACGATGGCCGTCACCGGATCGTCCACCGGCCACGACACGAGCGAGCATCGGGAGACAACAATGAGCGACGATTCGGAAACGGGCCGCCTACTCGATGCGCCGGCTCGGCGTCGCACCCTCCTCACGGCGCTGGGCGTCGGGATCGGGATCGGGGTCGTCGGCGTGCCCAGCCCGGCGATGGCGGCGGTCGCCGGCTGGAGCAACCCGACGCTCGGCGCGCTGACCTCCGGATACAAGACGCCCGGCCGCCCCACCCACACGGGCTGGGACGTGGCGAACAGCCAGGGCACCCCGGTCTACGCGACGGCCGCCGGAACGGTCCGGGACATCAAGACCAACTCGTACCCGGGTGACACGGCGAGCGGCCCCCTGGGCGGTCGCACCGGCAACAGCGTCCACCTCAACCACGCCGACAGCTACTTCTCCTACTACGGCCACCTCCACCGGGTGCTGGTCAGCGACGGCCAGCAGGTCAGCTGCGGACAGCTGATCGGCCTGATGGGCAACACCGGCAACTCGACCGGCCCGCACCTGCACTTCGAGATCCACCGACCCCGGCTGACCTCGACGGACCCCCGGGTCTTCCTGGCCAATCGGGGCATCACCCTCGGCTCGACGGCCCCCGTCGGCAGCACCGGCTACCCGAGCGTCAGCCAGGGCGCCTCGGGATGGGTGCCCAAGGTGATCCAGTACCTGGTGCGGGCGCGCGGCATCTCCGTCGTCGTGGACGGCGTCTTCGGGCCGGCCTGCGCCTCGGCGGTCAGGTCGTTCCAGAGTGGCCGAGGCCTCTACGCCGACGGCATGGTCGGCCCGATCACCTGGACGGCCCTCGTCCTGCCCCTGCTTGAGGGCAACTCCGGCGACCTGGTCCGCGGCCTGCAGACCGCGCTCAACGGCCGGGGCGCGGGCCTCGTCGTGGACGGCGGTTTCGGTGCGGTCACCACCAGCGCGGTACGCGGCTTCCAGAGCCGCAACGGTCTCGTCGCCGATGGCCTCGTCGGCCCGGTGACCTGGAGCGTGCTGATCTGACGCCCCACCTCCCCTGCGCCCCACCTCCCCTGCGCCCGCACCCTCCCCTGCGCCCCACCTCCCCTGCGCGCACTTTCACGGAATGTGTGGCATCGACGCGCGCCATGGCCCCACTTTCCGTGAAAGTGCGCGCACCGGGACCACGCGGGGAGGGGCGGGGGAGTGGGAGGCCCGTCGGCCGACGGGCCGACCGCCGGCCCTCGGTGGGGCGCGGCGGTCGGTCGTCGGGGTGCGGTCGGGTCAGGAGCCCGGGGTGCCGCCGCCCTTGGCGGTCGCCGTGAGGTAGTCGCGGTTGAGTCGGCCGATGGTGTTCAGCGGGATGCCCTTCGGGCAGACCACCGTGCACTCGCCGGCGTTGGTGCAGCCGCCGAAGCCGGCCTCGTCGTGCGCGTCGACCATCCCGATCACCCGGGTGTACCGCTCGGGCTGGCCCTGCGGCAGCAGCGAGAGCTGGGTGAGCTTGGCGGCGGTGAAGAGCATGCCGGAGCCGTTCGGGCAGGCCGCCACGCAGGCCCCGCAGCCGATGCAGGCGGCCGAGGAGAATGCGGCGTCCGCGTCGGCCTTGGCCACCGGCGTGGCGTGCGCGTCGGGGGCGCTGCCGGTCGGCGCGGTGATGTACCCGCCGGCGGCGATGATCTTGTCGAAGGCGCCCCGGTTGACCACCAGGTCCTTGATGACCGGGAAGGCGCGGGCCCGCCACGGCTCGATGTCGATCGTGTCGCCGTCGGAGAACTGCCGCATGTGCAGCTGGCACGCGGTGGTGCCGCGCTGCGGCCCGTGCGCGTCGCCGTTGATCATCAGGCCGCACATGCCGCAGATGCCCTCGCGGCAGTCGTGGTCGAACGCCACCGGCTCCTCGCCGGAGAGGATCAGCCGCTCGTTGAGCACGTCGAGCATCTCCAGGAACGACATGTCGGGGGAGACGTCGTCGACCTGGTAGGTCACCATCCGACCCTTGTCCTCGGGGCCGGGCTGGCGCCAGATGCGCAGGGTCAGGTTCACTTGTAGCTCCGCTGCGTCGGGTGCACGTATTCGAACTCCAGGTCTTCCTTGTGCAACACGGCCGGCTCACCGGCGGCGGTGTACTCCCAGGCCGCCACGTAGGCGAACCGGTCGTCGTCGCGCTGCGCCTCGCCGTCCGGGGTCTGGTGCTCGGCCCGGAAGTGACCGCCGCAGGACTCCTCGCGGTGCAGGGCGTCGACACACATCAGCTCGGCCAGCTCGAAGAAGTCGGCCACCCGGCCGGCCTTCTCCAGCGACTGGTTGAGCCCCTCGCCGTCGCCCGGCACCCGGACCCGCTGCCAGAACTCCTCGCGCAGCGCGCGGATCTCGTCGATCGCCTTGCGCAGCCCGGCCTCGCTGCGTTCCATCCCGCAGTGCTCCCACATGATCTGGCCCAGCTCGCGGTGGAACGAGTCGACCGTCCGGTCGCCGTCGACCGCCAGCAGCCGCCGGACGCGATCCTCCACGTCGGCGCGGGCCTCGACCGCCGCCGGGTGGCTGGCGTCGACCTTCTCCAGCGGCCCGGAGGCCAGGTAGTTGGCGATGGTGCTGGGCAGCACGAAGTAGCCGTCGGCCAGGCCCTGCATCAGCGCCGAGGCGCCGAGCCGGTTCGCGCCGTGGTCGGAGAAGTTCGCCTCGCCGATCACGAACAGCCCGGGGATGGTCGACTGAAGGTCGTAGTCGACCCAGAGGCCGCCCATCGTGTAGTGCACGGCGGGGTAGATCCGCATCGGGACCTGGTACGGGTCCTCGCCGGTGATTCGCTCGTACATCTCGAAGAGGTTGCCGTACTTGGCCTCGATGGCCTCGCGGCCGAGCCGGTCGATCGCGTCGGCGAAGTCGAGGTAGACGCCGAGCTTGGTCGGCCCGACGCCCCGGCCGGCGTCGCAGACGTTCTTCGCGGCCCGGGAGGCGATGTCCCGGGGGACCAGGTTGCCGAAGGAGGGGTAGATCCGCTCCAGGTAGTAGTCCCGCTCGTCCTCTCCGATGTCCCGGGGCGCGCGGTCGTCGCCGGTGGCCTTCGGCACCCACACGCGGCCGTCGTTGCGCAGCGACTCGCTCATCAGCGTCAGCTTCGACTGGTGGTCGCCGGAGACGGGGATGCAGGTCGGGTGGATCTGGGTGTAGCAGGGGTTGGCGAAGTAGGCGCCCTTGCGGTGCGCCCGCCAGGTCGCGGTGACGTTGCAGCCCTTGGCGTTGGTGGAGAGGTAGAAGACGTTGCCGTACCCGCCGGAGGCGAGCACCACCGCGTCGGCCATCTCGGTGCTGATCTCGCCGGTGACCAGGTCCCGGACCACGATGCCCCGGGCCCGTCCGTCGACGACGACCAGCTCCAGCATCTCGTGCCGGGCGTTCATCTCGACGTTGCCCAGGCCGATCTGCCGCTCCAGCGCCTGGTACGCCCCGAGCAGCAACTGCTGGCCCGTCTGGCCCCGGGCGTAGAAGGTGCGCTGCACCTGCGCGCCGCCGAACGAGCGGGTGTCGAGCAGGCCGCCGTACTCGCGGGCGAACGGCACGCCCTGGGCGACGCACTGGTCGATGATGTTGACCGACACCTCGGCCAGCCGGTGCACGTTCGACTCCCGGGAGCGGAAGTCGCCGCCCTTCACGGTGTCGTAGAACAGCCGGTGCACCGAGTCGCCGTCGTTGCGGTAGTTCTTGGCGGCGTTGATGCCGCCCTGCGCGGCGATCGAGTGGGCCCGGCGCGGGCTGTCCTGATAGCAGTACGACCTGACGTGATAGCCCTGCTCGGCCAGCGTGGCGGCGGCCGACCCGCCGGCCAGGCCGGTGCCCACCACGATCACCGTCATCTTGCGGCGGTTGGCCGGGTTGACCAGCTTGGCCTCGAAGCGGCGGGTGTCCCAGCGGGCCTCGATCGGGCCGCCAGGAGCCAACGTGTCGGCGATCGGGTCGCCCTCGGTGAACAGATCCATGGTCAGGCCACCAATCCGGTGAGTACGGCGAACGGGACCGCCAGGTAGCCGGCGCAGAGCGCGACGGCGAGGACGAGTGCGGCGGCACGCGCCCGGCGTTCGCCCCCGGGGGTCTGCTGGCCGAGGCTGCGGAACGCGCTGAACGCGCCGTGGCGCAGGTGGAAGCCGAGCGCCACGATCGCCAGGGTGTAGAAGAGCGTGACGTACCAGCGCTCCGGCGCGAAGTCGGCGACCACGTTGCCGTACGGGTTGCTGGAATCGCCCTTGGGGTTCAGGTGACCGGTGGTCAGGTCCAGGATGTGGTAGATCACGAAGAGCAGGATGATCACCCCACCCCAGCGCATGGTGCGGGCCGCGTAGCTGCCCCGGACCGGCTTGCGGTGGGCGTACCGCACCGGGCGGGCGGCGCGGGCGCGCAGGGCGAGCACCGTGGCGGCGGCGATGTGGCCCAGCACGGCCACCAGCAGCGCCGTGCGCTGGATCCACAGGAACCAGGTCGACGGGAGCAGCGGCGTGCCGAGGTCTCGCAGCCAGTGCCCGTAGTGGTCGAACGCGGTCTCGCCGGTGAAGATCTTCAGGTTGCCGAGCATGTGGGCGATCAGGAACAGCATGAGGAGGATGCCCGTCACCGCCATGACGGCCTTCAGACCGACGTTGGAGCGGATGGGCGACCGAGTTTTCGTGAGTACCACTCGACCGACGCTAGGAGCACATCGATCAGTCGTCCAATGCATGGACCTCGCAGTCTTGATAGCCATAGGCTATGCAGATGCAGCTCCATCAGCTCCGCTACTTCGTCGCAGTCGCGGAAGTGCGACATTTCACCCAGGCGGCCGATGTCGTCGGCATAACCCAGCCCTCGTTGAGTAAGCAAATTCACGCCCTGGAGGCCGACCTCGGGGCGCCGCTGTTCGAGCGGGTGCGGGGCAACATCGCCCTCACCGCCGCCGGCGAGGTGCTGCTCCCGCTGGCCAGGCGCATCCTCGCCGACGTCGAGACCGCCACCCGCGAGGTCCAGGAACTGGTCGGGCTGCGGCGCGGCCGGGTCCGCCTCGGCGCCACCCCGAGCCTGGCCACCGCGCTCGCCCCGCCGGTGCTGCGCCGGTTCCGCGACGCCCACCCCGCCGTCGACCTGCGGGTGGAGGAGGGCGGCTCGCAGAACCTGGTCCGCGACCTGCTCCGCGGCGACCTCGACCTGGCCTTGATCATCATGCCCGCCCACGGCGCGGATCCGGGGCTGCACACCGAGGAGATCCTCCGGGAGAGCCTGGTGGTGGCCTCACTGGACGAGGTCCCCGGCACCTCGGCGGCCGGCGAGCTGCGCGTCACCGACCTGCGCGGCCAGCCGCTGGTCATGTTCCGCGAGGGCTACGACCTGCGCGACGCCACCCTCCAGGCGTGCCGGGAGGCCGGCTTCGAGCCGACCCTCTCCGTCGACGGCGGCGAGATGGACGCCGTGCTCAGCTTCGTCGAGGCCGGGCTCGGGGTGGCGCTGGTGCCCGGCATCGTGGTGGCCCGCCGACCCGCCATCCGGGTCACCCGGCTGGCCCCGCCGGGGGTGCGCCGGACCATCGCCGTGGCCCGCCGCCGCGACGTCGTGCCCACCCACGCCGGGCGCGAACTGCGCCGCATCCTGATGGACTACGTGCACACCGCGATCGAGGCGGACGACCTCCCGCCCGGGGTGGAGCCGAGGTGAGGGACCCCGGTCGGGGGAATGTTGCGGCCCTGCCGTCCGCTTGTGCCGTGCTTGAGTTAAATAGTCCTTAAGCGCGTTGTATCAGCCGCGTTGCTCCTGTTGGTCCCCTATGGTGAAGCCTTGCACAGGCACGACGCCCCGTCGGCCTGTCGAAGACGAAGTCGACACGCGGGCTCGCGTGGCAGGGAGGCCACCACATGAGGATCCTGGTTACCGGCGGTGCCGGCTTCATCGGTTCACACTTCGCCCGGAGCCTGCTCAACGGGCGGTACACCGGCTTCCAGGACTGCCACGTGACGGTCCTGGACAAGCTGACCTACGCGAGCGACCGGCACAACCTGCCCGCCAGCCACCCCCGCCTGGCCTTCGTCCGCGGCGACATCTGCGACCGGCCGCTGCTCGCCGACCTGGTCCCCGGGCACGACGCGGTGGTGCACTTCGCCGCCGAATCGCATGTGGACCGCTCCATCGACGACCCGGCCCCGTTCTTCGAGACGAACGTGATGGGCTCGCACCGCCTGATGGCCGCCTGCGCCCGCGCCGGCGTGGGCCGGGTCGTGCACGTCTCCACCGACGAGGTGTACGGGTCGATCACCGACGGCGCGTGGACCGAGCGCTGCGTGCTGGAGCCCAACTCGCCGTACGCGGCGTCGAAGGCGGCCAGCGACCACGTCGTGCGCTCGTACTGGCGCACCTTCGACGTCGACGTGTCGATCACCCGGTGCGCCAACAACTACGGGCCCTACCAGCACGTGGAGAAGGTCATCCCGCGCTTCGTCACCAGCCTGCTCACCGGTGGGGACATCACCCTGCACGGTGACGGCGGCGCGGTCCGGGAGTGGCTGCACGTCGACGACCACTGCCGGGCCATCGCACTGGTGCTGGGCAAGGGCCGCGCCGGGGAGGTCTACAACATCGGGGGCGACGTCGAGCTGACCAACAAGGCGCTGGCCGAGGAGATCCTGCTGCTCGCCGGGGCCGGCTGGGAGCGGGTGCGGCACGTCGCCGACCGCAAGGTCCAGGACCAGCGGTACTCGCTCGACTACACCAAGATCTCCGACGAGCTCGGCTTCGAGCCGCAGATCCGGTTCGCCGAGGGGCTGTCCGAGGTCTTCCACTGGTACCGGGAGAACCGGGCCTGGTGGGCGCACGCGTACCCGGAGGCCCGCTCCGGCGGCCTGACCAACTCCGTGCGGGGGCTCCCGGTCGGCCGGGCGGTGCCCGCCCCGGTGCACTGACCCGCCGCCAGCACGCCGTCCGGCCCCCGGGCGGTGGCGGCCGTACCGCCCGGGGACGGGCCGGTCCGACCCGCCCCGGGCGGCTCAGCGGCCCTCTGCGTCGTCCATCGCCCGGTAGATCCGCTGCTCGGAGACCGGGTAGGGGGTGCCGAGCGCCTGGGCGAACACGTTCACCCGCAGCTCCTCGATCATCCAGCGGATCTGCCGCACCGCCGCCGACTGCCGCCGGCTCGGCGGCAGCGCGGCGAGCAGGTCGGCGTACTCCTTCTGCACCACCGCGATCCGGTCCTGCTGCTGGCGGTCCCGCTGCGGGTTGCCCGGCAGCCGGTCCAGCCGCCGTTCGATCGCGGTCAGGTAGCGCAGCAGGTCGGGCAGGCGGGTGTACCCGCTCTCGGTGATGAAGCCGGCGTGCACCAGGCCGGAGAGCTGGGCCCGGATGTCGGCCAGGGCGGCCACCACGGCCAGGTTCTGGGTCTTGCCGAGCCGCTGCTCGACGGCGTACCCGGCGGCGAGCACCTGCCGCACCCGCCCCATCACCTCGACCACGGTGTCCACCAGGTCGGCGCGGACCCGCTCGCGCAGCGCGGCGAAGCCCTCGGCGTCCCACGCGGGGCCGCCGGCCTCGGTGATCAGCCTGTCGATCGCCGCCCCGGCCGCGTCGGAGATGAGCTGCTGCACGCCGCCGTGCGGGTTGCGGCTCAGCGCCAGCTTCGCCTCGTTGGACAGCCGCCCCTGGAGGAACTTCGCCGGGGACGGCACGGTCAGCCGCAGCAGCCGCCGGGTGCCGGCCCAGTGCGCGGCGGCCTGCTCGGCCTCGGAGTCGAAGACCTTCACCCCGACCGTCGACCCCTCGTCGACCAGCGCCGGGTACGCGGTCACCGCGTACCCCGCGCGGACCTGTTCGATGGTGCGCGGCAGGGTGCCGACGCTCCACTGGGTCAGCCCGGTGCGAGCCACCTCCGGCGCGGCGGCGGCCACCACCTGGCGCACCTCCTGGCGGAGCTGGCGTTGCAGGGCCGGCAGGTCCTTGCCCTCGGCGACGGGCTTGTTCTCCTCGTCGAGCACCCGGAAGCTGACCCGCAGGTGGGCGGGGAGTTTCGCCGGCTCCCAGGCGTCCCGGGGCACGGTCACCCCGGTCATCCGGCGCAGCTGCCGGGTCAGCGCGTCCAGCAGCGGCTCCTCGCCCGGGGTGATCGCGGCGAGCGCCGCCCGGGCGTAGTCGGGGACCGGGACGAAGTTGCGCCGGACCGGCTTGGGCAGCGACCGGATCAGCGCGATCACCATCTCCTCGCGCAGGCCGGGGACCTGCCAGTCGAAGCTCTCCACCGGCACCTGGTTGAGCAGCGGCAGCGGGATGTCCACGGTCACCCCGTCGGTCGAGGTGCCCGGATCGAAGGTGTAGGTCAGCGGGAGGGCGACCCCGTCGGTCCGCCACTCGTCCGGGTAGTCGTCCTCGGCGACCCCGCCACGGCCGGCGTTGACCAGCAGCTCCCGGGTGAACGTGAGCAGGTCGGGCCGTTCCCGGCGGGTCTGCTTCCACCAGGCGTCGAAGTGCCGCCCGGACACCACGTCGGCCGGGATCCGCTCGTCGTAGAACTGGAAGATCGTCTCGTCGTCGACCAGGATGTCCCGCCGTCGGGCCCGGTTCTCCAACTCCGCGATATCGGTCAGCAGCCGCTGGTTGTCCTGCCAGAACTGGTGGTGGGTCTGCCAGTCGCCCTCGACCAGGGCGTGCCGGATGAACAGCTCCCGGGACAGCGTCGGGTCGATCCGGCCGAAGTTCACCTTCCGGGCGGTGACCAGCGGTACGCCGTACAGGGTGACCTTCTCGTACGCCAGCACCGCCGCCTGCTTCTTCTCCCAGTGCGGCTCGCTGTAGTTGCGCTTGACCAGGTGCTGGGCCAGCGGCTCGACCCACTCCGGCTCGACCCGGCCGGCCACCCGACCCCAGAGCCGGGAGGTCTCCACCAACTCGGCGGCCATCACCCAGCGCGGCGGCTTCTTGAACAGCGCCGACCCCGGGAACAGGGCGAACTTCGCGCCCCGCGCGCCCAGGTACTCGTGCTTCTGCGGGTCCTTGAGCCCGACGTGGGACAGCAGGCCGGCCAGCAGCGACTGGTGCACCTTCGGGGTGTCGATCTCCTCCGGCAGGTCCGCGGCCGGGCCGCGCCGTCCGCCGTCCGCCCCGGCCTCCTTCGCGCCGCGCCCGTCGCGTCCACCGCCGGCCTGATCGGGGGTACGGAGCACCTGGCGGAGCTGGCTGACGATGTCCTGCCACTCGCGCACCCGCAGGTAGTTGAGGTACTCCGCCTTGCACATCCGACGGAACGCGCTCGACGACAGTTCCCGCTGCTGTTCCCGCAGGTACCGCCACAGGTTCAGCAGCGCGACGAAGTCGGATTCCCGGTCGGCGAACCGGGCGTGCGCCTGGTCAGCCTGGGCCTGCCGCTCCGCCGGCCGCTCGCGCGGGTCCTGGATGGACAGCGCGGCGGCGATCACCATCACCTCGGTGGCGCAGCCGTTGCGCTCGCCCTCGAGGACCATCCGGGCCAGCCGGGGGTCGACCGGGAGCTGGGCCAGCCGCCGGCCCAGCGGGGTGAGCCGCTTGTCCGGGTCGGTCTCGGTCGGGTCGAGCGCGCCCAGCTCGTGCAGCAGGTGCACCCCGTCGGCGACGTTGCGCTTGTCCGGCGGGTCGATGAACGGGAATGCCGCGACGTCGCCCAGCCCGATCGAGGTCATCTGGAGGATGACCGAGGCCAGGTTGGTGCGCAGGATCTCCGGGTCGGTGAACTCCGGGCGGGACAGGAAGTCCGGCTCGTCGTAGAGGCGGATGCAGATGCCGTCCGAGGTGCGCCCGCAGCGGCCCTTGCGCTGGTTGGCCGACGCCTGGGACACCGGCTCGATCGGCAGCCGCTGCACCTTCAGCCGGCTGGAGTACCGGGAGATCCGGGCGGTGCCCGGGTCCACCACGTACTTGATGCCGGGCACGGTCAGCGAGGTCTCGGCGACGTTGGTGGCGAGCACCACCCGGCGCCCGGGGTGCGGGGCGAACACCCGGTGCTGCTCGGCGGACGACAGCCGGGCGTACAGCGGCAGGATCTCGGTGCCGAGCAGCGACCGCTTCTTCTCCACCAGCCTGGCCAGCGCGTCGGCGGTGTCCCGGATCTCCCGCTCGCCGGAGAGGAAGACCAGGATGTCGCCCGGCCCCTCGGCGGCCAACTCCTCCACCGCGTCCCCGATCGCCTGGATCTGGTCGCGGACGTTCTCCTCGTCGTCGTTCTCGTCGGCCTCGGCCTCGGTGACCTCGACCAGCGGCCGGTACCGCAGCTCCACCGGGTACGTCCGTCCGGACACCTCGACCACCGGCGCCGGTCTGCCCTCCGCCGCCCCCTCGACGGGCGGGGCGGCGAAGTGCCGGGCGAACCGCCCGGTCTCGATGGTCGCCGAGGTGATGATCACCTTGAGGTCGGGGCGGCGGGGGAGGAGCTGCCGCAGGTATCCCAGGATGAAGTCGATGTTGAGGGAGCGCTCGTGCGCCTCGTCGATGATCAGCGTGTCGTACTGGCGCAGCATCCGGTCGGTCTGCAACTCGGCCAGCAGGATGCCGTCGGTCATCAGCTTCACCAGGCTGCGGTCGCCGACCTGGTCGTGGAAGCGGACCTTGTAGCCGACCACGTCGCCCAGCTCGGTGCCCAGCTCCTCGGCGATCCGGTCGGCCACCGTCCGGGCGGCCAGCCGGCGCGGCTGGGTGTGCCCGATCAGCCCGTGCACCCCACGCCCCAGCTCCAGGCAGATCTTCGGCAGCTGGGTGGTCTTGCCGGAACCGGTCTCGCCGGCCACGATCACCACCTGGTGGTCGCGGATCGCGGCGGCGATGTCGTCCCTGCGTTCGCTGACCGGCAGCCCGGCCGGGTAGGTGATCACGGGCACGGCCGCCCGACGGTCGGCGAGCCGCTGCTCGGCCCGGGCCACGTCGGCGGTGATCTCGGCCAGGGCAGCCTCGCGCCGCTGCGGGTCGCGCAGCCGCCGGGCGCCGTCGAGGCGCCGCTGGAGCCGGCGCTGGTCGCGGAACATCAGGGTGGGCAGGCGGCGGTGCAGCTCGCGGACGGTGTCGGACGCGGCGGGTGCGGCGGGAGCGGCGGGAGCGGCTGGATTCTGCATGTCGTCGCCAAGGATAGGCAGCCCGAGTGCCGACCGCCCCCCGGTTATCGCCGTCTAGAGTTGACCGCCGACCGACACCGACCGCGGGGACGCCGAGAATGACCATGCGAGACACCGACCGGGCGCTGGTACAGGCCGCCACGGCGGTCGCCAAGCTGCGCTGTCGCAGCGCCAACCACACCGTCGCCGCCGCCGCCCGCACGGCCGACGGCCGGGTCTTCACCGGCGTGAACGTCTACCACTTCACCGGTGGGCCGTGCGCCGAGGTGGTCGCGATCGGCGCCGCCGCCACCCAGGGTGCGGGCGAGCTGGAGACGATCGTGGCGGTGGGCGACCGGGGACGGGGCGTCATCCCGCCGTGCGGCCGGTGCCGACAGGTGCTGCTGGACTATTTCCCGTCGATCCGGGTCATCGTCGGCCCGGCGGACGCGCTGCGCGCCGTGCCGGTCGCCGAGCTGCTGCCCACGGAGTACGTCTGGGCCGACCACCAGATCGACGCCGGTGTCGGGGTGCCGACGCCCCGCGAGGACGCCGCCGGCTGACCACCCCGGCGGCCCCCGGCCCCGGCCCGCCGCCGGCCCCGGCTCAGTCGCCCGCCGCCATCTCCAGCATCGACCGGGGGATCGGCGCGCCGTCGAACCGGACGTTGCCCTGCGGCACCAGCCAGCTCATCACCCGCACGACGAGCCGGCCGGCCCGGACCGCCGGGTCGTTGCCGTACAGCTCGCGGGCCGCCGCCCGATCGACCGCGAGCACCGCGAAGCCGCGCAGCCGGTCGTCGTCGGGGTCGAGGAAGGGACCGGCCGCCAGGACGAGGCCCTGCTCCACCAGCCCCGCCTGGTGGGCCAGGTGGGCGTCGCGCAACCGGTCCGCAGCGTCCCGGGGCAGCTCCGGCGCGTCCTCGGGCCAGGCGAGGAGCACGACGGTGTGCTGGTCGAATTCCATGCGACCAGCGTATGGGGGCGAATGGTGCCGTCATCGCCTGAACGAGGGTTTCCGAGAAGATAGCGGCTTTTGCCCCTTCGAGCGAAATTTATTCCATCTAGCCTCGGTCTCAGGACGACGCGGGGGAGGTGCGGGGGAATGGTCTCCAGGAGAGGTCTGCTCATCGCGGGGGCGGCGGGTGGCGCGGTCGCGCTGACACCGGCCGGGTGGGCCGTCGCCGGGCCGCGTCCGGCCCCGCCGCTGGACCCGCGCGACATCCCGAAGTACGTCACCCCGCTCCCGGTTCCCCGGGCCATGCCCCGGGACCTCGGGGGCCCCGACGCCGACGAGTACGCGGTCGCGGTGCGGCAGTTCCGCCAGCAGGTCCTGCCCCGGTCGCTGCCGCCCACCACCGTCTGGGGCTTCGGCTCGGCGGCCCACCCGGGCAGCTTCCGGTACCCGGGCCCCACCATCGAGGCCCGGGCCGGCCGGCCGGTCCGGGTCACCTGGCTCAACCAGCTCCTCGACCGGCGCGGCCGGCACCTTCCGCACCTGCTCCCGGTGGACCCCACCCTGCACTGGGCCAACCCGGCCGGCGGCGACGAGGGGCGGGACCACGCCGGCCACTTCCGCCGCACGCCCGGGCCCTACCTGGGGCCGGTGCCGCTCGTCGTGCACCTGCACGGCGGGCACAACCGGCAGGAGAGCGACGGCCACCCGGAGGCCTGGTACCTGCCGAACTGCCGCGACCTCCCGTCCGGGTACGCGCGGTACGGCAGCTCGTACCGCGAGTTCGGCGACCGGTACGCCGACTACCGCGGGACCCGGTGGTCGCCCGGCGCGGCGACCGTCGAGTACGCCAACGACCAGCGCGCCACCGCCCTCTGGTACCACGACCACGCCCTCGGCCTGACCCGGTTGACCATGTACGCCGGCCCGATCGGCCTGTACCTGCTGCGCGGCGGCGCCGCTGACCTGCCGCCCGGGGTGCTCCCCGGCGCGGCGACCGGCCCGGCCGGCGGTTCCGCCCGCGGCCACCACGAGATCCCGCTGGTGATCCAGGACCGCAGCTTCACCGCCGACGGCTCGCTGCGCTACCCGGCCAGCCGGGCCGAGTTCGACGGCCGTCCCGGCCGGTACGTGCCGGAGACGGACGTGTCGCCGATCTGGCATCCGGCGTTCTTCGCCGACACCATCGTGGTCAACGGCCGCACCTGGCCGGTGCTGGAGGTGGAACGCCGGCGCTACCGGTTCCGGCTGCTCAACGGCTGCAACTCGCGGTTCCTGCTGCTGTCGGTGGCGGCGCACCCCACGGCCCGGCCGGCCCGGCCGGCGGTGCCGTTCTGGCAGATCGGCAGCGACGGCGGCTTCCTGCCGGCGCCGGTGCGAATGGGCAAGCTGCCGCTGGGCGGCGGTTCCCGGGTCGACGCGGTGGTCGACTTCTCCGACGTGCCGGCGGGAACCGAGCTGTACCTGGTCAACGAGGGCCCGGACGGGCTGGCCGGCCGGCCGGGGGCGGACGTCGAGCCCGCCGACCCGCACACCACCGGCCAGGTGCTGAAGCTCGTCGTCACCGAGGCGACCGGCCCGGACCGCAGCGTCCCGCCGGACCAGCTCGACCTGCCGTCGTCGCGACCGCTCGGCCCGGCTGAACGGGTCCGCCGGCTGTCGCTGAACGAGACGATGTCGACGTCGCCCGGCGCCGGGCCGGTGGCCGCGCTGCTGGGCACCGTCGACCGGGACGGCCGGGCGGTGCCGCTGCGCTGGAACGCGCCGGTCACCGAAACGCCCCGGCTGCACGGCACGGAGGTCTGGGAGTTCCACAACTTCACCCCGTTCGCCCACCCGATCCACCTGCACCAGGTGCAGTTCGAGCTGGTCGGGCGGGGGCCGACCGGCCAGCAGCCGCCGAGCCCGGCCGAGCGCGGGTGGCTGGACACGGTGGCCGTGCTCCCCGGGGAGGTGACCCGGATCAAGGCCCGGTTCGACCTTCCGGGCCGCTTCGCCTGGCACTGCCACCTGCTGGAGCACGAGGACAACGAGATGATGCGGCCGTACGACGTCGTGCCCTCCGGTGGGGCGCAGACCGGCGACGGCGGGATCAGCGCGGAGGGCTCCTCCGGGCTCGGCCTGGCCGGCGTGGCGGCCCTCGGGGCCGCGGCCCTGGGCGCGGGAATGCTGCACGGCGCACGCGATCCCGGATCGACACCCGTTGGTTAGGCGGGTCTGAGCAGCTCAGCTAAGGTAAGGCGAGCCTAAGCTGAGGGAGTTTCGTGACCACCGTCGCCGCGCGGCCGATCCGGGCCGCCAGCCGGCCCGCCCGCGGGTCGGGCCGACGGGTGGCCGTCACCGTGGGGGCGGCGGCGGTGCTGGCGCTCGCCGTGCTCGCCAGCTTCGCCCTCGGCAGCCGGCCGCTCGCGCCCGACGACGTGTGGCACGCGCTGGTCGCCCCCGATGGCGGGGACGCCACCACCATCGTCCGGGAGCTGCGGATGCCGCGCACCACCCTGGGCATCGTCGTCGGTCTCGCCCTCGCCGTCGCCGGGGTGCTGTTCCAGGCGCTGACCCGCAACCCGCTGGCCGAGCCGCGCATTCTCGGCATCAGCGCCGGCGCGTCGTGCGGCGTGGTGCTGGCCATCGCCGTCTTCGGCGTCGGCAGCCTCGCCGGGTACGTCTGGTTCGGCGTCGCCGGGGCGCTCCTGGCCGGCCTGGCCGTGTTCGCGGTCGCCAACCGGACCCGCGAGGGCGCCTCGCCGGTCACCCTCGCGCTGACCGGTGCCGCGCTCGACGCCAGCCTCGGCGCCGTCGTGTACGCGCTGCTCAGCATAGACGCCCGCACCTTCGAGGAGTACCGGTTCTGGGTGGTCGGCGGGCTGACCGGCCGGGACGTCGGCGTCACCGGTCAGGTGCTGCCGCTCGTCCTCGCCGGGCTCGTGCTGGCCGTCCTGGTCGCCCGGGGCCTGGACGCGCTCACCCTCGGCGACGACGTGGCCCGGGGGCTGGGCCACCGCATCGGCCTGGTCCGCCTCGGCGGCGGCGCGGCCGGGGTGCTGCTCACCGGGGCGGCCGTGGCGGCGGCCGGACCGATCGCGTTCGTCGGGCTCGCCGTGCCGCACCTGGCCCGGGCCCTGGTCGGCGCGGACCACCGGTGGACCCTCGCCGTCGCCGCCCTGCTCGGACCCGCCCTGCTGCTCGGCGCCGACGTCGTCGGCCGGCTCGTCGCCCCGCCCGGCGAGGTGCCCGCCGGGGTGGTCACCGCGCTGATCGGCGCCCCGCTGCTGGCCTTCCTCGTCCGCCGCGCCCGGGTGGTCACGGCATGAGCGCCCTCGCCGCCGGGACCCGCCCCCGATCCGCCCCGCCCGGCCGGACCCTGCTGCGCCTCGGCCCGCTACGGGTGCCGGTACGCCGCCGGCCGGTGCTGGTCGCCGCCGCGCTGACCGGGCTGCTCGCCGCCGCCGGGGTACTCAGCCTCTCCCTCGGCACCCCGTACGTCGCCCCGGCCGACGTGCTGCGCGCCCTCTCCGGCGCCGGCACCCCGTACGACCTGGTGGTGCTCGACCTGCGGCTGCCCCGACTCGTCCTCGCGGCGGTGGCCGGCGCGGCGTTCGGCGTCGCCGGCACGCTGATCCAGAGCGTGGCCCGTAACCCGCTGGCCAGCCCGGACGTCATCGGCATCACCCAGGGGGCCGGGCTGGCCGCCACCATCGCCCTGACCGGCGGGGCAGCCGCCGTCCTGGTCGCCCCGGCGGCGTTGCTCGGCGGGCTGGCCGCGGCGGCACTGGTGCTCGCCCTCGGTGCCCGGCACGGGCTGGCCGCCCAGCGGTTCGTCCTCGCCGGGGTCGCGGTGGCCTTCGCGCTGCGGGCGCTGATCGAGGTGGTCCTGATGACCGTCGACCCGATCGACGGGATGCGCGCCCAGATCTGGCTGGTCGGCACCCTCGCCGGAAAGGGCTGGACCGAGGCGGCCTGGATCGCGGTCACCCTGCTGGCGCTGCTGCCCGTGCTGCTCTGGGCCGGATGGGCACTGAACAGCACCGCCCTGGACGACGACACCGCACGCGGGATCGGCGTCCGCCCGGTCGCCCGCCGGATCGGCCTGGCCGGCACCGGGGTGCTCGCCGCCGCGATGGTCACCGCGCAGGTCGGCGCCGTCGACTTCGTCTCCCTGGTCGCGCCCCAGCTCGCCCGCCGGCTGGTCCGGGCCGAGCGTCCCCCGCTGCTCTGCTCCGCCCTGCTCGGCGCGCTGCTGCTGGTCCTCGCCGACCTCGCCGGCCGCCGGCTGCTCGCCCCGACCCAACTCCCGGCGGGCGTGCTGACCGCCGCGATCGGCGGGCCGTACCTGATCTTCCTGCTGCTGCGCGGACGCCGGAGGCCGTCCTGATGCCCACGACCGACCCCGCTCCCGCAGACCTGCCGACACCGCCCACCGGGCCCGGCACCGCCCCCGCCCCCCGACCCGGCGTCCCACCCGCGTACCCGTCCGGCGGGTCCGCCGGCGTTCCCGCGTCCCCCGACGGGGCCGCGTCCCCTTCCGTCGCCCCCTCCCGAGGAGCCGCGATGCTCTCCACCCGCGACCTGGTCGTCGGCTACGACGAGCGGACCGTCCTGGACGGCCTCGACCTCGAGCTGCCCGCCGACGCCTTCACGGTCGTCGTCGGCCCGAACGCCTGCGGCAAGTCGACGCTGCTGCGCACCATGGCCCGGCTGCTCACCCCCAGCCGGGGCGCGGTGCTGCTCGACGGCACCGCGATCCGGGACCTGCCGACCCGGGAGGTCGCCCAACGTCTCGGCGTGCTGCCGCAGAGCCCGCTGGTGCCCGAGGGGGTCACGGTCGCCGACCTGGTCGGCCGGGGCCGGCAGCCGTACCAGCGGTGGTGGCGGCAGTGGTCGGAGCAGGACAGCGCCGCCGTCGACGAGGCGCTGGAGCTCGCCGACGTGGCCGGCCTCGCCGACCGGCCGGTGGACACCCTCTCCGGCGGGCAGCGACAGCGGGTCTGGATCGCGATGACCCTGGCTCAGGACACCCAGGCGTTGCTGCTGGACGAGCCGACCACCTTCCTCGACCTGGCCCACCAGATGGAGGTGCTGGACCTGCTGCACCGGCTGCGCGCCGAGCGGGGCCGGACCGTGGTCGCCGTGCTGCACGACCTCAACCAGGCCGCCCGGTACGCCGACCACCTGATCGCCATGCGCTCCGGCCGGGTGGTGGCCGCCGGCCCGCCCCGGGAGATCCTCACCGTGGAGCTGGTCCGCGACGTCTTCGGGCTCGACTGCGTCGTCGTGCCCTGCCCGGTGACCGGCGCGCCGCTGGTCGTACCGGCCCTCAGCACCCCCTCCCTGGCAGCCCTCGCTCGGGCCGCCTCCTCCGTCACCTCCTCCGCCGGCCCACCGGCTGGCGGAACCCTCTGAAAGGAACATCGATGCGTCGTCTCGCCGCCGTGCTCACCGCGGCCGTCGCCCTCAGCGTCGGACTCACCGCCTGCGGAGAGAGCGACCCCGTCGCCGACACCGCCGTCGGGGACACCCGGGAGATCACCCACGCCATGGGCACCACCAAGGTCCCGGCCGCCCCGAAGCGGGTCGTGGTCCTCGACACAGACAAGATCGACACAACACTGTCGCTGGGCATCACACCGGTCGGTGCGGCCACCGCGGGCGAGGCGAAGGGCTGGCCGACCTACTTCGGCGAGGAGAAGTTGGCCGGGATCAAGTCGGTCGGGGTGCTCACCGAGCCCGACCTGGAGGCGATCAACGCCCTCAAGCCCGACCTGATCCTGGGCAGCAAGTTCCGCCAGGAGAAGTTCTACGACGAGCTGGCCGCCATCGCCCCGACGGTGTTCACCGAGCAGGTGGGCATCACCTGGAAGGAGAACCTCCTCCTCGACGGCAAGGCGCTCGGCAAGGAGGAGCAGGCCCGTGAGCTGCTCACCACGTACGAGAAGCGCGCTGCGGACTTCGGCGCGAAGCTCGGCGACGCCGCCCAGCGGAAGATCTCCATCGTGCGCTTCATGCCCGGCGCGATCCGGGTCTACGGCCCGGCTTCCTTCTCCGGCATCGTGATCGGTGACACCGGGCTGGGCCGCCCCGAGCGGCAGCAGCTCGCCAACAAGGAGGACAAGCGCTTCGACGCGGTCAGCCCTGAGCGGGTCAACGAGGTCGACGCCGACGTCATCTTCGTGACCGCGTACGGCGAGAAGGCCGCCGCCGAGCAGAGCACCGTCTCCGGCGGCACGTTGTGGAAGGGCCTGTCCGCGGTGAAGGCCGGCAAGGCGTACCCGGTCTCCGACGAGGTCTGGATGACCGGCATCGGCGTCGGCGCCGCCAACAAGATCATCGACGACCTCGAGAAGTACCTTTCCTGACCCCCGCCCCGCGCACTGCCCCGCCGCCACCCTCCTCCCGGGGCGCGCGCATATTCCCGGAAAGAGTGGCTGTTCCGCGGAGAACAGCCACTCTTTCTCTGTAAGCGCGGGCTCTCTGTGAGAGCGCGGGCTCTCTGTGAGAGCGCGGGCTCTCTGTGAGAGCGCGGGCTCTCTGTGAGAGCGCGGGCTCTCTGTGAGCGCGGGCCCTCTGTGAGATCGGGGGTCAATGGGAGGAGTGGCGGGAGCGGAGGGCGGAACGGATCTCCGTCAACACGCCGTCGAAGTCTTCTCTCATTCGTTTGCTCGTCACGTGCAGGACCAGCCAGTCGTCGCCGAGCAAGTGGTTCAGACGTTGCCGGTCGCGGTGGAACTGCTCCGGGTCGTGGTGCCAGATGCCGTCGTACTCCACGGCCACCTTAAGGTCCGGCCAGGCGAGGTCGACCCTCGCCACGAATTGACCGTTGCGAGTGACCACGTGTTGGGTCACCGGTCGGGGCAGGCCGGCGCGGACGAGTCGCACCCGCAGCCGCGACTCGGGCAGAGACTCCGCGCCCGCGTCGACCAGGCTCAACGCCTCGGCGAACCTGCGGGCACCCCGCTGGTTGCGACGGCGGGCGAGGTACACGGTGAGGTCGTCGGCGTGGACGGCATGACGGTGCAGCAGTGCGTCGATCAACGCCACCGCCTCGACGGTGTCCAGCCAGCAGGCAAGGTCCCAGCAGGTGCGGATGCCCGTGGTGACCGGCATTCCGTCGACCCGCTGAACGTCGCCGTCGCGCCACCCGGAGACGTGGATGAGCAGCCCGGTGAGCGGGCCGAAGCGGGAGGCCGGCTCGACCAGCACCTCGACCGGCTCGTGTGGCCCCGGCGTCGGCCCGCCGAGCATGGCGACGGCCGACCTGCCCGCCAGGGTGCACCCGGGCGGGAAGAGCCACGACGCCGCGGCCCGACACCGGGTCAGGTGCGTTATCTCGATACGGGAATCGGCATAGACGTTGTGCAGAACCTGCCGCCACGCGCTGCTGCGCAGGTCGTTCTTCGTGAGCAGGCCGCGGCGAACCGCGTCCCGGGCGAAGAACACCTGCCCGACCAGCTCGGCCGGCCGACGAGGAATGCGAGCCACCCTCCCACCCTGCCGCACCCCCGCCCCTCCCGAAACCCCCTGTGGATAACCCTCCCCTCCCCGCCCCTCCCGGTTCCCAAGGGCGCGCACTTACACGGAATGAGTGGCTATTCCACGTGGAATAGCCACTCATTCCGTGAATTTGCGCCGCGCGCCGCGGGCGGCGGGCGGCGGGTGGCGGGCGGCGGGTGGCGGGGGTGGGGTGGGGTGGGGGTGGGGTGGGTGTCAGGCGGCGGTGGACCAGATGGCGCGGAAGGCGGCCGCCTCGCCGGCCAGCCACTGTTCGACCTGTTGGGGCTTGACGGTGTTCGGCATTCGGTATGCCTCGCCTCGGCGGACATCCACCAGTACCGGGGTGGCGTGGGGGAGGACGGCGTCCATGTGTCGGGCCATCAGGTGCAGGGTGGCCAGGGCCGCCTCCTCACTGGGCGGGGCCTCGTCGAAGTGCAGGCGGACGGCCTCGGCGCGGCCGTCCTCGGCGTACCGGATGCCGAAGTGGGGGTTGATCTTGACGGGGAGGTCGCCGAGCATGGCCAGGGCGTCGCGGGTCTGGGCCAGGTCGACGGCGGTCGGCTCGCCGAGGGAGCGCAGCCAGGTCGTCGCGCCCGGCACGAGCGCCTCGTAGAGCGGGCGCCAGCGCGGCTTGACCACGTCGGCGACCTGCGCCAGGTGGGTGCCGCCGGTGTGGAACGCGACGTCGGCCTTGAGCGCCTTGACGAACTGGCCGTGCGGGTTGAAGCCGTGCCGGCTCGCCCGCTGCTTGCGCAGGCCCCCGACGAAGCTTGCCTTGGTGGGCCCGGTGCGGTCGACGTACCGGGTGAAGCCGAGGAGGGTGGCGTAGGGCGGGAGGGTGCTGGAGGTGGACGCGTTCACGGAAGTCCTCCCAGGTCAGGACTTGGTTTAGTACACACATTCTAATCGATGGGTCTGACATCACCCAGTGAAAAGGAAGGGCAGTCCGTGTCGCGTCCGCGTGAACCTTGTGGAGTCCGGACCTCGACACCGCCATCAACCCCGCACCCTGGCCGACCCGTGACTCGCCACCAGAACCACGCGGAGGACGACCGCTGCTCGGATGCGAACGCAGGGTCTTTCTCACCGCACCGGAACGTTGATCTTGGCCACCCACCACCGCATACGATCTCGACATGCAGCGGCTGGCGCTCTTCGATCTGGACAACACCCTCGTCAACCGCAGCGCGGCCTTCCGCGCATGGGCGCAGGAGTTCGTCACCACCCACCGCCTCGACGCCGCCGCCTTGACCTGGCTCCTGGAAACCGACGCCCGAACCTCCGGCACGAAAGGCCCCTTCTTCCACGCCGTCCGCGAGGCCTTCCGCCTTGACCAAGCTGCCGATGAACTCTGGCAGCAATACCGCCAGCGCATGCCGGAACTGGTTGCCTGCCGCTCACAGGACCTCGAAGCGCTACGCCTGCTGCGCGCCGCCGACTGGCGGATCGGGATCGTCACCAACGGCATGACCGACAACCAACACGGCAAGATCCACCGCGCTGGCCTCAACACGCTGGTCGACGGCTGGTGCATCTCCGACGAAGTCGGCATCCGCAAACCCGAGCCGGCGATCTTCAACATCATCGCGCAGCGCTGCGGAACATCGACAGCGCGCGGCGGCTGGATGATCGGCGACGACCCGATCCTCGACGTCGCAGGGGGACGCGGCGCTGGAATGCGCACCATCTGGCTGCAAAGCGAGTCGGCGTCGTGGCCCGAGGACCAACCAGGACCCGACAACACCGTCGTCACCGTCGCCGACGCCGTCGAAGTTCTCCTTCAGGCGGGATGACACGATGCCCGCCATGAGAGGTTGACGGACTACGGCAGGATCGTCATCCATGATCGACGATTTCGCGAAAGAGTGCCTGCACAGCGATCTGCGAGACATTCGCAAGGTGATGCTGTGGAAACTCGACGGGCTTTCCGGGTACGACATCCGCCGTCCCCTGACCTCGACCGGAACCAACCTTCTCGGCCTGGTCAAGCACCTGTCGATGACGGAGGCCAGATACTTCGGCGACATCTTCGACCGGCCGTTCCCCGAACCCATGCCCCGGTGGGACGACGCCGACGCGGGCGACGCGGCCATGTGGGCGACCGAGCACGAGACGCGCGAGGAGATCATCGGCCGGTACCGTCGCGTGTGGGAGCACTCGGACGCGACGATCGCCGCCCTGGCGATCGACTCGCCCGGCCACGTGCCCTGGTGGCCACGCCCCAACGTGAAGCTGTTCAACATCCTGGTCCACGTCCTCACCGAGACCAGCCGGCACGCCGGACACGCCGATATCCTGCGCGAACAGCTCGACGGCTCGACCGGGTTCACGGCCGAATACGCGGACGCGCAGCCCGACCCGGCCTACTGGGAAGCTCGGCGCGCGAAGATCGAACGGGCCGCCAGAGCAGCCGCCACCAACCCCGATCACGCTCCAGGAAGACCGCACGGACCCGCTCCGATCGAACCCTGACCGGGAAACCGCAAAGCAAGTCCGGACGCTTCGGTCCACCAGTGTCCGGACTTGCCTTGTAGGCCCCGTTGGCGAGACAGCCCAGCAGGTGGACTGGTCAATCCCGGCAGGAGAACCGTCTGCGTGCCAACCGCGTGGCTGTTCCTTCGCGTCCGCCGTCCGCCGTGCGCCTACCGCTCCCGGACGGCGTAGGTCAGGTGCGTCACCCTCGGGGAGGGCTCCGCGCGGACCTGCTCCAGGGCCACGCGGCCCGCGTCCACGCCCTCGAACAGGCGGATTCCGGAGCCGAACAGCACGGGCGACAGCGCGATCGAGAACTCGTCGACCAGGCCGGCGTTCACGTACTCCAGGATCGTCGCGCCGCCGCCCGCGATGCGGACGTCGCGGTCGCCAGCGGCCTCGCGGGCCTGGTCGAGCGCGGACTCGATGCCGTCGTTGACGAAGTGGAAGGTGGTCCCACCCGACCGCTCCCAGGGGTCACGCTTCTCGTGCGTCACGACGAAGACCGGCGTGTGGAACGGCGCCTCCTCCGGCCACGCCTGCTCGCCGGCGTCGAACATGCGCTTGCCCAGCACGCTCGCGCCGGTGCGCTCGAACGTCTCCCGCATGATGTCGTTGTCGCGCCCCTCCTCACCGCCCTCGCCGAGCTTCAGGTTCTCCCGGAAGAACCGCTGCGGGAAGACCCACTGCTGCAGTTCCATCCACTGCCGCCCCATCAATTCCTCGACGGACTCGGGCGCGATGAACCCGTCCAGCGACATCGACACGCTGAAGAACACCTTCCCGGCCATCAGCCCTCCGCCCCCATTCGAGCGATCTCGGTGACGTAGGCAGCCAGCTTGCTCAGGGTCTGCTGGCCGCCCTCGATCGCGTGGTACTTCTCGGCCGCCTCGTCGCGCAGCTCCTTGGTGGGGAACACCGTGCGCATCTCGATCCGGGTCGCCACCCCGTCGGGCGCGAACGTGAGGATCGACTCGAAGGCGTTCGGGTCGCCGCGGGACTCACCGTGCAGCAGCGCGATCCCCTCCGGCGGGACGATCTCGGTCCAGGAGATCCACTCCTGGTAGTCCGTCCCGTCCGGCCCGTGCATCACGAAGTCCCACTCCCCGCCGACGCGGAACTCGAAGGCCCTCGTGGTGGTGGTGAACCCCTCCGGCCCCCACCACCGCGACAGGTGCCGCACCTCGGTGAACGCCTCGAACACCAGCTCCCGTGGGGCGTCGACGACCCGGGAGATCACGATCTCGCGGTCAGCCGTCGCGGACTGCGCCGGCGCTCCTCGTTCCATCTTGCTCATCAGCTACTCCTCCTGCCTTGCCTGCTTCAGGTCCTGCACGTACGCGTCCAGCCGGTCGAAGCTCTCGTTCCAGAACCGCTCGAACCCGCCGGCCCACTCGTGGACCGGTCGCAGCCCGCGGGCGTCGAGGCCGTACAGGCGCTGCTTGCCTGCCTTGCGGTCTCGCACCAGCCCGACTTCCCGGAGCACCCGCAGGTGTTTGGACGCCCCCGGCTGGGTCATCCCCAGCTCCTGGGCCAACTCGGTCACCGGCCGCTCACCCGCCCGCAGCAGCACCAGGATCTCCCGGCGCTGCGGCTCGGCGATCGCGTTGAAAACGTCCGACGTCGTCGCTGCTCGTGCCATGGCAGCCATCATATACCCATAACGGCATGCGTCCAGTCGGGAGGGGCCAAGCAGGTCCTGTCAGATGACGATCGTGACCCTTGTCACCCGACTCGGCTCAGGCTGGTTCGCACGAAAAGTCCGGCCGCCCGGACTGCCCCTCCTGTGACATCGGCTAGAGCTGGCCGACGTCCGTGATCCGGACGGCGGCGGCGCCCACCTCGTCGGAGGCGGCCAGGTCGATCTCGGCGCTGATGCCCCAGTCGTGGTCCTCGTCGGGGTCGTCGAGGATCTGCCGGACCGTCCACCGTTCCCGGCCCTGCTCGATCATCAGCAGCGCCGGGCCGCGGGCGTCCGGGCCGACCCCGATCGAGTCGTACGCCTCGAAGTACGGCTCCAGCGCGTCGGCCCACGCGTCGGCGTTCCAGCCGTCCCCGCCGTCCAGCTCCCCGAGGTCGTACCAGCGGCGCAGGGCCGCCAGCTCGACCCGGCGGAACAGCGCGTTGCGCACCAGCACCCGGAACGCCCGGGTGTTGCGGGTGACCGCCGGCGGCCGGTCGTCCAGGTTGGCGTACGCCTCGGCGGCCTCGGCCACATCGGACGGGTTCTTCAGCCGCTCCCACTCGTCGATGAGGCTGGAGTCGACCTGGCGGACCAGCTCGCCCAGCCACTCGATGAGGTCGACCAGTTCCTCGGTCTTGGCGTCCTCGGGCACGGTCTGCCGCAGCGTCTTGTACGCGTCGGCGAGGTAGCGCAGGACGAGGCCCTCGGAGCGGGTCAGGGAGTAGAACTGCACGTAGTCGGTGAAGGTCATCGCCCGCTCGTACATGTCACGGACGACCGACTTGGGGGAGAGCTGGTGGTCGGCGACCCAGGGGTGCCCCTGCCGGTACATCTCGTACGCGGCCTCCAGCAGCTCCGCGAGGGGCTTCGGGTGGGTCACCTCATCGAGCAGTTCGAGGCGGGCCTCGTACTCGATGCCCTCGGCCTTCATCGCGGCGACCGCCTCGCCGCGGGCCTTGAACTGCTGGGCGGAGAGCACCTGGCGGGGGTCGTCGAGGATCGACTCGATCACCGAGAGCACGTCGAGGGCGTACGACGGGGACTCGGCGTCCAGCAGCTCGATGGTGGCCAGGGCGAGCGGCGACAGCGGCTGGTTGAGCGCGAAGTCGAGCTGGAGGTCGACGGTGAGCCGGACCCGGCGGCCGGTCTCGTCCGGCTCGGGCAGTTCCTCCACCACCCCGCCGGCGCGCAGCGCCCGGTAGATGGCGATCGCCCGGCGGATGTGCCGGCGCTGGGCGGCGGGCTCCTCGTGGCTGTCGGTGAGCAGGTGCCGCATCGCGGCGAACGCGTCGCCGGGGCGGCCGATGACGTTGAGCAGCATCGAGTGGCTGACCTGGAAGCTTGAGGTCAGCGGCTCCGGTTCGGCCTCGACGAGGCGGTCGAAGGTGGGCCGACCCCAGCCGATCGAGCCCTCAGGCGGCTTCTTGCGGACCACCTTGCGCCGCTTCTTCGGGTCGTCGCCGGCCTTGGCGAGGGCCTTCTCGTTGTCGATGACGTGCTCGGGGGCCTGCACGACGACCCGGCCGATGGTGTCGAAGCCCGCCCGGCCGGCCCGGCCGGCGATCTGGTGGAACTCGCGGTTCTTGAGCAGCCGGGTGCGGATGCCGTCGTACTTGCTCAGGCCGGTGAACAGCACGGTGCGGATCGGCACGTTGATGCCGACGCCGAGGGTGTCGGTGCCGCAGATGACCTTGAGCAGCCCGGCCTGGGCCAGGGTCTCGACGAGGCGGCGGTACTTCGGCAGCATGCCGGCGTGGTGCACGCCGATGCCGTGCCGGACCAGCCTCGACAGGGTCTTGCCGAACCCGGAGGTGAACCGGAACCGGCCGATCGCCTCGGCGATCATGTCCTTCTCGGCCCGGCTGGCGACGTTGACGCTCATCAGCGCCTGGGCGCGCTCCAGGGCGGCGGCCTGGGTGAAGTGCACGACGTACACGGGGGCCTGCTTGGTCTCCAGCAGCTCCTCGAGGGTCTCGTGCATCGGCGTCATCGCGTACGTGAAGATGAGCGGGACCGGCCGCTCGGCCGAGCGGACGACGGCGGTCGGCCGGCCGGTGCGCCGGGTCAGATCGTCGACGAAGCGGGTGGTGTCGCCGAGGGTGGCCGACATCAGCACGAACTGCGCCTGGGGCAGCTCGATGATCGGCACCTGCCAGGCCCAGCCCCGGTCCGGCTCGGCGTAGAAGTGGAACTCGTCCATGACCACCTGGCCGACGTCGGCCCGCTCGCCCTCGCGCAGCGCGAGGTTGGCCAGGATCTCGGCCGTGCAGCAGATGATCGGGGCGTCGGCGTTGACGCTGGCGTCGCCGGTGAGCATGCCGACGTTGTCGGCGCCGAAGACCTCGCAGAGGGCGAAGAACTTCTCCGACACCAGGGCCTTGATCGGTGCGGTGTAGAAGGTGGTCCGGCTGTCGGCCAGGGCGGCGAAGTGCGCGGCGATCGCCACCAGGCTCTTGCCCGAGCCGGTCGGCGTGTTCATGATCACGTTCGCGCCGGAGACGATCTCGATGACCGCCTCCTCCTGGTGGGAGTAGAGGTCGAGGCCGCGCTCCTTCGCCCAGCCGGCGAACGCGTCGAAGAGGGTGTCGGGGTCGGCGCTTGTCGGCAGCGCGGCGGTGAGCGTCATAGCCCGTCCATCGTGCCTGCCGCAGGCCCTCCCGCGCCAACCGGGCCACTGTTCATCCGTCGGGCGCCGGCCGTCACGACAGGGCCGCGTCCGACGACAGGGGTGTCAGAGAGGGCCGGCGGGAAACCGCGCAGGGGGAGCCTGCCGGTCACGCCCGGCGGTGGATCAGGTCGAGGACCGGGCGGCCGGCGGTCAGCGCGCGGCGCTCGAACTTGGTGACCGGCCGGTGGGCGGGACGCGGGGCGTACCCGCCGTGCATGTCGGCCAGCCCCGGGTCGGCGGTGAGCGTCTCGCGCATCGACTCGGCGTACTCGGCCCAGTCGGTGGCGCAGTGCAGCGTCCCACCGGGGGCCAGCCGGGAGCGCAGCAGAGTCACGTGCGCCGGCTGGATGATCCGCCGCTTGTGGTGTCGCGACTTCGGCCACGGGTCGGGGAAGAACACGTGCACCGCGTCCAGCGAGCCCTCCGGCAGCGCCCGGACCAGGTCCAGCGCGTCGCCCCGCCCGACCCGCACGTTGCCCAGGCCGTGGCGCTCCACCAGGCCCAGCAGGTTGGCGATTCCGGGCGTGTGCACCTCGACGGCCAGATAGTCTCGGTCCGGGTCGCCGATGGCCATCTCGGCCGTGGCGTCCCCCATTCCGGACCCGATCTCCAGCACCACGGGGGCCCGGCGGCCGAACAGCGCCGCCAGGTCCACCGGCGCGGCGAGGTCGTCGGTGATCGTCATGCCGTACGCCGGCCAGAGCCGGTCCAGGTCGTCGACCTGACGGTCGCTCATCCGGCCGCGCCGGGGGTGGAAGGTGCGGATCCGGGGCGCGTGCGGCGGCACGGTCGCGGCGGGGTTCGGGTCGGTGGAGGTCACAGCGACCCGAGCGTACGCGACGGCCATGCCGGACCGGATGTGATGTACGACCGGGACGGGCGGACCCGTCCCGTACGGCAGGCCGGGCGGCCGGTGCCCGGCGTCGCGCTACCGCGCCGGGAGGGGTCATGGGGTCAGCCACGCGCCTCGGCGCCGCGCTGGCGGTCGCGGTCGCCGCGGTCGCCGGACCGCTCGCAATCACCACGGTCAGCGTGGTCGCCGGACCGCTCACGGGGGTCGCGCGGGCCGCCGGTGCCCCCGCGGTCGCCCCGGCGCCCGAGGCGTCGGCCGGTCAGCCCGGCGGCGGTCAGCCCGGCTGGCTCGTCTTCGTCGAGGTCAGCCCCGGCACGGTGCAGCCCGGTTACCTGGTCGGCATCCGGGCGAGCTGCCACGACAACTCGGTGCCGGCCATCGTGGTCTCCGACGCCTTCGGCCGGGTCGCCGCCCGACCGGACCGCGGCCTGCTGACGGCGTCCCCGATGGTCCGGGAGCGCGTCTGGCCGGGCAACTACCGGGTCAAGCTGGAGTGCCGGGGCGGGGAGACCGCGACCACGATGCTCCAGGTGGTCAAGCGGACCCCCTCGCCCTCGCCCACCCACAGGCCGACGCGCGAGCCGGCCCCGCACCCGACGCACCCGGCGGCGCAGCACCCGAGTCGGGGCCCGAACACTGGCTTCGGCGGCACCGCCGGTGCGGCCACCGGTGGGCTGCTGCTGCCCGGGGGCGTGGCGCTGGCCGTGGCCGGGGTGACGATCGGCCTGGCCACCAGGCGCCGGCCCCGCGTCCGCCGCGCCGCCGGCGGGAGCTGAGACCGGCCGTGGCCTCCGCACGCGTACCCCGATCGCCCGCCCCGCCGGTCGATGCCGGGCAGCCGGCGGAGCGCCGGCCGTGGTCGGTGCCGGTCGCCGTGCTTCTGGTGCTGGTCGGCGTCTTCGCCACCGGCGCGGGGCTGGGCCGTGTGTCCGGGCCGCTCGACTGGGTCGCCGGAACCGCCGGCCGGCCCACCGCCGCCGCCGCCGCACCCGGCCTGGCGGACAGCCGACCGGTGTCCCTGGCCGTGCCGGCGATCAGGGTCTCCGCGCCCGTGGCGGCGGTCGGGCAGGCGCCCGACGGGTCGGTCGACGTGCCGCCGCTGGCGAACGCGGACGAGACCGGCTGGTACGACCGTGGCCCGACCCCGGGTGAGCCGGGCCGGGCGGTGATCGTCGGGCACGTGGACACGAAGAACGGCCCGGCGGTCTTCTACGACCTGGGCAAGCTGAAGATCGGCGACCGGATCGAGGTGACCCGCGCCGACGGAGACGTGGCGGTCTTCGCGGTGGACTCGGTCGAGCATTTCGGCAAGGACGCCCTGCCCGCCGACCGGGTGTACGGCGACGACGGGCCGCCGGGACTGCGGCTGATCACCTGCGGTGGTCAGTGGGTCGGCGGGCGGACCGGTTACGCCGACAACGTGGTCGCCTTCGCCTCGCTGGTCGACACCCGCCGTCCCTGACACCCGCCGCCCCTGACAACCGCCACGCGCCCACGCCTGGTGGCGGGGCTGTGCGGATGGACAAGATCAACCGCGGCGGGCACGATACGACGATGGGTTGGAACACCGCCGCGCTCTTCGTGCACAAGCTCCCGGCCGCCGAGGTGCTCGCCGCACTCCCGTCGAGGTACGCGACCGAGCCGACCGGCGACAGCGTCCAGGCGGACGGGGCCACGGCGTCCTTCCCGGGCGACCGCCTGTACACCGCCGAGCGCGACCAGTGGTGCCAGGTGTGGGACCCCAACTCGCTGATCGCGTTCGAGGTCGACGACCTGTCGACCCGGGGCGCTCTCGCGAACACCCGGGTCCTCGCCGTCCTCTTCGCCAGCGTGAGCAGCAGCTACGCCTTCTGGCTCTACGACCACGGGTCGTTGGCGCGGCACGTCTTCTTTGCCGACGGTGCCCCGGTGGCCGAGAGCGGTGCGCCGCTGCCCGTCGAGGGCGAGGTGAGCCTGCCCGTGTGGGGGCCCGACGAGGACTTCCTCTGGGCGGTGATCCGCGAGGTCACCGGCACCGACTACACGCAGGACGCGCGTTACACGGTCCACGCCGACCCGGGGGCAACCGGTTCCTGATCCGGGCGCCGGACCGGCCTCGGGCCGCTCCCGTGGGCCCGAGCCCGGCCGGAATGGTCGCCTCGCCGCCGGTCAGGGTCGGCCCGGGACCTGCTGCACCACCTCGAACTCCAGCAGGCTCGCGCCGGAGGCGACCGGGCGGCGCTGCTCGCCGTCGGCGTGCGCGGCTCGCGACGGCCCGGCGGCCCACGCCTGGTACGCCTCTTCCGTCTCCCAGCGCGTGTACACGAAGTACCGCTTCTCGCCGGCGACCGGGCGCAGCAGTTCGAAGCCCAGGAAGCCGGGGGAGTTCTCCACCGCGCCGGCCCGCGCCGCGAAGCGCCGCTCCAGCTCCTCGCCCGCGCCCTCGGGTACGTCGATCGCGTTGATCTTTACGACAGCCATGGCCCCACCCTAACCACCACCGCGCCCGCCCGCCCGCACCGTGCCGCCCGCCGCCGCACCCGGCACCGCCCGGGCTGGCGAGGGGGCCGGTGACGAGACCCGTCGGAGGGTCAGAACGTCTCGACGGCCGGCACCAGGTCGGCGTCCACCACGATCGGGGCGTGGTCCGAGGGCCCCTTGCCCTTGCGGGCCTCCCGGTCCACGTACGCGGCGCGGACCGCCAGGGCCAACGGCGCGGACGCGTACACCAGGTCGATCCGCATGCCCTTGTTCTGGTGGAACATCCCCGCCCGGTAGTCCCAGTACGTGTAGGGGTGCGGGCCCTTCATCGGGGTGGGCACCACGTCGTGCAACCCCAGGTCGCGCAGCGCCGCGAGGGCGGCCCGCTCGGCCGGGGTGACGTGGGTGGAGGTGGCGAACAGCGCCGGATCCCAGACGTCGGCGTCGGTCGGGGCCACGTTGAAGTCGCCGCACACCGCCACCGCCGGCCCCCCGGCCAGTTCCTCCTCCAGCGCGTCCCGAAGGGCGGCGAACCAGGCCAGCTTGTACGCGTAGTGCGGGTCGTCGACGGCGCGGCCGTTGGGCACGTAGACCGACCAGACCCGCAGCCCGGCGCAGGTGGCCGAGATGGCCCGGGCCTCCGGCTCGGGGAAGCCCGGCTCGCCGGGGAAGCCGACCGTCACGTCGGCCAGGCCGACGCGGGACAGGATCGCCACCCCGTTCCACCGGCCGTCGCTGTGGCTGGCCACGGTGTAGCCCAACTCGCCGACCTCGGCCACCGGGAACGCCCCGTCGGGGCACTTGGTCTCCTGGAGGCAGACGACGTCGGGGCCGGTGGCGGCCAGCCAGTCGAGCAGCCGGGGCAGGCGGGCCTTCACCGAGTTCACGTTCCAGGTCGCCAGGCGCATGCCTTTAGCCTGCCGTATCCCCGCCCCGACCGCCCGGTCAGCTCCCCGGGGTGTCGCCCGGTCGGCCCTGCTCGGCCAGGAACCGTTCCAGCTCGGCGCCCAGCTCGTCGGCGGTGGGCAGTGGACCGGCCTCCGCGGCGAGCAGGTTCTTCTCGCCCCGGCCCCGGGCGAACGCGTCGTACTGCTCCTCCAGGGCCGAGACGAGGGCGGCGGCGTCCTCGGTCTGTGCGACCTGCCGGTCGATCTCGACCCGGACCACCTCGGCCGCCGAGCGCAGCCCGTCGCGGGGCAGCAGCAGCCCGGTGCTGCGGGACACCGAGGCGAGCAGCACCTCGGCGGCGGCCGGGTACTCGGCCTGGGCGACGTAGTGCGGCACGTGGGCGGAGAAGCCGAGCGCGTCGCGGCCCAACTCGCCGAGGCGGAACTCCAGCAGGTGCCCGACACTGCCGGGGACCTGGACGCGTTGCAGCCACGGCTCGTACCCGGAGATCAGCTCGCGTCTCGTGGCGTGTGCGGTAACCCCGGTCGGCCGGGTGTGCGGGACCGCCATCGGGATCGAGTTGAGCCCGACGGTGAGCCGGACGTCGAGCCGGGCCGACAGCCCGCCGACGGCGGCCACGAAACGCTCCCACTGCAGATCAGGCTCGGGGCCGGTGAGCAGCAGGAAGGGGGTCTCGTCGTCGTCGCGCAGCAGGTGCACCTCCAGCGTGGGCGCCTCGTACTCCTCCCAGTGGTCCTCGACGAAGGTCATCGCCGGGCGGCGGGACCGGTAGTCGTAGAGCTGGTCGATGTCGAAGCGGGCGACCTGGCGCGCGTCGAGGGAGGTGAGCAGCTGCTCCCGGGCCAGCCGGGTGGCGCTCCCGGCGTCGACGAAGCCGGTGAGGGCCTGGATGAGGACCGGCTGCCCGAGGTCGGGCAGCTCGTCGGAGAGTTCATAGAGCTCGTGTGGGTCGAGCACCGGTGCGGACCTCCCTGGAATGTGCCAACGGGGCGCCGTGCCGCGCACAGCCCCCGGTTCGGGGAACGTACCCGCCATCCTTGTGCATTCCTGCGTCGACGGTCCGACGGGAAGGTTCATGATCACAATTAGGTGAACGCCCCACTCCGGCGGCGTCGCCCGTCCCGCCGGGGCCGGACGGTCGACCCGGTGTCGGCCGAACGGGGGAGCGGTCGGTCTCCCCGCTCTCCGTGGGTGTTAGCTGCCCGGCTCGGTGCGCCTCCGTCGGCCCCGGAGGTTCGTCCGGTCCGCCCGGCTCGTGCCGGTGCGGCCCGCAGGCTGCCCGGGTGCCCGGCGTGGCGGGCGGGAGTGTGACGATGGACACCCATTGGCCCGGGGTCATCCGGATTTGTCCCGCCTAGTGTCGGCGGATGCGTGACGACGGCACCCTCGACGACCAGCAGAACCCGGGCGTGGCGGCTGGCCGTTCGGACGTTACCACCTCGTCCGAACGGCCAGCTACTACTTCCACCACCACCGACGGCACCCGCCCCGAGCACCACCGGATTCCTTCCCCTGGCGGTACGACTACCCGCTCCGGGCGGTTGCGTAACCTGCTCGCCCCCGGCCGTTCCGCGTCCGGTCCCGCCGCCCCGGGCCGCCCCTCGCGCCGGCCCGGGCGGACCGTGGTCGCCCTGGCCGCCGGCGTGACCTGCTGCCTCGGCCTTGCCGCCCTGGCCCAGGCCCGGCAGGAGACGCGGGATGACACCGCCGCCCGGGCGGCCGTCGCCGGCGCCGACCTGGAGCGGCGTGCCGCCACCGACGCCGCTTCCCGGTCGCTGGACCGGGTGTCCGCGACGACCCCGTCCGCGACCGTCAGCCCCTCCGCCGCGACCCCGTCCGCCTCCGCCACCACCGTCGATCCGGACACCACCCGCGCTCCCGCCCCCCGCAAGCGGCCCGCGCGCCCGGCCGATCCCGCCCCGGTCGCCGGACTGACCAAGGCGCAGATGGCCAACGCGAAGGTGATCGTGCGGACCGGCAAGGCGATGGGGGTGCCCCGCCGAGGACTGGTCATCGCCGTGGCGACCGCGATGCAGGAGAGCAACCTCTACAACGTGGCCAGCGGAGTGCTGCCCGAGTCGCAGAAGTACCCGCACCAGGGGGTCGGCTGGGACCACGACTCGGTCGGGCTGTTCCAGCAGCGGGCCAGCAGCGGCTGGGGCGAGGTGGGCCAGCTCATGGACCCGGCGTTCGCCACCCGGCAGTTCCTCGCCGCGCTCCAACAGATCCCCGGCTGGCGTGACCTGCCGCTGACCGTGGCGGCCCAGGCTGTGCAGATCTCCGCATATCCGGACCTGTACGCCCAGCACGAGTGGCGGGCGACCGAGGTGGTCAACGCGCACCTGGCCGTGTGAAATGATCACCGCGCGGGCCGGGCGCGCACAGTGAGGACCACAGTGGACGCATGGCGGTTGCTCCCACGGGGTACACATGGGGAAGGCAACTTACAGGAGGACGACATGTCAGCACTGGTGCAGCGGATCAGCCGGTTCCTCCGCTCCCCGCAGGGACAGAAGATCGTCGACCGGGGCCGCCGCGAGATGGCGAAGCCGGAGACCCAGCGCAAACTGAAGCAGTTGGCCTCCCGCCTGTCCACCCGGCGCTGAGCGCCGGCGCCGTCGTACCCGCACGTCACCGACCCCCGGGAGCCTCCGTGACCGACCCCGCCCCCGTCGACGGCCAGCCCAGCGCCCCCGCCCCGGAGCCGGCCGCGCCGCGTCCACCGGCGGTGATCCCAACCGCCGCCCCGGACGTCCCGGAGGCGCCGCCGGCCCGGCTCTGGGACCGGATGCGGGAGGACCCGCAGTACGCCCCGGAGCACCTCGCCCTGGAGGCGGTGCGCCGGCTCGGGCCCGAGGCGGCCCAGTGGGCGGCCCGGGCGCGGGCGGAGCGGCCGGGCGTGCCGGCCGAGGAACTGGCCGACCAGGCGGTCCGCAAGTTCGTCACCCTGGCCCGGCTCTCCGGCGCGGTCTCGGGCGCGGCCGGGCTGCCCGGCGCGGTGATCGACGTCGGGGTGCTGGCCTGGACGCAGGCCCGGATGGTGCTGCACGTCGCGGCGGCCCACGGGATCGATCCGACCCACCCCGACCGGGCCACCGACCTGCTGGTGCTGCAGAAGGTGCACAAGGTCGCCGGGACCGCCCGGCTGGCGCTGGGGGTGGCCGCCGGGCGGGAACGGGCCGGGGCGCTGTTCGGCTCCGGGGGGCAGAACGCGCTGGGCAAGGCGATGATCCGGCTGAGCGTGCGGCTGGCCCAGATGGCCGGGGTGCGGGCGGCGAAGCGGGTCTTCGCCAAGGTGATCCCGGGCGCGGCGATCATCCTCGGCACCTGGGCCAACTCGTCGGCCACCAAGGACCTCGCCGAGCGCTCCCGACAGCTCTATCGCAGCACGGGCGCGGCCGGCTCCCCCACCTGACGCCGTCGCCGGCTCGGGCTCGGGCTGATCCGTGATCGTCTGACGGGAACCGGCGCTACAGCCGGGCGAGGTGCTGGTGAAGGTCAGACGACCGGGGGCCCGGGGTTCAGTCGAAGCCGGCGGCCCGCCAGGTCGCGTCGGCCAGCCGGCCCTGCCCGGCGACGTTGGGGTGGAACCAGTCCAGCGCGTTCACCAGGTCGAGGGTGAAGCGCACCCGGTGCACGGCCCCGCCGTCGTACCGGCACCGCGAACCGTGCGCCCGGCAGGCAGCCTTCAACTGCGCGTTGTAGGCGTCGATCCGGTCCCGCACCCTGGCCCGGCGGGCCACGTCGGCGGGCGCGGTCGAGGTCGCGTCGGCCAGCAGCGCCGGGCAGATGCCGTGCCGCCAGGCCCGCACCGCCCGGGAGTCCGTGTGCCCGACCTCCCACAGCCGGTACAGGTCGGGGATGCTGACCACCAGCACCCGCGCCTTCGGGCGACCCTTGCGCAGCACCCGCAGGCCCCGGTCCACCTCGCTGCGGAAGGTGGCCACCGGGGTCATCGCGTCGACGTCGTCGCGGCACACGTCGTTCGCGCCGATCAGCACCGTGACGTAGTCGGCGCGGTCGCGTACCGCCGCCTCGGCCTGCCCGGCCAGCGCCGCGGCCCGTGCGCCCGGCTTGGCGTGGTTGTACGCCTTCCCGCGCAGCTTCGGGTTCCGGTCGACCAGCCGCTGGTAGTGGCTGTCCACCCGCAGCCCGTCCCCGGTCGACCAGGAGTTGCGCTCGCACGAGCTGAGCATCAGGCAGGAGCCGAAGCCGGCGCTGATCGAGTCACCGAGCGCGGCCATCGCGGCAGGCGTGCCAGGCGCGGGCGATCCACCCGGCGGCCGGGGCTGGGCGCTGCCCCCGTCCTCACAGGCGAGCGCGACCAGGGCCGCCAGGCAGGCGACCGCGGCGACCCAGCGTCGAGGCATCATTCCCCAGTCCCGCGGCGGAGTGCGACAGCGCGGTAACCCTATGCGGGACACCGGGTCAGGGGATGGCCTCCTGTCGGCTTTCCGGCAGTCTGTCCCGTCGTCGCCCTGGGCGTGGTAAAGGCGCGGGGCGGCTGGCGCGGCCGGGTCGGTTAACCGCGCCGATCGGGGGTAGCTCGCAGGGATGACGAAATCGCAGCCCCGACGCGCCCGCGGAACGGTGGGCCACGCGTACAGCGCGCTCAACCTCCGCCTCGCGCTCGCCGGCTTCGGGCTGGTGATCATGGCGGTCTTCGCCGTGCTGGCGTTCCGGGCCGACCTGGTGTGGCTGGGCGTGGTCTGCGCGGTCTTCGCCGCCGTCGCCGTGGTCGACCTTTTCGTCATCCAGCGCCGTCGGGCCGCGCGCCGCCGGGAGCAGCCGGGCGCGCGGCACTCGCTGTTCGAGTGACAGGAGTACGAGAATGCCCATCGCCACCACCAACCCCGCCACCGGACAGGTGCTCAAGTCGTACGACCCGATGTCGGCCGAGCAGCTCGACGCGGCGATCGAGCGGGCCGACCTGGCCTTCCGGGACCTGCACCGGACCACCGTCACCCAGCGGGGGCGGTGGCTGGGCGCCGCCGCCGACCTGCTCGACGCCGAGCGCGACGACACCGCCCGGCTGATGACCACCGAGATGGGCAAGACGTACGCCGCCGCGCGGGCCGAGGTGACCAAGTGCGCGTCGGCCTGCCGGTTCTACGCCGCGCACGCCGAGCGGATGCTCGCCGACGAGCCGGCCGACGCCCGCGCCGTCAACGCCACCCGCGCGTTCGTCCGGTACCAGCCGATCGGGCCGGTGCTGGCGGTGATGCCGTGGAACTTTCCGCTCTGGCAGGTCATGCGGTTCGCCGCCCCGGCGCTGATGGCCGGCAACACCGGCCTGCTCAAGCACGCCTCGAACGTGCCGCAGACCGCCCTGTACCTGGAGGGCCTGTTCCGCCGGGCCGGCTTCGCGGAGGGCGCGTTCACCACCCTGCTCGTCGGCTCGGACGCGGTGGACCGGATCCTCAGCGACCCGAGGGTGCGCGCCGCCACCCTCACCGGCAGCGAGCGCGCCGGCCGGTCGATCGCCCAGATCGCCGGCCGGGAGCTGAAGAAGACCGTGCTGGAGCTGGGCGGCAGCGACCCCTTCGTGGTGATGCCCTCGGCCGACCTGGACCGGGCCGCCGAGGTCGCCACCACCGCCCGCTGCCAGAACAACGGCCAGTCCTGCATCGCCGCGAAGCGGTTCATCGTGCACACCGACGTCTTCGACGCGTTCGCCGAGAGGTTCGCCGCGAACATGGCCGCGCTGCGGGTCGGCGACCCGATGGACGCCGGCACCGACGTGGGGCCGCTGGCCAGCTCCGGCGGCCGGGACGAGGTCCACGCCCAGGTGCGGGACGCCGTGGACCACGGCGCCACGGTGCTGTGCGGCGGCGAGAAGCCGACCGGGGACGGCTGGTTCTACCCGCCGACCGTGGTCACCGACCTGACTCCGCAGATGCGGATGTGGACCGAGGAGGTGTTCGGGCCGGTCGCCGGGCTCTACCGGGTCTCCTCGTACGCCGAGGCCATCGAGGTGGCCAACGGCACCGCGTTCGGCCTCGGCTCCAACGCCTGGACCACCGACCCGGACGAGCAGGAGCGCTTCGCCACCGACCTGGACGCGGGCAGCGTCTTCGTCAACGGGATGACCACCTCGTACCCGGAGCTGCCCTTCGGCGGGGTGAAGAACTCCGGGTACGGCCGGGAGCTGTCCGCGCTGGGCATGCGCGAGTTCTGCAACACCAAGACCGTCTGGGTGGGCCGGGGCGAGGCGTCGGCCGGCGCCGGGGCGCACGCCGAGTAGCGATTGGCCGGACCCCGTCATGGGTAGGAGGTGCGCTCATGACGGTGTTCGGCTTCCACGCGTCCCACGAGCAGATCCACCCGGCCAAGCTGCTGGAGGCGGTGATTCACGCCGAGCGGGCGGGCTTCGACGCCGCCATGTCCTCGGACCACTTCTCCCCGTGGAGCGCCCGGCAGGGCGAGTCCGGGTTCGCCTGGTCCTGGCTCGGCGCCGCCCTCCAGGCCACGAGCCTGCCCTTCGGCGTGGTCAACGCGCCCGGCCAGCGGTACCACCCGGCGATCATCGCGCAGGCGATCGGCACCCTCGGGGCGATGTACCCGGGCCGGTTCTGGGCGGCCCTGGGCACCGGCGAGGCCAGCAACGAGCACATCACCGGGGACGCCTGGCCGCGCAAGGACGTCCGCACCGCCCGGCTGCGCGAGTGCGTCGACGTGATCCGGGCGCTGCTGGCCGGCGAGGAGGTCAGCCACGACGGCCTGGTCACGGTCGACCGGGCGAAGCTGTGGACCCGCCCCGAGCAGCCGCCGGCGCTGATCGGCGCGGCGGTCAGCGTGGCCACCGCCCGCTGGTGCGCCGAGTGGGCCGACGGGCTGATCACCGTCAACGCCTCCACCGATCACCTGCGACAGATGATCGACGCCTACCGGGACGCGGGCGGCCGGGGGCCGCTGCACCTACAGGTGCACGTGAGCTGGGCGCCCGACCAGGCCGAGGCCGAGGCCCTCGCGTACGACCAGTGGCGCAGCAACGTGTTCGCCCCGCCGATCTGCTGGGACCTGGAGACGGCCGAGCACTTCGACGCCGTCTCCGCCGACGTGCCGCTGGAGAAGGTGACCTCCACGGTCAACGTCTCGGCCGACCTCGGCCGGCACGTCGGGTGGCTCCAGGAGTACCTGGAACTGGGCTTCGACCAGATCGCCCTGCACCACGTCGGGCAGGAGCAGCGGGCCTTCATCGACACCTTCGGCGCCGAGGTGCTGCCGAAGTTGCGGGCGGTGTGATCCGGGTCGGGCCCTAGGCTCGTACCTCATGGAGTCACTGTTCGAGGTCGTCGTCTTCCTCGCGATCGCGACGCTCGGCGCGGCGCTGGCCCGCAGGCTGGGCCTGCTCGCGCCGATCGTGCTGGTGGTGCTCGGCCTCGTGCTCTCCTTCGTGCCCGGCTTCCCCCACGTCCGGCTCGACCCGGACCTGGTGCTGGTGGGCATCCTGCCGCCGCTGCTGTACGTGGCGGCGCTGGAGACGTCGGTGCCGGCGTTCCGGCTGAACCTGCGGCCGATCCTGCTGCTCGCCGTCGGCCTGGTGATCTTCACGGCGTTCGCCGTCGGCCTCGTCGTGCACCTGCTGCTGCCGGCGGTGCCGTTCGCGGTCTGCCTGGCCCTCGGCGCGGTGGTGGCCCCGCCGGACGCGGTGGCCGCCACCGCGATCGCCCGGCGGATCGGGCTGCCCCGCCGGGTGGTGACCATCCTCGAGGGCGAGAGCCTGATCAACGACGCCACGGCGCTGGTGCTGCTGCGGGTGGCCACGATGGCGACGATCGGCACCTCGGTCGGGGTCGGCGACGTGGCCTGGGAGGTGGTGGCCGCCACCGGCGGCGGCATCCTGGTCGGGCTGGCCGGCGTGGTGGTCTTCGGGTTCCTGCACAAGCGGATCAGCGACGCCGTGCTGGACAACGCGCTGTCGCTGATCGTGCCGTTCGCGGTGGTCTTCGCCGCCGAGGCGATCCACGCCTCCGGCGTGGTCGCGGTGGTGGTGACCGGGCTCGGGATCGGGCACCGGATGCCGATGCTGATGTCGGCGGCCTCCCGCCTTCAGATCGGCGCGTTCTGGCGGCTGACCCGGTTTCTGCTGGAAGGGCTGGTCTTCCTGCTCGTCGGCCTGCAACTACGCGAGGTGGTACGGGACCTCGACGAGCCGCTCGGCTTCCTGACCGCGATCACCGCGGCGGTGCTGGCGACCGTCCTCCTGGCCCGGTTCGTCTGGATCTTCCCGGCCACGTACCTGGCCCGGCTGGTGCCCCGGGTCCGGCAGCGCGAGACGAGACCGTCGGCGAAGTTCCCGATCGTCATCGGCTGGGCCGGGATGCGCGGCGTGGTGACCCTGGCCGCCGCGCTGGCCCTGCCCCTCACCCTCGCGCAGGACCGCCCCTACCCCCGGGAGCTGTTCATCTGGCTGGCCTTCGCGGTGATCGTGGTGACGCTGGTCGCCCAGGGCGCCACCCTGCCGGCGGTGGCCCACCGGCTCAGGCTGCCGCCGGACGACCCGATGCAGGACGCGCTCTCCGCGGCCGGCGTCCAGCAGCAGGCCAGCCGGGCCGCCCGGGAGCGGCTCGACGCGCTGGCGGACAGCGCGCCGAAGGCCGTCGTGGACCGGCTGCGCCGAGGGCTGGAGGAGCGCACCAACCTGGCCTGGGAGCGGCTCGGCGGGACCGTTCGGGAAACCCCGTCCCAGGCGTACGGTCGGCTGCGGCAGGAGATGATCGACGCGGAGCGGGAGGTGTTCCGGGCCGCCCGCGACGCCGGCCGGATTCCCGAGGAGGTGCTGGTGCGGGCCTACCGTGACCTGGATCTGGAGGAGTCGTTGCTGCGACAGGAGACCGAGTGATGAGCTGTCAGCATCTCACCGAGGCGGGTGCCGTCGAGCCGCTGACCACGGCGGAGTGCCCCGACTGCGTTGCCGTCGGCAACGCCGACTGGGTGCACCTGCGGGCCTGCCTGGCCTGCGGGCAGGTCGGCTGCTGCGACTCCTCGCCGTACCAGCACGCGACGAAGCACTTCGAGGCCACCGGGCACCCGGTGATGCGCTCGATCCAGCCGGGGGAGACGTGGCGCTGGTGCTTCGTCGACGAGGAGATCGGCTGACGCCTCAGCCGTGCGGGACGGCTCGGCCGTGCGGCGCGGCTCAGCCGTGCGGCGTGGCTCGGCCGTGCGGCGTGGCTCAGCCGTGCGGCGCGGTTCGGGAGGCGAGGGCGCGGCGGGTCAGCGTCGGGGTGAGCAGGCCGGCCAGAGCCAGCAGCGCGGCCAGGGCGAGCCAGCCGGGCCACCCGCCGTCGAGCAGCAGCAGGGTCAGCAGGGCCGGCCCGACCGCCCGGGCCAGGCCGGCGAGCAGCCCGTCCGCGCCCTGGTACGCGCCGATCGCATCGGGCGGGGCCAGGTCGTAGGCGAGGCTCGCCCCCGCGGTGCCGTGCCACATGTCGCCGACGGTGAAGACGGCGGTGGCGAGCAGCAGCAGCGCGGTCGCCGACAGGGCCGGCAGGCCGGCCGTGGCCGCGTACAGCAGCATGGCGGCGGCCAGCACGAGGCCGGCGCGGCGCATCGTCGCGGCGGCCGGGACGGCGGTCGCCGCGCCCCGGCTCAACGGGACCGCGAGCAGCACGGTGAGCACGGTGTTCACCAGCAGCACCGCCGAGACCACGGCCGGCGGCGCGCCGGTGCGGGCCACCGTCCACAGCGGCACCACCAGGGTGAGCGTCACGTAGTGCAGGGAGAGCACCGCCGAAGCGAGGCTCACCGCGAGGAACGGGCCGTCGCGCAGTGCCCGGCCCCGCAGTGCCCGGCCCCGCAGCGCCCGGCCCCGCAGCGCCCGGCCCCGCTGGGGCCGGGATGCCCTGGTCCGCCCGGACGGGGGGAAGGCAGGCAGCCGCAGCAGCAGCGCCGCCGAGAGCAGGTAGGTCGCCGCGTTCCCGACCACCAGCAACTGGTACGCCAGGTGGGTGTCCGCCGCGAGCGCGAACCCGGCCAGCCCGGCGCCGACGGCGATGCCCAGGTTGGCCACCGCCCGCAGGGTGGCGAAGGCGTGCACCCGCCCCTCGGGCCCGCCCACGGCGGCGACCAGCGCGGCCCGCACCGCCAGGTTGCCGGACGCGAGCAGCGCGTCGACCAGGGCGACCGCCAGGAAGACCGGGAACGAGTCGACCAGCAGGTACGCCGTCGCGGCGGCGGCCTGGAGCACCTGGAGGACGGCCCGCAGCGTACGGGGGTCGCGCCGGTCGGCGAGTCCGCCGAGCGGGACGCTGGCGGTCAGCCCGACGAGGCCGGCCACGGTCAGCCCGACGCCCACGGAGGAGGCGCTCAGCCCCACATCGCGGGTGAGGAAGAGCGCCTGGCCGGTGAGCCAGAGCCCGACGCCGACGGTGTTGGCCAGGGTGGCCCACGCGAGGGTGCGCAGTCGCCCCGGCGGCGGCAATGGCGACACCGCTGTCCACCACGTCACCCCCCAGACCGTAGGGCGGGGCGCCGTGCGGCGACGCCCCGCCGGCCGCGACTCTGATCACAGTGGCCACCCGACTGGTCGGCCGTTCCCATCATGATCGTCTTCTTCGCCAGCGAGGACATCGCCCGGCATCTCGTCTCCGCAATCGGCGGACGATCGTGATCCCCCGACACGGCTCGTATGACGCAACCGCTATGCGGCTGATCGACCGAGGCCGATTTATTGTCGACGCACATCGATGAAGGCGGCAGCGCCGCCGTGATCCCGAGGAGTGCGTGTGATCCGACGACACCTGCTGCGCACGGTGGGAGCCGTGGCCGCGGTGGTCCTGTCCGCGGCCGGCATGCTGGCCGCCACCGGCACCAGCGCGTCCGCCGTCCGCACCGTCTACTACGACGCCAGCCGGGCCGGCGAGTTCCGTACCAACTTCGACCAGGCCGCCCAGATCTGGAACAGCAAGGTCAGCACCGTCCGGCTGCTGCCGGCCACCCCGGGCAACATCACCATCTACGTCGACACCGGCTGGCCCCGGGCCCAGACGACGTCGCTCGGCAACGGCCGGGTGTGGATGGGCTGGCAGGCGGTGAACCAGGGGTACAACCGGACCCGGATCGCCACCCACGAGATCGGCCACATCCTCGGCCTGCCCGACAACCGCACCGGGCTCTGCACCGACCTGATGTCCGGCAGCAGCGCGCCGGTCTCCTGCGCCAACGCCAACCCCAGCGCCGCCGAGGCGTCCCGGGTCAACTCGCTGTTCGCCGGCAGCCTCGCCGCCGGGTCGACCGCCGCGAAGACGTACGTCTGGAACGGCGAGGAGGCCGACGGGGACATCTCGCCGAACGTCGTCGGCGGCGTCCCCGCCTCGGAGAACTACTCCTTCCTGGTGTACAGCTCCGGCTGCACCGCCTCGCTGATCAAGGCCAACTGGGTGGTCACCGCGAAGCACTGCCCGACGCCCGCCTCGGTGCGGGTGGGCAGCACCAACCGCACCAGCGGCGGCACCGTCGTCGGGGTGAGCAGGGCGGTCAACCACCCGTCGATCGACGTCAAGCTGTTCCAGCTCGCCAGCTCGGTCAGCCATGCGCCGGCCACGATCCCGACCACCTCGGGAGCGGTGGGCACCGCCACCCGGATCATCGGCTGGGGCCAGACCTGCCCGACGTCCGGCTGCGGCTCCGCGCCGACCGTGGCCCGGGAACTGGACACCTCGATCGTGGCCGACAGCCGGTGCAGCGGCATCAACGCCACGTACGAGATCTGCACCAACAACACCGGCGGCGTCGCCGGCGCCTGCTACGGCGACTCCGGCGGCCCCCAGGTCCGCAAGGTCAACGGCGTGTGGAACCTGATCGGCGCGACCAGCCGCGCCGGCAACAACAACCCCACCTGCGCCACCGGCCCGTCGATCTACGGCGACCTGCCGTCGATTCGCACCTGGATCAACACCCAGGTCGGCGGCCTCCCCGCCTGATCCTGGCGCGTCACAGCGTCACCGGGTTACCCGGCATCACCGGGGCGCCCGCTCCTCCCGCGAGTCGAGGGGAGCGGGCGCCCCGGCCCCGTGCACGGCAAAACCGGTTGTTGCCCGGGTGGCCACTTGATGGGGTGTCGAGCATGGAACCGGTACGGGTGCGGGCCGCGACGGCGGGGGAACTGGTTGCGCTCCAGCGGATCGAGGTGGCCTCGGGGGAACCGTTCCGCGAGATCGGGATGACGGAGATTGCCGACATGCCACCGCTGCCCCTGGCCGCCCTCGCCGCGTACCGGCATGCCGGTCGTGCCTGGGTGGCCGCCACCCCGGCAGCGGATCTGTCCGCCGTCCCGGCCGTTGCCCGGGCTGGTGAGCCGGGCGGCGGTCCGGGCGCTGACCCGGCGGGCGACCCGGTCGCCTTCGTGGTGGTCGACCTGGTCGACGGTGCCGCCCATGTGCAGCAGCTCAGCGTGCACCCGTACTTCGCCCGACGTCGCATCGGAGCCGTCCTGCTCGACCACGTCTCCGCCTGGGCCGCCAGGCGAGGGCTGCCGGCGCTCACGCTCACCACCTTCCGCGCCGTGCCGTGGAACGCGCCGTATTACGCCCGTTGCGGCTTCCGGAAACTGAAACCGGACGAGCTGACGCCGGGCCTCGCCGCGATGCTGGCCGCCGAGGCGGCGCTGGGGCTCGACCCGGCAGCCCGGCTGGCGATGCGCCGCCCGGCGACCTGACCCGCCCCCGCCCCCGCCCCCGTCCCGCCCGCCCCGCCCGCCGCTTCCAAGACCCGTCGCGGCGAATGACTCGTGCAAATACACGGAATTCGTGGCTATGCGGCGCGGAAAGGCCACTAATTCCGTGAATTTGCGTGGGCGGGGTGGGGTGGGGTGGGGTGGGGTGGGTTAGGAGAGGGTGCAGGGGGAGTTGTTGATCGTGACCAGGCCGGGGGCGGGGTTGGCGCCGCCGGCGGTGGTCGCGTTGAAGCCGAAGGTGGCGCTGCCGCCCGGGGCGATTCGGGCGTTGTACGACTCGTTCCTGGCCGTCACCGTGGCCCCGGACTGGGTCACCTTCGCCATCCACGCCTCCCGCACCCGCTGGTCACCGGTGAACGCGAACCGGGCGGTCCAGCCGTTCACCACGGCGGGGCCCGTGTTGCGGATGGTCACCTGGGCGGTGAACCCGGTCCCGCCCTGCCAGGTGCCGTAGTTGGTGTACGTCACGGCGCAGGTCGGGGCGGGCACGGCCGCCGCGTCGTCCTGGTCGGCGAGGAACGAGGCCAGCCAGGCCAGCGCCGAGTTCCAGTTGATCGCCACCTCGTTGGTCGAGTACGAGTTGATGTCGTCGATGTAGCAGAACTGCGGCTCGCAGCCGGCCAGCAGGTTCGCCGAGAACGGGTCCTGGAGGGCGGCGTTCGCGCCACCGGCCAGCGAGCCGGCCGGCGGGTTCGGCAGGGTCGGGTCGAACTGGTTGCCGAACATCCGGCTGTGCTGGTTCCGCGCGGCGTGCTCGCCCCAGCCGGTGACGTACGAGATGTTGAGCGCGTTGCGGCCGAACAGGTAGTCCGCCGCCTGCACCGCCCCGTCCCGGTACTTCGCGTCCCGGGTCAGGTCGAAGGCGGTGCCCAGCACGACCGCGTTGTTGGCGATGTTGCCGTTGCCGCCCCAGAAGTAGCTGGCGGCGTCGCCGGGCATCGGCAGCCCGTACGCCTGGCCGCGCAGGATCTCCAGGTAGCGGTCGGCGGCGGCGGTCACCGAGGCGCGCACCCGGTTCCGGTCGGCGGTGGGCAGGCCGCTCGGCACGGTGGCCAGGTCGAGCCGGCCCAGCGCGGCGACGCCCTGCCAGCCGAAGCCCTGGTCGCCGAAGACCGCGCCGGTGTGGTGCTTGGAGGCGGTCACGTCGGTCAGGTACGTCGGCTGGCCGGTGCTCAGGTACAGCTCCGCCGCGGCCCAGTAGAACTCGTCGCTGATGTCGGTGTCGTCGTACGCGCCGCCGCCGGTGGAGTCGGCCGGGCTGGCGTACACCGCCGGGTGGGCCTTGGCCGCCGCGTACGCGGTCTTCGCGGCGGTGCCGCAGCGGGTGGCGAACACCGCGTCGTACGGGGCGAACAGCCGGGCGCACTGGGCGGCGACGGCGGCCAGGTTGAGGGTGGCGGCCGTGGACGGCGGGTGCAGCTCGCGCGGCTGCGGGTCGGCGGCCGGGTCGAGCGGCAGGCCGGTCCAGTTCCTGTCGTGGATCTTGTGGTGGGCCATCCCGGCCAGCGGCTTGCCGGCCGGCACCTGCATGCGCAGCAGGAACTCCAACTCCCAGCGGGCCTCGTCGAGGACGTCCGGCACGCCGTTGCCGCGCTCGGGCACCCGCAGCGAGCCGTCGGCCAGGCCCGCGCCGGCGTCGGCCGTGGCCGCCGTCTTGGTCCGCTCGAAGGTGTTCAGGAGCTGGTAGGTGGCTATGCCGCCGTTGACCACGTACTTGCCGTGGTCGCCCGCGTCGTACCAGCCGCCGCGCACGTCGAGGGAGTAGTCACAGATTCCCGGCTGGCAGGGCACGCTGGTGTCGCCCTGGTTGGGGGCGACGCCGAGGTGGCCGGCGGGGCGGGCGTACTCGTCGCCGACCAGGTCGCCGTCGATGGCGATGCCGCTGCGCTGGACGTAGAAGAACTGGAGGGCGTCGGCGCGCAGCTTGTCGTAGAGCGTGCCGGATATGTCGAACGGGTGGCTGGTCTCGCCGTCGGCAACCAGGGTGTAGCCGGTGCCCGGGGTGCGGTAGGCGGAGAAGTCGACGGTCTGCACGTTCTGGCCGGACGCCTCGTCGACCCCGCGCGGGGTGCTTCGCCCGCCGGCCACCACGACGCCGGCGGCGGAGCGGAGCTGCCAGTCGAGGGGGCCGGTGGCCTCGGTGACCACGGTGGCGTTCTTGGGGCCGCCGGGCAGGTAGCCGACCTGGTTCACCCGTACCCGGGGGCCGGTGTCCGGCTCGTACGGCTCGGGCGGCTCGCCGCCGCGTAGCGAGACGTTGTCGAGGCAGACCGTCTGCTCGGCGGCGGCACCGCCGACCTGGAAGATGAGCTGCGCGCCCGGGTTGTCCTCGCCGGCGGTGAAGGTCTTGGTGAAGTGCTGGCTGCCGCTGGTGGCGGCGGCGTCCACACTGGCGTACTGCGTGTAGGGGGCGGCGCCGAGCTGGAGGACGGCCTTGACGTTCGCCCCGGGGGTGGCGGAGATGTCGAAGGCCAGCTCGTACTCGGCGCCGGCTTTCAGCGGCACGGCGTCCTGGCCGATGCCGGCGTCCCAGGGGTTGGCCAGCCCGCCGGGGACGGCGGCGCAGAGCCGGCCGTCGGTGACGCCGAGCGGGCCGGTGCCGTAGGAGAACCAGGGGGCGACGCCCGCGCCGAAGTCGCCGTTCTTCAGCTGCTCGGGGGCGTCCGGTGGGACCTCGGCGTGGGCCATGCCGGCGGTGGTGCCGGTGAGGGCCAGGGTGGTCGCCGCGGCGAGTGCCGCGAGGCGGCGTCGGCGGCGTCGGGGTGGCGTCACGGGGGTTCCTTCCGGGGGACGGGCTGAAGCCGGTTCTGGGAGCGCTCCCAGTATCGCTCCGATATTTCCAGCGGGTGTCCGCCGTGTCAATTGAGGATGCTGAATAAACTGGACCCGTTCACACCCCTGGTCCGGTCCGCCACGTGAGATTCGCCGCGCCACGCGACGTCGTGGCGATCTCCTAGAGACAACTGCGCCCTCCAACTGGCAGGCTGCGTCCCATGACCCTGAAGCTGCGTTCCGTAGGGGTGAGTGACCGCGGGCTGATTCGCAGCGGCAACCAGGACGCCCTGCACTCCGGCACCTGGCTCGTCGCCGTCGCCGACGGCATGGGCGGGATGGCAGCCGGCGACCTGGCCAGCCGGATCGCGATCGACGCGGTCGGGCCGCTGGACCTGGCGACCCCGGAGGACGCCCTGGTCGCCGCCCTGCAGAGCGGGATCGAGCTGGCGACCGCGGGGATCCGCGAGGCGGTGCGGGAGGACCCGGAGCGGCAGGGCATGGGCACCACCCTGACCGCCCTGCTCTTCGCCCGAACCGGAAGCTGCCTCGCCCTGGCCCACGTCGGGGACTCCCGCGCCTACCTCTACCGGGAGGGGGTGCTCAAGCAGATCACCCGGGACGACACCTTCGTGCAGATGCTCGTCGACCAGGGCGTGATCACCGCCGACCAGGCCGCGAGCCACCCCCGCCGGGCCGTGGTCACCCAGGCGTTGCAGGGCGAGCAGGTCTCCCCGGCGTACGCGACGATGGTGCCCCGGGCCGGCGACCGGTGGCTGCTGTGCAGCGACGGGTTGTCCAACGTGGTCCGCCCGGACACCCTCGCCGAGGTGCTCGGCGCCCACCCGGACCGGGACGGGTGCGCCCGGCGGCTGATCGATCTGGCGCTACACGCCGGCGGCCCCGACAACATCACCGTCGTCGTCGCCGACGTGGTCGTCGAGGACTGACCCGGGTGCGGCGGCTCAGCGGCGGCGCGGGGCGGCCCGGCGGGTGGGCTCGGCCGTGGTCGGGTCCTCCGGCCAGGGGTGCCGGGGGTAGCGCCCGCGCAGCTCGGCACGGACCTGCGGATAGCCGGTACGCCAGAACGACGCCAGGTCCGCGGTGACCGCCACCGGCCGGCCGGCGGGGGAGAGCAGGTGCAGCAGCACCGGCACCCGACCGTCGGCGATCCGGGGCGCCTCGGCCCAGCCGAAGGTCTCCTGGAGCTTCACCGCCAGGACCGGGGCGGCCGGGTCGGCGTAGTCCACCCGGACGCGGGAGCCGCTGGGCACGGCGAGCCGCTCCGGGGCCAGCTCGTCGAGCCGGGCGGCCTGCCGCCAGGGCAGCAGCCTACGCAGGGCGGCGGTCACGTCGACCCGGGCCAGGTCGGCCCGGCGTCGGGCGGCGGCCAACTCCGGGCCGAGCCAGGCTTCCACCCCGGCGAGCAGCGCCTCGTCGCCCACGTCCGGCCAGTCCGGGCCGAGGGCGTGCCGGCAGAACGCCATCCGCTCGCGCAGCGCCCGTGCGGCCGGGGTCCAGGTCAGCAGCGTCAGGCCGCCGCGGCGCAGCCCGTCGCGCAGCGCCGCGGCCACCAGCGCCGGCTCCGGCCGGACCAGCGCCCGGGCGACCAGCTCGATCGCGCCGAGCCGGGCCACCTCTCGGGCCACCACGTCGCCGCCGGACCAGGTCACCTCCCGAGCGGAACGTAGCAGCGGGCCGCCGGCCTCGCGGGCGGTCGCCTCGTCCAGGCCGGTGGCCAGCCGGACCCGGGCGGTCGGCGCGCCGGGGGAACGGTCGGCCACCGCGATGGCCAGCCACGTCGCGCCGGCCAGCCCCGAGCCCGGCGCCAGCTCCGCCTCGGTCCCGCCCGCCATCAGGTACGCCGACCCGCCGGCCCGGCGCACCCGGGCCAGCCGCTCCGGGTACGCCAGCCCGACCAGCAGCCCGGCGGCGAGATCGTCGGGCAGCCGGCCCTCCCCACGTTCCCGGGCGGACGCGCGGCCGTCCTTCCCGGGGGGCAGGGCGGCGCGGAGCCGGCGCACCTCGGTACGCCAGCGGGCCGTGGCGCCCGGGTCGGCACCCGAGCGCAGCCGGCGCCACCCGGCGGTCAGGTCGTCGCCCGGCCCGGCGGCGGTGTCCTCGGCGAGCAGCGCCACCACCTCGGCGGCCCGGTCGGCGCCGACCACCGCTGCTCCGTCCAGCAGGGCCCGGGCCAGCCGGGGATGCGCCCCCGCGCCGGCGATCGCCCGCCCCCGGGCGGTGATCCGGCCGGCCGCGTCCAGCGCGCCGAGGGTGGTCAGGGTCTCCCGGGCGACCGTCATCGCGGCGGCCGGCGGGGGGTCGGGCAGGGCCAGCCCGCTGCCGTCCGGCTCGCCCCAGGCGGCCAGCTCCAGGGCGAACCCGGTGAGGTCGGCGGTGGCGATCTCCGGCTCCGGCTGCGCGGCGAGCCGGGCATGGGTGGCCTCCGACCAGCACCGGTACACGTGCCCGGGGGCCTCCCGGCCGGCCCGGCCGGCCCGCTGGGTGGCGGCGGCCCGGGACACCGGCACCGTGACCAGCGCGCCCAGCCCTCGGGCCAGGTCCACCCGGGGCACCCGGGCGAGCCCGGCGTCGACCACCATCCGGACCCCGGGGACGGTGAGGCTGCTCTCCGCCACGGCGGTGGCCAGCACCACCCGTCGCCGGTCGGCGGGCCGCAGCGCGGCGTCCTGCTCCGCCCCGCGCAGCCGGCCGTGCAGCGGCAGCAGGGCGACGGAGCCACGCAGGTCGGCCAGTCGGCGGGTCACGGCAGCGATCTCACCCACCCCGGGCAGGAAGACCAGCACGTCCCCGTCCCGCTCGGCCAGGGCCCGGCGTACGGTCGCCGCGATGTGGTCCAGCAGCGCCGGGTCGACGCGGCCGGCCCCGGAAGGGGTTACCGGCCGGGGCGGCGGGGCCCAGACCCGGGTCACCGGGTGCAGGGCCGAGGCGGCCCGGACCACCGGGGCCGGCGTGCCGTCGGCGCCGAGCAGCTCGGCGAACCGGTCCGCGTCCGGGGTGGCCGACATGGCGGCCAGCCACAGGTCGGGGCGCAGTGTCGCCCGCGCCTGGACGGTGAACGCCAGCGCCAGGTCGGCGTCGAGCTGCCGCTCGTGGCACTCGTCCAGCAGCACCGCGCCGACCCCGGGCAGCTCCGGGTCGTGGTGCAGCCGGCGTACCAGTAGGCCGGTGGTGACCACCTCGACCCGGGTGGCGGGGCCGACCCGGCGCTCGCCGCGCACCGCGTACCCGATCCGGTCGCCGACCCGCTCGCCGAGTAGGGCGGCCATCCGGTGCGCCGCCGCGCGGGCGGCCACCCGGCGGGGCTGGGCGATCACCACCCGGCCGGCGACCGCCCCGGCCACGGCCAGCGGGGCGAGGGTGGTCTTCCCGGTGCCCGGGGGCGCCACGAGGACCGCGCCGCCGGCCGCGCGCAGCGCGTCGAGCAGCGCCGGCAGCACGGGCCGGACCGGCAGGTCGAGGGGTACGTCGTCGAGCACCTACCTACTGTCGCACCGACGGCGCGGGCGTCCGTCGGGGCCTACCGCGTCGGGGCCGGCGGGTGGGTGTGCCGCGTGGCGCTCCCGATCAACGCCTCGGCGTCGTCCCCGGCGAGCAGGTGGAGCGCCGGCGCGGCGGGGACGATCGGGTCGCCGGTCACCCTCCGAGTCGGTCTGGACAAGATCCGCAGGTCGCATGTGCACGGAGTGCAACTGTCGAGACGGGGAGTTGCGTTGCAAACAGAGGGCGTGCATCCTTTCACCCGGCGTCGATCTGTTGTGGACAATCCGTTCGGGAGGCTCGTTTGCTCACCGCCGACGAGTTCTATCTGATCGCCCACAACGACAGCCGGGGCCGGGCGAAGCTGCACCCCAGCGCGGTGGGCATCTGCCTGGCGGCCGGGCTCCTCGGCGAGCTGGTCCTGTCCGGCCGGATCACCGTCAGCGCCGGCAACGTGACGGTGATGGACCGCCGCCCGCCGGCCGACGCCCTGGCGCACACCGTGCTGGACCAGCTGATCGGCGAGTCCCAGCACCAGTCGGTCCGCACCTGGCTGAGCTTCCTCGGGCAGTCCGCGGCAACGTCGGTGGCGGAGCGGCTGGCCCGGGCCGGGGTGCTGCACCGGCAGGAGAGCCGCCGGCTGCTGCGCACCACCATCGGCTACGTACCGATCGACCTGAACGCGGTGGCCTGGCCGGCCACCCGGCTGCGGGCCCTGCTGGACCGGCCGGAGCCGCCGGCCGTGCCGGACGGGCTGCTCTTCGGCCTGGTTTCGGCCGCCGGGCTCACCCGCGAGGTGCTGTGGAGCGCGAACCCCCGCGCCCACCACCGGCTCGGCGTCCTCATCCCCGCGTTGCCCCCGCCGCTGAAGGAGCTCGTCGCGCACGCCGAGGCCGCCGTGGGCGCGTCGGTACTGCGCGGCATGCCCTGACCGGCCGGGCCCTCACCCCTCCCTGGAACCGGAGCACCCCAATGTCCCCAACAGCGACCGTCCAACGACCGAGCAACGTCTCCGACGCGTTGGCCCGTGGTCGGCTCGGTGTGCCGTCGGTGATCTTCTTCGTGCTGTCCGCGGCCGCCCCGCTGACCGTGGTGGCCGGCGTGGTCACCACCGGGTACGCCGTCACCGGCGTCACCGGCATGCCGCTGGCCTTCCTGGTGGTCGGGGCGGTGCTCGCCCTGTTCTCCGTCGGCTACGTGGCGATGGCCCGCCGGGTGGAGAACGCCGGTGCGTTCTACGCGTACGTCTCCCGGGGGCTGGGCCGGCCGGCCGGCGTCGGCGCGGCCTGGATCGCCATGATGTCGTACAACGCGCTCCAGGTCGGGCTGTACGGCGCGATCGGAGCGGCGGCCTCCCCGGTGCTGCAACGGCTCTTCGACGTCGATCCGGCCTGGTGGGTGGTGGCGCTGGCCGCCTGGGCCATGGTCGCCGTGCTCGGCCTGCTCCGGGTCGACGTCAACGGCATGGTGCTCGCGGTGCTGCTGGTCGCCGAGATCGTGGTGATCCTCGTGTTCGACCTGGGGCAGCTCAGCCACCCGGCGGGCGGCTCGGCCAGCTTCGCCGCCCTCTCCCCGGACAACCTGTTCGTCCCGGGCGCGGGCGCGCTGCTGGTGATCGCCGCGACCGGCTTCGTCGGCTTCGAGTCCGCGGTGGTGTTCAGCGAGGAGAGCAAGGACCCGAAGCGCACCGTCCCGAGGGCCACCTACCTGTCGGTGGCCGTCATCGCCGGGATCTACGCCCTGTCGTCGTGGACCATGACCGTGGCCACCGGCCCGGACCAGGTCTCCGCGCAGGCCGGCGAGCAGAGCGTCGACCTGATCTTCAACCTGGCCGGGGCGCACCTCGGCGACACCGCCGTCGCCATCGGCCAGGCGCTGTTCATGACCTCCCTGCTGGCCGCGATGATCTCGTTCCACAACACCACCGCCCGGTACATCTTCGCGCTCGGCCGGGAGCGGGTGCTGCCGGAGGCGTTCGGGCGGACCTCGCCGCGCACCGGGTCGCCCCGGGTCGCCTCGCTCGCGCAGAGCGTCCTCGGTCTGCTGGTGATCCTGCTTTACGCGACCAACGGCTGGGACCCGGTGCGCCAGCTCTTCTACTACACCGGTGTCGGCGGCGGCTTCGGCGTGCTGCTGCTGATCGCCACCACCTCCATCGCGGTGATGGCGTACTTCGCCCGCACCCGCGTCGAGGAGAGCCTGTGGCGGCGGTTGGTCGCCCCCGGGTTGGCCACCGTGGCGCTGGTCGCCATCATCATCGTGGCGTTGGACAACTTCGCCGTCCTGCTCGGCGTGGCGCCCGACTCACCGTTGCGCTGGGCCGTTCCGGCGGCGTTCCCGGTGGTGGCGCTGCTCGGCCTGCACTGGGCGCTGGTGTTGCGTGGCAGACGGCCGGACGCCTACGCCCGGATCGGAATGGGCGCGGAGAGCGCAGCCATGCTGGTCACGCCGGATCCCGCCGGTGAGCAGGCCCCGGTGGGGGCGGGGAGTCAGCGGTGAGCGACGTGCGCGTCGAGCGCCTCGGCGCGGCCGAGACCCGGCTGGTGGCCGAGCGGATCGCCCGGGCGTTCCTGGTGCTCCCGGCGACCCGGTGGCTGGTGCCGGACGACTCCGAGCGGGAGGCCGTGCTGGCCGACAACTTCGAGATCTTCGTCGGGCACGCGATGGCGCACGGCCACGTGTCCGCCACCGCGGACCGGGCGGCGGTGGCCGTGTGGTTCCCGCAGGTCGGCGACGAGGTCCCGCCGCCGGTGGACTACGACGCCCGGCTGGCCGCCGCCTGCGGAAAGTGGGTCGAGCGGTTCCGGCACCTCGACGAGCTGTTCACCGCCAACCACCCGCACGCCGACCACCACCACCTGGCCTTCCTCGCCGTCGCGCCGGACCGGCAGGGGCAGGGGCTCGGCTCCGCGTTGCTGCGGCACCACCATGCCAGGCTGGACGCCGACGGGGCGCCGGGCTACCTGGAGGCGAGCAGCGAGATCAGCCGGGACCTGTACGCCCGGCACGGCTATCGGGCGCGGGAGAGCTTCCGGCTGCCGGACGGCACCCCGTTCTACCCGATGTGGCGGGAGCCGGCGGGGGTCTGACGCGGCGCGGGAAGGGCCGGCACGCGGAAGGCCCGGTCGGCGCATCGCCGACCGGGCCTTCCGGGCTCACCGGTGGTCGGCCCGCCGACCACCGGTGGTGCCCCTAGTACGTGCCGTCGAGCTGCCCGCGCAGCTTGGTCAGCGCCCGGGCCAGCAGCCGGGACACGTGCATCTGCGAGACGCCGATCTGATCGGCGATCTGCGACTGGGTCAGGTTGCCGTAGAAGCGCAGAGTGAGGATCTTCTGCTCGCGCTCGTCCAGCGTGGCGAGCGCCGGGCCCAGGGCCACCCGCAGCTCGGCCAGCTCGAACTCGCCGTCCTCGCCGCCGAGCATGTCGCCCAGTTCGGTGGCCCGGTCGCCGTCGCCGGTCGGGGTGGACAGCGACACCGCGTTGTACGCGCGGGCGCCCTCCAGGCCCTCCAGGACCTCTTCCTCGGTGACCTTGAGGTGGGCGGCGATGTCGGCGACCGTCGGGGAGCGACCCAGCGTCTGCAGCAGCGAGCTGTTGGCGTCGGAGATGGCCAGCCGCAGCTCCTGGAGGCGACGCGGCACGCGGATGTCCCAGGTGCGGTCGCGGAAGTGGCGCTTGAGCTCGCCGATGATGGTGGGGATGGCGTAGCCGGCGAAGTCGACGCCGCGGGACGGGTCGAACTTGTCGATGGCCTTGATCAGGCCGATGGCGGCCGTCTGCGCCAGGTCGTCGGTGGGCTCCCCCCGGCCGCTGTAGCGGTGGGCGAGGTGGTTGGCGAGCGGCAGCCAGGCTTCGATCGCCCTGTCCCGCAGTGCGGCGCGCGACGGGTGGTTGGCGGGCAGCGCTGCCATCGCGTTGAGGACGTCGGCCGCGCTGTCGGTGAGCGCTCGCGGGTCCAGCTTCTTGGTGGCGACGGCCGGCGCTGTCTTCGTCTGCTCGCTGATCGTTGACGCGGTCATTCGGTGGTCCTCCCTGCACCTCGTCCGCGGATAAAGACGTGACGCTGTGGTTTAGCTTCAGATCGTCCGTTCGGGACCCACCTTAACCTGATCGGCTCCCTGAAATCTAGCCGAAAGTACGATGTACTTAAGGTATTTCTGGGAACAAACCCCGTGAAAGGTGCGTAGAGACCAGAAGATGTGATCGTGATTACCGGTTCGCTGGCCGATCGGCCAATCCGACGCGGGCCGGACGGCTCACGCCTCGCAGCCGCCCGGCGGTCGCCCCCACCCTATGGTGAGGGCCGCGCGACAGATCGGGGACTGCGTGCGGCTGACCCGCCCGGTCGCGGTGTCCGATCGGCCGATGCGCACGTGGCTCCCGTCTACATGAAAGCCGACAGACGGGGCGCCTGTCGGCTTTCCGTCCTTGTCCCGCCCGAGGGGCCGCCCGTAGCGTCGCGGGGAAATCCCCCTGGCCCGGAGGCAGCGTGCTCGACCCCGCCGATCCGCACCTCGTCGTGCACAGCCGGATGATCTATTTGAGCTGGCTGCCGGCGGACCCGGACGTGATCGCCGCCCTGCTGCCGGCAGGCCTGCGCGTCGGGGAGGACCGCCGGGTCTTCATGAACCAGTACGTGGTCGACGACGAGACCCAGACCTCCGGGTTCGGCGCGTACTCGCTGACCTACCTCGGCGTGTCAGTCGCCGGCCTCGACGCCCCGGACCGTCCCCTGGCGGGCGGTTGGTGGACGCACTACCTGTGCTCCAGCCCCCGGGTGCGCGGTTACGCCGCCGCGCGCGGCGCCCCGGTCGCCGCCGGCCGCACCTGGCTGGAGCAGCGGGGCGACACGCTGGTGGCGCAGACCGAGGTCGACGGGGTGCCCCTGATCCGCACCCGGGCCCGGGTCGGAGACACCGGGCACGTCATCCGCAGCGGCCACCACCGCTACCTCACGGGCCGGGGCGATGCCCTGGTCAGCGGCGTCTATCCGTACCTGGCCGAGCCGGTGGCCCCGTTCGAGGTCGAATCGGTGGACTTCTTCGACCCGGACCACCCGGTCTACCCGCTCCGCCCGGCCAACCCGCTGGTCATCACCGCCGGCTTCTACTCACCGCGCGCGTCGTTCGCGTACCCCGGCGGGGAGAGCATGCTCGCCCGCAGCCCGGCGGCGACGGTCGGCCGGGCCGGTCACCAGGTGCCGGCCAGCCGGGCCCGCAGCGGCCTGCCGTCCGGGTCGTAGACCAGCCGGTACGCGGGCAGCGCCCACGCCCGGGTGTACCAGGGCAGCCGCTCCGGCCGGTGCGGGCGCAGCCGGCCCGGCGGCCGGGGACCGACCCGCCCCGAGTCGTGCCAGCGTTGCAGCGCGTCGGCCGTGGCCACCATCGTCTCGACCGCCGACGCCGGGTCCAGCAGGCCGTCGTCCGAGCCGCCGTCGGGGTCCCGGTCCAGGTGCTCGCGCCACAGCCGCAGTCGCAGCTCCCGGGCGAACAGCCGGGCCCCGTCGCCGAGGCCGCCCGGGTCCAGCGGGGCCCGCTCGTCCCGGGTGTCGTCGAGCACCGCGCAGGACAGCTCGCTGTCGTGGGTCCACGAGCGGCGGTTGAAGTTGTCGCTGCCCACGCTGGCCCACGCGTCGTCGACCACGCACACCTTGGCGTGCACGTACACCGGGTCGCCCGCGTGGTTCTCCACGTCGAAGACGTGCACCCGGCCCGGGGCTGCCCTGCCGCACAGCGACAGCGCCTGCTCCCGGCCGACCATGTTCGGCGGCAGGGCGAATCGGCCGTCCACGTCGGGGTGCCGCGGGACGACGGCCACCAGGTGCAGGTCGGGGTTGTCGCGCAGCGCCCGGGCGAACAGGTCGGCCACCTCGGTCGACCAGAGGTACTGGTCCTCCAGGTAGATCAGCCGGCGGGCCCGGCGTACGGCCTTGGTGTAGCCGCGCGCCACCGTGCGCTCGCCGTCGGGGGCGAAGGAGTAGCGCGGGCGCACCGCCGGGTAGGTGCGCAGCACCTGGATCCGGTGCGGGCCGCACGGCGGGGGGTCGGCCGGCTTCTCGGGCAACGGGTCCGGGCGCAGGTCCGAGCCGCGCAGCCGATCCCGCAGGTACGCCAGCGGGTTCTCCGAGTCCAGCGGCGTCGGGTCGGTCCACCGTTCCCGGAAGACCGTGTCCAGCGCGCCGACCACCGGCCCGCGCAGGGCGAGCTGCACGTCGTGCCAGGGCGGGGTGTCGCCGTACCGGGGGGACATCCCGATCGCCTGCGGGTCGCCGTGGTGCTCGGCGTCGTCCCGGCGGCTGTGGCACAGGTCGATCCCGCCGGCGAAGGCGACGTCCCGCTCGGGGGCGGCGGGATGGCGCAGTACCACCAGCTTCTGGTGGTGCGAACCGCCGCGGCGGACCCGCTGGTCGAGCAGCACCTCTCCGCCGGCCGCGCAGATCGTCTCGCTGAGGCTGCGGTTCTCGGCCTCGCTGAACGACAACGAGTCCAGGTGCGAGCGCCAGAGCAGGCCCTTGACCACCACGCCGCGCTGGGCGGCGCGACTGAAGAGTTGGGCCACGGTCGGCCCGTCAGGGCGCATCCGCTCGTCGGGGTCGCCGCGCCAGTCGGTGAAGAAGAGGTGGTCGCCCTCCTGAAGCGACTCCACCTCGCTGACCAGCCGGTCGAAGTAGGCCGCGCCGTGAATCAGCGGCTCGGCGAGGTTTCCGGTCGTCCAGACGGGTAACTCGGAGGCTGGGTTGGCGCGTTCCTGCGCGGTGAGGAACCAGTCCCGGATCGGCACGCTCCATCCTCCCGAGGTCGACAACGTCCTCACGGTAGGCCCCCCGCGCCGGGTCTGCACGCCGGCCGGCACCCCCGGTGACCTGGCCGACGTTTCCCGCGCGACGCCCGACGACCCTGACGCGAAACACCGAGGAGGCCACACGATGCCCGCCGAGACGACCGACGCCGTGACCGAGGACCGCGAACAGCCGGTGGAGAGTGAGCGCGGGGCCCTGGTGGCCGTGTTGGTGATGGTGCTGCTGGGGGTGGCGGGGATCTTCGCGGTCTCCTGAACCCGCCGGCGGGCGCCACCGGGGGTCACCCGGTGACGCCCGTCACGTACGCGGTCAGGGGCGGTCGCCCTGGCCGCCGGTGTGCGGCAGCCGCTCGGCCGGGACCACCCCGAGCCGGCCGGCCTGGAAGTCCTCGAACGCCTGGATCAGCTCGTCCCGGGTGTTCATCACGAACGGGCCGTAGTGCGCCACGGGCTCCCGGATCGGCTGCCCGCCCATCACGTAGAGCTCCAGGGCGGGGGTGTTCGAGTCCTGCTTCGCGTCGGCGGTGACCCGCAGCGCGTCGCCCGGACCGTGGGTGGCGAGCTGGCCGGTGTGGAAGGGCCGGCGGTCGGTGCCTACCGTGCCGCGCCCGGCGAGCACGTAGACCAGCGCGTTGAAGTCCGGCTGCCAGGGCAGGCTCAGCTCGGCGCCGGGCTGCACCGTCACATGGGCGATGCTGATCGGGGTGTGGGTCGAGCCCGGCCCCCGGTGCCCGGCCACCTCGCCGGAGATGACCCGGATGAGCGCGCCGCCGTCCGGCGTGGTGAGCAGCGCCGACTCCCGGCCGCGGATGTCCTGGTACCGCGGCGGCATCATCTTCGCCACCCTCGGCAGGTTCACCCAGAGCTGGAGGCCGTGGAAGAGGCCCCCGCTGGCCACCAGGTGCTCCGGCGGCGCCTCGATGTGCAGCAGGCCGCTGCCGGCCGTCATCCACTGGGTGTCGCCGTCGGTGATGGTGCCGCCGCCGCCCTGCGAGTCCTGGTGGTCCATGATCCCGTCGATCATGTAGGTCACCGTCTCGAAGCCGCGGTGCGGGTGCCACGAGGTGCCCTTCGGCTCGCCCGGCGCATAGTCCACCTCGCCCATCTGGTCGAGGTGCAGGAACGGGTCCAGTTCGTGCGTCGGCACTCCCGCGAAGGCCCGGCGGACGGGGAAGCCCTCGCCCTCGTGCCCGCTGGGGGCGGTGGTCAGCCGGCGGACCGGCCGGTAAGCGGTGGTCTCGTCGAGCCGGGGCAGGCGGGGCAGGACGAGGACGTCGTCGACGGTGATGGCGGGCATCTCGAACTCCTTATTCGCTCAGGGTGGACGAGTCGTCGCGGTCGGCGCGCAGGCGCCGGCCGAGGCGTTCGAAGACCCGGTTCAGGCAGGCGATCTCGGCGTCGTCGAGGTCGTCCATCAGGTGGGTGCGCGCGGAGCGCAGGTGGTGCGGCGCGGCCTCGCGCAGCGCCAGCAGCCCGGCGGCGGTGAGCACCGCCTCGCTGCCCCGCCGGTCCGCGGGGCAGGCTTCCCTGGCCACCAGGCCGCGCTTCTGCATCGAGGAGATCTGGTACGTCAACCGGCTGGGTGAGAAGACCAACCGGCCGGCCAGCTCGCCCATCCGCAGCCGCTGCCCCGGCGCCTCGGAGAGCAGGACCAGCACGTGGTAGTCGGCGAAGCTCAGCTCGCTGTCGGCCCGCAGGTCGTCCTCGAGCTGGGTGAACAGCCGCTGGCTCGCCTCGATGTAGGCACGCCAGCAGGCCATCCGCTCGCCGTCCAGGCTCTCCGTCATGCCAGAACAGTAGCACTCTTTCAAAATTTAACCACTGACTCCGGGCTGCGTCGGGGGCATGGGCATGTGGATGAGGCTGTGAAGCTTCGGATTTGAAGGAACGCGGCCGGGGAAACCTCCGCATAGCCGGGCCGTCGGCGTGTCAGACTGCCCCGTGGACCACGTCGTACTCGCCGCCCCCGGCCTGCTGCTGCGCCCCTGGCGGGCGGCCGATGCCCCCGACGTGCTGGCCGCCCTGGGTGACCCGGAGGTGGCGACGTGGAACCCGCAGGGCGACATGGACGAGGCGCGGGCGCGCGACTGGGTGCGCCGGCGGGCGGACTGGTCGAGCGGCGAGCACATGTCCCTCGCGGTGGCCGACCCGGGCGACGCCGAACTGCTCGGGGCGGTGTCGCTGCACCGGATCGGTGGCGGCAACGCCAGCATCGGCTACTGGACCGTCCCCGCCGCCCGGGGGCGGGGCGTCGCCACGGGCTCGGTCCGGCGGCTCACCACCTGGGCCTTCGCGGCGCTGGGCCTGCACCGCATCGAGCTCTGTCACGCCGTGCCGAACGTGGCGTCCTGCCGGGTGGCCGGCCGGACGGGCTACCTCGTCGAGGGCACGTTGCGCGAGTCGTACCGCTACGGCGACGGTCGCCGCCACGACGAACACCTGCACGCGCGCCTCGCCACCGACCCCGGCTAGGACGACCCGGGTCACCCGTGACCTGCCGTGACGGCCTCCCCTCGCGTGGTCCGAGCGGTGATTCGGGCGGAGCGACAGCCCCGGGGCCAGCCCCGGGGCCGTCCGGTGGCGTCGACCTCAGCGGGCCGCCGCGCCCGTCGGCGTCAGGTGCATCCGGCCCAGCAGCTGCCGGGCCTGCTCGGCCTGGTCGGCGTCGACGGTGACCGCGTACTGGCTGGCGCGCAGGGAGCTGGCGGACGTGAAGTCCCGCTGCCCACCGGTCATCGCGTGCGCGACCGCGCCGAACACCGCGCCCCAGATCGCGCCGACCACCAGGCCGACCAGGATCACGGCCACCCAGTTACCGGTGGTGAAGATGCCGAAGAGCAGCCCGATGAACAGGCCGAACCAGGCGCCGGTGCCCGCGCCGACCAGGGCCGAGCGGCCCGTGGTCATCCGGCCCAGCACCGTCTCGACCAGGGTGAGGTTCGTCCCCACGATCGCGGTGCGCTCCACCGGGAACCGGTTGTCGGCCAGGTAGTCCACCACCCCCTGCGCGGACGGATAGTCCGGGTACGACCCGATCGTCACGGTCGGGGCCCCGGTCGGCGGGCCGTGGCCGTGGCCGCCGCCGGGCGGGGTGGGGTGGCCCGCCGGGCCGGACGGGAGGTTGTTTCCGCCCGACGTTCCGGATTGCAGGGTCGCGGTGGGATTCGAGGGCCTGATCATGAGCATCCTCCTTCGTCGACCTCCCGCCTTCCCCCGGGCAGCGGCCGGTAACGCGCCACCTTCTCCCGGTCCGGGAGGTCCCCGCCGCGATCCGGATGCCCGACGCGCCGGACCGGTCTCCGGTCGCCTCGCCCCCGACCGGGAGGGACGACGCGCGGGACCGGTCCGGCCGCATCCGGCGGTGCCCCGACGAATGCTGGTCGGCGCCGCCGGGTAGGCACGGCCGTGGACAGCGGACGGATCAGCGAGCACGGCTTCCTGGCCGACGGCCGCAGCGCGGCACTGGTCGACCGGGCCGGCTCGGTCAACTGGTGGTGCCCGGCGCGGATCGACGCCCCGTCGGTCTTCGGACGGCTGCTCGACGACGACGCGGGCCACTGGTCGATCCGGCCCGACGGCGACTTCACCACCGAACGCTCCTACCTGGAGGACACGCTGGTGCTGCGGACCGTCTTCACCACCCGGGACGGGTCGGTGGCGGTGACCGACACGCTGGCGCTGGAGCCCGGCGCGCGTGGCCACGACATCGGGCTGCACTCGCCCCGGGTGCTGGCCCGGCTGGTGGAGGGTGTCTCCGGCGCGGTGCCGGTGCGGCTGCGCTACCGCCCCCGGTTCGAGTACGGCCGGGTCGTCCCGTACCTGGTGCCCACCGACGACGGGGTGGAGGCGACCGCCGGCGCGGCCCGCCTGCGACTGCGCGGCGACGTGCCCGTGCGGTGCGGCGAGGGCGAGGCCGCCGCGACGTTCGTCGTCCGGGCCGGCGAGTCGTACGGCTTCACGTTGGGGTACGGGCCGACCTACGACGCCGACCCGCCCGCGACGCCGGACGCCGCACCGACGGTCGCCGAGGCGGCGGCGGGCTGGCGGTCCTGGGCCGGGCTGCACCCGTACCACGGCCGGTTCGCGGAGCAGGTGCGCCGCAGCGCGCTGGTCGTGCAGGGCATGACCTACCAGCCCAGCGGCGCGATCGTCGCCGCGGCGACGACCTCGCTGCCCGAGCAACTCGGCGGGGACCGCAACTACGACTACCGCTTCGTCTGGGTCCGCGACTTCAGCCTCACCCTGCAGGCGCTCTGGCTGGCGGCCTGTCCCGACGAGGCGAACCGGCAGTTCGCCTGGGTGGCCCGCGCGATGGGCCGCATCGGGAACCAGCCGGTGCCCATCATGTACGGCGTGGAGGGGGAGCGGGACCTCACGGAGCACCGCCTCGACAACCTCGCCGGGTACGCCGGCAGCCGGCCGGTCCTCGTCGGCAACGACGCCTGGAAACAGCGGCAGACCGACGTGCTCGGGGAGGTCCTCGACGCGGCGTGGCTGATGCGCCACTACCTCGATCCGATGGACCCCGAGGTGCACCAGCTCCTGCGCGCCCTCGCCGACCAGGTGGTCGCCGACTGGCACCGTCCGGACGCCGGGATGTGGGAGGCCCGGGACGCGGAGCGGCACTACGTCTCGTCGAAGGTGCAGTGCTGGACCGCGCTGGACCGGGCGGTGCGCTTCGGCCCCCGCCTCGGTGACTCCGCCGACCTGGCCCGCTGGGCCGCCGCCCGCGACGAGGTCCGCGCGGCGGTACTGGACCGCGGCTGGAACGACCGGCTCGGCGCGTACACGGGGGCCTTCGGCTCGGACGAGTTGGACGCCTCGGTGCTGATCATGCCGCTGGTGGGGTTCCTGCCCGCCGACGACGACCGGATGCGTTCCACCATGGACGTCGTCGAGGCCAGGCTGTCCCACGACGGCCTGCTGCGTCGCTGGGACGGGGATCCGGCCGGCTTCGTCATCTGCTCGTTCTGGCTGGCGAGCTGCCTGGCGCTGGCCGGCGAGCTGGACCGGGCCGAGCGGATGTTCACGTCGCTCGCCAGCCGGACGAACGACCTGGGCCTGTTCGCCGAGCAGATCGACCAAACCACCGGGGAGCAGCTCGGCAACTTCCCCCAGGCCTTCTCGCACATCGGACTGATCAACGCCGCCGGCTGGCTGACCGAGGCCGGCGAGCGGCGACGCCAGGGCGCGGACGGCCCGCGCCGGACCGTGCCGACAGGCGCGGGGCGAACGGAGGGAGCACGCTGATGACCGGACGGCTCGACGGAAGGACCGCCCTGATCACCGGCTCGGACTCGGGCATCGGCCAGGCCACGGCGATCGAGTTCGCCCGCGAGGGCGCCGACGTGGTGGTGCACTACCTGCACGACCACGCCGGGGCCGACCACACCAGGGACAAGGTGGCGCAGGCCGGCCGGCGGGCGGTGGTGGTGCAGTGCGACATCACCGACGAGTCCCAGGTCGAGGCGATGTTCGACGAGGCCCTGGCGGAGTTCGGGGCGCTCGACGTGCTGATGAACGACGCCGGGGTGGACGCCTCCGGCATCCCGGTGGCCGACCTGGACACCGAGACCTGGGACCGGGCCATCCGGACCAACGTCTACGGGGCGTTCTTCTGCTCCCGCCGGTTCGTCCGGCACCGCCGGGACCAGGGCGGCCACGGGAAGATCATCAACATCACCTCGGTCCACCAGGAGGTGGCCCGGGCCGGCGGCTCCGACTACGACGCAAGCAAGGGCGCGCTGCTGGAGTTCGCCAAGAGCCTGGCCCTGGAGGTGGCGCCGATGCACCTCAACGTCAACAACATCGGGCCGGGGATGGTGCTCACCCCGTTCAACCAGAAGGCCATCGACGACCCGGGGTACCTCCAGGAACAGGTGCAGAGCATCCCGTGGAAGCGGGCCGCCCAGCCGGAGGAGATCGGCAGGCTCGCGGTCTTCCTGGCCAGCGACGACGCCGACTACGTGACCGGTTCGACGTACTTCATGGACGGCGGGCTGATGCAGAATCAGGGCCAGGGCGCCTGAGCGCGTCCCCTCGATCGCCGACCCTCGGGCGTTCCCCGGTCAACGGCCGGACCGGAGGGGCACCGCACGTGCCCCGCCGGTCCGGCCGGCATCGTCGGCGTGGAGTCAGGAGCAGGCCGCCCCGTTGAGGGTGAAGCCGACCGGGGTGGGCAGCGTGCCGCCGGAGTAGGTGCCCTGGAAGCCGACGCTCAGCGTGCCGCCGGCCGGCAGGCTGCCGTTCCAGGCCGAGTTGCGCACGGTGATCTGCTCGCCGCTCTGGCTCCACTCGCCGTTCCAGCCGCTGGTGAGCCGTACGCCGGGGCCGGCGGTGAAGGCCACCGTCCACGAGCTGAGCGCCCCGCCCCGGTTGGTCACCCGCAGTTCGGCGGTGAACCCGCCGGTCCAGGTGTTCGGGGTGAAGGTGACCGCGCAGCCCCGGGCCGGCGTGGTGGGCGGCGCGGTCGTCGGCGGTGCGGTGGTGGGCGGTGCGGTGGTGGGCGGCGCGGTCGTCGGCGGCGCGGTGGTCGGGACCGGCCCGGCGGCGACCGCCAGGTCGTACGCCCGCTGCGGGACGAACTGGCCGGCCCCGGCGAGGCAGCCGTCGGCCTCGCCGGGCAGCTTCACCCAGAGGTGCGCGTCGATCGCGCCGTCCCCGGTGGCGGTGGTGCTCGGCGTGCCGATCGCCCGCCCCGGCGGGTCGCACCACTGCGAGCCGGCCGGACCGTTGCCGTTGCGGCTGGTGTCGACCACGGCCTTCAAGCGGGGCACGCCGGTGGCGGCGATGACCTGCTTGGCGTACCCGACGGACTCGGCGGTGGTCCGGTAGTTGGAGACGTTGAGCGAGATGCCGTCGGCGCTGTTGGCGATGTCCGCGCCGGTCAGCCGGGCGGCGATGTCGGCGGGGGAGAGCCACGCCGAGTGCCCGGCGTCGAAGTAGACCTTCGCCTGCGCCGAGCCGGCCTTGAGCTTCTTGCCGGCGTACGCCATGGACGCCTTCGTCTCGGCCTGCTGGGCGGCGCTCTGGCAGCTCGTCATCAGCGGGAGCACGTCGGGCTCCAGCACGATCGAGGCGGGTCGGCCGGCCAGTCCGGCGGCCACCTGGTCGACCCACTGCCGGTAGCTGGCGTGGTTCGGCGCGCCGCCGCCGCTGGCGCCGCTGCAGTCCCGGTTCGGGATGTTGTAGACCACCAGGATCGGGATCCTTCCCGCCGCGGCGGCGGCCCCGACGAACTGGTCCACCTCGGCCCGTACCGTGGAGGTGTTGGTTCGGGTGTACCAGCGGGCCTGCGGGACGGCGGCGATCCGGTCCCTGATCACGGTGGCGCGCTGGTCACCCGGGTTGGCGGCCACCCACTGGGCGGCGTTGGTCTGCGGGTCGACGTAGAACACGGAGTCGGCGGCCACGGCCGGCGCGGATCCGACGAGGCCGACCGCGACGGTGGCGGCGGCGGTGAGTGTGGTCGCGCCGGCGGCCAGGGCCGCGAGCGCCGGTCTGCTTCGCATGTGGCGTCCTCCACGTATCGATGAAAGTGCGTGGAAGCGCTCCCACGCGTTCCCGTCAAGGTACGCGCCCGTTGCCGGTGTGTGAAGACCCGGTGCCCCTCGTCGGCCCCCGGGGCGAGAATTGCGGGCATGCTCCTGGTGATCACTGCCGACACCCACGTGCCGAAGCGGGCCCGCGACCTGCCCGCGCCGCTCTGGGCGGCGATCGACGCCGCCGACGTGGTGCTGCACGCCGGGGACTGGGTGGACGTCGCGCTGCTTGACGCCATCGAGGCCCGCGCCCGCCGCCTGATCGGCGTGTACGGCAACAACGACGGGCCCGAGCTGCGGGCCCGGCTGCCCGAGGTGGCCCGGGTCGAGCTGGACGGCCTGCGGGTCGCCGTGGTGCACGAGACCGGCCCGCGAGCCCGCCGCGAGGAGCGCTGCGCCGCCGCGTACGGCGACGCGGACCTGCTCGTCTTCGGCCACTCGCACATTCCGTGGGACACCGTCGCCCCGGGCGGGCTGCGGCTGCTCAACCCCGGCTCGCCGACCGACCGCCGCCGCCAGCCGTACGCCACCTACCTGACGGCGCGGGTGGCGGCGGGACGGCTCGACCGGGTCGAGCTGCACCGCCTGCCGCCCCGTCGGGGTGACCGTTGATCGTCTGCTGGGTACGGGCGGTTCGCCCGGCGGGTCGTGCCGGTGAACAGCAGACGATCAAAGAAGTCATCCGGAGGGGTTCAGGCGGGGACACCGGGCACGGCCCCTGGACCGACCGTGGGGTCAGCCCTCCGGCGGGTGCTGTGCCTTCGGCCGGGCGCGCAGGTGGGCGCGCTCTCCCTGCCTGCCGAAGAGGCTGAGGAACTCGACCGGCTCGCCGTCGGCGGCCCCGAACCAGTGCGGCACCCGGGTGTCGAACTCGGCCGCCTCGCCGGGGGTCAGCTCCATGTCCCGCTCGCCGAGAACGAGGCGCAGCCGGCCGTTGAGCACGTAGAGCCACTCGTAGCCCTCGTGGGTCTGCGGATCCGGTTCCCGCCGGCGACTACCGGCGGGGATCACCAGCTTGTACGCCTGGATGCCGCCGGCCCGGCGAGTCAGCGGGAGCATGGTCAGACCGTGCCGGCTGACCGGGCGCAGGTGGACACGCGGGTCGCCGGTGGGCGGGGCGCCCACCAGGTCGTCGAGCGTCACGCCGTGCGCCCGGGCCAGCGGGAGCAGTTGCTCCAGGGTCGGCCGGCGGGTGCCGGACTCCAGCCGGGACAGGGTGCTCACCGAGATCCCGGTCGCCGCCGACAGGTCGGCCAGGGTGGTCTCGCGCTGCCGGCGCAGCGCGCGCAGCCGGGGGCCCACCCCGGCGAGCGCGCGGTCGAGGTCGTCGCCCATGCCACCAGTTTGCCAGAACGGCAATTGGGTTTGCAGTCCTCGCGGCCGGGTGTACACGGTGGTCGGGGAGGCGCGGCCGAGCGTACCGCCCCGCCGGTCTGCCCCGGCCGGTCCGCCCCGCGTGTCCGTTTCCGCACGCCGTTTCCGCACGCCGTTTCCGCGCGCCGTTTCCGGACGCCGGCCGCGTGTGCCGGGCCCGGGCCGGCCGCGAACGCCCTACCATCACCAAGGTGGATGCGGACCGGACACGGGTCGTGGTGGTCGGGGCGGGGATCGCCGGGGTGGCGTGCGCCGTCGAGCTGGCCCGGGCGGGCGTCCCGGTGCAGATCCGCGAGCGTGCCCGGGTGGCGGGCGGCCGGATGGCCAGCAAACGGTTCGACGGGCGCCCGGCGGACATCGGCGCGGCGTACTTCACCGTCAGTGACCCGGACTTCGCCGAGGTGGTGCGCGGCTGGGCGGCCGCCGGGCTGGCCCGGGAGTGGACCGACACCTTCGTGGCGTACTCCGCACAGGGCCGGCGCGAGGTCCCCGGGCCGATGCGCTGGGCGGCCCCGCGCGGGCTGCGGTCGCTGGTCGAGCACCTGGCCGCCGACCTGCCGGTGGTGGTCGACCGGCTGGTGCTCGGCGTCGACCCCGGGCCGGCCGTCGACGGCTCGCCCTGCGCCGCCGTGGCGCTGGCCGTGCCCGGCCCGCAGGCGGCCCTGCTGCTCGACCCGGCGCTCGCTGCGGCCACCGCCGCCGTGCAGGCGCAGCGGTGGTCGCCGACGCTGAGCGCGGTGCTGCGCTTCCCGGCCCGGTCCTGGCCCGACTTCCGCGGCGCGTTCGTCAACGACCATCCCCTGCTCATGCTCGTCTGCGACGACGGCGACCGGCGCGGCGACGGCGCCCCGGTGCTGGTCGCGCACACCACGGCGACGTTCGCCGCCGGTCACCTCGCCCAGCCGACCGGGGCCGGCCGGGCCATCGAGCAGGCCGTCCGCGACCTGCTTGGCCTGCCCGAGCCCGCCGCGCTCGTGCACGTGCACCGCTGGACGTACGCCACGCCGACCGTGCCCGGCGGGGCCGGGACGTACCACCTGGACGCCGACGGCATCGGGCTGGCCGGCGACGCCTTCGGCAAGCCCCGGGTGCAGAGCGCCTGGCGCTCGGGCCGCGACCTGGGCCGCGCCCTGGCCACCCGCCTAACCCCCCACTGACCCCACCCCACCGACCACGCCCCACCCCCACCCAGCCCCACCCCGCCCCGCTCCCGACCCCGACCCCACCTCGTCCTCGTCGATCTTGCACTTGCGGCCCACGTTCTGCGGCCTTGGCCTGTTATGCCCGGGCCGCAAGTGCAAGATCGCGGGTGGGGCCGGGTGGGGGCGGGGTGGGGTGGGTGGGGTCAGGCGGGGGTGGGGGTGGGGGCGCGTTCGGAGGGGTCCTCGGTGCGTTCGCCCGCGCGGTCGAGCAGCTGCATGACCGGGGTGGCGGCGACCCCGTGCACCACCACCGAAACGATCACCACCAGCCCGACCGTGGCCCAGATCAGGTCGGCCTGCGGGAAGTCCGCCTTCGTCGTCGCGTAGGCCAGGTAGTAGAGCGAGCCGACGCCCCGGATGCCGAACAGCGAGATCACCCAGTGTTCCGCCGGTCGGCCCGGCGCGCCGCGCAGCGACAGCCACCCGGCCAGCGGGCGGACCACGAAGACCAGCGCCAGCCCGACCAGCGCGGCCGGCCAGGTCAGCGGGGCGAGTAGACCGCCGACCACCGCGCCCCCGAAGAGCAGCAGCAGCAGGACGGTCAGCAGCCGCTCGATCTGCTCGGCGAAGTCGTGCAGCACCGAGTGGAACTCGTGGGTCCGCTCCGCCGCCCGGATCGCCCGGGCCGCCACGAAGACGGCCAGGAAGCCGTAGCCGCCGACCACCTCCACCAGCCCGTACGCGAGGAACGTGGCGGCCAGCGCGAGGAAGCCCTCGGAGTGCCGGGCGAGCCGCAGCTTGCTCGGGGCCCGGAAGAACAGCTTGCCGAGCAGCCAGCCGACCAGCAGCCCGCCGCCGACGCCGGCGGCCAGCTTGTACAGCACGTCCACGGTGAACCAGTCGACGAACCAGTCCGCCGGGGCGAGGCTGGTGCTGGCGATCGCGATGGCCGCGTACACGAAGGGGAAGGCCAGGCCGTCGTTGAGGCCGGCCTCCGAGGTCAGCGCGAAGCGCACCTCGTCCTCGGAGTCCTCCACGTCGGTCGGCTCGCCGACCTGCACGTCGGCGGCGAGCACCGGGTCGGTCGGGGCCAGCGCCGCGCCCAGCAGCAGCGCGGTGGCGGGCACCAGGCCCGCCCACCACCAGCCGAGCAGCGCCACGGCCGCGATGCAGATCGGCATCGCGATCGCCAACAGCCGCCAGGTGGACGACCACCTGGCCCAGCTCAACGGCCGGTCAATCTTGAGACCCGCGCCCATCAGCGCGACGATCACGCCGATCTCGGTGAGGTGGGTGGCGACCTCGGGATGCGCCAGCGGGTCCGGGCTGGGCAGCCCGGTGGGCAGGATGAAGATCAGCATGCCCAGGCCGAGGAACGCGATCGGCATCGACAATGGCCGGCGCTCCAGCAGCCGGGGGAGGATCCCGGCGAGCAGGGCGCCCAGCCCCACCACCGCGAACGCGACGTCTACCGGTTCCACCGCACCACCCTTCGCGACCTCGCCCACGGTCGTGGGCAGGTGGTGACGGACCTTGCCCCGTCGGCGGTCCCGGTATGCGTGCCGCCCGCAACTGATCCGCCGGCCCTGCCGGCGCGCAGGCTCCGCGCGGTCAGCCCCGAGCCCGGGCCCGATCGAAGCAGATGCTGATCCCGGAGCGGTCGGTCCCGCTGGTCGCGGTGCTCGACGCGATGGTGCCGCGCCGCCCGATCGAGGCACCCGGCGCGCTGCCCGACCAGCTCATCCACCTGGCCAAGGTCGCTGATCTGCCGCACGCGCGGAATCTCGTGGTGCCGGAGGGCACCGAGATCTACTCTGGACCGCAGGGCGGCTGCGTTCTGGTCACCCTGGCGGACGGATCGGTGGTGGGCGCACCTCGATCACCAGGTCCGCAAGCACGTCGTGGCCCAGGCGGACGACCTTGTCGCCCTCCAGCGCACATAGGAGGTCGTCCGGGGCGAAGCCCTCTCGCGGCGGCAGTCACTCGATCTGATCAGGGAGGCGGTGCAGGCATGGACGTGACCGGGGCCCGGTGGCACAAGTCGACCCGATCCGGCACCAACGGCGGGTCCTGCGTCGAGGTGGCGGACAACCTGCCCGGGGTGGTCCCCGCCCGGGACACGAAGGGTCGGGACGGCGGGACGCTGCGGTTCGACCCGGGATCGTGGCAGGCGTTCGTCGAATTCGTCCGGCGCCACCGGGTTCTCGGTGGCCGTACGTCCGCTCCTGCCCGGTCCGCCCGCCGCCGACGCCCGGCTACCCGGACGGGACGAGGATCTCGAACCAGACCGTCGAGCCGCGCACCGTCGGGTCGGTGCCCCAGGCGTCGCTGAGCTGCTCGATCAGGCCGAGCCCGCGGCCCCGACTGCTCAACGTGTCGGTGCGGGCCCGGGTCACCGTGCCCCGGGTGCCGGAGTCGGCCACCGACACCAGCAGCCGCTCCGGGCTGAGGTCGATCTCGACCCGGGCGGCGGTTCCGGCATGCAGCAGCGCGTTGGTGGTCAGCTCGCTGGTGCACAGCACGGCGGCCCCGACCACCGCCTCGGGCACCTGCCAGCCGGTCAGCTGGGCCGTCAACCAGTGCCGCACCTGGCTCGGCGCGGTCGGCTCCGCCGGCACCTCCATGCTCGCCGAGCGGCTCGGCATCAGCGCGTGTTCCACCGCCAACACCGCGACGTCGTCCTCGGTGGCGCCTTCCACGGCGGCGGTCGCGACCGCGCACAGCGCCCGGGGGTCGCCGCTGGGGGCGCCGGCCACGGCGGCGGCCAGGTCGTCCAGCCCGGCGGTGAGGCTCTGCCACCGCCGCTCCACCACCCCGTCGCTGAACAGCAGCAGGGTGTCCCCCGGGGCGAACGGGACCGTGGTGGTGCGCGGAGCGCAGCCCAGCCCGAGCGGGGCCCCGGGCGGAACGTCCAGGTACCGCGCCACCGGCTCGCCGTCGGGGCCGGCGCGGCGTACCAGCGGTGCGGGGTGCCCGGCGCTGGCCAGGGTGAGCAGCCCCCGCTGCGTGTCGACCACCCCGAAGAGCACGGTCACGAACAGCTCGTACGTCCCGGTCTCGGTGCCGAGGCTGCCCACCAGGCGGTCCAGCCCGGTGAGCACGGCGTCCGGCCGGGGATCGGCCAGGGCCAGCGCGCGCAGCGCCGCCCGGACCTGGCCCATCCTCGCCGCCGCCTGCACGTCGTGCCCGGCCACGTCGCCGAGCACGATGCCCAACTCGCCGGTGGGCAGCAGGAACGCGTCGTAGAAGTCCCCACCGGCGGCGTTGCCGTCGACGCCGGGGTCGTACCGGGCGGCGATCCGCAGCCGGGGCAGGTCCGGCAGGCGCGCGGGCAGCATGCTGCGTTGCAGGAGTTGGGCGGTGCCGTGCTGGGTCTCGAATCGGCGGGCGCGCTCGGCGGCCTGACCGATCAGCTCGGCCGAGGCGGCCAGCAGGGCCCGTTCGGCGGCCGGCCACGGGTGGGCCTCGTGGTAGCCGACGGTCAGGCCGCCGCGCAGGACCGACGTCCGCAGCGGCTGGGCGGCCAGCGCCCGGACCTTCTGGTCGTGCCGGTCCACCGCGATGTCCCGCAGCGGCTGCCCGTCGCCGACGAACTGGGGCACGCCGCTGCGGGCGGCCACGACCAGCGGCCCGGGGGAGTCGGCGGGCGATCGCCGCCAGAGCGGGGGCAGCCGCTCGTCGGCCTCGTCCAGCAACTCGCCGCGCACCCGCCGAACCGTGCGCCAACCCGCGCCGTCGTCCACGCCGAAGGTGACCCGGTCGGTGTCGAACGCGGTCAGCAGGTAACGCAGGGCGACCCGGGCGACGTCGTCCAGGGTGAGCGTGCCGGCCAGCGCGGCGGCCACGTCGCTGAGGCTCTGCAACTGCTCGGTGACCTGGCTGGTCTCGGCGGCGACGGTCAGCACCCCGACGATCCGTCCCGCGCTGTCCCGCACCGGGGAGTGGCCCCGGGTGAACACGGCCTGCTCGCGGGAGCCGGGGCGGTGCCGGTCGAACGGGAGCGCCGCCTCCTTCTCCAGGGACGACTCGCCCTGCCGGTAGGCGCGGTCGATCACGTCGCCGACGCCCGGCTCGGCCCACACGTCGGCGAACACCTCGGCTGCCGGCCGGCCCACCGCGCCCGGGTGGCGATCGCCGATCAGCGCCGCGTACCCGTCGTTGTAGAGCAGTAGGTGGTCGTCGCCGTACGTGAACGCCATCGGCACCGGCGAGGCGAGGATCAGATCCACCACCCCGCGTAACCCAGGGTCCCAGCCCTCAGGCGGGCCGAGCGCCGTACCGGCCCAGGGATGGCCGAGAACGACGCTCGCCGCCCCGGAGGCCCCTGTCTCCGACGCGGCGCGCGTTGCTGGCGTGGGCACTCGCCCGACCGTGCCTGGCATGCCCGCAGCCTAGCCGGAGCGCCCTGTCGGCGGCCCGATCGCGTGCCGGGGTGGCGGCAAACGGCCCGCCGCCGCCCGCTCCCGGTACGCGTCAGTGCAGGTCAGGGTAGTTCTGAGCGGAGATGCCGGGAAAATCGTTGCCCGTCGCGCGGCGTGCTGCCAGGTGGACCGGGTATGCGCCCGCCGAAGTCCATGCGACAGGAGGGACACCATGCAGAAAACCCTCGCGGTCGGGCAGGTAGACATCGGGACCGCCCTGACCGATATGTGGAGGTCGGTGCTGCTCTTCATCCCGAGGGCGATCGCGTTCATCGTGATCCTCGTGGTGGGGTGGCTCGTCGCCAGAGCGGTTCTCAAGATCGTGGACACGGTACTGGAACGGGTGGGGTTCGACCGCGCGGTCGAACGAGGCGGCGTGAAGCGCGCGCTGGAACGCACCAAGTACGACGCCAGCGACATCCTGGCGAAACTGGCGTACTACGCCGTCCTACTGTTCACCCTGCAGTTCGCGTTCGGGGTCTGGGGGCCGAACGCGATCAGCGACCTGATCCGGGGCGTGGTCGCCTGGCTGCCCCGGGCGTTCATCGCGATCATCGTCGTGGTGGTGGCCGCCGCGATCGCCAACGCGGTGCGCGATTTGGTAACCGGCTTCCTGGGCGGGCTGTCCTACGGTCGGGTGCTGGCCGACCTGACAGCGATCTTCATCCTGGCGCTCGGCGTCATCGCCGCGCTGAACCAGGTGGGCATCGCCACCACCGTGACCACCCCGGTGCTGATCGCGGTGCTCGCCACGGTGGCCGGCATCCTGATCATCGGCGTCGGCGGCGGCCTGGTGCGGCCGATGCAGAACCGCTGGGAGGGCTGGCTCAACCGGGCCGCCGAGGAGTCCCGGACGTTGCGGGAACACCGCCAGGCCCAGGCCGCCGGCCGGGGCGACGTCGAGCGCCGGATGGCCGACCGGGCGGGCGCCGAGCGCACCCAGGCCATGCCCCAGCCCGAGGGTTCGATGACCGGCGCCCGCGGCGGGCAGCAGGGCACGTACCGCTCCGGCGGCACGCCGGGCGACGAGACCCAGCAGTTCGGCCGCCCGGGTAGCTGACGGGAGGAGCACGGGGGAGGGGGTCCGCGCGGACCCCCTCCCCGCTCGCGTACGTCAGAGGGTGGGCAGCGGCGCCGGGCCGGTCTCCAGCGAGCGGGCCAGGGCGCAGACCGCCAGCAGGCGGGCCAGCGGCCAGTCGGGCTCCGACCAGTCCGTCGACGGGGTGGGCGGCTGCCAGCCGTGCTCCCGCGCCGCGTCCCGGACGCCCTCGGCGTACCCGGCGAGCGCGGCCGGACTCAACGGCCGGCGATCGCCGTCGAGGCTGTCCCGGACGGCCGCGGCGTGCTGGTCGATCTCGGCGAGCAACCCGGGCCGGGCCGCCGCCGCCGTGAGCCCGGCGGTGCCGATCACGACGGTCAGCCGGGCGAGGACGGTGTTGGCGGAGTCCGCTGCGGAACGGCTGACCACCTGTTTCGACGGCACACGCATGAGAAACGAGGTTAACCGGCGGGTAATCCGGGCGGAGTCGGCCGCTCGGCCGGTACCGGGTCATCCGCTCATCGGCCGGCACCCGGCCGGGGGGATTGACCCGGTCGGGACGGGGCAGAAGGGAGGACGCGCGTACGCCGCGCGGCTGACACGTGGAGGGACGGATGGGACACCAGGACGGACCCGACGAAGAGCACCGCCGCCCGCCGGGGGTGAGCGACGCCACCGTCGTGGCGCTGGGCCGGCTCAGCGAGGCGCTGGAGACCGTGGAGCGGGCCCGCGGGCACCTCTACTCGACGCACCAGCTCATCGGCCACGCCGACCTGATGCTCGACGACGCCGTGGCGAAGTTCCGCGCGGCCGGGCACGACGCGATCGCCGAACGGATCGCCACCGACCTGCTCGGCCGCAACGTGATCGCCGGCCGGTGGACATTTCAGATCGTCGAGGACTTCGACGACGGGTACCACGCGCTGTTCCGGGACCTCGACCGCCGAGCCCGTGAGGAGCTGGTCGGCGGTCGGCGGCACCTGTACGAGGCGGAGATGAAGGAGCGGCGGCGCACCCGGGGCCGGGCCGGGCACGAGGCGCGGCCGGACGGCGAAGGCTGAACCCGCACCCCGTGCCGGGCACGGGGCCGGCCGGGGACTAGTCGGAGGAGGGCGCGCCGGCGGGGCGGCGTCGCGAGGCGTCGTCCGCGACGATCACCGTGGCCACCATCAGGGCGACACAGAGGCTGAACAGCCAGGAGTCGTCGGTGGCGAACCTGGCGGCCACCGGCGCCTGGACGGCGGCGAGGAGGAAGCCGAGCCAGGCGAGGCGGCGTTGACGAACGGTGAGGAACCCGGATGCCTGTTGCATTCCGAAAGTCTTGCGCGGCAACCGTCGATCGCCGTCACCCGATCGGTCGATTCTGGATGACCTGTCCGCCTTTGCGGCCGCCCGTACCGCATTTTTTGTCGTTTCGGGGGTAGCGGTCGCCGCAGGTGTTTGTTCCAGATGGACGTGGTCGGACCGGCCCGTGGCGGGGCCGGCCGGGGGTGGGGCAGGATGGGCGGCCGTGTCCACCCCCGCCCCGCCCCGCGCCTCGCTGCTCCTGCTCGCCTACCTCGCGTTCGTCAGTCTGGGCCTGCCCGACGGGCTGATCGGGGTCGGCTGGCCGTCCATCCGGGCGGACTTCGACGTGCCCACCGAGGCGGTCGGCCTGGTGCTCACGGCCGGCACCATGGGCTACCTCACCTCCAGCGTGCTGGCCGGGTTCACCCTGGCCCGCCTCGGCGTCGGTCGGCTGCTGGCCGGTAGCACCCTGCTGGCCAGCCTGGCCCTCACCGGCTACGCCACCAGCCCCGTCCTGGCCGTCATGACGGCCTGCGCGCTGGTGCTCGGGCTCGGCTCCGGGGCGATCGACTCCGGGCTCAACGCGTACGCGGCCGGTGCGTTCGGGCCGCGTCACATGAACTGGATGCACGCGTTCTTCGGCCTCGGTGTGGCCATCGGCCCGCTGATCATGACCGGGGCGCTCGCCACCGGCCTCTCCTGGCGCTGGGGGTACGGCCTGGTCGCCGCCGCCCAGCTCGCCCTCGCCGCCGCGTTCGCCCTCACCGTGCGGGCGTGGCGGGACCGGGGGGCGGCGGGTGCGGGTGGGCCGGGATCACCCGCACCCGGGCCGCAGGAGGCCGCCGCCCCGGTCCGGGTACGCGAGACCCTGCGACTGCCGGCCGTCTGGCTGGGCTCGCTCGCCTTCGCGGTGTACGTCGCGATCGAGGTCGCCGCCGGGCTCTGGGCGTTCCTGCTGCTCACCGAGGGGCGAGGGCTGACCGCCGGGGTGGCCGGCGCCTGCGTCTCGGGCTACTGGGGGAGTTTGTTCGTGGGGCGGGTGGTCCAGGGCATCGGGTCCGAACGGCTCGGCTCCGCGAAGGTGCTGCGCGGGAGTCTGCTCGGCATGGCCGCGGGCGCCGCGCTGATCGCCCTGCCCGCCCCGGCCTGGGTGGCGGTGGCCGGCCTGCTGGTGCTGGGCTTCGCCGCCGCGCCGGTGTTCCCGCTGCTCATGCTCACCACCGCCGAGCGGGTCGGCGCCGCCCACGCCGACCGGACCATCGGGGTGCAGATCGCCGCCGCCGGACTGGGTGGCGCGCTGGTGCCCACCGGGATCGGCGTGCTGGTCGGCAACACCTCGGTCCAGGCCCTCGGGCCCGCGCTGACGGTCCTCGCCGTGGCGCTGTTCGCCCTCGTCACCGCCACCTCCCGGCGGCGCTGACCCGCCCCGCCACCTCCCGGCGGCACCGACCCGCCCCGCCACGGTGGCGCGCCGACCACGGTGGCGCCGACCCGCCCGCCCCGTCGTCGGGGCGGGGCATCACATGTTGTCCGGGCCGGTCCGTCCCATGGTCGACGCCCGGTACGCCCGGTCGGCGTCCGTGCGCTCGCGCTCCCGCTCGGCCGGCGCCGCGCCGCGGTCCACCGCCTCCGGGCCGTGCCCGAAGGTGGCCTCCTCGCCGGCGTCGTTGGCCGTCACGTCGTCGGACTGCCCGTCGAGCGTCGACCGGGCGATCGCCCGGTCCAGGTCCTCCAGCGGGAGTCGTTCCTCGTCGCGCCACACGTGGCTGTCGTTGTCAGTCATGCTGTCGCCGTACCCGAGGTCGGTGATCGCAAACGGCCGCGCCGCCGCCGTACCCGGACACGGCGATGGCCGCCGGAAGCCGGCGGCCATCGTCAGCGCGTTCCGGGGGATCAGGGCTGGGGGCGGTCGACGGCGCCCCGCCAGGCGCCGGTCTCCTGACCGCGCCGCTCGATGAACTGCCTGAACCGCTCCAGGTCGCCCTTGGCCCGGCGGTCGACGACGCCGAGCTTGTCGCCGGCCTGCTCCACCACGCCGTGCGGCTCGAACTCGAGCTGGAGGGTGACCCGGGTCTTGCCCTCGTCCAGGCGGTGGAAGGTCACCACGCCGGCCTGCTGGGTGCCGCCGGTGGACCGCCAGGCGACCCGCTCGTCGGGCAGCTGCTCGGTGATCTCGGCGTCGAACTCGCGCTTGACCCCGGCGATCTCCACCGTCCAGTGGGTCTTCGTGTCGGAGACCTGCCGGACCTCCTGCACCCCCTCCATGAAGTGCGGAAACTCCTCGAACTGGGTCCACTGGTCGTACGCGGTCCGGATCGGGACGGACACGTCAACGTGTTCGGTGACGCCACTCATCGACAATCCTCCTCAGTGCGCCGGTGCGTCGTCGGATCGTGGGCCGATCCGGTCACCAGCGCGTCGTCTCGTTCTTGTGCCCGAGGGCGGCCCACACCTCGGAGATCGTCTGGTAACGGGTGCCCGGCGGCAGGCCCTCCAGGGCGGCGACGATGTCGTCGGGCGCGTCGTTGTCGCGCGCGTTCGCGACCAACGTGTCCCGGTCGCCGGGCAGGGCGGTCATCGTGATGAACCGCCCGAGCCGGCTGCGCGCCTCCACGTCGGAGGAACTCATGCCCTGCGGGGAGCCGGTGCGCAGCTCGCCGGCCGGCGCCGTGGTCGGCTCCGGCTGGTCCTCGCCCGCGGGCTCGGGCTGCCGGGACTCGTCGACCCGCGAGCCACCGGTCCCCGGGCCCTGCACCAGGCCGTTGACCTCCTGGCTCATCTGCTCGTCAACCCTCGGGCTGTGCTTGCTGTTGCCACGGTCCATGTCTCCTGCGCTACCCGAGGGGGCCGCCGGTAAACCGAAGGGGACGCCCGGAAGGCGGCAGAAGGCGACAAATAGTCACGAATCGGCCGGCGACCGGGGCTGCAGCACCGGCTCGCCCGGGTCGGGGTCGCCGGCCTGGATCTGCCGGCCCCGCTGCAGCTCCGCGTTCATCTGCACGCCGAGCATCAGCGCGCAGTTGGACAGGTAGAGCCAGACCAGGAACGCGATCACCGCGCCGAGGCTGCCGTAGGTGACGTCGTACGAGCCGAAATTCGCCACGTACAGGCCGAAGCCGAAGGAGGCCAGCGCCCAGGAGACCAGGGCCACCGTCCCGCCCGGGGTGAGCCAGCGGAACCGCGGCTGGCGCACGTTCGGGGCGATCCAGAAAAGCAGCGACAGCAGCCCCATCATCACCATGGCCAGCACCGGCCACTTCACGACGCTCCACACCGTCCGGGTCAGCCCGCCGGCGTTGATCAGGTCGCCCACCGCGTCGGTGACCGGGCCGCTGACGATCAGGCCGGTGGCCACCACGGCCAGCAGCACCAGCGTCACGGCGGCCAGGCCGATCTGCAACGGGCGCAGCCTCCAGACCGGCCGCCCCTCCTGTACCCCGTAGATGGCGTTGGAGGCCCGGGTGAACGCCCCGATGAACCCCGACGCCGACCAGAGCGCGCCGAGCAGACCGAAGCTGAGCAGCACCTTCGCGCCGCTCTGCTGGTCCACCACGCCCCGTACGACGCTGACGAAGCCGTCGTTGCCGACCACCGACCCGGCCCCCACCTCGCGGGCCAGGTCGATCACGGTGTCCACCGTCCGCTCGCCGTCGGAGACGAGCCCGACCAGGGCGACCACCACGATGGTGGACGGGAACAGCGCGAGCACCCCGTAGTAGGTGAGCGCGGCGGCCCAGTCCGCGCAGTTGTCCTTCACGAAGTTCCGACCGCTGCGCACCAGCACCCCGCGCCAGGTGTGCCAGCTCAGTTGGCGTACCCGCCGGGGGAGCCGCACCGGCCCTTCAGGTGCAGCGGTACCCGTTTCCGTCATCGCTGTCATGACCGCCCCCTGCGCCCCCGGCGGCCCGGCCACCCCGTCGCTCGCCTGGCCCCGCCGGTACCCAACCCCAAAACTCACCAAACCCGCCCCTCCCGCTGTTCCCGGTGCGCGCACTTTCACGGAATGTGTGGCATCGGCGCGCGCCATAGCCACACATTCCGTGAAAGTGCGCGCAGGGAGGTGGGGGTGGGGTGGAGGAACGGTCCGTGGGTAGTCCGTGGGTAAGGAGTCGAGGCGGAGGAGGAATCACATGCCCGGGCGCGAGGTACTGCCCAGCACGCTGCGGCGCTCTCCGGACAAGGCGCAGCGCACCTGGGAGAAGACGCACGACTCGGCGGTGGAGACGTACGGCGAGGGGGAGCGGGCGCACCGCACCGCCTTCGCCGCCGTGAAGCACGAGTTCGAGAAGGTGGGCGACCACTGGGAGCCCAAGGGCCGCAAGGGACCCAGCGACCGCCAGGCGGCCGGCGGTGGCCCGGAGCGGCGGGCCCCCACGGCGGGCGGGGTGGACGCCAACGCCACCAAGGAGCACCTGATGGGGGTGGCCCGCAAGCTGGACGTTCCCGGCCGTTCCGGAATGACCAAGCCCGAACTGGTCAAGGCCATCGAGAAGGCCAACGACCGGCAGACCCGCAGGGCCCGCGGCGACTGACCCCGCAACCCGCACCGCCACCGCCCCGGCGGGGGTCACTCACCAGTGGCCGCCGCCGGGGGCCTGTAGGTGGACGGCCTTGGTGGCGGTGAACTCGTCGAGGAGTTCCGGGCCGTAGCCGAAGCCCTGGCCGCTGGCGCGGCGCGGTTGGGCGGCGCCGCCCGGAGCGCCGCCGAAGACGGCGTTGACCTTGACCGTGCCGACGGGGAGTTCCCGCCAGGCCCGATGGGCGTGGCTCATCGACGCGGTGAGCACCGTGGCGGCCAGCCCGTACGGCGAGTCGGCGGCGCACCGCAGCGCCTCGCTGAACGAGTCCACCACGACCACCGGGGCGACCGGGCCGAACGTCTCCTCGCGGACCAGGGCCATGTCGTGCCGGCAGTCGGTGACCACGGTCGCCGGGTAGAACGCCCCCGGCCCGTCCGGCAGCGCGCCCCCGGTGCGCACCCGCGCCCCGTCGGCCACCGCCGCCGTCACCTGCCCGTGTACGTGGTCCCGGTGCCGCCGGTCGACCAGCGGCCCGAGTTCGGTCCCCGGGTCCCGCCCGGGTCCCGTCCGCAGCGCCTCGGCCCGCCGCACCAGGGCGTCGGCGAAGTCCTCGGCGACGTCGCGGTGCACGTAGATCCGCTCCACCGCGACGCAGATCTGCCCGGCGTTGGCGAACGACCCCAGCGCCGCCTGCTCCGCGGCCCAGATCGGGTCCACGCCGGCGTCGACGACGAGCGGGTCGCTGCCGCCGTTCTCCAGCAGCGCCTTGGCCCCGGTCCGGGCCGCCGCCGCGGCGATCGACCGGCCGGTGGCGGTGGAGCCGACGTGCGCCACCACGTCCACGTCGCCGGCGGCCAGCGCCGCGCCGACCTCGCCGCCCCCGGTGAGCAGCGACAGCACCCCGGGCGGCAGCGCGCCGTCCAGCGCCCTGGCCAGCAGCCACCCGGTCGCCGGGGTCCGCTCGCTCGGCTTGTACAGCACCACGTTGCCGGTCACCAGGGCCGCGCCGAGCAGCCCGCAGGCGACCGCAACCGGGTCGTTCCACGGGGTGATCGCCGCGACCACCCCGCGCGGCTGCGGCGTCATGAAGTCGATGGCGTCCGCGCCGCCGAGCAGGGTCCGACCGCCGCGCAGCGGGGCCAGCTCCGCGTACTGTCGCAGGGTGCCGACACCCGCCTCGACGCCGCCCCGGGCGTCCGCCAGGGGCTTGCCCATCTCGGCGGTGACCGCCGCGGCCAGTTCCTCCGCCGTGGCCTCGACCGCGTCCGCGGCCCGGTGCAGGGCAGCCGCCCGCTCGGCCGGGGCGGTCGCCGCCCAGTCGGCCGCCACACCCCGCGCGGCCTCCACCGCCTTGCCGACCTCGTCCGCCGTCGCCACCGGCACGGTGCTGACCGGTGAGCCGTCGGCCGGGTCGCGTACGACCAACTCGCCGCCCGTGCCGCCCGCGCCCCACACTCCACCTATGAGCTGCGAAACCGTGTACATGCGGCGGTGGATGCCCCGGGCCCGGCGTCGCAAACGCGTTTCACCCGGTAACCGGCCGGGTAGCCGGATCGGATGATCTCGACCGGGGTGCAGACGGCGGACGCCGTGGTCGTCGGCGCGGGCCACAACGGCCTGGTGGCCGCCAACCTGCTGGCCGACGCGGGCTGGGACGTGCTGGTGCTGGAGGCGACCGGCGCGCCCGGCGGGGCGGTGCGCTCGGCCGAGGTGACCGCCCCCGGCTACCTCAGCGACCTTTACAGCTCCTTCTACCCCCTCGGGTACGCCTCCCCGGTGCTGGCCGGCCTGGAACTGGACCGGCACGGCGTGACCTGGACCCAAGCCCCCGACGTGCTGGCCCACCTGCTGCCCGACGGCCGGGCGGCGGTGCTGAACCGGGACCTCGACGCCACGGCAGCCTCGCTGGAGGCGTTCGCGCCCGGCGACGGCGAGCGGTGGCGCCGCTCGTACGCCGACTGGCTGGACGTCGCCGGGCCGATGCTGGAGGCCATCACCACCCCGTTCCCGCCCGTGCGCGGCGGGCTCGGCCTGCTGCGCCGGCTGAGGGTGGGCGGGGCGCTGCGGCTGGCCCGCCGCCTCGTCGTGCCGGTGCGCAAGCTCGGCGACGAGATGTTCGACGGCGAGGGCGGCACCCTGCTGCTGGCCGGCTGCGCCCTGCACACCGACCTGTCGCCGGAGGAGGCCGGCTCCGGCGTGTACGGCTGGCTGCTGGCCATGCTCGGCCAGCAGGTCGGCTGGCCGGTGCCGGTCGGCGGGGCACAGCGGATCACCGACGCGCTGGTGGACCGGCTCACCGCCCGGGGCGGCCGGATTCTCTACGACGCCCGGGTGGACCGGGTGCTCACCGCCCGGGGCCGGGCCATGGGGGTACGCACCGTCGGCGGCACCGCCTGGCGGGCCCGCCGCGCGGTGCTGGCCGACGTGCCCGCCCCCGCGCTCTACCTGGACCTGGTCGGCCCGGCGGCACTGCCGCCCCGGCTGGTGGAGGACCTGGCGCACTTCCGGTGGGACGGGTCCACCCTGAAGGTCGACTGGGCGCTGTCCGGGCCGGTGCCGTGGGCCAACCCGACGGTGGCCACCGCCGGCACCGTGCACCTCGGCGCCGACCTCGACGGCCTGACCGGCTACGCCGCCGAGCTGTCCCGGGGCGAGATCCCCCGGGACCCGTTCCTGCTGCTCGGGCAGATGAGCGTCGCCGACCCGAGCCGCTCGCCGGCCGGGACCGAGTCGCTCTGGTCGTACACCCACCTGCCGTTCCGGCGGAACTGGCGGGCCGAGGACGTCGCCGCGCACGTGGACCGGATGGAGGAGGTGCTGGAGGCGGCCGCCCCCGGCTTCCGGGCCCGGATCGTCGGGCGGCACGTCGCCGGCCCGGCGGACCTGGAGCGGGGCGACCCGAGCCTGGTCGGCGGGGCGCTGGGCGGCGGCACCGCCGCGGCGTACCAGCAGCTCTTCCTGCGGCCGATCCCCGGCCTGGGCCGCGCGGACACCCCGGTGGACCGGCTGTACCTGGCCAGCTCCTCGGCGCACCCGGGCGGCGGGGTGCACGGCGCCCCGGGCGCGAACGCGGCCCGGGCGGCGCTGGCCCGCGACCGGGCGCTCACCGGCGGCCTCTACGCCGGGGTGATCGGCGCGGCTCACCGGGCGGTCTACCGCTGAACTCGCCAGCCCGCCGGTCCGCCGGAGCCCGCCGGCCCGTGGCCGAGCGGCGACAAGGTGGCGCGGGCCCGGGCGCTTCGGGCGCCCGGGCGGCGGGCCGTCAGCGCTCGATGTTGCGGTGCCGGGTACGCAGCTTGAACGGCATCAGCGCGCTCTCGATCTTGGTGGCGGTGGTCATCTTCGAGTCGCCGTCGCGGCGCTCCTCGAAGCGGATCGGCACCTCCAGGATGGTGTGGCCGAGCTTCGTGGCCAGGTAGTGCATCTCCACCTGGAAGCTGTAGCCGTTCGACTGCACCCGCTCCAGGCCGATGTCGCGCAGCGCGTCGGCCCGCCAGATCTTGAAGCCCGCCGTGAGGTCGCGGATGCGCACCCTCAGCAGCGTGTGTACGTAGAGGTTGGCCCAGCCGCTGAGCGCGCGGCGGTACAGCGGCCACGCCTCGTCGAGCTGGCCGCCGGGGACGTAGCGGGAGCCGATGACCACCCCCGCCCGGGTGGACAGCAGCGCACCGAGCATGCCGGGCAGCGCCTCCGGCGGATGCGACAGGTCGGCGTCCATCTGCGCCACGTACTCGGCGCCGCCGTCGAGCGCCCGGGTGATTCCGTCGACGTACGCCCGGCCGAGCCCCTCCTTGCCGGCCCGGTGCACCACCCGCACCCGGTCGGGGTGTTCGAGCGTCAGCTTGTCGGCCACATCGCCGGTGCCGTCCGGCGAGTTGTCGTCGGCGACCAGCACCGTCAGGCCCGGCAGCGGCAGCGCGAGGAGCCGCTCGACCAGCACCGGCAGGTTGCCCGCCTCGTTGTAGGTGGGGACCACGACGGTCAGGCGCGCGTCCCGCCACGGCTCGGGCAACAGCACGGGTTCGATCATGACGGACATCCTCGCTTTGCCGACAGGTTCACCAAGAGGGTATCCAGTTACCCATTCCCTGTCGTAAGGGCTCCCCGTCCGGCACGTGTGACGTGGTGTGTTTCCCGGTTGGGCGGCCGGTCACCGGTCCGCCTTCTGCCGGGTCGAGATGTCGGCGAGGCGGCGCAGCGTCTCCTTGTTGCGCTGGTGCAGCACCAGGTCGTTGAGCTTGTTCCGGATCCAGCGCAGCGGGCCGGCGGCGAAGTCCTCGCCGATGCGGACCCGGGTGGCGTGCTCGCCGACCGGTTCCAGGGTGAACACCACGATCGCCTCGCCGGCCGGCCACAGCCCGGCCCTGAGCACCAGCTTGCGCGGCGGCTCGTGGACCAGCACGGTGGAGACGTCCTGGAGGGAGAACGGCCACGGTCCGGCCTTGTGGTGCAGCCGGGCGCCGACCCGGGGCCAGGTGTCGTCGACGTCGCGCACGTGCACCGTGCCGACCACCCAGTCGCTGTACGTCCAGCCGTCCGCGAGGACGTCGAAGACCCGCTGTGGGGATGCTCCGATCACTTTCTCCACAATCGCCACTGCGCTCCCATACCCGGCTCCGGGCGGGGCTAACGACCCGGTGGGTCAGCTTCTCCGGTGCGGCGGTGGTAGCGCGCCGGGGCCGACGTTTACTCCTCGGGGCGCAGGGAACCCGCCGCCCGTGCGACGGGACCAGTTGGAGCCGGATCGGCGCAGGTCAGCCCGGGTGGACCCGGGTGCTGACCGCGGTGCGTCCGGCGGTGTCCTGTTCGACGCCGTGCTGTTGGACCGGGACGGGACGTTGGTCGAGGACGTGCCGTACAACGGGGAGCCGGAGAAGGTACGGCCGATGCCGGGGGCGCGGGAGGCCCTCGACCGGTTGCGGGCGGCGGGGCTGCGGCTGGGGGTGGTGACGAACCAGTCGGGCCTGGCCCGGGGGTGTTTCACCGCCGGGCAGATGGGTCGGGTGCACGCGCGGATCGAGGAGCTGCTGGGGCCGTTCGACACCTGGCGGGTGTGCCCGCACGACGACGGGGCCGGGTGTGGGTGCCGTAAGCCGGCGCCGGGGCTGGTACGCGCCGCCGCCGCCGATCTGGGCACGACTCCGGGGCGGTGCGTGGTGGTGGGGGACATCGGTCGGGACATGACCGCCGCCCTCGCGGCCGGCGCGTCCGGGGTGATGGTGCCGACGCCGGTGACCCGGGCCGAGGAGGTCGCCGCCGCCCCGCACACCGCCCCGACGCTGCCGGCCGCGGTGGAGGAGATCCTGCGCCGACAGGCTGCCGTCGTTCCCGCCGTGCCGCGTACGGCGGGAACGGTGTTGGTGGTGCGGTCGGACTCGGCGGGGGACGTGCTGGTGACCGGTCCGGGGTTGCGGGCGGTGGCGGCGCACGCGCGGCGGGTGGTGCTGTTGTGCGGCCCCCGGGGGCGGGCGGCGGCGGGGTTGCTGCCGGGGGTGGACGAGGTCGTCGAGTGGCCCCTGGAATGGATCGACCCGAACCCGGCCCCGGTCGACCCGCAGCGGATCGGTCGGCTGGTGCGGCGGCTGGCGGCGGTGGGGGCGGACGAGGCGGTGATCTTCACCAGCTTCCACCAGTCGCCGCTGCCGCTGGCCCTGCTGCTGCGCCTGGCCGGGGTGCCCCGGATCGCCGCGATCAGCGACGACTACCCGGGGAGCCTGTTGGATGTGCGTCACCGGGTCCCGTCGGGGGTGCCGGAGCCGGAGCGGGCCCTGTCGTTGGCCGCCGCCGCCGGTCACGCCCTGCCCGCCGACGACGAACCCCGACTGCGCCTGCGCCGGGACGCGGTGCCGGCCGCGCCGTCGCAGCTCGGCCCGCCCGGGTACGTGGTCGTGCACCCCGGCTCGTCGGCCTCGGCCCGGGCCTGCCCGCCGGAGTTGGCCGCCCGGATCGTCCGGGTGCTCGCCGACGCCGGTCACCGGGTGGTGGTCACCGGCGGGCCCGGCGAGCGGGAACTGACCGCCCGGGTCGCCGCCGCCGGGGGCACCGACCTCGGCGGACGTACCGGACTCGCCGAACTGGCCGGGATCATCGCCGACGCCGGTGCCCTCGTCGTCGGCAACACCGGCCCCGCCCACCTCGCCGCCGCGCTCGGCACCCCGGTGGTCAGCCTGTTCGCCCCGACCGTCCCGTTCGGGCAGTGGGGGCCCTACCGGGTGCCGACCGTCCGACTCGGCGACGCCGACGCCCCCTGCCGTGACACCCGCTCGACGGGCTGCCCGGTCGCCGGGCACCCCTGCCTCGCCGGGGTCGACCCGGCAGCGGTCCTCGACGCGGTCCGGCTCCTCGGCGTGCCCACGGCGGGGGCCGCCCGCGCCGCCGCCACGGCCGGAGCCGGCGGCGTGGCCGGCGCCGACGCCACGGCGGGCGGGTCGCCGGCGTTCGCCGTGCCGGCCGGTGGCGGGAGCGGCCGATGAACGTCCTGGTCTGGCACGTGCACGGCTCCTGGGCCACGTCCTTCGTGCACGGCAGGCACCGCTACCTGGTGCCGGTCACCCCCGACCGGGGCCCCTACGGCCTCGGCCGGGCCCGCACCTACCCGTGGCCCGCCGGGGCCGTCGAGGTCACCCCGGCCGAGCTGCGCCGGGCCGAGGTGGACGTGGTGGTCCTCCAGCGCCCCGAGGAGTTCGACCTGGCCTCCGAGTGGCTCGGCCGCCGGGTCGGCCGGGACGTGCCGGCCGTCTACGTCGAACACAACACCCCCAAGGGGGACGTGCCCAACACCCGTCACCCGATGGCCGACCGCGACGATCTGCTGCTCGTCCACGTCACCGGATTCAACCAGCTCTTCTGGGACAACGGCGGCACCCGCAGCACCGTCGTCGAACACGGCATCGTCGCCCCGGACGTCGAGTGGACCGGCGAACTCGACCGGCTCGCCGTCGTCATCAACGAGCCGGTACGCCGCTGGCGGGTCACCGGCACCGACCTGCTGCCCCGGTTCGCCGCCCTCGCCCCGCTGGACGTCTTCGGCATGGGGGTCGCCGGGCTGGCCGACCGGCTGGGGCTGCCCGCCGACCGGGTCACCAGCCACGACGACGTGCCGCAGGACCGGATGCACGCCGAGCTGGCCCGGCGGCGGGCGTACCTGCACCTGTGCCGGTGGACCTCGCTCGGGCTCAGCCTGATCGAGGCGATGAGCATCGGCATGCCGGTCGTCGCGCTGGCCACCACCGAGGCGGTGGTGGCGGTGCCGCCGGAGGCGGGCGCGCTCTCCACCCGCGTCGACGACCTGCTGGCGGCGACCCGCCGGTTCCTCGACGACCCGCCGGCCGCCCGCCGGGCGGGCGCGGCGGCCCGGCGGGCCGCCCGGGACCGCTACGGCCTGGACCGTTTCCTCGCTGACTGGGACCGGCTGCTGGAGGAGGAAGTATGCGCATCGCGATGATCTCGGAGCACGCCAGCCCGCTCGCCGTCCTCGGCGGCGAGGACGCCGGCGGCCAGAACACGCATGTCGCGGAGCTCTCCGCCGCGCTCGCTGCCGCCGGTCACGACGTGCGGGTGTACACCCGTCGGGACGCGGTGGACCTGCCGGTGACGGTCCGCAGCCCGGACGGGTACGACGTGGTGCACGTGCCGGCCGGGCCGGCCGAGCCGGTCGCCAAGGACGCGCTGCTGCCACACATGCGGGCGTTCGGCCGTCGGCTGGTCGACTGGTGGCGCACCGGGGACTGGACGCCCGAGGTGATCCACGCCCACTTCTGGATGAGCGGCCTGGCCGCGCTGGCAGCCGGCCGGCAGACCGGGGTGCCGGTGGTGCAGACGTACCACGCCCTCGGTGCGGTGAAGCGCCGCCACCAGGGCGTCCAGGACACCAGCCCGCCCCGCCGGATCGCCCACGAGCGGGAGCTGGGCCGGGCCGTCGACCGGGTGGTCGCCCAGTGCCAGGACGAGGTCGGCGAGTTGGTCCGGCTCGGGGTGCCCCGGTCCCGGATCACCGTCGTCCCGTCCGGGGTCAACCTCGGGACGTTCAGGCCGCTCGGACCGGCCGTCGAGCGGGACCCGGGGCGGGCCCGCCTGCTCACCGTGGGCCGCCTGGTGGAGCGCAAGGGCTTCCAGGACGTGATCCGCGCGATGCCGCTGGTGCCGGACGCCGAGTGCGTGGTGGTGGGCGGCCCGCCGGAGGGGCTGCTGGAGACCGACCCGCACGCCCGGCGGCTGCGGGCCCTCGCGGAGTCCAGCGGGGTGGCCGACCGGGTGACGCTGGTCGGGGCGGTGCCCCGCGAGGAGATGAGCCGCTGGTACCGCTCCGCCGACGTGCTGGTGGCCGCCCCCTGGTACGAGCCGTTCGGGCTGACCCCGTTGGAGGCGATGGCGTGCGGGGTGCCCGTGGTCGGCACGGCCGTCGGCGGGCTGACCGACACCGTGCTCCACGGCGTGACCGGCGACCTGGTGCCGGCCCGGGACCCGCGCGCGCTGGGCGTCACGATCCGGCGTCTGCTCGACGACCGGATCCGCCGGTTCTCCTACGCCGGGGCGGCCCGTGACCGGGCCCGGCGCAGCTACTCCTGGGCCGCCACGGCCGAGCGGCTCATCGACGTGTACGGACAGGTGGCGGCGGTGCGCCGGCCCACCCGGGTGGTCGCCTGATGGCCGCCGCACTGCCTGGTCCCGCCGGCCCGACCGCCTCGCCGGCCGGTCCCGCCGGCCAGCCCGGTTCCGCCGGCCCGGCCGCCCCGTCGGTGCTCGACGGGCACCTGGCCAACCTGGCCGCGGCCCTGCTGCCGTACCGCAGTTCGGAGGAGGTGCTGGCCCGGTGGGGCGGGGAACTGGCCCACCGGCTCGCCGCCGGCGGCCGGTTGCTGGTGGCCGGCAATGGCGGCAGCGCCGCAGAGGCCCAACACCTCACCGCCGAACTCGTCGGCAAGCTCCGCGACGACCGGCAACCCCTCTCCGCCATCGCCCTGCACGCGGAGACCTCCGCCCTCACCGCCATCGCCAACGACTACGGCTACGACCACACCTTCGCCCGTCAGGTCCGCGCCCACGGCCGGCGGGACGACATCCTCCTGCTCATGTCCACCAGCGGCACCAGCACCAACCTCCTCACCGCGGCCCGCGCCGCCGTCGAGGCCGGCCTGCGTTGCTGGGCCCTCACCGGTCCCACCCCCAACCCCCTCGCCGACGCCTGCCACGACGCCCTCGCCATCGACTCGCCGGACAGCCAGGTGGTCCAGGAGCTGCACCTGGTCTCCGTCCATGTGCTCTGCGAGTACGTCGACCGGGTGCTCCCCGCAGCCCTCGCGGCGGCGGGCGAGCGCGGCCCGGGCGGCGTGGTGCCGGCGGTGGGCGTGGCCGGCGGGCCGGACCGGCCGGTGCGTGCCGGGGTCGAGGTGGTGCTGGACGGCGAGGCCGGCCGGCAGGTCGAGGCGGGCTGAGGAGGCGAGCTGATGGCGGGACCTGTGGTGGTGGTCGGTGACATCCTGCTCGACCGGGACGTCGAGGGGGTGGTGAACCGGCTCTGTCCGGACTCCCCGGTGCCGGTGCTCGACGAGTCGACGGCCGTGGACCGGCCCGGCGGCGCCGGCCTGGCGGCGGTCTTCGCCGCCGCGCTGGGCGCCGAGGTGGCCCTGGTGACCGCCCTCGCCGACGACGAGGGCGGGGCCCGGCTGAGCACGCTGCTCGCCGCCGCCGGGGTGCAGGTGTACGCGCTGCCGCTGCGCGGCGCCACCCCGGAGAAGATCCGGCTGCACGCCCGGGGGCGGGTGTTGCTGCGACACGACCGGGGCGGACCCGCCGGGGAGCCCGGCGAGCCGAGCGAGGCCGCCCTGCGGCTGCTCGCCTCCGCGTCCGCCGTGCTGGTCAGCGACTACGGCCGGGGGGTGGCCCGGCAACCGGCCCTGCGCTGCGCGCTCGCGGCGACCCGCGCGCCCGTGGTGTGGGACCCGCACCCCCGGGGCCCGGCGGCGGTGCCGGGGGTACACCTGGCCACCCCGAACGAGTCGGAGGTGCGCGAGCTGGTGAAGACCGGGCCGGGCGTGTCCCGGCTGGCCACCGCGTCCCGGGGAGCGCAGGAGCTGCGCCGGCGCTGGCGGGCCGGCGCGGTCACCGTCACCCTGGGTGGCGACGGGGCGCTGCTCTGCCACGCCGGGTCGACGCCGCTGGTGGTGCCCGCCCCGGCCAGCGCCGAGGGGGACACCTGCGGCGCGGGCGACCGGTTCGCCGCGACCGCCAGCATCGCCCTGTCCCGGGGCGCGCTGGTCTCCGAGGCGGTGCAGGCGGCGGTCACCGAGGCGTCGGCGTACGTCGCGGCCGGGGGAGTGGCCACGGCCCTGCCGCCGCCGGCCCGGACGGTCCCGGTGACCGGGTCCCGCCCCGGCGGCGGCGACCGGGTCGGGGTGGGCGCCGCCGCCGCGGTGGTCGCGGCGGTCCGCGCGGCCGGCGGCACGGTCGTCGCCACCGGCGGGTGCTTCGACCTGCTGCACGCCGGGCACGTGGCCACCCTGGAGGCGGCCCGCCGGCTCGGTGACTGCCTGGTCGTCTGCCTCAACTCCGACGCCGGCGTGACGGGGCTGAAGGGGCCGGACCGGCCGGTGGTGCCGCAGGGCGACCGTGGCCGGCTGCTGGCGGCGCTGGGCTGCGTCGACGCGGTGCTGGTCTTCGACGAGCCCACCCCGCAGGCGGCCCTGACCTGGCTGCGCCCCGACATCTGGGTCAAGGGCGGCGACTACGCCACCGGTGGCGGCGAGTCGGGGCTGCCCGAGGCGGAGCTGCTGAGCCGTTGGGGCGGGCACACGGTGGTCGTGCCGTACCTCGACGGGCGCTCCACCACCGACATGATCGCCGCCGCCCGCGCCGGCGGCGGGACGACCGGGCCCGGCGACCGGGTGCCCGGGCCGCCGCCGGGCGTGGCGGTAGGCGTGGACGTCGCGGCGGCGAAGGGGGCACCATGACCGGCAACGCTGTGGGGACGGGACCGACCGTCCTGGTGACAGGCGGGTCGAGCGGATTGGGGGCGGCCGTGGTGACGGCCGTGGCCCGGGCCGGCGGCCGGCCGCTGGTGCTGGACCGCAACGCCCCGGCCGACGGGGTGCCGTGGATCGAGTGCGACCTGGCCGACACCCGCGCCGCCGAGGCGGCCACCCGGCGGCTCGCCGAGCGCTCCGGGGGCCTCGACGCCGTCGTCACCGCCGCCGGCATCGACGTGCCCGGTCGGCTCGCCGACGTGCCCGGGGAGACCTGGGACCGGATCATCGCCGTCGACCTGCTCGCCACCGCCGCGGTGATCCGGGCCGCCCTGCCCTGGCTGGAGGAGTCGCGGGGCAACGTCGTCACGGTCGCCTCCACCCTCGGCGTGAAGGCCGTCAGCGACGCCACCGCGTACTGCGCCGCGAAGTTCGGCGTGGTCGGCTTCACCCGCGCCCTCGCCGCCGAGCTGGCCGGGGCGGTCGGCGTCACCCTGCTCGTCCCCGGCGGGATGCGCACCGCCTTCTTCGACGAGCGGGACGCGCAGTACCGGCCCGGCCCGGACGCCAACCTGAACGACCCCGCCGACACCGCCGCCGCAGTCATGTTCGCCCTGTCCCAACCGCCCGGCAGCGCCGTCCGCGAGCTGGTGGTCTGCGCCGAGCGGGAGTCGTCGTACCCGTGATCCTCGTGCTCCGGGCGCTCGGCGTCGGCGACCTCGCCACCGGGGTGCCGGCGCTGCGCGCCCTGCGTGCCGCGTACCCCGACCGGAAGCTGGCCCTGGCCGCCCCGCGCTGGCTGGCTCCCCTGGTCGACCTGGTCGGCGGCGTCGACCGCCTGGTGCCGGCGGACGGCCTGGGGAACCTGGGGTGGCCCGGCCCGCCGCCGGAGCTGGCGGTCAACCTGCACGGCCGTGGCCCCCGGTCGCACCGCGTGCTGGCCGCCACCCGCCCCGGCCGGCTGCTCGCCTTCGCCAGTCCCGACGCCGGCCACGCCGACGGCCCCGACTGGCGGGCCGACGAGCACGAGGTCGACCGGTGGTGCCGCCTGCTCGGCTGGTACGGCCTCCGCGCCGACCGCGCCGACCTCGCCCTGTGCCGTCCCGCGCCCGGCGGCGTGCCGACCGGGGCGACGGTGGTGCACCCCGGCAGCAAGGTCGCGGCCAAGCGCTGGCCGGCCCGGCGATTCGCGGCGCTGGCCCGGGAGCTGACCGGCCGGGGACACCGGGTGGTGGTCACCGGCTCGGCGGGCGAGCGGGAGCTGGCCGGGTGGGTGGCGTACCACGGGGGGCTCGCACCGGACGCGGTGCTCGCCGGCCGCACGGACCTCGGCGACCTCGCCGCCCTCGTCGCCCACGCCCGGCTGGTGGTCAGCGGGGACACCGGCGTCGCCCACCTCGCCACCGGGTACGGCACCGCGTCGGTGGTGCTCTTCGGCCCCGTCGCGCCGGCGCGGTGGGGGCCGCCGCCGGACCGCCCGTGGCATCGGGTGCTCTGGCACGGCGACGGTGGCCCGCGCGACCGGCCCGCCGTCCAGCCTCCCGGAGCGTGGGGCGATTGGACGGTGTTCGATGGGGTAACAACCGATTCGACACTGGCGGCCGTCCGCCTCGACGAGGTGCTGGCGGCCGTGGACGACGCGGAACGGGCGGTGCGGATCTCCGGTGCGGTTACGGCGTAGCGATCCGGGCAGGCCGGGGTACGGCCGCCGGCGAAGCGGCAGGGGCTGGACCTTCCTCGACCCCAGGGGCGAGCCGGTCCGCGAGCCCGGCGAGCTGCCCCGGCTGCGGGACCTGGTGATCCCGCCGGCCTGGCGGGAGGTGTGGATCTCGCCGCACCACAACGGGCACATCCAGGCCACCGGGATCGACGCCGCCGGCCGCAAGCAGTACCTCTACCACCCGCAGTGGCGGCGCAACCGGGACGAGGCGAAGTTCGACCACGTGCTGGAGGTCGCCCACCGGCTTCCGGTGCTGCGCGAGCGGGTGGAGCACGACCTGTCCGGCCACGGGCTGAACCGGGACCGGGTGCTCGCCACGGTCGCCCGCCTGCTCGACATGGGAATGTTCCGGGTCGGCAGCGACCAGTACGCGGTCGGCGACGACGCCACCTTCGGCGTCTCCACGTTGCGCCCGGAGCACGCCCGCAGCCGGCGGGGCTGCGTGGTGTTCGAGTTCCCCGCCAAGGGCGGCATCGACCAGGTGCGGCGGATCGAGGACCCGGAGCTGTGCCGGGTGCTGACCAACCTGCGCCGCCGGCGGCGCAGGGCCGAGCGGCTGTTCGGCTACTGGGACGGCCGGGACTGGCGGGACGTGCGCAGCGACGAGGTCAACGAGTACCTGCGCGCCGCCAGCGGCGGTGAGATGACCGCGAAGGACTTCCGCACCTGGCACGCCACCGTGCTGGCGGCCACCGAACTGGCCACCCGCGGGCCGGCCCGTTCCGTCACGGCCCGCAGGCGGGCGGTGGCGGCGGTGATGCGCGAGGTCGCCGAGCTGCTCGGCAACACCGCGACCGTGGCCCGTACCTCCTACGTGGACCCCCGGGTGGTCGACCTGTTCCACGACGGGGTGGTCGCCCCGGTGGAACCGGGCACGCCCCGGGCGGAGGCGGAGCGACGGGTGCTGGAGCTGCTGGAGGACGCCTGACCGGCCCCGTCGACGGTCCTGGGGGAGAGCGGCGGGGCCGGTGACCGACGCACGGGGATCGTCGCGTCGCGCGGCTGGGGACGCGGATGGACGGCACCGGGCGGTCGCCCGCGACGGTGGGCCGCGGACGCCTCGCCACGGCCCCCCGTTACGTGTGGGCCGCCGCCGCGGTGGTCCCGCCCGCCGGCCCGCCCCAGTATCGGTGGGCGGCGGCGGAACCGAGTTGACAGTGGACGCCGGGAGGTTGACGATCCGTGCCGTTGCGGACGGTGCGTCCGGGTAAGCGCCCCGCCGGGCGGTACGGGGTCACTCCGGCGGTGCGGCACCGGCCGTGGGCCGGTCGGGCCGGCCCGTCTCCCGCCACCGGCTCTCCCGGAAGGCGCGCGGGCTGGTGCCGTACGCGGCGCGGAAGGCGCGGCTGAAGTGGGTCTTGTCGCGGAAGCCCCAACGCGCCCCGATGGCCTGGACGGTCTGGTCGCGTAGGAGCGGGTCCGCGAGGTCGCGGCGGCAGCGTTCGAGGCGGCGTCGGCGGATGACGCCGCTGACGGATTCGTCCTGGTCGGCGAAGAGGCGGTGCAGGGTGCGCAGGGCGACGTGGTGGGCGTCGGCGACGGACTGGGGGGACAGGTCCGGGTCGCCGAGATGGCGCTCGACGAAGTCGCGTACCTGGGTGAGCAGGACCTGTTGGCGCATCTCGGTGGGGAGGGCGGCCTCGGCGTCGAGGTGGCGGGCGAGCAGCAGGGAGACCAGGGTGAGGGTGACGTCGGCGAGGTGTGGGGCGTCGGTGGCGCGGAACTGCTCGGGATGACGGGTGATCCTGTGCAGGTGCTGGGCGAGCAGCGCGCCGGGCCCCTGCGTGCCCGAGATCCGCACCGCCGAGAGCCGGTCGACCTTGTCCGAGTCCAGCGGCAGCAGCGCCCGGGAGATGACCACGGTGGCCGAGGCGGCGTCCTCCCGGCCGTGTTGGCGGCTGGCGTGCATGATGTCGTGTGGTCGACCCCAGTCGATGAGCGCGAAGTCACCGCTGCCCATCGCGGTGTCCCGGCGCCGGGCGCTGATCGCGCTGGTGCCGGCGACCGTCAGCGGGATCTGGTAGACCTCCGGGTCGGCCTGGCGGATCAGTCGGGCGGTCCGCCGCCCGATCAGGGACTGGTAGCGGAACCGGGTCAGCTGGATCCCACCGCCCAGGTCGACCAGCCGGGCGCGGCCCCGGAAGTCGGCCGCGTGGTCGCTGGCGAACGCGATCGGCGCGGAGACCCGTGCCGACATGTCGACCCAGAAGGGCCACCGCTCCGCCGGCGGCAGCCCCGCCGTGTCCACCGTCTCGGCCCGCAGTGTGCCCATCACCGACCTCCCCGTGTGGTGCCCGTGCCGGTTTGACGACGCGGCCGGCCGCCTCTCGTCGCCGGTCGGCGCGTCCATCGCCCACGATTCCGTCCGTGACACCGCTCCATTGTCGACACGGAGAGCGGCCGGGCCACCACCGGAGCCCCGCTACGGGTCGTTCCGGTCACGTGCGACTGCCCCGGCCGCCGTACCTCGCTACCGAACCGCTGCTCCGAGGAGGGGGCAAGATCCACGCACTTTCACGGAAAGAGTGGTCATTTCGCGCCCGGAGGCCACTCTTTCCGTGAAAGTGCGGGCCCGACACACCGCGGTGCTGGGTCGGGGAGGCGGTTGCGGGTCTGGGCCAGGGGGAGGTTGGCGCGGTCCTCGGGTCAGGCCGACCAGGGTGGCAGGCGCGCCACATCGGTCGGTGTCGGGCCGCCGAGCGCCACGCCGGCGATCACCGTACGACGACACCGGGCCGGACGGTTCCGGCATGCTCGAGATCCTGCTCGACGACATCGTTCGGTTACCCGATCGCCGCGAGGCAGCGGCGAACTCGGCAAGCCATGCGTGGAGCGACAGCGTATGCCCGTCACGCGCCAGGGACGCCTGTCGGCGACAGAAGGAGGGCGTTGAGCCGGGCGGCCTGGCGCGTCAGGTGGTCGCGCTCGGCGAGGTTGGGTGCCTTCTGGGCTGCCTCGGCGTACAGGCGTGCCGCCGTCGCCAGGGCGCCGTCGCGCTCGTGGAGGTGCGCCGCCACCGCGGCGTGGCGGGGCAGTGAGTCGTTCAGTGCCGCGAGGGCCGCCAGGCCGGCGCGTGGTCCGTCGGCCTCGCCGACGGCCACCGCGCGGTTGAGGCGGACGACCGGGCTGTCGGTCAGGCGCGTGAGCTCGTCGTACCACTCGACGATCTGCACCCAGTCGGTCTCCTCGGCGGTGGGCGCGTCAGCGTGGAGCGCCGCGATGGCGGCCTGGGCCTGGAAATCGCCCAGCCGGTCGCGGGCGAGGGCCGCCTGAAGGATCTCGACGCCCTCGGCGATCGACCTGGTGTCCCACCGGCGGCGGTCCTGCTCGGCGAGCGGCACCAGGCTGCCGTCGGGCGCGGTCCGGGCGGCGCGCCGGGCGTGGTGGAGCAGCATGAGGGCGAGCAGTCCCGCCACCTCGGGGTGGTCGATCGCGGCCGCGAGTTGCCGGGTGAGCCGGATGGCCTCGGCGGCGAGGTCGACGTCGCCGGAGTAGCCCTCGTTGAAGACCAGGTAGAGGACGCGCAGCACGGTGGCGACGCCGCCGGGCTGGTCCAGCCGCACGCCGGAGACGGTGCGCTTGGCCCGGCTGATGCGCTGCGCCATGGTCGCCTCGGGCACCAGGTATGCCTGGGCGATCTGGCGGGTGGTCAGCCCGCCGACGGCGCGCAGCGTGAGCGCGACCGCGGACGACGGTGTCAGCGACGGGTGGGCACACAGGAAGTAGAGCTGGAGCGTGTCGTCCACCGCGGACGTGGGCCCTGGTGCCGGTTCCTCGTCGACGAGGTCCTCACGCCGGCGGCGGGCGGCGTCCGCGCGGGTCGCGTCGAGGAACCGGCGCCAGGCCACGGTGACCAGCCAGCCCTTCGGGTCCCGCGGCGGGTCCGCCGGCCAGACGCGGACCGCCTCGACCAGCGCGTCCTGCACGGCGTCCTCGGCCGCCGCGAAGTCGGCTCCGCGGCGGACGAGGATTCCGAGCACGTTCGGCGTGAGGCTCCGGAGCAGGACCTCGAACACCTGCGAGGTCACTCCGTGATGGTGGGCGGCGCGGCCAGGAACGGGCGCAACTCAAGCCACTCGTGGATCGGCTTCCCGCCTGCCCCGGGGGCGGCCGACAGGTTCCCGGCCAGCTCGACGGCGCGCTCGTAGCTGTCGACGTCGATCACCATCCAGCCGGCGATGAGGTCCTTGGTCTCGGCGAACGGGCCGTCGGTGACCGGCGGGCGACCCTCGCCGTCGTACCGGACGAACGTCCCCTCGGGGGCGAGCGCCTGACCGTCGACGTACTCGCCGGTCCCTTCGAGCCGGGCCGCGAAGTCGTTCATGTACTGCACGTGGGCCGAGATCTCCTCCGGCGTCCACCGGTCCATGGGCACGTCGTTGACCGCAGCCGGAGCGCCGCGGTAGTGCTTGAGCAGCAAATACTTGGCCATCGTGTTTCTCCTCGATGCTGGTGCGACCCATTTTGGTCGTGTTCACCTCGGGGACGAAGCCAGTCCCGAGATCTCGACATCGCGTCCGGATCTTTCCGGGTCCGTAGGTGAACCTGTCGGGGAAGCCTCTGGCGCCGGTGGGGCGTCGGCCATGGCGGTGATCGCCTGTTCGAGGTGGTCCGGGGTGAAGGCGGTGGCGCGCCAGGTGTCGAGCGGGTCGGTGCGGGCTGCCGGGCGGCATAGACCGCTGCGGCACCGGTAAGAACATGGGCATCCGTGTTGATATCTGCGCCTGGGCCGACCCTCACACGGCCGGGGCGGTGGATCCTGGACGAAGCGCCTGCGGGTCGCCGCCGAGTGGCTGTTCCACCTGGCGTGCGCGATGCCGGCGGCCAGCTACATATCGCCTGGCGGAACTTCGGCTTCACGCTCGACTTCGGCGTGACCAGTCTCTGCGCGGCTGGCAGGCGAGGTCCGGTACGTGCGCGTGGACGACGAGGCCGCCGTTCTCTCGGGCGGTGATGGTCAGTGTGCCGTTGTGGCGTTCGATGATGCGCTTCATGATGGCCAGGCCCAGCCCGTAGCCCGGGTTCTGATCCTGTGCGAGCCGAGTGGTTCTGCCGTGGTTGAAGGGTGCGGTGAGATCGTCGATCGTGTCGGGGTCGACGGGCTCCCCGGTGTTTGAGATGGTGATGTCGATGCCGTCGGCGTGGGCCAGGGTTCGGATGCTGACCTGGCCTTTGTCGATGTTGTGTCGCACTGCGTTGATGATGGCATTGCGAAGGAACTGTTCGATCAGCGTCTTGTCAGCGGTGAGCGGCCTGTCCGTTGTTTCGACGGTGATGTCCAGGCCGCGGGTGACGATCAGCCCGTCGAGGTCGGTCAGGGCTTCGCGGATCGCCGCAGCCAAGTCGACCGGCTCTGGTTTCCCCAGCCGGGAAGTCTCGGCGCGGGCGAGATCCAGAAGGGCGTTGAGGATGGTCTCGCTGCGCTTGGTCGCGGTGAGCGCACGGGTGACGGCTGGTTCGAGTTGGGTGGGGACCCGTCCCTGTTCGAGGGGGATTTCGAGGGCCGTGCGGGCCGTGGCGACCGGGGTACGGAGTTCGTGGGAGGCGTTGGCGATGAACTCGCGTTGCCGGGCGAAGGAATCTTCGAGCCGGTCAAGCATCTGGTCGATCGTGTCGCCGAGTTCCTTGATCTCGTCGGTCGGGCCGGGCAGGTTCAGCCGTGCGTCGAGTTGGTGTTGGGTGATGGAACGAGCGGACGAGGTGATGTCGGCGATCCGGGCGAGGGCGGCGCGGGAGAGCCTGGATGCGGCGAAAGCAGCGAAGACGGCGAAGACGGCGAGGATTCCCAGGCACCACCACACGAGGCCGGCGAGTATGTCGTCGCGAAGCGTGACCTGGGTCCGATCAATAACTCCTTGGATTCCCCCCGTTGGCAGCTCGCCGGGGTATGTGACGGAACCCGGTTCGAGTAGCGGGTCGCCGCTCTGCCAAGCAACCACCGTGCCGTCGGTGCCGATGAACTCATTGACCCCGCCGTGCTGAGCGGTGTCGAACAGGTGAGCCACCGCGATATAGACGACGGCGAGCAGGACGATTCCGGCGGTGAGAAACGCGGCGGTGAAGGTCACCGTGAGTCGGGTGCGGAAGCTGTGCAGGCGGGGCGTCCGGCGACTCATGACGGGGCCTCGATTCGATAACCGCGTCCATGCTCAGCGACAATCAGGTCCGGTGTGCCGAGCTTACGGCGGAGGGAGTAGACGGCCATCTTCACGGCGGCGCGTTCGGTGTTGTAGTCCTCGTCCCAGGCATGGTCGATGAGCTGCCGATAGGTCACGAGACCTCCGTTTGCGACAACAAGGGCTTCGAGTACCGCGTACTCCTTGGTGCTGAGGCGCACCGGTATTCCGCGCCGGGTCACCTTCTGCCCAGCAGCGTCCACGATGAGGTCCGCAACGCTGCGGGAGGTATCGCCGGGGTCGAGCCGGCGGGCGAGGGCGTTGATGCGGGCGGTCAGCTCACGGTAGGCGAAGGGCTTCGTCAGGTAGTCGTCCGCACCGAGGTCCAGGCCTTCGACGCGGTCGTCAAGTCCGGCGGCGGCGGTCAGCATGAGAATGCGTACGGGGTGGCGCATGGCCGACAGGGTCCGGCAGACGGTGTCACCGTCGAGGATGGGCAGGTTGCGGTCCAGCACCATCACCTCCGGATCGCTGAGCTGAATCCGGCTGAGCGCGGTCGCGCCGTCGTGAGCGACGTCGACCGTGTACCCATCGGCGCGTAGCCCCTCGGCCAGGCTCGTGGCGAGGTCGATCTCGTCCTCCACGATCAGCACTCTCATCACCCCATTGTCCGGCCGGACGGTAAGGAAACGGTCAGGAACGCGCTGACCGTTCGCTGACCGCCGACCGTCTAGAACTTCTCCTGACCGATCCCGCGACACCGGGATGCAACCCGTCAGTGAGGACGAACCATGTTCAGCAACGACCACCGGCCAGCCACGACGAGGCTGCTCGTCGCGGGCGCCGCGCTTGCCGCGGCTCTCACCCTTGCCGGCTGCACGTCCACGCCCAAGGTGCCTTCCGCCGGCGACGTACCCGTAGGTAAGGGTGATGCGAAGGCGGCGGCGGAAGCGTACGCGGGCTGTTTGCGCGCCGAAGGGGTGCAGAACGTGATGGTCGGGCCGGACGGCTATGTCGGACCCGGTATCTCGATTGATTCCGCTCAGGGAAACAGCAGCCCTGGCGCGGTCCAGTTTGACGCGGCAGCGGCCGAACTCTTCGCGGCTGCCGAAAAGGTCTGCCGGGCGAAGGTGTCCCGGTACGAGCCGCCACGCAACGGCGACGGGCTCGACCCGGCCCTGGCCGAGGCGTCTCGTGCGTTCGCGAAGTGTGCCAGGGAGAACGGCATCGCGGCCTTTCCGGACCCGGAAGGTGCGTCCGCGGAGATGGCAGTGCCGGCCGGGACGACGAAGGAACAGTTCTTCGCCATGTTCACGTCATGCAAGAAGACGATCGTGCCGGACGGTGACAAGAAGGGCACGTTCGTTGCCCCGAACTTCACGGGCGCGTTCGACGCAGCCTGGAGCGAGGAACTGTACTCCCGCATTATCGACGGCGCGAACTCCTAGGCGAGGCGAGCAGTGCGAAGCCGTACCCGCGTCGCCGCCGCGGCCGTCGTCCTGGTGCTCGGTGCTGTGGCTGCCGCCTACGTATGGCAACCCTGGCGCAGGGACGCCGCCGTGCCGGGCCCGAAGATGAACACCCAGACGATCGTGCGAGAGGCATTGACGTCGAACACGATCCTGAATGCGCAGCTCAGCTACGGCGACCCGGACACTCTCATCGGTGGCGGCGGTGGCATCCTCACGGCGCTGCCGCCCCCCGGGAAGGTGGTCAAGGTTGGTCAACGCGTCTACGAGACGGACGGGCGACCCGTCGTGCTCCTGAAAGGCGCCCGGCCATTCTGGCGCGAGCTCAGAGCCGGAGTTTCCCCGGGCGAGGACGTGCGCCAACTCGAACGGAATCTCGTCAAGCTGGGCTTCAGTGTGGGCCTCACCGTGGACGACACGTTCACCCGGTCCACCGCCCTGGCGATCAAACGCTGGCAGGAGTCCCTCCGCGTCAAACCCACCGGTGTGTTCGCCCCGGGCGATGCCGTTGTCACCCAGGCGAATGCGATCCGGGTCGAGACCATTCACGTGAAGCTCGGGGCATCCGCTGACGGCGATATCCTCGACTACACCGACACCACCGTCCACGCGGTCGCCAACCTCAGCACCGCGCAGGCCGGATCGTTGATGCCGGGGAAACCGGTGACCGTAGCCCTGCCCGACGGGTCGACCATCGGCGCTCAGATCACCCAGATCCAGAAGAACCGCGGGTCCGACAAGGACGGAAAACGATTGCCGGACCGTGCGGTGATTGAATTCGCCGACCAGTCGGCGGTCTCAGGGATCGGCCTCTCCGCAGTGCGGGTCACCATCCCCAGTGACACCGTCGATGGAGCCCTCGTCGTACCGGTCACCGCGCTCCTCGCCTTGGCCGACGGTGGGTACGGCGTCGAAGTGCTCCGGAACGGAAGGCGGGTCCTCGTACCCGTGAAGGTGGGACTGGTCGCCGATTCCCGGCTACAGATCACCGGGGACATCAAGGAAGGGGAGGAGGTGGTGGCGGCGCCATGACCGAATTCGTCCTCACCGTCGAGGAGGTGTCCAAGACGTATCCGACAGACCCGCCGACGCACGCAATCAGCGCAGCCAACCTTACGGTGCGTGCCGGGGAGTCGGTCGCGATCGTGGGACCGTCCGGGTCGGGCAAGTCCACTCTGCTCTCAATCATGGGCACCCTTGAGGACCCCACCAGCGGAACGGTGCGTCTGCGGGGCTTCCCGGTCGCTCGACTCGGCGATGCGCAGCGTGCGGCACTGCGGGCACGACACATCGGTTTTGTCTTCCAACAGTTCCACCTCATCCCCACCCTCACGGCCGAGAAGAATGTCGCGACCGGGCTGCTCTACACCGGCGCCGGACACGCCGAACGCCTCCGTCAGGCCCGAGACGCTCTCGAAGCCGTCGGGCTGGCCCACCGAACCCGGTATCGGCCCGGACAGCTTTCCGGAGGTGAGAAGCAGCGTGTGGCGATTGCCCGCGCACTCGTCAAGCGACCGAGCATCGTGTTCGCCGACGAACCCACCGGTGCCCTCGACACGGCCACCGGGGAGAGCATCATCCGTCTCCTCAGTGAGATTGCCGGTTCCGGAACGGCGGTCATCGTCATCACCCATGACCACGCCATAGCCGACACAATGCCGCGCCGTGTCCGAATCCTCGACGGCCGCATCACCACCGATACGGGGTGCCCACCGCATGAGCAACTCTGACCTTCATCCGATCCGGATTCGCATCCGCGACCTCCTCGACGACGCCACCGCCGGAACCTGGGCAAGGCCGCTGCGCACCGTCCTGTCGTCCATCGGGATTGCGATCGGCATCGCCGCACTCGTCGCCATCACCGGCGTCGCCGGCTCCAACAAGGCCCAGTATCTGAACGAACTCGATGGCATGGGCGCGAACCTGCTCACCGTCGAGCCCGGGAAGGACACGGACGACAAGACCGTACCGCTGCCCGACACGGCGCTGGAGATGATCGAACGCATCGCCCCCGTCACGAATGCCGCCGCGGTATATGCCGTACCCGAGACGGTGCGCGCCTATCGCACCGATCGCGTCCCGATCAACCAGACCAGGGGGCTGCTCGTCCAGGCCGCAGGCCCCGGTCTCCCGGCAGCGATCGACGCCGACCTGGCCTGGGGGCAGTGGTTCAGCAACGCCAGCCGCATCCTCCCGGCCGTCGTGCTCGGATCGCAAGCCGCCACGACGCTCGGCATCGCCTACCCCGGACAGCGCATCTGGGTCGCCGACCAATGGCACTCTGTCATCGGTGTTCTGCGCCCGGTCGTCCTCGCGGACGGTATCGACCACGCTGTCTTCCTCGGCGATGACTGGACCGAAGACGCCATCTGGCCACAATTCACCGACACGACCGGCGCCACACCAGGCAGCATCGCCATGATCTACGTCAACACCCACCCCGGCACCGCCGCTCAGGTGCGTCCCGTACTCGCCGGTACCGCCAATCCCGCCGCACCCCAGTACGTCGGAGTGTCCCAGCTCTCCGACTATGCCGACATGCGCGAACTTGCCGACACCAGCCTCAGCAACCTCGCCACGGCCCTTGCCGCAATCGCGCTCCTGATCGGTGGGGTCGGCATCGCCAACACCATGATCGTCGCCGTCATCGAACGTCGCGGCGAAATCGGACTCCGGCTCGCCCTCGGAGCGCGACGCACACATATCGCCGCTCAATTCATCTTCGAAGCGCTTACTCTCGCCGCCATCGGCGCGACCATCGGCATCAGCACCGGCATCCTGGTCACCATCGGCTATGCCGCAGTCAACGCGCAAGCCGCAGCTCTTCCCATCACCGCGATCGTCGCGGCACCCGCGCTCGCTCTCACTGTCGGGATCGTCGCCGGGGCCTACCCCGCCTGGCGGGCCACCCGGCTTGCACCCAACGAAGCACTCCGCACAGCCTGACGGGGCGCAAGCGGGCCAGCCCGGCCGCCCCCGGTGCGGGGACGGCCGTCGTGACGCCTCAGGTTCAGTCGTTGAGAACCTGGGAGAGCCGGTCGCGGAACCGCCGCTCGGAGTCGCTCACCTGGTCGCCGCCGAGGCCGAGGATGCCGCCGCTGGACGCCGCGCCCACCACGTGCTCGGTGATCTTCATCAGCCAGTGCTTGTAGGCGCCGGCCTCGCCCTCGTCGACCTTGGTGGCCAGCAGCCGGGCCGCCGAGGCCGCCCGGTTCAGCACGTCCTCGATCATCGCCCGCGGGTCGGCCGGCACGATCACCGGCAGCTCCTCGCCGGCCTCCGGGTCGCCCACCCGGGACACGATCTCGCCGGCCACGGCGGCGACCAGGGGACTGGCCGACTCCCGGCCGGCGGCGATGGTCTCCAGACCCGCGGCGTTCTCGGCCATGGTGCGACGGGCGCTGTCGTGCTCGGCGACGCTCGCCGCGTTGAGCACCGCCTGCGGCAGGCCGACCAGCAGCCCCCACTCCTCGTCGGAGAAACCGAACCCGGTGTACGCCGGCTGCTCGATCACGTCCACGCTCCTCTCATCCTGGTCTCACTCGGCTCGACCGCCACCGCACCCCGGTCGCCGGGGCCCGGCTCAGGCTAGTCGAGGGTCAACAGCCCTTGTTCGGACACCACGCGCACCGACAGCGTCTTGTAGCCGACCTCTTCGAAGAGCACCGTCATCCGGTCGTCCTCGTAACTGAGCACCATGCCCGGCCCCCACTCCGGGTGCCGCACCTGGCTGTGCACCGGGAACGGCCCGCTGGCGCCGTCGCCGGCGACGCTCGTGCCGGCCAGGCAGTTGTCGCAGTGTTCGCACACCTTCGTCATCTGCTCGCCGAAGTACGCCAGCAGCGTCTGCCCCCGGCAGCCGGTGGTCTCGGCGAAGGCCCGCATCATGTCGGTCCGGGACCGGGTCACGGTCTGCTGGCGTTCCGCCTCGGCCCGCGCGGCCTCGCCGGCCTCGGCCGGCGTGGGGGAGTACCGGGGCGCGCCGATCCGCTGCTTCGACCGCGGCTCGGCGGCGCCGATCTGCTCCAGCAGGGCGAGGTACTGCCCGAGCTTGCGCGGCCCCAGGCCGGTCAGCTCCCGCAGCTCCTTCTTCGTGGCCGGCTTCTTGCGCAGCAGGGCGGCCAGGTCGCACAGCTCGGTGGCGTCCGGCAGGCCGCCGGAGAAGAAGCGTTGCAGGCCGACGTCCTCGGCCTGCCAGAGCAGCAGCACCCGGGCCGGCTCCCCATCACGTCCGGCCCGGCCGATCTCCTGGAAGTAGCTGTCCGGCGAGTCGGGCAGGGCCATGTGCACCACCCAGGCGATGTTGGGCTTGTCGATGCCCATGCCGAACGCGGAGGTGGCCACCATGATCGGCACCTGGTCGGCGAGGAACGCCGTGTGCAGCTCGCCGCGCGCCCCGGCGGGCATGCCGCCGTGGTAGTACTGCGACGGGTAGCCGGCATCCGTGAGTCGGCCGGCCAGCTCCTCGGCCGCGCGCCGGGTCGGCACGTAGATGATCCCGGGGCGCTGGTCCTCGTTCAGCAGCGCGATCAGCCGCCGCCACCGGTAGTCCTCGGTGGGGCAGTGCGCCACCTCGAGGAAGAGGTTCGGCCGGTCCAGCCCGGAGACCACCACCTCGGCGTCGCGCAGCCGCAGCCGGGCGATGATGTCGTCGCGGACCGGCGGCGAGGCGGTGGCGGTCAGCGCGACCACCGGCGGCCGGCCGATGCCGTCGATGAGGTGGCCCAGCGCCAGGTAGTCGGGGCGGAAGTCGTGCCCCCACGCCGAGATGCAGTGCGCCTCGTCGATCGCCACGAGCGCCGGCTTGAGTGACTTCACCTCCGCCATCCGGTCCGGGTTGGCGAGCTGCTCCGGAGTGATGAACAGGAACTCCGCCCGGCCGTCGCGGATCTCGGCGATCGCCTCCGCCTGCTGGGCGGCGGTCTCGTCGGAGCTGATCCGTACCGCCCGTAGCTCCGGGCGTCGGCGTTCGTTGAGCGCCGCGATCTGGTCCTGCTGGAGGGCGAGCAGCGGGGAGATCACCACGGTCGGGCCGGGGATCAGACTGGCCGGGATCTGGTAGATCGCCGACTTGCCGGCACCGGTGGGCAGCACCACCAGGGCGTCGCGTCGCTTCATCACCGCGCGCATGGCGGCGAGCTGGTTGGGCCGCAGGGCGGTCCAACCGAACAGGCTGCGCGCCGCGCGGCGCAGCGTCATCGAGTGCGTTGACAGTTTCATCGAGGGCCGGAGGTACCCGACGCGATCAGCGGCGAAACCCCACGGCAGGAGCGTGTCGGCCCGTGGGGCTACGACCGGCGACCGCGGGGGTCAGCGCCGGCGGAACATCGCCCGGATGGCGGCGAGCAGGAGCAGGCCGCCGACGACCAGGCCGAGCAGCCGAACACCGGGTACGTCGGCCGCGCTGGTCGCGTCGGCGAGGGGCGGCAGTGGCATGTGGGAACTCTCCCACGTGGGGCGGCTCCGCGCCACGGATTAACAGTAAGGTTTATTGACTATTAGTGGTGCCCGGTGTGACCATGGCATGCACCGCCGCGACCCGCGGCCGGTCCGAAACGGGAAAGACGGGGGTACGGCAGCCGCATGAGCAGCACACCGACGGGAAAACTGGCGAGCCTGGCGGCCGCTGTCCTGCAACCGGGATTCGTCGGCACCACCCCACCGCCCTGGGTCTGCCGGTGGCTCGGCGAAGGGCTCGGCTCGGTGGTCCTCTTCGCCCGCAACATCGTCGACCTCGACCAGGTCGCCGCGCTCACCGCGGCTCTGCGCGCGGAGCGGCCCGACGTGGTGGTCGGCATCGACGAGGAGGCCGGCGACGTCACCCGGATCGAGTCCGGCCGGGGCAGCTCCCGCCCCGGCAACTTCGCCCTCGGCGCGGTCGACGACCCGGAGCTGACCCACGAGGTGGCCCGCGACCTCGGCCGCGAGCTGGCCTCGGTCGGCGTCACCCTCAACTACGCCCCGGACGCCGACGTCAACTCCAACCCGGCCAACCCGGTCATCGGGGTCCGCGCCTTCGGGGCCGATCCGGTCCTGGTCGCCCGGCACACCTCCGCCTGGATCCGGGGGCTGCAGTCCAGCGGGGTGGCGGCCTGCGCCAAGCACTTCCCCGGCCACGGCGACACCCGCGTCGACTCGCACCACGACCTGCCCCGCATCGGCGGCACCCGGCAACAGCTCGACGCCGCCGAGCTGGTCCCGTTCCGGGCCGCCGTGGCGGCCGGGGTGCGGGCGGTGATGACCGGCCACCTGCTCGTCCCGGCGCTGGACCCGGAACTGCCGGCCACGCTCAGCCCGCGCATCCTCGGCGGCCTGCTCCGCGACGAGCTCGGCTTCACCGGTGTGGTGGTCACCGACGCGGTGGAGATGCGCGCGGTCGCCGACCGGTACGGCTTCGCCGGGTCGGCCGTGCGCGCCCTTGCCGCCGGCGCGGACGCGATCTGCGTCGGCGGGGAGCGGGCCGACGAGGACTCCGCCCGCGAGCTGCGCGACGCCATCGTCGCCGCCGTCGTGGCCGGCGAGCTGCCCGAGGAGCGGCTGGCCGAGGCGGCCCAGCGGGTCGGTCAGCTGGCGAGCTGGACGACGACGGCCCAGGCCGCCGCTCCGGCCCGCTCCGGCGTCGCGGTCGGCGGCTCCCTGGTCGGGCTGGCCGCCGCCCGCCGGGCGGTCCGGGTGACCGCGCGCACCGGCGCCGAGGCGGCGCTGCCCCTGGTCACCGCCCCGCACGTGGTCGAGTTCGAGCCGCCGCGCAACATCGCGATCGGCCAGGAGACCCCGTGGGGGGTTGCCGCGCCCCTCGCCGGCCTGCTCACCGGCACCACCTCGGTACGCCTCGGCGAGGCCGACCTGCCCGCCGACCCGACCGCCGGGGCGGCCGGCCGGCCGCTCGTGCTGGTCGTCCGTGACCTGCACCGGCACGAATGGATGCGCGCCGCCGTGGGGCGGGCCATCGCCGCCCGCCCCGACGCGGTGGTGGTCGAACTGGGCGTGCCCGTGCTGGTCGCCGGGGTGGTGCACGTGGCCACCCACGGCGCTACCCGGTCCGCGGCCCGCGCCGCCGCCGAGCTGCTCGCCGGCACCCTCGCCGCGCCGCTGGCCGGCCTTGGGCGGCCAATCGCCGGCTGAGGTCCGACGCCGGCTGGCGGCCCGTCGCCGGCTGGCGGCCCGTCGCCGGCTGGCGGCCCGTCGCCGGCTGGCGGCCCGTCGCCGGCTGGCGGCCCATCGCCCGGCGGCCCGTCACGCCGTGGGCGGGTCGGTCGGGCGCGCCCGCCGGTTCAGGCGGAGATGACCAGGTCCGCGTACTCCGGGTGGCGTTCGATGAACGCGGCCATGAACGGGCACCTGGGCGACACCCGGCCGCCACGCTCGCGGACCTGGTCCAGGGTGGCCCGCATCAGCGCGGATCCGACCCCCATGTTCTGGAACCCGGGGTCGACCTCGGTGTGGGTGAAGACCAGCACCTCGCCCCGGGGCAGGTACGCGGTGAACCCGGCCAGCGCGTCGTCGACCAGGATCTCGAAGCGGCGGCGGGCGGGGTTGTCCTCGACCAGGATGCTCACCCGGCCATTCTGCCCCGGGCCCCGGCCAACTGGTCCAGTTCGGCCAGCAACCGGTCCACCTCGTCGGTCGGAAACCGGGGTGCGAAGACGTTGAGCAGGGCGATTGCGTGCCGGGCGGGCGTTCGCGCGGATCTCGTACCCTTGATCGGGTGACGAACCGACCCGGTACCCCCCCGTCCACCCCCACCCGCCGGGCCGTCGGCCTGCTGGCCGGCCTGGCGCTCGGCGTCGCCCTGCTCGCCGGCTGCAGCAGCGAGGGCGCCTCCACCGACTGCGGCCTGGACGCCTGCACGGTCACCTTCGACCGTGGCGTCGAGGCCAGCGCCACCATCCTCGGCGTCGAGGCCAAACTGGTCGGCGCCCAGGGCGACCAGGTGACCGTCGAGGTCGCCGGCGAACAGCTGTCGCTGACCGTCGGCCAGCAGGCCACCGAGGTCGGCGGCTTCGCCGTCACCCTGGACAGCGTCACCGACCAGGAGGTCAAGATCCGCGTCTCGCGTAATCCCGGCAACTAGCGACGCCGCGGCGGCGGTGGCCGACGTTTGGGAATCTCCGCAATCGGAGATTGTGGCGCCATGTCACTCACCCGGAACGCCGAAGCCACCGCCTCGCAGGCCGCGAACAGCCGGTGGCTCGAACTACTCGCCCGGGCCGGCTTCATCGGCTACGGCGTCGTGCACCTGCTGATCGCCTGGCTCGCCCTGCAGATTGCCTTCGGCAGCTCGGGCGGCAAGAGCGGCGACCAGTCCGGTGCGCTGAGCACCCTGGCGGAGAAGCCGATGGGTAAGTTCCTCTGCGTCGCCATCGCCGTCGGCATGCTCGCCATGGCGATCTGGCAGGCGCTGGAGGCCGCCGTCGGCCACCAGGCCGAGCGCGGCAAGGAGCGGATCTTCGAGCGCGTCGCCTCCGTCGCCCGTGCCCTGGTCTACCTCTACTTCGCCTGGACCGCCTGGAAGGTCTTCTCCAACGCCGGCGCCAGCAACGCCGACCAGTCGGAGGCGCTGACCGGCAAGCTGATGACCTCCTCCGGCGGACGCTGGCTGGTCGGACTGGCCGGCCTGGTGCTCGCCGCCATCGGCATCGGCCTGGTGATCTACGGGTGGAAGAAGAAGTTCGAGAAGCGCCTGAAGACCGGGGAGATGAACGCCCACACCCGGACCCTGGCCCGCCGGCTCGGCATGGCCGGCTACATCGCCAAGGGCGTCGCGTACGGCATCGCCGGCCTGCTGGTCGTGCTGGCCGCCGTCAACTACGACCCGGAGAAGGCCCGCGGCCTCGACGCCGCGTTGCGCACGCTGCGCGACCAGTCCTACGGCCCGGTGCTGCTGGTCCTGGTCGCCCTCGGCATCGCCTGCTACGGCGTCTACTGCTTCCTCCAGTCCCGGTACCGCAAGGTCTGACCTGGTCGGATCGGGAAACAGCGGGCACCATTGGGCCTTTGCCCGGATCCGGGGTGCCCGCTGGAGGGAGAGAGATACCTGTGCAGAGCTACCTCACGACGGTCGTCGCCGCGCTCGCCGCGGCGGCGATCGCCCTTTTCCTGGTCGAGGTGGTGCACCGCGCGACCCGGCGATTCGGCCGGGGCTCGCTGCTGATGACCGAGCTGACCGACCACACGCACCGCTCGTTCCAGGTCGCCGCGACCGTCGTCGCCGTGCAGTTCGCCGTCCGGCTCTCCACCGGCTACGCCGTCGGCACGCAGTGGCGGCAGGTGGTGCTGCACATGCTGGTGCTCGCCGTCATCGCCGCCGCGGCCTGGCTGGTCGCCTCGCTGCTGGTGGCGGTCGAGGACGTGGCGCTGGCCCGGTTCCGGGTCGACGTGCCGAACAACCGGCACGCCCGCCGGGTGCGTACCCAGGTGGTGATGCTGCGCCGGCTGACCATCGCGGTGATCGTGATCCTGACCGTCGGCGTGATGCTGATGACCTTCCCCAGCGTCCGGGGCATCGGGGCCGGCGTGCTGACCTCCGCCGGCGTGGTCGGCGTGGTCGCCGCGTTGGCCGCGCAGAGCCTGCTCGGCAACGTCTTCGCCGGGCTCCAGCTCGCCTTCAGCGACGCGGTACGCCTGGACGACGTGGTGGTGGTCGAGGGGGAGTGGGGCCGGATCGAGGAGCTGACCCTCAGCTACGTGGTCGTGCAGATCTGGGACGACCGCCGGCTGATCCTGCCCACCTCGTACTTCACCAGCAGGCCCTTCCAGAACTGGACCCGGACCGAGGCTGCGGTGCTGGGCACCGCCGAGTTCGACGTCGACTGGTCGGTCAACGTGCAGGCGATGCGCGAGGAGCTGCGCCGGCTGGCGGAGAGCAGCGACCTGTGGGACGGCCGGGTGTGCGTACTCCAGGTGACCGACGCCACCGGCGGCCTGGTCAAGGTCCGCGCCCTGGTCAGCGCGGCGGACGCCGGCAGTCTGTGGGACCTGCGCTGCCTGGTGCGCGAGCACCTGGTCGGCTGGGTCCGCGACCACCGCCCGACCGCCCTGCCCCGGATGCGCGCCGAGGTCGGCGACTCCTCCGGCGCCCTGCCCTGGCAGTCGGTGCAGCCCCGGCGCCCGGTCCGCCGGCCGGCAGACACCGACGTCCCCGACGACGCCCGGGTCTTCGGCGGCAGCGACGACGGCGCGGCCCGCAGCGAAGCCTTCATCGGCCCCGACGACGCCCTCACCCCGACCCACACCCGATGAATGCGGTGATCAAGAGGTCTGCGTCGGGATCTGCGGTCCGGCGACGCAGACCTCTTGATCACCGTGGGCCGGGCGTGGGCCGGCGGGGTGGGGCTGGGTTTGGGGCGGCGGGTTCTGGGGACTGGTGCGCGGGGTGGTCGGTGTTACTGGCTGCACCGCGCAGGATTGACGGGCGGCGGCTCCGGGCATACAGCGCGGTGATGATGAAAGGAGGACAGCATGGCTGACGTCGCGAATCACCGCACGTCTCGGACCGGGAGCGGGAGCGAGCCGTCCACCGCGGAACTGGTGCAGCGGGCCACGGAGCAGGTCTCGCGCCTCGTCCGGGACGAGCTCGCGCTGGCCCGGGCGGAACTGACGCAGAAGGGCAAGCACGCCGGCATCGGGATCGGCCTGTTCGGCGGTGGCGGGGCCCTGGCGCTTTACGGGCTCGGCGCACTGGTCGCCGCCGTGATCCTGCTACTGGCGCTGGTCATGCCCGCGTGGCTGGGCGCGCTGATCGTGGCGGTGGCGCTCTTCCTGCTGGCCGGGATCCTCGCACTGGTCGGCAAGAAGCAGGTCAGCCAGGCGGTTCCGCCGGTTCCGGCCGCGACGGTACGCAGCCTCCGGGCGGACGTGGACACCGTGACCGCCGCGGTCCGGGACAGGGGACGGGCATGACGGGCAACGGGGCCGGCGACACCGAGGGGCTCCGCGAGGAGATCCGGCGGACCAGGGTGGAGTTGGGCGAGACGATGGAGGCGCTGGCCGCCAAGGCCGACGTCAAGGCCCGCCTGAGGTCCTCCGCCGAGCAGGCGAAGGGCCGGATGCGGGAGCAGGCCGCGCAGACGGTGGCCCGGGTGCGGGAGCAGGCCGCGCAGGGGGCCGGAGTGGCCCGGGAGGGGGCGTCCACCGCCGGTGCGGGGCTGCGCGGCCCGGTGCCGTGGGCGGCCGTCGCCGCCGGCGCGGTGGCTACGATGATCGTGTTGTTGATCGTTCGGGGGAGGAACAGGTGAGCAGGGGCATCGGCAAGGCCGCGTACAAGCCGGTCGGGGTGCTGCTCGGCGTGGCCGCCGGTACGGTCGCGGGCGCGATCTTCCGGCAGGTCTGGAAGGCGACCGCGGGCGACGGCGAGGCCCCGAGCGCCACCGACGAGGACCGTGGCTGGGGCGAGATCCTGGCCGCCGCCGCCCTCCAGGGCGCGATCTTCGCGGTGGTCCGGGCCGCCGTGGACCGGGGCGGGGCGGCCGGCGTGCGCCGACTGACCGGCCGCTGGCCCGATTGACCCGCCGGCACCATGCGAAAGGGCCCCTTTCCGGTACGTGGGAAAGGGCCCTTTCGCTCGGGGCGCGACCCGTCCGGGCCGGAATTCGAGCGTCCTTCGGGTCACCTTTCCGAGGATCTCTTCGGGTACGCTGTGCGAAGTTTTCGCTACGTGGTTCGCTGTCCCACGCTGTTGCGAGAAGGCGTGGGTTGAGAGAAGTCTCCTGCACAGGGGGCCGCCTCAGGCGCCGCTGCTCGAAAACGGCCAATCGGCCGCACGGCGTGCTCGGCCGCCAGTTTTAGAAGGAGATTCACATGGCGCAGGGAACCGTGAAGTGGTTCAACGCAGACAAGGGCTTCGGCTTCATCACCGTCGACGGCGGGGGTGCTGACGTGTTCGTCCACTTCTCGGCGATCCAGTCCAGCGGCTACCGTTCGCTGGAGGAGAACCAGCGGGTGGAGTTCGAGATCGCCCAGGGTCAGAAGGGCCCGCAGGCTGAGCAGGTCCGCCCGATCTGAGCAGCCGTGGCCGGCGTGCCGGCCGAGGCCGGGTGATCCGCCCGGATCACAGTGAAACCCCGCGTCCTGTCCGGGATGCGGGGTTTTCCGTTGCCCCGGGACCCGTGCCCTCGGTGGGGGGAGCGGTCAGGGCCGGCGGCGGCTGCGCAGGCCGCGCCAGGTCGTCACGAGTCCGATCAGGACCAGCAGTGGGCCGAGCAGCGCCCAGATCCACTGGTCGGTCATGATGCTGCCGCCGACGTAGCCGAGGCCCTGCACCGTCCAGACGGCGCCCACGACCATGGCGAGCAGGCCGAGGGTGAGCGGAAGCCACCCCTTCATCGCGTTCCTCCTTCGCCGACCGGCCGGGCCCGTCCAGCATGCGCGTCGTCACCGAGCTGGGCGAACACCGCCGCCCCCGGGCGGGTCACCACCGGTCGTGCACCTGCGGCCGGACCAGCTCGTCGTAGGTGTGCCGGACGACGGCCAGCTCCTCGGTGGACAGCGACGGCAGGCCGGCGGTGGCGGCGTTGCGCCGGGCCTGGTCGGTGTCGCGGGCACCGGGGATGACCACGGTGACGCCCGGCTGGTCGACCACCCAGCGCAGCGCGAACTGGGCCAGGGTGCGGCCCGTCCGGGCCAGCGGGGCGAGCCGGCGCACGGCGGCCAGCCCGGTGTCGAGGTCGACCCCGGAGAAGGTCTCCCCGACGTCGAACGACTCGCCGCGCCGGTTGAAGGTGCGGTGGTCGTCGGCGGGAAAGGTGGTGTGCTCGTCGTACCGACCGGAGAGCAGGCCGCTGGCCAGCGGCACCCGCGCGATGATGCCCACCCCCGCGGCTGAGGCGGCCGGCAGCACCCGCTCCAGGGGCTTGAGCCGCAGCGCGTTCAGGATGATCTGGACGCTGGCCACGCCTGGCCGGGCGATCGCGGTGAGCGCCTGGTCGCAGGTCTCCACGCTGACCCCGTACCCGGCGATGCGTCCGGCCGCGACGAGGTCGTCCAGGGCGTCGAAGACCCGGTCGTCTCCGAACACCGCCGTGGGCGGGCAGTGCAGCTGCACCAGGTCCAGGGTGTCCACACCGAGGTTGGCCCGGGACCGGTCGGTCCAGGCCCGGAAGTTCTCCGCGGTGTACGCCTCCGGCCGCTGCTCGACCCGGCGGCCCATCTTGGTCGCCACGGTCAGTCCCGCGTCGGGCCGGCTCCTCAGGAACCGGCCGATGAGCTGCTCGCTGCGCCCGTCGCCGTACACGTCGGCGGTGTCGACGAACGTGACGCCGGAGTCCACAGCGGCGGCCAGCACGGCCAGCGCGTCGGCCTCGTCGACCCGACCCCAGTCCGCGCCGAGCTGCCAGGTGCCGAGGCCGACCACGCCGACGGACCGCCCGAGCCGGGGGAGGGTGCGCTGCTGCATGCCCCGAGCCTAGTGATCGGCTTGCCCGGTCGTGCGGCGGGCCGTACCGTTCAACAAGACGAACGTACGGTTTGGGGGGCGACGATGTGGGACCCGGCGGCGTACCTGCGCTACGACGACGAGCGGGGGCGGCCCTTCCACGACCTGGTCGCCCGGGTCCCGGTCGGGCGGGCCAGGGCCGTCGTCGACCTCGGCTGCGGTCCCGGCACGCTCACCGCCACCCTGGCCGCCCGCTGGCCGGGTGCCCGGATCACCGGCCTCGACTCGTCGGCGGAGATGATCGACCGGGCCGCAGCCCTGGGCGCACCGGTCGACTTCGCGGTCGGCGACGTGCGCGACTGGCGCCCCGCCCCCGACGTCGACGTGGTGGTCAGCAACGCGGTGCTCCAGTGGGTGCCGGGGCACCGGGAACTGCTGACCCGGTGGGCCGGCGAACTGCCCGCCGGGGCCTGGCTCGCCGTGCAGGTGCCGGGAAACTTCGAGGCCCCGTCGCACCGGGCGCTGCGGGAGGTGGCCGGGGCGGGGCCGTGGGCCACCGAGCTGACCCCGCTGCTGCGCGAGGCCCCGGTCGACGAGCCGGTCGGCTACGCCAGGCTGCTGACCGACGCCGGCTGCGCGGTCGACGCCTGGGAGACCACGTACGTGCATCAGCTCCCGGCCCCGGCGCACGCCGAGCACCCGGTGCTGACCTGGATGGAAGGCACCGCGCTGCGCCCGGTCCGGGCGGCGCTCGACGACGCGGGGTGGGCCGACTTCCGCGCCGAGTTGCGGGCGCGCCTCGCGGCGGCCTACCCGGCCCGGCGGAATCTGGTGTACTTCCCCTTCCGCCGGCTCTTCGTCGTCGCCCGGACCGACGCCAGCGCAAGGGAGAAATTGTGATCGATCTGTCCACCTTCATCGCCGGACTGCCCAAGGTGGAGCTGCACGTGCACCACGTCGGCTCGGCGTCGCCGCGGATCGTGGCCGAGCTGGCCGCCCGGCACGCCGGACGCAGCCCGGTGCCGGCGGACCCGGACGCCCTCGCCGACTACTTCGCCTTCCGGGACTTCGCCCACTTCATCGAGGTCTACCTCAGCGTCGTGGACCTGATCCGTGATCCCGAGGACGTCTGGATCCTCACCCACGAGGTCGCCCGCGAGCTGGCCCGCCAGCAGGTCCGGTACGCCGAGCTGACCGTCACCCCGTACTCGCACGTGCGCCGGGGCATCCCCGCGCCGGCGTTCTGCGAGGCGATCGAGGACGCCCGGAAACGGGCCGAGGTCGACTTCGGCATCGCGCTGCGCTGGTGCTTCGACATCCCGGGCGAGGCGGGGCTGCCGGCCGCCGAGGAGACCCTGCGGATCTGCCTGGAGGAACGCCCCGACGGGCTGATCAGCTTCGGCCTGGGTGGCCCCGAGATCGGGGTGCCCCGACCGCAGTTCAAGCCGTACTTCGACCAGGCCCGGGCGGCCGGGCTGCACTCGGTGCCGCATGCCGGGGAGACCACCGGCCCGCAGACCGTCTGGGACGCGCTGCGCGACCTCGGCGCGGAGCGGATCGGCCACGGCATCTCCGCCGCCGAGGACCCGGAGCTGCTCGCCCACCTCGCGGAGCGGCGGATCGCCCTGGAGGTCTGCCCGACCTCCAACCTGCGCACCCGGGCGGTCGCCTCCCTCGACGAGCACCCGCTGCCCCGACTCGTCGAGGCGGGTGTGCTGGTCACCATCAACTCCGACGACCCGCCGATGTTCGGCACCACCCTCGACAACGAGTACGCGGTGGCCGCCCGGCTGCTCGGGGTCGGCCCCGAGGGAGTGGCCGCGCTGGCCACCGACGCGGTGAACGCCGCGTTCCTCGATCCGGGGGAGAAGTCACGGCTCACCGCCGAGATCGACGGCTACCTGGCCGCGGCGACCCGCTGACCCGCCGGCGCCAGGCGGTCGGCGTCCGGGGTCGTGGGGCCGGCGCGCGCGGCGGGAGCCGGTTGTGGGGGGACCGTACTCCCGCCGCGTGCACGGACTCCACCGGCCAGTTGGTGGATCCGGGGGCGGCCGGTGGAACTGGTGGGTTCGCCCCCGGATCCTGTCAGGTCGCGCCCGGCCCGCCGGTGCCGTTAATCCGAATCTAAGAAAGACTTGTGTCTGCCCACAGGCTGCGGGGCGGTCAGCCGTCCGTGGGGCGTTGCCGGGGCCAGCGGCGGCCCCCGCTCTTCTGCTCCCGCGCCTCCCGGGCCATCCGGCCGACCAGGCCGAAGCGGCTGACCTGCCGCGGGGTGGCCTCCGGGTCGGCCAGCAGCATCACCACGCTGGCCCCGCCGAGCCGGGCCCGGTCGATGCTCACCGACCCGTTGGCCTGCAAGGCCACCCGCTTGGCGATGTCCAGGCCGAGCCCCGTGGAGCCCTGGTCGCTGGTTCCCCGCCGCAGCGCCCGGTCCGGGTTGGCGATGCCCGGGCCGGCGTCGTCGATGCGGATCGCCACGTATCCGTCCCGGCGGGAGACCGCGAGCTCGAACGCGGTGCCCTGCGGGGTGTAGCGGAACACGTTGCCGATCACCGCGTCGAGGGCGGCGGCCAGCTCGGCCCGGGGCACGGGCGCCGGGATGCGCAGCTGCGCCCCGCTGACCCGGTGCGGCCGGTTCTGGTCACCCGCGAGGGCCGACCAGAACACCATCCGGTCCCGGACCACCTCGCTGACGTCGCACATCGCCGGGCCGGCCTCGTGGGCGACCGTCTTGCGGGTCGTCTTGATCAGCACGTCGATCTCGCCCTCGAGGGTCACGATGGCCTGCCGGATCCGCCGGATGGTGCGCCGCCGGTCCAGCTCCGCCTCCGTGAACGAGCCCACGCTGGTGTCGTCGGAGTCCAGCCCCTCGGCGTCCAGCCGCAGCACCGTCAGGGGCGTGCGCAGCCGGTGCGACAGGTCCGCCACCAGTTCCCGCTCGTCGGTGCGCGCCGCCGCCATCCGGTCCGCCATCCGGTTGAACGCGTAGCCGGCCTCGGCCAACTCGCGCGGGCCGCTCGGCTCGACGTGTACCCCGAGGTCGCCGTCGCCCACCGCGAGAGCGGCCTTCACCAGCCCCCGGGTCGAGTCGACCGCGCGGGCGGCCACCCGGTCCACCACCAGCACGGCGGCCCCGACCAGGGCCACCGCCACCGCGGCCAGCAGCAGCCAGCGGCCCCCGGAGCCCTCATCGAGCGCGGAGTCCGGCACGAACACCTCGACCACGACCACCGTGTCGCCGAGCACCACCGGATCCAGCCGGAGCGCCCCGCCGGGCACGTCGACGATCACCGAGCGCCGGTCCGCGGTGGCCCTGGCCAGCGCCGCCGCGTCGGCCCGGCCGGCCGGCGCGGCGCCGTCCAGCCCGTGCACCACCGGTCGGGTCGCCGGGTCCGCGCCGCTGGCCTCCACCGCGCGCCGCACCGCCGCCGGCTCGGTGCTGACCGCGAGCGCGCCGGTGACCAGTGCGCCGCGCCGGGCGGCGTCGGCGAGGGCCTCCTGACGGGTCTGCTCGCCCAGGCTGATGCCGAGGGGGACCAGGAACGCCAGCGCGACGAGCGCGCACATGCCGGCCGTGAGCCAGGCCAGCGCGACCCTCAGTCCGGGGCCACCAACCGGAAGCCGACCCCCCGCACGGTGCGCAGGTAGCGCGGCTTCGCCGCGGACTCGCCCATTTTGCGACGCAGCCAGTACAGGTGAACGTCGATGGTCTGGTCCTCGCCGACCGATGGCTGGTGCCATACCTCCTCCAAGAGTTCCCGGCGGGAAACCACCCGCCCCGGTCGGGCGGCGAGATACGCCAGCAGGTCGAATTCCTTGCGGGTCAGCGCGAGCGCCATCCCGTCGAGCTGGGCGCTGCGCTCGCCGACGTCCACCCGCAGGCCGCCGACGGTGTGCACGGCCGGCTGCACCGTCCGGCTGGCCCGGCCGGCCCGGCGCAGCACCGTGGTGATCCGGGCGTCCAGGTGCGCGCCGGTGAACGGCTTGACCATGTAGTCGTCGGCGCCCGCCCGCAGCAGGCGCACCACCGACTGCTCGTCGTCGCGGGCGGTGGCGATGATGATCGGCACGTCGGTGATGCCGCGCAGCATCCGCAGCGCGTCCGAGCCGTCCAGGTCCGGCAGGCCGAGGTCGAGCACCACCAAATCGGGGGTCTCCGCGGCCACCCGGCGCAGCGCGTCCAGCGCCGTGCCGACGGCGTGCACGGCGTGCCCCCGGTCGGCGAGGGACCGCAGCATCGCGCCGCGTACGACGTGGTCGTCTTCGACCAGGAGCACCGTGGCCACGTCAGCACCGTACTCGGCAGGGCAAGTAGACGCGTTGCGGCGCACCCGCGAACCGGGCAAGCTGGTACGACCATGTCCTTCACGCTCTTCCCGGACACCCGACTGGCGCTCGCCCGGGACAGCCTCGCCGGGCTCTCCGTCGGCGACGCCCTCGGCTCCCAGTTCTTCGTGCCGGGGCATCGGCCCGGGGACCTCGCCGCCGGCCGGCTCCCCGCGCCGCCCTGGCAGTGGACCGACGACACCGAGATGGCGTGCTCCGTGCTGGCCGAGCTGGCCGGCGCAGGGGAGGTCGACCGGGACCGGCTGGCGCTGGCGTTCGCGCACCGGTGCGAACCGTACCGCGGCTACGGCCCCGGGGCGGTGACCATCCTGCGCCTGATCCGCGCCGGCACGCCCTGGCCCGTCGCCGCGGCCTCCGCGTTCGACGGGCAGGGCTCGTGCGGCAACGGCGCGGCGATGCGGGTCGGGCCGCTCGGGGCGTGGTTCGCCGACTCGACCCGGCGGGCCGCGGCCCAGGCCCGGGCGTCCGCCGAGGTCACCCACGCCCACCCGGAGGGAATCGCCGGCGCGGTGGCGGTGGCGGTGGCCGCCGCCCTGGCCGCCCGGGCCCGCCTCGACGGGGCCCGCCCGCCGCCGTCGCGGCTGCTCGCCGCGGTGGCCGCCGCCCTCGACCCGGGCGGCCAGGTGCACCAGGGGGTACGCCGGGCCGCCGCCCTGCTGGACCGCCCGGTGGCCGTCGCCGCCGACGCGCTCGGTAACGGCTCCCGGGTGACGGCGCAGGACACCGTCCCGTTCACGCTCTGGGTCGCCGCCGCGCGCCTCGACGACTACCCGGCCGCGGTCCGGGCGTGCGTCGAGGCGGGCGGGGACGTGGACACCACGGCGGCGATCGTCGGCGCGGTGGTGGCCGCCCACACCGGCGTCGGCTCGCCGGGCGGGGTGCCCGCCGACTGGCTCGCCGCCCGCGAGCCGCTGCCCGACTGGGCGGGCTGACCACCCCGCCCGGCCCGGTCGCGGGCCGCCCACACCTCGTGTCCGGGCCGCCGCGGTGGCCGCCACCGCCCCTACCGGCCCCGCCGTCGGCCCGGGGCGGAAGGCGTCGGGAAGGAGCGCCGCCTTCACCGAATGCGACAAGAAGGGCCCCCTTGCTGCCCGCTAGCATCAGCGGGGGCGGTCGCTCGGCCGCGTTCGTCGTCAGCTGAAGGAGTCACCGTGTCCGCACCCCGTACCCCCGTCGTGGCCGACCCCGTCGTCGTCGCCGCCGGGACGACGGCGGCCGACGCGGTGGCCGCGGCCGGCCTGCCGGTCAGCGGCCCCAAGGCGGTCGTCGTGGTCCGCGACCCGCAGGGCCAGCTCCGCGACCTGGACTGGGCGCCGGCCGGGGACGTCGCCGTCGAGCCGGTCGGCCTCGACACCCCGGACGGGCTGAACGTGCTGCGCCACTCGACCGCGCACGTGCTCGCCCAGGCCGTGCAGGACGTGTTCCCGGAGGCGAAGCTCGGCATCGGCCCGCCGATCGAGAACGGCTTCTACTACGACTTCGCCGTGGACAAGCCGTTCCAGCCCGACGACCTGGCCAAGCTCGAGAAGCGGATGCAGGAGATCGTCAAGTCCGGTCAGCGGTTCCGGCGGCGGCGGTTCGACAGCCTGGACGAGGCGAAGGCCGAGCTGGCCGCCGAGCCGTTCAAGCTGGAGCTGATCGACGTCAAGGGCGAGGGGCTGGACTCGTCCGAGGTGATGGAGGTGGGCGGCGGCGAGCTGACCATCTACGACAACCTCGCGGCCAAGGAGGACAAGGTCTGCTGGTCGGACCTGTGCCGGGGCCCGCACCTGCCGAACACCCGGCTGATCGGGGCGTTCAAGCTGATGCGCTCGGCCGCCGCGTACTGGCGGGGGAGCGAGAAGAACCCGCAGCTCCAGCGGGTGTACGGCACCGCGTGGCCGACCCGGGACGAGCTCAAGGCGTACCTGAAGCTGTTGGAGGAGGCCGCCCGGCGTGACCACCGCAAGCTCGGCGCGGACCTGGACCTGTTCAGCTTCCCCGACGAGATCGGCTCCGGCCTGGCGGTCTTCCACCCCAAGGGCGGCATCATCCGCCGGGAGATGGAGAACTACTCGCGCCGCCGGCACGAGGACGCGGGGTACGAGTTCGTCAACACCCCGCACATCACCAAGGCGCAGCTCTTCGAGACCTCCGGCCACCTGCCCTACTACGCCGACACCATGTTCCCGCCCATCCAGTTCGAGGGCGTGGACTACATGCTCAAGGCGATGAACTGCCCGATGCACAACCTGATCTTCAGGTCGCGCGGGCGGTCCTACCGGGAGCTGCCGCTGCGGCTGTTCGAGTTCGGCACGGTGTACCGGTACGAGAAGTCCGGCGTGGTGCACGGCCTGACCCGGGTGCGCGGGCTGACCCAGGACGACTCGCACATCTACTGCACCCGGGAGCAGATGCCCGGCGAGCTCTCCGCCCTGCTCACCTTCGTGCTGGACCTGCTGCGCGACTACGGCCTGGACGACTTCTACCTGGAGCTCTCCACCCGGGACGACTCGCCGAAGTTCATCGGCGACGACGCCGACTGGGCGGAGGCGACCGAGGCGCTGCGCAGCACCGCCGAGGCATCCGGGCTGGAGCTGGTGCCCGACCCGGGCGGCGCGGCCTTCTACGGCCCGAAGATCTCGGTGCAGGCCCGGGACGCGATCGGTCGGACCTGGCAGATGTCGACGATCCAGCTCGATCTCAACCAGCCGGCCCGGTTCGGGCTGGAGTACCAGGCCGCCGACGGCAGCCGCAAGCAGCCGGTCATGATCCACCGGGCGCTCTTCGGCTCGATCGAGCGGTTCTTCGGGGTGCTCACCGAGCACTACGCGGGGGCGTTCCCGGCCTGGCTGGCCCCGGTGCAGGTGGTGGGCATCCCGATCCGCGAGGACCACACCGACTACCTGCACGGGTTCGTCGCGGCGCTGCGCGCCGAGGGCATCCGGGCCCAGGTGGACGCGGGCGACGACCGGATGCAGAAGAAGATCCGCACCGCCCAGCAGCAGAAGATCCCGTTCATGGTGATCGCCGGCGACGACGACGTGGCCGCCGGGACCGTGTCGTTCCGGTACCGGGACGGCTCGCAGCGCAACGGGGTGCCGATCGCCGACGCGGTGACCCACGTGCTCGAGGTGGTCACCTCCCGCAGCAACACCGGTCCCTCCGCAGCCGAGGGCTGACCGGCCCGGCGCACGACACGGCGGGGCGTCCCTGAGCCGGGACGTCCCGCCGTGCCGTCTACGTGCGGGGATCAGGTTCAGATGCCGCAGCTCGACGCCGACCAGCCCCCGACGGCCCCGACGTGCGTGTGGGTGCTGTGGCCCGGGTAGCCGGGGCCGAGGATGTTCCCGAAACCGTGGTAGCGGGCCTGCTGGGCCATCCGGCAGAACGACGGGGAACCGACCAGGTCCACCCCGTCGCCGTACATGTGCCGGCTGTTGGACGCCCCGCCGACCGCGTTGTTGCAGGCGACGCTGCGGAAGCCGCTGCTGATTTGGATGGACACGTCCCCGAGGGCGTGCCGCATGGCCTGGAGCTTCCACATCGAGACGAGCGCGTTGAACTTGGCGGTGCTCGCCGCGACCGCCCCGCCGGCCCAGGTGCTGTTGCACCGGTTCAGCTCGGCGTAGGTGAAGTTGATCGGCGTGCAGTCGTCGTCCTGGAGGGCGTACAGCTTGGCGAAGGTCAGCGGGCCGGCGGCGCCGTCGGCCGACAGGCCGTACGCCTGCTGGAAGCGGATCAGCGCCGCGCGTGTCGCCGGGCCGAACACGCCGTCGAGGCCGATCTGCGAGTTGTAGCCGGGGTAGCCGGCGATCCGGATCTGGAGCTGGCGGACGTCCTCGCCGGTCGAGCCCTGGACGAGCGTCCGGCCCCAGTTGTAGCAGCCGTCGGCCTGGGCGGCACCGGTGGTCACGGTCAGGCCCACCAGGGTGGTGGCGGCGGCGAGCGCGCAGGCGGCAAGAACTCTGCCGATCCGGCGGAATGCGGTCTTCACAGGGTGACTCCCATCGACGAATATAAGTTTCTATCGGAATGGAAGTTTCATTCACCATCATCTCTTCGTCAAGAACTTTCACACCCCTATTCGTCCCGGTGAGGCCCCATGGCACCCCCAGGAAGCCCCGAGCGGATCCCGTACTCCGGCACTGGGACGGCACCGGGCGGGAACGTAGGATCGGTGGCGTGACAGGGGAGGAACGGCACAGGGACGGCGGCATGGCCGACGGGTTGGAGCGGCTCTGGACTCCGCACCGGATGGCCTACGTCTCCGGTGGGGACCGGCCCGAGGGTGGGTACGAGAAGCCCGCCGGCTGCCCGTTCTGCCGGGCGCCGGGGCTGCCGCCGGGGGAGAGTCTGGTGGTGGCCCGGGGCGAGCACGTGTTCGCGGTGCTCAACCTCTACCCCTACAACCCGGGGCACCTGCTGGTCTGCCCCTACCGGCACGTGGCCGACTACACCGACCTGGCCCTGCCGGAGACCGCCGAGCTGGCGGCGTTCACCCAGACCGCGATGCGGGTGGTGCGCGCGGTCAGCAACGCGCACGGGTTCAACCTGGGCATGAACCAGGGCGGGGTGGCCGGTGCCGGGATCGCCGCGCACCTGCACCAGCACGTGGTGCCCCGCTGGGGCGGCGACGCCAACTTCATGCCGGTGATCGGGCGGACCAAGGTCCTGCCACAGTTGCTCACCGACACCCGCGAGCTGTTTACCCGCGCCTGGCCGAGCTGACCCTACGTAGTCGGCCGCCTTCTTTCGGCCAACCCGCTGCCCTCGACCGGGCCCGGGGTGGCACGATCTGGCGATGGCAGTGACGACACGGACATTGGGTCGCAGCGGCATCGAGGTCAGCGCCCTCGGCATGGGGTGCTGGGCGATCGGTGGCCCCTGGGCCGAGGGCGTCCAGCCGCTGGGCTGGGGCGCGGTCGACGACGACGAGTCCGTCCGCGCGGTGCGCCGCGCGCTCGATCTCGGGGTCACCCTCTTCGACACCGCCGACACGTACGGGGCCGGGCACGGCGAGCGGGTCCTCGGCCGGGCCCTCGCCGGCCGGCGCGACGAGGCCGTGATCGCCACCAAGTGGGGCTACACGTTCGACGAGGACGCCCGCCAGGCCACCGGGGAGGACCCCTCGCCGGAGTACCTGCGCCGGGCGGTCACCGACTCCCTGCGCCGGCTGGACACCGACCGCATCGACCTCTACCAGCTGCACCTGGGCGACCTGCCGGTGCCGAGGGCCGAGGCGCTGCTCGGCGTCTGCGAGGACCTCGTCGCCGACGGCCTGGTCCGGGCGTACGGGTGGAGCACCGACCGGGTCGACCGGGCCACCCGGTTCGGGCAGGGCGCCCGGCACGCCACCGCCGTGCAACACACCCTGTCGGTGCTACGTGACGCCCCCGAGTTGCTCGCCGTCTGCGACAAGTACGACCTGGCCAGCATCAACCGCAGTCCGCTGGGGATGGGCCTGCTCACCGGCAAGTACGGCGCCGGCTCCACGCTGCCCCGCGACGACGTGCGGGGGGCCACGGCGAACTGGCTGGAGTGGTTCCGCAGCGGCCGACCCGCCCCGGAGTGGCTGCGCCGGGTCGGCGCGGTCCGGGCGGCGCTCACCGCCGACGGGCGCACCCTGGCCCAGGGCGCGCTGGGCTGGATCTGGGCGCGCAGCGACCGAGCGGTCCCGATCCCTGGCTGCCGCACCGCCGCCCAGGTCGAGGAGAACGCCGCCGCACTGGCCCTCGGCCCGCTCGCCCCCGACCACTTCGCCGAGGTGGAACGCCAACTGGCGGCCCTCCGCGCAGCCGCCCTCCGCTCCGCCGACCGCCCCCGCTGGCCCATGCCCCCCACCCCCTCCGCCCGCCCCTGACCCCCCGCCTCTCCCGCCCTCGCACCCCCGCACCCCACCCATCCCCGTCGATCTTGCAGTTGTGGCCCTCGGAACGAGGCTTTTGCGCCATTTGCCGGGGCCGCAACTGCAAGATCGCGGGTGCGGGGTGCGGGGTGCGGGGTGCGGGGTGCGGGGTGCGGGGTGCGGGGTGCGGGGGTGCGGGGGTGCGGGGGTGCGGGGGTGCGGGGGTGCGGGGGTGCGGGGGTCAGGGGGTGCGGGGGTGCGGGGGTCAGGGGGTGGGGGGGTGTTCGTTGCGGGTCTGGTCGGACAGGTGGGTGGGCATCGGGTCGTGGCGGGTGAAGTGGCGGCGGAAGGTGCCGGTGCCGGAGGTCAGGGCGCGCAGCTCGATCGCGTACCGGAGCAGCTCGACGGCCGGGACCTCGGCCCGGACCACGGTGCGGCCGTCGGCGTCCGGGTCCGGCTCGGTGCCGAGCACCCGGCCGCGCCGGCCGGAGAGGTCGCCCAGCACCGCCCCGACGGTGTGGTCCGGCACCCGGACGGCCACCTCGTCCACCGGCTCCAGCAGGGTCGGCTGGCCCTTCTCGGCGGCGTGGCGCAGCGCCAGCGCCCCGGCGGTCTGGAACGCCGCGTCGGAGGAGTCGACGCTGTGCGCCTTGCCGTCGACGAGGGTCACCCGCAGGTCCACCACCGGGTGCCCGGCGACCAGGCCGCGCTCCAGCTGGGCCCGCACGCCCTTCTCCACCGACGGGACGTAGTGGTGCGGCACCGCCCCGCCGACCACCCGGTCGACGAACTCGAAGCCGGCCCCCCGGGGCAGCGGCTCCACCTCGATGTCGCAGACGGCGTACTGGCCATGGCCGCCGGACTGCTTGACGTGCCGGCCGTGCCCGGTGGCCGGGGCGGCGAGGGTCTCCCGCAGCGCCACCCGGACCGGCTCGGTGTCCAGCTCGACGCCGCCACCGCGCAGCCGGTCGAGCACCACGTCGGCGTGCGCCTCGCCCATGCACCACAGGACGAGCTGGTGGGTCTCCGGGTTGCGTTCCAGCCGCAGCGTCGGGTCTCCGGCGACCAGCCGGGCCAGGTTGCGGGACAGGGTGTCCTCGTCGGCCCGGCTGCGCGCGGCGACCGCCACCGGCAGCAGCGGCTCGGGCATCTCCCACGGGGCCACCAGCAGCGGGTCGTCCTTGGCGGAGAGCGTGTCGCCGGTCTCCGCGCTGCCCGACTTGGTGATCGCGCAGATGTCGCCGGCCACGCAGACCGGCACCTCGCGCAGGGTCGCCCCCAGCGGCGTGTGGAGGTGCCCGACCCGCTCGTCCGCGTCGTGGTCGGGGTGCCCCCGCTCGGCCAGGCCATGGCCGGCGACGTGCATCGTCCGGTCGGGGCGCAGGGTGCCGGAGAAGACCCGGACCAGGGAGACCCGGCCGACGTGCCGGTCCACCGTCGTGCGGACCACCTCGGCGACGAGCGGGCCGTCCGGGTCGCAGGTCAGCGGCGGCCGGGGGGAGCCGTCCACGCCGGTGACGGCGGGCAACTCGTGCTCCAGCGGCGACGGGAATGCTGATACGAGGCCGTCGAGCAGCACGTCCAGCCCGACGCCGGTCGCCGCGCAGACCGGCACCACCGGGTGGAAGTGCCCCCGGGCGACCGCCTTCTCCAGGTCGGCGACCAGCACCTGCGTGTCGATCTCCTCGCCGGCGAGGTAGCGGTCCATCAGGGACTCGTCCTCGCTCTCGGCGATGATCCCCTCGATCAGCTCGTTGCGGGACTCGGCGATCGCCGGCAGGTGCTCCGGGTCGGGCTCGCGCACCTGGGCCGGCAGCCCGGCGGTGTAGTCGAAGACCCGGCGGGTGACCAGGTTGAGCAGTCCGACGACGGACTCGCCGTCGTCGCCGAGCATCGTCAGGTGCAGGGGGACCACGTTGTCGCCGAAGACCCGCTGGCACAGCGCCACGGCCTCGTCGAAGTCCGCGCGGGGGTGGTCCAGCCGGGTCACCGCGACCGCCCGGGGCATGCCCACCGCGGCGCACTCCTCCCAGAGCGCGGCGGTGGCGGCGTCCATCCCGTCGACGGCGGAGACCACGAACAGCGCGGCGTCGGCGGCCCGCAGGCCGGCGCGCAGCTCGCCGACGAAGTCGGCGTACCCCGGGGTGTCCAACAGGTTGATCTTGACGCCGTCGTGCACCAGCGGGGCGCAGGCCAGGCTCACCGAGCGCTGTTGGCGCACGGCGGCCGGGTCGTGGTCGCAGACCGTGGTGCCGTCGGTGACCGTGCCGGCCCGCCCGATCGTGTCGGTCGCCGCGAGCAGCGCCTCGACCAGGGTCGTCTTGCCCGCCCCGGAGTGCCCGACGAGCACCACGTTGCGAATACTGGCGGGATCGGTCACCACCGGCACGCCGCCGGTGACCCCCTTGTCCTGATTCCTCTGCGCCATGGGGCGCACCTCCCTCAGCCGGTGGTTGGTGGCGACCGCCGCGCGCGACGGGGAAGCGGCCCGGTGCGGAAGCTCTGCGGCGCCATCCTCCGGTGATCTGCCGTGCGGCGGGTACGGGACGGTCGGTCGGGTGAGCTGGCTCACCCTCAGGCTCGATCTCACACCCCTCGGGGGGCCGGCACAAGACTTCCCCGGGCGGGTCGGTGACCGTGGCGTGTCCTCGCCGGGGGCCGGCCGTTATCGTGGGACCGCCATGGCGAAGATCTTCCAAGTGTCGGTCCGGGCGGGGATGACCCGCGTCGTTGAGCCGATCGCGCGCGGCCTGCTCCGCGCAGGCGTGTCCCCCAATGCTGTCACCGTCACCGGCACCCTCGGGGTGCTGGCCGGTGCGCTCGGCTTCGGCGCCCGCGGCCATCTGGTCGCCGGCGCCCTCATCGTGACGTTCTTCGCGCTGACCGACCTGCTCGACGGGACGATGGCCCGGATGAGCGGCGGCTCGACGAGATTCGGGGCGTTCCTCGACTCGAGCATGGACCGGGTCGCCGACAGCGCCGTCTTCGGCGCGGTCGCGTACTGGCTGGCCACCGAGGGCGACCACGCCGGGGTCGCCGCCGCGCTGCTCTGCCTGGCCGCCGGCGGCCTGGTCTCCTACGTCAAGGCCCGCGCCGAGGGGCTCGGGATGACCTGCAACGTGGGCATCGCCGAGCGGACCGAGCGGCTGCTCATCGTCGGCGTGGGCGGCCTGCTCACCGGCTTCGGCGTTCCGCACGCCCTGCAGATCGCGCTCTGGCTGCTGGCCGCCGTCTCGATCTTCACCGTGGGCCAGCGGATCGCCCACGTGTACCGGCAGGCCCGCGAGGCAGCCCCGGACGGGTCGCAGGGGTGAACCTGACCGAGCTCGGCTACGTCGCCGGCTGGCGTCTGGTCCGCGCGCTTCCCCGGCCCGTGGTGGCTGCGGCCTTCCGGGCGGGTGCCGACCGCGCCCACCGCTCCGGCGGCGGGGGTACGGCCCGACTGCGCGCCAACCTGCGCCGGGTGGTCGGCCCCGAGCTGCCCGAGGCGGAGCTGGACGACCTGCTCCGGCGCGGCCTGCGCTCCTACGCCCGGTACTGGATGGAGACGTTCCGGCTGCCGGCGCTGAGCCGGGAACAGCTCCTCGCCGGGTTCCGACTCGCCCCCGAGGGGGTCGACCGGCTCGCCGCCGACGTGGCCGCCGGCCGGGGCGCGGTGGTGGCGCTGCCGCACGCCGGCAACTGGGACGCCGCCGGGGCCTGGGTGGCGGCCACCGGCTGGCCGATCACCACGGTCGCCGAGCGGCTCAAGCCCGAGGGCATCTACCAGCGATTCCTTGCCTTCCGGCGGGGGCTGGGCATGGAGATCCTGCCCACCCACGGCGGCGAACGGCCCGCGTTCGACGTGCTGGTGGACCGGCTGCGCGCCGGCGCGGTGGTGCCGCTGCTGGCCGACCGGGACCTTTCCGCCCGGGGGATCGAGGTCGACTTCTTCGGCGCGCGGACCCGGCTGCCGGCCGGCCCGGCGCTGCTGGCATTGCGCACCGGGGCACCGCTCTACGTCGCCTCATTGTGGTACGAACCGGACGCGGCGTGTGCCTCGATCGAGGGTCCGCTGCCCGTGCCCGGCGAGGACAGCGGGCCGCTGGACCAGCGGGTCCGGGCGCTGACCCAGCGAATTGCCGACGGTCTGGCGGCGGGCATCGCCCGGCATCCGGAAGACTGGCACATGTTGCAACGGATGTGGCTGGATCAGCGCGGCACCGGCGACGGCGGGCCCCGACCCGTCTCCACGCCGCCGGCCGCCACCGGAACGGTCTGAGGCGGAGGGGCGCTCACATGCGGATCGGCATCGTGTGCCCGTACTCCTTCGACGTGCCCGGCGGGGTGCAGAACCACGTGATGGACCTGGCCGAGGCGCTGATCTGGCTCGGGCACGAGGTGAGCGTCCTCGCCCCCGCCGACGAGGACTCCCCGCTCCCGCCGTACGTGGTGTCGGCGGGCCGGGCCGTGCCGCTGCCGTACAACGGGTCGGTGGCCCGGATCGCGTTCGGCCCGGTCTCCACCACCCGGGTCCGGCGGTGGATCGCCCGGGGCGACTTCGACGTGCTGCACGTGCACGAGCCGCTGACTCTGAGCCTGTCGATGCTCGCCGTGCTGTCCGCGAAGGGGCCGGTGGTGGCCACCTTCCACACCGCGATGACCCGGTCCCGGGTGCTCGCCGCCGCGCAGGGCCTGCTGCAGATCGTGCTGGAGCGGATCACCGCCCGGATCGCGGTCAGCGCCCTGGCCCGCAAGGTGCAGGTCGAGCACATGGACGGCGGCGCGGTGGAGATCCCCAACGGGGTAACCGTGGCCAAGTTCAGCCACGCGACACCGCTGCCCGGCTGGCCGGGGGAGTGTGACCTGGCCGAGGGCGGCACGCTCGGCTTCCTCGGCCGGTTCACCGAGGCCCGCAAGGGCTTCCCGATCCTGTGCGACGCGTTCGTCGAGCTGGCCCGCTCCCGCCCGGGACTGCGGCTGCTGGTGGCGGGGCCGGGCGATCCGGACGACCTGTTCGACCAGTTCCCCGCCGAGCTGCGCGACCGGGTCACCTTCCTCGGCCTGGTCTCCGAGGAGGACAAGGCGCGCATGCTGCGCAGCGTCCACCTCTACGTGGCCCCGAACACCGGCGGGGAGTCGTTCGGGATGATCCTCACCGAGGCCCTCGCCGCCGGCACCACGGTGGTGGCCAGCGACCTGGACGCGTTCCGCCGGGTGCTCGACGGCGGCCGGGCCGGGCTGCTCTTCCCCACCGGGGACGCGGTGGCGCTGCGGGCGGCCCTGGCCGGGCTGCTGGACGACCCGGCGCGGCGGGCCGCGCTGACAGCGTGCGGGGACCAGGTGGTGGCGCACTTCGACTGGCCGGTCGTCGCCCGCCGGGTGCTGGAGGTGTACGCGGCGGCGATCGAGGCGACCGACGGGCGGGTGATCGACCAGGAGTGGGCGGGGCTGGGCTGACCGCCGTGACCGGAAGTGCCGGTGGGACGCAGGTGTCGGGGCGGGTCGCGCCCCGACCGGAGGCGAACGGAGCAGCACTACGATGCCGGGCATGTGGTGGTGGTTGGGCGGGATTCTCGTCGTGGGGCTGCTCGCGGCGTACCTGACCTGGACCGTCGGCCGGGTCGAGCGGCTGCGCCTGCGCGCGGAGTCGGCGACCCGGGCACTGGAGGCGCACCTGCTGCGCCGGGCGGCCGCCGCCGCGGTGCTGGCCGAGCGGCGCTACGGCGTGGAGCTGTACGCGGCGGCCCGGATCGCGTTGGACGCCGAGCCGGAGGAGCGGGAGGCCGCGGAGAACGACCTCACCCGGCAGCTGCGGGCGGTGCGGCTGGACCCGGCGGACCCGGACTGCGAGGCGGTGATCGCCGCGAGCCGGCGGCTCGCCCTGGCCCGTCAGGTGCACACCGACCTGGTCCGGGACGCCCGCGCGGCGCGGGGCCGGCGGCTGGTGCGGCTGTTGCGGATGGGCCGCCGACACCCGTGGCCGCGCTACTTCGACATCGACGACCCGACCCTCGCGCTGCCCGCCGACGTGCCCGCCTGAGCGGCGTCTGCCGCAGCCCGGGGCCCGTCGGCCAGCGGCCGGGCCGGGGTGATGACGGCCACAGAGCAGGCCACCCGGGGTCTGATTGGCTGTCGGACCGGCGTTGACCCCGTCGTAGCATTCAGCTGAGCCACCCCCCGAGCACGCCGAGGAGCGATAACCCGTGCCCGAAACCATCTCCCCGAACGCCAGCGCCACCCCCGTCGTCGGCACCGCCCGCGTCAAGCGCGGCATGGCCGAGATGCTCAAGGGCGGCGTGATCATGGACGTGGTCACCGCCGAGCAGGCCAAGATCGCCGAGGACGCCGGAGCTGTCGCGGTGATGGCCCTGGAGCGGGTGCCCGCCGACATCCGCGCCCAGGGCGGGGTGTCCCGGATGAGCGACCCCGACATGATCGACAGCATCATCAACGCCGTCTCGATCCCCGTGATGGCCAAGGCCCGGATCGGCCACTTCGTCGAGGCCCGGATCCTCCAGTCGCTCGGCGTGGACTACGTCGACGAGTCCGAGGTGCTCACCCCGGCCGACTACGCCAACCACATCGACAAGTGGGCGTTCACCGTCCCCTTCGTGTGCGGGGCGACCAACCTGGGCGAGGCGCTGCGCCGGATCACCGAGGGCGCGGCCATGATCCGCTCCAAGGGCGAGGCCGGCACGGGCGACGTCTCCAACGCCACCATGCACATGCGCAAGATCCGTCAGGAGATCGCCCGGCTCAGCTCGCTGCCGGCCGACGAGCTGTTCGTCGCGGCCAAGGAGCTCCAGGCCCCGTACGACCTGGTCAAGGAGGTCGCCGAGACCGGCAAGCTCCCGGTGGTGCTGTTCACCGCCGGTGGCATCGCCACCCCGGCCGACGCCGCGATGATGATGCAGCTCGGCGCCGAGGGCGTCTTCGTCGGCTCCGGCATCTTCAAGTCCGGTAACCCGGCCCAGCGGGCCGCCGCGATCGTGAAGGCCACCACCTTCCACGACGACCCGGACGTGCTGGCCAAGGTCTCCCGGGGCCTCGGCGAGGCGATGGTCGGCATCAGCGTCGACGAGATCCCGCAGCCGCACCGCCTGGCCGAGCGCGGCTGGTGACGTGAGAGGAGGCCCCTGCTCGCCGGCTCAGGCGGAGCAGGGGCCTCTTTCTGACCCCCGAGAGGAGTGAACGTGACGGCACCGGTCATCGGTGTGCTCGCCCTGCAGGGTGACGTCCGCGAGCACGTGGGCGCGCTGGCCGGGGTCGGGGCGGACGCCCGCCCGGTCCGCCGCCCGGGCGAGCTGGACGCGGTCGACGGGCTGGTCATCCCCGGGGGCGAGTCCACCACGATCAGCAAGCTCGTCGACATCTTCGAGATGCGGGAGCCGATCGACAAGCGGATCGCCGCCGGGATGCCGGTCTACGGCTCCTGCGCCGGCATGATCATGCTGGCCACGGAGGTGCTCGACGGCCGCCCCGACCAGCGCGGCTTCGCCGGGATCGAGATGACGGTGCGGCGCAACGCGTTCGGCCGGCAGGTCGACTCGTTCGAGGCGCCGGTGGAGATCGCCGGGGTCGGGGGCGAGCCGTTCCACGCGGTCTTCATCCGGGCACCCTGGGTCGAACGGGTCGGCCCGGACGTCGAGGTGCTGGGTCGGGTCATCGAGAGTCCCGTCGCGGACCGGATCGTCGCGGTCCGGCAGGGCAACCTGCTGGCCACCTCCTTCCACCCGGAGCTGACCGGCGACCTGCGCCTGCACCGCTACTTCGTGGACCTGGTCCGCGCCGCCTGAGCCACCGCCGAGGGGGCCCCTTCCGTGCCGGGAGAGGCCCCCTCGGCGTGCCGGCCGCCGGGCCCGCCGGTGCCGGGTGTGACACCGACCCGTCCCGCCTCGATAGGATTGCCGCGGTTCGGCAGGGCCCAGCGCCCGCCGCGGCCATCCACGCAGAGCCGACCGGCCCGTCCTACGCCGGTGGAGAAGTGGAGTTGGCGCGGGCAGTCGACGCCGGCGTGATCAACAGACGGAGGTAGCAGATGTCCGGCCACTCAAAGTGGGCGACCACCAAGCACAAGAAGGCCGTGATCGACGCCAAGCGCGGCAAGATGTTCGCCAAGCTGATCAAGAACGTCGAGGTCGCGGCCCGCATCGGCGGCGGCGACCCGGCCGGCAACCCCACCCTCTACGACGCCATCCAGAAGGCGAAGAAGAGCTCCGTACCCAACGACAACATCGACCGGGCGGTCAAGCGCGGCTCCGGCCTGGAGGCCGGCGGAGCCGACTGGCAGACGATCATGTACGAGGGGTACGGCCCGAACGGCGTGGCGATGCTCATCGAGTGCCTCACGGACAACCGCAACCGGGCCGCGACCGAGGTGCGCACCGCGTTGACCCGCAACGGCGGATCGCTCGCCGACGCCGGGTCGGTGTCCTACATGTTCTCCCGCAAGGGCGTGGTGATCGTGTCCAAGGCCGGCACCACCGAGGACGACGTGATGATGGCGGTCCTCGATGCCGGGGCGGAGGAGGTCAACGACCTCGGCGAGGCGTACGAGGTGGTCTCCGAGCCGACCGACCTGGTCGCCGTGCGCACCGCCCTGCAGGACGTCGGCATCGAGTACGAGTCGGCCGAGTCCTCCCTCATCCCCAGCATGAACGTGCCGCTGGACGAGGAGGGCGCTCGCAAGGTCTTCAAGCTGATCGACGTCCTGGAGGACTGCGACGACGTGCAGAACGTCTACGCGAACTTCGACATCTCCGACGAGGTGATGGCCGCGGTCGGCTGAGCCGTGGCGACCGGGCGGGAGCGGCGGTTCGCGCCGGGCGACGTGGTCGTCCGGCGCGAGATCCTGCGCGGCGAGGTCTGGTTCGCCGCCCCGACCGTCTGCGTGCGGGACTCGCCGGACCTGCTCGCCCTCTACCTGCCCACCGGGGCCGAGTTCGGCTTCCCCGAGCGCGGGAGCTTCCCCTGCGGGCGGCACCCCTGGCAGGTCGCCGGGCAGCGCGCGTGGCGCGGGCCCGGCAAGCTGATGCTGCACCGCCCCGGCGAGGCGCACTCCGTCGACGTGTTCTGGGCCGAACCGGGGCGGTCGTTCGCCGGCTGGTATTTCAACCTCCAGGACCCGCTGCGGCGCACCCCGATCGGGGTGGACACCCTCGACCACGAGCTGGACCTGTGGTGGGCGGCGGACGCCGACCGGTACGAGTTCAAGGACGTCGAGATGTTCGCCCAGCGCCTCGTCGAGGGGCGCTACCCGGGCATGGCGGCGGCCATCCGCGCGGAGGGCGACCGGATCGCGGCCCTGCTCGACGCGGGGGAGCGCTGGTGGGATCCGGCGTGGGCGCGGTGGCGTCCCGACCCGGCCTGGCCGGTGCCGACGCTGCCCGCCGGGTGGGACACCGTCCCCTGCTGACCCCGGCCGCGCGGCCCCCGGCCCACCGCTACGGTCCCCCGCTCTGATTCGGCCCGGCGGCCCGGCGGCCCGGCACGCCCGGTGAAGACGTGCCGGGCCGGGTCGGCGGGGGACGGTCAGCCCGCGCGCCGGGCCTTGACGCCGGAGTCGATCAGGTCCCAGACCAGTACCACCACCGTCGTGATGATCGCGATGACGGTGATCGACTGCCGGTTGCCCTCGTCCTGGAGCCAGGCGAAGCGCTCGACCAGGTCCGGGTTGAGCAGCCGGTCGTCCGCCAGCAGCCAGACCACGGGCACCGAGAACGCCAGGTCCAGCGTGGCCTTCACCGCGACCAGCGGCCAGGTCCAGCGCCCGACGCGGTACTTGACCAGCTCGAACACCACGCCGGCCAGCAGCACGGCCATCAGCACCGGCAGCCACGACCGCCACAGCGCCGGGTCGAGCAGCGGGATGCGCTCGCCGTCGATCTGCCGCGCCCACGACAAGAAGTGCTGCCAGGGCAGGAAGGCCGCGGTGAACAGCAACAGGGCGACGGACGCGGCGATGTCGGCCAGGGTCATGTCCTGCTTCGCCGGCACCTCGGGTAGTTGGTCGACCGTCCACGCCGGCAGCTTCAGCGACGGGTCGGCGCGCTCGATGATCGCGAAGGTCAGGGTCACCCAGAACGTGATCTGGATCGCGACCTCGAAGGCGGTGCCGAACCCGGAGGCGATCGCGGGGACCGGGTCCTCCCCGGTGGCTGCCTGGACCACCCCGACCGTCGTGCCCACCAGCGCCGGGATGAAGGTGAGCAGCAGCCGCAGCAGTCGCTGCCAGTGCAGGTAGTAGGTGGGGCCGATGAGCTGCAACCTGCGGTCGGCGTACCGGGCGGCGAGCCGGTCGGGGTTGCCGAGCTCGTTGAGCACCTCGCGTTCGGCGGTGGCGGCGTCCCGCCCGGCGTCCGTCCGACCCTCGATCATGTCCTCGATCGAGCCGCGCAGCTCGGTGGCGATCTCCTCCCGCCGGGGGGCGGGCACCGCGCGCAGGGTGGCGGCGAGATAGCGGTCGGTCAGCGAACTCATCGGTCCACTCCTTCGATCAGGCCCGTGAGGGATTTCTGCACGGCGGAGAGGTCGGTCAGCAGCAGGCGCAGCACCGTCTCGCCGTCGTCACTGGTCTGGTAGAACTTCCGCGGCCGGCGCTCCTCGGTGTTCCACTCGCTGGTCAGCAGCCCCTGCTCCTCCAGCCGGCGCAGCAGGGGGTAGAGCGTGTTGGCGTCCACGGGGAAGCCGTGGTCGGCGAGCCGCTGGAGCAGGGCGTAGCCGTAGCCCGGCTGGCGCAGCGCGACCAGGCTCGCCACCACCACCGTCCCCCGGCGCAGCTCCTGTAGATGGGTCCGCAGGATGTCGTCGCTCACCATGCCTCACACCATACTGTATGCCACACACTATTGTCGCCTGGCACATCGTTGTTCCCGGACGGGTATGTCTGGAGCGGCCGGTGGAGACGCGGGCCACCGCCCCCGGCGCGGACGGTGGAGCCGGCGAGATCACCTCGGTAGGGTGGGTGCCGGTCGGCTCCGACCATCAAGATCCACATCGCCGGGGGGCGTCACGCATGGCTGATTCGTTCGCGCATCTGCACGTGCACACCGAGTACTCGATGCTCGACGGTGCGGCCCGGCTCAAGGACCTGTTCGCCGAGGCCAGCCGGCTGGGCATGTCGGCGGTCGCGATGACCGACCACGGCAACATGCACGGCGCGAACGACTTCTACAAGCAGGCGATGGCCGCCGGGATCACCCCGATCCTGGGCGTCGAGGCGTACGTCGCGCCGGAGTCGCGGTACCACAAGGCGCGGGTGAAGTGGGGCCGGCCGGAGCAGAAGAGCGACGACATCTCCGGCAACGGCGCGATCACCCACAAGACGATGTGGGCGGCCAACAAGACGGGCCTGCACAACCTGTTCACGCTCAACTCGCGCGCCTCCATGGAGGGTCACTACGTCAAGTGGCCCCGGATGGACATGGAACTGATCTCCGAGCACGCCGAGGGGATCATGGCCACCACCGGCTGCCCCTCCGGCGCGGTGCAGACCCGGCTGCGGCTCGGCCAGTTCGACGAGGCACTCAAGGTCGCCTCCGCGTACCAGGACATCTTCGGCAAGGAGAACTACTTCCTGGAGCTGATGGACCACGGGCTGAGCATCGAGCAGCGGGTCCGTGAAGGGCTCACCGAGATCGGGAAGAAGCTCGGCATCCCGCCGGTGGTCACCAACGACTCGCACTACACCCACGAGGCCCAGGCCGAGGCGCACGACGTCCTGCTCTGCGTGCAGACCGGCAGCAACATCGCCGACCCGAACCGGTTCCGCTTCGAGGGCGGCGGCTACTTCATCAAGTCCGCCGACCAGATGCGCGCGGTGGACTCCTCCGAGCTGTGGCTGGAGGGCTGCCGCAACACGCTGCTGGTCGCCGAGAAGGTCGACCCGACCGGGATGTTCGAGTTCCACAACCTGATGCCGCGCTTCCCCGTCCCGGAGGGGGAGACCGAGGAGTCCTGGTTCCGCAAGGAGACCTTCGCCGGGCTGGCCCGCCGCTACCCCGGTGGTATCCCCGAGGGCCACGTCGTCCAGGCCGAGTACGAGCTGGGCGTCATCAACCAGATGGGCTTCCCGTCGTACTTCCTCGTGGTGGCCGACTTCATCCAGTGGGCGAAGAACCAGGGCATCGCGGTGGGCCCGGGCCGTGGCTCGGCCGCCGGCTCCCTCGTCGCGTACGCGCTGGGCATCACCGACCTGGACCCGATCCTGCACGGGCTGATCTTCGAGCGGTTCCTCAACCCCGAGCGCGTCTCGATGCCGGACGTCGACATCGACTTCGACGAGCGCCGGCGCGGCGAGGTGATCAAGTACGTCACCGACAAGTGGGGCGAGGACAAGGTCGCCCAGATCGCCACCTTCGGCACGATCAAGGCGAAGGCCGCGATCAAGGACTCGGCCCGGGTGCTCGGCTTCCCGTACGCGGTCGGCGACCGGATCACCAAGGCGATGCCCCCGGCGGTGATGGGCAAGGACATCCCGCTCACCGGCATCTTCGACCCGAAGCACCCCCGCTACGCCGAGGCCGGGGAGATCCGCGGCCTGTACGAGTCGGACCCGGACGTGCGCAAGGTGATCGACACCGCGAAGGGCATCGAGGGGCTGATCCGGCAGACCGGCGTGCACGCCGCCGGCGTGATCATGTCCGCCGAGCCGATCATCGAGCACATCCCGCTGACGCGCCGGGACGCCGACGGGGCCATCATCACCCAGTTCGACTACCCGACGTGCGAGTCGCTCGGGCTGTTGAAGATGGACTTCCTCGGCCTGCGCAACCTGACGATCATCGACGACGCGGTCAAGAACATCCAGCTCAACCACGGCAAGGAACTCGACCTGCTGGGCCTGGACCTGGACGACAAGCCCGCGTACGAGCTGCTGGCCCGGGGCGACACCCTCGGCGTGTTCCAGCTCGACGGCGGGCCGATGCGCTCGCTGCTGCGGCTGATGAAGCCGGACAACTTCGAGGACATCTCCGCCGTCCTGGCGCTCTACCGGCCCGGCCCGATGGGCGTCGACTCGCACACCAACTACGCGCTGCGCAAGAACGGCCTCCAGGAGATCACCCCGATCCACCCGCAGCTGGAGGAGCCGCTGCGGGAGATCCTCGCCCCCACCCACGGCCTGATCGTCTATCAGGAGCAGGTGCAGCGCGCCGCGCAGATCCTGGCCGGCTACACCCTCGGCCAGGCCGACCTGTTGCGCCGGGCGATGGGCAAGAAGAAGAAGGAGATCCTCGACAAGGAGTTCGGCCCGTTCCGGGACGGCTGCCGCGAACGCGGTTACTCCGACGAGGCCATCCAGGCCGTGTGGGACGTGCTGGTCCCGTTCGCCGGGTACGCCTTCAACAAGGCCCACTCCGCCGCGTACGGCCTGGTCTCCTACTGGACGGCGTACCTGAAGGCGCACTACCCGGCCGAGTACATGGCCGGGCTGCTCACCTCCGTCGGCGACGACAAGGACAAGATGGCGCTCTATCTGGCGGAGTGCCGGCGGATGGGCATCCAGGTCCTGCCGCCCGACGTGAACACCTCCGCCGGGCCGTTCACCCCCGTCGGCAAGGACATCAGGTTCGGCCTCGCCGCCATCCGCAACGTCGGCGCGAACGTCGTCGCCTCGATCATGCGCTGCCGCCAGGAGAAAGGCGAGTACGCCGACTTCTACGACTTCCTGTCCAAGGTCGACGCGGTGGTCTGCAACAAGAAGACCATCGAATCGCTGATCAAGGCCGGCGCGTTCGACGTGATGGGCCACCCCCGCCGGGGCCTGCTCGCCGTGCACGCCGACGCCATCGACGCGTACGCCGACGTCAAGCGCAAGGAGGCCGTCGGCCAGTACGACCTGTTCGGCGCCGGATTCGGCGACGCGGAGGCCACCGGCAGCACCACGGTCATGCCGACCATCGGCGACAGCGAGTGGGACAAGCGGGACAAGCTGGCCTTCGAGCGGGAGATGCTCGGCCTGTACGTCTCCGACCACCCGCTGTTCGGCCTGGAGCACGTGCTCAACGCCGCGGCCGACTGCACCATCGCCTCACTGTCCGAGGAGGGCACCGTTCCCGACGGCGCGGTGGTCACCCTCGCCGGCATCCTCTCCGGCGTGCAGCGCCGGGTCACCAAGCAGGGCCGGGCCTGGGCCTCGGCCACCCTCGAGGACCTCGCCGGCGGCGTCGAGACGCTGTTCTTCCCGAACACGTACGAGGTGATCGGCCAGTACATCGCCGAGGACGCCATCGTGGTGGTCAAGGGGCGGGTGGACCGCCGCGACGACACCCCGCGCATGATGGCGATGGACATGCAGCTTCCGGACGTCAGCAGCACCCCGGGCAGCAAACCGGTCACCCTCACCATCCCGGTGCACCGGTGCACGCCGCCGCTGGTGAAGCAGCTCAAGGAGACCCTGGTGCTGCACCCCGGCGACACCGAGGTGCACGTCAAGCTGCTCAACGGCGGCAAGACCACCACGCTGCGGCTCGGCCCGTTCCGGGTCGCCGCCACCACGGCGCTGATGGGCGACCTGAAGAGCGTCCTCGGCCCCGCCAACGTCACCTGACCCCGCCAGCCGGGGCCGCACCCAGGGGTGCCGGGGCCGCGAGCGCGGGATTGGCCATCCCGGTACGCGGCGCGGGTGACTAGCGTCGGCAGGGTGGAGATCGCACAGGTGCAGACGTTGTGGCAGCCGCAGCCGGGTTGGCTGAACACCGCGAGTTACGGGCTGCCGCCCGAGCCGGCGTGGGACGCGGTGCAGGAGGCGCTGGCCGACTGGCGGGCGGGGCGTACCTCGTGGGAGGGCTGGGGGCAGGCCACCGAGCGGTCCCGGGCCGCCTTCGCCGGTCTGGTCGGGGTGCCGGTCGCCGACGTCGCGGTCGGCAGCACGGTCTCCCAACTGCTGGCCCCGGTCGCCGCCGCCCTGCCGGCCGGCGCGACCGTCGTGGTGCCGGAGGTCGAGTTCACCTCCAACCTCTTCCCGTGGCTGGTGCAGGCCGAGCGTGGTGTCCGGGTGCGCACCGTGCCGCTGGCGGGGCTGGTCGACGCGATCGACGCCGACACCGACCTGGTCGCGTTCAGCCTGGTGCAGTCGGCCGACGGCGCGGTCGCCCCGTACGACGAGATCGTCGCGGCGGCCCGGGCGCACGGCGCGCTCGTCGCCGTCGACGCCACCCAGGCGTGCGGCTGGCTGCCGTTCGACGCGGGCCTCGCCGACGTGGTCGTGGTCGGGGCGTACAAGTGGCTGATGGCTCCGCGCGGCTCGGCGTTCGCCTACCTCGCGCCCGCGCTGCGCGAGCGGCTACGCCCCGACGCCGCCAACTGGTACGCGGGGGCCGACCCGCACGCTTCCTACTACGGCCCGCCGCTGCGCCTGGCCGACGACGCCCGCCGGTTTGACATCTCGCCGGCCTGGTTCAGCTGGGTCGGCACGGCCCCCGCCCTGGAACTGGTCGCGGAGATCGGCGTGCCGGCCGTGCACGCGCACGACGTCTCGCTGGCCAACCGGTTCCTCGCCGGGCTGGGCCGGCCGGCGGGGGACAGCGCGATCGTCACCGTGGAGGTGCCCGGCGCGGCGGAGCGGCTGGAGCGGGCCGGCGTCCAGGCGGCGGTCCGCGCCAGCCGGGTCCGGGCGTCCTTCCACGTCTACTCGACCGAGGACGACGTCGACCTCGCGCTGGACGCGCTCACCGGCTGAACCGGGGCGGGGTCAGCGCCGGTCGGCCGTCACTTGGCGCCGGTGATGATCCCGGGGTTGATGCAGAGGCCGGGGTTGCTGCCGTTGCGCTCGGCGATCTCCAGGCACCGCGACACCTTGTCGACCTTCGCGTTCGTCTCGGTGATCTGCTTCTGGATGGCGGCGTTCTTCCGGTCCTGCTCCAGGTTGCGGGTCTGGGCGAGCTTGTCCTGGAATGCCTTGATGTTGCCCTCGGTCTTGTCGTCGTGGTTGACCCGGGTGATCGTGACCGACAGGATGTCGACGTCGCTGGAGAGCCGCGTCTCCGCGCTGGCCTTGATGCTCTCGGCGAAGGGCTTCAGGTCCACGTTCAGGCTGCCGGTGTTCGAGTCGATCTTCTCCAGCGGGTTGTACGTGGCGAAGGCGTCGTTGACGGCGCTGTCGAGCTGGACGCCCACCCGCTGGCCCCGGAAGCTGTCGAAGTCGCCCTTGTAGTCCATGAACTGCTTCGGCGCGTTCTCCGGCTTGACCTGCCACTCGACGAGCACCTCGACGCAGGCGTCGGCGAGCGTGCCGGTGCGGACCCGGACGCAGTGGTCGCCGCCGATGTGGTCGTACTTCTGCCGACCCGCGTCCCACTCGCCGACCTTCTGCCAGGGGGCGACCCACTTCAGGCCGGAGCCGGTGACCTTGCCCGTCGGCTTGCCGAAGCTGGTGACGATCCCGACCGAGCGGATCGGCACGGAGTGGGCGCTGGAGCCGACGACGAACACCACCGCGCCGACGAGGCAGCCGAGTGCCGCCAGGGTGGCGGACCGCTTCGTCGACCTGCTCGGAGCCGCGAGCGCGAGCAGGCCGGAGATAGCCAGGGCGATGACAAAGATGATCGCAACAGTGAAGCCGAAGGGCATTCGTTCGGCTCCTTTCGAGGGGAGTGGGCCATCACCCTAGAGGCATCTGTCAAGGCGGAGCGCAGGCGGGTCCGAGCTGTTCGGGCTGGCACTCCGCCCCGGGTATGCCAACGGCCGGCACCCGTGTCGGGGCGCCGGCCGCTGGTGTGGATGTGCCGCTGGCCGGCACCGAGTCGTCGGTGCCGGCCAGCGATCCCCTTGTGGTGGAAAGTCTGGGTCAGCTGTTCCAGTGCTCGGCGACGAGGTCGGCGGCCTGCTGTTCCCACTGGGCGTAGTGGTCGGGGTACGCGGACACCTGCACGGTCTGGGCGGCCTTGGTCAGGGGCATGTCCTGCCATCCGTCGACCTGTTTGAGGCCCTTGAGGAACGCGAGGGTGGAGTACTCGGGGTCGGTGATCTGTTCCACCGTGCCCCAGCCGGAGGTGGGGCGCTGTTGGAACAGGCCCTGCGAGTCGTGGTCGTTGCGGTCGCCGAGGTGGCCCAGGTTCTCCAGCTTCGACTCCTGCAGCGCCGTGCCGATGGAGATGACGGCGGCTCGCTCGTCCATGTCGGCCTTCTTCGTGGCGGCGATGATCGCCTTGACGTTGGCGGTCTGCTCGGCGTCGAGGTCGATGCGGGACTGGTCGCCCTGCACGCCGTGCGGGATCAGTTTGGCCTTGTCGACAACCGGCTTTTCGGCCTGCACGGCGACGACGGCGGTGGGGGTGGTTTCGGTGGTGGGGGTGGCGTGGGCGGTGGCGGGGCCGGCGAACACGCCGCCGGCGAAGGCGAGACCGGCGATTCCGAGAACGCTCTTACGCATGATCGTGTTCATGGGGGTGTCTCCAATCGGGGGTCGACACACACGCCGCCCCGGGGGAGGGGCGGGGGTGTGAGCACCACGTCGAGGCGCCCAACAGATCAAGGGGGGAAGTCACCGGCTCACCGCACCGGGGGGTGCTGGTGGCGGCGGGACCATGTGTAACGACCGGCGGCCGGCCCGCATTCCCCGACGGGGTCACGGGGGTTCGGGTGGCTCGGCAGCGGCGTGCGCTACTCGATCGTCTGCCATGTGTAACGACCCCGTCCCGCCCGATGTTCCGCCGACCGGATGCCCCCGGCCACACCCCCAAACCCCCTCAAACACCCCACCTCACCCACCCCCGCGCCACCTTTGGCGCGGTGATCAAGAGGTTGCGTCGGGTTCGGGGCGCAAACCCGATGCAAACCTTTTGATCACCGCGCGAGGGCAGTGGGGTGGGGTGTGAGGTGGGGCACATCTGATACGGGTCGGTTCCGTATCGAAAAGGGTTGGCCTAGGCTCATTCGCGTTACGAGTATGACCAGTCTCGTAATTGCCGCGGGTGGACCTGGGGGAGAGCCGGCCATGCAGCTTCACGAGAACACCGGACACCCGAGGAGGTGGGCGATCCTCGGGGTGCTGGTGATCAGCCTCCTCGTCGTCGTCCTCGACAACACCATCCTCAACGTCGCCCTGCGTACCCTTGCCGACCCGGTGCGCGGTCTCGGCGCCACCCAGGGCGAGCTGGAATGGTCCATCAACTCCTACACCCTGGTCTTCGCCGGTCTGTTGTTCACCTTCGGCGTGCTCGGCGACCGCGCCGGGCGCAGGCGGTTCCTGGTGGCCGGTCTGGTGTTCTTCGGCCTCGCCTCGCTGCTGTCCGCGTACGCGCAGAGCCCGGCCCAGCTGATCGCGGCCCGCGCGCTGATGGGTCTGGGCGGCGCGGCGATCATGCCGGTGACCCTGTCGATCATCTCCAACGTCTTCGACCCCAGGGAACGCGGCCGGGCGATCGGCATCTGGGCCGGCGCGGTCGGCCTGGCCGTGGCGATCGGACCGATCCTCGGCGGCGCGCTGCTGGAGCACTTCTGGTGGGGCTCGGTCTTCCTGATCAACGTGCCGGTCGTCGTGCTCGGCGTGGTCCTGGTCGCCCTGTTGGTCCCCGAGTCGCGCGACCCCGATCCCGGCCGGGTCGACGTCCCCGGCGTGCTGCTGTCGGTGGTGGGCCTGGTCGCGCTGTCCTACGGCATCATCGACGGCGGCGAGCACGGCTTCGACCGGCCGCTGGTCTGGGCGTCGATCGTCGGCGGGCTGGCCGTGTTGGCCTGGTTCGTGGTGCTGGAGCTGCGCAGCGACCACCCGTCGCTGGACGTCCGGCTGTTCCGGGTGCCGCAGTTCGCCGCGCCGGTGGCGATGGTCGGGCTGATCTTCTTCGCCGCCATGGGGGTGATGTTCTTCAGCTCGTTCTATCTGCAGCTGGTCCGCGGCTACAGCCCGCTGGAGACCGGCCTGCTCTTCCTGCCCTTCGCCGCGGCGCAGCTCATCTTCGCCCCGCGCAGCGCGGCGATGGTCCGCAGGTACGGGGGCAGGGCGGTCGCGGTCGTCGGCCTGGCGCTGACCGTGGTGTCGCTGGGGGCGTTCGTGTTCATCGACGCGGGCACGCCAATCTGGGCGGTCCTGGTGTGCTTCTTCCTCCAGGGCGCGGGGATGGCGAACGTCATGCCGCCGGCCACCGAGTCGATCATGTCGGCGCTGCCGAGGCAGAAGGCGGGGGTCGGCTCGGCGGTCAGCAACACGGTTCGGCAGGTGGCCGGCGCACTCGGGGTGGCCGTGCTCGGCTCGGTCCTGTCCGCGCTGTACCGCCAGGACGTCGCCCCGGCCCTGCGGGACCTGCCCGCGGCGGCGCACGAGGCGGCCGCTGAGTCGATCTCCGGGGCGTACGCCGCGGCCGGCCAGCTCGGCCCGGCCGGGCCGGCGCTGGTCACGTCGGCCAACCACGCCTTCGTCTCGGCGATGCACTGGGCGGCGGCCCTCTCGGCGGCGGTCGCCGCGCTCGGCATCGTGGTCGCGTTGCGCTGGATGCCCGGCCGGGACCAGGGGCAGCCGCCGGCCGCGACGCCGGTGGCCGGGAAATCGGAGTTGGCCGGAGCCGCATAAATATGGGAAGAATGTCGGACATGACTTCTGCCGCCGACGCTCCGCGACCGCCCGGCCGACCGCGGAGCGTCCGCGCGGACGAGGCGATCGTGGAGGCCGTTCTCGACCTGCTCGCCGAGGGCAGCACGATCGAGGCGCTGTCCATCGAGGCCATCGCCGCCCGGGCGGGGGTGGGCAAAGCCACCATCTACCGGCGCTGGTCGGGCAAGGACGCGCTGATGCTCGACGCGCTGCGCCGCCTCAAGGGCGTCCTCCCTCAGCCGACCGGGCACTCCGTCCGGGAGGACCTGGTGCTGCTGGTCGGCGCGATCGGGCACAACGTCGACCCCCGGGCCGCGAAGATCATGCCCTGCCTCGTGCCGGAGGTGAACCGCAGCCCGGACCACTTCCGGGTCTACCAGAACATCATCGAGCCCCGCCGGCAGCTCATGCGCGAGGTGCTCCGCTGGGGGGTACGCAGCGGTGAGCTGCGTGCCGACCTCGACATCGAGGTGGTGATGGCCCTGCTCACCGGGCCGATGCTGATACAGCGGATGCTGCGCTGGAACCCCGAGCTGGACGACGACTCCCTGCCCGGCCGGATCGTCGACGGCGTCCTGGACGGCATCCGGGCCCGCTGACCCCTCCGGGGCGGGCCGCCCACGGAACTCCGGGCCGCGACGGCCCCGGGAATCCGCCGGGCACACTCGCCACCGCAACCGGTTGGTGGACGACCCGCCGGCCCTCGTCGCCGCCGGGGCCCCGCGCGCTGCGGCCGGCTGCCGGCGTGTCCCCGGCGGAGGGTGTCCGGGGCGACCAGTAGGGTGTCGAACACACGTACTGCTGGCGGCTGGGGGAGGAGGCGGCGTGCGCGTGCTCGGCGTCGACCCGGGGCTGACCCGGTGCGGGGTGGGCGTGGTCGAGGGCGTGCCGGGCCGGCCCTGCACCCTGATCGCCTACCACGTCGTGCGCACCGACCCCGACGACGACCTGCCGCTGCGCCTGCTGCACCTGGACCGCTCGCTCGCCGACCTGGTCGCCGAGCACCAGCCGGACGCCGTCGCCGTGGAGCGGGTGTTCAGCCAGCACAACGTCCGCACCGTGATGGGCACCGCCCAGGCCAGCGGGATCGCCGTGCTGGCCGGCGCGCGGGCCGGGCTGCCCGTGCGCACCTACACCCCGAGCGAGGTCAAGGCCGCCGTCACCGGCTCCGGCACGGCCGACAAGGCGCAGATCACGGCCATGGTCACCCGGCTGTTGCGGCTGGCCGAGCCACCGAAGCCGGCCGACGCGGCCGACGCCCTCGCGCTGGCCATCTGCCACGTCTGGCGCGGCGGCACCCGCTCGAAGCTGGCCGAGGCGGCCGACCGGGCACGACGAGGAGGAGCACGATGATCGCCAGTGTGCGCGGCACGGTGACCGCGACGGGCCCCGATCACGCCGTGGTCGAGGTCGGCGGGGTGGGCCTGGCGGTGTACTGCGCCCCCGGCACGCTCGCCGACCTGCGGGTCGGCCAGCCCGCCCGGCTGGCCACCAGCCTGGTGGTCCGGGAGGACTCACTCACCCTCTACGGCTTCGCCGACGACGACGCCAAGCAGCTGTTCGAGCTGCTCCAGACCGCCAGCGGGGTGGGCCCCCGGTTGGCCCAGGCGGTGCTCGCCGTGCACACCCCGGACGCGGTGCGCAAGGCGGTCGCCAATGCCGACACGGCGGCGCTGACCCGGGTCCCGGGCATCGGCAAGAAGGGTGCCGAGCGCCTGGTGCTGGAGCTGCGCGACCGGATCGGCCCGGTGCCGGTGGGCACCGACGGCGCGGCCGGGGTGACCAGGGGCGCCTGGCCCGATCAGGTCCGCCAGGCCCTGGTCGGGCTCGGCTGGACGGCCGGCCAGGCCGACCAGGCGGTCGCCGCCGTGGCGGAGACCGTCGACGGGCCGCCCCCGCCCGTGCCGGTGCTGCTCAAGCAGGCCATCCGTCTCCTCGGCCGGACCCGATGACGGGCCCCGACGGCGGTGGTGACCTGGTCTCGGCGTACGCCACCGACGCCGAGCGGGACGCCGAGGCCAGCGTCCGGCCGAAGCGGCTGGAGGAGTTCATCGCCCAGCACCGGGTCCGCGACCAGCTCGACCTGCTGCTCCAGGGCGCGATGCGGCGCGGCTCCCCGCCCGACCACATCCTGCTGTCGGGCCCGCCCGGCCTGGGTAAGCCCGTCTCCGTCGACGCTCTGGTGCTGCTGGAGGACGGCTCCCGACGCCGGCTCGGCGACGTCGTGGTGGGCGACCGGGTCATCACTCGCACGGGCGCCGGTGCGACGGTGACGGCGGTGCACGAGCAGGGCGAGTTGGATTCCGTCCGCATCCGTACGACCAGCGGTCGCGCGGTGATCGCCGCACCCGACCACCCGTTCTGGACGCCCGACGGGTGGCTGAAGGCCGGCGACCTCACCGAACGGGACTTCCTGGCCAACGTGCTGTGCCCCGACCTGATCGCGGACGGCACCGCGGCCCTGGACGAGTACAAGCTCGCCGGATACCTGATCGGTGACGGGTGCACGAGCAACCAGGTCACCTTCACCGGCGGTGATGAGAGCGTCCTGGCCGACTTCCGGTCGGTCTGCGACCGACTGGGCCACCCGCACAACACCCGGCCGAACAGCCCTCGCAGCTCCCTGATCAGGGTCTCCGGGCTCCGGCCGTGGCTTGCCGAGCACGGGCTGTTGGACAAGACCGCCTGGCTGAAGCGGGTGCCCGAGTTCGTCCACCGTGGCGACGCCTGGCAGGTCGGGGCCTTCCTCGGCGCGTACTTCGCCTGCGACGGCACGGTCAGCCGGCGGGGTCAGGGCCGGTACGACCTGGTCGTCGAGTACTACAGCGTGTCCCGGGAGCTGCTGGCCGACGTGCAGCACCTCCTGCTCCGGCTCGGCATCCAGTCCCGTCTCAAGCTCAAGCGTGGTCGCTACCAGGGCAGACCGCACGAGTCGTGGCGGCTCAGCGTCACCAGCCAGGACGATGTGGCGCGGTTCGTCGAGCGGATCACCGTGGTCGGCGAACGGGGCGTGCGGCTCGCCGAGTGGGCCCCGCGCCGGGACCGCTTCGAAGAGCGCCTCGCCGTCGACCGGGTCGCCTCGGTGGAGCCCGTCGGCCTGCACGAGTGCCGCTGCCTGACGGTCGACGGCGACCACACGTTCACGGTCAACGACCTGGTCGTCCACAACACCACCCTGGCCAACATCGTGGCGGCCGAGTTGGGCTCCGGCCTCCGGGTGACCAGCGGCCCGGTGATCGAACGCTCCGGGGACCTGGCGGCGATCCTGACCAGCCTCGCCGAGGGCGACGTGCTGTTCATCGACGAGATCCACCGGATCGCCAAGCCGGCCGAGGAGCTGCTCTACAGCGCGATGGAGGACTTCCGGGTCGACGTGATCGTCGGCAAGGGGCCGGGAGCCACCGCCATCCCGCTGGACGTGGAGCCGTTCACCCTGGTGGGCGCGACCACCCGGTCCGGCCTGCTGACCGGGCCGATGCGGGACCGGTTCGGCTTCGTCGCGCACCTGGACTTCTACTCCCCGGCCGACCTGGAGGTGCTGCTGCGCCGCTCGGCGCGGATCCTGGGTGTGCCGATCACCGACGACGGCGCCGTCGAGATCGCCGGCCGGTCCCGGGGCACCCCCCGGATCGCCAACCGGCTGCTGCGCCGGGTGCGGGACTTCGCCGAGGTCCGCGCCGACGGCGTGGTCACCCTGGAGACCGCCCGGGCCGCCCTCACGGTGTACGACGTCGACGCGCTCGGGCTGGACCGACTGGACCGGGCCGTGCTCACCGCCCTGGTCGACTCGTTCCGGGGCGGGCCCGTCGGGTTGTCCACCCTGGCGGTGGCGGTGGGGGAGCAGCCGGACACGGTCGAGGAGGTCTGCGAGCCGTTCCTGGTCCGGGCGGGGCTGCTCGCCCGCACGCCGCGAGGCCGGGTGGCGACGGAGGCGGCCTGGCGGCACCTGGGGCGTACCCCGCCAAATGGTACATTTGGCACCGATGTTCCTGTCACGCCCGATCTGTTCTCCGCCGCGCCAGATCAGCCGTGATCCGAACGTGATCTGTGCCGCATTCGGCGTTCCCAGGTGCAGGGACTAGACTTCGCCGCGGTTTGTACAGGACGTGAGAATCCGCCTCCGCTCCGGTGCTTTTCGCGCCGAGCCGAAGGCCAATCGGAAGGTCAGTAACCGTGCTCTACGCAGCAGCGGGCGGAGGGGGAGCCGGCGGTCTTACGCCGATCCTCATGATCGCCCTGCTCTTCGGCGTCATGTACTTCATGATGATCCGCCCTCAGCAGAAGCGCCGCCGCGAGGCTGAGCAGATGCAGTCCGCCCTCGGCTTTGGCGACGAGGTGGTCACCATCGGCGGTCTCTACGGCACGGTCACCGAGGTGGACGACGACACCGTCCTGCTGGAGGTCGCGCCCGGCGTGCAGAACCGGTACGCCCGTCCGGCCATCGCCCGAGTGGTCAACCGGGCCGAGCGGGTCGAGTCGACCGAGCCGGTCAGCGAGGGCATCGAAACCGTCAAGGAGTGACCGCCTCCCCGACGGGGCAGCGGAGACGCCGTTAAAACTGGATAGTTGGGTCGACACCTGACGCCGACACCCGAAGGTTGCCGGTCGACGCCCCCGCGTCGGCTGTGGTCAGCCGTGTCGGCGTCAGGTCGCCGGCCCCGGACAGCCGTCGCCGGGACCCCCGGCCCGACATTCGCGCCGCCATATCGGCGGCGCGACCGTAACAGGGAGACAGACAGCCGTGGCACCACCTCAGGGACAGATGCGGCCCGGACGGCAGCTTGCCGTGCTCGGCCTCATCTTCGTCGTCCTATATCTCATGGTGTTCTTCTCGGGCGGCGCCAGTGGTGGCTTGAAGGATCGGCTCGAGCCTCGGCTCGGTCTGGACCTGATCGGCGGCACCCGGCTGACGCTCGAGGCGACGAACAGCATCGACGGCAAGCCCCCGACGACGGAGAACCTCGAAGAGGCCCGCCAGATCATCGAGAACCGGGTCAACGCGTACGGCGTGGCCGAGGCCGAGGTGGTCACCGAGGGCAACCGGAACATCGTCATCTCCCTGCCCGGTGAGAACCGCGACCTCGCCGACGTCGGCAGCGCCGCCGAGCTGCGCTTCCGCAAGGTGTTGAAGGCCGCCGACGGCACCGGCGCGGTGGCCCCCCCGGCGGCCACGCCGACCCCGGCCCCGTCCGGCAGTGCCTCCCCGGCCCCGTCGGGCAGCGCCAGCCCCAAGCCGTCGGGCAGCTCGTCGGCCGGGGCGAAGGCGACCGCGTCGCCGAGCGCCGGCGGTCAGGGCGGCGGGGCCGCGGCCCCGAGCGCCAGCGCCACCCCGCCGGCCTCGCCGAGCGCCGCCGCGCCGTCGCCGAGCGCCAGCGCCGAGCCGGTGCCGGAGGGCGTCGAGAAGCAGCGCACGGCCGTCCAGCAGAAGGTCGGGGCCGCCGCCTGGCAGGCCGCCAGCGGCCTGCAGGCCCCGGCCGACCTGACCACCGACCCGTCGCTGGGCGCGACCCTCAAGCCGTTCGGCACGCTCTCCCCGCGCGAGGTCGCGGTGCTGCCGGCGGAGATGCAGTTCAACGTCCCGACGATCGGCTGCGCCCAGCTCGACCAGCGCCCGGCGGCGTCGATCAAGGACGAGAAGCAGAAGGCCGTCGCCTGCGAGGACGGCACCCAGAAGTACCTGCTCGACGTGGCGAAGGTGCTCGGCACCGACGTCGGCGACGCCAACGCGGTGCTCGACCAGACCAGCTCCTGGGTGGTCAGCCTCGACTTCAAGGGCAAGGGCCAGGAGAAGTGGACCGCCCTGACCCGGGAGGCGTTCACCAACGAGGGCCAGGGCTGCGACCAGACCGCGCTGGGCCAGGACGGCAAGTGCCGGGTGGCCGTCGTCCTCGACAACAAGGTGGTCTCCTCGCCGGAGATCCAGGGCGTGCTCACCGGTGACTCGCAGATCACCGGAAGCTTCGACAACAAAACGGCCAGCGACCTGGCCAGCCAGCTGCGCTACGGCGCCCTGCCGGTCACCTTCGAGCAACAGGACAAGGTGAACATCACCGCCACGCTGGGCGCCAGCCACCTGCGTGCGGGCCTGCTCGCCGCCGGCATCGGCATGCTGCTGGTCATCATCTACTCGTTCTTCTACTACCGGCTGCTCGGCTCGGTCATCTTCCTGAGCCTGGTGCTGTCGGCGCTGCTGGTCTTCGGCGCGCTGGTGGTGCTCGGCCGGCAGATCGGCTTCACCCTCACCCTCGCCGGCATCGCCGGCATGATCGTCTCGCTCGGCGTGGCGGCGGACTCGTTCGTCATCTACTTCGAGCGACTCAAGGACGAGATCCGCGAGGGCCGCAGCCCGCGCAGTGCGGTGCCGCGGGCCTGGATCCGGGCCCGCCGAACGATCATCTCGGCCAACGCGATCACCCTCATGTCGGCCGTGGTGCTCTACGTCGTCTCGGTCGGCACGGTGAAGGGCTTCGCCTTCGCGCTCGGCCTGGCCACGGTGCTCGACCTGGTCGTGGTCTTCCTCTTCCGTCACCCGATCATGACGATGTTCGCCCGTACCAAGGCGTTCCTTTCCCCTCGGGTCAGCGGTCTCGGCCGGGCCCTTCCCGCTCGGACCACCGAGCAGGCCACCCCCCGCACCTCGCGCGTCAAGGAGGCCTGAGATGGCTAAGACTGGATTGGCGAGCCGCCTCTACCGGGGCGAGGCCGGGGTCGACGTCGTCGGCAAGCGCAAGCTGTGGTTCACCGTCGCCGGGGTGCTGATCCTGCTCTCGGTGCTCAGCTTCGCCGTGCGCGGCTTCAGCCTGGGCATCGAGTTCGCCGGCGGCAACTCGTTCCAGGTGCCGGCCAGCGTCGGGACGCTGGAGCAGGCCGAGGAGAAGGTCGACGCGGCGCTGGCGAGCGTCGCGGGCGGGGCCGAGGTGGCCACCGCGCAGAAGGTCGGCGGCACCGGCGGCGACTACTACGAGATCCGCACCTCGGAGCTCAATCCCGAGCAGGCCGACGCGGCCAAGGCGGAGATTGCCCGGGAGCTCGGCATCCAGCCGGACCAGATCAGCGGCAGCCAGGTCAGCGAGGCGTGGGGCAGCCAGGTCACCTCCCGGGCCATGCTGGGCCTGGTGATCTTCATCGCGGTGGTGATGGTCTACCTGATCCTGCGCTTCGAGTGGCGGATGGCGGTGGCGGCCGTCTCCTCGCTGTTCATGAACCTGATCCTCACCGCCGGCATCTACTCGCTGGTCGGTTTCGAGGTGACCCCGTCGACGATCATCGGGTTCCTCACGATCCTGGGCTTCGCGCTCTACGACGTGGTGGTGGTCTTCGACAAGGTCCAGGAGAACACCCGGGGCATCACCGCGAACAACAACCAGACGTACGGCGAGGCGGCCAACCTGGCGATCAACCAGAGCCTCATGCGGTCGCTGAACACGTCGGTGGTCGCCCTGCTCCCGGTCGGCGGTCTGCTCTTCATCGGCGCGGGCCTGCTGGGCGCGGGCACCCTGAAGGACCTCGGCCTGGTGCTCTTCGTCGGTATGGCGATCGCGTTCCTGACCTCGATCCTGCTGGCCACCCCGCTGCTGGTGCTGCTGAAGAACTACGAGCCGCGGATCCAGGCGCACAACAAGCGGGTGCTGGCCCGGCGGGGCGCCCTGGCCCGGGGCGAGATCACCCCGAAGGGCGCGCCGCGCCCGGCCGGGGAGGACGACGAGCCCATCGACCCGGAGGAGGCGGCCCTGGCCGGGGCCGCGCCGAAGGTGGGCGTTCGGCCCGCCGGCAAGCGCCCGAGCGGCGCCCGGGGCGGTCGCCCCGCCGGCGGCGGCGGCAACCGGCCGGGCGGCGCGAAGCGCCGCTGACGCGACCGGGAGACACCCGCCGGAGACGGTGACGACGGCGTCCTTCATGCTGTGCGAGCGGCGTGGAGGACGCCGTCGTCGTACGAAGGGAGACGGGCCGCCGTGACGGAGACGTACAGCGCCGGGGTACGGGGAGACAGCGGCCCGCAGGTCGCCGAGCTGGTCGCCAGCCGTGTGCTGGACGTGCCGGACTTCCCGAAGCCGGGCGTCATGTTCAAGGACCTGATGCCGCTCTTCGCCGACGGCGCGGTGTTCCGCGAGGTGGTCGACGGGATCGTGGCCCACCACGGGCGGGACTCGTTCGACGCCGTGGTCGGGATCGAGGCCCGGGGCTTCGTGATCGCGGCGGCCGTCGCGTACGCCACCGGGGTCGGCGTGGTGCCGGTGCGCAAGGCCGGCAAGCTGCCCCGCCCCGCCTATTCGGCCTCGTACGCGCTGGAGTACGGCGAGGCGACGCTTGAGCTGCACGAGGACGCGTTCACCGCCGGGCACCGGGTGCTGGTGGTCGACGACGTGCTCGCCACCGGGGGGACCGCCGAGGCCACCCTCGATCTGGTGGAGCGGGCCGGCGGCACGGTCGCCGGCTTCACCGTGCTGCTGGAGCTCGGTTTCCTCGGTGGCCGTGAGCGGCTCGCCCCGCGTCCGGTGCACGCCCTGCTCGAGGTCTGAGCGCCCCCAGCGGCGGCCGGCGACCCGCCCGGGCGGCCCCGTGGACAGGCGGCCCCGTGGACAGGCGGCCCCGTGGACAGGCGGCCCCGTGGACCGGCGACCCCGTCCAGGCTGCCCGCAGCGGGTTGGCGCCCGGTCCGTGCCCTGCTGACCGATTGGTCGTGCTGGCTGCCGGGCGGACCCGGTGCGGTCCGTCCGGCCGAGCGGCGGGGCACGGTGCGTGCGGGTAGCATTGCCCTTTGCTGACCGGCCGGGAGACCGTCCGGGCGGCGGAGACCAGGCCGGCCGGCGCACGGTCGGCGTACCCCGGCGAGCGGTGAGGAGGCCGGTGTCCCACGATGTCGTCCCTCCGGTGGAGGGCACGGTGCACCCGACAGGCGACGCTGACGGTTCGGTGACCGACAAGGGAGCTGAGCCACGGGGCGCGGCCCTCGGGAACGAGTTGGGTTCCGCCCACGCCGACGGCGACACCCCGGCGGCCGGTGTCCTGGATCCGCTGTCGGCCGGCGACTCCGGCGACCCGTCACCGAGCGGCGGCTTCGCCCTCTCCAACGCGCCCACCGGGCGGCGGGTGCGGGCCCGGCTGGCCCGGTTCAACGCGCCCTGGCAGACCTCGCAGGTCAGCGAGGTGCTGGAGCCGCTGATCTCGTCCCACCGGGTGAACCACCCCAAGGCCGACGCCCGGCTGCTCCAGCGGGCGTTCGACATGGCGGCCCGCTGGCACTCGGGCCAGTACCGCAAGTCCGGCGACCCGTACATCACCCACCCCCTGGCGGTGGCCACCATCCTGGCGAACCTGGGTATGGACACCACCACCCTGGTCGCCGCGCTGCTGCACGACACGATCGAGGACACCGAGTACACCCTCGACCAGATGAAGGTGGACTTCGGCGGCGAGGTCGCGCTGCTCGTCGACGGGGTGACGAAGCTCGACAAGGTCAAGCTCGGCGACGCCGCCAAGGCGGAGACCATCCGCAAGATGGTCGTGGCGATGGCCAAGGACCCCCGGGTCCTGGTGATCAAGCTGGCCGACCGGCTGCACAACATGCGTACCCTGACCTTCCTGCCCCGCCCGAAGCAGGAGCAGAAGGCGAAGGAGACGCTGGAGATCCTGGCGCCCCTGGCCCACCGGTTGGGCATGAACACGATCAAGTGGGAGTTGGAGGACCTCGCCTTCGGGACGCTGTTCCCGAAGCGGTACGAGGAGATCCTCCGGCTGATCGGGGAGCACCAGCCGCAGCGGGAGACGCAGCTGCGCCAGGTCACCCAGAAGGTGCAGACCGATCTGAAGGCCGCCAAGATCAAGGCGGAGACGACGGGACGGCCGAAGCACCTGTACTCGATCTACCAGAAGATGATCGTGCGGGGTCGCGACTTCAACGACATCTACGACCTGGTGGGTGTGCGGATCCTGGTCGACACGGTGCGGGACTGCTACGCGGCGCTGGGTGTGATCCACGCGAACTGGCAGCCGGTGCCGGGCCGGTTCAAGGACTACATCGCGATGCCCAAGTTCAACATGTACCAGTCGTTGCACACGACGGTCATCGGGCCCACCGGTAAGCCGGTGGAGATGCAGATCCGCACGTACGCGATGCACCGCACCGCCGAGTTCGGCATCGCCGCGCACTGGAAGTACAAGGAGCACAAGGGCACCCAGATCGTCGGCCCGCCGGCGCACATCGACGAGATGACCTGGCTGCGGCAGCTGCTGGACTGGCAGCGGGAGGCGGCCGACCCGAGCGAGTTCCTGGACGCGCTGCGCTTCGACCTGTCCAGCCAGGAGGTGTACGTCTTCACCCCCAAGGGTGACGTCATCCCGCTGCCGACGGGGTCGACGCCGGTGGACTTCGCGTACGCGGTGCACACCGAGGTGGGGCACAAGTGCATCGGGGCGCGGGTCAACGGCAAGCTGGTGCCGTTGGAGTCGACGCTGTCCAACGGCGACGTGATCGAGATCTTCACGTCGAAGTCCGAGACGGCGGGGCCGACGCAGGACTGGCTGGGCTTCGTGAAGAGCCCCCGGGCGCGCACGAAGATCCGCCAGTACTTCAACAAGGAGCGGCGCGAGGAGGCGATCGAGGCCGGCAAGGACTCGATCGTCAAGGCGATGCGCAAGCAGGGCATGCCGTTGCAGCGGATGCTCACCTCCGACGCGTTGATGACGATCGCCCGGGACCTGCACCTGGCCGACGTGGCGTCGCTGTACGCGGCGGTCGGCGACAGTCAGGTCTCCGCCCAGTCGGTGGTGCAGAAGCTGATGGCCGCGTACGGCGGCGAGGAGGGCGCGGCGGAGGACATCGCCGAGACCGCCGTCGCCACCCGGCCGCCGCGCAGCCGGCAGAGCAGCGCCGATCCGGGCGTGGTGGTCCGGGGGGTCAGCGACGTCTGGATCAAGCTGGCCCGCTGCTGCACCCCGGTGCCGCCGGACGCGGTCTTCGGGTTCGTCACCCGCTCCGGCGGGGTCAGCGTGCACCGGGACGACTGCGCCAACGCCGAGGACCTGCGGGCCCAGGACGAGCGGGTGGTCGAGGTCAGCTGGAAGCTCACCTCCGCCTCGACGTTCCTGGTGGCCATCCAGGTGGAGGCCCTGGACCGGCACAAGCTGCTGGCGGACGTGACCCGGGTGCTCTCCGAGGAGCGGGTCAACATCCTGTCCGCCACGGTCACCACCACCCGGGACCGGGTGGCGGTCAGCCGGTTCAGCTTCGAGATGGCCGACCCGAAGCACCTGGGCCACCTGCTGGCCGCCGTCCGCAAGGTCGACGGCGTCTTCGACGCGTACCGGGTCACCTCGGGGTCCTGACCCGCACACGACAGCGCCCGCCGGCTCGCAGCCGGCGGGCGCTTCGTCGTGGTGGAGGGCTCAGCCCTGCGGCTCGCTCATCGTCAGCTTCTTGATGACGACCTCCTTCTTGGGGTGGCCACCGCCGGCCTGCTTGGCGAACGCCTTGTCGTCGCCGGCCTTGGCGACGGCCTCGACGATGTCCATGCCGCCGGTGATCGTGCCCAGGACGGTGTAGTTCGGGTCGAGCTGCGAGTCGCCGTAGACGATGAAGAACTGGCTGCCGGTGCTGCCGGGCTGCCCTGAGTTGGCCATCGCGATGACCCCCTTCGGGTAGGCGGGGCGCTTGTCGGTGGGCAGGTTCTCCTCGGTCAGCTTGTATGCCGGGCCACCGGTGCCGTCGGTGTCCCGCCAGCCCTTGCCGGTCGCGCTCGGGTCACCGCACTGGAGCACCTGGATGCCCTCGGTGACCAGGCGGTGGCACTTGCTGTTGTCGAAGAAGTTCTTGCTCGCGAGGTGGGTGAAGCTGGCCGCGGTGCACGGCGAGGCGGCCCGGTCGACCTTGGCGGTGATCGGCCCCAGGTTGGTGTCCATCGTCAGGGTCTGGACGCCGGTGTTCGCCTGCTGGTTCTGCGGCAGCCCGACGTCCTTGATCTCCTTGGTCCGGTTCTCCTTGGGCATCTCGGTGAACGCGCACTGCACGAGACCGCTCGCAGCGCCAGCCTCCTGCTTGTTGTCGTCGTCACCGACGACGGTGGTGGCCAGCCACACGGTGCCGGCGACCACGAGCAACAGGGCCGCTCCGGCGCCGACGACCGCCTGCGTCTGCCGGCGCTTGCGTGCCCTGGTCGCCTGCGCGGCCATGTTCCGCTGAAGTCGGGCCTTCGCCGCCGCGCGCTGCCGCTCTTTCGTGGACGTCACGGTCGATCCTCCTGGACTGTGTCTCTGGCGCGGTCGGTGCCGCAGTGTGTGTGGCGGGGCCCGGTCAGCCGGCGCTCGGGCTGGCCGCCGGAGCGCCCGATGCCGGGGCGGTCGCGGCCGGCGCCGTCGTCGGCTCGCCGACGGTGAGACTCTGGATCACCACGTCGGTCTTCGGTTTGACCTTTGCTCCGCTCCCATTGTCCACGGTCGGGAGGGCACCGATCTTCGTGATCACGTCGAGCCCGCCGGTGACCTTGCCGATCACCGGGTAGACCGGCTTGGCGGGATTGAAGTCCTTGAAGAAGACGAGGAACTGGCTGCTGTTGGCGCCCGGCGGGTTGGCCATCATCGCGACCGTGCCCTTCGGGTACGCCGGGGGCTGGCCGGGGGCGGGGCTGGCCGACGGGCTCGCCTCGGGCTGCACGGGGACGTTCTCGTCGTAGAACGAGTAGGTCGGGCCGCCCAGGCCGGTGCCGCTCGGGTCACCGCAGCGCAACGCGCCCTCGTCGGTGATCTCGTGGCACGTGGCGTTGTCGTAGAAGCCCCGGCTGGCCAGGTGGGCGATGCTCGCCCCGGCGCAGGGGGCCGAGGCGAGGTCCAGCTCTGCGGTGACCGGCGCGCCCTGGTTGGTGGTGACGGTCATCGCCCGGGTGCCGGAGGTCGGCAGGCCGGTGGTGGCCGGGGTGCCGACGTCCTTGAGGTTGGTGTTCGCGGTGGCGTCCTGGGGGGTCCAGATGCAGACGTCCTCGGCGGCCCTGTTCTTCTCCGGGTCGTCGTCGAAGGCGCCCAGCGCCCACGCCGAGCCGGCCACGATCAGCGCGAGCACCACGGCGGCGCCGACGCCGGCCTGGATCTGCCGACGGCGCCTGATCCGGGAGGCCCGTCGGGCCAACTGTCGGTCGAGCTTGGCCCGCGCCATTTTGCGCTGCCGGTCCCTGCTGGAAGCCACCCGTGCTCCCCCTCCTCTACCCTGACGGTCACCGGCGGGTCGGGCGTCGCACCCTGTCTGGCGGCACGTGCGCCACGCCACACGCCCGCCAGAGTGTACGGGTACCGACTGGGAATGTGGTGTACCAGGTCCTCGCAAGGTTTATCGGGGGGTGTCACTGTGCCTCCGGGGGCCTGCGGGGCGGGTGGGGCGACGGAATCCACGCGTCGTTGCGGCTAGGCTGCCAGTGCAGGGACGACAGCTCGACGGAAGGGGAGCGGACGTGCTCGTGGCCGGCTTTCCCGCGGACGCCTTCGGCACCAACTGCTACGTGGTGGCGACCGCGCCGGGGGAGCAGTGCGTGGTGGTCGACCCGGGCATCGGGGTGCTCGACCGGCTCGACGCCGTGCTCGCCGAGCATCGTCTGCACCCGGCCGCCGTGCTACTCACCCACGGCCACCTCGACCACACCTTCTCCGTCGCGCCGGTCTGCGGCGCCCGGGGCATCACCGCGTACGTCCACCCCGCCGACCGGGAGTTGCTGGCCGACCCGGGCAAGGCGCTGTCGATGGACCTCACCCAGCTCTTCGGTGGCCGGCTGCCCTACACCGAGCCCGACGACGTCGCCGAGCTGACCGACGGGGCCACCCTCGCCCTGGCCGGCCTGGAGATCACCGTCGACCACGCCCCAGGCCATACCGGCGGGTCGGTGCTGTTCCGGCTGCCCGGCGCCGGCTCGCCCTGGGAGGCCGAGCAGGTCTGCCTCTCCGGCGACGTGCTCTTCGCCGGCTCGATCGGCCGCACCGACCTGTGGGGCGGCAGCATGCCCCGGATGCTCGCCAGCCTGCGGGACAAGATCCTCCCGCTGGCCGACGACACCGTGGTGCTGCCCGGCCACGGCCCCGCGACCACCATCGGGCGCGAGCGCGCGAGCAACCCGTACCTCGTCGAGGTGGCGGGCTCCGGCGGCGCGCGCCCCGCCGCGCCCACCCGCGGCCTCTAGATCCTCCGCCCGCGTCGCGCGGGCCACGACCTCACCGCGCCGGGCGGCGCGGAGCTGCAAGGAGTACGCCATGAGCAAGCCCACGCCCATCTCCGGCTTCCCCGAGTGGACGCCGGCGCAGCGGATGATCGAGCAGTTCGTCCTCGACCGGATCCGCGACACCTTCGAGCTGTACGGCTTCGCCCCCCTGGAGACCCGCTCGGTGGAGCCGCTGGACCAGCTCCTGCGCAAGGGGGAGACCTCGAAGGAGGTGTACCTGCTGCGCCGGCTCCAGGCCGACGCCGAGGGCCCGGCCGGGGACGACGCGCTCGGCCTGCACTTCGACCTGACCGTCCCGTTCGCCCGCTACGTGCTGGAGAACGCAGGCAAGCTCCAGTTCCCGTTCCGCCGCTACCAGATCCAGAAGGTGTGGCGGGGTGAGCGCCCGCAGGAGGGCCGCTACCGGGAGTTCCTCCAGGCCGACATCGACATCGTCGACCGGGACACCCTGCCCGCCCACTTCGAGGCCGAGATGCCGCTGGTCATCGGCGACGCGCTGCGGTCGCTGCCGATCCCGCCGGTGCGGATCCAGGTCAACAACCGCAAGATCTGCGAGGGCTTCTACCGGGGCATCGGGCTGACCGACCCGGAGGCCGCCCTGCGCGCGGTCGACAAGCTCGACAAGATCGGCCCGGCGAAGGTGGCCGAGCTGCTGGCCTCCACGGCCGGGGCGAGCGAGGCGCAGGCCAAGGCGTGCCTGTCCCTGGCCGAGATCTCCGCCCCGGACGCCTCCTTCGCCGACGCGGTGCGCGCCCTCGGGGTGAGCCACCCGTTGCTGGACGAGGGCGTCGACGAGCTGGTCGCGGTGGTGGAGACCGCCGCCGCGCACTCGCCGGGGCTGTGCGTGGCCGACCTGCGCATCGCCCGTGGCCTGGACTACTACACCGGCACGGTCTACGAGACGCAGCTGGTGGGCTACGAGCGGTTCGGCTCGATCTGTTCCGGCGGCCGGTACGACAACCTGGCCAGCTCGGGGGCCGCGCGGTTCCCGGGGGTGGGCATCTCGATCGGGGTGACCCGGCTGCTCGGCCTGCTCTTCGGCGCCGACGCGCTGTCGGTGTCCCGCAGCGTGCCGACCTGCGTGCTGGTCGCGGTCACCGCCGAGGAGCAGCGGGCGGCCAGCAACGCCGTCGCCGACGCGCTGCGCAGCCGGGGCGTGCCCACCGAGGTGTCGCCGAGCGCGGCGAAGTTCGGCAAGCAGATCCGCTACGCCGAGCGGCGCGGCATCCCGTACGTGTGGTTCCCGGGGGCCGACGGCGCGGCGGACGAGGTGAAGGACATCCGCTCCGGCGAGCAGGTGGCCGCGGCGGCGGGGGAGTGGACCCCGCCCCGGGCGGACCTGCGGCCGCTGGTCGGGCAGGGCTGAGGACCGCCGGCAACGCCCACGAGCTGGCGTTACTGGCGCGTACGTCGACGAGCACCTACGGTTGCGTAAGTTACGCCACCGTAGGTAGGGAGATCGTCGTGACCGCACTGAGCCAGACCGCCCTGCTCGTCGAGCTCGAGCCCGTCGTGGAGAAGAACCTCGACCGGCACCTCTCGATGGCCAAGGAGTGGTTCCCGCACGAGTACGTGCCGTGGAGCGAGGGTCGCACCTTCGACGGCCCGCTCGGCGGCGAGGCGTGGTCGGCATCGGACTCGACGATCCCCGAGGTGGCGCGCACCGCGCTGATCGTGAACCTGCTCACCGAGGACAACCTCCCCTCGTACCACCACCAGATCGCCACCCTCTTCGGCCCCGACGGGGCGTGGGGGACCTGGGTGGGCCGGTGGACGGCGGAGGAGGGGCGGCACGGCACCGCCATCCGGGACTACCTGACCGTGACCCGGGCGGTCGACCCGGTGGCCCTGGAGCGGGCCCGGATGGTGCACATGACGGCCGGGTACTCCAACTCCCACGACGACTCGATGCTGCGCTCGCTGGCGTACGTGTCGTTCCAGGAGTTGGCCACCCGGATCTCGCACCGCAACACCGGCCGGGTGACCGGCGACCCGGCCTGCGAGGCGCTGCTGGCCCGCGTCGCGGCCGACGAGAACCTGCACATGGTCTTCTACCGCAATCTGCTCGCCGCCGCCCTGGACCTCGACCCGAGCCAGACGATGCGGGCGATCGCCGAGGTGCTGGCGGACTTCCAGATGCCCGGCGTGGGCATCGAGGGCTTCGCCCGCAAGTCGGTGGCGATCGCCCTCGCCGGCATCTACGACCTGCGCCAGCACCGCGACGAGGTGGTCGCCCCGGTGCTGCGTCAGTGGGACGTGTTCAACGTCTCCGGCCTGGACGCCGACGGCGAGGCGGCTCGCGATGAGATCGCCGCCCACCTGGACACCCTCGAGACCCACGCGGCCCGCTTCGAGGAGAAGCGCGCCGCCCGCGCCGCCCGCCTCGCCGCCACCCGCTAGCCCCCACCCCCACCCACCCCTCTCCCGCGATCTTGCGGTTGCGGCCCCCGCAAAAGCCGCATCACGCCCAGTTCGCGGGCCCTAAGTGCAAGATCGCCGGGGGTGGGTGGGGGGTCAGGCTGGTCACCAGCCGAAGCCGGCGGCGGCATTGTCGTCGAAGTCGCGGTTCGGGCCGTACGCGGCGCACGCCTGGGCGAGCTGGGTGCTGTAGTCGACCACCCGCTGGCGGACCCGGGCCCGCCGGTCCACGTCGGCCTGCGTCGTGGAGGTGGGGTTGGCCGGCGGCGGCGAGGGCGGCCAGGACGCGTCGAACAGGGCTCATGGTGGCCTCCGGTTCATGAAAATCGGAGTTCATCGATTATATGGATCGATGTCAGTGGCCACAATGTCGCTGGTCCGCGTCGTGTTCGGCTCGGGTGGTGCAGGTGGATCTGGGCCTTGCCGGTGATCTTAAATATGTGAATACTTCACTTTGCCAGGTCGGTTCCCCCCAGATCCGGTCGCCTGGCCCTCGGGTCCGTCACCCCCGGCGCGACCCGTCACCCCCTTCCGGGAGGTTGTTGTATGCGACCCACGAGGTCATCGCTGCTCCGCGCCGCATCCGTAGCCGCAGCCGGAACCCTGGTCGCCGGCGCGCTGATCGGCGCGCCCGCCCAGGCCGCGCCCTCGCCCGCTTCGCCCGACGCCGCGGCCACCCTGGCCGAGCGGCTCGGTGACCGCTCCGCCGGCACGTACGCCGACGCCAGCGGCAAGATGGTCGTCACCGTGACCGACGAGGCCGCCGCCCGTCAGGTCCGCGCCTCCGGCGCGATCGCGCAGGTCGTGAAGCGGGGCGCCGTGGAGCTCAACCGGGCCACCGCCGAGCTGGAGCGCTCGGCGAAGATCCCGGGCACCGCCTGGTGGACCGACGCGGTCACCAACCAGGTCGTCGTCTCCGTCGACAGCACCGTCACCGGCGCCAAGCTGGAGCGGGTCAAGGCCGCTGCCGCCCGGACCGGCGGCGCCGTCCGCGTCGAGGCCGAGGCCGGCGTGCTGAGCACCCGGATCTCCGGTGGCCAGGCGATCTACGCCGGTGGCGGCGGTCGCTGCTCGCTCGGCTTCAACGTCCGCAACAGCGCCGGCACGACCTTCTTCCTGACCGCCGGGCACTGCACCAGAATCGCCGCGACCTGGTACTCCAACTCGGGCCAGACCAGCGTCCTGGGCACCCGCACCGGCAGCAGCTTCCCGGGCAACGACTACGGCATCGTGCGGCACAGCAACTCCGCCAACGCCACGGGCAACGTGTCCCTCTACAACGGCAGCTACCGGGACGTCACCGGCGCGGCCAACGCCTACGTCGGTCAGAGCGTGCAGCGCTCCGGCAGCACCACCGGCCTGAAGGGCGGCTCGGTGAACGCCACCAACGCCACGGTGAACTACGCCGAGGGCAGCGTTTCCGGCCTGATCCGCACCAACGTCTGCGCCGAGCCCGGTGACAGCGGCGGCTCGCTGTTCAGCGGCAGCAGCGCCGTCGGCCTCACCTCCGGGGGCAGCGGCAACTGCTCCTCCGGCGGCACCACGTTCTTCCAGCCGGTGACCGAGCCGATGAGCGTCTACGGCGTCAGCATCATCTGATCCACCGCACCGTCCGCGAAGCGGGTCGCCGGCCTCCCGGTGGCCCGCTTCCGGCGTACCGGGAGAAGGCGGCGACCGGCGGGCGCGTCCGAGCGCCGGCCGAAGGGCCGGTCACGGGGGACCGGCTGCTCGCCGTCGACCACCACGGAGGGCCAGCACCGCCAGCAGCGGGCAGAGCGCCTCGGCCCCGGCCGCCACCCGCTCGGCGAGGCCGAGTCGGGCGCCGCCGCCGACCAGCTCCACGACCAACCAGCCCACCAGGCCCAGCAGCAGCGCCGCCGCGGCCGTACCGGGGAATGCCGGCACCGCGGCGGCGTCGCCGGGCGGGCGGCGCGCGGGCGTGGCGAGCGCCGGCCAGAGCGCCAGCGCGCCGAAGGAAACCACGGCGGCGGCGCGGTGCGGGGCGGCGGTGCCGCTCATGGCCGGCAGCGGGAGGGCCGCCACGGCCAGCGTGGCCACCCCGCCGAGGGCGAGCAGCAGGCGGCCGGCGGGCCGCGCCGGCCGCAGCCCGGCCGCGGTGACGCAGTGGCACAGCCCCAGGCCGAGCAGCCCGACGGTCATGATCCACCGGTCCGCGGCGTCGACCGCCGCGAGCGCGCTGATCGTGCCGCCCACCTGGTCGAAGCCGCCCGGCTGCCGGCTCGCCGCGAGCGTCCAGCCACCGATCAGGAACACCGGGGCGGCGGCGGAGGAGAGCAGGGCCCAGCGGGGTACGGCGCGCACCGCCACACGGTACGCGGGCGCGCTCCGCGACCGCCATCGGCGGCGCGGGACGGGATCCGGCCGGCGTGCGCCGGGCTCGCCCGGTGGCGGCGCCGTCCGGGTGCCGTCCGCCGCCCGGTGGCGGCGGGGGGCGGGGCGCCCTGACAGAATGCGGGAGCAGACCGACCGCAGACGAGGGAGACGCAAGCCGTGATCCGTACCCATGACGCCGGCAGCCTGCGCGCGACGGACGCCGGCACCACGGTGACGCTCGCCGGGTGGGTGGCCCGCCGGCGCGACCACGGCGGTGTCATCTTCGTCGACCTGCGCGACGGCTCCGGCATCGTCCAGGTGGTCTTCCGCGAGGAGGACGCCCACGCGCTGCGCAACGAGTTCTGCGTGAAGGTGATCGGCGAGGTGACCCGCCGCCCCGAGGGCAACGAGAACCCGGAGCTGCCCACCGGCGGGATCGAGGTGACCGCCAGCGAGCTGGAGGTGCTCTCGGAGGCCGCGCCGCTGCCGCTGCCCGTCGACGACCAGATCGAGGCCGGCGACGACATCCGGCTCAAGTACCGCTACCTCGACCTGCGCCGGGGCGGCCCGGCGAAGGCGATGCGGCTGCGCTCGCGGGCCAACCAGCTCGCCCGGGGCGTGCTGCACGACCGGGACTTCCTGGAGATCGAGACCCCGACGCTGACCCGGTCCACCCCGGAGGGCGCCCGCGACTTCCTGGTCCCGGTCCGCCTCCAGCCCGGCAGCTGGTACGCCCTGCCGCAGTCCCCGCAGCTGTTCAAGCAGCTGCTCATGGTGGGCGGCATGGAGCGGTACTACCAGATCGCCCGCTGCTACCGGGACGAGGACTTCCGCGCCGACCGGCAGCCGGAGTTCACCCAGCTCGACATCGAGATGTCCTTCGTCACCGAGGACGACGTGATCGACCTCGGCGAGGCGATCGTCTCGGCACTGTGGAAGGACCTCGCCGACCACGAGATCTCCCGGCCGATCCCGCGGATCACCTGGCACGACGCCATGGCCCGGTACGGCTCCGACAAGCCCGACCTGCGCTACGGCGTCGAGCTGACCGAGCTGACCGACTACCTGCGCGGCACCGCGTTCCGGGTCTTCGCCGGCGCGATCGACGCGGGCGGGTACGTCGGCGCGGTCGTCATGCCGGGCGGGGCCGGCCAGAGCCGCAAGGAGCTGGACGGCTGGCAGGACTGGGCCAAGGCGCGCGGGGCCAGGGGCCTGGCGTACGTGGTGCTCGACGCCGAGACCGGCGAGGCGCGCGGCCCGGTGGCGAAGAACCTCTCCGCCGAGCACCTGGCCGGGCTGGCCGACGCCGTCGGCGCGAAGCCGGGCGACGCGGTCTTCTTCGCCGCCAGCACGGCCACCCGGGAGGCGCAGGAGCTGCTCGGCGCGGCCCGGATCGAGATCGCCAAGCGGGCCAAGCTGATCGACGAGTCCGCGTGGGCGTTCTGCTGGGTCGTCGACGCGCCCATGTTCGAGAAGACGGACGAGGGCGGCTGGACGGCCGTGCACCACCCGTTCACCTCCCCGAACACCGAGTGGGTCGACCGGTTCGAGGAGGCCCCGGACCGGGCCCTCGCGTACGCGTACGACATCGTCTGCAACGGCAACGAGATCGGTGGCGGCTCCATCCGTATCCACCGGGGGGACGTGCAGAAGCGGGTGTTCGACCTGCTCGGCATCACCCCGGAGGAGGCGCAGGACAAGTTCGGCTTCCTGCTGGAGGCGTTCAAGTACGGCGCACCGCCGCACGGCGGCATCGCGTTCGGCTGGGACCGGGTCTGCATGCTGCTCGCCGGCGCCGACTCGATCCGTGAGGTCATCGCGTTCCCGAAGACCCGGGGCGGGTTCGACCCGCTGACCGGCGCGCCGACGCCGATCACCGGGCAGCAGCGCGCCGAGGCGGGCATCGACGCCAAGCCGAAGTCGGCCGCCGCCGCGCACACCGGCACCGCCGGCCCGGCCGCCCCGGTGGCGGACCCGGTCTGACCGGTCTTTCGCAGGGTTCGGCGGGGCGTCACCGAGGTGGCGCCCCGCCGCCGTGGAGGGGGAAGAGCGTGACTCTGCTCGTGGTGGGCGCCAGCGGGTACCTCGGCGCCGAGGTGTGCCGGCAGGCCGTCGCGGCGGGGGAGCGGGTGGTCGGCACGTACCACGCGAACCCCGTCGAGCTGGCCGGGGTCGAGGCGCGCCGGGTCGACGTGACCGACCGGGCCGCCGTGCGCGCGCTGGTCGCGGCCGTGCGGCCCGCCGCCGTGGTGAGCACCCCCTACCGGTACGACGACTGGACGGTCACCGCCGACGGGGCGGCCCACGTCGCGTACGCCGCCGCCGAGGCGGGGGCCCGGCTGGTGCACCTGTCCAGCGACGCGCTGCACGCCGGCCGGCCCGAGCCGTACGCCGACGACGAGGTGCCCACCCCGGTCTTCCCGTACGGGGCGGCGAAGGCGGCGGCGGAGACCGCCGTGCGGGTGATCGACCCGGGGGCCGCGCTGGTGCGTACCTCGCTGATCGTGGGCGACGAGCGGAGCAAGCAGATCCGGCTCTGCCTGGACGCCCTGGCCGGCCGGGCGATCCTGTTCACCGACGAGGCCCGCTGCCCGGTCGACGTGGCCGACCTGGCCGCCGCCGTGCTGGAGCTGGTGGCGGGCGACCACGCCGGCCCGCTCAACGTGGCCGGCCCGGAGGCGGTCAGCCGCGCCGAGCTGGGGCTGCTGGTGGCCCGCCGGTTCGGCATTGACCCGGCCGGCCTCAAGACCGCCACCAGCGCCGCGTCGGGCCTGCTCCGCCCCATCGAGGTACGCCTCGACAGCTCCCGCGCCGCCGGCCTGCTGCGCACCCGCCTGCGCGGGGTCACCGAGCTTCTCGCCTCCTGAGCGTCCCCACGGTCGCTGTCAGATGTTGCACACTTTCTATGCACAATTATTGTGCATAGAAAGTGTGCATGGATACTGTGCAGGCATGGACAGCGAAACCTCGCCAGGAACGCCCAGTGCCGTCCGGCTGGACCACCGACAGGTGCGGGTGCTCGCGCATCCGCTGCGGCTGCGGCTGCTCGGCGCGCTGCGGGTCGCCGGCCCGGCGACCGCCACGGACCTCGCCGGGAAGCTCGACACCAACACCGGCGCCACCAGCTACCACCTGCGGCAGCTCGCCGAGGTGGGGCTGGTCGTGGAGGACCCGGATCGGGCCATCGGCCGGCAGCGCTGGTGGCGCGCCGCGCACGACGTCACCGACTGGGAGCCGACGGACTTCGACGACGACCCGGACGCCCGGGCCGCGATCGAGTGGATCCAGGGTGACCAGGTGCGACTGCTCGCCGAGCGGGCCGAGCGGTGGTTCGCCGCCCGCCCCGAATGGTCGCCCGCGTGGCGGGATGCCGCCGGCATGAGCGACGCCCTGCTCCACCTGGGACCGGCCCGGCTCCAGGCGCTCGAAGCGGAGATGTGGCAGGTCCTCATGCGCTACCGCGAGGAGTCCGTCCCCGACGAGTCGGACGTCCAGCCGGTGCACGTCTTCCTGGCCGGGTACCCGATGATCGGAGAGAACCGGTGAGCGCGCTCACCGTGCGCCAGGTCCGGTTCCGCTACCTCGCCCTCTACGGCCTGCGCTGGCTGCCCACCGGCCTGCTGATCCCGGTCATGATCCTGCTGATGCAGGAGCGCGGCCTGACGCTGTCCCAGATCGGCCTGGCCGTCACCGCGCAGGGCCTGGTGGTGCTGGCGCTGGAGCTGCCCACCGGCGGGGTCGCCGACGCGCTGGGCCGCAAGCCGGTGCTGGTCACCGCCGGGGTGCTCAACCTGGTCTCCCTGGCGCTGTTCGCGGTGGCCGACTCCGTCGCCCTGTTCTTCCTGGTCTTCGCGGTGCAGGGGGCCTACCGGGCGCTCGACAGCGGCCCCCTGGAGTCCTGGTACGTCGACGCCACCCTCGCGGCCGACCCCGACGCCGAGTACGAGCGTGGCCTCGGCCACGCCGGCACGGTCGCCGGCGTCGCCATCGCGGTCGGCGCGCTGCTCAGCGGCGGCCTCATCGCGCTCGGCCCGGTCGGCCCGGTGAGCGCGCTGACCATGCCGGTGCTGGTCGCCTTCGCGTTGCAGGCGGTGGCGCTGGCCGCGCTGCTGACGCTGCTGGTCGAGGTCCGGCCCGGCCGGGGATCCGGGGCGCTGCGCGCGTCGGTCGCCGAGGCGCCCCGGATGGTCGGCCAGGCGTTCGGCCTGCTGCGTCGCTCCCGGGTGCTGCTCGCCCTGGTGGCGGTGGAGCTGTTCTGGGGCTTCGGCATGGTCACCTTCGAGTCGTTGCTGCCGGTCCGCCTCGCCGAGGTGGTCGGCGACCCCGAGCGGGCCGCCGCCCTGCTCGGCCCCGCCAGCTCCGCCGCCTGGCTCGCCTCGGCCGCCGGGGCCGCGCTGACCCCGCTGCTGCTGCGCTGGCCGGGGGCGGCGCCCGGCGCCGCGCTGCTGCGGGTTCTCCAGGGCGCGACCGTGGTCGGCATGGGGTTGCTCGCCGGCCCCGTCGGGGTGCTGGTGGCGTACCTGGCCTGCTACACCGTGCACGGCGCGTCGAACCCGCTGCACCTGGGGCTGCTGCACCGGCAGGTCGACGGCCCGTACCGGACCAGCGTGCTCTCGCTGAACTCGATGATGGGCCAGCCGGCCGGCGCCCTGGGCGCGGTGGCACTGACCGTGCTGGCCGACCGCACCAACGTCAGCACGGCGATGCTGGTCGGCGCGGTGGTGCTCGCCCTGGCCGCGCCGCTCTACCTGCCGGCCTGGCGGGCCGCCCGTCGCGCGACCCCGGCCCCCGCGCCCGGTTCCGCGCCCGATCCCGCCGGGACGGTCGCCGCGTCCGTAGGGGCCGCCGACCCCGGGCGGTGACTGACCTGCGCGGACGGCCATCCACGGTGGAGATTGGCGACCGGACCGGTTGGGTACATCACCCGGCGACCTACTGTGAACCCCCACCGGAGGACCGACATGCTCGCCATTCTCGCGGCCATCGTCTTCGGCTTCGCCCTGTTGATCGACCTGCTCGACACCAACTTCGGCGCACCGGACCTTTTCAACGTACACACCCTGCTGATGCTCGGTCTGCTGCTGCTCTCCCTCTACCTGGCCGGCGTCGGCAGTGGCCCGCGCGGTGGCGGCGGCGGTGGCGGCGGTGGCCGCGGCCGCTGGTACCGGGGCCGGCGCCCGGGTCGAGGCTGACCGGAATCGATCACTCCGGGCCGGGTCCGCGCCGCAGTTCCGGCGGCGCGGACCCGGCCCGGTAGTGTCTTCCTGATGGAGTCCGACGCCCTCTTCTCCCTCGGTGCGCCCGCCGGGGCGCCCGGCGCCCCCACGGGGTCCGTCGGTGTCGACGGCTTCACCCCGGTGTCGGCCGACTCGCCCCTGCCCGTCCGGATGCGCCCGGCCGGCATCGACGAGCTCGTCGGGCAGGACCACCTCCTCGCCCCCGGCGCCCCGCTACGCCAGCTCGTCGGCGGCGTCACCCCGATGTCGGTGATCCTCTGGGGCCCGCCGGGCAGCGGCAAGACCACCATCGCCCACCTGGTGGCCCGGGCCACCGACCGCCGCTTCGTGGCGATGTCGGCGCTCTCCGCCGGGGTGAAGGACGTCCGCGCGGTGATCGACACCGCCCGCCGGCAGCGCCGCTCGGGCGGCCCGCCGACCGTGCTGTTCATCGACGAGGTGCACCGGTTCAGCAAGACCCAGCAGGACTCGCTGCTCGCCGCCGTCGAGGACCGCACGGTCACCCTGCTCGCGGCGACCACCGAGAATCCGTACTTCTCGGTCATCTCGCCGCTGCTGTCCCGGTGTGTGCTGCTCACCCTCCAACCGCTGGACGACGCCGCCGTGCGCGGCCTGCTGCGCCGCGCGGTCACCGACCCCCGCGGCCTCGCCGGCGCGCTCACCCTCGAGACCGAGGCCGAGGACCACCTCGTCCGCCTCGCCGGCGGCGACGTGCGCAAGGCGCTGACCGCGCTGGAGGCGGCTGCCGCCTCGGCCACCGCGCTGGGCGTCGAGCGGATCGAGCTGGCCACCGCCGAGCAGGCGGTGGACGTCGCCGCAGTGCGCTACGACCGGGCCGGCGACGCCCACTACGACGTCACCAGCGCCCTGATCAAGAGCATGCGCGGCTCCGACGTGGACGCCGCGCTGCACTGGCTGGCCCGGATGCTGGTGGCCGGTGAGGACGCCCGGTTCATCGTCCGGCGCCTGGTCATCTTCGCCAGCGAGGACGTCGGGATGGCCGACCCGACCGCGTTGGGCGTGGCCACCGCCGCCGCCCACGCGGTCGAGTTCGTCGGCCTGCCCGAGGCCCAGCTCAACCTCGCCCAGGCGGTGATCCACCTGGCCACCGCGCCGAAGTCCAACTCGGCGACCAGCGCGATCGGGGCCGCGATGGCCGACGTCCGCGCCGGGCGGGGCGGGGCGGTGCCCCGCAACCTGCGCGACGCCCACTACTCCGGGGCCCGCGGGCTCGGTCACGGCGTGGGCTACCGCTACCCGCACGACGACCCCCGAGGGGTGGTCACCCAGCAGTACGCTCCGGACGACCTCGTCGGGGCCGACTACTACCGGCCCAGCGGGCACGGCGCCGAGCGGTCGGTGGCCAACCGGCTGCCGTTGCTGCGCCGGATCGTCCGAGGGCTGCCCGCCCCGGCGCGTCCGGACGCGCCGGCCCCCGCCGGGAACGGCCGCCACCTGTCGGGCAACGGGCACGCCACCGTGGCGGACGAGGACGGCGCAGACGCCGTCGGGGAGGGTCAGCAGTGAGATCCCGTGGTTCGGAGCGACCGGAGGACGACCCCGACGAGCGGCGCGAACAACGCGCCAAGGGGCGTCGGTGGGGTCGGGGCCGACCCGACAGCGAGCCCGAGGAGCCGGTGAGCGGCGAGGAGTTCGGCTGGATCGACGACCTGCGGTCCGCCAAGCAGCAGCGCGCCGAGCTGGGCCCCGACGGCCTCCCACCCGGCGAGGTCCCGCCGTCGGGCCGCCCCGACCCGGCGGCCCGGCGCGGCCCGGCCGGCCCCCCGGCCGCGCCCCCGGTGCGCGGCGGTGAACCCGGCCCCGCCCGGCCCCGCCCGGTCGACGGGCCGTGGCCCGGTTCGCCGGAGCCGGGCCCCCGCCCCGCCCCGGCCGCCCCGCCCCGCCCGCCGCACGGCTCGCCCCCGTCAGCGGCGACCCCGCCGGTCCGCCCAGCTCAGGGCCCGACCGCTCCGGCCGCACCACCGACCGCTCCGGCCCACCCGCCGTACCCCGCGGCGCAGCCGGCCCACCCGCCGTACCCGGCAGACGCCGCGCCCCGGCCTCCGCAGGTCGGCCCGGAGCCGGCCCGCGACCAGCCTCGTGCGGCCGGTCCCGGCGGCCCGGTGGGCGGCCCGCCGGGGGACCGACCCCGGCCGCCGGGAGCCACGCCGGGGGCCGGCGTCCCCGGACACTCCCCCCGCCCACAGGGCCCGCCGGCAGCTCCGGCCGTAGGCGGGGGCCAGCCCCCGACCGGCGGCTGGCCGGTCGGCCCGGGTGGGCCGCCGCCCACCGGCCGGGCCACCGCCGCCGCACGCCGCCCGGCCCCGGAGCCGACCCCGCCGCCACGCCGCGCCACGCAGGCGCAGCCCCCCGTCGTCGGTGCGGCCCACCCGGCCCCGGCCGACCCGCCCCGGCACGAGCCGGGGGAGCACCCCGGCCGGGTCCCCGGCGGTCCCGTCGCGGCCGGGCCGGACGAGCCGACCGGCCGTGGTGTCGCCGGGCCGGTCCCGCCCGTCGCCCGCCCGACCGGTCGCCGGCGTGCCACCGAGGAGTCGCCGCCGGTCGTCCCGCTCAGCGGCAACGCCCCCCCGGTGCCCGGGCTGCCGGCCGGTCCGCCGCCGACCGCGGCCCAGGGCGAGGGCGGGCTGCGGACCGGCCGGCCCGAGCCGGGCCCGGACGAGACCGCCGCTCGCCGCCGGGTCACCCCCGCCGGCCCGGCGGACGAGGGCCCCGAGGAGCGGGGCGGGGCGACGTCGGGCAGGGGCGACCGTCCGCAGCGCCCGGCGGAGTGGCTCCGCCAGGCCGGCCGCGGCAGCCATACCGACCCCGCCATGCCGATGGTCAACCGTGCCGCCGTGCCGCCTGCGCCGCCGGCCGTCGTGCCCCCGGTCGGGGAACCGACCGGCGCCCGCCGGATCGTCGGCGAGGCCGGGCGGGCGTCAGTCGGCCGGAGCCGGCCGGGTGCCGCGCCCGCCGCTGGGCCGGGGGATTCCGGCCCGCCCGCCGCCGCCCGGGCCGCCGCCCCGCCCCGCCCGCCGGCGGCTCCCCGCCCCGGCGAGGTCGGGCCGCCCCGGGAACCGGGTACGGGCGAGATCCGGCCGCCGCACGAACGCGTCGCCGGTGAGGCCCGGCCGCCCCGGGAACGGATCCCGGGCGAACCGGGCACCGGCGAGGTCGGTGGGCCCCGCGACCCCGGGACCGGCCAACTCCGACCGTCGGGTCCGGCGCGGGGCACCGCCCGCCCCGGCGCGCCCGCTGACGCACCGCACCCGGGCCGGGCGGCCGTCCCCGAGGACCGCCGGTCGCCGGCCGGCCCGACCGGGCTCGTCCCGCGCCCTGGTGCCGCCCCCGCCCCTGGTGCCGCCCCCGCCCCTGGTGCCGCCCTGGCCCCTGGTGCGGCCCCCGGCGTCCGGCCGGGTGTCCGGCCCGGCGCTGCCGGTCCGCGCCCGGGTGTCGAGTCCGCCCCGGGAACTCCGCCGGAGGCCGGGGTCCGCCCAGGCGTCCCCGCAGGCCGGGCGGCCCCGCCCGGCGCTCCGCCCGGCCGGGCGACCCCGCCCGGCGCTCCGCCCGGCCGGGCGACCCCGCCCGGCGCGCCCGCCAACCCCGCCGTCCGTCCCCCCGCGGCCCGGGTGGCGGCCCCCGCCGGCCGGCCCGACAGCGGGCCAGAGGACCGGGTGGCCGGTCGGGCCGCCCCGCCACAGCACGAGCCGGGTCGCGGCGAGCCCGCCACCGGCCCGTCCCCGGCCCGGCCCGAGCAGCCACCCGCAGTCGCCCGGGCCACCGTGGTGGTGCCTCGCGCCGACGCCCCCGCCGACCGACCCGGGCCGGAGCCCGCCGGGCAGACCGCGGGCGGGGCGACGCTGCGGCCCGACGGCCCCGACGGCGCTGACGACCCCGCCGGGGACGCCACCGCCGGCCCCGGCGGCCTGCGCGGTGCCCGCTCGGAGCTGCGCCGGCGGATGCGAGAGCGCCGCCGGCTCCGGATGGGCGTGCTCGCCCTGGTCAGCCTGGTGCTGCTCGGCGCGATCCCGCTCTACTTCGGCCTCCGGGCGCTGAGCCACGACCCGGTCTTCGACACCCTGGACGAGCTGGACGTGCCCGGCTGGGCGGCCACGGAGAGCGTCGACAACGTCAGCGGCAGCCGCTGGTGCCTGGAGGAGTGCCGGCTGCGCGAGCGCACCGTCTCCTCCGAGCGGCCGGTGAAGGAGACCACGCAGGCGTACGAGCGAGCCCTGACCGGGGACGGCTGGCGGGCGTGGAAGGTGAGCCGCTGCCCGGAGCAACAGGCAAAGGGTGTGTACACGTGCTGGCGCCGCGACGAGCTGACCCTCGACCTGTGGGTGCGCGAGCCGACCTGCGTCCCGCCGCCGGTCGACGGCGAGCCCGCGCCGACGCCACAGGCCTCGCCCGCAGCGCGGGAGTGCACCGGCTCGTTGGTGTCGGTGAAGGTCCGCAACGCGATCGACGACGAGCGGACCCGGCCGCAGCCGAGCACCGACCCGTCACTCACCGGTGAGGATCCCTTCCCGACCCTGAGCGAGGATCCGCTCGGCGAGCCGACACCCTCACCGTCGTGAGCCGGGTTTCATAACTGACGGTAGGGTCTGGGGCTGGCAGGCCCGCCTGCTCCCGCTGATCCGGCGAGGGTCGTCGAGCGCCGGTGCGGGTATGACGGTCGCGCGTTCCGGGACGTCGGGTCCTGGAACTCTGCTTGAGGAGGACATGCGTGGATGGTGGACAGATCGCTGCGCTGATCGCGGCCGGCGCGTTCCTGATGCTGGTGCTCGTGCTGGCGGTGCCGATCCTGCGCCTGCGGCACACCGTGGATGCCACGACCCGGATGATCAACGATCTCAATGACCGCACCGCACCGCTGCTCGGGGACGTCAACACCACGGTGAAGAACGTGAACACCGCGCTGGAGCAGGTGCAGACCTCGCTGGACGGGGTGAACCTCCAACTGGCCAAGGTGGACACCATGACCACCCATGCCCAGAACGTGACGGCGAACGTGGCGAACCTGGCCACCGTGGTCTCCGCCGCCGCGGCGAACCCGCTGGTGAAGGTGGCCGCGTTCGGCTACGGCGTGCGACGGGCCGCTTCCGCCCGACGCAACGCCGAGACCGAGCGTGACGTACGCGACACCATCAAGCAGCAGCGTCGCGCGGCCAAGCGCGGCAACGGCTGAAGCCGGCCGGCGACGGAGGGATGAAATCATGAGGCGCCTGTTCTGGCTGGGCATCGGGCTGGCTGTCGGCGTGGTGGTGGTCCGTAAGGCGACGCGTACCGCGCAGGCGTACACGCCGGCCGGCATCGCCGGCGGCCTGTCACAATCCGCCGGCGGTCTGGTGGAGTCGCTGCGTGGCTTCGTGGAGGATGTCCGGATCGGGATGGCCGAGCGGGAGCAGGAGATCCACGAGGCATTCGCCCGGGGTGAGGCGTTCGACGACCAGTTCGCCGAGCTCCGGGAGGACCCGCACATCGGCGACCGAGAGATCTTTCCGGAGGATCGCCAGCGATGAGGACGGCGGAGATCAAGCGGCGGTACCTCGCGCACTTCGAGGCGAACGGCCATGCCGTGGTGCCGTCCGCTCCGCTGCCCGCCATCAGCGACCCGAACCTGCTGTTCGTCAACGCCGGCATGGTGCAGTTCGTCCCCTATTTCCTGGGGCAGCAGGCTCCGCCCCATCCCCGGGCGGTCAGCGTGCAGAAGTGCATGCGCACCCCGGACATCGACGAGGTCGGCAAGACCAGCCGGCACGGCACGTTCTTCCAGATGAACGGCAACTTCTCCTTCGGTGACTACTTCAAGGACGGGGCGATCTCGCTCGCCTGGGACCTGGTCACCAAGCCGGTCGCGCAGGGCGGCTTCGGGCTGGACCCGGAGCGCGTCTGGCCGACGGTCTACCTCGACGACGACGAGGCGTACGGCCTCTGGCGCTCCGTGGGCGTGCCGGCCGAGCGGATCGTCCGCCGGGGCCGGGCGGACAACTTCTGGTCGATGGGGATCCCCGGTCCGGCCGGGCCGAGCTCCGAGATGTTCTACGACCGGGGCCCGGAGTACGGGCGTGCGGGCGGGCCGGAGGTCGACGAGGACCGGTACATGGAGTTCTGGAACCTCGTCTTCATGCAGTACGAGATCGCCGACATCACCAGCAAGGAGCACTTCCGGATCGTCGGTGAGCTGCCGGCGAACAACATCGACACCGGCATGGGCCTGGAGCGGATGGCCTCCATCCTCCAGGGCGTCGACAACCTCTACGAGATCGACGAGGTCCGGCCGATCCTGGACCGGGCCGCCGAGCTGACCGGCAAGCGGTACGGCGCGCACTCCGGCCAGGTGGCCAGCGAGTCACACCCCGACGACGTGCGGCTGCGGGTGATCGCCGACCACGTCCGCACGGCGCTGATGCTGATCGGCGACGGCGTCACCCCGAGCAACGAGGGGCGCGGTTACGTGCTGCGCCGGATCGTGCGCCGCGCGATCCGGTCGGTGCGGCTGCTGGGCTACCAGGACCGGGCGCTGCCCGAGCTGCTGCCGGTGGCCCGGGACTGCATGGCTCCGTCGTACCCGGAGCTGGCGGCCGAGTTCGGCCGGATCTCCCAGTACGCGTACGCCGAGGAGGACGCCTTCCTCTCCACGCTGCGCGCCGGCACCACGATCCTGGACACGGCGATCGCCGAGACCAGGTCGGCGGGGAAGGCGGCGCTGACGGGCGACAAGGCGTTCCAGCTGCACGACACCTACGGCTTCCCGATCGACCTGACCTTGGAGATCGCGGCCGAGCAGGGCCTGACGGTGGACGCCGAGGGCTTCCGCCGGCTGATGGCCGACCAGCGCAACCGGGCCAAGGCCGACGCGCGGGCGCGCAAGACCGGGCACACCGACGTGTCGGCGTACCGGTCGGTGCTGGACGCGGGCGGGCCGGTGGAGTTCACCGGTTACACCGAGCTGAACCGGGAGTCCCGGGTCCGCGCGGTGCTGGCCGGCGGCGGCGAGGTCGGCGCGGCGGTCGAGGGCGACACGGTCGAGCTGGTGCTCGACACCACCCCGTTCTACGCCGAGGGCGGCGGTCAGCAGCCCGACCAGGGCCTGATCACCGTCGGCGGCGGGCAGGTCGAGGTCTTCGACGTGCAGCAGCCGGTGCCGGGCCTGATCGTGCACCGGGCCCGGGTGGTCCGGGGCGAGGTGCGCGCCGGCGAGACCGGGTACGCCGAGATCGACGTGACCCGGCGGCGGGCGATCTCCCGTTCGCACACCGCCACCCACCTGGTGCACCAGACGATGCGCAACTTCCTCGGCGAGTCGGCCACCCAGGCCGGTTCGCTGAACGCCCCGGGCCGGCTGCGGTTCGACTTCAACACCCCGACGGGGGTGGCGCCCAGCGTGCTGCACGACGTGGAGCAGCAGGTCAACGAGGTGCTCCTGGCCGACCTGGAGGTGCACGCCTTCATCACCACCCAGGAGGAGGCCCGCCGGATCGGCGCGATGGCGCTGTTCGGCGAGAAGTACGGCGAGCGGGTCCGCGTCGTCGAGGTCGGCGACTACGCCCGCGAGCTGTGCGGCGGCACCCATGTGGCCCGCTCGGCGCAGCTCGGCCTGGTCAAGATCCTCTCCGAGGCGTCGGTCGGCTCCGGGGTGCGGCGGATCGAGGCCCTGGTGGGCATGGACGCCTTCGGTTTCCTGGCCCGTGAGCACCTGCTGGTCTCCCGGCTCGCCGAGCTGTTCCGGGTGCCCGGCGACCAGGTCGCCGACCGGGTGGAGCAGACCGTCACCCAGCTCCGCGACGCGGAGAAGGAGCTGGAGAAGCTGCGCGCCCAGCTCGTGCTCGGCGGCGCGGCGGCCCTGGCCGGGCAGGCGAAGGACGTCCGCGGGGTGGCGTACGTCGGCACCGAGGCGCCCGAGGGCGCGGCCGGCAACGACGTGCGGACCCTGGCCCAGGAGATCCGGGGCAGGATCGACCCGGCGCGGCCGGCTGTGGTGGCCGTAGCGGCGCGTTCGAACGGCAAGGCGTCCCTGGTGGTGGCCGTGAACGCCGCCGCCCGGAGCCGGGGACTCACCGCGAAGGACCTGGTCAAGGCCGCCTTCTCCGGTCGGGGTGGCGGCAGCGACGACCTCGCCCAGGGCGGCGGCCTGCCGGCCGCCGAGGCGCCGAAGCTGCTCGCCACCGTCGAGAAGGCGATCGCCGACGCGTGAGCGGATCGCACGTCGAGGCAGGGCGGACCATGCCGGTTCGCCCTCACTCGTGCCAGGGCAAGGTGAAGGACTGATGACCGAATCGTGGCACGGAGTCCGCCTGGGGGTGGACGTCGGGCAGGTCCGGGTCGGGGTGGCCCGCTCGGATCCGCACGGGGTGCTGGCCACCCCGCTGGTGACACTCGCCCGGGACCTGACCAGCGCCGAGGACGCCGTGCCCCGCGACATGGCCGAGCTGGTGGGGCTGATCGCGGAGCACGAGTGCGTCGAGGTGGTCGTCGGCCTTCCGGTCAATCTCGCCGGTAAGCACGGCCCGGCGGCGCAGAATGTGAAGGCGTACGCTGACCGGTTGGCTGAGGTGATAGCCCCCGTTCCGGTAACGCTTACTGACGAGAGGATGTCGACCGTGGTGGCTTCTCGTAGGCTGGCCGAGCGTGGCGTCCGGGGAAAGCGCCAACGCGCGGTGGTGGATCAGGCCGCTGCGGTCGAGATCCTGCAGAGCTGGCTGGAAGCGCAGCGGAGGCGGACGCGATGATCGACGATCTGGAGCTCGGGTTCGACGACTCGGAGCAGGGCGGTGACAAGGGCAAGCACCGGCGCAGCTACGTGCGCAAGCGCAAGGGGGAGTCGGGCGGTGGCCGGGGCAAGACCGTCCTCGCCCTGCTCATGGCCTTCGTGCTGCTCGGGGTCATCGGCGGCGGGGCCTTCTACGGCTTCGACCGGATCCAGGGCTACTTCGTCACCCCCGACTACGACGGGTCCGGCACCGGCGAGGTGACCGTCGAGATCAAGGAGGGCGCGCTGATCGCCGACATGGCCAGCGCGCTCTACACCGCCGGAGTGGTCAAGAGCGCCAAGGCGTTCATCGAGGCGGCCGAGGCGAACTCGCGCAGCAAGAACATCCAGCCCGGCACGTACAAGGTGCGCAAGGAGATGAGCGGCGAGCGGGCTCTCGTCATGCTGCTGGACCTGAAGAACAAGGTCACCAACGGCCTCACCATCCCCGAGGGGACGACCGCCAAGCGCGTCTACAAGCTGCTGTCGGAGAAGACCGGGATTCCGGTCAAGGAGTTCGAGGCCGCCGCGAAGGATCCGAAGGCGCTCGGCGTGCCGGACTCGTGGTTCAAGCGCACCGACGGCAAGCCGGTCAAGAAGTCGATCGAGGGCTTCCTCTTCCCGGACACGTACGAGATCCCGCCGAAGGCCACCGCCGAGAGCATCCTCACCCTGATGGTGGAGAACTTCCTCGCCGTCACGGACGGGATGAAGTTCGTCGACCGGGTCAAGGAGGAGCGCGGCGGCATCAGCCCGTACGAGGCGCTGATCGTCGCGTCGCTGGCCCAGGCCGAGGCGGGCAACAAGGACGACCTCGGCAAGGTCGCCCGGGTCGCCTACAACCGGGTGTACGGCAAGTTCGACTGCAACTGCCTGGAGATGGACGTCACGGTCAACTACTACTTCGAGTCGATCGGCCAGGAGGGCAAGCGGTCGAAGGACATGACCGACGCCGAGCTGGACAACAAGAAGAACCCGTACAACCGCAAGCTGCGCGGGATGATCCCCACCCCGATCAACAACCCGGGCAAGCAGGCCCTGGAGGGGGCGATGGACCCGCCGGAGGGCAAGTGGCTCTACTTCGTGGCGATCGACAAGGAGGGGCACTCCGAGTTCGCCGAGACGTTCGAGGGTCACGAGAGGAACATGGCGAAGGCCAAGGAGGCCGGGATCATCTGATGACGACGCCTCGGCGGGCGGCGGTGGTCGGCAAGCCGATCAGCCACTCCCTCTCCCCGGTGATCCACAACGCCGGCTACGCCGCGGCCGGCCTCGCCGGGTGGTCGTACACGACGATCGAGTGCGCGGAGGCGGAGCTGCCGGCCATGGTGGCCGGCCTCGGCCCCGAGTGGGCCGGGCTGTCGGTGACCATGCCGTGCAAGGAGGCGACCCTCGCCCTCGCCGCCGAGGTGTCGCCGGTCGCCGCCGCGATGGGCGCGGCGAACACCCTGGTCCACCGGCCCGACGGCTCCTGGTACGCGGACAACACCGACGCCGCCGGGATGGCCGAGCTGCTGGCGGCGGCCGACGTGCGGCCCGGTGCCCGGGTGACCGTGCTCGGCGCGGGTGGCACCGGCCGGGCCGCGCTGGCCGCCGCCGCCCGCCTCGGCTCGGGAACCGTGACCGTGGTGGCCCGGCGCGCCTCGGCGATCGACGAGCTGCGCCCGGCCGCCGACGCGCTCGGCCTGCGGCTGACCGGCGCGGACTGGGCCGACGCCCTGCGCCACACCGACGCCGACGTGGTGGTCTCCACCGTGCCGAAGGGCGTCGCCGATTCCCTCGCCGCCGACGCCCCCTGGACGCCCGGCGCGGTCTACTTCGACGCGCTGTACGACCCCTGGCCGACCCCCCTCGCAGCCTCGGCCGGGGCCGCCGGGTGTCGGGTCGTGTCCGGTCTCGATCTGCTGGTCGCCCAGGCGGTCGGCCAGTTCGAGCACTTCACCGGCGTCCGCGCCCCGGTCGCGGCCATGGCCGCCGCGCTCTCCGCCGAGGTCGGCATCGAGATCCACCCGGTCCGGTAGCCCGGTCTCGCCAGCCCGGTCGAGCCGGCGCTCGGCGACCAGCAAGATCATTTGTTGGCGCATCCGGAAAGCATCAGCTCCGCGCGGAGGCGAGCGGCCCCGGGGGCGCCGCGACCGCCGAGGTCACCTGCACTTCACGGTGCGGGCCGTCACGGGCGGCGGCCCGCACCGCCCCTTTCACTGAATTTCCGGACGCGCCGGGATCAATCGGTGCATTGGTCTTCCAAGTTGATCGATCAACTCTTATTTCCCCAGCTGAGCCCGTTGCTGTTCGTGGTCGGTGGAACTTCCACGGGCGGCTGACCTGGCCTTTTGTGGGCGGCCCGGCGGTCGCTCAAAGTATTGATTGACCTGGATTCCTGACGCACCATAGCGTCCACGTCACTCAATGCCCAGTCGACCCCAGGGGAGGGCCGTCAGTGGCTCCTGCGCGTGCAAGATTCGCGTCAATCGTTCAAGTCGCCAGACTCAGCAGAACAGGACTGGGTCGCTTCACCCTCGCCGGGATGGCCGCGGTCCTCGCGGTCACCCTGGCCGACGTGCCCAACCGCCCGGTGCAGGCCGCACCGGCGAAGGCGCCGGACCGGGTGCTGGACCGCCCCGACGAGATGGCCGCGCTGGTCACCGCGCGGCTGACCGGCCAGCGGGTCCGGATCACCGGCATGACCACCGAGACCGCCGAGTACGTCGCCCACCCGAACGGGCAGGTGGAGGCGACCGTCCACGCCAGCCCGGTGCGGATCCGGCGCGACAACCGGTGGGTACCGGTCGACCTCACCCTCCAGCCCGCCGCCGACGGCTCGGTCCGCGCCCAGGCACACCCGCTGGACCTGCGGATCTCCGGCGCTCGCAAGGCCGGCGGGGAACTGGCCGCGGTCGGCTCCGGCGACGGCCGGCTGAGCATGGGCTGGGCCGGAGCCCTGCCCGCACCGGTGCTCGCCGGCAACCGGGCCACCTACCCGGAGGTGGCCGCCGGCATCGACCTGGTGGTCGAGGCCACCCGGACCGGCTTCTCGCAGTTCCTGACCGTGAAGAACCGGCAGGCGGTGGACCGGCTCCCGACGCTGGCGTTCCCGCTGACCGGCAAGGGACTCTCCTCGTTCAGCCAGGACAGCTCCGGCGGGCTGCTGCTCAAGGACGCCAAGGGCCGGCCGATCGCGGCCGTGCCGGCGCCGGAGATGTGGGACGCCCGACGGAACCCGGGCACGGAGGAGCCGACCCGGCGAAGGGTGGTGTCGGCGAAGTCCGAGCGGCCCACCGCGCGGTCGGGCCAGGCCAACGGCCTGACCATGCGGCTGAGCCCGGACCTGGCGTGGCTGAAGGACCCGGCGACCCAGTACCCGGTGACCATCGACCCGCAGGTCAACCCCCTCTACACGACGTTCGACACGTACGTGAAGGAGGGCGACAGCGTCGACCGGGGCGGGGCGAACGACCTCCAGCTCGGCCTGCTGGCCGGCACGCCGAACACCAAGGCCCGGTCCTTCGTGCACTGGGGCGTCTCCGCGCTGCGGGGCAAGCAGATCACCTCGGCGACGGTGAACTTCTGGAACTTCTGGTCGAACACCTGCACCGCCACCTCGTGGGAGATCTGGTCCACCGGCGCCGCCTCCTCGGCGACCCGCTGGGGCACCCAGCCGACCTGGGCGCAGCAGGAGGCCACCTCCACCCAGACCAAGGGCGGCACGGCCTGCGCCGACGGCTGGGTGGGCATCAGCGGCACGACGTTCTTCCAGCGGGCCGCCACCGCCAACCAGTCCACCGCCTACATGGGCGTGCGGGGCACCGACGAGACCAGCCTCAACAGCTTCAAGCAGTTCCGCTCCCGCAACGCGGCCGACAACAGTCAGGTCCCGTACGCGGTGGTGAACTACAACTCGTACCCGACCGTCGGCACCCGCTCCACGGTGCCGGCCACCGCCTGCGCGACCGGCGCGTCCCGGCCCAAGGTGAACACCGCGACCCCGCAGCTGAAGTCGGTCGTCGCCGACGCCGAGGGGTCGACGGTCAAGGCCGAGTTCGAGTGGTGGACGCTGACCGGCACCACCAAGCTCGGCAGCGCGATCACCGGCACCGCAGCGTCGGGCACGACGTTCAGCACCACCGTCCCGGCCGCGACGTTCACCCACAACACCTCGTACAAGTGGCGGGTGCGCGGCAACGACGGCACGGTCAACGGGACCTGGTCGCCGTTCTGCGAGTTCACCGTGGACACGTCGATCGGCAGCCCGCCCATCGTCAGCTCCACCACCTACCCGGAGAACCAGTGGGGCGGTGACGCGAACGTCGCCGGCAGCTTCACCTTCGAGGCCAACGGCATCGCCGACGCGGCGGCCTACGAGTACAGCCTCGACGTGCAGACCCTCAACAAGGTCGTCAACACCGCCACGCCGGGTGCCAACGCGACGGTGAGCATCACCCCGCTGACCCCGGGCTGGCACAACATCTGGGCGCGTACCCGCGACTCGGCCAACAACGTGACCGACGTGCGCAGCTACCCCTTCAAGGTGGGCACCGGCGCGGTGACCTCGCCGAAGGCCGGCGACGTCAGCGGGGCGAAGGTCGTGCTCGGCTCGACCGCCGCGCCGTCCTTCGCCAACGCCACCTACCAGTGGCGGCGGGCCGGCTCGGACGCCTGGGTCGCCATCCCCACCGCCCACGTCACGTACGCCGTCGGCGGCGGGGCGGTGACCTGGCCCGTCGCCCTCACCTCCGGCGTGGCCCCCAAGCTGAACTGGGACGTGGCCGCCACCCTCGCCTCGGTCGACGGGGCGAGCATCCCGCGCGACGGGCCGGTGCAGGTGCGGGCCTACTTCAACCTGAGCAGCAACGGGGCGCCGGCCGACAACGTGAAGTTCCGGTTCGACCGCAACCTCGCCTCGGCCGACACCGCACAGGTGGGCCCCGGTTCGGTCAACCTGATCACCGGCAACTACCAGATCTCCTCGGCGGACGTCTCGGTCGCCGGTCTGGAGATATCCCGTACGGTCAACAGCCGTCAGCCCCTCGGCCAGGACCCGCTGTTCGGTCCCGGCTGGGTCTCCGGCCTGGTAGCCACCAACGCCGAGTCCTCCTACGCCAGGCTGACGACCTACGGCAGCCTGGTCCAGGTGAAGATGCCGGACGACTCGACGATCGGCTTCACGAAGGTCGACAGCGCCGGGGTGAACTACGAGCCGCAGGTCGGCGCGGAGTCCTACACGCTGACCTTCAGCTCGGCCACCAGCACCTTCACCCTGGCCGACGGTGAGGGCAACACGGCCGCCTTCACCCGGGCCGCGACCGACCCGGCGAACGTCTACACGCCGGCCACGGCCGCCGCGCCCGGCGCGGGCAACACCACCACGTACCAGTGGGAAAAGGCCACGGTCGGGTCGAACGAAATCATGCGGCCGACCCGGATGTTGGCCCCCGTCCCGGCGGGGGTCACCTGCACCACTCTGGTCAAGGGCTGCCGGGCGCTGACCTTCACCTACGCCACGACGACGACCGCCACCGGCCTGGCCGACGGCACCTGGGGGGACTACGCAGGCCGGGTGAAGCAGATCTCCTACATCGCGTGGGATCCGGACCTGGCGACCCCGGCGATGCGGACCGTCGCGCTGGCCCGCTACACCTACGACAACGGCGGTCGGCTGCGGACCTTCTCCGACCCCCGCCTCGACCACACCAGCGGCGGAAGCACCCAGCAACTGCGGACCGTCTACTACTACAACGGTGATGGGATCATCGTCTCGCTGACCCCGCCGTCGCAGCAGCCGTGGCAGTTCTCCTACACGACGGTGCCGAACGACCCGGGCAAGGGTCGGCTGCACAAGGTGACCCGGTCCGCGCTCACCGCAGGCACGGCGGTCGAGACGGTCGTCTACCAGATCCCCACCTCCGGCGGCAGCGCGCCGTACGACCTGTCCGGAGCCCAGACCGCGAGATGGGGGCAGACAGAGCCGCCGACCGACGCCACGGCGGTCTTCCCGGCGACGCAGGTGCCCGCCGGCGATCCCGCCACCGGCACCCTGCCCAGCTCGTACGAGCGCGCGTCGGTGACCTACCTCGACGCCAACGCCCGGACGGTGAACACCGCGCGGTCCGGCGGTCGTGTCGACACCGCCTGGTACGACCGGTACGGCAGCACGCTGGGTCAGCTCAGCGCGGCCAACCGAAAACGCGCGCTGGACGCGTCGAGCAGTGACACCGCCATTGCCGAAGCACAGCTCGCCGGCCGGTTGTCGCAGCTCAGCGTGTACTCCGAGGACGGCCTGAACCTGCTGGAGACCTTCGGGCCGGAACACGACGTGGTGCTGCCCTCCGGCACCGTGGTGCGGGGTCGGGTCCACAACCGGTACACCTACGACGAGGGCGCTCCCGCCACCGGAGGGCCGTTCAACCTCGCCACCACGACGCAGGTCTCGGTCAGCCACGTGCAGGCGGGCCAGACTGTGGACAGCGACGTGCGGACCACCACGAGCCGGTACGACTGGGCCCTGCGTCAGCCGGTGCAGGTCGTCGTCGACCCCGGCGACCTGGAGTTGGTGACGACCACGACGTACGACATCTCGGGGAAGGTCACCTCGGTCACCACTCCGGGCGGCGGCAGCGTGGACACCACGCCGTCCACCCGCCGGACGGTCTACTACAGCGCCGGGCCGGGCTCCGGGCACACCGACTGCGACAACAAGCCGCACTGGGCGAATCTGCCGTGCCTGAACACCTTCGGTGGCACACCGTCGGCGGGGCCGCAGCTGCCGGCCTCCCTGACGACGTACGACCTCTACAACAACGCGGCCACGATCGTCGAGCGCACCGGCGCCGGCGTTCTGCGTACCCGCACCATCAGCCACGACGCCGCCGGCCGCGTGCTCGACGTGACCGTGGTGGGCGCCACCGGCACCGGGCAGGCGCTGCCGACCGGTCGCAGCGTGTACTCGCCCCAGACCGGTGAGCTGACGCAGAGTCAGTCCATCGGGTCCGGCGGTCAGGTTCTCGCCTACGTCGAGCGGCAGTACGACACCCTGGGACGCCTGACCTCGTACCGGGACGCCGACGGCAACGTGTCGACGATGACGTACGACATCGCCGGGCGGGTTGTCACGACGAACGACGGCAAGGCATCCCAAACCAACGAGTACGACGCTGCCTCCGATCTGACGCAGCCGGCGGTCGCGATGACCGACTCGACGGTCGGCAGGTTCGAGGCGGAGTACGACGCGGACGGGCAATTCGTGCGGGAGGAGTGGCCCAACGGGGTGCTCGTCACGGCCCAGGTGGACGAGGCGGGAGCGACCGTCGGGCTCACCTACGACAAGCCCGGCTGCGGAAGCGCGAACTGTGTCCTCTACGCGGACTCGGTGCTGCCGTCGGCGCACGGGCAGTGGCGGGAACGCCAGTCGACGATCTCCGGGCAGCGGTTGGCATACGACGACGCGGGACGGCTGCTCTCGGTGCGGGACACGGTCGGGTCGCAGTGCGAGACGCGGACGTACGTGTACGACGCGAGCACGAACCGTACCGGGGTTGCGGCCCACGCCCCGGCGGCCGGCGGGGCGTGCCAGGAGACCGTCGTTTCGGCGAGCCGCGAGTGGGAGTTCGACACGGCCGACCGCGCGAGCGGGGGGTACGACCACGACTCGCTCGGACGGGCGGTGACGGTGCCCTCGATCGACTCGCCGACCGTCGCCGACGGCAACATCAGCCTGAGCTACTACTCCAGCGACCTCGTCAGGTCGATCAGCAACGCGTCCGGGCAGACCGAGTACACGGTCGACGTGATGGGTGACCGCGTGCGGTCGTGGACCACGACCGGTCCGGGCGGCAGCGGCAGCGGCACCCACCACTACGCCTGTGACGGCGACAGCCCTGTCTGGACGGCCGAGGGCGCGGGCCGGTGGACGCGGACCGTCACCGGCCTGGCGGGTACGGCGGGGATCTGGGACAGCGTGAGCGGAGGCACCTGGAAGCTGACCAACCTGCACGGCGACTTCGTCGCGACGATCCCCGAGGGGCAGTCCACACCGTCGGCGACCCACGAGGCGACCGAGTTCGGACTGGCCCGCTCCGGAACCACGGCCGATCAGCGGTACGGCTACCTCGGCGCGTACCAGCGGGCGACGGATCCGACAGCGGGCCTCACCCTGATGGGGGTGCGCCTCTACAACCCGGTGAGCGGTCGTTTCCTCCAGGTGGATCCGCTCGTGGGTGGCTCGGCGAATCCCTACGAGTACACCGGTGGCGATCCCTTCGTCAACCTCGACACGGACGGTCGCGCCTGGAAGTGCGAGATCAGGTGCAACCTCGAGGGCATGGGTGGTAAGAACCCCTGGTGCAACGGGAAGCGCGTCTACGGGTACGGCGAGGGTAAGACGGAGTCCGAGGCAGTCAAGAACGGGAAGCATGATGCGGCGAGCAAAACCCCGAAAGGCTGTTATCCGCGCCACTGCAAGGCGACGAAGTGCTCCAAGAACAAGTTCATGCAGTGGGTCCGGGGCATCACCCGTGGGGCCATCCACAGCAAGAACGGGTCCGCCTGGCAGATGAAGCTGAACTACTACAGCGGCGGTCTCCTCTACCGCAACGAGCCCTGGGCAGGTGGCTGCGGCTGCTGGTAGTCGCGCCGTCCATCGCTTGAGCCGAAAGGGGGCGTCAATGTCGACACCCCCTTTCGGCGGGCCCGTTTCATTCGGGCCGGTCGGGTGGGTTGGTTCGGAGAGGCGGCTATGAGTTCCGAAGAGAAGAAGCTCTGGAAGATTCAGATCCCTGTCCTCGCGACCGGATCCGAGATCGAAGCGGTGACCGACGCCCTCGGGCGAGCCCTGTGCCCGGACGACGATCATGCGGGCAGTTGCCCGGTCCCGTGGTTCATCGTCGTGACCGACGGCGATTCGCTCGACCGACAGGAACGTCTCGACCTGGAGGAACTGCTGCACACGCCGGACGACCACGGTCCGGGCGAGGGCGGCTAGGCCAGGGCGCCTGACGGCGGCGGAGTCCCCCGCGCCGGCCGACGGACCAACGTCGTTCGCGTACGCGTTCCACGCTCGTGTCCGTAGGTCGGGACACGGCGGGCGGCGCGGTGGGACGCGACCCGGTCGTGACAGACTTGCCGACGTGTTGCGTTGGCTGACTGCAGGTGAATCGCACGGTCCCGCCCTCGTCGCGATGCTGGAGGGCGTGCCCGCCGGGATCGAGGTGACCACCGGCGAGATCGCCGGTGAGCTGGCCCGCCGCCGGCTCGGCTACGGCCGGGGCGCCCGGATGGCGTTCGAGCGGGACGAGGTCGAGGTGATCGGCGGGCTCCGGCACGGCGTCACCCTGGGCAGCCCGGTGGCCGTCCGGATCGGCAACTCCGAGTGGCCCAAGTGGCAGACGGTGATGGCCGCCGATCCGGTGGACCCCGACGAGCTGGCCCAGCAGGCCCGCAACGCGCCGCTGACCCGCCCCCGCCCGGGCCACGCCGACCTGGCCGGCATGCAGAAGTACGGCCACACCGACGCCCGTCCCATTCTGGAGCGGGCCAGCGCCCGGGAGACCGCCGCCCGGGTGGCCGTCGGCACCGTGGCGAAGGCCCTGATCAAGCAGGCCCTCGGCATCGAGATCGTCTCGCACGTGGTGGAGCTGGGCCCGGTCGCGGTGAAGCCGGGGCTGCGCCCGACGCCGCAGGACGCCGAGCGGATCGACGCCGACCCGCTGCGCTGCCTCGACGCGGAGGCCAGCGCCCGGATGGTCGCCGAGGTCGACGCCGCGAAGAAGGCCGCCGACACCCTCGGCGGCGTGGTCGAGGTGCTGGCGTACGGGGTGCCGCCGGGCCTGGGCAGCCACGTGCAGTGGGACCGCAAGCTCGACGCCCGGCTCGCCACCGCGCTGATGTCGATCCAGGCGATCAAGGGCGTGGAGATCGGCGACGGCTGGCAGCAGGCCCGCTCCCGTGGCTCCGAGGCGCACGACGAGATCATTCCGACCGCGACCGGGGTGCGCCGGGTCACCGACCGGGCCGGCGGCCTGGAGGGCGGCATCACCACCGGCGAGCCGCTGCGGGTGAAGGCGGCCATGAAGCCGATCTCCTCGCTGAACCGGGCCCTGGCCACCGTCGACGTGACCACGGGGGAGGCGGCGACGGCGATCAACCAGCGCTCCGACGTGTGCGCCGTGCCGGCCGCCGCCGTGGTCGCCGAGGCGATGGTGGCCCTCGTGCTCGCCGAGGCCGCCACGGAGAAGTTCGGCGGCGACTCGGTGGCCGAGATCCGCCGGAACCTGGCCGGCTACCTCGACTCCCTGGTGATCCGGTGAACCAGACGCGACCGGTGGTCGTCCTCGTCGGGTCGCCGGGCTCCGGCAAGACCACCGTCGGGACGGCGCTCGCCGCGCTGCTCGGGGTGGGGTTCCGGGACACCGACGCCGACATCGAACAGCTGGCCGGCAAGCCGATCCCGGAGATCTTCATCGACGAGGGGGAGGCGCACTTCCGTACCCTCGAACGGGCCGCCACCGCCGCGGCGCTGGCCTCCTGCGCGGGGGTGCTCGCCCTCGGCGGCGGCGCGGTGCTCGCGGAGGAGAACCGGGCCGCCCTCATCGGGCACACCGTGGTGCACCTGAGCGTCGAGCTGCCCGACGCGGTGAAGCGGGTCGGGCTGGGCGCCGGCCGGCCGCTGCTGGCGATCAACCCGCGGGCGACGCTGAAGTACCTGATGGACCAGCGCCGCCCGCTCTACGCCGAGGTGGCGACCGCGACCGTGGTGACCGACGGGCGGGCCCCGGAGGAGATCGCCGCCGAGATCGCGGCCCTGCTCAAGCCCTGACCCCGCCGGCCCCTGCGGCGCGGGGTCAGGAACGGGCCGGCTCCCGCGTCGGACGCGGCGGAGGTGTCGGACGCGCCGGCCTCGGGCCCTTGCGCACCGGTCGCCAGGTGGCGAGCAGCGCCAGGGCGAGGGCGATCTCGGCGAGGTCGCCCCCGTAGTACATGACCGTCGCCCCGGCCCGGAGCTGCTCGGGTGGTCCCGGCACGTCCACGGCGAGCCCGGCGTACAGGAGTTGGGCGAGGGCGGCGTGGGCGGCGACGGCGACGCCGAGCACCACCAGCCGGACCGGCACCCGGGGCCGGTGCGGGCCGGGGTCGGGGCCGGCGACCGACCAGGTGAACAGGCAGCCGGCGAGCAGGAAGTGCAGGTGCACCAGGTGGTGCGCCGCCGGGTGCGCCACCGTGGCCCGGTACAGCGGCGTCAGGTACAGCAGGTACAGCCCGCCGGCGGTCAGTGCCAGCCCGGTGACCGGGTGGGCGAGCGCGGCCAGGGCCGGCCGGCGTAGCAGCCGGACCAGCGCCCGGCCGCGCCGGCGGTCCACGGTGCGCAGCAGCAGGGTGCCGGGCGCGCCGAGCACCAGCCCCAGCGGCGCCAGCATGCCGATCAGCAGGTGCTGCCACGCGTGCCCGGCGAAGCCGCCCGCCGGCAGGGCGAGCCCGACCGCGAGCAGGCCCGCGCCGGTGCCGAAGGCCGCCGTCCGCCGGTGCGGCCACCCGCCGCCGCCCGGGCCCCGCTGCCGCAGCGCGGCGGCGAGGTAGACCCAGAACAGCGCCAGAGGTACGAGCAGCGCCGGCCCCGGGGCGAACGCGTCGTGGCCGGCGTGGGCCGGGGTCACCGCCGGTCGGCGCAGAGGTCCACGGCCGTGCCGCGCCGCTGCACCAGCCAGCCGCCGGCGACCAGCGCCGCGCCGAGCGCCAGGAACCCGAGGTCCCACCAGGTCTGGTACTCGCCGCCGCGCACGTGGTGGATGCCGAACAGGTGGTGGTCGACGACCCCCTCGACGAGGTTGAACAGCCCCCAGCCGACCAGCGCCCAGCCCCACAGCACGGGCGAGCGCCACAGCCGGCCCCGGGACCGGGTCACCCGGGAGTAGAGCAGGGCCAGGCCGGCCAGCACCGCCACCCAGGTCACCACGTGGAAGATCCCGTCCCACAGGGTGTTCATCTCCAGCCCGGGCACGGTGTCCACCGGGTACGACTTCACCCCGACGTTGTCGCTGCCGGTGCTGCTGAGCATGTGGTGCCACTGGAGCACCTGGTGCAGCACGATGCCGTCGGCGAAGCCGCCGAGGCCGACGCCGAGGATGGTGGCGGGCACCCGGATGTCGGCGCCGTCGATCGTGGCGGGCGCTCGGGTGTCGGTGTCGTCGGTCGTGGGTGTGGTCATCGCGGGTACCTCCGCCTCGTAGGCCGGTGCGTGCTGAACGCTGCCCCCCGCTCCTCCTGGCTAAACGCTTCCGGGCCGCACTGGTCACGCCCCGGTGACGATCCGCCCGCCACGGATTGGACAGTCGCCGCCGGGCCCCCGCCGGCTGGACTAGGCTGCCGGGCGATGGACGAGGTGACCCGTATTCCGGTCGGCGGCGAGCGGCCGTACGACGTGCTGGTGGGACGCGACCTGCTCGACGCGCTCCCGACGCTGCTGCCCGACGCGACCCGGGTGGCGGTGCTGCACGCGCCGCCGCTGAAGGGGCTGGCCGACGCGCTCGGCGCCCGCCTGGCCGCCGCCGGGATGACCCCGCTGACCCTGGAGGTGCCGGACGCCGAGGCGGGCAAGGCCGTCGAGGTGGCCGCCGCGTGCTGGGACCGGCTCGGCGAGGCGGGCTTCACCCGTACCGACGCGGTGGTCGGGGTGGGTGGCGGCGCGGTCACCGACCTGGCCGGCTTCGTCGCGGCCTGCTGGCTGCGCGGGGTGCGCTGGGTGGCGGTGGCGACCTCGCTGCTCGGCATGGTCGACGCCGCCGTCGGCGGCAAGACCGGGATCAACACCGCGGCCGGCAAGAACCTGGTCGGCGGCTTCCACCCGCCGGTCGGGGTGCTGTGCGACCTCACGGTGCTCGACAGCCTCCCGCCGGCCGACCTGGCGGCCGGCCTGGCCGAGGTGGTCAAGTGCGGGTTCATCGCCGACCCGGTGATCCTGGACCTGGTCGAGCGGGAACGGGTCGCGGCCACCGACCCGACGTCGCCGGTGGTGCGGGAGTTGGTCGAGCGGGCGATCCGGGTCAAGGCCGACGTGGTCTCCGGCGACCTGCGCGAGTCCGGGGTGCGTGAGGTGCTCAACTACGGCCACACCCTGGCACACGCGATCGAGAAGGTGGAGCGGTACCGCTGGCGGCACGGGCACGCGGTGGCAGTCGGGCTGGTCTACGCCGCCGAACTGGCCCGGCTCGCCGGCCGGCTGGACGCCGCGACGGCGGCGCGGCACCGCACGGCGCTCACGGCGCTCGGGCTGCCGACCGGCTACCAGGCAGACGCGTGGCCGCAGCTGCTGGCCGCGATGCGGGTGGACAAGAAGACCCGCGGCTCGCGGCTGCGGTTCGTGGTGCTCGACGGCCTGGCCCGCCCGACGATCCTGGAGGGCCCGGACGACGAGCTGCTGCACGCCGCCTACCGGGAGGTCAGCCCCCGGTGAGCGCGAGGAGTGCAGCGCAGCGGAGCCCCGCAGTCGCGAACGAAGGGCGGTAGAGCGTGAGGGTGTACGTGCTGAACGGGCCGAACCTGGGCCGGCTGGGCACCCGCCAGGTCGACGTGTACGGGGCGACCAGCTACGCCGACCTGGTGACGCTGTGCGCCGAGACCGGCCGGGAGCTGGGGCTGGACGTGGTGGTCCGGCAGACCGATGCCGAGCACGAGCTGGTCGGCTGGCTGCACGAGGCGGCCGACGAGGGCGCGGCGGTGGTGCTCAACCCGGCCGCCTGGTCGCACTACTCGATCGCGGTCCGGGACGCCTGCGCGATGCTGCGGGGCCCTCTCGTCGAGGTGCACATCTCCAACATCCACGCCCGCGAGGAGTTCCGCCGGCACTCGGTGGTCTCCGCCGTGGCGACCGGCGTGATCTGCGGCCTGGGCGTCGACGGCTACCGTCTTGCCCTGCACCACCTGGCGGCCCGCCCGGGCGCGGAGGCGGCCGGCGGTTGACGGCGGGCACGGCCGGCGGCGGCAGGCAGTAGACTTGCCAGGTCTGTCCGCCAATTGATGATCAAGGCAGGAAATGGCCTCCACCAACGACCTGAAGAACGGCCTGGTACTCAACCTCGACGGAGAGCTTTGGTCCGTCGTCGAGTTCCAGCACGTCAAGCCCGGTAAGGGTGGCGCATTCGTGCGTACCACCCTGAAGAACGTGCTGTCCGGCAAGGTGGTCGACAAGACCTTCAACGCGGGCACCAAGGTCGTAACTGCGACCGTGGACAAGCGCACCATGCAGTACCTCTACGCCGACGGCGAGGACTACGTCTTCATGGATCTGGAGACGTTCGACCAGATCACCGTCCCCGACGGCACCGTGGGGGATGCGGCCAACTACCTCCTCCCCGAGGCCGAGGCGACCGTCGCCACCCACGAGGGCGTGCCGCTGTACATCGAGCTGCCGACCTCTGTCGTGTTGGAGGTCACCTACACCGAGCCGGGCCTCCAGGGCGACCGCTCCACCGGCGGCAACAAGCCGGCGACCGTCGAGACCGGCGCGACCGTGCCTGTGCCGTTGTTCATCACCACCGGCGAGAAGATCAAGGTCGACACCCGCGACGGCCGTTACCTCGGCCGCGCCTGATGGCCGAGGGCGCCAAGCAGCAGATGCCGGCACGCCGCAAGGCGCGCAAGCGGGCGCTGGACGTGCTCTACGAGGCCGACCTGCGCAACCGGCCTCCGGTGGAGGTGCTCGCCGGCTACCTCGAGCGGATCGAGAAGCCCCACCCGGAGCACCTCGGGTACGCGGTCGGCCTCGTCGAGGGGGTGGCCGCGCACCTGGACCGGATCGACGAGCTGATCGCCAGCTACGCCGAGGGCTGGACGCTGGACCGGATGCCGGTCGTCGACCGCAATCTGGCCCGGATCGCGGTGTACGAGCTGCTCTACGTCGATGAGCTCGACGACCCGGTGGCGATCAGTGAGGCCGTCGAACTGGCCCGGCAGATGTCGACCGACGACTCGCCGCGCTTCCTCAACGGGGTGCTCGGCCGGATCGCCGAGTACGCCACCCGCTGAGCCGGCGGCGTCGCCGCACCCGTACGACGATGGAAGGGCCCGTGCCGACCGGCACGGGCCCTTCCGACTGTCGACCTCGGTCAGGAGGCGAAGAACGCCCGCGGGTCGGCGACGAGCACGCCGTGCTCGGTGAGGCGCTCGATCAGCCCGGACGGCGAGGCGTCGTAGACGATCGCCAGGGCACGCAGGTCGTCGGCGCGGATGGAGAGCACCCGGCCGTTGTAGTCGCCGCGCTGCTGCTGGATGGCGCGGGCGTACCGGGCGACGTAGGCCAGTTCCTCGGAGGCCTCGTCGTAGAGCCGCTCCAGGTCCAGCACGATCTTGCTGGTGGGCTCGTGACGCACTCCGCTGCCGTCGGGCAGTAGCTCGGAGACGGGCACCCGGTAGAAGTCGGCCAGCTCGGCCAGGCGGGACACCGTGACGGCGCGGTCACCGCGCTCGTACGAGCCGACCACCACGGCCTTCCACCGCCCGTTCGACTTCTCCTCCACCCCCTGCAGGGACAGGCCCTGCTGCTGGCGGATGGAGCGCAGGCGGGCACCCAGCGACTTGGCGTATTCAGAGGGCATTCGGACACTCCCAGTGCTGCTCGGGGTTCTCCCAGCGATCGCTACGGAGCGTGACGGTACGGGGATTGCGACACGTGGTCAAGTGGTCGTGACCCTGCTGTTGGGAGCGCAGGGTGAGTTATCCCGATTCGCCACCCTGATCCTGGGGTCAGTGCCGGCGGCGGAGGGGCCCGTGACCGCTGGTAACGTGGGGTGAAGCCCCGGCCCGGGCCGTTCGCGGTCCGCCGGAGGTGCCAGACATCCTTTAACGACCCGTCCCGTGAGGCGGGGAAGGAGGTCCGCCGTGGCCTACCCACCGGCTGCCCATCCGTCGCCACCGCGACAACCCTCGGTGAAGGTGATCCTCACCGCAGCGGACGTCTCGCGCGTGGTGGACCGCATCGCCCACCAGATCCTGGAGAAGACCCAGGGCGCCGCCGACACCGTGCTGCTCGGCATCCCCACCCGGGGCGCGCCGCTGGCGAGGCGCCTCGCCGCCCGGATCAGCACCTTCGAGGACGTCGCCGTTCCGGTGGGTGTGCTCGACATCACCCTCTACCGCGACGACCTGCGCCGCAACGCCACCCGCGCGGTCGGACCGACCCAGCTTCCGCCCGGCGGGATCGACGGCAAGCGGGTCGTCCTCGTCGACGACGTGCTGTTCTCCGGCCGCACGGTCCGGGCCGCCCTCGACGCGCTCGGCGACGTCGGCCGCCCCGCCTCGGTGCAGCTCGCCGTGCTGGTCGACCGGGGCCACCGGCAGTTGCCCATCCGCGCCGACTACGTCGGCAAGAACATCCCGACCGCGCTGGCCGAGAGCGTGCGGGTCACCCTCGCCGAGACCGACGGCGCGGACGAGGTCCGGCTGTACGGAGAGGCGCTCCCCTCATGATCCGTCACCTGCTCTCCGCCGCCGACCTGGACGCCGCCACCGCCACCCAGATCCTGGACACCGCGGCCGAGATGGCCACCGTCGCCGGGCGCGAGGTCAAGAAGCTGCCGGCGCTGCGCGGCCGGACCGTGGTGAACCTGTTCTACGAGGACTCCACCCGGACCCGGATCTCCTTCGAGGCGGCGGCGAAGCGACTCAGCGCCGACGTGATCAACTTTTCGGCCAAGGGCTCCAGCGTCACCAAGGGGGAGAGCCTGAAGGACACCGCGCTCACCCTCCAGGCCATGGGGGCCGACGCGGTGGTCGTCCGGCACCCCGCCTCCGGCGCGCCGCACCGGCTGGCCGACTGGGTGGACGGGTCGGTGGTCAACGCCGGCGACGGCACCCACGAGCACCCCACCCAGGCGCTGCTCGACGCGTACACGATGCGCTCCCGGCTGGGCCGGCTCGCCGGCCTGCACGTCGCGGTGGTCGGGGACGTGCTGCACTCCCGGGTGGCCCGCTCCAACGTGCTGCTGCTGTCGACCCTCGGCGCGAAGGTCACCCTGGTCGGCCCGCCCACCCTCATCCCGGTGGACATCGCCGCCGCCCTCGCCCCCGGCACCGCCGTCTCCTACGACCTCGACGTCGTTCTCCCCGACGTGGACGTGGTGATGATGCTGCGGGTGCAGCGGGAGCGGATGAACGACTCCTACTTCCCCTCCGCCCGCGAGTACGCCCGCCGCTACGGGCTCGACGGGCCGCGGCTGCGTCGGCTGCCCGAGCACGCGATCGTCATGCACCCCGGGCCGATGAACCGGGGCATGGAGATCACGCCCGAGGTCGCCGACTCGCCCCGCTCCACCATCGTCGAACAGGTCGCCAACGGGGTCTCCGTGCGGATGGCCGTCCTCTATCTCCTGCTCGGGGGGAACAAGCTGTGACCGCGTACCTGATCACCAACGTGAGCGTCGTCGGCGCCGCGCCGACCGACCTGCTGATCCGCGACGGCGTCGTCGCCGCCACCGGCGCGGGGCTGCGCGCGCCGGACGCCGCCGTGGTCGACGGCACCGGGCTGGTCGCCCTGCCCGGCCTGGTCGACCTGCACACCCACCTGCGCGAGCCGGGCCGCGAGGACGCCGAGACCGTCGAGTCCGGCTCCCGGGCGGCGGCTCTGGGCGGATACACGGCGGTCTGCGCGATGGCCAACACCTCCCCGGTCGCCGACACCGCCGGGGTGGTCGAGCAGGTCTGGCGGCTCGGCCGGGAGGCCGGCCTGGTCGACGTGCAGCCGATCGGCGCGGTCACCGTCGGCCTGGCCGGCGAGCGCCTGGCCGAGCTGGGCGCGATGGCCGACTCGGCGGCCCAGGTGCGGATCTTCTCCGACGACGGGCACTGCGTCGCCGACCCGTTGCTGATGCGCCGGGCCCTGGAGTACGTCAAGGCGTTCGACGGGATCATCGCCCAGCACGCCGAGGAGCCCAGGCTCACCGAGGGCGCGCAGATGCACGAGGGCGAGGTCTCCACCCGGCTCGGACTGACCGGCTGGCCGGCGGTCGCCGAGGAGGCGATCATCGCCCGGGACGTGCTGCTCGCCGAGCACGTCGGCAGCCGGCTGCACGTCTGCCACGTCTCCACGGCCGGCAGCGTCGAGGTTCTGCGCCAGGCCAAGGCCCGCGGCGTCCGGGTCACCGCCGAGGTCACCCCGCACCACCTGCTGCTGACGGACTCCAAGGCGGAGACGTACGACCCGGTGTACAAGGTCAACCCGCCGCTGCGCACCGCCACCGACATCGCCGCGCTGCGCGCCGCTCTCGCCGAGGGCGTGATCGACATCATCGCCACCGACCACGCCCCGCACGCCGTGGAGGACAAGGAGTGCGAGTGGGCGTACGCCCGGCCGGGCATGCTCGGGCTGGAGACGGCGCTGTCGATCGCCCTGGACGTGCTCGGCCCGCAGTGGGAGTTGATCGCCGAGCGGATGTCCCGCGCCCCGGCCCGGATCGCCGGGCTCGACACCCACGGCCTCGACCCGGCCCCCGGCGTCCCGGCCAACCTCACCCTGGTCGACCCGGCCGCCCGGCGGGTCATCGAGCCCGCCGAGCTGGCCAGCCACAGTCGCAACACCCCGTACGCCCGCATGACGCTCCCGGGTCGCATCGTGGCGACCTTCCTGCGCGGCGAGCCGACGGTCCTGGACGGAAAGGCTGTCAAGTGATTCGTGCGAGGAGTGCAGCGAAGCGGAGCCCCGCAGTCCGCATCGAAGGAAGTGCAGCATGAGAAGGCGTCCCGCGATTCTCGTCCTTGAGGACGGGCGCACGTTCCACGGCGAGGCGTACGGCAGCGTCGGGGAGACCTTCGGCGAGGCGGTCTTCAACACCGGCATGACCGGCTACCAGGAGACCCTGACCGACCCGTCCTACCACCGGCAGGTCGTGGTGCAGACCGCGCCGCACATCGGCAACACCGGCGTCAACGGCGAGGACGACGAGTCCGGCCGGATCTGGGTCGCCGGGTACGTGGTCCGCGACCCGGCCCGGATCGGCTCGAACTGGCGGGCCACCGGCGGGCTGGAGGACCGGCTCGCCGCCGAGGGTGTGGTCGGCATCGGCGGGGTGGACACCCGGGCGCTGACCCGGCACCTGCGCGAGCGCGGCGCGATGCGGGTCGGCATCTCCAGCGTCGACGACGACCCGCGCGCCCTGCTGGCCCGGGTCCGCCAGGCGCCGCAGATGGTCGGCGCGGACCTGTCCGCCGAGGTGACCACGCCGCAGCCGTACGTGGTCGAGGCCGACGGCGCGCACCGGTTCACCGTGGCCGCCCTGGACCTCGGCATCAAGCGCAACGTGCCGCGCCGGCTCGCCGCGCGCGGGGTCACCACCCACGTGCTGCCCGCCTCGTCGAGCATCGACGACCTGCTCGCCACGGGCGCGGACGCGGTGTTCATCTCGCCCGGCCCGGGCGACCCGGCCACCGCAGACGGCCCCGTCGGGCTCGCCCGGGAGGTGCTGAGCCGGCGGATCCCGCTGTTCGGCATCTGCTTCGGCAGCCAGATCCTCGGCCGGGCGCTGGGCTTCGGCACGTACAAGCTCGGCTACGGCCACCGCGGCATCAACCAGCCGGTGCTCGACCGGGTCACCGGAAAGGTCGAGGTGACCAGCCACAACCACGGCTTCGCGGTCGCCTGGCCGGGCCGTGAACAGGAGCCCGGCGCCGTGCCGACGCCGGGTGCGGTCGTCCCCGACCAGGTGATCGAGACCGAGTTCGGCGGCGTCCAGGTGTCGCACGTCTGCCTCAATGACAACGTGGTCGAGGGGCTGCGGGCGAGGGACGTGCCCGCCTTCACCGTCCAGTACCACCCGGAGGCGGCGGCCGGCCCGCACGACGCGGACTACCTCTTCGACCGCTTCGCCGAGCTCATCGAGGGCCGGACCCACAGCGAGGGGCGCACGAATGCCTAAGCGGACCGATCTCAAGCACATCCTGGTGATCGGCTCCGGGCCGATCGTCATCGGGCAGGCCTGCGAGTTCGACTACTCGGGCACCCAGGCGTGCCAGGTGCTGCGCAGCGAGGGGATCCGGGTCAGCCTGGTCAACTCCAACCCGGCGACCATCATGACCGACCCGGAGTTCGCCGACGCCACGTACGTCGAGCCGATCACCCCGGAGTTCGTCGAGCTGGTCATCGCCAAGGAACGCCCCGACGCCCTGCTGGCCACCCTCGGCGGGCAGACCGCGCTGAACACCGCGGTCGCCCTGCACTCCGCGGGCGTGCTGCAGAAGTACGGCGTGGAGCTGATCGGCGCGAACATCGACGCCATCAACCGGGGCGAGGACCGGCAGCTGTTCAAGGACGTCGTGGCGAAGGCCGGCGCCCGGATCGGCATCGCCGAGCCGACCGGCCTGGTGCCGCGCTCCCGGGTCTGCCACTCCATGGCCGAGGTCGAGGCCACCGTCGCCGAGCTGGGCCTGCCGGTGGTGATCCGGCCGTCGTTCACCATGGGCGGCCTGGGCTCCGGCATGGCGCACACGGACGCCGACCTGGCGCGGATCGCCGGGGCGGGGCTGACCGCCAGCCCGGTGCACGAGGTGCTCATCGAGGAGAGCGTGCTCGGCTGGAAGGAGTACGAGCTCGAACTCATGCGCGACCGCAACGACAACGTGGTGGTGGTCTGCTCGATCGAGAACATCGACCCGATGGGCGTGCACACCGGCGACAGCGTCACCGTGGCCCCGGCCATGACGCTGACCGACCGGGAGTACCAGCGCCTGCGTGACCTGGGCATCGCCGTGCTGCGCGAGGTCGGGGTGGACACCGGCGGCTGCAACATCCAGTTCGCGGTGAACCCGGCCGACGGCCGGATCGTCGTGATCGAGATGAACCCCCGGGTGTCGCGTTCCTCGGCGCTGGCGTCAAAGGCGACCGGCTTCCCGATCGCGAAGATCGCCGCGAAGCTGGCCATCGGCTACACCCTCGACGAGATCCCCAACGACATCACGCACAAGACCCCGGCGGCGTTCGAGCCGACCCTGGACTACGTGGTGGTGAAGATTCCCCGGTTCGCGTTCGAGAAGTTCCCCGGCGCGGACCCGGAGCTGACCACCACCATGAAGTCGGTGGGCGAGGCGATGAGCCTCGGGCGCAACTTCACCGAGGCGCTGAACAAGGCGATGCGCTCGATGGAGACCAAGGCAGGCGGGTTCTGGAGCGTGCCGGATCCGCAGGGGGCGACGAGGGAGGACACCCTCGCCGCGCTGCGCGTCCCGCACGACGGCCGGCTGTACACCGTCGAGCGGGCGCTGCGCCTCGGCGCGTCGATCGCCGAGGTCGCCGCCGCGTCCGGCGGGGTGGACCCGTGGTTCCTGGACCAGATCGCGGCGCTGGTGGAGCTTCGGGCGGAGATCGTGGACGCCCCGGTGCTCGACGGCGACCTGCTGCGCCGGGCCAAGCGGGCCGGTCTGTCCGACCGGCAGCTCGCCGCGCTCCGTCCGGAGCTGGCCGCCGAGGACGGGGTACGCACGCTGCGCCACCGCCTCGACATCCGGCCCGTCTACAAGACGGTCGACACCTGCGCCGCCGAGTTCGAGGCGACCACCCCCTACCACTACTCGACCTACGACTCCGAGACCGAGGTCGCGCCGTCGGACCGGCCCAAGGTGCTCATCCTGGGCTCCGGGCCGAACCGGATCGGCCAGGGGATCGAGTTCGACTACTCGTGCGTGCACGCCGTGATGGCGCTCAGGGCGGTCGGCTACGAGACGGTGATGGTCAACTGCAATCCGGAGACCGTCTCCACCGACTACGACACCGCCGACCGGCTCTACTTCGAGCCGCTGACCTTCGAGGACGTCCTGGAGGTCTGGCACGCCGAGGACTCGTCCGGCCGGGCGGCCGGCGGACCGGGCGTGGTCGGGGTGATCGTGCAGCTCGGCGGGCAGACCCCGCTGGGCCTGGCGCAGCGGCTGAAGAACGCGGGCGTGCCGGTGGTGGGCACCTCGCCGGAGTCGATCCACCTGGCCGAGGAGCGCGGCGCGTTCGGGTCGGTGCTGGCCCGCGCCGGGCTGCGCGCCCCCGCGCACGGCATGGCCACCTCGTACGAGGAGGCGAAGGCGATCGCCGAGGAGATCGGCTACCCGGTGCTGGTCCGCCCGTCGTACGTGTTGGGCGGGCGGGGCATGGAGATCGTCTACGACGACCCGACGCTGCGCGACTACATCGGCCGGGCCACCGAGATCTCCCCGGACCGCCCGGTGCTGGTCGACCGGTTCCTCGACGACGCCATCGAGATCGACGTGGACGCGCTGTGCGACGCCGACGGCGAGGTGTACCTCGGCGGGGTGATGGAGCACATCGAGGAGGCCGGCATCCACTCCGGCGACTCGTCCTGCGCGCTGCCGCCGATCACCCTGGCCGGTTCGCACCTGACGGAGGTGCGCCGGTACACCGAGGCGATCGCCCGGGGTGTGGGGGTGCGCGGCCTGCTCAACGTCCAGTACGCGCTCAAGGACGACGTGCTGTACGTGTTGGAGGCGAACCCGCGGGCGTCCCGGACGGTCCCGTTCGTGTCCAAGGCCACGGCGGTGCCGCTGGCCAAGGCGGCGGCCCGGATCGCACTCGGCGCCACCATCGCCGAATTGCGCGCCGAGGGGCTGCTCCCGCCGACCGGCGACGGCGGGACGATGCCGGCCGACGCGCCGATCGCGGTGAAGGAGGCGGTGCTGCCGTTCAAGCGGTTCCGCACCCCGTCGGGCAAGGGCATCGACTCGCTGCTCGGCCCGGAGATGAAGTCCACCGGCGAGGTGATGGGCATCGACACGAACTTCGGCCACGCCTTCGCCAAGAGCCAGGCCGCCGCGTACGGGTCGCTGCCGACCGCCGGGAGGATCTTCGTCTCGGTGGCCAACCGGGACAAGCGCGGCATGATCTTCCCGATCAAGCGCCTGGCCGACCTGGGCTTCGAGATCGTCGCCACCACCGGCACCGCCGAGGTGCTGCGCCGGCACGGCATCGCCTGCGAGCAGATCCGCAAGCACTACGAGTCCGGCGCGGGCGAGGACGCGGTCTCGATGATCCTCGGCGGCGACGTGGCGCTGGTGGTCAACACCCCGCAGGGCTCCGGGGCGAGCGCCCGCTCCGACGGCTACGAGATCCGCAGCGCCGCCGTGACGGCCGACATCCCCTGCATCACCACCGTCCCGGGCGCGGCGGCGGCGGTGATGGGCATCGAGGCCCACATCCGCGGCGACATGCAGGTCCGCCCCCTCCAGGACCTGCACGCCACCCTCCGAGCCACCCGATGACCCCACCCCGGCCCACAACCCCAACCCCCCGCCCGGTCGGCGTTGATCAAGAGGTTCCGGTCGCCCAGGGGCCCGTTCCCGGACGCAAACTTTGTGATCAACGCGGCGGTGCGACCCGGGGGAGGGTGTGGTGATTTTCGAGAAGGTGGTGCGGCCCGGGTTGTTCCGGGTGGGTCGGGGGGATGCCGAGGCGGCGCACGAGTGGACGCTGCGGCGGCTGGCCGCCGTGTCGCGGTCGCCCGCGGCGCTGGCCGGGCTGCGGGCCCGGTACGCCGTGCGGGCGCCCCGGACGGTGTTCGGGGTGGAGTTCCCGAACCCCGTGGGGCTGGCCGCCGGGATGGACAAGGACGGTGCGGCGCTGCCGGCGTGGCCGGCGCTGGGCTTCGGCTTCGTCGAGGTCGGCACGGTCACCGCGCACGCCCAGCCGGGCAACCCCCGGCCCCGGCTGTTCCGGCTGCGTGACAGCGAGGCCGTGGTGAACCGGATGGGCTTCAACAACGCCGGCGCGGTGGCGCTGGCGGGCCGGCTGGCCGCGCTGCCCCGCCCGATCGGGGTGCCGCTGGGGATCTCGCTGGGCAAGTCCAAGGTGACCCCGCTGGACGAGGCGGTGCAGGACTACCTCGCCTCCTACCGGGCGCTGCGCGGGCACGGCGACTACTTCGCGGTCAACGTCTCCTCGCCGAACACCCCGGGCCTGCGCGCGTTGCAGGACCGGTCGCACCTGGACGCGCTGCTGGCGGCCCTGGTGGGGGAGAAGCCGGTGCTGGTGAAGATCGCCCCGGACCTGACCGACCCGGCGATCGCCGACCTGCTGGAGGTCTGCCTGAGCCGGGGCGCGGCCGGGGTGATCGCCACCAACACCACCCTGGCCCGCGACGGGCTCGCCCCGGCCGACCGGGCGCGGGGCGCGGAGCAGGGTGGCCTGTCCGGCCGCCCGCTGGCCGCCCGCGCCCGGGAGGTGGTCTCCTTCGTCCACCGGGAGACCGGCGGGCGGCTTCCGGTGGTCGGGGTGGGCGGCATCGTCGACCCCGACGACGCAGCCCGGATGTTCGACGCGGGCGCGTCCCTGGTCCAGCTCTACACCGGGTTCATCTACCGTGGCCCGGCCCTGGTCCGGTCGGTGGCCCGCACGGCCGGCAGGGCGACAACCCCGGCCGATACCCGGTGAACGAGGAACCGGCGACATCGTCCCCCCGCCCCCTTTGCTCTGCTGCAGCGGGCGCAACGGCTGCCGTCCCGCGCCCGGACGGCGGGTGTTGCCTCCGTGGCAGCAGAGCAAAGGGTGACGTGAGGGTCGGGTCCGGTCCGCGCGACACACCCGTGAGGACACGGAGGAGGGTACGCGGATGACGCCCGAGGAGATCCTCGCCGCCGACCGGGAGCACGTGTGGCACCCGTACGCGTCGCTGCCGCCGGCCACGGCGCCGTATGTGGTGGAGAGCGCTCAGGGGGTGCGGCTGCGGCTGGCCGACGGCCGGGAGCTGGTGGACGGGATGTCGTCCTGGTGGGCGGCCATTCACGGCTACCGGCACCCGGTGCTGGACGCGGCCGTCACCGACCAGCTCGGCCGGATGAGCCACGTGATGTTCGGCGGGCTGACCCACGAGCCGGCGGTGCGGCTGGCCGGCACACTGGTCGAGCTGGCCCCGGAGGGGCTGGAACAGGTTTTCCTGTGCGACTCCGGCTCGGTGAGCGTCGAGGTCGCGGTGAAGATGTGCCTGCAGTACCAGCGGGCCGTCGGGCGGCCGGAGCGGCGCCGGCTGGGCACCTGGCGGGGCGGGTACCACGGCGACACGTTCCACCCGATGAGCGTCTGCGACCCCGAGGGCGGCATGCACCACCTCTGGGGCGACGTGCTGCCCCGGCAGGTGTTCGCGCCCGTGCCGCCGGGCGGCTTCGACACCCCGCCCGACCCGGCGTACGTGGCGGAGCTGGCGGACGCCGTGCGGCGGCACGCCGACGAGCTGGCCGCCGTGATCGTCGAGCCGGTGGTGCAGGGCGCCGGTGGGATGCGCTTCCACCACCCGGAGTACCTGCGGGTGCTGCGCGAGGTGACCCGGGCCCATGGCGTGCTGCTGGTGTTCGACGAGATCGCCACCGGCTTCGGCCGCACCGGGACGATGTTCGCCGCCGAGCATGCCGGGGTGAGCCCCGACGTGCTCTGCGTCGGCAAGGCGCTCACCGGTGGGTACCTGACGCTGGCCGCCGCGCTGTGCACGGCGGAGGTGGCGTGGGGCATCTCCCGCGACGGGGTGCTGGCGCACGGGCCGACGTTCATGGGCAATCCGCTCGCCTGCGCGGTCGCCAACGCCTCCATCGGGCTGCTGCGGGCCGGAGACTGGGCCGCCGAGGTGTCGAGGGTGGGCGCGGGCCTGCGGGCCGGTCTGGAGCCCCTGCGGGGCGCGCCGGGGGTGGCCGAGGTGCGGGTGCTCGGCGCGATCGGCGTGGTCCAGCTCGACCACGAGGTGGACCTCGCGAAGGCCACCGCCGCCGCGGTGGAGCAGGGGGTCTGGCTGCGGCCGTTCCGCGACCTGGTCTACGCCATGCCGCCGTACGTCACCGGCGACGCCGACGTCGCCCGGATCGCGGCCGGGATCGCCGCCGCCGTGGCGGTCGGCTGACCCGCGTCGCTGGTCCACCGGTCCGGATCGGCATGTCCCGGATCGGTCAGCCGCGCCGGTTGCGGGGCGCGGCGGGGCGCGGCGGGGCGCGGCGGGCGCCGCGCACCGGGGAGAAATCGAGAGAGGGAGAGGTCGGATGGAGAGCTTCGGTGGCCGGTTGCACCGGGCGGTGGCGGAGCGTGGACCGTTGTGTGTGGGCATCGACCCGCATCCGGGGCTGCTGGCCCGGTGGGGCCTGTCGGACGACGTCAACGGGTTGGAGCGCTTCAGCCGCACCGTGGTGGAGGCGATCGGCGACCAGGTCGCGGTCGTCAAGCCCCAGTCCGCGTTCTTTGAGCGCTTCGGCTCCCGCGGCGTGTCCGTACTGGAGTCAACTATCCGACAGTTGCGGGATTCCGGCTCGCTCGTTCTGCTTGACGTCAAGCGCGGGGACATCGGTTCGACCGTCGCGGCGTACGCCGCCGCGTACCTGGATCCATCCAGCCCGCTGTATGTCGACGCGCTCACGGCGAGCCCCTACCTGGGAGTAGGGTCGCTGGCGCCGATGTTCGAGCTCGCCGCCACGCACGGCGGCGGGGTCTTCGTCCTGGCGCTGACGTCCAACCCGGAGGGGGCCGCGGTGCAGCGCGCCCGCACCGCCGACGGGCGCACCGTCGCACAGACGGTGATCGACGAGATTACGCAGCTCAACCGGGGTGCCGAGCCGCTCGGCAGCTTCGGCCTGGTGGTCGGCGCGACCATCGGTGAGACGGGCCACGACCTCTCCGCCGTGCACGGTCCGCTACTCGCTCCGGGGCTCGGCGCGCAGGGCGCCACGGCGGCCGATCTGCGTACGGTCTTCGGTTCCAGCCTGCCGTCGGTGCTGCCGTCGTACTCCCGCGAGGTGCTGCACGCCGGGCCCGACGTGGCCGCCCTACGAGCCGCCGTGGACCGGGTCCTGACCGAGTGCCGGGCCGCACTCGGCGAGGCCTGACTGAGTGAAGGCTCGGTCACTTTGCCGTGGTCGCCGCGCGCCCACGTTGCCGAATGCGCCCGCGAACGCTAGTTTTCCCCGCGCCGGGAACCATGGACCCCTTTGGTTCCCGGCGACTTCACGTTTCACAGCTGCGGCGTGGCGTCCCGCCCGTCGCTATAGGGACCTGAGGAGAACTGGTGCCCCTCCCGTCACTGACCCCCGAGCAGCGCGCAGCCGCGCTCGAAAAGGCTGCGGAGATCCGCAAGGCCCGTGCTGAGCTGAAGGAGCAGCTCAAGCAGGGCAAGACCACCCTCGCCTCCGTCCTCGCGCGGGCCGAGGGCGACGACGTCGTCGGCAAGCTCAAGGTTTCGGCCGTTCTGCAGGCGATGCCGGGTATCGGCAAGATCCGGGCCACCCAGATCATGGAGAAGCTCAAGATCGCCGACAGCCGCCGGCTGCGGGGCCTGGGCGAGCAGCAGCGCAAGGCGCTGCTCGGCGAGTTCGCCGCCAACTGAGCACGACGGGTTCGCCGTCACCTGACCACGGCAGCGTGTAGAAACGAGCCGTGAGAACGGATGACGAGGCGCGCCCGGCGGCTCGGCTCACCGTCCTGGCCGGCCCCGGCGGGGCCGGCGTGGGCAGTGTCGTCGAGCTGTTCCGGGCGCGTTCTCCGTCGGTGTGGACGCCGGTGCCGGCCACCACCCGCCCTCGCCGGGCGGGTGAGCGGGACGGCGTCGACCGGCTGTTCCTCGACCCGGCGGAGTTCGACCGGCTGATCGCCGCCGGTCGGCTGTTGGAGTGGACCCGGGTCGGGCCGCACGCCCGCGGCACCCCGGCCGGGCCGGTCCTCGCGCGGCTCGCCGCAGGCCGGCCGGTGCTGCTCCCGCTCGACCTGCGCGGCGCGCTCGCCGTCCGTGCGGCACGCCCGGACGTCCGACTGATCCTGCTCGCCCCGCCAGGCTGGCGGCCGGAGCCGGCCGTCGCGGCCGTGACCGAGCACGTCGTGGCCCACGGCCTGACCGGGCGGGCGGTCGACGGGCTGGTAGGCTTGCTCGGTTCTTCTTTCCCGGCTCCGGCTCAACCGCGTCTGCGTGGTTGAGCGACCCACCGCGTCCGCGCGGTAACAGAGACGCAGAGGTTATTTCGTGGGATCCATCGCCAACCCCGAAGGCATCACCAACCCGCCGATCGACGAGCTCCTTGAGAAGACGACGTCGAAGTACGCCCTGGTGATCTTCGCCGCCAAGCGGGCCCGCCAGGTCAACGCCTACTACAGCCAGCTCGGCGAGGGCCTGCTGGAGTACGTCGGCCCCCTGGTGGAGACCACCCCCCAGGAGAAGCCCCTCTCCATCGCGATGCGCGAGATCAACGGGGGCCTGCTGACCGCCGAGCCCACCGACCAGCCGTAGTCCCGCCGCGCGTCGATGTCCGCCGAGATCGTCCTGGGGGTCGGCGGCGGCGTCGCCGCCTACAAGGCGTGTGAGCTGCTGCGGTTGTTCACCGAGTCGGGGCACCGGGTCCGCGTCGTGCCGACCGCGTCGGCGCTCCGCTTCGTCGGGGCGCCGACCTGGGCCGCCCTGTCCGGCCAGCCGGTCGCCGACGACGTCTGGTCCGACGTGCACGAGGTGCCGCACGTCCGGCTCGGGCAACGGGCCGATCTGGTCGTGGTCGCCCCCGCCACCGCCGACCTGCTCGCCCGTGCCGCCCACGGCCTCGCCGACGACCTGCTCACCAACACGCTGCTCACGGCCCGCTGCCCGGTGCTGCTCGCCCCGGCGATGCACACCGAGATGTGGGAGAACGCGGCCACCGTGGCCAACGTCGCCACGCTGCGCTCCCGGGGTGTCCGGGTGATCGAGCCCGCCGTCGGCCGGCTCACCGGCGCCGACAGCGGCAAGGGGCGGCTGCCGGACCCGGCCGAGATCTTCGCCGTCGCCCGGCGGGCGCTGGCCCGCGGCGTCGCCGCCCCGGCCGACCTGGCCGGCCGCCACGTGGTGGTGACCGCCGGCGGCACCCGGGAGCCGCTCGACCCGGTCCGGTTCCTGGGCAACCGCTCGTCCGGCAAGCAGGGGTACGCCTTCGCCCGCGCCGCGGTCGCCCGCGGCGCCCGGGTCACCCTGGTCTCCGCCAACGTGACGCTCGCCGACCCGGCCGGCGTCGACCTGGTCAGGGTCGGCACCACCGAGGAGTTGCGCGAGGCCACCCTGAAAGCCGCCGCGGGGGCTGACGCGGTGGTGATGGCGGCGGCACCCGCCGACTTCCGGCCCGCCACCTACTCACCGGGCAAAATCAAGAAATCGGACGCCGGGCCACCTACGATCGAACTCGTCACGAACCCGGACATCGCCGCCGAGCTGGGTCGGCGTCGCCGACCGGAACAGGTGCTGGTGGTGTTCGCGGCCGAGACCGGCGACGCGGAGGCCAACGGCCGGGCCAAGCTCGCCCGCAAACGTGCGGACCTCGTCGTCGTCAACGAGGTCGGCACGGACAAGGTCTTCGGCGCCGAGACCAACGCGGCGATCGTCATCGGCGCGGACGGCGCGGTGCACACCCTGCCCGAACAGTCCAAGGAGGACCTCGCCGACGGCGTCTGGGACCTCGTGGTGGCGCGACTGGCCGGGGGTGTCCGCATGGTGACGGCGACCTGACCGATCGAGTGCTGTGCGAGTGTGGACGACTACACTCCACGGAACGACTTTTCACATACTCTAGGAGTGCCGTGACACGCCGCCTCTTCACGTCCGAATCGGTCACGGAAGGCCACCCGGACAAGATCGCCGACCAGATCAGCGACGGCATTCTCGACGCACTGCTCACCCAGGACGCGCACAGTCGGGTGGCCGTCGAGACCCTGATCACCACCGGCCAGGTGCACGTGGCCGGCGAGGTGACGACCAAGGCATACGCCGACATCCCCACGATCGTCCGGGAGACGATCCTCGAAATCGGCTACGACTCCTCGAAGAAGGGTTTCGACGGGGCCTCCTGCGGCGTCAGCGTGTCCATCGGGGCCCAGTCCCCGGACATCGCGCAGGGCGTGGACAACGCGATGGAGCTGCGCACCGGTTCGTCGGAGAGCGCCCTGGACGCCCAGGGCGCCGGCGACCAGGGCATGATGTTCGGCTTCGCCTGCTCGGAGACGCCCGAGCTGATGCCGCTGCCGATTGCCCTGGCGCACCGGCTGGCCCGCCGGCTGACCGCGGTGCGCAAGGACGGCACGATCCCGTACCTGCGGCCGGACGGCAAGACCCAGGTCACCATCGAGTACGAGGGGCTGCGCCCGGTCCGGCTCAACACGGTCGTCGTGTCCAGCCAGCACGCGGCCGACATCTCGCTGGACTCCCTGCTCACCCCGGACGTGCGCGACCACGTCATCGCCCCGGAGCTGGACGGCCTCGGCCTCGACACCGACGGCTACCGGCTGCTGGTCAACCCGACCGGGCGGTTCGAGATCGGCGGCCCGATGGGTGACGCCGGCCTGACCGGTCGGAAGATCATCGTCGACACGTACGGCGGGTACGCCCGGCACGGTGGCGGCGCGTTCTCCGGCAAGGACCCGTCCAAGGTGGACCGCTCGGCGGCGTACGCGATGCGTTGGGTGGCCAAGAACGTGGTGGCCGCCGGCCTCGCCGAGCGCTGCGAGGCGCAGGTCGCGTACGCGATCGGCAAGGCCCACCCGGTGAGCCTGTTCATCGAGACGTTCGGCACCGAGACGGTGGCGGTCGCCTCGATCGAGAAGGCCGTGTCCGAGGTCTTCGACCTGCGCCCGGCCGCCATCATCCGGGACCTGAACCTGCTCCGCCCGATCTACCGGCAGACCGCGGCGTACGGCCACTTCGGCCGGGAACTGCCCGACCTGACCTGGGAGAGCACCGACCGGGCCGCCGACCTCAAGTCGGCCGCGGGAGCCTGACCGGCACCAGGCGCAGCGACCGGCGACCTGCGGACGGGTCGCCGGTCGCTCGTGTCTGCGTGGACGTCCCGCTGGCCCACCTCGACCGCCCCTTCGACTACCTGGTCCCCGCCGAGCTGGACGAGGCCGCGGCCCCCGGGACGCGGGTGAAGGTGCGCTTCGCCGGCCAGCTCGTCGATGGCTGGCTGCTCGAGCGGGCCGACGACTCCGGGCACACCGGCAAGCTCGCGTACCTGGAGAAGGTCGTCTCGTCGGAGCCCGTGCTGGCCCCCGAGGTCGCCGGGCTGGCCCGGGCCGTCGCCGACCGGTACGCCGGCAGCCTCGCCGACGTGCTCCGGCTGGCCGTGCCGCCCCGGCACGCCCGGGTGGAGAAGGAGCCCCACACCCCGCCCGAGCCCCCGGCCCCGCTGGCCTCCCCCGAGGCGGACGGCTGGCGGGCGTACCCGGCCGGGCCGGCGTTCCTGCGTGCCCTGACCGAGGGCCGGCCCGTCCGCGCGGTCTGGTCCGCCCTGCCCGGGGAGGACTGGCCCGCCCGGTACGCCGAGGCGGTCGCCGCCACCGTGGCCGGCGGCCGGGGCGCCGTCGTCGTGGTTCCCGACGCCCGGGACCTCGACCGCCTCGACGCGGCGCTGACCGTCGCACTGGGTGACGGCCGGCACGTCACCCTGGCCGCCGCCGCCGGCCCGGCCCGGCGCTACCGCGCGTTCCTGGCGGCCCGGCGCGGGGACGTACCCGTCGTGATCGGCACCCGGGCGGCCATGTTCGCCCCGGTGGCCCGGCTCGGCCTGGTCGCGATCATCGACGACGGCGACGACCTGCACGCAGAGCCGCGCGCGCCCTACCCGCACGCCCGCGAGGTGCTGCTCACCCGCGCCCAGCTCGCCGACGCGGCGGCCCTGGTCGGCGGGTACGCGCGCAGCGCCGAGGCGCAACTGCTGGTGGAGACCGGCTGGGCCCGGGAGGTGGTCGCCGACCGGGCCACGGTGCGGACGCGTACTCCCGCCGTCGCGCCGACCGGCGACGACCCGCAACTGGCCCGCGACCCCGGCGCGGCCACGGCCCGGCTGCCCAGCCTGGCCTGGACCGCCGCCCGCGACGCGGTCCGCGCCGACGCGCCGGTGCTGGTCCAGGTGCCCCGCCGCGGCTACCTGCCCTCGATCTCCTGCGCCGAGTGCCGGACCCCGGCCCGCTGTCCGCACTGCGCCGGGCCGCTCGCCCTGCCGTCGGCCGACGGCCCGCCCACGTGCCGCTGGTGCGGCCGGATCGCCGCCGCATATGCCTGCCCGGAGTGTGGGGGGCGGCGGTTGCGGGCCTCCGTCACCGGCGCCCGGCGCACCGCCGAGGAGCTGGGCCGGGCCTTCCCCGGCGTGCCGGTACGCACCTCCGGTCGGGAGGAGGTGCTCACCGCCGTGCCCGGCGGAGCCGGCCTGGTGGTGGCCACCCCCGGCGCCGAGCCGGTCGCCGAGGGCGGCTACGGCGCGGTCCTGCTGCTCGACTCGTGGGCCCTGCTCACCCGGGCCGACCTGCGGGCCGGCGAGGAGGCGCTGCGCCGCTGGCTGGCCGCCGCCGCGCTGGCCCGCCCCGCCGGGGCCGGCGGCCGGGTGGTGGTGGTCGCCGACGGCGCCCTCGCCCCGGTGCAGGCGCTGCTGCGCTGGGACGCCGCCTGGTTCGCCGCCCGGGAACTGGCCGAGCGCCGCGAGCTGGGCTTCCCCCCGGCGGTGCGGATGGCCAGCGTCACCGGCTCGGCCGACGCGGTGGCCGACCTGCTGGCCGAGGCCCGGCTGCCCGAGGAGGCCGAGCTACTCGGTCCGGTTCCCGCCGACGGCGACCGGGAGCGGATGCTGGTCCGGGTGCCCCGGGCCCGGGCGGCGGCCCTGGCCGGGGCGCTGCACTCGGCCGCCGGGGTCCGCGCCGCCCGCAAGGCGGCCGACCCGGTGCGTCTCCAGGTCGACCCGCTGACCATGTTCTGAGTGAGCGCCGCCGCGCGGGCCGGCACGGCTCGCGCCCCGCCCACGGCCGGCGGCCGGTTCCGAGCGCCGTCACCGTCCGTGCTGGCGCCTGCGTGATAGCATCGCCCGTCATGCCTGGGCGCACGGATCGCGCGACGATGGCGGAAGCGCGTCGGTAGGACGCCATGTCGATGATGTCAATCAGCCGGTGATCAGGGGTGGACCAGTGGTGACCGTTCGTCAATCGATCGTCTTCAACGGTGACCTCGGCAGCGGCAAGAGCACCGTCTCCGTCGAGATCGCCAAGCGGCTGGAGCTGCGCCGGGTGAGCGTCGGCGACCTCTACCGCCAGATGGCGCAGGAGCGGGACATGACCGCGCTCCAGCTCAACCTGCACGCCGAGCTGGACCAGGCCGTCGACGGCTACGTCGACCAGCTCCAGCAGGACATCGCCGCCTCCGGCGAGAGCCTGGTGATGGACTCCCGGCTGGCCTGGCACTTCTTCACCGACGCGCTCAAGGTGCACATGATCACCGAGCCGACCGAGGCCGCCCGCCGGGTGCTGGCCCGCCCCTCCGGCCCGGCCGAGAGCTACGCCTCCCTGGAGGAGGCGAAGGCCAAGCTGCGCGAGCGCAGCGAGAGCGAGCGGGGCCGGTTCGTCGTCCGCTACGGCGTCGACAAGGCCCGGCTGCGCAACTACGACCTGATCTGCGACTCCACCCGGGCCAACCCGGAGCAGGTGATCAACCACATCATCGACGTGTACGAGGGTCGGATCGGTGCCGACGTGCTCCGCGACGCCCCCCCGCTGCTGCTGCTCGACCCGGCCCGGGTCTACCCGACGGAGGACATCGGCACGCTGCGCGGGCTGTGGGACGCCGGGTTCGTCGGTGAGGTCGCCGACGGCGGCGACGAGGCGCTGGAGCCGCTGACCATCGGCTTCACCGGGGAGTACTTCTTCGTCGTCGACGGCCACCGCCGGCTCAGCGCCGCCCTGCAGAACGGGTTCCCGCTGGTCCCCGCGCGGCTGGTCGCCGAGGTGGAGGAGCCGGTGGTCGGCGGGATGAGCGCGGTGGACTACTTCGCCGCCCAGGTCCGCCCCGGCATCGTGTACGACTGGGAGGCGGCCCACAAGATCCAGCTCCCGCTTCCGGAGCACTGCCTGCGCGCCGGGGAGACCGTGCTCGCGGGCGACCCGGCCCCGGGCGCCTGAGGGCCGATCCCGCGAGCCGGCGTGCGAGCGCCGGGCCCGGCTGACCCCGCGTGACTACGCCACCGGTGCCAGTCACCCTGCGCGACGAGTCCCCGGCCACCGATCGCGGTACGCCGGCCGGCGTCACCGAGCGCACTCCGTAGACTGGTACGGCACGACCGTCGTCCGACCGAAGGAGCACCCCCGAGTGACCGTCCAGCCCATCCGTCTGTTCGGGGACCCGGTGCTGCGCACACCGGCCGATCCGGTGGTCGACTTCGACGCCGAGCTGCGCAAGCTCGTCGCCGACCTGACCGACACGATGCGTGAGCAGAACGGCGCCGGCCTGGCCGCGCCGCAGCTCGGCGTGGGCCTGCGGGTGTTCGCCTTCGACGTCGACGACGTGCTCGGCCACCTGGTCAACCCGGTGCTGGAGTTTCCCGACGCCGAGGAGCAGGACGGCCCGGAGGGCTGCCTGTCCATCCCCGGGCTCTACTTCGACACCAAGCGCCGGCAGAACGTGATCGCCAAGGGCTACAACGGCTACGGCGACCCGGTGCAGTTCGTCGGCACCGGCCTGATGGCCCGCTGCGTCCAGCACGAGACCGACCACCTCGACGGCGTGCTCTTCGTCGACCGGCTGGACCCGGACGGCCGCAAGGAGGCGATGAAGGCGATCCGCCAGGCGGACTGGTACGACCCGACCACCCCGCCGACGGTCAAGCTCAACCCGCACGCCGTCGGCAGCCCCTTCGGTCTGGGCCGGTGACGCCGGTGCGCCTCGTCTTCGCCGGCACCCCGGCCGTCGCCGTTCCCGCCCTGGCCGCCGTCGCGGCCTCCGACCACGAGCTGGTCGCCGTCGTCACCCGTCCCGACGCCCCCGCGGGCCGGGGCCGGGGCCTGGTCCGCTCGCCCGTCGGCACGTGGGCCGACGAGCACGGCGTCGAGGTGCTCACCCCGGCCCGCCCGCGCGAGCCGGAGTTCCTCGATCGGCTGCGCGAGCTGGCCCCCGACTGCGTCCCGGTGGTCGCTTACGGCGCGCTGGTGCCCCCGGCCGCGCTGGAGATCCCCCGGCACGGCTGGGTCAACCTGCACTTCTCGCTGCTGCCCGCGTGGCGCGGCGCGGCTCCGGTCCAGCACGCCGTGCTGCACGGCGACGAGCTGACCGGCGCGAGCGTCTTCGAGCTGGAGGAAGGGCTGGACACCGGCCCGGTCTACGGCACCCTCACCGACGAGATCCGCCCCACCGACACCTCCGGTGACCTGCTGGAGCGGCTCGCCCACTCCGGCGCCGGCCTACTGGTGGCCGTCCTCGACGCGATCGCGGCCGGCACCGGCCGGGCCGAGCCGCAGCCGGCCGACGGGGTGTCGCTCGCGCCGAAGCTGACCGTCGAGGACGCCCGGGTGCGCTGGGGCGACCCCGCGTTCGCGGTGGACCGGCGGGTTCGCGCATGCACCCCGGCTCCCGGCCCGTGGACCACGTTCCGGGGCGAGCGGGTCAAGCTCGGCCCGGTCGTCCCGGTGCCGGACGCCCCCGAGCTGAAGCCGGGCGAGCTGCTGGTGGAGAAGTCCCGGGTGCTGGCCGGCACGGGCACCGTTCCGGTGGCCCTCGGCGAGGTGCGGGCGGCGGGCAAGAAGGCCATGCCGGCGGGCGACTGGGCGCGCGGCGCCCGGGTCGCCGCAGGGGAGGAGCTCGCATGACCGGACCGACGGAACGGCCCGCGCGCCGGTACGACGAGCAGCGCGACCGGCGTCCCGAGCGGTCGTCGGGCGGCCCGCGGGGCGACCGGCCAGGCTACGGCGACCGGCCAGGCTACGGCGACCGGCCAGGCTACGGCGACCGGCCAGGCTACGGCGACCGGTCGGCCCGGGGCGGTCGGGGCGGCGAGGACCGGCAGGGCGGCCGGCGGCCGGTGCGGCCCGCCGTGGACCTGCCCCGGTACGTCGCATACCAGGCCGTCGCGGCGGTGCACCGGGACGACGCGTACGCCAACCTGGTGCTGCCGGCGATGCTGCGCGAGGAGGGGCTGACCGGCCGGGACGCCGCCTTCGCCACCGAGCTGACCTACGGCTCGCTGCGGCACACCGGCACCCTCGACGCGATCCTCACCGACGCCGCAGGCCGGGACGTGTCCCGGATCGACCCGCCGGTGCGCGACGCGTTGCGGCTGGGCGCGTACCAGATCCTGCACACCCGAGTGCCAGCGCACGCGGCTGTCTCCTCGACGGTCGACCTGGTCCGTACGGTCGGCATCAGCGCCACCGGCTTCGCCAACGCGGTGCTGCGCGAGGTGGCCAGCCGGGACGCCGACGCCTGGGTGGCGAAGCTCGCCCCGGCGTTCGAGACCGACCCGATCGGGCACCTGGCCCTGGCCTACAGCCACCCGCAGTGGATCGTGCGGTCGTTCGCCGAGGCGCTCGGCGGCGACCTGGGCGAGACCACCCGCCTGCTGATCGAGAACAACGAGCGCCCGCCGGTGCACCTGTGCGCCCGGCCGGGCCGGGCCGATCCGGTCGAGCTGGCCGACGAGGCCGGGGGCGCCCCCGGGGCGTTCTCCCCGTACGCGGTCTACCTCTCCGGGGGTGCCCCCGGCGACCTGCCGGCGCTGGTCGAAGGCCGGGCACACGTCCAGGACGAGGGCTCCCAACTGGTGGCCACCGCCCTGGCGGTCGCCCCGCTGGACGGCTCGGACAGCCACTGGCTGGACCTGTGTGCCGGGCCCGGCGGGAAGTCCGCGCTGCTCGGGGCGCTCGCCGCCCAGCGCGGTGCCCGGCTGACCGCCGTCGAGGTCGCCGAGCACCGGGCCCGGCTGGTCACCCAGGCCACCCGAGGGCTGCCGGTCGACGTGCTGCACACCGACGGGCGCACCGTCGGCGCCGACCCGGAGCTGCCGGAGGGGCACTTCGACCGGGTGCTGGTCGACGCACCGTGCACCGGGCTGGGCGCGTTGCGCCGCCGGCCGGAGGCCCGCTGGCGCAAGCAGCCGTCGGACCTGCCACCGCTGACCCGGTTGCAGCGGGAGCTGTTGGTGGCGGCGCTGCGGGCGGTTCGCCCGGGCGGCCTGGTGGCCTACGTGACCTGCTCCCCGCACACGGTGGAGACGCACGTGACGGTGACCGAGGCGGCCCGGCGTGCGGGGGTGCCGGCGGACTTCGTCGACGCCCGACCGTTGCTGCCGGCCGGGATGCCGGGGTTGGGCGACGGGCCGTCGGTGCAGTTGTGGCCGCACCGGCACGGCACCGACGCCATGTTCCTCGCCGTGCTGCGCCGGGGCTGAGCGACACGTAGAAGGAGGGGGCGGCCGGACCGGCCGCCCCCTCCTTCTACGTCAGCTCCCCGCCGCCCCGGCGGGTCGGGTCACTGGACCGGCAGGACCTTGGCCCCGGCGCCCTTCGCCGAGCGGGTGAGGTTGCGGTCGACCCAGAGGAAGCACTGCACCCCCCGGCTGCCGTCCTTCCACTCCTCCTCGCTGGGGTGGTAGAAGATCGTCCCCGCCCGGTACTGCAGGTCGCTGTTGTCGGGGACCTTGGCGTACGAGGCGAGCAGGGACCGGCACCCCCGGTGGATGCGCAGCCGGTTCTTGTCGAGCTGGCCGTAGGCGATGTCCGGTGCCCGGTAGACCCCGACGAACTCGACCCGGTGCTTGCTGGTGCACGGGGTGGGGGCCATCGACTTGACGTCGTCCTTGACGATCTTCGGGTTGAAGCAGCGGTGGACCAGGGTGGAGTTCCCGGTCAGCGCGCCCTTGAGGCTGCCGCTGCGGGGCACGACGCTGGAGTCGTCGACGCTCTCCACCTCGTTGAGGTCGCAGCGGAACCACCGCGCCCCGCCCGCCCACGCCTGCCGGGGCGGGAAGACCGTGGACAGGAACAGTCGGCCCGCGCGCCAGTCGGCGCCGACGGCCTTGTTGACCTCCCGGTCGCACTCGGCGCGGATGGCCTTCATTCCGGTCGACCCGGCGGTCGGGGGAGCACTCAGCTCGGCGGCCGGGCCGGTCAGCGTGCCGACGTGGAAGGTCTCCACCCGGTGGGTCGTGCCGCAGTCCACCGGGTTGTAGCCGCTGAGGTAGCCGACGTCGGAGAACGTGGTGTGGCAGGTCCCGGCGGCCGGCACGAACTGCGTCGGCGCGGCCATCGCCCGCCAGTCGTCGGCGAGGTCACCGTCGACCCCGGCCGGTGTGCCGCAGCCGGCCAACGCCACCGCCGCGCCCGCACCCACGGCGACCGCCGTCCACCATCGCCGCATCCGCCCGACCTCCCCGTCGCCGGTGGTCGCGGATCACCGGCCTTCGTCGCCGGTCGCGCCACGGTGCGGGAGCATACGGCACCGGCGTTCGTCCCGCATGGACTCTCGCGGCGTTCCGGTCGATCGGCCGGCGGGGCTGTCCGGCCGTCCGGATCTTCCGCCCGGCCCGGGGGAATACGCACGAGCCGTCACGGCCGGGTCGCAGAGTGTCCCGCATGGTGCCGCGCTGCGGGCGGCGGACGACCGCATTCGTACACTGGCCCGGTGACCGTACCGCCGCTGATCGTCGCGCCCAGCATCCTCGCCGCCGATTTCGCCCGTCTGGCCGAGGAGGTCCGCGCCGTCGAGGGTGCCGCGGACTGGCTGCACGTCGATGTCATGGACAACCACTTCGTGCCGAACCTGACCATCGGGCTGCCCGTGGTGCAGAGCCTGCGGGCGGCGACCGAGCTGCCGTTCGACGTGCACCTGATGATCACCGATCCGCACCGCTGGGCCCCCGGGTACGCCGACGCGGGGGCGTACAACGTCACGTTCCACGCCGAGGCGTGCGACAACCCGGTGGCGCTGGCGAAGGACCTGCGGGCCGCCGGGGCGAAGGCAGGGCTGGCCATCGACCGGGACACCCCGATCGAGCCGTACCTGGAGCTGCTGCCCAGCTTCGACACGCTGCTGATCATGACGATCAAGGCCGGCTTCGGCGGGCAGCGGTTCGTCCCGGAGCTGCTGGACAAGGTGCGGGCCGCCCGGCGGCACGTCGACGCGGGCCACCTGGAGCTGCGCATCGAGGTCGACGGCGGGATCGCCGCGGACACCATCGAACAGGCCGCCGCCGCCGGGGCGGACGCCTTCGTCGCCGGCACCGCGGTCTACGGCGCCGACGACCCCGCCGAGGCGGTCCGCCGCCTGCGGGGCCTGGCGGAGCGCGCGGTCACCGGGGTCTGAAGTGGAGCCGGCCGAGGAACGACCCGACGTCATCCTCGTCGTCGACGACGACGCCGACATCGCCCGGTTCGTCGAGTTCAACCTACGGCTGCACGGCTTCGAGGTGATCCACGCCGGCGACGGCCAGGAGGCGCTCGAGGTGATCGAGCGGCAGCGGCCGGACCTGGCGGTGGTCGACCTGATGATGCCGCGCATCGACGGGCTGGAGCTGACCCGGCGGCTGCGCGCCGACCCGATGACCTCCGCCCTTCCGGTGATCATGCTGACCGCCAAGGGGATGACCGTGGACAAGGTCCACGGGCTCAGCGCCGGCGCGGACGACTACCTGGTCAAGCCCTTCGACACCGCCGAACTGGTGGCCCGGGTCAGCTCCACCCTGCGGCGCAACAAGGAGTTCCGCGAGGTCTCCCCGCTGACCGGCCTGCCCGGCAACTCCCGGATCCGCCGGGAGATCACCGACCGGGTGCGCAGCGGCGTCGACTACGCGGTCGGCTACGTCGACATCGACCGGTTCAAGAGCGTCAACGACCGGTACGGCTTCGTCCGGGGCGACGAGTTCATCTCCGCGTTGGCCCGCAGCCTGCACCGGGCGGTCGTCGCGATCGGGCTGCCACCGGCCTTCCTCGGTCACGTCGGCGGCGACGACTTCGTCATCGTCTGCGCCCCCGAGCAGGTCCGGCCGCTGACCTCCCGGGCGGTCGTGGACTTCGAGACCGCCGCCGACCGGCTCTACGACCCGTCCGACGCCGAGCGCGGCTACGTCGAGCTGAAGGACCGCCGGGGCAACATCCGGCGCGCGGCGCTGGTCACCCTGTCGATCGGGGTGTCCGTGTCCGACGGCGGCAAGCGGCTCATCAATCCGCTGGAGGCGATCGCGGCCGCCTCCGAGATGAAGTCCGTGGCCAAGAGCCAGCCGGGTTCGTACGTGGCGGTCGACCGGCGACGCAGTCTTTCTTGAATATTGCCTACCTGTGTGAGGTAGCTCCCCGAGGGCAGACGCGTGGCGCGTGTCGTGCCACACTTCTGAGGTACCCACCACGCGCTGGCGGGACTCGGTGTAATTCCGAACCGGCGGTGATCCACGGTGCGACCGTGGTAAGCCCGCGACCCGGACGGCGACTGCCGCCCGGTGGACCTGGTGAGATTCCGGGGCCGACGGTTGGGGGCGGGCAAGCCCACCCCCAGAAAGTCCGGATGGGAGACAGCGCGCGGGACGGGGCGGGCCCTGCCGGCCGCTGACCTCAGCGCTGTCCGGGCTTCCCCGGGGTCGGCTTCGCCGTCCCCGGAATCCGCCGCCGCCTGCCCGTGCCCTCCCGACCCGCCCGCGCGCGGACCGGCGAGCGAGAGGGCAGGGGCGATGGACAGCGGCTCCGTGGACGAGGCGATGCGTCGGGCGATCGCGCTCGCGGCCCGCGGGCTCGGCACCGCCAGCCCCAACCCCGTGGTCGGCTGCGTGCTGCTCGATCCGGACGGCGAGGTCGTCGGGGAGGGATTCCACGCGTACGCGGGCGGACCGCACGCCGAGATCGTCGCGCTCGCCCAGGCCGGCCGGCGGGCCCGGGGCGGTACCGCCGTGGTCACCCTGGAGCCCTGCGACCACACCGGCCGCACCGGCCCGTGCAGCCGCGCCCTGATCGTCGCAGGCGTCTCCCGGGTGGTCGTCGCCGTGCCCGACCCCGACCCGGTGGCGGCCGGCGGCGCCGCCACCCTGCGCGCCGCCGGCGTACGGGTCGAGTTCGGGGTGCGCGCCGCCGAGGCCGAGGCCGGGAACGTCACCTGGCTCACCTCCGTGCGCCGGGGCTGGCCGTACGTGGTGTGGAAGTTCGCGGCCACCCTCGACGGGCGCTCCGCCGCCGTCGACGGCACCAGCATGTGGATCACCTCGGAGGAGGCCCGAGCCGACGTGCACGCGCTGCGCGGCACGGTCGATGCGGTGATCGCCGGGGTGGGCACCGTCCTGGCCGACGACCCCCGGCTCACCGTGCGCAACCTGCGCGACGGCACCCTGGCCATCCGGCAGCCGCTGCGGGTGGTGGTGGACAGCCTCGGGCGTACCCCCGCCGGGGCCCGGGTCCGCGACGGCGCCGCCGAGACGTGGATCGCCACCGCCGGGCAGGTCGGCGCCGGCCCGGACGGCCGGGTCGACCTGCCGGCGCTGCTGGCGGAGCTGCACCGCCGGGGGGTGCGGGCCGCGCTGCTGGAGGGCGGCCCCAGCCTGGCCGGCGCGTTCCTCTCCGCCGGCCTGGTCGACCGGGTCGTCGGGTACGTCGCGCCGAGGCTGCTCGGCGCCGGGCCGACCGCGCTGGCCGACGCCGGGGTGACGACCATCGCCGACGCCATCGACCTGGAGATCACCGACGTTACGCAGATCGGTCCCGACCTGCGGATCACCGCGCTGCCCCGGAAGAGGGAGGGCTGACATGTTCACCGGCATCGTCGAGGAGCTGGGCGAGGTCGTCGCAGTGACCGAGACCGGGGGTGACTCGGCGCTGGTCGCCGTTCGCGGCCCGCTGGTCACCGCCGACGCGAGGCACGGCGACTCCATCGCGGTCAACGGAGTCTGTCTCACCGTGGTCGACGTCGGCGCCGGCGCCTTCACCGCCGACGTGATGGGGGAGACGCTGCGCCGCTCCGCCCTCGGCGGGCTGGGGCCCGGCGCGCCGGTCAACCTGGAACGCGCCGCCGCGCTGAACAGCCGGCTCGGCGGGCACATCGTGCAGGGCCACGTCGACGGGGTGGGCGAGGTGCTGTCCCGGGAGCCGGCCGAGCAGTGGGAGACGGTCCGCTTCCGCCTCCCCTGCGCCCTCGCCCGGTACGTGGTCGAGAAGGGCTCGATCACCGTCGACGGGGTGTCGCTGACGGTGGCCGACGTCGGGCCGGACTGGTTCGCCGTAGGGCTGATCCCCACCACCCTCAAGCTGACCACCCTCGGCGCCCGCGCCGTTGGCGACCCGGTCAACCTGGAGGTGGACGTGCTGGCCAAGTACGTCGAGCGGCTGCTCGGCGACCGGGCCGCCGGCGGGGGCCAGCGGTGACGGAGCCGCTCGGCTGGCTGCTCGACGCCCAGCTGCACGTCGCCGGCTCGCCGGTGCTGGTGCGGGAGATCGTCGGCAACGTCTTCGGCCTGGCCTCGGCGCTGCTCGGCCTGCGCCGCGTGGTCTGGGCCTGGCCGGTCGGCATGGTCGGCAACGCGCTGCTGCTGACCGTGTTCCTCGGTGGGGTGTTCGTCACCCCGCAGGCGCACGACCTCTACGGCCAGGCCGGCCGGCAGGTGTTCTTCTTCGCCGTCAGCCTCTACGGCTGGTGGCGCTGGTCGCGCAACCGCCGCCTCGGCGCCGACGGCGACCACGCCGCGGTCGTGCCGCGCTGGGCCACCGGCCGGGAGCGACTCGGCCTGCTGGTGGCCGCCGCCGTAGGCACCGCCGTCGCGTACCCGGTGCTGGCCGCGCTCGGCTCCTGGGGGCCGCTGCCCGACGCCTGGATCCTGACCGGCAGCCTGCTGGCCACCTACGGCATGGCCCGCGGCTGGGTGGAGTTCTGGCTGATCTGGATCGTGGTGGACGCCGTCGGCGTGCCACTGCTGCTGCGCGGCGGGTTCTACCCGTCCGCCGTCATGTACCTCGTCTACGGCGCCTTCTGCGCCTGGGGCTTCGCCGCCTGGTGGCGTGCCTCACGCGCCGTCCACCCGACCCGCGTCCCGCTCCCGTCCACCTACTCGGAGGCCGTCGCATGAGCACTTTCGCCAGCATCGAGCAGGCGGTGGCGGACATCGCCGCCGGCCGGCCCGTCGTCGTGGTCGACGACGCGGCCCGGGAGAACGAGGGCGACCTGATCTTCGCGGCCGAGTTGGCCACCCCGGAGCTGGTCGCGTTCATGGTCCGCTACACCTCGGGCTACATCTGCGTGCCGCTGACCGAGGGCGAGTGCGACCGGCTGGACCTGCCACCGATGCACCACACCAACCAGGACCGGCGGGGCACCGCGTACACCGTGACCGTGGACGCCCGGGAGGGGGTCAGCACGGGCATCTCGGCGGCCGACCGGGCGCACACCATCCGGCTGCTCGCCGCCGCGTCCACCGACCCGACCGACCTGGCCCGGCCCGGGCACGTGGTGCCGCTGCGGGCCCGCGAGGGCGGGGTGCTGCGCCGGGCCGGGCACACCGAGGCGGCGATCGACCTGACCCGGCTGGCCGGGCTGCGTCCCGCCGGCGTGCTCTGCGAGCTGGTCAACGACGACGGCACCATGATGCGGTTGCCCAACCTGGAGAAGTTCTGCGCCGAGCACGGCCTGACCCTGGTGACCATCGCCGACCTGGTGGCCCACCGGCGGCACACCGAGAAGCAGGTGGAGCAGGTGGCGGTGGCCCGGATGCCCACCCCGTACGGCGTGTTCCGGGCGCTGGGTTACCGCGCCGAGCACGACCCGGCCGAGCACGTCGCCCTCGTCTTCGGGGAGCTCGGCGACGGGGAGGACGTGCTGGTCCGGGTGCACTCGGAGTGCCTCACCGGCGACGTGTTCGGCTCGCTGCGCTGCGACTGCGGCCCGCAGTTGCAGGCCGCGCTGGCCCGGGTCGCCCGGGAGGGCCGCGGGGTGGTGCTCTACGTGCGCGGGCACGAGGGGCGCGGGATCGGGCTGCTGCACAAGCTCCAGGCGTACCAGTTGCAGGACCTGGGCCGGGACACCGTCGACGCGAACCTCGACCTGGGGCTGCCGGCGGACGCCCGGGACTACGGCACGGGCGCGCAGATCCTCTACGACCTGGGCGTGCGCTCGATGCGGCTGCTGACCAACAACCCGGCCAAGCGGGCCGGGCTGGAGGGGTACGGCCTGACCGTCACCGGCCGGGAGGGACTGCCGGTGCAGCCGCAACCGGAGAACGTCCGCTACCTGCGCACGAAGCGCGACCGGATGGGCCACCTGTTGGACGAGTTGGACGAGGTGACCGAGGCCCCGATGGGTCGCCCGGTCACCGACGACGAGATCGGAGCGTAGCGATGGCGGGATTCGGTGAGCCCGGGGTGACGGCGGTGGACGCCGCCGGGATGACGGTCGGGATCGTCGCCGCGCGCTGGCACGGTGAGCTGACCGACCACATGGTCGACCGGGCGGTGGCCGCCGCCGAGGCGTGCGGCGCGCGCGCCGTGGTGGCCCGCGTCGCCGGGTCGGTGGAGCTGCCGGTGGTCGCCCAGGCGATGGCCCGCCGCTTCGACGTGGTGGTCGCCCTCGGCGTGGTGGTGCGCGGCGCCACCGCCCACTTCGACTACGTCTGCCGCTCGGTCACCGACGGGCTGACCCGGGTCGCCCTCGACGAGGGCAAGCCGGTCGCGCACGGGGTGCTCACCGTGGACAGCCTCGAGCAGGCCCGGGACCGGGCCGGGCTGCCCGGCTCGGCGGAGGACAAGGGCTGGTCGGCCACGGTGGCGGCGCTGGACGCCGCGCTGGCCGTGCGCGGCCTGGCCGCCGCCGCCGGACAGCGGCTCGGCTTCGGCCGCTGACCGGTCCCGCCGGTCCACCGCCCCGTCGTTGACCGGCCCCGGTCCCGGAGCCGACCGGCGTGGAACCCGGCCCGGAGTTGGCCGGTGTGCAGGGCGCCCCGGCGCTCGCCGGTGGGGAGTGCGGCACGTACGGCGGCGGCCGGCGCCGGGAGTCATTCCCGAGGCCGGCCGCCGTGGCGGACCACCGAGATGCTCGCGCCGACCAGGTCGGCGCCTTCAGCCCCCGCAGCCAGCCCAGCACCACGAACTACGTCATCACCACTCGGCAAAACTCCGGGGGCCTCTACGTGCGGCGGTGGAGATCAGGTGGTGTAGAGGGTCAGGTGCCAGTGCGGGTTGTGGCTGGCGGAATAGGTGCACAAATAGTCGCGGTAACGCTCGTCCGGCCGGTCGACTGCATTGCTGCCGGCCTGGTAGCACGCGGTGCCGGAGGGGTACCACCCGCCGTTTACCGCGGCGGCGCTTGCGGGGGTCGCCGTCGTCAGCGAGACGGTGCCAGCGACAATCGCACTGAAGATGCCCAGACGTGTTCCTAATTTCCCGGTCTTGGTCACGACACTCCTTATCCTCCCTCGGTTCCGAGACCGCGCCCGTGTACCGAATGCGCGGTTCCGGAATCAGTATCGTTCCTCATATATACATGGGTGTATGGGAGCACACAAGAGAAGCGGTGCGGTCGCGCGGCTGCTACGCGCCGAGCGTCACGCGGTAGGAACCCGACCGGGTAACCGCGCCCTGACCTGCTTCTACCAGGCACTCCTCGTCCTGGCGTGGTTCCGTAAGGGCGAAGACAAGACCCACTCTCGCGGCCGGGCTCGGAGTGTCCAGGGCCACCGCCTACCTCCTTTCAGTCTCAGAGTCGGCCGGCGGCGATGATGCGGTGCAGGAACTGGCGGGTGCGCGGCTCGGTCGGTTCGCCCAGCACCCGTTCCGGTGGCCCGGTTTCGATCACCCGTCCGCCGTCGAGGAAGCAGACCTGGTCGGCGACCTCGCGGGCGAAGCTCATCTCGTGGGTGGCCAGCACCATGGTCATCCCGTCGGCCTTGAGGTCGCGGATCAGGTTCAGCACCTCGCCGACCAGTTCCGGGTCCAGCGCGGAGGTGACCTCGTCGAGCAGCATCAGTCGGGGGGAGTTGGCCAGGGCCCGGACGATCGCCACCCGCTGCTGCTGGCCGCCGGAGAGCTGGTCGGGGTAGGCGTCGGCCTTCTCACCGAGCCCCACCCGGTCCAGCAGTTCCCGGGCCTGCGCCTGTGCCTCGGCGCGGGCCCGCCGGTGCACCCGCACCGGGGCCAGGGTGACGTTGTCGAGCACGCTCAGGTGCGGGAAGAGGTTGTACGACTGGAAGACCATCCCGACCCGCCGGCGCACCCGGTCCGGGTCGACCCGGGGGTCGGAGACGTCCTCCCCGTCCAGCTCGATGGTGCCGTCGTCGAGGGTCTCCAGCAGGTTGACGCAGCGCAACAGGGTCGACTTGCCCGAGCCGGACGCCCCGATCAGCGCCACCACCCGGTGCTCGTCCACGGTCAGGTCCAGCCCGTCGAGCACGACGTGGCCGCCGTACGTCTTGCGCAGCCCTCGGCACCGCAGCAGCGACATCGTCAGCCCCTTCCCTGGCGGCGGGCCGCCCGCAGCGTCACCGCGTCGGTGACCGCGATCAGCGGGATCGCCAGCAGCACGAACAGCACCCCGGCCACCACGTACGGCGTGTAGTTGAACGTCTCGGCCGTGGCGATCTGCGCGGCGCGGACCGCGTCGATCGGGCCGGCGAGGGAGACCAGACCGACGTCCTTCTGCATCGCCACCACGTCGTTGAGCAGCGGCGGGGCCACCCGCCGGACGGCCTGCGGCAGCACCACGTGTCGCATGGTCTGCCGGTAGGTCAGCCCGAGCGAGCGGGCCGCGGCGAGCTGGCTGGGGTGGACCGACTCGATGCCGGCCCGGAACACCTCGGCCAGGTACCCGCCGTAGGTGAGCACCAGCGCCAGCCCGCCGAGCACCAGCACCGGCGGCATCCCCCGCAACCGCAGGCCGGGCATGCCGAGGGTGAGCACGTACAGCACGATGATCAGCGGCAGGCCCCGGAAGGTGTACGTGTACCCGGCCGCGAGGGCCCGGACCGGGAAGAAGACCGGGCCGCGCAGCGTGCGCAGGAGCGCGACCAGCAGCCCGAGCAGCAGCGCGCCGGCCGCGCAGCAGACCAACAGCCGGATGTTGAGCCACAGGCCGGTGAGCACCGCCGGCAGCGCGTCCCGGGCGATCGTCGGGTCTGCGAAGGACTCCCGGACCCGGTCCCAGCCGGGCGCGCCGGTCACGGCGACGACCAGCAGCGTGCCGAGCGCCGCCGTGGACGCGGCGGCGACCAGCACGCTGGTGACGGTCTGCCGACGGCGGTACGCGGCCCGCCGCCGCTGCGCCTGCGAGGGGAGGTGGGGTGCCAGGGTCACGTGAGCTCGGCCGCCCCCGCGACCTGGGCCAGCCACTTCTGCTCCAACCGCTTGAGCGTGCCGTCGGCGGTGAGCTGGCCGACCGCCCCGCTGACGCAGGGGGTGAGCGGGGAGTTGCGGTCCAGCAGCAGCCCGAACGCCTCGGGGGTGCCGACCTGGGGGAGCTGCCCGACGATCTTCGTGTCGGTGAGTTCCGCGCCGGTGATGTAGAAGGCGGTCGGCAGGTCCACCACGAGGCCGTCGATCTGCCCGTTCTGCAGTGCCTTCTTGGCGTCGTCGTTGCTGTTGTAGACCTGCGGCTCGGCCGTCGGCCTGATGACCTGGGTGATCGCCTGGTAGCTGGTGGTGCCGACCTGGGCGCCGAGTTTCGCGCCGCGCAGGTCGGCCAGGGTCTTCGTCCCGGCGATCTTCGCGGACTTCCGGGCGATCACGGCCTGCCGGACCAGATGGTACGGGCCGGAGAAGTCGACAGCCTTCTTGCGCTCCTCGGTGATGGAGAACTGGTTGATGTCGAAGTCGAACTCCTTCGGGCCGGGGGCGATGGCGGTGTCGAACTTCACCCGGGTCCAGGTGACGTCGGACTTGGCGTACCCGAGCTTCTCCGCCACGGCGTACGCCACGGCGGCCTCGAAGCCCTCGCCGTTGTCCGGCTTGTTGGCGGTGAACCAGGGTTCGTACGCCGGCTCGTCGGTGGCCACGGTGAGCTTGCCCGGCGTACGGGTCGGCAGGTTGTCCCTGGTGCAGGCCGGCCCCGCGGTGGCGGCGGGGGTGGCGGTGGCGGGGGGGGCGTCGTCCTGGGGCGCGCAGGCGGCGACCGCGACGAGGACGGTGCCGGCGGCGGTGAGCGCGAGGGCGCGGGGGCTGCTGGGCATGGCGGACAGCGTAGAGCCATCGACGGGCGTCGTGCAGGGTTGTCCCACCGTTCCGGTAGGGAATTCCGGCCGGTCGGTCCGCCGCCGCCGTGTCAACAGCCGGACCGGCGGGGACCCGCTGCGCGCCCCGACGTGCCGGTGCTGGAAGAATCGCACCCCGTGAAGACGTTCGAGGAGTTGTTCGCCGAGCTGCAGGCCAAGGCCGCCGCCGGCACCCCCGGCTCGGGCACGGTGGCCGCGCTGGAGAAGGGGGTGCACTTCATCGGCAAGAAGGTCGTCGAGGAGGCGGCCGAGTCGTGGATGGCCGCCGAGCACGAGGGCCCGGAGCGGGCGGCCGAGGAGATCTCCCAGCTGCTCTACCAGGCGCAGGTGCTGATGCTCGCCACCGGTCTCGAACTCAAGGACGTCTACCGACATCTGTGAGTGCCCCGTCCGCTGATCTTCTCCACCGATCGAGGGAGCACTCCGCCATGCTGCGTGTCGCCATTCCGAACAAGGGCACCCTGGCCGAGCCGGCCGCGGGGATGCTGCGCGAGGCCGGTTACCGGCAGCGCCGCGACCCCAAGGACCTGGTCTGCCGGGACGAGGCCAACGACGTCGAGTTCTTCTACCTGCGTCCCCGCGACATCGCCACCTACGTCGGCTCCGGCGACCTGGACCTCGGCATCACCGGCCGGGACCTGCTGGTCGACTCCGGCGCCCCGGCCGAGGAGGTGGTGGACCTCGCCTTCGGCGGGGCCACCTTCCGGTTCGCCGCCCGCCCCGACACCATCGCCTCGCCGAAGGAGCTGGGCGGGCACCGGATCGCCACCGCGTACCCGGGGGTGGTCCGCCGCTACCTCGACGACCACGGGCTGACCGCCGACGTGATCCGGCTCGACGGCGCGGTGGAGAACGCCGTCCGCCTCGGCGTGGCCGACGTGGTGGCCGACGTGGTCTCCACCGGGGCGACCCTGCGCCAGGCCGGCCTGGCGATCGTCGGCGACCCGCTGCTGGTCTCCTCGGCGGTGCTGGTCCGCCGCGCCGGGGCCCCCGAGCACGCCCAGGAGGCGCAACTCCTGCGCCGGCTGCACGGGGTGCTGGTGGCCCGCCGCTACGTGATGCTCGCGTACGACGTGCCGGCCGGGCTGCTCGAGCGGGCCAGCTCGCTCACCCCCGGCATCGAGTCGCCCACCGTCTCGCCGCTGCACCGCGAGGGCTGGGTCGCGGTGCAGGCGATGGTGCGGAGCGACGACGTGCACCGGATCATGGACGAGCTGTACGAGCTGGGCGCCCGCGCCATCCTGGTCACCAACATCCACGCCTGCCGGCTGTGAGGCCGCCGCCCCGGGCGGTCGCCCTCGCCCTGGTGGTGCTCGGCGGGGCGGGCTCCGCGGCGCAGGGGGCGGGCAACGCCACGCTGGGGGCGCGGGCCGGCGATCCGGTGCTCGGCGCGCTGGTCAACAACATCGGTGGGTGCCTGGTGGTCCTCGTGGGCCTGCTCGGCCTGCCGTCCACCCGGGCCGGGCTCGACGCGCTGCGGCGGGCCCGGCTGCCGTGGTGGACGTACCTTGGCGGGCTGGGCGGGGCGGTGATCGTGACGGTCGCCACGTATGTCGTCCCGGTGCTCGGGATCGCGGTCTTCACCATCGCCCAGGTGGCCGGGGGCAGCCTCGGCGGGCTCGCGGCGGACCGGGCCGGGCTGGCCCCGCTCGGGCGGCTGCGGCTGACCGGCCCCCGGGTCACCGGGGCACTGCTCGGCGTCCTCGCCGTCGCCCTGGCCCAGCTCGGCCGGCCGGTTGGCGGCGTCGCCGTCGGTGGGATCCTGCTCGCCGTCGTGGGCGGGGCGGCGGTCGCCCTCCAAGCCGCGCTCAACGGCCGGGTCGCCGCCGCCGGCACCGCCACGGCCGGCATCGCGATCAACTTCGCCGTGGGCACCGCGGTCATCGTGGTGGTGGCCGCGCTCGCCGGGGTCTTCACCGGCCCCGAGCCGACCTGGCCGGGCGACTGGTACCTGTATCTCGGTGGCCTGCTCGGCGTCGGCATCGTGCTGGCCCTGATGATCGGGGTCCGGGCGGTCGGGGTGCTGCGCACCGGGCTGGCCCTGGTCGCCGGCCAGCTCGGCGGCGCCCTGCTGCTGGACGTCGCGCTGCCCGGCGGGGCGGGGCTCCGGTGGCCGGTGCTGGTCGGCGCACTGCTCACCCTGCTGGCGGTGGTGGTCGCCGGCCGGGGCACCCGCCCACCGACTCCGGCCGGTCCGGTTGTCCCCCGGTCCCGGACGGGCCCGGCATCCCCGGCGGGTCCAGTGGCCCCGGTGCGCCCGGGGGACTCCCGGGACCAGGGCCCTTCCGGCACCGTGGATCGTCGGCGCGCTGGGCCTGCTGGCCACCGGGGGCCACCTGCCGAATCCCGCTGACCCGGTGCCCCGGGTCGCAGGTGCGGGCAGGTGGTCGCGTGTGGCGGTGGGTGGGCCGGCGGGCCGGATGGCAGACTGGTGGGGTGAGCGATACCGAACCGGTTACCTTGCGGCCCCGCCGGATCCGGCTGGTGTGCTGGGTGTCGGCCGCCGTCCTGCTGGTGGTGTTCAGCCTGGTGGCCACCTCGCTGACCGGCGCGACCGGCAATGGCTACGGCAGCTTCCAGCGCGGGGACCAGCTCGCCATGATCGGCCTGGGCGTCTTCGGCGCGCTCGGCATTCTGCTGTTCACCCGGCCCCGGGTGGAGGCGGACGCGCGCGGCGTGCGGGTGCGTAACGTCATCGGCTCGTACGAGCTGCCCTGGGAGGTCGTTCGGGGGGTGCGCTTCGACCGTGGCGCGCCGTGGGCGAGCCTGGAGCTGCACGACGACGACCTGCTGCCGATGGTGGCCCTCCAGGCAGCCGATAAGGAGCTGGCGGTCGAGGGGGTCCGCGCCCTGCGCCGGCTGCACCAGGCCCACCTCGCGGCCCTCGCCGCCCGCTGAGCCGTCCAGCTCAGGCCCCGGGCCGCGGGGGCGGCCGACCCGAGGGCTGAGTTGCGCGCCCGGTTTGGGAGCGGATCGGGTGGGGGTGTAGTCTTGCTGAGTCGACCAGACTGCCCCCGTGTCCCACGTGCGGGTGGTCTTGAAGCGGAGCGCCTGCTCCCACCCGAGTCGCCCCAGTCGGTGGCCGGGTCCGGTCACCGGTTCCGGGCACACCCCGGGGCCGGATGCGCGATCATGTGATCGTGCCGACCGGTCGAGCGGGCCCTGGCATACGCCGGGGCCTTCTGCTTTCCGGATCGGCCTCCACCATGGGGGCCGCGGAGTCGGCCACGCAGGAGACTCGACTCGAGGAGGCCCCATCAGCGTCGAACCACGCGTGAACGAGCAGATCCGGGCACGTGAGGTCCGCCTGGTCGGCCCCGAGGGTGAGCAGGTGGGCATCGTCCCGCTGGAGCGCGCCCTTCAGCTGGCCGCGGACGTCGACCTGGACCTGGTCGAGGTTGCGCCGATGGCGCGCCCGCCGGTGTGCAAGCTCATGGACTTCGGCAAGTTCAAGTACGAGAGCGCACTGAAGGCGCGCGAAGCGCGGCGTAACCAGCAGCAGACCGTCATCAAGGAGATGAAGCTCCGGCCGAAGATCGACCCGCACGACTACGAGACCAAGAAGGGTCACGTGGTGCGGTTCCTCAAGGCCGGCGACAAGGTCAAGGTGACGATCATGTTCCGCGGTCGCGAGCAGAGCCGCCCGGAGCTGGGCTACCGGCTCCTGCGCCGGCTCGAGTCCGAGATCACGGAGCTGGGATACGTCGAGGCCGCTCCGAAGCAGGACGGTCGAAACATGATCATGGTTCTCGCTCCGCACCGGGCCGTCAAGGCCTCCGCGGTCGCCGCGACGGCGTCCCGCGGTGCACCCCGGGACCGGGCTGCGGACGAGTTCGCCGCTCCGGCAGCCGGTGAGACCGCGGCAGTCGGCGAGACCGCACCAGCCGGTGAGACCGGCGCAGTCGCCGACAACAGCGGCGAGTAACAGGGGAGAAGACGTTTCAATGCCGAAGATGAAGAGCCACACGGGCATGGGCAAGCGGGTCAAGGTGACCGGCAGGGGCAAGCTCGTCACCGAGCAGGCCGGCAAGCGCCATCTCCTGGAGAAGAAGGCCTCCACCCGTACCCGCCGGCTGACCGGCACCGTCGAGGTGGCCAAGGCCGACGTCAAGCGCATCAAGAAGCTGCTCGGCCGCTGACGCGCGCCACCTGAACCGAATAAGGAGTTGAGATGGCACGCGTCAAGCGGGCTGTGAACGCCCAGAAGAAGCGTCGTACCCTGCTGGAGGCCGCGAGCGGCTACCGCGGTCAGCGCTCCCGGCTGTACCGCAAGGCCAAGGAGCAGGTGCTGCACTCGATGCAGTACGCCTACCGGGACCGTCGCGACCGCAAGGGCGACTTCCGGCAGCTGTGGATCACCCGGATCAACGCGGGTGCCCGCGCCAACGGGATGACCTACAACCGGCTGATCCAGGGCCTGCGCCTGGCCGGCGTCGAGGTCGACCGGAAGATCCTGGCCGACATGGCCGTCAACGACGCCACCGCGTTCGCCGCGATCGTCGAGATCGCCCGCGTCGCCGTGGCGGCCGAGGGCACCGGTGGCGCGGCGGCCCAGGCCGCCTGATCCGCCAGCACCCGGCCGAGGCGCCCCCCGTGTCGTCCACGACGCACGGCGGGCGCCTCGGCCGCGCTACGGAGCCGGACACCATGCCCTTCACCCCACGTACCCCCAGGGTCGTCGCCGCCCGCCGGTTGCACCGGCGCCGCGACCGCGAAGCCGCCGGCCGGTTCCTCGCCGAGGGGCCGCAGGCCGTCCGGGAGGCCCTCGTCCGCCCCGGCACCGTCGTCGAGCTGTTCGGCACCCCGGGAGCCCTCGACCGGTACCCCGACCTGGCCGCCCGCGCCGCCCACGCCGACGTGCCGGTCTCCGAGGTCACCGACGACGCCCTCGCCGTGCTCACCGAGACCGTCGCCCCGCAGGGCCTGGTCGCCGTCTGCCGGCACCTGGACGTGCCGCTGGACGACGCGCTCGCCGCCGGCCCCCGCCTCGTCGCGGTGCTCGCCGAGATCCGCGACCCGGGCAACGCCGGCACCGTGCTGCGCACCGCCGACGCCGCCGGGGCCGGTGCCGTGGTCTTCGCCGGCGACGCGGTCGACCCGTACAACGGCAAGTGCGTGCGGGCCTCGGCCGGCAGCCTCTTCCACGTCGACGTGGTCCGCGCGCCCGACGCCCTGGCCGTGGTCGCCGCGCTGCGCGCCGCCGGGCTCTCGATTCTCGCCACCACCGGGTACGGCGACAGCGACCTCGACGACCTCGCCGACGCCGGCCGGCTGGCCGCCCCTACCGCCTGGTTGTTCGGCTCGGAGGCGCACGGGCTGCCCGAGGAGCTGGCCGCCGCCGCCGACGCCCGGGTGCGGGTGCCGCTGCACGGGCGCGCCGAGAGCCTGAACCTGGCTGCGGCTGCCGCCGTGTGCCTGTACGCTTCAGCGAGAGCACTGCGCTGACGCCCGAGCGCGTCCGCACCCGGTGTCGGGTGCCCGGCCGGCGGCGCGGTTCCAGCACAGGGGAGTCGTCCACATGATGAACGCGCCACGGCGTTCGTTTAGCCAGCCCGCCGGTGTCGGCGGGCGGCGGGCCTGACCCTTCCCCCTGCGTGACCTCCCACCGGCGGGCTGCGGCACAGCCGCGCGTCCGTAGACTCGCTTCGCCGCCCGTGCAGGGCCGGTGCCGCCGTGAGGGAGTGCCCGTACGCCATGACCTATCGCAACGATCCGTACGACCCGAAGCAGGTCGCCCTGCTCGCCCCGGACGCCCTGGCCGGGGCCGTGGCCGACGCCGAGCAGGCGCTCGCCGCCGCCGCCGACCCGGACGCGCTGACCGCGCTGCGTCCCGCGCACCTCGGTGACCGGTCCCCGGTCTCGCTGGCCCGCCGGGAGATCGGCGCGCTGCCACCGGCCGCGAAGTCCGACGCCGGCAAGCGGGTCAACGAGGCCCGCCGGGCGATCGAGGCCGCCTACGCCGCCCGCGCCGAGGTCCTCGAACGCGAGCAGGCCGAGCGGGTGCTGGTCACCGAGCGGGTCGACGTCACGCTGCCCTACGACCGCCGGCCGCGCGGCGCCCGGCACCCGCTGAGCACGCTGATGGAGCAGATCAGCGACCTCTTCGTCGGGATGGGCTACGAGGTGGCCGAGGGGCCCGAGGTCGAGCTGGAATGGACCAACTTCGACGCCCTCAACATCCCCGCCGACCACCCGGCGCGCGGTCTGATGGACACCTTCCACATCGCACCGCCGCCGGGCGCGGAGAGCTCCGGGCTGGTGCTGCGCACCCACACCTCACCGGTGCAGGCGCGCACCATGCTGACCCGTAAGCCGCCGATCTACGTGGTGGTGCCCGGCCGGGTGTACCGCACCGACGAGCTGGACGCCACCCACGCCCCCGTGTTCCACCAGGTCGAGGGCCTGGTGGTGGACAAGGGGATCACCATGGCGCACCTGCGCGGCACCCTCGACCACTTCGCCCGGGCCATGTTCGGCGAGGGCGCGAAGACCCGTTGGCGGCCGCACTACTTCCCGTTCACCGAGCCGTCCGCCGAGTTCGACGTGTGGTTCCCGGAGCACCGCGACGGGCCGCGCTGGGTCGAGTGGGGCGGCTGCGGCATGGTCAACCCCCGGGTGCTGCGCGCCTGCGGGATCGACCCGGAGGCCTACTCCGGATTCGCCTTCGGCATGGGCATCGACCGGACCGTGATGTTCCGCCACGGGGTCAGCGACATGCGGGACATGGCCGAGGGCGACATGCGGTTCACCCGCGCGTTCGGGGCCGGGGCGTAGACGGTGCGGGCACGAGTAACGGAAACGGTGATCTGAGTCATGCGAGTCTCTGTCAGCTGGCTGCGGGAGTGCGTCGACCTCCCGACCGACCTGCCCGCCGAGGACCTGGAGCAGGCGCTGGTCGACCTCGGCATCGAGGTCGAGTCGATCGTGGACCTGCGGGCCACGGTCACCGGCGCCCTGGTCGTCGGCGAGGTCCTGGAGGTCGAGGAGCTCACCGGCTTCAAGAAGCCGATCCGGTTCTGCCGGGTCGATGTCGGCGCGGCCAACGGCACCGGTGAGCCGCAGGAGATCGTCTGCGGGGCGCGTAACTTCGCCCCCGGTGACCGGGTGGTGGTGATCCTCCCCGGCGGCGTGCTGCCTGGCGGATTCGCCATCGGCGCGCGCAAGACGTACGGGCGCAACTCCCACGGCATGATCTGCTCCGCCAAGGAGCTGGGCCTGGGTGACGACCACTCGGGCATCATCGTGCTGCCCGAGGACGTCAAGGCGCTGCCCGGCGACGACGCCCGACCGGTGGTCGGGCTCGACGACGTGGTCGTCGAGGTGGAGATCACCCCGGACCGGGGGTACGCCCTGAGCGTCCGCGGCATCGCCCGGGAGTTGGCGCACGCCCTCGGTGTGCCGTTCCGCGACCCGGGCCTGGCGCCCGCCCCGGCCGGGACGGCCGAGCCGGCGTACCCGGTCGAGGTGCGCGACACCGTCGGCTGCGACCGGTTCACCGCCCGGATGGTGCGCGGGATCGACCCGACCGTGTCGACCCCGGGCTGGATGCAACAGCGGCTCACCGTGGCCGGCGTGCGCAGCATCTCGCTGCCGGTCGACGTCACCAACTACGTGATGCTCGAACTGGGCCAGCCGATGCACGCCTTCGACGCCGACCGGATCTCCGGGCCGCTGGTGGTGCGCCGGGCCGGGGCGGGGGAGAAGCTGACCACCCTGGACGGGGTGGCCCGCGTTCTGACCGCCGAGGACATGGTGATCTGCGACGACAGCGGGCCCATCTCGCTCGCCGCGGTGATGGGCGGGGAGACCAGCGAGGTCCTCGCCTCCACCACCGACGTGCTGTTCGAGGCCGCGCACTGGGACCCGGTGATGGTCGGGCGCACCGCCCGCCGGCACAAGCTGTTCAGCGAGGCGGCGAAGCGCTGGGAGCGGGGCGTCGACCCGGCCCTGGCGCTGGTCGCCGTCGAGCGGGCGGTACGGCTGCTCACCGAGCACGCCGGCGGCACCCCCGGGGCCGAAATTCTCGACCTGGACCACGTCCGGCCGCGTACCCCGGTCACCCTGCCGGCGGACCTGCCGAGCCGGCGGGTCGGGGTCGCCTACTCCCCGGAGCGGGTGGTGTCCCTGCTGGAGCAGGTCGGCTGCCGTGTCACCCGGGGCGTCGACCGGCTGGGCGAGGACCCGGGCGCCGTCGGGGTCCCGGCCGCCGGGGGCGCCGACGTGCTCACCGTCGTCCCGCCGACCTGGCGCCCGGACCTCACCGACCCCGCCGACCTGGTCGAGGAGGTGGTCCGCCTCGACGGGTACGACCGGGTCCCGTCGGTGCTGCCCACCGCGCCGCCCGGCCGGGGGCTGACCTGGCAGCAGCGCCGCCGCCGGGCCGTGGCCCGCTCGCTCGCCGAGCGCGGGTACGTCGAGGTGCTCGCCCACCCGTTCGTCGCCGGTGAGCTGGCCGACCTGCTCGGACTGCCCGCCGACGACCCGCGCCGCCCGGCGGTGCGGGTGGCCAACCCGCTGTCGGAGGAGGAGCCGCTGCTGCGCACCATGCTGCTCGGCCCGCTGCTCGGCATCCTCAAGCGCAACCTCGGCCGGGGCCACCGCGACGTCGCCGTCTACGAGATCGGGACGGTCTTCCACCCGCGCGCCGGCGTCGGCGCCCCGCCCGCGATGGGCGTGGACCGGCGGCCCACCGCCGCCGAGTTCGCCGCCGCCGACGCGGTCGTGCCCGATCAGCCCCGGCACGTCGCCGTGGCGCTGGCCGGTGACTTCGAGCCGGCCGGCTGGTGGGGCGCCGGCCGGCCGGCCGGCTGGGCGGACGCGGTCGAGGCCGCCCGGGCGGTGCTAGCCGCCGCCGACATCCCCGCCGACCGGATCGAGGTGCGGGCCGCCGAGCACGCGCCCTGGCACCCGGGCCGCTGCGCCGAGCTGCTGGTCGACGGGGCCGTCGTCGGCCACGCCGGTGAGCTGCACCCGGCCGTGGTGGCCGCGCTGGAGCTGCCCCGGCGCACCAGCGCCATGGAGCTGGACCTGGATGCGCTGCCGCCCGCCCCGGTCGCCCCGGCCCCGACGATCTCCGGCTTCCCGCCGGCACTGATCGACGTGGCGCTGGTGGTGGACGAGCGGGTGCCCGCCGCCGAGGTGCAGCGGGCCCTCGTCGAGGGCGCCGGCGAGCTGCTGGAGGGCGTCCGGCTGTTCGACGTGTATGCCTCCGAGCAGCTCGGCGCGGGGCGCCGGTCGCTGGCGTACAAGCTGACCTTCCGCGCCCCCGACCGGACGCTGACGGTCGAGGAGGCGGTGGCGGCCCGCGACGCGGCCGTCGCCCGCGCGGCGGAGCGCTTCGGCGCCACCCTCCGGGGCGCCTGACCGGCCGGAGGACGGCCCCGTACCCGTGTGGTACGGGGCCGTCGTCGTCCGGTCGGTTCCATATCGGATCTCGGTCACCGGCGACCAGAGCACCGCGACGGAACGCCCTGGTGAGTGCCCTGTCGCACATCTGACAGGAGCCGGACAACCGCCACGTCGGTAGCCTGACCTTGCGGGGACGGCCGCAGCTGCCGGCAGGTGCCTTCGCGCCGCCCTCTGGTGGGCCGCTCCCGTCGCCCGGGGAGCGGGCCGGCAGCCGCCTCGGGAATCCCACACCACCGCGCACTCGTCCAGCCTGCCGACCGGGCGCACCGCCGGCGCAACGGTTGCCGTCCCTCAATGTTGTAGGAGTAGCGCAATGATCGAGGTCATCGTTTCCGCAGCACTCGTCAAGCTCGCCGAGGGATCCGGGTCGGCACTCGTCGACGCCATCCGCAAGCGACTCGTCAGGCAGCGCGAACCGGAGGAGACGATGGAGTCGCTGGACCGGGCCGCGCAGGGTGCGCCGTCCGCGGAGGACATCGCGAGACTGCGGGAACTCCTCGTCAGGTGCGCCGCCGAGGATCCGGACTTCCTGCGGGAGCTCGCGCAGGGCGGCACGCCGGCCGGCGCCACGAACGTGGTGGCTTCCAGCAACGTCGGCAAGCTGGTCCAGGCTCAGCGCGTCGGGGACGTCGCGATGTAGCCGAACCGTTCGTCTCCTGGTTGCCGCGCCGGTCGGCGCCTGCGACGTCCGGCCATGGTAGAGCCGAAAGGTGACCGACATGGGCCCCGCACCCGAGAACACCTCGCACAACATCGCCGAGGGCCTTTCGGCGAACCAGATCCTCCAGGTCGGTTCGTCCGGTGCCATCTACGTTCAGCAGCCGCGCGCCGCGCGGTGGTCCCCCGAACCACCGCACATGCTTCCGGGCGGGATCGGGAGAATCGTCGGCCGGCACCATCTGCTGCAGGAGATGGACGAGGCGATGAACGCGCCCGGGTCGCGCTGCTGCATGCTGTGGGGCCTGGCCGGCTCGGGGAAGACGACCCTCGCCCTCGCCTGGGCCAGTTCGCGTATCGCCAACTACCCCGACGGGCAGTTCTTTGTCGACATGTGCGCGTACTCGGGCACGCCGCGGGTCGAACCGCGGGACGCCCTGCGCACCTTCCTGGCCACGCTCGGGATCAACCGCGCCGACCTGCCCGACAACGAGGCGGAATGGGGCAGCATCTTCCGTGCCGTCACCGCCGGGAAGCGCTGCCTGGTCATCATCGACAACGTGGGCTCCTACGACCAGATCCGGGAACTCGTACCGGGCTTCGGTTCGGTCCTGGTGGTCACCAGCCGCCGTGCCATTCCCGAGATGATCGTCCGGCACGAGGCCAGGGTTCTCAAACTTCCCCTGCTGACCATCGAAGAGGGAGTCGAACTGCTCGCCGAGCGGGTCGGGTTCATCCGGGTGGAGCGCGAGGACCACAGCGCCCGACGCATCGTCCACCTCCTGGAGGGGCACCCGCTGGCGCTGGCCATCGTCTCGGCGAAACTCGCCATCCACCCCAGTTGGACGATCCGGGACGCGGCGCGGGGGATCGAGGCGGAGCGGACCCCGCTTCGTTTCCTCGACGACGCCGGGCTGGGCATCGAAGTCGGACGGGTCATTTCCTGGTCGCTGGACGACCTGGACGCGCAGACCAAGCGGATCCTCTACGTCGCCTCCATGCTGCCTAGCACCGAGTGGTCCGTCTCGGTGCTAGGCATGGTCGTCGACGAGCCCGTGCGTGACTGCGACCGGAGCCTGCAGATTCTGTGCCTGTCCTCACTCATCGACGAGATCGGCCCCGGCCGCTACCGCTTCCACGACATCATGAAGGCATATCTGTCGGAGACGCTCTCGCAGGTGCTGGACAGCTCCGAGCAGGAGGAACTCGGGCGGCGTGTCCGGACGGTGTACCTGGCGCTCAGCTACGCCGCGGACCGGGCCATCGATCCGAACCGGAACCCCCTGCCGTTGGACGGCGAGCTGGCGGCCCTCACCGCAGCCACCGGGTTCGGCATCGCCGAAGCCCTCGCCTGGTTCGAGTCGATCACCCCGTCCATGACCTATCTCATCGAGGCTGCCCGGACCGGTCGGGACTTCGCGTTCATCACCCGGTTCGCCTGGTCCGTGAACACGTTCCTCTACTGGCGGCAGGACGTCACGAGGACGTTGTCCATCCAGCAGGAGGCCGTCGATGCCGCGGTCGCCGGCGACCGGCCGATGGAGGCGCTGTCCCGGCGAGGACTGGGACGGGCCTACGCGGACGCCGGGCAGCTCGAGCCCGCGAAGCAGGCACTCCGTGCCTCGATGGAGCTGGACGCGGCGCATGGCGACGACACCGGGCTGGCGTCCGCCCAGCACGCCATGGCGGAGCTCGCCCTGCGATCGGGTGACCACCGGGAGGCGCTGCGGTGGGGCCTGCGGGCGGCACGGGAGTCCAGACGGAGCAACAATTCGGTGCGTGAGGCGCGCGGGCTCTACGACGCCGCCCGAGCCCTCAACGAACTGGACCACCATTCGTGGGCGCAAGCGCTCGGGCTCCGCAGCCTGGCCATGTGTGAAGATCAGGGAAACGCCTATGGCCGGGCCCTGGCTCTCCGGCTGCTCGGCGGCGTCGGCCTCAGGTCCGGTGATCTCGAGGAGGCCTGCACCTGGCTGGAGCGCGCCTGGCGGGTCGAGGAGTCCCTCGGCAACGTCCGTTCGGTACGGACGATGCTGCGCCAGCTCGAGGACGCCTACGGCCGGCTGGGCAACGCGAGCGCCGTGGCGGAGGTTCAACGTGCCCTGGCCCGCCTTGAGCACTACCCCGATCCCACCCGCTCCACACTGGTGATCGGGACGCCGGCCACATGACCGCGCGGTATGCCCCGCTCGTCCCGTTCGACGAGGTGGCCAGCCCCCGGTCGTACCGGCAACTGCGCCGGCAACGGGAAGACGACAGCTTCCGTTGTGACATCGAGGCGGTCATCCGTCATGCCTGTCGGGATGAGGAGAACGGTCCGGTTCTCCTCGCCACGTTCCTCGCCCTGACCCGGGAACTGGCGACCGAAGGAGCGCTGAGCTTCACCGGACTGGTCCCGCCCGCGCGTTTCGACGGCGCGCGGCGGGCGTACGACTCGGCGATCAGCGCCAAGGGCAGCAGGGGTTCGCTGCACAACTATCTGAACGTCGCGGACTGCGATTTCCTGCTCGATGATCCCCACTTCCGGGAAGTGTTCACGCACCCGCTCCTGGTGGCGCTCGTCGCGCATGCTCTCGGCGCGCCCATGAAGATCATCGACCTGCGGGCGAAGGACACCCACCCGGTCGACGTCGTGGCTCGGGACAACACGTTGCACGTCGACAACAGCCCGTTCATGGACGAGTTCAAGGTGATCGTCGCGTGGACCCTGGGCACGGGTCTGGGGCCTTCTGGGCAGGGACTCACCTACCTGCCCCGGACGAACCGGCTGCTCAGGCAGTGCTACCTGGCTCCCGACGGCGAGGCGTGGAGCGACGAGGACAGCTGCATCTTTCCCTCCGGGGCCCGGGTGGACGAGGCACTCGCCGCCCAGGCGCGCCTCTTCGACGACCGCCTTCCTCGCGTCGTCCACCTGAAGGACATGGCGGCGCCCTGCCACACGATCTTCGCCGCGAGCCGGCTGGTCCACCATCGGTACCGGACCTCCGCGGGCGGGGCGCGCAGTGCGATCATGGCGTCCTTCCACCGGATCGACGACGGCACCGGCTTCCTCGGCGTCGGCGACGTCGCGGGCGGGGACCTCGACCGCTTCCTGCTGACGGGCGGAGGGGACCGCTCCTTCCTGAGCCTCCTGACGGACCAGGGGGCGTCGATCGTCGCGGCACTGAGGGCGGCGGCGACCTGGCCGGGCCTCGTCGTCGATCCGGACCGCCACCTCCTTCGCGGCGCGGCACTGCGCGCCTGGTACGCGCGGCAGAGCGGGGGCGTCTCCCTCAACCAGCTCCGCTCGGCCACGCTGGCGAGGTTCGCCGGCCAGGAATCGTCCGCCGCGGGGCGACTCGTCCTGCGCATGCAGTACGACCTGCAGGGTGCCCTCAACATGCCGCTCTACGTCGACCTCAGGGAGGAGACCCGCAAGCGCGCGCGGATCGTGGTTCGGGAGATGAGGCCGGAGCACATCCTCGGCATCGTTACGCAGCAGGACCCGGATCTGATCCTCCGGGACGCGGGCGCGGGGTCGCACCGGGGGCTCGGCGAACTCACCGACCAGCTCTGCTCCGGCCTGCTGGCCCTGGAGCGGCTCATGTCGACCGCTCGGGTGTCCGGCTCGGCCGGCCCCGTCTGGGGATCGACCGACGGGCGGGCCGCGGCTGTCTCCCTGCACCGCTTCGTTGTCGACCTCGGCGTGGCGGCGAGGCGCGTGGCGGACAGCGACTCCCTCGTCACCGCCGCCGTCTTCGGTGCCCTCGCGGCGGCGCTGGCTGGCGACCTCTTCGACCTGGGCGATCGGGGCCCCGCCCTCACGGCCGAACTGTTCGGGATGTACGCGGATCTGGTGGCCCCCTCGCTCCGGGACCGGGAATCCGGTGCACCCTGAGCGGGAGAAGCTCGACACGTATCTCCAGTTCGTCAACGAGGAGATGCAGACGGCCAAGCTGGCGTCCGAGATGTGGTTCCGCAGCGCGCCCGGCGCGGTGGTGGCCGAGAACGACCACTTCGTGCGGTCGGTGTTACGGCGGGGCCTGCCGCACGCAGAGCCACCATCGGAGTCGGGGGACGTCGAGCCGCTGCTGACCGGTCCCGCCGCGCTCAGGGCGCGCTACTGGCAGCGCGTGGTGGACGCGAAACCCGTGGCGGTGCACTTCGGTGCGGCCGACCTTGACGGTCTGGACGACTACTTTGACGTGGCGACGGACCGGAGCAGCCAGGCTGCGGTCGCCCGCCTCCGGGCGGAGACGACCCCCCGCTCGCCGGCGGATTCTCTCCTGCGCAGCGTCGAGCGGGTGGCGGCCGTGCTCGGGACGTCGCATTCCGAGTCGTGCCGGCAGACCATGAACCTCTTGTCGACGGACTGGTGCGATCTCGTCCGGCGCTGCCGGAACGGACCGGAGCCCGCGCTGCCGACCGCGGACCGGGTCCTCTCCGCGTTCTACGCCTCGATCTCTCCGGAGCTCGTGCGGCAGCGTCTCCTGACGCCCCCGTCGCGCTCCCGACACCGGCACAGGGGAGCGGCCGAGGCGTCGCTGACCAGTAGCCAGGCGCGGGAGTTGGCTCGCTCGTACATGCTCGCCCGCCTGTGCTTCAGTGCCGAGGAGGTCCGAGTCGCCCGGCGGCTGGCCAGCCACCCGCGCCTCCAGTACGCCCTGCTGGCGACGCAGCTGCATCTGGTTGCCGCGTCGTCGCATCGGGCCCGGCAGCTGACCCGCGACTGGGGAACGGCCAGGGTCCTCCTGCCCTTCACGGAGGTGTTCGTCAGTAGCAACGGCTACCGGTCGTCGGTCACCGACCTCGCGCCGAACCCGAAGCTGATCACCGTGCTCTGCAACAACCTGCTGCCGGCGGTCGCCGGTGAGCTGCTCATCAGAGACGCCGGTCCGGACGACCTGGACGCGGGGACCCTGGCCGCCGGTGTCCAGGCCGCCTACCAGCGCGGCGTCTTCGCCGTCACGATCGGTCTCTTCCACGGGACCGCCGAGCCGGGCGTCGTGTCGCTGTCCGGCTTCAGCAGGCGGGTCTGCCCAGCGGCGAGGCCGTTCGCCGCGTTCTGCCGACGATGGCTCCCGTACTTCTTCGAGCGCTACCCGGGACCTGGGCGACCTCGCCGCCGGTCGGGATCTCCGCCCGCGCGGACGGCGAAGGCCGGCCCGTAGCGAAATTGAGGGTACTAAGAGGATGAAACGGGCCGTACCGGCCTTCCGCTGTCGGCGGATTCATGCGCTGGACCGTATGGATTTGCAGCGCGTCGCCCCGACCGGGTAGTCTCCGCTGCATAGTCATGCGGAGGTGGGAATGGGTATCCGAGTTGCGGTAGCGGGGGCGAGCGGCTACGCCGGGGGCGAGCTGCTGCGCCTGGTCGCCGGCCACCCCGAGCTCGACCTGGTCGCCGCCACCGCGCACCGCCAGGCAGGCGCACCGGTCACCGCCGTACACCCGCAGCTCGTCGGGCTGGACCTGGTGTTCGCGGCGACCACCCCGGCGACCCTGGCCGACGCGGACCTGGTCTTCCTGGCCCTGCCGCACGGCGAGTCGGCGGCCCTGGCCGCCGCCCTGCCGGAGACGGTGCGGGTGGTCGACCTGGGCGCGGACCACCGGCTGCGCGACGCCGCCGCCTGGACGCGGTACTACGGCGGTGAGCACGCCGGGGCCTGGACCTACGGCCTGCCCGAACTGCCCGGTCAGCGCGCCGCGATCGCCACCACGACCCGGGTCGCCAACACCGGCTGCTACGCGGTGGCCACCACGCTCGCGCTCGCCCCGCTTGTCGCGGCCGGCGCGGTCGACCCCGCCGACGTGGTGGTGGTCGCCGCCTCCGGCACCTCCGGCGCGGGCCGGGCCGCCAAGACCAACCTGCTCGGCAGCGAGGTGATGGGCGACCTGTCCCCGTACAAGGTGGGGGCCCACCAGCACGTGCCGGAGATCAAGCAGGCCACCGGCGCGACCAGCCTCTCCCTCACCCCGCTCCTCGCGCCGATGCCGCGCGGCATCCTCGCCACGGTCACCGCCGTGCCGACCGGCTCCGGCATCGACCCTCGCGCGGTCCTGGCGGAGGCGTACGCGGACGCGCCGTTCGTGCACGTGCTGCCCGAGGGGGCCTGGCCGCACACCGCCGCCACCCTCGGCTCGAACTCCTGCCACCTCCAGGCGGGTGTCGACGTCGACTCCGGTCGGGTGATCGTGGTCAGCGCGATCGACAACCTCGGCAAGGGAGCTGCCGGCCAGGCCGTGCAGTGCGCCAACCTGATGCTCGGCCTGCCGGAGACCATGGGCCTGTCCGTCTGGGGGGTCGCACCGTGAGCGCGAGGAGTGCAGCGGAGCGGAGCCCCGCAGTCGCGAACGAAAGGTGGGCTCCTGTGAGCGCGAGGAGTGCAGCGGAGCGGAGCCCCGCAGTCGTGAACGAAAGGTGGGCCCTGTGACCGTCACCACGCCGAAGGGATTCCGGGCCGCCGGGGTTGCCGCCGGGCTCAAGGGCAGCGGCGCCAGCGACATCGCCCTGGTCGTCAACGACGGCCCGGACGCCGGGATCGCCGGCGTCTTCACCGCCAACCGGGTCAAGGCCGCGCCGGTGCTGTGGACCCAGCAGGTGGTCCGCGGCGGCGTGGCCCGCGCCGTGGTGCTGAACTCCGGTGGCGCGAACGCCTGCACCGGCCCGGCCGGCTTCCAGGACACCCACGCCACCGCCGAGCACACCGCCGCCGCGCTGACCTCGGCCAGCCCCCGGCTGCGGCTCGGCGCCGCCGACGTCGCGGTCTGCTCCACCGGCCTGATCGGCGAGCGGCTGCCGATGCCGAAGCTGCTGCCCGGCGTACGGGCGGCGATCCGGGGCCTGTCCCGCGACGGCGGCACCGCCGCGGCCGAGGCGATCATGACCACCGACACCCGGCCGAAGACCACCGTGGCCGCCGGCAGCGGCTGGACCGTCGGCGGCATGGCCAAGGGCGCCGGCATGCTCGCCCCGGCCATGGCGACGATGCTCTGCGTGTTGACCACCGACGCGGTGGCCGGGCCGGCGGCGCTCGACGCCGCGCTGCGCGCCGCCTGCCGGGTCACCTTCGACCGGATCGACTCCGACGGCTGCATGTCCACCAACGACACCGTGCTGCTGCTGTCCAGCGGCTCGTCCGGCATCGAGCCGACGCAGGCGGAGCTGACCGCCGCCGTCACCGCCGCCTGTCACGACCTGGCCCAGCAGCTCATCGCCGACGCCGAGGGTGCCACCAAGCAGATCACCATCGACGTGGTCGGCGCCGCGAGCGAGGACGACGCGGTCGAGGTGGGCCGGTCGGTGGCCCGCAACAACCTGGTCAAGACGGCGCTGTTCGGCAACGACCCGAACTGGGGTCGGATCCTCGCCGCCGTCGGCACCACCGCCGCCGCGTTCGAGCCGGACGCCGTCGACGTCGCCGTGAACGGGATCTGGGTGTGCCGCTCCGGCGCCGCCGCCGAGGACCGCTCGAAGGTGGACCTCACCGGGCGGGACGTGACGATCCGGATCGACCTGCACGCCGGCGACGCGGAGGCCACCGTGTGGACCAGCGACCTGTCGCACGCCTACGTGCACGAGAACTCGGCGTACTCCACATGAGTCTCAGCGCGGATCTCACCCGGGCCCAGGCGAAGGCCGAGACCCTGATCGAGGCGCTGCCCTGGCTGGCCCGCCTCTCCGGCACCACCGTCGTGGTCAAGTACGGCGGCAACGCGATGGTCGACCCCGACCTCCAGCGGGCCTTCGCCGCCGACATGGTGTTCCTGCGCTACGCCGGCCTCAAGCCGGTCGTCGTGCACGGCGGCGGGCCGCAGATCTCCGCCATGCTCGGCCGGCTCGGCATCGACAGCGAGTTCAGGGGCGGCCTGCGGGTCACCACCCCCGAGGCGATGGACGTCGTGCGGATGGTGCTGGTCGGCCAGGTCGGCCGGGAGCTGGTCGGGCTGATCAACGCGCACGGCCCGTACGCCGTCGGCCTCTCCGGCGAGGACGCCGGCCTGTTCACCGCCGTGCGCCGCCCGGCGTACGTCGACGGGGAGCCGGTGGACGTCGGCCAGGTCGGCGACGTCGAGTCGGTCGACCCGTCGGCGGTGACCGACCTGATCGCGGCCGGCCGCATTCCGGTGATCTCCACCGTCGCGCCGGACGTCGACGGGGTGCTGCACAACCTCAACGCCGACACCGCCGCCGCCGCGCTCGCGATCGCGCTCCAGGCCCGCAAGCTGGTCGTCCTCACCGACGTCCCCGGCCTCTACGCGAACTGGCCCGACACCGACAGCCTGGTCAGCGAGATCACCACCGACGACCTGGCGGAGCTGCTGCCGTCCCTGGAATCGGGGATGGTCCCGAAGATGGAGGCCTGCCTGCGGGCGGTGCGCCACGGCGTGCCCGCAGCGCACGTCGTCGATGGCCGGGTCGCCCACTCCACGCTGCTTGAGGTCTTCACCTCGGAAGGGTTCGGAACGATGGTCGTGAGCGCGAGGAGTGAGCCTGCGAGCCCCGCAGTCGGGAACAGGAAAGGCTCGGTTTCGTCATGAGCACTTTGGTGGACCGCTGGCGGCAGTCGTTGATGGACAACTACGGCACCCCGCCGCTCGCGCTGGTGTCCGGCTCCGGCGCGGTCGTGGTCGACGACGCCGGCCGGGAGTACGTCGACCTGCTCGGCGGCATCGCGGTCAACGCCCTCGGCCACGCCCACCCGGCCGTGGTGGCCGCCGTGTCCCGGCAGGTCGCCACCCTCGGGCACGTGTCGAACCTGTTCGTCGCCGAGCCGCCGGTGGCCCTGGCCGAGCTGCTGCTGGCCCTCGCGGGCCGGCGCGGCCGGGTCTTCTTCGCCAACTCCGGCGCCGAGGCCAACGAGGCCGCGTTCAAGCTGTCCCGGCTCACCGGGCGTACCCACGTCGTGGCGACCGTCGGTGGCTTCCACGGCCGGACCATGGGCGCGCTCGCGCTCACCGGCCAGCCCGCCAAGGCCGACCCGTTCCGCCCGCTGCCCGGCGACGTCACCCACGTCCCGTACGGCGACGCGGCGGCCCTCGCCGAGGCGGTGACCGACGCGACCGCCATGGTCATCCTGGAGCCGATCCAGGGCGAGAACGGCGTCGTCGTCCCGCCGGCCGGCTACCTCACCGAGGCCCGGCGGATCACCGCCCGGCACGGCGCCCTGCTGGTCCTCGACGAGGTGCAGACCGGCGTCGGCCGCACCGGGCACTGGTTCGCCCACCAGGCCGAGGGCATCGAACCCGACATCGTCACCCTCGCCAAGGGCCTCGGCGGCGGCCTGCCCATCGGCGCCTGCCTGGCCTTCGGCCCGGCCGCCGACCTGCTCAGGGCCGGCTCCCACGGCACCACCTTCGGCGGCAACCCGGTGAGCTGCGCCGCCGCCCTCGCGGTGGTGTCGACCATCGCCAGCGAGGGGCTGCTCGACCACGTCAAGCGGGTCGGTGAGCGGCTGCGCCGGGGCGTCGAGGCGCTCGGCCACCCCCTCGTGGCCGAGGTGCGCGGCGCGGGCCTGCTGCTCGGGATCGTGCTCACCGCCGACGTGTCCGGCCCGCTGGCGACCGCGCTGCGCGAGGCCGGGTTCCTGGCCAACCCGGTGCAGCCCGGCGTGGTCCGGCTCGCCCCGCCGCTGGTCCTCACCACCGACCAGGTCGACGCCTTCCTGGCCGCCCTGCCCGCCGCCCTCGACGCCGCCACCACCCCGGAGGCCACCGCATGACCCGCCACCTGCTGCGCGACGACGACCTCTCGCCGGCCGAGCAGTCGGCCGTGCTGGACCTGGCCGCCCGGATGAAGGCCGAGCGGTACACCCACAAGCCGCTGGCCGGCCCGCGGTCGGTGGCGGTGCTGTTCGACAAGCAGAGCCTGCGTACCCGGATCTCGTTCGACGCCGGCATCGCCGAGCTGGGCGGCCACCCGCTCGTGGTGGACACCCAGGTCACCCACTTCGGCCGGGGCGAGGCCCTCGCCGACGCCGGCCGGGTGCTGTCCCGGTACGTGGCCGCGATCGTGCTGCGCACCCACGGTGACGACCGGATCGCCGAGGTCGCCGCCGGGGCGAGCGTGCCGGTGATCAACGCCCTCACCGACGGCTTCCACCCCTGCCAGCTCCTGGCCGACCTGCTCACCGTCCGCGAGAGGTTCGGCGACACCCGGGGCCGCACCCTGGCGTACGTCGGGGACGCGGCGAACAACATGGCGCACTCGTACCTGCTGGCCGGGGCGACCGCCGGGATGCACGTGCGGGTCGCCGGGCCGGACGGGTTCGACCCCGACCCCGAGGTGGTCACCCGGGCGGCGGAGATCGCCGCCGGCACCGGCGGGTCGGTGCGGGTGCTGCGCGACCCGGTGGAGGCGGTCCGGGACGCCGACGTGCTGGCCACCGACACCTGGACATCGATGGGGCAGGAGTCCGACGGGCTGGACCGGATCACCCCGTTCCTGCCGTACCAGCTCAACAAGGAACTGATCGGGCACGCCGCGCCGGACGCGATCGTGCTGCACTGCCTGCCCGCGCACCGGGGTGAGGAGATCACCGACGAGGTGCTCGACGGCCCGCAGAGCGCGGTGTTCGACCAGGCGGAGAACCGGCTGCACGCCCAGAAGGCGCTGCTGGCGTACCTGCTGGAGGGCCCGCAATGACCGCCCCGCTGACCCGAGCCGCCCGGCACGCCCGCATCGTCGAGCTGATCCGCGACAAGGCGGTCCGCTCGCAGACGGAGCTGGCCGACCTGCTCGCCGGCGACGGCGTGGGCGTCACTCAGGCCACCCTGTCGCGGGACCTCAAGGAACTGGGCGCGGTCACCGCCCGGGGCGGCGACGGGCGGCTCCTGTACGTCATCCCCGAGGACGGCCACCGGCCGCTGCGCGACGCTGAGGCCGCCCCGGCCCGGCTGATCCGGCTGTTGCGGGAGCTGCTCAACGAGGTCGACTCCAGCGGCAACATCGCCGTGCTGCGCACCCCGCCGGGCGCAGCCCAATACCTGGCCAGCGCGTTGGACCGAGCGGGCCTGCCCGAGGTCGTCGGCACCATCGCCGGCGACGACACCATCCTCGTCGTGGCCCGCGAGGCCGTGGGCGGCGCCGCGCTGGGCGAGAAGCTCGCCGCGTGGTCCCGCCGGGAAGAGAACGTTGAAGGGAGCAACACACCATGACCGAGCGGGTCGTCCTTGCGTACTCCGGGGGGTTGGACACCTCCGTCGCGATTCCGTACCTGGCCGAGCAGACCGGCGCCGAGATAATCGCGGTGGCGGTGGATGTCGGGCAGGGCGGCGAGGACCTCGACGCCATCCGGCAGCGTGCCCTGGACTGCGGGGCCGTCGAGTCCGAGGTGGTGGACGCGCGCGACGAGTTCGCCGCCGAGTACTGCCTGCCGGCGATGCGGGCCAACGCCCTATACATGGACCGGTATCCGCTGGTCTCCGCGCTGTCCCGGCCGCTGATCGTCAAGCACCTGGTGGCCGCGGCCCGCAAGCACGGCGGCACCATCGTGTCGCACGGCTGCACGGGCAAGGGCAACGACCAGGTCCGCTTCGAGGTCGGCCTGGCCGCGCTCGCCTCCGACCTGAAGATCATCGCCCCGGCCCGGGACTTCGCCTGGACCCGGGACAAGGCGATCGCCTTCGCCGAGGAGAAGGGCCTGCCGATCGACGTGTCGGCCAAGTCGCCGTACTCGATCGACCAGAACCTGTGGGGCCGGGCCGTGGAGACCGGCTTCCTGGAGGACATCTGGAACGCTCCCATCGAGGACCTGTACTCGTACACGTCGGACCCGGCGCAGGAGCGCGACGCCGACGAGGTGGTCATCACCTTCGACGCCGGCGTGCCGGTCGCGATCGACGGCGAGACCGTCACCCCGTACCAGGCGATCCTGGAGCTGAACCGGCGGGCGGGCGCGCAGGGCGTCGGCCGGCTCGACATGGTCGAGGACCGCCTGGTCGGCATCAAGAGCCGCGAGGTGTACGAGGCCCCCGGCGCGATCGCGCTGATCGCCGCCCATCAGGAGCTGGAGGCGGTCACCGTCGAGCGGGACCTGGCCCGGTTCAAGAAGGGCGTCGACCAGCGCTGGGGCGAGTTGGTCTACGACGGCCTCTGGTTCTCGCCGCTGAAGAAGGCCCTGGACGCCTTCATCGACGACGCCCAGCAGCAGGTCTCCGGCGAGGTGCGGCTCACCCTGCACGGCGGCCGGGCCACCGTCACCGGCCGGCGCTCCGAGGCCAGCCTGTACGACTTCGGCATGGCCACCTACGACACCGGCGACACGTTCGACCAGTCCCTGGCCAAGGGCTTCGTGCAGTTGTGGGGCCTGCCCAGCAAGATGGCCGCCGCGCGGGACGCCCGGTTGGCCGGCTCCTGACCGTGGGAACCACAATGGGTGGCGTGGACGACAAGAGCCTCACCGAGAACAGCGCCGCGACCAACCGTACGAGCCTGTGGGGCGGCCGGTTCGCCGGCGGCCCCTCCGAAGCCCTGGCCCGGCTGTCGGTCAGCGTGCAGTTCGACTGGCGCCTCGCCCCGTATGACCTCGCCGGGTCCCGGGCGCACGCCCGGGTCCTGGCGGGCGCGGGCCTGCTCGACCCGGAGGAACTGGGTCGCATCCTCGCCGCCCTGGACGACCTGGAGGCCGCCTGCGCCTCCGGTTCGTTCCGCCCCACCGTGGACGACGAGGACGTGCACACCGCTCTGGAACGCGGGCTGCTGGAGCGCCTCGGCAGCCTCGGCGGCAAGCTGCGCGCCGGCCGGTCCCGCAACGACCAGGTCGCCACCGACCTGCGGCTCTACCTGCGCGACCACGCCCGGGGCGTGGCCGCCCGGCTGGTCGAGCTGGCCGAGGCCCTCACCGAGCAGGCCGAGCGGCACGTCGACACGGCCGCGCCGGGGATGACCCACCTTCAGCACGCCCAGCCGGTCACCTTCGGCCACTGGCTGCTGGCCCACGTGCAGCCGCTGCTGCGCGACCTGGACCGGATGCGGGACTGGGACCACCGGGCCGCGGTCAGCCCGCTCGGGGCGGGCGCGCTCGCCGGTTCCGGCCTGCCGCTGGACCCGGTGGCCGTCTCGAAGGAGTTGGGCTTCCGCACGTCCTTCGCCAACTCGATGGACGCCGTGGCTGACCGGGACTTCGTCGCCGAGTTCCTCTTCATCACCGCGATGATCGGGGTGCACCTGTCCCGCCTCGGCGAGGAGGTGGTGCTGTGGACGTCGCACGAGTTCGGCTGGGTCGAGCTGGACGACGCTTTCGCCACCGGCTCGTCGATCATGCCGCAGAAGAAGAACGCGGACATCGCCGAGCTGGCCCGGGGCAAGTCCGGCCGGCTCGTCGGCGGCCTGGTGAGCGTGCTGACCATGCTCAAGGGCCTGCCGATGGCGTACGACCGGGACATGCAGGAGGACAAGGAGCCGGCCTTCGACGCGGTCGACACCCTGGAACTGCTGCTGCCGGCCCTCGCCGGGATGATCTCCACGATGACCGTCCGCGTCGACCGCCTGGTGGCCGCCGCCCCCGTCGGCTTCTCCCTGGCCACCGAGGTCGCCGACTGGCTGGTCCGCCGCAACGTGCCGTTCCGGGACGCGCACGAGATCACCGGCAGGCTGGTCGCGCTCTGCGCGGTCCGCGAATGCGCCCTCGACGAGGTCTCCGACGCCGACCTGGCGACGGTCAGCGAGCACCTCGACCCGTCGGTGCGCGACGTGCTCTCGGTCTCCTCGGCGCTGGCCGCGCGGATCACCCCTGGCTCCACCGGCCCCGGCCCGGTCGCCGACCAGCTCGCCGCCGCCGCCGACCAGCTCGCCGGCTGGCGGGAGTGGGCCGCCGAGCAGGTAGTGCCCCGCTGACGACGCGTCCTGACGCGGCGCGCGGGAACCCCCCGCGCGCCGCGTCGGTCGCCGCGCCGCGCTCAGCCGGCCGCCGGGCGGTCCCGCTTCGGCAGCTTCGCCACCACCGCCTCGTACGAGGCGTCCACCGCCTCGCGCAGCTCGTCGCCGTCGATCGCGCCGGTCAGTCGCAGGCTGTTCCACCCGAACCTGCCGATGTGCGAGGACGCGACGGCGTCGTCGGGGAACCGGTGTAGCCACTCGTCGGCAATCTCCCGGGTCGGGCCGCACTTGACGCCTACCCGATCGGCCGACTCCGGGCCGAGGAAGGCGAAGATCCGGCCGCCCACCTTCACGACCTCGCCGTCGTCCCAGGGCTGGTCCAGCGACGCCCCCGGCTTCGCCAGGCAGTACGCCAGCAGCTCCGCGCGCTCCATCACCTGCCCCGCCCGTCGTCGTGCCGTACGCCATTGTCTTCCCGCCGACCGTCGTCCGGGGCGTCGCTCCCGGCCCCAGCGTCGACCCGGCCGGTGAGCCGCTCGAAACGCTGCCGGGCGGCCTGTGCCGAGCCGAGCCCGAGGCCGTGGGCGATGGACTGCCAGGTCAGCCCCCGGTCGCGGGCGAGTCGGAGCAGCCCGGCCTCCAGCGCGTCCAGCTCCGCCCGCACGTGCGGCACGAGGGTGAGCGCGGCCACCAGGTCGGCGGAGTCGACCGGCTCCTCGTCGGCGGTCAGCTCGGCCCCGCCGGCGGCCAGCGCGGTCACCAGGGCCACCGCCTCGTACGGGTCCGGCACGTACGGGTTGGTGTGGCGTCGGCGGCGCGTGTCGTCGGACGCGTGCCGCTCGGCGATCCGGGTCAACGCGGCATAGGTGCGCTGCGCCCGGGCGCGGCCGGGGTCGGGGGCGGTGAACGGATCCTGCTGCGTTGCGGTCATGCCACCGAGTCCAGCAGCCAAACTAGCCGTTGTCAACGAAGTGTTTAAAGTTCCTGCTTGCCGAGGTTGGGCCGGCGCAGGAAGCGCGCGCCTCGGCCGCTCGCTGGTTGTGCCGGGCGGGTCGTAAGCTCGCGGGATGGCATCGCTGATCACGGTGACCGCTGATCCGGAGCGAGTGGACGCCGCTGCGCGGATCTGGGCCGAGACCACGGCGGCGCGGGACGGTGCTGAGGACGTCGCGCCGCTTGAGTTGGCTCGTCCACTGATCCGGACTGTGCTGGACAGTTCCCCGCGGTCGGTGCTGCTCGTGGCTGACGACGATGGGCGGACAATCGGATTCGCGGCGATGGAACCGTGGGGGCGGGCCCGCGAGGGTCAAGCGATCGCGGAGGTCCGCTATGTCGGGGTCAGCCCGGGTGCCTGGGGTGCAGGCGTCGGACGACGGCTGATGGCGGCGGTCCCGGCCGTGCTGGCGCAGGCAGGGTACGAGCAGGCGGTGCTGATGGTTTACACCGACAACACGCGGGCCGTGCGGTTGTACGAAGGCCTCGGCTGGCGTGTCCAGGGGACGCCGGTACCGCATCCGCGCAGCGGCAGGCTTGAGCAGTTGTACGTCCTCGACGTATCCGGTGGCGACGCGCGATGAGCCTCAGAGTGGGTCGAGGCGGGCCTTGAGCAGGCAGAACTCGTTGCCTTCGGGCGGGATCGGACACTCCGCGACTTTGCCGGGGCCCTGGGCAGCCGGGCACGGCTGGTGGCATGCAATAGGGAAGCTGAGTTCATCACCCTCACTGCTGCCCTCATGACGAACAGAAGAGCGTGCGGGCAGACGCCCTGAGCTGACCCCTCCGGAGCGGGACCTCCCGGGGGATTCCTGCAAAGGAATTCGGAAAAGGAAAGGGTGCCTATCCGTTGTGGAGGGTGCCCTTTCTGTGCGCGTACTCGATGGCGGTCGGCTTGTCGCAACAGCGCCGGTGGTGGTTGTATGTGGACTCGACGCGTGCAATTCCCGTGGCGGAGAAAAGGGGCATACCTATGATCAGAGTGGCCGTGACCAGTGTCTTCGTCGACGACCAGGAGAAGGCGCTGCGCTTCTACACGGACGTGCTGGGCTTCGCGGTGGGGCACGACGTCCCGCTGGGCGGTGGTGCCCGGTGGCTCACCGTCGTCTCGCCGGCCGACCCCGACGGCGTTCACCTGCTGCTGGAGCCGAACGGCTCGCCGGTGGCGCAGGCGTACCAGCAGGGGCTGCGCGCGGCCGGCCTGCCGGTGATGATTTTCGCCGTGGACGACCTGGCGAAGGAGCACGAGCGGCTCACCGGTCTCGGCGTCACGTTCACCGCCCCGCCGGTCCCGACCGGGCCGGTCGTCTCGGCGGTCCTCGACGACACCTGCGGCAACCTGGTCATGCTTCAGCAGCCGCTCGGCTGAACAGCCGGGCTGCGAAGGCGAGACAGCGCCGAGAAGCCTGTTCCAGCGAGGAAGCACCCCGGTGTAGGCGGGCGGCGGCCAGCGCCGCTCCCGGTTAAATGGCGAGCCACGGCCACCTGACCCCGGTATGGTCTTGGGCGTGCCACGGGAGCGTTCACGCTGCCGGAAATCAACTGCCGCACCAGGCGTAACCCCGGCCCCGCCCGGCGGTTGCCGGGTTGGGTTGATCGGGCGAGTGCTCGCCGACGTACGAGTCAACCGGCCTCCCGAACCGAGCCGGGCCGTTCGCCAGTGCCCCGATGGCGTCACACCCTGCGGTTATCTTTGCCGTCGCCGCTGACGAACTGCCCTGATTGAGGAGACCGTGCCCGAGACAAGTCTTGCCCCCGAGAGCAGTCCCGCGCCGGCACCCGCACACTGGAAACGCAACGTCGCGCTCTTCCTGTCCGGCCAGACCGTGTCGCTGTTCGGTTCAATGGTCGTCCAGTACGTGGTCATGTGGTACGTCACGCTGGAGACCAAGTCCGGCCTGGCGATCGCGCTCTACGCCGTCTGTGCGTTCGCCCCCCAGGGTGTCGTGTCGATCTTCGGCGGGGTGCTGGCCGACCGGATGAACCGCAAGACGCTGACGATCATCGCCGACGCGGGCATTGCGGCGGCGACCCTGGTCCTGGCCCTGTTGATGTTGAACGGCATCACGGAACTGTGGGTGATCCTGCTGGCGGTCGCGGTCCGCTCGTTCGGGGCCGGGGTGCAGACACCGACGGTGCAGGCGATCATTCCGCAGATCGTGCCGGCCGACCAGCTGATGCGGGTCAACGGCATGTTCCAGACCATCAGCTCCGCCATGGCCCTGCTGGCTCCGGCGGTGGCTGCCGCCATCTACGCCGGTTTCGGAGTGGTGCCGGTCTTCTTCCTGGACGTGATCACCGCCGTGCTCGGCATCGGGCTGCTGACCCTGGTCGCGGTGCCCACCCTGGATCGGGCGACAGAGACCACGACCACCTACCGGCAGGACCTGGTCGAGGGCATGCAGTACATCTGGACCCACCGGATCGTCCGCTGGCTACTGCTGGTCTTCGCGATCATCTTCATGCTCACCGTCGCGCCGTCGTTCGTCACGCCGCTGATGGTGGCCCGCACCTTCGGTAGCGAAAAGTGGATGCTGGCCGTACTGGAGATCGCGTTCAGCGTGGGAATGTTGCTCGGCGGAGCGCTGATCTCCACCTGGCTGGCCAAGCGCAGCCGGATCGGACTCATCCTGATCTCCACCTTCAGCTTCGCGATCCTCACCGTGGCGCTGGGCCTCAGCACCAACCTGTGGGTCTTCTACGGCTTCATGTTCTTGTTCGGGCTCGCGGTCCCCCTGTTCTCCACCCCGTTCATGACCTTGATCCAGGAGACGGTGGAGCCGGAGAAGCACGGCCGGGTGTTCAGCTACGTCGGCATCGTGATGGCCCTGGCCACCCCGATCGGCATGGTGGTGTTCGGCCCGCTGGCCGACGTGCTCAGCGTCCAGACCCTGCTGATCGTGGCTGGCCTGGTCACGATCGCCGTGATGATCGTGGCGATCATGGTGCCGTCCGGGCAGGCCGCGATCGCCGCCGCCCGAGCCACGTCGTCGCCAGTGGCCGAGGGCCAAGCTGCCGAGGAGCCGCTGGCAGCCCCTAGCTACATTTAGCAAGATCGGGCTGGAAGAGGCTCACTGTTGGTTCCACAGACGCCACGCAGCACAATGTTCCATTGCGCGAACCGGCTTCGGGCGCTCGCAGCCCGCTTTGGCTGCGTACACTGTGGACGTGTTGATTGAAGAGCATCTAACCACGGTTCCGGACGTGATAGATGTCGTGCTTGATCTATCTAATGTTGTGCGCGAGCGTGGGCTTTGCAGTGAACGGAAAGCCGACCTGCGCCGCCTGCCGGCGTTGGTCAACGGTCTCAAGGTCTACCTGCAGGACGAGACCGTTCGGGTGTACGCCGTGACCGACTGGTCGCTCTGCCGCCGGGAGGACCTGCTGCCGCCGGCCGACAGGCGCGCGCTGAAGCGCTGGATTGATTTCGGCTGGGTCGAGGCCCGGGACGGCGCGGACGATCGCCTCCTTGAGATCGCTGATGTCACCGGTGCCAGGATTGTCAGCCACGACACCTTCAAGGGCAGGCATCGGGTTTTTCCCTGGATCCCGGGCAGCTCCGACCGCTTCCTCGGCATGGCGCCCGACGGCGACGGCGTCCGGGTCATCGCGCGGGAGATCCCGATCTACCCTGAACATCTGCTGTCCAGCGCCGAGGAGCATGATCTGCTGCGGGAGGCAGGGCTGTACGACCGGGAACGCCAGCTGCGGCGCGCCCCTCTGTCGCGTGCTTGGCTGTGTCCCGAGCCGGACTGCCCGCTTTTCGGCGCCGAACGTGCCGATGGCCAACCGCTTCCGGTGTACCGCAACGGTCGGGTGTGCTGCCCGACGCACCGGCAGACGATGGCCGACCTCGGCCCGCTCGTACGCCCGTTGCAGATCAAGGTATCTGTGGACCGTAAAGTGGTCGATCGTTTTCAGGTGCCGCCGGGAGAGCCGGTGATCGTCAGCCGGGAGTTGCTCCAGCGCGTGCCAGCGGCGCTCCTGGAGTGGATCAGCCGGCGTCACGCCGAGATCCGCTGGGACGGCCAGGCGCTGACGATAACCGATCTACGCAGCAGCCACGGTGTGCGCATCAAAGGCCGCCGGCTCGCGCCCGGCCGGCCGGAGCGGTGGAACTTCCGCGATGCGGCCGCCCTGCATGACCGGGTCAAGCTGGTGGTCAGCGGCCGACACTACGTCTTTGACGTCGGGCCGTCATCGCCTGCCGAGCCGCCCGCTGTGGCGTTCGACGCGCAGACTCGCGAGCACCGGGATCACCCGTGATCGGCTGGCGGCTGGATGATCGCTACATCCTTAATGAGTGCATCGGCGCCGGCGGCTTCGGGCAGGTCTTCCTGGCACGGGACACGAAAATGGACCGGGATGTCGCGATCAAGGTGGTCAAGGATGAGGGAGAGCCGGCTCACCTCGCCCGGTTGCTGCGCGAAGCGAAGGTGCTCGCCGGGATCCGGCACCCCAACATCGTCTACATTCTCGATGTCGGTGACAGTTACATCGTCATGGAACGGCTCACCGGTCCGGATCTGCTGAAGTTCGTGAAGCCGCGGCTGCCGCTCCCGGTGGACGAGGCGGCCAGCTACGGGGTCGCGCTGGCCGGCGCTTTGACGGTCCTGCACGACCGGGCGGACCCGATCGTGCATCGCGACATCAAGCTGGACAACATCATGCTGGACGGTGAGCGCGGCCGTCAGCAGGTCAAGCTGGTCGACTTCGGGCTCGCCGCCGCCCCGAACCTGACCCGGGTGACCCAGATCGGTGTGGTGGTCGGCACGCCTGGCTACATGGCGCCGGAGCGGCGCAAGGGACTGCTCAGCGGTCCGCCCTCCGATGTCTACGCGCTCGGCGTTACCCTGCACGTGCTGCTCAGTGGGTCGATGCCGGTCGCGGCGGACCCGAGCTCCGGACGGGCCGCCCGATCGCTCGCGCAGCTGCGGCCGGCGCTGCCGCCAGGCCTGGCGGACCTCGTCGATCGCATGCTCGCCGCTGATCCGGCCGTGCGACCCGGCGCGGCGGAGGTCCGCGACGCCCTGGCCAGTGTCGGCGGGGCGCGGGCCGCGGCGGAGGCCGTCGCCTCCCGGCTGGCCGGCCAGTTCACTGAGATCCAGGTCCAGTTCGGTCAGGGACGCGAGGCTTTCGCGGCCTTCGCGCTGGTGCGGCTGCTTGCTCGGGCTGGGGCGGAGCTGGGCTCCGACCATTCGCTGGTACGTCGTATCAAGGCGTATGCCGAACTCAGGCGAACTCCGTAGTGGCCCACACCGTCGCCTTCGCGGTGTTCCCCGCGGTGAAGCCGCCACTGATTTTCGTGATGGTGGCGTAGCCCACCAGGCCCTTTTCGGTCTGGAAACAGAAGATCGAGTTCTTCTGGACCACGAGACGGGTGGTCCCGACCGTCGAGATCAGGTCATGGCAGGTCCGGGGCGATGGCTGGGCGCCCGCGGGCAGGTGCGCGACGCTGGTCTCCCGTCCGCCGCCGATTCCGTCGATCGTGGATTCCAGGTCATTAGTAAGGCCGAGTTCCAGGTCGATCACGCCGGCGTTCGGGTCCACGGTGGGAGGGATCCGGTCCATGTCGATGCCATCGCGGTTGATCCGGATGACGCCCGTCCACCCGACCTCGTCCGCTGTCGGAGATGGAGATGGGGACGGAGATGGCGGGCTGGCCGCCGCCGCTGTGCCGCTGACCTGAGCAGCCGGCGTCGATGACGAGCCGGCCAGCTCCTCGGGGTCCCTTCCCGGGTCGGCTGTTGACCCCGCGAGCAGTTTGACCGTGACCAGGATCGCTGCCGTCAACACCACGGTCGCGGCTCCGGCGGCGATCAGCCACCGCAGGGCGCTGTTCCGGCGGGGCAGGACCTCAGCCGGCGGTGCGGGTTGGGCCGCGATGCGAGCCAGCTCCGCCGTACGTGCGGCGATGTCGGTCGTCATCGCCGGAGGCAGCCAGCCCTCGGCCGGCCTGGGCGTGCCGGCGCATTCGGCGATCACCTCTGCGGTGGTCGGCCGACCGGTGGGGTCGACCGACAGGCAACGCTCGATCAGGCTTCGCAGCTCCTGCGGGCAGCCGGTCAGGTCCGCCTCGCCGTTGGTGATCCGCAGGAGCTGGCTGGCAAACGTCCCGTCACCGTAGGCTGATCGGCCGGTCGCGGCGAAGTACGCGATCGCGCCGAGGGCGAAGACGTCAGAGGCTGGCACGGCCTCCCGACCGAGCGCAACCTCCGGAGCCATGAAGCCGGGCGTGCCGATGGGCGTGCGCGTCATGAGGCTCTTGGTGATGTCCGTCGCGCGGGCGATGCCGAAGTCGATGACCCTCGGGCCGTCGGCGGCGATGATGACATTGCCTGGCGAGAGGTCCCGGTGGATGACATCGCATGAGTGGATGTTCTGCAGCGCGGAGGCTATCGCAGCGATCAGCGTCTGCGCGGTTGACAGCGGCAGGGGGCCATACGCGCGTACTGCGTCCAGCAGCGTCGGCCCGATCACGTATGCCGTCGCCAGCCAGGGCACGGGCGCGTCCGGGCCGGCTTCCAGCAGCGGCGCCGTGTACCGGCCCGATACTTCCTGGGCCGCCCGTACCTCGTGCGCGAACCTGGCTCGGAAGGCCGGATCATCGGCGTACTCCGGGCGTATCACCTTGATGGCCAGCGGGCGTCCTCCCGGCGCGAAGCTGAGGTAGACCTCGCCCATGCCTCCGGCACCGAGCCGGGCGCGCAGGCGATACCCGCCGATCTCTCGCGGATCGCGATTGTTCAAGGTGGACAGCACAGGCATCAGCCTAAGGCAATGCCGTCTCCATGGGGCGGCCGTGTTGCCGGATGACGCGTTGAAGAGCGGGTCGAGCATGTCGAGGCAGGCGTTGAGCCATTCTCATCGTGGGTAGCGGGCGTCCCCGGCGGCTTGGAGGGCGAGGACGGGCCTGGATGATCGGGGTGACGGGGCGGGGGAGGGTATCGCCGTTGCGCAGGTGGGCCAAGGCCATCAGCGCTTGCTGCTGTGCGGGCAGCCGACGCCAACGACCGCCGAGCGCGCGGCGTCGATCGGGGATCAGCTCGGTCGGGCAGGTCGGGCTTCGCGTGGACAGCGGGATGCTGGAAGGATAGGTCAGCAACGAAGCCGTGCTGGGCAGTGCGTCTTGGTCGGCTGCTGTCCTACCGGGAGTTTCGTCCTATCTGGAGCAACGACGCGCCGCCGCGCACCTGCTCAGGCGCTCTTGATCACGATGAAAATCCCGACGGCGTCCACCTGCTGCTGGAGCCGAACGGCTCGCCGGTGGCGCAGGCGTACCAGCAGGGGCTGCGCGCGGCCGGCCTGCCGGTGATGATTTTCGCCGTGGACGACCTGGCGAGGGAGCATGAACGGCTCACCGGTCTCGGCGTCACGTTCACCGCCCCGCCGGTCCCGACCGGGCCGGTCCTCTCGACGGTCCTCGACGACACCTGCGGCAACCTGGTCAGCCTCCAGCAGCCGCTCGGCTGAACCGCCTGGAGCCGGGAACCCCGGAGCGCGACGGCCGCCGGGGTGGTGGACGACGCGGTCGCCGGGGCGGTGGTCGCCGGGCGCACCGGACCGCCCCCGGTTAGGCTCGGGCCATGGTGTCGCCCTCCGCCAGGCCGACGCGCGACGTCGGCCTCGCCGCGCTGGCCGAGCTGCTGGCCGGGCCGGTCGTGCCGGCCGCCCGGGGCCTGCTCGGCTGCCGGCTCTCGACCGACGGGGTCACCGTCCGGATCACCGAGGTCGAGGCTTACGCCGGCACGGCCGGCGATCCGGCCTCGCACGCGCACCGGGGCCGTACCCCGCGTAACGCCGTGATGTTCGGCCCGGCCGGGCACGCCTACGTCTACTTCACCTACGGCATGCACTGGTGCGTGAACGTGGTGACCGGGCCCGACGGGGAGGCGTCGGCGGTGCTGCTGCGGGCCGGCGAGGTGATCGAGGGCGTCGAGGCGGCCCGGGCCCGGCGCACCGCCGTACGCCGGGACGTGGACCTGGCCCGCGGGCCGGCCCGGCTCTGCGCCGCCCTCGGCATCGACAAGGCGGTGTACGGGTGCCACCTGCTCGGCGACGGGCCCGTGCGGCTGCGCCCGGCTGCCGAGCCGGTGCCCGACGCGGCGATCGCGGCCGGCCCCCGGGTCGGGGTGACCGGCGCGCACGACGTGCCCTGGCGGTTCTGGATCTCCGGCGACCCGACGGTGAGCGGGTACCGCCGGCACGTGCCCCGCTCCCGCCGCTGAGCCGGCGGCGACCGCCCCGGTGCGTCTGCCGGGATTCTGTCGGGCCCCGTGGCCATAATCACGCCACCTGCCCCGGCTGACCGGAGGAACGCCCATGACGACCCTGCTCGCGATCGGCACCGGCAAGGGGCTCTTCCTCGCCACCAGCACCGACGGCCGTCGAAGTTGGCAGATCGGCGGCCCGCACTTCCCGATGACCGGGGTCTACGCGGTGGCGGTGGACAAGCGGCGCGCCGTTCCCCGCCTGCTCGCCGGGACGTCCAGCTCACACTTCGGGCCCAGCCTGGCGACCAGCGACGATCTGGGGTCGACCTGGCAGGAGCCCGAGCACGCCCCGGTCGCCTTCCCGGCCGACGCCGCGGCGAGTCTCGGTCGGGTCTGGCAGATCACCCCCGGCGGGCCGGCGGAGCCGGACGTGGTCTGGGCCGGCACCGAGCCGTCGGCGCTGTTCCGTTCCGTCGACGGCGGGCGCACCTTCGAGCTGGTCCGCGGGCTCTGGGACCATCCCCACCGCCCGCAGTGGGGCGCGGGTTTCGGCGGGCAGGCGGTGCACAGCGTCCTGCCGCACCCGCGCGACCCGGCCCGGCTCGTGGTGGCCATGTCGACCGGCGGGGTCTACCGGTCCGACGACGCGGGGGCGAGCTGGGCCCCGGGCAACACCGGCATCCACGCCCGCTACCTGCCCGACGAGTGGCCCGAGTTCGGCCAGTGCGTCCACAAGATCGCCCGGGACGCCGGCGACCCCGAGCGGCTCTACGCCCAGAACCACCACGGGGTCTACCGCTCCGACGACGGGGGGCGCACCTGGGCCTCGATCGCCGCCGGCCTGCCCAGCGACTTCGGCTTCCCGATGGTGGCCCATCCCACCCGCCCCGGCATGATCTGGTCGTTCCCCCTCGCCGCCGACTCGGAGCGCTTCCCGGTGGACCACCGCTGCCGGGTCTACCGGTCCGCCGACGCCGGTGGGACGTGGGAGCCGCTCTCCGCCGGCCTGCCCGACGGCCCGTTCTACCCGGCGGTGCTGCGCGACGCGATGTGCGCCGACGACGCCGACCCGGCCGGGGTCTACTTCGGCACCCGCTCCGGCGAGGTCTATGCCAGCCGCGACGAGGGCGACTCCTGGTCCCTGGTCGCCGCCCACCTGCCCGACGTGCTCTGCGTCCGGGCCGCGGAGGTCTGAGTGGTCACCGTCCTGGTGCCCGGTCCGCTGCGCGGCGAGGTCGGCGGGGCGGCGCGGCTCACCGTCCGGGCCCACGGCACGCTGCGGGACGTCCTCGACGAACTGGCCGACGGCTGGCCCCGGCTGTCCCGCCGCCTCCGCGACGAGCGTGGTGACCTGCGCCGGTACGTCAACGTCTACGTCGACGGGGAGGACTGCCGGCACGCCGGCGGCCTGGCCGCGCCGGTCCGCCCCGGTGCCGAGGTGCGGGTGCTTCCCTCGGTGGCCGGCGGCTGACTCCGGCCCGGCCGGCGGGGCCCCGCCCGACGGAATAGTTGACTCGTCAAATAGGTTGTGCGCTGCGTCCGAGGGTAGCCAGACGGCCCCGGTAGTCAGCGAGGAGTGGGTCATGCAGTTCGGGATCTTCAGCGTCGGAGACGTCACCGTCGACCCGACCAACGGGCGGGAGCCGTCCGAGCATGAGCGGATCAAGGCGATGGTGACGATCGCCCGCAAGGTGGAGGAGGTCGGCCTCGACGTCTTCGCCACCGGCGAGCACCACAACCCCCCGTTCGTGCCGTCGTCGCCCACCACCATGCTGGGTTGGATCGCGGCCCGCACCGAGCGGCTGCTGCTCTCCACCGCGACCACGCTGATCACCACCAACGACCCGGTGAAGATCGCCGAGGACTACGCGATGCTCCAGCACCTGGCCGACGGCCGGGTCGACCTGATGCTCGGCCGGGGCAACACCGGCCCGGTCTACCCGTGGTTCGGCAAGGACATCCGCGCCGGCATCCCGCTGACCATCGAGAACTACGACCTGCTGCACCGGCTGTGGCGCGAGGACGTCGTCGACTGGTCCGGCAAGTTCCGTACCCCGTTGCAGTCCTTCACCGCCACGCCGCGCCCGCTCGACGGGGTGCCGCCGTTCGTCTGGCACGGCTCGATCCGCAGCCCGGAGATCGCCGAGCAGGCCGCGTACTACGGCGACGGCTACTTCGCCAACCACATCTTCTGGCCCCCCGAGCACACCCAGCGGATGGTCGGGCTCTACCGGGAGCGCTTCGCCCACTACGGGCACGGCTCGCCGGAGCAGGCGATCGTGGGGCTCGGCGGGCAGGTGTTCATGCGGCGCAACTCGCAGGACGCGGTGCGGGAGTTCCGTCCGTACTTCGACAACGCCCCCGTCTACGGTCACGGCCCGTCGCTGGAGGAGTTCACCGAGCAGACCCCGCTGACCGTGGGCAGCCCGCAACAGGTGATCGACCGCACTCTGGGATTCCGCGACTACGTCGGCGACTACCAGCGGCAGCTCTTCCTGATCGACCACGCCGGCCTGCCGCTGAAGACCGTGCTGGAGCAGCTCGACCTCCTCGGCGAGGAGGTGGTCCCGGTGCTGCGCCGGGAGTTCGACGCGCTGCGCCCCGCGCACGTGCCCGAGGCGCCCACCCACGCGTCGCTCGTCGCCGCCCGGGCCGCAGAGTCGGCCGCCGCCGGTTCTGCCGCCGTCGGGTCGGGGACGGAGGCCAGCCGATGAGCCGTCGAACCCTGGCCGTGGTGTCCGCCGGGCTCTCCCAGCCCTCGTCCACCCGGCTGCTCGCCGACCAGCTCGCCGCGGCCACCCGCGACGAGCTGGCCGGGGCGGGCGTCGAGGTCGAGCTGCGCCCGGTCGAGCTGCGCGACCACGCCCACGACGTGGTGAACAACCTGCTCACCGGCTTCCCGTCGCCGGCGCTGCGGCAGGCCCTCGACGCGGTAGCCGGGGCCGATGGTGTCGTCGCGGTCACGCCGATCTTCAACGGGTCGTACAACGGGCTGTTCAAGTCGTTCTTCGACGTGCTCGACTCCGGATCGCTGGTGGACCGGCCGGTGCTGATCGCCGCCACCGCCGGCACGGCCCGGCACTCCCTGGCCCTGGAGCACGCCCTCCGGCCGATGTTCGCGTACCTGCGGGCGGTGGTCGTGCCCACGGCGGTCTTCGCCGCGCCGGAGGACTGGTCCGGTGGGACCGCCGAGGGCGCCCTGCGCGCCCGCATCGTTCGCGCGAGCGGGGAGCTGGCCGACCAGGTGCGGCGGCGGCCCACCGCCGCCCCGCCCGACCCGTTCGCGCTCACCACCAGCTTCGACGACCTGCTCGCCGGCCGCGACCGGCCCTGACCGGAGCCGGCCCGTAACCCCACCCCGCCGGCCGCCCTCGGTCCCGGTCGACGTTGACCGGCGCCGACGGGCCGGCGCCGACGGGCCGGCGCCGTCGGGGCCGGGGTGGTCGGGGCCGGGGTGGTCGCCCGGCCGCTCAGCCGGCGTCAGCCGGGTACGGGTGGGCGACCAGCACCGGGCAGTGCGCGTGCTGCACCAGCGCCTGGCTGACCGAGCCGAGCAACAGCCCGGCGAAGCCCCCGCGCCCACGGGAGCCGACCACCACCAGGGTCGCGTCCCCGCTCGCCTCGATCAGCGCCTGCTCGGGCTTGGCCGCCCGCAGAGACCGCCGCTCGACGGTCAGGCCCGGGTGCGCCGCCTCGACCTCGGCGGCGGCCCCGTCGAGCAGGTCCGTCGAGTCGGCCCGGGCCGCCGCCCCCGACTCCGCGACCTCGTCGGGCACCGGGCGGGCGTCGTCGGCCGGTGCGGCGTGCGCCAGCACCAGGTTGATGCCCCGGTGGGCCGCCTCGGCGGCGGCGAGGGCGACGGCGAGCCGCCCCGGCTCCGACCCGTCCACCCCGACGACCACCGGGCCGCCGACCGGGATCGGCTGCTCCTCGGGGCGGACGACCAGCACCGGGCAGTGCCCGTGCCCGGCCACCTGGGCGCTGACCGAGCCGACGAGCAGGCCGGCGAAGCCGCCCAGCCCTCGGCTGCCGACCACCACCAGCTCCGCCCGGCGGGACTCCTCGACCAGGCTCGCCGCAGGACCGCCGGCCACCTGGCGCACCTCGACGTCCACGGCGGGCCAGCGCCCGCGCAGCTCGGACGCCATCCGGTCGAGCATCCGCCGGGACTCGTCGGTCGGCGCGGGCACCCCGAGGTCGTACGGGTTGATCGGCACGCCATAGCCGAGCGGGTGCAGGTAGCCGTGCACCAGCAGCAGGGGCCGGGACCGCCATGCGGCCTCCTGCGCCGCGTGCTCGGCGGCGACCAGGCTCGACGGCGATCCGTCCACGCCCACCACGACAGGTCGGTTCATCAGCTCTCCCGGGCTCGATCAGAGGCCATTGTCGACGGCCTTGCCGCCGATCACCGGCATTTGCCCGGACACGCCGCCGGGCACGCCCGCCGGGAAGGAGGCCGGAGGTCGTCCCGGCAGACGTCGTGCCCGGCCCGGTGCCCGTCACCAGGACACCCGTCGTGCCCACGCCGGGCGGGGGAGCGGCCGACGCGGGCACGACACGGGTACGACGCGGGGTCAGCCGTGGTCGGCGTCCCGGCGGTGCCGCACGATCGCCAGCGGGGAGCGGGCGTGGTGCAGCACGGCGTGGCTGACCGAACCGAGGAACAGCCCGCCCCACGCGCCCCGGCCGTGCGCGCCGACCACGGTCAGCTGGGCGGACGCGGACTCCTCGACCAGCATCCGGGCCGCCGCGCCCTGGACCAGGCGCCGCCGCACCCGCACCTGCGGGTACCGCTCCGACCAGCCGGCGACTGCCTCGGCGAGCGCCCGCTCCTCCTCCTCGACCAGCGCGTCGACGTCGTACGCCGGGGGCAGGACCTCGCCGGAGCCGACCGGCGTGGGGTAGAGCCAGCTGTGCACCGCCACCAGGTCGGTGTTGCGCAGCGCCGCCTCCTCGAAGGCGAATCCGATGGCCTCGGTGGACAGCGCCAAGCCGTCGACGCCCACCACCACCGGTCCGTCGGCACGGGCCTCGCCGCGCACCACGAGCACCGGGCAGTCGGCCCGCGCCGACACCTGGACCGCCGACGAGCCGACCAGCAGCTCGGCGAAGCCGCCGAGGCCGCGGGAACCGAGCACCAGCAGCGCCGCGTCGCGGGACTCCCGCAGCAGCACCGGGGTGGGGGAGCCGTCGACGATTTCGCCGACCACGTCGACCTCGGCAGAGACCTTCTTCGCCTCGGCGACCGCCTCGGCGACGATTTCCTGCGCGTGATTGCGCGGCCCCGCCTCGGGCGGGCTGCCAGCCAACGCTCCGAGCGCGGCGCCGATCAGCGGCCAACTGAGGGCGTGCACCACCCGCAGCGGGCGGTTGCGCGCCGTGGCCTCGCGGCTCGCCACCCGGACCGCGTCCAGGGCCGAGGCGGAACCGTCCACAGCCACCACGACCGGGGCACCGCAAACGTTGGTCATCGCATCCTCCTTCGTCCGGTTCCAGCCTGCTCCGGTGCGGGCGCGACGGTCAGGGCCGCTGGCCCCGACCTGCGGGCCTTTGGTCCCGGGTCCCCGTCGCCAGCGGGGTCGGGCACCGCGTCGGCGGGGCCGGGATCCTCGCGGGGCTCCGCCGAGGTGGGGCCCGGTCCGGTGTGGGCGCCGCCTCGGCGCGGGCGCAGCAGGCGCAGCGCCAGCCCCGGCAGCACGGCGACCGCCGCGCACGCCGCCAGCTCGGTCGCCCCGAGCGGGTCGGTGCCGAGCAGCGTCCGCAGCGGCTCGACCAGCACCCCGCCGACCTGGAGCAACGCCGAGCCGGCCACCGCGACCAGCAGCGCCGGGTTGCCCGCCCGCCCGCCTGCAGGCCGGGGCGCCCGGACCGCCAGCGCCACCCCGAGCTGCGCCAGGCCCAGGACCACGAACACCACCGACTGCCAGGGGCGGTCCCACCGGGCGGCGGCCACCCCGGCACCGAGCACCACGGCCGCGATCAGCCCGCCGGTGACCAGGACGTCCCGGCCCAGGCCGGCGCCCAGCACCGACTCCTGCGGCGAGCGCGGCGCGCGGCGCAGCGTCCCCGGCTCGGCCGGCTCCGCCCCGAGCGCCACGCCCGGCACCCCGTGGGTGAGCAGGTTGATCCAGAGGATCTGCGCCGGCAGCAGCGGCACGGGCAGCCCGAACAGCGGGCCGAGCAGCATCACCGCGATCTCGGCGACCCCGCCGGAGAGGGCGTAGCGCAGGAACCGGCGGATGTTGTCGTAGATGCGCCGGCCCTCGCCGATCGCGGCGGCCACGGTGGACAGCTCGTCGTCGACCAGCACCAGGTCGGCGGCCTGCCGGGCCACCTCCGTGCCCCCGCCCATCGCCACCCCGATGTCGGCGCGGCGCAGCGCCGGGGCGTCGTTGACCCCGTCGCCGGTCATCGCCACCACGTGCCCCCGGGACTGCAACCCGGCGATGATGTCGAGCTCCCTGTTGCCCCCGCGACGCGTCACCGGGCACGCCATCCCCTCCACGGTCGTCCGTGCGAGCCGCCGGCGGCAGGGGCGTTGCGCCCGGGCGGCCCGGGACCAACGGCCCTGCCCCCGACAGCGCACGAGGGGTTCGGATGGGGGTGGGACCATCGACAGGAGGTCGAAGCTGTCCACCGTTACGAGGTTCCCGGGCGATGCGCGGGGGCCCCGCGCCGAGGCGAGAAGAGGCGCCATGACCCCGCTAGACATGCTCCGCGACCACCCGTTCCTGGCCGACGTCCCCGAGCCCTGGCTGACCCGGCTGACCGGGTACGCCCGACCCGTCGTCTGGCACCCCGGCCACCGGCTGTTCCGGGCCGGTCAGCCCGCCGAGCGGTTCTGGCTGGTCCGGGGCGGGGAGGTCGCCCTGGACTTTCCGGTGCCCGGTCGTGGGGACGTGGGGATCGAGACGATCGGCCCGGGCGGGGTGCTCGGCTGGTCCTGGCTCTTCCCGCCGTACCACTGGCAGTTCGGGGCGGTGGCCGTGCGGCGCAGCACCGCCGTCGAGTTCACCGCCGTCGGGGTGCGCCGGCTGATGGAGTCCGACGACGCGTTCGGCCGGCAGCTCACCGCCCGGTTCATGAGCGTGGTGGTGGACCGTCTCCAGGCGTCCCGGGTACGCCTGCTGGACCTGTACGGCTACCCCGCGGCCCTGCCCCCGACGGGCTGACCGCCCCGTCCCGCGCCGCCCGTCCCGTGGGCGGGGCGAAGGGCGGCAGCTCCCGGAGGGCCCCCGTCACCCGTCGTGGGTGGACCCCCGGGCGGGATCGCCGCCGACGCGCCGGCGCACGATCAGCTCGTCGACCTCCAGCCGCCCGATGCGCAGCTCCCGAATGACGGCCCGACGGATCGTCAGCCGACCGATCGCGACGACGGCCACGGCGACGGCCCCGCCGGCCAGCGCCGCGACGGCGAGCGAGCCGGTCGCGGCCGCGCCCACCGCCCGCGCCCCGACCGCGAGGGCACCCGTGGCGTGCGCCGGTGCCACCCGGGTCCGGAGCCAACGGGACGTCCCTGATCCGTTCATGTCGTGATCCTGCCACGGCCGGCTGTCCCCTTCGTACCTGCCGCCGCCCGCCACGCCGACCCCACCCATGCCTTCCGGCCTTGGCGTGACGCAAACCTCTTGATCAGCCCGTCGGTGAGGGAGGGCGCCCGGCCCGTCCCAGCGGCCGGTACCCTGCCCCGGTGACCGCCGAGGACCTGCGCCTGCGCCCGGTATGCGACGACGACCTGCCCCACCTCTTCGCCTTCGAGCAGGACCCGGAGGCCAACCGGGTGGCCGCCTTCGGCCCCGCCGACCCGACCGACCGGGCGGCGTTCGACGCGCACTGGCGGCGCATCCGCGCCGACCCGGCCATCGTCACCCGCACCGTCACCGTCGACGGCGCGGTCGTGGGCCACGTGGCCGCCTTCCCCGTCGAGGCCCAGACCGAGGTCAGCTACTGGATCGACCGGGCCCGCTGGGGTCGCGGTTACGCCACCCGGGCCCTCGCCACGCTGCTGGCCGAGCTGCCGCAGCGACCGGTGCACGCCCGCGCCGCCAAGGACAACGCCGCCTCCCTCGCCGTGCTGCGCAAGTGCGGCTTCGTCGTCCGCGGCGAGGACCGGGGGTACGCCAACGGTCGCGGCGCCGAGATCGAGGAATGGGTCCTGGAACTCGCCGGCTGACCCGGGCGCGGCAAATTGGGCTGCGCACCAGCAGGCGGACTCAGCCGGTTACCACTAGTCTCGCGGGGTGAACTGGCTGGACTTGATCGGCTGGATCGGCTCCGCGCTGCTGGTCTGGTCGCTGCTGCAGGCGCGCGTCCTCCGGCTGCGTGCGCTCAACCTCGTCGGCTGCCTCGTGCTGATCGGCTACAACGCCGCCCTCGCCGTCTGGCCGATGGTCGGGCTCAACGTGGTGCTCGCCGTGATCAACGTGTGGTACCTGCGGAAGATGCTCGCCACCCGGCACGACGAGCAGACGTACGAGGTGGTGGAGGTGGGGGTCGACGACCAGTTCCTGGCCCACACCCTGCGGGTGCACGCCGCCGACATCGCCCGGTTCAACCCCGGCTTCCGCTGGGGCGGGCACCCCACCCGGCGTTCGGCGTTCCTGGTGGTCCGGGCCGACGAGGTGGTCGGGGTGGTGCTGTCGCACGCCGAGGGCGACGACGTCGCCCAGGTCGACCTGGACTACGTCACCCAGCGGTTCCGTGACTTCACCCCCGGTGAGTTCGTCTACCGGCGCAGCAGCCTCTTCACGGACCGGGGATTCCACCGGGTGGTCAGCCCGCCCGGCATGGTCGCCCCCTACTATTCCCGGCTCGGCTTCCGCCCCGTGGGCGGCTCCTACGTACTCGATCTGCCCGCCCCGCCCGTCGCCGACCGGGTCTGACCCGCCGCTCGCGGAACCCTGACCAGCAGCTCGGCCCGGATGATCGGCCGGTTCGCGGGGGCAGGGTTCGCGGACCCGCGCACGGGGCACAGAGAGCCCTACGCCGGCCGGGTCCTCGGGCGGCGCCGCCGGTCCTACCCGACCGGGTCGTCCTCGTGAGGGAGAGAACCGGGCGTGCAGAGCTACTGGAGCCAACTGGCCCTGGTCGGAGTCCTGGTCGTCCTCAACGCGATCTTCGCCGGCAGTGAAATGGCGCTGGTCTCGCTGCGGGACAGTCAGATCCAGCGGTTGGAGCGCACGAGCCGGGCCGGGCGGGTGCTGGCCCGTCTCGCCAAGGACCCCAACCGCTTCCTCGCCACGATCCAGATCGGCATCACCCTGGCCGGCTTCATGGCCTCGGCCGCCGCGGCCGTCTCCCTGGCCAAGCCACTGGTGCCGCTGCTCGGGGTGTTCGGCAGCGCCGCCGACACCGTCGCCATCGTGGCGGTCACCCTGGTCCTGACCTTCGTCACCCTGGTCTTCGGCGAACTGGCGCCCAAGCGGATCGCCATGCAGGCCGCCGAGCGCTGGGCGCTGCTGGTGGCCCGCCCGCTGGACCTGCTGGCCACCCTCACCCGGCCGGCCGTCTGGGCGCTCGGCACCACCAGCGACCTGGTGGTCCGCCTCGTCGGGTTCAACCCGAAGCACGAGCCGGACGAGATCGGCCCCGACGAGCTGCGCGACATCGTCGCCGGCAACCACGGCTTCACCAAGGAGCAGCGGACCATCATCGCCGGCGCGGTGGAGATCGCCGACCGGCGGCTGCGCGCGGTGCTCGTACCCCGGTTGCAGGTCTTCACGCTCGACAGCGGGACCACCGCGGAGGCCGCGCGGCTGGTGCTGGCCGCCACCGGGCACTCCCGCGCGCCGGTGGTGCGCCACGGCGGCCTCGACGACGCGGTCGGCGTCATCCACCTGCGCGACCTGGTCGGCGTGCCCGACGACCGTCCCGTCGACGAGTGCGCCCGCCCGCCGATGCTGCTGCCCGACTCGCTGCCGGTGGTCGACGCGTTGCGCCAGTTCAAGGCCGAACGCCAGCACATCGCCCTGGTCGTCGACGAGCGCGGCGCGGCCGACGGGATCGTCACCCTGGAGGACATCCTGGAGGAGATCGTCGGCGAGATCTACGACGAGACCGACCGGGACGTGCACGGGGTACGCACCGAGGCCGACGGCGCGATGCTGCTGCCCGGCACCTTCCCGGTGCACGACCTGCCCGACATCGGCGTCGACCTGCCCGGCCGACCGGCCGGCGACTACACCACGGTCGCCGGACTGGTGCTCACCCTGCTGGGGCACATCCCCACCGTCGCCGGCGAGGACGTCACCAGCGACGGTTGGGAGCTGCAGGTCGCCGACATCGACCACCGGGCCATCACCGCGGTACGGCTGCGCCGGGCCGCCGCACCTACGGAGCCGGACGCCGCCGAGACCCAGGACGCCGAACCCGCCCTCGACCCGGCACGCGGCTGACCCGACGCCTCGGCGTGCCGGCCCACGCCTCGGCGCGGAGGCCGGACCCGACGCCTCGGCGTGCCGGCCCGGCAGCACCTCCGGGGCTCAGGGCGGGTCCCCGAACGGGAAGCCGGGCACCGGCGGAACCAACCGGATCATGTCGGTCGGCACCTGCTGGCTGTTCCGGCCGAGCAGCCGGGCCACCCAGCGGATCAGCCACGGCCCCGACGGGTGCCGCTCGGGGCCGATCAACCGGCCGACCATCCGGCTGTACCAGTGCCTCGCGACGACCACGTCGGTCAGCCGCAGCCGCCCGTCCGGGCCGTCCCCGCGCACCACCACGTCCACCACCCGGCCCAACCGCCGCCCGCGCAGGTCGTACGCGGTCCGGCCGAGCAGCTCACCCGCTCGCACGGTGCGATCCCGGGATCCGGTCGATCAGGTGCCGGCGCAGCCACTCCTCCATCGGGGAGCCGGGCAGCTCGTCGAGGCCGACCCGCAGCCGAACCGCGCTGTCCACCCGCTCCACCAGGGGGTACGGGACGCGCAGCGGCGGCACCGGCGGGTCGTCGACCAACCGGTCCGCCACCGCGAGGAGGAGCCGCCCGACCCGGCCGCCGATCCGCTGCGCGAGCGCCCCCTGCCCGCTCAGCAGGGCGGCCACGTACGGCGTTCCGTCGGTGTCGACCCCGAACTCCACGTCGTCGACCTTGCCGACCAGCCGCCCGTCCCGGTCGACGATCTGCCGGTCGAGCAACTGCCGGCCGACCTGCATCCTCATCGGCCCATCCTCGTCGCCAACGCCAGCGGGATCGCCGCCACCGCCGCGGCGACGATGAGCAGCAGGAACACCGCCCCCAGCAGGTTCAACACCGGCCCGTTCACCCGGTCGCCCAGGTACGTCCGGTCGTTCGCGACGATCAGGATCGGCAGGTACGTCAGCGGCAGCGCCACCGCAGTGATGATCAGCATGTACTCGGTCAGCGTCACCGGGTCGACCGTGGTCAGCAGCACCAGCACCCCGAGCAGCACGCTGACCAGCAGCACGCTGTGGAACCGGGCTGCCTCCCGCGGGCTCACCCGCTTGCCCCACTGCCAGCCGAAGTACTGCGCGGCGGCGTACGCGGCGCCCAGCCCGGTCTCCAGCGCGGCGCCGAAGGTCACCGCGAAGAACGCCAGCACCGCCACGGCCAGCCCCACGCCCCCGAACGCGAGCACCACCGGCTGCGCCACCTGGTCGAGGGAGTCCAGCGACGCCCCGCTCGGGTGGTACACCACCGCCGCCGTGGCGATCAGCGACAGGGCGAGGAACCCGCCGACCGGGAAGCCGATCAGCACGCTGGTCCGGGCGTCGGCCAGGTCCGCTTCGCCCCAGTTCTCCTCCACCCCGCCCGAGGAGAAGAAGAACACCTCGTACGGGCTGACCGTCGAGGCGAACAGGGCCACCGCCACGAACCAGTACGCCCCCCAGCCCTGTCCCGCCGCCCCGCCGTGCAGCGCGCCCCGGCCGAGCGCCGCCCAGTCGGTCGGCAGCCAGAACAGCGCCACCGCGAACACCACCAGGGTCAGCCCGGCCAGCCCGAACACCCGCTCCATCAGCTGGAAGCGCATCCGCCACAGCACCAGCCAGACGGCCAGGGCGGCGACCGGCACCCAGATCAGGTAGCTCACCCCGGAGGCCAGTTGCAGGGCCAACGCCACGCCGCCCAGCTCGGCGGCGAGGGTCAGCACGGTCACCAGGTAGGAGGCGACCAGGTTGAGCAGCGCCACCCGCGGCCCCAGCCGCTCCCGGACCAGGTCGAACACCGCCCGACCGCTGACCGCCGCGATCCGTCCGGCCATCTCCGCGTACGCGCAGATGCCGACCACCCCGAGCAGCAGCACCCAGGCGTGCGCCATGCCGAAGCGCGCCCCCGCCTGGCTCGCCGCCACCAGGTCGCCGATGTCCACGAACCCACCGACGGCGGAGAGCACGCCGAGCGTGGCGGCGAGGAGCTTCTTCACCTCGGGTACTGGTCAGCGAATGCCATCGCCGCGACGATAACCGGGCGTACCGCCCTTCATGCCCCGAACCGGGCATCCGGCGGGTGGCTCAGTCTGCGGTCAGGTTCTGCAACCGGACCTGCCCCCGGGAGACCAGCCGCCCGGCGGCGTCGGAGATCTCCACCTGCCAGAGCTGCTGGCTGCGGCCCCGGTGCACCGGCGTGCCGACGGCCGTCAGCTCGCCGTCGCGCACCGCCCGCAGAAAGTCCGTCTGGTTCGACACCCCGACCACCCGGCCCCGCTCGCCCAGCCACAGCGAGCCACCGATGCTCGCCGCCGTCTCCACCACCGCGCAGTACACCCCGCCGTGCTGGATGCCGTGGGGCTGGTGCAGCTCGGGGCGGACCCGCCACCGGATGACCACCCGGTCCCCGCTCACCTCGTCGAACTCCAGGCCGAGCAGGGCCATGAAGCCCCCGGCCGGGTCGGGCATCTCCACGACGGCTCCTCCTCGGGTACGGAAGGGGCCAGCCTAGCCAACCGTGATCAGAGCCAAACCCGGTACGGCTCGACCCCGGGGATGGGGGAGAATCGGTGACCGTGACCGACAGCAGCCCCCCGCCGACCGCGCGGGACCCCCTGACCGAAGACCTGCAGTGGCGAGGCCTCATCCAGGACTCGACCGGCCCCGACGAGCTGCGCGCGCTGCTCGACGGCGGGGTCGCCACCTTCTATGTGGGCTTCGACCCGACGGCGGCGAGCCTGCACGTCGGCCACCTCATGCAGGTCGCCACGGCCCGCCGGCTCCAGCTCGCCGGGCACCGGCCGCTGCTGCTCGTCGGCGGGGCCACCGGCCAGATCGGTGACCCCAAGGAGAGCGCCGAGCGGACGTTGAACCCGCCCGAGGTGGTCGCCGGCTGGGTGGGCCGCATCCGCGACCAACTCTCGCCCTTCGTGTCGTACACGGGGGAGAACGCGGCGCAACTGGTCAACAACCTGGACTGGACAGCCGAGATGTCGGTGGTCGAGTTCCTCCGCGACGTCGGCAAGCACTTCCCGGTGAACAAGATGCTGGCCCGGGAGGTGGTCAGGGCCCGGTTGGAGAGCGGCATCAGCTTCACCGAGTTCAGCTACCAGCTCATCCAGGCCAACGACTTCTACGAGCTGCACCGCCGGCACGGCTGCCAGCTACAGTTCGGCGGCTCCGACCAGTGGGGCAACATCACCGCCGGAGTGGACTACGTCCGGCGCCGGGGGGCCGGGCCGGTGCAGGCCTTCGTCACCCCGCTGGTGACCAAGGCCGACGGCACGAAGTTCGGCAAGACCGAGGGCGGCGCCGTCTGGCTCGACCCCGAGCTGACCAGCCCGTACGCGTTCTACCAGTTCTGGCTCAACGCCGAAGACCGGGACGTGGTCCGCTACCTGCGCTACTTCAGCTTCCGCCCCCGTGAGGAGATCGAGCAGCTGGAGAAGGAGACGGCGGAGCGGCCGGCGGCCCGGCTCGCCCAGCGGGCCCTCGCCGAGGAGCTGACCACCCTGGTGCACGGCGAGCGGGAGATGGCCCAGGCGGTCGCCGCCAGCCAGGCGCTGTTCGGCCGGGGGGCGCTGGACGAGCTGACCCCGGAGACGCTGCGGGCGGCGCTGACCGAGGCCGGGCTCGTCCACCTCACCGAGCTGCCCGACGTCGCCGGCCTGCTCAAGGAGTCGGGCCTGGTGTCGAGCATGAAGGAGGCCCGGCGGGTGATCGCCGAGGGCGGCGCGTACGTCAACAACAACCGGATCACCGAGGTCGACGCCGGGGTCTCTCCGGCGGACCTGCTGCACGGCCGGTACCTGGTGCTGCGCCGCGGCAAGAAGTCCTTCGCCGGCGTCGAGCTGCTCGACCAACCAAGTACGTCGAAAGTGTGACGCGGGACGCCCCCGGCTGATTTGACGAGCAATCAGCCGGGGGCGTAACTTTCTCTCTGCCAGCGCGGAACGGACGAAACGGGCGGAAGCCCGCTAGGCCGGAGCGCGGGAATGAGCTTCGGGCGGCGAGGGTGGTATTCCTCGGGGCCCGGGCCGGGCGGGGCCCCGGATCTGCCGCAGGGCGGATTTGGCGAGGCGAGACCGACCGGGTATGGTTCATCGCCGGTAGGGCACCGGGCAAGCTAGCGGGTAACCGCAGCGGCCGGCCTGCCGGAAACCACGAACAAGGCGGCGAAAGTCGGCGAATGCGTGGTGCCCGTAAATTGGGTGGAAGCGGGTCGGATCGGGTTACACCGGTTTGACACAGCGGAAATCGGCGGGTAACGTAGTAAAAGTGCCCGGCGCGAGAGCGGCGGGTGCGGGTACGGTAAAGCCCCGGACGGGGCCCTCCTGGTGGGGGTTTTCGGATGGTGTGTGGTTGTTCTTTGAGAACTCAACAGGGTGCTTGATAAGCCAGTGCCAATTATGATTTATACCCGGGCTGGTCGGGCTTTAGGGCTTCGGCTGGTTTGGATTCCTTTGGCAACACTTTTGTTGCCGGGACAGTTTTTCAACAAGTTTTTGTTGGAGAGTTTGATCCTGGCTCAGGACGAACGCTGGCGGCGTGCTTAACACATGCAAGTCGAGCGGAAAGGCCCTTCGGGGTACTCGAGCGGCGAACGGGTGAGTAACACGTGAGCAACCTGCCCTAGGCTTTGGGATAACCCTCGGAAACGGGGGCTAATACCGAATATGACTGCTGGCCGCATGGCTGGTGGTGTAAAGT
>NZ_CP109532.1:0-2500 GCF_045040155.1 Micromonospora sp. NBC_01405 | reverse complement strand
GGGCCGAACCCACCAACGTTGAAAAGTTGGGGGATGACCTGTGGTTAGGGGTGAAAGGCCAATCAAACTCCGTGATAGCTGGTTCTCCCCGAAATGCATTTAGGTGCAGCGTCGCGTGTTTCTTGCCGGAGGTAGAGCACTGGATGATCTAGGGGGCCCACAAGCTTACCGAAATCAGCCAAACTCCGAATGCCGGTAAGTGAGAGCGCGGCAGTGAGACTGCGGGGGATAAGCTTCGTAGTCGAGAGGGAAACAGCCCAGATCACCAGCTAAGGCCCCTAAGCGTGTGCTAAGTGGAAAAGGATGTGGGGTCGCATAGACAACCAGGAGGTTGGCTTAGAAGCAGCCACCCTTTAAAGAGTGCGTAATAGCTCACTGGTCAAGTGGTTCCGCGCCGACAATGTAGCGGGGCTCAAGCACACCGCCGAAGCTGTGGCATTCATATTTTAACCTCGCTTGGACTTGATTCCTTGTGCAGGTGTGTGGATGGGTAGGGGAGCGTCGTGCCGGGGGTGAAGCAGCGGGGTGACCCAGTTGTGGACGCGGCACGAGTGAGAATGCAGGCATGAGTAGCGAAAGAAGGGTGAGAAACCCTTCCGCCGGATGACCAAGGGTTCCAGGGCCAGGCTAATCCGCCCTGGGTGAGTCGGGACCTAAGGCGAGGCCGAGAGGCGTAGTCGATGGACAACGGGTTGATATTCCCGTACCCGCGAAAGAACGCCCATGATGAACTTCGTTGTGCTAACCGTGTGATCTTGGGGCGGTCTTCGGACTTAACTGGGTGAGTGTGGGAACCTGGCGGGTAGTAGTCAAGCGATGGGGTGACGCAGGAAGGTAGCTGAGCCCGGCCGGTGGTTGTGCCGGGGTAAGCGTGTAGGCCGTACCGTAGGCAAATCCGCGGTGCATATGGGCTGAGACGTGATGCCGAGCCGATTCAGGTGAAGTCAGTGATCCTATGCTGCCGAGAAAAGCCTCTAGCGAGTTCTTAGCGGCCCGTACCCCAAACCGACACAGGTGGTCAGGTAGAGAATACCGAGGCGATCGGGCGAACTGTGGTTAAGGAACTCGGCAAATTGCCCCCGTAACTTAGGGAGAAGGGGGGCCGGAGACGTGAAGCCCCTTGCGGGTGGAGCGTTGTATGGCCGCAGAGAGCAGGGGGAAGCGACTGTTTACTAAAAACACAGGTCCATGCGAAGAAGTAATTCGATGTATATGGACTGACGCCTGCCCGGTGCTGGAACGTTAAGGGGACCTGTTAGCTCTTCGGGGCGAGGCGGAGAACTTAAGCGCCAGTAAACGGCGGTGGTAACTATAACCATCCTAAGGTAGCGAAATTCCTTGTCGGGTAAGTTCCGACCTGCACGAATGGCGTAACGACTTCCCCACTGTCTCAACCACAGGCCCGGCGAAATTGCATTACGAGTAAAGATGCTCGTTACGCGCGGCAGGACGGAAAGACCCCGGGACCTTTACTATAGCTTGACATTGGTATCCGAATTAGCTTGTGTAGGATAGGTGGGAGCCGGTGAAGTCCATACGCCAGTATGGGTGGAGGCAATCTTGAAATACCACTCTGGTTGATTTGGGTTTCTAACTTCGGGCCGTTATCCGGTTCAGGGACAGTGTCTGGTGGGTAGTTTAACTGGGGCGGTTGCCTCCTAAAAGGTAACGGAGGCGCCCAAAGGTTCCCTCAGCCTGGTTGGCAATCAGGTGTTGAGTGCAAGTACACAAGGGAGCTTGACTGTGAGACTGACAGGTCGAGCAGGGACGAAAGTCGGGACTAGTGATCCGGCACTTGCGAGTGGAAGCGGTGTCGCTCAACGGATAAAAGGTACCCCGGGGATAACAGGCTGATCTTCCCCAAGAGTCCATATCGACGGGATGGTTTGGCACCTCGATGTCGGCTCGTCGCATCCTGGGGCTGTAGCAGGTCCCAAGGGTTGGGCTGTTCGCCCATTAAAGCGGTACGCGAGCTGGGTTTAGAACGTCGTGAGACAGTTCGGTCCCTATCCGCCGTGCGCGTAGGATACTTGAGAAGGGCTGTCCCTAGTACGAGAGGACCGGGACGGACGAACCTCTGGTGTGCCAGTTGTCCTGCCAAGGGCACGGCTGGTTAGCTACGTTCGGAAGGGATAACCGCTGAAAGCATCTAAGCGGGAAGCCTGCTTCAAGATGAGGTATCCCACCCACCTTTGGTGGGGTAAGGCCCCCAGCTAGACTACTGGGTTGATAGGCCGGAAATGTAAGCTCGGTAACGGGTTGAGTTGACCGGTACTAATAGGCCGAGGACTTGACTACTAAGCTGCTACGCGTCCACTGTGCAACTCTCGACAAATGAACAACAGACCAGTGTGTTTGGTGTTGTTTGATATGTCGATAGAGTTACGGCGGTCATGGCGGAGGGGAAACGCCCGGTTACATTCCGAACCCGGAAGCTAAGCCCTCCAGCGCCGATGGTACTGCACTCGTGAGGGTGTGGGAGAGTAGGACACCGCCGGAC